>NZ_RBJA01000002.1:0-137314 GCF_003634645.1 Acidovorax sp. 94 | reverse complement strand
CCATCTTCGCTATCGCCGTGACTGGAGGTAGCATTTGGGGCGTGGTGCGCGGTCTCGGCTGGAAAGGCTCGCGGCGAGGAATGGAAGAAACGAGCCAGGCGAAAGGGGTCTAAGCATGGAAACACTGTTGGAAGCGTCTTTCCGCGAGCTCGGCCGCGGCAATGGAGAACGTGCCCTTGAGCTGGTAGAAGCTTCCAACAGGTTTGTTGACCTGGTGGACTCGTTTTACCCCCGGGCAAAGCCGTACGTCCCCGTGAGCGCCATGTCCAGTGTGCTGGCCCTTGAGGCCTATCTGCTGGTGAACGTTGAGGACGTCTTCGCGCAGCTGCCGCAGGACGCTGAAGTGATCGAGATGCGCGGCTTGCTCCTGCTGCGCGAACCTATGGTGCCGTTGAGTTCCACCATCAACTAGCTGGAAGTGGCCCCAAGAATCTACATAGCGAAGGGCCAGATTAAGTTTCGCTCGGGCAAAAAAAAAGAGGACACATAGTGTCCTCTTTTGCTATTTCGCCAGTAAATCAGTTGCTGGTCGAAGGGTTCATGGCGCGGATGTAATCCATCTGACCTTGAACCACATAAAGTGCAGCCAAAGCAATATCGCCTTGACGCTTGTCACCACGCACGGAAGCGCGCTCAACCGCAGCCCAATAGGACCTGAAGAGTTTATTGAGGACGTAAAGGTCCTTCTGAGAAGAGACTTCTTGAAAAGTCTTAGCGACGACAGTGTCAGTGCCCGGAAAGTTCCGAGCGATAGACATGTTCCAGGCGCGTTGAGCTTGGTCAGCGGCTACAGACGTGTTGTCGATTGCGAACGTGTTCATGGGAACTCTCCGGATAGTTGAAGGAGCCTCGGGGGAGGCGGATTGGTTTACGGTCCTTCTTGTCACCAGAAAAGTGATAACCAAGGGGTAGGCGTCGCATCGTCGAAACGAAGGCCTGCCCTGAACGCCGGGTTGATGGTTTTGCCGCGCCTAATAGTCCATCCCCAGTTTGTACGGATGGGCTTCGAGAGTGAACTTGCCGGTAATGGATTTGAATCCGAGTGTTGATATTGCGTCGGCAGGTGAAACAGGTTTTTTCCAATTCACATATGCCTGCGTGAGGAGTGAATATGAGTGAGCCAAGTTGAGGATATGGATCCCCCGATGTCTGCAGCCCGGTTGATTCTCGGAGAAGCATTCTTGGGGAAGGTTAAATTGTTTCGATAGTTTTCATTTGGCACCAAAATGGTGCCAGAACGTATTGAAAAATTGATGCGATTGTTAGGCGTCCGGCGTCAAAAATTGGGCCAAAAGTCCACAGCGCGGACTTTTCCCGCTACCAGGTTGCATTCCGTCGGTATCCTCGACGCAGGAGTCGAGTTGCAAAGGTAGGGTTGGGCGTATCTATCGCCAGCGGCGGATCTTGGCGCACGGATGATCGGCATGCGAGGTTCGATAGGGGCGAGGCAACGTCGAAACCATATCTGTTTGGTCACTTGTCGACGTCGGTAGCAATTTGGTAGGTGGTTTCCGTATTGGTGCAGACGTCCAAAGCTGGCATAATTAACAAATAAGCAAACTTAGTACCTCGATATATTTTGATTCGAGCAGGAGCAATCATGAAGGCGTGGACCAGTGGTCAGCGACACCAAGGGCATGGGAAAAGTGCCCAGATGGTCAGGGCTGGCCGGCCAGATGCAGTGGCGCCGCGCGGCATCTTTCTGACCAGATACCAGAACTTCAAGCTGCTTCATCTCGCTTTAGGTTCTGACGTGCTGTTGACGGCAACAAAGGCCCATGTCTCGAAGGACCGCGCGGAGCGGATCTTGGCGCAGGAGGAAGTGATTGATGACCAACTGGCAGAGCACATGGGCAGAATGATCCAGGCGCCTAGCTGGTTTGATACGGTCGGAGCTGTACTTGATGACACCTTTGTCGAACGGATCAAGTCTTTCCAGGCTGAAGATGAAGACGAGACGCACAACCCTATGAGGGAGACCACAATGACCGCACTCCGAGTCCAATCTGACGTGAACGAAATGGGCGCCACCTCTGGTGGTGGGCTGAGCCAGCAGGGCAGCGCTCCCGCTGCGCCGTCTTCTGTCGCTGCGAACGCCGACCAGCGAGCAGCGGGCCCCAGCCGCGGCGTGGAAGATCGCTACGACCTGTTTGCGGCCTGGCTTTCGAAGGAGATATCTTCAAGGCCTGGCCTGAAGTCCGAGATCACTTCCTGGCTTGGCATCGAGCTATGGATGCTAAACGGCTGGCTCAGCGCTCGTCGCCGCATGTTCCTCAATGACGTGGAAATGCTCAGCAATGCGCTGCTGCAGCACGGACATTCCTGGGGCAACCAGGTGCGGGGGAAGTTCGATGAGTTTGTGATTCGCCAGCTTCCCACCGCGCGCGGTAGAACCCGTCGGTCGCAGTCGGAAGTGGGCACCGGTGCGGGCGAGGCTGTGAATGAACTCGTAAGTGCCGCGGCTCAGGCGAGCGCGAGCGGCTCGTCGTCCTCCGAGGCACCTCCGCCCGCTGCGAAGCCCGCACTGGCCCCTAGCCAGGCGTTGGCAGGGCCCGAGCATGCTGCCGGAAAGGTGGCGGCCGGAGGAGCAAAGGCTGATGCACGGCAGCGCGCTCTGCCTGCTGGGCCTGGAGCCGTGGCGAGCAACCGAGTGCCCGCAGCGCCAGCCAGCCAGAATGTCGCGGGGAGCTTCGAGATCGTCGAGCCCGGCAACCCCGAACCGGTGATGGCAGAGATTGTTACGGCGGCCCGGAGTATCGCTGCGACCCTCGAAGCGGCGATGAACATGCTCGCTGCGTCCCGCCAGAAAAAATGAGGTAGCCGGCCAGCCGCGCCGAGTAGCTGGCCCCGGCTATCGCCGACCAGCTCGCGGCGACGACGCAGCGCTTCGCGGCTGCTTTGGCCTTGTACACGGCGCGTCCGCCTTTCGCACCAAAGTTTCTACCTCGTTCACACTGCCGATCGGGTAAGGCGTGGAGAGCTGCTCCACCAAACGGATGGCGAGGGTTCGGGCTCTCTCCAGTCCGGTGCAGGCCAGCGCGAGAGCAAACTCGTCACCGCCCAGTCTTGCCGCAATGTTTGTTGCATGGAAGACGTTCCTGGTCGCATGGGACTACTGGCGATGGACAGCGCAGCGAGTGGGGGAGCGATCTGCGATGCCCCTTCCGGGAAGCGTTGGACCGGGAAAGGCGCCCAGAAAGCGAAAACCGACCACCCCCTTCGGAATGATCGGCATCGCCGGCAGCAGTAGTAATTGCCACCTAAGGATTGAGTCCCCTTGGTGTGAATTTACTCCTGCAGCCGCGATGACGTCAAGCTGCGCGCGCAACTGTTTTGTTGCGTCTGTCTACTGCCTTGGGCGTGCCGTCATGCCGGTGACTCCGCGTTCAGCTGCGCGACAAGGCTGGTCCAGGTGTTCGCCTTCTCGATCACGTGGCCGTTGATACGCACCTCGAACTCGGTGGTGTGCACGTAGGGGCGGCCGGTGGGGGATACGGCGAGGCTGTGGATACGAGCGCAGCCTGGCGTGGGGGACTCGCTGAGGTGCACGAAGTTCTCACGCCCGACGACGTCCAGTGGTTGGGTCCAGCCGCCGGCGTCGAGCAGGACAACGACTAGATCGCGAGGAACGCCGTCGGGCGCCGGGGCGCGGCCCTGAAGCTTCTCTAGGAACAGCTCGAGCGTAGCCTCGGGCACGCGCTGTACGCCCGACTCCCAGCGCTCCCAGGATCGGCGTGAGGCATGCACAAGCGCGGCAGCCTGGGTGGTCGTGAGATTGAGGGCTTCACGCGCCGAGCGCAGGAAGTGTTGCGAGCTAGTGGTGAGATTTTGCATGGTCGGACTCCTTACAAGCCGCAATGATACGCCGAAATCTGGCAAAATGGCGCAATGCGACACAATGCCACGATGGGCCAAGGGAATCCGGTGGTTACGATGACAAATTCTCAAAGAAAAGAATTATTTGTCACGCAGGATAATGATACTTATGATGCGTGCGTTTGGAGTAAAAAATTGAGGCCTGCCTGTAGGGCTTGGCCTCTGCCCGCTGCCGACGGCAGCTTTTTGAAAATTTTGCGCTCGCTGGAGCCCTGGGTCAAGATGGATAAATGACCAAGTGCAGCTGGCGGCCGCAGACCTCTGGGAGATGAGCCATGGCGCGCCTGCGCTACTTCTGCGATCTGGGGCCCGGCCCCGATCCGGTCCCGCTTCAGGGCGTGTGGCCCATGGCCAACCCGGAGTTCGCGCAGCGCTTTCCTGGGGTGGCCGGGCTGTGTGCCGACGGATACTCGCGCTGGGTCGGCTATCCGCAGGTAGGTCCTGGCGGCCCGCTGCCGGTGACGCGGCGGATCGACTACAAGGCGCAGCCCTCACGGCACGACTGCAACGTCAAGTGCCTGCATGGCAAGGCCACCGGTACCTGCGAATGCCAGTGCGGGGGGCGCAACCATGGACGCGGCGTGTTTTCACGGCTGGTGAGCCCACCAGCGCAGAAGGCCGCGCCGGATACGGCGGCCCACAACGAGGTGGGGCACTCTATCGTCCAGGCGGGTGCCATGAAGAAACAACTTTTTATGCAAAATTTAGATCCCCTGCTGGACGCAGCCACGGACTTTGCGATGGAGCCGCGACATGACTGAATACCTGCACGACATTCCAGGCCTCGCCGAGGTCATTGCCAGTGTGCCCACCGATGGCCGCGACCCACGCCACAAGGCACTGCTCAAGGCCCTGCGCGCAGTGCCCGGCCTGGAAACGGTTGAGTTCGCCACCAGCCGCGGCAACTGCTACCTAGCCCAGCGCCGGGTTTTCACCGCGGCGGGCGAGCTCGTGCACGAGGACCTTGCGGCCTGGCTGTCGCAGGAGTTCGTGAACGACGGCGCGCGGGCCAGCGTCACCCACCAGCGTTTGCTCGCGGCCGACCTGCGGCTGAGCACCACGGAAATCACCTCGCTGTACTTGGTGGTCGACCGGGGCGGCGACGAGTCCAACTTCCTGCAGATCGAGGTCGAACTGTCGAGCGAACGCCTGGAGAACCGGCTGATGCAGGACTATGGCTCGCCTCCGCGCGACGCCCGGGAGCTGCTCTCCGAAGCGCAGGGGCAAGAGTTGCCGCCCGAGGAACAAACGCCCCTGGGAACGCCGCGCTACCGGCTGCGCCGGGTCGTCGATATGGCCCGGTTCCTGGAACTGATCGACGCGGACGAAGAGCTGCAGCGCGCCCGGGTGCGTGCTATGCGGTTCACGGTCTCGGACTCCCAGTCCGAAGGACCGCCGCGTGAAATTGGCTACAAAGAGATCGATCCCGGGCTCGACAAATACCCCGCCAAGGGCCGCCGCCTGTTCAAGGACTGGGCCGCGAGCAGTGCCGGGCAATCGGGCCAGCGGCTGTGCCGCCACTGGGTGATGCAGATCAGCGACTCGAAGGACAAGACCACGAACCGCCGCTGGGTCTCCCTCGTGCCGATGTGGACCTTCGACAAGAAGCTCGCCGAGGTGGAGTCGCGCAAGGGCAGCGTGCACGCGCTGTATGACAAGCTCTGCACCATCGACCGGCGCACGGGTGCCCCGTTTGCCTGGTTCTTCTATCTGCTGCACGGCAACCGCGTGCACGACGGGGCTGGCCACCGCGTTCTGGAGGCGGCCGAGGCTGGCCAGATCAACCTCCCCGAAAACGACTACCAAGTCCTGCGCCGCTGGCGTGACCGCGAATATGGCTTCTGAAACAGGCTCGGCCATCCGCTGGGACACCTCGGACCGCGCTGCGCACCTGCACCGCGTGCGGCAGCGCGAAGGCGAGATCCTGGGGCCCGAAGGCCGGGCGCGGATCGACATGCGTGCCAGGGCCGTGCTCGCGCCCGCCAACGCTGACCGAATGCGCCTCGTCAATGAGGCTATCGGGGCGCCTTCGCGCGCGAAGGCCATCGTGTGGCTGCACCGTGCTGCCGACCGGCTCAGTCAGGCCGTGGCGCGCGAGGTCGCCTGCCGCCGGGGTTGTGATGCGTGTTGTCACCAGGACGTGGTGGTGACCCAGTCCGAGGCTGAACTCATTGGACGGGCCATTGGCCGACGGCCCGCAGCCGTTCCCGCCGGCGCTGTGTCCGTGGGGCGCGACCTGAACGAACCGCCTCCGATGCCGGCACTGCACACCGGCCAGCCATGCCCCTTCCTTGAAGCGGGCGAATGCGGGATCTTTAGGCACCGTCCGCTCGTGTGCCGCCTGCACGCGAACTTCGACGAGGACGCGTTGCTGTGCCAGATCGTGCCAGGGGAGTCGATTTCCGTGCCGTATGTGGACACGTCCATCGAAAAAGCGGTCTACCACGGCAAGGTGGCCGCCGGGGGCCTCGTGGCGGACATCCGCGACTGGTTTCCGTCAGAAATCGGGGAGCAATAGCAGTGGACATGGATGCGATGAACATACTGCACCAGCAGCTCGCGCCGGAAGTGCGCGATGTCGCCTGGAGCAGCAACTGTGCCGGCGAGGTGTTCGCCCAAGGAGGCTCGGCCGACGGCCTGCGCATCGGGCACTTCCAAGGGGACGCGGAGCTGGCCGCGTTTGTCGTCGCGGCGCATGACGCCTGCCGAGCACAGGAGATGGGGAAATGATCACCAGAGGGCACTTCATTGGGGAGATCGTGGATGCGTTCACGGGTATCTCCGAGCGGGTCGAGACTCGCAACCGCTTGGGCATCACCGATATGAGCGTCTTCACGGAGGCCTTTGTCGGCGAGCTGCTGAACGCGGTGCTGGGTACGGACTTGCAGTCGCTCAACGATGAGCGTCCCAACGAGCCCGGCCTCGACCTGGGAGACAGGGGCGGCCGGTACGGAATCCAGGTAACCGCCACGGCTTCAAGCCAGAAGGTGCGCCACACCCTGGACGCCCTGACCGCCGAGCAGGCGAAGGCCTACGAGCGCATCGTGGTGTTCTGTCTGGGCAAGAAGCAAACCAGCTACAGCGTCGAGGGGCCATTCAAGCATGGCGTGAAGTTCGATTCCGAGAAAGATATCTGGGACTTCACCGAGATCGCCCGCATGGTGCTGGCCTTGCCGCTCGACAAGCTGCAGGCAGTCCACCAGGTCGTGCGCCGGAACACCGTGCAGCTGCTGGTGGAGCTGGAGGTCCCCGACGAGAAAGGCCGCTATCCCACAAACGGCTATGACAAGTGGGAGGCACGGCCGCCGCTCAAAGTCGGTGACGGCAAGGCCTTTCTGAAGTTCTACGAAAAGGAGTTCGGCGAGCTCGAAGACGAAACCAAGGTCGACGTCGTGAAGGCATTGCCGACCCTGGCCAAAAAGCTGCGCCGATTGCCGCGAGTGACCCGGGAATTCCTGGCCATGCTGATCGAACGCCGCGAGCATCGCGAGCCAAGGCGCAATTCCCGCGACGCTGCGATTCACGCGGAGTTGAACAAGGTGCTGCGCGAGTGCGGCGGCAAGGTCAAGGAAGAGCTGGACCTGTTGATCTATGAGGGCCTGGTTGATGTCGATGGCGAAGATCCGCACGAATCTGGCGCCCCTGAGATCTTCATGGACCTCACCGATTGCATTCCGTTGCGTGAGGGTCTGGTCGATTTCATCAAGAGCCGTGGCCTAACGGTGCGCCAGGTGATCGGTGGCGCCGACCTTTCCGCGTTTTAAGGACCGGCCATGCACAGTGAAACGTTCGAAGAAGGCCCGAGCTGCCAAGTCGGTGCCGATCAAGCCTGGAAGCTGCTTCCCCAGCCCTGCCCCAGCTGCCCGTGGCGCCTGGACCAGACCGCGAAGGACATCCCAGGGTTTTCTGTCGCGAAGGCGCGCGACCTGGCGGACACCTGCCCGGATGCGCGTGGACACGGACCGGACTTTGACGCGAAGGTGTTTGCGTGCCACCAGTCGAGGGTTGGCGAGGAATTCGCCTGTGCTGGCTGGCTGGCGACCGTCGGCCACTGCCACCCCAAGGTGCGGCTGGCTTGTGTCCAGGGCCGGGTGCCGGAGGCCTCGCTGGCGCCTGGCCGGGACTGGCCTGCCCTGCACGCGAACTATGGCGATGTGTTGCGCAAGCTGGAGGCGTCCGCCGATGACTGCGCAGCCTAGCTCGGGGGTTGCCATGGCTGACACTGCAGCACGCGCTTTGGGCGGAACCCCGGTTGTCGATGACCATGGCCACGCGCTCGAGGCGCCCGAAGCCGCCGCGCCGCGGCGCCGGCGCGGGCGTCCGCCTGGCGCGCGTGCGAAGACCACGGAGCGGCCCATCACCGCGGACGACGTCGCCTTCCTTCGGGCCACCGTGCAGGGCGTAGATGCGCGCGTAGCCGCTGAGCAGTATCTCTCCTACCTGGGCGTGGCGATCGAGCGCAAAGCGGCCGACACGTACGGCGACCAGCTGCGCGGGCGCGTCCTTGCGATGGCCTCGACCTGGCCAGAGCTTGCCGAGCAGGCGGCCATCGTGTGGCCGGAGGGCGCCCACCCTGCGGTGACGGGGGCGGATCAAGCCCTCGCGTCCCCGGCCCCGGGCGGGCCGGCGGCGGATACCCGCCCCAGCTTGCAGGAATTCGCGGAGCGGTTCGACGCCGACATGTACTCGGAAGCCGAGCTCATTGAGCTGTATGAGGAAGAGTTTGGTGCGGCTGCACCGCACACCGAAGCCAACCGCCCTGCCCCGGAGCCAAACCCGGCAGCTGCCGAGGCCGGCACCGGCGACTTCCGCCGCAAGCTGCAGGCCCTGGACTGGATGGACCGACGCCTCGCGGTGCGGCCGCAGCGAGAGGATGCGGTCGCGCAATGGCTCCAATTGACACCGGTACAGACGCAGGCACTGCGCGATGCCGGGGTGGTCAGCCTGGGCGACTTGCGCGACTGGATGGCGCTCAAGGGCGTGCGCTGGTGGAATGCGATACCGCGGTACGGGCGGGTGCGCGGGCGCAGACTGCAAGGATGGCTGGACCAAAGCGGCATCCTGCCCGGCAACGGCCTGGAGGAGCCGGTGCGCGCCCCGGCCGGTGAGATTCAGGTACACAGCGGCCAACTCGTGCCCTTCGGAGAGATAGTGTGGCCGCCGGCGCTGCAGGGCGCGGTGGGCGGCTTTAGGGGAACGGTGAATACGCTGGGTGCCCAGGACGACCTGCAGGCGATACTGGCGTGGTTCGGCACATTGCGCGACAACAGTCCGGCGACACAAGAGGTCTACCGGCGCGCGATCGAGCGGCTGGCGCTGTGGGCGATCACCGAACGCGGCCGTGCGATCTCGGCACTGGAATCACCTGACCTGCAGATGTTCTTCGATTTCCTGCGAAAGCCGCCTGCCCACTGGGTACAGACGCGCGTACGCACGCGGGCAGCCTCCGACTGGCGTCCGCTCAAAGGTCCGCTCAGCGCAGCGGGGATGTTGCAGACCAGTGTGGCCGTTCGCCAGATGCTCACCTACTGGTACGGCACGGGCTACCTCGCACTCAACCCGGCGGTGGGCATGCGGGGGCCCAAGCGCACCGAGGTCAAGATGGACGTTATGCGCTCCTTCAGTGCCCAAGACAAGGAGGTGATCCGCACCGTGGTGACCAGCATGGACGATGGCCCGCGCAAGCGCCGGCTCATTGCGATGATCCGGCTGCTGCAGACAGCAGGCCTACGCCGCGACGAGGCCGCCAGAATGACCTGGTCGAATCTCGAGCGCATGCGCATCGATGGCGAGGCCTCGGACAGTTGGGCGCTGCGCTTCGAGGGGAAGGGCAAGGTGGAGCGGATCGTTCCACTTCAGGACGCGACGATTGAAGCGCTGGAGGCACACCGTGCCGACCGCATCGCGCTGGCCGAGTCGGGTGACTTGGATGCGTTCAAGAATCTGGAGCCTGCAAGGATGCCCCTGCTGGGCATTCTCGACGAGCGGCTGGCCGGAAAGAGCGAAGGAAGCGCCGGCGACCTGCCTCACAATGCGCGGCGCGAAGGGAATGCGGACGGCGGACTGAGCGCGGCGCGCATCTACGGGCTGCTCAAGGAGTTCTTTGGGAAATGCGCAAAGATCGCGGGCCCGAAGAGTTCGGATTTTTTGGCGGCCTCCACGCACTGGTTGCGGCACACCTTTGCGCATGACACGATTGCAGCCAACGAAGGTCAAGATGGCGCTCTGGCCGTGGCGCAGGCGCTGCTGGGCCATGCCGACATCAACACCACGATGATCTATGTGAAGGCCGAGCTCTCCTCGCGCAAGGAGACCGTGGACAAGATCCAGTCCATTGTTTGAGCAAGTCGCTGGCGGAAACCTCGCAGGAGGCTTTATGCTCACGGGGCCACTACCCGCTAGTGGCATCCCTCCCCTCTTGCCCATCGGCAAGTTCAGGCCCACCAGTTGGTGGGCCTTTTTTCAACATGGGGTAATCTCACTTTCGGTGCAGAACACCCGGTTAGGAGTTCCGGGTAAACCCTAGCCCTTTGTTTACAAAGCTCATGTTGTCTACCCTCCTGATTTTTTTCAAAAAGGGGTCTCCTCGTTTTCAGTGCAATAAGTGACGGTACGAAAAGCTAGCACTGGCGCGGAGGTGGTGTTGGTAGATCGTTGATTTCATTGACTTTCCTGTTTACTTTCAAATCTGCGATTCGTGGCGTCAAACCGTGGTCGGTTTCATCCATTGGTGCCAGTTATCGATGCATTTGGCCGCGAAGGCAGGATTTGGTCAGCATAGCGGTCAACCGGGAAGCGAAACACACCCCGCAAGTTGATGCTCTCCAGCTTGGTGGGCGCAATCTTCCCGATCAGTTCCGGTGGAATGACCTGGCGGCGGTTCGACCAGCGATCCAGGACCGCCTGCATCTGTGAGGTATTCCACGCCATCACGATGTTGGCCATCAGGCTCAACGCATCGGCCACAGCCTGCATTTCATCGACACGTTTGGCCTGCGCCGGGCTGATCCGGCCGGTATAAATGGCGCGCTTGAGGGCGTTAACAGCCTCGCCCCGATTGAGCACCCGGCGCAACTCGTTCCTGAAAGCGTCCTTGACAAAGTAGTCAGCCAAAAACGCCGTACGCAGCAACCGCCCCAATTGCACGCCAGCCTCATAGATTGGATCGCCCTGGGCGGCAGAACCGAACCGCGCAAGAGCTGCCACCGCACTGGCATGTCCGCTCATGACCGAGGCTGCCAGGTGCACCAGACTATCCCAATGCTTTTCGATCAAAGCGACGTCGACATTGGCTTCGCACACCGCAGCGATTTCTGCGGGCACTTTGGTGCCGCGTGGCACAAAGAGGTGGCGCTGTTTGAGTTCCTTCAACCGCGGGCAAAGATCAAAACCAAGCAAACGGGCATGTGACATGGCAAAGTCGGTGTAGCCATGGGTATCCACAGCAAGCTGGCTGGTCTCCAGCTTTTCTTGGCGGATGACACCTTCAATGGCCACGCCCGCCTGGCGCTCATTGAGCACAAAGGGCTGCGCATGGAAGATGCCCCACCGGTCTTTTACATGGGAGTAGATTCCAATGGAAGGTGTGTTGCGCCGAGGATCAAGCCGGGCTTGCCACACCCGTTTGGTGGTCTCCATGCTCATCATGTCAGAAGATGCCAAATCGGACCGCCCCCAGGTGGCGGCAATCGGGTGTCGCTGCATGAATTCCAGCACAGCCTGGCAGGCCTGGCTCAGACGCCGTTCGTCCCGCGCCCAGCGCATGGCCTGGCGAATGCTGGTGGCAGACAATTGCGGAATCATGCGCGCGCATTCGACCGCAGTCAGACTGGTGCCGTGGGCCATGATGCCGGCATAGACCATCAGCAGCTCGTCGGTAGAGCGCGGCTCACGTCCGAGCATGATCCAGCTAAAGCGCACCTGGGCGTCAACGGCCAGAATCACTTCCGGCAATTGAACCTCACCGATGCGGTGATCCAAAGCCGCGCGCAGCTTGGTCACTTCTGGGTCTTCGTCCTCTGCGGGCAATGGCGACAAATGGAGTTCATCATCCACGCGCAGTACGCCACTGCGGGCTGCAGCGGCCACCGCATCGACACCGGCAGTTACTCTGGCCAGCAAAGGCTTCAAGAAAGTGGCAGCCTTGCTGGGTAACGATAGACGGGCATAGTGTTTCTTGGACTCTGCCTGCCAACGCTCGTCCGTGAAGAACAAGCGCGCACGACCCCGAAAGCTCAGGCTGTGCTCAATCCAGACCGAGCCATTGCGCACCGCGCGGCGCAGGGCAAACAGGGTGGCCACCTCCAACGCCTGAAACGCCCGTTCCCGGTCTGGGCTGGAGATCGAAACCTGCCAGATCATTCCCAGACTTGGTGCCACCACTTCAACTGGCAGCTTTCTGGATCCTTTGAGATATAAAGCTTGCAGCTTGGCAAGGTACTCGATGGCAGGATGCTCGCCGGTGGCCTGCCAGGGCAGCTTTGCAATGGCGACGAGCAACGACCGCACGGGGCGAATTCCATCAATCAATCCCTCGCGGACCAGGGAGGCCCTGCTCGGTGGTTTGCGTTTCTGGGTTTCGGTGATCAAGGCTTCAAGACGGGCACGCAACTCAGCATCTGGCACCGCACCTTGCGCGCTCAAGGCAACAAGTTCGCCGAGCAGCGTTTTGTACATTGCGGCCCAATTGACGGTAGCGGGGACATCGGCGGCAGCCTGACGCCACAGATCGGCGATCCGGCGCTGCACCATAAGGATCAACTGGTCTGTGGTGGTGAACAGGCAATACCGAAGAAAGCATGCGACCTCCACGGTGCGCGCTGGCTCTTTGATCTTGGCTCCGGCTGAGGGCGGCCTGGAGACAAGTCGGCGCGCGTAGCGGCGCAAGATGAGATCGGGGATGTCTGCCAGGTGCTTATGAACGTCCAGCGTGTAAAGCAGGTCGATGCGCTCCAGTACCTCGCTGATTTGGCGGGTTGAGTGTTTCGCCGGTGCAGCCCATAGCCAACTCTGCTGGGTTTGTCCATCTGGGCGCAGCTCTGAAACTGAGGCTCGCCAGCGATCAAGTGTTGCTGGATCAACGCTGGCGGCGATGGCGGTGCCTGTTTCAACTTCAAGCTGGGCAAGTGCCGCCGCAATCAGTGTCCGAATTGCCCGCTCGTGCACGATCACCAGCTTGTTCTTGTACAGCCATTGACGCGCCCGCACGAGTAGCTGATCGCGGTCGGCGCAGCGCGCCACTTCGTCGCGCAGTTCACGTACCAGTGAGCGGCGCTGGTGCTCGCTCATCCACTGGAATCCAAGGACCGTGCAGGCTACTTGTTGGTGATCGAATAGCGTGCGCCCGCGTTCATACATGGCTCTCAGCGAGGCGACTTCTGGTGCTGCAATGCCAAGCTCGTTGCCAAGGTGGCGCCACAAGGCTACTGGAATTACCCGAAAGGCACCGAGCAAACGCCCACTCATGCGCAGGAAACCAATATGGAGCGCCAGACCAAGCTTGTGGGAATCACCTCGGCGTGCATTGATTGCGTCGCGCTCGGCACCATCGAAGGTGAAAAATGCCTTCATCTCGAAGTCGCTGATATCGCGGGGGAGCCCACGCATCCCCAAAAACGTTGTGTGCCAACCCTGCATCGTGAACCTCAAAAGTGGGAGGCCACCATACCCGTTTACAAAGCGAACAGGAAAGTCAATGAAATCAACGGTCTACCCAGACCACCCCCGCGCCAGTGCTAGCTTTGCGTACCGTCACTTATTGCACTGAAAACGAGGAGACCCCGTCTCTGGCTGCGCAGGCGGCGGCAGTGCTCGGCGAATGCCGCTGTGATCAGGTCGTGCTTGGTCCGGAAGAAGTAGGTGACCGCCGCCAGTGACACCTCGGCACGCGCCGCGATCTCCCGCTGCACCACGCGGTCCGCGCCCTTGCGGGCAATGGTCGAGAGCGTGGCGTCAAGGATGCGCAGCGCAGTCTCATTGGTCTGCGCCCGCTCGCGAGCGAAGGCGTCGATGCTGGCCCGGGCATCCGCCTTGCGCGTGACCGACGGCACGATGGGCTGCCGGCCCAGGCGGGCATGCAGCCGCGCGGTTGGCGTCGTGATCCAGGCGGAGCGGGCCGCCGGATCGGTCTCGCACAGCAGCAGGCCCGTCAGCCCCAGGGCAAGATCGGCCCAGGCTTCTGCCGCCACGGGGCCGGCGTCGAACTGGCGCGCGAGCCCGCACCAGAACTGCCGCTCCTGCGCGACCTCCTGCTCGGCCGCTGGCCGCAGCTGCGGTTCGCGCCCCGTGCTCACCTCGAGCTCCAGTTCGTCCCGCAGGGCCAGGATCTTGCGCTGCTCGCCCAGCCGCATCTGCAGCAGGGCGGCGACCATATCGGGCAGCTCCACCCAGGCGGGCATCTGCTCGAGGCAGCGCGCCAGCGCGTCGGCGCGTGCGGCCTCCATCCTGCGGCCCAGCTCCGCGTGGACGGCGAGCAGCAGCTGCTCGCGGCCGCCGAAATGGTAGTTGATCGCGGACGGGCTGCCCCCGGTCCGGGCGGCCAGGGACCGCGCGCTCAGCTCGGCGAATCCCTGCTCGCAGGCCAGTTCGAAGGCGGCTTCCGTCAGCCGGTCGGCATGGGCCGCGGTCGGCATCTCCGTGAACACCTGACGTCTCCTATTTTCGTTTGTTCGCTGCCCCTTGGACAGTACATCCGTTCCAATTCTATCCAAAGTACCCATTCAACTTGCCATGAATTGGCCCATAAAACCATTACAAGTCATCAATCCGTCATGGGGTGACCTTACTGTACATACGTTCTAAACACAGTGCGAAGTGCCGGCGTGGGGTCGGTTTCGCCCTTTCTGTCAAAGGTGCCGCCATGCAAGAGTCCGCCCGTTCCCATTCCCGCTTCACCGTCGCCGTCGTGCCCGACACGCAGAACTATGTGAGCTA
Source organism: Acidovorax sp. 94 (assembly GCF_003634645.1). Taxonomy (NCBI): domain Bacteria; kingdom Pseudomonadati; phylum Pseudomonadota; class Betaproteobacteria; order Burkholderiales; family Comamonadaceae; genus Acidovorax; species Acidovorax sp. 94. The sequence continues at coordinate 122,506 of NZ_RBJA01000002.1, read as the reverse complement.
CCGCAACCAGCGCGCGGCGGGCTTCCCGTTCAACGCGCGCGAGCTGCTCTGGGACATGATGCACTTCATCGCCCGCAACGCGGTGGGCAATGGCGGTGAGATCGCTTTCGCCACCGCGCTGGGCGACATGTGGCAGCACCAGATGAGCGCGGACGTGGACGCAGCTCATGCGCGGCGCGGCCACCGGTCCATCGTCAGCCCCTTGCTCGCAGACCACGTGGCGCCTGCGCCGGAGCAGGTGCTGAACATCGAGATCCCCGCCGTCAGGACGGCCTACGAGATCCTCGCCGGCCAGTTGCCCTTCTCCGTGGTCCCGGGCAACCATGACCACGATCACATGTGGGCCGACGCCGACTACCCCCCGCAGCCCGGCGCGATCGACTTGCACCGCCTGGACCTGGCCAGCGTGGGCAGCATCCATTGCGGCTCGCTGGAGAACTGGACGCGCAACTTCGGCGCCCAGACGCCTTTCTTCAAGAACCAGCCCTGGTATGTTTCCTCGTTCCGGCAGGGCGCCAACAGCGCCCAGATCTTCACCGGCGGCACCCACCGCTTCCTGCACCTGGGCCTGGAGATGTCGCCCGACGGCGAGGTGGTCGACTGGGCCGAGTCGGTTCTGCAGGCCTTTCCCGGGGTGCCGACCATCGTGTCCATCCACGAGTTCCTCAATCCCCGGGGTGAGCGCCAAGCCGCGGAATGCCTGGACCTGTCCCGCCTGGACCCCGAGCGCCACACCCCCGACCGGCTCTGGGACAGCCTGATTTCCCGCCATGACCAGATCCTGGCGGTGCTGAACGGCCATTTCCATGGCGTGCGCCACCGCGTCGACCCGAACCAGCACGGCAACCAGGTGTTCCAGTTCCTCAGCGACTACCAGGGCCGCAAGCAGTCGCTTCGCGGCACTTTCCCCGACGCCACAGTGATCGACGGCATCGGCGACGGCTGGCTGCGCCTGATGGAGTTCGATCTCGACGCGCAACGGCCGCGCCTGCGCCTGCGGGCCTACTCGACCTACTTCAAGGCCTACGCGTCCGATCTGCCCCAGTACGCCGCTTGGTACGGCCACGAGCATCCCGAAATGTCGGAGGCCGAGTTCCGGGCACTCGACGACGTCGAGTTCGACCTGGTCGACTTCCACACCCGCTTCGAACGCGCCCGCGTCGACGGCGAAACCGCCAACGAGACGCAGATGGCCCAACGCGCTTGAGCGTTTCCCTGCTCCCCTTCTTTCCAAAGGCATCATCATGATCAGAAAGACTTTCCTTCTTGGCGCGGCCGCCCTGGCCGCCACCGTGTCGCTGCCCGGCCGCGCAGGCCCCGTCCCGGCGACCGTGGACAAGCCGGTGACCATCACCTTCTACAACTACAACCTGGCCACCGCGGGCCTGGGCGCCGATGGCACCCGCAAGCTGCTGCAGGAGTTCATGGCGGCCAACCCCAACGTCAAGGTGAACGCGGTCGGCGTGAACGTCGCGCAGCTGATGCCCCGCTTGCAGGCCGACGTGGCTGCGCAGCGCCCGCTCGACGTGGCGCAGGTCGCATTCGGTGACCTCGACTTCGTGGCGCACAACCTCGGCGCCCAGCCGATCGAGAGCATCGTCCCCGTCAGCGAGCTGGCCGCCAACAACGTGGGCATGGCGCCGAAGGCGTTGAAGCTGGGCGTACTCGACGGCAAGACCTACGCGCTCCCGTACACCATTTCGACGCCGATTCTTTTCTACAACGCCGACCTGTTCAAGGCGGCGGGGCTCGATCCCCAGCGCCCGCCGCAGACCTGGTCCGAGGTCAAGGCCGCGGCGCTGGCGATCCGCAAGAACACAGGCAAGGCCGGTTTCGTGGCCAGCCTGTTCGGCCCGAGCGCCTACGACTGGATCCTGCAGGGTGTGGTCCGCTCGAACGGCGGCGAGGTGATCTCGCGCGACCGCAAGACCCTGCGCTTCGCCGAACCGGAGTCGGTGGCCGCCATTTCGATGCTGCGGGACCTGAACGACAGCGGCGCGATGGAGAAGATCAACTCCTCCGCGGCGATGGAAGCGATGACGGCAGGGACCCTGGGCATGTACCTGGAGTCGAGCGCCGTGCAGGGCTACCTGCTCGCGGGCGCCAAGGACAAGTTCGATCTGCGCGCCACCACCATGCCGGCCTTCGGTGCCAAGCCCCCGCGGCCGAACAATTCGGGCAGTGCGCTGGTGATCCTGACGCGCGATCCGCTCAAGCAGCGGGCGGCCTGGGAGCTGACGAAGTTCCTCACCTCCAAGCGAGGCTACACGGTGATCACCTCGGAGATCGGCTACCTGCCGCTGCGCCCCGAGATCGTCGACGATCCCCAGTACCTCGCCGCCTGGGCCAAGGAGCACCCGATGGTGCGTCCCAACCTGAAGCAACTCGCGGTGCTCGAGCCCTGGGATCCGATGCCCGGCGCCAACTACCGGCAGATCGGCAAGATGATGATGGACGCCGTCGAGCAGGCCGTGCGCGGCCAGGGTGACGTACGCCAGACGCTGAAGGCGGCGCAGGATACGGCCCAGGCTCTGATGCCAAGGTAAGCGCGCGCCGCGCCCTGTGACCTCCCGCAAAGGACTCGCGATCCATGAGTGAGCTGACCCTGGCCTCGCCGATGAGCAGGCCCCGCGTCCGAGTCCAGCGCGCGCACCGTATCGCGCCCTGGCTCTACATCCTGCCGGCGACGGCCGCCTTCGTGGTCTGGGTCTACGAACCGCTGCTGCGCGCGTTCGAACTCAGCTTCTACAGCTGGAACATGCTGCCCACCTCCCCGCGGACCTTCGTGGGCTGGGACAACTACGTCCATATCCTGAGCCTCGACAAGCTCTGGCAGGCCGTCGGCAACACCGGCATCTCCACCCTGGGGCTGTGGCCGATCTCGGTGCTGCTGCCGCTGGCGGTGGCCATCTACACCGAGGACCTGCCGGCCCGCTCGCGCAATGTCTACCGCGCGCTGATCTTCGTGCCGATGATCATCGCGCCGGTGGTGGCGGCCACCGTCTGGCGCTGGCTGCTGGACCCGGGGCACGGCGTGCTCAACCTGCTGCTGCAGCGCGTGGGCTTCGCGCCGATCGATTTCCTCGCCGATCCGCGCTTCGCCCTCTGGACCATCGTCGTCATCACCGGGTGGAAGCTGACCGGCTTCTCGACGCTGATCCTCGCCGCGGCCAACGCCAACATCAATCCCTCGCTGATCGAGGCCGCGCGCATGGACGGCGCGAGCCGCTGGGCGATCGTGCGCGACATCCGCCTGCCGCTGCTGTCCTCCAGCGTGCTGTTCCTGACGATGATGACCATCCTGCTGGGGGCGCAATGGAGCTTCGCCTACATCAACGTGCTGACCCAGGGCGGCCCGCTGGGGTCCACCACCAACATCTACTACCTGTTGTGGGACTTCGGTTTTTCCAGCCTGTCCGTGGGCTGGTCCTCGGCGTCTGCGGTTGTGCTGTTCGCGGCCTTCGGCGCGATCGCCTTCCTGCTGCTGCGCCTGATCGACAGGTTTTCCTTCCATGACAACTGAGATGTCCACCCTCCCCGGGGCCGCGTTGGCGCGCCGCCCTGCGCGCGGTACCCGGCGCGTGGCGCGGGCCGATCACTTCTCCGGCCCGGTCGGCCATGGGGTAATGGTCGTGCTGTCCCTGGTGTGCGTGTTCCCGATCTACTGGATGCTGGTGAGTTCGCTGCGGCCGGCCAACGAGATCTTCGAGATGTCGCTGTGGCCCTCCAGCCTGTCCCTGGGCAACTACGTCCGCGCGCTCGACACGATCCCGGTGCTGCAGATGCTGGCGAACACCCTGGTGGTGTCGGTCGCAGTGACGCTGATCCAGCTGCTGACCGGCCTGCTGGCCGCCTACGGCTTCGTGCGCTGGCGCTTCCGGTTCGACAAGCTGATCTACAGCCTGATCGCGCTGACCTGGCTGGTGCCCTTCCAGGTGGTGATGATCCCCAACTACCTGCTGGTGGCGCGGCTGGGCCTGCTCGACAGCCTGGCGGCGCTGATCCTGTCACACCTGGCGTCGGCCTTCGCCATCATGCTGCTCACTCAGACGATGCGGGCCTTCCCGCGCGAGGTCATTGAGGCCGCACGCATGGATGGCGCGGGCCACTGGCGCATCCTGTGGCAGGTCATCGCGCCCAACCTGCGCGGCACGCTGGCCTCGTTGAGCATCCTGGTCTTCATCTCCACCTGGAACGAGTACTTCTGGCCGCTGCTGCTCTCGCGCACGCCGGAGAACAGCGTCATCCAGATCGGCATCCAGATGTTCATGACCACCGAGGGCACGCTGTGGGGGCCGTTGATGGCGGCATCGACCATGGCCAGCCTGCCGGTGCTGCTGATCTACCTGGTGCTGCAGCGCCAGGTCGTCCAATCCTTCATGAAGTCCGGCATCCGTTGACGCCGGGCCGATTTCTCTCAGCCTCTTCCGGAGTCCACATGACGACACTCGCCCTGCGCGGCCTCAAGAAGGCCTACGACGGCAAACAGGTGCTGCACGGCATCAACCTGGATATTCACGACGGCGAGTTCGTCGTGCTGGTCGGCCCGTCCGGCTGCGGCAAGTCCACCCTGATCCGCATGGTCGCGGGCCTGGAGGACATCAGCGAGGGCCAGCTCAGCATCGACGGCCAGTCGATGAACGATGTGGACCCCAGCGAGCGCGGCTGCGCCATGGTGTTCCAGAACTATGCGCTCTATCCGCACATGACCGTGCGCGAGAACATCGCCTATCCGTTGAAGATCGCGGGACTGTCCAGGGCGGAGGTCGCCCGGCGGGTGGCCGAGGCCGCGCGCGTGCTCGACCTCGAGGCCTACCTCGACCGCCGGCCCGCCCAGCTGTCGGGCGGACAGCGCCAGCGCGTCGCCATGGGCCGCGCCATCGTGCGCGAGCCGGCCGTGTTTCTCTTCGACGAGCCGCTGTCCAACCTGGATGCGAAGCTGCGGGTCCAGATGCGTATCGAGATCCGGCGCCTGCACAAGCGCCTGAAGGCCACCAGTCTGTTCGTGACCCACGACCAAGTCGAAGCCATGACGCTGGCGGACAAGCTGGTCGTGATGCAAGCCGGCCAGCTCGAGCAGGTGGGCACGCCCGCTGAAGTCTATGGCCGGCCCGCCTCGACCTTCGTGGCTACTTTCCTGGGCGCGCCGCCCATGAACCTGCTGCCGGCCAGCGTGATCTCGGCCACCCAGGTCCGGCTCGATGCCGCGCCGCAGCACCCCATCGCCTGTCCGCCAATTGCCCTGCCGGTCGGCGCACGCTTGACCCTGGGCATTCGCCCGGAGAGCGTTCAACTGGCTGGCGCTGGCGTCCCGGCACTGGCCGCCAGCGTGGAGTTCGTCGAGGAGTTGGGTGGCAGCCATGTAGCCTATTGCTGGATAGGCGATGTCCAGCTCGCCTTGGTTCTGCCGCGCGAGCAGAAGGTCAGCGAAGGCATGCGGCTACCCCTCAGCCTGCCGGCCCAGGCCCTGCATGCCTTTGATGCGCAGCACGGGCGGCGCATCGAGTTCTTGCGCCGGCCGGAGCACGCGCCGGACGCGCTCGCTCTGGCCTAGTTTCATTAGGGCCTGTTCACACTATTTTTACAAGTGCGAACGAGGTGAAAATAGTGTGAACAGGCCCTAGCCGCTCTAAGCCACCAAGTCCCACTTGTTCCTTAGCGGAAGTTAATCATCGTGACGGCGGCGTTGCGCAGCAGCGTGGCCGCGAAATTCTGGTCGGTCATCTGCGTCAGGTACTTGCCCGCCGCGTCGTCGCGAGGCCGCAACGGGCGCATCGGCTTGCCGTCGGTGGTGGGCCTGAGGTAGGCGTTCAGGTCGTCGTCCTGAATGCCCCAGGCATGCAGTTCCGCCAGGAGCTCGGGGTTCAGGGATGTCGTCTCGGAATGCTGGCTGCGGACCTTGTGCATCTCCGCGTCGAAAACCTCCCAGGCTCGATGTTCTGCCTCGGCCCGCAGGCGGGCGCCGACGCGGCTGGCCACGGTTTCCGCCACCCAGCCCATCACCGCCGAGCTCAGGCCCGGGGCGACCTTCTTGACGAATAGACCGAGAACCACCGGCGCCGCGGCGGCACCGCTGGCCAGGCTGGCGCCCATCTGGACGCCGGCGTTCAGCAGAGTCAGCATCTTCGCGCCCTTGGCGGCTTGCGTGCGCGCGGCCTCGCGATCGTCCGGGCCACGGAATTGGCGCTTGTGTTCGATGCCCCGGAACCAGGCGTTGGCGGCCGCGCTCGACCCGACCGGCAAGGCCGCGTCACCACGCTTGAGGCTGCGGTAATTCTTGGCGGCGCACTTGAGGTTGGCCGCGGCCGTCCAGGCGCCCAGGGCCGTCAGCCCAAGCATCACGAAGCCCAGGGGCGGCATCACCGCCGTGACGGCCATGGAGGCGATCACCATGCTCGACAGGCCGACACTGGTGGTGATGAACCGGCCCATCTGGTTGATCACCAGGGCGGTCATGCGGGCGGTGCGCTTGGGCACGTCCGTGGCCTCGCGGTGCCGCTTGAGGCGCTCCTGCGGCGGGAGCTTCGGGTGGTCCTGGACCTGGGCCAGCCGGCGCATGGTCGCCGGTGCAACGGGGACAGGAGCCGTCACCGGGGACGCGGAGCGCGGGCGGGGCGACTCCAGTCCCAGAGCCTCCGGCAGCTGCACCAGGCGCAGCACATTGAAAAGCACGCGGCCGAAGCCCAACATGGATTCACCCAGGCGCTCCACGGAATAGTCCAGCACGGGCTTGGCCTCGCCCAGGGTCACGACAGTCGCCAAGCTCGCCAGCGCGAAGTTGACGATGCGAAAAGGCAGGTAGATCGTGTCCTTCAGCGCCTGTACGCCCTTGCTGCGCCGGGGCTGGGGGACCGGTGCGGGCGACGGCGGCAGCGGCTGTGCGGCGCTTTTCACCGCCGGAGCTGTGAGCGGCAGGTCCTTGGCACGAGGCGGCTCAGCATGCCGGCGTACAGGCGCGGCCTTTTGCGGGTCGGCTTCCTTGTTCGGGCCAGCGTTTCTGGACGGCACTTTGATCGTCTTGGGTTTGCCGTCCTTCGCAGGGCGCTGTACGGTCGGCGTCTCCACGGATTCATGCGCATGCAGGGGCTGCGTGAAGGCGACCTTTTCAACCGGGTTGCTGACAGGAGGCGCCGCGTCCTCGGTCACGCGGGTGTCCTTGCCCTTCACCGACCGGTTCGTGATCCGCACCTCCTGCCGCCCCAGCTCCTTGACCGGGTACTTGCGCAGGTTCCGGTAGAACCACCCGGTATCCAGGGGCTCGTGCGAGTACAGGGGTGGCCGCTGGGTTTCCGGACGAGGCCTGCCCGCCCGGTCCTTGGCCACGGGCTGGGGGCGCGTGGTGTTCGCGTCGACGCTTGCAATGGGCTGCTTTGCAACTGGGCGAGGGGCCATGAGCTACTCCGTGCCAGGCCAAGAGGTGGTCCGGATGAGCGATGAGTGGCAACTGAGCAGAAAACGTTGCTGTCGCCGCGCTGATAGGCGGCACCGAAACAATGCTGCTTTGCAGCAGCCATCGGGTAGGCGCGAGAGGCCACAATGGCCCCATGTGCCAACTCCTCGGGATGAACTGCAACACGCCCACGGACGTGACCTTCAGCTTCACGGGTTTCGCCCAGCGCGGCGGACGCACCGACCACCACAAGGATGGCTGGGGCATTGCCTTCTTCGAGGGCTTGGGGCTGCGCCACTTCGTGGACCATCTGCCCGCCTCCGACTCGCCGGTGGCCGACCTGATCCAGCGCTATCGGGGTCTCCTCGTTTTCAGTGCAATAAGTGACGGTACGAAAAGCTAGCACTGGCGCGGAGGTGGTGTTGGTAGATCGTTGATTTCATTGACTTTCCTGTTCACTTTCAAATCTGCGATTCGTGGCGTCAAACCGTGGTCGGTTTCATCCATTGGTGCCAGTTATCGATGCATTTGGCCGCGAAGGCAGGATTTGGTCAGCATAGCGGTCAACCGGGAAGCGAAACACACCCCGCAAGTTGATGCTCTCCAGCCTGGTGGGCGCAATCTTCCCGATCAGTTCCGGTGGAATGACCTGGCGGCGGTTCGACCAGCGATCCAGGACCGCCTGCATCTGTGAGGTATTCCACGCCATCACGATGTTGGCCATCAGGCTCAACGCATCGGCCACAGCCTGCATTTCATCGACACGTTTGGCCTGCGCCGGGCTGATCCGGCCGGTATAAATGGCGCGCTTGAGGGCGTTAACAGCCTCGCCCCGATTGAGCACCCGGCGCAACTCGTTCCTGAAAGCGTCCTTGACAAAGTAGTCAGCCAAAAACGCCGTACGCAGCAACCGCCCCAATTGCACGCCAGCCTCATAGATTGGATCGCCCTGGGCGGCAGAACCGAACCGCGCAAGAGCTGCCACCGCACTGGCATGTCCGCTCATGACCGAGGCTGCCAGGTGCACCAGACTATCCCAATGCTTTTCGATCAAAGCGACGTCGACATTGGCTTCGCACACCGCAGCGATTTCTGCGGGCACTTTGGTGCCGCGTGGCACAAAGAGGTGGCGCTGTTTGAGTTCCTTCAACCGCGGGCAAAGATCAAAACCAAGCAAACGGGCATGTGACATGGCAAAGTCGGTGTAGCCATGGGTATCCACAGCAAGCTGGCTGGTCTCCAGCTTTTCTTGGCGGATGACACCTTCAATGGCCACGCCCGCCTGGCGCTCATTGAGCACAAAGGGCTGCGCATGGAAGATGCCCCACCGGTCTTTTACATGGGAGTAGATTCCAATGGAAGGTGTGTTGCGCCGAGGATCAAGCCGGGCTTGCCACACCCGTTTGGTGGTCTCCATGGTCATCATGTCAGAAGATGCCAAATCGGACCGCCCCCAGGTGGCGGCAATCGGGTGTCGCTGCATGAATTCCAGCACAGCCTGGCAGGCCTGGCTCAGACGCCGTTCGTCCCGCGCCCAGCGCATGGCCTGGCGAATGCTGGTGGCAGACAATTGCGGAATCATGCGCGCGCATTCGACCGCAGTCAGACTGGTGCCGTGGGCCATGATGCCGGCATAGACCATCAGCAGCTCGTCGGTAGAGCGCGGCTCACGTCCGAGCATGATCCAGCTAAAGCGCACCTGGGCGTCAACGGCCAGAATCACTTCCGGCAATTGAACCTCACCGATGCGGTGATCCAAAGCCGCGCGCAGCTTGGTCACTTCTGGGTCTTCGTCCTCTGCGGGCAATGGCGACAAATGGAGTTCATCATCCACGCGCAGTACGCCACTGCGGGCTGCAGCGGCCACCGCATCGACACCGGCAGTTACTCTGGCCAGCAAAGGCTTCAAGAAAGTGGCAGCCTTGCTGGGTAACGATAGACGGGCATAGTGTTTCTTGGACTCTGCCTGCCAACGCTCGTCCGTGAAGAACAAGCGCGCACGACCCCGAAAGCTCAGGCTGTGCTCAATCCAGACCGAGCCATTGCGCACCGCGCGGCGCAGGGCAAACAGGGTGGCCACCTCCAACGCCTGAAACGCCCGTTCCCGGTCTGGGCTGGAGATCGAAACCTGCCAGATCATTCCCAGACTTGGTGCCACCACTTCAACTGGCAGCTTTCTGGATCCTTTGAGATATAAAGCTTGCAGCTTGGCAAGGTACTCGATGGCAGGATGCTCGCCGGTGGCCTGCCAGGGCAGCTTTGCAATGGCGACGAGCAACGACCGCACGGGGCGAATTCCATCAATCAATCCCTCGCGGACCAGGGAGGCCCTGCTCGGTGGTTTGCGTTTCTGGGTTTCGGTGATCAAGGCTTCAAGACGGGCACGCAACTCAGCATCTGGCACCGCACCTTGCGCGCTCAAGGCAACAAGTTCGCCGAGCAGCGTTTTGTACATTGCGGCCCAATTGACGGTAGCGGGGACATCGGCGGCAGCCTGACGCCACAGATCGGCGATCCGGCGCTGCACCATAAGGATCAACTGGTCTGTGGTGGTGAACAGGCAATACCGAAGAAAGCATGCGACCTCCACGGTGCGCGCTGGCTCTTTGATCTTGGCTCCGGCTGAGGGCGGCCTGGAGACAAGTCGGCGCGCGTAGCGGCGCAAGATGAGATCGGGGATGTCTGCCAGGTGCTTATGAACGTCCAGCGTGTAAAGCAGGTCGATGCGCTCCAGTACCTCGCTGATTTGGCGGGTTGAGTGTTTCGCCGGTGCAGCCCATAGCCAACTCTGCTGGGTTTGTCCATCTGGGCGCAGCTCTGAAACTGAGGCTCGCCAGCGATCAAGTGTTGCTGGATCAACGCTGGCGGCGATGGCGGTGCCTGTTTCAACTTCAAGCTGGGCAAGTGCCGCCGCAATCAGTGTCCGAATTGCCCGCTCGTGCACGATCACCAGCTTGTTCTTGTACAGCCATTGACGCGCCCGCACGAGTACTGGAATTACCCGAAAGGCACCGAGCAAACGCCCACTCATGCGCAGGAAACCAATATGGAGCGCCAGACCAAGCTTGTGGGAATCACCTCGGCGTGCATTGATTGCGTCGCGCTCGGCACCATCGAAGGTGAAAAATGCCTTCATCTCGAAGTCGCTGATATCGCGGGGGAGCCCACGCATCCCCAAAAACGTTGTGTGCCAACCCTGCATCGTGAACCTCAAAAGTGGGAGGCCACCATACCCGTTTACAAAGCGAACAGGAAAGTCAATGAAATCAACGGTCTACCCAGACCACCCCCGCGCCAGTGCTAGCTTTGCGTACCGTCACTTATTGCACTGAAAACGAGGAGACCCCAACCAGCGCGTGCCCACGTTGAATTGGCTGTGTTCGGGATGGCGGATCTCGTTCCACAGGGCGCGGCAGCGCTCACTCAGCCAGGCATTGAGTTCGACAAAGGAACTGAAGCGATGTCGGGCCGCCTCGATCCAGATGCGCCGACGGCTGTACTGCACGTTCTTCTCCACGCGCCCCTTCTCCCAGCCCGCCGCGACGTTGCAGAAGTCAGGGTCGTACAGGTAGTGCGCGCACATCACCGAGAAGCGCGCGTTGACAGTGCGGCCCTTGCCCTTGTGGACCTTGTCGACGGCGGTAAGCCCCGCTGCTTCAGGCCGCCCCACGAAGACGCAGACAAGTCGACTTAAAGGCAGCTTCAGACTGATGGCAGAAGTTTTAGGCCGCCGCGCTACTCGTTTGTACCAAAGCTGAAAGCATGCATCCGCGACATTGATAGGTCAGGCGACCGTGCCGGCACTTGCAAACCTCGACGGCGGCGATGTATTTGGCCCCATAAACTGACTGCTGAAAGTCGGCAATCAGGATGACGACAGGGGTACCGCATAGATCCTCAAGTGGCGAGCGGCGGCTGCCGTACGCACATGGCGCAAAGCGCCTTTGTGCGCAGCATCTAGGTTTCTCTGAACGTCGATGACATCAAGCCGGCAGGTTTCGTCTTGACGATGGCGGCGTTTAATCAAGCATTGGATCCGCCTGGATCCGCCGTCATTTGGCTCGTCGACGACCTAAATGCGCGTTTGGTGCTCGATCCGACGAACTGAAGATTACCCGCCAAGGCCAAGAAGCTTGCACTCGCCAAAGCTCTGCAGTTCAGGATTTCTTTCGGAAAATGACGACGTGCTGCCACGGCAGCCTCGCGTCTGTACGCACCCACTGCAACGGCAGGATTTCCGCTTCCCGGCGGATCTGCCTTTCCGTCATCTTGTGCAGCTGCTTGATCTGTACTGCGGGATCTTCCGCCTTGTACTCCACGAAAACGACCCGCCCGCCGGGCGCGAGCGACTGCACCACACTCCTGAGCATCTCATACGGAGCAGACAGCTCGTGATACACGTCGACCATGATCGCCAGGTCGACGGACCCCGGCGCCAGACGGGCATCGTTTTCAGTACCCAATGAAGGCGTGATATTGCGCATGCCTTCGGCTTCCGCAGCCTGGCGCAAAAGCGCGACCATCTCGGGTTGCACATCGACCGCCAGGACTCTGCCGGAAGGGGCGACCAGGCGCGCCATGCGACGGGACAGGTAGCCGGTACCAGCGCCGATGTCGGCAACCACCATGCCTGGCTTCAACTCCAGCGCATCCAGGAGAAGGTCGGTACGTTCTTCCTTCTCCCGTTCCTGGCGTTCGAGCCATGGCGCTCCTTGCCACCCCATGACCTGTGCGATCTCGCGACCCAGGTAGCGTTTGCCGATGCCGTCGGCGCTGGGCACTCCAGCGACGTACGCTAGCTCTTGCGCTTGCGCCGGAAAGCTGCCGGCACCAAGCAGCGATCCCAAAACCCCAGCTAAAACTGCAACGTTCCGAAAGAGTGTCATGTCAATCCAGTCAATCTCAGACAGGCATTTCGAAGTGGCCTGAATCTGCAGGTCAAGCCCTGCCGTCGCATTTGTCGCTGCAATGAAATGGGAACAACAGGGAGACTTATTTGACCCAGGTAGCAATCAACCAGTTTCAAATTTCGAAGACCCGCAGTTGGCCGTTTGGAGTCATGGCCCTCACAGATCTGGAACACAAAAGCACGTTAGCACCGCTTTCGCAAGGTAAAGCGCTTCGATTCTGCTCGGAGAGTGCCATTAGGCCAGCAGCAGGTTTCGCCCGCGGCTCACGTGTAAAGCCCGTGTAATCATGCCGCGAATACTTCACATAAAAGGGGAACCTGCGAGAACAGTTCAGTAGCCTCAATCAACCGCAAACTCGCATGGATGCTGGATTTTTCCAACTTTTTGAGATTCTTTAGAAATCGAGGTAGCGAAGACTCTTAATTCGTAGGTCGAGTTGTTGGCGCCGACTGGAGAGTGAGCCAACGGGGGTGCGGCACCGACAGCTATTTCCTCGGGTCGAAGCCTTTCGTGCAGCGTGCGCAGCGCTCGCGGCGCACGCTGGGCGTGCCCGTCCGGCAGGTGCACTACGATTTCTTAGGGCCCGCTTCGGCCCTTGATTGAGGCTTGAATCGCCTGCAGAGTCGGCAGGATCGACTTCACGGCACTGGACCAAGGGCCGCCTCTGCATCCGCGCCTACGCGCCTAGCCAGAATCTCTCGCTGCGATCGAGAAAGTCATGCAGGTGCACGATCACCGAATCGTCGTCGAGCAGGACGACGGCGTACTGTGGTGGCTCGAAGCTTCCCGGGATGTCTTCGGATTCCCCAAGGTGCAGTGCCACCTGATGGTTGGTACCGCGCAAAGTCGAGAAGGGGATGCCGCGCCAGGTGCCCGAGATGGGCCGGTGGATGTGGCCGAAGAACAGGTGCTTGACGCGATGCTCGTGGCCCTTCAGAGCCGCGAGCAACCATTCGTTGTCGACCAATCCGAGTCGATCCGCGACCGGGATGCCAACGTGGAATGCCGGATGATGCATGAACAGGAGCACCGGTGAATCATCCTCCGCCAAGCGCTGGGAAAGCCAGTTTGCCCGTTGCTCGCAGAAGACGCCGCAATGCGTTCCCGGTTCGTTGGTATCCAGAAACAGACCCCTGAACCTCCCGATGGCCTGCTCGTACTGGACGAACCCATTGCTGTCCACCGGCACCTGTGGGAAGCGCTCGCGGAAGTTGGTCCGGCTGTCGTGGTTGCCGAGAATCAGATGAACCGGCATTGGCAACCGCGCGCATTGCTCCGACAGCTGGCGGTAGGCGTCAGGGTGGCCGACATGTGCGAGGTCGCCCGTGATCACGCAGAACGCCGCGTCCGCGTGTTCGGCGATCACGCTGTCGATGCAGCGCTCGAACCGTTTGCCGGGGTCATGCCCGTAAAGGGCACGACCCTGCTCGACAAGATGAATGTCCGTGATGTGGATGAACTTGTGCATGGTCGTGGAATGTCCGTGATGTGGATGAACTTGTGCATGGTCGTGCCTTGCACTCAGCGCGGCAGCAATGCCTGGACGGCCTTGCTCATCTCGCTAAGGGCAACGGCGGGTTGCACCTCTTGCGAAACCACGGTCTGGAGGTGATCCTTGATTACGTCGGTAATCTTAAAGCCGTTGTCACCCGGAAACGCGTACGGGCCGGTGAGTACCGGCATCTGCGCGATGGCGGTCAGATGATTGGGGTTTGCCTTGTAGAAGGGCGCAAGCAGGTTCGGGTCGGTCGCTGGCAACGTGTTGGCCGGGAAGTAGCCGGTTGCCTTGACCATGGTCGTCGCGCCCAGCGGGCCGGTGGCGAACTTGATGTATTCCCAAGCAGCGGCCTGCTTGGCAGGATCCTTGGAAAACATCATCGCTGCATTGCCGCCGGCCGGCAGTCGGCCGTCCTTGGCAACGGGCATGCGGGCGGTACGAATCTCGAACTTGCCTCCCACCTGCTTCGTGATGCTGCCCAGGCGCGCAGTGGTTGTCGCCAGTACCGCGAGCTTGCCGCTCACGAAGTCCTGCAAGGCGGCCGAAGAGGAGATGTTGCGCATCTCACCCTGCTTGACGAGCTGCTCGAGGGTCAGCATGGCGGCCTTGCCTGCGGGGCCGTCGAAGGCCACCTTCTTCTCGTCGGCGGTCAACATGGTGCCGCCGTTGCTGAAGACCAGCACCTGCCACATCCAGTTGCCCGTGATGTCCCAGTCGACGTGAAGGCTCTCGGTGCCGGGCGTTGCCGCCTTCGACTTTTTGGCCGCGTTCATGATGGCATCCCAGTTCATGGGAAAGCGATCGGGCTCCACGCCCGCCTTGCGCATCAGGTCGGCGTTGTAGTAGATGACGGGTGTAGACAGCGCGAAGCCGATGCCGACCTGCTGACCCTTGACTTGCCCCAGTGAAAGCAACGCTTGGTCGTAACCCATCCCCGCCCAGCCCTTCTCCGCCTTGATGAAGGGCGTCAGGTCGACAGCGAGCCCACGGTCGGCAAACACGCGCAGACGATGGAGGCCCTGATAAGACACATCGGGGAGCTGGCCCGTGACGGCCTGGCGCAACACCTGTTGCGCGGAGACCTCGTAGTCGGAGTTGGGCGCGCGGAACGTGACCTTGTACTGTGGAAACTTCGCCATGAAGTCTCTCGCGATCGATTCATGGACCTCCTTGAAGAGACCCGCATACGCGTAGTCGACCACGATCTCGGTCGGTTGCTGAGCCTGTGCCAGGCCCGCGGCCATCAACACGGCCAGGGCGGCGGTTTTCTTGAACAGTTGTTTCATTGCTTGATTCCTTGCGGTTTAACCCTTGACGCCGGTGAGCGTCACACCTTCGATGAAGCGCTTTTGCGCGACGACGAACAACAGCACCAGCGGCGCCGTGATCAGCACCGTACCGGCCATCAACGGGCCGAACGCGCTGCCTGCTTCCTCATTGCGGAAGAACATGGTTCCCAACGGCGGCGTCGCCAGATGGGGTGAATTGATGACCAGCAGTGGCCAGAAATAGTCGTTCCAGTGCCAGACCACCGAGAAGATCGAGAACGCCAGCAAGGCGGGCATGGCGGTGGGCAGCATCACGCGCCAGACGATCTCCAACTCACCCATGCCGTCGAGCCGCGCGGCGTGGATCAGGTCGTCGGGCACGGTGCGAAAGAACTGCCGCATCAGGAAGATGCCGAACGCGGATACGCTGAAAGGCAGGATGAGCGCGGCCATCGAGTCGAGCAGACCGGCGTGATACAGCATTACGTAGAGGGGGATGGCCGTGGCTTGGTACGGCACCATGAGCGCCAGCATCACCAGGCGCCAAGCCCACGGCTTGCCACGGAACGACAGCTTGGCGAAGGCGTAGGCGGCAGGCAGTGCCACCAGGATCTGCAACACCAGGATGCCCGCGCAGACGAGCACGCCATTCCACAGGTAGCGCAGCAAGGGGACCTTGGTTAGCGCGAGGGTGTAGTTCTCCACTGCAGCAAAGCGCGTCGGAAAAAGATGAATCTCGCTGCCGAAGATTTCGTCGGCAGGCTTGAGCGAGGTCAGCACCATCCAGATGAACGGCATCAGGAAGACCAGGGCCACGACCATCAGCACCACGTGGCGAAGAATCCGAAAGGAAGGGGAAAGACGTTTCATGCGTAGTGCGTCCTGCGCTCCAGCGCGGCGTGCTGGATCTGGGTCAAGAGGAAGATGCCGGCGATGAAGACCACCGTCATGGCGCTGGCGTAACCCATGCGGAAGAAGCTGAACCCCTCCACATAGATGGTGTGCAGCAGCACTTCGGTGGCCTTGTTCGGCCCGCCCTTGGTGAGCACGTGAACGGTGTCGAAGACTTGCAGGGCGCGGATGGCGCAGACAGTGATGACGAACAAGGTGGTAGGGCCCAGCAACGGCCAGGTGACGAAGCGGAATCGATCGAAGGGGCGCTCGATGCCGTCGAGTTCCGCCGCATCGCGCACGTCGCGGGGGATTCCTTGCAGCCCGGCCAGGAAGAACACCAGGGCAAGCCCCGACATCTGCCAGATGCCGATCGCGGCGAGCGAGTACAGCGCGAGGTGGCGGTCGTTGAGCCAGTTCTGGGGTGCGACGCCGACCTGCTGGAGCAGGTGATTGACGAGCCCGGCGCTCGGATGCAGCAGGAACTCCCACACGAACGCCATTGCGATCAGCGTCGATGCGACCGGCATGAAAAAGGCTGTGCGGTAGAAGCCGCGTCCCGATCGATCGGATTCGATCAACAAGGCGAGGCTCAGGCCCAGCGTGATCGATCCCCCGGTGACCAGGACGAGGTAGACAAGGGTGTTGGCCACAGACTTGCGGAACACCGCGTCCGACCAGAGTTCGGCGTAGTTCTGCAGGCCGACCCAGTTCAGGGTGGTGGCGCCGAACTGCCAATCGGTCAGCGACATCAGAAATACGGCAAGGACGGGTATGAACAGCAGAAGCGTCGCAAGAAGGCCCGCGGGCGCGAGAAGTGAAACGGTGGAAAGAGGATGGGCGCGCATGCTCGGCTTTCAGGCCACTCGCTTCAGGGTGTCGCATCGACCGATCGACATGCGCTGGCCGCCGGCGTCGAAGACATGCAGGGCTTCCCACGGGACCGTGACCTCGAACTCGGCCCCTGCGTGCGCTGCCGTGCCAGCCGGGAGGCAGACGATGCAGGCTTCCCCCTGGCTCGGCAGGGTCAGCGTGGCCATCAATTCGGCACCCGCGTATTCCACATGGCCAACCACGCCGCGCACGGTGAGGCCCGGCGCCTTTGCCAAGGTGACAGCCTGCGGCCGGAAGGCGACACGGCAGGGCCCGCCGTTCCCCGCGGTATCTGCGATGCGTTGCCCCAGGCAATGGATCTCGCCATTGGCGAGGATGTCGCCCGGCACGACGTTGATCCGCGGTGCGCCGACGAATCGAGCCACCTCGAGGCTTTGTGGCCGCATGTACAGATCTTCGGGTGGCGCCACCTGAAGGATGCGGCCTTCGCGCATGACCGCCACACGGTCCGACATGGACATGGCTTCGTGCTGATCGTGCGTGACGTAGATGAACGTCACGCCCAACTGGTCGTGAAGCTGCCGGATCTCGGCACGCAGCGCATGGCGAAGGTTGGCGTCCAGATTAGAAAGGGGCTCGTCGAACAGGAACACGGAGGGGTGGCGAACCATCGCGCGCGCCAGGGCGACGCGTTGGCGCTGGCCGCCCGACAGGTGCGCCGGCTTACGATCGAGTAACCCGTCGATGGCGAGTCGCCGGGCCACTTCATGTGCGCTGGCATGGATGTCGGCGAGCCGGCGGCGCACCCCGGGGGATACCAGGCGTGCCCCCGGCAGGCGACCCCAGAACCCCAGGCCGCGCATCACCAGCGGCATCGAGATGTTCTCGCGCACGGTCATGTGCGGGTACAGCGCATAGGACTGGAACACCATCGCGCAGTCCCGTGCGCTGGGTGACAGGGCGAGCAGGTCGCGGTCTCCCATGCGGATCGTGCCGGTGTCGGGCGTGTCCAGGCCGGCGATCAGCTTCAGCAAGGTGGACTTGCCGCAACCGGACGCGCCCAGCAGGGTGAGGAATTCGCCGTCGCGCACTGTCAGGTCGAGTTCCTGAAGAACGGCAGCGTTGCCGAAGCGTTTGGTCAGGCCGGAAATCTGGATGTCAGACATGGTCGTTCGTCTCCGCCGTTGACTGAGTCGATGTCCGGGCGGCCATCCAGCTGTGAAACTCTGCGTAGCCCGAAAACGCCACGGTGCACGGGCGCAAGTCGTCGGGCGCCGCGGCGTAGCCGCCGAGATGGGCCGCCAGCCGTACGCCAGCCGCCTGGGCACACGCTGCGTCAATGCCGGAGTCCCCGACGAACAGCGCTGTCCGCGGCGTCCCGCCCAACTGGGTCAGTGCGAGGTGCAACGGCGCGGCGTCCGGCTTGGGATGCTCGGTGTCGCCCAGGCCCACGATCGCGTCGAAGAAGCCGGTCAGCGCTGCCTTGTCCAGAAGCGTGCGTGTGGAGCCTTGATCGCGGTTCGTGCAAATGCCCAGTGCGATGCGCTGCGAACGAAGCATCGACAGCAGATCGAGAGCGCCGTCGTATGCCACAGTTTTGTGCAGCCAGTGCGATGCGTAGCGGTGCGCGAAGGCATCTTCGAGTCGCGACCCCAACGCGAGCGGCACAGACGCGGCCTGAAGCCGGAGCGCGCTCTGGAAGAGGGCGGTGATGCCCTGGCTCAAGGCAGGACGAAGATGCTGCGGCTCGACGGCCTGCAATCCGGCGAGCACAAGCACCTCATTGGCCGCGGCTGCGAGGGTGGGCAAGGTGTCGAAAAGGGTTCCATCGACATCAAAGACGACTGTTCGTATTTGATCGTTAGTGTTCATGTCCTGAATGCTACGAACATGATGAGTCAAACTCATGACAAATACGGGCGGTACAGTTTCCGCATCGATCCCGTGCGCGCGTGGCGCGTCAACCGTCCTGAAATGCAAGAAAACAGATGCTCAAAGCAGCTCGCCAGAAAGAAATCGTCGCCCTTTTGCAAGGGGGCGGCGTCGTCGAAGTCAGCGTGCTGGCGGAGCGTTTTGGGGTCTCCTCGTTTTCAGTGCAATAAGTGACGGTACGAAAAGCTAGCACTGGCGCGGAGGTGGTGTTGGTAGATCGTTGATTTCATTGACTTTCCTGTTTACTTTCAAATCTGCGATTCGTGGCGTCAAACCGTGGTCGGTTTCATCCATTGGTGCCAGTTATCGATGCATTTGGCCGCGAAGGCAGGATTTGGTCAGCATAGCGGTCAACCGGGAAGCGAAACACACCCCGCAAGTTGATGCTCTCCAGCTTGGTGGGCGCAATCTTCCCGATCAGTTCCGGTGGAATGACCTGGCGGCGGTTCGACCAGCGATCCAGGACCGCCTGCATCTGTGAGGTATTCCACGCCATCACGATGTTGGCCATCAGGCTCAACGCATCGGCCACAGCCTGCATTTCATCGACACGTTTGGCCTGCGCCGGGCTGATCCGGCCGGTATAAATGGCGCGCTTGAGGGCGTTAACAGCCTCGCCCCGATTGAGCACCCGGCGCAACTCGTTCCTGAAAGCGTCCTTGACAAAGTAGTCAGCCAAAAACGCCGTACGCAGCAACCGCCCCAATTGCACGCCAGCCTCATAGATTGGATCGCCCTGGGCGGCAGAACCGAACCGCGCAAGAGCTGCCACCGCACTGGCATGTCCGCTCATGACCGAGGCTGCCAGGTGCACCAGACTATCCCAATGCTTTTCGATCAAAGCGACGTCGACATTGGCTTCGCACACCGCAGCGATTTCTGCGGGCACTTTGGTGCCGCGTGGCACAAAGAGGTGGCGCTGTTTGAGTTCCTTCAACCGCGGGCAAAGATCAAAACCAAGCAAACGGGCATGTGACATGGCAAAGTCGGTGTAGCCATGGGTATCCACAGCAAGCTGGCTGGTCTCCAGCTTTTCTTGGCGGATGACACCTTCAATGGCCACGCCCGCCTGGCGCTCATTGAGCACAAAGGGCTGCGCATGGAAGATGCCCCACCGGTCTTTTACATGGGAGTAGATTCCAATGGAAGGTGTGTTGCGCCGAGGATCAAGCCGGGCTTGCCACACCCGTTTGGTGGTCTCCATGCTCATCATGTCAGAAGATGCCAAATCGGACCGCCCCCAGGTGGCGGCAATCGGGTGTCGCTGCATGAATTCCAGCACAGCCTGGCAGGCCTGGCTCAGACGCCGTTCGTCCCGCGCCCAGCGCATGGCCTGGCGAATGCTGGTGGCAGACAATTGCGGAATCATGCGCGCGCATTCGACCGCAGTCAGACTGGTGCCGTGGGCCATGATGCCGGCATAGACCATCAGCAGCTCGTCGGTAGAGCGCGGCTCACGTCCGAGCATGATCCAGCTAAAGCGCACCTGGGCGTCAACGGCCAGAATCACTTCCGGCAATTGAACCTCACCGATGCGGTGATCCAAAGCCGCGCGCAGCTTGGTCACTTCTGGGTCTTCGTCCTCTGCGGGCAATGGCGACAAATGGAGTTCATCATCCACGCGCAGTACGCCACTGCGGGCTGCAGCGGCCACCGCATCGACACCGGCAGTTACTCTGGCCAGCAAAGGCTTCAAGAAAGTGGCAGCCTTGCTGGGTAACGATAGACGGGCATAGTGTTTCTTGGACTCTGCCTGCCAACGCTCGTCCGTGAAGAACAAGCGCGCACGACCCCGAAAGCTCAGGCTGTGCTCAATCCAGACCGAGCCATTGCGCACCGCGCGGCGCAGGGCAAACAGGGTGGCCACCTCCAACGCCTGAAACGCCCGTTCCCGGTCTGGGCTGGAGATCGAAACCTGCCAGATCATTCCCAGACTTGGTGCCACCACTTCAACTGGCAGCTTTCTGGATCCTTTGAGATATAAAGCTTGCAGCTTGGCAAGGTACTCGATGGCAGGATGCTCGCCGGTGGCCTGCCAGGGCAGCTTTGCAATGGCGACGAGCAACGACCGCACGGGGCGAATTCCATCAATCAATCCCTCGCGGACCAGGGAGGCCCTGCTCGGTGGTTTGCGTTTCTGGGTTTCGGTGATCAAGGCTTCAAGACGGGCACGCAACTCAGCATCTGGCACCGCACCTTGCGCGCTCAAGGCAACAAGTTCGCCGAGCAGCGTTTTGTACATTGCGGCCCAATTGACGGTAGCGGGGACATCGGCGGCAGCCTGACGCCACAGATCGGCGATCCGGCGCTGCACCATAAGGATCAACTGGTCTGTGGTGGTGAACAGGCAATACCGAAGAAAGCATGCGACCTCCACGGTGCGCGCTGGCTCTTTGATCTTGGCTCCGGCTGAGGGCGGCCTGGAGACAAGTCGGCGCGCGTAGCGGCGCAAGATGAGATCGGGGATGTCTGCCAGGTGCTTATGAACGTCCAGCGTGTAAAGCAGGTCGATGCGCTCCAGTACCTCGCTGATTTGGCGGGTTGAGTGTTTCGCCGGTGCAGCCCATAGCCAACTCTGCTGGGTTTGTCCATCTGGGCGCAGCTCTGAAACTGAGGCTCGCCAGCGATCAAGTGTTGCTGGATCAACGCTGGCGGCGATGGCGGTGCCTGTTTCAACTTCAAGCTGGGCAAGTGCCGCCGCAATCAGTGTCCGAATTGCCCGCTCGTGCACGATCACCAGCTTGTTCTTGTACAGCCATTGACGCGCCCGCACGAGTAGCTGATCGCGGTCGGCGCAGCGCGCCACTTCGTCGCGCAGTTCACGTACCAGTGAGCGGCGCTGGTGCTCGCTCATCCACTGGAATCCAAGGACCGTGCAGGCTACTTGTTGGTGATCGAATAGCGTGCGCCCGCGTTCATACATGGCTCTCAGCGAGGCGACTTCTGGTGCTGCAATGCCAAGCTCGTTGCCAAGGTGGCGCCACAAGGCTACTGGAATTACCCGAAAGGCACCGAGCAAACGCCCACTCATGCGCAGGAAACCAATATGGAGCGCCAGACCAAGCTTGTGGGAATCACCTCGGCGTGCATTGATTGCGTCGCGCTCGGCACCATCGAAGGTGAAAAATGCCTTCATCTCGAAGTCGCTGATATCGCGGGGGAGCCCACGCATCCCCAAAAACGTTGTGTGCCAACCCTGCATCGTGAACCTCAAAAGTGGGAGGCCACCATACCCGTTTACAAAGCGAACAGGAAAGTCAATGAAATCAACGGTCTACCCAGACCACCCCCGCGCCAGTGCTAGCTTTGCGTACCGTCACTTATTGCACTGAAAACGAGGAGACCCCTACCAGCGCAACCGCTACAGCGTGCCGTGCGAGTGGGTCAATGCCGTGGTCAGCCTGCGCGCGTACCACGACACGTTGGTGGTGCTCGGCCCAGACGGTGGCAAGGTCGCGCTGCAACGCTCCTTCGAGCGTGAGCAGACCCTCTACGACTGGACGCACTACATCGCACTGATAGAACGCAAGCCAGGAGCACTGAGAAACGGCGCGCCGTTCAAGACAATGCCCGATGCGCTGCAGGAACTGCAACGCCAGTTGCTCAAGCACCCCGGAGGCGACCGGATCATGGCGCAGGTGCTGACTGCGGTCACGCTGCACGGTCTGGACGGCGTACTGCAGTCGGTGCAGCAGGCGCTTGCAGCAGGCCGCGTGAGCGGCGAGCACGTTCTCAATCTGCTGTCGCGCATGCGGTCTGAGGCACACCCGGCCCGGCTCGAATTGGTGGACACCGCGCTTACGCTGGCGGTGCCGCCACTGGCCAACGTCTCGCGCTACGACACGCTGCGCAGCCAGGAGGACAACGATGTCAAATGAGATCGTCGCGGCCTTCAAGTCGCTGAGCTTGCATGGCATGGCCAGTACCTGGCCGGAGCTGGTGGGCACCGCACGCATGAAGTCGCTGGACCACGAAACACTGATGCACCAGCTGCTCAAAGCAGAGGCTGCGCAACGCGAGGTGCGCTCCATGGCATACCAGATGCGCTCGGCGCAATTCCCTGCGCACCGCGATCTGGTCGGCTTCGAGTTCGAACATGCCCATGTTGATGAAACGCTGGTGCGCGAGTTGCACGAGATGAAGTTCCTGGACTCGGCCCACAACCTGGTGCTCGTCGGCGGACCAGGCACAGGCAAGACGCACCTGGCTACCAGTCTGGGCGTTGAGGCGATCCGCGCACATGGCAAGCGCGTACGGTTCTTCTCCACGGTCGAGCTGGTCAATCTGCTGGAGCAGGAGAAGCAGCAAGGCAAGCCAGGCCAGATGGCACATCGCCTGATGTACGTGGACCTAGTGATCCTCGATGAGATGGGCTACCTGCCGTTCACGCAGTCTGGTGGGGCCTTGCTGTTCCACCTGCTGTCCAAGCTCTACGAGAGGACCAGCGTGGTCATCACCACAAACCTGAGCTTTGCGGAATGGACCACTGTGTTCGGCGATGCCAAGATGACCACAGCACTGCTGGACCGGCTGACGCACCACTGCCACATCGTGGAGACCGGCAATGCGAGCTGGCGCTTTAGAAACTCCAGCGCGCAGGCAATGACCAAGAAATCCCTAAAGACCAAGCCCAAGAAAGGACCAGAAGAAACAGATCAGACCTTAGACTTATCCACAAACGACTGAGCGAATTCTTCTTTAACCAGTGGCTCAAAATTCTTCGTGATCACTGGTTCAGTTGTGCTGGTGAATCAACAAGAAGACCAAGCAATCCACCTATGGCGTGCCAAAACCCCCTGGTCGGAAACGCATCCCATAAGTAGTAGGCGGAGGAAGGAACGAAGCGCCATGACGTCAACCAGTTCCAGGCCAACGTGGTGGTCGTCTTGAAGTAGTTGCGCAATGGGCCGTTCATAGCCCGGTATTCTGCATGTTCAAAAGAAGAAGCCCACGCCCATCCGAAGATGAGACGTGGGCTTTGGTGTTTTTGCTGCCGGCCTAGGATCCCGGTTTGGTCGCGGACATAAGTGCTCGCAGATGCGCTTTCAATGCCTGGATTTCGGGAGACGAGAAGGTCGTTCCAAGGAAACCGGTGTATGACGCAGAGGTGGTGAACACCCGGCATGGAATCTCAAAGTAGACACCTCGCCCTGGGCCAGCAACGCAGTGATGGAAGAACCAGAACTTCCCGGGCAACCGAATATCGGTGCTTCGGAGCGCGTCCCGTGGGGTTGAAGGATTCAACGCGCCGCAGCTCAAGCTGCCATATCCTGAGCGGCTGAGATAGAAGCTGCCGCTGGGGGAGGTCTGCAGGCCAGCGCGCTGGTCGTTGCTGAAACGTTCGAGCTCCCCCGTCGGGAAAAGCACGTAGTCGCCCATGCATGGCTCGGTGAGCTTGTCTCGTGCAGCGAAGCAGTGGGCCAGGATGTCTCGGTCTTGCTCGTCGAGGTGTTCGATGAAGCCGGAAAGGGTGGCATGGGCTGCCTGCAGCTCTTCAATCGACGGGCTTGCGGTGGTGGCAGGGCTATCTGTTGTCATAGGAAATCTCCGTTTGTTTCGATGGTCACGGGCGCCTTGCGGTGTCGAGGTCCGCAAGTTAAAGACGTGGCAGGCGGCGCCTACAGGGCGTATTGCCGAACCAGGACCGATAACGGGGGGCCGCCCCCTCGGACTACCGGAAGTCCCGGCTCTCGGTGGCCAGGCGGCCGAGCAACGGTGACAGGTCCGCCAAGCGTTCTGCAATCAGGTTGCACACCATGCCCTGGCGCTGCCAGCGTCCCTTGACGGCCAGCAGGCGTGAGCCCAGCAACACCTGGCGCTGCGCATCCCGGACATCCCGCCAGACGATGACCTGCGTGGTCCCATGCTCGTCCTCAAGGGATAGGAATACCGTGCCGTTTGCTGTTTCGGGTTGCTGGCGCAGCGTGACGATGCCGGCTGTGCGCACGCTGCGGCCGTTGGCCATCCTGCGCAATTCCGCGGAGGTCTTGAGCTTGTACTTCTCCAACCTCTTACGCAGCAGCGCCATGGGATGGCTGCGCAAGGTGAGTCCAAGCGACGCGTAGTCCCAAACAACCTCTTCCCCTTCTGGCGCCGCTGGCAGCTCTAGGAACTCTTCATCCACCGGTGCTTCCTGGAGCAACTCGGGCGGTGCATGCAGCGCGGCCGCGTCCCAGACTTGCTGCCGACGATGCCCCGACAACGTGGCCAGCGCACCGGCGGCCGCAAGGAGTTTCATCTCATGGTGCTCGAGCAGCGCTCGGCGCGCCAGCTCCTCTGCATTGTCGAAAGGGGCCTGGCGGCGCGCGTCCATGATGCGTGCGGCGCTCGCCGCGTGCAGGCCACGGATCATGTGCAGTCCCAGCCGCACCGCCGGAGGATTCGGCAGGTCTTCCAGCGTGGACTCGACGTCGCTGTACATCACGTCCACCGCCCTCACCTCCACGCCATGCCGCCTGGCATCCTGGACCAGCTGGCTGGGGGTGTAGAACCCCATGGGCTGGCTGTTCAGCAGGGCAGCGAGGAACGCAGCTGGCTCGTGCCGTTTGATCCATGACGAGGCGTAGACCAACAGTGCGAAGCTGGCCGCATGGCTCTCAGGAAAGCCGTATTCCGAGAACCCTCGGATCTGCTGGAAGGTCGACTCCGCAAAGCTCTTCTCGTACCCTCGGGCCAACATGCCCTGCACGATCTTGTCATAGTATTTTTCAAGACCGCCCTTCCTTTTCCAGGCTGCCATTGCGCGCCGAAGCCCATCCGCCTCGCCGGCGGTGAAGCCTGCTGCAATCATGGAGATCTGCATGACCTGTTCCTGAAAGATAGGAACACCCAGGGTGCGGCCGAGCGCGACTTCAAGCTCCTTGCTGGGATACGACACACGTTCATGGCCTTGCCGTCTACGCAGATAGGGGTGCACCATGCCGCCCTGGATGGGCCCGGGCCGGACCAGTGCCACCTCGATCACCAGGTCATAGAAGCATTTGGGCCGCAACCTCGGGAGCATCGACATCTGCGCGCGCGACTCGATCTGGAAGACGCCCACGGTGTCAGCCATCGAGATCATCTGGTACGTCTGGCGATCCTCGGGAGGAATGTCCTGCATGCTGAACTGATGGCCACGTCGACGGCCGACCATGTCCAGGGCCCTTCGAATCGCGGACAACATGCCCAGGGCCAGCACGTCCACCTTGAGCAGGCCTGCCGCATCGAGGTCGTCTTTGTCCCATTCGATCACGGTGCGGTCCGCCATCGATGCGTTCTCCACCGGCACCATGCGGCACAGCAAATCCCGCGTGAGCACAAAGCCGCCTGTGTGTTGCGACAGGTGCCGTGGGAACCCGATGAGCTGGCTGGTGAGCGTGATCAGTTGGCGCACTGCGAGGTCGTCCACGGACATGCCGAGTTCATCAAAGCGTTCCAGCCTGACGTCCGCCCCGTCGAACCACTTCTGGCCCTTGGCGATGGCGTCCACCGTGGCCAGATCGAACCCAAGCGCTTTGCCGACATCCCGAATCGCTGACTTCGGCCGGTAGCTGATGACTGCGGCGGTGAGCGCTGCCCGGTCCCGCCCGTACCGCTGGTACAGGTACTGGATCACCTCTTCGCGGCGCTGATGTTCAAAGTCAATGTCAATGTCTGGTGGTTCATTGCGCTCCTTGCTGATGAAGCGCTCGAAGAGCACGGACATGCGCGCTGGATCCACCTCGGTGACGCCAAGGCAGTAGCAAACCACGCTGTTCGCTGCCGAGCCGCGCCCTTGGCACAAGATGTTGCGCGAGCGGGCGAAGGCCACGATGTCGAAAACGGTGAGAAAGTAGTGCTCGTAGCGCAGTTCACAGATCAGAGACAGCTCGTGCTCGATTTGTCCTTGGACCTTTCCCGGAATGCCCGCCGGCCAGCGGCGGCCCGCACCCTCGTATGTCGCCTGTCGCAGGTACGTCGCAGCAGTGTGCCCTGCGGGCACCACCTCGTCGGGGTACTGGTACTTCAGCTCGTCCAGGTTGAAGGTGCACCGCGCCGCCACCTGCAGCGTCTCGGCCAGCAGCTCGGCAGGAAAGGTCTGCGCAAGGCGTAGCCGGGTGCGCAGATGCTGCTCCGCGCTGCGCTGCAGTGCGAACCCACACTCGGAGAGCGGCTTGCCAATGCGCGTGGCCGTGAGCACATCCTGCAGCGGCTTTCGGGAGCGAACATGCATGTGGACATCACCCACCGCGACCAGCGGGAGCGCCGTGAGTTCGGACAGCTGCCGCATGCGGTGGAGCCACAGTTCGTCGTCGAGGCGGCGCAGCTGCTCCACGCCGATCCAGCAGCGCCCAGTGAATTGATTTAGGGTCCAGAGCCCGGCCTCTTCCAACTGCGCCTCCGAGGCCTTGCGGTCGGGGCAGAGCAGGACCACGCAGTCTTCCAGCTCCGTACCGCTGATATGGTCAAGGGTGAGGTGGTAGGTGCCTTTCTCTGAGGAGCGTCGAAGCTTGGTGATGAAAGCGCACAGGTTGCCGTATCCGTTCAGGTTCTGGGCGAGAACCACCACCGTGAATCGGGCCTCAGTCTCGTTACGCGGCTGGAGCTGGAATTGAGATCCCAGCAGCAGCGGCAGGCCCGCCGCTTTGGCAGCCACGTGCGCGCGCACGACACCCGCCATGGAACATTCGTCTGTGATTGCCAGGCCCTGGTAGCCGAGTTCCTGGGCACGCTCCACCAGCTCGTCGGGTGCGCTCGCTCCCCGTAGGAACGTGAAGTTCGACACGCACTTCAGTTCGACATAGTCCGGCAGCGACCGGGAAGGACGGATCAGCATGCCAGCTTCACGCAAAGTGCCCGTGCAGGAACCAGGCGGTCTGGTCTCTCGCCAGGCGCTGCTGGAACACCCAGAGCACGCCGGCGTGCGCGCTCAGAGCAAGCCAGTAGTCGCGCTGCACGTTGAGGGGTCGCGCATCGGCGCCTTCGCCACTCCGTTGCCACCAGCCGCCTTCGATGCGGTCAGGACCTAGGAGCAGTTGCAGTGGCCCTTGGTAGTACGGTCGGTTGTCGCGCTCCATGAGGCGTAGCGGCTCATCGAGGACCCAGCTGGGCAAGGGCAGTTCGTAGGGCGGTTGCGAAGACTTCCGTTGGGCATTGCACTCCCAACTCTGCATCCACTCCAGCCGATGGTCCGCAGACAAGGCCGGGCGGCGCACGCAGGTATTCCCCAAGCGTGCCTGGATTCGCTCCAAGGCGAGATCTGTATTGGCGCCCTTGCGCAAGGTCTCTGGGATGAGGGACCGGCTCTCTTCGATGATCGGCAAGACCTCAGTGGCGAGTAGCTCGATGTCTCCGGCCGGGGCCGCAAGCTGGACTTTGGCCAAGTGCTCGGCCAGCAGCCGCGCGAAGTGCTCAACGTTCTGTGTGGGCTGGCCAGTGCGAACGGTCAGCTCGCCACCGGCGCCGGCGTCCTTGGCGCGCATGACGTCGTGGCACCACCTGAGCGTGAAGGCAGTGGCCCCCATGCGGCGCGCGGCCAGCCATCCCGCCATCTGCACGAGCAGGCGCCGGGCGCCGAACAGCAGGGCTGGCGCAGTCTCTACCCGCGACGTCAGCTCTAGACTTGCATGGAACGTCTCGGGCAAGCTGATCCATTCGTAGACCTCCGGCCTTAGTGCGTACGCCTGGTCGAGGGCGGCTAGCAGTTCCTTGTCAAAGCGACGGCTCAGGCCCCCACGTGGGAGACTGCGCACGTCGCCGAGCGTGCGGCAGCCCACGCGGGCCAGAGTGGGCTGGTGCTTGCTCACAGCCGAGATTGCTTGCAGCGGCAAGGGGTCCAGGATCTTGGCCAATGGAGCGCGAAAACCGTCGAAAACGGCCTCCCCAGGTGCGTGGCGAGCCAAGGCGAGCGCTGACGTGCCTGTGGGGGCCCAGGCAATGCGGGCACCCAGCTCCGCAGCACCGCCTTCGATGAGGGAGTGCAGTGCCTCCATACCTCCAAACAGGCGCGCGCTTCCTGATACCTCTGCGACGACGGAACCTTCCACCAGAGCCACCCGAGGGGTGAACTGCAGGGCCCAGATTCCGAGGGATGTCGCATCAATGGGAGACGGGCTGGCCGGCAGAGGGATGGGGAGCAACGCGGCCCAATGCCCAAGCATTGGAGGCCTCCTCACGGGTGAGTGCGGCGACGGTGGCCGGCACGGTCTTGAGCCGGGGCGGAACCACCGACTCCAGATTGCCCGGCATCGCTGCCAGGTACAAGGCTTCATCCAATGACGCGCCCCTGCGCTTCGGAATGCGGACCTCCAGCTGCCAGCCGTTGGCCGGGGCCACAGCGACACGCAGCGGCGCTGGAGAGCTATCGGTCAGTGCTGTCACCGGGCGGAACAGAAACACGGGAGCATCGCAGGACTGGGCGTGGATCTGCAGCCGACGGATCTGCTCCGGCCGTGCCTGAGGCAGCCAGGACAGCACCGCACCGGCGGGATCGGACTTGACGATCTGCTCAGTCACCCAGAGGCGGTCCACGGGGGTAGACGCATGGATCCACACCACCTGATCCGCGTTCAGGCCCAACTGCTCCAGGCCTGCGGCATGCGGCTGCTTGGGCGGGGCGATCAGGTAGATCCTGCCGCCAGAGGACATGAGCGAGGGAATGGACCTACTGAGGAGGCGCCACTCGCAGAGGGTCGCCTGGGGCATGAGCAGCTCGGTCAGGCTGTGGGTTGGCCAGCCACCGCCAGGAAGCTCACTGTCCAGTTCAGCAAAGCCCGACGAGACAGTGCGCGACATGGAATCGCCCAGTTCCGCGCCGCGCCAGACAGCCTCGGCCACATGACGTGGGAGGCTGCCAGGATCAAAGGCGCCAGAAGCAGAAGGGATGGGAACTGGCATGGACGGGAGACGGGGGCGGTCATCGGCACAAATACTGTATGAATAGCCAGTATATGCCCGCCTATGCAAAGTAGAAAGTGCCCCCTGGTTTGGACTGCGCTGTAGGGCGAATTTCGTAGCATGACAGTGCCGCCCGGCTTGAATTTCGGCCGCAAGCAGCACCAATACACCTACAGGGCGGTCAGATTCTCTATCTCCATGCGCTCACGCCAGTGCACCAGCTGCACACGGCCCTCCCCCGGCCAGTTCGGACGAGAATCGGGCATCGCACAACTCAACCCCACACGTTCAATGACAGCACCACGGGTCTCAACTAAGCAAAGCGCCGACGAGCCGACAATGCGGCTCGCGGTTTTGATCGATGCCGACAACGCACAGGCGGCCGTTATTGACGGCCTGCTCGCGGAAGTCGCGCGCTTCGGTGAAGCTACCGTGAAGCGGATCTACGGCGACTTCACTGCCCCGACGAGCGCATCCTGGAAAAAGGTGCTGCAACGCCATGCCATCAAGCCGGTTCAGCAGTTCGCGTACACCACCGGGAAGAATGCAACGGATAGCACGCTCATCATTGACGCCATGGACTTGCTCTATACCCGCAAGTTCGATGGGTTTTGCCTGGTCTCAAGCGATAGCGACTTCACAGGTCTCGCAACCCGCATTCGAGAAGAAGGCGTCACGGTCATCGGTTTTGGTGAACACAAAACGCCCGAGGCATTCAGGAGCGCATGCCACAAATTCATTTTCACGGAGGTGTTGAGGCCGACTGCTAGCAACACCGCTACGGCTCCTGGTGCAAAGCCTGCGCAGGCTGATGCAGCCGTGAAAGTGGAACCGCCGGTGCCACTCGCAGTGCCCGAATTTCCAAAACAGTTTGTCTTGGAAGCGCTGGAGCTTTCCAGCGACGACTCTGGTTGGGCTCATCTTGGTACGTTTGGTGGCTATCTGACCAAACTGCAGCCCGAGTTCGACTCGCGGCTATACGGCTTTAAAAAGCTATCGGATCTGGTGCGCTCCAAGTCAGATATTTTTGAGACAGAAGAACGAACTTCGCCGGGTCAGACGCAAAGGGTGCTGTACGTCAAAGCAAAAAATACTACGGCGTCGCCCACCAGGTCTTAGCTCCCATTGCAGCAGCACCGTTCTATCCCCTGAATCTAAATGTTTGCCGCAGATTTGGCAACAGTTGGCCGGCAAACCTTTCTGCAAATATGCGGATTCCAATAATATAGAAAACATGGCAATTATTAATGTTTCCGCACCGAAAGAGCATCCGGTAGAGATCAAGCTTCCAGCTATGACCGAAGAAGTCAAAGAAGCCTGCGAAGACTATATGCACTACATCAAGTTTATTCTTGAGCCGGCAAAACTAGAAATCGCAACAACCGTTAGAAAGAATAGAGTATCACTCCATCAGGCATTTGGTGCCAATCTCATACTGGCGCATAGTGTTGACTATCTAAAGGCCATTCGGTCTGCGGCAGGAATCAAGGAAAGCCGTGCGAATTTGATTAAGTCTTTTGACGAACTATTTGCAGTTGATGGAGCACATATTTCTAACCGAAAAATGGAACTGATAGATGCCGTCAACAATGCGCTGAAACATATCCGAATCAAACCAGATAGATACGTCGACCTCGGTGACCGCTACGGGCAAATTTCCTTCAAAAGTCTGGTCGAGCACGACGGGCGTGTATTGTGTCATCTAGAACAATATAGATTCGACTATTGCCGTGCAGTGCTTCTTCCAGGTCTAAAGGCACTGTCAAATTGGAATTTCGAAGACGCAGAAGGTGTACTGAAGTTCGCAATGGGCAACATACCCTCCTCAACCAGCGACTATTCATCTCCATATGATTCCGGTGACCCGTCCGAGGCTATCGACCGAATGGTCGAGATTTGCTCATCCCCTTGCCGAAACTGCGAAGAGCAAGCTGACGATTGCCGTTGTTCGCAGTACATCTTCGATGGTGAAGGAGGGAGATTTGAGCCGCTTCATTCTGTTTCGGAGAGTGATTTTAACGAGTTAATGAGTCAAATTTCGCCGTCATACAGCAGAGCATAAATATGGATGGCTTCTCGGTCGGTATTGGCGATCATTCCAAAGAGGTATAGGCAGAAAAAAGCCCATCCGTGATTTGGATGGGCTTTCTATTTGAGCGCACTATTCGCGCTTGAGGCCGTCGGCCTATCTTGGTTCTTTGCAGTCTAAGGAACGAACCGGTTCACCGGAGATTGACCAAATGTATGCAGGGGGACATCCCGCAAGAGAGTTTGCAACCTGCTCATAGGAGCCTCGCCGCTGAAACTCTTGGTTGGAAAATCCGTCCCATAGTTTCACGGTCCAAAGTACTTGGAATTCTGCGGAGTTCATTACTCGCAAGACATATTGAGTTTCTCGGGCTTCGCCGGGAACCACCAGGAAGCCCAGTCAAGATAAACGAACCTACCACCTTCGATTGTTGGTGAGAAACCTGTCACAGTTTCATTTCGAAAAACCACACCATAGTCGTTGGTGAAATCTACCTTGTCGCCTACCTTGAAGTTGCAGGCTATTGGTGGATTTGTTTCGGCATCAGAAGAGAGCGGATATACCATCCCTTCGAGGAAATGCTGCTTGCTTTGAAATGCTGCCACGGGTTGTGCCTTTTCCAGGTGGACAGACACCATCCCCAGAGGGGACCGTGCCCATCTGGGGTGTTTCAATAAGGGTTCTATTTTGCCGGGTGGTCGCGAACGACAAGAACTTGAGCCTTGGTACGCTCCACCAGTTCGGCAGAAAGTCCCATCGTGCTTTTCATGCTTTCGATCTCTTGGTGTGTAAGCGAGGGGATGCGTTGCGGCTTCTTTCCAGGCATCAGCCCAATTCCCACCGCGATGATTCCTGGCACAAGTGCTACGAGATGGACTGGTTGAAGCCCGTTCTTCATCGAGCCAAGCTCAGGTATCAGGATCATTATGAGGAAGGCCCCGATCATGATTCCGCCGAGCAGACACATTGCAGACAGCTTGTAGGAAATCTCGATAGCATTTTGCCGCAGCGCAATTGCCGAGCGAAGAGTGACAAGTACTGGTGTGCTATCTTGGGTTTGTTTCATTTTTGAGGAGTCCATTTGGCGCTGGCCGAATGAATGAGCCAGCAGTTTGAATATAAGAATCCCCCATGGCAATGCCATGTGGGATATATTTTGAGCCCTCCAATCAGGCAGCCTCGACAACACGCACGTCGAAGTCCACTTTCAGTCCGGTTCGTACCGCGCCAAAAATCGCAGCAAGATTATCCATGCTCGGATTTCCCCGGGGGGACAGCATCCGATGCAGGCTCTTGCTGGGTTTTTTGGTCACTGTAGCAAGTTGCTCGAAACCTACAGTGGCATTGACCAGATCTCGAAGGACCAGCCGTGCTGTATCGGTTTCACCATTGAGAAAAAGCGTTGCCGCCTCATCCAGGAGTGCTCTTGCAAACTCCGGCTCGCGCCGTACGCGCTCTACTACCGTCAGCTTGAAATCTCGCGTGAGACTCATCGCGGTCCACCTTTCTTCGTTGGGGTCTGGGCCTTCTTCCTGGCCTTGTATTCCTCATGCAGCGCTACCGCCTGGTCAATTGCACGCTGTTGGTTCTTCTTCGAGCTGCCTCCGAAAAGCACCACGAGAGATTCACCGTCCTTCGCAAGATAGATTCGGTAGCCTGGGCCCCAATTGATCTTGTACTCGCCGATGCCGCGGAACCACTCCACGTTGGAAGTGTTCCCGAGCTCCAGGCGCGCCTTTGCGATCGTCACCTTGGTCGCCGCTTGGAGATCCAAGCTGTCGAACCACTCCTTGTAGGGATTGGTGCCGTCCTCGCGCACGTACTCCTCAAGCCGCGCAGCCATTTTGAATGGTAACGTTAAGGTTACTCAGATGCAACTGCAGAGCCAGGACGTCCAAGTGCTCCTCCTCGCGGTCAGGGCAAAAACCAAAGTTGCCGGAATCGACAAGCCGCTGCCGCCACTGCTCGACCTTTTCGAGAGTCAGCGCCCCCCAGACATAGTCTTGGCCGTAGGCATTCGTTCCCACGAGGGCCTCAAAGTCGTCGTCCCAGCCTATCGCGTTGGCGTCGATACGCAGCCAGGCGCCGGCCGCCAGCTTGTCATAGAGGACACAGGTTGCAGGCAGGTCTTGCATGCTGAATGTTTCGATCATTTGATCTCCAGGTTGTGGTTGATAGGGTTAGGCATGCGGTGCGCATGCCCAGCGGGTACCTGGTTGTTTGCTTGAAGGAACGGAGTAACCGGGCGCCGCGCAAAAAAAACCCCCAGCTGTTTAGGCCGGGGGTTGGGTAGTGCTAGTCCTATTGGATCTGCAGCTGGCTGGAGCTGAGGGCCAGGATGCTAAGCCTGCGTTGCTTTTCAGCAGCACGGAAGCGCTCGCTTCTGGCCTTCATGACGCCGGTGTGGAGGTCGACCAAATACCTGAAGTACGTGGACGTTGTCGGCCCTCTCCATTCGAGCCAAGCGGAGCGGATCAATGCCCGCTGCGCGTCGCTCGCCAGGAAGAAGTCCTTGCGGGACTCGCGCCAAATGCGTGCATGAAAGGCCCGCATCCGCTGCTCACTCCGTTGGTAGGCGAGACGCCGACTCTCGGTCTCTCGCTCAAGATCGAATGCCTGCGGTGGTTCCAGCACCGAGGCAATCAGCGGGTAGTTGCTGGCCAGCTTCATTGCCTGGCGCTGGGGCCGCCTCTCCGCGAGCGTGAGCTTGCGCTTCGTCCACTCGAATACCTCCACGCGAGGGTATCGAGAGAATCGCATGACGACTACGCCTTGAGCTTGGCCATGCCGTCGGCGAGTAGCCACAGAGCGCGGTTGAGCTTGATGTCCTGGTCGATGCCCTGAATCCCGCGCGTCTGCCGGCGCTGGCCGGTGGCGGTGCGGCCGCGCAACCCTCCCTTGCTCACGTTCTCCTGACAGACGTTCATCACCGACCAGAGGTCGGGCTTTGCGTCTGCATTTCGCCGCGGTTGCAGGAGCTGTGCCTCGGTGATCGGCGCGGGCTTGACCTCGGTGTCGTACTTGAGCGCCAATGCGGACCGGGCAAAGACTTCCGCCTCGTGCGTATCCAGGGTGATGGCGCGCATCGAGTCGCGAGACTCTGCAACGCGATCGAAGCCCTGCAGCACCTCGTAGGCGCCTTCGATGACCTGTGAGGCAACGTCGCCTTTGTGCGGGACCCGCACGTCTGCAACGGTGTCGCCGCATACCAGGCCATTCGAGCAAACAAAGCGGAACATTCCCGCGAGCATTTGATAGCTGCTCGAGCCATCGTGCGCGTTCAAAACAATGATCTCGTTGGCCTCACTGCCGGTGATCTGGCTTGCGTGGCGCAGTCGGATCATGTGCTTCGTGAACTCGCGGCGGTCCTCTCGGCGCACGCGCGTCTGGGTGACCATGAAAGGTTGAAAGCCCTCCCCTCGCAGTTTGTTGAGCACCACGGAAGTTGGGATGTAGCTGTAGCGATTCGACCGGCTGTCATGGGCTTCTTCAGCAAAGATCGAAGGGGCAACCAAGCGGATCTGGTCATCGCTCAGCGGAACAGGAGAACGCAGGACGGGGGAACGGGAAGCGAAACGAGAAGCGAGTTGCATAGTGATTCTCCAAGAGTGTTGTGGCAAGCGCAAGGCATGTGCCGGTTACAAAAACGGTCCGTGGGCGTCTGCCCTGACCGAATACCCTCTTGAATGCCGCGACGCCGCTGATAACTTCCCGCAAATGAAAACGCCCCCTGGTCAATGACCGAGGGGGCGGGGGTTTAGGTGGCCGACAAGCGGGGCGCTCTCTTTCGGGCGGCAGCTATCCTTGTCGCCAAGCCGCCTTCAACACGGCGTCAGACGCGACGTCCGGGGAATCGCGACGGTCCCAGAGTTGCTTGAGCACGACTGGCTGGCCTTCCACGACTGCCTGTGCGTCCGATCTGCAAAGTTCGGCGGTGTGCTCGATGATCTCGATGATTCTTTCTTCCCACTGGAAGTAACTGGTGTAGGTCACTGATTGATCCCCATTGAAGCTGGTTTCGTGCCCGGGCGGAAGCCAAGGACGCCGGAAATGCGATCCGTCGCGTGACGGTGCTACGCATGCAGGACCAATTGCGCTGTCGCTTCAGATAACAAAAAACCCCCGCTGCTAAGGGCGGGGGTTGTGAGTGGCCGACGTGGCGATCAACCAATACGGAGGTACTCGATTTCTACCTGTTGAGCCAAGGTGTTCAAGAAGGCTGAGTCGAGTGCCTCTTGGGAGGCTTCGCGGGGCGCCATGAAATCCACCTGCAGGCGTTCGCCAGCGTGGGTCATGAAGCCGCTGTAGGAGGCCGACTGCGGGGTGGACAGCCATTCTTGCACCTCGTCGCGCGTGACGTGGTGCCGGGGCCGAGAACCCTCGATCGACTTAAACAAGTCCGAATACCTTGTCCAAAGGTCGATATCGACACTGCAGCAATGAGCGGCATGTCCTAGCAGGGTGACTAGCTGATCTACTGTGGTTGCATACGCGTTCATGGCTTCCACTCGCTGAGCCTCTTCGCAATCATCTGAGGTCAAGTCCGTGATGCGTTCACTCGCAGCCCGCTGCGCCTGCTGTACATCCAAGACGGCTGAAAGGGACTGGTTGCTCTGTGAGGTTTCCATTTGATTTCTCTTGTTGAGGGTAGGGCGGATTAAATTTCCTGATGGGTATCCACATCACTTGATGAAGCCGAACTAATAACGGCGAGATGGCAGTCGGCGAAGGATTACAGATTCCCGAAGCAGCGCCAGAAAAGCAAAAAGGCCCGAGCGGGCCTTTAATCTATAAAATTGGGTGGCGATCTACGCGGGGATGAGGTACTCTTCGCGATTTACATCAGCGATCCACTTTGGCGGCTTACCTCGGCCGGTCCAGGTTTCGCCAGTCGATGGATTGCGGTACTTTGGTGCGACCTTGGTGCCGACCCTCGAAGAAACCGCCTTGCGCTTCCCGAAGACATCTTCCGACGTCAGTCCAAATTCCGCCACCAATGCCCGGGCCTTAGCAGTCGCATCAGACAGTTCTCGGTTGCGAGCCTGCTGAATCTGGGCATCCAGCGAATTCCGCTGCTCAAGCAGTTCTTTATAAGTTGTCATCTTTCAATTCAATGGTGGAATAGACTAGACATCATATCTTTAATTTGGCGACAAGCAAGCTACTAATCACTGTCATCTGAAAATTAATCACACAAATTACCGTTGCGAGCTTGCAGTGCGCGAGATTCACTTGCTGGAGGCACAGGGATTCCATCGGGAACCGTGCTCTGCGACGCGGGGGGAATCCAGAAATCAGAAATCAGTTTCCAAGCGAGCTGTTTGCTTTGAGCTCGTGTAAGTCGTTTTCGTCCATAGTCGGCGGGCGGGCTACTAATACTGGGGTTGGGCATTTGCTTTCCTAGAAACAACAAACCCCCGGGCCTCCAGAAAGCGAGTAGCCTCCTCTATGCGAGATTGCTCTTCCGGATTCAGCTCAGGGAGGATTTGGTATCGCCCGTCGACGAACTGCACCTTGCCTAGGCAAAGGTCCAGCTTGAGCAGGGCACGCACGAGACTTGGGTTGTCCAGCCCGGCGGCCTGGGCCAGCTCCTGTTCTGCCAGGGGACCCAGGTTGGACAGGAGCGTGCGCAAGAGGGTCGGACTGGTGCACTGGGGTGGCAACTGTTCGCCGACCTTGAACGGCCACGGACGGGTCGGCTGGCTTGGCTGCAAGGTTGGTTTCATCGCGATGCCGACGCGAGCTCACCACCAAGTGCCTGCACAAGATCAGGAACAAGGCGCTCGATTTCCCCCGTCGCAATCGCGAAATCGGAGTCGAACACCCCTCTATCGCTGTCGCGGCCATCGAACACCGTATCGAGGTAGTCCACCTTTCGCAGCTGCAGCTTGTCTGTGAGGACAAACGAGACTCGATCGTCCCATGTGATCGCGAGCCTGGTTGGCACCTTGCCCGCCTGGATATGGCCTTGAATCTCCGCGATATCAAGGGCGTGGCGTGCATAGCGCACTGCCGACTTCGAATCGTCTGGGGTCTTTAGCTCACACTCGCGGTCCACGGTGAACGACGATGGAGGCTCCTGAGTGCTGAGCCAACTCGACATTGCCGCGGCCGGCGCGAGATTGGTTGCCAGCTGCGCCACGGAAAGGCCTGGAACCAGCTCGACCAACAAAGAAACCAGGTCGTCGACGCGCGACTGCGTTGAGGCGTCTATGTAGAGGTACCCAGCCTGCGGGGCGAGCCACACCCAGCAGGTGGCCAGCTTGGGGATCGCGTACGGCAGCATCGACAGGCGGATCTCCTCCTTGAGTTCCTTCAACTCCTTCTTCCCAGGCTTGCGACCTGTCTGCTGGAGGAGCATCTCCACGCGCTCTTCGAGTTTTCTGGCGATGGCTGACGCTGGGACCGCTTTTGTCTCGACCATGGCCCGGCAAATCAATTGGCCATTGATGGCCTCCACAAGGGCTCCGTGCTTCTCGCCCCTCGGGGGCACCCACCCTATCGAGCGTTCCTGGGTGGGGCCGCAAGGCTCGAAAGGCGACTTCGCAAGCGATGCCTCAATGACAGAAAGCTCGAAGCACGAGTCGCCGGACGCGACACGAAAAAGGACCAAGTTCTTGAACATGCAGAGGGGACCCCTGGGTATTGCTGACATCTCAGCCGGTCATTGGGATTTGTTATTCTAATTGTTATTTGTTCGCCCGTGAATTTGAGGCCTGAGAACCGGGTCTTTGGTTCAGGCATGGAAGAGAGGGTTGTACCGCCCAACGGGACGGTACAACTCTCACTCAGAGTTCGCGCATGCCCTTTTCGGAGAGGCGCAGGCGGACGTCGAGGCCTTGATTGGCCTGATACACGGTCGCATCCACGGATTCGTCGGGTGACATTTCCAGGAGGGCGCCGAAGTCCCAGTTGATGGGGGTGATGGAGCGGGCTGTGTCAATTTCCAGCTCAAGAAGGACGTAGAAACGCTCAATGCTGCTCATATGGCTCCGTTGGGGTGATCAAGGCGGAAAAGCGATTGCTTTTTGGACGCCCATTCGGTGCCATTTGCCGGAGCAGAACTGATAACCGAAGTCGCGCCAGTCCGTACCGGTGATAGATAGAATTGTTGCGCACAGCACCAAGACTGGACTGCACCACTTGCATAGTCCGTACTAAATCAACCGACCTGAAAGGACGAAATGACCACGCTCGTCATCGCAGAGAAGAACTCTGTTGCTGCAGACATCGCAAAGGCCCTGGGCGGCTTCAACCGGCGAGGGTCGGTCTTCGAGCGCCCGGATGTCCTCATCACCGGCGCAGTCGGGCACCTGGTGGAGCTTCATGTCCCGGCGGCCTCAGAAGCACCGCGGGGATTCGCGGGCCTCCCCCTCCTGCCAGAGCGGTTCGACCTTCGGGTGATCGAAAAGACACAGGCGCAATTCGACGTGATCGCCAGCCTCATGAGGCGGTCGGATGTCACCACGGTGGTGAACGCCTGCGACGCCGGCCGCGAAGGGGAGCTCATTTTCCGTCTGATCCTCGAAAAGGCGAACTGTCGAAAGCCGGTGAAGCGCATGTGGTGCCAGTCGATGACCCAGGACGCGCTGCGCAGCGCCTTTCACGCCGCAAGACCTGGCGCAACGTTGGACAACCTTGCGGCCGCGGCGCGCAGCCGAAGCGAAGCCGACTGGCTGATCGGCATCAATGCCAGCCGTGCAGTGATGAGCACCCGGGAGCTCCAAAGTGGCATCCGTGAGTCCGCTTCTGCCGGGCGCGTGCAGACGCCAACGCTGGCCCTGGTGGTGGACCGCGAGCGGGAGATATCGCAATTCAAAGCACGTGACTTTTGGGAGCTTGTGGGCACCTTTGGCGCGCGGACAGATTCCTACAAGGGCAAGTGGCGTGCCGCCGCAGCGGAAAACACCCCTGAGGAGACGTCCAGCGACAAGGCCTCTGGCGAGAGCAATGGATCGAGGCTCTTTGACAAACGGGCCGCCGAAGCCATGCTGGCCCAATGCGCAGGTCGCCCAGTCGAGAAGGTCGAT
Source organism: Acidovorax sp. 94 (assembly GCF_003634645.1). Taxonomy (NCBI): domain Bacteria; kingdom Pseudomonadati; phylum Pseudomonadota; class Betaproteobacteria; order Burkholderiales; family Comamonadaceae; genus Acidovorax; species Acidovorax sp. 94. Next base: position 82,867 of record NZ_RBJA01000002.1, on the reverse strand, counting down.
GAGGTGGTCAAGCCTGCTACACAGCATCCTCCACGGTTGTTTGACCTCACGACCCTGCAGCGGGAGGCCAACAAGCGCTTCAAGTTTCCCGTGCAGAAGACGCTGGACATCGCTCAAAGCTTGTACGAGCGCCACAAGATGACGACCTATCCTCGCACGGACAGCAGCGCGCTGCCCGAGGACTACCTGGATACCGCAAAAACGACCATGGAAGCTCTGCGGGCCACCCCATGGGGACATCTGGCCGAGAAGGCGTTGACCGGAGGCATGGTCCGGTTCAACAAGCGGATCTTCGACAACACCAAGATCAGCGACCACTTCGCAATTGTTCCAACCGGAGTGATCTCGGATCAGCTCTCGGACGATGAGAAGCGCATCTACGAACTGGTAGCCAGACGCTTCATCGCGGCATTTTTCCCCTCGGCGCAGTTCGTCAACACCGTACGCACAACGCTGGTCGCCGGCCAAACGTTCATCAGCAAAGGCCGCGTGCTCCAGAGCGCCGGATGGCTAGAGGTCCTGGACGAGCTTGGTGACGACGGGAAACCTGTCCATGCGGGCGAGACGTCTCTCTGCGCACTCAGCGACGGCGAGATTCCGCAGGTACAGGACCTCCAGCTGGTTGCGGGCAAGACAACCCCTCCCCTGCGCTACACCGAAGCCACTCTGCTCGGAGCCATGGAGACGGCGGGAAAGCTCGTCGACGATGAGGAGCAGCGCGCGGCCATGAAGGACAAGGGCCTCGGGACGCCGGCGACACGCGCTGCGACCATCGAGGGATTGCTCGACGACGGTAAGAGCTATGGACGCACGAAGGAGCCCTATCTCCTTAGGACGAAGGGCTACCTGGCTCCCACGGAGAAGGCATGCAGCCTCATCGACCTGTTGCGAGGGTGCGGTGCGGGGTTTCTGGCCTCGGCACAGACCACTGGCGAGTGGGAGCACCGGCTCGCACTGGTCGAGAAGGGCCAGCTGCAGCGCGAGGCATTCATGGGCGCCCTGCGGGAGAACGCGAGCAACCTCGTTGACAAGCTGCAGGGAGCGGCGGTGGCCAAGCCTGCCAAGGATGCTCCTTCGCTGGCGGCGCCCTGCCCTCAGTGCCGCGCCAATGTGCTGGCGCTGCCCGGCGTCTTCCGGTGCGCCTCTGGATGCGGCTACGAGCAGCGCCGGGAGATCGCCACGCGACGGCTATCCGATGAGGAGATGTCACGGCTGCTGAATGGAGAGGCCCTGGAACGACTGCAAGGGTTCTACAGCCCGAAGAAGAACGCGAATTTCATCGCTGGATTGAAACTCGATGGCCAAGCACTCACGTTTGTTTTTGACGCCGACTCCGTGGGTGGTACGGCCACTTGCCGTTGCCTCAAGTGCGGTGGGACCGCATACATCAAGCCGGCTCTCGCGCAGTGCCCCCGCTGCGGCTTGAAGGTCTGGCGCGAGATCTGCGGACGCACCCTCACGGACAACATGCTCCGCCAGCTCCTGGAGAAAGGCAGCATTGCGGCCGTGCGGGGTTTCGTCTCGCCAAGAACGAAGAACAAATTTGATGCTGGGTTGAAACTCGTGGCCGAAACAGGAAAGCTCGATTTTGTATGGCTCGATAAGAGCAAGGGATAGGCGCACAAGAAGCTCCGCGGCGATGGAACTGCACCGTGTTCCTTCCGCCGCATTGGATCCGCGCGGTTATCGGCGCCCAACTCGCAAGTCCTGTCCATAGGGGGATGGTCCCTCAATTCATGGAAAGGTACGAAATATGAAGTTCTTCGAAGGCTTGAGCGTCCCGATCAAGGGACTCGTGGCTACGGTGGAAGGCAAGAACTATCTTCCCTGGCCAACCGGTCTTGCTCTCGCAGGCCGTCCCCGACACAGAATGGTCGCTTTCAACGGCTCCCCGTGGCTGAAATTCTTTGGCGGCGGGGTCGTTGCGGTGGAGGCTGACGGCCAGGTTGTGTACCTGCCGATCATGGACGCTAAGTATCGCGCAATACCTGCTGACCTGATCACCGCGCGTGACGTGAACGACTCGCAGAAGCGCGCGCTTGCCAAGACCCTGGCCATGTGCCACGGAATCGGCATGAGCCTTTACGGTGGTCACGGTGAAGACGTAGGTGCCTTCCTCGCGTCGCTCAACGTTCAACCCGGTAGCCACCTCGCAGCGGTCATGCCCCCTGTCGCGGAAAAGCCGGGCTCGAACAGCGAGTATGTGGAGTGGGCCGTCGCGTACTCTGCCGCCAGGATCGTGCATCCTGACTTTCGGTTCGAGGTGCTGTGTTCCGACGTTCCCAACCCGGAAAACGGGGTGATCGAACGGCTGCCGTACACACGCATCAACAACACGTACTCGGTCGCTGTGCAGGTCAGCTACACAGATGGCGAGCACCAGGTGGAACACGTCGAGTGGCTCCCCATCATGGGAGTCCAGATGGCCAAGGTAAAGGCCGGCGAGAAAAAGCTCGATCACCAGGCGCTCCTCGCGCCCACGGTGACGGACTGGAATCGCTCGATCATGCGCTGCCTCACCCGAGCCATTGCCGAGACCACCGGGTATGGCCTGGCGGTGTACGCACAGGAGGACCTCGAGGCGCTGCACGGCAACGCAGAAGGCTCGGCCGGAGCGCGTACTGCGAAGCGGGGAAGTGCCAAATCGGCACCACCTGCCCAACAGGAAGCTCGGACATCGGAAGTGGCCTCCACATCTCGCAGCACGTCACCACACCAAACGGCATCCGCCGCTAGTCCCAGGGTGGGCAACCTTGCACAAGAAGTGATCGAGGCTATCCGACGTGCTGGCCGCGACTCTGATGCGGACAACCGCAAGCTGCTCGTTTGGCTGGGCGAACCTGAAGACACGGACATTACGTCCCTGTCCGAAGTGCAACACCAGCGAATCCTGAAGGTCGTTGCAAGGCAAGCCGAAGAAGCCGCGCGCAAGGTTCTGGCAAAGCTCAAGGAGACCGGAAAGGACAAGCCTGCCGACCGCCAGAAGCTGATGCAATGGTTGGGTGAAGATCCCACGGCCGACCTCGCCACAGTGCCAATCCCAAAGCTCGAGAAAGCGCTCAAGGCGCTCGATCCCACCCCGGTGCAGTGATGCACGTGCGTGAGGAGCAACCAGAAGCCCAGCCATTCATTTGGCTGGGCTTTTTTTTGCCCGCACGCTCATCGGCTGGCCAGGACGAAAAAAAACCCGGCCATCGTCAGATGAACCGGGTTTGGGATGTGGCGTAGCGCTAGTGTGTCCAGCGTGATCTGCCGTACTTGCGGCCGAGGATGGTGATCCTGTCCTTCGCATCGATAGGCACCCGCTCAAGGCCGCCGCCAAACTTGAGCACATTGCAATGCCCACCGCCATCGCGTGCCGGCGCCGAGAAGCTCGACACATAGAACGTCCACTGCCCTACCCCGCCCTCGCGACCTTGGTGAAAGCCATGAAAGCTACGCACCTGCCAATTCCCCTTCCAGACCGGGGCGCTGATGCCATCGGTACCGACCTGGCGCACAAAGAGAATCGGCGGCGCATCCAGGCCCAAAGACAGCTGGAGCGTTGAGCTACCCATGGTGCACCTCACTCTTGGTCGCGCCCGTCTGCCGTAGTCCCATCGTGTCCTGGTCTTTGCGCACCAATCTTGATGATAAATCCCAACGCGTCGAAGTCATCAAGGCTCCTTATTCGCAGGTACAGCTCCTGTGGCATCAGCGACCTCGCGTTCACCATGAACCGAGTGTGCAACCTGACGGCCGAGATCCCAGTGATCCACGTGTAGGCCATCAACATGGCAGCGAAGAGAAGCACTGGGTCGCGAACCTGGCCAAGATCCAGTGTGAGTGCACATACCGCCAGGCCAAGGCCGCCCGCAGTGCGAGCGACGGCTCTGCGCAGCGCAAGGCGCAGGCGCCGGCGCGCCGTCGCGTAGATGAAGAGAACCTCGACCTTCGCCTGCGCGGAACTGGGGACCATTTACCGACGCTCGTGTTCGGTTGAGTTGCTGTTGTTCAAAAGACATTTCAAAGTTACCTCCAGGGCAATCCGACATTGGATTCGTCCTGGTTTGCCGCTTGACGGGTGGTAACAACGAAAAAGGCGGGCCGAAGCCCGCCTTCCTTCCTTCAAGTCCCCCTACCGGCCAGCCGGTGGAACGGCTGCAGGCGCCGGTTGAGTGAGCTGCGCGGTGGCCCCCAGGGTCGAAGTCACCGTGAGCTTCAGGTCCGTGGCCTTGCCATACCAGGCTTGCCGGACATAGGCGCTCTTGCTCTTCACGACCTGCTCGGTGCCGTCCACGCTGAAACGCCAGTCATACGACGCAATGTTGCCCGCTTCCACCATGCAGTCCGCCGTGTAGGTCGTCCCGGAGGTCGTCGCAGTGGATTTCACGTTACAGGTCGGTCCCGGCGCTGGCTTCATCACGATGGTCTCGGACGATTCACCGTAGTTACCCAGCTGCGTCAGCGTGCGAACCTTGATGTCGTAGTCGCCGGGGGACTCCACCTTGATGATCGCCGAGGACCCAGTGAACTCGCCTTGCTTGTTCCCGTTCACGATGAGCTCATTCGTGGAAAAGCGGTCGCCCCGCGGAAGGCTCTCGATGCGATAGCTAACCGTGTATGCCCCCGGGGCATAGTATTTGGCCGCGCCGTATGGAGACACCACCGTCATGGCGCCGCCCACCTTGGGTGCCGGCAGCACTTCAATCTCGGCCGTCGTCACGTCGGTGATGTTGCCGCGAGAGTCGGCGACCCGGGCCAATGCCTGGTAGCGGCCAGGTTGAGTGATTTCCCAGGCGCCGTTCATGCCGCTGCCGGAGAGCTGCCTCATATTCTCAGGCAAGCTCCAGGTCACGGTGAGCGGCTCGCCACGCAATTCGGAAGCCGTCCTGCCAACCATAGCCAGGTTGTAGCGCAGGGTCGCTGGCACGGTCTTTTCGTTCACCGTGACATCGATCTTCCAATCCGGCCATCCGTAGGACCAGGCGCTGACGGGAAACACCGACGTGGCAGTCACCTCGGGACGACCATCCACCCAGGTGAGGTAGCTCACGGCCGTCTGGCCAGGAGCGATGGACAGATCAATCTCAGTGCCCTCTACCCTGGACCCGTCGGGCAAGAGCCACGCGCCGCGCACAACATAGTTCTTCGTGGACGACGAAGACACCACATCGTTGATCTTCGCGGTGTACCGGTAGGTTTTCCCAGTCTCCACGACTCGCGGGCCGTCGATCGAAGCCCTGGCCGTGAGCGGCTGGACAGCCTTGAGGCCGAACACCTTGGACGTCCAGCTCCGTGGTTCATCGGGCGCAGTGGAGTCTTTCACCGACAACGTGACCGTGTAGTTCTGCGCAGCCTTCGGCGTGAACTGGAAGGTTTGTCCGGATCCTGCGCCAATCGCCGAGGCAGCATCAGACCCGAACGAAAGCGCCCACTTGTACACCGGCGATCCAAATCCTGTGACAACCGATTTCAGCTCAACTGGGGTATCTACGTTGGCCGCGGTAGGTCCGTCGATGACGATAGAACCACCAGAGTAGGCCAGTAGCTGCAGGGGCGGACTGGTGAAGTCTTGCTTCGAGTACTTGTTCCGGCTAAAGCCTCGCACCAGGTAGGTGCCAGGCTCGCTGAACCGGCTGTTCAGCGACTGACCAACGTAGGGCCGACCCTTGTCATCAAGCATGGGAGCCCATGTCGTCCCATTGTCCGACGACACCGACCACTGAATTGTCTCGGCCACCTTGTAGAGCTCGGGCTCTTCAAACGCTGCGGACACCTGCGCCGGAAAGGGAATGGCACCGGCTGCCGTCTTCGCGCTGACCTTGAACACCGGGGCGCGGCCGTCGTAGGTGGTGAGATAGAAGTCCTGCACCGTCGTGGTCTTGAAGTCAGACACAGCTCCGTTCGCATCGATCAGGTAGGCGATGGCCTTCATCCGGCGCTGGCCTGGCGTCAGCACGCCCAGATCCACAGAGAACTGCCCTTGCGCGTCAATGCCCACCCGATTCCCGTGTGGAGTCCCGCTGGCGGCGTCCACGACGGCAATCTCCCACTTCCCGTGCTTTTCTGGTGCGTACTCCAGGCGGGAGCCCACCGACTCTGCGAGCCGTCCGGTCACCACAGACGGGCTGAGGGTATGGCTCACAAGCTCCCGGTCCATGAACACCCGCGGGCCCATCGGGACGCCCATCACATCGAACGCGAGCGACACCTTGTGCTCAGGCGCACGGTCGTACCAAGCCTCTACCAAGACAGGTTTTGTTCCCAACGACTCGCTGATCCCTGCGGTCACGGCATAGGCGGCCGACTGGAACGAAGAGAGGAATTCCCGGGAGTTTTGACCAACGGCAACGCGCGTCCGAATGCCCTTGTGCGCACCAGTCACCCCAACATTGCCCACCAGCTGCTCCCCCCCCTCGGGCGAGACCTTCACCAGCTTTGTGGTCTCCGGCAGCGCCATCTGGGCATAGTAGGGGTTGTAGCTCACGTAAGGCGTGAATGCGAGCTTGATCGGCGCTGGCACAGTTCCCTCAATCGAGAACGACTTCGCGCCTTCTGCGGACGGATAGAACGCACTCCTCTTTGTGAGGGGATTCGTGTAGATCACACCAGGCACGTACTGAAGCTGATTCGGCCCGACAGCAAGCGGCGGTCCCTGGAGGGCTGCGGGTGAGAACCGGTTCGGAGGAATGCCGGCCGTGTCCTTCCACTGTATTGCACAAACCACTGAGTCCATCTCGAAGAGACGGTCTGACTCGGAATAGGTGCGGAGCATGGAGCAGCTGTCGGCGCCGGCGCCGGAGAGCTTCACAGTCACGTCGACATCCTCGACCTTGACGGCCGCAGACGGTTTGCTCGCCGTCACCGCCACCCTGTCCTCGACGCGCCAGCGGTTGAGCGAAATCTCAAAGTTGTTTCCGTCAGGCGCCGTGTTGAACAGCTTGACCTTGCGGACCCCGGTCCCGGGGGTATCGTCGGACAGCAGCGCCGCCGCCGTTCCAGCCGTAAAGTCCACTGACGCGCCCTGGCCAGGCTCCACGCGCGTACCATTTATGACGAATGCCTTGTCGCTATCGTTCACCAGTTCCCGGCGCCCCTGCATCCCCGTGCCTTTCATCGTGTCCACCGAAGTGAGCTTGACGCCGGCGCCCGGGAAATCGACCACGTTGGGGAGGCTGGATGCCAAAGAGCGTACTGGACGCTGCAGCGAGAACGACTTTGTCTTCGTCAAGTTGCCCAAGGAGACGCTGAGCTTGTACTCGCCATCCCTCATCGCCTTGTACCCCGCCACACGCCACGCGCCCAGGCCCTTCGAGACGTTCAACTCGCTCAACAGGTCACCCTGCTTGCTCATCAGAGCGATACCCTGCGTACCAGAAGTGGGAGCCTCGATGCGGAATGCCCCGGCTGAGTTCGCATCGAGCTTGAGTTCCTTGACCCCCTCGCCCTCGTAGTTGAGGCTCAGGGCGACGATGTTGTATTGCCCAGATGCGAGCGACGACGTGTAGACGGCACCTTCCAGGCCAGTCATCCATTTCTCGCGTGCGACGGAAGTCTCGCTCTTGCCCGCCAACTTGGACGCCGTGAGCGACGGCCGGAACACCTTGGACAGCTTGATCTGAACCTTGTTGCCGCTCTCCTGGTGCTCGACGGTCATCGTCCCTGAAATCGCGGGCTTGTTCGAGTCCGAGAGGGCGTGGCCTCGGAGAACGAGTACGGGCGTCGAATCTGGGTTGACAACCGCGGCGCCGAGACCACAACCGTCCTGGCCGGAGATCTCGCAGAAGTTTGCCTCGGCCGCATAGAGCGAGGTGGCAGCCAACAGGAATGTGATGGGGAGTGCTTTTTTGTACATGGGAAGTCCTCCTCAGTTCAGAGGCTGTGCAAAGTCGATGGAGCCGCCCTGCAGCTGGATGCCAAACCGGCCAATGGAGTCCGTGAGCACGCCGTCGGATGCTGGCTTGCCGTTGTGAAGAATGGTCACATCCGTCGGCAACAGCCCGGCACGATTGATGGAGAAGCTGAACGACTGGCTTCGGTCGCCGTTTAGGAGCCCTCCAGCCTGGCCGACAGAAAACACCGCTGTATGGTTTCCGTCTGCAAGTCCGGATATGTCAATTGCCGCATGCCTATAGTCCGAACCAGCAGCTATTTGGAAAGCCACTGGTTGGGCGCCGCCGCCGTCGAATGCGACAGAAATCACGGCATCCCCAACGCACTGGAGCCACCGCGAGAGAGCGACCAGCTCAGCCTGCATGACGCCGTTCACAAGGGCATCCTCCACCCTCGGCGCAAAACACGCTGGAAGATGACCAGGGTCTTGGGCTTCAGGGGAAGTGGCGGTGTTGAGCTTCGCGGACACCTTGTAGCTGTACACCTGACCGCGAACTGGAGGAATGTCGTCCAGCTCGACGGAAGACTTGCCGGAGGAGATCAGCGTGGAATCGCGATAGACGTCGAACGTAAAGCCATCGCCGCCGTCGGCCGGCGCCAGCCAGCTGACACGGACCACCTCTTCGAGCGTGCCGTCCGTCGCCGCCAGCGAGCGAACGAGCTGTACAGGAAGCGAGAATGGTGCGCTCAGAAACTCGATGGGCTTGATCAGTGTGACGCCTTCCGGGGGCACAGCGCGCGCGACGGCGACCAATTGAGCCCGGTACAACCGCGAGTAGTCCAAGTCGCTTGCGCCCCATTCGCCGTTGCTCCCGACCGCGACAAAGCCAGACGCAGCCGCCCCATCGGCAACCGTGCGAATGCCTCCCAGGAATGGCCCATGAATTGCTGTATCGAAGCTCCCTCCCGCGTGGACTTGGGCGTTGACCGTTGGAGGTATTCCGACAGTGCCAGTGGCTGAAACCTGCATATCGGACGGCGCCACCAAAACCGAAATGGTGTCGGCCCAGGTCTTGTTCTGCGAGGCGGCGTCCGGGTCGGCATATTTGACGCGGACGATCACACTCTGTGATGACCAAGCAGGCACCTCCGGTACGAGCTTCGATTCGACGAGACGGGCGGGGATGTCGACGCCAGCAGACGCTCCATTGAGGGGAACCCCCAGGTCGGCGTGGCCGCTGTCAACGAATTCGATGTCGGTTTTCAAATGCGAGAAGGCGCCGAGATCGACTTTGATGTTCGCGAATACGCCGTCGCGCCGGGCTGCGACGAACCCAGCCTTGCCTGCGCCGGCATCAAACGAGCCTACCGTCGGGGTCAGCGTCACAACGGGGTCCGGCAGCTGCTGAAACGTGACGGACGAGGATGCGCATTGCACGGGGGTGAACAAGGAATTGCCGACGCGCGCGGCGAAGTTGATCTTGGACTCGCCGACGACGAGGTGATCGGCGACGGGAATCGTGGCCGTCCAGTTGGGCCCGTTCAGCGCCATTGGATAGTCCTTGGCATCATCTTGGCCGTTGACTTCGCCCCAGGCCTTGACGATGGCGGTCTCGACCGACATTGGGCCTTGCAGGCTCACTGTTACTGTCCCGTTGGCGTTGTATGTTGTGGCCACACTGGGAGATACACCACCACAAGTTGGAGGACCGACCACTTCAACGCTCGCTGCAGCCGATGCGACACCATATGGAACTCCAGCTTTCCAGAAGATGCGGCGCAGCTGGTAGACGCCTGGAGTGGTTGGAGCTGTGGCCGTGAGCGAGGTCGTGGTGTTGCTACCCGTGGCAATCGACCCGCTGAACGCAGCGAAGCCTGCGCCCCAGACACTCGTGTCGCCGGGCGAGTCCGGTCCAGTGCCGTGAGACCCCCCTGACCACGTCTCCGACCCCGTGTTTCTCCAGATCTGCGAGTAGGAAAATGACTGGCCGGTGCCAATCTTCGCAGGAATGCCTGATTGGGACACGAACACGGGAGCAATCTTGGGCCGGATACTGCCGGCGTCCAGCGCACTCCATGCCGACGAACCAAGGGCGTTTTCAGCACGAACCTGGAATTCGAAGGTGCTTTCATCGCTGACACCCGTCCAGTCGTACGAGGCCGCCGCAGGAGTCGCCAGATCCGTCCAGCCTGGCGTGCCCTTCTTCCGGTACTGCAAGCGGTAGCTACTGGCGCCAGCAACCGCGCCCCACGTCGTGTTGATGGAACTAGCGTTGGTGCCATCAGTTGCGAACAAGCCGACTGGAGAGGCCAGGCTGGCTGTACACGTGGGCGCGCTCACGGACCAGGTTCCGGCGGAACACGTCGCGGTAGCGGTGCCGGTGGCGCCAGCGGCGCCATTGGTCAGGCTCTGGCTAGCGCCATTGCTCGCTGCCGCAGTGTTGGCAGTACAAATGTTGCCCGTGCCCCATCCCAGGGGCGCGGCAGAGCAGCCAGGATCCACGTACTTGTCCACCACGTAGGTTTCACCATCCGTGTGGTTGTACTGCCGTGACGCTCCACCAATTTGCTCTCGGCATAGTGTCGGTGCAGAAGAAACGTACACGCACATGGAATCGGAGCCATTGTTCTTGATAGAGACAATAGTCACCTGCGTGAAGTTCGAGGTGTCAGTAACCCCCGGCAAAATCGATGGCACGGACTTAACCCAGGTCCCACTGAGCGTTTTGATCTCAAGGCCAATTGATCTGCCTGATGTCGAATTGTTCTTGACCGTGATTGGTGCGGCTAGGGCGGCAGACGTGGCCAGGAACGCCAGTGCCGCAAGAAATGCTTTCTTGGTACTCATGAATTATTTCCAAGTCTTGAGGGATTTGCTGTTTCAGGTACGCAGGCAACTAGAGGATTGGTGAGCTCCCCTTGGACGAGGCCCCGCCCGTGTCAAGCAGCTTCAACGCTGCGTCCATCTTTTTGGAGGTCGAGGAACCCGGAGTTGCTACGGCGCCCGATACAGACCCGCCGGAAAAGCCAGTGGTTGTCGTTGCCTGCGCTGTGCCCTGACCCTGGATCCCCATGTCGATCGTGGCTGCACCGGGAAGGCCTCCCCCGACGCTCCCTGCCAGGCCGGGAACCGCACTGCCTACGGCGCCAAAGGACGTGGTCCCACTCCCAAGTCCGCCGCCCGCTTGCCCTGGTGCAGGTGAGAACGGTGCAGCACCACCATGATCAACTTGGGGAGCGCCATAGTTGGCAAGCGGCTGCGAGCCTCCCGCGGTGCCAGCAGACGCCCCGCTCGAGGGCGACGCAGGCGCAGGACTAGGGGTGCCGCCGGTAGCCGAGTTCCACGCTTCGGTTCCGTGCTGCATCAGGCTCTTGCCTGTGGTCTGCTCCGAGATGAAGTTGGCCACCTCAATCCCCGTGATTGCCCATCCCACTCCCGGCAGCATCCTGCCGGCGAGTCCCGCGGCCCGAAGCGCATGGCGCGCAGCAGGATTGGCAGCTGCCTCGGTAAGAGACGCAGCTATCGAACCGAGCGACCTCGCGCCGTGGTTTGCAATATCGGCGACGGCACCACGCATCCGGCCTTTACCCATCCCTGCTGCGGCTCCGAGCTTCTCAAGGGCGGCTGCGGCTGCTGCCGGAGAGCTCCGCACTGCGGCGACCGCGGCGCCGGTCGCTGTGACGGCGCCTCGGATGGCGCTTGCGGCTTGAGCGCCAACGATCGCGCCCGCTGCAACGCCGGCGCCTACCCCCAGAGCATCGATCTGCCCGTCGGACATCCCCATTGCCTTGAGAGCTCCGCGGGCTTCACCCACAGTGGTCTTCGCCAGATCTCCAAGCTTGGAAATCGCAGCTCCCAGCGAAGCGTTCTTCGGATCAATGCCCCCAATCGTGGCAAGCGCTTTGGCGTATGCACCTTCCACCCCTGCGGCGTTTAGCGTGCCAGCGGCCAATTTGCCTTGCGCAATGGCTCCCTCTGCTTTCGCTCTCTCGGCCGCAAAGGCGGCGGGGGCCTGCTCTTGAGCTGTCGCCACGCGCTCCTGCGCCTGCTGCGCGGCGACTCCAGCTGACGCCGCTACTGGCTGCTGCCCGCCAACCCGGCGATTTCCCTCCTCGGCAATGGCCCCCTGACTTGCCTGCAGTTGCGCCGAGAGCGCCTTCACTGCGGCCCCGTCGTTCATGATCGCCGCTGCGCCAATGGCACCCTTGAGTGCATCGGGTCCACCTTGGGCCATCATCCCACCAAGCGCATTCGAGACTGCGGCGGCATAGCCATTGATTGGCCCCAAGGCCGCGCCGAGAGAGCCTAGCTTTGCGGACTCTTGGTCCACCCTGCCGAGGATGCCCATGACGTCGTTGGCGTCCATGCCTGCGGCACGCAGCTTCCCCATGAGGGACTCGCGCATCGCGAAGCTCGTGCCCTTGCCAAATGTCGTGTTTCCGCCTCCGAAGAGGACGTCAGCGGGGAGGCGGGCAGCAATGGCCGTGAAGGACGGCGTCTTGTACTGGGATGCGCCGCTGAACTCCGTCGACGACGAGCCACCATGCGAACCGGACTCCCCAGCAGAACGTCGCTGCGACTCAGTAGTTCCCGCTGAATTGTCAAGTCCCGTACGGTTAGAGCCAGACGTGGTGATGCTTCCACCGGATTCAAAGCGAGCGCCTGTCTCCTGGCGAGCTCCAGTGCCACGCTGGAGCGACGCGGACGCTCGATCCGCCCGCTCTTGGCCGGTAGACAGCTCAGCTCCAGCTTGTCCAATAAGGTTCCCGGAAGCATCCACCAGCGGCAGCGCCCCCCTTGCTCCTTTCTTTTGCGCGCCTCCATCTTTCCCGCCGCCCGAGCCACCGCCCGTTGCCAAGCGAGCGCCTGCCTTTAGGTCGGCTCCCAAGCGTGCGCTACTCTTCGCAAGGTCCGTAGTCCCCAGCGATGCCTCGTTACCTTGATTGGCTTGCACAGTTTGCGCCGTACCGGAGGACATCCCCGTCCCGCCGGTTCTTGATGTGCCCACTTCTGTACCGCTTCCGGTTGACGAAGTGGTCTTCACCCCGACATCTGCAGTTCGGGAGCCTTCCACGCCGCCCTGGTTCTGAAATCCGGTCGTCTGGCCCGCCTTGTTGGTCTCGCCGAAGGTCATCCCGCCCTGATTCAGCAGCGCCGCGTTCATCATGGCCTGTTGGGCACCAGTTCCAATCATCTGATGAGCCGCGTGTAGTGCTTCGGCGTTGCCGGAGTACCGGCCATGTGCCACTTGGGCCTTCGCAAATGCGTCCGAGCCATCCTTTGGCCCGGAGGAGCCACCGCCACCAGCGGCGGCCGGGGCGCCGCCAAACATCTTGGATGCGCCCATACCGCCCAGGATGGCCACCAGCGCGAACGGTCCTGCGCTGACCATCGTCGCGGCAGTGTCCATCGCTGCGACGATCTGCTCGGTCATCGCGGAGAACTCGAACATGCACAGCCCACCGCCGGTGCAAGCGGACCTGGTGGGGTCCGTGAGCATTTCGGCGTATGCTTTCATGATGTTCTCCAGGTTCGACCCAAAGTAGTTGTCTGCGATCGCGAACACTACGAAGGGGCAGGCCGCGAAGATCATGTACATGAGGTACATGGGAAGTGCCTTGAGCATCCACATGACATTCATCGTGGCGATCATGAGCATGAAGGGGGAGATCGCGATGAGCGTGACCATGGCGAGGTTGGTGACGCTGGCGGCCGTGGTGCGGGTGTAATCCGCTGCCACCACCTTGTCGTAGAGACCCATGAACTTGTTGCACACCGCGATCGAGCGGTCATCATCGTTCGTGTATCCCCGGGAAAGGGCACCTGTGCTGCCGCGGCCGTTCATGACACACGATGCAACGATGCTGCTCTTGAACTTGTCGGCAAGCGTGGTGCCGAAGTCAGTGCTTGCCCGGAAGAGGCGGGCCACGTTCTTGTTGAGCTGGTCCTCGCAGTTTCCGGTCTTGCAGCCCGCGAGCACGAAGGGACTATCGCGCAACGTGCCAACGATGTTCTCGCATGCCGTTGCGCAGGTCACCAGCGGGAACGAGCCATCGGCGTTCACATAGGCGCCAGATTCGGCCCTGAAGGTGTCTGCGCCCACCCAAATGATCTCGTAGCCGGAGTTCACGCCATCGCCGCAGAAGTTTTCCCACTCCCCGACGACGTTGCCCGAGCGATAGAGCTTGTTGGATTCGGGCAGCGGCTTCTTGGTGCACAACCGATTGAATCGCTGGATGTTCGATGCCCACATATCGTCGCGCGTGACGTTTGAGTTGACGATGAAGTACAAGGCCTTCATAGCGCTGCGCATGATGCTGCAACCCTGCGCCGCCGTCGCGCCAGCTCGGTTCTCATCGTCACAGAACTCGACCTCTGAGAACCAGGCCGGTCGCATCGCGATGCTTATCCGATTCCCCACTGAGTAGCCGAGCGTCGTGGCGACCGAGATCGGCATGGCAAGCCCAATCGGCACATCGTCGATGAGCTGCGGCGCAGCAAACCCGTCCACCGATTCCACGTTGACTGTGGTTTTTGGCACCAAGATGCAGGAGACCACGACGAACTGAAGCAGTAGCTTGTCCAGGCGGAACTGCCGCTCGAGGACACCCACGGTGATGGTGGCGAGGATCGCGATCACCATGCCCGCCTTGACCATCGTTGCGATGTAGTCGTCCTGGCCGAAGAACATGGCCACGGCGCGAAACGCATTCGCGACAAACGCGGTGTCGCCCAGGGTGTAGACGGAGAAGCTCATTGCCGCTGGCCTCCATCATTCATCTGCTGCAGCCGGTCGATGTCGCTCACCATCTTTGCGATCTCGCCCGAGGTGTCGTACTCAACCGCAGCCTTCAGGTAGGGTGCCGTCTGCTGCTCCACGGCCAACGCGCGGCTGCGCAGGAGGTCGATCTGGTGAAGCGCCGATTGGTCCCGCGTGTCGTTGAGGGTCCGGGACATCACTTGACGGATGCTGTTGGCAAGCTGGAACCGTAGGTGGATCGTCACCCCTCGGGCGTACTTCAGCGCGATGGTGGTCGCGAAGCCAGCGCCACCGGCTCGATTTGCTTCCTTCACCATGTGCAGGATGTTGCCGGGCATCACGCGGGCTATGGCCTGCGCCTCGGGCGTCATGCCGCTGCCGCCACCATAGAGGGCAGAGTGGACGATGGAACCCGGGAGGATGGAGCTGATCGTGGTTACGTCCTCAGTTCCAAACAATGCGCGGTTGACCATTGCCGCGACGCCCGGCCACTCCGCGTGCGTGAGCGAGCTCTTGCTCAGCTTGATGCAGCTGGTGGAAATGTCGCTGCAGCTCCAGACCTCGAGTCCAGTGCTGCTGGTCGCCGTTTTCGGTTCCAGCAGTTCATCGATGGTGATCGTTGGGGCCGCGTAGGGAATCGAATTGAGGCAACGCAGCTCGGAGGAGCCCGTTCCACAGGGCTCGCTCGCCCGACTTGGATTGAGGTCCGAGTCTGCAGACGGGAAAACGTATGTCCCATACAGGGACAGCAGGAGCATCGTGGCCTGGGCATCGGACATGTAGCCGCGCAAGACGTTGGCGTGCTGATCGTTGTTCTTGAAGGCCTGGAAGACGATGTTCCCGGTCATCTTGACCGGTGCGTTGTCGCCTGTCGCAATCGCCTTGGCCTGCTCTTTCTGGGTGGTGGCGCTCGCTTTCGCCCGGCCCGCAAGGGCATCCGAGGTTTGACTCCAGGCGTTTGACGCGTGGGTCATGACGTTGTGCCACCGCGTGCTGAGCGCCTCGCGGTCCGAGGAATCCTTGTCGAACATCGCGTTCGCGATTGCGCAGGTGTTCTGGGCCATGGCGTTGATCTCGCGGATTGCGGCCTCAAGCTCAGAGAGGATGGCGTCGCAGCTGTCGCACATTCCCTTGATGGCGGCCCTGAGGGCAAACGCTGGCGCCACCGCGATGATGGAGCGGATCAGCTGCTGGAACTGTTCGCCATTGATGAAGCTAAAGCTCCCGAAGAACGCATCGATCCCGCCACAGCCCGCATCGATCTTTGGCCGGGAAAACTGGATGACAGTGAAGTTCTGCGTGATCGGTCGGACCGAAACCTGCCCCCCGTAGAACCCATTGGCGCGCAGCGTGCTGACTGCCTGGGGATCTGTCACTGAGGACATGTACATCCCGCGAACGGCCTCTTTGAGGCCAGCGTTTGCGGGCATGGAGGTCACGGCCATTGTGCTGGCGAGGACGGCGGAGACGAGGCGTATCGCCAGCTTGCGGGTTTTTTGAGTCATCTGAAGTGCCTTGAAACACATGCCCGCTTTTGTTTTGCAACAAAACAAAAGCAACAATTAGACTTTTGGCATGATTTGTTACATACTAGCGCCGCCAAAACAAATTGGCAAGTCAAACCAATTCGTAGGAGTTAGATATGCAAAGTACGTGGATGAGCGCGGCCCGGGCGCGCGCAAAGGTTGTTTTCGGCCCCCTCAGCAGCGCAGTCATGAAGCCAGGGCGGGCACTCGTTGTGCTGGCGCTCGCCCAGGGCGCGGCCACTGTGGCGCACGCCGGAGCCGGTGGCACCGAGTTCCAGACGGTCTATGACCAAATCTCGGGCTGGACCAACGGTGTGCTGGGCAAAACCCTGGCCATTTCCAGCCTGCTGGTGGGTTTGGGCATCGGCGTGATCAAGCAGTCGGTCATGGCCGCTGTGGTCGGCGTGTCCATGGCACTCGTGGCGGGCTTCGGCCCCGGCGCGATCGATGGGGTGATCACGGTGGGCCATTCCATCGTTGTGCCGATCTGAGGCGCGCTCCACGCCTACCCTCCTCCCCAGGGGCGCTTCGGCGCCCCGTTTTGTTTCCCGGAACCAATATGTACAAATTCCAATGCTTCTTCGCTGTACCGCTCTTCTTGGCCGCCGGGCTCTGCCAGGCACAGGCCATCGATCGGCTAACCATGGGGCATACACCAGAGTCGGAGGCCGTTCGGACCATGCAGGGCATCGTGGCCGCAGTAGGGGACGGTGCACGCCTCGAACTCCGCCCTGGCGGCGACTATGGCACGCAGGCCGTGGTTGTCCGGGCCTTTGCCCTGCCCCTCGGGGAGCTGCAGGCGAACGTGGCCTTGATTGCGACGACGGGTGGAAAGGCCACGTATGCAAGGTATGTGATCCGCCGAGAACACCTCCCGGCCGCACTCAAATTGCTGCAAGGTCGCTGGCCAGCCCACGTGAACGTTGCATCGGACGAGGCCGGTGTCAACGACGTGTTCTTCGTTTCACCGCTGAATGCGGCTTGGGTGCATCTCGGGACGGGTTCCGAGTATTTTGGAGAGGTGGTCATCACCACGCATGCCAAGCTGCGCGACATCCTGGCGGCACAGAATCGAATCGACGACTGGTGGCCGGAAATCGAGGACGCCATTGCCAAATCGGCCCGTTCGTCGAGCAAGCGATAGGGACGCTTGCCCCAACCTTCAGCGCCTTGGCACGTCCCCAAAGAAGTGCGGTAAAATGCTTAGGAGTCGAGAGCGCTGTCGATAACGGTGCGTTGGGCGATTGTCCCACTCGGCTTACCATTTCATACGGGCTGCGACTTCGCAGCCCGTTTTCGTTTCCGAGGAGTCCCGTGCATCTACTGTATCTTGACGAGTCGGGTCACCCACATGACCCCAGCACCCAGTTCTTCGTCTTGGCAGGCGTTGCTGTGTTCGAGCGGTCGACGCACTGGGTTGAATCGCGCATCAATCCGATCGCTGCGCGCTTCAGTCCACATGACCCGTCCGCCATCGAGTTCCACGGCTCGCCGATGTACTCGGCGAGGGACGACTGGTCGGGAGTGACCCCAGCTGACCGCGTGCAGGCCCTGGTAGATGTCCTGTCGTTGCTCGGCAACGCGCAACTCCAGCTCAGAGTTTTTGCGTCCGTGATCGAGAAGTCGACGCTGCCCCAGAACCAGATTCTTGAGCGCTCCTTTGAAGCTGTCGCGCACCAGTTTGACCAATACCTCGCCGACATGTGGACAAGACGCAGAGATCCACAACGTGGGCTTGTGGTATGCGACAAGGCATCCTACGAGCAGAAGCTACAGGCGCTTTCTTCCTTGTTTAAGCACGAGGGGCATGCGCTGGGACGGCTGCGCAACTTTGCAGAAGTCCCTCTATTCCTTGATTCCAAGGCATCGCGACTCATTCAGCTGGCTGATCTAGTTGCGTACTGGATCTTCCGCTACTACCAGTCGAAGGATTCGCGTGGTTTTCAGCTTATTGAGCCCTCCATTCTTCGGAGGGGTACCCTGCGAGTTGGCTTGACGGCCTCCGTGACCCCCGCCACAGAGCAGGAGTTGGCGCGGATCCAGCCTCACAAGTATCCTTTCCCGAACCCGACGGTCTGAGTTGCAGCTACCACATGCCGCGCCCTCGCATGCTGAGCGGGCATCGTGGGCAAGATCGCGCGCATCGCGTACGGTATCGCTGCCTCAATTTCCCGTAGCTCGCTGTACTTCACCATTCGCGCTCGTTCGCCCATCTCCACGGGACTGCGCCATGGTCTCAGCGCTACGATTGCGTCGGAAAATGGGCCTTTGGGGTTCAGCCAATCCGGCTTTCTGGCGGCAGCCCGACGGTGCCCCACCGGCTGGTGGCGCCGGCGCTATCCAGTACACCCATATCCCCCACATCCAGCCCAAAGCACTGACGACGGACACGACGATGATCCCCCATTGATCGCTATCTTTGAGCGCAAGGAACCAGAATGGCTGGCTACACGCCCCGATGACACTTGCCCATCTGCGCAACTGCAAGCTGCGAGCCTGCGAAAGCCAGATCGCGGCCGGGCCGGACAGTGCAATGGCGCTTTGGGTGATGAGATCGGATGGCATATGCGGGATTTTGCTTTGCTGTACGGATCAACAGGAAACTCAGTCGCCGAGCAGCGCCTTCCAATCGGCTTCTGACTGGGGAGGCTTGAACGTGCTGTACCGGCCCTTGTCGTTCACGAAGATCAGAGGGAGCCGGTCGATTCCCGACTCGACGGCCATCCTGGAGTTCTTGTCGATGGCGAAGATGCCCTTGCCAAGCGTTGCCTTGACCACGGCATCGTTTCGCAGACGGTTCTTGTCCACAAAGGAAGCCTTCTCGCCGTCACGAAGCCATTCCGCGAGCCAAGGGAGCATCCGCGTGGTGCCAGCAGCGCCCATAAGGACGGCCTGCGCGCCAACGTTGATTTCCTTCTGGGCATCGGAGACAAGTGCCATGTCCACCCCTGCCTTGCTCTTCATAGCGGTGTAGCGCTGCAGCAGCTCGCTGAGGAACTGACGCCCCTGAGGCTGCCCGAGATCCAAAACAAGGACGATTCGACGGCTGCCGGTACCGGGCGCGAGCTCGGCCTTCTCCAGCAGCGCAGGCGACATTGTGTTGCCGGCCTGCTCTCTCATGAATGTGCTGCCGAGGTCCTTGCCCTCTTTCATGTCCACCACGGAACCCACGACGGCGTAGCGGCCCGAGGTATCCGAGTAGAGAACGAGACGCTCGGGCTTTCGCTGCCCGTTGGCCGGGTTTTCTATCATGGCCTCATAGACAACCGCCTTCAGACCTTTGATGGGTGTATCCAGGGTAGAAAGCAGCCGGATGTCGCTGACCTTCCCGACGGCTGAGTTCGAGAGCAGCTTCTCCAACTGCTCGACCTTGTTGATCCAGGCGTCGTCCACCGCAACATCTGGTGGAGTCTCGATCTTCAGCTTCTGGCCCCCGAAAGAAGGAAGCGAGGTAGCCAGGACAGCTACTGCGAGCGAAATGGTGGTGATGAGTTTTTTCACAATTCAGGCCTTGATGGATTGGCTGATAAGACCGTTGAGCAATCCGAAGAACAGTTCTGCCCGCGCTGCCGCGTCTTCCGGCGTCACGACGAACTGGCCCAGGACGCCGAGGGAGGGGGTTTTCAGAACCTCATAGCGCCCAGCCGCGTCAAGCCACTGTTCGATTTGCGCCAAGGTCTGCTTCTGGCGCATCACCACCAGCGCCTTCCCGGCATCGCCATAGCGAGAGACGACCCCTTCGATGTCTGCGAGCGACGGGCTATTCCCCTTGGCCTGCATCAGCTCAAGCGCATCCGCATCGAATTTCGCCATCGTGCCGGGCGCCAGCTTCCCCAGCGCAACCCTGGCCGACATCAGCGTGATTTCCGCCTGGCTGGATGCATTCAGGATCACAGGGTTCACGACAAAGCTGAGCGTGCGCGGTAGTGACTCGGCCCATTGCGCGATGCCGGCGTGGTATCGCTGGCATGCCGGGCACGCGTAGCTGATGAACTCCCGGACGCGCAGCTTGTCATTGGCGACCGGATTGCGCAGCACCTTGTATGGCTTGGTACCGCCCACATCGGGCATCGACGCTTTCTGGGCAAGCGCGGCGACAGGCAGCGCTGCAGCGAGACCCAGCAAGGCCCTGCGCGTGGGAGAAGAAGGGTTAGGTTCCAACTGCACGATTTGCTCCTTCAAATGATGTGACCCCGCGCGCGACTTCTCGCACTGCGGCGGTCTCCAGGGTTCGGTAGTAGGGCTGCGCTTCGGCGGCCTTGCGCAGTGCGTGAATGTCAGACGCTTCGATCGCAATCCGCACCGCTGGCGTCGCCGTGAACATTTCGATGACAGCCTTGCGGCTGCGGTAGCCCGCGATGCAGTGTTCACATCCCGCACCATGCGCGCGATAGATGAGCGAAGGGGCCTCGACCCCATGACGCACCAGGTGCGATCGCTCAAAATCATCCGGCTCATAGGGCTCCCGGCAGTGTTCACAGAGAATCGGGATAAGCCGCTGTGCACAGACCGCGCCCAGTCCCGCCGCCAACGCGTTCGGATTGACCTGGAGGTCTAGAAGCCGCGACAGCGTGATCACCGCGCTGTTCGTATGCAATGTCGAGAGCACGAGGTGGCCAGTGAGCGCGGCCTGGACAGCAACACCCGCCGTCTCTCCGTCGCGGATTTCCCCGACCAGGATGACGTCCGGGTCCTGGCGGAGCATGGAGCGCAGGGCCTGCGCGAAACCCATCTTCAGGTTGACTTCCGACTGGCAGATCCCGTCGAGTTGATACTCCACCGGGTCCTCGACCGTGTTGATCTTGTTCAAGGGGGTTCGAAGCGTCAGGATGATTCCGTACAAGGTCGTCGTCTTTCCCGACCCCGTGGGCCCTGTCACCAGAAAGAGACCTTGAGGCTTGGAAATGACCTCGCGCATCGCCTCCTTGATATCGGCATCCATCTCGATAGCATCAAGAGTCTGGAGGTTCTTGGCGCCGTCCAGCACGCGGCAGACAATTGAGTCACCGTGGGTGGTAGGCAGAATCGAGATCCGCAGGTCCACCACTTTTCCGGACTCCAACGACTTGAAACGGATCTTTCCATCGTGTGGCAGTTGGCGTTCCACCATCGAGAATCGCGCCTTCATGCGGATCTTGTCGTTGAAGCTGGACGCCATCTCCAGACTCACTCTCCGAACTTCCTGCAGATCTCCGTTGTGGCGAAACCGGACGATCATCTCCGTCTCGAACCACTCGAAATGGATATCGGATACTTCGTGATCGATGGCGATCGACATGAGCTTGTTCAACAGGTCCACAGCTGGAGCATCGCTATTGGACGTAGAGATGAACTGCAGCGGCTGTTCGTCTACTTCCCGGACGCGCCGCGTCGCTGTAGCTTGTTCCATGACTTCACAACCTTCTGTACGTAGATGAGCTTGGCGGCAGGTTTTCCGTTGGGCCCGGTGTTGTATGACCCAATCGCCTCGTTGGTAAAACCAAACTGCCGGATGTTCTGGGCCAGGATCCAGGCGCCTACCTGAGCATTGATGCATGGGTCATATAGGTCCGGCTCGGTGATTCCAAATTTCGCAAGCGTCCCCAGCCACACGGAGTTCACCTGCAAAAGCCCGTGGTCCGTGGTTCCGTTTTTGTTGCGGTTGACCGCCGCAGGATTGAAGTTCGACTCGGTCTTCGCAATGGCCACGAGCCACTCGTGCGGAACTTGCTGGTAGGCGGCCGCGCTGCGCAGACACTCGTCAATCCTGGCCCAGGCCACGGGTGCCACGAAGAGGATCCCGCACGCGAGCATCGCGCTAGCGAGTTTTTTCATGGTTCACCCTAGAGCGCGAGAGGTCGGCGGACTTCGCCACTACGGCGTCCCGAATCTTCCTAGTGAAGAATGGGTCAGAGAAGTCCACCATACCGAGCTTTGAGATCTGCTGTGGCGAGAGGAGGCCGGAGTAGTTCGGATTCACCTCGGCATACTGACCTTCATCCAGCAGCCCGATGTGCTTCGCGGCCAACAGCACGCGGTCTACGATCAGGTCTTCCGACAGCATGCCCTGGGACACCACGATGTGCTTGTCAGGGGGCGCCACCAGGACAGTTGCCGGGTACACAGAAACCTGCATTACCTTGCTGTGCCCGGCGTCCGGCAGGACCTCGTCGTCTGACCTCATGTCAAAGATGGGACCGCCCTGCTTGGTGATGAAGATCACATAGAGCCCATGCTCCTTGGCCATCCGCTTGACGATGGGGTACTGCCTCTCACAGAAGCTGCACTCCGCGTCCAGGAACACCCAGAGCCCAGCCCGGTCCGCCAACTGGCGCATATAGTGCGCTTTGTTCTGGTTGATCTGGCGGTAGAAGTCCGACCGCATCGCACTGCTGATGGGGAAGCGATTTGTTTCGTCGAGCGCGGCATCCAGGACAGCACGCTCCTGGAACTTGTGAGAGAAGTTTGTCGCCTTGTCCACCATTACACGGGTGACGTAGCGGTACTTGTCCATCTTGGCGTCGGTAGGGTCGTCGATCGCATCTTCCATGACCTTGGAGTAGTTCTGCTGGAACCACTTGACCGAGAACGTGGATGGACCAGGTTGCGCCGGCGCCGCTGGGCTGGAAGCAGCCTTGGCGGGTACGGCGGCAACCGGCGGTGGTGGCTTCTGCTCCTTCTCCTTAGGAGGCGGGGGGTCCGGCTGCTTTTCGTACCAGAACCAGCCGCGGGCCTTGTCAGTCAGAAAAGGCTGATCGGCCGCGGACACGAAGCTCGCGGTCACCAGCATTGCTGCCGGTAACAAATAGGGTAGTAAACGCATGGATCATTGCTGACAAACGAATTCGTAGTCTACCGCAATTGTTACGCTTATCAAATGCTGTACTTGAATTAGCCGTTCCGCATCTCTGTCCACTTTTGTTACTGATCGGGCTGCAGCACCCTGATTTCCTGCCGCACGCGCGCCCATCAGCTCGCTCACTCGCTTGTACAGCTGGCCATAGTAGGCGCGAGCCTGCGGGGTGCCCTCAAAGAACCCTGTTTTCCAAAGGACGCCCCGCAGCGCCATCAGCTGCGACGATCTCCCGCTCAAGGTGTTCACCAATTTTTTCAGATATCGGCGAAGCTCAGGATCGGCAGCCACCTGTTCAGACCGGTGCTGCAGCACTCCCACCACATAGCGATACGCCGCGTCAGCGTTCCCATAGCCGGCCGCCAAGCGATAGCCCTCCAGCGTCGGACCGTCCGTGACTTGGAGCACGTACTCGCGCAACAAGGAGTAGATGTACCCCATCTTGAACGCCAGCTGACCGCGGAACGTGCCGATCTGGACCTTTGCAAGCGCATCGGCAACCTCCTGCTGGGTAACCTGCTCGCCAGCCACCCAGCGGCTGTAGACCAGGAACAGCAGGTTGTACTGCGCCTGCGGAAGGCCCTGCCGTGCTGACTCCTCTAGCGCGGACTGCAGCGAGCGCATCGGCAAGTCAAGCTGGCCCGTGTAGATATTCTCGGCATGGATCAGCAGGTGAGCAGGTTCCCGGCGAGAAATCCCGTCAAGCCAGGCGAGGCGATTCTTCCTGTCCTGAGCGCGCGAGAGAACGCAAAGAGGGTGGGTTGCCTCCTGCCTCCCACCTATCCGGTCCGTCGGTATCCCCGTCTGAGCGTTCGCGCTACTGGCCGGGCCCAGGGCTAGGCCCAGAGTTGCCGCCGCCGCCATACCGCTCAAACAACGGCACGTTCTCAAGATTCGTCTGACCAATCCGATGCTCATCATGCGTTCCCTCATCGACGTCGCGCCGCCGGGCCCGGCGCTGCTTTCTCCGCCGCCGCTGCCGGGCGACGTACTCCTCATCGTCCTCATCCCCATCGAACGCCTTCTTCAAGGCCACGATGGCTACTGCGATCACGATCAAGATCAATGCGCCCACAACTTCCACACGTCCTCCTACTTTTCCGCTGGTTTGCAAGCTGCATACGATGAAGGCATCTTCGATTTGTCATTCGGGTCGTAGCAGTTCTCGAACTGATCTACAGCGCGGGACATGTCAAGCAGCTCAGAACTGTTTTCCTTGAGCAGTTCAACGGTCTTGACGGCAGGCACTGTGCGATCGATGTCAGCGGTGGAGTCTTCGATGGCGAGCGAGCGGCTCAGATCAATTTCATTGCCTTGCACCCCGTAGCGCGACTCCGGGCTTTGCGGGTTGATGAGTCCAGACTCGATCAAGGAATCGGTCCACTCCGTCAAATCGACCTGCGCCCAGTCCACCTGGCCCAGCTCCTGAGGCGTGAACCCGCTGCAGTTCACAGAACACCCCTGAACCTGGTACCCCGAGCGGCCAGGAATCAACCCTTTCCGCAAGATCTCTGTCGCGATCACTCGCGCTGCAATGGACTTGTAGCAGCAGTACAAATCACGTTTCTGGATGCAGCCCAGAAATGCTACTTTCTTAGAGCAACAAGTCCCCGCGAACGAACACAATCGCCATTTTTCATTTGCCGCCCACTCGTACTCCGGCGTCTTGCAGGCAAAGATGATCTGAACGATAAGGCGGAATATCAAGTACGAATTCATCGCCAATTCAAACCCGGGAGTGAGCGTGATGACCTTGTCCGGACCGACCATGAAGATGGCATTCGCCAGCTCTGGGCTGATTGCATTCACAAACTCAAAAGCACGCTTCATCAGCTCCTGCTGGAAGCTCTTCAACGCACTGCCGAACTTCCCGAAGTAGGACTGAGCTGCTGGGAGCTTCGTGACTCCATCGGCCGCGGCTTCCGCAGGAATGGTGGTGGACGAACCCGATGCCCCAAAGAATCGATCGAGACCGCTGCTCACCGGCTTTACGATGGAGTCGTTGATGAAGGCCGAGCCCTTGTCATAGAGATCGTGAAACGGCGCAGTGATCTGATCGGAAACCTCTCCGTAGAAGCGCCCAGCGTTGTTGTAGACATCCTTGATCCCAGTGTTGGCAAGGTAGCTTTGGGTGATCGAGTTCTCGCCGATCTTCTTGACGATGTAGTAGCCCTGCAGGTACTGCATCCAGTTGGGTGCCTCGTTCTTCACGTCCTTTCGGGCCTGACGGCAGCAGTTCCCATCTACCAGTGCCACATCGGTGATCACCTTCCCGCTACCGACGGTATAGGAGCAGTAGTACTGCTTCCCGCCAAAAATGGACAGCGTGCAGGTTTCCGTGAGCGATGCAGGCGGTTTTCCAGTCTCCGCGCACACCATGTCGTACTTCATCATGTTGAGCGCTTCCATGCCACTGGCCGCTGTCGCGAAGTCAGCTTTGGACGAGCCTGTCAGATTGGGCCGCGTGCACTCGGTGCCTACGCACCGCAGCGTGCCCTGACAAACATCAACCTGGTTCTCGGTGTCGGTGGTCCAGTTTCCCGGAGCCTGCTCCCCGCAGTCGAATGCCTTGTTTTCCACATAGCAAATCCCCGAGAACAAGCCGACGAACCGCTGGTCCGCGCAAACGCTGAACGCCGGCAGCGGGCGGCACTGAGAGAGCTTCTTTCCGTCGACGTTTTCCGCGTATGCGCAGTTGCTCTGGTAGACCTTGTCGCCCTCCGTGATTTCGTCAAACTGGACTCCCTCGCCTTCCATCTTCCCGCACTGCAGCAGCGGGCCGCCCTTGGCTCCCCAGCACATCTTGTCCAGGCCGAACCAGTCTTCACTGTCGCTCGCATTTGGAGCTGATGGGCCTGCCTCGGCGTAGTCCGGGAAGGACGCGGAACCCTTGAGCCATGGGCTCAGCATGTCAATGAATCCCGAAGTCGCCAGCCCGTGGCCAAACGTCACCGAACCACTCGTCACGGTCGAGCGTTGGTCCGTGCAGGCCATAGTCGGCTTTTTGCATAGGTTGTCGCTAACCATCTTGAGGTAGTCGTTGCAACCGGTGATTTCATTCACCGTGACCATTTGCAAGGCGGCAGCGAACTCAACTTCGGTGCGCGAGCTGTCTGCGGTGGCGCTGACAGCTGGGAGCCAGCCATCCGAAGGGCGACCAAAGTGGCTCGCGGTCGCCGTGCCCCCGAGCATTCGGATGCGGCTCACGCCCGTCTTCTTGGGGTCACCTCCGAAAGGAGAGTGGATGTATTCGACGTAGTAGCCCTCCTCCGGCTCGGTATTGCAATCCGGGCAGTCAAGAGCGGGCGACAGAACCGGGAATCTCGCGATGTTCGCGACGGCACCCTGCACAGGGACAGGGTCCCTGCGGTACGTGAACTGGCCCGTCGGCTTCCCGAGCGCGTCCAGCACTGGCAGCTTGACCTTGTTCCACCCACGGACTCGCAGATAGACATGATCCCCAACCTCAGCGAGTCCAAACTGGCGCTGCATGCCAGAGCATCCGTTCGGGGTGAAGGCCTCTTTGATGATCTTCTCGCAGTTGTTGACCTGCTCCCGGTTGTATGGCTTCCCGCCGTTCTGCGTGAAGCTGCCGTCGCTGATCCGATTGCAAGAGTTGACTAGCTCCATGGCTTTCGTGCCAGAGGACGCGTTCATCTTTCCCACCATCTGCGCCTGAAGCCCAGTGTCGCTGGAGTGGTCGTTCCGTGCTGTGTTCGCGATCGCGTCGTTGACCCACTTGTGCCCAGTGTTTGCGGCCGTGTCCTGCCGGCGATCGTCATACATTTCGAGCACTGATGCACCGCGCTCACCAGGACACCAGTTGATCACGTCCCCGCCTCGCGATGGGATTGCGCATGTCGTCGGGGGATCTGGCATGCATCCGGATGGCGGAGGCTCGTAGTAGTTCACCTCCGTCCGGTACAAGTCCGCAAGCAAGATCACCTCGCTGGTTCCCTGGGGAACCGACGTGGTGATGACCGACGTCCACTTGTCCTTTGCCGTCCCGTAGCTCGCTACATGCTGCGTGGCATCCTGCATTGCACCATTGACCACGAAGAAAAGCCTGTGGTTGTATGTGAAGTAGTTGTACTTCGTGCCTGCTGAAAATGGCGTGTACTCGTACCGAATCGCATGTCCCTCGTCGACCTGGTCCTGCCAGGTACTCGCGCTCGCGCCGAGGGTCGGCAGCTGCAGCCGCACTTGGCCTTGCGAGTAGGTCGAGGCCTTCGTGTCCACGTCGAACAAAGGCTCCTGGACGCACTCAGCGTTCGGATTGCCGTTGCGAAAGCACGCCTTCTTCTCGGGGGCACCCACCACAGCCCGCTTCTCGGTTTCTTGGAAGGTGATGCGGTAGATCCGGTGATTGGCATCGGCCGCGCGAGCTGAGCTTGTCTGCTGCTTGTAGAGCGACACGAACTCGGTCCTCCGGCACCCATCCTTGCGACGGTTGCGAGAGTTCTGTTTCGTCAAAGCCTCAAGCTTTGTGGGGTCGGCATACGTGTCCTTCCCCATCTGTGACATCTCGTTCGCCTCAGTCTGGTTAAAGTTTGGAAAAAGCTCGTTGACATTGACCTTTCTCCCCGTGCTGCTGGTCGATGTCACACCATCCTGAGCACGGTTGTAGTCCGCATTCGGGTTGGGCATCAGCGCATCCAGTGACTGCGAGGCCATGTCCTGCCCTGACTGGGCGCTGTCCAGCGTTGCGGCCTTCGAGGCGGGCGCAAACTGGGTGGACCACTTGGTCGAAGCCGCGCGATCAAGGCTGACGTCACCCGCCGTCGGCGCTCGGTAGATCGCGGAACCTGCCAACGGCGTGACGTTCGGCGAGGTCGGCCCTGGGAGCGTTGCAGGTTGGTCAATCCAGCCTGTGACGTTTCGTTCTTTGGTCGTAGCAGCATCGAGCGCTGACTGCTCCATCCGCGTGGTCACGGCCTGGGCAAGGGCGCCAACGCTGTAGTTGAACCCGAGAACGGCTATCAGGATTCTTCCGGTGAGTTTGAGCCACATGGTTTAGGGAGCGGGGGTAATACCGAAACAGCAGTCGGTGTATTGAAAGATCATGTAGGAGTGGTCTTCGCCGGTGGCGGGAACGTTGCGCCACATGCCCCACAAGGGGGTAGGCAGGCCCGTCGGGTGCGTACAGGTTCCTCGACCATGGGGCCGGTCGATCATTCGTACGGTGGCACCGTTTCCGCTCGCACCAGGAATGGTGTTGTACTCGGGTGATGGAGCGACCATCTGCCAGCGGAACGCATCCTTACGCATGATGGGCTGCACCTTGCGCTCGCAGATGTTCGATCCACCGACGGTGCCGCGCAGCAGCCCGAGGCGGTGCATCAGGGCCATCGAGCGCGCAGCGATCAGCGAGGAAAAGCGGACGGTGTCCGAGGTACTGCTTGACTCGTCAAAGCCCGTCATTGGATAGAGCATCCCCCACTGCCCTGCTGCCCAGTGCAGATAGTTCAAGGGCTTGTCATTAACGATGGTGCTCATCGAGTCGATCGGCATGGTGGCCAGCGCGCTCACGGTGCCAAGGAACATGCTTTCAGGGTTCATGAACGCCGCGTATCGCCCCACAACATCGTTCCAGTTCGGAAACAGCGGACTCATGTTGATGACGTCGAAGTCCAGCAATCCGTCGGGCGCGCAGGCGTTCTCATCGAGCAGCCGCATCATGTAAATCAGAGGCGCGCTGTATGCGACCCAGTTGTAGAAGCCGTTGCTGCGGTCGGCCCGGCCGGTGTTGCTTCCAGAACCGAACCAGCCAATGCTGGGCATGGACGCACGCGTTCCCCCAAGCGAGGCAAAACACATGGGCTGGCGTGTGACGTCGATGACCTTGGCTGGAGCCCAGAATCCCACGGAGAACCCAATCTTCGGAAACTGGCCTTTCGAAATGTCCCCACCGCACTTGCACAGTGGGCTCTTGTAGGCGTCCTCGGGAACCCCGCTCTTTCCGGAGATCATCGTGGCACCTGCGATGCGGATCGGGAACATGCCGCTCCAACACACGTCAGTGAACATGTTCTTGAGCATCGAGTAGTTGTTGCACATCGTGCTGCGGGCCTCGGCCCAGGCGCTCGATGTGGCGGCCAACAGCACGGCGAACGCCACGCACCGGAAAAGGTGTGAAAGCATCTTGCTCATGGCCGATCCCCCGGCCGAACGTACTGGATCACCAGTTCCTGCCCCTCCGGCCGTACGAGCGCTGGAACGGCCTCCACACCGAACGCGCCCGACATCCAGTCATAGAGCGGGTATACCGGGGCGCCGATCTCTTGCTGAAGACGTGGGACCTCTGCCGAAGACACAAAGAAGACGTCCACGCTCCGGGCGCCGTACTGCTTCACCCATGACCGCGCCAGAGCGATCTGGCTCGCGTCCTGGCCGTTGATCACGACCACGGTCCGGTCGAACTTCGAATGCGCCAGCGGATTGACCAAGCCACCTGCAGGTGCGAGCACCTTGTACCTTCCCTGCTCCACCACGACCACGTCCTGCTGGACCGCAACGCGGGGCGAGTGCCGGATGCGCCTAGTCTCTCCAGCCGTCGGGAGCATGGACTGAGCTCGAACCTCGCCCCTAGAGGCCTTGTCGGCAAGTTTCGCCTGAATGCCGGCCCAGTCCAGCTTTGAGCCCTCCTTCTGGATTACGTCCAGCACGTCAGGTTCTGCGATGGTGTACATCGGCCCGATTTGCAATGGTCCGCGCTTGCGGACGTTCTCCACAGCGCCAAACAAGCTGATTTCTCCGCGTGATTCAAACCAGCTCTCCTTGTCCTTGACCAGGAACACGGGCACGGCTTGCGCCTCGACCTGGCGGAAGACGTTTGGATCCACGTCGATCAGAACGTACTCTGATGCGGGGTCGGGGAAGTGAGCTCTGAAGCCCGCGATGGTCCGGCCCAACTGGCGCGGTTCGAACCCGCGGACCGCAAAACGAACCTTCTCCGCGCCATACTCGTGCGCCTGGGCGAACAGCGCCCGTAGCGCACCGGCAGGCATCGAGGAAGAGATCAACACCACGATTTCTTCGGTGCCCTCAAGGGTGCGCTCGCGCTCCGCAATGTAGGGCTGCATGGGCGCAGAGAACTGCGACGCGGCCATTCGAGCCGCTTCCTCAAAAGAGGGGTTTCGCGTATCCGACGATGCGAGACTGCTCAACAGGCCCAAAGTAGCGGCTATCAAGGCTTTCCTTCTCGGTGCCATACGCAAACCAGGTGCCTTCTGGCACTTTGTACTTCGCATCAAAATCCCCAACAGTTTTTCCAGAAATCGACTTGGCCAGCCACAGTCGGTCGTAGGCCCAAGGCACCCCACGCATATACAGCTCGGTCCCCGCGATCTCCACCAGCTCGCCGGGTAGCGCCGCCACGATCTTGACGGCGCGTTGCCCTTCTCGGGCCCCGACTCCAAGGTTGGTAGCCGGATAGCTGAAGACCGCGTAGTCGCCGCGCTTCGGCGCGCGGATGGGTTTGCGGTAGTCCAGGAAGTACACATAGGACGGCAGACAGCTTGGGAATCCCAACAACCTCTGCACATCGAATCCAAGGCGGAACGGGGACGCAAGGATTGAGCCGCCGATGGCACCGGTGATAGCCGAAAGCGCGAGCGTCCAGCGGATGTACGACCCAGCCGTTCTACTCACGGCTTTTCCCCCGGAGAATCACCTCTGCCTCTTCGGGTGGAAGCCCACCGCGGGTGACGCGCTCCATCACCTCTCCTTGCCACTGCTTCTCGCGCGCACCGAGGAACTTGCAGTCCCGACCGGGCAGGAGCGCATCTCTTGCCTGCAGCGAGGCCTTGTGCTGAAACTCCGACCAGGACGAGTCACTGGCGTTGAACATGCGCGCGATCTCCACTGGCATGTCCACGACCGCGAGCAGTCGCTCGAGCCTCGCGCATTCATCCTTCTCGTTGAAGACGGCCGCCGCCCAAAGACCCGTGAGGACGACCGCAACGAAAACAATTGTTCGACCCAACATGTTTACCCTTTCAGCCGAACTCGGCGATGTAGTCGTTCACAGCGTCGACTGCAGGTTTGCCGCTATCGATGTCGGCCATGACCTGGCTACGCTCCCGTCCTTTGGTGGAGAAGAGGACCTGCGAGAAGCGATCGGTGATCAAGCGAAAAATCCCGATCCCCGAGGAGCAGATCACCATGAACTCGGAGTACTTGCCGAGTACCGTGTGCACGGAACCCATTTGCTGGAAGACGTTTGCGCCCAGGACGAGCTGTTTGGAGTCCTGGATGCGGGCAATTGATTCAGGGTTCTGCTTCATCACGATCTTGAAGTCGGAGTTCGTGGCAATGGCACGGCCCGAAGCCGACTCGTACAGGTCCGCAATATCTTGGGTGATCAAGATCCCGCATCCTTCGTACTTGCGGAATCGACGCCATGCGTCTTCGAGGAACCGCGCCACAATGGGATCCTTGAGGAGGTCCCATGCCTCGTCGAGCAGCAGGATCAAGGGCCGAGACTTGCCGGCCAGGTACATCTCGTGCTGAATCGCCGAGATCACCTGCATCAGAACCACCTGTTGGAGGACTTTGTTGGACTTGAGCTCTTCGAGCTCCAACACGACGAAGTCCTTCGAAAGGTCAACGTTCGCGCGCCCGTTGAACCAGGAGCCCATAGAGCCCTGCTTTGTGAACGAGAAGAGTTGAGCGCCAATGTCACTGATACGAGGGTCGTCCTGCTCCAGGAAGTAGGTGGCGACGTCGTCGATGGTCGAGGCATTCCCGTGGGACCCCCACACCGCCTTGATTCCCTGCTCAACTGACGACCGCTGGAAGTCTTCGAAGCCCTTCACAGGCGCCGCCATCTTCTCGATCAGTGCGCCAATGAGGGTCACCTCGTCATCGATCTTGACAACGTTCGTGAATGGGTTCAAGCAGATCCCAGAGTCGGCCCGAAAGTCAATGAACTCGCCCTTGTAGGCCTTGCACTGCTTGTAGTAGCTTCGGCCGACGTCGATGGTCCAGACTTTGGCGCCTGCGGCCAGGTAGTCGCTGACCACTTGCTGGGCCCAGAACGACTTGCCGGCACCTGATCCAGCAAAAACCACGGCGTTGTAGTTTGCAGAGCCTGAGTAAAAGTCCAGAGTGCCCACCTGCCCACGGCGCGTCGCGTAGAGCATCGCGGCCTTGTCACGCTCCGTGCCCTTCCACTCGCCCATCAGGGGGGCCAGTGCCAGCGCATGGCTAACGCCCATGGTCGAGTACCGAAACAGATTCTTGACCGACTCTGCGGTAGGCGCCAACGGAAGCAGGTTGGTGAATGCAGGGAGCACAATTCCCTTCTCTTCCTGCATGGTGATGTTGAGCGAGTCGTAGTAGGTTGCCAGCGCTGCCGTAGCGCCCGAAAGTAGTTCGCTGTCTGAATGGATCAGCGCAACACCGAGGCTCGCCTCGATGACGGGCTCACCGCGTTCGATGCAGTCCATCACGATGTCCATGCTGTTCTTCTTCGCAGCGAGGCGAGGAATGAACTTCAGCAATGGGCCAAAGGCTTGGTAGCTCGCGATGACCGATTTGGTCTTCATGTCGGACTTCTTTTTCGCCTGGTCCGGAAAATGAATGGACAGCGAGAGAAGGTACGGGCACCGCAACTGGTTGTTGTTGCCGAGGTAGTCGCCCAGCATCATGTAGCCCAGCGCGAGGCTGGCGCTCTTGGGAAGGGCTTTCACCCCCAGCACTCGGATGTCGGTCGCCTCGTTCAGCACCAGTCTGTCAAGCTCGGTGTCCAGGCGGTCCCCTGGCTGGAAGCACTGCTCGTCAAGCGTGAGGTTGTCGACCACTTCGATGTTCTGTGCGCCTTCCCCCGACTTATAGAGCGAGGCAATTAGGTCGACATAGTCCTTGCCGCGCATCGGCCGCCCGAAGATGCCTGCGGCACGCAGACTGTCCTCGTACTTCAGCTTCACGTCGCACAGAAACTTGGCTTCCTTTTCGGTCGGGTTCAGGCCCGCGATTGGAATCTTGAGGCTGATGATCAGGCGCCGATCGTGCATGAGCTGGCCTGAGCTTGGGAGCAGCGGCTCCTTCGCGCCAGCCTCGATGAACGCTGCGCGACGCGATGACACCTCCAGCAACGTCCGTTGCGTCTCGGAGCTCTCCACACGATGCATGCCCTCCGCCTTGACCTTCAGGTAGGACGTCGTGTACTGCTTGATGTGAGGGAGGCCGATCATGCTGAACTGCAGGAACGAGCCGGCCGGGAGTTGCAGAGACGATGCGTTCGCCAACATGTCCGCAGTCTGGTCGTCCGCACCAACCATGGGCGCAGATTCCCAGCAAACGCCGAGGTATCCCCCGCGGCACTGAAAGACATAGTTGTCAGAGTCGTATGCCAGGACCGGGATGTGGACGGATGGTCGGTTTCGCTTGGCCATCTAGCGATCTCCCAGGACTGCCTTCACCACATCGCCCGTGGCGTCAAAGACTTCCAGAGTCTCCGGCGCAGCCAGGATCAGCGGCTTGTTAACCACCAAGTAGCCCTGGTCAGCCAGTGACTTGGAGGCACGTTGGATTCGGTCGGAAAGCTGGGCCGCGTCGCTGATGCCGGCAGACCCAATGCCACCGCTCTTGAAAATTTCGTCGCTCACTTTCCGAATGTCGATCGTTGCGATCTTGATTTCCGGCGCGGCGTGATCCTGGTTCATCCGCGTGTATCCAAAGTACACGGACACAGACACCACCACGTACACCGCCAGTGCAATGGCGATCGATTTGACTACTTCCATATTCGTCCCCTAGAACAACAG
This sequence comes from Acidovorax sp. 94, assembly GCF_003634645.1. NCBI lineage: Bacteria > Pseudomonadati > Pseudomonadota > Betaproteobacteria > Burkholderiales > Comamonadaceae > Acidovorax > Acidovorax sp. 94. The sequence goes on along the minus strand of NZ_RBJA01000002.1, from coordinate 49,164 downwards.
ATTCACGCGGCCAGCGAGCCACTCATTCACTGACTGAAGAGCGCTGGGCAGCGAGCGGCCCCGCTTCACAACAACAGGGCGAGCACCCGCGAAGTGCTTTTCAGCAACGTCCTCGATCACGGCCACTTCGTCAATGAGCTTCATCTCGAGGGCGACATCAGTGGTCCAGACTTCACCACCATCAATATCGGCGGCTGGGGAGAGCTTTCTTCGTTCCCGGACCTCCGAAGAGAATCTGGCGCCCAATGTCTTCACGATCTGCATCGCCTTCTCCTCGTTTGCCGCGGTCGAAGGGATGTAGGGATTCAGCATCGCCTTGTAGGGACCCGATGCGTAGGCCTTGTAGGTAACTCCAACCTTGTTGAGGAGGTCCGAGAAGTTCCCGTTCATCAGAACCGCCCCAATCGAGCCCACCAGCGAGTACGGACCTGCCGCAATGACAGAGCCTTCCAGGGCGATCATGTAGCCGGCGGACGCGCACAGCCGCTCACATACGGCAACCACTTTCTTCTCGGGGAACTCGCGAACCACCGACGCGATGCGATGTTTGATCCTCACCGCGTGATTGGGGTCTCCACCAGGCGAGTCGATGGCGAGAATGATCCCGCTCTTCGACGAGGCCATAGCGCGCTCAATTTGGCGATGCAGGCTGTCAATGTCTAGTGCCGGGCCGATCTCGCCCGTGATTCGGACGACTGGCACGACGTTTTGATCGTCCTTCTCTCCGCTGAACAAGATCAGTACGCAGAGCGTGAGTACCACGGCCACTACAGCGCCCCAGGCGAGGCGGCGCATCGTCTTCCAGCGTGCGTTCGCCCGCAGATCGCGGGAGGCGAGTTCGTAGTAGGTATCCATTGGAGTTTTCATTTCCTCAGCACCCCTGGTTCGCGATCGCCGCGGATCTGCACAAATGGCACGGAGGTTCCGCCGCTCCTGATCTCCTTCTCACCAACCTCCCAGCGGCGCTTCGAGATTTCGACGAAGGTGTAGCGTGCCCAGTGAAGGTTGTCCGCCTCATCAATCCAGGGTGCAATCCAGATCCGCGCTACCTCCGATCCCGACCGCAGGGGGCGAACCGCCCTGTCGCCCGGCACCTTGACGGCTGTGGCGTCAATCAGGCCGCGTGTCTCCTTGCTGGCCCTTGTGTCCTGGTTGAATCGCACAACGTCGCTGGAGCTGGCCTTCCAGCTCTTCGGCGTGCGGCCCATGCGTACCTCGGACGAGTTTCCATGGGTCGCCTCATAGACCTCGATTGGCGTCGGGCATCCCTCCTCCTTCTTGCAGGCGAACTCGGTCTCGCCGACGTTGAAGGTGGACGCGCAGCCGACGGTGGCTACCGAAGCAACGATCAATGCTGCGCCCAGGCCAATTCGATGGAGTTTGTTCTGTTCTGTCACTTGAGTGCCCCCAGGGTATTTCGTATTGCGGAATTAATGTCGTCGCTCAGCGACTCTGGCTTGGAGCTATCTCTTTCCGGCGTGCCAAAAGCTGCGCCGGATTGCCAGACAGGCTGCGCCTGGGGTTGCTTCGCAGGATCTTTTTGCGCCGCGGCTTCTCCACCCTTCGGCTGCGATGTCTGCCGGTGCAGCGCGGTTCTCACCGCACCATCGCCTGAGTCGGCGGCGATTCGGTTCAGCGAGGTCGATCCTTTGAGCGGGAGGGGTACGCCCTGGCTCACGACCACCGTGACCACTTCGCCCGCAGCCACGTCGATGACCGGGAACGTCTCTTCCGCGAGCTTCAAATAGTGCTTTGCGATGGCACTGGCGGTCTGGGAGAACCCGCCAGCAACGCCGCTTTGAAGCACTTGGCCCATGCTCTCGTCCTCGTAGATCGAGCCTGCACCAGGTGCCAGGTTGAGGGCAGGCACTCTTGACCTTTGGAGTGGGGACGCAAGTCCAGAGATGGTGCCGCCGAGGAGAGCATTTGCGATCAGCTGGCCCTGCTTGCTGGTAAGGCGGCCCGCAACACCTACTTGGCCATCTGAGCCGACGATGTAGGCAGACAAGGGCGTCTCCAGGACACCGCCATCGGGGCGCACGCAGGTCAGTGCCTCGCCGCGAAGAATCACGCGCTCAGTGGCCATCTGCCCGTAGCCGGAGGCCAGCAAAAAGCAGTCGCGCACGTCGATGGAAGCGAAGTTCGCAAGGATCGCCTCGCGCTTCACGCGGAACACCATAGGAATCGGGTTCTTTTGTGTCGCGGCCGACGTGGGCATGGACGCGCCGGTGAGCATCACCGCCGTGAACATAGAGCCCACGGGCATGAACACGTTCTGCGCCTTCTTCGCGTCAAAGGCGGCTTCAAACGCCTGCGCCTTCTCTTCCTTCACCTTCTTGAAGTCGAAGCTTTGGCCACTTGAATCGGTGATATTGATCTGGCGCGGCTGCACACTTGCGGCTGGCTGCCCGGGTTTTTCCGCAGCACTGGCTGGCGGCACGGCAGGTGCCGGGGCGCCGATTGGTCCGGCCCCAGCCAGAGGACGCGGCAAAGGTGGCGCGAGAGGTGGGGCAGCCTTGAGATCGAGAGTTTCGCGCTTGACATTGAACTCGGGCACCCGTTCAGCTGGTGCGTCCCGTTCGCGATCAGGCGAATCGCCATGTTTTGCACGGCTCTGTGGCTTCTCAAGTTCGGAAACCCGCTGATTGAGCGTCTCCATGGAGCTCTGCTGCTTTTCAGCGATCTTTGTCAGGTCGGAGAGGCTCTTACGGACTGAGTTCATGTCCGAGGTGAATTGCTCAACGCCTGTGAGCCCGCCCTCGCGATAGATAGTCACCTCCGGCTTCTTCAGGGAAGGGCTCTTCTGCTTCTTCTTGTCGCCCCAGACCGCCATCAGAAGTGCAACGCCAAAAAGAACGATGACGGCAGCGGTGATGTAGAGAACGCGCTTGGCCTTCAGCTTGTCAATTTCCATGCTGGGCTCCCGTCACTTCGAAGTGCGCCGACCAGCTGGCCGCTCTTCGGAAGCAAAGTCCTTGCTGAAGTCCGTCGCCTTCTCACTGATCAGAAAAGCGTACGTGAACTCCCCAGGTTGTAGCGAGACTTGCGGAAAGAAGGTGATAGCCTTGATGCCCTCGCGGTAGAACGCCCCCTCGTTCATGTCGATAGGGACAGTCCCTTCGTTCGTGAGCTTGTAGCGATAGATGTCCAGGTAGCTGCCCTGCATGACGAAGTTCGGCACGATGCGCACGTCATCAATGCGTGCTTCGCCGACCTCCAGTGGCACGGGCGAGAATCCAGGGACGTTCCCTCGAATCGCGCCTACCACCAGCGAGGCCAGCATCGCCTCGAAGTCGTTGGAAGCAGGCTTCACCACGGGGCCAACATCTGGCACGAGCGAAAGCTGCCTGACGGACCGGAAGTTCTCCAGCTTGACCAGCAAGTTCTGGCCCGGGATACCTGCCCTTGGGACAATCGTCAGGCTGATGGTCTGGGTCGGGTTGCCCTTGTCAAAGATGTAGATCCCGATGGGGTCGACACCAGAGGGGAGGTAATACACCTCGCTGCCCGTGATCTTGTGTTTCTCGGACTTCGGGTCGGTAATATCAACCACGATGGGATCTTCGAACGGAGTCGAGATTCGATTCAGAAAATCCGACGAGAGCGTGACCATCTCATTCACGCCCACCCGTGTGTGCAGGACAAAGGGCTTGAATTGTGGATCGTCGGGTTTCAAGCCCGGAAGGCGAATATCGCGGACTTCTGGGGGCGGTGCCATTCCCGCGCGGGTGCGCAGGTCGGCAGCTGCCTTCAACGCTTCGCTGGGCGCGCCGCGTTGGATGACCGTTTGCTTCGACTCCCCCTTGACCGAGACTGCACCTTCTTTCGCTGGAGCCTTCGCCTCCTCGCCTGGACCTGGTTGAGCGAATAACGTGTTTGCAAACGCACTGAGAATCAGCGCGGCAAATGCAGTCCACAATTTTCTGTTGCTATTGAACATGGGTATTAATCGGCCTTAATTGCTGGTTTTTCTTTCAACTCGGTTTGAATCGCCTCCTTCAGGTTGCGTACGGGCAGGTCGCGCTGCACGATAATTCCCTGAGCGTCGATTTCACTGGCTGCCTGGGCCTCTGGAGTTTCCTCTCGGCGCTGCACAGGCTGTCGTGCCGGTTCAATGTCCTCGATCTTGTTCTTCGCTTTCCCCATGAGAATGGTGAGACTCTGTGGAATGTTTCCTACATAGGACGTGAAATGCGTAATCCATGGTCTGCCATCGGAAATTGCGACGGTTAGCTCATAGACAATATTCCGCGTCTTATCTACGCCTGCTCCTTTTGTCCGCAGTGTCCCAATCACGAACACCCGATCAGTCTCCTTTTCATAGTGAACTTGACTAGGTGAGAAGTCGGTGCTTACTGCAGCCGCATTCAGGACTGGATCCTTGATTACTTCAAGTGCTTGCTTGCGGAACTCACCGAATATCGCTGGCGAGACAAAAGTTGACATCGTGTCGATAATCCCGGGCGCGGAGAGCGGCTGGAGATTTGCGACTTGGTTCACAAAGAATAGTCCGAAAGCCTTCTTGTATTCGGCATTTGCCGCCCTGGAACCAATCTCCGCCCCTTGCGTCATTTGAGGAGGGATCACACGCGTGACAACTTCTCGTGACGAGTAGGAGAACATAAATATCACTGAGGCCATGGCGAGCAGCACGTTCGTGGCAAGCGAACCGGCCAGTGCGAACTGCATCCAGCTCAGGTTTTGTGCGTATTTTTTGAAATCCATTTTTAGTCGTCGAATCGTCGATTGAGGCCGCTGTCGTGAACCGAGTTCATCCGAATCAGCCCGGGCCACCACAGCATATGAAACAACAGGCCTCGCATATTCGATCCCTTGACACGTGCGAATGCTTTTGTGAAAGCTATCGACGCCACGATGGCAAGGAATGTCATATCCCAGAGATAGAGAATCACAAAAATTGTGAGGGCCGGAATAAATTCATCGGCCTCCCAGAAGAGGATATGCGGAGGATCGTCGACGATCGCGGATGGGATATCGATAGTTCTCATTGCAGAATTGCCCTTATCTCGATCACTGGGTTATCTGTAGCCATTACCTTCATTCCGGCCACAACGAACTTCCCGCGCTGATAGCCCGCTGCCAGGAACTTGGGCAAGACCTGCTCCGCCCATGCCTTGTCGATGCCCTCAAGGTCGGTCTCTGTCGCGACGACGAAATCCACCAAGTAGCGTTCCGCGTCTTTTGGCAGGAGCGATGTGGTTTTGACGCCTTGAAGGTCCGCCTCGCCATGGCGTACGGCAACGCGCGCGATCTGCTTCGTCGACAACGCAGCCGAACCGACGGACGCCTTCCCAGGCTTGGTTCTCACGTAACGCACTGGCTTGTCCCAGACGACGATGGCGAGGTCATCGACGCGGTCGGCGTTTCGTGCCCCATAGACCGGCGCGCCCGCCATGTCCGCAAGCCGGTAGGCCTCTTGCCGTGGCGGCAGCGGGGCCGAGCATCCGGCGACCAGCGCGCAAACCGGGATCAGGATGGCCGCAGCCTTCAAGCAGTGGGTAACAAACATGTCTTGCAAGGAGGATTGGTGCATTTGGTGCGTTATGTTACGCCATTCAGCGACCAGACACCAAGAACAATTTTGTTATCACCTCTGTTTTTCGCGTTTGTTGCGTCAAAACGTATAATTGTTTCGTTACTTTCATCTAAACAAGGAGCCTTCATGCGCCCTGCCTTGCCTGTTCTTTTAGCGTTCTGCGCCGTTGCGCTGACGGGTTGTGCGACGGCACCCGCCCCTTGCTTGTCCTTTGGGGACCAGCACCGCATTTATCGAGCCGAGGCCTCGGGCGTGTACGACGCGTCGGCCCGAGCAGCAGTTTTCAAGAAGATCGGCTGCGAGATCCCGGATCCCCAAGCAAGGGTGTCGCGCCTGGAAGGAAGGCCTGAGCTGGTTGCAAGCGACTCCATCCCGCAAATCTACTCATGGTTTGGCAACTCCCAGGATGCGGCCGCGTGGGCGGCTAGCTACGCCGCGCGTCATCGAAGCGCGGAAGTCAGCCGCGCGCTTGCTCAGGCCTTCGAGCGCAACGAGCGCCCGACAGCCACCGCGCTCTACGCAATGGCCCTGAATCAAGGCAGCGTGGAATCTGCTCATGACCTAGCCTTCGCCTACCTTCACGGCTGGGACGGACAGGCCAAAAGCCCATGGGCGGCGTACTACTGGTACCACCACGGTGCGATGCGAGGCATCCCCGAGAGCCTCAAAGCATGTGTCGCGCTGGAGGAGACCTTGTACGCAGCAACACCCGCATACGTCACGCCTTGCAAGACCATCGCCGCAGGAGGCCTCAAGTGAAGAAGCTTCCACTTCGCCTGCGTCCGGCCTGGCGCACCTACGTTCTGAACATCGGCTGCTCACTCGCCTTTCTGGCACTGGCCCTCTACGTGGGCCTTGACACGTGGTCATCGCCCGTGGTGCAAGAGACGGTCGTGTACTGGCTCAACGGCCTCGCTCTGCTGGCCGCGGGACCTGCCCTGTATTGGCGCTATTCCCACCTCTACGTCCTGGAGGATGGCCGTGTCACCTCGCGAAAGGGCATCTTCAGCGTGAGCACGACCACCGTGATGTTGCGGGACGTGCGGTCTGTGAACATGACTCAGTCGCTCATCGGCCGAATCTTCGATGTCGGCACCCTCACCTTCAACACCGCCGCGGCCGACGAACCCGACGTGCTGTTCGATGACATCTACACGCCAAGAACGGTGATGCAGCTAGCCCAGCGTTGCATCGCCTCTCCCGGAAAAACGTCCACCGATTGAGGAAGTCATGTCGAAACCCAAGCGCACACTTCGCGAGCTTCTCCCTGTCATCGAGTTCGGCGGGCGAGAAGACCTGCTGACGGCAGGATCTATCGCTGCAGGACTGACCCTGGCCAATCCCGGAATCGCATCACTCGCCAGCAGCTTTGTGAGCAGCCTCTCAGCAAGTGCCCCGATTGCGTCGGCTATTTCCTCCGGTGTGATTGGAGCATCGGCAATGGGCCTCTCAGCGGCTGGGGCATGGCGGCTGGGGCGGACCATGCGCGAAGTCGCGCTGTCGCCAAGACGGGCGCACGAGTCCAAGGTGAATATCCTTTCGGATGTAGATCTGCCCTCCCCCGCACGATGGAACGACTGGGACGGGATGATGCTTGGCTATGACGTCGTCACTGGCCGCCCTGTGACCGTGGACTGGGAGCACTGGATGCGACATGCGCTCATTGCAGGGCAATCAGGTGTCGGGAAGACCGTCCTTGCCGAGTGGGTCACACTCCAGCAGATAGCGCGTGGTGGCGGCGTTGTCTTCGTGGACGGAAAGATTGACTCGGACAATCTCCAGAAGATCTATGCGATGGCCTGCTGGGCCGGACGAGCGGCGGACCTACGCGTCATCCATGCCGGAGACCCGAACCTGTCCAACACTTACAACCCGGTCCTGTTTGGGGACCCGGACGAGATCGCCTCCCGCGTCCTGTCGCTCATCCCCGCGAGCGAGGGAAGCCCTGGCACCGACTACTATCGCCAGGCTGCGAATCAGGCCATCGCGACCCTCGTGAATGCTTTCAATGACATTCCGGCAAACCAGCACATCGCCGGCATGCGGGGAATCGGGTACAACTTTCTGGACCTTGCCATTGCATTGCAATCGCCCGCGGCCATGATGCACCTCGAGCGCCAAGTGAACCTGGACTCCGAAGGCGGGCGGATGTTCAAGCTCTGGCTAGACCAGTTCAAGGTCGCCTCGCGAGAGGCTGGCGGCAATCCGACCCTCGACATGAAGAAGATGCGCGATCTATTCGGCGGGATTGGCGGTCGTCTATATGGCTTCGGGACTGGCAGCTTTGGGCAGTTCACGAACACCTATAGTCCGGAGTGCAACCTGTTCGAAGACATCATGGCGAACAGGATCATCTACGTCGCCCTCCCCACGATGGGAAAGGCCGAAGCGGCGTCGAACTTCGGGAAGATGTTCACCGGGGACTATCGGACCGCCATCAGCTGGATCCAGCAGCTTCCGAAGCATATGCGACCATGGCCCCCAACTCTTGGCCTCTTCGACGAGGCGGGGAGCTACGCCACGCAATCGTGGGCTCGGATGTTCGAGCAAGGTCGATCAGCGCACCAAGCCCTGGTCCCAGCCATTCAGACCATTGCGAACCTGGATTCCGTGAGCCCGGAGTTCCGCTCGATGGTCGTCGGGAACACCTGGACAAAGATCTTCTTCAAGCTCGGTGAAGAGGAGACTGTCGCGGCTGGTTCGGCAATGTTCGGAGAGGAGGAAGCAATGGCCTACAGCGTGAGCAGCAGCCGTTCGTCGGCGACAGGCGCGAGCGAAGGTCAGCTTTCCACGGCGAATCGCACCCGCTCGGACGGCATGGGCATCACGAAGCGCTCCGAGCGTGTACCTCGGGTCCACCCGACGACCTTTCAGAAGCTGGGCAAGGGCGAGGCACTCGTCCTGTATGGCAACTCGCAGATCTACCACATCAAGATTCCCAAGTTCGACTTCACGGCAGACTTCTACAAATCCATCGGGCAGTACGCGGTGAATCGCCTCGCGACTCCTACGGTCAAGGGACTGGACTTCTACAAGAACCCACAGCGGTGGACCTCTTCCGAGAGCCAAGGGGGTACCTCCTCGCGTGGCGCCGGGCGCGGCCTTAGTCCTCTGTAAGGAGCAAGAATGCTGCGAGCCTTGCTCTCCGTTTTCATTGGCTGGAACATCATCGCGCTGGCTGCCGGCGCCCTCTTCTCTGATCAGCCACTGGACCTCGTCTACTCCCTGGTGCTCTTCTTGATGGTGATGGCCGCGGCGGGCGCGTTCGCGGCCCTCTCGTTCACCGATTTCGACCTATTCGACTCCGAGTGGAAGGGGCTACTTGGAAGGGCAGCGGGCCAGACGCGCTTCGAAATCAAGAACTCGATGGGTGCCTTGCCGACAGTACGGTTCTACCTAGCGGCCACTCCGGGAACGCCGGCTCAAGAGCTGTGTGTCAAGCGCGCGCGGATCGGCGACATGACAATGTGGTGGGACCCGCAGCTGAGGGGATGGTGGAACCGATATAGGGCGTCGCACCCCGACCATGCTGCGGTCATGACGGCCTGTGCCGAGTTCCTCCAGGCAAATCGGTCCGTGCCAGCAACGTTCCATCCTCAAGGCCACGGGGGAGCCAGTCTTATCGACCACTCGCAGAACGTGGTTCTGATGATGCACCGTCATTGCGCGGAATGGAGATACACGGGGCACCACAACAAGGCAGGGGCAAAGATGTTCGAGCTTCTGGATCGGTCCAAGCCTTCTCACGCGTTCGACGCTGACGACCCGCTGCCACCCCTCGCTGCATTCGCGCACGACATAGGTAAAGCGATCTGCTACCAAGAGGGAAAGGCTGGTGTCTGGACCGAAGTGCATGCGGACCATGACACCATCGGCGCGCGAATTCTGAGGATGCTTCCAGAATGCGAGCGATTGGACACGGCGGAACTGATGCGGCTCCTCATCGCAGTGGGCTATTACCACAAGATCTCCCACATTCCCGGGACGCCGAGGATCGACGATCGAGCCCGAAGCCTCACTGAACTCCTCTATCGCGTCGACAACCTCACCGGGATTGAGGAGGCAAAGGGCCGTCTCATTGGCACAAGTGAGGACGCACAAGGACCGGTTGACAATGTCGAGCCTGCCCTTTTGGGGAACGCACAGCCTGCGATTCCTGCTCCCTTTCAGACGCCCATGGATGAAGCCGACTTCGCGCAAAGTACCGTGCACGCTTGGGATCAGTCCACCGGTGTACAAGGCATTGCCGCGCCCGCATCGATGCAGAATTTCGACACGGCCGCCATGGAGGAGCCTGACCGTGCGGAGTTGTGGGGCGAGCTCGCCGGCCGGGAAGTGGAGCCAGAAGTCTCCTATCGAGCCGAGCCACAACGAGAAGCAGGACCGCCACCGCAACACGCTGAGTCGATCTCCAACGCGTTGAGCTCCTGGGAGGCTCCTAGCATGGACCATGGGCTTCGGTTTGAAGCTCTGCTCGCTCTTCTGCAGGGGGCGCAACATGGAAGCGGCAATGCCAGGGGACGAGGTCTGGCGTATCGGTTCGGAGACTGGGCTTACCTGATGATGGACGAAATCATCGCGGGCCTTCAGGCCAACTGCTACCCTGTGCCCGAAGAACTGCTCCACAGCGCGGACTGTGCCTCGATCTTCGAGCAGAGCATTTGCCGCGTCCTGGAAGACAAGCAGGCACTGTTCCGCCTGCACGCGGGGAAATACTATCCGCCATCTGCGTCCATCTTCCTCGTGAAAAAGGAGCCCTCTGCGAGTGTTGCACGGCGGGCGATCATCGCCCTGGCCACGAGCATCGACGTGGAACACTCCGAAGAGGCCAAGCGCCCATCGTTTATCGCGGAGCCAGTGTTCCCGTCCCAAGGTGAATCGCACGATCAGCTTGTGCAGAGGGCACTCGTGAAGAGGCAGGCGACCGTCGGGAAGAGTCCCTCAAAGAAGAAGGATCTGGGCGGCCCACTAGGCGATCCGCTAGCGTTTGACGCATCGCTGCTATTCGCCTGGCAGACGTCGAACCCAGGCTCGAACCCGATGGTTCGGACAGACATGGGCTCGTTGTTCCTTGTCGAGGCGGTGGAGGCAATGAACATGTTGCCGCCCCAAAGGTCGAGCCTTGCTGAGCATGAAGGACGCAGCTACTACCTGGTACCAAAATCCCCCAGCCGACGCCGATAAGGTGCAAGCTGGGATCCGAGAATGAAAAAAGCCACCCGAAGGTGGCTTTTTGTATTGCGCGATCAGAACTTGTCACGCAGGGAGCGCTTCTAGCGTGCTCGATTCGGACTCTTCGTCCGTGGTGTGACGGGCGATGATCGACTTGTCGATACCTCGCTCTGTCCACCACCGCTTGTAGGCAGGGGTACCCCGCCGCGTCACCACCGAGAAGTAGGGCCCTACCAGTTGGTCCAGGCCCAGGCTGGACATGAGCACCTTGGCCTCTTCCTGCACCGGTTTGAGCTGGATTTCCGCCTCTGCCAGCCGCTTCACCTGGCCATGGTACATACCAATCGCGTCCTTCAGGGGCACATCCAAAGGCTTGGCACGTGAACAGTTAAAGGCGAGTACCGGCTTGCTCCGGTATCTGTCGATCTCGTCCTCTGTGGCGCCCACTTCCTCGATGATCGCGCGCCAGTCCGTCTTTGGCTTTGGCGTAACCTGCTTCAGCTGGAAGCCGTCTACGCGTTGCCCCTCCGACATGGCTTGGACTAGAGTTTGCTTCGAACCAAGGACCAACTCTTCTGCGGCAAGCTTCTCTCGGATGAGAGGTTCGATCTTCTCGATGAACTCCATGAACCGGGGGCCTCCCGCCGGCGCCACGTTCTTGCGCAACGAGTCGATGAATCGCTCCTCGGCCGCAAGCAACTTTCGCGCAAGGAACTGGAGCTGCCCAGAGTTGTAGGTCACCGTGGCGATGTCCTCGAGCTCGGGATGACCAGCGCAGAAATAGCCTACGAGATCGGGCCTCCAGGTGTCAGGGTGGCCGTGGTAGACCAGGAACTGATGTGCCAGCTGCGGTGTGTAGTACTCCGGGATTTCCTGAAGCAATGCGCGCTGGTAGCACTTCTCGCTGCCCTTGATCTCGGTGATTCGGTCGTCGAAGGAAACACCATCGAACGACGAACGGATCCGCCGGTTGAACTCGCACTCTCCGAACGATGGCATCAGCGGAATGCCTGTCCGCCGTTCGAAGCGTTCGCGGATTATTGGCTCAAGCTCAGTGCCCCGCCGCATTGCCTCATTGGTCTGCACCTTGAAGCAGTCATAGCCGCGCTTTTCGAAGAACAGCGCGTTGATGTGTCGGACCCACGAAGGGGGTTCGACCAGGCCTTCGGCGGCTGCGATGATGATTGCATCAGAGCCGCCTATCCCACGCTGGCGCCACTTGTGCCATTCGGCGGTGTCAGGTGTGCCGGACTGCGCCTTGAAGTTTACGTAGATCATGAATTCTCCTGTTTATGAACCCGGCCTCGCCGGTACAGGGAGAATTGATGACCCGCGGCTAGTAACCGCCCCTACGGCTGCCGCGTTGCCGCATCGATTGCCGCGACTCGTTGCATGACCTCATCAGGAATGCGCTGAACACACGCATGCTCGTAGGAGATGTAGGTGGCCTTCTTGACCCCGAGCGCGGCGGCCATCTCGGCCTGTGTCAAGCCATGGCGCTTGCGGACGGCCTTGAAGACCTCCGCCTGGTCCCTGCTGCCGCTCCCATACTGATTGCGCACCCGGCCTGCGGCCGCGCGCGCGACGTCTTCTTGGGCGAGCGTCTCGAAGTCCAGGTCCCCGCCAGCTGCCGCCCGCACGCTATCGCAAAGTGTCGCGAACGCCCTACTTGAGTCCAGGTGCTGTTCCACCTCCACTGCCACGTCATCCCGCGCAGGCAAGGCGTCCAGGACGTGTGCGTGATCACCTTCGGGATCGTCTCGGAGGACCGGGCGGTGTTCATCGTACTTTCGACGGAGTGCGCCAGCAATGAGAAATGCGCAGCGATATGCAAGGCCGGCAAGGGGGCGATCGTCGATTTCGTGCTTGCTCAGCTCGATCCAGGTGTCTTGCTCGACGTCGTCTACGTGGTGCATCGCGCCGCGCTTGTAGCAAGCCAGCTGTACAGATCGGCGCACGGCAGCCCGTATAGCCGGGTCGCGGCTCAGGTGAAAAGCATTGGCCATGTGAACACACGTCGCTTGGCGATAGAGAGCTGTGTAGGGTTGGCGCCGATGAGAAAGCAGCGCATGGCATCGCCTGTCCCCGTGACGCCCACAACACCCCGCGCAATCATCTCGTCGAGAAGCTGCGGAGCCTGGCCATGGTTTCGGCACGCTTCGACCGCTTCGGCAAACGGCATCCCGGGGTATTGCCAGAGATCCGCGGCGACCTGCTCCGCTTTCCGGTACTGAGGGAACGCATGAAACACCATGTCGCCGATTTCCGCAGGGATTCGATCCGAGAGCAAAGGGAGGCTTCGGTGAAGCGGCGCGTCTCGCAGCCAGAGTTCATACATAGTGCGCAGCTGGACGACCTCAGGCCTGCAGCTCAATGCTTCGCAGGAGAGGTGGAAAGACACCCCCTTCGCGTCTTTTGCCCCGTTGACAAACAGCCATTGCACCGCCCTCCAGCGGGATTCTTGGCTGGAACCTTTGGAGGTGAGCACCTTAATGTGCCTTTTGAGCCTCATGACGATCCAACGCGTCTCGGGCTCGTAGTCCTCGTCTGTTACCTCTGGGGTCTGGCGGTCATCTTCAGCAGCGTCAGCAACCCGGTCGAACAATTCGGCCATCTCGCTGTCAGCTGGCGTGAGCGTGTTCTCGAACGCGAACGGATCGAAATCTTCAGGCACCGCCTCGTCATCGAACTCCGACAGTTCGTCGAGATCTCCGGGCCCTCCAGACGTGGACAAATCCATGGAAAACCTCAGCCAGCGTTGTCGAGGGCCTCGTCACTACCTCCAGTCGGGCCGCCTTCGACCGGCGGCGTGTCCGGGGATTGTTTGGCGACCGCCTCCCTGCGACGCAGCATTTCGTCGCGGTACGTCGTGATCCATCCAGGCACGGAAAGAATGTCCTGCCCCTGATTGGCACGCTGCAGCAGGTCCGTCTCGATGTACACGACGTCGCTGATGATGCCCTGGCCGTCAGGGGCGGGAACGATCTTGCGACGCAGCCTGCCCGCGACCTTGATAGCCACTCCAGGGTGCTTTACCCGCTCGAGTTGGGGTCGAACTTGCGAACCCACCAGGCGAATGGGAAGCGACTTGTCCCGTTCTTCGTGCTGGCGAATGTCGACTCGCCCATGGCCATGCTCTTGGTACTCGTTCGGCGGGACGTAGGAACGGCGATCGACGAACCCTGCAATCATCACTCGGTTGCCGTTGTTGTCCAGCGCGCCTGTCCGGTTGCTACCGCGCGTCATTTCGTACATTTCAATGATGGCCGAGATCGCCTCGTCTTGACTGTTTTCCTCCTTGAGGAGATCCAAGAACTCCTTCTTGATCGAGCCATCGCGGTGGTACGGAAGCTTGATCTCGCCCATCAAATGCTCCAGCTTCTCGGAAGAGATTTTGTTTCGGAAGCCAAGCAGGAAGTTGCTCATCGGTGGCATGGTCAGCACCGACGGGTCGCTGACCGAGACCACGACCGGCTTAACGCTCGTGCCCGAGTCGGTGATGTGGGAGTAGCAGTGGACCACCACCGTTTTGATGGAATTGCGCGGCGGCATCCGGTAGCCCAGGTTCGGCAGGAAGACCGGGATGTCGAGCTGCTCGTTGCCAGTCTGGCGGACATAGAAGCGGTCGCGCTCTTCGGTGATGACGATGGCACCTGTCAGGTAGCCAATGTTGAGCATTGCATTGACGAAGCGAAAGTTTGCGTTGGCACCGGCCATGTTGGCTCCTCGGAAGAAGTAGGCGTTATTAGTACGCGAATTGTACCAAATAGGACTCTACACGAAACAATTTATGATAACAATTATGCAACGCTCGCGCCAAAGAAAAAGGCCCGCGCAGGGCGGGCCTTTTGGTGTGATGCAAGCTGGTCATGGGCTTGAGGCCCCTCTCAGGGTCTTGAGGTAGTCATTCCAGTCGTTCCCGGCGGGTGCGGGATCGTCGATGACACTCAGCTCAAGGGTTGCCAGCTCCCCAGAGATCTTCGCCATCGCGTCCCTGCCTGGTTCATCGTTGTCCAGGCCGGTGTGGAATGTCGAGTAGCCGTGTGCTTTCATGCTCGAAAACCATTCAACCTGCCATGAATTTGTCCCAGGAATACCCATGATCGATCTCGTTTCACCGAGCTCAATACAGGACAGGACGTCAATTAGGCCTTCGACAATTTTGACCTCCTTTTCCGCCTTGATGAAGTATGGATAATTCAGAGAACCAAATCTCAGTGCCTTTTTAAAGGTTTCTGATTCTTCGACCATTCTGAACTCTACCGCACAATCCTTGGGCAATATACCCACGACGGGTCTGAAGGCCGCCGCAGGCCATTTCTTTGGCGCTGTCAGTAATCCGCAGTTCTCGGCTACATCTTGACCGCCAAGCACTTCGAAGATCATCTTTCTAGCAAGATGCACGTCACTCGGGAGAAATCGCAATTGGTCTGCCTCCACCATTTTCTCAATGGAGGCCGAAGAGATGCAACGTCCCCGCAGATATGCGAATACCTTGTCGTCTGGATGTTTCGATAGGCCCTCTCGCAGCAGTTGGATATGCGAGCGAGACATCGCGCTGCTCGGCCGAGATGGCCGTTGCGGCGGACAGGGCTCTTTCGCGTCCGAGGGCGCGAACCGCACCCCATTGCGCGTTCGGGCGAACGCATCTGCCGTTGAGCAGCCGGTGGCCGCTACGATGAAATCCACAATGTCACCATGACTGCCGCATGCCTGGCATTTCCAACGCTCCTTATCATCCTTCCCAAAAAAGATGCAGAAGCGATTGGAGTGCGGGGTTCCGATGCCACAAGTCGGGCACCGCGGCCCCCCGAACGTGCGTCCTTGCTTTCGAACGGGATAGCTGAGATCCAGCGCTGTTTGTACGAGTGACATGGAGCCCTCCGTTGTTGATACAGCACTACTTGCGCTCAGTGCGCGGATAACTGCCCGGGAGAGATCGCGAGGTCTTCGACGTTTCCGCCATTGTTGCGGTAGGCAATGAACCACTCAGGCCTCTTTCCGGCACCAGACCAGGTGATACTCGCGTCCAGAGGATGACGATAACGAGGCTCGCCCTTCGACTTGCGTCTATTGGCTGGGATCGCGAGAACCCGGGAGAACATGATCTCCTTTTCCCAGGGTTTGACGATTTCTAGGATCACCTCGGCGAGCGGGCGCTTTCGTAGTCTAGACAGCTCGGCGATGGATTCGCGAATGGAGTCGTACGACTCCTTCACGCGCTGATCGACTTCTTTTCGCACCCCCTCCATTCGGTCCATTGCGGCTTCCAGATCGCCCAGTGGCTCAGGGATACTGTCATTTGCTGGTTTGCTTCCTTGCATTTCCGGCTTAAACTCCTTTAATACTCGTGCGGTGCTACAATTCAAGATCGGGAGTAATAATCTTGGCTGCAAAACCTTTCCTGTTGGCATTGTGTGCACTTGGGCCGTCCGTATCGATGGCTTCCCAGTCCCCGGATTCCACGAGCAACGCCGTTTTGGTAACTGTGCTAATTTTTATTGGCATTCTGGTTTTGGTGTCTGAGAAGCTGAGGACATTTGCGGCCTGGTTGGTGGTGAAACCTTTCATTTCTTTTGGCAAGGCCCATGTTTCGCTGGCGAAGCATTTGTTGCCGAAGGATGTTGTGTTTCCTGACGTGGCCAAGCGGACTGCCACGGATCAAACCCCTTGACGGCGGCCTGTCTAGGCTGCGTCCAACTCGATCTTGAAGGGTCGCATCCGCCCACTCGGGGTGCCTGCCACCCCGTAGACGTCTGATTCACTGAGGGACCTGACGGACGTTGCAAATCCCGTGACCTTCCCGTTGGCGTAGCGTGCTTCAAGGACCTGCGCAACGCACCGATTCGCCGCCTCGAAGTCTAGGTCATGGAACAGTGTCATCCCGAAGTCGTCGACCATCAGGAAGTCATACTCCGAGAGGAGCGACATGAGGCTGCTGCCTTGGTGGGACTCTTCCGCGAGAAGCGCCTGGACCATGTCATACGCCGTGACGTAGATTGCTGATAGCCCTGCAAGGCCCATCTCGCGCACTAGAGCGATGGATGTATGCGTTTTCCCATGGCCGTGCTCTGCGACCAGCACCAGATCGCAGTCGGTGAGGTGTTTGCTGACCTGAAGTACGTATCGATCCAGGAGTCGCGCAGCTCCCGGGAAGAACGAGGCCACGCTTCGGACGTTGGCTTGCGAATACTTGGCCGGTGGGTTCGTGCTCATCAACCCCGCGTTGAGGAACAAAACCGACCGGACTGCTGAAAGATCTGACACTCGCGACCCCTCGTGAAAACAAATAGTACCGCAAATGATACCATTTGTTATAGATCACAGGGGATTTCGCGTATCAAATAGTGTCACTTTGGGCTTTGTTTGTTACGTTCTTGCTGCACAGAGTTGGAACTGTTGCAGCACGGCCTTGCCGAGCGCAGTGCCAGAGGTCGGGGTCGCCTCCAGCAGGTCTGCAAGCCCTGTCAAGCCCTCCATCCCACCCGAGAAGAGCCAATTCCGCATGTCGTAGAGTGCAGCGCGAGCCTCTTCAATCGACTCAAAAACCAGAATGGTGTCAAGTTCTTCGCTAAGCCATGACAGCGTGGCCTCGTACTCGTTGATGGGTTCAATCGAGTAGCTGCCGTCATCCTTTGTATAGGCATCGGCGCGATAAAGCTTTGCATGCATTCCCTGGTCCATCAGCACGTCGTAGAGCCATTCCTGCTCTGTACCAATAAGTTCGCTTGGAGCTGGGTTGCCGAGGCGCCCGAGCAATTCCTTGGCCGTGATTCGCTCGAACATCACACGATCAGTCACGTGGCAAATCGTCTTGCGCTCGAGTTGAACCTGGGCAACGAACGATTCCATGTCTGGTGCAGACCAGCATTTCGGCAATCCCTTTTTTGGTACCTCAACAACGTAAAGCATGCGTCCCTCGAAGCAAACGAAATGACAATTATGGGTTATTGTCACGAATTGTAGCAGTCAATGCTTTCTCATTCCCGACAAAGGTGTAACAATACATTGTTAACTGCCAAGGTATTGACCACGAGCAGGATCGCAGGCGAGCTCCAGTTGTTCCAGGGTGATCCACCCCTCCCGGGAACTGGTGGCAAATACAATACGCTGCACCACGTCGGTGCTTGGGGACAACATGTAGACAGCGCCTGCAGCCCGAGCAATTGCAATGGCCGGGCGCCTCAATGTGGCGGAGACCGCCATCGCGTTTGCGAGTGCCCGCCACATCTCCCTCGAGCTGAATTGGGCCGTCCAAAGATCGGATGTGTGCTCGGGGCCATGGCCGCTGCCTGAAAGGACGATGAGGCCGTCACCCAGCTCAAACAAGGCCTCGGGATCTGCCCGCCAAGCTCCAAGGCTGGCACTCTCGCCAGAAAGCGACAGCTGCACTGGCAAACGGCCAATGAGCATCGGGAGATCGCGCCTCACTGGAGGGAAGCCGGCAATTGCTCTTGGCGAGTGAAAGGCAGCCTGTACTCGAACGCCAAGGCGATCGGCAGTTGCGTCCCATCGGATCGGGCTTGCTTTCAAGGTGCCCCCCTGCCCGCTCACGCTCCTGGGCACGCTTGATCGCGGCGCGGATAACTTCGGCCGTCCGGAGCATCGACTCATCGGCCAATTCTCGCGAAGCTGCGGGTAGAACGAGAGCGTCGTTGTTGCGCGCCGCGCTGGCTTCGCTGGCCTGTTCCGCGTGCAGATGCTCGACGTTCCGCACCTGGCGGCTGTCACTGCCAATGAGCGGCTCACCGGCCGGAGTAAGCACGGCGAGGCCGATCGCGCCGATGGCCACGCCCACCATCGCGCTCACGCCGGCGGCCACGGATGCGCGCCAGGTTGTGCCGGTTTTCAGTCCAGGGCCAACAGCCTTCAAGTCATCCGCAGGCTCAGGCGCGGTTTTGGTGTCGCGCCGCGGAAGCTCAAACGGAATCCATCCGCCGGGCCCGCCAAGGTCCAGCTCTGTCCCAATCGCAATCATTCAGCACCTTTGATTTGTTACCTCATGCAATTCTATTTGTTGTGCGCAGTTATCTCAAAGTCTCCTGCAAGTGTGGCTGTACTGCTTGCGCAGGTTTTTCTGGAGATTCCAATGAAGTTCTATACCGTGGTTGCACAAGATGGCCTCACCTATGTGGAACCGTTCGTTCGCTCGCCCGCGTCATCGCTTTCCGTCGTGCGGGCCTCAGCCCACCATTTCGCTCATCAGGTCGCCAGTGGGTGCCGATCATTCTGGAATTGGTGCTGATGCAGTACCGCAGTAGCGCTACAAGGCAAGCATGCGCGCCAGCTGTTCCGCCTGATGGTGGTTTTGTCGACCTCTACAGCTCTCTTGAGGGGTTTGACGGTGACGTCGAGCGCCTTTCGTACGTATCGCATAATTGCTATCGCGGCCAGACCATCTTGCCGGTTGAGGATGTGCCCTTCTAGGAGGGCTGATTTGACGCCCCATAGCGGCCGCCGTCGAACCGATTGCACCAAATGGTGTGTTCCATCCCAAATGCCGGCAGTAACAACTGTCGGCATTTTTTATGCGCAAAACGTTTTTCGTCCTGGCTCTGTGCGTTGCTTTGGCCAACTGCGCGGGCTCACCCAACAATCGCTCGCGTTACGGAACAATCAAGGAGGTGACCCTGGAGAAGGTGTACACGCGAGGCGCGTCAACCGGCGCTATGGTCGGTACGGCAGTCGGGATGCTATCCGGCAGCCTTAGCGGTGCCACTACCGGGTATGCCGCCGGGCTGGCAGTGGATGACGCAGCGAAGGATGTCGTCTACGACTACGACGCTTGGAACGTCCTGGTCGAGCTTGACAATGGAGAGGTTCTCAGGATCGGCAGCCGAAAATACTACGGAAGCCATTTCGAGGCCGGACAACGCATTGAGATCTATTCACCCATTGCGGCCGACGGCAGCGCACTCTTCAGGCCGGCAAAGTAGTCTGTGTTACTCAGGGTGTCCAAGCGCCACTAGGTCCTTCCCGGCCAGGTCACTCGGAGGGCCACCCTCCCCTGCCCGGTAGCCCGATAGAGGATGCGCCCTCCGTCCTGATGAACACTCAGCTCTAGTCGAGTTAGTTCGCCGCGTGTGTCCGTGCCGGCGAGAGCGCCCAGCTGGTCATAGTGCCCAGCAGGAAGCGCTGCCGGCGGGTAGGCCGTCCAATCAACCGGCGGCATCGTTTTTTCGAAGGCCGTGGCGCTTTGCTCTACCTCGAACTCGATCGTTTGCTTCTTTTCGCATGCTTTGAGGATTGCCGCGCTTGTGGAGCGAGAAAAGCAGATAGTTGACATTCGAGTTCCTGAGCTGGCCGCGAAAATTGCTAGCGCCGCGCTTCCTGTCGCCACGCTTCGAACTCGGCCGGATCGATAGCGGTCACGCGGAGCTTTCGGCGCTGCCAGGCACCGAAGTTTGCTCGTTCGATCGTGTCCTTGAACTCGCCTTTTTCCGGTGCGAACGACGAGATCGAGTGTTTGTCTGAGTCTGCAGCAAACTGGTGTACCAATGCGACCTTCTCTTCGAGTGTGAGCGCCTTGATCGCGTCGGAGGTCTTCTTTCGCAAAAAGTCCTCCTGGAGGCTTTTTAGGCGATCGCCCTTCCCTATCCCATTCGCGGGCGGAAGGCTCTTGTCAACCGGAGTCGAAGGCTTCTGCTCCTCTTGCTGCAAGCGGGCCTGCAGGTCAGCTCCCCAGTCGTCGGTGATGGCTCGCCTGTAGATCGCTCCTATGTTAGGGGAGGCGCCCTCCTCGCGTTTGGACGCGACGTACTCATTTGCGCGCTGAATGCTCAGAGCGACGGCCTCTGGCGCTCGGTCGCGCAGGTACTCCATCTGCAGCTGCGCGCTTATCTTGATCTGGGCTTCGCTAAATGCTCCAGACGACTCAGCTGAAAGTGCAAGCTGGTCCTTTTGCGCCACCGAGAACCAGAGACCAAGGACCTTGCGCCCCTGAGTCTTGAAGTTCACCGAAACGGCTACATCGCTGATCTCCGACTCATTGATTTTCTTCACTGGACCACTGATCACCCATTGGTTCAGGCGCTTGAACTCGGTGTACTCAGTGGCGGCGATTCCCATGTAGTCGCGGTACTGTTCAAGCGTGAAGTACGGTGTGCGCTGGACCCCTACGTAATCCTTACAGAGCTTGTAGACGAGGGCGTCATACTTCCCGCTGTAAGAGTTGAAGATCGACCAGTTGAAGATGTGGAAGATCGAGCTGTAGCTGTCGAGGCTTTCGATCGAACGGCGGATTAGCTTGGGGAAGATCACCCCTACTCGGCTTGAGCTGACGAACCACTCTGAGATAAACCCCGCGCCCACCATCGCCGGGCTTCCATCCTTCTCGAGCAAATTGTAGTGAAGCGGCTCGATGCGAATTTGCTCCAGATCTCGCTTGAGCTCGGACGTCTTTGGCTCGTAGCCCAGGCGTTCTGCCAACGTGGAAGTGCTGATGTAGCAGGGCTCTCCATCGACCAGTGCCCTTCCCGTTTGCTCAAAGAGCTCGCGGTAGCGCCTGATGAGCAAAAGCCAGAGCTTGTACTGGACCAGGGTAATGCTGTGCCGAACGTGAATAAATTCCTGGGGCGTGCGAAACACCGGCTGAGGCCTTTGTGCATCCGATATCAGTTCAAGCTGCATGCGATCAATGGTCTAGGTGGAGATGGTGCGCCACTAGACTATACGACATGTGCCGATCGGCACAAAGCAAAAATTCTTGCACCGGGGAGGGGGTTCTCTAGACCATAGCTCCGAGTTGCTCATAGGGGGGGGTTCTCTAGTCCATTCTTCGCCACCCCCAATCCCAGGGGTTTTTCTAGTCCATTGACACTGATCTGCGGCGCAAGGGGGATCTCTAGACCTTGGCTCTTAGTCATCTAGGCGGGGGGGATTTCTAGACCATTCCATTCGCGGGCCGTTTGAGGCTGTCGACCTATGGGCTGGGCACGCCAGTGGCACTCCCGTGTGGTGCATGTTCAAGTTATCCACAGGTTTCAGGGGATCTCTAGGCGATAGGTGGGGGATTCACTAGACCATAGGGGGAGATCACTAGACCATCAGGGCCTTGGGGGAGGGGGTTTTCTATACCTTTCTGGGGGGTTTTCCTAGTCCATGTGCACGCTAACTCATTGATTTTAAAAGAGAAAATAGGGTCCTAAAGATTGAAACTGCTTTTATTAAAAGAGTGCAGTAGTAAGGGCTGTGGATAAGTGAGGGTCGCGCCATCCCTGAGCCTCTTTACTGCCCTCTTTTTCTGAAAAGAATACAAAAAACATCCAGATCGAGCGAAAACGTACTGTTTTTTGTTCAGAAACGATTCCAATCCGTTCAGTTCAGTTGCACAATTGGAGCATTCCACCAATTTTCGGATAGGAGTCGATTTTTGATACTGCTATCCATCCATCAATGCAGCAGCCCAACGAAAAGGTTCGAACATGAATACAGCAAGTAAGACGTCTAGAAAACTCTCTGCCAAACGTTCTTGGACTCTTCAAGATCTAGAGGACATTGAGGAGCGCGTTGGGCAGACCATCGACCTGGTTCGAGATGCGATGCTCGCACCCGATTCAGTCAAGTCTGCACCGACCTTTTCGAGTGCTCAGCTGCTGTCATTCTGCGGCATCGACAAGAGCAAGTTCAACTACAGGCTGAGCAAGGGCAACCTTCCGGATGGGATGCGTGGAGACGCAACTCGACGGAGGTTTACATTGTCTGAGCTTCAGCAATGGGTGCGAGCCTGTCGGCCGAATAAGCAGAGGCCTGTTGGGGCCCAGGGCTGCGTGATCTCTGTGGTGAATTTCAAGGGGGGCGTCGGGAAGACTTCCAACGCAGTTACGCTCGCGCAGGGACTGAGTTTGCGTGGTCACAGCGTACTGGTGATTGATATGGACGCTCAGGCTTCCATGACCAACCTGATGGGGGTTGTGGGTGACCAGGACGGCGGTGGAGATGACGACCGAACGGTGTTGCCACTACTGGTTGGCGCTGAACCAAATATCGACTACGCAGTGCAGACCAGCTATTGGGCTGGTATCGATGTGGTTGCCGCGGACCTGGGGTTGTACTCCGCAGAGTTTGCGCTGCCATCTAGGCAGAAGGACAACCCGAACTTCGAGTTTTGGCACGTGCTACGTGATGGGCTGCACACGGCACGGGAGAACTATGACGTCGTCATCATCGACACGCCACCTTCGCTGTCGTACACCACGGTGAACGCCATCTTGGCCAGTGACGGGCTGGTCATGCCCCTGCCGCCATCGCAACTTGACTTCCTTTCGTCGGCGCAGTTCTGGAGCCTTATTAACGATCTGCTCACTCAGCTGATTACGAAGCGTGGCGGCACGAAGGAATTTGCCTTTATCGACGTACTGCTTTCCAAAGTGGATACGAACGATCCATCTTGCAGTGTGGTGCGCGAGTGGATTCAGGCGGCGTACACAGATGCCGTGATACCTATTGAGATCCCTAAGACTACTGCGACCTCGTCTGCGAGTGCAGAATTCGGGACGATCTATGACCTCGACGTGTCGAAGGTGAACGCACGGACCTATCGTCGCGCGTTCGAGGCATACGAGCGCATGGCTGAATTGATCGAAGAGCAGATCATCACTTGGTGGTCACGTGAAGGAGCGCAGAAATGAGCTTGAAGGACAAGAAAGATCGCGTCGACTTTTCGTTGCTGGGGACGAAGCGAAACAGCAGTGAACGCAGGGCGGGTGCAGTGGTGTCGACGGTGGCTGATGATGCAGTGCCGACCGTGCCGAACCGGGAACCTCGCACTGCGATCGGTCTTCATGCAGCCAGCATTTACGGCGATTCCGAAATTCGGCGTGAGAACGATCTGCTCAAGCAGCAGGTTCGAGTGTTCGAGGGCGCGCGTCCAGTGAAGCATCTTGATCCCCTGAAAGTGAAGGGGAGCAAGTGGGCAAACCGTATGGAAGAGTCCTTTGCGTCTGCAGAATTTCGAGCTCTGGAAGAGGAGATCGTGGCGGCCGGCGGCAACGTTCAGCCGATCAAGGTACGCCCGATTGAAGGAACCGACGAGTTTGAGGTCGTGTTTGGACACCGGAGGCATCGCGCATGCCGGAACGCGGGGCTGCCCGTTCTAGCGATGATCGCGCCAATGGACGATGCCAGTCTGTTTGCCGAGATGGATCGGGAGAACCGGGAGCGCGCAGACCTTCGCCCGTTCGAGCAAGGCATGCAATACGCACGAGCACTAGAGGAAAAGCTCTTTCCGTCCATCCGCAAGATGGCTGAGAAGTTGGGCGTGGATGCATCGGGCGTGAGCAGGCTGATCGCGATGGTGGACCTGCCGCGCGAGATACTGAAGGCTTTCGCCTCCCCGCTTGACATCCAGTTTGACTGGGGAAACAAGCTGGCGATTGCGCACACGGCATCTGCCGACCGCGTACTGGAGGAGGCCAGGCGTATTGCTGATGAGCGTGAGCGCGGCGTCTCAATCCCTGCGGCGAAGGTTTTCAGCCGCCTGATATCTGCATCGCCGACAGTGGCAGCAGCGCCGACTGAGTTGACTGGGACCGAAGGAAAGGCGGTTGTGAGGTATGGACGAGGAGGTTCAGCGAAGATCCATATCACCGGGCTTAGCAAGGCCAAGGTCGCTCAGCTGGACGGGCTGATTTCTAAATTTTTGGAGTCGGAAGGTTAGTCGAGCCGCACACAAACGAGCCCGCAGATGCGGGCTTTTTTTATGGCTTGGAGGTGGGCTGTATCGACTGGCAGCAGGTGTGGAGTGACTCCACACCCGGTGATTGGCGGAGGTCTGAGCCTCGCGAGTTTTTCCCGATTCTGGGGTGACTGGCGGTCATGGCTTCGAAATGAGGACGTTCGATGGGAAGGTGTGGAGTGACTTGATGCGACCGGTGGGTCACCGTGGGATGCATTCTGGGGTGTGGAGTCACTCCACGCTTGGTTGTCCCCGAGGCCTTTGTTCCTTCCGCGGATGGCCCGGAGTGGTGGAATGAGCAAAGGCTCTGCTTGCAGCGTTCGGCCTTAACTTTTAGTTCTGGCAGAGTAGGTGTGGAGTCACTCCACACGCAGTCGGTTTGTAGCGGCAGCGGGGCGTTGGTGGTGTGGCAATCCCGCGGTTAGGACTCAGTCTCCCTCCTTAAACGGGAGGTCGGATGCACCGGAGCGTAGGGGTGTGGAGTGACTCCACACCCCAGTTTGGTGAACCTATGTGCACTTCCCTACCAGCAGCCGAAGGTGTGGAGTCACTCCACACCCCTGCGAACGGGCTGATCTGCCCGCACCTCAGGCAGGCGAAAAAAAGCCACCTGCAATGCAGGTGGCTTCGGCTGGCCGCGGAACAAGTCCTGGGCGAATTGCTAGTGAAACAATCTCGAGTGCTGTTCATCCGTCACGCTAATGACGATTCCGGTCAAGGCGCAGACATGGATGCCATCGGCAATGGACGATAGGTAGGTGTCGCTGTATGCCTCGTGTGCGTCTGAGCCAGGCAGGTAGCCGGCGCTGGTAGCAGCTGCGAAAGGGCTGAGAAACTGAGACCCCGCTTGCAGGCCGCAAGCTGCTGTGAAGGCTTCTGCCATCGCGTCAAAGTTGAGGGTGGCTGGAGAGTCTGTCGAAGTCATGGAGAAAATCCTCTGTAGGGTAGGGTAGGGTAGGGGCGGGAGGTGCCATATCCCGGTACTTGACATAACGGAGGAGGTAACCGTAGGGCAACCTCCAAAGCCGAAGAACCACCACGACGCCCAAATGGTGCCAGCGTGGCGTATGTGGCAATGCGGCGCCGCATTGGCGTCGCTGCCAACGTGGCACCAAAGTTGCGCCAACGCGGTCGTATCGCTCTCGTTGGCGGTGCGCTTTTCGGGAAGTTGCGAGCAATGCTGCGGGAAGAAATCACGGACGAAGGTGAAAGACGCTGTTCGGTCGGAAGGTCAGCAGCGGCTTGTGCGCAGCCGCGTAAGGACCCATACAGCCCGCTCTACGAACTCGGTCGGGGCAAGGCATGGCAGATGCACGCCTAAACGTGCGAGGAAGCACTGGCGTTGGAGAGAGGAAGCAGGCGCTCGGCCGAGCAGCACGGAGCTTCGGAGTTGCCACACTCTGGCGTGCCAGCATGGCCCGACCAGGACGGGTTAGCCCGGGACCCTAAGCGACGAGGAGGGTTTCTTTTCGCCCGGCATTCATACCTGGTCGGAACTTTGCGATCCATTGATCAACAGGCTCGGGCCTCCCAAACAGGAATCCCTGCAACAGCTCGCACGCACCACCGAAGAACTTTGCCTGTTCGATGGTTTCGATGCCCTCTGCAACGATGCGAAGCCGGAGCTTGTTGCAAAGCTCGATTACGGCATTGCAAACGATCGCGTCGCGCTCCCTGGACGGAGCATCGCGTACCAGCGATCGATCAAGCTTGAGTTCATGGATGGGGAGCTTGGCAAGATGAGCGAGCGAAGAATAGCCTGTTCCAAAGTCGTCCATCGACAGCGAGATGCCCAGGCTCGCCAGAGACTCAAGCCGCTCAACGACTTCGGTCACCGGCCTCTCGAAAAGACTTTCGGTGATCTCGAGAGTTAGGCGCGCTGGTGCCAGATTGTGGCGATTCAGTGAGTCGCTGACCGTCCGGACAAAGTCAGGTCCAAGAAGGTGGCGTGGGCTGATGTTGACCGAAATGCGTGAGGGGTGCTGATCCCTAGAAAGAACGCTGCAGCTGCTCTCTAGGACCCATTGCTCAAGCTCTCCCATTAGCCCAAAGGTCTCCGCAACTGGAATGAACGCAGCTGGCGCAAGGATGCCGTGCTCAGGGTGGGCCCACCGGACGAGGGCCTCGGCGGCCGAGACCGCGCCGCCCGCATCTACCTGGCCTTGAAGGAATAGGCGGAGCTCACCACTTCTTATCCCGCGGGCAAGGTCGCCGGCGAGTGCGGGGCCAGAAGCGAGCGGTGGGAGAACCTTGGACAGGTGCATAGGATCCTCATGCCGGGCAGGAGCTCGCCATCAGTGGGCAAACTTGCCGTTTGTTTGTTGCGTACCAATTGACTGATAGCGTGAATTTTATATTTGTTACGCCGAAAATGAAAAACCCCGTGCACTTCGCAGTGGCACGGGGTTTTGATACGAGCTATTTGCTCTTCGCGGCCCTTAGCCACGGTCTTTTCTCACATGCTCGATGAACACCGAAGCGAGCCCAGAAATCTCGGTCCACGGGAATCGGCATGGTGGTCAAGCAGTCCAGGTTTACAAAGGCACCGTGGTGCTCGATTTCACCTTTCGTGAACAGGTTCCAGAGTATGGAGCTGGCCGCAAGTGCCATCGCTGGGTTGATGAACAACGCCTGCTTCTGCAGTGCCTCTGCGAGGGAGCACGACGGCGTGTCATCCTCCATGTGGTCCTGGCCACTGTCGATCAGTGCCGGAAACATCTCGCCCACGTGGGGTAGCCTCGTTGGGTCTGGTTCCGTTCGCCGGCGCCCCTGAATCTCCCCCAGCAAGATCTGGCCGTCGGAGGATCTGTTGCCCATGTCGAGGTAGTACGTGTGATCGCGCCTCGAGTTTTCGATGGCTGACAGGATCGCTCGGCGCGCGGTTCGGTTGTCCACCGCGCCTATGACTAGGTCGAAGTTCGAGAAGCCCTCAGAGTTGTCGCTGACGCGATCCACTATCGCTGTCCACGAGACCTGCGCTGCCATGTTTGCCCGATTGATCAGCGTGAAAGCCTTGTAGCTTCCAACGTCGCAGGGGTAGAAGGCCTGACGGCCCACATTGGGTGGTGACACAACGTCGTCGTCGATCAACGTGACGTGGAGCCCTCCAGGATGGCCAAGAGCAACCATGGCTCGATGAAGGTTCATCAGGTTCTCCAGCATCCTCGATCCAGTTCCTCCAGCGCCCACGAGCGCTACCTTCACCTGCTTCTGCGCGAGCCTTCCATTCAGTTGGTGCTTCATCGCGGTGCCCCCTCGATGATCTGGCCCAACTGGAACGATCCATCGGAACCGAGCTTGAGCTTGTAGTGCAAGCCCGCCACGCAGAGGCGCATTGCCACTGAGACCGTTGTGTCCAAGTCGCCAAAGACCGCTGAGACCTTCACGCTCCCGGCGTCGTCCAGGTCATCGACTGACGAGAATCCTGCAGGAAGGCGCCCGTGGCTGTGGATGTCCACGACCGCGATCTCGCCGGGCTCCAGTACCGGATTCCGATAGTCGACTCGGGTAGGAGAGGCGCTGAGCGCGTCTCTCATCGCGAGCCGCCAACTGTCAGTCGATGGGGCCCAGACAAACAGGGCTGCGCACTCATTCGGCATGGCCTGGCGAGCTTGCTCGGCAAACGCTTGCCAAATGGCGATCGGCGGGAACGAGCATTTCCACTCGACCATGGGCTTCAGAGGCCCATAGGGCAGGTAGATATCCGAGACTGCGACCCGGTGGCGCAGAGCCAGCCAATCGCTGCTCAAATCCTGCCACAAACCGTCGCTGGCCACTGCGTAGCTGACCGGAGCATCGTCCTGAAAGGGGAGGGTGCATTCGGTGGTGGCCACGCGCAGTGGAAACGCTTGCTGGATCATTGAATCCATGCTCATCAAAACTCTCCTTCTGGTCGTTCGAGACCTGCTAGGCGATCGCGTGTGTTCACTTCGATCAGGTCACCCACCGTGAGGCGAACTGCAGCGAGGCGACTCGTAGGGAAACGCCGGGTTGGCTTTTCCACCTGCGACTTCCAGAACGCCGCGGGATCGAGGCCTTTGACAAGGCGGTCCTTCTGGCAGAAGTTCGGGTGCGTGAACGACGAGCCAAAGAACATGTCTTCCCACGCCTTCGGCTCGAATGCACGCTCCGCAGTGGGTGTGTTTGCGTTCCCCACACAGACCTGGCCGCTGCCCCAGACGTTGAAGAATGGCGCTTGGAAGAGCTGTGTCTCAGGGGTTGGGCGTCCGGCACACTTCACTGCATAGAGATGCAGGTGTTGCGCATCGATGGTCATCCATACCAGGGCGGGGACTGGGCAAATCGCGTGTCCATCGAAGGACGCCTTGGAGGTGGACGACTTCTTGAAGAACATCGAGCGGTGCCCTGGCGGTGTCCACCAGACGAGCCGGTCGGCACCCTCCGCGAGCCGCGTGTCTTCGATCCAGCGGACGGGCTTTCTGACAGCCTGCTTAAGCGCAAGCTGTGCGTAGATCAATCCCAGATCCTTTTCGGTCATCAGCCTTCCAGGCGTCACCTCAGGGCGCTCGCGAATGACCGCCACTTCATGCACGGTCGCGTAGTCGAAGACGTCACACACGCTATCGTGGGAAGTCCTTCCTCCGTAGAGCAGGATGGCGCCCTTTAGTAACGATACCGATGCACTGCTTTGTGCGCTTACTCCCATCATTTGGAATCCTCCTTAAAAAATGACATGAACCTGCCGAGGCACGAGTGGAGGTCGATGAATGCCTTGAGGGCACGCACTCCGGCCCTCATCGCCTTGGGGTCCTCCGTTGATATCCGCCAGGTCCTGAAGGAATCGCGGTACTCGCTCTCCTGAAGCCACCGTTCGGAGTGCTCGACGACTTCCATGCAAACCTCGGGCGTATCCCAGACCACAAAACATGTGGATCCGAGTGCGTCAAGGCCTTCCATTTCGTGACCATCGGGAACATCTCCGTGGCTCTGGTCCCACTCGCCAAGGCGATGTCTTCTGCTCGCGTTGCAGAGGTCCAGGCCTGCGGCGACAACGGATTGGATCTCCGGGTCGGAGCAGGCCTTGAGCACTTCTTTTGCCTCTTTCAGGGTCATGCGTCGCGGACGATGCTGAGAGGCGCCTTCCTTGACGCCATACATCCAGCCGTGGCCCCCGGCCGCTGCGGCAAAATGTGATGGCCATACTCCTGAAAACTGCTCCTGCAGCTCAGCCACAGTGCCATTGACAGCTTGGTTTTCCCGTATGAACTCGGCGGCACCTTCGTCAGAGTCGCCGTCAAACCAACCGGCGAAGTACGCCGCGTGGCGCTGGAAGCTGAATGAGTACATGGGATAGCAAAATCCGGCGTCCTCGATCAGGAACCAGGCCCACCATCCCAAACCAGCTCGGTAGGCGTTGAGCTTCTCGACCATTGGCTTGAGGCGGAATAGTGGAATGACAGATTCGGGCGTGACCTCGACATGGACAAGCTCGGGATGGGCTTCGATGGACAACTGCATTGGGAGTACGTTGTCCGAGTCGCCATTCGCGCGCAGGTAGGTGCTCCATTGCTGGGTGATCGTCACCTGTAGATCTGTGAAGTTCTCACCTACAACCGGGACTCCGGCGGAATTGGCGGCGAGGATGAACTTGGCCAAAGACGAATTCGCCTTGCTTGCCCCGTCCTGTACCCGTAGGGGCACAAGTGGAGACAAGCTAGGCAGGCACCAAGCGCCCAAGAAGGGCGCTTGGCTCAACCCCACCTGCTGAACGCCGAACTCGGCAGAGGCAGGGGATTCGAGCTTTGACGAGAGTTCACCACCTGCAGGAGGGGGATTGAACATTTCGTGCTTTCATTTACTGATTGGGGATCTGCCTGGGCCAACGGGTCGGCCGAGGCATTCGAGAAGTGACCACCCGTTGCGATTGCTTGGATGGCCTTCAGATGCGCGCTCATCCCTTGCTGCCAACAGCGCGTTGGAAGTTGTAGGTAGCGACGCCAGCCTTTGTGCTGGGTCCTTCTACAACTGCAGTGAGCAGCTCAGGGAACTGGTTCGCGAAGAAGATGCGGATCTGGTCGGGGTCCTTGCCAGGAGCAGGGTCCGCCAGGGTCATCCCGTTGTAGGTGAACTTGCGTGTGAGGACGGTGGATTGCAATGCCATATTCCCTCCTCAGAGTGTGAAAGGAACCTGCTGCGACTCACCGGCGGGGCCTGGCGAGGCGTTTCCTTCGCCACCCTCGGCGGGTTCTTCTTCCTGGAGCGCTGGCGTCGATTTGCCTGGCTTCGATTTGTTCGATGCCGCGGCCGACTTGTCTTTCGCCTGGGCCACAGCCGCAGCTGCTTGCTCCTGAATGCCCTCGAGCTGCTCTTTGAGCGTCCCGTTGACTGTGCAGTACTCGCTGATGACAGAGGCAAAGTCGGCATCGAGCTCGGTGGGCGTTGCCACAAAGCTCTTGGCCAACAGCGGAGTTCCGGACTTGCCCGCGTCTGGGAAGACGTTTACCTCGAGTTTTCCTGCGCCGGCGTCGGTCACCTTGAGAGTGATCGCGACGCCCTTGGTTGCCAGATGGTGGAGATTCTGAAAAAGCATGTTTTACCTCGTTGAAAATGCCGCGGGATGCGGCTTCAGCGGTACTTGCCCATCAGAGGGTGGTAACCAAGAAAAAAGGCCCTGCCCCCGGTGAAGGGGCAGGGCCGTTTTGGTACTGGTTCAGTGGGACAGGTTCGTCAATCGTCGCTTGGAGCGATGGTCCAGTCCCATACGCCGGCGCCGATGGCGTAGACCGTCTTTCGCGTGCCATGCACGCTGATCTCTTGGGCTGGGTACGCCTTGGCTTCTGGGGTGCCTGCACCGATCACGAAGGCATCGGTCTCGGCGTCGTAAGTGAGATCGTCAACGATGTTGAGAAGGTAGTTCCCGACGGGCCACTCCATGTGCGCTATCTGGTCATTGCCCATGTAGGCAGGGACAGCGAGGCGCAGCCAAGTTGTATCCACTCTAACCGGCCAATACACCGGGCCGACAAACGAAACGTATTGCGCAAGGAACGTTTCGCGGAGCGTGATGCTGCTGTTGTTGCTGCCAGGCGCGCGATACCGCACGACTTCGCCTGTCTCAGAGACCACCTCGACCACGTGCCGGCTTGCGTTCTCGAAGAACCCGACTAGCGGCTTCCCATCGTCCTGACGCACGTCATTCACAAGGCGCGTACGCTCGAACGACAGCGATAGCACGGGGGTGTCGCCGTCCTGCGGCAGCGCGATGAGGACCAGATGGTCCTGCTCATAGTTGACGATGGTGGAGCCCAGTTCTGCGTGCCGGACCAGCAGGCGGCCCTGATCTTCTTTGGGTTGGATTTCGAGCTTCAGGCCAGGAGCCCAATTGATCTCGGCGGGTTGGGAGATCTTCTCGCGCAACGCGGCAATGCGTTCTTCGATGTCGCGGATTTCCTTCTTGATGTCTTCGTGGTTCATTGCACGGTCCTTTGCTTCGGGTTTGCACCGCGGGTTCGCGGCTTCGGCCGTACTTGCTCGGAACCATGAAATAACAAATAGACGATCAGCTCAGTGCAACTCCGCCTGCTGACTCAACATCAAACCCCAACTGGTTCTATGACTCTGACGCACATTTGATTGGACGAAAAAAAACCCAGCATTGCTGGGCTCTTGGAATCACATGACTACATGCTTCGCCAACTGAAAAGGTCATAATTCGGGTCGTTTGTGAAGCGGTCTTCATTGGGGTCATCCAACTGAACACTCGCAGCCTGGACACCAGCCTCACTCTCATGAGGAACTGCCTTCGTGACTTCTCTATCGACAACACCGCTCTCGTCCGCACCAAACATCATGGCCAGAACGAATGCGCCAGCAACAACAGCAAGCGACCCGTAGATCGCCAAAGTATTCAGGCCTATCCCAACAACCGCAGTTTCTGGCGCGTACCGCCATCCCAAATACATGCCAAGGCACCCCAGGCCCATTAGCAGCTTAATAATTGCGTTCATTTTATTCTCCGCATACTTCCAATCACTAATAGGCATTTTCCTATAATAGCTCGAATTAGTCAAGTGTTTGTTACGCATTTGTTGTGCATACTCCTCGCTGGAGGCGCGCACTAGGATCAAGGCCAGGACCAGATCACGCCGACGGGATGAAAGGCTCTTGCAGGGTACCCATGAAGCTGCCTTCCGGGAAATGCGTCAATTTCGCTTCTTTTTCGCGGGGGATTTGAAGCATCCGCTCGTCGAGAATCGGTGCCTTCGGCATTCAAGTTAAGGGAGAAACCATGTGGACATTCGACGGATCGATGGAGGATTTTCGGGCGCTGCGCCTGAAAGGAAACCAAATTGACCGCGGCGCTTTTGTGGTGCTGCTTATTTTCGAGACCGGGGCGCGTGAACTTCGTTCGAGTATTGAGCCCAACCGGCAGCTGCGCAAGTGGGCGGGCTCTTCGGAGAAGTCGGTCATTCGACTGTTTGCTGCGGGCGAGTTCCGCTCGCCCGAGCGGGTGTGTAGGGAGGCACTTCCCACCTTGGACGCTCTTGCTGCTGCGAACGATGATCTGGTGGTGGGACAGATGTGCCAGGTGCTTGCATCCTCCCGGTATCTACTGTCCGGGTCCAAAGACCCAGCCGACGGGACCGCATAGTTGAGACGCGACAAAGAAAAAGGGCTGCCGGATGGGCAGCCCTTCGAATAGGTGGTTAGCGACGCTACTAGCAGACCGTTCGCACCTCTAACCGGACGTTGCGCCACAAGGGCGCTTCTCGAATCGAAGTATAACACTGCGATGCCATTCTGTTCAAGCGTCAACGTTTCGTCTGTGGAAAGCGCTCTCTCAGCTGCTCGCCTCGGATCTTACCAATCCCTCGTCGTCGGAGCCACGCCACGCGCTGTCGTTGGAGCCTATCTCTGGGGACTCGAACTCAACACCGCATTCTCGCCCGTTCTAAGCATGGTGGAGGTAGTGCTTAGGAACAGTGTGCATAGGGCTGCCAGCGCCATGGTCGGGAAGCCAGATTGGTACTCTGACGTCCTCAAGAGCTCAGGCGATGAGGAGTGGAAGCGCAAGGTAGCCCGCAACCCCGCCCTCGCTGCCGACTTCTACAGGAAGGGCGTCGCCCCGCATCACAAAAAGTCCAGGACGACGAACGGCCGGAAGGTCACGCTTCGGCACTGGCGCTCACAGGCGGAGAGCAGTTTCGAAGAAATCACTTCCCGGCTCGCGAAGGCCAACGTTCAACAGGCGCCGGATCAGATCGTCGCGCATGCCATGTTTGGTTTCTGGTTGCATCTGTTGGGCCCATCTTTCGAGGCTGCCGCGAGTCCGTTGGCACTGTGGCCGAGTTGTACGGCCCAGGTCTTTGGAGGGGACCCGACGATGACTCGATCACGAGCCCATGCACTGCTCGTGGACATCAAGGGCTTGCGGAATCGAGTGTCGCACCAGGAGCCTGCATGGAGGCTGGGCAGACCTCTCACCCCGGCCGGCGTCCATGCGACGCTGTCAACAAGGGTTTCGGACATGCGACAGTTGCTGCGCGCAATGGAACCAGCGGTCGATCGATTGCTAGAAAACGCAGGGACATTTGATCGCTTGCGGTGGCTACTGGACCCAGCCACCATTGCGACATACGCGGGGGCCACTAAACCCGGTGCCGTCGACATGCGTAAGCTTTCGAGGACTGTGCGCAAGTTTGCCGAGCGGGCGAGTCGCACGGTGGGCGTGGCCAATCCCATCGTGACTCACGCTGTCACAGTCCAGCATGCGGGAAAAACAATGATTGCCATTGTTCCAAACTACTAGTTGTGAGTCTGGGCTTGGCGCGCCGAGCAAGGACGTCAAGAGAGGCCCAGATCGGGCTTAAGTCTGGTCGCAGCCAGGCTCACCTCACTCTCATCGCCAGGTCGGTATCCAAGCGCCTCTGCAGCTGCTAGCACGCGCACAGGCGGGTAGCCGAATTGGTCGGCCGTGATGTCTACAACAAACTGACGCTGTCCATCCAACACGGCCTCTACCCAGTAATGTCCTTGCCAGCGGCCTTGGACGTCCATTGCGCCCAGTCCAAGAGCACCGTTGCCGCCTCGAACGCATGCCTTTGCCAAGGCGAACCGATGCAATATCTCGACCAGAAGCACCGCCGCGTGGAGGCAGCTCCCGGCACTTGTTGCGCAGTCTGTGCCATCCCGGGCCAAGCCCGGCTCAAAGGCCTTGCGAGTGATCTTGGCGCAGGAGATTAGGTCTTCAAGCGACGCCATCGCAGCAATGTACCTAGGCGCGCATGGACAAGAAAAACCCCCGGTGGCAATGCCAACCGGGGGTAGGGGAATAGGGCGTCGTGCGCCGGCGCCTAAAAGCGCATCATCTTGGGAACCAGGCCCCGGTACTCGAAATCCTTGATGCCTAGAACGGCATCGACGAACTCCTTCTTGGAACCATTGCGTGCTTTCACATAGCCATCGCCGAGCTTCTCCTTCAAGCCCAGCTCGATGGCCACGGCGTCAACCTCGTTCTTCGTCAGAAGAGTGAGGAATTCGCCGTTGAGCTTCCAGTACTGAGTTAGATCAGTCTCGATGGCCTTCAAGAGCCCGCGGATGTTGTCCACGGACATGCTGGTTGAGACATGGGCGGCAATCAGGTCCACAGCAATGCGCAGGTGCCCAGGTTCGATCTCCGTGAAGAGCTTGTAGGCCTCGGGTAGCTTCATCAGCTTGGCAGAGCCCGCGATGGTCATCCCATCCTCGCCTGCAGCCTCCTTGATTGCGTCCAGCAGCGAGTGCGAATCCAGTGAGGATGGCTGGGTGATGCAGATCGCCAGCAGTACCTGCCGATTCTGCGACGTCGGTAGCTTCGGCACGGCCTTGCGAAACACAGTCCGCCAGATCTTCTCCCGATAGTCCTGCACGGCCCGGCTCGGCTCCGCACTGGCTTCAGCCTGCTTCTTGGTAGAAGCCGCTGCAGAGGCCTTGCTAGCTGGAGCGCCGCCCGGCTTGCTGATCCCCGCCTTCGTGCCTGTTCCCTGAGCCTTCGCGGGCCCGCTGGCCGCCGCTTTCTCTGCCTCAGCCGCCTCCCTTTCCTTTTTTCGGGCATCGACGTGTTGAGAATTGCATGGTACGTTCATGCACAGGTTCTTGAACACCTTGCCGAGCTTGTCCGGGGCGGCAGAAACCGCCGCACCAAAATGCTCGCAGGTCCTGCAGGCCAAGGCCTGCTCCGCGCCCACACCCTTCAGGCCATCCGCGTGCAGCGGAATGACAGTCAGGTTCTCACCCGGGCGCACAATCCGCACCACCTGAAACTCTTCCTTGAGGCTGTCGGCCGTGGCCTGCAGCTGCTCATCCGTCTTCTTGTCGTAGCACTGCTTGTTGGTGCACCTGCCATCGGAGATGGCCACGCCGAAAAGCGCAGACTGGCGAGAGCTGTTGTGATGGCACGGGCCGCAGTCCGACTTGTCGAAGATGGCCTTATCCAGGAGCAGCGAAGCAGACTCCAGATAGGACCGCAACTCCACCACCGTCCACATCTTCTCCTGCTTGAGAAGGTGATCCAGCGCGGAATCCTGGGTCTCCTTGCGGCAGGCCGCCAGCAACTCGGCATGGCCGAGGTTCAGGACTTTGTGCTGCAGAGCGTCACGTACCTTCTCCGAGGCGTTCATGAGCGCGAGCCGCTTCTCAAGTGTGGGCAGTGACCAGCCCATCCGCTTTGCTGCCTCGGGGCGGTCACCCTTGCAATCTGCAAGTGTCTTCGCTGCGCCTTCCGCCTCCTCGACCGGAGTCATTGGCTCGCGCTCAATGTTCTCGGTCAGCGCTGCGGCGTTCGCGAAGGCTTGGTCGCCTTTGCGTACCAGCGCTGGCATGAGGCCCTCAGGGCCGTACACGGCCCCGAAGGCTCGATGGCGGCGTCCACCAGCGACGAGCTCGTAGCGGCCATCCGCAAGCTTTCGCAGGAGCACAGGGGTGTGAAGGCCTTGAGCACGAATCGACGCTTCGAGCGACCGTTGTCGGTCCGGATCGAAATGCTTGCGCGGATTGTCCCCGAGGACAATGTCCGCCCACTTCACCTTCATCAGTTCGCCCTCGGGCGCCGCTGGGACTTCTATCGTGTTTTCCATGGGTAACCTTTCAAAAAACCAGCTGCGGGATGCAGCTACCTGGTCTTTTGATCGGCGCCGCAGGATAACGACCGCCCGACCAGGCGCTGGGGGGATCTCATGACCTTCGGACTTGAAGGGAGGACGCTTGGGTCAGCGGCCGATGCACAAAGAAAAAAACCCAGGTCACCGATGAGGTGACGCTGGGTTTTGGGGATGTGCTCAAGCAAGGATGCGGGGTTGGAAGAATCCCAAGGCAACCTCGGCCAGGTCGAGCGAAGGCTCTGCAAAGGGCTTGTAGCTCGCGGTTCGCCCGGCGCTGGATGGACCGCTGCCATGCTGCGCTGGTAGGCGAAGCTCAGTGATCTCGAATGTGGCCAGCTTGTAGCCGCGGCGCGGATCGATCTTGCACGTGAATGTGCAGGAACGGCGAAGCAGCTGGTTGAGCTCGACCTGATCGCGGAAGGCGCCTCGTTCGACTTGCATGGTGCAGTTGTGCGAACACTCGGGAAGCAGGCTCATCTTATTGAGCTTCTTGAACTTGTCTTCGTCGGACAGCTGCAGTAGCCCAGGGATGGATCCGCCGTTGCCTTCGTAGAACTGGTCCGCGAGGTTTTTGAGGATGAAGGTGACTTTCATGATTTTCTCCAGGGGAAGGTGCGTGGAACGCGTTGTTTGAGACCGCGGCGCGGTCCTTCACCATGGATTGAGCGTTGCCACCAGATAACGCCAGTAGAGCTCTGAGATTTGTTGCGATGGCCTGTATTGCACAATACAATTGTTACGTGCGCCTTTGCACATGAGCGCCAAGCTGTTCCAAACCATGCCCTCATATCGCCCGTCCACGCGAGAGTCTGAAAGCCCAACCTCGGAGACCTATTCAGAGCTGCAGGCGGCCTACGACTTCTTCAACGCAGAGCTCTTCGCGGGCGAGCTGCCGGCGTGCCTCATTACGCTGCAGCGAGAAAAGCGAAGCTACGGGTACTTCTCGGCGGAGCGGTTTCAACGGGCGGATGGAACGCGCACGGACGAGATCGCGATGAACCCCACTTACTTTGCGACGCTGCCTCTGGTCGAGATCCTCCAGACGCTGTGCCACGAGATGGTGCACCTGTGGCAGCACCACCAGGGAAATCCAGGGCGCGCCCGGTACCACAACATGGAGTGGGGGCAAAAGATGAAATCGATCGGCCTTATGCCCTCAGACACCGGCCAGCCAGGAGGAAAAGTGGTCGGAGACTGTATGGCCGACTATCCCATTGCGGGTGGCCCATTCGTGACCGCATGCGAGAAGCTGCTGACCCGGGACTTTCAGATCTCGTGGCACGACAGGTTCCCTTCCGCGCGCGTCGTACTGACCAGCCAGCAGAGCTATGGCCTGTCGATGGACTTGCCGGTGGCGCTGCTCGCCGTTGCCGGGGTGCAGGCGGCCGTGGCGTTGGGAGAATCCCTCGAGCATGCGGGGCAGGATAGGCCGCAAGAGGCACTGCGACCCAACAAGAGCCTTCGCGATAAGTACCAATGCGCATGCCGGACCAACGTGTGGGGAAAGCCCGGGCTCAAGATCCGCTGTGAAGGATGCGGCCAGCTGTTCGAAGTCGTGTCGCCCTGAGGCGAGGCCGGCACAGCAGAAATGAAAAAGCGGCCCCGATGAAGGGGCCGCTGTGAGAGGATGACCTAGAACAGCGCAAGCTGCTCACGGCGCTGGTTGACCACGTATTGCGTGGCCGACTCTGCGATGGGCGTGGGTGTGGGAGGCACCGACACCTCCTGTGGCGAAGACACGAGGTCTTCGGTAGCGGGCATGCTGAGGACCTCACGCATTGCGCGGACTGCTCTTGGAAAGTAAAGACGCTTGTCCCATCCTCCCAAAACGTGGGCCGGCGTGACCCAGTGCGCCCACTCTGTCATCGCCAGCGAGTTGCCGTGAATGACGATGGCGGGCACATGGAGGAGAGAGAGCTGGACGTAGGCCATGTGGACGGCGGTCGAGTCGATATCCTGCAGCGTGGCGTGCAAGTAGTGCTGGTAGTTCACGTCCTGATCGAGCATGGCCTCGGCATAGGCGATGACCATGCCCCCGGCTCCGCAAGCGGGCTCATTGAGGGCGATGTGATCCTGCTGCTTGAGCTGTTCCTTCACATCGCCTGCTGTCATGCGGGCCATGAGGCTTGAGACGGGGTAGGGGGTGAAGAACTGGCCCTTGCCGCGTTCGCCAAGCTCGAGCGACATGAACAGGTCTCCGAGTGCATCGCACATCCCGAGACTCAGCCACTCGACGAGCACCGCAAGCGCCTGACAAAACCGCGTGATTTCCTCTGGTTGGTATTTTGCAACGATCTCAAGGTACCGTTTCTCGCGGGCATCTCGGTGGATGGGATCCACGGCGTTGCTGAAAGAGAGTGCAGAGACTTCGCAGAAGTCGGAGAAGACTGTGTCCAGTCGGTGCGTCCGGGCATTGGCGCGCAGGAGGTCGCCCATGTCTTTTGCGTGAGAGCGGGGCCCTGAAACGAGTTTGTGAGGTTTTTTGGAGGAGGACATAACTTCGGGAATGGGATGGAAAAAAGGCCACAACCGAATGGCTGTGGCCTTTTGGGAATCGCGCCCGTCTGGGGATCGTTGGCGCAACGTGAAAGCTGGTCGTGATCGCTAGAGAAGCCCTTGGAAGCCCTCAAGCCATTCAGGGCCCAGCTGGTTTCGGATCTGACGCAGAAGGGAACCGTCTGGCATCGATTCGTCCTGGCCAGAAGCCCAGGCGGCCGACAGCGCTGCTTTCCATTCCTGACCGTGCTTGGCGGCGAAGCGCTCCAGCGCCTGGAGCTGGGCAGCCGACAGTTCGTCGCCGGGAGTCGCGGGCGGCTGGAAGGGCGCCGCGTGCGTCTTCAGTTCGTCCGCGAGGGTGTTCCACTCGGTCGTTTTGCACGCCGGTGCATCTGGCTCAGGCCAGCACACGGGCGAGAAATGAGCATCTGGCCGTGGGTAGATCAGCAGCGCGTCTGGTCCGGCGGGCTCGCCGGCAGAGGGGAAGACTTGGAACGGATAGCGAGCGCGGCCGTCTGTGGTGCAGACGGGCAGGCTGCCGTGCCCTTTGGAGATGAGCTCCAGGGTCACTGCGTGGAGGTCGAAGACGTTCAAAGTGTGGAGTCGGGGAATGATCGTAGAGGGCATGTGGAAATCTCGTGCGTGAAGAAAAAAAGGCCACAACCGTGAGGTCGTGGCCTTTGCTGGAGGTGCCGACTCGAAAGTCAGAACCTGGGATCCTTACCAGGGACCGTCGTCGTGGCTGTCGTCGGCAGGAGGTGCCGAGCTGCTGTTCGAACCCGAACCCTTCCCTGCAGGTTGTGCAGGGGCGGAATTGCCGGAGGGCTTGCTGCTCGGGAGCAGCTTCATGACGTTCGAGACGATCTCGTGCACGTACACGGTCTGGCCGTCCTTCTCGTAGGAACGAACACGAGGCGATCCAAGAATGAAGACGGGCGCGCCCTTCTTCAGGTGCTTTGCAGCAGTTTCGGCGTCGCGCCCGAGGACAACGACGTTGTGCCAGAAGGTTTTCTCTTCGCCTTGAATGAACTCGGATGTAGCCATCCGGAAGTTCACGACAGTTTTGCCTTCACGCGTGGTGCGTGATTCAGGGTCCGCGCCGAGGTAGCCGAGGAGGATAGTTGCAGAATACATGGTGAATTCCTATGAGGTGGGAGTGGGTTGAGAAGTCTCGCGAGCGGCGAGTACATCCTCATTTGTTGCGGTGTCGGAGATAACAAGGCCCGGGAGCTGCAGCTGCTTCGCGTGTGCCGCTGGCGCCGGTGTCGTCGCGGGTGGTGCTGGGCCCTCGAGTCGCGCAATGGCCTCAGCTACGATGAGCTCTCTCACCCGCCTGGAGAACCCGCTCTCGCGGGCCGGTGGGCGCCCGGCGTTGTAGCTGTCCTGGAGCTCGGCATCGACGCGACGAACCGCGAGGTAGAGCCACTCGTTGAACGCCGCATGGGTCTTCCAGATGCAGAGGGCGAGGCGGACGATGGTCTCGTCCAGGCTGATGGAGGTGCGGAAGGAATCATGACGTCGCACGCGGACCACGACGATGCCGCGGGCGTCGGGCACCAGGGATGTGTTGCTCATGGCTGGGGTTCGGGAGTGATTGCGAGCAACAATTTACCATCGAGGTAACAAAAAACAAAACGCGAGCATTTCTGAAGCCGCGCAAGTGGTTGCGCCAGCGATCAGCCCGGCTGTGCCGGGAAGGTCTGGCCCAGCGAAGCTGGGCTACCGGAACTCGAGAGATCGTGGCAACGGGTTACCGAAGCGACCGCCCGGCTTCGCCGGGCGGGCTGGAACCCGCTGGACCGTGGCTCGCAGTTCGGGTTTGGATAACGGGTTGCACCGGAAACGTGAGCCCGGCCTACCGGCCGGGCGGGAGGCCGGGTCGATGGAAACTGAGCCCGGGGGCGAGCGGGTAACGGGTTACCCAAAGTGGCGCCCGGCAGCGCCGGGCGCGGTACGACCTCCATCAGTCGCGCCACCTCCCATTGTCGAGCGAGGTTTGGGTTGCCTAGGCCGCAGGATGCGTAACGGGTTACCCGGTCGAGTGTGCCCGGCTGTGCCGGGCAGAGTCGACGAAGGAGTGATGCCGCGATTCTCCGGCTTGGCGGATCACATGAACCCAGTGCAATTCAGATCGTAGTGCAACAGGTTACCCCGGAAAGGAAAGGGGAGCTCCCGCAGGGAAAAAAAGACAATCGCAAAGCACTACAAGAGAGCATTACTGCGAAGTTTTGTCCAATGAGTTGGACAAGAATGGAGCAAGGGGGGAAGAAGAGTGGAGAAATGCGAAGAGTAGAAACGAGAGCGAGAGGCAGAGCGAGGGGGAGAGAGAAGGCGAGAAATCGAGAGCATTACAGCGATGGAATCGCTGTGGGGAGGGAGAAGCGAGAAGCGGGAGATTCGCGACAGTCGAGGGAAGGCGATGTGCGAGAAATGGCGCCATTCGAACCAGGCGCAACACTTCGAGTAGAGACGCACCACTGAGGGTGGTGGTGCGGATACACCGGGGCACGTGAACTATGAGAACTCACGCGGAGGAGGGGAGGGGAGTATCGAGATCTTCGAACCGCCAAACGACCTTGGGATGAAATCGACGGTCCACGTCGTATCCCGCAACCTGCAGGTTCTGTACGATAGCCTCGTGGATCACCAGAAGATCAGCGGAGGTGTCATCGGCGCGGCCTTCGTTCTTAGAACTGGACAGTTTTGATACTCGGCTGATTCTATTGAGGCACTCGATTATCGATTCTCGCTCGGCTGTAAGAGACTTGAAGTTGAGAATCACATCCGTCACGAGTTGCCGGTTGGGAAAATCTGCTAGTCCGGCACCCA
This sequence comes from Acidovorax sp. 94, assembly GCF_003634645.1. NCBI lineage: Bacteria > Pseudomonadati > Pseudomonadota > Betaproteobacteria > Burkholderiales > Comamonadaceae > Acidovorax > Acidovorax sp. 94. The sequence continues at coordinate 7,337 of NZ_RBJA01000002.1, read as the reverse complement.
CCATGTCCGGATGAAATCGAGTGACAGTCCGCGTGTAGCTGCGACCTGTGCCAGTTGAGAACCAGCGCACTAAGGCTGGAGTATTGGGGCGACCATCGTGCTTCCGATACCAGCGAATATCGAGCTTCCCGTGCATGGGAGGCTGGCCAATCCTCAGGAGAAGCGCCGAATAGTCGATTAGCTCATCGATTTTGTGAAGTCGATCAAAGAGCCCAGCGATTCCCACGCCAAGTTCTGTGTTTTTGAGCTCGGCCCACAGCGAGTCGCGGCGACTGCCAGGAGAAGCGCCAGGATCAGGAAGGCGGAATCGGCCATTGGGAGAACTGAAAACCATTGAATGCTCTCAAACTTTTGATATCCGGGCTGGGCCGCGCTCCAGCGGCACAGCTGCCCCGTTGCGAGGACGTAACAATTCTAGAACATCCGCACCGTGCAGAAATCGTGCATGCGAATTGACACGCGCCACGCCGTTGGAGCACGTGCGGCTCCGGCGAAATCGGGCCCGTGATTCCGATGCCTTGCGGCCACTACTCGCGATTGGCTAAGGGCTTGCAAGCATGCGAGACTTGGCGCGGGGTGCCTCGACCGAGGCTAGCGGGAGCATGTGGCGACCCCTAATAAGTTATGTAAGCGCGCCAGGACGCGGGTAGCTCAGTCGGCACCGAGTGCGGCCAGGTCGCGGGGCGTAGGTTGGTAACAAAGCTTATTTGGTGCTGCTACAATGCACCCGTATCAAAAAAGGAATGTTGCTGTGCCCAAGCTCATCAAGGAAGTGTGCGGAGCCATCGTCAGTGGTGCTTTGATCGTTTGGGTCGGGGCGATGTTGCTCACGAATGATCCCTGTGAGCGCCTTTCTCGATTCGACTGGCTTCCGGCCGCTGTCGTGCACGCTACGGTATTTATCGCTGAACCGTTCGTATCAAAGGGGACTGCAGTCGGGATAGGCGACTCCTTGAATGTCGTGCGAAACGGCTTGAATGGAATTTTTGCAAAAGTTGTACTCAGAAAGTCAACTGAGGAACTGAAGTGCAGCGCGCAGAAACCCTCGAATACTGCGAAAGACGGTTTGACGGCTGAACCCGAGCGCCCCTCATCTGGCAACAAAAAGATCCCAGAAATAGAGGAGGCTCGAGAACTCTTGAATAGTCTCAAGCACGAGGCTTCGAAGGAAGAAGTTCCTGCTTCCAAGTGAAATACGCACACAATCCATTTTTCCAACCCGAGGTAATCGAATGAAACGAGTATTTGCGCTGCTTGCTATTGCGGCTTCCATGTCGGTTTTTGCTGGCCCGAAAGAGGATGCCATCCTTGCCAAGATGAAGGAGATTACCAAGTCTCCGGGGATATCTGTCCAGGCCACGCCCTTTCCGGACCTGTTTGAAGTGCACCTTGGGGGTGGGAACATTGTTTACACAAATCCAGCTGTGGACTATGTGATGCTTGGTAATCTTATCGACCCGAGTACTCAAAAGAATCTCACGGACGAGCGCCGCTCGGAATTGAACAAGGTTGATTTCAAATCGCTGCCGCTGGAGCGCGCGATTAAGACGGTGAAGGGGAACGGGCAGGCCAAGATTGCTGTTTTTGAAGACCCCAATTGTGGGTTCTGCAAACGGTTGCATTCGGAGCTCAAGAAAGTAGATAACGTAACCGTCTATACCTTCTTGATGCCTGTGCTTGGCGCCGACTCGGTTTCCAAGGCGCGCGGAATTTGGTGCGCCCCGAATCGAGCCAAGGCCTGGTCCGACATTATGAGTGGGGGGCCGATTCCTGATTCGAATTCTTCCTGTGACTCTTCGGTGGTCGATAAGAACCTGGAGCTCGGCAATACCTTGGGAATTCAAGGCACTCCCACTATCTTTCTGGCAGACGGCCGGCGCCTTCCCGGATTTGTTACTGCCGAGGAGTTGAAGAAGAACATCGCCTCTACGAAGTAGCAATAGCCTTCTCCTCCCCCCTTTGGCCCGTTCGACGGGCCTTTTTTTCGCCTGAAGCGCAGGATTGGCGCCAATGTGGGCGCGGAGAAGGGCCATTGCCGGTGCTGGGCGCCAAGATGGGGCCACCGCCGTTGCCTTGCTTGGTGCTGACTGCCAGCCGGGCGCAGATTTGGCGTCAAAAGAGCGTAACAATGTTGCCAAGTAGCAAAAAACATTTATAATTTGATACGCAACATTTGTTATCACTACTGGAAAGCTATCTCATGACCTGTCCCGTGATTGGATTTGACCTTGGCCACTCTGCTTGCAAACTGACATTCGACGCCCCCGTTGGTGTGCGTCGCATGTTGTTCCCTTCCATCGCCTGCCTGGCCCAAGCAATCTCGAGTCCCGCAGAGGCAGAGAGGGCGAAGGCGGAAACGGTTGAAGTTGGCGGGCGGGATTGGTTTGTGGGTGACACGGCGCGGCATCAGGGGAAAGCGGCCACCGCGTCGGGCCTGAACGATCGTTGGGTGGAAACTGACGAGTTCGCCGCCCTTGTTGAACTTGCCAAGCGGCGCATCGAAGCGGCCGGGGTCAAGGGCCAGCAGTTCTGGATCGTCGGACTGCCGGTGGGATCGTATGTCCCTCATCGTGACGCTGTCGGGAAGCGGATGACCTCGATCCTTGGTCAGGATGCGCGGGTGCTGGTCATGCAGCAGCCGGACGCTGCCTACTTTGCGCACATCTACACACGGCAGGGCGGGCTGCGCCCAGGTGTCAGCCCGACGAACGAGTCTTGGGCGGTAGTAGACGTGGGCTACTTCACCACGGATTTCGTACTGTATGAGAACGGTCGCTACATCGAGTCCTGCTCCGGCCGATACGAGGGCGTGCGGGTGGTGGCGGAAACCGTGATGCGCGCGCTCGAAGCCCGGGGCATTAAGCGCACGCTTATCGACATCGAGCGCATCTTGCCCGTTGGGAAGCTCCGCCACATGGGAGAAGAGGTGGACGTCTCCATGGAGATCGACGATGCCTTCGCTCAATTGTTCTCCAACATCTTTGACCAGGCGTCACGCCTGCTCGGTGATCGTGTTGAGCTGCTTTCTGGGGTGCTGGTCGCGGGTGGCTCTGCCTCGGCACTTGCCACACGCATGAAAGCTGTGTGGCGTCACACGCGTCTTGTGAGCGACGATCACCAGGAGGACTGTGCAGCCCTTCATGGGTCGCGCTTCATCATCAGCGAGGGCTACTACCGCTATGGCAAGGCCAAGCAGTACCTCGAAGGTATGAATCTGGCCACGGCGGGGTGAACATGGCGAACTGGATCAGAGACAGCGAACCCATGGAGTCCATACGCGTTTCCTTCCGGGCGGACCCGTACCGGGACCAGGCGGTGCATCAAGCCCTGTCGAAGCTGCCGTTCCGTGCGGGCGGCGCGTTCGTGCGATTCGCTACCGCCCAGGCGATCGCTGCGGGCCTGGTGAATGTGGACGACTTTCTGCGCGGCCTAGCGCCTCAACGGGCACCCCGCGCTGTACGCCCCTCCACCCAAGTGGCATCGCCGATGCCTGCCGATGCTCAACGCGTCCCGCAGCCACCAGACGCGCAGCGCGAGGTGCCTGAGGCGAAGCGCCCGACGACGGATGCTGAGTTGGACGCCCTTCGCGCCACTACGCGCTTCTAGAGGGGGCTGATTCATGGTCAATTTGATTCTGTCTGCGCTGCTGGTGTGCTTTGGCGCCCAAGCATTCGCCAATCCGATTGGCGACGTGGAAGGAACGGTCGTGGGCGTGGTGGACGGGGACACGTTGGATGTTTCGACCGGCACCGTGGTGTACCGCGTGCGTCTCGCGGCAATTGACGCGCCCGAACGATCGCAGGCGTTCGGTCAACGAGCCAAGCAGGAGCTCGCGGCGATGGTGCACGGCCGACGTGTCTCGCTGCGTTGCAGCAAGCAGGAGCGAAGGCCCGAAGGGCAACGAAGTCGCGAGATCTGCACGGTGTTCAGCGGCGGCAGGGACATCAACTTGTCGCTGGTATCCCTTGGCTGGGCCTGGCACTACAAGGCCTACGCACGGGAGCAGTCAAGCGCAGACCGGAATGCCTATGAGGCAGCGGAGGCCTCCGCACGGGCAAGTGCCCGGGGCCTGTGGGAGGACCGAAATGTTGTGGCTCCGTGGGCCTATCGGCGTGATCTGAGAAAAGGAGTACGGGAATGAAGTCAGTAGAGGAACTAAAGCGGGATGTTCTGCCGGCACTGTTCGCGGACTCATCCAGGGTCGCGGAGTACGGAGACGGCGCATCGGGCAAGGAGGCTCTGCAGGCGCTCTCCGACTTGATGGAGCGGGGTGCAGTCTCGCGGCTGGCGGAGGCGATCGAGGCGATCGTGAACAAGCTCTCCGACGCTGATCCCAAGCAAATTGCCAAGGCGCCTAACTGGCTCGACAAGCTGCTGGGCCGACATGTGGAGCGTCGCGTCCGGTACGACGTGGCGAGAAAGTCTCTCGATGAGCTTATCCAGGCGGCAGCTGGCATTGAGCAATCGGTGCGGGACACCTTGCGGATGGTGGACCAGACCCTGTCGACCCACGAAGTAGAGACAGCACGCCTTGACGATCTCATCCGCGCCGGCCAGGAGTACCTGGACGAGAACCCCCAGGCGGGGATGGCAGCTGCTGGACAGCTGGAGTTCGACAAGCCGCGCGAGCGATTTGCCAGAAAGCTGGCGAACCTCGCTACCTTGCGCGCTTCCCACGCCATGTCGTTCATGCAGATGAAGCTCACGCGGGCTCAGGCGGTGGACATGCTGGATCGATTCGCTGAAACCAAGAGCGTGCTCGTGCCCGTTTGGCGTCAGCACACGCTGGCCCTGATCACCTCGAAGCACATGGATCCGGCCATGGTTGGCGAGGCCGCGAAGGCTCACACGGCGCTCATCCGAAGCCTCTCGAAGAGCCTTGAAGGCGTCAAGTAATACCCCAGGAGATCAACATGAAAAGTTCCATTGCTACCCGCCCAGGAAACTCCCTCGTGACACTCGACGAAGGCGAGCTGCGCAAGCTCGGTCTCACGGCCGCCGACCAGGCCGAGATCTCCCAGGTTGCGATGCGCATCCAGCCAGAAAACCCGCTCACCGTCTCAGAGTTCGGTCGGGACGTCGGCGAGCATACTTCTCGCTATGCGGACAGCCTGCTGGATCAGGTGCGCAACCGTGACCTCGACGTGGCCGGCGAGAAGCTCTCCGCTGTGGTGCATGTCGCCAAGCGGATGAACCTCGGGGTGCTCTCGGACAAGCGCTCTCGCCTGCCTATCGTGGGTCCCTTGGTTGACCGAATTCGCCTGCGCTCTGGCCGAATCATGGGGGAATTCGACAGCACCCGCCAGCAGATCGATAGCCTTGTACGGGAAGTTGAAGCTACCCAATCCGGAATTCGCGAGCGGAACGCGGGGCTGGAGGATATGCACGTTGGGGTCCGGGAAGAGCACCGCCTCCTCGGAATCCATGTCGCAGCGGGGAAGATGCGGCTTGCCGAGATCCGGGCGCAACTCGTCCAGTTGCGAGAAGGTGGCCAGGGGGATATCCAGGCTGCGCACGAGATCGCGGACCTCGAAACGGTGGCCACCAATCTGGAGAAGCGGATCAACGACCTGATGGTGCTGCAGCACTCCGCGCTGCAGAGCCTGCCGATGATTCGGCTGATTCAGTCGAACAACCAGATGCTTGCGGACAAGTTCCACACGGTCCGGGAGATCACTGTACCGGCTTGGAAGCGCCAGTTCATGCTGAAGCTGACGCTCAATGAGCAGCGCAATGCGGTGGAACTCGCGGACACCATCGACAACACCACAAATGACCTGCTCAAGCGCAATGCAGCTCTGCTGCACCGGAACTCCGTGGAGACAGCAAAAGCAAATCAACGCTTGGTCATCGACGTGGACACGCTGCGCGAGGTTCAGACCACGTTGATCAAGTCGGTCGAAGACGTCATCCGCATTCACCACGAAGGGATCCAGAGCTTCCGGCAGGCCGAGGCACAGATAGAGAGCATGCGAAGCGACTTGCAAGCCAAGTTGTCGCGTACGCCGGCGGCGGGGACAGTTTCTTACCAGGAGGCGGCATGAGATCGAGTGCTTCCGTTGATGCCAAGCTCGCCGTATCGGAGCTTGCGAGCCGCCGCGAACGATGGGCACTGGGCCAGACGCGGGCGACCTGGATAGTGCTCGCGATGCTGGTGGTCACCGTGTGCGCCGCGGTGCTCGTTGGCCAGGTCGGTCCCCAGTCGGCGATATCCGAGATTCAGGTCCCCGAGTCCCTTGGAAATGCCCTCGGAAAGGCTGGGAGCGGTGGTACAGGGCTCAGTCCCGAACTAGAAGCGGTCTTCGCGCAGCTGCATGGCTTTACCAGCGGGTATATGGTGAAGGCGCTCGCAGTAGCAATGCTGCTAACAGGCCTCGCGGTGGGGGTAACCAAACAGTCGATCATGGCCCCTATCGTTGGCATATCGACAGCATGTACGCTGGCACTCATGCCGTCGATGCTCGACTCTATGGGAGGGGATTCCAAAGGCCGTTCGCTGGCCGTCATCGCGCAAGAAGCCGTTGAACGGCACGATGCCGTAGTTCTTCGCTCCATCGTTGCAGATCTGGACCGAGCCGTGCAGCTGGAGGGTGAATTCGTACTTGCCCAGATGGGCCCTCGGAAGGGCGAGCAACCGCGTCAGTCGCAGGCAAAAGCGGTACTGGCGAAGCTCGCTGGGCAGAAAACGTTCCAGCCGAGGGCTGATGTGCTGTATGCCCTAGAGAAGAGTGCTTATGGTGCGGCCCAATCGGACGGCGCCAAAACCTATGCAATCGAGCGGGAAGGGCGCGTGGCAATTGCTCGTATGGCAGCCTGGGCCCTGGCAACAATGACAGCGACGGCAACTGCCGCCCTGGGCGCGTGGCTCCTAGTCAGCCTCCTGATCGCCCGTCGGATCCGGCGCATCAGCGAGTTGCTCGCTGCAGACTGATTGTTGAAACCTTGTACTTCCACCACTGAAAGGAAAATCATGAATCTCCAACGTACTCAAGTATTCACCGGCATGGCGGCGATCGCGCTGTTGATCGTCGTGTTCGAGGTCGTCCCAATGCCTGCCAAGGTGATCGAGTTCAAGTGGCTCACTGCCTTACTGGCCGGGCTGCTCCTCGTGATGACCACTGCGATAGAGCTGACACAGCGCAAGGCCCGAGAGGAGTTTGCTGCCTCGGTTGAAGTGGCGGTTGGCATCCGCCGGTCCAAATGGGGGGTTCTCAAGCGGATCGACGTGATGTTCGTCGTCTTCATGGCAGTGCTGCCCTTCGTGCTGATCGCCAACTATCTGGGCATTTCGCATGAGTCTGTTGCGGAAAAGCTTGGGATATCGCCCCTCTTGCTGG
>NZ_RBJA01000001.1:3570000-5372473 GCF_003634645.1 Acidovorax sp. 94 | reverse complement strand
TTGAGCCCGGTCAGATCGTAGGCAAACAGCACAACGGCAGGCACGCCTTGCTCGGTAACGCTCTCGGGCGCGATGGTTGTGTGGCGAACCTGCAGGCCGTCAGGCCCGTCCATGCGGTTCTCGAACACGGCCGTCTCGCCCGCAAAGGCCTTGGCGAAATGGGGCTGCATGCGGGCGAAAACATCGGCCGGGATCACTTCCTGCAGCAGGCGGTCTTGCAGCTCCTCGGGCTTGCGGTAGAGCCAGCTGGCCTGCTGCGCATTGACATACAAGACGCGCAGATCCCGGTCCAAGCGCGCCACACCGCCGGGCACCTGGCGCAGCATGTTGGCCATCAGCGCTTCGTGGGCATGCGCAGCCTCCTCGGCCAGGCGGTGGGCCGTGATGTCGGTCTGTACACCATCCCACAGCACACGCCCGTCGTCGAGCAGACGGGGCGATGAACTCAGGTGCATCCAGCGTATCTGGCCATCGGTGCGGCGCACGCGAAAAACGGCCTCCATGCTGGTCATGGTCAGAAAAGACTGCCGCTCGGCCTGTCGCAGGCGGTCGATGTCTTCGGGCAACACCTGGCGATACAACACCCGGAAATCGGCCATGACCTCTTGCACCGTCACCCCATTGAGTCGCTCGATCGCATCGCCCATGTGCACAAAGTGCGAGCTGCCATCCAGCTCGCGCACCACCTGGAACAACACGCTGTGGGGCAGGTTGCGCCCAAGCAGCGACAGACGCCCCTCGCTCTCGCGCAGGCGTCGCTCCGCCTCCTGCACTCGGGCGAACGGCGCCCGTATGCCCGCATCAAAAACGGCCTGGTACAACAACGCATACGCCAAAACCCGCAGACCGTGCGACAACGGCCCTCCGATGGGCGAATGCCCACCCAGCAGGCCCACCACCAGCTCGCCCCCCAGAAAGGCCACGGCCGCCCAGGCAAACACTCGCTCGCGCCGGCCCGGACTCCTGTAGAGCCACACTGCGGCTACGCCCAGCGCCACCACGAGCACTAAGGCCAGGTATTGCCGCAATGCTCCGCCCGCTGCAGCAGCAAACCAGCCTGGCAGAGGCCCCATGGCCGAACCCACCAGCAGCAGCGCCACCACGCCAGAGGCGGCCAGCCAAACCTTGGCCGGGCCGGGCATTGCCAGCCGCGCGGCTGTGAGCAGCAGGGTGATGACTTCGACCACCCGCGCCCAGCTGCTCAGCCACAGAGAGATGTGGGCCGTGCCCGATGGCATGTGCACGGGCGTGGAATGTGCCAGCACGCCATGCAAAAAATTGCACACCGCCGCGACGCCAAAGCCCGCCACCAGCACATTGGCCCGGGCCTGCTCGGACGGGTCCAGTGTATGCAGGGACACCGACACCACCAGCAGCCCCAACAGCACAGCGACCAGTTCCATGAACGGCTCCAGGCCGTGCTGGGAGCCCGCCCCTGGCCCCAGCATCTGGGCCACTGGCACGATCACCAGCGTCAATGCTGCGACCACCAGCACCACCGTGAAGGCGGGCGCATCCGCCCACGGTGAACGCGCAGGCGGGGTTCGGGTGGGTGAGGACGACAGCGGCATGGTCTGGAGTGTTTCTACCGGGTTCTACATAGCGTCACAAGTGTATCGACGAGTAAGGCGCGGGGGTGCGTGTTTCCCCCCACCATCGGGCTCCATGCAAAACGGGGCCGAAGCCCCGTTGCCGACGATGCCGGTGCCCTGCACCGCCGACATAGCAGTATCACCCCTGCAACAACTGGCGCAGCACAAACGGCAGGATGCCGCCGGCCTGGTAGTAGTCCACCTCGATGGGCGTGTCGATGCGCAGCGTGACGGTGACTTCCTGGCGCGAGCCGTCCGCGCGGCGGATGACCAATTGCGCGTCGCTTTGTGGCGTGAGCGCCGGATCAGGCACCACATCAATCACCTCGTTGCCCGTGAGGCCCAGCGTCTCCCAAGATTCGCCCGCCTTGAACTGCAGCGGCAGCACCCCCATGCCCACCAGGTTGGAGCGGTGGATGCGCTCAAAGCTGCGCGCCACCACGGCCTTGATGCCGAGCAGCTGCGTGCCCTTGGCGGCCCAGTCGCGGCTGGAGCCGGTGCCGTATTCCTCGCCCGCAAAGATCACCGTGGGCGTCCTTTGCGCCATGTACTGCATGGCGGCATCGAAGATGAACATCTTCTCGCCCTGCAGCGCGCCTTCGTTCTGGAACACCGTCACCCCACCCTCTTCGCGCGAGCCGTCGGCGGTGGGCGGGATCATGAGGTTCTTGATGCGCACGTTGGCAAAGGTGCCGCGCACCATCACGTCGTGGTTGCCCCGGCGCGCGCCGTAGCTGTTGAAGTCAGCCTTTTGAACGCCATGCTGCCGCAGCCACTGGCCAGCGGGTGAGCTTTCCTTGATGGAGCCTGCGGGCGAGATGTGGTCAGTGGTGATGGAGTCGCCAAACAGCGCCATGATGCGGGCACCGATCACCGATGGAAGTTTGGCATCATTTTGGCCTCCAGCGCTTGATGTATCTGCGTTAGCAGCTCCTTTTTCAAGAGCAAACTGTGCAAAAAACGGAGGCTCTGCAATGTAGGTGCTGGCGGGCCAGGTGTAGGCGGTGCCGCTCACGCCCTTGATCTTTTCCCACAGCTTGCCAGGGTCGGTAGCCACCTTGGCGTAGTTCTCGCGGAAGGCCTTGCCGTTCATGGCGAACTTGAGCAGGGCGTGCACCTCTTCGCTGCTGGGCCAGATGTCGCCCAGGTAGATGTCCTTGCCACCCTTGCCCTTGCCCACCGGCTCGGTCATCAGGTCCTTGAGCACCGTGCCGGCGATGGCATAGGCCACCACCAGCGGCGGACTGGCCAGGAAGTTGGCCTTGAGGTTGGGATGGATGCGCGCCTCGAAGTTGCGGTTGCCCGACAGCACCGCGGCACACACCAGGTCGTTGCTGGTGATGGCCTCGTTCAGCTCGGGCGTGAGGTCGCCCGCATTGCCGATACAGGTGGTGCAGCCGTAACCCGCCAGCGCAAAGCCCAGCTTTTCCAGGTAAGGGAGCAAGCCGGTCTGCGTGAGGTATTCGGTGACGATGCGCGAGCCAGGGGCGAGCGAGGTCTTGATGTGCGGCTTGACCTTGAGCCCCGCCTCCACTGCCTTCTTGGCCAAGAGGCCTGCGGCCAGCAGCACGCTGGGGTTGCTGGTGTTGGTACAGCTGGTGATGGCGGCAATCAGCACGTCGCCATTGCCCACGGTCACGTCACCCGTGCGGCTGGCTTGCTGCGCGGGGACTTCGGCATGCGCGGCCGCCAGCGTGGGCTTGTTCTGCTCCATCTCCACGATGAATCGCGGTGCACCCGATGGCGCTGGCACCTCTGCCGGAGCGCCCACATCGACAGGAGCATCACTGGCCCGGACATGGTGGCGCGTGTGCAGCAGCTCGGCCGGGCGGTTGAAACCATTTTGTGCGTTGGGCTTGCTGAACAGGTCGGCAAACTGGCTGCAGACCTTGCCCAGTTCGATGCGGTCTTGCGGGCGCTTGGGGCCAGCCAGGCTGGGGGTGACGCTGCCAAGGTCGAGCTTCACCACCTGCGAATAGTCCACCTCGCCCGCCAGCGGCACGCCGAACAGGCCCTGGGCCTTGAAGTAGGCCTCAAACGCTTCGATCTCGGCCTTGGTGCGGCCCGTGCCCTTGAAATAGTCGATGGTCTTTTCGTCCACCGGGAAGAACCCCATGGTCGCGCCGTATTCGGGCGCCATGTTGCCGATGGTGGCCCGATCGGGCAACGCCAGGGTGCGCGTGCCTTCACCAAAAAACTCCACGAACTTGCCCACCACCTTGTGCTGGCGCAGCAGTTCGGTCACCGTGAGCACTAGGTCGGTGGCGGTCACGCCCTCGCGCAGCTGGCCCGTCATCTCAAAGCCCACGACGTCGGGCGTGAGGAAGTACACCGGCTGGCCCAGCATGGCGGCCTCGGCCTCGATGCCGCCCACGCCCCAGCCCACCACGCCAATGCCGTTGATCATGGTGGTGTGGCTGTCGGTGCCCACGAGGGTGTCGGGGTAGTACACACCGTCCTTGCGCTTGTGCACGCCGCGCGCCAGGTATTCGAGGTTGACCTGGTGCACGATGCCAAAGCCCGGCGGCACCACGCCAAACGTGTCGAAGGCCTGCATGCCCCACTTCATGAATTCGTAGCGCTCGCGGTTGCGCTGGAATTCGAGCTTCATGTTCAGGTCGAGCGAATTCTTCTTGCCGTAGTGGTCGACCATGATGGAGTGGTCTACCACCAGGTCCACGGGCACCAGCGGCTCGATCTTCTTGGGGTTCTTGCCCAGTTTCACGGCCACGCTGCGCATGGCGGCCAGGTCGGCCAAGAGCGGCACGCCGGTGAAGTCCTGCAGCACCACGCGGGAGACGACAAACGGAATCTCGTCCGTACGCGCGGCATTGGGCGCCCAGTGCGCAAGCTGTTGCACATGCTCGGCGGTCACCTTGCGGCCATCGCAATTGCGCAGCACCGATTCGAGCACGATGCGGATCGACACGGGCAAGCGCTGGATCTGGGGGAACTGCTTGGCCAGCGCGGGCAGCGAGTAGAACTGGCCTTCTTTGCCAGACGCTGTCTTGAAACTCTTGAGGGTGTTGGCAAACGCGTGGCGGGCGGGCTTGGGCGACAACTTGCGTGATACGGCCATGGCAAACTCCTGTGAAAGGCAACAAAGCCTATTCTGGCAGTCCTGCATGGCGGTGCAATCGTGGGGCTATGCAAACGCGGCCCCCAACCCTGTGCGGCGTGGTCGGGTCGCCCGATCCACGCCACCCGTGCCCGATATCGGCAAAAAAAATGCCCCTGGCGCTTGATGGACAAGCGCAAGCAGCTATATTTTCAGGAGCAAACAACCGATCTCCATCACGCCGCAGCCCAGGTTGGCAGGCGGCGCACGCCAAACCACTGCAGCTCGGCCAGCATGGCCACCGAGACCACATGCACCAGCAAATAGGCCTGGCCCAGCAAGGTGGGCGTGAGCGTGGAGCCCAGCAGCAGCAACAGGCTGGCCAACGCCCAGGCCAAGTTGCCCACGATCAGCACCCACAGCCAGCCACGCGGCATGGGCTCAGACCGGGCAATCGCTATGGCCAGGGCGGCATAGCCCAGCAGCATGGCGCCCGTCACCTGCAGCAGCCCGGGCGGCAGGCCCAGCCACTCGGCCAGGGGCGCTGTCAGCAGCAGGTGCAGGGCGCCGAGCAGAACCCCCGTGGAGGCATCGAACCAGACCACGGCGCGCAGGAATCGGGGGGAGGACATCAGCTTGAACATGGAAAGCTCCTTGGTTGAGGAAGAAAGAAGGCTCCATCGTTCCCGCCCTGGCGCACCGCGTCGATGACCTGCCAGGTAATGGCCCGTGTGCGGTTAGCGCCTAGGATGGCGGCCATGACCTCCACCGCACCGTCCTCTCACCGCTCTCCGCGCCATCCTTTGCCGCACCGCGTGGCACCGGCGGGGCCCACCTCGTTTGGCGACCACCTGCGCACCTGGCGCCAGCAGCGGCACCTGAGCCAGCTGGAGCTGGCCGACGAGGCGGACATCTCTACGCGCCATGTGAGCTTCATGGAAACCGGCCGCACCAACCCCAGCCGCGACATGGTGCTGCGCCTGTGCGAGCGCCTGGCCATTCCACTGCGTGAGCGCAACGCCCTGCTGGTGGCCGCCGGCTACGCCCCCATGTACCGCGAACGCGCGCTGGACGACCCTGCGCTGGCCGCGGCGCGCCAGGCGGTGGAACTGGTGCTCAAGGGCCACGAACCCTGCCCCGCCATTGCCCTCGACCGCTGCTGGAACGTGGTGGCCACCAACCGCGCCGCGCTGGCCCTGCTGTCTGCCCACGTCAGTCCCGAACTGCTGGTGCCACCTGTCAACGTGTTCCGGCTGAGCCTGCACCCCCAGGGGCTGGCGCCGCGCATCGCCAATCTGGCGCAGTGGCGGGCGCACCTGTTTGAACGCCTGCGCCAGCAGATACAGGCCACGGCCGACCCGGCACTGATCGCACTGCAGGCAGAACTGCTGCAATATCCCGCCCCGCCGGAATCCGATGCCCTGGTACTGGCAGGTGAAATGCTGGGCGTGGTAATGCCGTTCTGCTTTGAAAGCGTGCATGGAATGCTCTCCCTCATCAGCACCACCACGATATTCGGAACGCCGGTGGATGTGACCTTGCAGGAGCTGGCTGTGGAATCCTTCTTTCCGGCGGACGATTTCACGGCACAGGTATTGCGCAAGATTGCGCAGGAAAACCCCGGGGTTGCAGAAGGCTGAACGTAATGCCTGTGCACTGTGAGGGTGCAATCAATGCGCGCAGTTCAAAATTAAAACGATGACCATCCGATTCACAAAATGGCTCCACAAAGCGCATTGCGCTGCCGATAAATCGCAGACACTGCGCACGAAGTTACCGCACATGCATTTCCTGTTCGTCGCACAGTGCGTACCGTTGTCGAGGCGCCACCCGTCTGAGCACCTTTTGTCCTGGCCAAGAGTAGCCCATTAAAAAAGCCCGCATCAGCGGGCTTTTTTAATGCAGGGCAAAGACCCTTAAATCACAAACTTTTCGCGGTTTTCGTTTTGAATCCACTTGGGAGCCTTGCCACGGCCTGTCCAGGTTTCGCCGGTGGCGGGGTTGCGGTACTTGGGCGCCACCTTGGTGCCGGCCGTAGAACTGCGACCTGTCTTGCCAGACGCCTTGCCGGTGGGGAACACGTCCTGGGCAGTCAGCCCATATTCGGCCACCAGTGAACGGACCTGCGACACAGCGTCCGACAGTTCCCGGCGCCGGGCTTCACTGATTTGTTGCTCAAGGGCTTCGCGCTGCTTCAACAGTTCTTTGTAGCTGGTCATGGTGTCTGAATTTTGGATAAGGGTGAAGACCCGCGAATTATAAGAATAATGTGCCTTTTTTGTGCAACCACTTTCAGAATTTCATTAAAAATTCTTGGCATTAACCCCCAACACCCATTGATGCATGGTTTGCGTCTGGCTGAACAACCGGGGTATTGATGCTTGCTGGAGGCGATCGGGGTTCCGTCTTCTGGCTGGGGCAATACGTTGTCGATACGCTTGCATTCCAGCGCCAGCACCTCAAATACCCAGCCCATGCACCGAATGCGGTCGCCCACTTCCATCAAATGCCCCGTTTCTTCCCTCAAACGGGCCGCCCGCGTGTTATAGCGACCACGGCCCTCACCCGGTAAATTGCGAATATCCAGGCGCGCCTTGAGTTCCGACACCGGTATCCAGGGATGACCTGCATAACTCCCCGCGGTCTGTGATAGCGCGGCCTCGGGCGGTTCGCTGCGTTGCTTTTCTTGCCAATAGCTGGGCTATTGGCAAGAAAAGACGCCTTGCGTCCCATCCCGATCCGCACTACCACCGCCTCGCGAGGGTTATGCAGGACATCCCCAGCCATCCAACAGCCAGCTTCCGTCATCGCGCTGCGGGGCCCAGGCATCGAGGCCCCCCGGGCTGCAATTCAACGGGAATGGCTTTCAGTAAATGGCGCGGGTCATGATGCATTGCGCCACACCATATTCATCGCCCACAACCACCATGCGCCCAGAACGGGCCCGTAACTGCTCCAGCAACTCCACCCCATTGAGGGTTTCGGGCAGAAATTTCGCCGCCCGTCCATGCGGACACCGCGCGTCCTCGGCCTCAACGCCCAGCTCCGGCACATGCTGAGCAAGGTCGGCGACGCGATCAGCAGAAAATCCGTGCTTCACTCATAAAGATCACCATGGCGCTTTACTGTATCGGCGACATCCAGGGCTGCGACGCCGCGCTGGACCGCCTGCTGGACACCATCGGCTTTTCCCCTAGCCGCGACACGGTCTACCTGCTGGGTGACCTCGTCAACCGAGGGCCTGACTCGGCCGCCGTGCTGCGCCGCTGCATGCGCCATGGCGACGCCATCCGATGCCTGCTGGGCAATCACGACCTGCACCTGCTGGCCGCCGCACACGGTGCGCGCAAGCCCTCGCGGCGCGACACGCTGGGCACGGTGCTGGACGCCCCCGACCGCGCTGCCCTGCTCGACTGGGTGCGCCAGCAGCCCCTGGCCCGCACCCACACGCATGCGGGGCAAACGCTGCTGATGGTGCATGCCGGTGTGCTGCCCACCTGGACGGCCGCAGAGACTCTCGCGTACGCGGACGAAGTCCATGCAGTACTGCGCGGCCCGGAACTGCCCGATTTTCTGCACGCCATGTACGGCAACATCCCCGACCACTGGAGTGACGATCTGACCGGCACGGATCGCCTGCGGGTGATCGTGAATGCGCTCACCCGGCTGCGCTTTTGCTCCGCCGACGGCGTGATGGATTTTGAAAGCACCGAAAGCGCCAGCGCCGCCCCGCCCGGCCTCATGCCCTGGTTCGACGTGCCAGGGCGGCGCACAGCGGGCACGCTGATGGCCTTCGGTCACTGGTCCACGCTGGGCTGGCTCAACCGCAGCGATCTGCTCGGACTGGACACGGGCTGCGTGTGGGGCGGCTGCCTGAGCGCCGTGCGTTTTGGCGCGACGCTGGCCGAGCGTGAGCTGCTGCAGGTGCATTGCGAGCAGGCCCAGGCCCCGGGCTGACTAAACCGCAGCAGGTTCAGGACGGCACTGGCTCCAGCAACGCCGACATGGCGGTGGACTGCCAGACACCACCGTCCTGCCCAGCGATCAGCACGGCCAGCCCCGGCATGCGCTGCGCCAGTGCCCTGCCCGCCTGCGGGCCCTGCACCATCAACGCGGCGCCCAGTCCGTTGACGGCCGCCACGTCGCGCGCCACCAGGCTCACGCCATGCACGCCCGATGCCGGGCGCCCTGTTCGCGGATTGAGCACATGGTGCTGGCGCTGGCCTTGGTGGAAGAAGAAGCGTTCATAGTCGCCCGACGAGGCCACCACACCGGCGCCCGCCACGGCCACCACACCCAGCAGGCGCTCGGGGGAACGCGGGTCGCGCAGCCCCACACGCCAGGGCCTGCCTTGCCACAGCCCGTGGGTCAGCACGTCGCCACCCCCGTTGATCATGGCGTTCTCAACCCCTTCGGAGCGCAGCATGTTCATGCCGGCTTCCAGGATCGGTAGCTTGGCGATGCCGCCCAGGTCCAGCGCCATGCCCTGGCGGGCCAGGAAGGCCGTGCCAGCGGCCACGTCCAGCACCAGGCCGCGCGCATCCACCAGGGGCAGTTGCCGCGCGATCTCGCTGGCCCCTGGCACCACCTTGTCGCCAGGGCCGAAGTTCCAGGACTTGAAAGCCCCCACGGTCACATCAAAGGCCCCACGGCTTGTTGCCGACACACGCTGTGCACTCTGCAGTACCGCCATGACCTCGGCCGGAACCATCACTGGCGTCACGCCTGCAGCCAGATTGATGCGACTGACCACGCTGCGGGGTTGGTAGCGGCTCATGAGCGCTTCCAGCCTCAGCATCTCTGCATAGGCCCGGTCCATGGCGCGGCGCAACTGCGGGCCATCAACACCCTCCACGGCCATATCCACCTGCGTTCCCATCAGGGGACGCGAGCTGCGTTCAGACACCACCCGTGCGCCCGCTGACGCGCCACCACCCCAGACCACACCACCCAGCAAGGGCAATGCCATCACCATGCGACGGCGCGACAGACCCTGAGGGGGCAGAAAAGCTTGCTGCATGGCGCCTCCGCTCAGAGCGACTTGTCGGCCATGTAATCCACGGCGGCCTTGACCTCGGCGTCGGTCAGATTGGCGGAGCCCCCCTTGGCAGGCATCATGCCTTTCGCCCCGGTAAAGCCCTCGATCGCGTGCTTGTACATCGTGTCCTTGCCCTGGGCAATGCGCGGGCCCCAGTCGGCCTTGTCGCCCGGCTTGGGGGCACCGGCCACGCCAGCGGCATGGCACATGGCGCAAGTCTTGCCAAACACGCTCTTGCCCAGTTCATTTTCTGCGGCAGCCGGAGCGGCGGGGGCCACTGCGGGCGCTGGGGCCGTCACCGCAGCCGGTGTGGGCTCCGACTTCTTGTCGCCACAACCGGCCAGCAGTGCGGCCAAGATCGCTACGGCGACCATCACGGTTTTCTTTTGCATCGCATACATCCTGTTCTTGGGGGTTTAAAAATATCTGAGAGGGCCTGTGGCTGCGCGAGAAACGCGAAGAAATGCGTCCAGCACCTGGCCTGAAAAACCCACGGGCATTGCACAGGCCCGCTTCAGACCGGTGCATTGACTGTAGGTGCAAGAGGCACTTTTGGGCAGAGGCGAGCGCCGCCAAAGCATGATCCAGATCAAATTGATTCATATTACGTGAATCTATTATCCGTGCCATGCAAAGCCATCACAACCTGCGAACACTGCGCCTTTGGGTGCTGGCGTGGTTTGTCATGGCGCTGGCTGCTGCGGTGGCTTCACCGCTGGTAGTACCGCGAAGCATGGAGCTGGTCTGCTCCGGCACAGGCAGCGCCAAGCTGGTGGTGAAGACCGCCGAGGGCCTGGTAGCAGCAGAGGCCACGGGCCTCGATTGCCCTGTGTGCCTCGCGGCCGACACGCCACCCACCACCCATCTCGCAGCGGCAACCACTGCCGCAGCCCCCACCTTCCAGCCCCGTTTTCACACACCACTTTCCCCACGCACAGGGGTGGCGTTCAGCCCCCCTGCACGCGCACCACCCCTTTTCAACTGAGCGATCCCAAAGAGGAAAACCATGACCGAGAGAAAAGACAGTCCCCTTCCCGCTGCTGGCCTGGGCCGACGCAGCTTCATCAACACGGCGGCCCTGGTCGGGCTGACTGCAGGCGTTGCCGCATGCAACGAAAAGCCCAGCGCTGCAACGCCTGCGGCCCCCGCCCCTGCAGCACCTGCGGCCAGCCATGCCGCCGCTGGCGCCAACGTGCACCTCAAGCCCGGCGAGCTGGACACCTACTACGGCCTCTGGAGCGGCGGCCACACGGGCGACATGCGCGTGCTGGGCCTGCCCTCGGGCCGCGAGATCACCCGCATCCCCTGCTTCGTACCCGACGCCCTGGTGGGCTGGGGCATCACGAATGAATCCAAAGCTGTGATGGGCACCAAGGCCGATGGCAGCCTGAAGTACACGGTGGCCGACACCCACCACACACATGCCTCGTACAAGGACGGCAACTACGACGGCCGCTACGCCTGGATCAACGACAAGATCAACAGCCGCATCGCGCGCATCCGCCTCGACTACTTCGTGTGCGACAAGATTACCGAGCTGCCCAACGTGCAGGGCTTTCACGGCATCTTCCCGGACAAGGCCGACCCGGTGGACCCTGCCATCAACTACACCACGCGCGTGTTCTGCGGCGGTGAGTTTGCGATTCCCCTGCCCAACACCGGCACCGAAGACATCAGCAAATACCGCTCGATGTTCACCTGCGTGGACGCAGAAACCATGGAAGTGCGCTGGCAGGTGCTGATCGACGGCAACTGCGATCTGGTCGCCACGTCATACGACGGCAAGCTGGCCGCCACCAACCAGTACAACGTGGAAATGGGCGCGAAGTACGAGGACATGATGTCCGCCGAACGCGATGCCTGCCTGTTCTTCAACGTGGGCCGCATCGAGGCTGCCGTGAAGGCTGGCAAGTTCAAGACCATCGGCACCAGCAAGGTGCCCGTGGTGGACGGCACGCACGAGGCCAACAAGGACCCCAAGACAGCACTCACTGCGTACGTTTCGGTGCCCAAGAACCCCCACGGCGTGAACGCCAGCCCCGATGGCAAATACTTCATCTGCGCCGGCAAGCTGTCGCCCACCGGCACCGTGATCGAACTGGCCAAGGTGCTGGACTATTTCGACGGCAAGCTCGAAAAGCTGGACTCCGCCATCGTGGCCGAGGTGGAGCTGGGCCTGGGCCCGCTGCACACCGCCTTCGACGGCCGTGGCAATGCCTACACCACCCTCTTCCTGGACAGCCAGGTCGTGAAGTGGAACGTGGAGGCCGCCATCAAGTTCCACGCGGGCGACAAGACCGCTAAGTACGTGGTGGACCGCCTGGACGTGCAATACCAGCCGGGCCACTTGAATGCATCGCAATCAGAGACCAAGGCCGCCGACGGCAAGTACCTGGCCGTGGGCTGCAAGTTCTCCAAGGACCGCTTCCTGCCCGTGGGCCCTCTGCACCCCGAGAACGAACAGCTCATCGACATTTCGGGCGAGAAGATGGTGCTGCTGGCCGACCACCCCGTGCGCGGCGAGCCCCATGACTTCATCATTTTCAAGCGCGACCTGGTGCGCCCCAAGCAGGTCTATACGCTCGACGAGTTCCCGCTGGCGGTCAAGGACCCCAAGGAGTCCGGCGTGTTCCGCAACGGCAAGAAGGTCACTGTGAAGATGACTTCGCAAGCACCGGCCTTCAGCCTGCGCGAGTTCAAGCTCAAGAAGGGTGACGAGGTCACGCTGATCCTGACCAACCTGGACAAGATCGAAGACCTGACGCACGGCTTTGCGATCCCGAACTACAACGTGAACTTCATCGTGAACCCGCTGGAGACCAAGTCGGTGAGCTTCGTGGCCGACAAGCCCGGTGTGTTCTGGTGCTACTGCACGCACTTCTGCCATGCGCTGCATTTGGAAATGCGCACTCGGATGATCGTGGAGGGGTGATAGGGCGATCCCCCTGAGGCGCTGCGCGCCTTCCCCCTTCTCTCGGCTTCGCCGGGAAGGGGGACGATGCACTCGCTGCGGGGCGGCCCTTGCTCTGCATCCCTGGCCTGGGGCGCGCCAGTTGCGACGACTGCGCTCCACTTCGCATCATATTGGCCGCTAGCGCTTGATGAATAAGCGCTAGCAGCTATCAAAAAGATAGTCCCATGATTTCCCTCCGTCGGCAGTTCGCCACGCTTCTTCTGGTCTTGTTGGCAGCACTTTGGCTGGCGTCGCGCGCGCATGCTGCGGCAGGCGCCTACGAGGCCGAGCTGCCTGCGGAACTCTCTACCGCGCGCGACATGTGCGCACTGGTGCCTTGCGCCGAAGTGTTTCCCGGCGCCCGCCATTTCTCAGAACGCAAGGGTCAGCCGCCCTACGTAGAGGCTTACGACAACGACTCCGCGCAAAAGAAGCTGCTGGGCTATGTGATGCTCTCCACCGACATCACAGACACCCCCGCCTACTCCGGCAAGCCTGTGGTCACGCTGATCGGCATGGACACACAGGGCCGCTTTGTGGGCGTGAAGGTGCTCAAGCATTCCGAGCCCATCCTGCTGCTGGGCATCCCAGAATCCGCACTGCTCAAGTTCAACGCCCAGTACCTGGGCAAGTCGGTGGCCGACAAGATCGAGGTGGGCCAGTCGCGCCCCGATGAGAACGTGCTGGGCCTCGACGCCATCTCGGGCGCCACCGTCACCGTCATCGCGCAGAACCAGGTCATGATGGCCTCGGGCTCCGCCGTGGCGCGGCAGGTGGGCATCCTCGCGCCCACGGTGCGCGAGCCCGCACGCTATGCCGAAACCGGCAAACGCCTGAGCTGGGCCGAACTGGTGCAACAAGGCACCGTGCAGCGCCTGCGCGTGCAGCCCGAACAGGTGGGCCTGGACAAAGGCCCCGACCCATTCATCGAGCTGTGGTTTGGCGACCTGAACCACCCCGACATTGGCAAGAGCCTGCTGGGCGAGAACGGCTGGAACAACCTGCGCCTGCAGCTCAAGGAGGGCGAACACGCCTTCTTCATCGTCCGCACCGGCGGCAAGGAATCGTTCAAGGGCTCGGGCTTTGTGCGCGGCGGCATCTACGACCGCGTGCAGGTGCGCCAAGGCGCGGATTCGTTCACCTTCCGCGACCTGGACGCGCTCAACCTGTACGGCATCGAGGCCGCAGGCGCACCCAGCTACAACGAGTCGGTCATCTTCATCATCCGCTCGAGTGCGTTCTCGGCCGCCTATCCGTGGAAGCTGAGCTTTCTGGGCAACCGCGTGGACCGGGCCACGGGCACACGCAGCTTCACCAGCTTCGACACGCCCTACTGGCTGCCCGCCGCCATGCTGCAAGGCGGGCGCCCGACCATCAACGAGCCCGACGCCCCCTGGGTGCGCGTGTGGAAGTCGCGTGCGGTAGAGATTGCACTGTTCGCCGTGCTGCTGATCGCCGTCACCGTGGTGTATGCCCTGCGCGAGAAGCTCACGCGCCTGTCCACCCACAAGAACAAGTGGCCGGTCAACGCCTTCAAGTACAGCTTCTGGGCCCTCAGCATTGGCTGGATCGGCTTTGGCGCCATGGCTCAGCCTTCCATCACGCAGGTGCTGACCTGGTTCCACGCGCTGCTGTTCCAGTGGACCTGGTCGCTGTTCCTGTCCGACCCGTTCATCTTCCTGTTCTGGATCTTCATCATCGTCACCGTGTTCCTGTTCGGGCGCGGGTTGTTTTGCGGCTGGATGTGCCCGTTTGGCTCGCTGCAGGAGGGCATCTACAAGATCGCGCGTGCGGTGGGCTTCAAGCGCTTTCAGACGCAGCTGCCGCAGAAGTGGCACGACCGGCTCAAGTGGGTCAAGTACGCGGTGTTCTTCGGGCTGCTCGCGGTGTCGATGTTCTCCATGGGCCTGGCTGAGAAGCTGGCCGAGGTGGAGCCGTTCAAGACGACCTTCCTGGTCGGTGTAATGAATCGCGCCTGGCCCTACAGCCTGTTTGTGGCGGCCATCCTGGGCGTTTCGATCTTCATCGAGCGACCCTACTGCAAATACATCTGCCCGCTGGGAGCCTCGCTGGCCATGCCCAGCACGTTCCGCTGGTTTGGCCTCAAGCGCAAGCAGGACTGCAACAGCTGCAAGGCCTGCGCCGTGGGCTGCGGTGCACAGGCCATCGACGCCGACGGCCGCATCGACCACCGCGAATGCCTGCACTGCCTCGACTGCATGATTCTGTACACCGACACCAAGGGCTGCCCGCCCCTGGCCAAGGAACGCAAGCGCCGCGAGAAAGATGGTCTGGAAATCACGCCCATCGGCAAGAACGGCTATTTCATCCCGATCCACCCTGCCACGGTGCAGGACCAGATCTCGGCCAAGGCCGCGAAGGGGCCGGACCCACGCTGGCCTACGGCGCCAGTGCTGCCGCAGACCAAGGCAGGCTCGCGCGGCCTGCGCTGGATGGCGAAGGAGCTGGTGGACCATCTGTGGCCCTGGAGCCGCGAAGGCTGGGCGTCGCGGCGCGCGCTGCAGATCGCGGGCTTCTCGCTCGCCCTGGCTGCCAGCGTGGCCTGGGTGATGACCGCCCTGGGCACGTTGTCGTCGGGCGCCATCATCGGCTGGTGGTTTGGCTGGAGCGTGTACGAGGTGCTGATCCGCCTGTCGGGCAAGCGCTATGTGAAGGACGGCCCGTGGTGGCGCGACCAGTACCGCCGGGCGGGCGTGATGGACATGCTGAGCTACGTGGGCTTCAAGAACCTGCTGATCGGCGCAGCACTCTTCCTGGCCATCAAGGCCTTGGTGGGACTGGCGTGATGAAGTCCCCCCTTGCACTCGCTGCGGTCGCCACGGCCCTGGCGCTGTGGATCGCGCTTCCTGCGGCGGCTGCCACCGTGCTGGTGCGCCCCGGCCAGGACCTGCAGGCCGCCATCACGGCAGCGGCACCGGGAGACACGGTGGAGGTGCAGCGGGGCTTTTACCGCGTGAACCTGCGCATCGACAAGCAGCTCACCCTGCGCGGCATCGACCGCCCCACGCTCAGCGGCGGCCACACGGGCGACACCATCCGCGTCACCGCGCCCGACGTGGTGATCGAAGGCCTGATCGTGCGCGACTCGGGCACCAGCCTCAAGGACCAGAACGCAGGCATCTACATCTACCCCGGAGCACACCGCGCCGTGGTGCGCCACAACGACCTCACCTACAACCTCTTTGGCCTGTGGATCGAGAAGGCCAACGATGTACAGGTGCTGCACAACACCATCACAGGCCTGCGCGATGTGAACTCGTCGCAACGCGGCAACGGCGTGCAGCTGTACAACACCACGGGCGCACGCATCGAGGGCAACCACATCAGCTTTGTTCGCGACGCGCTGTATGTAGACGTGTCGCACCACGCGGTGTTTCGCGGCAACCGGCTGCACCACAGCCGCTACGGCACGCACTACATGAACTCCTACTACAACCTGTGGGAAGGCAACGATACCTACCTCAACCGTGGCGGCCTGGCGCTGATGGAGGTGCGCGACCAGGTGGTGCGCAACAACCGCGCGTGGGGCAACAGCGACCACGGCATCATGCTGCGCACCCTGCAGGACTCGGTGATCGAGAACAACGTGGTGGCCGAGAACGCCCGGGGCTTCTTCATCTACGACGTGGAGTACATCACCCTGCGCGGCAACCTGGTGACCCGCAACACGGTGGGCGTGCACCTGTCGGCCGGCTCCAAAAACAACAAGGTCGAAGGCAACGACTTCATCGGCAACCGCGAGCAGGTGCGCTATGTGGGCGCCCGCGACGAGCGCTGGGGCACCGAAGGCGGCAACCACTGGAGCAACTACCTGGGCTGGGACCGCGACGGCAACGGCGTGGGCGACGTGCCCTATGAGGCCAACGACATGGTGGACCGCCTGACCTGGCGCCACCCCGCCATCAAGCTGCTGCTGGCCAGCCCCGCCGTGCAGGCACTGCGCCTGGTGGGCCAGCAGTTTCCGGTGCTGCGCGTGCCCACCGTGGTGGACCCCAAGCCCCGCATGCAACCGAACCAACCCCAACGGAATTTTCAGCGTGACACGCAACCCTCCCCCCATTGACCTGAGCGAGCCCCCCGCCATCGAGGTGCGGGGCGCGCACAAGCACTACGGCGCACTGCACGCCGTGGACGGCATCGACCTGCGCATTGCGCGCGGCGAAATCTTCGGTCTCATCGGCCACAACGGCGCGGGCAAGAGCACGCTGTTCAAGATGATCCTGGGCCTCACGCCCGCCACCTCGGGCGAGATCCGGGTGGGCGGCGCCACGGTGCAGGGCCGCGACTTTCGCGCCGCCCGCCGCCACCTGGGCTACCTGCCCGAGAACGTGGTGCTCTACGACAACCTGAACGGGCTGGAGACGCTGCGTTTCTTCGCCCGCCTCAAGGGTGCGCCCCTCGCGCAATGCCCCGCGCTGCTGGAACGCGTGGGCCTGGCCCACACGGGCAACCGCGCCGTGCGCGAATACTCCAAGGGCATGCGCCAGCGCCTGGGGTTTGCGCAAGCCCTGCTGGGCGAGCCCCAGGTGCTGCTGCTCGACGAGCCCACCAACGGCCTGGACCCGCAGGCCATCCGCGACTTCTACGCCACACTGCGCGAGCTGCAGGCGGGTGGCGTGACCATCGTCATCACCTCGCACATCCTGGCCGAACTGCAGGAGCGCGTGGACCGCTTGGCCATCCTGGCCTCGGGCAAGCTGCAGGCCCTGGGCAGCGTGCAGGCGCTGCGCGAGCAGGCGCACATGCCGCTGACCATCCACCTCACCCTGGCTGCGACCGACCGGCCTGCCGCGCTGGGGCTGCTCTCTGCCGTGCCCGGCGTCACGGGGACGGAAACGCCGGAAGGCCTGCACGTGGACTGCCCACGCGGCAGCAAGATGGCCGTGCTGGGTGTGCTGGTACCGCTGGGCGCGGCGCTGCAGGACCTGCAGATCCAGGAACCCTCGCTTGAGGATGTGTACTTTGACCTGCGCAAGGGCTAGCCATGGAATTCCAACAAATCTTCACCATCGCGGGCAAGGAGTTCCGCGACCGCATGCGCAACCGCTGGGTACTGGCCGTGGCACTGGTGTTCACCGTGTTCTCGCTGGCCATCGCCTACTTTGGCGGCGCACAGCAGGGCACGGTGGGCTTTCGCTCCATCGAGTTCACCATCGCCAGCCTGGTCAGCCTGGTGATCTACCTCATCCCGCTGATCGCGCTGTTGCTGGGCTTTGACGCCATCGTGGGCGAGCGCGAGCGCGGCTCGCTCGACCTGCTGCTGTCGCTGCCCATCACGCGGCTGGAGCTGCTGCTGGGCAAGTACCTGGGGCTGGCGGCGGCGCTCACGCTATCGACGCTTGCGGGGTTCGGGCTGGTGGCCGTGCTGTTGGTGCAGCAGTTCAGCGGGGCTGCCCTGTTCCACTACGGCGGCTTCATGATCAGCTCGGTGCTGCTGGGGCTGGCCTTTTTGAGCATGGCGGTGCTGCTATCGGTGCTCACGCACGAGCGCACACGCGCCTCCGGCCTGGCGATTGCCGCCTGGTTCTTTTTTGTGCTGGTGTTTGACCTGCTGCTGCTGGGCGCCCTGGTGGCCACGGGCGGCAGCGTGGGCGGCGAAGCCATGGCCTACCTGCTGCTGCTCAACCCGGCCGACGTTTTCCGCATCCTCAACGTGTTCTCGCTCGACGACGTGCGCACCCTGTACGGCCTGACCAGCATCGTGCCCCCTGTCCTGGCCAAGCCATGGCTGATGGGCGCGGTGATGGCGGGCTGGATCGTGGTGCCGCTCGGTCTTGCAAGCTGGAGATTCAAACCATGAACCATTCTTACCAACCCCGGTGCGGCTGCACCACGCGCCGGCAATTGCTGGGCTGGGCCGCACTCGCTTCGCTCGGCACACTCACGGGCCTGACTGGCCTGACTGGCCTCACGGGCTGCAGCCAGGCGGACAACAGCGCGCAATCTCTCCAGCCCCAGGAGATCGACCGCACCACCAGCTGCGAACTCGACGGCATGCTGCTGGCCGACTACCCAGGCCCCAAGGCGCAGGTGCGCTTTGCGGGGCAGGACAACCCTTCGTTCTTCTGCGACACGGTGGAGCTGTTCAGCACCCTGCTGGCGGGCGAACAGGTGCGTGCCGTGCAGGCCGTGTATGTGCAGGACATGGGCCAGGCCGACTGGAATGCACCGCAGGGCCACTGGATCGACGGCAAAAGTGCGATCTATGTGGTGGGCGGCAAGCGCCACGGCTCCATGGGTCCCACCATCGGTAGCTTTGCGCAAGAGGCCGACGCGAAGAAGTTTGCTGCTGAATATGGCGGCAAAGTGTTGCGCTTTGCCGAGATCACGCCCGCCATGGTGGACCTGAGCGGCGGGGCACTGCACGACACGCGGATGTGAGCCGCCCATGCCTGCGCTGATGCCCCGCCCACACGCAGCCACCCGGCGCACAGCCCTTGCAGCTCTGCTGCTGGGCTCGGCAGGCCTGGTGGCATGGCAATGGCCCCAGCGCACTCCGCCCCGTCCATCCGGCAACGCCGCCCTGGAGGGCATCGGCGACGATGTGTGCGTGGTGGCGCCGCCAACGCCCTACGACCCTGTGCTGGGCCAGCCCCTGACCGCCGCCCGCGAGGTGCCCGCCGACGCACGCTGCCCGGTGTGTGGCATGTACCCGGCCCGCGCACGGGCGTGGGCAGCGCAGGTCATTTTTGCGGACGGGGATGCGTATTTTTTTGACTCACCGCTCAGCCTCATGCTGTACCTGGGCAACGTGGCCCACTACACGCGGGGCCGCACGGCCGACGCCATCGTGGCGCGGTATGTCACCGATACCGATACGGGTGGTTGGCTGAACGCGCAGGAGGCGGTGTATGTGACAGGGTCTTCGGCCATGGGGCCGATGCGGGCGGGCAATCTGCCCGCGTTTGCCCATGCGGAGGCTGCACAGGAGTTTGTGCAGCAGCGTGGGGGGCGGGCGGTCCCCTTCGGCGCCATCGATGGGGCCTTGCTGCGCAGGCTGGCCCCGAACCTCCGGGCCGACCACCGTTTGCATTCAGACTGACGGGGCCTCAGTTGCTATTGAAAATATAGCTTCTTGCGCTTATCCATCAAGCGCTACAGGCCTAAAAAGGCCTGTATTTCATCACTGCACTGAAGTCTCTGGCTGGGCAGCCTTGAACAGCGCTGCCACCTTGCGCTTGGGCTTGATGTTGGCCGACACGCTGCTGCGCGGGGCCGACTTGGCAGCTTCCCAGGCGGGGGTTGCGTCGGCAGCTGCGCTGGCCTCATACGGCTTCTCGAAGAAGGGGTCGCGCGATGCCACGGCCGGGCGAAAGCCCCGGTGTTGTTCGCGCCCCTCGCGCCCGACACGCTGGTCACGCTCGCGCCGTGGCGCGGCGGGGGCGGCCGGCAGCGCATCGCGCCCGTCGCCCGTCTCACCGGCTTCGCGCCAGGCACGGCGGCCGTCGTTGATGCGGCCACGGGGCTGGTCTTCTTCGTATTCGATGGCTTCGAGATCGATCTTCTTCTTGATCAGCTTCTCGATGTCGGCCACCAGACGGGCATCGCTGCCCGACACCAGCGTCACCGCCAAGCCTGAGGCGCCAGCACGGCCAGTGCGGCCGATGCGGTGCACATAGTCTTCGGCGTTGAATGGCACGTCGAAGTTGAACACCGCAGGCACGTC
Source organism: Acidovorax sp. 94 (assembly GCF_003634645.1). Taxonomy (NCBI): domain Bacteria; kingdom Pseudomonadati; phylum Pseudomonadota; class Betaproteobacteria; order Burkholderiales; family Comamonadaceae; genus Acidovorax; species Acidovorax sp. 94. The sequence goes on along the minus strand of NZ_RBJA01000001.1, from coordinate 5,352,145 downwards.
CTTGATGTCCAGGCCGCGCGCGGCCACATCGGTACACACCAGCAGATCGACCTCGCCGCTCTTGAAGGCTTCGAGCGCCTTCAGGCGCTCGTCCTGGCTCTTGTCGCCATGCAGCGCGGTGGTCTTGAGGCCTTCGCGCTCCAGGCTGCGCGCCAGACGGGCACAACCGAGCTTGCTGTTGACGAAGATGAACGCCTGCTTGATACCCCGGGTCTTGAGCACCTGGTGGATGGCGCGGCGCTTGTCGTCGTCATTGGCGCTGTAGAAGCGCTGCTCCACGGTGGAAGCTGTTTCGTTCGGGCGGGCCACCTCGATGGTGATGGGGTTTTGCAGGTAGCTGCTGGCCAGACGCTTGATCTCGGGCGAGAACGTGGCACTGAACAGGAGCGTGGTGCGCTGCTTGGGCAGGTAGCTCAGGATGCGCTGCAGGTCGGGCAGGAAGCCGATATCCAGCATGCGGTCGGCCTCGTCGAGCACGACGTACTCGACCTGGTTGAGCACGGCGTTCTTGGCTTCGATGTGGTCCAGCAGACGGCCTGGTGTGGCCACCAGCACTTCGACGCCTTTTTTCAGCTCGATGGTCTGGGGCTTCATGTCCATGCCGCCAAACACCACGGTGCTGCGCAGCTTGGTGTACTTGGCGTACAGCGCGATCTGCTGCGCCACCTGGTCGGCCAGCTCGCGCGTGGGCAACAGTACCAGGGCGCGCACAGGATGGCGGGCCGGGGATGTGGAGCTGCTTTCGTGCTTGAGCAGGCGTTGCAGCAGGGGCAGCGAGAAAGCCGCCGTCTTGCCGGTGCCGGTCTGGGCTGCGCCCATCACGTCTTGCCCTGTGAGCACCACCGGAATGGCCTGCTCCTGGATGGGCGTCATGGACTCGTAGCCCATTTCGGCTACGGCGCGCGCGAGCGGTTCAGCCAGCGATAGATTGGAAAAGGAACTTGTCATTTAGCCCTCTATTGTCGCACCGGTGGCCCAAAAAGCGATTTTTCACCATGGGGGCGTGGTACAGAGCGCATTTATTCATTGAGCAAGTCACAGCAATAAGCTACATTTTTAATAGCTATCAGCGCTTATCCATCGAGCGCTAGTGGCACTTTATATCCAATATTACTCCAACACCGCCCGCAATTGGCGTGTGGTCACCGCCAGACGCCTCGCCCCGATCTGGGCGAGGTTATTCATCACGGTGAGCGCTGCCTCGGGGTATTGCCGGGCCCAGGCATCAAAGTGCGCCCGCGACAGGCGCACCAGGTGCGCAGGCCCCCGCTCAGACCCCGCACAAGCGCTGCGCGCAGCGCCGTTGAGGAACGCCATCTCGCCAAACGCCATGCCCGGCCCGACCGTGGCCAAGCGCAGCCCCTTGTCGGGTGGCCACTGGGTCACCAGCGTGATGTGGCCCGACTTCACCACCAGCAGGTCGTGGTCGGTGTCTCCCGCGCTGAACACCACCCCGTGGGGCGGCACGGCCAGAGGCTCCAGCACGGCCATCAGGGCATTGGCCGCCGCCCGGGGCACGCCCTCGCCGATCTCGCCCAGCAGATCCCTTTCGGGACGCGCGGGGCGTTGCTCAATGGGGCGCTGCGAGAGGATGCCGGCCTCGGCCCATTCCAAGGCGCGGTCCAGGTCGGCAAAGGCGCGTACCTGGTCGCCTGCATGTTCAGCGGCCACAGGATCGAGCGCGGCCACGGCAGCGGCAATGCCCTGCTGGCCCAGGTCGCGCACCAGCGCGCGCAGTTGCGCCAGTGCCGTGCTGTCCCAGGCGGGCACGCGGCCCGCATCCAGAATCACCCAGCGGTGGCGCGGCTGCAGCAGCAAACGCACCTGCTCGGCCAAGTGGGCCGCCACGCCGAACGACATCACGCCCTGCAGTTCAAACACAGCCACCTGGTTCATGCGCGGCGAGAGCCAGGTGTCCGAGCCCGCGCGCCGCAGCCGGCGCGAGCGCAGTTCGCCATCGAGCCGCACATGGCGCAGCACCTTGGCGGCGGAGTCGTGCAGCAACACAAAGGTGGCCACCACCAGGCCCGCAACCAGAGCCCCCACGCCGCCCATCACGGCAAACACCAGCGCCACCAGCCAGCTCTGCGCCCAGGTCACCCGCGAGCGTTGCGCGTAGCGCAGCGACCACATGAGACCCGGCACCTGCATGAGCCCGGCCAGCACCAGCCCCCCCGCCAGGCAGGCCATGGGCACCCAGTGCAGCCACCAGGCGCCCGTCACTGCCACGCCCAGCATGATGCCGGCATGCCAGCGCGGAGCGTCGCGAGAGGGGCCCGCCTGCGCCAGCACAATGCGCGAGCGCGATGCGCTGGTGGATGCAGGAATCATCCCGGCCAGCCCGCACAACACGCCCAACAGGCTCTCGCGGCGCAGGGTCAGATTGGCGTTGCCGCGCAGGCCGTGGTCCAGCTCCAGCTCCTGGTTGAACACCAGTATCTCCAGGCTGTTGACCAGCGCCATCAACAGCGCCAGCACCACCAGGTCCGACCCGTGCTGTTGCGCCAGCGCCATCCAGGGAACCCCCGTCCAGTCGGGCCACAGCGGGCCGGCAAACTGGCTGGGCTGCACGGCGGGTGCAAACACATCCCCCAGGCCACCCCCCCACACCCCCGCCACCGCCACGGCCAGCGCCACCAGGACCACAGCCGACAGCAGCCCCGGCATGCGGGGCCAGCGCCAGCGCAACGCCCAGGCCAGCCCCACCACGGCGAGCGCCGCCAGCAGGTGCCAGCCGGTGCGGGCGTTCCACAGGGCGTCGCTCCCCGCGCCAAAGCCGTTGCGCACCTGGCCCACCACCATCGACAGCCCCACCCCGGCCGCAAAACCATGCGTCACCGAAACGGGCAGAAACCGCGCCACCGAGGCCAGCCGCAGCACCCCCAGCAGCCACTGAAAAACAAACGCCAGCGCCACCGTGGCCCCGCTCACGGCCAACACCTGGCGCGCACTCAGGCCCAGCGCAGGGGCCGCACCATGGGCGGTCGCCAGCACGGCCGCAAACAGCAGCGCCACCACCGTGGTGGGCGCGTAGACCACCCCGGCACGTGGCACCACCAGCGTGAGCAGCAGGCCCGGCAGGGCCGCCGACCACAGCGCCAGCGCTGCGAGGGAATGGTCGGCCGCCAGGGGTGCAAAAGCCAGCAGGCCCAGGCCGACGGCATGCGGCACCGTGACCGCCGCCGCCGACCACGCGGCGGCGATGCCCGGCGACCGGAGAGGCTGCAGGGACTCAGCAGGGGACATCTCGGTTCTCCATAGCGCCGTAGGTCACCCACACCCCACAAAACCGGCGCGGCCCATGCCCGGGCAGCCGCGCAAGGGCGGCCCCGCCGCGCTGGCTGCGTCCCCCTGCCCGCAACGCGCAGCGTTGCGAGAGCGGGGGGAAGCCGCGAAGCGGCTCAGGCGGTGTTTCAAAGACTCCGCGCCGCGAAGGTATCGCAGGCTTTGACGCTGCCATTCTGCAGCCCGTTGTGAAACCAGCGCTGCCGCTGAGCACTGGTGCCGTGGGTGAAGCTTTCGGGCACCACCGCCCCGCCGCTCGAGCGCTGCAGGGCGTCGTCACCGATCTTGGCCGCTGCGTTCATGGCCTCTTCCACATCGCCCTGCTCCAGAATCTGGCGCGCGTTCTGCGCATGGTGTGCCCACACCCCGGCAAAACAGTCGGCCTGCAGCTCCAGCCGCACCGAGAGCGCGTTGTACTCCGCCTTGCTCACGCGGCCACGCATCTGGTCCACCTTGCCGCTGATGCCCAGCTGGTTCTGCACATGGTGGCCCACCTCGTGGGCAATCACATAGGCCTGGGCAAAATCGCCGGGCGCGCCCAGGCGGTTCTTGAGGGTTTCATAAAAGCCCAGGTCGATGTAGACCTTCTGGTCCGCCGGGCAGTAGAACGGGCCCATCGCCGCCTGCCCGGTGCCGCAAGCCGTGGCCGTAGCGCCCCGAAACAGCACCAGGCGCGGCTCCTGGTAGGTGCCGCCACCCTGGCGGAACACGGCCTGCCACACGTCTTCGGTATCGGCCAGAACGGTCGATACAAAACGGGCCATGGTGTCGTCGGCCGGGGGGCGCTGGGCAGGCCCCTGCGACTGCACCTGCGCGGGCGGCCCACCGCCACTGAGCAGCCCCAGGATCGTCAGCGGATTGATGCCCAGCACCCACCCGCCCACCAGTGCGATGACGATGGTGCCGATGCCAATGCTGCGCCCTCCGAAAATCGGCGAGCCGCCGCCCCCACCGCGCCGGTCTTCCACATTGTCCGACTCGCGATTGCCTTCCCATTTCATGCCGTATCTCCAGCGCCCTCAACGTGCGGAGGGCATGGCGCATATTACGCGCGGTGCAGGAACCGGAGGGGCCGATTACGATGGCCTGCCTGTCGGCGCCCGCTGGCACGATTCCACCCTTCCACGCCCCACCCGAACCGCCCCATGCTCCACGACGCCTCGCACTACGCCCCCATCGGCGACAAGGTGATTTTGATCACCGGCTTTGATCCCTTTGGCGGCGACAGCCTGAACCCCAGCTGGCTGGTGGCCCAGGCGCTGGACGGGCAGCGCATCGCGGGCCACCGCGTGGTGGCCGCGCAACTGCCCACCGTGTTTGGCGAATCGCTGCAACAGCTGCGGGCGCTGGCCACGGCCCACCGGCCCGCGCTGACCATCTGCCTGGGCCAGGCAGGAGGGCGCAGCGCGCTGTCGCTGGAGCGGGTGGGGGTCAATATCAACGACGCCCGCATTCCCGACAACGTGGGCGCCCAGCCCATCGACACGCCGGTGGTGCCCGGCGGGCCTGCCGCCTACTTTGCGAGCCTGCCACTCAAGGCCATGCTGCGCGCCGTACAGCAGGCTGGCGTGCCTTGCGAGGTCTCACAAACAGCGGGCACCTTTGTCTGCAACCATGTGCTGTACGGACTGATGCACATGCTGCAGGCACAAGGCGTTGGCCCTGCGGGCGCCCGGGGCGGATTTGTGCACGTGCCCTGGCTGCCCGGGCAAGGCACACCCTCCCTGGCACTGCGGGACATGGTGCGCGGCATCCACGCAGCCCTGTGGGCCGCTGTGCTTCACCAGAGCGACATAGCGCTCGGGGCGGGTGCCACGCACTGAAATCATGGCCTTGGACTGGGGGCTTGCCCGCTCCCCGGCTCCGCCCTCGCTGTGTAAAGTCGGCGCATGTCCTTCACCTCCCTCTCCCCGGCCCCCGGCACGCTGGACGCAGCAGCCACAGCGGCGTGTCTGCCATGGGACGCGCTGGCCACCGAGATCGCGGCCCTCTTGCAGGACAGCACCGTCTCGGTGCCTGCCCGCACGGTGCTGCCACTGCCCCAGGGCGGCAGCCTGTTTGTCATGCCTGCCACCGACAGCCGCGTGGCGATGGCCAAGCTCATCACGCTGACCCCTGCCAACACGGGCACCGGCCGCCCCGCGATCCAGGGCGACGTCGTGGTGTTTGACGTGACCACGGGCGAACGCCGCCTGGTGCTGGACGGCCCCACCATCACTGCACGGCGCACAGCGGCGGTGTCGCTGCTGGCTGCACAGCATCTGGCGCCGCAGCCACGGGGACCTCTGCTCATCGTCGGTGCGGGCGTGCAGGGCCTGGCCCACCTGGAAGCCTTTGTGCAGGGCCTGGGGGTGCGTGATGTGTGGGTGGCCTCGCGCAGTGCCGCCAGCGCCGAGGCCCTGGTCCTGCGGGCCCAGGCGCTGGGCGCCCAGGCACGCACGGTGGCCGATGCAGACGCTGCGGTGCCCCATTGCCCGCTGATTGCCGTCTGCACCCCGGCGCACAGCGTGGTGCTGAGCGCGCCACCAAGGCCCGACGCCTTTGTGGCAGCGGTTGGGGCCTTCACCCCGGCCATGGCAGAACTGGCCCCCGCCTTCTGCCGCCATGTGGCAGCACACGGGCATATCGTGGTGGACAGTGAAGACGCACGCCACGAGGCGGGCGATCTGCTGCAGGCGGGCCTCGACGTGGGCATGCTGCCCACACTGCGGGAAGCTCTGCAACGCCAGCGCGCTCCGTCCGCAGGGCCGGTGCTGTTCAAGAGCTGCGGCTGGGCGGGCTGGGACCTGGCTGCGGCCCGCCTGGCGATGCGCCTGGGCACAGAGGGTGCCCCACCCACGCAGGCCACGCCATGAGCCTGCTCCGGTTCTCGGACCACAGCCTGCGCTCGCAGATCGCGCTGGTGTTCGGTACGTTAGTGGTGGGCCTGGCGGTGCTGCTGTCACTGGGATTTGGCGAGCTGCTCAAGCTGCGCATCGAGCGCGATGCCGGGACTGCTCTGCAGGTCATTGCCGAAAATGCAGGCAAGCTGCTGGCCAACGGCCTGCAGGAGCGCAGCCGCGAGGCCGAGGTCCTGGCCGCCGCCGAGGCCGTCTGGACCAAAGGGCTCGACAGCGCCGAAGCCCACCACATGCTGGCACGCAGCCAGGCCACCCACCCCCACAGCGTCTGGATTGGTGTGGCCGACGCCCAGGGCGTGGTGCGCGCCGCCACCGGCGGGCTGCTGGTGGGCCAGAGCGTGGCAGAGCGCCCGTGGTTCAAGGAGGGCCTGCAAACTCTGTACGTGGGAGATGTCCACCCGGCCCAGCTGCTGGAGCAGCTGCTGGCCCCACCGCCTTCGGGCGAGCCCTACCGGTTTGTGGATTTTGCGGCGCCCATTCGCCTGGGCCCGACCACCATCGGCGTGGTGGCTATCCACGGCAGCTGGGAATGGACCCATGAGGTCATGGAAAGCCTGACCCCGGCACGTACGGACGACAGGGCTGTAGAACTGTTTGTCTTCGACCGCAAAGGCGAGCTTATCTACGCCCCTGGGGGCCAGACCCGGGCCCTGCAAGTAGCCGGGCAGCGCCTGCCCGTCGAGGCCAACAACCCGGTAGCGTCTGACCGCGCCGCAGGCCGGGCCGTCGTGGCGAGGTGGCTGGATGGCCGCAGCTACCTCACGGCCACCGCAGCGATGCAGGCACGCAACAGCACCAGCGACCTCGGCTGGCGCATTGTCGCCCGCGAACCCGTGGAACTGGCCTTCGCCGAGGCCCACCGCACCGTGCAACTGGCACTGGCCATCGGGCTCGGCGCCGCGCTTTTGGCCTCGGTGCTGGCGTGGCTGGCGGCACGCCGCCTGAGCGATGACCTGTACGCGCTGGCCGATGCCGCCAGCGCCGTGGAGGCCGACAAGCCCGGCACCCGCATTCCCCAAGCCGACAGCAGCCGGGAAGTGAGCAAGCTTTCAGGCGCACTGGGCCGCATGACGCACCGGCTTCTGACAGCCCACGAAGCCATGGAGGAAAAAGTGCGCCTGCGCACGCTGGAGCTGGAGGCTGCCAACCGCGCCCTGGACCTGCAGGCCCGCACCGATGCTCTGACGGGCCTGCTCAACCGCCGGGGTTTTGAAACCCAGATGGCGTTTGCCCTGGCGCTGGCGCGGCGCAGCGGCCGGCCGTTGAGCCTGATCACAGTCGATGTGGACCATTTCAAGCGCGTGAACGACACCTATGGACACGAAACCGGCGACGAAGTCCTGCGCCGGCTGGCCCGCACGCTGGAAATGCGCCTGCGCAACTCGGATGTGATCGCAAGGCTGGGGGGTGAAGAGTTTGTGGTGCTGCTGCCCGACACCGACCTTCTGGGGGCCCAAGCAATCGCCCAGGCCCTGGTCGAAGCCATGGCCGAACAACACGACCCGGTCGTGGGCCGCATCACCGTGAGCGCGGGTGTGGCCAGCATGCGCGGCCTGCAGGACAACGGCCTCGATATCCTGCGCCGGGGCGATGCGGCGCTTTATGAAGCCAAGGGGCAGGGGCGCAACAGGGTCTGCGTGGAGGCATGACCACAGTCCATGAACAGCGGTCAGCGCACAGCAAGGCCAGCGGCGTGCAAGAAACCCGCCAGTAACCTGTTCTAAACCTCGCTGATCTCGGCCACCACGGCGCAGCCCTGGGGCGCGGCAACATCAAAATAGGCTTGCAGCCGCAAGGCCAGCGCATTCAGGCTGTGGTCCTGAATGGCCCGCGCCACGGCCAGCTGTTCGAGCGCGTAGGGCCGGTGCCCCAGCATCATGGCGGTATTCACACAGTGGCCCGTGGCGGCCATCTTCAGAACGAAAGCGTTGAGAAGCTCGCAGGGCCAATAGTGGGCGTGGGACACGGCTGCCGGGCGCAATGCGCCGTGGTCCGAGGCCAAGTCGCCTGTGGCACCTGCAGGGTCATGTAGAGAAAGCGCAGCACCCCGGGCCTTGGCGGGTGTGGTCATCGCAGCAAAGGTCAGCATGGTGGACTCCGTGGCCACCGGAGGGCCCGGCGGCATGACACCATGCTAAGAACCTTACCTGCGCTTGCATTTCAGCCAATGGGCACTGGCGCTGTAGGACGCAGCCCCTGCGAACACGTTCCAGCGCATGCCGAAGGTCCGGCGGGCGGGAGGTCAGGCCTTGGGCAGTGTCACGCCGACCTGCCCCTGGTACTTGCCGCCCCGGTCACGGTAGCTGACCTCACACACATCGTCCTTGTCGCTCTCGAAGAACAGCACCTGCGCGCAGCCCTCGCCTGCGTAGATGCGGGCCGGCAGCGGCGTGGTGTTGGAGAACTCCAGCGTCACATAGCCTTCCCACTCGGGCTCGAACGGGGTCACGTTGACGATGATGCCGCAGCGTGCATAGGTGCTTTTGCCCAGGCAGATGGTGAGCACGTTGCGTGGAATGCGGAAGTACTCCATCGTGCGCGCCAGCGCAAAACTGTTGGGCGGGATAATGCAGCTGTCACCCTCGAAATCCACAAAGCTCTTCTCGTCGAAATTCTTCGGGTCCACCACCGTGCTGTGGATGTTGGTGAACACCTTGAATTCGGGTGCGCAGCGGATGTCGTAGCCGTAGCTGCTGGTGCCGTAGCTGATGATCTTGCGGCCCTCCACCTCGCGCACCTGGCCCGGCTCGAAGGGTTCGATCATTCCGTGCTCGGCCGCCATGCGGCGGATCCACTTGTCGCTCTTGATGCTCATGGCTGAATTTCCTGCGCTGTGGCCCTGGCCGTCGGCAAACAGCCGGGCGCTATTAAATATGTAGCTATTAGCGCTTGATGATCAAGCGCTGGGGCCGTATTTTGCTTGAGAAATCACCGTTTGCTCCACCACACGGTCATCGCCCAGCACGATCAGCGCAAACAAAAGCTCGTCCAGGCTGCGCGCCTGGCAGGTCTTGCGCTCCAGCAGAGGCGTAGCCCGAGGGTTGAGCACCACAAAGTCGGCCTCGCAGCCCGGCTGCAAATTGCCCACCACACCCACCAGACCCAGCGCCTTGGCCGCCCCGGCCGTGTGTTGCCACCACAGCTGCTGCGGCGACAGGCTCAGACCCTGCTTGGTCTGGCCCTCACGCCCCACGTAATACGCCGCCAGCATGGTGTGGAACGGGCTAAAGCTAGTACCCCCGCCCACATCGCTGGCCAGGCCGTAGCCAAAGCCCACGCGGTCGGCGCTGGCGTAGTCAAAAAAGCCACTGCCCAGAAAGAGATTGCTGGTGGGGCTGACCGCCGCCACCGCACCGGTGTCGCGCATCAGCGCGCGGTCGTCATCGTCAAAGTGGATGCAGTGCGCGTACACCGCGCGTTCGCGCATGAGGCCAAAGTCGTCGTACACGCCCAGGTAGCTGCGTGCGGCGGGGAACAGCTCGCGCGCCCAGCGAATCTCGTCGCGGTTCTCGGCCACGTGGGACTGAATCCACACATCGGGGTAGCGCGCAGCCAGCTCGCCCGCGCCGCGCAGTTGTTCATGGGTACTGGTGGGCGCAAAACGCGGGGTGATGGCATAGCCCAGGCGGTCCACGCCGTGCCAGCGCTGGATCAGCGCCTCGGTGTCGATGAGGCTTTGTTCAGTATCGTCGCGCACTCCATCGGGCGAGTGGCGGTCCTGCAGCACCTTGCCGGTGATCAAGCGCATGTGCTGGCGTTGCCCCTCGGTGAACAAGGCATCCACTGAGGCGGGGTGCGAGGTGGCAAAAGCCAGCGCCGTGGTCACGCCATGGCGCAGCAGCTCGGCCACAAAGAACTCTGCCACCTGCGCGCTGTAGCCGGATGCGACAAAGCGCGATTCATGGGGAAAGGTGTAGTTCTCCAGCCAGGGCAGCAGACCATCCGCGGGCGAGCCAATCACGTCGGTCTGCGGAAAGTGGATGTGCATGTCCACAAACCCAGGGGCCAGGATGCGACCCGGCAGGTGCGTGACGGGCTCGTGGGCATACTGCGGCGACAGCGCCTGCCAGGCACCGGCTGCCAGCACCCGCTGGCGGCCCTGGGCATCCGGGCCAATGGCCAGCAGGCCATCTTCGTCATAGAGGGCGTGGCCATCGTCGGCAAAACGCAAAAGGGCGGAACGGTAAACAGGCATGGCGGCAAGCTTAGCGGCAGGGGGCGCCGTTTGTATATGCAGCACCCCATAGTGGCTATGGGGTTGGGGGAGCGCCGACAGGTGATAACGACGGGCGATATGCCTTGCAGGATCAGCGGGACACCTTGCCCACGACACCTTCCACCAGCCAGTTCATCTGCAGGATCTGCGCATCCGACAGCGCTTGGCCCGCAGCAATGCGCTCCTGCCCTTCGTTGTCGCGTACCGGTGCCTTGCCCGCACGGAAGGGGTGCAGCTTGCCCGCGCCCACGGCCTTTTGGGCATTCAGCACCTCCTGCTGGACGGCGGCTGGCACCCGGGGGCCAAAGTCGCCGACGCGGATCATGCCCTCGCGCACGCCGCCCCACAGGTTGGCACTCTTCCAGGTGCCGTTCTGCACGGCGCGCACGCGCTCGGTGTAGTAACTGCCCCACTGGTGCGTCACGGCCACGATCTGGGCGTCAGGCCCGGTCTTGCGCATGTCGGAGTGGTAGGCCACGGCCATCTTGCCGCGCTCTTGCGCAGCCGCCATCACGGCGGTGGAGCCGGTGTGGAACGCAATGACGTCCACGTCCTGGTTGAACAGCGCCATGGCCGCATCACGCTCCTTGGGTGGGTCGAACCACACATTGAGCCACACCACCTTCACCGCGGCCTGCGGGTTGACCGAGCGCATGCCCAACGTGAAGGCATTGATGCCCTGCAGCACCTCCGGGATGGGGAAGCCCGCCACAAAACCGGCCACGCCTGTCTTGCTCATGCGGCCCGCTGCAATACCGGCGAGGTAACGCCCCTCGTAGTAGCGCGCGTTGGCAGCGGCCACATTGGGCGTGGTCTTGTAGCCCGTGATGGACTCGAACTTCACCTGCGGATAGTCCTGCGCCACCTTGAGCGTGGGCTCCATGTAGCCAAAGCTGGGGGTGAAGATGATCTGGTGGCCCGTGGCCGCCAGATCACGGATCACGCGTTCGGCATCGGCGCCTTCGGCCACGTTCTCGACAAAGGTGGTCTTCACCTGATTGCCCAGCGCGGCCTCGACGGCCTTGCGGCCTTCGTCATGCTGGCGCGTCCAGCCTGCCTCGGTGATGGGCGAGACATAGACAAAACCGGCTTTGACCGGATCGGCCGGACTCCCCTTGGCGGGCGTGGTCTGGGAAAAAGCGGGGGAGAAAAAACAGGCGGCCACGAGCGTGGCAGCGAGGTTTTTGTACATGGTGTTCCTCTACATGGCCCTGATGAAATGGAACGGCAGCACCGCAGGACGACGGTGCTGCCGAGGGGAATCAAACTGCGCTGAAACTACGTTGGAACTGTATGGATTGAAGCCGGAGGGTAGGCTCTGCTGCAGTGCGCAAAGCCCACCATAGGAACTCAGTTCAGCCGCAGCGCCTGCGGGCCTGCGCCCAGGCGGAAGGCACCCACCACCTCGGCCAGGCGCGACGCCTGGTCCTTCAGGCTTTCGGCCGCAGCGGTGGACTCTTCCACCAGGGCAGCATTTTGCTGGGTCATCTGGTCCAGCTGGGTTACCGCCACATTCACCTGGCCAATGCCCTGGCTCTGCTCCGACGCGGCTGCGCTGATCTCTCCAATGATGTCGGTCACGCGGCGCACCGAGCTCACGATCTCGCCCATGGTGGTGCCGGCGTTCTGCACCAGGGCAGCACCCGACTCAACCTTCTCCACCGACACGCCGATCAGCGTCTTGATTTCCTTGGCCGCCTGGGCCGAGCGCTGGGCCAGTGAGCGCACTTCGCTGGCCACCACGGCAAAGCCTCGGCCCTGCTCGCCTGCACGGGCGGCTTCCACCGCGGCGTTGAGGGCCAGGATGTTGGTCTGGAACGCGATGCCGTCGATGGTGCCGATGATGTCGGCAATCTTCTTGCTGCTGGTGTTGATCTCGTCCATGGTGGTCACCACCTGCGCCACCACTTCACCGCCGCGCTGGGCCACTTGTGCGGCCGACACCGCCAGCTGGTTGGCCTGCACAGCCGAATCGGCGCTCTGGCGCACGGTGCTGGTCAGCTCCTCCATCGAGCTGGCAGTCTCTTGCAGGCTGCTGGCGGTCTGCTCGGTGCGTGCGCTCAGGTCCTGGTTGCCGATGGCGATCTGGGTGCTGGCGGTGGAGATACTGTCCACCACGCCACGCACTTGCTGGAGCGAGCGGTGCAGAGCGCTGCGCATGGCATCCAGGGCGCGCAGCAGGTGGCCGGTTTCGTCATTGGCGTAGCTCGCCTGGGGGGCACCCGTCAGGTCCATGTTGGCAATGGTCTCTGCAATGGCCTCTGCCTTGCGCAGCGGGCGCGTGATGCTGGTGGTCAGCAGCCAGGCCAGCAAGGCGCCCAGCAGCAGCGACACCCCGGTGCAGATCTGCAGCAGCAGCGTGGTCTGGGCACGCAGCTCCTCGCTTCGCTTGCCGGCAGCGTCTAGTTCAGCGCGCTGGCCATCCACCATCTGCTGCACGCCCGCCAGGTAGCTGCGGGAGGTGGGCTCAAACCGCTCGGTGAAGACCTTGTTGGCGTTCTCGGCATCACCTGCCTGTTTGAACTTGCTCACTTCCTCGCGGGCCGCCAGGTAGTCCTTGCGCAGGTCACCCACCTTGGCAAAATGCTGCTTCTTCTCCGGCGTGTCCATCTTGGACTCGATGAATTTCTGCAGCTCGTTGGTATCGCGGATCGACGCGGCCGTGGCGGGCGCAAAGTAGGGGATCAGGCTGGCATCACTGCTCTTGGCAATGGCTGCCGCGCGCTGCACGCCCGATGTGGTGTGGCGCAGCCAGTCCGAGCCAGCGCGCTCGGTCTTGATGTTGTCGTTGACCATGGCGTCGATCTCTTTGCCCAACTGGCTGAGCTTGACCACGGCCACCACGCTGCTGGCAAAAAACAGCGCCAGGATGAGGCCGAGCACCAGGGTCAGGCGCTTGCCAATGGAGATTTGACTGAGAAACATGGAAGGCTCCAAAAAAGGGGGCTACACGGCACCCGTGCACTCCGCAAGGGAGCGCTGGATAAGGGCCATGGTGGTGGATCACCCCGTGGGCCTGGGCCGGACGCAATTCGAACGAATACTTACTATTTTAAGGGTTTACCCACGCCGCCGCCCTGCCGCGCGGGTGACAGCGCACCAACCCATCGATTCGCACTGGCAATCCGCGCTATGCCCGCCGCACAAAGCTCAGTAGTCGTGCTCCACGCACCGCTCAAAGGTTTCCTTGAGCTTGTGCTCCCACACACGCTTGTCGGCATTGCTGGCAAAACTCGCCTCAAAGCTGTTGAACGCCAATTGGTAGGCGTGTTTCGCCGTGAGGCCCGTGGCGGCAAAAACCTGGGTGAAGTTCTGGTTCATGTAGCCGCCAAAGTAAGCGGGATCATCCGAGTTGACCGTGGCGGCCAGCCCGGCGTCGAGCAGCTTGCCCAGGTTGTGGTCCGCCAGGTTGGGAAACACGCACAGCTTCTGGTTGGACAGGGGGCACACCGTGAGCGCAATACGGTCCTGCGCCAGGCGCTGCATCAGGGCCGCGTCGTGCACCGCCTGCACCCCGTGGTCGATGCGCTCGACCTTGAGCACATCGAGCGCACTCCAGATGTAGGCAGGGGGGCCCTCCTCGCCAGCATGGGCCACCAGGTGCAGGCCCAGTTCGCGGCAGCGGGCGAACACGCGGGCAAACTTTTCGGGCGGGTGGCCCAGTTCGCTGGAATCCAGCCCTACGCCAACGATCTTGTCGAGCAGGGGCATCGCCTGCTCCAGGGTCTCGAAGGCGGACTCCTCACTGAGGTGCCGCAGGAAACACAGGATGAGCGTGGCACTGATGCCCAGCTCCCTGCGTGCATCTTCACAGGCCCGGTACAGGCCGTTGATGACCGTCTCCATGGCAACGCCGCGTGCGGTGTGGGTTTGCGGGTCGAAGAAGATTTCGGCGTGCAGCACGTTGTCGCGCGCTGCTCGCCCCAGGTAGGCGCGCGCCATGTCATAAAAGTCCTGCTCGTGCAGCAGCACGCTGGCACCCGCGTAGTAGATGTCCAGAAAACTTTGCAGATTGGTGAACGCATAGGCGCTGCGCAGTGCCTCCACACTGGCATAGGGCAAGGTCAATTCGTTGCGCTGCGCCAGTGCAAAGATCAGCTCAGGCTCCAGGGAGCCCTCGATATGGATATGCAGCTCGGCCTTGGGCATGGCGCGCAGCAGCGTGGGCAGGCGCTCGGCGGAAATGGGGGGCACTTTAAACATCAGCAGACTCCAAAGGTGATGCCGCTCTGGCGCAAGAAGCGGCGGTAGGCAGATGATGCCTTGTCGGCGGCGGTATGCAACTCCGCCCGCAGGTCCAGCGGCAGACACTGTGGCGTCTGCGACTCCAGCACGGGCTGGTCTTGCGTGAAGATAGTGTGCTGAAAGGCCTGCAGCTTCTCATCGGGCGAATCGAAATCTGCCACGGCCAAGCGAAACCACACGCGGCTGCGCACCGGGGTGATCGGGCAGATGAACAGCGCAATGGACTCCTGCCAGCCATTCACGGCCGTGGTGCCCGCCTCGGGCACCTTGGTCAGCACGGCCGCGTAGGGTGCCGTGACTTCGTAGGTGTACTCCACCTGGGCCGGGGCGGTGGAGTGCAGGTTGGACTGGGGTTGCCAGGCCTTGCAGCCGGTGGCCAGCAAGCCAGTGGGTGTGGCCTCAACGCGGTAGTCATCAATGGCAGGGACGTCGCGGCTGCCCAGCCAGCCTTCGTGCACAAAACCAAAGTGCGACATATCGAGAAAATTCTCGATGATGCGCGGCGCACTGGCCGCCACGTCGTAAGGCCCGCAGTTGAGCTTGCGCAAGCGCAAGTCCCCTTCGGCGGCGAATGGGGGCAGCGCTGCACTGCCCGGCGCAATGCGCACCCACACCAGGCCATGGGCCTCGCAGGCCTCATGGTGCCGGGCGCAGTGCGTGGTGGGCGGCACAAACGCAGGCAGTGCGGGCACATGCGTGCACTGGCCCGAGCCCTCGAACTGCCAGCCGTGGTACGGGCACTCCAGCCGCCCCTGCACCGTCACCCGGCCCAGCGACAAGCGCGCACCCCGGTGCGGACACCGATCGGCCAAGGCCTGCACCCCACCCAGGCCATCACGCCACAGCACCAGCGGCTGGTCCAGCAACTGCACGGCCAGTGGGGTGTTCGCCACATCACCCGCCAGTGCCACGGGGTGCCACAACGTCGATTCGACCATCGTCCCTGCTCCAAAAAAAGCACTCAACAATGAAAAAGGGCCACCCAGGAAGGTAGCCCTTTTGAACTGGCAGCCCCAAGAGGCTGCCTGATGACGGGTCAGAAGTGCTTACTTCTTCTCGCCGCCGGGGATCTTGCCTTCCACGCCCTTGACGTAGAAGTTCACACCGCCCAGAAACTTGTCATCGGCCACCGTGTCTTTGGCCAGCACTTCCTTGCCGTCCTGACCCACGATCGGGCCCTTCCAGATCTGGAACGACCCGTCGGCCAGGCCCTTCTTCACGGCTTCGACCTTGGCCTTGGTGTCGGCAGGCACGTCTTCGGCGATGGAGACGATGTCGATGGCGCCTTCCTTCACGCCCCACCAGCTCTGGCCCGTGGCCCACTGGCCTTCCAGCGCGTCCTTGGTGGCTTTGATGTAGTAAGGGCCCCAGTTGATGACGGCCGAAGCCAGGTGGGCCTTGGGACCGTAGGCGGTCATGTCGCTGTCCCAACCGAAGGCGCGCTTGCCCTTCTCTTGTGCGGTCTTGAGCACAGCAGGCGAATCGGTGTTCTGGAACAACACGTCCGCGCCACCGTTGATCAGGCTGGTGGCGGCTTCGGTTTCCTTGGGTGGGCTGAACCATTCGTTCACCCAGACCACCTTGGTCTTGATCTTGGGGTTGACCGACTGCGCACCCAGCGTGAAGCTGTTGATGTTGCGGATCACTTCAGGAATCGGCACCGAGCCCACCACGCCCAGCGTGTTGGACTTGGTCATGGCACCGGCAATGATGCCCGCCATGTACGCGCCTTCGTAGGTGCGGCTGTCGTAGGTGCGCATGTTTTCGGCCGTCTTGTAGCCGGTGGCATGCTCGAACTTCACGCCCTTGTTGTCTTCCGCGACCTTGAGCATGGACTCCATGTAGCCGAAGGTCGTGCCGAAGATCAGCTTGTTGCCCTGGCCGGCCAGGTCACGCAGCACGCGCTCGGCGTCGGCGGACTCGGGCACGCTTTCCACAAAGCTCGTCACGACCTTGTCGCCAAATTCCTTCTCGATGGCCTTGCGGCCGTTGTCGTGAGCGAACGACCAGCCACCATCGCCCACCGGGCCGACGTAGGCAAACGCGATCTTCAGAGGCTCGGGCTTGGGCGCCGGTGCTTCTGCCACGGGAGCCGGTGCGGGCGCGGGGGCCGGTGCCGGTTCTTCCTTCTTGCCACAGCCCACGAGGGCAGCAGCGGCCACGGCGGAGAGCGCTGCCACCTTGAGCATGGAGCGTTTCTGCAGATCAGTCATGTCGGTTTCCTTATTGAAGAAGTAAGACTTGCAAAGGTTGAGGGACGAAAACACTAATTATGGGGCGATCTACCACCGGGTAACCAGCAATTCTTGGGACCAGTGCTTGTTCACGAACCCGGATAAAACGGCTTGCCGAGCGATGCCGGCATGTTGATGCGGATCCACGCCGGATTGCGCGAGATCAGCGCCAGCACCACGATGGTCGCCACATACGGCAACATGCTCAGCAACTGGCTGGCCACCTGCACGCCCGTGGCCTGCAAGTGGAACTGCAGCATGGTCACGCCGCCAAAAAGATAAGCACCAAGCAACACCCGTGCCGGGCGCCAGGTGGCAAAGGTGGTGAGGGCCAGCGCGATCCAGCCGCGTCCGGCCACCATGCCCTCCACCCACAGCGGGGTGTAAACAGTAGAGATGTACGCCCCGGCCAGCCCGCACAGCGAGCCCCCGGCCACCACGGCGGCCAAGCGAATACGGCGCACGGGGTAGCCCAGTGCATGGGCCGACTCGGGCGACTCGCCCACCGAGCGCAGCACCAGCCCGGCGCGCGTGCGGTACAAAAACCAGATCATCCCTGCCACCAGCAGCATGGTGATGTACACCAACGGGTGCTGCCGGAACAGCGCGGGGCCGAGCAGTGGCACATCGCCCAGCACCGGGATCACGTATTTGGGCAGCTCTGGCAGCTTGGCCTGAACGTAGCTGATGCCCGCAAAGGCCGAAAAACCCACGCCGAACAGGCTGAGCGCCAGCCCCGTGGCGTACTGGTTGGTATTGAGCCAGATCACCAGCACACCAAAGATGGCCGCCAGCAGCGCGCCAGCGGCCATGCCCGCCGCAAACCCCAGCCAGGTGTTGCCCGTGTGCACCACGGTGGCAAACCCTGCAATGGCGGCGCAGAGCATCATGCCCTCGGCCCCCAGGTTGACGATGCCGGCCTTTTCATTGATGAGCAGACCCAAGGCCGCGATGGCCAGAACGGTGCCCGCGCTCAGCGTGGCGCCGATCAGGAGTGCATAGGATTCCATTACTTGCCTCCCTTCGCGGCCACCCAGCGGATGCGGTAGGCGATCAAGGTGTCACAGGCCAGCAGCGTGAACAGCAGCAGGCCCTGGAACACGCCCGTGAGCGACTTGGGCAGGCCCATGCGCGACTGCGCCAGCTCGCCGCCGATGTAGAACATGCTCATGAGGATGGCCGACAAAATCATGCCCACCGGGTGCAGCCGCCCCACAAACGCCACGATGATGGCCGCAAAGCCGTAGCCTGCGGGCACGTACGGCGTGAGCTGGCCAATCGGCCCCGCCACTTCCAGCGCGCCTGCCAGCCCTGCCGCGCCACCGGATATCAACAGCGCCGTCCACAACGCCTTGCGCGACGAGAACCCGGCATACCGCGCCGCCGCCGGGGCCAGGCCGCCCACCTGCTGGGCAAAACCGGCCCGTGTGCGGAACAGAAACACCCACAAGGCCGCAGCCCCCGCCAGCGCCAGCAGCAGCCCGATGGACACGCGCGAGCCCTGCATCAGGCGCGGGATCTGCGTGACTTTCTCGAACGTCTTGGTCTGCGGAAAGTTGTAGCCCATGGGGTCCTTCCACGGGCCATAGACCAGATAGCCCAGCACCAGCATGGCCACATAGACCAGCATCAGGCTCACCAGGATTTCATTGGCGTTGAACTTGTCGCGCAGCAGGGCCGTGAGCCCCGCCCACACCATGCCGCCCAGCACCCCGGCGAGCAGGATGGCGGGCACGATCCACGGCCCGGTGGTCTTGTCGGCCAGCAGCGCCACGCCGCCCGCCACCACGGCGCCGATGACAAACTGGCCCTCTGCACCGATGTTCCACACGTTGGAGCGAAAACACACGGCCA
Organism: Acidovorax sp. 94; assembly: GCF_003634645.1. Taxonomy (NCBI): domain Bacteria; kingdom Pseudomonadati; phylum Pseudomonadota; class Betaproteobacteria; order Burkholderiales; family Comamonadaceae; genus Acidovorax; species Acidovorax sp. 94. The sequence goes on along the minus strand of NZ_RBJA01000001.1, from coordinate 5,333,411 downwards.
GCCCCAGCGCAATCAATAACAGCGGCGTGGCCTTGACCATGAGTTCACCGACGGCATAGGGCGTCTTGATCGGCTCCCAGAAGAAGACCTGCAGCCCGCGCACCGGGTCTTTGCCCAGCGCCACGAACAAGGCCACACCAATCAACACCGTGACGGCCAGCGCCAGCAGCGGCGAGCCATAGGTCCACCAGCCAGAAGCCTGGGGGCGCGGTTCCAGCTTAAGCATGCTGCACCTCCGCTGCCTTGGCCTGTTGTGCGAGGTGCGCTTGGACATCGGCATGCCACAGCCCGCTCATCCATTCGCCAATGCGCTCTACCGTGGCCTCGGCGCGCGGCACGGAAGGCGACAAATGCCCCTTGGCCACCACGTGCAGCCGGTCACAGATCTCAAACAATTCGTCCAGCTCCTCACTCACCACCAGCACGGCGCAGCCCGCATCACGCAGCGCCAGGATGGAGCCGCGAATCTGCGCCGCAGCCCCCACGTCCACACCCCAGGTGGGTTGCGAGACGATGAGCAGCTTCGGGTTGGCGTCAATCTCGCGCCCCACGATGAACTTCTGCAGGTTGCCGCCCGACAGCGACTTGGCCGCTGCATTGGGGCCGCCCGCCTTGACGTTGAAGCGGGCAATGATGTCCACCGCATGCTTTTGCAGCGCGCCCACCTTGATCCAGCCACTGCCGCTGACGGAGTTGGTGCGCGTGAGCAGCAGGTTGTGCGCCAGCCCCATGGTGGGCACGGCGCCCCGGCCCAAACGCTCTTCGGGCACAAAGTGCAGGCCCAGCGCACGGCGCTGGCCGGGGCCCATGCGGCCTGCGTTCTGGCCCGAGACCTGGATGCTCGCAGGCTCGGCGCGCTGATCTTCCCCCGACAGCGCATACAGCAGCTCTTTTTGCCCATTGCCCGACACGCCGGCAATGCCCACCACTTCGCCCGCCTTCACCTCGAACTGCAGGTCGATCAAGTCCACGCCGAACTGGTCGGCACGCGGCAGCGACAGGCCCTTGACGCGCAGCACGGTGGCGCCGGTCTGCACTGCGCGGTGCTCCAGCGCGGGCGGCTCGGCACCAATCATCAGGCGCGACAGGGACGCATTGGATTCCTCCGCCGGGTTGCACACGCCCGTGACCTTGCCGCCGCGCAGCACGGTGCAGGCGGTGCACAGCGCACGGATCTCGTGCAGCTTGTGGCTGATGTAGAGGATGCTGCAACCCTCGCTGGCCAGCTTGCGCAGCACCACAAAAAGCTTTTCGACCGCCTGGGGCGTGAGCACCGAAGTGGGCTCGTCCAGGATCAGCACCTTAGGCGCGGTGAGCAGCGCGCGGATGATTTCCACCCGCTGCATCTCGCCCACACTCAGCGTGTGCACAGGGCGCAGGGGGTCGATGTCAAGGCCGTATTCGGCGGCCTTGGCAGTGATGCGCTGCGTGACATCGGCCAGCGTCAGGCTCTTGTCCAGGCCCAGCCACACGTTCTCGGCCACCGTCAGGGTGTCGAACAGGCTGAAATGCTGGAACACCATGGCAATGCCCAGGGCCCGCGCTTCTTGCGGGTTGCGCACCTGCACGGCCTGGCCGTTGAAGAACACGCTGCCTTCATCGGGCTTGACCGAGCCGTAGATGATTTTCATCAGCGTGGACTTGCCCGCGCCGTTTTCGCCCAGCACGGCGTGGATTTCACCCGGCAGCACCGTGAGCGACACGCCGCTGTTGGCCACCACGGCCGGGTAGCGCTTGGTGATGCCCACCAGCTGCAGCCGTGGCTGCGCCGCACCAGGCGCTGAAGGATTGGGGGGAGAACTCATGCGGGGATTGTCTCTCAGTTTTACAACTTGTTATAAGAATGAAAATACCTCACGGCGCTTGTTCAGCATGCTCAAGCAGCTATTCTTTTCGTAGCGAAGCAGCCACGGTTTTCACGCAATCTCGCAGCCAGGCGGCCGCCGCCGAGTGGTGCGTGCGGGCATGCCACAGCTGGTAATACATGAGCCGGGGGAAGGGCACCGGGCACGGCAGGATGGCCAGCGGCAGCTGGTCCACATACCGCTCGCAGTACTGGCGGCCCGTGGTCAGCACAAGCAAGCTCGATGCCACGATGCTGGGGATGAGGCTGAAATGCGCACAGCGCGCCGTGATGTGGCGCTGCATGCCCAGGCTGTCCAGGTGGGCGTCGATCACGCCGCGCGCGCCGGGGTGGGTGGGCGTGGGCGCGATGTGTTCAGCGGCCAGCCAGCTTTCCACGTCCCAGCCGCGCCGCACGGCGGGGTGGTCTTTGCCGACCAGGCACACCACATCGTCGCCAAACAGGCGGCCCATGTGCAGGTCGTCCGGCGGCTGCGGCCAGTTGCCGATCACCACATCGACCTCACCCTGCGCCAGGTGCGCGTGGTAGTGCGTGTCGGCCGACAGGGGCAGGATCTCGATGGGGCACAAGGGCGCTTCGACCTTGATGCGGGCCACGAGCTGGGGTAGAAAAAGGGGGTCGAGGTAATCGCTGGCGGCCACGCGGAAGGTGCGGGTGGCCGTGCGCGGGTCAAACCCGCGTGCGTCTGAAAACAGCGCCTCGGCCGAGCGCAGGATCGCGCCCGCAGGCTCCACCATGCGCAGCGCAGCATCGGTGGGCATCATGCTGGCGCCCGAGCGCACGAGCAGCGGGTCGCCCGCCAGGTCGCGCAGCCGCTTGAGCGCAGCCGACACCGCCGGCTGGTGCATGCCCAGGCGGACGGCGGCCCTCGATACGCTGCGTTCTGTGAGCACGGTGTGCAAGACCCTTATGAGATGGAGGTCTATCTTGTCGAAAAGGGCGTGGTCTCTCATAGCGGTGTGGGCATGGGTGCCATAAGCTTGCGCATATGCCGGTAACGGTACTGCGTTCTACCCTCTGCTGAACCTTTCCATCCAAGATCGAAGTGGCGTTTGTCATGACAACAAGACCCTTGCAATTCCTGCGCCGAGGCCAGCCCGTGGCGCTGGGCAATGTACCACCCGACCGAACCTTGCTGGAGGTGCTGCGCGAAGACCTGGGCTGCACCGGCACCAAGGAAGGCTGCGGCGAAGGCGACTGCGGCGCCTGCACCGTCGTGCTGGGTGAGGCGCGGGACGGCAAGCTGCACTACAGCGCGGTGAACAGCTGCATCCGCCTGGCGCATTCGGTGGATGGCATGGCGCTGTGGACGGTGGAGGACCTGGCGGAAGACCCGCTGATCCAGCCCGTGGGTGATGCCGCAACGGCTCCTGGTCAAACCATCACGCTCCATCCAGCACAAGAAGCCATGGTGCTGTGCCACGGCTCGCAATGCGGCTTTTGTACCCCCGGCTTCGTGATGAGCCTCTTTGGCATGTACCAAAACCATGTGTGCCATGGCCAACCCATCACCCGCGAGCTGGCGCAGGAAGAACTCTCGGGCAACCTGTGCCGCTGCACCGGCTACCGTCCCATCCTGGACGCCGCACAGCAGATGGCCGCCCTGCCAGCGATGGCGGTGAACGAGCCGCTTTTGCTACAAAAATTAGAGCTGCTTGCGCTTGACCATCAAGCGCCAGATGCCAATTCTTCTTATATTTCACCCACCACGCTGCCCGACCTGCTGGCCGCACGCGCCGCGCACCCTACGGCGCAGGTCGTGGCAGGCTGCACCGATGTGGGCCTGTGGGTGACCAAGCAGCACAAACAGTACGCGCAGATTCTGGATGTGACTCGCGCGGCAGAGCTGCGGCAGATCCAGCAGGACGCACACCACATCACCATAGGCGCCGCCGTCACGCTGACCGACGCCTTTGCGGCACTGACCGCGCAGTGGCCACAGCTGCACAGCTTTGCCACGCGCTTTGCGGGCCTGCCCGTGCGCAACTCGGGCACGCTGGGGGGCAACGTGGCCAACGGCTCGCCCATTGGCGACTCGATGCCGCTCTTGATTGCACTGCGCGCCCAGGTGGTGCTGGCCAGCGTGCGCGGCGAACGCGCCATGGCGCTGGAAGACCTGTACACCGGCTACCGGCAGAACGTGATGGCGCGCGACGAACTGCTGGCACGCATCGTGGTGCCCAGGCCGGGTGTCACGGAAGTGCTTCGGGCCTACAAGATTTCCAAGCGCTTCGACGACGATATTTCTGCCGTCTGCCTTGTCATCAACCTGGACATCGAAGCCGACGTGGTGCGCCGCGCCAGCATCGGCGCGGGCGGTGTGGCTGCCACACCAGCCCGCGCGCGCCAAACCGAAGCCGCGCTGACCGGCCAGCCCTGGAATGCCGACACCATCGCCCGCGCTGCGCAAGCGCTGCAAGGCGAGTTCAACCCCATCTCTGACATGCGCGCCAGCGGCACCTACCGCCGCACGGTGCTGGCCAGCCTGCTGCAGCGCTTCTGGCTGGAGAGCCAGGGCGAAGAGGCCGTGAGCGTGGAGAACTTCCGACTGGAGGCTGCGGTATGAACCAGCGCGAATCTCTCCCCACGGACCTCCCGGTGAGCCGCGACGCCGTGGACGACCCGGTGGCTGCCACCGCCGACGCCCACGCCGCCGAGCCCCAAGCCCCGCAGCAGACCAGCGCACCCGCCAGTCCCCGCGCCATGGGCCAGTCGCACATCCATGAAAGCGCGCGCGCCCAGGTCGCGGGCGCGGCCCACTACATCGACGACCTACCGGAGGTGAAGGGCACGCTGTACGCAGCGCCCATCCTCTCCACCGTGGCCCACGGCACCTTGAACGGCGTGGATGCCAGCGCCGCCCTGGCCCTGCCCGGCGTACGCGGCGTGGTGCTGGCTGCGGACGTGCCCGGCGACAAGCTGCTGGCCGCCTTTGCGCACGACGAGCCCGTTTTTGCAGTCGACACCGTGCAGCACATCGGCCAGGTCATCGGCCTGGTGGTGGCTGACTCGGTGATGCAGGCGCGGCGTGCGGTGCGTGCCGTGAAGCTCGACATCGCCCCACTGCCCACCGTGCTTTCCGTGCATGAGGCACTGAAAGCCGAAAGCTACGTGCTGCCCCCCGTGTTCGTGCGCCGGGGTGACGCCGCCACGGGCCTTGCCCAATCGGCGCAACGCCTGCAAGGCGCGTTCGAGGTGGGCGGGCAAGAGCACTTCTACCTGGAAGGCCAGATCGCCTACGCGCTGCCGCTGGAGCAAAAGCAGTGGTGGATCTACTCCAGCACCCAGCACCCCGGCGAGGTGCAGCACTGGGTGGCGCACGCGCTGGGCATCGACAACCACGCGGTCAAGGTGGAATGCCGCCGCATGGGCGGCGGCTTTGGCGGCAAGGAGACCCAGGCCGGGCACCTGGCTGTGTGGGCCGCCGTGGCCGCGAACAAGCTGGGCCGCCCCATCAAGCTGCGGCTGGACCGCGACGAGGACTTCATGGTCACCGGCAAGCGCCACCCGTTTGCGTACGAGTACGACGTGGGTTTTGACGACACCGGCCGCATCACGGGCCTGAAGCTTCAGATGGCCGCCAACTGCGGTTTCAGCGCCGACCTGTCCGGCCCCGTGGCCGACCGGGCCGTGTTCCATGCCGACAACGCGTACTACCTGAGCGATGTGGAAATCGCCTCCTACCGCTGCAAGACGAATACGCAGAGCCACACGGCGTTTCGCGGCTTCGGCGGACCGCAGGGCGTGATCGTGATCGAGGCCATCCTGGGCGACATCGCCCGCGCGCTGGGTCGCGATGCGCAGGACGTGCGGATGGTCAATCTGTATGGCCAGGACGCCAGCAGCGGCCGCAACGTCACGCACTACCAGATGACGGTGGAGGACAACATCCTCCACGCGCTGATGCCCCAGCTGGAGCGCGATGCCAACTACCGCCAGCGCCAGGCCGCCATCGCTGCGTGGAACGCCACAAGCCCGGTGCTCAAGCGCGGCCTGGCCATCACGCCCGTCAAGTTCGGCATCAGCTTCACCGCCACGCTGTTCAACCAGGCGGGCGCGCTGGTACATGTGTACACCGACGGCAGCGTGCAGGTGAACCACGGCGGCACCGAAATGGGCCAGGGCCTGCACACCAAGGTGGCGCAGATCGTGGCCGACGAACTGGGTGTGCCGCTGCACCGCGTGCTGGTCACGGCCAGCGACACCAGCAAGGTGCCCAACGCCAGCGCCACCGCCGCCAGCAGCGGCACCGACCTGAATGGCCGCGCTGCGCAGTTCGCAGCCCGCAATGTGCGGGACAACCTGGCCTCGTTCGTGTGCGGGCTCGATGGCTGCGGCGCGGGCGCCATCCGCTTCGAGGGCGGCCAGGTGATCTCGCCCAAGAAGGTGCGCCCGTTCGACGATGTGGTGAAGGAGGCGTACGCCAACCGCATCCAGCTGTGGAGCGATGGCTTTTACCGCACGCCAAAGATCCACTACGACAAGGCCACGCTCACGGGCCGGCCGTTCTACTACTTCAGCTACGGCGCTGCCTGTTCCGAGGTGGTCATCGACACGCTGACCGGCGAAAGCCGCGTGGCGCGCGTGGACATCCTGCACGACGTGGGCCACAGCATCAACCCGGCCATCGACATCGGGCAGATCGAAGGCGGTTTTGTGCAGGGCATGGGCTGGCTGACCACGGAGCAACTGGTGTGGAACGACAAAGGGTATCTGGCCACGCACGCGCCGAGCACCTACAAGATCCCGGCGACGGGGGACATCCCCCAACACTTCAAGGTGGAACTGTGGCCCGAGGCCAACCAGGAAGACAACGTGGGAGGCAGCAAGGCGGTGGGCGAGCCGCCGTTCATGCTGGCGATCAGTGTGTACGAGGCGCTGCGCAATGCGGTGGCTGCGGGACGTGAGGGGCGGGACGCTACGGAGCCCGTGGTGTTGATGGCACCGGCGACTGCGGAGAATGTGTTGCGCGCCTTGGGTAAATTGGGCGCGTGAAGGGCCTGCCTCCCGACCGTTTCACCGCACGATCCGTTCGGGCTGAGCTCGTCGAAGCCGGGGCGTCACCCTGACCGTTCGGGCCGGGCCTGTCGAAGCCAGGGTTTGAGCGCTGGATTTGCCGCATGCCTGGTTTCAGGGCGGGAGCCGGGGTGTGCGCCCGGCGGCGCAGTAACTTTCTCTTGCGTCGCCAAGAGAAAGTCACCAAAGAGAAGGCGACCCTACACGCTGCGTCCCTTCGCTTCGCTGCGGGCAACCTGCGGTGCTCACGTCCAGCGGGGTCTCGCTCGAACTCGCTCCACTGCGTTGCGCTCAGACAATCGCGAGCCCTGATCCGCTGGCCGCTGTGCTCCTCGGCGCATCCTGAAGGGAACCCGGGGAGCGGACATCCATTCGGGCCATTGCTTCGCTCGGCCCAGTTTGCGCAGCGCGTGGCGCTTGCGCCCGCGAGGTGAGGCCGAGCGAAGCAAAGGCCCGTGTGGCTATTCGGATGTTGGATGTTCGGGTGCCCAACCCCCTGCTGGCTGCGCCTGCGGCGGGGCGGTTGCGGGGTGGCATGGGCGTCGGAGCGCCCATGCTTCGTGCTCTGACTCGCCGCAGTTGTTCGAGCGGAGCGCCGCAGGCGCGCAGTGAGTTCTGCGGCGCACCCCACAACCGCCCCGACGCAGGTTTGCCCCGTAGCGAAGCGCAGGGGTCGCAGACTGGGGGTCGCCTTTTCTTTGGTGACTTTCTTTTGGCGAAGCAAAAGAAAGTTACTCGCATGCCGGGCGACTCCCGGCCTCCGCCCTCAACCCAAGCATGCTGTCCCAACCAGCAAGAACAAGCTTCGACAAGCTCAGCCCGAACGGACAGGAGGGCACCACAAGACTTCAAAAACAATAGCACCCCGCGCTCTCTAGACAAGCGCCAGGGTCCAAAATCACCCCAAAACCCCAGACACCAGCCGCAAGACGCGATCACACCGCGCCGCCAGCGACTCATCGTGCGTCACCATCACAAACGCCGTGCCTTGGTCGCGCGCCAGCTGCAGCATCAGGTCAAACACGCCGTCGGCGGTGCTGCGATCCAGGTTGCCCGTGGGCTCATCCGCCAGCACACACGCGGGCCGCGTCACCAAGGCACGCGCAATCGCCACACGCTGGCGCTCGCCGCCCGATAGCTCGGCGGGTCGGTGCATCAGACGCTCTTTCAAACCGACGGAGGTGAGCACCCGCTCAGCCTCGGCATGGCACTGCGCCAGCGGCAGGCGGCGGATGCGCAGCGGCATGGCCACGTTGTCCAGCGCGCTGAACTCGGGCAGCAGGTGGTGGAACTGGTAGATAAAACCCAGGTGCTGGTTGCGCAGCTGGCCCTGGCGCTCTGCTGACAGCGAAGACATCTCTTCACCCTTGAGGCGCACGGTGCCTGCCGTGGGCGCATCCAGCCCGCCCAGCAGGTGCAGCAGCGTGCTCTTGCCCGAGCCCGATGCGCCGACGATGGCCAGCGTTTCGCCCGCGCGGATCTGAAGATCCACGCCCTTGAGCACCGTCACATCAAGGCGGCCTTCGGTGAATCGCTTGGTGAGGCCCTTGGCCTCCAATACCACCACTCCAACTTTCTGATCACTCATAGCGCAGCGCCTCGGCGGGGTTCACACGGCTGGCGCGCCAGCTGGGGTACAGGGTGGCCACAAAAGCCAACACCAGCGAGATGATGCCGATGGGCATGATGTCGCTGCTCTGGGGTTCACTCGGCATCTTGCTGATGAGGTAGATGTCCTTGGGCAAGAAGCTCGCGTTGAGCGCCTTCTCGATGGCGGGCACGATCACGTCGATGTTGAACGCGATGCCCAGGCCCAGCAGCAGGCCCACGGCCGTGCCGATCACGCCGACCATGGCGCCCTGCACCACAAAGATGCCCATGATGCTCTTGGGGCTGGCGCCCAGGGTGCGCAGGATGGCGATGTCGGCGCGCTTGTCGGTCACCGTCATCACCAGGGTCGATACGAGGTTGAACGCCGCCACCGCCACGATGAGGGTGAGGATGATGAACATCATGCGTTTCTCGAGCTGCACGGCCGCAAACCAGGTGCGGTTCTGCTGCGTCCAGTCGCGAATGAGCAACTGGCCGCTCAGACTGCCCGCCAGTTGCTGGGCCACCTCGCGCGCCTGGTGCAGGTCTTTAAGCTTCAGGCGCACGCCCGTCGGGCCTTCCAGGCGAAAGATGCGCTGCGCATCCTCGTGGTGCAGCAGCACCAAGGCCGAGTCGTATTCGTAGTGGCCCGAATCAAACGTGCCCGCCACGGTCATCTGCTTGAGGCGCGGCACCACGCCCGCCGGGGTGACCTGCCCTGCGGGCGCGATCAGGGTGACCACATCACCAGCGCGCACGCCCAGCATACGGGCCAGCTCGCCCCCCAGCACAACGCGGAATTCGCCGGGCACCAGCAGATTCAGTGTCTTTTCGTTGGTGGCGGCCAAGTCCGTCACGGCGCCTTCCAGCGCCGGGTCGATGCCGCGCACCAGCGCACCCTTCATGTCCTCGCCGCGCGCCAGCAGCGCCTGCGCGGCCACGAACGGTGCTGCGCCCACCACGTTTGGGTTTTGCTTCGCCTCGGCCAGCGTGCGCGCCGGGTCGGGCAAGGCAGCGCCCTGGGGCGCAAAAATCTCGATGTGCGAGACCACGCTCAGCATGCGGTCGCGCACCTCTTTCTGAAAGCCGTTCATCACCGACAACACAATGATGAGCGCCGCCACCCCGAGCGCAATGCCCAGCATGGACACGCCCGAGATGAACGAGATAAAGCCATTGCGCCGCGTGGCGCGGCCCGCGCGCGTGTAGCGCCAGCCCAGGGCCAGTTCGTAGGGGATTTGCATGGATAAGGAAAGAAGGCACTGCAGAGTGCGGAATGCACGCCACAGGCCGGCCAGATTGTGGCATCCCGGACAATAGAGCGAGTGAAACACTTTTACATACCCACGTTGGGCCTCCAGGCCAGTGATCGCAAGGCGCGGACCGCTGCCAAGGCTGGATGCCTTGGCAAGGTCCGCAACGCCGCGAGCGCTGGCCTGGAGGCCCAACCCTTCGGGAAAGCCGGGGAAAGGCCCGGCCACTGCGTTGCAGTCCGCTTGCGGTATCCCAACCGCTGCGCGTCCTGCGCCTTGTTGCCGGGCCTTTCCCCGGCTTTCGTGGGCACGTAAAAGTGTTCCACTCGCTCTAGCCATGTCGGACACCAACCATTTGCTCGTTCCCTACGCCGCCAGCGCAGCCGCCGGATGCCAGCAAGCCCTGCAGGGCCTGGCCCTGCCCCACCTGGACCGGCTTCTGGCCCGGCTCAGCCCCCATCCCACCCACAGTGACAGCGGCGAGGAGACCAGCTTCTCCGCCCCCCACGAACGCGCCCTGGCGCGCGCGCTGGGACTGCCAGCGCAGGACGGGCGCATCCCCTGGGCCGCTTGGCACCGCCACCAGCAAGGCCAGTCACCCGAAGGTGACGCCTGGGCGTTTGTCACGCCCTGCCAGTGGCAGGTCAGCACCGACCACGTCACGCTGCGCAACCCCGAGCACCTCGCGCTGGATGACGCCGCGTCGCGCGCGCTGCTGGCCATCGTCTCACCCTGGTTTGCCGAAGATGGCATCACCCTGCACTACGACCAGCCCACACGCTGGCTGGCCACCAGCCCCCTGTTTGCCGACCTGGCCACCGCCTCGCTGGAGCGCGTGCTGCAGCGCGATGTGCGCGCCTGGATGCCGGACGCCAAGGCGGCCCGGACCCTGCACCGTTTGCACAGCGAGATGCAGATGCTGCTCTACACCCACGCCTTCAACGACGACCGCTCGGAGCGCGGGCTGCCGGTGATCAACTCGTTCTGGGTGCATGGCACCGGCCCAATTCCCACCCCTGCCCCGTCTGCCCTCCCCACGCCGACGGTGCCCACCACCTTGCGCGATGCGGCACTGAACGAGGACTGGCGCGCCTGGGCCGCCGCGTGGACCGCATTGGACGCAGGCCCGGTGGCCGATCTGCTGCGCAAGTCCGAAGGCGGCGAGCCGGTGCAACTGACCCTGTGCGGCGAGCGCAACACGCTGGCCTTCCACACCGCCCCCCGGACCCTGACCCAGCGTTTTCAGAGCCTTTTCAGGCCCCAGCGCTTTACAGACATGTGCGATAAGCTATGAAAATAGTAGCAAGAGACATTCCTCCCCGTGCCGCCTGGGCGCTGGAACAGGCCGGTGTGCACCCACTGCTGGCGCGCCTGTATGCCGCGCGCGGTGTGCGTGCCAAGGACGAGCTGGACGACGGCCTGGGCAGGTTGTTGCCCCCCGCGGGCCTCAAAGGCATTGACACCGCCGCGCGCCTGCTGGCCGACGCCATGGCGCAGAACAAGCGCCTCGTCATCGTGGCCGACTACGACTGCGACGGCGCCACCGCCTGCGCCGTGGGGGTGCGCGGGCTACGGCTGCTGGGCGCTCAACAGGTGGATTACCTCGTGCCGGACCGCGTGACGGACGGTTATGGCCTCACCGCATCCATCGCCCGCCGCGTGGCCGAGCGCGGCGCCGACGTACTCATCACCGTGGACAACGGCATCGCCAGCGTGGACGGCGTGGCCGAGGCCAAGGCGCTGGGCCTCAGGGTCGTCGTCACCGACCACCACCTGCCCGGCCCCGAGCTGCCCGCGGCCGATGCCATCGTCAACCCCAACCAGCCCGGCTGCACTTTCGAGAGCAAGTCCATGGCCGGTGTGGGCGTGATGTTCTACGTGCTGCTGGCCCTGCGCGCCGAGCTGCGGGCGCGCGGCATTTTTGACGCGACCACCCAACCCAAGCTCGACCCGCTGCTCACCCTGGTGGCGCTGGGCACGGTAGCCGACGTGGTCAAGCTCGACGCCAACAACCGCCGCCTGGTCGCCCAGGGCCTGAAGCGCATCCGCGCAGGCCAGATGCCCGCCGGGGTAGCCGCGCTGTTCACCGCTGCCGGCCGCAAGGCGCCCGTGGCCACCACCTTCGACTTTGGCTTCGCCTTAGGACCGCGCATCAACGCCGCAGGGCGCCTGGCCGACATGACGCTGGGCATCGAATGCCTGCTCACCGACGACGCAGGCCGCGCCGCCGAACTGGCAGGCACGCTCGACGGCATCAACCGCGAGCGCCGCGAGATCGAAGGCGGCATGCGCGACCAGGCGATGCTGATGGCCGAAAGCCTGTTCCAGGAAGACGAAGAACCGCCCCCGGCCATCAGCGTGTTCGACCCGGACTTTCACGAAGGCGTGGTGGGCATCGTGGCCAGCCGCATCAAGGACAAACTGCACCGCCCCACCTTTGTGTTCGCGGCCAGCAGCGCGCCGGGCAAAGAGCACGAGCTGAAGGGCTCCGGCCGCTCCATCCCCGGCTTTCACCTGCGCGACGCGCTCGACCTGGTGGCCAAACGCCACCCGGGCGTGTTGCTGAAATTTGGCGGCCACGCCATGGCGGCCGGCTGCACGGTGGACGCAGACTCGTTCGATACCTTCGAGCAGGCGCTGGCCCAGGTCGCCCAGGAATGGCTGGACGCCGCCACCCTCACCCGCCGCATCGAAACCGACGGCCCCCTGGCCCCCGAATACTGCCGCGCCGACATGGTGGACACCCTGCACCGCGAGGTCTGGGGCCAGGGCTTTTTGCCCCCCACTTTCAGCGAAGAGGTGCAGATCGTGAGCCAGCGCCTGGTGGGCGAATCCAAAAATCATCTGTCGATCAAGCTCATGCACCAGGGCAACCCGGTGGACGCCATCTGGTTCGGCCACACCGAGCAACTGCCCGCGCGCGTGCTGCTGGCCTTTCGCCTCGATGTGAACGAGTGGAAAGGCGAGCGGAAGGTGCAGTTTTTGGTCGAGGGGGCTCAGATCTAGACATCATGGTCGCCGCCCCTCGACTAGGCGGCCGGTCTCCCACATCGTAGGTTGCGTCCAAGGACGTAGAGCTACATGCTGTGACTTGCGTCGTCAGCAACAAGGAGACCGACCATGCAAGAGAGTAGCAAGATTCACGTGGGATTGGACGTCCACAAAGACAGCATCAGCATCGCAGCGGCCGAGCCCGGGCGCATGCCTGGGCGCCTGATAGGCAAGGTCACGCACGATGTGAACAAGCTGTTCAAGGTGTTGACCAAGGTCGGCAACGCCGATCAGCTGCACATCGTGTACGAGGCCGGGCCTACCGGCTTTGGCCTTCAGCGCGCCTTGCAAAGCAAGGGTTACCTGTGCGAGATCATTGCCCCCTCGCAGATCCCGCGCCGCCCGGGAGACAGGATCAAGACCGACGGGCGCGACTGCGTTCAATTGGCCGAGTGCTCTCGCGCTGGCCAGTTGAGCGCCGTGTGGATCCCCGACCCAGAGGACGAAGCGATCCGCGACCTGTCGCGGGCGCGCGAAGACGCGGTCAACACTCGCGTGCAGGCCCGCCACCAACTCAAGGGGTTCTTGCTGCGCCACGACGTGCGCTACACCGGCAAAACTTCGTGGTGCGGCGCCTACTACCGCTGGCTGGGAACACTGAACTTCGGTGCTGGCGCCACGCAGACGGCATTTACCGAATACTGGCAAGCCGTGACGGCAGCAGATGACCGTGTGGACCGGCTGACGAAGGCGCTACAGGCCTCGATCACTGGCTGGCGCTTTGAGCCCGTGGTGGCTGCGCTGCAGGCGCTGCGTGGTATTGCCGCGATCACGGCGATTGGTCTGGTGGCAGAGATTGGAGATCTGGGGCGCTTTGCGCATCCCCGCAAGCTCATGGGGTATCTCGGCCTGGTTCCCGCGGAGCACTCCAGTGGTCAGCGCACGAGCCGGGGCAGCATCACCAAGACAGGCAACGCACACGCCCGGCGGCTGCTGACCGAAGCTGCCTGGAACTACCGCTTCAAGGCGCGCATCGGCAAACAAGCGCAGATCAGGCAACAAGATCTGTCCGAGCCGATACGAAGGATGGCATGGACAGCGCAGTTGCGACTGACACAGCGCTTCGCGGCGTTGAGTGCACGTGGCTTGCAGGCCAACAAAGCCTGCATCGCCGTCGCAAGAGAGTTGGCAGGCTTCATCTGGGCCATCGGCATGCAGGCGCAGCGCGAGCAAGGCCAAACCATCTGAAAGAAAAGAGGCAGGACAAGCAAGCAGCAGGATCGATCTGGCGATGCGATACGGGCCACGATAGGGCAACCCTCGAGACTCCTACCAGGGCACCGCAAGGCAGATCCCCGACGCTAGAGCGAGGCAGGCCCACGACGAATCGATGAAGTGCTGGTAACCAATCCGCGGATATGAGTCTGATTCATCGTCGCTGCTAACGCTCGTGTCGCATCACCCGATTGATCCTGAGAGCACACCAAATGAGGCACTGACAGTATTGACAATGGCGACCATATGAGGAGGCTGTCGGACTTGGAGCGTCGAAGCGAAAATTGGCCCCAGCGAGGACAGTTTTTTCCGGATTTGCAGCCCCATAGCCGAGCTATGGGGCAAAAAGACGGTGAAAAATGGACCGCTGAGGTCAATTTGCAGCCGACGATTTCCAAGTCCGACAGCCTCCTACGCGTTTCGTCGCAGACAGTACCGAAAGTACGGCAAGACGGAACAACGACGCCAGGAGAGCCTTTGGGACCGCTTAGCCCAAACGCACCGGCACAAAGATCTTGTTGCCATCGCGCTCGATCAGCAGCGCCACCGACTTGCCTGCGGTGGCCTTGGCCATCGCAGCGCGCACCTGCTCGATGTTCTTGGCGGGCGCGCCGTTGATGGCCAGCAGCACATCCCCCGGCTGCACACCGGCCGCCGCAGCGGGGCCGCGCGCCTGTTCGATCACCAGGCCCTCGCTCACGCCTACCTCGCGGCGCTCCTCGGGGTCCAGCGGGCGCAGCGACAGGCCCAGCTGGCCCTTGCCCACGGCATCGTCGTTGCGCGCCTGCTTGGTCGCTTTGTCGCTGGCGTCGCCCAGCGTGGCGGTCAGCTCCAAGGGCTTGCCCTGGCGCCACACCGACAGCTTGGCCTGCTGCCCTGGCTGCGCCTGGCCCACCCAGGCGGGCAGGTCGCCCGAGGCCACGATGAGCTGGCCGTTCACCTGGCGAATCACGTCGCCCGCCTGCAGGCCTGCCTTCTCGGCCGGGCTGCCCTTGCTGACGCTGGCGACCAACGCGCCCTCGGGCTTGTCCAGCTGGAAGGATTCAGCAAACGCCTGGTTCACCTCCTGCACGGCCACGCCCAGCTGGGCGTGGCGCACCTTGCCGGTGGCCACAATCTGGTCCTTGATCTTGGCGGCCAGCTCGATGGGGATGGAGAACGACACGCCCTGGTAGCCACCCGAGCGGCTGTAGATCTGCGAGTTGATGCCCACCACCTCGCCGCGCGCGTTGAACAGCGGCCCGCCAGAGTTGCCGGGGTTCACCGCCACGTCGGTCTGGATGAAAGGCACCAGGCTGTCGTCGGGCAGCGAGCGGCCCTTGGCGCTGACCACGCCCGCCGTCACGCTGTTTTCAAAGCCAAAGGGCGAGCCGATGGCCAGCACCCATTCGCCCACCTGCAGGTCGCGCGTGCTGCCCAGGCGCACGGTGGGCAGATCCTTGGCATCGATCTTGAGCACGGCCACGTCGGTCTTGGGGTCGGCGCCGAGCACCTTGGCGCGGAACTCGCGCCGGTCAGTGAGCTTGACGACCACTTCGCTCGCGCCCTTGACCACGTGGGCATTGGTCAGCACCAGGCCATCAGGGCTGACGATAAAGCCCGAGCCCTGGCCATGGGTGGGTACGTTGGGCTGGCCTTGCGGGCCCGCGCCGGGGAAGCCGAACTGGCGAAAGAATTCGTAAAACGGATCGTTCGGGTCGATCTGCGGGCCACGGCCCTGGCGGGCAGCGGGCTGCTCGTCATCGTCGTCCTCGTTGGCCATCGCCGTCTTGGTGCTGCCCGTGACGCTGATGTTGACCACGGCCGGGCCGTTCTGCGCGGTGATCTGCGCAAAGCTGGGCAGCGCACCGCCCGGGGCCATGGCCGTCTGCGCCACGATGGGCGTGGAGGGTGTGACCGCGCGGGCCTGGTGCCCGCTGATGAGGCCGGCGCCGGTGGCGCCCACAGCGCCCGCGGCCACCAGGGCCAGGATCAGGCGGCGGGGAGTGGATGCAAGCGTGTTGTTCATGGTGTCTGCCTTTTCAATCAGGGTTGCGATGGAAGGCAGTGTGGGCACGGACACTTAGACGAAACTTAGGCGGCGTGATGTGCCCATGGGTATCTGGACAGCATTCCTGTTTCGTCCCGAGAGCCGTCGACATCGGCACTGCCCCAGACCAGTGCCACCGTGCAAGGGCCGCCCCGCCGCACGGGTGGCGTCCCCCTGCCCGCATCGCGCAGCGATGCGAGAGCGGGGGGAAGGCGCGAAGCGACTCAGGGGGGTGTTCTCTTGTTCACAGGAACATGCCGCCCGACGCCTCGATGCGCTGCGCATTCACCCAGCGTGTGGCCGGTTGCAGCAGCGAAGCGACCAGCGGGCCGATATCGTCCGACACGCCCACTCGGCCCAGAGCCGTCTGCGCGGCCACAAACGCATTGAGCTGCGCGTTGTCGCGCACCGCGCCGCCGCCAAAGTCAGTCTCGATGGCGCCCGGGGCCACCACGTTCACGGTGATGCCACGCGGGCCCAGTTCTTTGGCCAGGTAGCGGCTCAGCACCTCGATGGCGCCCTTCATGGCCGCGTAGGCGGCGTAGCCCGGCAAGGCGAAGCGGGCCAGGCCCGACGACAGGTTCAGGATGCGGCCGCCATCGTTCATCAGCGGCAGCAGGCGCTGCGTGAGGAAAAACACGCCCTTCAGGTGCACGTTGACCAGCGCATCGAACTGCGCTTCAGTGGTTTCTGTGATGGGCGCATGCACGCCCATGCCCGCGTTGTTGACCAGAAAGTCAAACCGCTCGCGCTGCCAGTGGCTGCGCAGGGTTTGCTGCAGCTGCGCAGCGAAGGCTTCGAAGCTGGCCACATCGCCCACATCCAGTGGCAAAGCCACAGCACGGCGGCCCAGCTTTTCGATGTCGGCCACCACTGCCAGGGCTTCGGCGGCCTGCTGGCGGTAGGTCAGCACCACGTCGATGCCGCTGTGTGCAGCGGCCAGCGCTGCGCTGCGGCCCAGGCCGCGGCTGCCGCCGGTGATCAAAACGACGGGGGTGGGGGCTGGAGAAAGGGATGAAGCGCTTGTCATGGCAGGGTCCTTTGCAGTGTCTGAAGCCCGGTCACACCGCGTGACCTGGGCTGGAGATGAACTTTATTGGAGTGCCAATCAAAGATAAACCATGCAAAATATGATTCATTGTCCATCCATTAAGAACAATGAACCCTTTAGACCGCATGCAGATCTTTGCCCGTGTGGCCGAGCTGAGCAGCTTTACCCAGGCTGCGCAGGTGCTGGGCCTGCCCAAGGCCAGCGCCTCTCTGGCCGTGCAGCAGCTGGAGGCCCACCTGGGCACGCGCCTGCTGCACCGCACCACGCGGCGCGTGCAGCTGACGCAAGACGGGCAGGCCTTTTACGAGCGCTGCAAGGACTTGCTGGACGATGTGGACGAACTGCAGGCCATGTTCCAGCAGCCCGACGGCACTGCGCTGCGCGGGCGCGTGCGCATTGACATGTCCACCGGCATTGCCCGCCAGCTGGTGCTGCCTGCGCTGCCCGATCTGCTGGCCCGCCACCCGCTGCTGGAGGTGGAGCTGAGCAGCACCGACCGCCGCGTTGACCTGGTGCGCGAGGGTTTTGACTGCGTGATCCGCGTGGGCCCGGTGGCAGAACCCGGGCTGGTGGCCCGCCCTCTGGGCCTGGTGCGCGTGGCCAGCTGCGCCAGCCCGGGCTACCTGGCGCGCAAGGGCACACCCCAATCACTGGCCGACCTGGCGCAGCATGACCTGGTGCACTACGTGAGCACGCTGGGCACCAAGTCCGCCGGATTTGAAACGATGGGCGACGACGGCAGCCCGCAGTTTCACCCCATGGCTGGGCGTGTCACCGTCAACAGCGCCGAGGCCTACCTGGGCGCCTGTGCAGCAGGGCTGGGCCTGATCCAGGCGCCTTTGCTGGGCGTGCGCGAGCTGATCGACCGGGGACTGCTGGTGGAGGTGCTACCGCACCACCCTGCCCCGCCCATGCCGGTGACGCTGATCTACCCCCACCGGCGCCACCTGCCCCAGCGCGTGCGGGTGGTGATGGACTGGCTGGCCGCCGTGGTGCAGGCGCATCTGCAGAGCGAGGCCCATGGCGCACCTGCCGCCGCATGAAGGTTTCGCGCGGCGCTTCGACTACGCGCAGTCAACGGTTTCCAGTGGATTGAGACCGAATCAACAGCTATTAATTGAATAGCTACTAGCGCTTACTGGATAAGCGCTAGAGGCAAAAATCACTTAAAAATCACATGAACAGTGTCATCGCAACCCTCACCAAGTCCCGCCCAGCCTCACCCGGTGAAGCGGTACACGATGGCCCCCTGCACCACGTCGCCCGGCGCCAGCCAACGCACCGGAAACCCGGGCTGGTTGGGCGCATCGGGATACTCCATGGGCTCCAGGCAGATGCCGTCGCCCGGCTGCCATAGCCAGACGCCCTGCTCTGCGCCCCGCCCCAGGTCGCGCACCGGATCAGCTTTGAGGCCGTGGCCTGCGTAAACCTGCACCCCGGGCGCGGTACTCCATACCTCCATGGTGCGACCAGTGAGGGGCTCGCTCAGCAGCGCCGCAAGACGCAGGCCTTGCGAGGGCGTGACGGGTGACACCGGTGGCGTCCGCACCGCGCCCTCTTCGTCCCACACATGGTCATCCAGCACCAGGTAGTGGTCCAGCCCACCCGCCAGCGACAGCTGTTCGCTGGGCTCCGCCACGGCGGCACCCACGCTGCGGGCTTCGCGAAGGTCGAAAGGCGTGGCATCTACAGGCTGCACCAACCCGCTAGGACACACATCAGCCGCCAGCGGTACATAGCGGCTGGCGGGCACTTGCAGGGTGTGGCCGTGGGTGCTGCCAGCGCCCGCCAGGTTGAAGAACGCATGCCCGGTGATGTTGAGCAGCGTGGGGGCGTCCAGCGCCTCGCCCGTCCACGCCATGTGCAGCGCGTTGTCGGCGGTGAGGTGCAGGTGTAGCTGCAGGCGGAGCGTGCCGGGCACGCCGTCGTCCTCAGTGCGAAAGGTGTGGCTCAGGGTGAGCGCATCGGCCTGCACGTCATCCACCGCAAACACCTGAAAGCGGCTGCCCTTGGGCCCGCCATGGTGGTGGTGGGGGCCGCTGTTGGTGGGCAGTTGCCGCTGTGCGCCATCGGGCAGAGTCAACAAACCACTGCGCAACCGCCCAGCCCAGCGGCCTATGAGGGCGCCCATGGAGAGTTGCCCGTCCAGGTAGCCCTGCAGGCTGTCGTAGCCCAGCGCCACATCAACGAGGCCGCACTGCCCGTCGGGCACCGCCACCTGCACCAGCCGTGCGCCGTAGTTGCTCACGGCCACCTGCAAGCCACCAGCACCGCGCAGGGTGAAGAGGTCAGTCGGCTGGCCGTGAAGCTCTTGCTGAAACGCTTTGCGTGAAAGGGAATAGGCCATGGCTGCGAGTCTATTTGGTGGCGGATGCGGCGGGAGCATCGCGCGTGACCAGCCAGATGCCCCCGCACACCAGCACCAGGGCCAGCAGGTTCTTCCACTCCAGCAGCGCCTCGCCCAGGAAGATCGCCGACAGCGCTGCGCCAAACACCGGCACCGTGAAGTTGAACACCGTAATTTGGCTCACGCGGTTGTGCTTGAGCAAGATGCTCCACAGCGAAAAAGCAGCCGATGACAGCAACGCCAGGTACACCAACAACACGCTGGAACCCCAGGTAAAGCCCGTGAGCGAACCGCCCAGGCCCCAGCCAATGGCCAGCAACGCCACGCCGCCAAGCCCCAGTTGCCAGCCCGTCATCACCACCGAGTCCATGCGCTGCGACACCTGCTTGCCGTAGATGCTCGCAGCGGCCAGCACGAAGGCGGCGATCACCACAAAACCTTCGCCCAGCAGCGTGAAGTCCATGTCCAGCGTGCCGCGCCCCAGGTTGACCACCATCACCCCCGCAAACCCCACCACGCAGCCCCACAGCTTGGCGTGGCTCAGGCGGTCGTTGTGATAGACCCAGTGCGCAAGCAACACGCTGAAGAACGTGCCGGTGGCATTCATGATGGAGCCCTTGACCCCCGTGGTGTGCGCGAGGCCCACGTAGAAGAACACGTATTGCAGCGTGGTCTGCGCCAGGCCCAGCACCACCAGCTGGCGCCCGGCCGCAAAGCCCAGCCCCCAGATGGCCTTGCGCGTGGCCACGGCCCAGGCCAGCAGGATCAGCCCCGCGCCCAGAAAGCGCCAGCCTGCAAACACCAGCTGCGTGGGAATGTCATTGCGGGCGATGCCGAACCAGGCGTAGCCGGTCTTGATAGCGGGGTAGGAGCTGCCCCAGAGCAGGCAACACAGCAGCGCCAGCGCGATGACAACCCTGGGGTCGGAAAATCGGGGATGTCCCATGTGAGTTCTTGGTCTCTCTAGTGAAACAGCCCGTGCAAAGACGGGCTGTGAGGGGGAGGCTTGCAGCCCCAGGACGCAGCCTGCAAGGCCACCGTTTCAGTGATCCGTTGCGCTACGCGCCGCCACCAACGCATGCGAAGGGCGCAGCCGAGGCGAGGGCAGCCGCGCAAGGGCCGCCCGCCGCGGATGCGGCGCTTTGCTTGTGTGCGCTGGCTGCGTCCCCCTCCCGTAGCGCGCAGCGCGTAGAGAGAGGGGGAAGGCGCGAAGCGACTCAGGGGGTGTCACTTCAAGTCACCGGTGCGGGGTTGAACAGCACCAGCGCGTTGTGCAGCTTCCACTGCTCGGCCCAGGTCTTCTTGCGGCCGCTGGCCACGTCAAGCAGCAGGTGGAACATCTCCCAGCCCAGGTCTTCGATGGTGGCCTCGCCGTCGGCGATCTTGCCGGCGTTGATGTCCATCAGGTCGTGCCAGCGGCGCGCCAGGTCGCTGCGCGTGGCCACCTTGACCACCGGGCATTCGGCCAGGCCATAGGGCGTGCCCCGGCCGGTGGTGAAGACATGCAGGTTCATGCCCGCAGCCAGCTGCAGCGTGCCGCAGATGAAGTCGCTGGCGGGCGTGGCGGCGTACACCAGGCCGCGCTGGTCGCGGCGCAGTTTTTCGCCCGGAGCCAGAACGTGCGCGATGGGCGCGGTGCCGCTCTTGATGATGGAGCCCATGGCCTTCTCGGCGATGTTGGACAGGCCGCCCGCCTTGTTGCCCGGCGTGGTGTTGGCCGCGCGGTCCACGCGGCCGCGGTCCAGGTAGCGGTCGTACCATCCCAGCTCGCGCACGATAGCGTTGGCCACTTCGGGCGTGGCGGCGCGGCTGGTGAGCTGCTCCACGGCATCGCGCACCTCGGTGTTCTCGCTGAACATCACCGTGGCACCAGCACGCACCAGCAGATCGGCGCAAAAGCCCACGGCCGGGTTGGCGGTGACGCCCGAGAACGCATCGCTGCCGCCGCACTGCACGCCCAGCACCAGCTCGCTGGCCGGGATGGTCTCGCGGCGGCGGGCGTTGAGGCGTTCGAGGTGCGGGCGCGCGCTTTGCACGATGTGGTCGAGCATGGACATGAAGCCCACATGCTCGTCGGCCTGCAGGCACACGGTCTCGGGGCCCAGCGCCGCGTCGCGCTCGTCGGTGATGGGGAAGCTGCCCGGGGGCAGCAGGCGGTCGGGCTGCAGCTTTTCGCAACCGAGACTCACCACCATGACCTCGCCCCCAAAGTTGGGGTTGAGGCTGATGTTGCGCAGGGTGCGGATGGGGATGATGGCGTCGGGCGCATCAATGGCCACGCCGCAGCCGTAGGTGTGCTCCAGGCCGATCACGTCGTCAACATGCGGATACAACGGCAGCAGTTCGTCCTTGATGCGGCGCACCGCCAGGGCCACCACGCCCGCCACGCACTGCACGGTGGTGGTGATGGCCAGGATGTTGCGCGTGCCCACCGAGCCGTCGGCGTTGCGGTAGCCCTCGAAGGTGTAGCCGGTCAAAGGCTCCAGCACCGGCGGCTTCACCGTGGCCATGGGCAAGCCCTCAAGCGCACGGGCCGAGGGCATCTGCAGCAGGCGCTCGTGCACCCAGCTTCCCGCCGGGATGGCCTTGAGCGCATAGCCGATGGGCACGTTGTAGCGGCGCACCACATCGCCCTCGGCCATGTCCTGCAGCGCCACCTTGTGGCCCTGCGGCACCTTGTCGCGCAATGTGATGCCTGCGCCTGGCACGCCGGGCGGCAGCACCGTGCCGGCAGGAAGGCCTCCGTCGTTGGCGACGATGGCGACGTTGTCATCCGGGTGCATACGGATGGTGAGGGCGGGTCGATTCATCGGTGGCGCGGTCTCGTCAATTTATGCAATCTCATTAGGTATCAGGCATCAGGCTGCATGGGCAGCACGGTAATCCAGTTCGGGTTGAGCCCCACATCGTGCTCGGCCACCTGGGTCAGGGCACCGCTGCCAGGCGCGATCAAGTGCACACCCACACGGTGGCTGATCTGGCCTGCGGCAATCAGGTGGCGCCCGTCCGGAGTGATGGCAAAGCCCCGGGGCTGCAGTTGCGTAGACCAGTGGTCGATGGGGGCCAGCAGGCCGGTAACCGCATCGACGGCAAACCCGGCCAGGGTGTGGCTGTTGCGCTCGCTGGTGTACAGCCAGCGGCCATCAGCGCTCAGGTGCAGGTCTGCGCCCCAGGCCGGGCCTGCAAAGCCCGGTGGCAATGTGGGCAGGCTTTGCAGCAGCTCCAGGCCTCCGCTGGCTTCGTCCCAGGCCAGCACATGCACGCAGGCATCCAGCTCACCCAGCAGATAGATGCGGTCGCCCCGCGCGTTGAAGCGCAAGTGCCGGGGACCTGTGCCTGCTGGCAGGGCGAACACCGCAGGGTCGGTGGGTTGCAGCGCGCCCGTGGCGGCGTCGAATCGGTAACGGTGCAATTGCCCGCCCCCCAGTGAGGCGGCCAGCACGAAGCGGTTGCCGGGGCTGGCCAGCGCACTGTGGGCGTGGCGACCGGTGGCGTACGTGGTGGCACCACGCCCCGCAGCGACAACCCCGTCGGCAGCGATGGCCTGCACCGCGACCAGGTCCGCACCGTAGGAAGCACTCAGCAGCCAGCGCCCCGTGTTATCGGTGGCCAGGTGGGCCATGCTGGCGGGCAAGGGGGCCTCGGCCAGCATCTCGGCGCGGCCAGCGCGCGCATCCACCGCCAGGGTGACCACGGCCAGCGGGTCGCTGCGGCGCGCCACATACAGGCGGGTGCCGTCCGGGCTGAGCGCCATGGGCATGAGCTGCCCGCCCAGCGCCAGGACCTGCTCGGTGCGCAGCTGCCCCGAATCCGACGCCAGACGGAGCACATGCAACTCACCGCTGTCAGCGCAGGAGACAAATACCAGGGTATCGGTAGCCATCGTGTGTGTAACCATTTCAGTGCACCACGGAGCTGCCCACTACCCTCGGCCGATGGAACGAGCAGGGACCAGGCCAGAGGCGCCGAGCAAGGGCCGCCCCGCAGTGAGGGCGTCGTCCCCCTTGAGGGGGAAGGCGCCGAAGGCGACTCAGGGGGTGCTTCATTTCTTCACAGTCCCATCGCTCGGGGCAGCCACAGCGAGATGGCTGGCACGTAGGTCACCATCAGCAGCACCACAAATAGCGCCACAAAGAACGGCATCATGGCCTTGGTAACCACACCGAGCGGCAGCTTGGCCACGGCAGCGCCGGTGAACAGCACCGTGCCCACGGGCGGCGTGATGAGGCCAATGCCAAGGTTGACCATCATGATCATGCCGAAGTGCACCGGGTCCACGCCCATCATCTTGACCACCGGCAGAAGGATGGGGGTGAGGATCAGGATCAGTGGAGACATGTCCATCAGGCAGCCCAGCAGCAACAGCATGATGTTGATCAGGGCCAGGATGACGTACTTGTTGTCCGACAGACTGGTGAGGAAGGCCGTGACCTTCATAGGGATCATCATCATCGTCATCAGGTAGCCAAAGGCTGCCGCAAAGCCGATGAGGATCATCACCACCGTGACTGTCTTGACCGTGCGGTGCACCAGCTTGGGCAGGTCGCGCCACTTGTAGTCGCGGTAGATGAACATGGTCACGAAGAACGCCCAGACCACCGCAATCGACGCCGACTCGTTGGCCGTGAACACGCCCGACAGGATGCCGCCCAGGATGATGACCATGGTCATCAGGCCCCACAGCGCCTCCACACAGATCTTGAGCGCCTGCTTGAGCGGGATGACCTCGCCCTTGGGGTAGCCTTCCCGGTGCGCGGTGAACAGGCACAACGCCGCGAGCGTGAGGCCCATAAGCAGCCCCGGCAGCACGCCGGCCATGAACAGCGCGGCAATCGACACCGTGCCGCCTGCCGCCAGCGAATACAGCACCGCGTTGTGGCTGGGCGGAATCAGGATGGCCTGCACCGAACCGCTCACGGTGACTGCCGTGGCAAAGGGGCGCGGGTAACCCTTCTTTTCCATCTCGGGGATCAGCACCGAGCCGATGGATGCCGTATCAGCCACCGACGAGCCCGAGATGGCGCCGAAGAAGGTGGACGCCAGGATGTTGACCAGCGACAGCCCGCCCCGGATAAAGCCCACCAGCACGCCCGCAAACGCCACCAGGCGCCGCGCCATACCACCCTCGGCCATGATGGCGCCAGCGAGCACGAAGAACGGAATGGCCAGGAGCGAAAATTTGTTGACGCCCGAGGCCACCTGGATCATCACGGCATCGAGCGGAAGGTCAATCCACAACGCACCGACCAGAGCCGAGAGGCCCAACGAATAGGCGATCGGCACACCGATCATCATGAGGACGAAGAACGTGCCCAGCAGTACCAAGGTATCCATGATCAGGCGCCTTCCGTCAGTTCTTCAAAGCGCACGATGCGCCGGTGGTTCTGCGGTCCGAAGACCATCTTCTCCAGCACAAACAGCAGCGTGACGGCCGCGCCGATGGGCAGCGACGCATAGGTGGCGCCCACGGGCAACCAAGGCAGCTCCGCAATGCCCTGGCCCCAGGTTTCAATGCACAGGTTGGTGCCATACCAGGCCACAAAGCCGCAGATGACCAGCATGAGCAGATCCACCAGCACCGCCAGCAGCCGCTGCAACAGTGCGGGCAATTTTTCGGTGAGCATGTTGACGGCGATGTGCCCGCCCGCACGGTAGGCCGCCGCAGCGCCGATGAAGGTGAACACCATCATGAGCAGGATGGCGATGGGCTCGGGCCACTGCGAGCCAGTGCCCATCACATAGCGGCTGAACACGCCCCACGGGATGATCAGCGACATGAAGAAGATGGCCGTGCCGGCCGCCCAGATGGTGGCCAGGTAGAGCCGGTCCATCCAGCGCAAAAAGGGGTGGTCCATACAAGCAGGTCTGAAAGACAAAGAAAAAAGGCGCAGGCAACCCACCAGGAGTTCGCCCACGCAAGACGCAAACCCAGTGCTTACTTCACCGCCTCAATGCGTTTCATCAGGTCTGCATAGTTGGCGCCGTACTTGGCACGCACGGGGGCAGTGGCGTCATAGAAGGCCTTGGTGTCCACGTTGATGAACTCCACGCCCGCAGCCTTGAGCTTGGCGGTGTAGTCCTCCACGCTCTTGTCCCACAGGGCGCGCTGCTCCAGCTGCGCTTCGCGGCCAAACTTCTTGAGCAGGGCCTGGTCGTCCTTGGAGAGCTTGTCCCACGTGACCTTGGAGACCACCAGCAGTTCGGGAATGATCAGGTGGTTGGTCTGCGTGTAGAACTTGGCACCCGTGCTGTAGTGGTTGCTGGTGAAGAAGCTGGGCGCATTGTTTTCAGCGCCATCCACCACGCCGGTCTGCAGGGCGGTGAACACTTCGCCATAACCCATCGAGATGCCGTTGCCGCCCATGGCATTCATGGTGTCCACGAACAGCGGGTTGCCCATCATGCGCACCTTCTGGCCCTTGAGGTCAGCGGGGCTGCGCACGGGTTTTTTGGTGTAGAGGCTGCGCGACCCGCCGTCCATCCAGCCAATGGCCACCAGCTTGGCGGGCGACGCGCTGATCTTGGCCAGCAGTTCATCGCCAATGGCGCCGTCGATCACCGCACGCATGTGGTCCTGGCTGCGGAACACGAAGGGCATGTTGAACACATTCACCTCAGGCACCACCGTGCCCACCGGGCCGAGCGAGGTGCGCAGGATGTTGATGGCGCCGAACTGCGTCTGCTCGATCATTTCCTTCTCGCCGCCCAGCACGCCACCGGGGAAGGTCTGGATCTTCAGGCGGCCATTGGTGGCGGCGTCAAGCTTCTTGCCCATGTTCTCGACCGCCACCACATTGGGGTAGCCAGCGGGATGCACGTCGGCCGCCTTCAGCACCATGGACTGGGCCTGGGCGGCAACGGGAAGCATTGCCATCGCGGCCACAGCGGCGGCGCAGGCAGTCAGCAGGGATCGGCGAAAGGTCATGGTTTGTCTCCGGTGGAATGGTTTTTGAGTGATGCGGAATGGACGGGAATCCCGGCGCCAAGGGTCATTCGAAAGGACCGGTGCGCACGAACGGACCGCCCTGGTAGATGACGGCGGGGTCGCTCAAGTCGGGGTGCGGGTCGGCCGCCTCCACCTTGGCGCGGAAGGGCTCGGAGCTGTCCTGCGGGCGGTAGCCGATGTGGCGCGCCAGGGTGTTGTCCCACCATGTGGTGGTGTTGTCGCCCATGCCGTAGATGATGGTGTGGCCTACCACTGGCGCCGTGAGGCTGGCAACAACCAGGCGCTCCAGGTCGTCGTAGCTCATCCAGGTGGCCAGCATGCGGCGGTTGCGCGGCTCGGGGAACGATGAGCCAATGCGCAGGCACACGGTTTCAATGCCATAGCGGTCAAAGTAGAAGCGCGACAAATCTTCGCCAAAGGCTTTGGACACGCCGTACAGGCCGTCAGGCCGGGCCGGGTCGTTGGGGCCCACCACTTCGTCTTGGCGATAAAAACCGGTGACGTGGTTGGAGCTGGCAAACACCACCCGCTTGACGCCTTGCTTGCGCGCCGCTTCATACAGGTTGTAGACACCCACGATATTGGCCTGCAGGATGGGCTCCCAGGGCTGCTCGGTGGAGACGCCCCCGAGGTGCACCACGGCATCAACGCCCGCCAACAAGCTGAGCACGGCGCCGGCGTCTTCGAGGCGTGCGGGGCGCAGCTCCTCCCCTGCGCCTTCGTCGCCCAGGTTCGCGATATCAGACAACCGCAAGGTGGTGCAGTAGGCTTTCAGGCGCGCCCGCAATTCCTGGCCCAGGCCTCCGGCAGCTCCGGTCAATAACAGGCGTTGGAAACGAATAGGCGTCGGATGGCAAGGCATGGCGGTTACAAAGGCAGAGGTTCTTGGTACAGTGGCAACAGATTCCGTTGAACGTCATCAGTTGTCGTACAACGAAAAGCAATGTACCGCTTCTGCCCCCGGCGCCCCATAGGGATAACACCAAGAAATGACCACCGATACCCCGCTTCGCCGCAAGCCCCGCACACTGGCCCTGGAGCTGGTCGAATCCCTGGGAGACCGCATCCGCGACGGCCGCTTGGCCTTGGGCGACAAGCTGCCCACCGAGGCCGCCATCATGGCCGAGTTCAGCGTGAGCCGCACCGTGGTGCGCGAGGCGATTTCCAAGCTGCAAGCCTCTGGCCTGGTGGAAACGCGGCACGGCATCGGCACCTTTGTGCTGGGGCTGGGGCAGGCGCCCGGCTTCAAGATCACCCCCGACCAGTTCAGCACCCTGCGTGACGTGATTGCCGTACTGGAGCTGCGCATTGGGGTAGAAACTGAAGCCGCCGCGCTGGCCGCGCAACGCCGCACCGAGGCCAACCTGAAAGCCATGCGCGAGGCGCTGGACGCCGTGGCAGCCGCCGTGGATGCGGGCCGCGACGCGGTGGCGGCGGACTTCCAGTTCCACCTGGAAATCGCACGTGCCACGCAGAACAGCCACTTCGCCGAACTGATGGGCACGCTGGGCAGCATGATCATCCCGCGCGCCCGCCTGGCCGCCATGGATTCGGCCAATGACGAGCGGCGCCAGTACCTGCGCCGTGTCAACGGCGAACACGAAAGCATCTACGACGCCATCGTGGGCCAGGACCCCGACGGTGCACGGGCCGCCATGCGCACCCACCTGGCCAACAGCCGCGAACGTCGGCGGCGCGCGCAGGCCGAAGCGAGCTGAATCACCCCAGCCGAGTCACTCTTTCATAAACCCTGGGGAATCATGGCCAAGGTGAGGTTCCCGGTTGTCCCATCAGTAGTTACCCGACAACCGAGAGGACTTCTTGTGTTGTACGATGACATACAACAAAATATTGCAATGCTTCGCGCGTTCGGGGCTGCGGCGCCTTTCAAACCACCAGGAGTTGTCCGCCGTAAAGCCCTCAGCGCACATTGAAAGACATCCTTCCTGTGTGCAGAGCTAGCTTGCGCTGCGCAACCTGCGCACTCGGCATGCAACCGCCCCTTATTTTCTCAACACCCTCTTCTTCACCACCACACCACCACCATGCATGCAAACCTGATTGGCGGCGCCTGGACTGACGGCGTTCGCACCTACCAGAACACCAACCCGTCCGACACGCGCGATGTGATAGGCGACTACGCCGTGGCGAGCCGCGAGCAGGCACTCGAGGCCGTCGCCGCAGCGCACGCGGCCTTCCCGGCATGGAGCCTGTCCACGCCCCAACAGCGCTTTGACATCCTGGACGCGGTGGGCAACGAGATCATCGCCCGCAAGGCCGAGCTGGGCGACCTGCTGGCCCGCGAAGAAGGCAAGACCCTGCCCGAAGCCATTGGCGAAGTCGGCCGCGCCGCGGCCATCTTCAAGTTCTTTGCCGGCGAGGCGCTGCGCCCCGGCGGCGAGATGATCCCGTCCGTGCGCCCTGGCGTGGGCATCGAGATCACGCGCGAACCCCTGGGCACCATCGGCATCATCACGCCGTGGAACTTCCCCATCGCCATCCCGGCCTGGAAGATCGCGCCCGCATTGGCCTACGGCAACTGCGTAGTGTTCAAGCCCGCCGAGGTGGTGCCCGGCTCCGCCTGGGCGCTGGCCGACATCCTGCACCGCGCAGGGCTGCCTGCCGGTGTGTTCAACCTGGTGATGGGCCGGGGCTCGGATGTGGGCGCCGTGCTGCTGGAAGACGAGCGCATTGCGGGCGTGAGCTTTACCGGCTCCGTCGGCACGGGCCAGCGTGTGGCCGCCGCCTGCGTGCCGCGCGGTGCCAAGGTGCAGCTGGAGATGGGCGGCAAGAACCCGTTTGTGGTGCTGGACGACGCCGACCTGAAAGTTGCTGTGGGCGCCGCCATCAACAGCGGGTTCTTCTCGACCGGCCAGCGCTGCACCGCCAGCAGTCGCTTGATCGTGACCGAAGGCATCCACGACCGCTTCGTGGCCGCCATGGTCGAGAAAATGAAGACCTTGAAGGTGGACGACGCCCGCAAGGCTGGCACCGACATCGGCCCCGTGGTGGACGACCGCCAGCTCGTGCAAGACCTGGAATACATCGGCATCGGCCAGCAGGAGGGCGCCAAGCTCGCCTACGGCGGCGAAGCCCTGGAGAAGAACGCCGACGGCGCGCCCGGCTACTACCTGCGCCCCGCGCTGTTCACCGAAACCACGCCCGGCATGCGCATCAACCGCGAAGAAATCTTCGGCCCCGTGGTGAGCGTGTTGCGCGCGAAGAACTATGAAGAAGCGCTGGCACTGGCCAATGACACGCCCTTCGGCCTGGCCAGCGGCATCGCCACCACCAGCCTCAAGCACGCCACGCACTTCAAGCGCCACGCGCAGGCCGGCATGGTGATGGTGAACCTGCCCACGGCCGGCGTGGACTACCACGTGCCATTCGGCGGCCGCAAGAGCAGCAGCTACGGCCCGCGCGAGCAAGGCCGGTACTCGGCCGAGTTCTACACCACGGTCAAGACGGCCTACACCCAGGCCTGAACCTGGCGCCGCCGCCGACGCGGCGGCGCCAGCAGCCACGGTGCTTGCCCTGCGTCAAATTGCCACAAAATCCGGCCCTGGCGCCGATGCAGAAAGCGAGTAACGCTATAACATTTATAGCAAAACGCCCCGCACCGCTGTGTGGCCGCAGTATCATCGCGCCCCATGACCGCCCTCCCACGAACAACCTTTGCCGCGCTGCGCCTGTGGGTGCTGGCATGGTTCGTGGCGTCGATGGGGGTGGCGATTGCATCGCCGCTGGTGAACCCGCAATCCTTCGAAGTGATCTGCTCGGGCACCGGCGCCATCAAGCTGCTGGTGCAGACCGACGATGGCACGGTGGAGATGGGCGCCATGGGCATGGACTGCCCCTTGTGCGCCACTCCCAGCGCGCCGCCCCCCACCCCGGTAGCCGCCGTGCTGCCACCCCACCCCCTGGCCCATGCGCTGCAGCCAGTCGAGGCCGCCCGCATCGCAGCGGCCACTGCGGCGCCACTGCCCGCACGCGGGCCCCCATCGCGCTCTTGATCTGAAGCCTGTTGGCAGTACCCCGTACCTGGTGGTCGGGCGCTGCCTTGTTCCCGCTGGTTTCCAGACCGCGCAGCCCTGCGTGCACTCCACGCGGGCCTGGTTGCGCTGTCGCCTCAAGACAAGAGCGTTTTCATGTCCCGTTCGTACTCCTCCTCCCGCCATGCTGCGGGCTCTCGGCGCCTGCCTCTTTCTCCTTCGTGCTGGGGCGTGCTCGCCACCTGCGCACTGGCCTCCCTCTCTGTCCCTGCCCAGACCACCACGCCCACGCTCAAGGCCGTGGACGTGGTGGACACCGCCGCATCCCCCAACGGCAAGCTGAACCTGGACACACCCGTGGACACCGGTAGCCGCCTGGGCCTGACGGCGCGCGAGAACCCGGCCTCCGTCACCGTGGTGGATCGCGCCACCATCGACGCACGCGGCGCACAGGACACGCAGGAAATCCTGCGCGCCGTGCCGGGCGTGGTGGCGCACAACGCGCCGGGCTCCATGTCCGCGCACTACCGGGGCTTCACCAGCAACTCGGTCGCGCAGCTGTACAACGGCATCAACCCGCAGTACGGCAGCGCCACACGCGCGGTCGATAGCTGGATCTACGACCGGGTCGAGGCCATCGGCGGTGCGTCGAGTTTTCTGTACGGATCGGGCGGCGTGGGCGGCTCCATCAACTACATCACCAAGACGGCCGAGCGCAGCGACTTCGCCGAAGGCCAGTTGCGTCTGGGCTCCTACGACATGAAGGAAGCGTCCGTCGGCCTGAACCGCCGCATCGCGGGCGGCAATGGCGGCGCAGGCCCAGCGCACTACGCGCGCATCGACCTCAACCACCGCAACGCGGGCAGCTGGACCGAGGGCACCAAGACCCAGTCCACCCAGCTCGCGACCTCGCTGCTGTCGGACCTGGGCGGCGGCTTCAGCCACATGCTGGCCTACGAATACCAGAAGGACCATGTGGACCGCCCCTACTGGGGCACGCCGGTGCTCAACCCCGCCGTGGGCGCGCTGACCATCGACCCTGCCACGCGCTTCAAGAACTACAACAGCGCCGACGGCATGTACGAGCACCGCGTGCAGTGGCTGCGCTCGGTGGCGCAATGGCGTGTGTCGGATGCGCTGCAGCTCAAGAACACGTTCTACGTGTACGACGCCCTGCGCGACTACCGCAATGTCGAGATCTACACCTTCAACGCGAGCAACACGGCCGTCACGCGCACGGCACCCTACCTGCAGCGCCATGACCAGACGCTGGTGGGCGACCGGCTGGAGGGCACCTACCAGGGCCAGCTCGCAGGCCGTAAGAGCGACTGGGCTTTTGGCCTCGATGTGAGCGTGAACAAGCAGACGCGCTTCCCGTTCGGCCCCTCGGTCACCGTGAGCACAGTCAATCCCTACAACTTTTCCACCGAGAACTTCTTCGACATTCCCGGCATGTCACCCGTCCTGAACCCTGACAAGGACAACAAGATCACCAACACGGCGCTGTACCTGGAAAACCGCACGGCCGTGGTGCCTGGCGTGAATCTGATCACCGCACTGCGGCACGAGCGCATCGAGCTCGACCTGGTGAATCGCCGCGCCGTCACAGCCACCGCGCCCGCCACCTTCAGCCGCAGCTACAGCCCCACCACTGGCCGCCTGGGCGTGGTGTGGGACATTGCACCCGGCGCCAACTTGTATGCACAGGCCTCCAACGCGGCCGACCCGCCATCGGGCTCGCTGGCCTCGGCCTCGTTTGCCGATGTGCGCAACAACAGCGAACTGACCACGGGCCGCCAGGTCGAGGTGGGCAGCAAGTTCGACTTCTGGGACGGCAAGGGCAGCGCCACGGTGGCGGCGTTTGACATCCGCCGCAAGAACATCGCATCGCAAGACCCATCCAACCCCAACTTCACAGTGCTGGTGGGCGAGCAGTCGTCCAAGGGCATCGAACTTTCCGCTGGCATTCGGCCTACGCCGCAATGGCAGTTGCAGGGCAACCTGGCGCTGACCCGCGCGCGGTACGAGAACTTTGTGCAGGGCGGTGTCTCACGCGCTGGCAATGTGCCCCAACTGGTTCCGCAGCAGGTGGCCAACCTGTGGGCCTCGTACGCGATCACGCCCACCGTCACGGCCAGCGTGGGCGTGCGCCATGTGGGCAAGGTGTACGGCAACGCAGCCAACACCAAGTTCTGGCCGTCGTATACGCTGCTGGACCTGGGCTTGGCCTGGAAGGTCAACAAGACCACCACGCTCACCACCCGCGTGCGCAACGCCACCGACCGCATCTACGCGGCAGAGACGCGCGACCAGGTCTACCTGGGCGCACCGCGCACGCTGGACGTGACGCTGCACACCGCGTTCTGACGCAGGCAAGGAACCAGACATGCCACACGCCAAACGCTGGCTGTACCTCGTCCACCGCTGGCTGGGCGTGCTGCTGTGCGCCTTCTTCGCCATGTGGTTCCTCTCGGGCGTGGTGATGATGTACGTGGGCTACCCCAAGCTCACGCAGGCCGAGCGGCTGGCCCACCTGCCGCCGCTGCGCAGCGCAACGCTGGGCACGGAGCCTATGCTGGAGCCCGCTGACGCCTTGGCGCGCGCAGGCCTGGCAGGGCCGCTGCAGGACCTGAGGCTCGCCGTGGCCAGCGGCGGGCGGGCGGTGTACCTGGTGATTCCCGCCGCCCCTGCCGGAGACGCCGTACCACGCCCGCGCAGGGCGCCAGCGCCTGCGGTCATCGACGCCCTCACGGGCGAACGGTTGCAGCGCGTAGACGCCGAGCACGCCCTCGCTTCGGCTCGCGCCTTCGCGCAGGAGCCCGGCGCAGGGATCGCACACCTGGGCACGATCGACGAAGACGCCTTCACCCACTCGCGTGCGCTCGACGTGCACCGCCCCCTGCACCGCCTGCACCTGGGCGACAGCGCGAGCACCGTGGTCTATGTGTCGGGCAGCACGGGCGAGGTGGTGCGCGATGCGCCGCTGCAGGAGCGCGCCTGGAACTACGCGGGCGCCTGGATCCACTGGCTCTACCCCTTCCGGGGCAATATCTTCAATGGCTACTGGACAGACATCGTCAACTGGCTTTCCATTGCGGGCATCGTGCTCACGCTGACGGGCACGGTGGTGGGTGTGCTGCGCTGGCGCTTCCAGGGCCGGTACAAGACCGGTTCGCGCACGCCCTACCGGGGCTTCATGATGCGCTGGCACCATGTGTTCGGGCTGGTGTTTGCGCTGATCACATTCACCTGGATCTTCAGCGGCCTCATGTCCATGAACCCCTGGAAGATTTTTGACAGCGGCGCCGCGCCACTGCGCCAGCAGGCCATGAACGGCGGCCCGCTGGTGTTGCCCCCGCAAGCCGCCGCCGTGCAGGCTTTGCTGTCAGGCGTTTCGCCGAACACGCGCGAGCTGCGCTGGGTGCAAAGCGCGGGCCACCCGCTGGTACTTGCGTACAGCCCGACCGGCGCCCCCGCGCTGCTCGATGCGTCCACCGCCGCACCCCACCAGTGGCCCCCAGGCGCGGTGGCCGAGGCCGCAGCGCGCCTGCTGCCCCACGCCGTGGTGCGCACCGAAACGCTGACCGCCTACGACCTGCATTACTACGACCGCGCCACCCACACCATGACGGGTGGGGGCGACAAGCCCCTGCCCGCGCTGCGCCTGGTGTTTGACGACCCCCATGCCACCTGGGTCCACATCGACCCCCACACCGGCGTCGTACTCGGCCGCACCGACAGTTATCGCCGTACCAGCCGCTGGCTGTTCTCCATGCTGCACAGCTGGGACTGGCTGCCGCTGCTGGAGCGGCGCCCGCTGTGGGACATCGTTCTCATTGTGCTGAGCCTGGGCGGTACGTTGCTGAGCGCAACGGGGGTGGTCATTGGATTGCGGCGGCTGGGCGCCAAGTTCGCATTCGCAGCGGGCCCGGCGTCGCAGCTTGCCGGACAGGGCCGCCGCAGGCGCGCCCGTGTCTTGCCTACGACAGGTGGCTGAGCCGTCATTTTTTGTTTGATACTTTTTGTTTCAAACAACTACACTGGGCTTCACCCACCGCACGTCCATCCCGGGCGTGCTGGGGCTCCATCCCTCGCAGAGATTTTCCCCATGCAACTGATCCGCACCATCACTGGCGCCGCCCTCCTGTTGGCCGCTGGCACTTCGGCCTGGGCCGCCACCGACTACAACCGCCCACCTGCAGGCGACGCGCAATACCGGCAGTGCCTGAGCTACTCTGCCACCGTCTACGAGGGTGGCAACGAGCCCAGCCCCATCAAGGGCCAAACCAAGGCCCAGGCCTGGTGCACCTGCATGTGGAACGAAACGCCCGAAGATTTCAAGGGCAACCTCGTGAAGTTCGCCGAAACCCGCAAGGGCAAGGAAACCAACAAGCTGTGCGAGAAGCACTCCGATTGGAGCGAATAAGCGCCACGGTACAGCAGACCGGTTGGCGGTTTCCCACAACAGCTGAAGTGCCCCCATGTTCGCCCAAGCTGTTGGATTTCAATCAGTCTGCCAACCTGCAGGCTATCAAGGCACAAGACGAATTGATGGGTTCGCTGCTCGAAGTGAAGGCCTGAGCCAGCAGTGTGCAGTCAGGCGGAATTCCTTCGGCGCTGACCCGGCACCCGCAGTTCGCGCCCTTGCGTCCTACCTGCCCGCCGTAAAAGTCTGTAACCCGCGCAGCCCACCTCCTGCATTCCCCGCGCGCAGGGCGCTCCTGATTCAGTAGCTGTTTGCGCAATCCCCACGTCGCCTGCAGCCATATTCATTTCATCCCCCACGGCTCCCACTGGGCTGCCCCATGTAGGTGTCATTCCTAGCTAGGAACACTCCTAGCTAGGAGCCTTCCCAGTTTCGCGCGCTGATGCCTGTAGGCACAGTCGCGCGCCATGCAAGTCGCCCCCTCAGCCTCCACCTACGCTCCCGCCCCTGGCAGCGCATTCAACAGCTACACAGACCAACCCCAGGACAACGCTGGCGCCTTCACCGACAGCGGCCCAGGCGGCTACGCCCAGCCCGATCCTCAGTCCCTCCAGAACCCCCACGCTGACCCCACCCTAGCCAGCACCTCCCTCTTCGCCCCCACCGACCAAACCCCCAGCACCACACTGGCCCTGATGGTGCAGGCACAGACCAAACCTCTGCTGGTCACCCCTGAGAACGCAGCAGGTCTGGGCATCGACTTTGCACACACCAAGCCCCTGACCGTCACCCCGGAGAACGCAGCAGGCCTCGGTATCGACCTTGCTCACACCAAACCTCTGCAGATCCCCCCCGAGAACCCAGCCATTGGCACTGCGGGCGCCCAGGCAGCAGCCCCCAACGCCAGCCCCACCGAGATCGCCGCCCTGGAACTGCTGCTGGCCGAGCCCGCCAACCAGGAGATGGTGGCCCAGTTCGGCCCGCCCCTGCGCCCCCTGAACACCAACACCGACGTCGGTCAAGGCATCCTCGCACGCTTTGGCCCCGACCTGGGCGCGCGGCTGACCCAGCTGCAAGAGGCGCACAACGCCGTACGCGACCAATTCCTGCAGGCCCTGGACCACGCCCAGCAAAACCCTGGCCCCGAAGTGGCAGGCAGCGAACTGATCGCACGGCACTCCAGCGGGGGCGATGCCGAGCACATCACCGAGCAGACACTGCACAACGTCACCCACCCGCCCAGCGCCAATCAGGCCAGCGACCTCCAGGCCATTGAAGCCCAGGCGCTCGCCGCTGGCGTGCCACACCAGAATCTCTGGCGCCTGAGCGACCCAGCCGAATTCGCCAAGGCCTACGCCAGCGGCGACAGCCCCGCACAAAAAGCCTTCGCCCAACTGCACGGCAAAGAGCCCCTGCAGTTCCATGACGAAGTGCGCACCGGAGAAACCGATGCGGGCCCCCAGATCACCCCTGCCTACTACGGCCTGGGCGAGAGCCAGCTGGTACTCGGCGGCCCCACCGTCACAGAAAACGGCAACCCCGGGCCCTGGGCAGCCAGCACATGGCAGACCACCCAGCTCACCCCCGAACAGAACCGGGATCTGATCGACAACGAATACCTGTGGTTTGACCCCGTCAACGGCTGGAGCACGGACCTGGCCAACAACATCAAGCAAAGCACCAGCTTCCTGGACAAGGCGCTGCCCATGGTGTTTGCGGGCGTCATGACCTTCGCCACCGCAGGGGCCTTTGGCATCACCGCCGCCAGCGCCAGCACCAGCCTGGGCCAAAGCATGGCGCTGGGCGCCATCAGCAGCGCCACCATGCAGCTGACCACCGGGGGCAAGATCGACCTGGGCGACCTGCTGCGCTCGGCACTGACCGCCGGAGTGAGCTTTGGGGTGATGAACGCCACAGGCATCAACGGCATGCTGCAAGGCGGCGATCTGGCCACGCGCAGCCTGGGGCACCTGGGCAAGGCGGGCCTGCAAGGCCTGCTGCAAGAAGCCACGGGGGGCAAGTTCAAAGACGGCCTGACCAACAGCCTGCTGGCCAGCGTGGCGGGAGAAGTGGGCAAGAGCCTGGAGGTGCAGATCGCCGAGCTCAGCAAGAACGAAGGCCTGAGCGTGCAAGAAGCCAGCATGCTGCGCCTGATCGGCCGGGCGGCCAGCAGCGCAGTGAAGGTTGCGGGCAGCAATGACCCGGCGGCGGGGTTTGCGAGTGACTTCCTGGGCGAAGTGCTGGGCGAAGAGCTCCGGGGCGCACAAGGAAAGGGGCAAAGCCAAAGCCAGAACCCAAGCCAGGCAGGGAACGAGGGACAACCAGGAGACAGGCCCTCCAGCGACTGGGTGAGAAACCTGGGGGCCAGTGAGGTGGATGCACAGGGGCTGGGCCTGCGGCCAGGGCCCGGAGGACAGGGCCTGCAAATCTCGGGCGACGCGCTATCGAACTGGAGCGACGAAATCGACGGCGGGATCGCCCTGAACGGCAGCATGGCCCCCGACGCGCAAGCCATCACCGAAGCAGTGGTGGGCAAGGGCCAAGGTCCGCTGGCGGCATTGGCAACGGCCGGACTGGACAAGCAGCAGCAGATAGTGGCCTACGGTCAGTTGCTGGCTAGCGGTCAGATACAGCTCAACGCGCAGGGCGTGCCCATCGTGCAGCCGGGGCAGGTGCTGCAGTTTGATCTGTCAGATACAGGCGCGGCGCAGCTGGGTGGGCGGGCCATTGCGCAGGAGAGTGCGGGGCGTATTGCGAGGGACTTGGCTGAGCAACGCCAGCATCTGGATCGGAACGATGCCCAGCTTCAGCAAGACATAGCACAGCAATTTGCTTCGGGAGTGGACAGTGCACGTTGGGCTGCCAAGCCTCTGGCGGAGCAAATACCTACAGGTCCAGCGCGATACACGGTACCTCCCGACCCATCACAAACAGAGGGCATAGCTGGTCAACTTCTGGACCACTTGGATCGCTTCAACAACTCACCAATCGGAATGGCGCTTCAAGGCCTGCCGCCCGAGGGCTTGGCGATCGGTGGAATCCGAGCTGGGCTGACCTGGCTTGGGAAGACTGACAAGGTCGTTGACTCGTTGCAGGTTGAAAATAGTTTGGCTAGCAGCTTTGACAATGTTGAAAAAGCCGTCGGCTCAATCGGTTTTGGTTCGCTGAGAAGTCCTAGTGAATTGATGGGCGTTGAGCCGGCATCCAAAGAGCTTCTGGCTGCGGTCGGGGCAAAGCGCTCTTTGATCATCGCAAGACCAGGTTCGGAAGAACTGCGGATGCTGGACTATTTCGGAGCTGAAGCTTCCGTGTGGGGGGTGAATAACTCGAGCATCCTCCTGCGGGAGAATCCTAGTAAGGCGGCTTTGCTGGAGGAGTTCTTGCACGGCACGCAGGCACACCTTGGGATCGTGGACCGCTTAGGCAATAGCGGTTTAGGTAGTGCTGAGACCCATGTGAAGGATTTCATGATGCGGCATCGACAGATGCTCGGTCTGAGTGATGAGGATGTCCGCGTCCTTAAAATACTGCGCGACAAGGGACTATGACTATGAGACAGGAATTATTGATTCGTGAAGTCTTTCGCTTCAGTAACGGAACAACGGTTTTGGCTTGTCAGGGCGCTACGATTTCGGATAGTTTCGCTGGCCGCAAGGCCCGGCTGGTGGTTGATGGACAACCTCGCCAGAGCATCTCGCTGGCCAGTGAACGCAGTATGCTCAATCAGACGACACACATCAATCAACGCGCGCTGGAAACGCTTGACAGAGTGGACATCGGTCCAGAAGAGGTGCGAAGCGGTCTATGCCGCCTCGTTCTAGACTGAGCTTGCGAGATTTGATGGGCTGTCTCAAATCTGAAGTGCAACACCGCTGGTTGATATTCAATGAATGGTAGCGGAGCTCTTCTCGGCGATAGCCGTCATGAATCGCTGAAAAGCCTGATAGGGAGAATCCCAGCCGAGCGTCTGACGAGGACGGTTGTTCATCAGATCGGCCATGGAGTCCAGCGCATCCTGGTCATGCACGCTCAGGTCTGTACCCTTGGGCATGAACTGGCGCAGCAGCCCATTCGTATTCTCACAACTGCCTTTTTGCCAAGGGCTGTGCGGATCACAAAAGTACACCCGCATGCCAAGGGCTTGTGCGAGTTCCTTGTGCCGGGCCATCTCCTTGCCCTGGTCGTAGGTGAGTGTCTGGCGCATCGGCTGTGCAATCTGGCGCAGCTTGTTGGTGAACGCGGCCAGCGCACTCTCTGCGGATGCGTCAGGCATCTTGCACAGCAGCACCAGGCGCGTTGAGCGCTCTACCAGCACACCCACCGCCGACTTGTTGCCAGCGCCCTTGATCAAATCTCCCTCCCAATGCCCCGGCATCACGCGATCATTGACCTCGGGTGGGCGAACATGGATAGAGACCATGTCTGGAATCTGACCACGCCGATCAGAGCCTGCTGAACGCGGGCGGCGTGTACTCTTGCCCTGGCGCAGCAGTGCGATGAGCTGGCGGCGCAACTCACCGCGTGGGTATGCATAGATGGCGGTGTAGATGCTCTCGTGCGAGGCATGCATGCTCGGCTCTTGGGGATACATGCGCTGAAGTGTGCGTGCAATCTGCTGGGGCGACCACAGCCAGCACAGCATGGTGGTGACAAGAGTCCACAAAGCCCCGGAACTGTGCAGCTTGGGGCATGGCCTGGCCTGAATGCGCCGCTGCTGGCACAGACGCTGCGCAGGCGCGCTGGCGTAACTGCCATGGCAGGCGTTGCGCCGCAACTCACGGCTGATGGTGCTGGGGCTGCGACCTTGAAGGCGGGCTATGGCCCTGATGCTCCAGCCCTGCTGGCGCAGCGATGCCAACGTCACTCTGTCTTCTGGCTGCAAGTGTTCGTATCTCGTTCCCATTTGCGTACATTACCCTCGGTGAGGGTGTTGCACTTCAGATTTGAGACCGCCATAATTAAAGAGTGGGAGCGCAATTGCGCCATGCACCCCATGAACCGCGTCCAGATATGGTCCCTTGATAGCGACCTTGGCAG
This sequence comes from Acidovorax sp. 94, assembly GCF_003634645.1. NCBI lineage: Bacteria > Pseudomonadati > Pseudomonadota > Betaproteobacteria > Burkholderiales > Comamonadaceae > Acidovorax > Acidovorax sp. 94. Next base: position 5,293,594 of record NZ_RBJA01000001.1, on the reverse strand, counting down.
CTACGATCGTCAGCCGTAGTACCGCCCCTGTCTGAATTGGTAGCGCTGATATCTATCGCTCGGCCAAGGGCCGACCGCTGTCTTCAACCACCATTGTGGCTGCAGCTTTCACCAGTCCATCCGCCTTGAACATCGCGCGAATCCCCCTTACCGCCTGCCGAATCCGCGCCTCGTTCTCGATCAGCGCAAACCGCACGTACTCATCCCCCTGGTCGCCAAACCCAATGCCAGGCGACACACACACCTTGGCCTTGTCCAGCAACTGCCGCGCGAACTCCAGCGAACCCAGCGCGCGGTAGGGCTCGGGGATGCGGGCCCAGATGTACATGCTGGCCTTGGGGCAGTCTACGGCCCAGCCGGATTCGGAGAGGCCCTTGTAGAGCACGTCACGGCGGCGCTGGTACTGGGCGGCGATGTCTTTCACGCACTGCTGGTCGCCCTCGAGCGCAGCGATGGCGGCCACCTGCAGGGGCGTAAAGGTGCCATAGTCGTGGTAGCTCTTGATGCGGGCGAGCGCGGCCACCAGGTCGGGGTTGCCCACCATGAAGCCCACGCGCCAGCCGGCCATGTTGTAGCTTTTGCTCAGGGTGAAAAACTCCACCGCCACGTCCTTGGCGCCGGGCACTTCCATGATGCTGGGGGCGCGGTAGCCGTCGTAAACGATGTCGGCATAGGCCAGATCGTGCACCACCAGGATGTCGTGCTTCTTGGCCAGGGCGATCACGCGCTCGAAGAAACTTAGCTCCACGCACTGCGCGGTGGGGTTGCTGGGAAAGCCGAAGATCATCATCTTGGGCTTGGGGTAGCTGCCACGGATGGCCTTTTCCAGCTCGGCAAAAAAGTCCACGTCGGGCGCCACGGGCACGCTGCGGATGTCGGCACCGGCAATCACCGCGCCGTAGATGTGGATGGGGTAGCTCGGGTCTGGCACCAGCACGGTGTCGCCCCGGTCCAGCGTGGCCAGCATGAGGTGGGCCAGGCCTTCCTTGGAGCCGATAGTGACGATGGCTTCGGTGTCGGGGTTGATGTCCACCGCATAGCGGTCTTTGTACCAATGGCTGATGGCGCGACGCAGGCGCGGGATGCCTTTGCTGGCGCTGTAGCCGTGGGTGTCGGGCCGCTGGGCCACTTCGGTGAGTTTGGCGACGATGTGCGGTGGTGTGGCCCCGTCGGGGTTGCCCATGCTCATGTCGATGATGTCTTCGCCACGGCGGCGGGCGGCCAGCTTGAGCTCGGCCGTGATGTTGAAGACGTAGGGAGGGAGGCGATCAATGCGCGCAAAGCGGCGCTTGCCTTGAGAAGCAGACATGCTGTGGTGACTTTCACGTAAGCGCCCGGAACCGTCCGAGCGACGTGGCTGGCAGAAAGGCCGGCCCGCTGCCACTTTAAGGCACAACGCGGTCATTTCCCCGTGGATTGCGGCAGTGTCGCACCGCCGCTACACGACACAGGTCAGTGGCCCGTGGTCTTCAGGCGGCGACGCGCTTGGTGTTTCGATCGCTAACCAGCGCCCACGCAAACATGCCGACGCCGCCGAGGCCCAGCAACACACCCACCCACCCGGTAGACGTCCAGCCCAAGCCTGCCGCAATGCCCACGCCGCCCAGCCAGGCGCCGAGCGCGTTGGCGGCGTTGAAGGCCGAGTGGTTGAGCGCCGCGGCCAGGGTCTGCGCGTCGCCCGCCACGTCCATAAGGCGGATCTGCAGCGCGGGGCCGATGGCCACCAAGGTTCCCAGGAAGAACGTGGCCAGCGCGGCGCTGGCAGGATGGTGTGCGGCGGGCACAAACAGCGCCAGCACGAGGATGGACCACACCAGCACCTTGCCCACAGCAGGCATCAGCGCCTTGTCGGCCATGCGCGAGCCCACGATGTTGCCCACCACCATACCCAGGCCAAACAGCGACAGCACAAAGGGCATGAGCGCGGGCGGCATGCCGGCCACCTCGATCAAGGTGGGCTTGATGTAGCTGAACACTGCAAACATGCCACCAAAACCGATGGCGCCAATGCCCAGCGTGAACCACACCTGCTTGCGCGCCAGCGCGCCCAGCTCGCGCAGCGGGCTGGCGCCGTGCGATGCGGGCATGGCGGGCACCCAAAGGCGCACCATGACCACGGCGGCCACCGCGATCAACCCCACAAACACAAACGCAGCGCGCCAGCCAAACGCCTCGCCCAACGCGGCGGCAATGGGCACACCCACCAGCGTGGCGGTGGTGAGGCCCAGCATGACCCAGCCCACTGCGCGTGCGCGGCGCCCCGGTGGCGCCAGTGCGGCGGCCACCAGCGCGGCCACACCAAAGTAGGTGCCGTGTGGCAGACCGGTGAACAGGCGCATGGCGCTCAGCGACCCATAGCCCGGAGCCAGCGCCGACGCGAAATTGCCCAGCGCATACACCACCATCAGCGCCATCAGCAGCGCGCGCCGCCCCCAGTGGGCACATAGCACTGCCAGCACCGGTGCGCCCACCACCACGCCCAGCGCATAGGCGCTGATGACATGCCCGGCCTGCGGGATGCTCACACCAATGTCGCGCGCCACCTCAGGCAGCAGGCCCATGATGACGAATTCACCCGTGCCGATGGAAAAGCCGCCGACCCCGAGGGCCAGCACGGCACGCACCAGGGTGCGGTCGTCGGTGGGGGTGGCGGAGATGGACGTGGGGGAAAGGGGCGCGGTCATGGCAACAACAGGGGAGACGCTGCACCGGCAAGCGACGGCAGGGCGCAGGAGGTAGACGAGACAGGGAGAAGGAGAGAAAGAAACGCAGTTACGGGGGTAAACCCGATTTTTGTAACCATAGCATGCAAAGCACCGCCTTGCTGAAGCGGGGAAATATGTAACCCAGGTTCAAAGCCATTTCAGCTATGGCTGCTACGCTGACGCCCTGACCACGCCCTTCCTCCTTTTTCAAGGACTGCGAATGACGACCACCCCAAGCACAGCAGACCACATCGCCAGCACCGTGAAGGTGCTGGCGTTCGACATCTTTGGCACCGTGGTGGACTGGCACGGCAGCATCGTGCGCGAGATGCAGTCGCTGTACCCTGCGGTAGATGGAGACGCGTTTGCGCTGGCGTGGCGCGCGGGCTACCGGCCGGCCATGGCCCGCGTGATGCGGGGTGAGCAGGGCTGGACACTGGTCGACGACCTCCACCGAAGCATCCTCGGCGAAATCCTGCGGCGCTTTGGCCTGGCGCAACTGTCTGACGCCGAACGCCGCCACCTCAACCATGTGTGGCACCGGCTCGATGCCTGGCCCGACAGCGTGGAAGGCCTCACGCGGCTCAAGACACGCTTCACCATCACCACGCTGTCCAACGGCAACATCGGCCTGCTCACCAACATGGCCAAGCGCGCCAGGCTACCGTGGGACTGCGTGCTGAGCGCTGAGGTGTTCAAGGCCTACAAACCCAGCCCGGAGACCTACCTGGGCGTAGCGCGCGTTTTCGACCTGCAGCCCGAACAGGTAGCGCTGGTAGCTACGCACCACGACGACTTGGCCGCTGCCCGCGCATGTGGCCTGCGCACCGCCTACATCGAGCGCCCCCTGGAACTGGGCGCCGCCCAGCCCAAGGACAGTACGCCACAGCATGGCAACGATCTGCACGCCACAGACCTGAACGATCTAGCGCAGATGCTGGGCTGTTGAATGTGCCCCCGGGGCACACCCGCGTCGATCAGTGCGCCACCAGCAGCTGCACAAACATCTGCACCTTGGCGTGGCATTCGGCGCTGATGGAAGTGAACTCCAGCCCAGCCACCCATTCGTCGCCCTCCTGCTTGAGGGTGATGACGCGGGCGTACACGTCGGCCACGCGGTAGTCCACCAAAGGCAGCTCAAACTCCAGCTTGATCTCGCTGTGCGGCTCCAGCGGCTCGATCAGCTCCACCAGAAGGCCGTGGTAGCCGATGTCGCGGATGGCGCCGTGCACGATGTGGGGCACCACGATCTTGTCCTGCATGCGCTGGCACAGGCAGGGCAGGCGCGCATCCACGCGGTGGCTGCGGCGAAACTCCTGGCGCGGCACCTTGAGCTTTTGCGAAGGGATGGCGATCAGCTCGCGCAGGCTCACGGGCTGCGTGCGGCCCTTGACGTAGACCTGCATAGGCGCCGACGCCGACACCAGCCCCCAGCAGCGCTGGTACGTCGTGTCGCTGATGAGCACCTGGCCGCGCAGGCTCAGCGCCTCGATGCGCGAGGCCAGATTGACGGCCTCGCCGATCACGGTGTATTCGGAATACACATCCGAGCCAAAGCGCCCGGCCATCACCGTGCCCGTGTTCACGCCAATACCCAGAAAAACCTCGGGCAGCCGCTCGCGCAGATGGGCGAGGTTCAGCTCGCGCATGGCCATCTGCATCTCCACGGCACACAACAGCGCGCGATCCACATCGTCCTCGCGCGCCACGGGCGCACCGAACAGCACCATGATCGAGTCGCCCATGAACTTGTCGATGCTGCCCTGGTACTTGAACACCACTTCGGACAACCGCGCCAGGCAGCGGTTGAGCGCCGCAATCACCACCGACGCCGGTTGCGAGCCCGACAGTGCGGTGAACCCGCGCAGGTCGGCCAGCAGGATGGTGACCTCACGTGGGGCCACAGACCGGTCATCGGTGGCGGCACCTTCCGGGCCGTCGCCCTGGCGCAGGATGGCAGCCATCTCGGCGAGGGCTTCTTCGCGCAGCGGCGCGCCGGTCTCGCGCTCGATCAGCGTCTGCAGGCGGCGCACCGCATCGTGGTGGAATTCTTTGTGCATGGCGCGGGGGAGGTGGGGGAGTTCGTTGGTATAGGGGGCATCACCGGCCCCTGCCAGCCAGAATAGGCGCCGCCCACCGGCTGGTCAACCGGTGAAAACACCCCGGGCCGCGCGGCGGAAGCTGACTTGGTATGCCCCATCGCCCCTGCTGGGAGGGGGCCAGGGGAGAGGGGGCACCGAGCCCCAGAGCGCCCCCTCTCCTCAGCCCTCTCCCGCGAGGGGAGAGGGAGAAAGACCCAGCGCTGCGGGTGATGGAGGGTGAGGCGACGGCCCCACGGCGCGATGGATTGGAGCGAAAAATTCAAGGTTTTTTTGGCCTCTATCGCACGACCATCAATCCTATATAGCTATCGAACTAATAGCATTTAAAGTATTCACCCGCCCGGGGCCCGCAGCGCCGCCCGACACCACCACCTGGTCGATCACGCCAAACGGCCCGGGATGGCCCTGCCCGTCCAGCGCCACCATGCGCACCCGCTCGCCAAAGCGCAGAAACGGCGTGTGCGGCGCGCCGTCGGCCAGCGCCTCGACCATGCGGCGCTCGGCGATGCAGGACGAGCCCACGGCCACATCCGCATTCGACACGGTGCCCGAGCCGATCAGGGTGCCTGCCGACAGCCTGCGCGTGCACGCTGCATGGGCGATCAACTGGCCGAAGTCAAAGTGCATGGCGCCGCCGTGCGGGTGGCCAAACCATTCGCCGTTGCGCTGCGTCTGCAGCCGCAGGTGCACGCGGCCGCCGTTCCACGCCGCGCCCAGTTCGTCGGGCGTGACCGCGATGGGCGCGAATGCGGTGGAGGGCTTGGCCTGCACAAAGCCGAAGCCGCTTTTGGCCTCGCGCGGGCCGAAGGCACGCAGGCTCCAGTCGTTGATGAGCACGATGAGGCGCACATGCTGCAGCGCCTCTTCAGCGGTGACGCCCAGGGGGGTTTCGCTGAGCACCACGCCAAACTCGCCCTCAAAGTCGATCTGGTCGGCTTCGGACGGCAGGGGCACATCGTCGTGCGGGCCCAGAAAGTCGTCGGATGCGCCCTGGTACATGAGCGGAATGGTCTCGAAGTCGGCCACGGGCGGCACCTTGAAGGCGCGCTCCATGAGGTGGCCGTGGTTCAGAAAGGCCGAGCCGTCCAGCCACTGCCAGGTGCGTGGCAGCGGTGCCAAACACTGGCGCGCATCAAAGGGCATGGCGCCCGGGGCGGCGGGCGCGTTCACGGTGCGGGCCAGGTCTTGCAGCGCGGGCTCCACCACGCTCCAGCGCTCCAAGGCATCGAGCAGCGTGGGGGCCACGGGGCTGGCGTCGATGCAGCGGCGCGCATCGGCCGACACTACTACCAGGCGGCCGTCGCGCTGGCCGTTTCGCAGTGTCGCAAGTTTCATGACGCCACTCCGGCCGCAGGCTGCAGCGGCAGCACCGGGTCAAAAATAGCCACGGCCCGCGTCCAGCCCGCAGAGGCGCCGCGCACCTTGACCGGAAAGCACGAGATATAGAAGCCGCTGGCGGGCAGCGCCTCCAGGTTGTGCAGTTTTTCGAGGTGGCAGTAGCCAATGTCGCGCCCAGCCTTGTGGCCCTCCCAGATCAGCGATGCGTCGCCGCTTTCGGCATAGCGCTGCGCGGTGTAGGCAAAGGGAGCATCCCAGCTCCAGGCGTCGGTGCCCGTCAGGCGCACGCCGCGCTCCAGCAGGTACATGGTGGCCTCGTAGCCCATGCCGCAACCCGCGCGCGTGTAGCCCGCCGTGCCGTAGGCGCTGCCAGCGCGGGTGTTGACGACCACGATCTCCAGTGGCTGCAGCGTGTGGCCGATGCGTGCGAGTTCGGCCTCTACATCGGCGGCCTGCACCACGTAGCCGTCGGGCAGGTGCCGAAAGTCCAGTTTCACGCCGGGCTGGAAGCACCAGTTCAGGTCCACCTCGTCGATGGACAGCGCGCGCTGCCCGCCGTCCATGGTGGACGCAAAGTGGTAGGGCGCGTCCAGGTGGGTGCCGTTGTGGGTGTTGAGCTGCACGTCCTCCACCGCCCAGGATTCGCCGTCGGGCAGGTCTTCCTTCTGGAGGCCTGGAAAGAACTGCGCCAGGTCCGCAAAGCTCATCTGGTGGTCGATGTAGTTGATGCGCGGGCCCAGGCCCGGCGGGTCAGAGACAACATCGTTTTCAAGGTGCATCGAGATATCGACGATGCGGCGCGCAGGTGTGGCGAGCGTGGTGGTCATGGCGGGGTCGGGTGGAAAGGTCGAAACAAGGCGATCAGGATTCGGCCGTGAAGCCGGTCTGCTTGATGAGGCCGCGCCACTGGTCGGCATCGGCCTTGAGCATCTGCGCCAACTGGGCGGCGGTGGAGGGCTTGACCTCCAGGCCGTACTGCTTGCCGTACTCCACCACCTCGGGCTGGCTCAATGCGGCCTGCAGGGCATCGGATGCGCGCTTGATGGTCTCGGGCGTCGCCTTGCCAGGCAGAAAGAAGCCGTACCACTCGCTGACCTTGAGGGGGTAGCCCAACTCCGTCAGCGTGGGCACCTGCGGCAGGAACGGCGAGCGCTTGCTGCCCGCAATGGCCAGCACGCGCAGCTTGCCGCCCTTGCCATGCTGCAGGTAGTCGCCAATCGGCCCCCAGAACGCAGGGATCTGCCCGCCCAGCAGGTCTTGCATGCCGGGCACCGTGCCCCGGTAGGCGATGTGGCGCATGTCAATCTTGCTGAACTGCCCCAGAAGCACGCCCACCATGTGCGGCATGGAGCCCGCACCGGGGCTGCCGTAGTTGGCGCTGCCGGGGTTGGCGCGCATCCAGTCCAGCAGGTCGGCCAGCGTGCGCACGCTGTCGGGCACACCGGGGCCCACGGCCAGGCCGTGGTCGAACATGGCGCCCAGTGACACGGGCGCCACGTCGTCCAGCGTGTAGCGCAGCTTGGGGTAGGTGTAGGGGTAGATGGACAGCATGGACGACGGCGTGATGAGCAGGCTGGTGCCATCGGCCGGGCTGTCGCGCAGGTTGAGGATGCCGATCTGCCCGCCTGCGCCAGGCTTGTTGTCCACCACCAAGGATGCTGCGTAGTGGCCGCGCATGCGGTCGCCCACACGGCGCGCCAGCGCATCGGCCGTGCCCCCGGCCGGAAAGCCCGAGATGATGCGCACCACGTCGGGCATGGCGTCTTTGCTGGCCTGCGCCCAGGCGGCAGGAGCACCGCCCAGGGTGGGCAGCAGGGCGGCAGAAAGCTGGGTGAAACGGCGGCGGGTGAACATGGTGTCTGTCTCCTGTTGGAATGGATGGAAGTTGCAGCGACACCCCGCAAGCCAGATCTGACAGGGCCTGCAGCGGGTGGCATGAAAAAATTATACGAACGTACAAATTCAAATCGACCGGGGTTTGTACGAGTGTTCAATAAATTTATACAACCGTATAAACCAGCCTATGTCCAAATCCCGATCCACCCCCCAGACTGCGGCCACCGTGCCCGCCACCCCTGCCGCGAAAGCCCCGGCGCGCAAGCGTGCTGCGGCCCGCAGCGCCACCAGCGAAGAAGCGCTGGCGCCCAATCGCCAGGCCAACATCCTGCAGGCGGCCGAACGGCTGTTTGCCACGCGTGGCTTTCATGGCGTGTCGATCCGCGACATTGCCGACGAGGCCGGTGTGCCGCTGGCGCTGGTGGGCTACTACTACGGCCCCAAGCTGTCGCTGTACCACGCCATCTTTCGCGCGCATGCGGGCTACATCGATGTCCGGCTGCAGTCACTGGCCCAAGCCCAGCAGGCGGCCCCACCCGGTCAGTTGCTGGACGAAATCGTCAAGGCCTTCGTGCTGCCCGTGCTGGAGGTGGCCCGCCAGCCTGCGGGCCACCACTTTCTGCGCCTGCTGTCGCGTGGCATGAACGACCACCTGGAAGAAGACGAGCCCATCATCCGCGAGCTGTTCGACCCCCTGGCCCATGCGTTCATTGATGCCATTGCCGCCGCCCTGCCCCAAGCCACGCGCAGCCAGGCCGCATGGTGCTACCAGTTCGCGCTGGGCGCGCTGCTGCACCATGTGAACGACCAGCGCATCGAGCGCCTGTCGTACGGCCAGAACCAGCCGGGCGACGAGGCTGCAGCGGGGCCACTGCTGGTGCGTTTCATCGCGCAAGGCATGCGTGGCGCCTGTGAAGGCGCGGTGCACTGACGCCGAACCGCTGACACGCCCACCCCGATCACCCGCACTGCCGCGCGAGCGCCGCATGCCTGGCACACCCACGCCCATTTTTCTGGCCCCAGCCCACCGCCATCCCAGGTGGCTGGGGCCCTGCGCTGCCGCCCCACCCCAGGCGTCGGCGCGGCAGACCGGCGCGCTTTAGCCGCCGCGAACCGGCGCACACAACGCGCTGACGCCCTCCCCCGTTGAACTGCGTTTTCGGAACAGCCCTGGCTGCGCCGTGGACCGGTTCGCCCTCCGCTTGCCCCTCACCCATCGAAAGACACCATGAAACCCCGCACCTCCCCCACGCCCCACCTCTTCCACCCTCGGGCCCGTCGGCGCTGGACACGCGCCCTGGGCACCGCTGCAGCCCTGTCTGCCACCACACTCGCCGCACAAGCCCAACCCGCCGCAGGCCCCGGACTGCAGCTGTATGGCCTGGTCGATGCCGCCGTGGGCCGCTTTGCGGGCCCCGCCGCCGGCATCAACGCGCAGGACCGCGCCGTGACCAAACTGGACGGTGGCGGCATGTCCACCAGCCACTGGGGCGTGCGCGGCACCGAAGACCTGGGCGGCGGACTGTCGGCACAGTTTGAGCTGTCGTCTTTTGTGCGCAACGACTCCGGCGCCACCGGCCGCAACGATGCGCTGCCCGCACCGGTGAATGTGGCGGCCGACCCCGTGTTCTCGCGCGCCGCCTGGGTGGGCGTGTCGCACCGCGACTTGGGCCGCGTGCGGCTGGGCAATGTCACATCGCTGCTGTTCCTGAACTCCATTACCTCCAACGCGTTTGGCGATTCCACCGTGCTGGGGCCGCTGAACCTGGTCACCTTCATCGGCAGCCCACTCACGGGTGGCACGGCATGGGCCAACTCGGTGGTGTATGACAGCCCCAACATTGCGGGCTTCAATGCCTCGGTGGCACATGCCATCTCTGAAGGCCAGGGCGGCGGCAACAGCGCGGCCCGGCTGGCCTATGCCCAAGGCCCGTGGGCCGCATCGCTGGCGTGGCAGAGCGTGAAGAAGAACCCCGGCACCTTCGCCGACGGCACCTCGCCCAACGACACACGCGCCTGGCAGCTGGCGGCGTCGTACGACTTCGAGGTGGTCAAGCTGTTCGCCCACCTGGGCCGCATCGACAACCGGGGCACGGCCGCTGCGCCGCTCAACCTGTCGTATCGGGTGTGGGATGTGAGCGCCGCTGTGCCCGTGGGTACAGGCCGTGTGCTGGCGGGCTACGCGGTGCGCCACACCAGCGACACCGTGGGCCCCGTGCCTGCCACGGTGGCGGGCGGCAATGTGGAGCGCAAGGTGTTCACCTTGGGGTATGACTATTTCCTGTCCAAGCGCACCGACCTGTATGCCATGGTGATGCGCGACAGCACCCTGACCCGCACGCTGCCTCCGCCGCCGTCTGTAGTCAGCGCACAGGGCACCGGCTTTGCGGTGGGGGTGCGCCACCGGTTTTGATCCGTTTTTCAGAAAGGTTTACGGAGAGTCCCAAGGTTGGGGCGCCTTTGGGCGCCCCTTTTTTATCAAGCGCCGCTCCCGGTCCCCGCGGGTCCACGATTCACTCCGCCCCCACCGCCTGCCGCTGCACACACACAAACTCCCCCGCCGCTTCGTCGTAGTCCCAGCGCGCTGCATAGCGGGCCCAGCCCCCCACGGCTGCGCCTGAGGCTTCTACCGTCAGCACCACCAGGCTGTTGGGGCTGCCGTGGCGCAGGCGATGCGACACCGCCGTGCCCGCGCGGCAGGCCCACAGGCCCGGCAGGGGCTGCAACACGCTGGGTTCATGCACGTGGCCTGACAGCAGCATATGGGCGCCCGCCGCGCGCCAGCGTTGCAACGCTTCGTCCGCCCGGTGGGGCCGGTGCGCGCGGTCGGCGGCGTCGCGGGACACCAGGGGGTGGTGGCTGGCCACGATGCGCCAGGCATCCGGCGGGGCGCGCGCCAGCAGCATGGCCACATGATCGATCTGCGCCGACGACAGGCTGCCCCGCTCGTGCCGCCAGGCCCGGGTGGTGTTCACGCCCACCACATAAAAGGCGCCCATCTGCCGCACGGGCTCCTGGTCGATGCCGAACTGGTGGGCATAGCGCTCGTAGGCTCGGCCCCAGCGCATCCACCAGGCAAACAGCGGCAGGTCGTGGTTGCCCGCCAGCACCAGGGTAGAGCGGGCATGCAGGCCTTTGACAAATCGCGCGGCCTGCTCAAACTGCACCGCGGTGGCGCGCTGCGTAAGGTCGCCGGACACCACCACCATCGCCACGCCCAGCCGCTGCGCCAGCCGTTGGGCCGCCGCACACACCGCAGGATCGTGTGCGCCGAAGTGCAGATCCGAGAGGTGCATCAAAACGGTCATCGGTGCTTTCTGAAGAGGTGTCTTTTGCCCTGGGACGTGCTGGCGTTAGAGGCTGAGAGTTTTTTAGTCGGGCTCGAGTCGCGGCGTTTTTGCGTGCAAGGCGGGCATGGATAAAGGACTTTCAGTCTCTCAAACCAGTGTCATGCAGGCATGAGACCGGGCACCGACGCGGGCTCTGGCGCTGCAACTGGCGCACCCTGGGTCTCGCCTTCCTGCTCATCATCGCGCATCAAGGTGGTGGGCGCCACCAGCCACAGCGGGCGCTCGCTCAGGCGGAAATGCAGGGGCGGCACCATCCATTCGCGCTCGCCATCAAACGCCAGCTTGACTTGCGGTGGACGCCAACTGGCGGGGGTGACGGTCAGCTCGGTACAGGCCATGCTGACCACGGCATTGTCTTTGTGCAACTGCCCGGTGGCCGCGTTCCACACCGTGCGCGCTATGGCCCAGCGGCCTTGGGGCTTGAGCATGACCACGGCCAGCTTGCCGCCGTCGGCCACTGTTTGCGCCTGCGGCAGGCCCATGCGGTCGAGCTGCAAAGGGTTGTTGCCCACAAACAGCGTGGTGACCAGGTGCTCCTCTTGCTGCGCCTGGGCACCACGGTCGGTCTTCATCACTACGCGCCACCGGCGGCCCGCCGAGGGGCGGAACATGCTCCACACCGCAGCCGCCACGGCCACCCAGCGCTTTCGACCAAAGCGGCGCGAGGCCATTTCGCGGTCGGCCAGCATCTTGGGGTACAGGCCCACACTGGCGTTGACGACAAACATGCGCCGGTTGACAAAACCGACCTGCACCGGGCGCAGGTCGCCGTTGCGCAGCGCCTGCAGCATGTCTTGCACGGCGGCTTCGGGGTCCGGCGCCAGGCCGTGTTCGCGACTGAAGTAGTTGAACGTGCCCATGGGCACCACCCCCAGTGGCACCCCCGCCAGCAGCGCCGCCGAGGCCACGGCGTTGATGGTGCCGTCACCCCCTGCCGCCACCACCAGCCCGCCATCGGCCAGCGCAGCCTGCGCAGCATCGCGCGCCAGCTGCACGATGTCGCCGCGCTGGTCGGGCACATGCCAGACCACGTCGTGCTCCTGCAAGGCGGGCACGCCTTCCAGCTTGGCGCGCAGCAGGTCCAGGTCGGCCCCGGGGCGCTTGGGCACCACCAGGTGGATGGGCCCGTGGGGACGGACAGGATGGGGATGCTCGGAAGGGGTCATGGTTCGACGGCTGCGTCAGGAGGCAACGCCTGGAGCGTCGGGCACGGATTGTGCCCGGGAGCCCCCTGCAGCCATCCTGAATTGTGTAATACGGTGACCTGAATGATCGCCCCGCCGCGCCCCTGCCGCAGCCAGCAGCTGCGCCCTTGCCCTGTCAGAGTTTGCCGACAGACGCCGCATGGCAAGGGGGCATACACCTTCGCTGTGGCGGGGTGTAGGGAACTCGGTTCCAACGCCCGGCTCCCTCATATTGATTTCCAAAACAAAACGCAGAAAGCCACCAGCACCCGATGACGATAGCGACACTCACGACCCCGATGGACCTTGCCGCGCTGGGGGCGCTGCTGGCGCGCTACCCGATGGAATGGTGGGTGGCAGGCATGTTGGCCTCGGCCCTGGTGGGCGCGTTGGCCCTGGTCGGCTTGCGCACCGCGCAGCACCACAGCCCGCCGCTGCGCAGGTTTTTGCCCGCGCAGGCGTATGGGGTGGTGCTGGCTGCCATGGGAGCCAGCGCATTCGCACTGGTCCTGGCGGGCGCCACGATGGCCGAACTGGCCGAAAGCTGGAGCGAGGGCGGCCGTTGGGGAACGCTGGACGATGCCATTGCGCAAGGACTGCGCACGCACGCCGACACGGCCGTGCTGCAGTGGTTTGCGGTGCTAACGCATCTGGGCGATTCGTGGGTGCTGGCCGCGTGCACCGTGGTGGTGGCGGCGCTGCTGTGGGCGTGCCAGCACCGCCTACTGGCCACCGGCTGGCTGGTGGCCCTGGCCGGCAATGGTGCACTGACCAAGATCCTGAAAAAACTTTTCGAACGCGTGCGGCCGGAACACGAACATGGCATTGCACAGGCCCACGGTTTCAGCTTTCCGAGCGGGCACAGCAGCGCGTCGATGGCGGCCTTCGCCATGCTGGCCTACCTGGCCACCCGCCTGCTGCCAAGGCCCTGGCACCTGCCTGCGGTGCTGGCAGCGGGCGCGCTCACCTTCACCACTGGCTGGAGCCGCGTGGTGCTGCAGGTGCACTACGCCAGCGATGTGCTGGCGGGCTGGCTGCTGGCGGGCACCTGGGTGCTGTGCACGGTGCTGATCATGGAGAGTGTGTCGCGCTGGCGTGGTTCACAAAACCGCCTGGTGCAGGCCTGAGCGTCTGTCGCCTTCATTCAGATGGCGACCAGATTGCGAATTCCCTTGGCTTCCATCTCGCTGCCCGGGCCGCGCGCAATCACTTCGCCGCGCTCCATCACCAGGTATTCGTCGGCCAGCTCCTGCGCGAAGTCGTAGTACTGCTCGCACAGCAGGATGGCCATTTCACCCTTGTCGGCCAGCATGCGAATGACGCGACCGATGTCTTTGATGATGCTGGGCTGGATGCCTTCGGTGGGCTCGTCGAGGATCAGCAAACGCGGGCCGGGGGCCAGGGCACGGGCGATGGCCAGCTGCTGCTGTTGCCCGCCGGATAGGTCACCACCCCGGCGCTTGAGCATCTGCTTGAGCACGGGAAACAGCTCGTACAGGTGCGGGGGCACGGGCGTGGAGCCGCTTTTGTAGGCCAGGCCCATGCGCAGGTTTTCTTCGACCGTGAGGCGGCCGAAGATCTCGCGGCCTTGGGGGACGAAGCCGATGCCTGCTCTCGCCCGGTCGTAGGGAGTGGTTTTGTCGATGGGTTTGCCATCGAATGTGATGCCCCCGCTTTTGATGGGCACGAGGCCCATGAGGCTTTTGAGCAGCGTGGTTTTGCCGACGCCGTTGCGGCCTAGCAGGACGGTGACTTTGCCGGCCTGGGCGGTGAGGCTCACGTCGCGCAGGATGTGGGAGCCGCCGTAGTACTGGTTGATGTTTTGGACGGTGAGCATGATGGATTTTTGAGTGTTTTTGGCCTCTATCGCTTATTCAGTAAGCGCCAGCAGCTATGTTTTTGATAGTTTCCACTGACCGTTCGGGCTGAGCTTGTCGAAGCCGGGGCTTGAGCGCTGATCTGTGCGGTGTGCCTGGTTTGAGGGCGGGAGCCGGGGTATGCGCCCGGCTGCGCAGTAACTTTCTTTTGCGTCGCCAAAAGAAAGTCACCAAAGAAAAGGCGACCCTACTGTGCGCGTCCCTTCGCTGCGCTACGGGCAACCTGCGATGCTCGAGCAGAGGGTGCCACCGCAGAACTCGCTGTGCGCCTGCGGCGCTCCGCTCGAACAACTGCGGTGAGTCAGTGCACGAAGTGCGTGTGTCCTTCGGCACACGCACGCCCCCCCTGCCCTGCGCTTCTCGGCACGCACAGAAGGGAACCCTTGGGATCGGACAGCCATAAGGGCCATTGCTTCGCTCGGCCCAGTTTGCGCAGCGCGTGGCGCTTGCGCCCGCGAGGTGAGGCCGAGCGAAGCAAAGGCCCGTGTGGCTGTTCGGCTGTTGGATGTTCGGGTGCCCAACCCCCTGCTGGCTGCGCCTGCGGCGGGGCGGTTGCGGGGTGGCATGGGCGTCGGAGCGCCCATGCTTCGTGCTCTGACTCGCCGCAGTTGTTCGAGCGGAGCGCCGCAGGCGCGCAGTGAGTTCTGCGGCGCACCCCGCAACCGCCCCGACGCAGGTTTGCCCCTTCGCACAGCGAAGGGGTCGCAGACTGGGGGTCGCCTTTCTTTTGCTTACTTTTCTTTGGCGAAGCAAAGAAAAGTGAGTCGCCCGCCGGGGCGATAACCCGGCTTCCGCCCTCAACACAAGCGCGCTTTTCAAACCAGCACGCCCAGGCTTCGACAGGCTCAGCCCGAACGGATAGCGGACGTTCTCAAGACCAAAGGAACCAGAGCGGCAAAGCACCATCACCGCCCCAAATAAACCTCAATCACCCGCTCATCCGCCTGCACCTGGTCCAGCGTCCCCTGCGCCAGCACAGACCCATCGCACAACACCGTCACGATCTCAGAAATGGTGCGAATGAAAGACATGTCGTGCTCCACCACCATCAGCGAATGCTTGCCCTTCAACGTCAAGAACAGCTCTGCCGTGCGCGCCGTCTCTTCATCCGTCATCCCCGCCACCGGCTCATCCAGCAACAACAACTTGGGGTCCTGCATCAGCAGCATGCCAATCTCGAGCCACTGCTTTTGCCCATGGCTCAGATTCCCCGCCATACGCGCCACGCTGTCCGCCAGATGAATCGTGTGCAGGATCTCGGCCAGCCGGTCCGACTGCGCTGAATCGAGACGGAAGAACATGCTCGACGTCACGCCCTTGTGCGTCTTCAAGGCCAGTTCCAGGTTCTCGAACACGCTGAGCTGCTCAAACACCGTCGGCTTCTGAAACTTGCGGCCGATCCCCAGGCTCGCAATCTCCGGCTCGTTGTGGCGCAGCAGGTCGATGGTCGAGCCGAAATACACCGTGCCGCTGTCCGGCCGCGTCTTGCCGGTGATGATGTCCATCATCGTCGTCTTGCCCGCACCGTTGGGGCCGATGATGCAGCGCAGCTCGCCGGGTGCGATATCGAGGCTCAGGTTGTTGATGGCCTTGAAGCCGTCAAAGCTCACGTTCACATCTTCCAGGTACAGAATGCGGCCGTGGGTCACATCCACTTCACCGGGCGTGGCGATGCGCGAGAAGCCTGCAGTGCGGCCACCGGATTCGGTCTGGCCCAGGGCAGCAGGTGCCAGCTTGGCCTGAATGCGCCGCGCGCCTTCGTCCATCAGATCAGGCGTCATGGCGCGGCTCCTTCGGTCTTCTTGTTGTTGTTCTTCTTCAATTTCTTGACCAGGCCCACCACACCATCGGGCAGGAACAGCGTGACGGCGATGAACAGCGCGCCCAGAAAGTACAGCCAGAACTCTGGCGCCGTCACGGTGAGCCAGCTCTTGGCACCATTGACGATGAACGCCCCCACGATGGGCCCGATCAGCGTGGCGCGGCCACCCACTGCAGCCCACACCGCGATCTCGATGGAGTTGGCGGCGCTCATCTCGCCGGGGTTGATGATGCCGACCTGGGGCACATACAGCGCGCCCGCCACGCCGCACATCATGGCGCTGATGGTCCAGATGGTGAGCTTGTAGGGCAGCGGCGAGTAACCCGAGAACATGACGCGCGTTTCGGCATCGCGCACCGCCTGCAGCACGCGGCCGAACTTGCTGCGCACCAGCCAGCGGGCCAGCAAGAAGAACACCAGCAACGTCACGCCCGTGAGCACGAACAGCGTCATGCGCATGTTCTGCGTGGCCAGGGGCATGCCCAGAATGCGCTTGAAGTCGGTAAAGCCGTTGTTCCCGCCAAAGCCCGTCTCGTTGCGAAAGAACAGCAGCATGGCCGCATAGGTCATGGCCTGGGTGATGATGGAAAAGTACACACCCTTGATGCGCGAGCGGAACGCGAAGTAGCCGAACACAAACGCGATCACGCCGGGCACCGCCACGATGAGGATTAAGGTGGCCACAAAGCTGTCGGACAACGCCCAATGCCAGGGCAGCTCCTTCCAGTCAAGGAACACCATGAAGTCGGGCAGATCGCTTTTGTAGTTGCCGTCGCGGCCGATCTGGCGCATGAGGTACATGCCCATCACATAGCCACCCAAAGCGAAGAACAGGCCGTGGCCCAGGCTCAGGATGCCGGTGTAGCCCCAGATCAAGTCCATGGCGAGTGCGCAGATGGCGTAGCACATGATCTTGCCTAGAAGCGCCACGGCGTAGTCGCTGAGGTGGAAAGCGCTGCCTGCGGGCACCCACAGATTGAGTACGGGCGCCACGGCGCACACCACGATGAGCGCCACGATAAAGGCTGACCAGCCGCTGCGGGTAAGCAGCGGTGCCGGAGCAGGAAGTTGGATAGGAGATGGCGTAGTCATATCAGTCTGTCTCTATCGGCCTCAATCGGCCGTACGCCCCTTGACCGCAAAGATGCCCTGCGGCCGCTTCTGGATGAAGATGATGATGAAGACCAGCACGGCGATCTTGGACAGCACGGCGCCCGTCCAGCCTTCGAGGAACTTGTTGAGCACACCAAGGCCCAGCGCGGCATACACGGTGCCGGCCAGCTGGCCCACGCCGCCCAGCACTACCACCATGAACGAGTCCACGATGTAGCTCTGCCCCAGGTCGGGCCCCACGTTGCCCACCTGGCTCAGCGCGCAGCCCGCCAGGCCCGCGATGCCCGAGCCCAGCGCAAAGGCATAGGTATCCACCCGCGCCGTGTTCACGCCCATGCACGAGGCAATGGGCCGGTTCTGCGTCACGCCGCGCACAAACAGGCCAAGGCGCGTTTTGCTGATGAGGAAGGCCACACCGGCCAGCACCGCCAGCGCGAAGGCGACGATGATCACGCGGTTCCAGGGCAGCTGCAGGTTTTCCATGAGCTGCACGCCGCCGCTCATCCACGCGGGGTTTTCCACGCCCACGTTTTGCGCACCGAACACGGTGCGCACCAGCTGCTGCAGCATCAGGCTGATGCCCCAGGTGGCCAGCAACGTCTCCAGCGGGCGGCCATACAAGAAGCGGATCACGCTTCGCTCCAGCACCGCGCCCATCAGGGCCGACGCCATGAATGCCACCGGCACGGCCGCGACCAGGTACCAGTCGAACGCACCCGGAAAGTACCGCTGGAACACACCCTGCATCACATAGGTGGCATAGGCGCCGATCATCATCAGCTCGCCGTGGGCCATGTTGATGACACCCATCAGCCCGTAGGTGATGGCCAGGCCCAGCGCCACCAGCAGCAGGATGGAGCCCAGGCTGATGCCAGTGAACAGCGCGGCCAGTTTTTCGCCCCACTGCAGGCGGCCTTCCACCGCAGTCAGCGCGGCCTGGATGGCGGCCTTCACCTGGGGATCTTGTTCGTTGCGCAGCTGCTCCAGCAGCACGGTGCGCGTGCCGGGGTTGCCGCTGGTGGCCAGATACTGCGCGGCCTTCAGGCGCTGCGACGCATCGCTGCTCGCCAGCAGGATGCGCGCGCGGATGGCTTCGAGCCGGGCTTGCAGGGCAACGTCCTTCTCGGCGGCAAGGGCCTTCTCGATGAGGGGCAGACGCGCCTCGTCGGTCTCTTCGCGCAGCGCGTCGATGGCGGTGCGGCGCTGGGCCACATCGGGCGACAGCAGTTGCAGCGAAGCCAGCGCTGCGTCGAACTCGCCCCGCATGCGGTTGTTGTTGACGATGTCTTCGGCATCGTCGGGCACAGGCACCTCGGCGCCACTCACCGGGTCGTAGCCCTTTTCGTCCTTCATGACGATGGCCTTGTCGCCTGCGATCTTGACGGCGTCTTCGCCCATCGCGCGGATGAAGGCCAGCGTGGCGTCGTCGGGGGTGGCAATGGCCTGCTGCAGCGCGGCGATGCGCTCGTCGGTATCGCCACTGGCCATGGCCCGCGCCGCCTCGGCCGTGAGTGCGTGCGCCTGCACGGCTGCACACAGCAGCAGGCAGGCGATCAGGCGAGAAAAAATGGAAGCAAGCATGACGAGGGCTGTGTGAAAAAGCAGTGGGCCGCAGAGCAGGCGCGATCTAAGAGCGAGGGCCGCCGCGCAAGGGCCGCCCCGCCGCGCTGGCGGCGTCCCCCCTCCCACGCGCAAGCGTGAGAGAGGGGGTGAAGGCGCGCAAGCGCCTCAGGGGGGTGCTCAGAGTTTCGACTTGCCGTCCGGCTCGTCCTTCTTCTTGTCGTTGCCTTCGATATATGGAGACCATGGCTTGGCCTTTACCGGGCCGGGGGTCTTCCACACCACGTTGAACTGGCCGTCGGCCTTGATCTCTCCGATGAACACGCTCTTGTGCAGGTGGTGGTTCTTTTCATCCATCTTCGACACGATGCCGCTCGGTGCCTTGAAGGTCTGGCCCGCCATGGCGGCAATCACCTTGTCGGTGTCGGTGCTCTTGGCCTTGGTCACGGCCTGGGCCCACATGTTGATGCCGATGTAGGTAGCTTCCATCGGGTCGTTGGTGAGCGGCTTGTCTTTGTGGCCGGCAATGCCCTTGGCCTTGGCGTAGTCGCTCCACTTCTTGATGAACTCGGTGTTGGCCGGGCTCTTGATGGACTGGAAGTAGTTCCATGCGGCCAAGTGGCCCACCAGCGGCTTGGTGTCCACGCCGCGCAGTTCTTCCTCGCCCACCGAGAAGGCGACCACAGGCACGTCCTTGGCCTTCAGGCCCGCGTTGCCCAGTTCCTTGTAGAAGGGCACGTTCGAGTCGCCGTTGATGGTGGAGACCACAGCCGTCTTGCCGCCCTGGCTGAACTTCTTGATGTCCGCCACGATGGTCTGGTAGTCGGAGTGGCCGAACGGGGTGTACTTCTCGTCGATGTCGCTGTCCTTCACGCCCTTGGACTTGAGGTAGGCGCGCAGGATCTTGTTGGTGGTGCGGGGGTACACATAGTCGGTGCCCAGCAGCACCCAGCGCTTGGCACTGCCGCCGTCCTTGCTCATCAGGTAGTCCACCGCAGGGATGGCTTGCTGGTTGGGCGCGGCACCGGTGTAGAACACGTTCTTGGACAGCTCTTCACCTTCGTACTGCACCGGGTAGAACAGCAGGCCGTTCATTTCTTCAACCACTGGCAGCACCGACTTGCGCGACACCGAGGTCCAGCAGCCGAAGATGACCGAGACCTTGTCCTGGCCGAGCAGCTGCTTGGTTTTTTCGGCAAACAGGGGCCAGTTGGAGGCCGGGTCCACCACCACGGGTTCGAGCTTCTTGCCCAGCACGCCGCCCTTGGCGTTGATCTCGTCGATGGCCATGAGCACGGTGTCTTTCAACACGGTCTCGGAGATGGCCATGGTGCCCGACAGGCTGTGCAGGATGCCGACCTTGATCGTGTCCTGGGCGTGGGCTGGCAGCGCAGACAGGCCAGCGAGCGTAGCGACGGCCGCAAGGGCCTTGAGGGAATAACGACGTTGCATGTGTGCTTCTCCGGTGGTGGTTTCAATCAATCAAACCGCTTCGCTCAGCGGTCCCTTGCGGGGCCCTGGGTGATCTAGCGATGGAATGGATTCTGGAGAGCGGGGCCTGCTTGGGAAATACGCCGGGTGGCGTACACGGCGGCACGGCTGCATAGGTAAATGGCCGGGTCAATCACGTTGTGTCGGGTAGGCGAAACGCTATGCATTTAATAGCTTTTGGCGCTTTATGGATAAGCGCTAGAGGCCGAAAACACTCAAAATCTGCGGCAATCCCGGTGGTGGAGAAACGCCCCTCGGATTTACGATGGGCGGCTAAGGCCCCAATAAGGAATGAACCCATGGTGAAACGACGCACAGTGCTCCTCGGCGGCGCCGCAACAGCGGGCGCGCTGGTCATTGGCTGGGGCGTGATGCCGCCGCGCCAGCGCCTGCACCCGTCCGACCCGCTGCCGCAGACCCGCGGACAGGCCGCGTTGAACGGCTGGGTCAAAGTGGGGGCCGACAACACCGTGACGGTGATGATGGCCAAGTCCGAAATGGGCCAGGGCGCACACACGGGCCTGGCCGCCATCCTGGCCGAAGAGCTGGACGCCGACTGGGCGCAGGTGCGGCTGGAGATGACGCCCATCGACGATATCTACAACAACCTCGCCACGGTGGTGGACGGCCTGCCCTTTCACCCCGACAACGATGGCTCGATGAAGGCCGTGGCCGGCTGGCTGACTGCCAAGACGATGCGCGAGGTGGGCGTGATGATGACGGGCGGATCGAGCAGCATCAAGGACCTGTGGCTGCCCATGCGCGAAGCTGGCGCCCATGCGCGTGCGATGCTGATCCGCGCTGCCGCTTCGCAGTGGGGCGTGCAGGCGACCGAGTGCACGACCAACGCAGGCTGGGTAGAACACTCTGCAGGCCAGCGCGCCACCTTTGGCGAACTGGCCGCCCTGGCCGCTCAGCAGCCTATGCCGGGCAAGGTCACGCTCAAGGAGCCCGCACAGTTCAAGCTGATCGGCAAGCCGCTGACGCGCATCGAGGCGCCGTCCAAACTCGATGGAACGGCCGTGTTCGGCATCGACGCCAACCCGCCCGGCCTGCTGCACGCCTGTCTCGTGATGTGCCCCACACGCGGCGGCAAGGTGGCCCGCTTTGATGCAGCCGCCGCCCAGAAGCTGCCCGGCGTGAAACACGTGCTCGAAGTGGCGCCCTACCACGGCGGCACGGGCGGTGTGGCCGTGATTGCCGACACGCCGTGGCACGCCAAAAAGGCCGCCGCCGCAGTCACCGTGGAATGGGACCACGGCCCCGCCGCCACCTTGTCGAGCGAAACCGTGATGGCGCGACTGGCCCAGGCGCTGGACCAGGCCAAAGGCTTTGGCTACCACAGCGCGGGCGATGTGGACGTTGCCATGCAGAGCGCGGCCAGCACCATCACCGCCGACTACCGCGCGCCCTACCTGGCCCACGCCGCGCTGGAGCCGATCAACTGCACGGTGCAGTTCAAAGATGGCGCTGCCACCGTGTGGACATCCACCCAGGTGCCGGGCCTGGCGCGCCGCGCGGCGGCCAAGGCGCTAGGCATCGACGACGAAAAAGTGACCTTGCACCAGCTGCTGCTGGGTGGCGGCTTTGGCCGCAGGCTGGAGGCCGACTACGTGGCACAGGCCGCCGCCATAGCCAAGGCCGCCGGGGGTGCGCCGGTGCAAACGCTGTGGAGCCGCGAGCAGGACACGCAGCACGACTTCTACCGCCCGGCCTGCATGGCCCGCTTCAAGGCGGGGTTTGACGCGCAGGGCCAGCTGGTGGCGTGGCACAACGTGTCGGTGGGCCAGGCCATCGTGCCGCAGGTGCTGGTGCGCACCTTTGGCCTCGCAGGCGCAGGGCCGGACAAGACCACGTCCGAAGGCGCGTTCGACCAGCCCTACGAATGGCCCCATGCGCGCATTGCGCACGAGATCGTCGACCTGCCGCTGCCGGTGGGCTTCTGGCGCTCGGTCGGGCACTCGCACCAGGCGTTTTTCAAGGAAAGTTTTGTGGACGAGGCCGCAGCGGCGGCCAAGCAGGACCCGGTGGCGTTTCGCGCCGCACTGCTGCAAAAGCACCCGCGCCATCTGAAGGTGCTGCAAAAGGCGGCCGAGCTCGCGGACTGGGGAAAACCACTGGCTCCGGGTGCAGCGGGCGAGAAGCGTGCGCGCGGCGTGGCATTGCACCAGTCGTTCGGCTCCATCGTGGCGCAGGTGGCCGAGGTGTCGGTGGGGGCGGACAAGGCCATTCGCGTGCACCGCGTGGTGTGCGTTGTCGACTGCGGCGCGGCCATCAACCCCAACCTGATTGCGCAGCAGATGGAAAGCGGCGTGGTGTTTGGGCTCACGGCGGCGCTGTATGGCGAGATCACCCTGAAGGACGGGCAGGTGCAGCAGAGTAATTTTCACGACGTGCCGCTGCTGCGCATGGCCGACTGCCCGCGGGTGGAGACCCACATCATCGACAGCGCCGAACCGCCCGAGGGCGTGGGCGAGCCCGGCGTGCCGCCCATTGCGCCTGCGGTGGCCAACGCCCTCTTCGCACTCACCGGCCAGCGCCTGCGCGCCCTGCCACTGAAGCTGGCCTGAATCGATTCAAGGAACCACCATGTCCACCACCTTGCGCATCAACGGCAAAGCCATCGCCGTCACCGCCGAACCCGACACGCCCCTGCTGTGGGTGCTGCGCGGCGAGCTTCACATGAACGGCACCAAGTTTGGCTGCGGCATGGCGCTGTGCGGCGCCTGCACCGTGCATCTGAATGGCGAGCCCGTGCGCGCCTGCATCACGCCCCTCTCGGCCGTGGGCGATGCCGACATCACGACCATTGAGGGGCTACAAGGCCCCGAGGCCACCGCCCTGCGCAGCGCGTGGACGGTGCTGGACGTGGCGCAATGTGGCTACTGCCAGAGCGGGCAGCTCATGTCGGCCTGCGCGCTGCTCAAGAAAAACCCCAAGCCCAACGATGCGGACATTGACGCGGCGATGGGTGGCAATGCGTGCCGGTGTGGGACGTATCCGAGGATTCGTGCAGCGATTCATCGGGCGGCTGAGGGGCCGGGTTGATTTTTGGTTGTTTCTGCCGCTGGCGCTTGTCCATAAAGCGCTTATAGCTATTATTTTTGCAGCATACCTCATGCTATCGGCTATTCGGGCTGAGCTTGTCGGGGTCTGATCGGTTCAGCTGTCCGTTCGGGCTGAGCTTGACGAAGCCTGGGCTTGTGCACTGGATTTGCCGCATGCCTGGTTGGAGGGCGGAGGCCGGGGTGTGCGCCCGGCGGCGCAGTAACTTTCTCTTGCCTCGCCAAGAGAAAGTCACCAAAGAGAAGGCGACCCTGCACGCTGCGTCCCCACACGCCCTTGCGGGCGTGTGGGGAAACCTGCGGTACTCGCGTCCAGCGGGGTCTCGCTCGAACTCGCTTCGTTTCACTGCGCTCAAACAATCGCGAGCCCTGATCCGCTGGCCGCTGCGCTCCTCGGCGCATCCTGAAGGGAACCCGGGGAGCGGACATCCACTCGGGCCATTGCTTCGCTGCGCTGCGCTCGGCCCACAACGCGCGGGCGCTTCGCGCCGCGACCGCGAGGCCGAGCGAAGCAATGGCCCGTGTGGCTGTTCGGCTGTTGGATGTTCGGGTGCCCAACCCCCTGCTGGCTGCGCCTGCGGCGGGGCGGTTGCGGGGTGAGCATGGGCGTCGAAGCGCCCATGCTTCGTTAACTGACTCGCCGTGGTTGTCCGAGCGGCGCGCGCCAGCGCAAAGCGAGTTCCACGGCGCACCCCGCAACCGCCCCGCCGCAGGTTGCCCCTTCGCAACGCGAAGGGGTCGCAGACTGGGGGTCGCTCTTTCTTTGGTGACTTTCTTTCGGCGACGCGAAAGAAAGTTACCGCGCTGCCGGGCGCGCTCCCCGGCCTCCGCCCACAAACCAGGCACACCGCCCCCATACACACAACCCAGTTAGAGTATCGACCTCGCGCAACCCCTGGCCCGCCCAGGCCTCTTCTCCTCCCTCCCCATGTCCAACCTCGTCGTCCACGGCGGCACCCCGCTGCGGGGCCGCATCATTCCTTCTGCCAACAAGAACGCGGTGCTGCCCGTGCTCTGCGCCACGCTGCTCACCAACGAGCCACTCAGGCTGCTCGGCGTGCCCGACATCACCGATGTGCGCAAGATCCTCGACATCTTCCGCACGCTGGGCAGCGATGTGCAGATGGACCACGCCACTGGCACGCTGAACCTGCACCACCACGCCACCACGTTCGACGCGGCCCACCACCGCCTGCCCGAGGAAATGCGCTCGTCCATCATGCTGGTGCCCCCGCTGCTGGCGCGCTTTGGCGTGGCGCGGCTGGAGGACAACGTCAAGGGCTGCACGCTGGGCGTGCGCGAGATCGATCCGCATGTGGAGGTGTTCCACCGCTTTGGCGGGCGCGTGGAACGGGCCGAAGGCTCGCTGCTGATCCGCTGCGACGGCAGGCTGCAGGCCAACCACCACTGGCTG
The DNA here is from genome assembly GCF_003634645.1 of Acidovorax sp. 94. Taxonomy (NCBI): domain Bacteria; kingdom Pseudomonadati; phylum Pseudomonadota; class Betaproteobacteria; order Burkholderiales; family Comamonadaceae; genus Acidovorax; species Acidovorax sp. 94. The sequence goes on along the minus strand of NZ_RBJA01000001.1, from coordinate 5,268,737 downwards.
GACTACGCATCGGTCACCACCACCGAGAATTTCGTGCTGTGCGCCGCCACGGCCGAAGGCACGTCGGTGCTGACCAATGCCGCGTCGGAGCCGCATGTGCAGGAGTTCTGCCGCTTCATGACCATGATCGGCGTGCGCATTGAGGGCATGGGCACGTCGCGCATCACGGTGCATGGCGGCACGCAGCTGCGTGGCGGGGAGTTCCGTTTCGACGAAGATTTTCACGAGATCACCACCTTCCTCGCCTTGGGTGCGATCACGGGGGGTGACGTGGTGGTGAAGAACAGCGCGCCGGAGAACTTTCCGCTCATCGACCGCACCTTTGCCAAGTTTGGCGTCACCATCACGCACGAGGACGGCTGGTCGCGCGCGCACTGCGCGGGCCCGCTCAAGGTGCAGACGCCGTTCACCAGCAATGTGCTGACCAAGGTGGAGGCGGCGCCCTGGCCGTACTTTCCGGTGGACCTGCTGCCCATCTTCATCGCCCTGGGTGTGCGGGCCGAGGGCAATGCGCTGTTCTGGAACAAGGTGTACGACGGCGCTTTAGGCTGGGCGGGCGAGCTGTCGAAGTTTGGCGCGCATGTGTTCCAGTCCGACCCGCACCGGCTGGTGACCTTTGGCGGCAACCCACTGACGCCTGCGGTGGTGGAGAGCCCTTACATCATCCGCGTGGCGATTGCGCTCTTCATGGTGGCGGCGAGCACCCTCGGGCGCTCGGAGATCCGCAACGCCACACCCATCCGCCGCGCCCACCCGCACTTCGTGGAGAACCTGCGCAGCCTGGGCGTGCAGGTGGAGTGGACGAGCGAGGAGTGAGGAGCGGACGGTGCTCAGGCGGTGATAACGCCGTCTGCGTCTTCGTCCGGCTCGATGAGTACATGGACCGCAGGGGCCCCACCCTGCTGCACATCGGCGCAGTACACGGCGTTGCGCCCCGTGCCCTTGGCGCGGTACAGGGCCTTGTCGGCACGGTTGACCAGCTCTTCAAAGCCGATGCCCGAGCCCTTGTGCATCGTGGCCACACCGATGCTCACGGTGACCGAAGCGCTCGCACCCTGCTCATTCACGGGCACGCTCAACGCGGCCACATCGTGGCGCAGTGATTCGGCCACACGCAAGGCGCTGACGCCATCGGTTTCGGGCAATACGATCACAAACTCCTCGCCCCCGAACCGCGCCACGATGTCCACACCACTGCGCTTGCGCGCCGCGCAGGCCTGGGCCACGGCGCAGATCACGCGGTCTCCCGCAAGGTGCCCCCAGGCGTCGTTGACCGTCTTGAACAGGTCAATGTCCACCACCAGCAGGGACAGCGGGTGGTCAAAACGCTCGGTGCGTTTGCATTCGTTCGCGCCCAGTTCCATCAGCGTGCGCCGGTTGGCCAGGCCCGTCAGCGAGTCATTGGCGGCCAGCAACTCCAGCGCGGTATTGAGCTCTTGCAGCAGCTTGTTCTGCTCCAGCAGCTGCTGGTTGATCTGCGCAATCTCGTCTTCCTTCTGCTTGCGGTCATGGATGTTGAAGGTGACGCCAATCAACCGCTTGCCGGGCGTGGCGCTGCTTCGGTCCATGATGCGGCCGTAGTTGGCAAACCAGATCCACTCGCCCGCCTTGGAGCGCAGCCGGAACTCGGCACGGTACTGCGGTGTGATGCCTGCCACGTGGTCGGCCACCGCCTGCTTGACGCTTTCCAGGTCGCCAGGGTGGAACAGGCCAAAGATGTCCTGCACGCCCGTCACGATTTCGTCCTGGGTAAAACCCAGCTCCTCAAAGGTCTTGGTGGCCTTGTGGGTGACCTGGCCGCTGACCAGATCGTTCTCCCACAGGTCCAGCCCGGCGGCCTCCAGCACCAGCTCCAGCCGCTCCTTGTTCAGGTCTGCTTCATCACCCATGGCGGCAAAAACCCTTGATTCTTCAGGCCGACGGCATCGCCCCGGCGTAACCCATGTTGCGCAGCAAACCGGCAAACGAAGCCACGACACCCGGGGTGTTGTAAAGCTGGGGGGCCGTCTGTACGGCGATCACGCTCACCATCTGGCCCGTGCTTTTGCCCGTGGTGGGATCGAAGTACAGGGCCAGGTCGTCGCTGGCGTTGGAGAAGCCGCGGCCCGTGCTTTCCGAGTAGTAGCAGATGGAGTCGGGGGCGATGACATCGGGCGCCACGCTCGCAGACGAGTACATGATGAGGTTCTCGTTCAGGTTGTACAGATAGTGCGTCTCGGTGCTCAGGCTCGGGTCCTGTGTGTTGTCCAGGCGGATGATGCCCGAATCCAGCGACGCGCTGGAGGTGGACTGCGTGACCGAGGTGATGAAAAAATTGGTCACCACCGCGCTGGCTGGGCGGCCGGTGATCATGGTGATCACGTCCGCCACGGCAGCAGTGGCAGGCGGCGTGGCGGCCTGCAGCAGAAACTGCCCCAGCCCCCGCGCCTGCTCCAGCGTGCCCGGAATGTAGCTGCCCGACAACGCAAAACCGTTGCCCGCGTTGGAGGGCCACATGGCAATGCCCGAATACCCGCCAAACCCGGCCACCACGCCACCCGCCAGGGTCTCCACGCGCGCAGCGGTAGAAGCGCCCAGCACAGCGGATTCCAGATCCACCAGCGTAGAGGCATCGCTGGCCAGCACAGCGGGGCACGGCGCAAGCTGCGCACCGCCGGTGAAGGTGGTCTGGGGAAGTTCGGGCACGGCACGGCCAGCGCCATCGCCGTTGACCACCCAGACCGCGCCCTGCGACATGGCCGCGCCAATGAGCGGCACGAGCGAATTGATGGGCCCGATCTCCACAGGGATCAAGGCGCCCAGCAGGGCACCGGTACTGGCCTCCATCACGGCCACGGTGTTGCTGACCGAGTTTTGCACCGCAGACAGCGTGAGGCTGTCGGCCGCATCGGGCGAGCCCATGATGGCGAGCACACAGGCGTTGGTGGCGCCGTCATAGTCCTGCACCGTGACCGTGCCGCTCCAGCCCTGACCAGCCAGCTCCTGAAGGATCGAACAAGCGTCGTGGTAGCTGCCGCCCCCCCCACTGGCCAAAACCGCTGCGCCCGCCGCAATCGATTGGAAATCGGCCAACCCATAGTTATAGACAACACCCATCTGGCGCCCCTCTCTTTTGGTATGGGAGGCACGATACGCCTGCCCGGTTGGTTGTCAATCCGCTGCATCCCATGCGGGCCCAGGGCGCCAACGTGGTATGACCCGGATCAAGGGCACGCAAGTTCTGCGCCCAAGAACCGCACGGCCAACACCCGCAGCTGAGCGCACCAGGGCGGAAAGCACTCTGGCCTCGCGGTGCGCCATCGCCTATGCTCTGTCTGCGTTGCAGTTTTGTTGTTGTTTTTCCTGGCAGATGCCTATCCACACCATGAGCCTCCCCGATAAATCCCCCGTCTACGGCACCGAAGATCTGCTGATCAGCCTGTGCAACTCCGTCACCCGGGTCTTGAACGTGGCCACCCACAGCCAGATCCACTACTCCGGCATGGTGCAACGCATCAGCAAGACGTGCCTCAAGCCCGACATCGGCTGTTTTGTGCTGTTCGATGGCGGCTTCTCGGGGCTGGTCATCATCAACTTCTCGGCCCAGGCCGCGATGGAGCTGTATGCCAACTACCTGCTGAACATGGGCATGTCCAAGGACGATCTGGTCAGCTCCTACACGTCGGACGAAGTGAGCAATGTGATGGGCGAGCTGATGAACCAGGTGGTGGGCGACTTCACCGGCAAGGTGCGCCGCGAGCTGCAGACTCACATCACCCAGAACCAGCCCAAGATGCTGGTGCTGAACAAGCAGGTGATGCTGAGCGTGGACGCCAACCTGGACAAGCCCGAAGCCCGGCGCGTGACCTTCTATACCAGCAACAACAACATCTTCTACCTGGAACTGGCCATCGACCGCACCGAGTTCATCAAGCTCTACGACTTCGAGGCGCAGGAAGTGCCGGATGCCGACGCGCTGATGGCCCAGTCGCAAGAAGCCCCTCCCGTGCCCGCGCCACCGCCTGCGGGGCAGGACGACACGGACGCACTGCTGAAGTCGCTGGGGATGTAGTTCATTCAAAAATAATAGCTATAAGCGCTTGTCAAATAAGCGCTACAGCCGTTTTTTGACCCAACTAGCCCACTGAAACCGAGAAATCGGCTGTTCGTGAGGGTCTGGCAGGGCCTCCCTCTAGGCGGCGGGCGCAGGCGGGTTGCACACCCGGCGAGCACGGCAACGACAAGGGCGGCCCTGCCAGGCCCTCACCCTTCGAGCCGGGGTGGCAGCAGGCGCATCGCTGCGTTGCGTTGCGTTGCGTTGCGTTGCGGACTTTGCCAAGGCGGCCAGCCTTGGCCGCAGCCCGCGCCTTGCGCTGCACCCGCTGCCACCTCGGCGCACAGCCGATTTCTCGGTTTCAGTGGACTAGGGCGTACCACTCCCTTCAGAAGACATGCGGGGCATGCGTCCTACACCCGCCCCCGCGCAACACTGACCGGGGCCGCCGGGTCTGGGCATAAGCTGAAACGCTCATCACCCTGCCACTCGAAGGAGCCCACCATGCCACGCGGAACCTGGAGCGCCAAACGCGAGCGCCAGTACGAACACATCAAGGACAGCCTGCTGGAACGCGGCAAGGACGAAGACACGGCCGAGGAAATCGCGGCCCGCACGGTCAACAAGGAACGCGCACAGCACGGCGAAAGTAAAACCGCCGCCCCTCAGACCCTGCGTGCCACGCCTGCGCCCGTGCGCGGAGGCAGGAACTCGCGCCGTGGCCCGCAGGGGCGCACCCGGGATCAGCTCTACGAAGACGCCAAACGGCAGGGGATCAAGGGGCGCTCAAAGATGAACAAGCAAGAGCTGGAGAAGGCTGTGGGCCGCTGACGCGCAGCCTAGGCGGTCACACTGGCTCTTCAAAATTTATAGCTGCCGGCGCTTTACCAAAAAGCGCTAGCGGCCAAAAACACCCAAAACTACCCCTCAAATTGCGGATGCAGCTGCCGGATGCGGTTCATCGCCATGGCCGCCGCCGCAGTGCGCGTCTCCACCCCCAGCTTGGCGAACACGCGCTCCAGGTGTTTCTTCACCGTGGCGGGGCTCGCGCCCAGGATGTCGCCGATGTCGCGGTTGATCTTGCCCTTGACCACCCAGTACAGCACCTCGGCCTCGCGCGCGGTGAGCTTGAAGGACAGGCTCATGGATTCGATGATTTTTGCGTCGGACACCTCGCGCATCACGATGAGCCAGTCGCCGCCGCCGGCGCTGTCCCCCGCCTGCTGGTGCAGCCGGAAGGTGAGGCGGCGCGCGCCCTGCTCCACGGCCAGGCGGGGAGGCTCGGCCAGCGATGCAGCCAGCAGCTCGGCCGCGTTGTCGGCCAGCACGTGGCGGCGCAGCCAGGCCTGCACGGGCTCGGGTGCCCATTGGCCGAATGCGGTGGGCGTGCCATCGGGGCTCACTTCGCCAAAGTAACTTTGCAGCAGCTCGCGCGCCAGCGGGGTTTGCCAGACGATGCGGCCGTCCGACGCACGCACGGTGATGCTGGCGTAGCCAAACGCATCGAGCGCGTTGCGCGCCTCGCGGGCCTGGCGGGCGTCCTGCCGGGCCTTGCGGGCTGCGCCCAGGTGCACGCCCATGCGCGCCATCACCTCGCGGGGCTTGATGGGCTTGGTGACGTAGTCCACGCCACCCGCCTCCAGCGCGGCCACGAGGTGCTCGGTCTCGGTCAGGCCCGTCATGAAGATGATGGGGATGTGCGCCGTGGCGGGCGATGCCTTCAGGCGCCGGGCGACTTCAAAACCGTCCATGCCGGGCATCATGGCGTCGAGCAGAACAATGTCGGGCAGGGCCTGCGCGGCACGCTGCAAGGCCGCCTCGCCATGCGTGGCGACCAGCACGGTGTAGCCCGATTCATCCAGCGCGTCGTGCAGCACGGCCAGGTTGTCGGGCACGTCGTCCACGATCAGCACCACGTCGCTGTCGGTGCGGTCCAGCGCTGCACCGGGCGCTGCAGACGCGTGCAAGGAAGATGGGTTGGCGGTGGTCATCACGAGGGTGCCTGCTCCAGGATCTGGCCCATGGCATCGAACTGGAACTGCTTGGCCAGCTGCCGCATGGTGCCCACAAAAGCGCTGTGCGCGGGCTGGCTGCGTTCAATGTCGTCCAGCGTGTTGAGGATGCCACGGTAGTAGCCCAAAGACACTGCCTGGGCCAAGGCGGCAAGGGCGGTGGTGTCGGGGTATGTGAGGGGCGCATCCGCTGCCGCAGGCAAGGCGGGGGTCGTATTGGCTTCGCCGTATTGCCACTGCAACCCCAAACGGCGCTCCAGCCAGTCGAGCAGCTCGCTGTGGCGCACGGGCTTGACGATGAAGTCTTCGGGGCGGATGTCCACGTCGTTGTCCAGCGCCTTGTCAAACGCATTGGCGGAAACAATGGCGCAATGCACGTTCGGCAACCGCATCTGCCGCACGCGCCGCAAGGTCTCCCACCCGTCGATGCCCGGCATGGCCAGGTCCATGAAGATGGCGTGCGGCCGGTAGCCGGTGGCCAGCAGATCCAGCGCATCGTGGCCGCTGGCCGCCTGGCGCAGCTCAAAGCCCAGGGGTTCGAGCAGTTGCACCAGCAGCTCGCGGTCGGGCTCTTCGTTGTCCACGACCAGGATGCGGCGGCGCTCGCCGGCATACCCTCTGCGCGCGCGCTGGGCTTGCACAGCCACAGGCGCCGCCGCCTTGCCCAGCGTATCCCCATGCACCTCGGGCAGAAACAGCTTGACGTGGAACACAGAGCCCACGCCTGGGGTGCTGCTCACCGTCAGCTCGCCGCCCATGAGCGCGGTGAGCATCTTGGCAATGGTCAGGCCCAGGCCTGCGCCCGGCGCGGCCGCGGTGTTGCCACCGCCCGAGCCGCCGCGCGCAAAGGGCTCGAAGATGCGCTCGATCTCCTCGGCTGTGAGGCCTGGTCCGGTGTCCTGCACCTCGATGCGCGCCATTTCGCGTGCATAGCGCACGCGCAGCGTGACGGTGCCGTGCGCGGTGAACTTGACGGCGTTGCCCAGCAGGTTGATGAGGATCTGGCGCAGGCGCTTTTCGTCGGCACGCACCACTTCCGGAATCACGCCCAGCACATCAAACTGGAAAGCCAGGCCCTTGGCCGCGGCCTGCAGTTCAAACAGGCTGGCCATCTCGTGCAGGCCATCGGCAAAACGCATGGGCGTCACGTCCAGCGTGAGCTTGCCGGATTCGATGCGCGCAATATCGAGCGTGCCCTCGATGAGCGAGAGCAGGTGCTCGCCCCCCCGGCGGATCACATGTACCGCCTGCTTGCGGTGCGGGGGCACGCCCGCGTCCTCGCCCATCAGCTGCGCGTAGCCCAGGATGGAGTTGAGCGGCGTGCGGATCTCGTGGCTGATGGCGCTGATGTAGCGGCTCTTGGCCTGGTTGGCCTGGTCGGCAGCGCGCTTGGCTTCTTCGGCCACCTGGCGCGCCTGCTCGGCCACGCTGCGCGCGGTCTGCAGGGCCTCGTCGGTCTGGCGGTGTAGCTCGATCTCGCGCACCAGAAGGCCGGTCTGGCGGTTGGATTCCTCCTGAGCCACCTGGCGGCTTTTGTGCGCCAGCACCAGCCACCAGGCCACGATGCCCGAAATGACCAGCAGTGCAAGATAGGCCTTGAGCAGGCCCGAGCGCAGCGCCACTTCGGGTGCCGCCATCACCTCGGTGTCAGTGGCCGCCTGGGCGATGGTGTTGAGCTCCTGGTGGTACAGCAGCCCCATCACCGAGGCCAGCAGCGGCGCTATCACCAGCATCAGCAGCAGGAAGTGACCCAGGCCCGTGTCCAGGTAGCGCCACATGGCGCGCGGCAGCACCCAGCGCAGCGCGGCCGACCACTGCACCGCCATGCTCGCGTGGGGTTTGCACAGGTCGCCGCAGCGCGCATCGAGCGTGCAGCACAGCGAGCAGATAGCCCCCCGGTAAGCAGGGCACTGGGCCATGTCCGGGGCTTCGTACTCGCGCTCGCAGATCACGCAGCGCTGCACGGTGTAGCGCACATAGCTGCCCAGGTCAGCACCTTGTTTGCCGCTGACCGGACCGTGCATGGGCACCGCCACCACATCGGTCACCGCAGTGGGATCGGGCTGGCGCGCAATGTAGTAGCGCCCTCCAGTGGCCCAGGCAATGAGCGGTGCGGTGACAAAGGCCACCGCCATCGCAATCACCGCCGAGAACGCCTGCGGCAGCGGTCCGAACAGGCCCAGGTGCGCGCTGATGGACAGGATGGACGCGAGCGCCATCGAGCCCACGCCCACCGGGTTGATGTCGTACAGGTGCGCGCGCTTGAACTCGATGCCCTTGGGCGACAGACCCAGCGGCTTGTTGATGACGAGGTCGGCCACCACCGACATGATCCAGGCGATGGCGATGTTGGAGTACAGCCCCAGCACCTCGCCCATGGCGCGGAACACGTTCATCTCCATCAGCATGAAGGCGATGAGGGTGTTGAACACCACCCACACCACGCGCCCCGGGTGGCTGTGGGTAAGGCGCGAAAAGAAGTTCGACCACGCCAGCGAGCCTGCGTAGGCGTTGGTCACATTGATCTTGAGCTGCGAGACCACCACAAACAACGCCGTGGCCGCCACCGCCCAGCCGTAGTGGGGGAACACGTATTCATACGCGGCCAGGTACATCTGGTTGGGGTCCACCGCACGCTCGGCAGGCACCATGTGCGTGAGCGCCAGGTAGGCTAGCAGCGCGCCGCCCAGCATCTTGAGCACGCCCAGCACCACCCAGCCCGGCCCGCCCACCAGCACGCCCAGCCACCAGCGCCCACGTGTGGCAGGGGTGGATGCGGGCATGAAGCGCAGGTAGTCGGCCTGCTCCCCCATCTGGGTAATGAGCGCAATACCGACCGTGAGCGCCGCACCAAACAAGGGCAGCTGGAATGTGACGCCCCGCATTGATTCACCACCGTAGTGCACGATGCCAGAAAACGCACCAGGATCGCGCACGATCACATACACAAACGGCACCACCAGCATCACCAGCCACAGCGGCTGCGTCCACATCTGCAGGCGGCTGATGGCCGACACGCCGTGGGTGACCAGCGGAATCACCACAATGGCGCAGATCAGGTAGCCCCAGGTGGGCGGGATGTCGAGTGCCAGCTCCAGCGCATAGGCCATCACGGCCGCCTCTAGCGCGAAGAAGATGAAGGTGAAGCTCGCGTAGATCAGCGAGGTGAGCGTGGAGCCGATGTAGCCAAAGCCCGCGCCGCGCGTGAGCAGGTCCATGTCCACCCCGTAGCGCGCCGCATACACGCTGATGGGCAGCCCCGCCAGGAAGATGATGAGCCCCGTGGCCACGATGGCCCAGAACGCGTTGATGAAGCCGTACTGCACCAGCAGCGTGGCGCCCACGGCCTCCAGGATCAGGAAGGAGGCCGCGCCAAACGCGGTGTTGGCCACCCGCCATTCAGACCATTTGCGAAAGCGCTGGGGGGTGTAGCGCAGTGCGTAGTCCTCCATGGTCTCGGTGGCGACCCAGCTGTTGTAGTCGCGGCGCACCTTGACGACCTGCTGCGGCGCTTGCGCGTCGGCATCCGGCCCCAATGCGGGCGCCGAGGCCACGTCGGGCGGGACAAGAGAGGCGGTGGAGGGAGGCATGGACAGGGGTTGCGACAAGCCCTGCAAGTGCAGTTTCCATGCCACGGCCGCCGCGGGTGGGCACCACCCCTGCGCCCTCTGGCGTATGGCGGGCACGGGGCTTGCTGCCTATGATGAATCCGCTGCCCTTCGGACCGCACGGCCATCGATGACGATTGCCCCGTGTGTCCGGCCTGGACAACCCGCCACACGAGCCCACCCCTCCTTACATTGAGCAGAACGACATGGAACTGACCCCTCGTGAGAAAGACAAGTTGCTGATCTTCACCGCCGCCCTGCTGGCCGAGCGCCGCAAGGCCCGGGGCCTGAAGCTCAACTACCCCGAGGCCATGGCCCTGATCAGCGCCGCCGTGATGGAAGGCGCGCGCGACGGCAAGACCGTGGCGCAATTGATGAGCGAGGGCCGCACCGTGCTCACCCGCGCGGACGTGATGGACGGCATCGCCGAGATGATTCCTGACATCCAGGTCGAGGCCACCTTCCCCGACGGCACCAAGCTGGTCACCGTCCATCAACCGATCGTCTGACCCCCTTTCTCTCTGTCCCTCGTTCTCTCTGTGGAGCCCCCATGCGCATCGCACTCTCACACCGCCACACAGCCGCTCTCCTTTTCATAGCTGCCAGCGCAATCAGCACGTGCGCCAACGCCCATACAGGCGCTGAATCCCACATCCACAACAGTTTCTTCAGCGGCCTTGCCCACCCCCTGTTCGGCCTGGACCACCTGGCCGCCATGGTGGCCGTGGGCCTGTGGAGCGCCCTGGCCGCGCGCAGCGCCGGGCGCGAACTGCTATGGGGCCCCGTGGGCTTTGCGGCCATGCTGCTGGTGGGCGCCGTGCTGGGCCTGCAGGGCGTGGCGCTGCCTGCTGTGGAGCCGATGATTGCTGCGTCGCTGCTGGTCACAGGCCTGCTGGTCGTGTCGCGCCAGCGCGTGCCCGGACTGGTGGCGGCGCTAGGTGTGGGCGTGTTCGCTGTCTTCCACGGCGTGGCCCACGGCTACGAGCTGACAGGCAGCGACAGCGCCTGGCAAACATTGGCAGGCATGCTGACCGCCACCGTGCTGCTGCATGGCACGGGCCTCGCGGCGGGCTGGGCACTGCGCCACCGCCATGTGTGGCTGGCGCGCGCCGCAGGTGCGGGCGTGGCAGTGTTCGGTGGTGCGCTGCTCGCGCAAATGGCCTGACCCGTTGACCCACCAGGAGCACGCAATGATCCCAGGCGAACTCTTCACCGAACCCGGTGAACACCCGCTCAACACCGGCCGCCGCACCCTCACGCTGGTGGTGCGCAACACCGGCGACCGACCCATCCAGGTCGGTTCGCACTACCACTTTGCCGAAACCAACAACGCGCTGGGTTTTGACCGCACGGCTGCGCGCGGCATGCGGCTGAACATTGCGTCGGGCACCGCCGTGCGCTTTGAGCCCGGCCAGGAGCGCACGGTGGAGCTGGTGGACTACGCGGGCGAGCGCAAGGTGTACGGCTTTCAAGGCCTCACGCACGGCGCGCTGTAGCACTGAGCCACAAAAATTTAAGCCAAACTGGCCTCTAGCGCTTGATGGATAAGAGCTAGCAGCTATTAAAACAATAGTATTTATCGCCCACCGGAAAGCGGAGCACCCCACCATGGCAACCATTGGACGACGCGCCTACGCCGAAATGTTTGGCCCCACCGTGGGCGACCGCGTGCGCCTGGCCGACACCGAACTCATTCTCGAAGTCGAAGCCGATCACACGCTGCGCGCAGGCAGCTACGGCGAAGAGGTGAAGTTTGGCGGCGGCAAGACCATTCGCGACGGCATGGCACAAAGCCAGCGCAGCAACGCCCAGGGCGCGGTGGACACGGTGCTGACCAATGCCCTCGTGGTGGACCACACCGGCATCTTCAAGGCCGACATCGGCTTGCGCGCAGGCCGCATCGCATCCATCGGCAAGGCCGGCAACCCCGACACCCAGCCCGGCGTGGACATCATCATCGGCCCCGGCACCGAGGTCATCAGCTGCGAGGGCAACATCGTCACCGCAGGCGGCATCGACAGCCACATCCACTTCATCTGCCCGCAGCAGATCGAAGAGGCCCTGGCCAGCGGCGTGACCACCATGCTGGGCGGCGGCACCGGCCCCGCCACGGGCACGCTAGCCACCACCTGCACCTCAGGCCCCTTCAACATGGAGCGCATGCTGCAGGCGGCCGACGCTTTCCCGATGAACCTGGGCTTTCTCGGCAAAGGCAACGCCAGCCTGCCCGATGCCCTGCATGAGCAGATCAACGCAGGCGCCATCGGCCTCAAGCTGCACGAAGACTGGGGCACCACGCCGTCGGCCATCAGCAACTGCCTGGACGTGGCCGAAGAAACCGACACGCAGGTGGCCATCCACAGCGACACGCTCAACGAATCGGGCTTTGTGGAGAACACCATTGCCGCCGTAGGTGGGCGCGGCATCTGCGCCTTCCACACCGAAGGCGCGGGCGGCGGCCATGCCCCCGACATCCTGCGCGTGGTGGGCGAGGACAACTTCCTGCCCAGCTCCACCAACCCCACCATGCCGTACACGCACAACACGCTCGACGAGCATGTGGACATGCTCATGGTGTGCCACCACCTCGATGCCAGCATTGCCGAAGACCTGGCCTTTGCCGAAAGCCGCATCCGCAAGGAGACGATTGCCGCGGAAGACATCCTGCACGACCTGGGCGCCATCAGCATGATGTCCAGCGACAGCCAGGCCATGGGCCGCGTGGGCGAAGTCATCCTGCGCACTTGGCAAACCGCGCACAAGATGAAGGTGCAGCGCGGCAGCCTGCAAGGTGACACCGCCCGCAACGACAACACGCGCATCAAGCGCTACGTGGCCAAATACACCATCAACCCCGCCATTGCGCACGGCATCAGCCATGAAGTGGGTTCGCTCGAAGTGGGCAAATGGGCCGACATCGTCATCTGGAAGCCCGCATTCTTCGGCGTGAAGCCCGCGCTCATCTTGAAGGGTGGCCTGATCGCCATGGCGGCGATGGGTGACCCGAACGCCTCCATCCCCACGCCCCAGCCCGTGCACTACCGGCCGATGTTTGGCGCGTTTGGCGGAGCGATTGCCAAGACCTCCCTCACCTTTGTCTCGCAGGCAGGTTTGGCGGCGGGCATCGGTGAGCGCTTCGGCCTGCGCAAAACGCTGAGCGCGGTGTGCAACATCCGCAGCGTGCGCAAGCAGCACATGGTGCACAACAGCTACACGCCCAAGATGGAAATCGACGCGCAGACTTATTCGGTACGCGCAGATGGGCAGCTGCTCACTTGCGAGCCCGCCACCGTGCTGCCCATGGCGCAGCGCTACTTTTTGTTCTGAGGCCCACGTCCCATGAGCGCCGTATTGCAAGACCTGATGATCCGCCTGGACGATCTGAGCGACCCGCGCATTGAAGCCTTCATGCAAGAGCACCTGGTGGACATGCGCGCCGTTTCACCGCCTGAAAGCGTGCACGCGCTGGACATGGACCAGCTGCTCCAGCCGAACATCGCGTTCTGGTCTGCCTGGCTGACCGGAGCGGATGGCGACATGCTGGTGGGCACGGGCGCGCTCAAGCGGCTCGATGCCGGCCACGCTGAACTCAAATCCATGCGCACCAGCACCCGCCATCGCGGCCGGGGCATTGCGCGCCAGCTGCTGAACCATTTGCTGCAAGAGGCCCGTGCACGCGACTTTGCCCGCGTGAGCCTGGAGACCGGTACGCAACCCTTCTTCGAACCCGCGCGGCAGCTCTACCTGCAGAACGGCTTCGTCGAATGCGGCCCTTTTGCCGACTACTGCCTCGACCCTTACAGCTTCTTCATGACCCGTACGCTGTAAACAAACGCGCTCCCCAGGGTTGAGCCCCTGGCACACAATGCGCGTTTGCCCGCTGCAACCAAGAATCTCTATGATCCAAGCCTCCAAACTCATCCCCCAAGGCAAGGGCCTTGCGCCCGTACTGGTCAAGCGAGCCACCACCATCGAGCTGGACTGGGACGTGCGCCAGAAAAGCCGCTTTGCCGCCACCGACTCCGCCGGGCGCGAGCTGGGCATCTTCCTGCCGCGCGGCACGCTGGTGCGTGGCGGTGATGTGCTGGTGGCCGAAGACGGCTCAATGGTCCGCGTCATCGCCGCACCGCAGCCCGTGCTGGTCATCACGCACTGCACACAACACGGCACCCCGTTCGACCTGACCCGCGCCGCCTACCACCTGGGCAACCGGCACGTGCCCATCGAGCTGCAGCCCGACCACCTCAAGATCGAACCCGACCACGTGCTGGCCGACATGCTGCGCGCGATGCACCTGATCGTGACCGAGCAGAACTTGCCCTTTGAACCCGAAGGCGGGGCCTATGCGGCGGGACACGGTGGCGGGCACCACCACCATGGTGGGCATGATCACGGACATGACCATGGGCACGATCCCGATCACGATCACGATCACAGCCATGATCACAGCCACGCAGCAGCAAACACCGCAGCCCCAGGCCCCGGGCGCACCGTGTCCATCCCCGTGGTGGCCCAGGGGCATGTGCACGGCCCCCACTGCAACCACGACCACTGACTCCCCGCTCCATGCGCCTGGACCGCCCCGCGCCCCTGCCCGCCGCCAGCTTCCTGCAGCTGATGTGGCTCGCCTCCCCCGCGCTGCCCGTGGGCGGGTTCTCGTATTCCGAAGGGCTGGAAAGCGCCATTGAAAACGCGGGCCTCGCCAGCGAAACCGCCGTGGGCGACTGGCTGCTGGACCAGTTGCACATCACGCAGGCGCGCGGCGACATGGCCCTCATCGCCAAAGCAGCAGGCGCCTGGCGCCGCGCCGACTGGGCGCACGTGCGCGAACTCAACGACTGGGTGCTACACACCCGCGAAACCAGCGAACTGCGGCTACAGACCGAGCAGATGGGCCGCTCGATGGCCGACTGGCTGCGCAACCAGCACCAGGGTGACGAAGAGACTCTGCCCGCCATCCGCCACCTGGCCGCCCTGCCCCCCACGTACCCCGTGGCATTTGCACTGGCCGCCTCCACCACCCAGGCGCCCGTGCGCGATGTTCTGCTGGCCTACGCCTTCGGCTGGGCCGAAAACATGGTGCAGGCCGCCCTCAAATCCATGCAGCTGGGCCAAAGCGCGGGCCAGCGCATCCTCGCAAAACTGGCCGATGCCATACCTGCCGCCGCCGACCACGCCATAGGCCTGATGGATAGCGAGCGCCAGGCCTTTTCGCCGATGCTGGCCATCCTGAGCGCCCAGCACGAAGTGCAATATTCAAGACTTTTCCGTTCCTAGCGCTTGCGAATACTGCACTAGCAGCTATTTATTTGATAGCAAACAACACCATGACCAACACACTGCACCACATCCCGCACCGCACCAAAAACCTGCCCCCGCTGCGCGTCGGCATCGGCGGCCCCGTGGGCTCCGGCAAGACCACGCTGCTGGAAATGCTGTGCAAGACCATGCGCGATGACTACGACCTCATCGCCATCACCAACGACATCTACACCAAGGAAGACCAGCGCCTGCTGACAGTGAGCGGTGCCCTGCCCGCCGAACGCATCCTGGGTGTGGAAACCGGCGGCTGCCCCCACACCGCCATCCGCGAAGATTGCTCCATCAACCTCGAAGCCATCGACCGCATGCTGGGCGAGTTCCCCAACGCCGACATCGTGTTTGTAGAAAGCGGCGGCGACAACCTGGCCGCCACCTTCAGCCCCGAGCTCTCGGACCTCACCCTCTACGTGATTGACGTGGCCGCTGGCGAAAAAATCCCCCGCAAGGGCGGCCCCGGCATCACCAAGAGCGATCTGTTCATCATCAACAAGACCGACCTGGCCCCCCACGTGGGCGCCAACCTGGACGTGATGCACGCCGACACCACCCGCATGCGCACCAACGCCCAGGGCCTCAAGCCGTTTGTGATGACCAATCTCAAAACCCTGGCAGGCGTGGCCGATGTGGTGAAGTTCATCGAGACCCGGGGCATGCTGAAAAAATCAGCACCCGCAGTCGGCTAGAATTCGCGCCTTCCCTCCCGGAGACTTGGGTGAGTGGTTTAAACCAGCAGTCTTGAAAACTGCCGACGGGCAACCGTCCGTGAGTTCGAATCTCACAGTCTCCGCCAAATCGATGTCCGAGGACATCCCAGGACCTCCATCAAGCCCGCCTCTCTCCTATGAAGGCGGGCTTTTTTTCGTCCATTAAGGGCTCTGGACGTCCACTGACATCCAGCGTTTTTGGCGGTATTTCTGACGGGATGCGGGTAAGCTGCTGGTTTTAGATACCGTCAAAACCGGAGATACCGCCATGCCGCGCCTTGCTGTACCCCTGACAGATACCGCCGTAAGGAACGCCAAGCCGGACGCCAGCAAGCCCAAAGGGCACACGCTGCCGGATGGCGGGGGGCTGTACCTGCACATCACCCAGGCCGGGAAGTACTGGCGCATGGACTACCGCCGCCCGAACGGCAAGCGCAACACCCTGGCCTTTGGCGTGTACCCGGCCATCAGCCTTGCACAGGCCCGCGAGCGGCGCGAGCTGGCCCGTGGACTGCTGGCCCAAGGCATCGACCCCAGCGACCACAAGCGCGAATCCGAGGCCAGCAAGAAGGCGGCAATGGTCAACACCGTGGAAGCGATGGCGCGGGCCTACCTGGAGAACAGGCGGGATGGATGGTCCACCACCCACTACGACCGTGAAGCCCGAAGCCTGGAGAAAGACCTTTACCCCTACCTGGGGCACCGCCCTATCGGTGAGGTGGAACCGCCCGAGCTGCTCCGGGCGTGCGAGCGCGTGCAAGACCGCGATGCCGTGGAGAGTGCGCACCGGCTGCTGACCACTGCATCCGGCGTCTGGCAGTTCGCCATAGCCAAGGGGCACGCCACGCGGGACATTGCCCAGGACATCAAAAAGGCGCTGAAGCCACGCAAAAAGGGGCACTTCCCGGCCATCACCAACCCGGCCCAACTGGGCGAACTGCTGCGGGCCAGCGACGGCTACGGCGGCGGCCCCGTGGTGCGCGGGGCCCTGGCCATCGCCCCCATGCTGTTCCAGCGCCCCGGCAACCTGCGCACCATGCGCTGGGCTGATCTTGACCTGGCGGCGGGCTGGTGGACTATCCCCAGCGCAGACATGAAGCGCAGCGTAGCGGCCAAACGAGACGGGGCAGCGCACAAGGTGCCACTGCCCCGGCAAGCGGTGGCCGCCATCCTCAAGCTACAGCCCTTGACCGGCCACGGTGAGTACGTGTTCCCCGGCCTGCGCGACCACAGCAAGCCCATGAGCGAAGCCGCAGTAAACGCCGCCCTGCACGCCATGGGCTACAAGGACATTCACACTTGGCACGGCTACCGCGCCACGGGCCGCACTCTCTTGCGCGAGGTGTTCAAAGTCGATATCGACGTGATCGAAGCCCAGCTGGCCCACGTGGGCGGCAAGACCCACGGCGGCGCCTATGACCGGACCACCTTCGTTGATGAGCGCGTGACGGTGCTGCAGCAATGGGCGGACTACCTGGACAAGCTGCGCCAGGGAGCGGACGTGATACCGATGCCCCAGCGGGCCGCCTGAGCCCCACGCCAGCACCACACACAAGGGCCGCGAGGCCCTTTTTTCATGGGCGCATGGGGCTACCTTGCATTTCCTTCGGCACCATGAACGCCAAAAGTGCCGGGGACACGGGGACAAATGGCCTGAATCCAGTAGCCATGGGGGTTTGCAGGAAATACCCACCGGGGACAAACCGGGGACGGGCCGGGGACAAAGCGGGGACAAAGGAGATATTTATTGAATAGTGAAATTCATTCATACATCCATACCCATTGAACCCCGCCCCGGCCCTTCAAAGGGTGCCCGCTCTGCCCACCTGCTGACGGGGCGGCACTGCCGCCGCAGTGCCGCGGTGCCTGATGCCCGGCGCCTGGCTGTGTTGCATGCGTAGGTACATCGTTGGAAATGAGCGCGGGAGGGCCTTCCCCTGGCGCCACACGTCGCCGCCCGTCTGCCCAGATCGGCCACTTTTCAGGGCGCGGTCAGGGTCGTGGCTGTGAGACCGGCAGATCTATCGCGCTCTCGCTTGATCGCCATGAGTGCGTTTTTCTTTGCCCTTGCTGCCTCTGGCGCTCGTGCATAGGCCGATCGCTTCCTGGCATTGATCTCATCTTTGTGGACTTCGCGATGCTTCCGGTTTCGCTCTCGGTTTTCCTTCCGCCGTTGTTCGTGCCACGCTTCGGACTGTTCGGCATACCAAGCCCTGTTCTGCTCGCGTCTCTGCTCGCGCCATTCGTGGGACTGTGACGCACGCCACTCAGCGACCCGCGCCCGCTGCTGCGCACGTCCTTCGTCGGACAGGGCGACATACCATGCCTTTTTCAGAGCCCGTTGCCGCGCATGCCATTCTTCGGGGTGCGCCGCCTCCTTCGCCCGGCGCCGCTCGCGCCGCTTCGAGTGCCATTCTTCATCCTGCGAGGCATGGCGTGCCCTGCGCTGTTCCGCCCTGCGGGCGTGCCATCCATCAGGCTGTGCGGCATATCGTGCACGCCGCACCTCCCGCTGCCGTGCACGCCATTCCTCTGGTTGCGCCGCATACCTTGCGCGACGCGGTGCCCGCTGTTGCGCATGCCATTCCTCTGGTTGTGCCGCATACCTTGCCCGACGCAGCGCCAGCTTTTGCTCACGCCATTCCTCGGGCTGTGCTGCATAGAGGGCCCGGCGCATTTCGCGTTGCAGCGCACGCAGTTCCTCAGGCTGGGCAGCCCGCCGATTGCGCCTGATGGCGTTTTTGGCCTCGCGCTGGTCATCGGTCATTTCTCTTCGTGCGATCCTCGCTTGATCTGCTCGCAAGCGTTTCAGCTCCGCCCCTGCGAGTGATCGCTCAGCCCCAAACTCGCGACAAAACCAGCTCTTGTACCCTGTCGAATTCCCGTTGCTCGGGGTGGCTCTTCCTTCGCGGTAGATCACTTGTGCAGGTGCTTGCCATATCCGTTTGCGTAGCTCAGCCGCCTCATCTTCCATGCGAGAGCGCCAGCCTTTGATTTGTCGCGTTTCGTAGGTAGCCATGCCTGCCTCCCCCGTGCATAATGCCCCCAACCCCTGACCGGGGCCGGTGCGTAAGAACACCTTTTCGCAAAGCGGCGCGACCTCCCCGATAGTGAGGTTTTGTCACGTCTGTATTCAGCGCGTGCGGCGTTTGGTCGTACGCTTGGTTTCGGGCGGGATGGCCACAGCGGTAACGCCTGGCGCACGTCTTTGCGCGTGTTCTTAACATCCCGTCCACCTCATGCGCGTAAGAACGCATGCGGTGGTTTCAAGTCTCGCAAAGGAGCAAGAAGCCATGACACCCGTCATCCCCTTGGCCAGCCGCAGCGCTGCGCCCACCAGCTCGCAAGGCGCCCGCCTTGGAGCCCCCACCGACCCCATCCAGTTGCATGCCGATGCGCACAACGCCCTGGCCATGGCGCTGCATTACCTGCGCCAGCCTGATGCGAATGTGCCAGGCGCTGCCCGCAAGGCAGTGCAAGCCCTGGCCGCACTGCGCAGCCTGGGCAGTGCAGACGTGTGCACAAGCCCCCGCACGCAAGGGGGTGCAGCATGAGTGGCATCGCCTTCATCACGCGCCAGCATGAAGCCGGATCGCTCCGGGTGCGCGAGTCGTCTGCAAAACTGCCTGACGGTGGGCATCTGAGCATCGCCGCCACACGGTCAACGCGCCTTGTCGATTTGTATATGTCACGCGACTTTATGAGTGTGCATCTTGAGTTCTCCATTGACCAGGCGCGGGCCGTGGCGGCTGAGCTGCTGGCCGGTGCCGATGCGCTGCAGGGGAGGGGCTGAGCCATGGCAGAAAACATCGGATTACTACCCTACGCTGTGCAAAGCGAGTTGGCGGCTATACGGGACGTGATTGGGCTGGTGGCGTTTGCTGTGGAGGCACGGCGCGTGCTGCAGGCGGTAGACGTGGCCGCCGATGGCATCCCGCACATAGGTAAGGCCCTGAGCGGGGTCATTGATATGCGCAGGCAGTGGACTGAATTCCCCGACACTGCTGCGGCCGTGCTGGCAAGCATGCATTGGCGTCTGGAAGAGCTTTTGATGGTGGGGGAATGAGCCATGTCGACAACTGCTATCACCAGAGCCCCAAGGCGCCCCGCACCCCTGCAGAGCCCCAAGGCTGGCGAGCCTATCCGGGCTTACGGTTTGGCCCACGGATCCAACAGTCTGCGCCGTGGGCTGCGTGCCCGTGAAAGGGCCGTGATTGACCGGGCGCTGTGCATCCTGGGTTCATACCTGCGCGAGCCAGGGGACGTGTTTGACAGCCCTGATGCAGTGAAGCACTACCTGATGCTGCACCTTGCGGGTGAGCCCTGCGAACACTTCGCGGTGCTGTACCTGGACAGTCAAAACCGGGGCATTGCGTTTGAACGGCACTTCGCCGGGACCCTGGCGCAAGCCACCGTCTACCCGCGTGAAATTGCCTTTGCGGCGTTGCAGCACGGTGCCGCTGCGGTGGTACTTGCACATAACCACCCAAGCGGCAGCGTACAACCCAGCAGGGCAGATGAAGCCCTTACCCAGACCCTGAAACAGGCGCTGGCGCTTGTGGGTGTGTGCGTGCTGGATCATGTCATTGTGGGCGGCACGCGGGCGTTGAGCATGGCAGAGCGAGGGCTCATGTAGCCGTGTGATTTTTCGCCACGCCTAGCCCGAGGCTGATCACCGAGGGCGAAAAGCCGGACACCTTCACCGGCCTGGCGTTGGCTCCTATTGAGGGCCGAACCTGGAAGGGGCGCTGTGGAACATGAAAACCTTTTTGACATCCTCGAACACCTCGAAGCGCACAAGCGAGATGGATTGCTAAAAGTTTGCCGCGAGATGCGACTCTCGGAGGCTGCGACCGCTGGTGTCGAACAGGCCGCTCGCCTATTGCGGCACTTCGAAACCTATCAAAAGCCACAGATCCCTACCGATAAAGCGCTGCGTGCCAGCTTGAAAAAGATAGAGAAAAAGTCACGCGAATTGCGCGATGCGATTGATCAGGCTGGCCGGTTTGACAAGTTGGCGATGCACCAACTCATGGCGGAGCAGCAGTTGGGTGACTTCCTTGCATGGCCTGAGCGCGTGCCGTTAAGTGGCGTTGTTGACTACGTGGGGTTGGTGCTGAGCCATATGAGTAGCGCAGCGGCGGCAGTCCAGCGCCAAAACCCGAACGATGGTCGCAAAGGGGGGAGAAAGCGGCTACTTCATCGTTACTACTTCTATATAGATTGGGTGTGGGAATCCGTTGGGGAAGAGGGTCTGCCTATTGGAAGGGGCGGACCGTTTGAGCGTCTATGCGATGCCGTTTTTGTTGCTGCGGGCGTGCCCGCCACTGCTGAGGGAGCCGTGCGGTTCTTTGATGAAAATCGTGCTCAGTTTGAGGAAGAGAGGGCGTCTTGGCGGGATTCGGTTCGTCAGTCTGCCGAATCCCCGGAAGGTATGAAACGAGCGCGATTAATCGACATCACTGGAAAAAACCAAGACTGTACGGAGGTGGAAAAATCCACCGATCAAAGTGCCAAGGTGATTCCTTTGCGCGGATAGCCTGCGAGAAAGAACATGAGCGTCCCAGTAACCACCATAGGCGCTCAATGCATCCAAACGCCCAACACAGGCCCCCCGGCAACAGCCTAGGCGCTGCACCTTTACAGGCAGCTTCTGAACCGGTGCCCGCACTTTCCCCAGCCCCAAGCAGGCTCGTCCGGCTACCCATCGTGGAGAGCCTCACGGGCTTGAAGCGAGCAAGCATCTACAGAGCCATGCAAGAGCGCACCTTTCCAGGCTCAGTGAGGCTCGGAGCCCGTGCCGTGGCCTGGCGTGAGTCCGAAGTGCTTGCGTGGTGCGCCGACCGCGCCAAGATTGGTGACGCCAATGACAGGGCCTGACATTGGGCCATCGCCCATGGACAAAGCCCTGGCCGCAGCGCACGACAGCGCACAGCATTGCCTGCAAGCCGCTGCCGACGCCCTCGCGCTCAAGATGCCCGCCGATGGCGTGATGTGTTCCAGCCTCTGGCGCAGGTCCGGCCGCAAGCCCGTTACCGTGCTGGTGCTGTGGCCCTGCTGGGTGCTGGAGGTGCAGCCCGGCACCGGAGCCGTCATTGCAGAGACGCACATTGCCGAGCTGCAGGCGAAGCGACCCCAGACGGCGGCTTTCCTGCAGCGCACGGCAGAGAGCGGCCCCGCAAAGTCGATGTTTCTGTGCCCGCCACAGTCAAGGCGCCAGCGTGTCACGGTGGATGCCCTGTGTGTGGTGCGTGTGCACGATGCAAAGACAGGCGAGTTGCGGGCCGAATCTGAACCTGGCCAGCCCGGCGTGCTGCGTGTGGGCTTTGAGCCACTGACGCCCGCCGACCTGGCGCCGCGGTTGACGTGAGGGGCAGCATGGCAGCCCCAGCAAAACCCAAAGAAGACACGCGGCCAGAGCAAGCGGTGCGTGCGGCTGACTACCTGGAAACGCATCCCGGCGCGACTGCGAAAGAAATTGATGCCGCTTGCGATGTGGGGAGCGTTACCAAGGTGCTGAGCGACATGCAGCGCCTCGATCTGCCCGGCATGGGCTACGGCATTGCGCGTGACTGGCGGCAGATCCCGTGTGCAGGGGGCACCCATGTTCGCAAGGTGCGCACCTACACGCTGCTGCACCGGCCGCGTGCGCAACCGGACCTGTTCAACACCGAGTGAGCTGGAGTCTGCTTGTGCCTGCCCGTGCGGCGTTTGCCACTACCGCCCGATGAACAGCCGCACGCCGCACCACAGCACGTATCCAGCCAACCCAACAGCGGCCAGCGCGGCCAGTGCCATCCCTGCACGCACGGAAACGCCAGCCCCCACCAAAAAGGCAATGCAGAAGGTGAACGCGATCAAGCGGGCCATCTGCGCATTTTATGAATTGAGAGGTTCCCATGAGCGGAAGACATGAAATCGGCATCGTCATCAAAGCCAGTACCGAGGGCGAAAAGTCCATAACAGACCTTGCCCAAGACCTGGAGAACGTGGCAAAGGTTGCTGAAGGCGACCTTCAGCAGGCGGCGCGTGCTGCCGCTGCACAGTTGCGCCAGCTGGGCGAACAGGACGCGGCCATATCGACGTTTCTGCGGCTGCAGCAAGGAGTGGCAGCCAGCACCAAGGCAATGAACGCTGCGGCCAGCGAGGCCGCAAACTACGCCCGGCAGATCGCACAGGCAGGCCCGGCAACCGCCCAAGAGGCCGCAGCACTGCAGCGGCTGGAAACCGCTGCTGAAGGTGCACGCGTTGAGTTGAGCCGACAGACTGATGAACTCGCCGCAGCGCAGGCAGCGTTGCAGCGGTTTGGCATTGCCGGAAAAAATGCGGTGGCCGCCCAGCAGCGTATTCGGGAAGAAGTGGCCCTTGTGCGTACTGCGGTAGATGGCATCGCCCCCGCGTACCAACGCGCTGCAACCGGTGCCGAAGCGGCCGGCACGAGCATGGTGCGCACCCATCGCCAGATCGGGGATGGCGTGGAGTCCATCAGCCAGCAGCTGGGGCGCCTGCAAGGGTTCGTGGCTGGGTTGGCGGGCCTGCAGGGCTTGAAGTCCATGGCGACCGATTTGGCGCAGACAGCCGACCAAGTGAACAACCTGCAGGCCCGGTTGAAGCTGGTGACGGGCGAGGGCAAGGCGTTTAGCGACGCATGGGCGGGTGTGCAGGACGTGGCATTGCGCACCAACAGTGCGCTGGAGGAAACGTCCACGCTGTTCTCGCGGCTGGCTCAGGCAGGCAAGGATGCGGGCCAGTCCAGCGCCGATGCCACGACCAATGCCCTGGCACTGACTGAGACCATCAACCAGGCAATCCAACTGAGCGGCGCCAGTGCGCAGGCTTCAAGCGCTGCCATTACCCAACTGGTGCAGGGCCTGCAGGGCGGCGTGCTGCGGGGCGATGAATTCAATTCGATCATGGAGCAAAGCCCGCGCCTTGCGCGTGCCCTTGCGGACGGCCTGAGTGTGACCACGGGTGAACTGCGCAAGATGGCCGAGGCTGGATTGCTGACCAGCGAAACCGTGATTGGGGCCCTCAAAGGGCAGAGCGATGCGGTGGCCGCAGAGTTCAGCAAGCTGCCGCCCACTGTCGGACGGGCATTGCAGAACCTGAGCACGCAGTGGCAGTTGTATGTGGCCGATACCGACAAAGCCACGGGTGCCAGCACGGCTGCTGCCAGTGCCATCAACGCCTTGGCGGGCAACCTCAAGACGATTGCCGACCTGCTGATTGACGCCGGGCAGGCCGCTGCAGCCTTTGCAGCACTGCGGTTGGCGCAGCACTTCCTGGGCATCGGCGCTGCAGCCCAGCAGGCGGCGGTAGCGATGGCGGCCCACAACGCGCAATTGGCTGCGACGGGCGCGGCCGCCAATGTTGCGGCCGCTGGCGTGGGGCGAATGGCCACCATTTTCGCGTCCCTGCGGACCTTCACTCTGATCGGGTTGCTGGTCAACATCAAGGACATTGGCACATGGCTTGGCGAGGCTGCGGCCAAGCTGGCGGGCTACAAGGACCGGACCGAGGAACTGGCACGCGCTGAAAAGCTGGCATCCGACATAGCGAAGGAAGCGGCAGCAGATCGCGCCCGCCTTGCTGCGGCGACGCAGGCCGCCATCGACAAACAATTTGAGCTGTCCAAAGCATCCCGTTCGGCTGTCGCTGAGTTCGACCAATTGACCAAGAACGGCACCGCTGCGGCCGAGGCGATCAAGAAAATAACCGAGGGGTTCGACCTGTCGAAACTGCAGGGGGTGAAGGACTTTGCCGCGACACTGGACAAGCTGGCGGCTGATGGGAAGGTGTCGGCATCGGAGTTTCAGGCGGCATGGGCACAGGCGCTCAGCGGCAAGGATCTTGCGCAGTTCGAGGTGATGGCGCGGGCCGCGTTTGCCGGGGCTGCGCGTGAGGGTGAACGCGTGGCCCAAGTCATGGACGCCATCCTGCATGAGGCCGTGAAGCGCACGGGGCTGGATTTTGACGAACTGCAGGGGAAGATCGGTGCGGCTTCGCGCAGCGCCATCAATGACCTGGATGCCCTGATTGTTGGTGTGGAACGGCTCAAGGCGCAGGGCCTGGATGCCGGCCGGGTGCTGACGGCCAGCTTTGTCAACGCCATCAACACCGCCGACAGTGAAAAGGCGCTGGAGACGATTCGTGCAAAGGTCGAAGAGGTACGCAGTGTCTTGGGCGACAAGATTGCAGACGGCCTGCTGGACCAAGCCAAGGAGAAAGCCGAGGCGCTGGCTGATGCGCTCGACAAAGCTACACCGGGCATCAACAGCGTGCGCGAGGCCATGGCGCAATTGGGCATCACCTCGGACGAATCGCTGCGCAAGACCGCCGCCACTGCCAAGGAGGCCTACGACACCTTGACCTCCAGCGGATTGGCCAGTGCCCGCGAACTGAGTGAGGGGTTCAAGAAGGCTGCAGAAGCTGCTATTGCCGCAAACAACGGTGTTGCCCCGGCCTGGGTAGCAGGCGCTGCGGCAATGCGAGGCTTTGAAATCGAGGTGGACCGTGCCGGGAAAAGCACCCTGCGCCTGCGGGATGCCACCGACAGCGCCGCCGATGCACACGGTCGCGCAGCTCGTGCAACCCGCGACCAGACCACCGAGTTGGAACGCTTGAACGCCCAGAAAGAACGGGAGATTGCCGCTCAGGAAAAAGCCAACCAGCTCAAGGAGCGCGAGATTGAGCTGTACCTCAAGAAATGGAACATGGACAACCAGCACCGCAGCCTGGATGCCGATGGCAAGGTGCGTGAAGAAGACGGCATGCCCACCAAGAAGGGCGTCTTTGACCGTGCAAAGAAGGCGGGCATGACGGATGAGGAGGCGCTCGCGTTTGCCGATGCTTTCGACACCAACAGCCTCAAGGACACGGGCTCGCGGGGCACGCCCTTCATCAATCTGCAAAAGCTCGATGACGCCATCAATGAAGCGGTGATGGAGGCTATTCGCAGAAGGCTCCAGGCTGCTGAAAAAGGCGAGGATGCGGCCGGGGGAAAGACGCCACCTGCAGAACAATATCCTCCGCGCGAACGCCAAGGCAGCGGCGGTCGTGGCGTCTCGAATGGGGTTTCGAGTGGGGTTTCCAGCGGTCCCGTCATCAACATCACCTTGAATCCCGGTGTAGACCTATCCAATCGAGGCGAGGCTGAGCGCATGGCTCGAATGCTCATCCCTGCCATCGAAACCCTCAACCGTCGGGGGTTTCGCGCCCAATGACGCACATCACCCCCGATCTGATCCGCGCAGCCCTGGCGCACATCCCCGCCAGCCTGGC
Organism: Acidovorax sp. 94; assembly: GCF_003634645.1. Classification (NCBI taxonomy): domain Bacteria; kingdom Pseudomonadati; phylum Pseudomonadota; class Betaproteobacteria; order Burkholderiales; family Comamonadaceae; genus Acidovorax; species Acidovorax sp. 94. Next base: position 5,242,777 of record NZ_RBJA01000001.1, on the reverse strand, counting down.
TCGTGACGAATGGGCGCGGGTGGGCATGGCCATCAAAAGCGAGTTTCCCGACGCCACGGGCCAAGACCTGTTCGAGGCATGGAGCGCGACCGCAGACGGGCACGACCCACGCGCCACGCGCAGCACCTGGCGCAGCATCAAGGCAGGCGGCGGGGTGGGCATCGGCACCCTGCTGCACCTGGCCAAAGAACACGGCTTTGTGCTGCCCAAGGCCAGCGAAGCCCCGGCCGCCCCGAGCCCCGAGGTGCTGGCGCAGCGTGAACGCGAGAGGGTAGAACGCCAGCAGGCAGAGCAGGCTCGGCAGCAGGCCGCCCACGCGGCTGCAGCGCTTGAGGCCACGGCGCAGTGGGATGCAGCCAGCGACACCGGCGCCAGCCCCTACATGGCCCGCAAGGGCGTGCAGGCCCACGGTGTGCGCTTTGCCCCTGATGGCTGCGTGCTGGTGCCCTTGCGTGATCCTGCGGGGGCCCTGTGGAACCTGCAGCGCATTGCACCCGAGCGCCCGGCCGATGGCACCGACAAGCTGTTTTTGAAGGGCGGGCGCAAGTCGGGGCTGTGGCACTGGTGCGGTGATCCTGCGGGGGCTCCGGTGCTGCTGATAGCCGAGGGCTACGCCACGGCCGCCAGCGTGCACCAGGCCACCGGCCGCCCGGTGGCTGTGGCCTTTGATGCGGGCAACCTTGCCCACGTTGCCAAGGCCCTGCGCCAGCAACACCGCGCCGCGCTGCTGGTGCTGTGTGGCGATGATGACCGCGCCACCGAAGCCCGTACCGGCACGAACACCGGCCGCGTGAAGGCCGAAGCCGCAGCCCGTGCGGTGCGTGGCCTGGCAGTGTTCCCCGAGGGGCTGCCCGATGGTGGCAGCGACTTCAACGACATGCACCAGGCGCAGGGCCTGCAGGCCGTGGGTGCGTGCGTGGAGACTGCCATTGCAGCGCACCAGGCAGAGCAGGCCGAACGCGCCCAGCAAGCCGCGCAAGGCACCACAGCAGGCAAGGCTAGCACCCGCACACCACGCGAGCCCCACGGGGCCGATGGTGAGCACGGCGGGGGCAATGAGCCCCCCAGCGACGGCCGCCCGTTCGACCCCTTCACCGTCAACGATTCGGGTGTGTGGCATGCGGGCGTGGACAAGGAAGGGCAACCCAAGGCCCCGCAATGGGTGTGCAGCCGCCTCGATGTGCAGGCCCTGACCCGCGACCAGGACGGCGCAGGCTGGGGTTACCTGCTGGCCTTTGCCGACCCACTGGGCAAGCCCAAGCAATGGGCCATGCCCGCCCGCATGCTGTCTGGCGACGGGGGCGAATACCGCGCCGCGCTGCTGAACATGGGGCTTCGCATTGCCCCATCGCCTGCAGCCCGCAACCTGCTGACCCAGTACATACAGACCCGCCAGCCGGGCGAGTTTGCGAGCTGCACCGACCGCATCGGCTGGCACGGCCGCGCCTTTGTGCTACCCCATGAAACCATCGGCGACGATGCCGAGCGCATCGTGTTCCAGAGCGAAAGCCAGATGGAGAACACCTTTCGGGTGAAGCATGATGCAGCCGCGTGGCGTGATCGCATCGGGGCCCTGTGCGTGGGCAATTCCCGGCTGGTGTTTGCGGTGGCCTGCGCCTTTGCCGGGCCGCTGCTGCGCCCTGCGGGCATGGAGAGCGGGGGCTTTCACATCCGGGGCGACAGCAGCAGCGGCAAGACCACGGCTCTGCGCCTGGCTGCTAGCGTGTACGGTGGGCCCAGCTACATGCAGCGTTGGCGCACCACCGACAACGCCCTTGAGGCCATCGCCGCGCAGCACTGCGATTCGCTGCTGATCCTGGATGAACTGGCGCAGGTTGAGGGTAAGGTTGCGGGCGAGTGCGCCTACATGCTGGCCAATGAACAGAGCAAGGCACGCGCCACCCGCAACGGCGCACCACGCGCCCGCCTGTCCTGGCGCTTGCTGTTCCTGTCTGCTGGAGAACTGGGGCTCGCGGACCACATGGCAGAAGGCATGAAGCGCACACGCACCGGGCAAGAGGTGCGCATGGCAGACATACCGGCAGATGCAGGCAAGGGGCTGGGGGCTTTCGAGAACCTGCACGACTTTGCGGGCGGGGCTGCGTTCTCCAGCCATTTGGCCCGAGAGGCGCAGGTGTGCCATGGCGCACCGGGCCGTGCGTTTGTCGAATGGGCATGCACCCATGCAGACGGCCTGCCCAAGCGCCTGCGCACCGCCGTGCAGGCCCTGGCCCGTGAATGGATACCACAGGGTGCATCGGGCCAGGTGGAGCGGGTAGGCGCCCGCTTTGCATTGGTGGGGGTGGCTGGTGAGCTGGCCACCGAGGCCGGGCTTACCGGTTGGCCTGCGGGCGAAAGCGAACGCGGTGCACGCGCTTGCTTTGACGCCTGGCTGGCTGCGCGTGGCGGGGCTGGGAATGGTGAAGTGGTGGCCATGCTGCGGGCTGTGCGCCGGTTTCTGGAGACGCACGGCGATGGGCGCTTTGCCATGTGGCACCGGGCTGCTGATGACCACGCACCCAAGACGCTGCAGCGTGCCGGCGTGCGCCGCATGCTGAACGCCGATGGTGAGCCCATCAAGAGCGACCCCGAGCACCAGCGGGAGTATGGCGAGCGCATGCCCGCCACGCTGGGCGAGGGCGTCAGCTTTGAATACTTCGTGTTGGCTGAAACGTTCAAAGCCGAAATCTGCCAGGGCTTCGACCATGTGGCGGTGTGCCGCGTGCTGGCTGCGCACGGTTGCCTGACGGTCAGGGAGTCCGACCGATACACCATCAGCACCAGACTGCCAGGCATTGGCAAGGTGCGGTGCTATCAGATACCGCCTGCCATCTTTGAGCTGGATCTGTGAGTGCTAGCCCGGCCGGGGCTTTGCGTGCTCGCCCTGTGGCTGCAGCCCTGCCGTGCCGCCCGTGAGGGGCGGGGGCGGGAGCTGCCTTCGCGCTGTACATGCCCGGCTTACGGCATCTGGTGCCAAAGGAAAGGGCGCGGCCCTGGCCGTTGATCTGGTGCGGGGCTCGCCCGTCCCCGTGCCTCTCGCTACCCTGTGCGTCGGGTCCTTCCTGGGTGGCCTAAGCGCGGGTAATTCGAGCCGCGTTGCCGGACTGTTCTGCGGTGCTCTATAAGGGGTTAAGTGAAGGCAATGCGTCGATGGCTGGACGATTGCGCACGTCTGTGGATTCATTTGTCCCCGGTGTCCCCGGCAGAATTCCGTTTGTCCCCGGTCCTGCCGGGGACAACTTTTCTCAATGGCGACAATGACTTACGGTCGATTTTCAGTTTGTCCCCGGTGTCCCCGGCAAAAAACGGGTAACCCCCCGAAGGGTGGTGTGTTTGCGGGTCCTTCTGCGGTGCGGCTGGGGAGGGTAATTCGAGCCCCGCAGGCGAGGTAGTGCATGCGGTTTTGAAAAGGTTGACAAACGGTTGACGGTGGACAGTGGACACATCCACCCCTCCGGTCTTGGGTCCTTCCGGGGTGGCCCAAGCGCGGGTAATTCGCACCCCAGAAAATTTCTAGTCCCGGCCGCTGGCAAGAGGTAAGTAAGCATGGCCCGGGTGGGGGCGGTGCTTGGGTCCTTCCTCGATAGTCCCAGTGCGGGTAATTCGAGCCGCGTTGCCGGACTGTTGCGGGACTCTCCCTAGGGGGGTTGTATTGTGAGGCGGCGTCTCGGATAGGTTGCAGACGAAGGGGCCAGCAAAAATTTTTGGCGGTATTTTTGACGGGATACTGACCATCAAAAATATCGAAACCCTTTATTCATGCGGGTTTCAATAGGGAATTCAAATCTCACAGTCCCGCCAAAACATCCAACACAACGGGCCTTCACGGCCCGTTGTGCTTTGTGCCCCACCACCCTACCCGCCGTCAGTGGCGGCCTTCGGGCAAGCCAGAAGCATGGGGCGAAATGGGTGTCAGATCTTCTGGTCGGCACACCTCATCACTGCCAGCCAATCGGACCCACAGGCCCGTTCTTCGGATGATGACGTAGTCCACGCTGACACGTCGGCCCTTGTAGATGAATTGCGCCCCGGGCTTGTACAGAATCATTCTGGTTTTGTAATCAAAAGCGGTGGCCCCACGATGACACCCCACCTGGCTGTGAATGATGCAGCCCCCTAGCGCAACGTGCAGAGGATGGGGTCAAAGAACCCAGTATTCACCTGCTCATTCATGACAAGTCCCATGTCTTGCGGTTAGCGGTGCAGGCACTGGCAGGACGGGAAACGGGCAAAAAAAAGCCCGCTGGGTGCGGGCTGAACACTTGCTTGTGCAAGCGGGAGGGATGTCGACGGGGTATCGACGGACAAATAATAGGCCGCCCCGTGACCGAGGTGTGTAGGACATCTTCGACTTTCTGAAGGACGTCTTCCAAGCCCGCTGACCCGGCGCGTACACGCTGGGCGGTCACGCACCATAAATCCGCACACAACCGCGCCCAGAGGCTTTCGCCAGGTACATCGCGGAATCGGCCTTGCGCAGCAGCTCTTCGGCGTTCGTGGCGTCGGCAGACGACATCACGATGCCTACAGAGGCTCCGATCTGGATGAAATGCGATTCAATTTCCGTCGGCTGGGCAATGGCCTGCACCAGGCGCTCGCCCAGCCGGAGAGCGCTGTCGGGGTCAGAGACGCCACGCTGCAGCAGAGCAAATTCGTCGCCCCCCAGCCGCGCCACCACGTCGTTTTCGCGCGCCGCCTGGGCGAGCTGCCGGGCCACCCACGCCAGCAATTGGTCGCCCACGGCATGTCCGAAGCGGTCGTTGATGGGCTTGAAGCCGTCCAGGTCCACATACAACACGGCAAAGCCCTGGTCCTGGCGCCGCGCATCGGGCACCGCCGCCTGAAGGGTTTGCAGGAAGGCCGAGCGGTTCAGCAACCCCGTGAGTCCATCGTGTTCGGCAACATGCCGTATGCGACGCTCGGCCTGTTTGCGCTGCGTCACGTCGGTGAAGGTGCGCAGCGCACCTCCATCTTTGATGGGCACGGTCTGGACCTCCAGGATGCGCCCGTCGGGCCGGGGGCGGTCATAGACCTGCTGCTGATCGACCCCGCCGTCACTGTTCAGCAGCATGTCTTGGATCTCTTGCGAGGCCCCGTCAAACTCGCCCCGTGCGCGCAGGTAGGCCAGTACATTCACCAGCGAGGGCTTGGAGGCCATCAGTTCGACGGGCAAATCCAGCAGCTCTAGCGCGCGGCGATTGCACAGCTCCACAATGCCCGTGGCGCTGATCTTGGCCACGCCCTGGTCCATGTTTTCCAACGTGGCCTCCAGCAGGATGGACTTCTCACGCAGTTGCGCCTCGCTGTCGCGGGCACTGCGCTCGGCCTGGGCAAGCCGACGTTGCTGGCGCTTGAACTCGGTGATATCCACATGTGCATAGAACACGGTCCCGTCCAAACCCTGCTTGGCGATCACGCGGCTCCAGCGGTTGCGGGGCAAGGGCACCTCAAACGGTGCGCCTGCAAACCGCATGTGTTCGTGCAGGATGGTGAGCCCCTCATAAAAGGGCGCCATGTCACCCGGCCCATCCGCCAGCCCAGGCCCCCCGGTAAATGTCCTCAAAGCTCAGGCCCGTTGCAGCGGCGCGATCAACAAGGCTGTACATCTGCATGAACGGCTCGTTTACCCATTGAATGCGCTGGTCCTCCCCACAGATCATCAAGCCATCGGGAATGCGGTCAAAAAGCTCTGTGCTTTCCACCATGGGGCTGCGCGGATATCCGGGCTCGTGGATGTTGACATCGCCCACCTTCTCCAGCTTTTCCTGTTCTTGTGGACTTTGCACCGCCTCTGCACGCCAGACCCGCACGCGCCCCACCCCGGCGATCGGCAACGACGATACGTGGACCCGCAGGCCCCGGTGTTCAAAGCTGTAGGGGCGCGTCTGTGCACGGTGCCGCTCCACGCCTGCCGCAATGTAGCGGTCGATATTGGGCAACTCCTGCGCATCCAGCCGCTCGGTGTAAAAGCGCCGCAGATTCGCGTGGTAGGGCTCACCCACGTAGACATGCCCCTCATGCTCCGGGAAGAACTTGAAGAACGTACGGTTCCATGCGAGCGTGCAATCGTTTTCGTCAAACGCGCACAAGGCGACGTCCAGACCATCCAGGGTGTCGCCGAGAGAGTGGATGAGGCTGAAGATGGGATCGTCGGACATGGTGGTTCGGGGATGCACAAACTCGGTTGCCAGAAGCCCGTGCGCTCCACACTGGCCCCGGTGTTCTGCCTACCCAGTGCGGGGCGCAGACCACCAACAGTCCATTGTGCGGACAGGGCCTTACGGCAAACCATCGCCGGGCACCCTTCGTGCAAGGGAGGCGCACTGCCTGTCGCATTCAGTCAACATTTTCTTGACCCTCATCAAGTCATCCAACCAGCTGGAGGGACAACCGCCCTCCCCCCGTGTTACGCGTGGACACCCGCGCTCACAGGGCTTCCGGTATGGTGAGGGTCTTGTTTTCTGGAGCCTCACCCATGACGAAAATCCCTTTTGGCATCTCTGGCAGCCTGGTGGTTGCGGCGCTGATGACGGGTTGCGCCAGCCAAGGCCAGCCCCCTGCCCCCTCTGGCAGCCCTGCGCCGGCAGAGCCCGCGCCAGGCGGCCTGTGCAACGCCCAGCCGGCCCAGTCGGCGGTGGGGCAGAACAGCACGGCATCGGTGGTGGAGTTGGCCCGGGTGCGGTCGGGCGCACAAATGGCCCGCGTCTTGCGACCCGGCCAGGTCATCACCAAGGAATTCAATGCCCAGCGGCTCAATCTGGAGGTGGATGCCAACGGCCGCATTGTGGCGGTGCGCTGCGGCTAACCTCACGGAGGACGCTGCGCTGCACGCAGCGCCAAACGCAGACAGGCACTGCGGCGCCACGGCATCGGCGGTAGCGCCGGTCAGTCCGCCAGGAACAGCTCCTGCAGGTCGCTCAGAAAATCAAAGCCCCGCTCTGTCGGGCGCACATTGGTCAGGTCGCGCTCGATCAAACCTTTGCTCTCCGCCGCCCTCAACCCCTTGGCGATGGTGGTCAGCGGCAAACCCGTGCGATCCATGAAATCCTGCAGCGCAAAACCACCGCGCAGGCGCAGGGCGTTGAGCATGTATTCAAACGGAAGTTCGGCCCGGCGCACGTCTTCATCCTGCGCCACAGCCCTGCCGGCCAGGGCGTTGTCCATGTAGCGGCCTGGGTCGCGAAAGCGCACCTGGCGCACCACGCGGTGCGCAAAACTGAGTTTGCTGTGTGCGCCCGCGCCAATGCCCAGGTAATCGCCAAACTGCCAGTAGTTGGTGTTGTGGAAACACTGGTGGCCGGGCTGCGCGTAGGCCGATATTTCGTAGCGCGCCATGCCCACCTGGCCCGTCATCTCGGTGATGCGGTCGAGCATGGCGTAGGCCTGGTCGTCCTCGGGGATGGCCGGCGGAAACTTGGCGAAGTAGGTGTTGGGCTCGATGGTGAGGTGGTAGATGGAGATGTGCGGCGGTTTGAAGGCCAATGCCGTCAACATGTCCTGCTCCAGCTCTTGCGGCGTCTGGCCTGGCAGCGCGTACATGATGTCGAGGTTGTAGGTGTCAAACGACGCGGCGGCCTCCTCCACCGCCGCCAAGGCCTGGCTGCGGTCATGCACGCGGCCCAGGGCCTTGAGGTGCTGGTCGTTGAAGCTTTGCACCCCCACCGACAGCCGTGTGACGCCCGCCGCCCGGAAGGCGCGGAAGCGGTCTTTCTCGAACGTGCCGGGGTTGGCCTCCAAGGTGATCTCGCAGTCGGGCGCAAGGAGCAGGCGGGCGCGGATGTCGCCAATCAGCCGGTCAATGGCGGCTGGTGAAAACAGGCTGGGCGTGCCCCCACCGATAAAGATGCTGTGCACCGTGCGGCCCCAGATGAGCGGCAGCGCGGCCTCCAGGTCGGCCATCAGCGCGTCGATGTAGCGCTGCTCGGGCACCCCTGCATTGCCCGCCGCATCGCTGCCACCTTCGCGGTACTCATGCGAGTTGAAGTCGCAGTACGGGCATTTCTTGAGGCACCACGGCAGGTGCACATACAGCGACAACGGTGGCAGGCTGGGCAGCTGCAGCAGGCCGGGGCGCATGTAGTGCTGGATGTCGCGCACCACGGCGGGTTCGGCCTCAGCCTGCGGCGTGATCGGGATGTGGGCCACGTTCTTGTCGTCCCTTCTACAGCCAGCGTTCGCGCATCAGCGCCAGCATCTGCGCGGCCGAGCGGCCCCGGTGGCTGTGGGCGTTCTTCACTTCCACAGGCAGCTCGGCAAAGGTCTTGCCGAATTCGGGGATAAACATCACAGGGTCAAAACCAAATCCGTTGCTGCCCCGGGGTTCGGTGGTGATCTCGCCCACCACCCGGCCCACGGCAATCAGCGGCTCAGGGTCTTGCGGGCTGCGCACGGCAACCAGAGTGCTGACCATGGCGGCGCGGCGGTTGGCGACGCCGTGCAACTGCTCCAGCAGGGCGCGCACATTGTTGTCGTCGCTCTTCTCGTAGCCAAACTGGGTGCAGTAGTAGGCGGTATCGACGCCCGGCAGGCCGCCAAAGGCATCCACACACATACCGGCGTCATCCGCCAAGGCGGGCAGGCCGGTGTGGGCCGAGGCAAAGCGGGCTTTGGCCAAGGCATTCTCCACAAAGGTGCGAAATGGCTCTTCGGCCTCACCCACGCCCAAGTCGGCCTGGCGAACCAGCTCGACCCCGAGTGGCGCGAACATGGACTGCAGCTCGGCCAGCTTGCCACGGTTGTTGGATGCAAGAACGATTTTCATGATTCAAATTGGCATCTAGCGCTTATCCAGCAAGCGCAAGCAGCTATCAATTAGTGAGTATCAGCGGGTTAGGGGGTTTGCAGCAGCGCCCGCTGCTGCAACTGCACCAGCTCTGCGATGCCTTTTTCGGCCAGCGCGAGCAGCTGGTCCATCTCCGCCCGGGTAAACGCCACGCCTTCGGCCGTGCCCTGCACTTCCACAAAGTGGCCTGCGCCCGTCATCACCACGTTCATGTCCGTGTCGCAGTCCACGTCCTCCACATATTCAAGATCCAGCAGCGGCGTGCTCTGCACGATGCCGACCGAGATGGCCGCCACCGGCTGGAGCAGCGGCGACTGCGTGATCTTGCCGCTGGCCAGCAGCTGGTTGACCGCATCCTGCGCGGCCACCCAGGCGCCGGTGATGGCCGCGGTACGGGTACCGCCATCGGCCTGGATCACGTCGCAATCGAGCTGGATGGTGCGCTCGCCCAGCAGCTTGAGGTCAAACACGGCCCGCAGGCTGCGGCCGATGAGGCGCTGGATCTCCTGCGTGCGGCCGGTTTGTTTGCCCCGCGCGGCCTCGCGGTCACTGCGGGTGTGGGTGGCGCGGGGCAACATGCCGTATTCGGCCGTGACCCAACCCCCGCCGCTGCCGCGCTTGTGGGGCGGCACGCGCTCTTCCACCGAAGCGGTGCAGAGCACTTTGGTGTTGCCGAACTCGATCAGCACCGAGCCCTCGGCATGCATGGTGTAGTGGCGGGTGATGCGCACAGGGCGCAGCTGGTGGGCGGCTCGGTCGCCGGTGCGGGTGAAGGTGGTCATAGAATTTTCAGTAGAAAAACGGGCGTGCCTCATGCATGACCAAAGGCTCGCCCGAAACGCGCGGCCAAGGCCACCGACCGCCGCGCAAGGGCCGCCCAGGCTGCGTAGCTGCGTCTCCCTTGCGTGCACTGGCAGTGTCCCTTTTCCCGAATCGCACAGCGATTCGAGAGAAGGTGGAAGGCGCGCAGCGACTCAGGGGGGTGTCATGCTTTCCGTGCGGCCGAGCGGCGAATGGCTTCGTTGATTTCGGCGATGGACCGCTCGATGGCGGCATCGTCCAGGTCATCCACCAGGCCATCGAGTGGCCCTGCCTGGATAGTGGACGCAAACACGTCGTCGCTGATGCTGTCGGTCGAGACGCCCTGGGTGGATTCGAAGGCGTCGGGCGTCTCCCACTCCAGAGCGATCACGGTCACATTGTCGCTGCTGTCCCCCGCCTTGCGCAGTGCGTCTTCCACCAGCTCGGGCACAGCGTGCGACACGGTGTTGCGGCCGAGTTGGGTGGCAATCTCCTCGTCGCTGAGGGTGCCCCAAAGCCCATCCGAACACAGCAAAATGCGGTCGCCCTGCTCCAGGTAAACCGGGCCGGTGATGTCATAAATAGGCTTGGTGGGCGAGCCCAGGCAGGTGAACAGCACGTTGCGGTTGATGCGCTCCAGGCCCGGCGGTGGGGAGTTGCGCAGCTCCATGTAGGAGTGGTCGCGGGTGCGTGTGAGCAAATCACCGTCGCGCACCATGTACAGCCGCGAATCGCCACAATGCACCCAGGTGGCCGTGCCGCCCTGCAAAACCGCAGCCACCAGCGTGGTGCGCGGCGTGTCGAGCATGCCCTTGTCGGTGGCGTAGCGCAGGATCTGGTGGTGCGCCGCCAGCAGCGCTCCCGAAAGAAACTCCTGCACATCCTTGAGCTGCGGCTTGGCCTGGCGCTGGAACAACGCCGAGATGGTCTGCAGTGCAATCTGTGCAGCCACTTCGCCTTCCGGGTGGCCACCCATGCCGTCGGCCAACACAAACAGGCCCGATTCGCGCGTGTAGCAATAGCCCATGCGGTCTTCGTTCTTCTCGCGGCCACCACGGCGGCTGATCTGGAAAACCGAGAATTTCATAGCGACTCACGCAAAGAGGGCTTCGGGTTCATTTGGGTTTGGCTCCGATACCGGTGGCTTCACCCACCTTTTGCACATTCTTCTTGGTGTCGGACACAAGGGTGTCGAGCTGCAGGCGCATCTTCTCGGCCACCGTCAGTTTGGTGTAGCGGCGCTCGCCCTCGCGGCTGAGTTCCTTTTGCAGAGCAAACACCGACTGCGGGCGCGACAGCGGATCGAGCGCCATGCACCACTCCACCACCTCGATGAGGTTGTCAGAGTACACGCCACGCAGCTTGGTCAAGGCCAGCGAGAGGCGGTCCTTTTCGATGCGCTGGGGCGCCTCGTTGGGCGGAAAGCCTTGCATGCAGGCGTAGATGCAGGCACCAATCGCGTAAATATCGGTCCAGGGGCCCATGGACGAATCGCGCCGGTACATCTCGGGAGCGGCAAAGCCGGGCGTGTACATCGGGCGGATGAAATTGCCCTCTTTGGACAGCACTTCACGCGCAGCGCCAAAGTCGATCATCACGGCCTTGTTGTCGTCGGTGATGAAGATGTTGGCCGGCTTGATATCAAGATGCAGCATCTTGTGCTGGTGCACGATGCGCAGCCCGCGCAGCACCTCGTCGAACAGCGAGCGGATGGTGGATTCGCGGAAGACCTTCTGTGTTTTCAGGTCGCGCGCGGTGATGATGAAGTCCTGCAGGGTCGCACCCTCCAGGTAGTTCATCACCATGTAGACGGTTTCGTTTTCGCGGAAGAAGTTGAGCACGCTCACCACAGAAGCGTGCGAGATCTGTGCCAGCGCCCGGCCTTCTTCAAAGAAGCTCTTGAGCCCCAGGCGGTAGAGCGAGAGTTTTTCGGACTGCACCTTGGGCAGCAGCTCGCCCGGTGCACGCGTGGCCAGCGACGAAGGAAGGTATTCCTTGATGGCGACCTGCTGCCCTTCGGCATCCAGGGCCAGATAGACCACACCAAAGCCGCCAGAAGACAACCGGCGCACCACGCGGTAGCCGCCAATTGCGGTATCGGGCGGCAAAGGAGCCGGCTTGATTTTTGACATATTTTGCGAAGATGACTCGGGGGTGGAGCGGAACCCGGATAATCGCCGGATCGCAAGCAACCATCAAAAAGTCCAATGCCAGTTTACAGCATGACCGGATACGCCAGCGCACAGCATGGCGCATCTGCCACTGGCGCTGAAAACGACACCCGCGCGCCCCAATCACGCAGACTGGGGCTGGAAATCCGCTCGGTCAACAGCCGCTTCCTGGACCTTTCGTTCCGCCTCCCCGATGAACTGCGTGCCATGGAGCCCGCGCTGCGCAGCCTGCTGACCGCCCGCCTCAAGCGCGGCAAGGTTGAAGTCCGCGCCGCCCTGGAGAACGAGGACAGCAACACCCTGCAGGATCCGCCCGCGCGGCTGCTGCAGCGGCTCAATTCTTTGCAAGATTCCGTCAAGGCATGGCTGCCGACCGCGGCGCCCCTCACGGTAGCCGACGCCCTGCGCCTGTGCGCCAACGCCCCATCGGGCTCTGAGGACTGGAGCGATGCCGTTCCTGCTTTGGCCGAAGAAGCCCTGACCGCCCTGATGGCCGCCCGCGAACGGGAGGGCAAGCGCCTGGCCACCATGCTGCTGGACCGGGTCAAGCAATTGCGCGCCCTGGCCGAACAGGCCGTCCCCATGGTGCCGCTGCTGGTCGAGCAGCAACGGCTGCGCTTCATGGAGCGCTGGAAGGAAGCCATGGCGCTGACCGACGGTGCCACCCTGCCCGAGGCCGCCCGCGACCGCGCGCTGACCGAAGCCACGGCGTTTGCCATCCGCATTGATGTGGCGGAGGAAATCACCCGGCTGGACTCCCACCTGGACGAGATCGAACGCCTGCTCAAGAAGGGCGGCGAGGTGGGCAAGCGCTTGGACTTCCTGATCCAGGAGCTCCACCGCGAGGCCAATACGCTGGGCTCCAAATCTGCCGCTCTTGACCTGACCCGCATCAGCGTGGACATGAAAGTGCTGATCGAGCAGATGCGCGAGCAAGTACAGAACATCGAATAACACTCATTTTTTGATAGCGCTTCGCGCACATCAACTATGGACTATCCCGGAAATCTCATCGTAGTTGCAGCCCCCAGCGGCGCAGGCAAATCCAGCCTGGTCAAGGCCTTGCTGGAACTGGACTCCCACGTCCACCTGTCGATCTCCCACACCACCCGCGCTCCGCGCGGGCAAGAAAAACATGGCCGCGACTACTACTTTGCGTCGCAATCCGAGTTTGATGCCATGGTGGAAGGCAACGCCTTCGTGGAATGGGCGCATGTACATGGCAACCGCTACGGCACCTCCAAAAAGGCGATCGAGGAGCGCATTGCACAAGGCTCGGACGTGATCCTGGAAATCGACTTTCAGGGCGCGCTGCAGATCAAGGAAGCCTTCGCGAATGCCATCCTCGTGTTCATCCTGCCCCCCAGCTGGGAAGAACTGCGTTCGCGCCTGGAACGACGGGGCGAAGACTCCCCCGATGTCATCGAAGTCCGTCTCAAGAACGCGGCTACCGAGATGGCCCAGGTGAGCAAATTTGACTTCGTTATAATCAATGAGTTGTTTGAGCGCGCGCTTTTCGACCTGAAAGCCGTAGTTCACGCCCAGCGACTCAAGTACGCCGCCCAGCGCCGCGCCCGTGCTGACACCTTCCAGTCGCTCAATATCACCTGAATCCCCGGAGTAAAACGATGGCACGCATCACCGTAGAAGACTGTCTGGAAAAGATCCCCAACCGCTTCCAGCTCGTGTTGGCCGCCACGTACCGTGCCCGCATGCTGAGCCAGGGCCACGCCCCCCGCATCGAAAGCCGCAACAAGCCTGCCGTGACCGCCTTGCGCGAAATCGCCGAAGGCAAGGTTGGCCTGGAAATGCTCAAGAAGGTTCCTGGTTGAGCTTTTTTCTGGGCGCAGCCCGCAAAGAGCACCGCGACAGCGGTGCTTTTTTTTGCCCCAAAGTCTCCTGATGCGCTCCCGCGCTACATTTAAGGCATGAACGCGGTGCTCAATTCACCTTCTGCAACGCAAGCCCGCCCCGGCGAAGTACCAACGGCGGGAACTTTGTCGGCAGCCGCAGCGGCCGCCAATGCGGCTGCGGCCAGCTTTGCTGCGCTGACAGACAGCCTCGACTACCTGGACGCGACCAGCATCGAACAGGTGCGCCAAGCCTATCGTTTCGCTGACGAGGCCCACCTGGGTCAGTTGCGCAACAGCGGTGAGCCCTACATCACGCACCCCATTGCCGTGGCTGCACAGTGCGCCACCTGGAAATTGGACGCCCAGGCGCTGATGGCCGCCCTGCTGCACGATGCCATGGAAGACTGTGGCGTCACCAAAGCAGACCTGATAGACCGCTTTGGCGCCCCCGTGGCTGAACTGGTAGATGGGCTGACCAAGCTCGACAAGCTGCAGTTCAACACCCGCGAAGAGAACCAGGCCGAGTCTTTCCGCAAGATGCTGCTGGCCATGGCGCGCGACGTGCGCGTCATCCTCATCAAGCTGGCGGACCGTACGCACAACATGCGCACGCTGTCGGACATGCCGCGCAGCAAATGGGGCCGCATCTCCTCGGAGACGCTGGAGATCTATGCACCCATTGCCCACCGCCTGGGCCTCAACCAGACCTACCGGGAATTGCAGGATCTGGCCTTTCGGCACCTGCACCCATGGCGCTACGCCACGCTATCCAAGGCAGTCAACAAATCACGCAACCGCAGGCGCGATCTGGTGCAAAAGGTTCAGGCCGAGGTGGACACCGCCTTCTCCAAGATCGGTATGAAGGTCCGCCTGGCCGGCCGCGAGAAAACGCTGTACGCCATCTACCAGAAGATGGACCTCAAGCACCTGAGTTTTGCCCAGGTCACCGATATTTACGGATTCAGGGTGATCGTACCCACGGTGACAGACTGCTACACCGCCCTGGGCGTGCTCCACCAGATGTACAAGCCGGTTCCTGGCAAGTTCAAGGACCACATCGCCATCGCCAAGCTCAATGGCTACCAATCCCTGCACACCACCTTGGTGGGCCCTTCCGGCGTGAACATCGAATTCCAGATGCGTACGGACGAGATGCATGTCATCGCCGAGGCTGGTGTGGCCGCGCACTGGTTGTACAAGGCGCAGGACGGCGATGGCACATCGGCCGAGCGACTAGGGACCAAGTGGCTGCAATCCCTGCTGGACATCCAGAACGAGACCCGCGATGCCGCCGAGTTCTGGGACCATGTCAAGGTGGACCTGTTCCCGGACGCTGTCTACGTTTTCACCCCCAAGAGCCAGATCATGGCCCTGCCTCGCGGAGCTACCGTGGTGGACTTTGCCTACGCCATCCACAGCAACGTTGGCGACCGCACCACGGCGGCCAAAATCAACAACGAGCAAGTGCCCCTGCGGACCGAACTCAAGAATGGCGATGTAGTGGAGATCATCACAGCCCCGGTTTCCACGCCCAACCCGGCCTGGCTGGGTTTTGTGCGCACGGGCCGCGCACGCTCCAAGATCCGGCACTACCTGAAAACTTTGGCACAGACCGAATCGGAAGGACTGGGCGAGAAGCTGCTGACCCAGGCCATCCGGGCGGAAGGCCTGGAGCAGCTCCCTCCCCAGGACGCAGAGACCCAACCGATGTGGGACAAACTGCTGCGCTTTACAGGAAACCGCACCCGCAGCGAACTGATGACGGACCTGGGCCTGGGCAAGCGCATCGCCAGCATCGTGGCCAAGCGACTCATGGTGCTGATGTCCGAACACGGCCATCGTCCTGATGCGCTGCTCATGACACGGGAGCGCTACACATCCCACGAGACGCTTTCGCAAGGAGCGGTAACTCTGGATGGCAGCGAAAATGCCTCGGTGCAGTACGCATCCTGTTGCCGCCCAGTACCTGGCGACAGCATCGTGGGCTATCTGGGCCGTGGCGAGGGCTTGGTGGTTCACAACGCCCACTGCACGGTGGCCAAGCGGCTGCAGCACAAGGACAGCGAGCGCTTCATTGCGGTGGACTGGTCGGACGAGCCCACGCGCATGTTCGAAACCGGGGTCGTGGTGACTGTCACCAACGGCAAAGGTGTGCTCGCCCGCGTGGCCGCTGAACTGGCCAATTCAGAAGCTGACATCACCCATGTGGACATGGATGACGAGGCGGCCCTCGACACCACGGACTTGCGCTTCATTGTGGCGGTGCGAGATCAGACCCACCTCGAAACCGCACTGCGCAACTTGCGGCGCACCCAGGCCGTCATTCGCGCTGCACGCATCACCCCGCAGGCCACGTAAGCACTTCACAGCGCTGAGCAGCGCCATCAACCCAAGCATGGCTTAGCGTAAAGCGGTGTTGTAGCCCCTGCTCAGTCCGCATGTGCGGCGCGCTGCGGATACTGCACTGCCACCACTTCAAGGCTTCGCACGCCTCCTGGCGTAGGCAGCAGCACCTCGTCACCCACATGGGCCTTCAAGAGCGCACGTGCCACTGGCGAGATCCAGCTCACCTGCGATTCCCGGCTGTCTGCCTCATCGATGCCCATGATGGTGATCGTGCGCTCTATACCTTCGTCATCGATGTACGTGACTGTGGAGCCGAAAAACACCTGATTGCTGCCCGCATGCAGGCTGGGATCCACCACTTCGGCAATCTCGAGCCGCTTGGTGAGAAAGCGGATGCGCCGATCAATCTCTCGCAAACGTTTCTTGCCGTAGAGATGGTCGCCATTTTCAGACCGATCTCCGTTGCTGGCAGCCCAGTGCACGGCTTCGACCACTTTGGGCCGCTCGTTGTCAATCAGGTCCAGCAACTCATCACGCAGGCGCGCGTATCCTGCCGGAGTGATGTAGTTCTTGCCGCCCGCAGGCAACGCAGGCAACACCAATTCATCCTCATCGGAAGCATCGGTTTCTTTGGTAAAGGCCTTGCTCATGGAAGATCTCCCCCGTCAGCGAGAAACGCTTTGACAAATGAAAAAGCCTGCAATCTTGCGATTGCAGGCTTTAAACATTGGTGCGGCTGGCAGGACCGCAAGCCAAAGTCCAGCACCCTTCTACACCACTGTAAGCCAAATGTGCTTTTGTAGCACATCGGCGTGCGGTGGGCCGCGAACAACGATGCATCAGATACCAAAAACTGAGGCGAAGGACTGATACGCTCCCCGCCTGTAACAATTCATGACAAAGGAAAACCGTGGAATCGACTCTGCCACGCGCCATATTCCGCGCGTTCGTTGCCCTGACAATCACCCTGACCGCCTGCGCCGGTTGGCACCCGCACGGCAACTGGGTGCCCAAAGTGGACACCAACGCCAAAGGCTTTGACCGCCCTGTCTTTGATAGGGATGTGGTCGCCTGTCAGCCCGAGGCCACGGCCGCGCTGGACAAGGACTGGAAAGACTCCATGACCACGGGCCTAGTCTTCGGCGCAGTGGGTGGCGTCGCAAGTGGTGCGGTGGGCGGTAGTGTCACCGGCGGCATCGCAGGGGGAATGCTGGGCAACGACATGCTTGGCAAAGAAGGGGACCGCCTCGGATTGGGCCCCGCCAACGAGCGGGCGATGGCCGCCTGTCTCACCCGGAAGGGCTACCGGGTCACTGGAACAGGCGCTCGCTTCTGACTCGGCTGCGATGATGAACTAGAACGTTCACCATGTACCCCGCTATACCCAATTCCAGAGCAGTACCGCCCACACCTCAAACACGACAAGCACAGAAATGCACATCGCCATCAAGACAACTCTAGCCACCGTCGTTCTAAGCTGCGCCGCTGCGTCCTGGGCTGCCATCAGAAAGGCCGACCTCGAATACTCGTTTGCAATCGGCTGGGACCTGATAGGCAAACTGCGTGCCTGCGCCGCCTTCGACACTTCGCGCAACTACCACCTTGCTTCGGCGGACGTAGAAAAAGAACTACTCAAATTCGTGCGCCGCAGTAACTTGGTGAACGCAGACTACCCGGAACTCCAAGCCAGCAAGGTAGCCATTCAGGCCACGGTCAATGCCGAAGGTCTCTCAGGGAGGGTTTTGGCCGAATCCAAAGAAACCGCCGCGAAGGAGTGTCAGCTGGTCGCACGAACTGAAGCCCCGGAATTCGTAAAGCTCTTGCAGGACATCACCAGCGGCAAGCGCAATATCAAGTAGGGACACATTTCACCAGCTACCGCGCCCAGCATCACCTACTTGCGCGCCCGCATTCAATCGCGCAAGTAGGTGCTGCACCTGCCTCAACGACCATTCCCCGCCACGCGGGGCCTTGATGCCCACGGTGTTCAACTCATCCACCATCCGGCGCTGACTCAGTCCACGCACCTGTAACCCTTCCACCACGCCCGCCAGCTTTGCGGCAAAAGCGTTCGCCGCACCCTGGCGTTCTTCAATATTCCGGCGCAGGTTCGCAGGTCCAGCCGTCCCCAGCTTTTTGCCATTCGCCTTCGATGCCGCCAGGGCATCCTTTGTCCGCTGGCTGATCTGGTCCCGTTCCCACTCGGCCATCACAGCGTGCATCTGGATCATCACCTTGTTCGCCTGGGGCATATCGGCAGCCACGAAATCGCACCCAGCTTCAAGCAGGCCGGAAATGAAATTCACGTTGCGCGCCAAACGGTCTAACTTGGCGATGACGAGCGTTGCGCCTCGCCGTTTGCACAGCTCAAGGGCCGCCCGAAGCTGTGGGCGCTTGGCAAGGGCGTTCGACCCCTTGCCGGTTTCCGTCTCAGTGAACTCACCCACCAACTCCCAACCAGCGCCGTTCAGGTAGCGGGCGACCGCTTCACGCTGTGCCCCAAGACCAAGCCCCGATTGCTCCTGCCCGGTTGTGGACACACGGTAGTAGGCGACGGCGGCATGATGGGTTTCGGGTGGCATGGGCGTTCCTGACGAAATGATAAGACGGACGTTTAATTTGTAGTCAGCTCGTATTTTATTCAGTTCGACAAGTTTTGACATGACAATTTAGACAATATAAAATTCGGCAATCAAAACAACTCGGGGCCGCAAGGCCCAAAGGAACCAATGAGGCAAGAAGACCAAGAAAATTGGCCACTCTCAGTGCGGGAGACTGTGGAAAAGATCGCCGATGCGCTCGGCGAAACCCCCGCCGCGTGGCAGCAGCGCCTAACCAACTGGCGCCGCGACGACCGGGATGCGCCACTGCAACACCATCAAGAGGCAGGAAAACGCCCTTGCTACATGTCGTTGGACGTTGACCGCTTCATCAAGGGCCGTTTGATGGCCCGTGCTGCGGTGGCAGGCAAAGCGCCCCAGCTCGCTAGCGTCAAGGCAGTGGCAACCACTCAGGGCATCGTTTTGGAGTGGGTAACTCCTGCTGCCTCAGGCCGCGTCCGGGTGGGACTCAAGGATGCTCACACGCTCGGCGCGCAGCTTGTTGCACTTGCCGACCGGTATGCCTCCCAGGTACACGAGGAATAGACCGCGCCAGAACGCGACCAAATCAACAACAAGAAGGGAAAACCCACATGACACGCAAGACCATCAAGCTGCTCAACACGCAGGAAACCGTAACGCTGCTCACGCTGCACCTGGGCACCCCCGTTGCCTGGGGGGCATTCTTGGCAGACATTCGCCGCACTCCCCGAGAGGGCATCCCGGTGCCAAGCCTCCACGGCCTCCGACTGCGCCCATATGCCCAGTATGGACAGGTTGCCCTCTATCGGCCCTGCGACTTGAAGGACTTTATCGACGCCGTGCGCGCGGCCGACCCCGGTATCAAGGCCGCCAGCAAACCAGCGTTCTACGTCGTGGAGGACCACGGCGAACTGCAGCCCTGGCAATGGCGCAAGGCGCGCCCAGCCATTCACCCGACCGAACCCGCAGCACTGCTCAAGCGTGCGGCCTGACCATCATCATCAGCGAGAGGAACCCATGACACACACCAACAAGCACGCCTGCGGCCTGAGCGCCCGCGCCATCGACACCAGCGAGTTCGCCGCCATCTACGAGACCTGCGAATGCCTGTTCACCTACGACAACGGAGGCAGTCGGACATTCGTCTTGACGGACTCCAACGGGGTGGACTTCCTCGCTATCCAAGATGGCGCAGACGGTAACGTCGTCATCGTGGAGCTGGCAGATGCCCACGAAAGCGCGCACCACTACGCCCGGGAGGTCTTGAACCGGGTGTTCTAACCCCCAGGTACGCACCCGTGCTTGTCGGCATCCATACGCTCGGCACGGGGAAGATAAAGCCGCTAGAGGGAACCCCACACAGCGGCAGCACCGACAGGGCGCGGCGATGAGTCGTAGTCGTTACAGGGTGCGTGGGGTGAGAGACAGGCGCATGGCTGACTGCGCTGGTACCTGTCTCAAAACAAGCTGTGACCGTGCGCAGAGTGGACACCTATACCGACAACCGCCCTGGCGGTGAACAGGCCGGGTGGTCAAGCCAGCCCCCACCCTACAGCACGCTGTGGGGTAGGGGGACAACTGGCTTCACCAACCCGACAGAAGAAGAAAGACAAGAAGACACCAACGGCCCGGGCCATCAGCGCATCGCGGCTACGCCGCATGGACCATTGCCCACAGAGAGTAACCACCTCGACACCGGAGCAACACACCAGGGGGCACCGTAGACCTTTATACCCATAGATGAGAAACATTCTTATTTGAAGGGTGTCATGTAGTTTTTCCCCCGCTTGGGCCTCTACCTATAAGGTTCAATGAACCATCATGGGTATCCTGGGGCTTCAAAAACGCGCTCGCGCCAAAACAGCTTGAAATAGCAAAACCAGGGCAAAGTACGGGGTCTATCCAGTGGCTTCGATGGCCCCCTCTTATCGCAAGTGCAAGACCTCGCCCATGTCTTCCTTGCCCTTGCGGTCGCCATGTTTGCGCCCCAGCGCGTCCTGGATCGCCTCGACGCCCCAACCAGCATCGAAGCGCGCAACAGTCGGTAGCCCCTCATACTGCACAGCGGCCACCAGGGCAGCCATCTCGCTCGTTCTCCCGCGTAGGTAGCTCGCGGTGTTCACATCTCGCTCACCCGGCGGCAGGTCGTGACCCATGATCGCGTACCGGGCCACGCGCGCCAACGTGGCATCTGCAAAGCCCAGAACCTCAGCAGGCACCCGTGCCAGCGCGTTGTTCATGTTGTGCCTGAATGAATGAAACACCCGGCCACCATCACGCGGCATGCCCAGCTTCTCCAACATCATCGACATTCGCCGCCCGCTGTCCTTGCTGTAGCGGGCATCAGAGGCCACGCATGAAAGCTCGGGGAACACGCGCCGGAATCCTTCACGCCGCAGCCGGTCGCAGTAGTCCAGGAAACCAGCCGCGACCAGCGCCGGATGCAGCGGCACCAGCCGCGCGGACTGCTCATTCTTCAAGCTCTTGTCCGCCGTGGCCTCGTTCACGTCCAAGCACCACGCGCCATCAACCTGCCGCACGTCCGAAAGGTAGAGCTGGCTGGCCTCCTTCAGGCGCAGCCCCCCGAACAGGCCCAGTAGCGGCAACCAAAACTCATGCGGCCCGCAACGCTCAGCGCCCACCAGGTGGGCACCGTTACCGGTCACAAACAGAGGCTGCGAAAAGATTGTCCGTAGCTCTTCACCAGAGAACGGCCCACGCCCGTCTTCATCACCTGCTTCTTTGCGCGCAGCGGCTGCATCCCGGCGCGCGGCCTTCGCATCGGCCTTCGATACCCCGGTCTCGCCGACCAGGCCCGCAGACGGGTCCGCGTCCATGTACCCACGGGCAACCAGCCACGCAAAGAAGCGGCGTAACCACTGCATACGCTCATGCTGCATGTCTGCACTCATCAGCGGCCATTCAGGATGTGCCACGCGCAAAGCCTCGACAGTCGCCTTCATGGTGGCGCGCTTCACGGCCTTCGGCAGATGGTTTGCCTTGCCGGGCAAAGTCTTCAATGGCCCATCGCGGTACGCGCGCAGCATGTCGCCGTCAATCTCGCCCAGGTGAAGATCACCCATGAACTCGGGGAACAGCATCATTCCGGCCTTGCGCTGGCGCTGCTCTGTGGCCGAGACTAGCGTCTTGGGCAGGCCATCGGGGCTCGCGCAATACGCATCCAACGCCTCAGAAAAGCGTTTGTCCGCCCACTTCCCACCACTGGGCAATGTCAGGGACTCTGAGGCCGTCACGGCCTTTACCGTCAGGCGCTCAGCTGGGATCACTGCTACTGCAGCGGCCCGCAGCGCCTCCAGCTCAACAGCCAGCACCTCCAGGCTACCCACCGGTACAACGGGCGCCACATCGGGCACGTAGAGCCACCCGGGCCGTCCTGGCGCCTCCATGCACACCAGCTCCACCGCGCCCAACTCACCAGCCAGCACCTGACCGGCCACGATGGCCGAATCCACCAGGGGCAGCACCTGCCCCACCATCTGCGCGCGGATGCTGTCGTTGGGGGCTCCATTGGGGCTCGGGATCACCACGCCGCCAGCGTGACCCAACTCAGCATCGACAGACTCAAGCGACTGCGACGGCATGAGGAAGCCTTCTGCGGCCCCTGGCGGAATCCGGCAGTGCAGACCGATGCGCCCGGCGCTCGCGGCCCGCAACAGATCACCCAGGTTAAAGCCCAACAGCTCCACCGCGCGCTGAAGCGACAGATGCCCGCCCGCCACCAGGGCCGGGCCACCGCCGACCAACTTCTCAATGTCCACTCGTCCGCCTTCCAGCTCGAAAAGCTGCCGCCGCCATTGGGCCAGCAGTGCAGCCGCGACTACGCGCCCGGCTTGCTTGTCGGTGGTGCGGCATGACTGCACGAACTCGCGCCGCCCTGCCGCCTGACGCAGACGCGCCGGGACCGCCAGACGTGCCCACCACACATCACCACGTCGATAAAAACCATCCATGTCTGCACCCGCTGTAGCAGCGCGATGTATCAGGACGCCCAAATGGAAAAAGCCTCCCGTCTTTTCAGACGGGAGGCTTACCAATTGGTGCGGCTGGCAGGAATCGAACCCACGACCCCTTGGTTCGTAGCCAAGTACTCTATCCAGCTGAGCTACAGCCGCTAAGCTTCGAATTATAGCATGATTTCTTGGCAATCCTTGAAATCAACTTTTTTACTGTAACCTGCCGCATGGGCCTGATCAGCAAAAGCTCAACTCAACGCAAGCCGCAATTGTAATGCACTCCAGAGACTCCAAAAGAAGAAAGGCGCACATTGCGACAAGAAAACTGGCCGTGATCGTGATGATCGCCCATTCGAATGGATGGGTGGTAGGGCGTGTTGGACTTGAACCAACGACCAAAGGATTATGAGTCCTCTGCTCTAACCAACTGAGCTAACGCCCCAAGCCATGCTCCAGCGCTATACAACGGGGCAAGCGCCGTATTGTAGGGGCTTTACTTGCGATGGCTGAGTGCGTTGGACACCAGCTTTGATGTGATGTCCACGATCTGAATCATCCGGTCGTATGGCATGCGCGTGGGGCCGATCACGCCCAGCGTCCCGACCACTTTGCCATCCACCTCATACGGAGCACTGACGATGGACAGCTCCTCAAAAGGCACGACATGGCTTTCACCGCCAATGTAGATGCGCACTCCCTCGGCCTGGCTGGAGATATCCAGCAACCGCAGAATCTGGGTTTTCTGTTCGAACAGATCGAAGGCACGTCGCAAGTTGCCCATGTCGCTGGAGAAATCACTGACCGCCAGCAGGTTGCGCTCACCAGAAATCACGACCTCGTCTTGCGCTTGGGACAAAGCCTCAGACCCCACATTCACCGCAGCCTGCATGAGCGAAGCGATCTCGCCGCGCAGCACATCCACCTCAGATTTCAGGCGCTCACGCACTTGCTCCATCGCAAGCCCCGCGTAATGCGCGTTCAGAAAGTTGGAAGCCTCAATGAGTTGCGACTGGGAGTAGTCCACGTCCGTGAAGATCACGCGATTTTGAACGTCGCCCTCGGGCGAAACGATGATGACCAAAAATCTCCGCTCGGACAGCCTCAAGAACTCAATATGGCGGAACACCGATGTTCTGCGTGGTGCCATAACGACACCGACGAACTGAGAAAGATTGGATAGCAACTGGGCAGCGTTGGCGATCACCTTTTGCGGCTGTTCGGGCGCAAGCTGGGGAGGGGTCAGAGGGTCCCGCTGCACTGTCAGCATGGTGTCCACAAACAGCCGATAACCTCGTGCAGTAGGAATGCGACCGGCTGAGGTGTGGGGACTCGCGATCAGCCCTAACTCCTCCAGATCCGCCATGACGTTACGGATAGTGGCTGGAGATAAATCCAGCCCAGACGCGCGCGACAACGTGCGGGATCCGACGGGCTGCCCATCGGCGATGTAGCGCTCGACCAGCGCTTTGAGCAACAACTTGGCACGGTCATCGAGCATGGAATGATTTTAATGATGTAATTTCGCGATGACGTCCAATTTCCGCCATGTCGCACTGATAGGCAAGTACCAAGCTTCTTCGGCGGGCTCCATCGGTGAAAGCTCCCGCCAGGCCCTGGAAGACATCGCCCATTTTCTTGAACGCCAGGGTTGCGAAGTGATGCTGGAAGCTGAGACCGCAAGCAACACCGGGCTCACACACTATCCAGTCCTGAATGTAGACGAGATAGGCAGTCGATGCGATCTGGGCCTGGTGGTCGGGGGTGACGGCACCATGCTGGGCATAGGTCGGCGGCTCGCCCGGTTTGGGACGCCCCTGATCGGCATCAACCAGGGACGGCTTGGCTTTATCACCGACATTCCTTTCGATACCTATCAGGCCACTCTGCCCCCCATGCTTCAGGGCGAATACGAGGAAGACTTGCGACCGCTGATGCACGCCACGGTCGTGCGCGACGAGCGCGTCGTCTTCGAAGCCCTCGCGATGAACGATGTCGTTGTGAACCGAGGCGCGACTTCAGGCATGGTGGAATTGCGGGTCGAGGTCGGCGGCCGATTTGTGGCGAACCAACGCGCAGACGGACTCATCATCGCCTCACCCACAGGGTCAACGGCGTATTCGCTGTCAGCCGGTGGTCCCATGCTTCACCCCTCCATTCCCGGATGGGTGCTGGTGCCTATCGCCCCCCATACACTCTCCAACCGACCGATTGTTCTGTCGGATGCCACCGAGGTGGCGGTTGAGGTTGTGAGTGGTCGGGATGTCAGTGCCAACTTTGACATGCAGTCACTGGCCTCACTGCTGCATGGTGACCGCATTCTGGTGAAAAGGTCAGAGCACTGCGTGCGGTTTCTCCATCCTCAAGGCTGGAACTACTTTGCCACCCTGCGCAAAAAATTGCGCTGGAACGAAGGGGGCTCCTGACCATGGCGCTCCGGCGGATTACCCTGCGCGATTTTGTGATCGTTCAAGCGCTTGAACTTGAACTAAGTTCTGGCTTCACCGTGCTGACGGGAGAAACAGGCGCTGGGAAATCCATCCTGATTGATGCACTGCAACTCGTCCTGGGCGCACGCTCCGATGCAGGTGTGGTTCGCGAAGGCGCTGACAAAGCGGATCTTTGCGCGGAGTTCGATTGCCCACCCCATCTCCAGCCATGGCTGGAGGAAGCGGGTTTTGACATTGATGAGCTGTTGCTTTTGCGTCGGACCGTGGACTCTCAGGGCAAAAGCAGAGCTTGGATCAATGGCACCCCAGCCACTGCTGCCCAACTGCGGACTTTGGGAGACAGCCTGCTAGACATCCACGGGCAGCATGCTTGGCAAAGCCTTACAAGACCAGACTCGGTACGCGGCCTGCTGGACGCATTTGCAGGGGTGCACACAGCAGAAACCGCAGCGCTCTGGACCCAATGGCGAAAGGATCAAAAAGCCCTGGAGCAAGCACGCCTGGCCCAGGCCAATTTGCAGCAGGAAAGTGAGCGCCTGCAATGGCAGATCAACGAGGTGGACAAGCTCGCACCCATTGATGGCGAATGGGAAGAACTCGACGCACAACACAAACGCCTCTCACATGCGCAGGCGCTGCTGGAAGGGGCCGAGGGCGCCATCCAAGCCCTCCAAGACGAAGATGCTGGTGCACTGACTGGGCTTACACGCGCGCACGATCTTCTCCAAAGCCACGAGCATATTGAGCCCGAGTTCGCACCGCTCGCAGACATCCTTTCTTCCAGCCTCGCACAAGCCAGCGACGTCCTCCACTCGCTGCAGCTGTATCTGAGGCACGTGGAAATAGATCCACGGCGCCTGGCCGAACTCGACACCCGCATTTCGCTCTGGATGACCTTGGCACGCCGTTACAAGCGCACGCCAGCAGAGCTGCCGGCTCTACACCAGAGCTGGAAGGAGGAGATGCGCCGGCTGGACGCAGCGACAGATCTGGAACGACTGGAGGCCGCCGAGGCCGTCAGTGCCAAGGCCTACCACGCGTCGGCACGCGCGCTGTCTCTGGGTCGCGCCAAAGCCGCCCCGAAACTGTCTCACGCCATTACCCAAGCCATGCAGGGCCTGGGCATGGAGGGAGGAAAATTCGAGGTTGCCATGACCAAGGCCTCAGAGCCCTCGCACCACGGTATCGATGACGTGGTATTCCTCGTCGCGGGCCATCCTGGGATGACACCCAAACCCATCGGCAAAGTCGCATCGGGCGGCGAACTCTCCCGCATTTCGCTGGCCATCGCTGTAACAACCAGTGAATTGGGTATGGCTCCCACGCTCATCTTTGATGAAGTGGACTCTGGCGTAGGTGGGGCGGTGGCTGAAACAGTGGGGCGGCTGATGCAGCAGCTTGGCAGCGACCGTCAGGTGCTCGCGGTCACCCACCTGCCGCAGGTGGCGGCTTGCGCACACCACCACCTCAAGGTGGCCAAACGCAAGAGCCCGAATGGCACCACCAGCGCCGTATCGACGGTACAGGGCGAGAACCGTGTGGCAGAAATTGCCCGCATGCTGGGCGGCGAACGATCCACCCAGACTACGCTCGCCCACGCGAGCGAGATGCTGGATCTCGCGGCCGTTGCACGAGAAGGACATGGCTGATGGCACTTGAAATCGTTTTGATCACGGGTATGTCGGGATCAGGAAAGTCCGTGGCGCTGCATGCGCTGGAGGACGCAGGGTATTACTGCGTAGACAACCTGCCCCCAGAACTGCTGCCAGCTTTTGTGGCGCTGGAACACCGTCACCACGGCAACCGCGTTGCTATCGCGATGGACGTTCGAAGTGCCACCTCATTGCATCAGGTTCCACAGGAGCTGAGTCGGCTAAGGAGCGAGGGCGTTTCGGTGCAATCGGTTTTCCTCGACGCCACCATCGATACGCTTGTCAGGCGTTTCTCAGAAACACGCAGACGCCACCCGCTGTCGCACGACGATCTCCAACAGGGTCGAAAAGCGCTCGTGCAGATTATCGAGTTGGAGCGCGAGCTGCTGGCGGAACTGCGAGAACAGTCGCATGTGATCGACACAAGCACCATACGGGCTTCACAGCTCCAAAGCTACGTGAAGAGTTTGCTTGTCACCACCCGGGGACAGATGACCCTGGTATTCCAGTCTTTTGCATTCAAGCGTGGCATACCGATGGACGCTGACTACGTCTTTGATGTGCGAATGTTGCCGAACCCACACTATGAACCTGCGCTGCGGGATCTGACGGGGCTGGACGAACCTGTCGCCCATTTCCTGCGCCAGCAACCCGATGTGTCGCTGATGCAGGCGCATATCGAGCAATTTCTCGCGCACTGGCTGGAAATGCTTGACCGGAACCACCGCAGTTATGTCACGGTCGCGGTGGGCTGCACTGGCGGCCAGCACCGCTCGGTCTACTTGGTGGAACGACTAGCCGATGTTTTGAGCAGCCGCTGGGCAACCCTGAAGAGACACCGAGAGCTGGACGGACGCTGATATCTACGCAACAAAGCCCGGGTACGCTCACCACAACTGAGCTTGGGTCGAATCAAGCAGCTTGCGGATGGGGGCAGGCAGGCCGATAGAGGACCACTCATTGACTCCAAACCACGCCCCTTCTTCAGTGGGCTGATCCGGAACCTCCCCCGTGACCAACACGGGGTGAAGATGCAAATCCCTGTGTGTCAGCACATGGAGAAAAGGCTGGAGCTCGTTGCAGGCAATGCGAGAAGCATCACCCAGGAATTTGACATATCCGTTCAAAGAGGCGCCGTCGGCGAAGACCGGCACACAATGCATGCCAGCCCATATCCCAGGAGAGGGGCGACGTTGCAACCACACCTGCCCAGCAGAATTTCGAAGAACCAGAAGCTGCCAGGATTCAGACCGGCGTGCCAGCTTGCGCGTCTTGACAGGGTAGCGTTGTGGATCTCCGTCTTTGAATGCCACACAGCGGCCCGCCAAAGGACACCGGTCGCAGCGTGGCAATCGTGGCGTACAAATCGACGCTCCCAGATCCATGAGTCCCTGGGTATAGCGGGGCATGGCCGTAAGCAGATTTTTCTGCGGCAGCAGTGACTCCGCCTCCTTCCAGAGCAGACGCTCGTTTCCCGACGACGCGAGGTCCTTTTCAAAGCCGAGCAAACGCGTCAAAACCCTGCGCACGTTGGCATCAAGAATAGGCACGCGTTCAGAGAAACAGAATGCGGCAATCGCTCCAGCGGTGGAGCGACCAATCCCCGGCAAGGTAGCCAGCATCTCGGCGGTGCGAGGAAAGGCGCCTCCATGCTCTGCCACAACCTGCTGGGCGCAGCGATGCAGGTTGCGGGCCCGGGTGTAGTAGCCCAGCCCGCTCCAGAGACCCATCACTTCGTCCTGCTCTGCCTGCGACAAGGCCACTACGTCGGGAAAACGCTCCAGAAAGCGCCCGTAGTAGTCAAGCACCGTCGTAACCTGCGTTTGCTGCAGCATGATCTCGGACAGCCAGACCCGGTACGGATCGCGCGTCTGTTGCCAAGGCAGGTGATTGCGGCCATGAGACGCCTGCCATGCGACCACGAGCCCAGCCACATCCTCCCGCCCACCGTCGCTCATGCAGATACCAGATGGCTACCCGAGGTCACGGAGTCAAGACCGGGCAGAGCAACAAGCTGGGAGGTCAGCTCCTGCAGCCTTTGCTCCAGTTGGACCAACTCATCCTCACTCGCTTCAATTTCCGCAATGCGCTCCACCAAACCGCTGGCAGCCTGCTGAATGCGATCCACAGCCTCGATGCGACGCGCAAAACTACGGCGACGCTCACGCAGCTGCGCATCCAGTTGGGCCGTAGCAGATTTGCTCCACAGTTCAAGATCGTTCGCGGCCGATTCATACACGGTACGCAAACGCATGGCCAGGGCCCGGACCAGACGTTCCGCAAACTCGGGCTGGGCCAGCTTGAGCGCGTTACCCATGCCGAGGTATTGGAGATGGCTCTGTTCGATCTGATTCAGATCGTGCGTAAAGTGCTCCAGTTGCGGAGGCGAAGGGACCTGCAGAGAAAAGCCAAACTCGGCATTGAGTTGCCTGAAGGTGCCACCCAACATGGCCTGAATCTCAGTGCCTGACGCTTGTGCTTTGTCCAGCGTACCGCGCAACTTGTCAAAAGTCTGAAGATAGATTTTCTTCACACCCAGCTTGAGCCCTTTTTGCTGCAGGGTCTGCGCCAATTCAGAAAGCTCGACTTTGAGCGCCTTGGCGCCCAACTGCTGAAATACATCTCGAAGCAGCTTCAGGTGGACCGCACGCACCGCCTGGATTTTGGAAGTGCTCAGGTCAAACTCCCGCTGTTCCTGTTCGATGCGGTGCCGCATCGATTCGATCACAGAAGCATTCTTGCCGCGCAGGCTTCGCAATTCGGCCATCTGGTCGTCAAGATCTCGGCGTCGGATATTGATGACCCGAGAAGTCTCAGTGCGCAAACTGGCCACGCCGTTGGCCACAGCCGCCCGCAAAATAGACTGCCGCCGCCCCATGATTCCTTTGGCCAGCGCCTCTTCCAGAACAGGCAGGCCGCTGGTCTCCAGCAGCAGATCATCAGCAGTGATCTTGGCGACCAGCCCTTTTTGCGCAGACACGGGCACAACCCTGTCCAGCGGAACACCCAGCATTTCTGCAGACGTACTGCACTGGCGCTCCATCTGCGCCTGCACCTGCTCTGCAGAATTGAGCGTGTCCCACAAGGTGTCTATCTTGTTGAGCACCACCAGCCGGGCATCCATGCTGTCCGCCGAAATGGCTAGGTGCTCGCGCCAGATGGACAAATCAGAGCGGGTAACTCCGGTATCAGCGCTCAGAATGAAGACTACCGCATGCGCCTGCGGAATCAGGTTGACGGTAAGTTCAGGCTCAGCGCCCACGGCATTCAGCCCTGGTGTGTCCAAAATCACCAGCCCCTGTTTCAGCAAAGGATGAGGAATATTGATGAGGGCGTGGCGCCACATGGGCACCTCCACCAAGCCCTGGGCATCAGGCACAGGGTTTTCATCGGTCAGATCATCGTGCCAAAAGCCCAATGCCCGCGCGTTGTCCAGGCTGACCTTTCGTACTTCGGCCACCTTTTCGAGCGCCTTGGCAATCTGGTCCGCGTTTCCGACATCCAGGGGGATCTCCTGCCACCGGTCCGTTTTAACCCTCCACTCCGCCAGGCTCTGCATCTGCAGTCGGGTTTCAATGGGCAGCAGACGAAGGCTGGGCGCCACGCTGGCGTCGTACCCAAGTTCGGTGGGACACATGGTGGTGCGCCCTGCACTCGCAGGCATGATGCGGCGGCCATAGTCTGCAAAGAAGATCGCGTTGATCAACTCAGATTTGCCGCGCGAAAATTCGGCAACAAACGCCACCATGACCTTGTCGCTGCGAACCTGCTCCTCCAGGCGTTGCAGCCGCTCCTGGACGGCTGCGTCCATGAGTTCGTGCGAGGACATCCACTCGGCCAGCCGCTTGAGTTGCTGGGCGAACTCACGCCGCCAGGCACCATGCTGGTCGAACTGTTCGTTGAATGAAGGTCCCACTTTGCTCCCAGAGATCTAAGAATGGCCTGCAGGGCAGGCATACACAAAATATAGCATCGACCGCTCGCGGGCCGTCATGCCACGGCGAATTGGTACTTGACCTGATTCAAGGCCGCTGGCACATCGGGCAAAAATAGCTGCTCCGCTGCCCCTGGCGCAGCACCTTTATCGAAGTGCCACAAACATGGCATGGCGCTCCATCGCGTCCATAAACGTTGGTCTGGGTCTGAAAGTGGCCTGCCATTCCATCTGCATTGGAAAAATCGCGCAGCGTGCTGCCCCCCATATCCACGGCCCGCGCCAATACAGACCGAATGGCAGCGTGCAATTTGAGCACCCGCGCAGGCCCGATACGCGACGCACTCGTCGTGGGACGGATTCCAGCCAGAAAAAGCACTTCTGACGCATAGATATTGCCAACCCCCACCACCAGCCGGCCAGCCAGGAGCAACTGTTTGATGGGCATCTGGCTCTTTTTCAGACCAGCCTGGAAAACAGCAAGAGAGAATCCGTCAGACAGCGGCTCCATTCCCAGCCCGCCCAGAAGCTTGGTCGCAACAGGGTCTTGTTCCCCATGAACGTACACCACGGCACCGAATCGGCGCGGATCGTGCAGCCGCAGCGTCCCCTGGCTGGTCAGCATGTCAAAGTGATCGTGGACTCCGGCCGCCGGTAACCCCTGGCTGAAGCGCAGGCTGCCCGACATCCCAAGATGCACAAGCAGAACTCCTCGACTGGTATCGGCCAGCAAATATTTTCCGCGCCGGCGCAGGCCCATCACCTGCTGCCCCACCAAAGTCTGTGGCGCGCACCCCAGAGGCCAGCGCAAGGGTTTGCCGAGCGTGACCGCCTCAATGCGGGCGCCAGTGATGGCCTGAACCAAACTGCGGCGGGTCACTTCCACTTCGGGCAACTCAGGCATACAAAGACCCCGGCAATGGGTTAACAGGCATGGATTATTATGACCCGATGGTGCTATTTCACAGCTTTCGGATTGCCGCATTGACGACCGTGATCGCGGTATCCGCCCACTCAGCATGGGCACAACAGACCGGCAGTGACAGCCGCCCCGCCACAGATGAATCTCCAGTGGTATCCAACCCGGCACTGGATGCTGAATTGTTCTACGAGATTTTCCTGGGCGAAATCAGCGCCCGGACAGGCGACCCCGGTGCTGGTTATGCCTTCATGCTGGAGGCAGCACGCCGCAGCGCAGATGGCCAGCTCTACCAAAGGGCCGCAGATATCGCCTTGCAGTCACGATCGGGTGAATATGCACTGGCAGCGGCCAAGGCATGGAAAGAGGCCCTGCCACAGTCGCGCGAGGCGAATCGCTATGTGCTGCAAATTCTTGTTGCACTGAACCGTATTGGCGAAACACCCGATCTGCTGCGCCAGGAACTCGCCCAATCATCCCCCCGCGCAAAGGCTTCGACCCTGTCTGCACTGCCCCAGATGTATGGGCGTGCCAGCGACAAGGCGCTGGCAGCGAAGGTGGTGGAAGCCGCCCTCGTGGACGAGCTTTCCCACCCTGCCACCGGCCCTGTGGCCTGGGTATCCCTGGGTCGCCTTCGCCTCGCGGCGGGCGATAAATCGGGGGCACTGGATGCCGCTCGGCGCGCGCAGGCTCTTGACGACGCTAACGAGGGGGCCGCTAGGCTGGCGCTGGAGCTGATGGAAGAGAACACCCCCGAGGCCGAACCACTGGTGACACAAGCACTTACCAAACAACCCGTGCCAGAGTTGCGAATGGGCTATGCGCGGGTTCTTTTGGGCTTGCAGCGCTATCCCGATGCTGCCCGCCAACTGGAATACGTCACCAAAGAGAAACCGGACTTGGTAGAGGCCTGGCTGGTGCTGGCCACCCTGCAGTTGCAAGACAACAGGCTCTCCGCTGCAGAGAGTGCGCTGCAGCGCTTCATGGAGCTCACCTCCGCCGCGACCGATCCTGAAGTGCGTCAGAAAGGGCTTACGCAAGCCTATTTACTGTCCGCACAGCTCGCAGAGAAGAAGGGCGATTTTGCCGCTGCAGAGGCGTGGCTCAACCGCATCGACAACGTGGACGAAGCCTTCAGTGCGCAAAGCCGCCGCGCGTCCCTGCTGGCACGACAGGGCAAAGTGGCCCAGGCGCGGGAACTGCTGCGAAACCTGCCAGGAACCTCTGCTGACGACAAACGCATGAAGCTGCTGGCCGAGGTGCAGCTACTGCGTGACCTGCGGCTTTACCAGGAAGCCTACCAAGTCCAGAGCGAGCTTGTGGCGCTCGCACCTGATGACGCCGAACTGGTGTATGACCAAGCCATGCTGGCCGAAAAAGCGGGTCACCCGGAGACTATGGAGAAACTGCTGAGGCAGGTGATTTCCCAGAAGCCTCAATACCACCATGCTTACAACGCCCTCGGTTATTCATTGGCAGACCGGGGCGTGCGCTTGGACGAAGCCAAACAGCTGATTCTGAAAGCTATGGAGTTCGCCCCCTCCGATCCCTTCATTACCGACAGCTTAGGCTGGGTGGAATTTCGCATGGGCAACAAGGCAGAGGCCAAGCGGCACCTGGAAACTGCCTACAAAGCTCGCCCGGATGTAGAAATCGCAGCGCATCTCGGTGAGGTGCTTTGGAGCCTGGGTGACAAGGAGGCTGCTCTCAAGGTCTGGAAAGAAGGCGCGCGGACAAGCCCTGAGAATGAAACGCTGAAAGAAACGCTGAAGCGCCTTGGGGTGAGCCTTTGATGTACGGTGGTTCAGGAACTCCTTTTCAACGCGTTGCGCGCCTCATGGTCGGCCCACGTGTCGCCGGGCTGCTGTTGTGGGTGGCCTGCGCACTGTGGCTGGTCGGCTGCGCGCAGCCGCCACAGGTACCTGCAGGCGAAGAAGATGCCTGGAATGGGCGTATCGCCCTGCAGGTGGAAGGACAGGCATCGCAGTCGTTCTCTGCAATATTTGAACTGCGGGGCAATGCACAGATCGGGGGGCTTGCACTGATCAGCCCGCTCGGCAGCCGCATCGCACAGCTGGAATGGAAAGATGGCCATGCACAGCTGACCAGCGCGCAAGAATCGCGGACCTCTGATTCGCTCGACGCACTGCTGCAGGATGTGACGGGCACGCGCATCCCCGTGGCCGCCCTGTTCGCCTGGCTCAAGGGTGTACAAACCACTGTGCCAGGTTGGAGGGCCGATCTTTCGGCCCTGGAACAGGGGCGACTGGTGGCACACCGCGACGACCCCGCCCCCCAGGCCACTTTGCGCATCGCACTGACCCGCTAGCCGCCCTCCTCACGCGCCCAATTCGTTGCCATGCAATCCCTGTATGACGTGCCGGCTCCGGCAAAGCTCAACCTGTTCCTTCACATCACAGGCCAACGCGCGGACGGGTACCACCTGCTGCAGTCGGTCTTCATGTTGATCGACTGGTGCGACACCCTCCATTTCGAGCGCCGCGCCGGTGGCGCTATCACACGCGAAGACCTGGGCACGGTACTGCCAGAGCTAGACCTGACGATCAAGGCCGCGCTCGCACTGCAGCAAGCCACCGGCTGCACCCAGGGTGCACACATTGGCATCTTGAAAGACATCCCCTCCCAGGCGGGCATGGGTGGTGGCTCTTCCGATGCAGCCAGCACCTTGCTTGCCCTTAACAGGTTGTGGGGTCTGAACCTGTCGCAATCGGCACTGGAAGCTATTGGTCTGAAGCTCGGTGCAGACATTCCATTTTTTTTACGCGGCCACAACGCCTGGGTCGCAGGAATTGGTGAGACAATCACGCCGCTTGAGAAAGCACAGCAACTACCGCAAGCGCGCTTTGCCATCGTGAAGCCTGCTGCAGGCTTGGAGACAAAAGCAATTTTTTCGTCACCAAGTTTGAAACGCGATTCAGATAGTGCTACAATCTTAGGCTTTGCTGCAGCACACTTTGACTTCGGTCGAAACGACTTGCAGCCAGTTGCCCAGGCACTTTGCCCCGAGGTTACCGAAGCCATTGAATGGCTCGATGCCCGAGGATTGCAAGGCAGGATGACAGGCTCAGGAAGTGCAGTGTTTGCGCATATGTCACATGCAGTTGACTTGAGTGGAGCCCCACGGGGCTGGCAAGTTAAGGAGTGTGAAAATCTGATGGTCCATCCTCTGGCAGGTTGGGCATCAGGCAAGAATTAAGGTTAGCTGCCTTCGGTAGTTGACCTGTGTAGGGGAGTCGCCAAGCTGGTTAAGGCACCGGATTTTGATTCCGGCATGCGAAGGTTCGAATCCTTCTTCCCCTGCCAAACGCTTTCCGCGTACGGGCTTTTATTTCAGACTGCTGGGACGCTCATGCAAGCCAACCACCCCGACTTCATGGTTTTCACCGGCAATGCCAATCCAGGCATGGCAGCTGAAATTGCCCAACACCTCGGCACCACCCTCGGTGCGGCTGACGTGGGTCGATTCTCCGACGGTGAAGTCACCGTTGAAATCAAGCAAAACGTGCGTGCACGCGATGTTTTCGTGGTGCAGTCCACCTGCGCCCCCACCAACGAAAACCTCATGGAACTGCTGATCATGGTTGATGCGCTCAAGCGTGCATCGGCTGAGCGCATCAGCGCCGTGATCCCCTACTTCGGCTATGCCCGCCAGGACCGCCGCCCGCGTTCGACGCGCGTGCCTATCACCGCCAAGGTGGTGGCCAACATGCTGCAAGCCGTGGGCGTGGCACGCGTGCTGACCATGGACTTGCATGCCGACCAGATCCAGGGCTTTTTCGACATCCCGGTGGACAACATCTACGCTTCGCCCGTGCTGCTGGGCGACCTGCGCCAGAAGAACTATGAAGACCTGATTGTGGTCTCGCCCGACGTGGGTGGCGTGGTGCGCGCCCGTGCACTGGCCAAGCAGCTCAACTGCGACCTGGCCATCATCGACAAGCGCCGCCCCAAAGCCAACGTGTCCGAAGTCATGCACGTGATCGGCGAAATCGAAGGCCGCAACTGCGTGATCATGGACGACATGATCGACACCGCCGGCACGCTGGTAAAGGCCGCTGAAGTGCTCAAGGAGCGTGGCGCCAAGAAGGTGTACGCCTACTGCACGCACCCTATTTTTTCGGGTCCTGCCATCGAACGCATCGCCAAGGGCTCGGCCCTCGATGAAGTGGTGGTGACCAACACCATCCCGCTGAGCGACAACGCCCGGGGATGCGCCAAGATTCGCCAACTTTCCGTGGCCCCGCTGATCGCAGAGACGATCCAGCGCATTGCCAAGGGTGAGTCGGTGATGAGTCTGTTCTCGGACCAAGACAACCTGTTCTGACAAACGCGGGGCTCGCAAGAGGCCTTCGGCTTGAAAAGACGGTTGAACAGGACACCAAGCCTCCTTCGGGAGGCTTGTCTGTTGGTTCGGGAACGAAGTGTGGCCTGCTATCGCGGGCCTTTTTAAAACAGGGCAAGACTGGTCGCGGTCTGTCCTTTTCAGGAGCTAGTTATGAACTTCGTCGCTTTTGAGCGCGCCAAGCAAGGTACGGGTGCGAGCCGCCGTCTGCGCAATTCGGGCAAGACGCCTGGCATCGTCTACGGTGGCACCGCCGAACCCCAACTCATCGAGGTGGACCACAATGCACTGTGGCACGCCCTCAAGAAGGAAGCTTTCCACTCCAGCGTGCTGGACATGGAAGTTGCCGGCACGACCTCCAAGGTTCTGCTGCGTGACGTGCAATACCACCCCTACAAGCAACTCGTGCTGCACATCGACTTCCAGCGCGTGGACGAAAAGACCAAGCTGCACATGAAGGTGCCACTGCACTACAGCGGTGCTGACGAGTCCAACGCCGTCAAGGTCGACAAGTGCATGGTCAACCCGATCGTGAATGAGCTGGACGTGACCTGCATGCCTTCGGACCTGCCTGAGTTCATCGCTGTGGACCTGTCCAAGCTGGAAAAGGGCGCATCCCTCCACCTGAAGGACATCAAGCTGCCCAAGGGCGTGACGGCCAAGATCCGTGGCGGTCAGAACAACAACCCCGTGCTGGTGTCCGTGGTGCCTCCAGTGGTGGTCGTTGAGACCCCTGCCGAAGCCGCTCCTGCTGCCGATGCCAAGGGCAAGGGCAAGGGCAAGAAGTAATCGGTCAACGACCTCGATGACTTCACCCGGTCAGCCCGCCCTGCGGCGTTGACCCCCAACGGCCCACCTTGTGTGGGCCGTTTTCATTGGCGCAAAGCCATTCGCATCTGCAAACCGTCTGGTTCTAACCACCCCACACCCACCGATAATCCCGCCAATGATCAAGCTGTTTGTAGGCCTTGGAAACCCCGGGCCAGACTACGAAGCCACCCGCCACAACGCCGGTTTCTGGTGGATTGATGCGCTGGCGCGCGAACTCAAGGCCACGCTGGTGCCCGAGCGCAGCTACCACGGGCTGGTAGCGCGCACGACGGTGCATGGGCAAAGCGTCTGGCTGCTGCAGCCACAGACCTTCATGAACCTCTCGGGCAAGTCGGTGGCTTCGCTGGCGCGCTTCTTCAAGATCCAGCCCGAAGAAATCCTGGTGGTGCATGACGAACTGGACATTCCGCCAGGACAGGTCAAGCTCAAGCGCGGCGGCAGCCATGCAGGGCACAACGGCCTGCGCGACATCCATGGCCAGCTCGGCTCCCCTGACTATTGGCGCCTGCGCGTGGGCATCGGCCACCCGGGTGTGAAAAGCGAAGTCGCCAACTGGGTGCTCAAAAAGCCCTCCCCCGACCAGCGCACGCTGATCGAAGACAGCATCGTCCATTCGCTGAAGGCCTACCCGGCCATGCTGGCAGGCGAGATGGACAAGGCCACCTTGCTCATCCACACCACCAAACCGCCGCGCCCCAAGCCCCCCCGCCCTGCAGAAGACTGAGCGGCGCGGCAGGGTTCTGGGTAACGACGGTCCGTCGCATCCCCTTCGGTCAATAGCTATTATTTTTATAGCTTCTTGCGCTTGATGGATAAGCGCTAGAGCCAAAAAACACTACAAATTAACTCGAAGCTGGCGCCTGCAACCGCTGGAACTTCTGCCACAGCGTCTCGCGGTTCTCGACGTGCTGCGGGTTCACGGGGATGCAGGCGACGGGGCAGACCTGCACACATTGGGGCTCGTCAAAGTGCCCCACACATTCCGTGCACTTGTTCGGGTCGATCTCGTAGATCTCCTGCCCCAGATAGATGGCCTGGTTAGGGCATTCGGGCTCGCACACATCACAGTTGATGCACTCGTCGGTGATCATCAGCGCCATACGGCCTCCCTGGGCACAGGGCCAAAAACAATGGAGACGGGGTACGCGGCGCGGTTCATGCTCCGTATTATCCCGCGCTGGTGGCATGTGCCTTGCATGCCACACTGCAACCCACCACCGCTGACGGGGATGTTTTTACCGTTATGCTGTGTATACACATTAATTTTGACGCCCGCGCGCCCTACCCCTCTCCTCACCCACCTCACCCATGGGCCTGTTTTTTCTCAAGCGGTTTATTACCCTCCTGGCCACGCTTATCGGCGCGTCCATTGTTGTGTTTCTGGTGCTGGAGATCCTGCCGGGCAACGCCGCCCAGATGCTCATGGGACCCGACGCCTCGCCCGAAGCCGTGGCTGCGCTGGCCAGCAAGCTGGGGTTGGACCAGCCCGCCAGCCTGCGCTACTGGCAATGGGTGAGCGGGCTGGTGGTGGGCAACATGGGCGACAGCTATGCCTACAGCTCACCCGTGCTCGACCTGGTGCTGGAACGCCTGGCCCTCACGGTGCCGTTGGCACTGATGGCCATGGTCATCACCACCGTGCTGGCCCTGGTGGCAGGTGTGTATGCAGCATCGCGCCACAACAAGATCGGTGATGTCGGCGTGATGGGGCTGGCGCAGATCGGAATTGCCATTCCCAATTTCTGGTTCGCCATCCTGCTGATCCTGCTGTTCTCCGTGAAACTGCAGTGGTTCTCGGCCGGTGGCTTCCCCGGCTGGACCGAAGACGCTGGCGGTAGTCCACTCGAAGCCCTCAAGGCCCTGCTGTTGCCCGCGATTGCGCTGGCCGTGGTGCAGGCCGCCATCCTCGCGCGCATCACGCGCTCGGCCGTGCTGGAGGTGCTGCGCGAAGACTTTGTGCGCACTGCCCGCGCCAAGGGCCTGTCGCAGCGCGCGGCGCTCTGGGGCCATGTGCTGCGCAACGCCATGATCCCGGTGATCACCGTGATGGGGCTGCAGTTTGCCAACCTGCTGGCGGGCACCATCGTGGTGGAGAACGTGTTCTACCTGCCCGGCCTGGGGCGGCTGATCTTCCAGTCCATCTCCAACCGCGACCTGATCGTGGTGCGCAACTGCGTGATGCTGCTCGCCGCCATGGTGGTCATCGTGAATTTTGTGGTGGACATCCTTTACGCCGTGATCGACCCGCGCGTGAAGGCCTCCGACATCTGATCCCCCCATGAACGCTGTCATTCCTTCGCCTTCTGTCACCTCTGCCCCCAGCTGGCTGCACCGCGCGCTGCGCCACCGCAGCTTCGTGATCGGCGCCGTCCTGTCGCTGCTGCTCCTGCTGGCCGCTGCACTGTCGCTGGTCTGGACACCCTGGTCGCCCTACGAGATGGACCTGGCCTCCAAGTTGCAGCCGCCCACGGGCACACACTGGCTGGGCACCGATGCCTTTGGGCGTGATGTGGCGTCGCTGTTGCTGGTGGGTGCGCGCAATTCCATTCTGGTGGGCGTGATCGCCGTGGGCATCGGGCTGACCGTTGGCACGGCGCTGGGCCTGCTGGCTGCGGCCAAGCGCGGCTGGGTCGAAGAACTCATCATGCGGCTGGCCGACTTTACGTTTGCCTTCCCGGCCATCCTGTCCGCCATCATGCTCACCGCTGTGTTCGGCCCGGGCATCGTCAACTCCATCATTGCCATCGGCATCTTCAACATCCCGACGTTTGCGCGCGTCACCCGTGCATCGGCCAACGCGGTGTGGTCGCGTGAGTACATCCTGGCGTCGCGCGCCTGCGGCAAGGGCAGCTTGCGCATCACGCTGGAGCATGTGCTGCCCAACATCCTGTCGGTGCTCATCGTGCAGGCCACCATCCAGTTCGCCATTGCCATCCTTGCCGAAGCCGCCCTCTCCTATTTGGGCCTGGGCACCCAGCCGCCCCAACCCTCCTGGGGCCGCATGCTCAGCGAAGCACAGACGCTGATGTTCCAGGCCCCGCTGCTGGCCGTCTGGCCTGGTGTGGCGATTGCGCTGGCCGTGCTGGGGCTGAACCTGCTGGGCGATGGTCTGCGCGACCTGCTGGACCCACGCTTGTCGCGCAAGCGCTGAAACCTCCGCCGAACCTTGCACGAACTGTTCTCCATGTCTTTCCTGCTCGAAGTCTCCAACCTCCGCATCCGCCTGCAGACGCACCGGGGCCCGGCCGATGCCGTGCGCGGCGTGAGCTTTTCGCTGGCGCGCGGTGAAACCCTGGGCCTGATCGGTGAATCGGGCTGTGGCAAATCCATCACCGCCATGTCGCTCATGGGCCTGCTGCCTGACAGCGCGCAGGTCACCGGCAGCATTCGCTTTGATGGCCAAGAGCTGGTGGGCCGCACCGATGCACAGATGTGCCAGATGCGCGGCAACCGCATTGGCATGGTGTTCCAGGAGCCCATGACCGCACTGAACCCCGTGCACACCATCGGCCGCCAGGTGGCAGAGCCGCTGCGCCTGCACCGAGGCATGAATGCGGCAGCCGCACGCACCGAAGCCATTGCCCTGCTGGACCGCGTGGGCATCCCCAACGCCGCGCAGCGCTTTGACGCCTATCCGCACCAGTTCTCCGGCGGGCAACGCCAGCGCATCACCATCGCAATGGCGCTGGCCTGCGGGCCCGACCTGCTGATTGCCGACGAGCCCACCACTGCGCTCGATGTGACGATCCAGCAGCAGATCCTGGACCTCATCAGCGACCTGGTGGCCGAGCGCAACATGGCGCTTATCCTGATCTCGCACGACCTGGGCGTGATCTCGCAGAACGTGGACCGCATGATGGTGATGTACGGCGGCAGCGTGGTCGAAAGCGGCTCCACCGCCTCGGTCTTCTCGGCCATGGCCCACCCCTACACACGCGGCCTGTTTGCCGCCCGGCCTCACCTGGGCGCCGTGCACGCGCCCGGCCAGCGCCCGCGCCTGTCCACCATTCCGGGCACGGTGCCTGAGCTGGTCGACCTGCCTTCAGGTTGCCCTTTTGCGGGCCGCTGCAGCTACACGGTGGATGCCTGCCACCACAACCAGCCCGAGGCCACGCTCGTGGCCACCGATGCCGATGGCGACCACGAGGTGCGCTGTCTGCGGCGCGAGGCCATTGCCGAAGCCCAGAGTGCCCAGGTGGTAAACATCGTCGAGGTGGCCGCATG
This sequence comes from Acidovorax sp. 94, assembly GCF_003634645.1. NCBI lineage: Bacteria > Pseudomonadati > Pseudomonadota > Betaproteobacteria > Burkholderiales > Comamonadaceae > Acidovorax > Acidovorax sp. 94. The sequence goes on along the minus strand of NZ_RBJA01000001.1, from coordinate 5,201,898 downwards.
ACCCAGGCGCTGCACAGCACCCATCCCGCAGAAACGCCGCTGCTGCAGGTCAAAGACCTGGTGCGTGAATACACGCTGCCGCGCGACCATCTGTTCAAGCCACCCGGCAAGGTGCATGCCCTCAACGGCGTGAACTTCTCCATTGCCTCGGGCCGCAGCCTCGGCATCGTCGGCGAATCGGGCTCGGGCAAGTCCACCCTGGCACGGCTGGTAATGGCGCTCGATACCCCCACCTCCGGCACGGTCGAGCTGCTGGGCCGCAACCTGCACCAGTTGCCCGCCGAGCAGCTGCGCCAGGCGCGGCGCGACTTTCAGATGGTGTTCCAGGACCCATATGGATCACTGGACCCGCGCCAGACGGTCGAGCGCATCGTGACCGAGCCACTGCAGGCGCAAGGACAGACCACGCGCGCCGAGCAGCGCGAGCAGGCCGCCCAGGTGCTGGCCCAGGTGGGCCTGCGCACCAACGACCTGGGCAAGTACCCGCACGAATTTTCTGGCGGCCAGCGCCAGCGCATCGCCATTGCACGCGCCCTCATCACCCGGCCCCGCCTCATCGTGGCGGACGAACCCGTGAGCGCACTCGACGTGTCGGTGCAGGCCCAGGTGCTCAACCTGATGCAGGACCTGCAGCAGCAGTTCGGCATCACCTACATGCTCATCAGCCACGACCTCGCCGTGGTGAATCACCTGTGCGACGAGGTGGTGGTGCTGTACCAGGGCCGCATCGTAGAGCGGGGCTCTCCCGGAGAGCTGTTCCGCAACGCGCAGCACCCGTACACGCAATCGCTGGTGGGTGCGGTGCCGCAGGTGCTGCCGGGCCGTGCAAGGGCGCGCCGTGCCGCTGCTGCGGCCGCAGCAAAAATCGTGTAACCAAATACCGATGTGATGGTGTAAAAAGCTTTTGTGCTCCCCGGTAACCGATTGCAAAGGCGCCGGGGTCTTCGTCTGGTTTTTTGTCTGGAGAGTCCGAACATGCTGAACCGCCGTACCGTCCTTGCCACTGGCGCCATCGCCGCTGTGCCCTTGTCCACCTCGCTTGGCGCCATGGCGCAAAGCCGCAAAGATGCGGTGACGCTGGCGATGACGCTGGAGCCCCCAGGCCTGGACCCCACCGCCGGTGCGGCATCTGCCATCGCCGAGATCGTTCAGTACAACATCTTCGAGACGCTCACCAAGATCAACCCCGACGGCAGCGTGTCGCCCCTGCTGGCCGAAAGCTGGGAGGTCTCGCCCGACCTCAAGACCTACACCTTCAAGCTGCGCCGTGGCGTGAAGTTCCAGAACGGCGAGCCCTTCACCGCTGCGGCCGTCAAGTTCTCATACGACCGCGCGGGCGGTGAGAAGAGCACCAACAAGGACAAGCGCACCTTTGCAGGCATCACCACCCAGGTGGTGGACGACTACACCGTGGTGCTGCTCAACAAGGAGATCGACCCCGACCTGTTGTTCATCCTCGGCCAGGCCACCTCCATCATCGTGGAGCCCAAGAGCGCCGACACCAACGCGAACAAGCCCGTGGGCACCGGCCCCTACCAGCTGCAGGCCTGGAACAAGGGCTCGTCCGTGGTGCTGACCGCGTGGGACGGCTACCGCGACGCCAAGGCCATCAAGATCAAGCGCGCCACCTTCCGCTTCATCTCCGACCCGGCCGCCCAGGTGGCCGCCCTGCTGGCCGGTGACGTGGACGCCTTCCCGCGCGTCACACCGCGCAGCGTGGCACAGTTCAAGGCCAACCCGAAGTACCAGGTGATCGTGGCAGGCTCGCGCGCCAAGACCATTCTGGCCATCAACAACGGCAAGAAGCCGCTGGACGATGTGCGCGTGCGCCGCGCCATTGCCGCAGCCATCGACCGCAAGGCCGTGATCGAAGGCGCGGGCGACGGCTACGGTGCGCCCATTGGCAGCCACTACGTGCCTGGCGCCTTTGGCTATGTGGACACCACGGGCGTGAACCCCTACGACCCCGAGAAGGCCAAGAAGCTGCTGGCCGAAGCCGGCATCAAGACGCCGCTGGAGCTGACCATGACGCTGCCCCCCACGCCTTACGCCCGCCAGGGCGGCGAGGTGGTGGCTGCCCAGCTGGCCAAGGTCGGCATCGTCGCCAAGATCCAGAACGTGGAATGGGCGCAGTGGCTCAGCGGCACCTATGGCAGCAAGAACTACGACCTGACCATCATCAGCCACGTGGAGCCCTTCGACCTGGGCAACTTTGCCAAGCCCGACTACTACTGGGCCTACAACTCGCCCAAGTTCAACGACCTGTTCACCCAGATCAAGAACGCGGCACGCCCCGCCGACCGCGCCAAGCTGCTGGGCGATGCGCAGCGCCTGTTGGCCAACGATGCAGTGCACGCCTTCCTGTACTCCAACCAATGGATCACGGTGGCCAACAAGAACCTCAAGGGCCTGTGGAAAGACATGCCCGTGTTCGTGAACGACATCTCCGCGCTGTCCTGGTCTTGAGATGGCCCCCCCCTGTGGCCCTTCGGGCCTTCCCCCCGCTCTCGCATTGCTGCGCAATGCGGGCAGGGGGACGCAGCCCTCGCTGCGGGGCGGCCCTTGCTCGGCTGCCCGAGCTTGGGCCGCGCCAGTTTCGCGGGCAGCGCACAGCGCAGTGAATAGCTAAAGTCCGCAGAAGCAGACAGCTCCCAAAATAATAGCTGCCAGCGCTTTACCAATAAGCGCTAGCAGCCTTTTTTATTGATAAAACTCCCCAAACCCCGCCATGACAGCCCTGCACGACCTGCCCGCCCACGACCTCCTTGCCGCCTACCGCCAGCGCACGCTGTCCCCCGTCGAGGTCACGCAGGCCGTGCTGGCCCACATTGAGCGGTGGGAGCCCCACATCCGCGCCACCTACCTGCTGCGCCCTGAGATGGCCCTGGCGCAAGCCCGCGAATCGGAAGCCCGCTGGCTGCGTGGTGAGCCCAAGGGCGCGCTGGACGGCGTGCCCAGCACCATCAAGGAAAACATCGCCACCGAAGGCGATCCAACGCCCCTGGGCACGGCCGCCGTCGAGCTGGTGCCCGCCGCTGCCGATGCACCGCCCGCCGCCCGCATGCGCGAGGCGGGCGCCGTCATCGTGGCCAAGACCACCATGCCCGACTACGGCATGTTGTCCTCGGGACTGTCCACCTTTCACCCCCTGTCGCGCAACCCGTGGGACACCCGCAAGGGCCCCGGCGGCTCCAGCGCCGGCGGTGGCGCTGCCGCAGCCGCAGGCTACGGCTCGCTGCACATTGGCACCGACATCGGCGGCTCGCTGCGCCTGCCCGCCAGCTGGTGCGGCATCTTCAGCCTGAAGCCCAGCCTGGGCCGCATTCCGATCGATCCACCCTACACCGGCCGCGCCGCAGGCCCCATGACCCGCACCGTGGCCGACGCCGCGCTGATGATGCAGGTGCTGAGCCAGCCCGACGCGCGCGACAGCATGAGCCTGCCCTACCAGGACATCGCGTGGAGCCAGTTCAACAAGGGCGCCGAACGCTTGCGCGGCCTGCGCATTGGTTTGCTGCTGGACGCCGGATGTGGCCTGCCGGTGGAGCCCGAGGTGAAAGCCGCCGTAGAACGCGCAGCAAAACTCATGGAGGCGGCGGGCGCCACCATCGTGCCCATGGCGCCTTTCATGACCCAGGCCATGCTCGACGGCATGGACCATTTCTGGCGCATGCGCTCGCACATCGACCTGCAGGCCCTGCCCGCCGCGCGGCGCGACAAGGTGCTGCCCTACATCCGCACCTGGGCCGACAGCGCAGCGGGCATGAGTGGCACCGAAGTCTTCAACGCCAGCCACCAGTTCCACCTGACGCGGGTCAACACCGTGAAGGCCTGCAGTGCCTTTGACTATGTGGTCTCTCCCGTGGCGCCCATGCCCGCCTTCCAGGCCGAACTGCCCTCGCCCACCAACGACCCGCTGCGCCCGCTGGAGCACATCGGGTTTACCGTGCCCTTCAACATGTCCGAGCAGCCCGCCGCGTCGGTCAACTGCGGCTACACCACAAGCGGCCTGCCCATTGGCCTGCAGATTGCGGGTGCACGTTTTGACGACCTGGGCGTGCTGCAGGTGGCACACGCGTTCGAGCTGATCCGTGAACCCCAGCGGGCTTGGCCCCAGCCGCCAGCGAGCTGAAAGCATGACCGGAGGTTGTTGGTAACCTTGGGGGTTTGTTGGCAGACACCGGGCCACCCTGGGCCACCACTCTCCCACCCCCTGTACGAACGCACCACACCGCATGGACATCCTCATCCTGGCGATCCTGATTGCCACCGGCACCTACATGCTCAACGCCAAAGAGCAGCGCAAGCGCATTGCGCTGCTGGGCAGCCACCTGGCCAACTACCAGATCGAAAAGCTCATGGAGGCCCTGACCGACGGCTACCTGCGCGCCCTGGGCGAAAGCACGGACGAGCGCCGCCAGCAGATCTGGAGCCTGCTGAGCACCACCGAGGCGCAACTCACCGAGCAATTCAGCCGGTTCGCCGCCGACTTTGCCAAGGAGCCCGAGGCCACCACACGCGTCAGCCGCCTGGCAATGGCGATCCCCTTTGCCGAGAAGATATTGCCCAGCTTCACCTTCGACATGCGCAAGGCCCTGGCCATCCACGCGCGCGGCATTGCGCACGTGGTGCAGAACACCAGCCACCTTGCGCCCAAGGACCGTGCCTTCATGATGACGGCCGAACTGTTCCTCATGCAGCACACCTGCCACTGGTTCTGCAAATCCAAGACCATTGCCACCGCCCGCATGCTGGCGCGCCACCAGACGCCGCACGAGCAGCTCGTGGCCTCGGTGTCTGCCGACACCCGCAAAGCCTATCTGACGCTGATCAAGGGCGGCTGATCCACCACCCCTAACAATGCCCCATGCCATCCTCCACGCACACCCGCACGACCGATAGCCTGGGCAACCCCGTCACCTTGCAGGACACCGCCAGCGCGGCGGCCTTGAATGACTTTGTCGAAGGCTTCATCGCCTGCGAAGCCCGCGCGGTGAATGTGCTGAACGCAGTCGCAGACACCAGCCCCATCGTGCAGGCCAGTTGCGCGGCGCTGCACATGTTTGCCGAATCGGCCGACGCACCGCGCAACGCGCGCCCGTTCATCAACCAGGCGCTGGCCAACGCCCCACAAGCCAGTGACCGCGAGCAACGCTTTGTCGCCGCCGTGGCTGCCTGGGTGGATGGCAACCTGCCCCGTGCGATTGCGCTGCATGAGGAGCAGGCACGCCTGTTTCCACGCGACCTGGCATCGCTCAAGCTCGGTCAATACCATTTGTTCAACCGGGGGGACTCGCCCTGCATGCTGCGCCTGGCCCTGCAGGCTGTGCCTGCCGCCGCCGATGTGCCTTACCTGCACGGCATGCTGGCATTTGGCTGGGAGCAATGCCATTTGCTCGACCGCGCCGAGGCCTCCGCTCGCCGCGCCATCGACCTGTGCCGCAAAGAGCCCTGGGCCCACCACGCCCTGGCCCACGTGATGCTGACGCAGGGACGCATCCGCGAAGGTACCGACTTCATGGCCAGCATGAGCGACACCTGGACGGGCCTGAACTCCTTCATGGTCACGCACAACTGGTGGCACCAGGCGCTGTTTTTGCTGGAACAGGACCGGCACGCCGAAGTGCTGGCGCTGTATGACAGCCAAGTCTGGGGGGTGGTCAAGGAATACACGCAGGACCAGATCGGCGCCGTGTCCCTTCTGGCCCGGCTGGAGCTGGCGGGCGTAGACGTGGGCAACCGCTGGGCCGATGTGGCCGACCACCTGGCACTGCGCCTGGCCGACCACATGTTGCCCTTCCTGGACCTGCAATACCTCTACGGCCTGGCCCGCGCCGGGCGCATGGAGGCCGCGCGCACGCTGCACAACAACATCGCAGCCCACGCCGCCACCCGCACCGAGGCGCACGAGCGCACCGTGTGGCAACAGGTGTGTGTACCCGCAGCGCAGGGCTTGCTAGCGCATGCGCAGGGCGACTGGGCCACGGCGGTGGAGAAGCTGGGCGTGGCCCTACCCCGGCTGGTGGAGATTGGCGGCAGCCATGCGCAGCGGGATTTGTTTCACCAGATCTGGCTGGATGCACTGCAGCGCAATGGGCAGTGGGCGACGGTGCAGAACGTGTTGCAGCCGTTGGTTAATACGCAGCCGGAATCGAAGAGGTTGATGCGGCGGTTGGGAGTAGTGAATGGGGTGTTGGGGCTGCCTGCTGAGTGACCCTTAGCCCACTCTAGAAATGGCCGTTCATCTCCCTAATTCTTAAGTCGACTCGCGATGAACTTCAAAGAATGGATGTTGCAACGAGGTCTCTCCGCATCTACCGCAGAGAAGTACGCTGGCGCAGTTTCGGGGCCACTTTCCGAATGGGGACTTGCAGCTGGCCTGACCGAGGGACCTCTCTTAGCGATGGAATCGCCAGCTACCTATGCCGAAGTAACTTCGAAACTGACAACTCTGCCAATTTTTATCGAACGAAACGCGCGAGGGCACAACATGTACAGCAGCGCGCTCGCGAAGTTTGCTGGCTATCTTGAAGAAGGATTCAGCGGCGAAGTCGGGGCAGATATTGAGGGCGTGCTCAGCGATGTTTCAATCAATCCGACTGAGAAACTAGAACTTGTTAAAGCCCGGATAGGACAAGGCATATTTCGTCAAAAGCTACTTTTGCACTGGGAGTGCTGCGCAGTCACCGGGTACGCTGAAATAAGCATGCTGGTGGCTTCCCACATTAAGCCCTGGAGTGCCTCGTCAAATACGGAGCGGCTTGACCCCTTCAATGGCTTGCTACTCGTCCCCAACATTGATCGCGCGTTTGATAGAGGGTTTGTCAGCTTTGACGAGGCGGGCACACTTATCGTTTCGCCCCTGTTACCCCATGCGAGGGATCTTGGAATCACTGCAGGCTCTCGCATAGCGCTGCGTCAAGAGCATCAGCCCTTCATGGCGTATCACAGGGCGCACGTGTTCCGCTCAAACTAACGCACCACTAACTTCGTCTGGTCGTACACCGGCTGCTCCGGCAAATCTGCCAGGTGCCGCACATCGGCCCAGTCCAGCACCTCCACCGCTTCTCCGCTCACCCGCACGCGGTTGAGCCCCGCGTTGGGAATGTCGCTCTGGCGCGGGCCGTCCAGCCCGGTGCCACGCGCAGTGCGCCAGATCATGTCGAGCACGCCGCCATGGGTGACCACCATCACCGTCTGGCCGCTGTGCTGCTGCGCGATGCGGTAGACAGCGTCCATCACGCGGGTGTGGAACTGGCGGGTGGTTTCGCCGCCGGGCATGCCGTAGTCGGCTTCAAAGCGCAGCCACTGGTTCCATGCGTCGGCGTGTTCCTGCTTGACGTCGTCCACGCGCTTGCCGTCCACCACGCCAAAGTTTTGCTCGCGCAGGGCGCTGTCGGTGAGGGTGTCGATGCGGGCCTGGGGGAACAGCACCTGCAGGCTGGGCGTGGCGGTCTGCTGGGTGCGGATGAGGTCGCTGCAGATGAGGTGGTGCACCACGGGGCGCTCTGCAGCCAGACGCACTGCAAGGCGGCGGGCCTGTTCGTGGCCGGTGGCGTTGAGGGGCACATCCACGTGGCCCTGAAAACGCAGCTCGCGGTTCCAGTCGGTCTCGCCGTGGCGGATCAGGATCAATTCAGTCATGCGTGCCATTATCGAATGTACACACACGATTGCAAGGTTTTTGGCCGCTACCGCCCGTCCAGTATGCCTTAATAGCTATTATTTTTATAACAAAACAACGGCAGACACTACCGCATAGGCACGATGAGCACTTTGCGGCGCGGCTGGCAGCCGGGGCCTTCGTAGGCGGCGCTGTCGCGCTCCCAGCCAGGGCCGGGCGAGGTTTGCGCGCACACGCGCTGGCCATCGACCAGGCTGCGCCAGTAATACCAGGGCGCGGGGGCGGCCTGTACCAGCAGCGGGGCCAGCAGAGCCAGGACTAGCAAGCGGCGGGGGACTAAAGACATGGGCGCAAACAATGCATCTGGCAATGTCCCTCCATGCTACGCAGGCCGCGCCGCATCAATGCCAGGAAAAGCGGTGGAATGGCCGGTCACGGCTTTTCAGCCGTCACGATCCAGCCTTCGAGCGGGTCGAGCCCTGGGGGCAGGCCATAGAGCGCATCGCCCTCGGCATGGCGCTGCTCGGCCCAGGCGGCCTGCAGCAGGCACAGCACAGCGTCCAGGCTGTCGCCGCTGGCGTCCTGCACCAGCGCATCGCGCTGGGCGTGGCTGAGCTTGAGGCGCAGGCCCAGGCGGGTCTGACCCAGTTCCAATGCATTGATCAAGTCCTTGCGAGCAATGAGTCGGTCCGGCGTCTGCTTGGCGCGGTCGTCGCTTTTGTAGCTGCGCCGCTGCAGCACCTCACGCGCGAGCAGGCCGGGGTAGGCCTCCAGCGCCACGCGGCGGGGGTCACCTGCGTGCAGGCCGGGCAGGTGCACGCCCGCGTCCAGCAGCAGCGGCAGGCCCGCGTGCAGCATGTAGGCCACGGGCGGGTTCACCCATTTCATCGAGGGGCTGGAGCCTGCGGGCCCGTCGGTGGCGCGGTGGGCAAACTTGCCGCCCACGGGGCGGGCATCGCAGAACGCCGCAAACTGCGCGCGGATCTGCTCGCGGCTGAGGTTGCGGTAGTGCAGCATGCAGGCATGCCAGTCGGTGGGCCACCCCAGCGCCTGCACCAGCTCGCGCGGCAGGCCAAAGGGCAGGTCGAACCCGCCCACCCAGTCGCCGGGCTGGGCCAGCCATTGGCCGAACGCGGCCAGGGTGTCGAACGGCTGCAGCGTGGTGAGCGACACGCGCGCGCCCTGGCGCTGGCCCTGCGCAAGCACGATGGGTTTGCGCCGCGTGGGGCTGCTGGAGAAGTCGCAGCCCAGCAGCAGAGGTTGTGGTGCGGCGGCCGTCATCCCAAGGCCAGGGCCGTGACGCCTGCCGCAATGCACAGCGCGCCAAAAATGCGCGCCACGCGGTCACCCTCGCCCAGCAGATGCCCACCGATCAGCGCTGCAAACAGCATGGAGACCTCGCGCGCCGGGGCCACGTGCGACAGGGGCGCCTGCTGCATGGCGTACAGCACCAGCACATAGGCCACCGGGCTGACCACCGCCACGGCCAGCGCAAAACGCCACTGGGCCAGCCAGAGCGTTCGGGCCGTGGGCAGGTCGCGCAGCACCACCGGCGCCAGCAGGCCCACGCGCACAAAGTTGCCCATGTAATCCACCAGGATGGGCGACATCAGCAAAAACTTGACCGCATAGCCATCGACCACCGTGTAGCTGGCAATGAACGCGCCTGTGAGCAGGCCATACAACATGCCCTTGTGCACCCGAGCCCGCGCAGCGGGGTCGTGGGCGGCGCGCAGCAGGCCCGGGCCGCCCGCAATCAGAAACACGCCCCCGACCACACCCACGATGCCCAAAGCGCCCAGCGCGGAGATCTGCTCGCCCAGCAGCGTGATGGCCACCAGCGACGACAAGAGCGGCCCCGAGCCGCGCGCCAGCGGATAGACCACGGTGAGGTCCGCCACACGGTAGCCGCGCAGCAGGATGACGAAGTACGCCACATGCAGCAGCCCGCTGGCGGCGACAAAACCCCATTCCACCGCGCCCCACTGCGGCACCGCGTCGCGCCCCAGCCACCAGCCCAGCGGCGCCCAGACGACCATCATGATCACCGAGGTGAAGAACGCAAACCGCGAGTCACCCCCGGCCTTCTTGGCCACTATGTTCCAGCACGCGTGGATGAGGCCGGCGAGGATGATGAGGGCGAAGGCGGTGAAGGTCACGGGAAAAAAAGGAGCGGCTTGAATGCAAAAAGCCGCAGCACCTGTGGGCTGCGGCTGAAATGGCGAGTTCAGGGCAACGACGAAAAGTGGGGTGATTTGCGTAGCGAGCGGCCTCAGCCTGGGTTGAGGAACGCAGCCGCACTCCCGTGCGGCGAGTACCGCAGACCCGGGATCAGGCCGCGCAGTAGCAAAGCGCCCCGCTTTTCAGGCTCTTCCGATGATGGAGGCGGTGGCCATCAACTCTTCGAGCAGCGCAAACGACACCTTGCCCGACACCGCATACGGGTCCAGTTCGGGCTTCTCTGAATACTTGAGCAGGATCGAGTGGTTGATCTTGGACAGGTTGACCTGCCCCATGGTCCAGCCACCAAAGCGGCGCTCGGCAATTTCTTCGTAGTGCAGCAGTTCCACGTTCTTGTGGCGCGGGTCCTTCTGGATGTGGCCATACAGCTCGCTCACCGCAGAGCGCCCGCCCTCGATGGCTTGCAGGAACACACCGCCCCCATAGCACAGCACGCCGGTGATGCCGCTGCCTGGGTTGTGCTGGCGCGACTGCGTCAGGATGGCTTCGATGGCGGCGGGCGAGGTATCGACCGCGCGACTGGCGTAAAGCAGGCGTACCAGCATGGTCAGTTCTTTCCAGGAATGAGGGACAAAAATTCACGACGCAGAGCGCTGTCCTTGAGGAACACGCCGCGCATGACCGAGTTGATCATCCGGCTGTCGTTGTCCCGCACACCGCGCCAGGACATGCAGAAGTGGCTGGCTTCCATGACGATGGCCAGGCCGTCGGGCTGGGTCTTTTCCATGATCAGGTCGGCCAGTTGCACCACGGCTTCTTCCTGGATCTGGGGGCGGCCCATGATCCAGTCCACCAGGCGTGCGTATTTGCTCAGGCCGATCACGTTGGTGTGCTCGTTGGGCATCACGCCGATCCAGATCTTGCCGATGACGGGGCAGAAGTGGTGGCTGCAGGCGCTGCGCACGGTGAGCGGGCCCACGATCATCAGTTCGTTGAGGTGCTCGGCGTTGGGGAACTCGGTGATGGGCGGCTGCGCCACGTAGCGGCCCTTGAACACCTCGTTGAGGTACATCTTGGCCACGCGGCGCGCGGTGTTGTTGGTGTTGTGGTCGCCCTGGGTGTTGATCACCAGGCTGTCGAGCACGCCCTGCATCTTGACTTCGACCTCGTCGAGCAGCTTTTCAAGCTCGCCGGGTTCGATGAATTCGGCAATGTTGTCATTGGCATGAAAGCGCTTGCGGGCGGCGGCAAGGCGTTCGCGAATCTTCACGGAGACAGGCGTGCCTTCATCATCCGGCGGGGTGGGCGTCATATCGGCGGCGGGTTGGCTGGACATGGCCAGAATCGTAACAGCGAACGCTGGCGCATGGATTTCAAGGGTTTTAGGCATCCAGCGCTTGATAGACAAGCGCAAATAGCTATCAAAACAATAGCGCAATGCCTTGCAGGATTCCGTCGTTCATGCCACCTGCCCACGGCCCAGGCGCAGGCAAATGGCGCGTCCGGTGCGCGCAGCGCCCCATGGGGGCCTGCTCAATACCTGTTTCCGGTAACCCACAACGCCAGCCGCATGAGGCCAAAGGCAACGCGGTCGAGCACGCGCTGGCGCAGGGGGCGGCCTGCGTACCGGGCCGGGTCCATGCGCCGACCAGCATGCTGCATGGCATGCACCAGGCGCTGGCGCAGGTCGGTGGCAAAGGCGGCGTCTTCCACCACCACGTTGGCCTCGCGCGCCAGCAGCAGGCTCAGGGGGTCGAGGTTGGACGAGCCCACGGTAGCCCAGGGTTTGTCGCCCAGCGCGTCGATGACAGCCACCTTGGCGTGCAAAAAGCTGGGCGCGTATTCATGTATCTCCACCCCCGCCTCCAGCAGCGCGCCATACACCGGCCGCGCCGCGTGGTACTGCATGAAGTATTCATAACGCCCCTGCAGCAGCAGGCGCACGCGCACGCCCCGGCGCGCTGCCATCACCAGCGCACGGCGCAGCTTGCCGCCGGGCATGAAATACGCGTTGGCGATGATCACTTCGTGCCGCGCCGCGCCAATGGCCTTGCGGTAGGCCTTCTCGATGCGGCTGCGGTTGCGCACGTTGTCGCGCAGCACCAGCGCAGCCCGCATGGGCGGGCCTGACTCGGCGACCCGGGCCGCGTGCTGGGCGGCGCTGGCCGCGCGCAGGGCCTGCAAGGCCTCGGGCAGGCGGCGCTGGCGCGCGTCGCGCACGGCCTGCATGCGCCACCACAGCTGGTCCATGGTCTCGCTGGCCGACGCCACCAGGCTGCCCGTGGCCAGCACCGCAAAGTCGAAACGCGGCGCATCCAGCGTGCCGTAGTTGGGGTCGTGAAAATCATCCAGCACGTTGATGCCGCCGCAAAACAGCATGCGCCCATCGACCACACACAACTTGCGGTGCAGCCTGCGCCACCGGTGCGGCAGCAGCAACCCCAGCGGGCCGAGCGGCGAGTACACGCGGTATTGCACGCCGGCCGCCTGCAGGCGCTGCGCCCAGTCGTGCGGCAAGGCGCCGGTGCCCACACCGTCCACCACCAGCTGGGTGCGCACGCCGCGCGCGGCAGCCCGCATCAGCGCCTCGGCCACTGCAGCGCCTGCGCCAGTGAAGTCAAAGATGTAGGTCTCGAACTGGATGTCCGACAAGGCCGCATCCATGGCCTGGATCAAGGCAGGGAACAGCTCCTCGGCCCCCTGCAGCAGGCGCACCTGGTGGTCATCGGCAAACTCGAATCCGCGCACCGTGGCGGAAGACTTTCTTCTCATCTCTGCAGGCCGCCACCAACTCGCGGCGAAACTGGCGCGGCCAAGGCGCGGGACACCAAGCAAGGGCCGCCCCGCAGCGTGGGTGTCGTCCCCCTCAGGGGGAAGGCGCCGAAGGCGACACAGGGGGGGAGCATCACAGCCTGAACTCGGCAATCAGCGGTAAATGGTCGGACATGCGCCACCAGATGCGGCCCTTGGGCACGTGCAGGGACAGCGGCGTCAGGCCCCGCACATAGACATGGTCCAGTTGCGCCAGCGGCAGCCGAGCCGGGTAGGTGAAGGTGCGCGGTGCATCAAACTCGTACAGAAAATAGCCCGCGAGCATGCGCTTGATCTGCTGGCCCCAGTCGTTGAAGTCTCCGGCCACCACCAACGGGGCGCCACCGGGCACCTCGCGTTCGATAAAACGCTGCAAGCGTTCGATCTGGCGAATGCGGCTGCCAGGGATGAGCCCCAGGTGCACCACGATCACATGCACGCGGCGGCCATGGGCGTCCACCTCCACATGCAGCAGCCCCCGCTGCTCGAAGCGGTGGTCAGAGATGTCTTCGTGCTGGTGGCCGATCACGGGCCAGCGCGATAGCAGGGCATTCCCGTGCTCGCCGTGTTTGGTGATGGCGTTGGTGCGGTACACCGCCTCGTAGCCCTCGGGGGCCAGGAACTCGGCCTGGGGCAACTCGGGCCAGCGCTGGAAATACGCCTGTTCCCGCCGGTGAAGTTTGCGCACCTCCTGCAGGCAGACGATGTCGGCGTCGAGCTGCTCCACCGCCAGCCCCAGGTTGTGGATCTCCAGCCGGCGCGCCGGGCCGATGCCTTGTACGCCCTTGTGGATGTTGTAGGTGGCCACCCGCAGAATGTCGTCGTGTTCCATGAGCCTCATCGGAGTAGTTGAGCGCGCTTGCCAGTCCCCATGCCGGGCCTGCGATGGGGGATTGTGTCGCAAGCCGCGCACGCAGCGGGTTTGCCCGGCATTTGCGCCGTGCGGGTCGCCCTTACACTGGGGGCTTCCCCTATCCACGCCAGCAGCAGGGCCGGTACACACCACCGATGGCAACCGAGAAAGAACAATCCGCCCCACCCCAGGTGCTGGCCTTGATTGTTGACAGCAATGCCACATCACGCAGCATTCTGGTGGGGCAGCTGCGTGAGTACGGCGTGACCCGCATCGTGCAATGCAGCCGTGTGCAGGACGCACGCAACCGGCTGGAGCACACCGTGTTTGACTACGTGCTGTGCGAACAATACTTTGGCGAAAGCGGCTACTCGGGCCAGACCTTGCTGGACGATCTGCGGCGCGCACAGCTGCTGCCGTTTTCCACCGTGTTTTTCATGGTCACGGCCGAGGCGTCGTATGCCGCCGTGGCCGAGGCCGCCGAGTCGGCGCTGGACGGGTATCTGCTCAAGCCCTTCACCCCCAGCGCACTGTTCGAGCGTCTCAGCCTGGCGCGGCTGCGCAAGATCCATCTGCGACCCATTTTTGACGCCATCGAAGCCGAAGATTTTGAGCGTGCCGCCCAACTGTGTGTGGAGCGATTTGAGTCTCGCCAACCCTATTGGCTGTACGCCGCGCGCATTGGCTCCGAGTTGCTGCTGCGCCTGGGTCGCCACGACGAGGCCCGCACGCTGTTTGAAGCCGTTATTGCCGCGCGCGCCCTGCCCTGGGCCAAACTGGGCGTGGCACGTGCGCAGATCGAGTCGGGCCAGGCGGCGCGCGCCGTGACCACCTTGCAGGAGCTGATTGGCGAAGACGCCTCGTTTGCCGATGCCTACGACGTGCTGGGCCGGGCGCAGGTGGAGCTGGGCAATTTCTCGCAGGCCATCGAAACCTACCGCACGGCCAGCGGCCTGACGCCGGATTCGGTGGTGCGGCTGCAGAAGCTTGGGATGATGTCGTATTACATGGGCGACCGCGAAACCGCCACCAAGGTGCTGGCGCGGGCTGCCATCCTGGGCATCGACTCCAAGCTGTTTGACTTCCAGTCGCTGGTGCTGCTCACGTTCTCGTACTTTGCCGAGAACGACCGCAAGGGCATCGAACGCTGCATGGCCGACTTTGGCCGCATTCTGGAGCGCCACCAGGGCAGCGCCCGCGTGCAGCGTTTTGCCGAGGTGGCCCGCACGCTGCAGCTCATCCAGCAGCGGCAGTTCTCGCAAGCAGTGGAGTCGGTGCGCAGCATGGCACGCGAGATCACGGCCAGCAGCTTTGATTTCGAGGCCGCTTGCAACCTGGGCAGCCTGCTGGCGGTGCTGGCCGTCACGTCGATTGATCTGGCCGACGGCGAAGGCTGGGTGCGTGCGCTGGGCATGCGCTATGCCAACACGCGCGGCCTGACCGAGCTTCTGGCCAATGCCTGCAACCTGCACACGCCGTATGGCGACCTGGTGCGCGAATGCCTGGTCCACATCAACAAAACCGCCGAGGCCGCCATCGCGCAAAGCCTGCACGGAGACCCGACCGGTGCCGTCCATCATCTGCTGGCAGAGGCCGAGCGAACGCTCAACTCCAAGCTGGTGGACATGTCCCAGCAGGTGCTGCTGCGTCACCGGGCACGCATGGCCTCGCCCGAGCCATTGCAGGAGGCCATTGACACGCTGCGCGCCCGCGTGGGCTCCACCCCGGCACGGGCTATCCTGGGGCAGGACAGCGAGCGGCACCCAGGGGGCGTGGCCATCCGCTCGCGCAACGCCGCCGAGCCAGCTTCAGCGGCCCGGCCGCCGCTGGGCGACGATCCCAGGGCTCCTGCCAGCGCTGCCAGCGCTGCGCCAGACAATCCAGCGGACAAGCTTCGGCTGCGGCCACCAGGGTAGGCCCCCGGTCGCTGGCCCTGCGCCTGCCAGAATCAGTACACGGCCACCGATCGTGCATTGCGGGAGGGAGCCAGGCTCACCGGCCTGCCGTAGCGTGCCGCTAGGTCCCGCATGGCCGCCACCAGAACGCTGGTGTCCACCCCCACAGCGACGAAGACGGCGCCCAGCTCCAGATAGCGGCGTGCCAGCGTCTCGTCGGCCATCAGAATGCCCGGGGCCTTGCCGGCTCCCAGCACGCGGCGTATTCCGTCTTCGATCACGGCCTGGACATCGGGGTGCCCAGGGTTGCCTACGTGACCCATGCTGGCTGACAGATCCGCCGGGCCAAAGAAGACGCCATCCACCCCCGGCGTGGCGGCGATCGCATCCAGGTTCTGAATGGCCAGCGTGCTCTCGGCCTGCACCAGCAGACAGACCTGGGCATTGGCCTCCGTGAGGTAGCCCGGGTAGCGCATCCACTGCGAAGCACGCGCCAGGCCTGCACCCAGGCCACGGATGCCGCCTTGCCCGTCGTCTTGCGGGTAGCGCATGGCGCGCACCAGTTGCGCGGCCTGTTCGGGGGTATCCACCATGGGCACCAGCAGCGTCTGCGCACCAATGTCCAGGTACTGCTTGATCAACGCCGTGTCGCCCACGGGCACGCGCGCCACCGGGTGGGGCCCGGTGCCCAGCATGGCGCGCGCGCTGGCAACACCTTGCAGTTGCGCGAGCATGAGCGGCACATCGTTGGGGGCATGTTCGCCATCGAGCAGCAACCAGTCAAAACCGGCACCCGCCACCAGCTCCGCCGCATAGCCGTTGGCAAGGCCGAACCACAGGCCAATCTGCGGCCTGCGCGCGGCCAGCGCTGCCTTGAAGGTATTCACCGGAGTGTGCATGACCTGCCCCTCAGACAAAGCGAAAAGCGATATTGCCCAGCGGCCCGTAGTCCGCATGGAAGGTGTCGCCCGCTGCGGCGGCCACGGGGCGCGTGAAGGAGCCACCCAGCACCACCTCCCCCGCCGCCAGGCCTTCTCCATACGGGGCGAGCTTGTTGACCAACCACGCCACGCCCGTAGCCGGGTGGTTGAGCACGGCAGCCGCCAGCCCGGACTCTTCGATCACGCCGTTCTTGTAGAGCAGTGCGCCACACCAGCGCAGGTCCACCGCATCGGGGCGCACCGGGCGTCCGCCGGTGATGATGCCGGCGTTGGCGGCGTTGTCGGAGATGGTGTCGAACACCTTGCGCATCACACCCGTGTGGCGGTCGTGCTGTTCGATGCGCGCGTCGATGATCTCGATGGCAGGCACCACGTACTCGGTGGCGGCCAGCACGTCGAAGATGTTTAGCGGAGGGCGCCCAGGTTCTCCACGCAGCGGCTTGTTGAGCACGAAGGCCAGCTCCACCTCCACGCGCGGCAGGATAAAGCGCTGCAGGGGTATGTCGCCACCTTCGGCAAAAAACATGTCGTCCAGCAATGTGCCGAAGTCAGGTTCGGTGATCTGGCTGGCGACCTGCATGGCGCGCGAGGTCAGCCCGATCTTGTGGCCGCGCACCGTGCGCCCCTCGGCGATCTTCATCGCCACCCAGGCCCGCGAGATGGCATAGCCGTCCTGCACCGTAATACCGGGGTAGCGCCTGGAGAAATGCTCTACCTGCACGCGGGTCTTCTCGGCCTGGTGCAGTTCACGGGCCAGTTGCTGGATCACTGCGTCGTCAAACATCTGTTGTTCTCTCTTCAGGGTTGTGCACGGTGGCAACCGCACGAAGACCGGCGCGACCAAGGCCAGCGGCCGCCGCGCAAGGGCCGCCCCGCCGCGCTGGCGGCGTCCCCCTTGAGGGGGAAGGCGCGAAGCGACTCAGGGGTGTATTCAAGACTCAGCGGTGAAGCCAATGGCCTTCACGATGGGGCCCCACTTCTCGCCATCGGACTTGAGCAGCGCCGCCAGCTCGGCAGGCGTGGACGAACGGGCCTCCAGCCCCATGGCAGCCAGCCCGGCGATCACCTCCTTGTCGGCCAGCGCGGCACGAATGGCGGTGTGGGCCTTCTGCACCAGATCCGCAGGTGCCTTGCCCGGCAGGAAGAAACCAAACCACTCGCCGTAGACCATGTCCTTGAAGCCCTGCTCCACCAGCGTGCTCACACCGGGCACGAACTTGTTGCGTGTGGCACCCGAAGTGGCCAACAGACGCACCTTGCCGCCCGCTAGGTGGGGCAAGAACTCGCCCACAGGCGCCGACACAGCGGCGATCTGGCCGCCCATCAAATCCAGAATGGCAGGCTGCGATCCGCGAAAGCCCACGTGCCTCATGTCCACCTTGCCGGCGCGGGCGATGAGTTCACCCACGAAGTGAGGGACCGAGCCTGGCGCAGGAGAGCCAAAATTTGCGCCGTTCGAGTTGGCCTTGCACCACTCCAGGAACTCCGGCACGGTCTTCACCGACGCTGGCACCTGTGGCCCCACGGCAAACCCCATGTCGAACACCACGCCCAGCGAGACGGGAGTGACATCGACCGCCGGGTCGTAGGGCAGCTTTTTGTAGGTGTGGGGGTAGATGCCCAACATGGACATGGGGGTGACCAGGAGGGTGGCACCGTCTGCCGGAGCTGCCTTGAGGGTCGCAATGGCGATCTGCCCGCCTGCCCCGGTCTTGTTCTCCACCACAGCCGACTTGGCGTAGGCCGGTGCCAGCTGGGTGGCCACACGGCGGGCCAGGGTGTCTACCGTGCCGCCAGCGGCAAAACCGGCCAGTATCTTGACGGTGTCGATGGACTGCGCACGGCCCATCAGCGGCAAAGACCCAGCTGCGCCCGCCAGCGCAAATTGCAAAACACTGCGGCGCGAAGCGGAAAAGGAAGGTTTCATGGTTTGTCTCCAGGTTGTTGTGGCGTGATCACGGGGGAAGCAAAAGCAAAGGCGGAGCACTAGGGCGATGGGGTCCGTCCTCTTGCCGCCTGCCGGTAGTTGGCTTTCAAGGGGTCGGGCACCCGTTCGTCAAATCCAAAGGCGACGCGCCGCACTTCGGGGCTGTCGGTGGGCTGGTGCCCTACGCCCAGGGCAGACGCGCGCGGCGCCGGGATGACAACCACCGTGCCGGCCAGGCGCCCCAGGCCTGTGATCTCGCACTCCACCAGGTCGCCCGGGTCTACCGAGCGCG
Source organism: Acidovorax sp. 94 (assembly GCF_003634645.1). Lineage (NCBI taxonomy): Bacteria > Pseudomonadati > Pseudomonadota > Betaproteobacteria > Burkholderiales > Comamonadaceae > Acidovorax > Acidovorax sp. 94. The sequence goes on along the minus strand of NZ_RBJA01000001.1, from coordinate 5,183,374 downwards.
AATGGCACGGCGTCCCCATCAGGATCACGTCGCCCGGCACCAAGGTGATGTGGCGTGCGATATCGGCCACCACGTAGTGCGGGCCCCAGATGGTCTCGTCGCCGATGTGCGCCTCCTGCACCACCAGACCGTTGCGATAGGTGCGCAGCGTCTGTTCGAAAATGTTCACGCCGCGCACAATGCCGGGGCCGATGGGCAGCAGCGTGTCCGCGCCTTTGACACGCAGCATGCTGCCCTGGTCGGTGTCGCGGTAATTCTGCAGGCCCATGTCCAGGGCAGGGCAAAAGCCTTCGATGTAGTCCCAGGCTTCCTCGGGCAACACGTTGCGGCAGGTCTTGCCAATGACAACGGCGTATTCGCCTTCGTAGTTGAGGTACAGGCTGTCAGCGGGCTTGTGGATCTCGCAGCCATGGCCGTTGACTGAAGTGGGCGGCTTGGTGAAATAGGTAGGCGTCTCGGTCGGCCTGGGTTGGTTGCGCGTCTCGAAGCTGCGCGATCTGTACGAGATGTGCACGGCGATGATCTTGCTGGGCGACACCGGTGGCAGGTGCTGCACGGTCGCCAAGTCCACCACGCGACCATCGTCCAGGCGCAATTGCCCTTGTTGTGCGCCCTCTTCCACGATGCTGCCCCAGCAGGCACTGCCACCCACCAGAACGCGGCGGCGCTCCATGCGCGGTCCACGCATCACGGCGGGCAGTTCTTTGAGCGGGAATTCGAAATTCATGCCGCTACCTCTTGCATATCGAACCACATATGCACATTGCCGGTGCCGCGCGCGTTCTCGTAAGCGGACAGCGTCTCACCCCGCGCGCGGCAGTCCGCGCCCCCCATGGCACCCACCATCTGCAGGTAGTGGGCGCCAAAGGCCTCCCAGGGGAGCTTTCGGTATTCGTCTTGCCAACGGTCGAGCACAGTGCCGTGGCGGCCCTGCTGCAGCAGCTCGATCGCACCCTTGTCACTCGCGATGTTCTCTGGGCGCGAGACATTGCTCTCATGGAAGATACGCGGGTGGTTGGGCTTCCAGTCGATGGGGTTGAACTTGTGGCTGAGCGCCCCGGAGGCAAGCAGCGCCACACGCAGGTTGCTGCGGCGCACGGCCTCGCCAATGGCCTCTCCCGATTTCACGAAATGCGTCCAGTCGCAGTTCTGGCATGAACTCACGGTGACAACCGGCGTGTCGCTGTGCTCCAACCGCAGGTGCTTGACCAGGTTGATGGTGGCGTACTGTCGGCCCAGTTCGGGATGGTTGATGACGCGGTTGTAGCCCCCCAGTTCGCGCGAGACGGCCTCGATCTCCAGCGCCAATCCTGGATGGCCCCGGTAGTTGTAGGGCACGCCGTGCAGATACCAGGGCATCTCATCCGAGATGTAGTTGCCCTGATAGCGTGAGGCCCCATCCACCAGGTGGTAGCCCGTGGTGAACCAGTGTGAATCGAAGATGACGACCACGTCAGGCCGGGCTTCGGCGAGCTTGGCGCGCAGCCGGGCATAGCCGGGGATAAGGTCCGAGTCGGCCCCCGCGCCCTGCAGCACGCGAAACTCTTCGCATTGCATCAGGCCGGGATGGTGCGAGACGATGGCTGCGCCAACAATGCTTCCCATGGTGGTGTTCTCCTGCATGTGATTGGGGTGGGGTCAGCGGTGGCTGAAACTTGCGCGGAACGGCTTTTTGGGCAGCACCACATCCTTGACATCGCAGAAGAACTCGAAGCTCCAGTCCCCGCCCTCGCGGCCCACACCGCTGCGCTTGATGCCGCCAAACGGCGCAGCCAGATCGCGGATGCCAAAGCTGTTGACCCAGATGAAGCCGGTGCGCACCTGCTGCGCCACGGCGCTCGCATGCTCCACCTCGCCGTAGCAGACGCCACCCAGGCCGTAGTCCGTGCCGTTGGCCAGGGCGATAGCGTCTTCGTCGCTGTCAAAGACCTGCAGGGTGAGTACAGGTCCGAAGACCTCGTTCTGCACGATCTCGCTGTCCTGGCGCACCCCAGCCAGCAGCGTGGGCTGGTAATACTGCGCACCGAAGGAATGGTGCGCGCCACCCCAGAGCAGCGTGGCGCCATCGGCCACGGCGCGCTGCACAAAACCGTGCACGCGCTCGACCTGGCGCGGGTGGATGATGGGGCCGACCTCGGTGGCCTCCTCGCGCGGGTCGCCCACGGTGAGCTTTTCCACGTAGCCGCGCAGGGCGGCCACGAAGGCGTCGTGCACCTTGCGGTGCACCAGGAAGCGCGTGCCCGCCAGGCACACCTGGCCAGCGTTGCGGTACATCAGTGCGCCGGTGGCGGCGGCGTTGTCGATGTCGGCGTCTTCCAGCACGATGAAGGCCGACTTGCCTCCCAGCTCCAGGCTGCAGGGCACGAGGTTGGCGCCGGCGGACTGGGCAATCCACTTGGCCGTGGGCACCGAGCCGGTGAACGAGATGCGCGCCAGGCGCGGGTCGCTGACCAGGCGCGCGCCGGTGCTGGCGCCCGCGCCCTGCACGATGTTGAAAACCCCAGGCGGCAGGCCGGCGGCGTGCGCACAGTCGGCCAGCAGACTGCTGGTCAGCGGTGCCCATTCCGGCGGCTTGACGATGACGCAGTTGCCCGCGGCCAGGGCCGGTCCTAGCTTCCAGGTGGCCAACATCAGCGGCGCATTCCAGGGCGTGATGATGGCCACCACACCGGCCGGATCGTGGCGCACGAGGTGGGTGGCCTGATCCGTCTCGATGGGCCGGTCTTGCAGCGTGAGCGCATGCTCGGCGAACCAGCTGATGTTGAGCACGGCGCGCGGCACCACGCCATGCTTCATGCGCGAGAGCAGCACGCCAGCGTCGTTGGATTCGAGCGTGCAGAAGGCCTCGGCGCGTTTTCCAATCTCGGCGGCGAAACGATCCAGGTAGGGTTTGCGCTCCGCCGCCGTGAGCGCGCTCCAGGCAGGGAAGGCGCGCGCCGCCGCGGTGACAGCTGCGTCCACATGGGCAGGCGATCCTTCGCTGATGGAGCCCAGCAGCGCCTGGTCGATGGGCGAGTGCAGATCGAACCGCATCTCGGACGCAACGCGCTGGCCGTCGATGTAGTGGTGGGGCGACACCGCGATGCCGGCGACATTCAGCATGTCATTGCTCAAGGGAGTTCTCCAGTCAGACAACAGAGCCGGGCAACCTTGCCCGATCCGTCGCGAAGTATCTGCAGCGCCTTCCTTGACCATAATCAATGCTTTATGACGGATTGTGAAGATGTTCTAATGAATGGCATGAATCCCAGCGATTCCATCGCTCCAGCCATGTCTCTGCCTCATTTCACGCCACGCCAGCTCGAAGCCTTTGTCAACGTGGCAGAACTGCGCAGCTTCGCGGCCACCGCAGAGCGTTTGGCCCTTACACCGTCTGCAGTAAGCCAACTCGTGAGCGAGTTGGAAGACGCGCTCGGCTTCAAACTGTTTGAGCGCAGCACGCGCAGGGTTGACATCACCAGCGCGGGGCGGGAGTTTCTGGCCTCGGCAGAGTCGGTGCTCAAGCACCTGCGCATAGCGCAGTCGGCCGCCAGCGATGTCCGCAACCGCGCAGCGGGCATCGTGCGAATCGCAGCACCACTGGTCGTCGCCAGCGTGATCCTGCCCAAAGCCATCAAGGCCTATACACAAACCAGGCCCAAGGTGCACATCCGCATTCGCGACGTGCCGGTGGAAAAACTCGTCGATGCAGTCGCCAGCGGCGACGCCGATCTGGCCCTGGGTCCGGATCGCGCCTGTGGCGATGACATCGTGCGTACCCAGCTCTTCGAGAGCCCCTGGGTGCTGTGGTGTGCGCCCACCCATCCCCTGGCCCACAAACGCAACGTGACCTGGGAGCAGCTGCACGCCTACCCGCTGGTGGCTGCCGGGCGGGATCACGAACGCAGCGTGGCGCAGATGCACACCGGGCTGCCCAGCGAGCAGCGCGTGACCCCCGTAGAGATCGTGGACAACATCTCCACCGCCATGGGCCTGGCTGCCGCCGATGTGGCCGCTACGCTGGCGCCCGACTATGTGGGCGCACTGGCCAAGCCACTCGGACTGGTGCGCCGCCGCATCCTGTCACCCGAAGTCATGCGCTACGTGTGCCTCTATAGCCCCGCACGGCGGGCCACCTCGCCTGCAGCGGAGGGCTTCGCAGACCACCTGATCCGCATCCTCGCCCAGCGCAGGTGAGCTGCCGGCGCCGCCGCGCGCAGTGCGGGGCGCGCACCAACGTCTGCCTACACAAAACGAGGAAGCAGTAAGCAGGCCTCGGCATTGGAGGCCGAGAAGCAGCGCTCGGCCGCGCGCTGCCACGGCAACCATTCGAAAGCATCGTGTTCACGAGGACTCAGCACCACGGGCGTAGCTGCTGGCACGCACAAGCCAAACACCCGCTCGCGATTGCGCACCACCCCCGGTGCATATCGGTGCAGCCATTGCGGCCAGATGTCGTAGACGTTCTCCAAGGCCCAGTCGGTCAGCAGGCAGCCGGGCGCCCGCGCGTCAATGCCGGTTTCCTCGGCCACTTCGCGGCGGGCGGTTTCGTCAAACGACTCATCAAGGCGGTCTTTGCTCCCGGTGACAGATTGCCAGTGCCCATCACCGCCCGTGCGGCGGATCAGCAGCACCTCCAGGGCGGGCGTGTGGATGACCACCAACACCGACTCTGGAAGCTTGTAGGGCCTGTGCTGCGCTGTCGGCACCATGGGCGACACCTTCCCTCTCTACCCGGCCTTGGAACGCGGGGCTGAAGTGGTGGGAACGGGCGGCGGCAGCTCCTTGGCCTGCAGCGCCCTGACCTGCACCACCAACTGGTTGTGTGCGTCCAGGAAGGCCGCGGCAATGACCTTGCCCTCGTTGGTATTGCTCCAGCCCGCACCCGCTGCGCCCCCGAGCTTGCCGAACACGAGCCCGCCCACGCCCAGGTCAGTGGTGCGTGCAGACCCGGTGGCGGCGGCAACCTGCTCGGTGGTTTCGTTGTCTGACAGCAGCAGTGCCGTTTGCGCCTCCTTGAATTTGACCTGCTCCACCATGCCGGCCAGGCCCGCGATGTCGCGCAGCACCGGAATCATGGCAATCACGCCCGCCAGGCCCCGTCCCGCGTCCTGCTCACTGAACGTGAGGCTGGGTGTGAGCGTGTACTGCGCCTCATAGCCCTTGCCCTTTGCCACGGTGGAGTTGTTCTTGCGCAGCACGCCGGAGTCCTTGAGGTCCTGCTCCTGGATGGTTCCGCGCAGCCCGGCCGACCGGTCCACCACACGAAAGCAGCCACTTTGCTGGGCCAGCAGCTTGACCAGGGGCACGGGGGATGGCGGGAGGCTGTAGCCCGAACCCATGGTGTAGCCGCTGGGGTTTTCTGCCAGCGCCAGCGTGGCCACGGGCGCCTCGCAGCGCACCAGTTCGCGCGCAGCGTTGCTGGTCCCCGCCGGCCCTGCCGAGCCAGTGACCACGGAACCGCCCTGGCCCAGTTCGGTCTTCTTTTCACCGCAACCTGCCAGGGCCAGTAGCACGGCGCCCATCCACAAAGCCCGGGTCGTCATTGAACGCATGGAAAGTGTCCTTTCAGTGCCAGAGCCACATCGCCGAGGGCGCGGGCTGGCCAAGAAAAAAGCGGCGCAGGCTGCCAAGCCCTTGCCGCTTTGTCGTGCGATGCCACGAGAGTGGATCCGCGCCGGGTTCGGGGAAAGCCCCGGATCAGGCTGCCTTGACAGCGTCGATGTTACGCAGGCGGATGTGCAGCTCGCGCAACTGCTTTTCGTCCACGGGCGAAGGCGCCTGCGTGAGCAGGTCCTGGGCGCGCTGGGTCTTGGGGAAAGCGATCACGTCACGGATCGATTCCGCACCGGTCATCAGCGTGATAAGGCGGTCCAGACCGAAGGCCAGGCCACCGTGTGGGGGCGCGCCGTACTGCAGGGCATCCAGCAGGTAGCCGAACTTGGCCTGGGCGTCTTCGGGTGTGATCTTGAGCGCATCGAACACCTTCTTTTGCACATCGGCGCGGTGGATACGCACCGAACCACCGCCCAGCTCCCAGCCGTTGAGCACCATGTCGTAGGCCTTGGCGATGCACTTGCCGGGATCAGTGGCCATGAACTCTTCGTGGCCGTCCTTGGGGCTGGTGAAGGGGTGGTGCACGGCCGTCCAACGGTCTTCTTCCTCGTCGTGCTCGAACATGGGAAAGTCCACCACCCACAGCGGCGCCCAGCGGTTTTCAAAGAGACCGCTCTTCTTGCCGAACTCGCTGTGGCCGATCTTCAGTCGCAGCGCGCCGATGGAATCGTTGACGATCTTTTCCTTGTCGGCACCGAAGAACAGCAAGTCACCGTCCTGCGCATCCGTGCGCTTGAGGATTTCAGCGATGGCCGCGTCATGCAGGTTCTTCACGATGGGCGACTGCAGCCCTTCGCGGCCCTGGGCCACTTCGTTGACCTTGATCCAGGCCAGGCCCTTGGCACCGTAGATCTTCACGAACTCGGTGTAGGCATCGATCTCACCGCGCGAGATCTGTGCGCCGCCGGGCACGCGCAGGGCAACCACACGGCCGCCCTTGGTGGTGGCGGGAGCAGAGAAGACCTTGAAGTCCACGTCCTTCATCACTTCGGTCAGCTCGGTGAATTCGAGCTTCACGCGCAGGTCGGGCTTGTCCGAGCCAAAGCGGAAAGCCGCTTCCTGGTAAGTCATGATCGGGAATTCGCCCAGGTCCACGCCCAGTTGCTGCTGGAACACCTCGGTGATCATGCGCTGGAAGATCGCACGGATTTCTTCTTCGCCCAGGAACGACGTCTCGCAGTCGATCTGCGTGAATTCGGGCTGGCGGTCGGCGCGCAGGTCTTCGTCGCGGAAGCACTTGGTGATCTGGTAGTAGCGGTCGTAGCCAGCCACCATCAGCATCTGCTTGTAGAGCTGGGGCGACTGGGGCAGCGCGAAGAACTGGCCGTCGTGCACGCGGCTGGGCACCAGGTAGTCGCGCGCGCCTTCGGGCGTGCTTTTGCCCAGCATGGGCGTTTCGATGTCGATGAAGCCTTCCTTGTCCAGGAAGTTGCGCACCTGGATGGAGGTCTTGTAGCGCAGCATCATGTTGCGCTGCATGTGCGGGCGGCGCAGGTCCATCACACGGTGCGTGAGGCGCGTGGTTTCCGACAGGTTCTCGTCGTCCATCTGGAACGGAGGCGTGACGGAGGGGTTCAGCACCTTCAGCTCGTGGCACAACACTTCGATCTGGCCGCTCTTGAGCTTGTCGTTGGTCGTGCCGTCAGGGCGGGGGCGCACCAGGCCCACCACCTGCACGCAGAACTCGTTGCGCACGTCTTCGGCGGTCTTGAACATCTCGGCACGGTCGGGGTCGCACACCACCTGCACGTAGCCTTCGCGGTCGCGCAGGTCGATGAAGATCACGCCGCCATGGTCACGACGACGGTTCACCCAGCCAGACAGGGTAACGGTTTGGCCCATCAGGGCTTCGGTCACAAGACCGCAATAGTGGGAACGCATGGCCATGGCAGAAACTTCCGGCGCCCAAGGGGCGCGTTAAAGGGATTTACTTACTGTGGGAAACAAGCGTGGGGTCAGCCGGAGCGACCACGCCCATCGAAACAATGTATTTGAGGGCGGCGTCCACGCTCATGTCGAGCTCGACGCAGTCGCTCTTGCGCAGCATCACAAAATACCCGCCAGTGGGGTTAGGCGTGGTGGGCACATACACGCTCACGAATTCATCGCGCAGGTATGCCGCCACCTCGCCATTGGGCGCGCCAGTGACGAAGGCCACGGTCCAGACGCCCTCGCGCGGCCACTGCACCAGCACGGCCTTGCGAAAGGCATTGCCGCTTTCTGAAAAAAGCGTGTCGGACACCTGCTTGACGCTGGAATAGATCGAACGCACCACCGGGATGCGGTGCACCACCGCATCGCCCCACTGCACGAGCTTGCGGCCCGCGAAGTTGCTGGCGACGGCACCGACCACCAACAGGATCAGCAGCGTGAGAACCACGCCAAAGCCCGGGACGTGAAAGCCCAGCAGCTTGTCGGGATGCCATGCAACGGGCAGGATTTGCAGGGTCTGATCCAGCGTGCTCACGATCCAGTTGAGCACCCAGGCCGTGATAACCCCTGGCACGATCACCAGAAGGCCGGTCAACAGCCACTTGCGCAAGGCAGCCATGAGGGTCACTCAGCTCGCAGAGGAGGTGGAAGTGGTAGAACTGCCACCAGCACTTGATGCTGCTGCACCAGATGCTTCTTTTTTAGGAGCATCAACAGAACTTGCCGGCGCCGCGGCCTCGGTTTTCGGTTCTGTCTTGCTGTCCGTCGCGGGGGCAGAACTGCCACCGCTGCCACCGCGAAAATCGGTCACATACCAGCCCGAGCCCTTGAGCTGGAAGCCGGCCGCTGTGACCTGCTTGGAAAATGCTTCCGCGCCGCAGGCGGGGCACACCGTGAGGGGCGCATCAGAGATTTTTTGCAGCACATCCTTGGCATGGCCGCAGGAGCCGCATTTGTAGGCGTAAATAGGCATGTCAGTGTGTTGAGGGAAAGTGCAAAACCCTCAATTATAGGCGGCATGCCCATCCTCAAGCCCCACGCACTGTGCATGGGGCGATGCAATCAGCTGGCGCTGCCCTCGTAGTGGGTGACGTGGCCTTTGTGGTCGTCGATCCACTGCGGTGCCAGCGAGCCCCCGATCATGCCGACCAACGCCGCCAGCACCCCAGCCAGTTGCTGCGGGAACGCTTCGGACAGCATGGGGCTGGCCACAAACAGCAGCCACACACCCAGGCCCATGGCCACCGCCAGGATGGCGCCCTGGGTGGTCGCGCGCTTCCAGTACAGGCCGAACACCAGGGGGACAAAAGCCCCCACCAGCGGTACCTGGTAAGCGCCCGACACCAGTTCATAGATCGATGTGCCCTGCATGGTGATCGCGTAAGTGAGCACGCAGGCGGTAAACACGAGCACCGAAATGCGCATGGCCTTCAGTGTCTGGGCATCGGTCATGCCAGGCCGCAGGTTGTGCAGGATGTTCTCCACAAAAGTGGTGGACGGCGCGAGCAACGTGGCCGATGCGGTGGACATGATGGCCGAGAGCAGCGCGCCAAAGAAGGCGATCTGAAGAATCAGCGGCATGCGTTCCATCACCAGCGTGGGCAGCACTTTCTGGGGATCGTCCTTGAGCAGCGCCTGGGCGGTTTCGGGCATGACCAACACGGCGGCCGTAACGACAAACATGGGGATGAAGGCAAACAGCAGGTACAGCACCCCTCCGATGACCGGGCCGGTGCGCGCTGTCTCGGCGCTGTTGGACGACATCACGCGCTGAAAAACATCCTGCTGGGGTATGGAGCCCAGCATCATCGTGATCGCGGCGGCAAAGAAAAAGGTCCACTCCTTGAGCCCACCCGTGGGAAAGAACTGGAACTTGCCTTCACGCGCGGCATATTCCACAACCTTGCCCGCACCCCCGGCCAGGTCCGCCGCGTACCAGGCGATGGCCAGCAGCCCCACGGCGATCACAATCATCTGGACAAAGTCGGTCATGGCCACCGACCACATGCCGCCATACAGGGTGTAGACCAGAACGATGACCGTACCGATGACCATGCCCATGGTGACGGACACATACCCCTGCGTCAGCAGGTTGAACACCAGCCCCAGAGCCGTGATCTGCGCAGCCACCCATCCCAGGTAGCTGAACATGATGATGGCTGAACAAGCCACTTCGATCACACGCCCGTAACGCTGGCGGTAGTAGTCACCCAGGGTGATGAGGTTCTTCTTATAAAGCTTGTAGGCAAAAAACAGCCCCACAAGAACCAGGCACATGGAGGCGCCAAATGGGTCCTCCACCACCGCACCCAGCCCACCATCCACAAACCGGGCTGACACGCCGAGAACGGTTTCCGATCCAAACCAGGTCGCAAAGGTCGTGGCTATCACCACAGCCAGGGGCAGGCTGCGGCCCGCCACCGCATAGTCGGCCGTGTTGTGCACGCGCGTGGCGGCATACAGGCCGATACCAATCGAGACCAGCAGGTACAGAACGATGAATGTGATCAGCATGGCGCCGCTCCGAAACTCCAAGGAAGGTTACAAAAAGCAGGTGTGCGCCCGGCGTGCCGTGGGCCGACACGCCGAGGCCCCTGCAGATCCAGGGGTGACCACTTTGCTACAAAATTCGTAACAAAAGTTGCAGCGGATTATGAAGGCAACTTTCGTGCCGTTCGCACCGTTTCAGAAAATCCGCATCCGCACAAACAACTGCATCGCCAGAAGGCCCAGCACAAAACCGACGCCGCCATAAATGATGGACTGGAGCAGCCGGTTGGTACGGTGCTGGACTTCCAGCAGTTCGCGCAAGGCTTGCTGCTGGTCAGCCGGGCGCTGCCGCAAGGCGTCGTGCAGCAGGCGCGGCAGTTCGGGAATCAGCTTGGCATAGTGGGGCGCCTCGGCCCGCAGCTCCCGCCACAGGCGCTGCGGCCCCATCTGCTCCAGCATCCACTTTTCCAGGAAGGGCTTGGCGGTGCTCCACAGGTCCAGCTCCGGGTCCAGCTCGCGGCCCAGGCCTTCGATATTGAGCAGTGTCTTTTGCAGCAGCACCAGCTGGGGCTGAATCTCGACGTGGAAGCGGCGCGAGGTCTGGAACAGGCGCATCAGCACCATGCCCAATGAGATCTCCTTGAGCGGGCGATCAAAGTACGGCTCGCACACGGCGCGGATGGCCGATTCGAGGTCGTTCACCCGCGTCTCGGGCGGCACCCAGCCACTTTCGATGTGCAGCTCCGCCACGCGCTTGTAGTCGCGCCGGAAGAACGCCACGAAATTCTGCGCCAGGTACTCCTTGTCAGACTCGGTGAGCGTGCCCACGATGCCGAAATCCAGCGAGATATAGCGCCCAAAGGTGGCCGGATCCAGGCTCACCTGGATGTTGCCGGGGTGCATGTCGGCATGAAAGAAGCCGTCACGGAACACCTGGGTAAAGAAGATGGTGACGCCGTCGCGCGCGAGTTTGGGGATGTCCACCCCGGCTTCCCGTAGGCGCTCGATCTGGCTGATGGGCACACCGTTCATGCGCTGCATCACCATGACCTCGGGGTGGCAGAAGTCCCAGAAAATCTCAGGGATCAGCACCAGGTCCAGCCCCTGCATGTTGCGGCGCAGCTGCGCGGCGTTGGCGGCCTCCCGCACCAGATCCAGTTCGTCGTGCAGGTAGTTGTCGAACTCGGCCACCACCTCGCGGGGCTTGAGGCGCTTGCCGTCGGCCGACAGGCTCTCCACCCACCCGGCCATCATGCGCATGAGACTCAGGTCTTTCTCGATCACGGGCAACATGCCCGGGCGCAGCACCTTGACCGCCACCTCGCGCTCGATGCCATGGCGGTCCCGCAGCGTGGCGAAATGCACCTGCGCAATGGAGGCACTGGCCACCGGCACGCGGTCAAAGAACGTGAAAACCTCATCCACCGGCCGCCGGAATGCCCGCTCGATCGTGGCGATGGCGATCTCCGGGTCGAAGGGCGGCACGCGGTCCTGCAGCCGGGCCAGCTCGTCGGCCACATCGGGCGGCAGCAGGTCGCGGCGTGTCGAAAGCACCTGACCAAACTTGACGAAGATGGGGCCCAGGCGCTCCAGCGCCAAGCGCAGCCGCTGGCCGCGCGGTGCATCCAGGTTGCGTCCGAACGACAGGACGCGCGATACCGATCGCAGCCAGGGCTTCTGGAAACTGTCCAGCACCATGGCGTCCAGGCCGTACCGGAACACCACCCACAGGATGGCGCCGCCCCTCAGGAACTGCTTCATGCGCCAGCCCGGTCGGAACCGCTGTTGGGCGCGGAAGGCGTGGAGGGTCCGGATGGCATGGGCGCGACGGCTGACGACGTTGGTGCAACGCGCGTGCCCACGAACTGGCGCAGCGCCTGCGCAGCGCGGCTCGCCACCTGCGCCACAGTGTGGGCGGGAGCGTCACCGATCACACGCGCCAGGTCCTCCTCAACATCCCAGCGCACGTGATCGACCAGCCAGTTGATTTCGGCGGCCAGTTGCACATCGCCCTCAATACGGATGGCGGGCTTGTCACCCCGCAGGGCCGTCTGGGCCAGCGCAAAGGGAGAGGTCTCGGTGACGTGAAGCTGCAGATCGGGCGCGGCAGTTTCGTGCGCCAGGTTGAACAGCCCAGCGGGCGTGATGACCAGGGCCATCGAATACGCACGCCACTGCACGCGGGCGATGCGGCCCTTCTGACGCACCAGGCGGTCCATGGCCTCTTTTTCCTGCATCAGTACATGGTTAAGGAACAGCACCATGCGCTGCTGCATCTCATGCACGAGCCACTGGGGGGGTTGGGGGCCGGCGGCCACACGCTCAAAGAGGCCGTCCAGAAACGAAAAAGGGGACTGTGGTGTTGCCATAGTCCCCGATTATTCCCTGAACTGGGATAGCCCCACAGCGGGGCATTTCCTTTATTACTGCAGGGCCTGCACGCCGGCCACCAGCCAGCCGCTGCTGCCGGCCTTGGGCTTGGTCATGTTCCAGACCTCGCGGAAGGGGCTCGGGCCGGCTGAGGGCTCCTCGCGGATCATGCCGGAGAACTCGACGCTGGCCATGTAGCCGTCGCCCAGGTCTTCAATGCCCAGCAACTGGGCTTCGATCATGACCACGTCGGTGTGGTTGGGCTGCATGCCACGGTGGTCTTCGCGCTCCGTGAGCTGGGTGCGAATCTCGCCGAGCATGCTGTCGGTCATCATGGAGCGCAGGGTGGCGATGTCCGAACGGTCCCAGGCCGCTTGCAAGGTGACGAAGTTGCGCTTGGCGGCAGTCAGGAAGCCCTCGGTATCGAAGCCTTCAGGAATCCCCCAGTTCTGCGACCCGGACAGGCCCGAGCCGATCACCGCGCCCGAACCCGCACCGCCTTGTGCAGCGCGCGAGGCATCAAACGCCATGCTGCTGCGCTCCCAGGGGCGCGCCGAGGCGTCGTTGCCCACGTTGTTGGGGCTGTACTGCGGAGGCACCTGCGCTGCGGCGGGCGTGGCAGCACCCGCGCCCTGGAACGCGAACGGCGCACCACCGGCAGCAGCGCCACCGTTGCCACCGCCACTGCGTGCGCGCATCACCATCTTGAAGATGGCAAACGCGGCCACTGCCAGCAACGCAATCATCAGAATGTTGGCAAACCCTGCACCCAGCCCCAACGAGCTGGCCAGCCAGGCCAAGCCCAGGCCAGCGGCCAGGCCACCCAGCATCGCGCCCCAAGGCTTCTTGGCCGCTGCCGCAGCCGGAGCTGCACCCGCAGCAGGCGGCTTGGCAGCCGCCGCATTGGTCGCATTCTGGGCGGGCGCACCCGGCGCTGCCGACTCACGCTGCGTAACGTTGCTCGATTGCTGCCCCGTCGATTTACCACCGCCCAGTCGCCGGGCGTCGGCATCGGCGTGCGCAAACGCCAGCATCGCAACCAACACCACAGACCACAGTTTCATCATGACTTCTCCGTCTCCGTTAATGACTGAGCGAAACGCTCAGCACTTGATTCCAACATGCAAGGCCACAATGCCCCCTGTCATGTTGTGATAGTCCACATGCCCAAAGCCATTTTTTTGCATGAGGCTTTTGAGCTCTTCCTGCCCGGGGTGCATGCGGATGGACTCGGCCAGGTAGCGGTAGCTGGCGTCGTCGCCCGCCACCAGCTTGCCCAACTGGGGCAGCACCTTGAACGAATACCAGTCGTACACCTTTTCGAGTGGCTTTGCGACCTTTGAAAACTCCAGCACCAGCAGCTTGCCGCCGGGCTTGAGCACGCGGCACATTTCGGCAATCGCCTGGTCCTTGTGCGTCATGTTGCGCAGGCCAAAAGCAACGCTCACCACATCGAAATGTGCGTCGGGGAACGGCAGCTTCTCGGCATCGCAGACCAGTGTCGGCAACACCACACCCGCATCAATCAGGCGGTCGCGCCCCACGCGCAGCATGGCTTCGTTGATGTCGGTGTGCACCACACGGCCGGTGGCGCCCACCTTCTCGGAGAACGCCAGCGCCAGGTCGCCCGTGCCCCCTGCAATATCGAGCACCTGGCTGCCTTCGCTGAGGTTGGCCACCATCACGGTGTAGGCCTTCCAGGCACGGTGCAGGCCCGCCGACATGAGGTCGTTCATCACGTCGTACTTGGAGGCCACGGAGTCGAACACGCCGCGCACGCGGCGTGCTTTTTCCTGCTCGTCCACCGACTGAAAACCGAAATGCGTGGTGCTCATAAGATTCATGCTAGGCGCGTGAACGCCAGAGGTACAGCGACAACCCCGCACTGAAATGGGGCATCTGTCGCAATTTGGACAACGCTATTGAAAAGAAATCAGCCGCCAGCGCCTTTCTATATTGCACCAACAGCTATTATTTCAATAGCACCTTGACAGACAAGGGCTTCCGCCGAGTTCTGTGCTCCTCCAGAAAAACACTCGGCCCGCAGCCTCAATGACTGCCACAGGCATGGCCACCGGCACCACCCTGAGGCGCCATCGGCGCATCGCGGTCCGCCCCCGCAGCGGCCAGCCGCTCGGTGTACTGGGTCCACAGCGCGTCTTGCTTGTCGCCCAGTTCGTAGAGGTAGTCCCAGGTGAAGATGCCGCTGTCATGCCCGTCAGAAAACGTGGGCTTGACCGCATAGTTGCCCACGGGTTCCAGATTGAGCAGCGTGACCTCCCGCTTGCCCGTCTGCAGCACTTCCTGGCCTGGGCCGTGGCCCTGCACTTCGGCCGACGGTGAATACACACGCATCAGCTCGAACGGAATGCGGAACGTGGCGCCATCGGAGAACCCTACTTCGAGCACCCGCGATGCCTCGTGCACCGTGATTGCCTGCGGCGTGGGCGCACCCGCTTTCAAACCTGCCATGGATTCACCTGTGAGAAAACTGTTGTCAGAAACGACCTCTGCGATTGTCCCACCCGCTCTGGGGCACACCGCAAACAGGGTTACCGGGTAGGCAACTGGGCCAGCCGCGATTGCAACTGCGCCTCCAGCGCGGGCAGCAGGGTCCGCACGCCGGCCTCTTGCGCCGCCGGGCTGGGCCGCTGCACCGCCGCCCACACGGGCGATGGAAAGTGACTGTCCCAGTCAAACCGCGCAATCACATGCCAGTGCAGGTGCGGCACCATGTTGCCCAGCGCCGCGATGTTGACCTTGGTGGGCGACAGGTGCTGGCGCAGGGCCTGCTCCACCAGGGCCACTGCCTCCATGCAGTGCACACGATCAACGGCAGCCAGGTCCGAGAACTCGGCCACATGTGCATTCCACACCACGCGATAGAAGGCAGGAAACCCCGCCTCCTGCGCACGGATGACACGCAGGCGCTCACCACGCCACACCAATGCGCCACCGTCTTCAGCGCACAAGGGGCAGGCCATCAGACCAGCACCCGCTCGATGCCGCCGTTGTTGGCACGCTGTACGTAGTCGGGCATCCAGTTCTCGCCCAGAATCTCGCGCGCCATCTCGACCACGATGTAGTCGGCTTCGAGCAGGCCGTTGTTCAGATCGCCTTCGTAGCGGTTCAGGCCCTGCAGGCAACTGGGGCAGCTGGTGAGGATCTTCACGTTGTCCTGCGCGCCGACAGCACCGCTGGCACGCAGCTGGGCTTCGCCCTTTTTGATCTCTTCTTCCTTGCGGAAGCGCACCTGCGTGGACACGTCGGGCCGGGTCACACCCAGCGTGCCCGATTCGCCGCAGCAACGCTCACTCTTCAAGACCTGCTCGCCCACCAGCGCCTTCACGGTCTTCATCGAGTCCTGCAGCTTCATGGGGTTGTGGCAGGGCTCGTGGTACAGGTAGGCGCCCTTGCCTTGCAGCTGAATGCCCTTTTCCAGCAGGTACTCGTGGATGTCGATGATGCGGCTGCCCGGGAAGATCTTGTCAAACTCGTAGCCCTGCAGCTGGTCGTAGCAGGTGCCGCAACTCACCACCACGGTCTTGATATCGAGGTAGTTGAGCGTGTTCGCCACGCGGTGGAAGAGCACACGGTTGTCCGTGATCATCTTCTCCGCCTTGTCGAACTGGCCCGAACCGCGCTGCGGGTAACCGCAGCACAGGTACCCAGGCGGCAGCACCGTCTGCACGCCCGCGTGCCACAGCATGGCCTGGGTCGCCAAACCGACCTGCGAGAACAAGCGCTCTGACCCGCAGCCAGGGAAGTAGAACACCGCCTCCGTCTCGGCCGTGGTGGCCTGCGGGTTGCGGATGATCGGCACGTAGTCCTTGTCCTCGATGTCGAGCAGCGCGCGCGCCGTCTTCTTGGGCAGGCCGCCCGGCAGCTTCTTGTTGATGAAATGGATCACCTGCTCCTTGATCGGAGCGGTGCCCACCGTCGCAGGCGGCTTGGCCGTTTGCTTGCGGCCCACCTTGCGCAGCAGGTCCACGGCCAGGCGCTGAGCCTTGAAGCCCACATCCACCATGGCCGAACGCATGAACTTGATGGTGTCCGGGTTGGTGGCGTTGAGCATGGTCATCGCCAGCGCGTTGCCAGGCCGGAACGTCTTCTTGCCCATCTTGCGCAGCAGGTTGCGCATGTTCATGGTGACGTCGCCGAAGTCGATCTTCACCGGGCAGGGGCTTTCGCACTTGTGGCACACCGTGCAGTGGTCGGCCACGTCTTCAAACTCCTGCCAGTGCTTGATGCTCACACCCCGGCGCGTCTGCTCTTCGTACAGGAAGGCCTCGACCAGCAGCGAGGTGGCCAGGATCTTGTTGCGCGGGCTGTAGAGCAGGTTGGCGCGTGGCACATGCGTGGAGCACACGGGCTTGCACTTGCCGCAGCGCAGGCAGTCCTTCACGCTGTCGGCAATCGCACCGATATCGCTCTGCTGCATGATCAGCGACTCATGCCCCATCAGGCCGAAGCTCGGCGTGTAGGCATTCGTCAAATCGGCGTGCATCAACGCAGCGTTTGAAGCGCTTTTGGCCTCTAGCGCTTGTCCATCAAGCGCTGACAGCTCCTGATTTCGGAGCAACTTACCCTTGTTGAAGCGACCTTCCGGGTCCACCTTGCGCTTGTACTCGGCAAAGGGGCGCAGCTCTTCGTCGGTCAGAAACTCCAGCTTGGTGATGCCAATGCCGTGTTCGCCCGAGATCACGCCGTCCAGGCTGCGCGCCAGCACCATGATGCGCGCCACGGCCTCGTGCGCGGTCTGCAGCATCTCGTAGTCGTCGCTGTTGACGGGCAGGTTGGTGTGCACATTGCCGTCGCCCGCATGCATGTGCAGCGCCACCCACACCCGGCCCTTGAGCACGCGCTTGTGGATGGCCACAGCCTCGTCCAGGATGGGCTTGAACGCCGCGCCGGTGAAGATGCCTTGCAGCGGCGCCCGCAGCTGGGTCTTCCAGCTGGCGCGCAGCGTGTGGTCCTGCAGCTGGGGGAACAGCGTTTCCACATCGTGCAGCCAGCCTTGCCACAGCGCGCGCACCTCTTCCACCAGGGCGATGGCCTGGGCTACGCGCTCCTGCAGCAGCTCGGGCGATGGGACTTCGTCGTCGGCGTCATGCTTGCCCAGGGGCAGGTTGCCGCGCTCGAAGAACTCGGTCAGCGCATCGCACAGCTTGATCTTGTTGCGCAGGCTCAGCTCGATGTTGATGCGCTCGATGCCGTCGGTGTACTCGGCCATGCGCGGCAGCGGGATCACCACGTCTTCGTTGATCTTGAAGGCGTTGGTGTGGCGGCTGATGGCCGCCGTCTTCTTGCGGTCCGCCCAGAACTTCTTGCGCGCATCGGCCGTGATGGCCACAAAGCCTTCGCCGCTGCGGGTGTTGGCCAGGCGCACGACCTCGCTGGTCACGCGGGCCACGTCGTCGGCGTTGTCGCCCGCGATGTCGCCAATCAGCACCATCTTGGGCAGGCCGCCGTTGCCCTTCTTGCTTTTGGTGGCGTAGCCCACGGCCTTCAGATAGCGGTCATCCAGGTGTTCCAGGCCCGCCAGCAGCACGCCACTGCGCTTTTGCTCGGCGAACATGAAGTCCTTGATCTCGACGATGCTGGGCACGGCGTCCTTGGCGTTGCCGAAGAACTCCAGGCACACGGTGCGCGTGTGCTCGGGCATGCGGTGCACCACCCAGCGCGCGCTGGTGATCAGGCCGTCGCAGCCTTCCTTCTGGATGCCGGGCAGGCCCGCGAGGAACTTGTCCGTCACGTCCTTGCCCAGGCCTTCCTTGCGGAAAGTCTTGCCCGGGATGCTCAGGCGCTCGGTGCGCACGGGCGTCTTGCCATCGGCCTCGAAATACTGCAGCTCGAAGGTGGCCGTCTCCACGTCATGGATCTTGCCCATGTTGTGGTCCAAGCGCGTCACTTCGAGCCACTGGGCGTCGGGCGTGACCATGCGCCAGCTGGCCAGGTTGTCCAGCGCCGTGCCCCACAGCACGGCCTTCTTGCCACCCGCGTTCATGGCGATATTGCCGCCGATGCAACTGGCCTCGGCGCTGGTCGGGTCCACCGCAAACACAAAACCGGCGCGCTCGGCCGCATCGGCCACGCGCTGGGTCACCACGCCGGCCTCGGTCCACACCGTGCCCACCTCGCGGTCCAGGCCCGGCAGGCGGCGCATCTCCACCTCGGTCATGGCTTCAAGCTTTTCGGTGTTGATGACCACGCTCTTCCACGTCAACGGAATGGCGCCGCCGGTGTAGCCGGTGCCGCCCCCACGGGGAATGATGGTCAGGCCCAGCTCGATACAGCCCTTGACCAGGCCCGCCATCTCGACCTCAGTGTCGGGGGTCAGCACCACAAACGGGTACTCGACGCGCCAGTCGGTCGCATCGGTCACATGGCTCACGCGGGAGAGGCCGTCGAACTTGATGTTGTCCTTGGCCGTCAGGCGGCCCAGAGTCTTCTGGATCTGGCGGCGCAGCTGCGCGGCCTGCTCGAAGGTGGCATTGAACTCGGCCACTGCGCGGCGCGCAGCGACGACCAGTTCACCCACCAGACGGTCGCGTCCGGCGTCATCGGCAGGGGTGCGGCGCTTTTCGATCTCGCCCAGGCGGTGCTGAAGGGCATCGACCAGCAGCTTGCGGCGGTTGGGGTTGTCCAGCAGGTCGTCCTGCAGGTAAGGGTTGCGCTGCACGACCCAGATATCGCCCAGCACTTCATACAGCATGCGGGCCGAGCGGCCGGTGCGGCGCTCTTTGCGCAATTGGTCCAGCACCTCCCAGGATGAGGACCCCAGCAGGCGGATCACGATCTCCCGGTCGGAGAACGAGGTGTAGTTATAGGGAATTTCTCGCAGACGGGCAGGCTCGGCGGCCTGCGTCTGCAAGGCCGCCAACGCGATCGGAACATTCATGGGGGTCTACCTGGGGTGGGGGCGTGATTTTATGCCACGGTGCCCTCCCCGCGTCGGCCCCCACTCTGGCGCTCAGAACAGCACACGGCTGCGCAGGGTTCCGCCGACCTGCGCAAGCTTGTCCAATGCCAGATCCGACGAGGCGGCGTCGATGTCGATCACCACATAGCCGATCTTCTCGTTGGTCTGCAGGTACTGGGCCGAGATGTTGATCTGGTTGTCCGAGAAGATGCGGTTGATTTCGGACAACACACCCGGCACGTTGCGGTGGATGTGCAGCAGGCGGTGCTTGCCGGGGTGGGCGGGCAGCGCGACCTCTGGAAAGTTCACCGACGAGGTGCTGGTGCCGTTGTCGCTGTATTTCACCAACTTTTCCGCCACTTCGAGGCCGATGTTGGCCTGTGCCTCCATGGTAGAGCCGCCGATGTGGGGAGTCAGGATCACGTTGTCCAGGCCACGCAGGGGGGACTGGAACTCGTCCTTGTTGGTGCGTGGCTCGACCGGGAACACGTCGATGGCGGCGCCCAGCAGCTTCTTGGCCTTGAGCGATGCGGCCAGCGCTTCAATATCCACCACCGTGCCCCGCGCGGCGTTGATGAGGATGCCGCCTGGCTTCATGGCCGCGATCTCGGCGGCGCCGATCATTCCCTCGGTGGACGGCAACTCGGGCACGTGCAGGCTCACGATGTCGCTCTGGCCCAGCAGGTCGTGCAGGTGCTGCACCTGGCGGGCATTGCCCAGGGGCAGCTTGTTGACCACATCAAAGAAGGCCACGTGCATGCCCATCGCCTCGGCCAGCACCGACAGCTGGGTGCCGATGGAGCCGTAACCCACGATGCCCAGGGTCTTGCCCCGAATTTCATACGCGTTGTCGGCCGACTTGAGCCAGCCACCCCGGTGCGCCACCGCGTTCTTCTCGGGAATACCGCGCAGCAGCAGGATGGCTTCCGCCAGCACCAGCTCGGCCACCGAGCGGGTGTTGGAGTACGGCGCATTGAACACCGCAATGCCACGCTCGCGCGCCGCATTCAGATCCACCTGGTTGGTGCCAATGCAAAAGCAGCCCACGGCCACGAGCTTGTGGGCCTGGGCAAACACTTCCTCGGTGAGCTGCGTGCGCGAGCGGAT
Source organism: Acidovorax sp. 94 (assembly GCF_003634645.1). Taxonomy (NCBI): domain Bacteria; kingdom Pseudomonadati; phylum Pseudomonadota; class Betaproteobacteria; order Burkholderiales; family Comamonadaceae; genus Acidovorax; species Acidovorax sp. 94. Next base: position 5,162,958 of record NZ_RBJA01000001.1, on the reverse strand, counting down.
GCCCACAAAGTGCACATCCGCGATCTTGCGCTTGAGCTCATCGTCGGGCAGTGCGCCAGACACCGTCTCGATCTGCGTATAGCCCGCCGCGCGGATCACATCCACCGCAGAGGAGTGAATGCCTTCGAGCAGCAGAAATTTGATCTTGTTCTTGTCCAGCGAATTGGTGGCCATGGCAATAAGAAAGAAGGAAATGGAGAAGGAAGAAACCGGCGCGCTGCGGCGCGAACGAACCGGTGCGACAGGGACCAGCGAACAGTCACCAGCATGGTGCATTGCACAAAACCTTGCAAGCCTCGGCAAATGCGCCACACCTTGTCACAAAAGAGTCACAATCGCTCCCCTTGCGGGTTACCCAAGGGGTTTCCCGGTTGTTGCAAGCGCTGGGGTCATGCGACAACGACATATCAATGTCACATCGGCTGCATAGCATCCAGCCTTTGTGCTTTTCGTCATCCTCGGAGGAAATATTCATGCAAACGAAGCATCTGGCGGTCTGCGCTGCCATTGCCCTGTCGGTCTGCGCACCTGCGCAAGCCCAGGCGCAGCAAGTTGAGATTCAGTGGTGGCATTCGATGAGCGCAGCGCTGGGCGACTGGGTCAATGACCTGGCCAAGCAGTACAACGCCAGCCAGACCAAGTACAAGGTCGTGCCCACTTACAAGGGCACTTATGACGAATCCATGACAGGCGCCATCGCCGCCTTCCGTGCGGGCAACGCCCCCCACATCCTGCAGGTGTTTGAAGTGGGCACCGCCACCATGATGGCCAGCAAGGGCGCCATCGTGCCCGTCGCCAAGGTATTGAACGACGGCGGCTTCAAGTTCGACCCCACCCAGTACGTGTCAGCTGTGGCTGGCTACTACACCGCGCCCAATGGCCAGATGCTGAGCTACCCGCTCAACAGCTCCACGACGGTGTTCTATTACAACAAGGATGCCTTCAAGAAGGCCGGCCTGGACGCCGACAAGCCGCCCAAGACCTGGCCCGAAGTGTTTGCCGCCGCGTCCAAGCTCAAGGCCAGCGGTCACAGCTGCCCGTTCACCACCAGCTGGATCAGCTGGACGCAGCTTGAAAGCTTCTCGCTGTGGCACAACACGCTGTTCGCGTCCAAGAACAACGGCTTTGACGGCAACGACGCCCAGCTGCAGGTCAACTCGCCATTGCACGTGCGCCACTTTGAGAACCTGGCCAAGGCCTCCAAGGACGGCAGCTTCGTCTACAAGGGCCGTGGCAACGTGCCGGACGCATCCTTCCCCTCGGGCGAGTGCGCCATGATGACGGGCTCCTCGGGCCTGTACGCCCGCGTGGCCAAGGAAGCCAAGTTTGCCTACGGCATCTCGGCCCTGCCCTACTACCCTGACGTGAAGGGTGCCCCCCAGAACACCGCCATTGGTGGTGCCAGCCTGTGGGTGATGTCTGGCAAGAAGGCCGAGGAATACAAGGGCGTGGCCGATTTCCTGAACTTCCTGAACGACACCAAGGTGCAGGCTGCGAGCCACCAGCGCACGGGCTACCTGCCTGTGACCATGGGCGCCTACCAGCTGACCGAGGCTTCGGGCTTCTACACCAAGAACCCCGGCACCGACGTGGCCGTGACGCAGATGATCAAGAAGGCCACGGACAAGTCGCGCGGCATCCGCCTGGGCAACTTCGTGCAGATCCGCGCCATCATCGACGAGGAAACCGAGCAGATCTGGTCGGGCAAGAAGTCGCCCAAGGAAGCACTGGACACCGCCGTGACCCGTGGCAACGAGCAACTAGGCCGCTTCGCCCGCGCCAACAAGTAAACACTGCCGAACATCTGCCGATACCGCCCAGCAGCACTGCCGGGTGGCATCGAAAGCCCGCCGCCCCGTCAACCCTATTGGTTCACGGGGCGGCGGGGTTTTCTTTTTGAGAGTTTCGACATGGAAAAACGCGTTTTATTCCGCTCTGCATGGCTGCCATGGGTGCTTCTGGCACCCCAACTGGCCATCATCAGCGTCTTCTTTTTCTGGCCAGCCGGCCAAGCCCTGGTGCAGTCGTTCCAGATGCAGGACTCCTTCGGGTTTTCGAAGGAATGGGTCGGTTTCGACAATTTCCGGGACCTGTTCCAGGACCCGGGCTACCTGGCATCGTTCAAAACCACGGCCTTCTTCTCTATCCTGGTGGCGGTGAGCGGCATCACGCTGTCGCTGTTCCTTGCGATCTTTGCCGACCGCATCATCAAGGGCGCCATGGTCTACAAGACCGCGCTGCTGCTGCCCTACGCCGTGGCGCCTGCGGTGGCGGGCGTGCTGTGGATGTTCATGTTCTCGCCCTCGCTGGGCGTGGTGGCCTACATGCTGCGCCAGTCGGGTTTCGACTGGAACCACATGCTCAACTCCGACCACGCGATGGCGCTGATCGTGATTGCGGCGGTGTGGAAGCAGATCTCCTACAACTTCCTGTTCTTCCTGGCGGGCTTGCAGTCCATCCCCAAGTCGCTCATCGAGGCGGCCGCGATTGACGGTGCAGGCCCATGGCGCCGCTTCTGGAGCATCCAGTTCCCGCTGCTGTCGCCCACCACGTTCTTCCTGCTGGTGATCAATGTGGTGTATGCATTCTTCGACACCTTCGCCATCGTGGACGCCACCACGCAGGGCGGCCCGGGCCGCGACACGTCCATCCTGGTCTACAAGGTGTACCACGATGGCTTCAAGGCCATGGACATGGGCGGATCGGCCGCACAGTCGGTGGTGCTGATGGCCATCGTCGTTGTGCTGACGGTCATCCAATTCCGCTACGTCGAGAAGAAAGTGCAGTACTGAATATGAAGCACCCCCTGAGTCGCTTCGCGCCTTCCCCCTCCAGGGGGACGCCGCCCTCACTGCGGGGCGGCCCTTGCTCGGCGGCCCTCGCCTGCGTCGTGTCTTTTGCGGGCGCAGTGGGCCAAGCTTCGATCCTGAAAGATTCCAATGGTTGAACGTAGTCCCTACCTCACCGCGTTCTCGCACCTCATCATGGTGCTGGGCGTGATCATCGTCGGCTTCCCGCTGTACCTGGCCTTCGTGGCCTCCACCCACACGGCGCAGGACATCGTGCAGGTGCCCATGCCCATGGTGCCCGGCGGCAACTTCTGGCAGACCTACCACGACGCATTGTTCGGCGGCGGAACCGGCGCGGGCTCTACCGCACCCGTGGCGCACATGATGTGGGTGAGTTTTGTCACCGCCATGGTCATCACGCTGGGCAAGATCGCCATCTCGCTGTTGTCGGCGTTTGCCATCGTGTACTTCCGCTTCCCTTTCAAGGGCATCTGCTTCTGGCTGATCTTCATCACGCTGATGCTGCCCGTGGAAGTGCGTATCGGGCCCACCTACCAGGTGGTGTCGGACCTGGGCATGCTCAACACCTATGCGGGCCTCACAGTGCCGCTGATCGCCTCGGCCACGGCCACGTTCCTGTTCCGGCAGTTCTTCCTCACGGTGCCCGATGAACTGGTCGAAGCCGCGCGTGTGGATGGCGCCGGTCCGATGCGCTTTTTCAAGGACATCCTGGTGCCGCTGTCGCGCACCTCGATTGCCGCGCTGTTCGTGATCCAGTTCATCTATGGCTGGAACCAGTATCTGTGGCCCCTGTTGGTGACCACGTCCGAAGACATGTACCCCGTGGTGATCGGCATCAAGCGCATGCTGGCCGGCGGCGACGCAGGCAACGAGTGGAACATCGTGATGGCCACGGCCCTGCTGGCCATGCTGCCACCTGCCTTTGTGGTGGTGGTCATGCAGCGCTGGTTCGTCAAGGGCCTGGTGGACACTGAAAAATAAAGATAAAACGGGCCCTACCGCTTCATACATCTGCGCTAGCAGCTACATATTTAATAGCAAAATGGCATCCATCTCTCTTCGCAACATCATCAAGCGCTACGGGCACGGCCCCAAGGCCAACCAGGTCATCCACGGCGTGAACGCCGAGGTCAAGGACGGTGAATTCATCGTGATCGTCGGCCCCTCGGGCTGCGGCAAATCCACCCTGCTGCGCATGGTCGCCGGCCTGGAAGAAATCTCCGGCGGCGAGCTGCGCATCGGCGACCGTGTGGTGAACAACCTGGAACCTGCCCAGCGCGACATCGCGATGGTGTTCCAGAACTACGCGCTGTACCCGCACATGACGAACTTCGACAACATGGCGTATGGCCTGAAGATCGCCAAGGTGCCCAAGGACGAGATCAAGGCGCGCGTGGACAAGGCCGCCAAGATCCTCGAACTGGGCCACCTGCTGGAGCGCAAGCCGCGCGAACTCTCGGGCGGCCAGCGCCAGCGCGTGGCCATGGGCCGCGCCATCGTGCGCCAGCCCCAGGTGTTTCTGTTCGACGAGCCGCTGTCCAACCTGGACGCCAAGCTGCGCGCCCAGACCCGCCTGGAGATCCAGAAGCTGCACCGCGAGCTGGGCATCACCAGCCTGTTCGTCACACACGACCAGGTCGAGGCCATGACATTGGCTGAACGCATGATCGTGATGAACGCCGGCAACATGGAACAGTTCGGCACGCCCGAAGAGGTCTACCACACGCCCGCGTCCACCTTCGTGGCCAGCTTCATCGGCTCGCCGCCCATGAACCTGCTCAAGAACGCGCCGAGCGCCGCCCCCGGCACCATCCTGGGCATCCGCCCCGAGCACCTGGATGTGCGCAGCGAAGGCTGGGCGGTCACGGTCGAGACGGTGGAGCTGCTGGGCGCCGAGCGCCTGATCTATGGTCGCATCAATGGCGAGCAGATCATCGTGCGCGTTGAAGAAGGCACGCACTCCCCTGCGCCCGATTCCGTGATCCATGTTCAGCCCCGCGCAGATCGCCTGCACGCGTTCGATGCCACCACCGGCAAGCGCATCGCGGCCTGAACCGATGCCACCCAAGCCAGCTGCCAGTACCGGGGGCAAGGTTCAGGCCACAGTCCCGGTGCTGGCGTCTCTGGACCTTGCAGAAACCCTGCGGTTCTACACCAGGCACCTGGGCTTTGATCCGCTGCTGGAGATGGACAACTACCTGATCCTGCAGCGCGATGGCTGCGAGCTGCACTTCTGGCCCTGCACCGAGCGCCACATTGCAGAGAACACCTCGTGTTATGTGCGTGCCGACACAGAAGCGCTGCACGCGGATTTCACGGCGCGCGGCCTGCAGCTGGCGCCACCTGTTGTCCAGCCCTGGGGCATGAAGGAGATGTTCGTCATCGACCCCCACGGCAACCTGCTGAAATTTGGTGAACCCGCATGAGCGTACCCTCGCCCGCCCTCGCCCCCTGGCCCTACCCCCGCTGGATCGCCCACCGTGGCGCTGGCAAGCTCGCCCCTGAAAACACCCTGGCCGCCTTCCGGCTGGGAGCACAGTATGGCTATCGCATGTTCGAGTGCGATGCCAAGCTGAGTGCCGACGGCGTACCGTTTCTGATGCACGATGCCACGCTGGACCGCACGACCAATGGCGCGCAGGCACTGGGCTCGGCAGCCAGCGCGGTCGGGGGCGATCACCCCTGGGCGGCCCTGTCACAGCTGGATGCTGGCGCCTGGCATTCACGCAGCTACGCCGGCGAGCCGCTCCCCACGCTGGAGAACATTGCGCACTACTGCATTGCCAACGGGTTCTTGCTGAACATCGAGATCAAGCCAACACCCGGCGTGGAGGAAAAGACTGGCCAGGTAGTGGGCGAGCATGCGGCGCGGCTGTGGCACGGCCAGGCGGTGTTGCCCCTGTTCTCGTCATTCCGACCCGAAGCGCTGGCTGGCGCCCGCGCCACAGCACCCCACATCCCCCGCGCCCTGTTGCTGGACACGCTGTGGGACGGCTGGCACAACACGGCCCGCGAGCTGGGCTGCGTGGCCATCGTCTGCAACCACGCGCTGTGGGATGCGGCGCTGGTTGCGCGCATCCACGGCGACGGCCTGCGCGCGCTGAGCTACACGGTGAACGACGACTGGGCCGCACAGCGGCTCATCGCCCTGGGCACGGACGGCATCATCACCGACCGCGTGGACTTCTTTTCGCCCGTCACGCCATAGGGCGCGCCTTCAAACCATCCACGCCCCAAGCCAGTGCCACCGTGGAACCGGCTTCGCCGGGCCAGGGGTCGCGTCCCCCTTCAGGGGGAAGGCGTGCAGCGCCTCAGGGGGTCAGTCCAGCTTCGCGCCCGACTTTTTCACCGCCTCGGCCCAGCGTGGCATCTCGGACGCCAGGAATTTCGCGAAGTCCTCCGAGCCCAGAAACGCCGGGTCGGCCCCCTGGCTCACCATGCGGTTGCGCACATCGGGCATCTGCAGCACCTGGCCGAAGGCCTCGCTGAGCTTGTTCACAGCCTCCTTGGGCGTGCCGGCCGGGGCCAGAAAGCCATAGAAACCCACCACCTCGAATCCCTTGATGCCACTCTCGATCACCGTGGGCACATCGGGCAGTGCGGGGTTGCGCTCCTTGCTGGTCACCGCCAGGGCGCGCACCTTGCCCTGTTTGTGGTACGCGGCGGCCTGGGGGATGCTCTCGGCCATGAACTGCACCTGCCCGCCCATGAGGTCGGTGAACGCAGGGGCACTACCCCGGTAGGGGATGTGCACCATGAACAGACCCGTGGCGGTCTTGAACATCTCGGGCACCAGGTGGCTGATGCCACCATTGCCCGCCGAGCCAAAGTTGACCTGGCCCGGCTTGGCCCGGGCGTAGTCCATGAACTCCTTGAGGCTCTTGGCAGGCACGTTGGGGTTCACCAGCAGCGCCAGTGGCTGCATGGCGGTGCGCGCAATCGGCACAAAGTCCTTGAGGGTCGAATACGGCAACCGGCTGTAGAGCCCCGGGTTGATCACCATCACACCCGTGTTGGCCAGCATGATGGTGTGGCCGTCGGGCGGTGCTTTCATCACGTCCTGCGCGCCCACGGTGCCACCGGCACCGGCCTTGTAGTCCAGCACCACCGGCTGGCCGAGCACGGCCTGCAGCTTATCGGACAGCAGGCGTGCATGCTGGTCCAAAGGCCCGCCAGCCGGGAAGCCCACGACCACACGTATGGGTTTGGACGGGAAAGCCTGTGCGTGCACGGCAGCGGAAAGGGCCAAGCCCGCAGCCAGGGTGATCCAGGTACGCAGCAGCTTCATGGGGAATGTCTCCAGCAGTCGGTGTAGGGGGCTTCGTCAGCGGCGGGTGAAACCGCCAATACCCATGACATGGCACGCCATAGGGGCGGCACCAAGGCTATCAGACACAAGGGCGCCAGAGCCCCCAAAACCACCCCTCGCAAACCCTCAAAACACGTGACGGCTTGCTGAAAGCTTCAAGCTTTCCAGCCCCGCACCAGCACCCACTGGCAGGTAGCGCAGGCCACAACCAGGGCGGCATAGGTCAGCATCTTGCCGTCACGCCCCCACAGCACCAGCCCCGCTGCGAGCACCGCCACACCCACGGCAAACAGAATCACCCAGCGCAGCCACACCGACATCGCCGAGGCACTGCGGGAGCCCACCAGACGGCCCGAAAGCACCAACACCAGCGCCATGGCGGCGGCGGGTGCAACAAAGTTGAGAAGGTGGTTGGCGATGTCCAGTGGACCCATGGAATTGACCCAAATCAAGGCTTGAACAAGCAAGGCCGCCTGTTCGGGCCAACAATTTTATAATCGCAGCTTATGGCAGTCTGGGCCCTCGGCATCAACCACACCACCGCGCCGCTCGATCTGCGTGGCCGGTTCGCGTTCGCGCTCGACCAGATTGCCCCCACGTTGCACGGTTTGCGCCAGTCGCTGGGCACCACCAGCCGCCATCCCGGGGTGGAAACAGCCATCATCTCCACCTGCAACCGCACCGAAATTTACTGCGCGGGCGAGCAGGCAGCCATGGACCATACGCTGGGCTGGCTGGCCCAGAGCGGCGGCGTCAGCCCCGCGCTGCTGCGCTCGCACTCGTACACCCTGGAAGACAGCCTCGTCGCACGCCACGCCTTCCGCGTGGCCAGCGGGCTCGATTCGATGGTGCTGGGCGAGGCCCAGATCCTCGGCCAGATGAAAGACGCCGTGCGCGCCGCCGAAACCGCTGGCGCCCTGGGCACCACGCTCAACCAGCTGTTCCAGCGCAGCTTTGCCGTGGCCAAGGAAGTGCGCAGCAGCACCGAGATTGGTGCGCACAGCATCAGCATGGCCGCCGCCGCAGTGCGTTTGGCGGGCCAGCTGTTTGAAGACATCTCCGAGACCAAGATTTTGTTCGTCGGCGCGGGCGAGATGATCGAACTGTGTGCCACGCACTTCGCCGCCAAGAACCCCAAGGCCATCGCCATTGCCAACCGCACCCTGGAGCGCGGCGAAAAGCTCGCCACCCGCTTTGGCGGCGAGGTGATGCGCCTGGCCGACCTGCCCGAGCGCCTGCACGAGTTCGACGCCGTCATCAGCTGCACCGCGAGCAGCCTGCCCATCATCGGCCTGGGTGCCGTGGAGCGCGCACTCAAGAAGCGCCGCCACCGCCCCATGTTCATGGTCGATCTGGCCGTGCCGCGCGACATCGAGCCCGAGGTCAAGGCCCTGGGCGACGTGTACCTCTACACCGTGGACGACCTGGCCAGTGTGGTGCAGACCGCGCAGGCCAACCGCCAGGCCGCCGTGGCCCAGGCCGAGGCCATCATCGACGCGGGCGTGCAGAGCTTCATGCACTGGATGGAGCTGCGCAGCCCTGTCGGCCAAGCCGGTGGTGTGGTACCGCTGATTCAGCAGCTCAACGCCCAGACCGACGAGTGGCGTGCGCTGGAAATCGCGCGCGCCAAGAAGCTGCTGGCCAAGGGCGAGGATGTGGACGCCGTGCTCGAAGCCCTCTCGCGCGGCCTCACGCAGAAGATGCTGCACGGCACCTTGGCCGAGCTGCGGGCGGGCGACGCCGAGGTGCGCGCCCAGACGGCACAGACCGTCTCGCGCCTGTTCCTGCGCTCGCAAAGCAAGACGCCCAGCAACAACGGCCTGTAGCGGCGCTCGCCCGCTCCGCAGCCGCCCCGGTTTTCATCAAAATCGGCCCCCAGCGCTTGATACACAAGCGCCACCAGCTACCAAATATGTAGCAAACCATTTTTCCAGAATTCCATGAAACCCTTTCTCCGCAGCCAACTGGAGCGCTACGCACAGCGCCTGGGCGAACTCGACTTCCTGCTCTCGCGCGAAGACATCATGAGCGACATGGCGCAGTACCGGCGCATCTCCGTCGAGCATGCCGAGGTGACGCAAGTCGCAGGCCGCTATGCCCGTTACCAGCAGCGCGAGGCCGACCTGGCGGGCGCCCGCGAGATGCTGGCCGACCCCGACATGGCCGAAATGGCGCAGGAAGAAATCACCAGCGCCGAGGCCGAACTGGTGCAGCTGGAGGATGAACTGCAGCGCCTGCTGCTGCCCAAGGACCCCGACGATGCGCGCAATGCGTTTGTCGAAATCCGCGCGGGCACGGGTGGCGACGAATCGGCCCTGTTTGCGGGCGATCTGACCCGCATGTACACCCGCTACGCCGCCAACGTGGGTTGGAAGGTGGAAGTGGTGAGCGAGAACGCGGCGGAGCTGGGTGGCTACAAGGAAATCGTGCTGCGCATTGAGGGTGACCACGTCTATGGCGCGCTCAAGTTCGAATCCGGCGGCCACCGCGTGCAGCGCGTGCCCGCCACCGAGACGCAGGGCCGCATCCACACCAGCGCCTGCACCGTGGCCGTGATGCCCGAGCCCGACGAGCACGAGGCCATCAAGCTCAACCCGGCCGACCTGCGCATCGACACCTTCCGCGCCAGCGGCGCGGGCGGCCAGCACATCAACAAAACCGACTCGGCCGTGCGCGTGGTGCACTTGCCCACCGGCATCGTGGCCGAATGCCAGGACGGCCGCAGCCAGCACAGCAACAAGGCCAAGGCGCTGCAGGTGCTGCAGGCCCGCATCCAAGAAAAAGAGCGCAGCGAGCGCGCCGCCAAAGAGGCCGCGCTGCGCAAGGGCCTGATCGGCAGCGGCGACCGCAGCGACCGCATCCGCACCTACAACTTCCCGCAGGGGCGGCTGACGGACCACCGCATCAACCTCACGCTGTACAAGCTGCTGTACGTGATGGAAGGCGATCTGGCCGATGTGCTGCAGGCGCTGCAGCATGCGCGCGAGGCTGAGCAGCTGGAAGAGCTGGAGATGGGCGCCACAGGCTGAGTTTTTCCAAAATTTGAACCCAATTGGCCTCTTGCGCCCGACCATCCAGCGCAAGCAGCTATCAAAATCATAGTGAAATCCGCCCCACCCACCCTCGCCCAGGCCTTGGCCCAGGCCCACACGCTGGGCCTGGCACGCATCGACGCGCAACTGCTGCTGCTGCACGCCGTGGGGCGCCCCGATGCGGGCCGCGCCTGGCTGCTGGCCCACGATACGGACGCGATGGACGAAGCCGCACGCGGCCAGTTCATGGCCCTGTGCCAGCGCCGCCTGGCGGGCGAACCGGTGGCCTACCTCACCGGCCGCAAGGAGTTCTACGGCCTGCCACTGCAGGTGGACGCGCGCGTGCTGGACCCGCGCCCCGACACCGAAACGCTGGTGGACTGGGCGCTGGAGGTCATCGCCCCGCTGGCATCGCCGCGCGTGGTGGACCTGGGCACCGGCAGCGGCGCGATTGCCCTGGCGCTGCAAAGCCAGCGCGCCGACGCCCAGGTGCTGGCGGTGGATGCCAGTGCCGATGCCCTGGCCGTAGCGCAGGCCAACGCTGAGCGGCTGGGCCTGCCCGTGCAGTTCCAGCCAGCCAACTGGCTGGCGGGCGTGGAGGGCCCCTTCGATGCCATCGTCTCCAACCCGCCCTACATCCCCAGCGCCGATCCGCACCTGGCCGCGCTGACGCACGAGCCACTGCAGGCCCTGGCCAGCGGCGCAGACGGCCTGGAAGACATCCGCACCATCGTGGCCCAGGCACCCACCAACCTGCGCCCCGGCGGCTGGCTGCTGCTGGAGCATGGCTACGACCAAGCAGAGGCTGTGCAGGCGCTGCTGGCCGCCCAGGGCTTTGCCCAGGTACAAAGCCGCAATGACCTCGCTGGCATTGCGCGTTGCACGGGCGGGCAGTGGCCTTTGCCGAAGACAGTGAAATAATCCACCCCATTGCGGGCTCCCTGCCACCCTCTGCCCGCCAGCCCCATTCAAGGAGTTTTACCCATGAGCGACACCCAACAACGCATCGACACCCTCGTCAAATCCAGCGACATCCTGCTGTTCATGAAGGGCAACGCCAGCTTCCCCATGTGTGGCTTCTCGGGCCGCGCGATCCAGATCCTCAAGGCCTGCGGCGTGGACCCCAAGAGCGTGGTCACCGTCAACGTGCTCGAAGACGACGCCATCCGCCAGGGCATCAAGGAATACAGCAACTGGCCCACCATCCCCCAGCTGTACGTGAAGGGCGAGTTCATCGGCGGCTCGGACATCATGATGGAGATGTACGAGTCGGGCGAACTCAAGCAGGTGCTGGGCACCGAAGGCTGATCGACGCAGCCGTTGCGCCACCCGCCAACAGGCCGCCTTCGGGCGGCCTTTTTGTTTGCCCGCAACAGAGGCACCAATCAGGGGCTTTTCCGATGGAGCAGCGGGCATGTTGTGTGCTTGAATGGTTGCGTGACGTAACCCTCACAGGAGCATGCAATGACCAGCCATAGCCTTGTTCCCCAGTCCCCCGCCCTGCGCCTGCCGGTGGCCCAGATGCGCAACGTGTTCCATCCGGGTGATGTGGAACGCAAGCTTGCACGGCTGCAAGAGTCGGGCAACCAGCGCGAATACGAAACCCTGCGCACCGTGTACGAACGCATGCTGGAGCGCGGCCCGGAGCGTTTTCAGGTCAAGCCCTCGGGCATCCCCGACATGGCCAGCCTGTACGAACAATTGCCCAACTTCACCGAGGTGCTGGACGATGTGAAGCGCCATGTGGCGCTGGCGCAGGACAGCAGCGACGGCCTGGAAGTCACGCCCATGCTGCTGCTGGGCCCGCCCGGCATCGGCAAGACCCACTTTGCACGCCATCTGGCCGAGCTGCTGGGCACGGGCATGAACCTGCTGCCCATGAGTTCGATGACCGCGGGCTGGCTGCTGTCGGGCTCGTCGGCCCAGTGGAAGGGCGCGCGGCCCGGCAAGGTGTTTGAAGCGCTGGTCGAGGGCGAATACGCCAACCCCGTGATCGTGGTGGACGAGATCGACAAGGCCAGCAGCGATGCGCAATACGACCCGCTGGGCGCGCTGTACAGCCTGCTCGAATACGACACGGCCCAGAGCTTTACCGACGAGTTTGCCGAGGTGGCCATCGACGCGAGCCAGGTGATCTGGATCACCACAGCCAACGACACGCGCGGCATCCCCGACCCCATCCTGAACCGCATGAACGTGTTTGAGGTGGAGGCGCCCACGCTGGATCAAGCCCGCACCATCGCCCGCAATCTGTACCAGGGCATCCGCGCGGGGCATGACTGGGGCCGCCTGATCGACCCCGAGCCGCTGGATGACGTGCTCGACCACCTGGCCCAGATGCCCCCGCGCGAGATGCGGCGGGCGCTGATGACGGGCTTTGGCAACGCGCGGCTGGACCGCCGGTCCACCGTGGAGATTGCTGATCTGCCCAAGGCGGCGTCAGGGCGCAGCCGCATCGGTTTCGTGCAATAACAAGGCCCCCGCCGCCAGTCCTGCGCTCGCCCGCAGGACTGGCCTTCGGGGCCCCAACCCCGAAGGCCCACCAGCCCCCCCCCGGTGTGTGCACACCTGGGGTAGGTGCCTGCGGAACGCCCAGATACACTCAGTCATCCGGTGTGCCGCAGCGCCACGCTCCGTCGCCATTCATGACCCTCTCCCAAAGCCTCTTTGTCATCGGGCTGCTGATTGCAGCCAGCGCCTTTTTCTCCATGGCCGAGATCTCGCTCGCCGCAGCGCGCCGCCTGCGCCTGCGGCAGATGGCCGACGAAGGGGATGCCAGGGCGGACCAGGTGCTGCGCATGCAGGAGCAGCCGGGCGACTACTTCACCGTGGTGCAGGTGGGGCAGAACGCCGTGGCCATCCTGGGCGGTATCGTGGGCGAAGGTGCGCTGAGCCCCCACTTCACCACGCTGTTCGGCCTGTGGCTGTCGGAATCAGCCGCGCAGAAGGCGGGCTTTCTCGCCTCGTTCCTGGTCATCACCTCCCTTTTCATCCTGTTTGCCGACCTGTTCCCCAAGCGCCTGGGCATGGCCGAGCCCGAGCGGCTGGTGGTGCGGCTGGCGCAGCCCATGGCCTGGTGCATGGCGCTGCTGCGCCCTGTGGTGTGGTTCTACAGCCGGGGGGCGGATGCGCTGTTCCGGGTGCTGGGCATGTCGTCGTTGCGGGACGACCGCATCACCTCGGATGACATCCTGGCGATGATGGAAGCGGGTGCGCGTGCCGGTGTGCTGGCCGCCCGCGAGCAGCAGGTCATCACGAATGTGTTCGAACTGGACACGCGCATGGTGTCCAGCGCCATGTCGCCGCGCGACCGTGTGGCCTTCTTCTTGCGCGACGAGCCGGACTCCGTGATCCGCCTGCGCATTGCGGCCGAGCCTTTCTCAACCTACCCCGTGTGCGAGGGGGACATCGACCATGTGGTGGGCTATGTGGATGCCAAGGACCTGTTCCAGCGCGTGCTGAACAACCAGCCCATTTCGCTGGCCGATGACAGTCTGGTGCGCAAGGTGCTGATCGTCCCAGACCGGCTCACGCTGTCGGAGGTGCTGGAACAGTTCCGCCAGGTGCATGAAGACTTTGCCGTCATCGTCAACGAATACAGCCTGGTGGTGGGCGTGGTCACCCTGAACGATGTGATGAGCACCGTGATGGGCGACCTGGTGGGCCCGGCGGATGAAGAGCAGATTGTGCGGCGCGATGAAAACTCGTGGCTCATCGACGGCGTCACACCGGTCGAGGACGTGCTGCGCGCACTGTCGCTGGACGAGCTGCCCCACGCGGGCGACTACGAAACCCTGGCCGGGTTCCTGATGGTGATGCTGCGGCGCGTTCCGCGCCGGACGGACAGCGTGAGCTGGGGTGGCTACAAGTTCGAGGTGCTGGACGTGGACAGCTACCGCATCGACCAGGTCATGGTGTCTCGCCTCGGTACCGCCCAGTCAGCAGGTTCCGGCCAGACCATCCAGGCCTCCCCAGCAGACAGCGCTGCGCCGACTTCGAGCTAGGCCTGTGGGCGAACGGGCACCATCGGCTTTTCGGGAGCTGACTCCCGTTGCCGCTTGCAGAGTTTCAGACAATCAGCCAAATTGGCATTTAGCGCTTGATGGACAAGCGCAAGCAGCTATATAAACAATAGCAAATCAGGCAGCGGGCAGCTGTGAACCCTCGGCAAACAACCAGTTGCGCTGTGCGCGAAACACTGCGTCTGGATACGGTGAGCGCCCGCGGCTGCCGTTATAGCGCCCCAGCGCCATGAACAGGTCGCCCCGCTCCCGGTCGATGTAGTGCCGCAAGATCACACAACCAAAGCGCAGATTGGTCTGCATGTGAAACAGCTTGCCCGGGTCACCATCCCCAATCACCCGTGTCCAGAAGGGCATGACCTGCATGTAACCACGTGCGCCCACGCTGGACACCGCGTATTTGCGGAACGCACTCTCCACCTGGATCAGGCCCAGAACCAGGGACACATCGAGCCCGGCGCGCTTGGATTCGTACCAGGCGGTCTGCAGGAAGTCGCGACGAACCTCCCACTCGGGCTTGCGGCGGCGCAGGCGGTCGCTCATGGCGGCGAGCCAGCGCACGTAGTGAATGCGGGCTTCGGTGGTGAAAAAATGGGGCTCTGGCGGTGCCTGGTTGGCAATGGCCGAACTGAGGGCGGTGCGCACAGAGTCCATCAGGGGCTCTTCCAGCTGCCCGCCCGCATGGGCCAGCGAGGGCGCCGCCAGCCAAACCGCAGGTGCGGACAGAGCCGACAGCGCCGTCAGGCACACGCGCCGGGATACACAGCCCCTATCATCGGGAGCTGTGCCCGCCGCAGAAACCAGCCGCGCCGCGTTCATACCGCCATGCGGCCCTTCACGTGGGCCAGGATGTCTGCCACCGCCACCTTGGTGGCCGCTGGGTCACGGCGGTGCTGGTACTCGACCACGCCGTCTTTGAGGCTCTTGTCGCCAATGGTCACGCGGTGGGGCACACCGATCAGTTCCCAGTCGGCAAACATGGCACCGGGGCGCTCACCCCGGTCGTCCAAGATTACGTCGACGCCCGCAGCCAGCAGGTCGGCATAGAGCTGTTCGGCCGTGGCCTTGACGCCTTCGCTGCGGTCCATGCCTACGGGGCAGACCACCACGGTGAAGGGGGCAATCGCGTCGGGCCAGATGATGCCGCGCTCGTCGTGGTTTTGCTCGATGGCCGCAGCGGGCAAGCGCGTGACGCCAATGCCGTAGCAGCCCATTTCAAAAAATGCGGGCCTGCCGTCGTCACCAAGGAAGGTGGCGTTCATGTCCTTGCTGTATTTGGTGCCCAGGTAGAACACATGACCCACTTCAATACCGCGCTCAATCGCCAGCTCGCCCTTGCCGTCGGGCGAGCGGTCGCCCGCCACCACATTGCGCAGGTCGGCCACGGCGTCGGGCTCCGGCAGGTCGCGGCCCCAGTTCACGCCGGTGATGTGGAAGTCCACCTCATTGGCGCCGCAGATCCAGTCAGCCATCAGGGCGACTTCGCGGTCGGCCACGATCTTCAAAGGCTTCTTCAGGCCGATGGGGCCCAGGTAACCGGGCTTGCAGCCGAAATGGTCTTCGATTTCGCCCACCGTGGCAAAACGGAAACCCGCCAGCCCCGGCACCTTACCCACCTTGATCTCGTTCATGTCGTGGTCGCCGCGCAGAAGCAGCAGCCAGACCTGGGTCTTGACAATTTCGCCGGCTTCGTTGGTTTCGTCTGTAGCCAGCACGAGCGACTTGACCGTAGTGTTCAGAGGCACGCCGAGCAGTTCTGCCACATCGGCGCAAGTGCTCTTGCCAGGCGTGGCCGTTTTGGTCAACTCCTGAGTGGCTGCGCCGCGTGGGCCGGCAGGGGCCAGCGCTTCGGCTTTTTCCATGTTGGCGGCGTAGTCGCTCTGTGGGCAGTAGACGATGGCGTCTTCGCCCGTGGCAGCGATCACCTGGAACTCTTCGGAGAGGTCGCCACCGATGGCACCACTGTCGGCCGCCACGGCGCGGTAGGTCAGGCCAAAGCGGTCAAAAATGCGGCGGTAAGCCTGCGCCATGACCTGGTAGCTGGCCTTGGCCGAGGCTTGGTCGCGGTCGAAGCTATAAGCATCCTTCATGATGAACTCGCGTCCGCGCATCAGGCCGAAGCGCGGACGGCGCTCGTCGCGGAACTTGGTCTGGATCTGATAGAAGTTCTTCGGCAGCTGCTTGTAGCTCTTGAGCTCCTGGCGCGCGATGTCAGTGATCACTTCTTCGCTGGTGGGCTGCACCACGAAGTCGCGCCCGTGGCGGTCCTGGATGCGAAGCAACTCGGGGCCCATCTTTTCAAAGCGACCCGTTTCCTGCCAGAGCTCAGCGGGCTGCACCACAGGCATGGTCAGTTCCACGGCGCCTGCACGGTTCATTTCCTCGCGCACGATGGCTTCCACCTTGCGGATCACCCGCAGCCCCATGGGCATGTAGTTATAGATGCCAGCGCCCAGCTTCTTGATCAGCCCCGCCCGCGTCATGAGTTTGTGGCTGACCACTTCGGCATCCGCCGGAGCTTCCTTGAGGGTGGAAATAAAGAATTGGGAGGCTTTCATCGGAATCGATTGCAGGCAGAACGGGGCCGTCCACTTGCTGCGCGCTAGGCGCCGTGCATAATGGACACAGTTTAAAAATTTGGGGTTTGATTATGCTTGACCGGGACGGCTTTCGGCCGAACGTCGGCATCATCCTGCTCAACCAGAAAAACCAGGTGTTCTGGGGCAAGCGTATACGCACCCACAGCTGGCAGTTTCCGCAGGGTGGCATTGACCGGGGAGAAACTCCCGAGCAAGCCATGTTCCGTGAGCTGCATGAAGAAGTGGGCTTATTGCCCAACCACGTACGCGTGGTGGCCCGCACCCGGGACTGGTTGCGCTATGAGGTGCCTGACCGGTACATCCGCCGCGATGCACGCGGACACTACAAGGGCCAGAAACAAATCTGGTATCTGCTTCAACTGGTAGGACACGACTGGGACCTGAACCTGCGTGCCACCAACCATCCGGAATTCGACGCCTGGCGCTGGAACGACTACTGGGTTCCGCTGGATGTCGTGGTCGAATTCAAGCGTGGCGTCTATGAAATGGCGCTGACGGAACTGGCCCGCTTCCTGCCTCGCCACGAGCAGCGCAACCGCTACCTGCGCAGTGGCATGCGCACGCGCGAGGGCGAACACGCGGGCACCATGTTTCGGACGGGGTCCATGCTGATCAATCCGGGCATGGAGCTTCCACCGGGGGCCAGTTTCGATCCGGATCCGCAGAACAGTGTGCCCGGAGAGCTGGACGGACTGCCTGCGGTCACCACGCCGCGTTAATTCATTGGCGAGGTGATCGCCAGTCCCATGAAAAACGCCTGCAAATCGCAGGCGTTTTTGTTGGTGGACTGATGGTGTCTTTGAGTAGCCTTGTTGGCTGCTGGCTTTCGCCATCAGCTGGCGGCCAGCACCATGTTGTCTCGATGCACCATCTCTGGCTCGGCAACGTAACCCAGGAGCTTTTCGAATTCGGTCGAAGGCTTGCGGCACAACATTCTGGCCTCGGCCGCAGCATAGTTGGCCAGGCCACGGGCGATTTCGGTGCCGGATGCGTCGCGCACGGCAATCACGTCGCCGCGCGAAAAGTCACCCTCCACAGCCGTCATACCGATAGGCAGCAGACTCTTGCCTTCATCACGCACCTTGGCGGCCGCCCCCGCGTCCACCACCACCGAGCCGCGCAATTGCAGGTGATCGGCCATCCACTGTTTGCGGGCTTGCTTTTTTTGCGTCTGGGCCACAAGGAGCGTACCCAGCGCCTCCCCTTGAACGAGGCGAACCAGCACATCGGATTCGCGCCCCCAGGCAATGACCGTGGAGGCGCCAGAACCAGCAGCGCGCTTGGCCGCAAGGATCTTGGTGATCATGCCGCCCTTGCCAATGCTGGAACCCGCACCACCGGCCATGGCCTCCAGCGCTGGGTCGCCGGCCTTGGCTTCGTGCACAAACTGCGCGGACACATCGCGGCGCGGGTCGGCCGTGTACAGGCCCTTCTGGTCGGTGAGGATGATCAGCGCGTCGGCCTCGACCAGGTTCGCCACCAGGGCGCCCAGGGTGTCGTTGTCGCCGAACTTGATTTCGTCGTTGACGACGGTGTCGTTCTCATTGATCACCGGCACCACGCCCAGGCGCAAGAGCGTCAGCAGGGTCGAGCGCGCATTCAGGTAGCGCTCGCGGTCGGCCAGGTCCGCGTGGGTGAGCAGCACCTGCGCGCTGCCCATGCCTTGCTCGCGCAGCTTGGTTTCGTACATCTGCGCCAACCCCATCTGCCCAACGGCAGCGGCGGCCTGCAGCTCGTGAACTTCGTTCGGCCGCGTGGTCCAGCCCAAGCGCTTCATGCCTTCGGCAATGGCACCACTGGACACCATCACAACCTCGCGCGGCACCCCACCATCGCCACGCACCAGAGCCGCAAGCTGACGGCTCCACTCGCCAATGGCGGTTTCGTCGAGGCCACGGCCCTCGTTGGTCACAAGACTGGAGCCTACCTTGACCACGATGCGGCGGGCGTCACGCAATACGCTGGAAACCATTTTTTAAGTATTTTTGGCCGCTAGCGCTTATCCAAAAAGCGCCAATAGCTATTATTAATATAGCAAATGAGAACGCAGACCGTGACTACAAATCAGGCTGGCGCATCCCCTGCAAAACGTGGATCAATTTCCACTGGCTCGTTCTCCACCCGCTGTTCGGACTGCACATGGCGGAAGATCGCATGGATCAGCGGCTCGCAGCCTTCACGCGTCAGGGCAGAAATCTCAAACACCGGCCCCTTCCACTTGAAGCGCTTGACGAAATCCTTCACACGGGCTTCCCGCTCTTCGGTGGGCACCATGTCCAGCTTGTTCAGCACCAGCCAGCGCGGCTTGTTGTACAGCTGCTGGTCATACTTCTTGAGCTCGTTGACGATGGCTTTGGCCTGGGCCACCGGGTCCACCGCATCGTCGAAAGGCGCCAGATCCACAATGTGCAGCAGCAGGCGGGTGCGCTGCAGATGGCGCAGAAACTGGTGCCCGAGGCCCGCACCTTCCGAAGCGCCTTCGATGAGACCGGGAATATCAGCCACCACAAAACTCTGCTCCGGCCCCACGCGAACCACACCCAGGTTGGGATGCAGCGTCGTAAAGGGATAGTCTGCAATCTTGGGGCGAGCGTTGGACACCGCCGTGATGAAGGTGGACTTACCCGCATTGGGCATGCCCAGCAGGCCCACGTCGGCCAGCACCTTCAACTCCAGCTTCAGGTTCTTCTTCTCGCCGGGCCAGCCTGGTGTCTTCTGGCGCGGGGCCCGGTTGATAGCGCTCTTGAAGCGCATATTGCCAAAGCCGCCATCACCACCCTTTGCAATGGTGATGACCTCGCCCGGGTTCAGCAGCTCGTAGAGCACCTCACCCGTTTCGGCGTCTGTGATGATGGTGCCGACCGGCATCTTGAGGGTGATGTCAGCACCAGCCGCACCAAACATATCCGATCCCATGCCATGCTCGCCCCGCTTGGCCTCGTGCCTGCGCGAATAGCGAAAGTCCACCAGGGTGTTCAGGTTCGGATCAGCCACGGCAAAAACATGCCCGCCGCGACCACCGTCCCCGCCGTTGGGACCGCCGAATTCCTTGTACTTTTCGTGCCGAAAAGACACGCAGCCATTGCCACCATCACCGGCGGCAATGTCAATAAAGGCTTCATCGACGAACTTCATGGGATATCCAGTTTACAAAAGGGCGCAGCACCAGCAGCAGACTGCCTGATTCTGTCGGAACTGCGGAACGCCTTGCAGGCGCCGTCTGCCGACGACTTGAGCGCCATCGTACAGACCAAACAACAAAGCCCCGGCAAAGCGGGGCTTCGATGGCTACCAGAGGAACGAACCTCAGGCAGGAGTCACATTGACCGTGGACTTGGACAACGCACCCTTGGTGCCGAACGACACGTGGCCGTCCACCAAGGCAAACAAGGTGTGGTCCTTGCCCACGCCGACATTGTTGCCGGGATGGAAACGTGTGCCACGTTGGCGCACGATGATCGAGCCAGCGCTGATCAGTTCACCACCGAACGCCTTGACACCCAGCATCTTTGGCTTGGAGTCACGTCCGTTTCGCGTAGAGCCGCCGCCTTTTTTCTGTGCCATGACTAGCTCCTTCGATTAAGCAGCAATCGCACCGATTTGCAGCTCAGTGAACTGCTGGCGATGGCCTTGGCGTTTTTGATAGTGCTTGCGACGGCGCATCTTGAAGATGTGCACTTTGTCGTGCTTGCCGTGGGCCACGACAGTGGCTTTCACGGTTGCGCCGGACACCAGGGGCGTACCAACCTTCAGTTCAGCGCCGTTGCCGACAGCCAGAACCTGGTCGATCACAATTTCCTGGCCTACGTCCGCAGCAATCTGTTCTACTTTAATTTTTTCGCCGGAAGCAACGCGATACTGCTTGCCGCCGGTTTTTATGACCGCGTACATGTTGACCTCTTGATATGAGTTCTGCAGACGAATTTCCGCAGAGCCCAAGAGTATAGCGCATTGCAATACAACACACCACCCCCCGCTTTCAGCGACAGCACCGCCGCCTCGATGGTCGCAACGAAGCGCCTCCGGTGCTTCCTATAATCCGGTCTCTTTCTGTGACCACCATCTTGACTGACCACACCGCCCCCGCAGCATCCCCTCTCTTGCTCGTTGCACAAGACATGCACGAGGTCGACAAGGTCATTGGTCAGCGCCTGACGTCCAGCGTCCCTCTGGTGGCCCAGATATCGCAGTACATCATTGCCGCTGGCGGAAAACGCCTGCGACCGGCACTGCTGCTGATGGTCTGCGGCGCCCTGGGGTATCGGGGCGCACATCGGCACAGCCTCGCGGCCGTTGTGGAACTGATCCACACCGCCACACTGCTGCACGACGATGTCGTGGACGCATCCACCCTGCGCAGAGGCCGACCCACGGCGAACGAAACCTTTGGCAACCCCGCCAGCGTGCTTGTTGGGGATTTTCTGCACACCCGCTCCTTCCAGATGATGGTCGAGGCGGGCAGCATGCGGATCATGGAGATACTCTCGGAGGCCACCAACGTGATCGCCGAGGGTGAGGTGTTGCAGCTGATGAACATGCATGACGCATCGCTCGACGAAGCGGGTTACCTGCGCGTCATTCGCTCTAAAACCGCCAAACTGTTTGAAGCCAGCGCACGCCTCGGCGCAGTACTCGCCGAGAGCTCGCCTGAAATTGAGGAAGCTTGCGCAACCTACGGACAAGCGTTGGGCACCGCTTTCCAGATCATTGACGACGTCCTCGACTACGACGGGGATGCGACTGAGATGGGGAAAAACCTGGGGGACGATCTGCGCGAAGGCAAGTCCACCCTCCCCCTCATCGCTGCCATGGAGCGCGGCACCGAAATTCAGGCGCAGGTCGTGCGCCAAGCCATTGAACAAGGCTCGACCGACCAACTGGCAGACATCGCGCAAATCGTCCGCGAGACCGGCGCACTGGAAGTCACACGGGCCGCCGCCTTTAGCGAGGCCCGCCGGGCCATGGCGGCTGCAGAGCAATTACCAACCAACGCATATTCAGCAGCTTTGCTAGAATTGGCCGCACAGTTGCTTACAAGACGCAACTGATCTGCCCATTGCATCAGCTTCTGAGCGCAATAGCGGCACACGGGGTGTAGCTTAGCCTGGTAGAGCGCTACGTTCGGGACGTAGAGGCCGGAGGTTCGAATCCTCTCACCCCGACCATAAATACCAGTGCATTTTCAGCAATAGCACCCTTTTTGTGGTGCTGTTGCCAATCTTGAATCTCTGTACAGCCTTCAGATGATCGGTGATGATAGGATGGTTTCTTTTCCACACCTAACATATTTCCGGTTACATGGCCGCTGTCGATACTGCCCCCAAAGAAGCCTCCGCAGTGGCCCTCCCCGGATTGGGCAGGGCCCTGATGTCTGCTGGCAAGCTGACCCAAAAGGCAGCAGAGGACATTTACAAAAAATCACAAACTAGCCGGACCAGCTTTATTGCCGAACTGACCGGTTCTGGCGCGGTGTCAGCTGCCGACTTGGCCCATACCGTGTCGGCTGTGTTTGGTGCACCCTTACTCGACCTGGATGCGATTGATCCGTCACGGCTTCCGAAAGAACTGCTCGACGGTAAGATATGCCAAGCATATCGGGTTGTTGTGCTCAGCAAGCGCAATAATCGCCTGATTGTTGCAACTGCAGACCCTACGGACCAGGAAGCAGCCGAAAAAATAAAATTCACCACCCAGATGGGGGTGGACTGGATTATTGCTGAGTATGACAAGCTCAGCCGCCTGGTAGAAACCACCACCAAATCGGCCAGTGAATCTTTGGAGACGCTGACGGGTGGTGGTGGTGATTTTGAATTTGACGACTCACCCATCGAAGAGGCGCCAGACAATAACGATACCGGAGCTACTGATGTAGAAGATGCTCCCATCGTCAAGTTCTTGCACAAAATGCTTCTGGACGCATTCAACATGCGTGCGTCCGATTTACATTTTGAACCTTATGAGCATCAATACCGCGTGAGATTTCGGATTGATGGTGAATTGCGAGAAATCGCGTCCCCACCAATAGCCATCAAGGACAAGCTCGCATCTCGCATCAAGGTGATTTCTCGCCTGGACATTTCTGAAAAGCGGGTACCGCAAGACGGACGCATGAAACTCAAGGTGGGCCCGGACAGAGTCATTGATTTCCGGGTCAGCACCCTCCCGACCTTGTTTGGGGAAAAGATTGTTATCCGTATTCTGGACCCCAGCAGCGCCAAGCTGGGTATTGATGCATTGGGCTATGAACCCCAAGAGAAAGAGCGCCTGCTCGAAGCCATTGGGCGTCCCTATGGAATGATTTTGGTTACGGGCCCCACGGGCTCCGGCAAAACCGTTTCCCTTTATACCTGCTTGAATCTTCTCAACAAGCCAGGCGTCAATATTGCCACAGCGGAAGATCCATCCGAAATCAATCTTCCAGGCGTTAACCAGGTCAATGTGAATGAAAAGGCTGGACTAACCTTTGCGGTAGCCCTCAAATCCTTTCTGCGGCAAGATCCTGACATTATCATGGTCGGCGAAATCCGTGATCTGGAAACTGCGGACATTTCCATCAAAGCAGCACAAACGGGGCATTTGGTGTTATCAACGCTTCACACCAATGATGCCCCCACTACTTTGACGCGCATGCGCAATATGGGGATCGCCCCGTTCAATATTGCTTCCAGCGTTATTCTCATCACAGCGCAGCGCTTGGCCCGCAGGTTGTGCCCCACCTGCAAGGCGCCGGCCGATATACCGCATGAATCGCTGCTCGAAGCAGGGTACAAAGAAGAAGAAATTGATGGAAGCTGGGTCACGTACCGCCCCGTAGGCTGCTCCGCTTGTAACAACGGATATAAGGGACGGGTCGGCATCTACCAAGTCATGCCGATCTCTGAGGACATCCAACGTATCATCCTGCGCGACGGGAGTGCACTTGAAATCGCTGAACAGGCGAGAGCAGAAGGCGTGCGCTCACTCCGCGAATCCGGCCTACACAAGGCAAGACTTGGCTTCACCTCGCTCGAAGAAGTGCTTGCCGTCACCAACGAATAACGACTAGAGGGTCCAGCATGGCAACCGCTGCATCACGGGATATCAAGGATTTTGTTTTTGAATGGGAAGGCAAAGACCGCCATGGCAAGATAGTGCGGGGCGAGGTGCGTGCGTCTGGCGAGAACCAGGTGCAAGCCACGCTCCGCCGCCAGGGCGTTTTTCCCACCAAGATTAAGAAACGCCGGATGCGTTCTGGCAAGAAGATCAAACCCAAAGACATCGCGTTGTTCACGCGTCAACTTGCCACCATGATGAAAGCAGGCGTTCCACTTCTGCAATCGTTTGATATTGTGGGACGAGGGAATACCAACGCAAGTGTTACCAAACTACTCAACGACATCCGCTCCGATGTCGAAACAGGCACTTCCCTGAATGCTGCATTTCGCAAGCATCCCATGTATTTCGATAGCCTCTACTGCAATCTCGTGGAAGCAGGCGAAGCAGCCGGTATTTTAGAAGCCCTGCTGGACCGTTTAGCCACCTACATGGAAAAAACGGAGGCCATCAAATCAAAAATCAAATCGGCTTTGATGTATCCCATTTCCGTGGTAATCGTTGCCTTTGTAGTGGTTACGATTATCATGATTTTTGTGATCCCTGCATTCAAGGAAGTTTTTTCATCATTTGGTGCCGATTTACCCGCTCCTACACTTTTCGTGATGGGTATTAGTGAAATATTTGTAAAGTGGTGGTGGTTGATCTTCGGTGTAATTGGTGGAGGCTTTTTCTTTTTCATGCAGGCCTGGAAAAGAAATGAAAAAATGCAGATGTTCATGGATCGCGTGCTATTGAAGATTCCGATTTTTGGGGCTTTGATCGACAAATCCTGCGTTGCGCGCTGGACACGTACTCTGTCCACGATGTTTGCGGCAGGGGTGCCACTGGTTGAAGCTCTGGACTCCGTCGGTGGTGCTTCGGGCAATTCGGTGTATTCCATGGCAACCGAAAAAATCCAGCAGGAAGTCTCTACCGGTACCAGCCTGACCGCAGCCATGGGCAACGCAAATATTTTTCCCTCCATGGTCCTTCAGATGTGCGCCATCGGGGAAGAATCAGGTTCCATTGACCACATGCTGGGCAAGGCTGCGGATTTCTATGAGGCAGAAGTGGACGAAATGGTGGCGGGCTTGTCCAGTTTGATGGAGCCCATCATCATCGTGTTCCTGGGTACGCTGATTGGCGGCATCGTCGTCTCCATGTACCTCCCAATCTTCAAACTCGGCCAAGTTGTGTAATGGAGATGACCGCTTGGTGGAATGCAAGTTTGGGTGGGATATTAGGGCTTCTGATCGGTAGCTTTCTCAATGTGGTCATCTACCGGCTTCCTAAAATCATGGAACGCCAGTGGGCTGAGGAGATCCGGGCAGCGCAGGCGCAGAGCGCGCAAGGAGATGCCGGTGCCGCACGTCCTGAACAGGAGCGGTTCAACCTCATGGTTCCCCGTTCCCGCTGCCCATCGTGTGGGCACATGGTCCAGTGGTACGAGAACATCCCTGTTTTGAGCTACCTTTTTCTGCGCGGGCGTTGCTCCGCGTGCAAGGCGCGGATCTCGGTACGCTATCCCTTGATCGAGATGGCGACGGGGGCCCTTTTCTTCCTGTGCATCCAGCGCTGGGGGATGACGCCCACGGGGCTCGTCTGGTGCGGGTTCTCGGCAGCCTTGGTCGCCTTGGCGTTCATCGACTGGGACACGACCCTGCTCCCGGACGACATCACTTTGCCGTTGCTGTGGGCTGGCCTGCTCGCTTCCGCGCTGCAGTGGATTGAGGTGCCCTTGTATGCCTCCGTGCTCGGCGCGGCAGCGGGGTATCTTTCGCTCTGGCTGGTTTACTGGGGATTCAAGCTCGCCACGGGCAAGGAAGGCATGGGCTATGGGGATTTCAAGCTGTTTGCCGCATTGGGTGCTTGGTTTGGCTGGCAGGCCCTGATCCCCATCATCCTGATGTCCTCAGTCATCGGTGCCGTCATCGGTATCGGGATGAAAGTCTTCAGCAGCCTGCGTGAAGGCGGCTACATCCCTTTCGGCCCCTTCCTGGTCGGCGCTGGTTTTACCGCTATGGTGTTTGGCCCCAACGCAATCCTTAACGCTGTCTTGAACCTTCTGGGCCTATAAACGATGAATCCGCGCAGGCGCCCCTTGCGCCTTGGCTTGACCGGGGGCATTGGCAGCGGAAAGAGCACCGTGGGCAGCATGTTCGCCGCGCTGGGAGGCAGCCTGATCGATGCAGACCAGCTGGCTCGCGACGTGACAGGCCCTCAAGGAGCGGCCATGGACGCAATCAGCGCCACTTTCGGGGCAGACTTCGTGGATGCGTCCGGCGCACTGGACCGCGCGCGAATGCGGGCTCTGGTCTTCAGCCACCCCGAGGCACGCGCCCAACTCGAAGGGATCGTGCACCCTCTGGTTACCCTGCATAGCAACGCGAAGGCCCAGCAGGCTGCGGACCAAGGCCATGCCCTGATCGTGTTTGACATCCCGTTGCTGGCGGAATCCGGCCGGTGGGCCCGCAGGCTCGATGCGGTCGTGGTGGTGGATTGCTCTGAAGAAACTCAGATCCAGCGGGTCATGCAACGCAGCGGCCTGGCGCGAGAGGTGGTGCAAGGCATCATCGCCTCACAGGCAAGCCGCACGGCGCGCCGAGCCGTGGCAGATGCCGTGATTGCCAACGACAGGGATTGCTCGCTAGAGGACCTGCGCCTGCAGACCCAGCAAGTGGCCACGCTGTTCGGGCTATGATGCGAACGAAACCGTTTGTGCTTTCACCCCATGCCGTGCGCCACCGGCGTCAGAATACTCCCTGAGCCCCCAGGAACCCGCCAGCGTGATCCTTTACGAATATCCCTTTAACGAGCGTCTCAGAACCTATCTGCGGCTTGAGCAGTTGTTCCGCCGGTTGGGAGAACTGATTCCCCGCTCCCACGCGCTCGACCACCACTTTGCGCTGGTAACCATCTTCGAAATCATGGATGTGGCGGCACGGGCCGACCTCAAGTCGGATGTGCTCAAGGACATCGAGAAGCACAAGCACCAGCTCGATAGCTACCGTGGCAATCCCTCGATCTCCGAAGCGGCCCTTGACGCAGTCATTGCCCAGCTCGACCGTTGTTTCACAGCTCTCAACACCCAATCAGGCAAGTCCGGACACTTGCTCACCGAAAACGACTGGCTGATGAGCATCCGCAGCCGGGTGGGCATTCCCGGTGGCACCTGCGGGTTCGATTTGCCTGCGTATTACGCGTGGCAGCACCATGAACCGGGTGTGCGCCAGCAGGCCCTCGAAGAGTGGGCATCGACCCTGGCCCCGCTGGCCGAATCCATCTATGTGTTGCTCAAGCTGCTGCGCGACTCTGGCGTTCCCCAGAAGGTGGCAGCAGAGCGCGGTCAATTTCAGCAGAACCTGCCGCAGGGCCGCACATTCCAGTTGCTGCGTCTGCGCATTGACCCGGCCCTGAACCTGATTCCCGAGATCAGTGGCAACCGCCTGATCGTCTCGGTGCGGCTCATGCGCCTGGAAAGTGATGGGCGCCTGCATGCCAGCAATGAAGATGCGGCCTTCGAGCTGACCCTGTGCGCGTAAGCTGCGGCGCCAGATAGGCAGCAGGCAAGGACATTGAGAACGACGACGAGCATGGCCAACTCTACGCACACCCAACCACGAGCACGCATCGTCACCTGCCCCAGTTGTGGCGGTGACAGTGTCTACAGCCCCGCCAACGTGTACCGCCCATTCTGCAGCGAGCGGTGCAAGCAGATCGACCTCGGCGCCTGGGCCAGCGAGGATTTCCGCATGCCTGCAGAGGCTCCACCCGCCGACGAACCTTATGGCGATCCTCGCCTGCAGCACTGACCTCGACTGGGAATTGCCCAGGATTTCAAACAAAATTGGGCTCTAGCGCGTACCAGTGAGGCGCTAGCAGCTATCAATTCAGCAGCAAACGAAAGTCATTCCGGCGAATATTCCAGGCCACGCTCTTCAGCGAGCCACTGCAGCACCGGGTAGGCACCGGGCAGCACCGGTGACACCGTCAGTGGCATCTGCTGCCACTCCATGGTCTGCCCTTCGCGCATTTCGAACTCGCCCGACCATTCCCAGACCTTGCACCAGTGCAAGCGCACCAGGGCATGTGGGTAGTCATGTTCCGTGACTTTCCAGACACTGGCAGCGCCGATGGTCACACCCAGCTCTTCCACCAGCTCTCTGCGCAGCGCCTGCTCCACAGTTTCGCCCGCTTCGACCTTGCCGCCCGGAAACTCCCAATACCCGGCATAAGGCTTTCCCGGCGGGCGTGTGGAGAGCAACATCGCGCCATCGGCCCGCAAGAGGATACCGACAGCCACCTCGGTGTGCTTGCGCGCCGTGGTCGCGGCCGGTGTTGCAGGCGCAGCAGCGGATACGGCCACAGAATCAACCATCGTGGCGCCCCGCATAGTCACGCGCAAACTGGTAGGCCACGCGGCCACTGCGCGAGCCGCGCTCCAGCGCCCAGACCAGCGCCTCGGGCCGGGCCGCAGCAATCGCGGCGCCAGAGACCCCGAAGGAGGCCAGCCACTGGGCGACGATGGTCAGGTACTCCTCCTGGCTGAAGGGGTAGAAGCTCACCCACAGGCCAAACCGCTCCGACAGTGAAATTTTTTCCTCCACCACTTCGCCGGGATGCACTTCGCCATCCTCGGTATGGGTGTACGTGAGGTTTTCGGCCATGTATTCGGGCAACAGGTGGCGCCGGTTGCTCGTGGCGTAGATCAGCACATTGGGGGTGGCGGCGGCCACCGATCCATCCAGGATCGACTTGAGCGCCTTGTAGCCGGGCTCGCCGTCTTCAAAGCTCAGGTCATCGCAGAAGATGATGAACTTCTCCGGCCGGTCGGCCACCACATCCACGATATCCGGCAGGTCGACCAGATCCGCCTTGTCCACCTCGATCAGGCGCAGGCCCTGCCCGGCGTACGCATTCAGACAGGCCTTGATGAGCGACGACTTGCCGGTTCCACGCGCACCGGTCAGCAGCACGTTGTTGGCGGGCTTGCCCAACACAAACTGCTCGGTGTTGCGCTGGATCTTTTCCTTTTGCCCGTCGATCTCTTTGAGATCCGCCAGCTGCATCGCGGCCACATGGCGCACGGGCTCCAGGGTGCCGTGGCCACTGCTGCGCTTGCGGTAACGCCAGGCGATGGACAAAGACCAGTCCGGCGCTCCCAGGGGCTGGGGCAGCACAGACTCGATGCGGGCGATCAGCTGCTCGGCCCGCTCGATCAGATGTTCAAATTTTTGATTCATTTCGGGCCTAGCGCTTATCTATCAAGCGCCAAAAGCTATCAAATTAGGAGCATTCTTTACGAACGATAGTCCGCATTGATCGTGACGTATTCGTGGCTGAAATCGCAGGTCCACACCGTGTCGGAGGCCTCGCCCCGGCCCAGCAGCACGCGCACTGTGATCTCGCTTTGCTTCATCACGCGCTGGCCGTCTTCCTCGCGGTAGGCGGGGTTGCGTCCGCCCTGAATGGCTACGTGTACGTCGTCCAGGTAGAGATCGATACCGGTCTGGTCGAGGTCGTCAATGCCCGCGTAGCCCACGGCCGCGAGGATGCGGCCCAGGTTTGGGTCGCTGGCATAGAACGCGGTTTTGACCAAGGGCGAATGGGCGATGGCGTAGGCCACCTTGCGGCACTCTTCGCCGGTCTTGCCACCTTCTACCTGCACGGTGATGAACTTGGTAGCGCCTTCGCCGTCGCGCACAATGGCCTGGGCGAGCTTTTGCGATACCGCCAGCATGGCGGCCTTGAGGGCTTGGCCCTCGGCGCTTGCCAGAGAAGTGATGGGCGCATGCGCGGCCTTGTTGGTCGCCACCACCACAAACGAATCGTTGGTGGAGGTGTCGCCATCGATGGTGACGCGGTTGAACGAGCCATCGGCCAACTCGCGGGCCAGCTGCTGCATGACGGCAGGGGCCACGCAAGCGTCCGTGGCCATGAAGCCGAGCATGGTGGCCATGTTGGGCCGGATCATGCCCGCGCCCTTGCTGATGCCGGTGATGGACACCGTCACGCCGCCGACCTGCGCCTGCGCAGAGAAGGCCTTCGGCAACGTGTCCGTGGTCATGATGCCTTCTGCGGCGCGGGCCCAGTGGCCCGGCTGCGCGTCGGCAATGGCGGCGGGCAGGCCAGCCTCGATGCGGTCGTTGGGCAACGGCTCCATGATCACGCCGGTGGAAAACGGCAGGATCTGCTCGGGCGCGACACTGAGCTGGCGCGCGAGGGCCACGCAGGTGGCGCGCGCACGCGCCAGGCCATCAGCGCCCGTGCCAGCGTTGGCATTACCGGTGTTGATCAGCATGGCGCGGATGGGCTGCCCGCTGGCAAGGTGGTCGCGGCTGATCTGCACCGGGGCAGCGCAAAAGCGGTTCTGCGTGAACACGCCCGCCACGCTGGCGCCCTCGTCCAGCAGGAACACGGTAAGGTCCTTGCGGTTGGCTTTGCGGACACCGGCTTCGGCAACACCGATGCGGACGCCAGCTATCGGGTGCAGATCGGCGGCAACGGGGGCAACTAGATTGACGGGCATGGAGGTCCTTCTCAAAAAACTGCGGCCGATTATCCGGAAAACCGTGGCACGCCAATGAAAACACGGGCCGAAGCCCGTGTTGTGTGGATCAGGAAATCAAGCAAGCTTGCCGTGGCACTGCTTGTACTTCTTGCCGCTGCCACAAGGACACGGATCATTGCGGCCCACGCGCATGCCCTCCGGCAGCGCCAAGTCCTGTGCCTGCGCATCCACCGTAGTTTCGACCTCACCCGTTTCAGTCGGCGCGGTATAGGTCACGTTGGCAATGCTTTCGCCGCGGCTTTCCATCTCTTGTGCGGCCTGGTCCAGCTGCTCCTGCGACTGCACCTGCACGGTCATGAGGATCTTGGTGACTTCGTTCTTGACCTGGTCGATCAGCTGGCGGAACAGCTCGAAGGCCTCGCGCTTGTATTCCTGCTTGGGTTGCTTCTGCGCATAGCCACGCAGGTGAATGCCCTGGCGCAGATAGTCCAGTGCGGAGAGGTGGTCGCGCCAATTGGAGTCGAAGCTCTGCAGCAGCACCATGCGCTCGAACTGCGTGAAGTTCTCGCGCCCAACCTGCGCCACCTTGGCGTCAAAAGAGGCATGGGCAGCGGCCAGCACCTTCTCCAGGATTTCATCGTCGGTGATGGCGCTGGCGCCCTGCACCACCTGCTGCAAGGCAATCGATACCTGCCATTCTTCGGCCAGCACCTTCTCCAGCGCGGCGAGGTCCCACTGCTCTTCCACCGATTCGGCGGGCACATACTGCCGCACCAGATCGGTCATGCAGTCTTCGCGCATGGCAGCGATCACATCGGACAGATCCGCCGCATTCAGGATGTCGTTGCGTTGCTGATAGATCACCTTGCGCTGGTCGTTGGACACATCGTCGTATTCCAGCAGCTGTTTGCGGATGTCGAAGTTGCGGGCTTCCACCTTGCGCTGGGCCGACTCGATGCTGCGCGTCACGATGCCGGCTTCGATGGCTTCGCCATCGGGCATCTTCAGGCGGTCCATGATGGCCTTGACGCGGTCGCCCGCGAAGATGCGCATCAGGGAATCGTCCAGGCTCAGGTAGAAACGCGACGAGCCGGGGTCGCCCTGACGGCCCGAGCGGCCGCGCAACTGGTTGTCGATGCGGCGGGACTCATGGCGCTCGGTCGCAATGATGCGCAAGCCACCCAGTTCCTTGACCTTCTCGTGATCGATCTTCCACTGTTCGCGCAACGCCGCCACCTTGGCAGCGCGCTCCGTTTCAGACAGGGTCTCGTCGGCCTCGATGGCCGCCACATCCTTTTCAATGTTGCCGCCCAGCACGATGTCGGTCCCGCGACCGGCCATGTTGGTCGCGATGGTGATCATGCCCGCACGGCCTGCCTGGGCCACGATGTCCGCTTCCCGTGCATGCTGCTTGGCGTTCAGCACCTGGTGCGGCAGGCCTTCCTTGTTCAGGAGCTGGTCGATGATTTCAGAGTTCTCGATCGACGTGGTGCCCACCAGAACGGGCTGGCCGCGCTCGTGGCATTCACGGATGTCCTTGATGGCGGCTTCGTATTTCTCGCGCGTGGTCTTGTAAACGCGGTCCAGTTGGTCGTCGCGGCGGCTGGGGCGGTTCGGCGGGATGACCACGGTTTCCAGGCCGTAGATTTCCTGGAACTCGTAAGCCTCGGTATCGGCCGTGCCGGTCATGCCGGCGAGCTTGTTGTACAGGCGGAAATAGTTCTGGAAGGTGATCGAAGCCAGCGTCTGGTTTTCGGCCTGGATGTTCACGCCTTCCTTGGCTTCCACGGCCTGGTGCAGGCCTTCGCTCCAGCGGCGGCCCGACATCAGGCGGCCGGTGAACTCGTCCACGATCACGATCTCACCGTTTTGCACCACATAGTGCTGGTCGCGGTGATACAGGTGGTTGGCACGCAGCGCTGCATACAGATGGTGCATCAGCGTGATGTTGGCCGGGTCGTACACCGAGACCCCCTCGGCAATCAGGCCCTGGCTGGCCAGGATGCGCTCAGCGCTCTCGTGGCCCTGCTCGGTCAGGAACACCTGGTGCGTCTTCTCGTCCAGCGTAAAGTCGCCAGGCTTGGTCACGCCTTCACCCGTGCGCGGGTCGGCTTCGCCTTCCTGGCGCACCAGCAGGGGCACCACCTTGTTCATGGCGATGTACATCGCCGTATGGTCTTCGGCCTGGCCGCTGATGATCAGCGGTGTGCGGGCTTCGTCGATCAGGATCGAGTCCACCTCATCGACGATGGCGAAGTTCAGGCCTTGCTGCACGCGGTCCTGCGCTTCGTAGACCATGTTGTCGCGCAGGTAGTCAAAGCCGTATTCGTTGTTGGTACCGTAAGTGATGTCAGCGCGGTAGGCTTCCTGCTTTTGCTCGCGCGGCATGTTGGGCAGGTTGATGCCCACCGTGAGGCCCAGGAAGTTGTACAGCCGCCCCATCCACTGCGCATCGCGGTTGGCGAGGTAGTCGTTCACGGTCACCACGTGCACACCCTTGCCCGACAGGGCATTGAGGTACACGGGCAAGGTAGCGGTGAGGGTCTTGCCCTCGCCCGTCCGCATTTCGGAGATCTTGCCAAAGTGCAATGCCATGCCACCCAGCAGCTGCACATCAAAGTGCCGCATCTTCATGATGCGCTTGGAGCCCTCGCGCACCACGGCAAAGGCTTCGGGCAGGATGTCATCCAGCGATTCGCCCTTGGCCACTCGCTCCTTGAACTCCTGCGTCTTGGCCTTGAGCTGCTCGTCCGACAGTTTCTCGTAGTCGGGCTCCATCGCGTTGATGCGGGTCACCGTCTTGCGGTACTGCTTGAGGAGCCGGTCGTTGCGGCTGCCGAATAGTTTGGTGAGGAAGTTGGTGGCCATGCGAACAGGACCGCCTGCCCCGCTGCAAGCAGCGCGTCAAGCGACCGAAATCCCTAAGATGAATTGAGTTCAGGTGGGTCCATCACCAAGGATTGCAAGCACTGCAATCCCGGGCCGTGAACACCGGACCCGCGATTTTACCTGCCCGCTGCAGGTGTGGCCGGCTGGCCGGGCGATGCGTGCGGCTGGATCGCCGCAACCTGCGCGCCCGCAGCCGTGCCACCAGCGCTGAGAAACTTCTGTGGGTCCTGGAAAACCCCTTGCACCAGCACCTCAAAGTGAAGGTGGGGACCGGTGGAACGCCCTGTGGTTCCCACTTCGGCAATCTTCTGGCCACGGCGTACGATGTCGCCCTGCTTGACCAAGGTGCGCGATGCGTGGGCGTAGCGCGTGACCAGCTGGTTGCCGTGGTCCACCTCGATCATGTTGCCGTAAGCCGGATGGTATTCCTGCGTCACGACTACACCCCCCGCAGCTGCCAAGATCGGTGTTCCGGTATCTGCCTGAAAATCCAGGCCCGTGTGCAAGGCCGACTGGCCGGTGATTGGGTCTACGCGCCAGCCAAACGCCGAGCCCGGCACCCGTCCGGTGACAGGCGCATGGGTAGGAATCATCTTCTTGCGGATGTGCTGGTCAAAAAGGCGCGATTCGAGCACGGTCATCAAATCCACACGCTGGTTGGTCAGGCGCTCCAGCTCGTCAAGGGTGGATTGCAGTTCCTCCATGGAGAGATTGCGTGCACTGACCAACACCCCTCCACGCCCATCGGACTTCTGGACATCGGCCGGCGCCATGCCTGCAAGGCCCAGCACGCGGTCGCCCAAGGATTCCAGCTGCACCATGCGGGCCTGCATCTCGCCAACGCGGCGGGCCATGGCATCCAGATTGGCACGCATGAAACGGTCCCGCTCTGCAAACTCGTCCTTGACGACCAACCGTACCAATGACCCCACAATCGGCCAGCCTTCACGCGCGCCCTTGAGAAACACCCAGTGGTACAGCGTCGCAGCCACTAGCATGAGGCACAGCGACAGCAAGAGCCCTGCAAGGATCAGGCGGGTGCCCGACAAGTGAATGGCCCGGCTGCGCGCCAGCCTGGCGTCCGTGATAATCAGATGCACTACGAATTCTCCACGCCCGAAGACGCACACCATGAACCGCCGCCACTACGCCGTCACCCTGCAGCAAGCCAGCGAGGACTCTCCCACGCTGGCCAAGCTCACAGCGCTGACACGCGACTCCAGTGATCGGCTCAAGGCCATTGAAATGCTGATTCCTGCGGCGCTGCGCCCAGCGATCCAGGCCGGCCCCATTGATGGAGACTCCTGGTGCCTGCTGGTCAAAAGCAATGCCGCCGCGGCAAAAATACGCCAACTGCTGCCTGCTTTGCAGGCGCATTTGCGCAGCCGGGGGTGGGAGGTTAACGCGATTCGCCTGAAAGTTCAAACCTGACGGTCAACGCCAGGATCAGGGAATGCGGGGAGGAACAGGAGAAAACTGGTGCCGGTTGTCGGAATCGAACTGACGACCTACCGCTTACAAGGCGGGTGCTCTACCAACTGAGCTAAACCGGCGAAGGCTGCATTTTATCGTGGAAAAAGCAGCCTCAAAAAAACAAGGGGCGGTTATTTCACCCGCTTGAGCGATGGCCGAGCGCCACCCGCAGCCGGAGGTGGTCGCGGCGCGTCACCCCCTTCGTCGCCATCTTTCCTGCCGTCATCCGCAGATACCAGCTGCACCACGCGGTCCTCGGAAGTTTGCGCTCCACTTGCAGCAGAAGCATCTTCAGAAGACACCGCTTCTGCCAGCACGGGAGCGATGGCCCCGGCAGCAGCTGCACCACCAGCAAGCACATCCACCGGGGGTGGAAACGCCATACCCTGCCCGTTTTCACGGGCATAAATGGCGATCACCCTCCCCACCGGCACGAGGATCTCACGCGGCTTGCCGCCAAACCGGGCCTTGAACTCGATGAAATCGTTGCCCAGTTGCAAGGCACTCGTCGCATCAAAACTGATGTTCAGGACGATCTCACCATCCTTCACGTATTCACGCGGCACCTGCACCGAATCATCGACACGCACCGCCACATACGGCGTCAGCCCGTTGTCGGTGCACCACTCGTACAAGGCACGAATGAGGTACGGGCGTGTGGACGTGGATTCCTGTGCGGTCATGAAGGTGAAAGGCAACTGCTGTGGATAGGGAGCGGGGCAGGCCGCAAGTTACTTGCGCATGACCTTCTCGGATGGGGTCAACGCCTCGATGTACGCAGGGCGCGAGAAGATGCGTTCTGCATACTTGAGCAGCGGAGCTGCATTCTTGCTGAGGTCGATGCCATAGTAGTCGAGGCGCCACAGCAGCGGGGCAATGGCCACGTCGAGCATGGAGAAGTTGTCGCCCAGCATGTACTTGTTCTTGAGGAACACAGGAGCCAGCTGCGTCAGGCGGTCACGGATGTGCGCACGCGCCTTTTCCAGCGCCTTTTCGTTGCCCTTGGTCGCGCGCGACTCCAGGATGTTCACGTGCACGAACAGCTCCTTCTCGAAGTTGAGCAGGAACAGGCGCACACGGGCGCGGTCTACGGGGTCGCCGGGCATCAGCTGGGGATGGGGGAAGCGCTCGTCGATGTACTCGTTGATGATGTTCGACTCGTACAGGATCAGATCGCGCTCGACCAGAATGGGAACCTGGCCGTAGGGGTTCATCACGCTGATGTCTTCGGGCTTGTTGTACAGGTCCACATCGCGGATTTCAAAGTCCATGCCCTTTTCGAACAAGACAAAACGGCAGCGGTGGGAGAAGGGACAGGTCGTACCCGAGTAAAGCACCATCATGGTGGGAGGCTCCTAAAAATCAAAAGAGTGGGACGCCAAAAGCGCCCACTCTGCAAAAAAACCAAGGCACCCCGAAGGGTGCTTTCAATGGAATTGACTGCTGCGCGCGTTACTTCACATCTTTCCAGAAGGCTGCGTTGAGCCTCCAGGCAATCACCGTGAACACACCCAAGAAAATCAGCACCCAGACACCCACGCGCTTGCGGGTGTTTTGCGCGGGTTCTGCCATCCACTGCATGTAGTTCACCAGGTCACCCACGGTCTGGTCGTACTGCAGCGGGGTCATCAGACCAGGCCTGACCTGCTCCCAACCCTTGAAAACCTGGGTCTTGTGACCATGGCTTTCGTGCTCTTCAAACACTGGGCGGCGATCACCCTGCAGCTCCCACAACACGTGGGGCATGCCAACGTTGGGGAACACGAGGTTGTTCCAGCCGGTCGGCTTGGTTTCGTCGCGGTAGTAAGTACGCAGGTAGGTGTACAGGTAATCCGCACCCGAACCACCCGCGCCAGCACGCGAACGGGCGATCACGGTCAGATCGGGGGGATTGGCACCAAACCAGGCCTTGGCCTGCTTGGGATCAATCGCCGCCTTCATGGTTTCGCCGACCTTGTCCGTAGTGAACAGCAGATTGTCCTTGACCTGCTGATCGGTCAAACCGATGTCTTTCAGGCGATTGAACCGCATGAACGCTGCAGAGTGGCAATTCAGGCAATAGTTGACGAAAACCTTGGCGCCATTTTGCAGCGACGCCAGATCGTTCGTCTTGACGGGGGCCTTGTCCAGCGGAATGCCACCGCCCGCAGCCAGTGCAGAGCCAGCAGCCAGACCCAGGGCGGCCACCAGCGTGAGGATGATTTTCTTCATTGTTGTTATCTCCTGGGGCTCAGTGCGCCACAAAGGTCACGCGGTCAGGCACGGCCTTGGCCTCGCCAATACGGCTCCACCAGGGCATCAGCAGGAAGAACCCAAAGTAGAACAGCGTACCCACCTGCGACACACGTTCGCCAATGGGCGAAGGGGGTTGCACACCCAGGTAGCCCAGGATCAGGAAGATGATCACGAACACGCCATACAGGTACTTGTGCCAGTCGGGACGGTAGCGGATCGACTTCACCGGGCTGTGGTCCAGCCAGGGCAGGAAGAACAGGATGATCACGGCACCACCCATCACCACCACACCCCAGAACTTGGCGTCGATCGACAGCATCAGCACCACCGCCACGACGGCGGCACCGGCGATACCGGCCTTGATGAAACTGGGCAACTTGGCCTTGAACACACCAAAGGCAGCACCCGCCAGCACACACAGCACCAGAACGTACATCATCTCGGTCGTGATGGCACGCAGCATCGAGTAGAACGGTGTGAAGTACCAGACCGGCGCGATGTGCAACGGCGTCACCAGCGGATCGGCCGGGATGAAGTTGTTGTACTCCAGGAAGTAGCCACCAAACTCAGGAGCAAAGAACACCACGGCCGTGAACGCCATCAGGAACATGCTCAGCGCGAAGATGTCGTGCACCGTGTAGTAGGGATGGAAAGGCACGCCATCGAGCGGCTTGCCATTGGCATCCTTGGGCGCCTTGGGGCCCTTGATTTCCACGCCATCGGGGTTGTTGGAACCCACGTCGTGCAACGCCAGCAAATGGGCAACCACCAGACCCAGCAGGACCAGAGGCACGGCGATCACGTGGAAGCTGAAGAAGCGGTTCAGCGTCGCATCGCCCACCACGAAGTCGCCACGGATCAGCAAGGCCAGATCAGGACCAATGAAGGGAATGGCAGCGAACAGGTTCACGATCACCTGGGCGCCCCAGTACGACATCTGGCCCCAGGGCAGCAGATAGCCCATGAAGGCCTCGGCCATCAGGCACAGGAAGATGGCGCAGCCGAAGATCCAGACCAGTTCGCGCGGCTTGCGGTAGCTGCCGTAGATGAGGCCACGGAACATGTGGAGGTACACCACCACAAAGAACGCTGAGGCGCCTGTGGAGTGCATGTAGCGGATCAGCCAGCCCCAGGGCACATCGCGCATGATGTACTCGACCGAAGCAAACGCCAGGCTGGCGTCGGGCTTGTAGTGCATGACCAGGAAGATGCCGGTCACGATCTGGATCACCAGCACAACGAGGGCCAGCGAGCCGAAGATGTACCAGAAGTTGAAGTTCTTCGGAGCGTAGTACTCCGACATGTGCACCTTGTAGGCGTCAAAAGCGGTCGGGAAGCGGTTCTCGAACCAGTTCGTGACCTTGGCGCCTGCCGAGGCGTTGGGGGAGATTTCCTTGAATTCAGCCATGTCGATTTACCTCAGGCCTTCTTGTCTTCGCCGATCAACAGCAGCGTGTCGGACAGGTACATGTGCGGCGGCACTTCCAGGTTGTCAGGCGCCGGCTTGTTTTTGAAGACCCGGCCAGCCACGTCGAACGTGGAGCCGTGGCAGGCGCACAGGAAGCCACCGTGCCAGTCGTCTGGCAGCGAGGGCTGTGGGCCGGTCTGGAACTTGTCTCCGGGCGAGCAACCCAGGTGGGTGCAGATGCCCACGCCCACAAACACTTCCGGCTTGATCGAACGGTGCTGGTTCTTGGCGTACTCGGGGGTGGGGTACGTCTTGCGATCCGACTTGGGATCGGCCAGCTGCGATTCCGTCTGAGCGAGAGACTCCAGCTGCTGGGGAGTGCGCTTCAGGATCCACACAGGCTTGCCACGCCATTCAACGGTCAGCTTTTCGCCGGGCTGAAGGGCGGAGATGTCCACCTCTACAGCGGCACCGGCCGCTCTGGCTTTTTCCGAAGGCTGAAAACTACTGACGAAAGGCACTGCAACTGCCACTCCGCCAGCGGCACCGGCACATCCGGACGCAATCAGCCACGTCCTTTTACTGGTGTCGACTGGTGTGTCACTCATGGGGATCCTCGGTAAACATCGCTATTGTTGGGTCAACCGCGAATTGTAGCGGAGTGAAAATGGTTATTTCAAAGTGGGTGACTGTCTTGACAGGGCACCGCGCCGGGCAATACTCAGGCATCACCATTCAAACAAGGAGCACACCATGGGGATGATGCAGGAGTTCAGGGAGTTTGCGGTCAAGGGCAATGTGATCGACCTTGCCGTCGGCGTGATCATTGGAGGGGCGTTCGGCAAGATTGTGGATTCGGTCGTGTCCGACCTGATCATGCCGGTGGTGGGGCTGGTGTTCGGCAAACTCGACTTTTCCAACCTCTTCGTGGTGCTGGGGTCCGTGCCACCGGGCACGGCCATGACGCTGGATGCCCTCAAGAAGGCGGGCGTGCCGGTGTTTGCCTATGGCAACTTCCTGACCGTGGCCGTCAACTTCATCATTCTGGCGTTCATCATCTTCATGATGATCAAGCAGATCAATCGCCTCAAGCGCGAAGCCCCTGCGCCAGCCCCCGAAGCCCCAGCCGCGCCCGCCGAAGACATCGTCCTGTTGCGCGAGATCAGAGATAGCTTGAAAAAATAACGCCCCTTTGAGTCGCTACGCGCCTTCCCCCTGAAGGGGGACGCCGCCAGCGGGGCGGAGTGGCCCATGCGCGGTGGCTGCTGGCTCGGGGCGCGCCAGTTTGAAGCCCCATCCCTCAACAATCCGCTATCGAATTGATAGTTTTTTGTTTTTGCGCTTAGCCACAGCGCCATGGGACTGTTTCATCCACAAAGGGTCCGCGCCATGCGCACGGCCTCGATGAGGCTTGCAGCATCGGCAATACCCTGCCCCGCTATGTCAAACGCGGTGCCGTGGTCGGGGCTGGTGCGCACCAGGGGCAGGCCCAGGGTCACGTTCACCCCCTTGTCCACCCCGAGGTACTTCACCGGGATAAGCCCCTGGTCGTGGTACATGGCAATGACCACGTCGAACTCTCCAGCGCGATGGGGCGTACTGCGCGCGCGCATGAACACCGTGTCAGGAGCGAAGGGCCCCTGTACATCCAGCCCCTGCGCGCGCGCAGCGGCGATGGCCGGCGCAATCACCTCGGCTTCCTCGTTACCGAACAGCCCGCCCTCGCCCGCGTGGGGATTGAGCCCCGCCACCGCGATGCGCGGCGCCCGCCCCAGGCTGCGCACCAGGGCAGCGTGCGTGATTTGCAACGTCTGCAGGACGTTGTCCGTGGTGACCGCCGCAATGGCATCACGCAGCGACATGTGGATACTGACCAGCACCGTACGCAGCTCGTCGCTGGCGAGCATCATGCGCACGGGCATTTGCACCAGCGATACCCCCTGGTGCGCGGCGGCCTCGGCCTGCAGCAGCTCGGTGTGGCCCGGAAATGCCACGCCCGCTGCCGCCAAGGCCTCCTTGTGCAAGGGCCCCGTGACCAGCCCCGCCACCTCGCCCCGCAGCGCCGCGCGGGCGGCCCAGACCACGCTGTCTGCGGCGGCACGGCCAGCGGCGGCGCTAACCTGCCCCCAGGGCTGCGGGCCAGGAATGCCTGGCAACTGCAACACCGGAACACAGCGGGGCGGCACGTCCAGCACATCGGCGGGCGCAGCAATCTGTGCCACGGGTACCATGGGCACGCCGGGCCGCACGATGGCCTGGGCCGCACGCCGCAAGGTGGCGACATCGCCCACCACGAAGCAACCCACCAAATCGGCTGGCGCATCGCGAAAGGCCTTGGCCACGATTTCGGGGCCGATGCCGGCAGGATCACCCTGGGTAATGGCGAGAGGCTTCATGGAAGTTTGATTTCAGATAAAAAGTGACCCTAGCGCTTTATTGATAAGCGCAAGTAGCTATTATTTTTATAGCTAAAACCCAGGCTACCAGCGATCAGGCAGGATTGTCGATCTCGATGAATTGGTGGCCCAGACCCAACTGCCCTGCAACCTGCGCCGCCACTGCTGGTGCGCCATAACGCTCGGTCGCGTGGTGCCCTGCTGCGATAAAACCCACCCCCATCTCGCGGGCCAGATGCGCCTGGGGCTCGGAAATCTCGCCGGTGATGAACACGTCGGCCCCAGCCGCAATCGCCGCCTCGAAGTAGCCCTGCGCGCCTCCTGTGCACCAGGCCACGCGGCAGACTGGCCGCTGCGCAGCAGCGCCTTCCGGCGCCACCCAGGTGACGGCACGGCCCAGGGCCTGCGCGACATGGTCTGCCAGGGCCTGCCCATCGGCAAACGCGGCAGGCCCGGCAAAACCCAGGTCGCTCTCGCCAAACCGCGCGTCGGCCACGAGCCCCAGCACCCGGCCTAGCTGGGCGTTGTTGCCCAGCTCCGGGTGGGCATCCAGCGGCAGGTGGTAGGCAAACAGGTTGATGTCATGCGCGAGCAGCAACTGCAAACGCTGCTTCATCCAGCCCGTCACCCGGCCGTCTTGCCCGCGCCAGAACAGGCCATGGTGCACGAAGATGGCATCCGCTTGGGCAGCAATGGCCGCGTCGATCAGGGCGCGGCTGGCCGTCACGCCGCTGACGATGCGGCTGATCTCGGCCTTGCCCTCCACCTGCAAGCCGTTGGGGCCATAGTCCTTGAAGCGCTCGGGTTGCAGCAGGCTGTCAAACGCCTGCAAAAGTTTGGTGCGGGAAATGCTCATGCAGCTATTGTCGCGCGTGGCCCACGCCCACACATGGGGGACAATGCTTTTCTCCGGGAGGCAGCCGTGGCATGCGCACCGCCCGCCACCCCTTCTCCAGCCCATCACCTGTACAGAATTTCATGAAACGCATCTGGCTGTTGTTCTCGCAGGCCGTCACGGTGTTCGTTGCGGCCTACTTCGTTGTCGCCACCCTGCAGCCGAGCTGGCTGGGCCGCGGCGCCACCACACGCTCCGGCGCGGGCATTGCGCTGCTCGAAGCACCCCCTGCCCCGGCCAATGCGCAACCTGCGGCGGGCAGCTTCAGCGCTGCGGCGCGCCAGGCGGCGCCGGCGGTGGTCAGCATCAACACCAGCAAAGCCGTGCGCCATCCGCGCAGCAACGACCCCTGGTTCCAGTTCTTCTTTGGCGACCAGGGTGCCCAGGCGCAGGCCGGGCTGGGCAGCGGGGTGATCGTGAGCCCCGACGGCTACATCCTGACCAACAACCACGTAGTGGAAGGCGCCGACGAGATCGAAGTGACGCTGACCGACAGCCGCCGCGCCCGCGCCCGCGTGATCGGCACCGACCCTGACACCGACCTGGCCATCCTCAAGATCGAACTCGACAAGCTGCCCGTCATCGTGCTGGGCAACTCGGACGTACTCGCCGTGGGCGACCAGGTGCTGGCCATCGGCAACCCGTTTGGCGTGGGCCAGACGGTGACCAGCGGCATCGTGAGCGCGCTGGGCCGCACACAGCTCGGGATCAACACCTTCGAGAACTTCATCCAGACCGATGCGGCCATCAACCCCGGCAACTCGGGCGGCGCGCTGGTGGATGTAAATGGCAACCTCATGGGCATCAACACGGCCATCTACTCGCGCTCGGGCGGCAGCATGGGCATCGGCTTTGCAATCCCCGTGTCTACGGCCCGCATGGTGCTGGATGGCATCGTGCAGGACGGCCAGGTCACACGCGGCTGGATTGGCGTGGAGCCCAACGAACTCTCACCCGAACTGGCAGAAACCTTCGGCGTGAAAGCCACCGAGGGCGTGATCATCACCGGCGTGCTGCAGGACGGCCCCGCCGCCCAGGCGGGCATGCGGCCCGGCGATGTGATCGTGCGGGTTGAAGGTAGGAAGGTGAGCAATGTGTCCGAGTTGCTGACCGCCGTGGCGGGGCTCAAGCCCGGCACTGCGGCACCATTCAACGTGCAGCGTGGCGACAAGATGGTGGAACTGAGCATCAGCCCCGGCGTGCGTCCCAAGCCTCAGCGCAATGTG
Source organism: Acidovorax sp. 94 (assembly GCF_003634645.1). Classification (NCBI taxonomy): domain Bacteria; kingdom Pseudomonadati; phylum Pseudomonadota; class Betaproteobacteria; order Burkholderiales; family Comamonadaceae; genus Acidovorax; species Acidovorax sp. 94. Next base: position 5,120,078 of record NZ_RBJA01000001.1, on the reverse strand, counting down.
AGGCGGTAAGCCTACTCTGAGCCGCTGCGCGTTTTCCCCAAAGGGAGACGCCTCCAGCGGCCTCGCAAAGCCGGTTCCGCGGTGGCACTGGTATTGGGCACGCGCCAGTTTTTAGGGGCTGCGCGCAGAACACTGCGACATGGCCGCTGATGCGACCCGTCAGCTATTAAAAATATAGCTTGGAGCGCTTATCCAACAAGCGCTAGAGCTCATTTTCACGAGAAACTCAACCTTCAGGCGTTGGAGGCGGGCTCGCTACCCTCTTCCGGGGCTTTGGTGTGCTTGATGAAGATCTGCGCCGCCCAGATGCCCACCTCGTACAGCAGACACATGGGGATCGCCAGCGACAGCTGCGACACCACATCGGGCGGCGTGACGATGGCAGCGATCACAAAGGCGATCACGATGAAATAGCCACGAAACTCCCGCAGCTTCTGCACGCTCACGATGCCCATGCGGGCCAGCACCACCACGGCAATCGGCACCTCGAAGGACAAGCCAAACGCCAGGAACATCGACAGCACAAAGCTCAGGTAGGCCTCGATGTCTGGCGCGGCGGTGATGCTCTTGGGCGCAAAGCTCTGGATAAACGCAAACACCTGGCCAAACACCAGGTAGTAGCAAAACGCCACCCCGATGAAGAACAGCAGCGTGCTGGAGATCACGAGCGGCAGCACCAGCTTCTTTTCGTGCGAATACAGGCCAGGCGCCACAAAGGCCCACACCTGCCACAGCACAAACGGCAGTGCCAGCAAAAAGGCCGACATCAACAAGATCTTGAGCGGCACCATGAACGGCGAGATCACCGACGTGGCGATCAGCGTGGCGCCCTTGGGAAGGTGGGCCACCAGCGGCGCCGCCAGAAAGTCATACAGCGCGCCAGGGCCAGGGAAGAAGAACAAAATCGCCGCCGCAATCGCGATGGCAATGATGGCCTTGACCATCCGGTCGCGCAGCTCCATCAGGTGCTGCACAAACGGCTGCTCGGTACCGGCCAGCTCGTCTTCTTTGGAAGGGGTTTCGGACATGTTGGGTTTTCGTGGGCGTCAGGGCCGCCCATGCAGCGCGCGGTGCGCTGGTGGCTGCTGCATCAATGGAATTTACGGGGACGGAAACGCGCCACACGGGCCGCGCCGGACTGTGCCTTGGTGCGCACACCGCTTCGGGCCTTGTACCACTGGGGCACCGCACCCCGCTTGAGGCGCCAGTTCTTGCCGGGGTGTTTGTAAGCCGGCACGACGGCGGTCTGGTCCTGCAACGCCGAGCTGGCGGTGTCGGTAGCCTCGGCCCAGTCCTTTTCGAACTCGCTGGCGCTGGTCTGGATGGAGTTGTGCACATCGCGTGCGGCGTTCTCCACCGTGTCCTTCATTTTCTTGAGCTCGTCGAGCTCCATGGACCGGTTGACCTCGGCCTTCACATCGGACACGTAACGCTGGGCCTTGCCCAGCAGGGTGCCCACCGTGCGGGCCACACGGGGGAGCTTCTCGGGTCCGATGACTATAAGAGCCACCGCGCCGATCAGCGCCATCTTGGACAGGCCAATATCAATCATGGATCAAGCGCAAAGCGTGCGGGTGCCAGCGGGAACAGCCCGCTCAGCTCTTTTGCTTGGCTTCGACATCGATGGTGGTCTTGTCGGTCGCAGGGTTGTTGGCAACCTGGCCTGCGGGTGGGGTGGTGGTGGCTGCCGCGTCGGCCGAACCGTCTTTCATGCCGTCCTTGAAGCCCTTGACGGCGCCCCCGAGATCGGAGCCCATGTTCTTGAGCTTCTTGGTGCCGAACACCATGACGACGATCAGCAGCACGATCAGCCAGTGCCAGATGGAAAAAGAGCCCATGGAATATCTCCTAACGAATTGCAATCATTTTAGACGGGGGGCGTGACAGGAGTTCACAGCCCAAGCAGAACTGCGGGAATCTCCCTGCACGACCCGTCAGCCTGGTTCAGCCTTTGAGCCACGGACGGGGACCGCCCATCACATGGATATGGAGGTGGTGGATTTCCTGCCCACCTTCAAGCCCCGTGTTTACCACGACGCGAAAGCCACCCTCCGGGTACGGGTTGCAGCCCTGCTCCATTGCCAGCTTCGGCGCCAGCGCCATCATGCGCCCCAGCACACCCGCGTGTTCCTCGGTGACCTGCGCCATCGAAGGGATATGCAGCTTGGGCACCATCAGAAAGTGCACCGGCGCCCAGGGGTGGATGTCGTGGAAGGCGAATATTTCTTCGTCTTCATAGACCTTCTTCGAAGGAATCTGGCCTGCGATGATTTTGCAGAAGAGGCAGTTCGGATCGTGCATGGGAAAAGTATCGAAACGAGTTAACAGCTAGCAAGGCCAGTGCCACCGTGGAACCGGCTTTGCCAGGCCACGGGCGACACAGGGGGCTTCACGCATTGTCAGCGATCTTGATGGTGGGCCGCACACCCACATCCTTGCGGTGCGCGTGCAGCCATTCCTGCCCGGCCGTGCGACCCAGTGCGAAGAGTTTGCGCACAAAGGCCATGTCCGCACGGGCCTTGCTGTCGGCGCCAAAGGGCTCCAGCACGGCGCCGCCGTCGATGCGGTGCATGCGCACGCTCTTGTAGCGGCGCGCATCCAGCTTGCCCTCGGCCAACAGACGGCGCACGAACTCGATGGCGCGCAACTCGGCCAGCAGGCTGGCATTGAAGGTGACTTCGTTCATGCGCTCCATGATTTCCTGGCCAGAGTGGGGCAGATCCAGATGTTCGATGGGGTTGATCTGCACAAGCAGGATGTCGGAGGTCTCGGTCTGATAGATCAGCGGGTGCAACGCAGGGTTGCCCGAATAGCCGCCGTCCCAGTAATGCTCACCGTCGATTTCCACGGCCTTGAACAGCGCTGGCAGGCAGGCCGACGCCATCACGGCATCCGCGCTCAGCCGGGGGCCAGAGAAGATTTCGCCGCGCCCGGTGCGCACGTTGGTGGCGCACACAAACACCTTGGGCCCGCCCGCCGCAGCGCTGGCGCGGCGCACAGTGCACAGCAGGTCAAAGTCCACCTCGCGCTCCAGCAGGCGGCGCAGCGGGTTGATGTCGAGCGGATTGGTCTGGTAGGGCGAGAGCCACTGGCGCATCAGCCCCATCATGGGGTTGGCGGCCGACAGGGGCGAGCCCCACATCAGGCTGCCCAGCGTGCCCACGCCCTCCCACAGCCGGGTAAGCGTTTCACGCGCCTGGACGCAACCGGCCAGGTGCGCTTCGTGCGGGTCTTTGTGCTCCTGCGCGGCTTTGGCAAAGCCGTGCGCCATGGCCACGGCATTCATCGCGCCGGCGCTGGTGCCGCTCACGCCATCAAACTGCCACTGGCCATCCTCCAGCAAGGCATCCAGCACACCCCAGGTGAGCGCACCGTGGGAGCCCCCACCCTGCAGGGCCAGGTTCAGCCGTGGCAGGGATGACAAGTGCGACAGGGACGCCGTCGGTTCAGGCATCCACCGCCTGGTTCTTGCTCATGGCCAGCATGCCGCGCACGATGCGGTACAGGAACCACAGCGAGATCAGCCCCCAGGCAATCCAGCCCGGCGCAATCAGCAGCAGCCACAGGGGCGCGGTCACCACATACAGAACACCAGCCCAGATCGTCGAGCGGATGCGCCAGGAGAAATGATTGGCCTGCCAGGTGCCCTCGGCATCGCTGCGCTTGACCAAGTCAATCACCAGCGCAATGACCAGCAACAGCGCACTGGCCTGCGCGCCTGGCAGCACAGCCCCCACGGCCACGATGAGGTGCAGCACATAGCTGACCCAGCCGATGTTCTTCAGGCCCTGGGCCTTTTGCTCATTGCTTTGCACATCGATGATGTCGTTCATGGGGTCCCTTCTTCGGCAGTGCGCGCAACCACCTTGCGCAAGGCTTTTTCCTCGATGCCGCTGGTGCCCTCGCGGCGCTCCAGCTCGGTCAGAACATCGGCAGGCGTGAGGCCATAGTGGGCCAGGGCCACCATGGAGTGGAACCACAGGTCGGCCACTTCGTAAACCAGCTTGGACTTGTCGGCGCCGTGGTCCACATCCTTGGCCGCCATGACGACTTCGGTGGCCTCCTCGCCGATCTTCTTCAAGAACGCATCCGGCCCCTTGTGCAGCAGGCGCGAGACATAGCTCTTGTCGGGATCGCCGCCGTTGGCAGGCTTGCGGCTTTCAATCACATCGGCAAGGCGTGCGAGGGAATCGTTGGAACTCATGGTCTTGTCGTCCATTGCCATTACTTGTAGATGGATTCAGGGTCTTTCAAGACCGGATCGACCGCGTGCCAGGCTCCGTCCTTGAGCACGCTGAAAAAACAGCTGTGGCGGCCTGTGTGGCAGGCGATACCCGGCTCGTGGCCGAGCTGGGTGACCTTGAGCAGCACCACATCGTTGTCGCAGTCCAGGCGGATCTCGTGCACGGTCTGCACGTGGCCGGACTCTTCGCCCTTGAACCACAGCTTCTTGCGCGAGCGGCTGAAGTACACGGCGCGGCCGAGTTCTGCCGTCTTGGCAAGGGCCTCGCGGTTCATCCAGGCAAACATCAGCACGTCGCCCGTGCCCTGCTCCTGCGCAATCACGGGCACCAGGCCCTGCGCGTCCCATTTCACTTCGTTGAGCCAGTTCATGGGCGGGATTGTCGGTGATTTGAATGACCAGCCCGCCTGCCGGGCGAGCGGTTTTGAGGTCATTTTTGCCTCTAGCGCTTATCCATCAAGCGCTAGCAGCTATCAAAATGAGAGTTCAATGAAAAACCAGATGCATCGTCGGGCAGCTTGCAGCCAATTGCAGCACTGCGCAGCGCGTAAATCTGACTACAAAAACAACAGCTATCAGCGCTTTCACACTCAGCGCAAGAACCACTTTTGGTCAAATATTTACTTCGCCACGGTCAAAAACACCCACTTGCGATCCCAGTTCTTGCGGCCCAGGTACTTGATGGCAAACGCATAGCGCCCCGGGGGCAGAAAATCCTGCGTAAGGGTTTCCTGCTGCGTCACCACGGGCTGGCCATTCACGCGCACGCTTTGCTGCGCTACCAGCTCCGATTCGCTCTCCAGATCTTGGCCGTCGAGGGCATAGACGGTGACATCGGGCTCTTCCTTCTCATCGCCCACCAGCGGCAAACCCAGCGTGTTGGCGCGGGTTTCCACGTCCAGCGCCAGCGTGCCCAACACGGGTTCGCGCACGATCCAGTGCACGTCACGTACATTGCTGTTCAGCGTCTGGAGCAGGGCCTTGAGCTTTTCAAATTCGGCCTTGTCGGCAATCACCTCCACCGGCTTGCCGCCGATGGTCGCGTCAAAGCAGCGGCCGATGCGGTGCACACAGGGCAGGCGCTCAGAAAAACTCGCATACGACGGGGGCGGCACCTGCTGCGCCGCAGCGGGCAGTGCCATGGCCGCCAGGGCCACCACCAGCGCCCAACGCGCGCCCGCGAATGCCGTCGTCACAGACGCACCGGAATGCCGCGCTCGGCCATGCGGGCCTTGGCCTGGCCCACGGTGTATTCGCCGTAATGGAAGATGCTGGCGGCCAGCACCGCGTCGGCGCCACCGGTCTGGATGCCGTCGGCCAGGTGGTCGAGGTTGCCCACCCCGCCTGAGGCGATCACGGGCACGCTCACCGCATCGCTCACCGCGCGGGTCAGCTCCAGGTCAAAGCCTGCCTTGGTGCCGTCGCGGTCCATGCTGGTCAGCAGGATTTCGCCCGCACCGCGCTGCGCCATCTCGGTGGCCCAGGCAATGGCGTCCAGGCCGGTGTTCTTGCGCCCACCGTGGCTGTACACGTCCCAGCCCGCACCCACGGGCTGGCCGTTGGCGCCCAGGCGCTGCGCATCCTCGGCCGAGCGACGCTTGGCGTCGATGGCCACCACGATGCACTGAGCACCGTACTTGGCAGACACGGCGTTGATGACGTCAGGGTTGGCAATCGCGGCCGAGTTGAAACTGGTCTTGTCGGCGCCCGCATTGAGCAGCCTGCGCACGTCTTCCACAGTGCGCACGCCGCCACCCACGGTGAGTGGAATGAACACCTGGCTGGCCACGGCCTCGATGATGTGCAGGATGAGGTCACGGCCATCGCTGGTGGCGGTGATATCGAGGAAGGTGAGCTCGTCAGCGCCCTGCGCGTTGTAGCGCGCGGCAATTTCGACCGGGTCGCCTGCGTCGCGCAGCTCGACGAAATTGACGCCCTTGACCACACGGCCTCCGGTGACGTCAAGACAGGGAATGATTCGTTTTGCGAGCATGTCAGTGAGCGATTCGTTGATTAGGCGCTACCGAGGCCAGCAGACGCCGTGGAACTGGCTTCGCCAGGCCACTGGCGTCGTCCCCTGGGGGAAGCGGCGAAGCCGCTCAGGGGGTGATCGGTTTCAGCCGTTCAGTTCGTCGGCACGCGCTTGCGCCGCAGCAAAGTCGAGGTCGCCGCTGTAGATGGCGCGGCCGCAGATCACACCTTCGACGCCTTCGCTCTCCACCGCGCACAGCTGCTCGATATCGGTCATGTTCGACAGGCCGCCCGAGGCGATCACGGGGATGCTCAAAGCCTGGGCCAGCTTCACCGTAGCGTCGATGTTGATGCCCGAAAGCATGCCGTCGCGGCCGATGTCGGTGTAGATGATGGATTCGACGCCCCAGTCCTCGAACTTCTTGGCCAGGTCCACGACCTCGTGGCCGGTGAGTTTGCTCCAGCCGTCGGTGGCGACCTTGCCGTCCTTGGCGTCGAGCCCCACGATGATGTGGCCGCCGAAGGCACTGCAGGCGTCCTTCAGAAAACCGGGGTTCTTGACCGCAGCCGTGCCGATGATCACGTAGCGCAGGCCGCCGTCGATGTATTTCTCGATGGTGTCCAGGTCACGGATGCCGCCGCCCAGCTGCACGGGAATGTCGTCGCCCACCTCTTTCAGGATGGACTTGATGGCGCTGTAGTTCTTGGGCACGCCCGCAAACGCACCGTTCAAGTCCACCAGGTGCAGGCGGCGTGCACCGGCATCCACCCATTTGCGCGCCATGGCGGCGGGGTCTTCACCAAAGGTGGTGGATTGGTCCATATCGCCTTGTTTGAGGCGTACGCAGTGGCCGTCTTTGAGGTCGATGGCGGGGATGAGCAGCATGGTGGTGAAGTTCGGGTGAAAAAGGGCGAGACGCAGCTCGGCCCGAACGGGTGGCGGTTAAGGGATCAGGGATTCCAGTGCAGAAAATTGCGGTACAGGGCCAAGCCATGCTCCGCGCTTTTCTCCGGGTGAAACTGGGTCGCAAAAATATTATCGCGTGCAATGGCGGCGGCGAACAAACCGCCGTAGTCCGTTTGCCCTGCGCAGTGGGCAGGATTTTGCGGCACGGCGTAGAAACTGTGCACAAAGTAAAAGTAGCTGCTGTCCGGCACGCCAGCCCACACCGGGTGCACGCCACCGCCGTGGTGGGCGTGGGGCATCTGCCGCACCTGGTTCCAGCCCATCTGGGGCACTTTGAAGCGGCTGCCGTCAGGCTGGGTGCGGCCTGCCAGGTCGAACTTGAGCACGTCGCCAGGGATCAGGCCCAGGCCCGGCGTATCCCCCTCGGCGCTATGGTCCAGCAGCATCTGCATACCTACACACACGCCGAACATTGGCTTGGAGGCAGCGGCTTCGAGCACCGATTCCTGCAGGCCGGACTCGCGCAGCTCGCGCATGCAGTCGGGCATGGCGCCCTGCCCTGGCAGCACGATGCGCTGGGCGGCGCGCACGTCTTCGGGGCGCTGGGTGACGACCACGGTCCAGCCGGTGCCCTCGGCGGCGGCCTGCACGGCCTGCGACACCGAGCGCAGGTTGCCCATGCCGTAGTCCACGACCGCCACTGTTTTTGCTTCCATATTCATAGCTACTAGCGCTTATCCATCAAGCGATAGCGCCTGATTTAACCCAAAATTTCACAACGAACCCTTGGTGGAGGGGATGACACCGGCCGAGCGCGGGTCGCGCTCCAGCGCCGCGCGCAGCGTGCGCCCGAACGCCTTGAAGATGGTCTCGCACTGGTGGTGGGCGTTGACGCCCTTGAGGTTGTCGATGTGCAGCGTGACGCCCGCGTGGTTCACAAAGCCCTGGAAGAACTCGAACACCAGTTGCGTGTCGAGCTGGCCGATGCTGCCGGAGGTGAACTTCACATCCATGTGCAGCCCGGGGCGGCCCGAGAAATCCACCACCACACGCGATAGCGCTTCGTCCAGCGGCACGTAGGCATGCCCGTAGCGGCGGATGCCTTTCTTGTCGCCCACGGCGCGCGCAAAAGCCTGGCCCAGCGTGATGCCCACGTCTTCCACGGTGTGGTGGCCGTCGATGTGCAGGTCACCCTCGCAGTCGATGTCGAGGTCGATCAGCCCATGGCGGGCGATCTGGTCGAGCATGTGGTCGAAGAAGCCGATGCCGGTGTGCAGCTTCGCCTGGCCGGTGCCGTCGAGGTTGATGCGCACACTGATGCGCGTTTCGGCGGTGTTGCGGCTGACCTCGGCGATGCGGTCGGCCATCGGGTCGGCCGATGGGGCGGAGGGTACAAGTGCGGAGGAGGTCATAAGGAGGCTTGGAGTGCGGCCAGCATCTGCGCGTTGTCTTCGGCATTGCCTACCGTCAGGCGCAGGCAGTTGGCCAGCAATGGGTGCATTGTAGAAACGTTCTTGACGAGCACCTTGCGGTTTTTCATGCCCTCGTAGGCCTTGGCGGAATCCGCCACACGGATCAGCACCATGTTGGCCTCGCTGTCCCAGCACTTTTCGACACCCGGCATCTGGCGCAGGGCTGCGATGAGCGTGGTGCGCTCGGCACGGATTTCCGCCGCCTGGGCGGCGAAAACTTCGGCGTGTTCCAGAGCAAACAGGGCGGCTTCGCAGTTGAGCACGCTCACGTTGTAGGGCGGGCGCACCTTGTCGATCTCGCTCACGAACGCCGAGGGCCCGATGAGGTAGCCCAGCCGCACGCCTGCCAGACCAAACTTGCTGAGCGTGCGCATGAGCAGCACGTGCGCGTTGCGCGCGGGCTCGGCCCGCATGCGGTCGATCCAGGTGCGGCTGGCAAAGGGCTGGTAGGCCTCGTCCATGACCACGATGCCGCCCTGAGCGCCCGCGGCGTCGATGATGCGCTGCACTGCGCCCTCGTCCCACAGCGTGGCCGTGGGGTTGTTGGGGTAGGCGATGTAGGTGATGGCGGGGTTGTGCTGCGCGATGGCGGCCAGCATGGCGGGCTCATCCAGCTCGAAGTCGGGCGTGAGCGGCACGCCGACAAAGTCCAGGCCCTGCAGCTGCGCAGACAGCGGGTACATCACAAAACCCGGCATGGGCGCCAGCATGGTGGCGCGCTGGCCCGTGCCGGGCTGTGCGCAGGCCAGGGCCAGCAGGGTGATGAGTTCGTCCGAGCCATTGCCCAGCACCACGCCGTAGCCCTCGGGCATCCCGGCGTATTTCGCGAGCGCCGCCTTCAGGTCCAGCAGGCGGTCGCCGGGGTACCGGTTGAGTGCCACCGCGCCCAGGCGCTGGCCCAGCGCGGCCTGGAGGTGTGCGGGCAGGCGGAACGGGTTCTCCATCGCGTCCATCTTGAGCATGCCGGTGGAGGGCTGCACGCCGTAAGCGTGCATGGCGCGCACGTCGGGGCGGATACGGGCCAGGGCTTGGAGAGGAGACGACGCAGGAGTAGTCATTCGGTGGTGTCCAGTTCGTTGGGAGTGACAAGAAAAGGGTTGATCGGCCGCACGGCGTCCATCGGCTGGTCGTGTGGCAACGCTTCGGTGAGCAGGTAGCGGCAGCCCTGCTGGTGGGCGGACGAGAGGATGAGCGCATCCCAGTAGCCCAGGCGGTAGCGGTCTTGCAGGTCCCAGGCGCCGTCGACGGTGTAGGAATCGAGGTGCGGCGGCAGCCACACGCGCAGGCGGCGCACCTGGGCGCGCACCTGCTGTAGCACCTGCGGGCCATCAAAACGCTGGATGGCCTGGTTGTACAGCTCGTTGAGCACCTGCGAGCTGATGCGGCCGCTGCGCGTCTGCCAGCAAAAGCTGATCCATTCGCGCGCCCGCGCCTGGCGCTCGGCATCGCGGTCGTCCACGCTGGCGAGCAGGATTTCGGTATCGACAAAGATGGGGACGGTGGCCATGGGTTCTGCCCCGTTCAGCGCAGAAACAGGGTTTCGCGCGGCACATAGGGCCCGCTCGAAGCACCCCAGCTTTCAAAACTCAGCGCCTCGCGCATGGCCTGGGCGTAGGCGTCTTCTTGGCGCATCTTTTCGGCCAGCCATTCACCGAGCAGGCGGGACACGCTGCTGCCGCGCTTGGCGGCTTCCACGCGCACCCATTCGGCAACGGTGTCGTCCATGGTCACGGTGATGTTTTTCATGGGTTAAATATTACACGAACTTCGTGTGCCACGAACTTCGTGTTGATTAAAACACCCCATTCAAGCTGCCTTGCGGGGTGCCCCGCTTTGCAGCATCTGGCACGCCATGTCACCCACGGTGCGCAGCGCCTCCAGATGGGCAGGCGACCAGTCGCCGCCCACGCCAATGCGCAGGCAGTTGCGGAACCGCCCGCTGGCGCTGAACACCGTGCCGGGTGCGATCAGGATCTGCCGGGCCAGGCAGGCCTCGTGCAGTTGCACCGAATCGAGCGCGCGCGGCAGCTCCAGCCACAGCAGCAGGCCGCCGGGCGGGTCACTCACGCGCGTACCCTGCGGGAAGTGCGCGGCAATCACATGGCGCACCTCATCCATGCGCGCCGCCACGGCCGCGCGCAGCTGGCGCATGGCGGCGACGTGGCCCGCCTGGGTGATGAGATCGGCCAGCGCCAGCTCCAGCACAGCGGACTGGCCACCCGCCTGCAGGTCCTTGATGGCGCGCAGCTTGTCGGCCCAGCGGCCAGCCTCCAGCCAGCCCAGGCGCAGGCCCGGCGCCAGCGTCTTGGAGAACGAGTCGCACAGCATCACATGGCCGGTGGTGTCGTACGACTTGACGGTGCGCCGCATCTCGTCCACCTCGACCAGGTCGTTGTAGATCGCGTCCTCGATCACCGCCATGTCGTACCGCGCCGCCATCTGCACCAGGCGCTTGCGCTCGGCCTGGGGCATGCAGCTGCCCAGAGGGTTGCTGAGCGTGGGGACGATCATCACGGCCTTGACGGGCTGGGTGTCCAACGCCAGTTGCAGCGCATCCAGCGAGAGGCCGTTGCGCGGGTGGGTGGGAATCTCCAGCGCCTTGAGGTGCAGGCCCTGCAGCACCTCCAGAAACGAAAAATGCGTGGGAGACTCCAGCGCCACCACGTCGCCCGGCTGCGTCACCGCGCGCAGGCACAGCGCAATGCTGTCCATGCAGCCTCCGGTGATCACGATGTTCTCGGGGTCCAGGCTGCAGCCCAGGCTGACGGCATAGCGCGCCAGGGCGCGGCGCGCGTCCTCATGGCCCGACGAACCGGGGTAGGTGCACAGCAGGTTGCGGTTGCGGTGGCGCTGCGCGGCTCGCACCACGGCGCGGCGCACGCGGTCAGGGTTGAACAGCTCGGGGCCAGGCGTGCCGCTGCTGTACGAAATGATATCCACCGGCTGGTTGCGCCCCAGGATGCGCTGGCCCAGCCAATCCACCGACACCTCGCGGGGGCGGCGCATCGGGCGCGGCGTGCTGGGCTCGGGCAGGCTCACCGGCCGCGCCGCCACAAAAAAGCCGGAGCGCGGGCGCGCGGTGATCAGGCGCGCATCCTCGAGCCAGTGGTAGGCCTGCACCACCGTGGTCTGCGCCACGCCGTGCTGGCGCGCCAGCTCACGCACCGAGGGCAGCTTCTCGCCGCGCGCCAGGGTGCCGTTGCGGATCAGCTGCGCGAGCTGTTCGGCGATTTGAAGGTACAGCGGGGGTGCGTCATCGGTGGCCACGCTGCATTCTGTACTGGCCCTCTGGTCGATAGACAGTACAGAGGCATCCCAGTACGACCAGTACAGATGGGTTGGTTTGGTGTTCTGTACTGGCCCAGATCGTGCAGGCCTGTGGCTGGTGGCCCACGGCAGCTGGCCGCACAGTGAAGGCATGAACACGCTGCACAACACTCCCACCCCGCCATCGCCCACGCTGCCCACCCAGCCTGCGGTGCCCCTCACCCTGCAATGGAAGCGCCAGCCCCTGCCGCCGCTGCAGGCCGTCCAGGTGCTGGACTTCCGCGCGGGCGAGATCGCCCTGCTCGAAGTCGAACAGGGCCGCGTCTGGGTGACCTGTGATGGTCTGCTGGAGGATTATTTTCTGGAGGCTGGACAGCGCCTGTCGTTCGCCGGACCTGTGCGGCTGCGCGTCAGCGCCGAAGGCCACCGGCCTGCACGGCTGAACTGGGCGCAGCACCGGGCCGTGGAAGGCGCCGCGTATCCGCCAGCGCCCTCTACCACCGCAGCGCCGGCCGCAACCCCTCAGCCCAGGACAGCAGCCCCCACGCAGGGCGCCCTGCCCCGGGGTGCCATCAGCGCGGCTTGACGGGCGTGGTCAGCCGCATCTCTGCGGCTTGCGCGTGGGCCTGCAGGCCCTCGCCGTAGGCCAGCTCGGCGGCGATGGTGCCCAGCACCTGGGCACCAGCTTCGCTCACTTCGATGAGGCTGCTGCGCTTCTGGAAGTCGTACACGCCCAGCGGGGAGGAGAAGCGTGCCGTGCCGCTGGTGGGCAGCACGTGGTTGGGGCCTGCGCAGTAGTCGCCCAGGCTTTCGGAGGTGTAGGCGCCCAGAAAGATCGCGCCCGCGTGGCGCAGCAAAGGCTCCCAACGGTGCGGGTCGGTGCTGCTCACTTCCAAATGCTCCGGAGCGATGCGGTTGCTGATCGCGCAGGCTTCTTCCATGTCCTTGGTGAGGATCAGCGCGCCCCGGCCGGTAAGGCTCTTGGCGATGATCTCGGCGCGCGGCATGGTGGGCAGCAGGCGGTCGATCTCGCGCTGCACGGCGTCGAGGTAGGCGGCGTCAGGGCACAGCAGGATGCTCTGCGCCAGCTCGTCATGCTCGGCCTGGCTGAACAGATCCATGGCCACCCAGTCGGGCGGTGTGGTGCCATCGGCCAGCACCAGGATTTCGCTCGGGCCCGCGATCATGTCGATGCCCACGGTGCCGAACACGCGCTTCTTGGCGCTGGCCACATAGGCGTTGCCGGGGCCGGTGATCTTGTCCACCTTGGGCACGGTGGCCGTGCCGTAGGCCAGCGCGGCCACGGCCTGGGCGCCGCCGATGGTGAAGGCGCGGGTCACACCGGCCACGTAGGCGGCGGCCAGCACCAGCTCGTTGCGCTCGCCCTTCGTCGAGGTGCCCTCGCCCGTTCCGCCGGTCGCCACGCTGCCACGCACGGGGGTGGGCACGACCATGATGATTTCCTGCACGCCCGCTACGTGGGCCGGGATGGCGTTCATCAGCAGGCTCGACGGGTAGGCGGCCTTGCCGCCGGGCACGTAGATGCCCACGCGGTCCAGCGGCGTGACCTTCTGGCCCAGCAGAGTGCCGTCCTCGTCGCGGTAGCTCCAGCTCTCTCCCGACGCCCTCTTCTGCGCCTCGTGGTAGCTGCGCACGCGCTTGGCGGCTGCCTGCAGCGCGTCGCGCTGGGCCTGGGGGATGGCGTCAAACGCGGCCTTGAAGTCGGCCTGGGTCAGCTCCAGCGCGGCCATGTTCGGTGCCGAGAGGCCGTCGAAGCGGGCGGTGTATTCCAGCACCGCCGCATCGCCGCGCTTTTGCACGTCGGCCAGGATGTCGGCCACGCGCTGCTCGATGGCCGCGTCGGTGTCGGCAGACCAATGCAGGCGGGCTGCAAAATCAGCCTCAAAAGTGGCCGCAGCGGTGGACAGACGGGCGGGAGCAGCTACCAAAGTCATAGTGCGTTCTACGGTGGGTTCAGTTCTTGGGGGCAGGGATGGCCGAAGCAAACGCATCAATGATGCGGCGCAGCGGTGCCTGCTTGAGCTTGAGCGCGGCCTGGTTGACCACGAGGTAGGAGCTGATGTCCATGATGCGCTCCACCTCCACCAGGTGGTTGGCCTTGAGCGTGTTGCCGGTGGACACCAGGTCGACGATGGCATCGGCCAGGCCGATGAGCGGCGCCAGTTCCATGCTGCCGTAAAGCTTGACCATGTCGACATGCACGCCCTTGGTGGCAAAGAAGTCACGCGCAATCGACGTGTACTTGGTGGCGACCTTCAGGCGCGAGCCCTGCTTGACAGCACGCTCGTAGTCGAAGTCGTTGCGCACGGCAACGCTCACGCGGCACTTGGCAATCTGCAGGTCCAGCGGCTGGTACAGGCCCTGGCCACCGTGTTCGATGAGGGTGTCCTTGCCGGTCACGCCGATGTCGGCACCGCCGTATTCCACGTAGGTGGGCACGTCGGTGGCACGCACCAGCACCACGCGCACGTTGGGCTGGTTGGTGGGCAGGATGAGCTTGCGCGACTTTTCGGGGTCTTCCAGCACCTCGATGCCTGCGGCGGCTAAAAGCGGCAGGGTTTCGTCAAAGATGCGGCCCTTGGAAAGCGCCAGGGTGATCATCGTCATGTTTTCTAATTACTCCACTGTTTCTTGCCTGCTACTGCACTGTGATCCGTGAGCGCCCCATGCCAGGGACGCCGTGCAAGGGCCGCCCCGCCGCACTGGCGTCGTCCCCCTTCCCACGCGCAGCGTGAGAGAAGGGGGAAGCGGCGAAGCCGCTCAGGGGGTTGTTCTTCATGCCACTCGCTCGATGTCGGCGCCGATGCCGCGCAGTTTGGCTTCCATGCAGTCGTAGCCACGGTCCAGGTGGTAGATGCGGTCCACCACGGTTTCGCCATCGGCCACCAGGCCGGCAATGACGAGGCTGGCGGAGGCACGCAGGTCGGTGGCCATCACGGTGGCGCCGGACAGGCGGGGCACGCCTTCGATGACCGCCACCTTGCCATCGGTCTGGATCTTGGCACCCAGCCGCACCAACTCATTGACGTGCATGAAGCGGTTTTCAAAAATCGTCTCGGTCACCGTGGCCGTGCCCTGCGCAATGCAGTTGAGCGCCATGAACTGCGCCTGCATGTCGGTGGGGAAACCCGGATATTCGGTGGTGCGAAAGCCCTGTGCCTTGAGCGTGGCGCCGCCCCGGCTCTTCACGTGAATGCCACCCTCCACCGCCTGCACGTCGGCACCGGCTTCACGCAGCTTCTCAATGACGGCGTCGAGGTGGTCGGCGCGGCCATGGCGCAGCACCACATCACCGCCTGTCGCCGCCACGGCGCACAAGAAGGTACCGGCCTCGATGCGGTCGGCCACCACGCGGTGGGTGCAGCCATGCAGTTGGTCCACACCCTGGATGCGGATGCGGCTGGTGCCGTGGCCTTCGATCTGGGCACCCATGGCGATCAGCATCTCGGCCAGGTCGGAAATCTCAGGCTCTTGCGCGGCGTTTTCGAGCACCGTCTCGCCCTCGGCCAAGGCTGCGGCCATGAGGAAGTTTTCGGTACCCGTCACCGTGACCATGTCGGTGGTGATGCGCGCGCCCTTCAGACGCTTCCAGCCCGCAGGCAGCTTGGCAATGATGTAGCCGTGCTCGACCACGATCTCGGCGCCCATGGCAGCAAGGCCCTTGATGTGCTGGTCCACCGGGCGCGAGCCGATGGCACAGCCGCCGGGCAGCGACACCGTGGCTTCGCCAAAGCGGGCCAGCAGCGGGCCCAGCGCCAGCACCGAGGCGCGCATGGTCTTGACCAGCTCGTACGGCGCCTCGGGCGTGTTGAGCGCACTGGCGTTGATGCGCACCGTGCCGTCGTCGGCGCGCTCTGCGGTCACGCCCATGTTGCGGATGAGCTTGAGCATGGTGCTCACATCCTGCAGCTGGGGCACGTTGAGCAAGGTCACGGGGTCGGCCGTGAGCAAGGCGGCACACAACTCCGGCAAGGCGGCGTTCTTGGCGCCAGAGACCAGCACCTCGCCTTGCAAGGTGCGTCCGCCGCGAATCAGGAGTTTGTCCATCTCTATCTAACAACCAAAATATGAATGAAAATGGCCCTTAGCGCTTATCTATCAAGCGTTAACAGCTATCAATAAATGAGTACCTAGGCAGGCAGCGTCACTGCGCTTGCGCCGCCCACTCGGCGGGGGTGAAGGTCTTCATCGACAGCGCGTGAACTTCATCCGTATGCATTTTCGCGCCCAGCGTGGCGTACACGCGCTGGTGGCGCTGGATGGCCCGCTTGCCCTCGAACTCGGCCGAGACGATGGTGGCGTACCAGTGGCGCCCATCGCCCTCCAGCGTGATGTGTTCGCAGGCCAGGCCGGCGGCGATGATGTCTTTGAGTTGGTCAGCGGTCATGTTGGGCTCGGAATCAGTTGCGAATTTTGTAGCCGGTGCGCAGCAGGTGGACGGCGAGAAAGCTCACGGCCAGCCAGGCGATGCCCACGATGCTGAGGCTGAGCCAGGGCGAGGTGTCGCTCCGGCCGAAGAAGCCATAGCGAAAACCATCGATCATGTAGAAAAACGGGTTCAGGTGGCTCACGGTCTGCCAGAACGGGGGCAGCGACTGGATGGAATAGAACACACCCGAGAGGAACGTCATGGGCACGACCACGAAGTTCTGGAACGCGGCGAGCTGATCAAACTTGTCGGCCCACAGCCCCGCAATCAGCCCCAACGTGGCCAGCAGGCCCGCGCCCAGCAACGCAAACACCAGTATCCACAGCGGCGCCGCAAACTCTGGCCGCGCAAAAGCCAGCGTGACGATGAACACACCCAGCCCCACCACCAGCCCGCGCACCATGGACGAGCCCACATAGGCCACAAACCAGGCCCAGTGCGACAGCGGCGTGAGCAGCACAAACACCAGGCTGCCCATGATCTTGCTTTGGATCAGGCTCGACGAGCTGTTGGCAAAGGCATTCTGCAGCACGCTCATCATCACGAGGCCGGGCACCAGAAAGGCGGTGTAGCTGATGCGGTCGTAGACCTTGACGTGGTCTTCGAGCACGTGGCCGAAGATCAGCAGGTACAACACGGCCGTGAGCACAGGCGCGGCAACGGTCTGGAAGCTGACCTTCCAGAACCGCAGGACTTCCTTGTAGAACAGGGTCTGCCAGCCGGTCATAGCGCGACACCTTCGAGTGGGATGTTGGACGCAGATGTACCGGACATCACCTGCAAGAACACATCCTCCAGGTCCGGCCTGCGGATCTCCATGTCATGCACCTCCACGCCCGCTACGCGCAGCGCTGCCAGGTGGCTTTCGATCTCTGCGGCGTCGTGCGCGGGCAGTTGCACGATACGACCGGTGACACGCGCCGCCATCGCCAGGGCGGGTGGCAAAGCCGCATCGGTCTTGAACTGCAGGATGCTGCCTGAAGCCGCCTGCAGCAGTTCGCTGGTGCGGTTCAGCGCTACGATCTGGCCGGACTTGAGCATGGCAATGCGGCCACACAGGGCTTCGGCTTCTTCCAGGTAATGCGTGGTCAGCAACACCGTGTGGCCTTCCTTGTTCAGGCGCGCGACAAAGTGCCACAGCGTCTGGCGCAGCTCCACGTCCACGCCAGCCGTTGGTTCATCGAGCACGATGATGGGCGGCTTGTGCACCAGCGCCTGCGCCACGAGCACGCGGCGCTTCATGCCGCCCGACAGTTGCCGCATGTTGGCGTTGGCCTTGTCGGTAAGGCCCAGGTTCTCCAGCAGCTCGTCGATCCAGGCGTCGTTGTTCTTCACGCCGAAATAGCCGGACTGGATGCGCAGCGATTCGCGCACGTTGAAGAAGGGGTCGAACACCAGTTCCTGCGGCACCACACCGAGCTTGCGGCGCGCCTCGGCAAAGTCGGCCTGCACGTCGCTGCCCTGCACCAGCACACGGCCGCTGCTGGCGCGCGCCAGGCCCGCGAGGATGCTGATCAGGGTGGTTTTACCGGCACCGTTGGGGCCGAGGAGTCCGAAGAACTCGCCCTCCTCAATGTCCAGGTTGACCTGGTTCAGTGCCTGAAAAGGGCCTTTGGGCGTGGCAAAGGTCTTGGAGATGGCTTGGAAGGAGACTGCGGGCATGAAGCCCCTGATTTTACGGCCTTGCCCCGAACTGCGTTATGGCGGAGGGTATGCACACTCAGGACACGGGCGTGAGCAAGGTGCCAACGCCGTACAAGCCCGCCATGCCGCGCAGCGCCGTGGGCAACCCCTGCACGGCAAAGGTCTTGCCCACGGACAGCGCCTCACGCCGGCATTCCAGCAGCACGGCCAGGGCCGAGCTGTCAAACACCGTCATCGCGCTCGCATCCACCACCACACCACTTTCACGGTGCACGCGCAGCCCCTGCAGAAGCATCTGCAGGCAGGCTGTGGCCTGGCGGTGGGTCAGCTCGGGGGGTAGAACCAGCATGGAGGAGGCTCAGCCCTTGGCAGTGGAGTTGGCTTTGTTGCGCGCAGCCAGGGTCTCGATCAGGCCATCAATGCCCTTGGCGTTGATCTCCTGGGCAAACTGGCCCCGGTAGGTTTCCACCAGCCAGACACCCAGCACATTCAGGTTGTAGATCTTCCAGCCTGCGCCGTCGCCAGGGGTTTTTTCGAGGCGGTAGTCCAGCTGAATGGGGTCGCCACGGCCCACGATTTCGGTGCGCACCAGCACGTCCTTGTCTTCGGGCGCAGCGCGCAACGGCTTGACCTGGATGCTTTGGTCGTTGACCTGCGCCAGCGCACCCGCATAGGTGCGCACCAGCAAGATCTTGAACTCGTCCTGCAGGCGTTTTTGCTGCTCGGGCGTGGCCTGGCGCCAGCCTGGCCCCACGGCAGCGGCAGTCATGCGGCGAAAGTTGACGTTGGGCATCACGGTCTTGTCCACCAGCGCGATCACCTTGGTCAAGTCGCCGCCCTGAATCGCCTTGTCGGACTTCACAGTGTTGAGCACGTCGGTGGACAGGCGCTTGATCATCGCGTCCGGCGCTTCGTCTGCCGCCAGAGCGGCCAGCGGCAAGCCCAGAGATGCCACGGCGGCAGCACACAGGGCCAGGTGGCCCAGGGAACGTCGGTTCATCATGTCATCTATCCTCTACTTTCTCATTCAGTCATGAGCCGCCATCCGGCATGCCCGTGTTGCATTGTGGTGGCCGCAGAAACAACGCATGCGTCGCGGGCGTTGCGGTGTGCAAGCAAGTGCAACACGATCGCCCGCGCTATGGCCGCCATCGGCGGGCAGCCCCCTGGAAATCACCTCAACGGGGAGGCTCTTGCGGCAGCACGCCGTCGTTGCCGTCTTTGCCATCCGAGCCCTTGCTGTTCTGGGGCTCG
Source organism: Acidovorax sp. 94 (assembly GCF_003634645.1). Taxonomy (NCBI): domain Bacteria; kingdom Pseudomonadati; phylum Pseudomonadota; class Betaproteobacteria; order Burkholderiales; family Comamonadaceae; genus Acidovorax; species Acidovorax sp. 94. The sequence continues at coordinate 5,100,870 of NZ_RBJA01000001.1, read as the reverse complement.
CCAGCCTGGCTGCGCACCTGCAGGAAAACGTCCCGCGTGAAGCTGTACTTGTCCAGCGCGGCACTGTCGAGGACGGAGCTTGCCCGCAAAAGATTGGCGCGCGTGTCCACCACCCGCAGTGCATACAGCGTGTTCCGGGCCGAGACCGGGTCCACATAGCTCACCACGTTGCCTTTCATGTCCACCGGCAGCGCAAAGGTGTCGCGCACCGTGGACGGGCCGAGAACCGGCAGCACCAGGTAGGGGCCGGTTCCCACGCCCCATCGGCCCAGCGTCAGGCCAAAGTCCTGCTTGTAGCGGTCTATGCCCAGCTCGCTGGCGATATCCAGCACCCCGCCGAGACCCATGAAGGTGTTGACATTGACGCGCATGAACGTCGAGGCGGCGGCCTCCGCGCGCAGCTGCAGCACGTTGTTCACAAACGACCAGACATCGCCGATGTTGGCGAAAAAGTTGCTCACCCCCGTGCGCACGGGGGCGGGCGCGATGTCCTGGTAGGCAATCGCTACCGGCTTGAGCACCATGGCATCAACTTGCTCGTTGAAGTTGGTCATGCTCCGGTTGTAGGATTCCAGCGGATCACGCGGGTCAGGATTGGCCACGGTGGCACAGCCCGAAAGCAGCGCACCGGCCAACAGCAGCGCCGAACCGCCCAGCGCACGTGGCAAGCCCTGCTGCTTGGAGCCGGTGGGCAGGGTGGTTGTTTCAAAGTTCTTCATTTCTTGTCACCTGCCCCTGCGGGCTTACCGCCGTCTTCGGCTTTGCTGTAGAGAAACTGTCCAATGAGGTTTTCGAGCACCACGGCAGACTGGGTCGCGGTGACCATGTCGCCCGCAACAAGGTTCTTCTCGTCCGCCCCGGCCTCAATACCGATGTACTGCTCACCCAACAGGCCGCTGGTGAGAATCTTGAGGGAGCTGTCCTTGGGGAAAGCGTAGCGGTTTTCCATCGCCAGCGTCACCCGCGCCTGGTAGGTCTTGTCGTCGAACGTGATGGACTCCACACGCCCGACCACCACGCCCGCACCGCGCACCGCAGCCTGGGGCTTGAGCCCGCCGATGTTGTCAAAACGCGCCGTGATGCGGTAGCCGGACTGGAAATTCAGGCTCAGCAAATTGGCGGACTGGAGCGCCAGAAACACCAGCGCCAAGGCCCCCAGCATCACGAACAGCCCAACCCAGAGATCGTTTTTGGAGCGTTGCATTGTTTATTTCCTCTTCACTGCCAGCATCGCCAGCCTCAGATACTGAACATCAGGGCCGTGAGGACGAAGTCGAGCCCCAGCACGGCCAGGCACGCCATCACCACGGTGCGCGTGGTGGCACGCGACACGCCCTCGGGCGTGGGCTTGGCAGTAAAGCCCTGCAGCAGTGCCACAAAGGTGACGGCAACACCGAACACCACGCTTTTGAGCACCCCATTGCCCACGTCTTTCCAAACGTCCACGCCACCCTGCGTCTGGCTCCAGAAAGCGCCGGGGTCGATGCCGATCATGAGCACGCCCACGCTCCAGCCACCAATCACCCCCACCGCACTGAACACCGCCGCCAGCAGGGGCATGGTGATCACGCCGGCCCAGAAGCGGGGCGCCAGAATGCGCTGGACGGGGTCCACCGCCATCATTTCCATCGCGCTGAGCTGCTCGCCCGCACGCATCAAACCAATCTCGGCCGTCAGCGACGTGCCCGCCCGCCCCGCAAACAGCAAGGCGGTGACCACGGGCCCCAGCTCCCGCACCAGCGACAGCGTGACCAGAAGACCCAGCGCTTCTGCTGAACCGTAGCGCTGCAGCGTGTAATACCCCTGCAGCCCCAGCACCAGCCCTACAAACAGGCCGGACACTGCGATGATGGCCAGCGAGTAGTTGCCCAGAAAATGCACCTGGTCGCGCACCAGCGAAGGCCGCATGAAGGTGGCACCCACCATCCGCACCAGCCGTACAAAAAGACGCGCGCCCATGCCAATGTCGGCCAGCTTTTGGCGCACGGCAAAACCGACATCGGAGGGGTTGTACCAGCTCACCGTGCACGCCCTCCCACAGGTCCGAAGTCCTGGACCTCGTCAGGGCCAGGGTAATGAAAGGGTACCGGCCCTGTGGGCAAGGCATTGACAAACTGGTGGACCAGGGGGTCCGTGCTGGCACGCACCTCATCTGGCGTGCCCTGAGCAGCCACCACGCCAGCCCCGAGGATGATCACGTGGTCTGCCAGCCGGAAGGTTTCCTCCAGGTCGTGCGAGACCACGATGCTCGTGAGGCCCATGGCGTCATTGAGCTGGCGGATCAGCTGCGCCGCCGTTCCTAGGGAAATGGGGTCCAGCCCCGCAAAAGGCTCGTCATACATGACCAGCTCCGGGTCCAGCGCAATGGCACGGGCCAGAGCCACCCGCCGGGCCATTCCCCCCGAAATCTCGCTGGGCATGAGATCACGTGCGCCGCGCAGGCCCACGGCATGCAGTTTCATGAGGACCACGTCGCGGATCAGCGCTTCGGAAAGGTCGGTGTGCTCCCTGAGCGGAAAGGCCACATTCTCGAAAACACTCAGGTCAGTGAACAACGCCCCGAACTGGAACAGCATCCCCATCCGGCGACGGACGGCGTACAAGCCAGACGCATCAAGGCGACCCACGTCCTGCCCATCAAACAGGACTTCACCGCCCGAAGCCCGCTGCTGCCCCCCTATCAGGCGCAGCACCGTGGTCTTGCCCCCACCGGAGGCACCCATCAGCGCCGTGACCTTGCCACGCGGCACGGTCAGCGAAACGTCGCGCAGGATGTCGCGGTCTCCGTAGGAGAACGTGACATTGCGCAGTTCGGCAAGGAGGGAGGGGTCAGGCATGCAAAAAAGATTCAGGATTCCGGGTCATCAGTCACCACACAGTGATTCCTCGGGCCGCAGGAAGCCGCGATGGTAGCTCAAGATGCAAACATACATACATGTATGTTTGCATCTTGAAGCATCTGCATCATGAGATGGATGGTGGCTCAGACGCCATACAACCCCGGATTGACAGAACCCTCGATTGTGCCAATAAAGATGCGCAGACGTGGAAGGCGGGGCCATCCACCTGGACTGACGGGCGCGCGCCGGGTCCAGTCGGTGGCCTCGCCCAATAATGCGTCCGCCGCCCCTCCCCTCCCAACTTCCAGGGGCATATCCACCGATCGCTTTACGCCCTGACAAACCCGCCATGAAAAACGGCGCCGCAGCGCCGTTTCGATTGCATGTTCCGAAGCCGATCAGCGCGGCAGGTCTGAGTAGCCCATGAGGAACTCATCGACTGCACGCGCGGCCTGGCGGCCTTCGCGGATGGCCCAGACGACCAGCGACTGACCACGCCGAATGTCGCCGGCAGCGAACACCTTGGGCACGTTGGTGGCATAACCGCCATCGAAGTCGGTCGTGGCGCGGGCATTGCCCCGGGCATCCTTGTCCACGCCAAAAGCTTCCAGCACGGCAGCCACCGGGCTCACGAAGCCCATGGCCAGCAGCACCAGATCGGCCTTCAGGATCTTCTCAGACCCGGCCACCTCGACCATCTTGCCGTCCTTGAACTCCACGCGCACGGTCTTGAGGCCGGTGACCTTGCCCTTTTCGCCGATGAACTCCTTGGTGGAGATGGCGAACTCGCGCTCGCAACCCTCTTCGTGGCTGGAGCTGGTGCGCAGCTTGATCGGCCAGTAAGGCCAGGTCAGCGGGCGGTTTTCCTCTTCGGGCGGCTGGGGCATCAACTCAAACTGGGTGACGCTCACGGCGCCATGGCGGTTGCTGGTACCCACGCAGTCGCTACCGGTGTCGCCGCCACCAATCACGATGACGTGTTTGCCATCGGCGCGCAACTGGCCCTTGAGCTTGTCGCCCGCGTTGACCTTGTTCTGCTGGGGCAGGAACTCCATGGCGAAGTGGATGCCATCGAGGTCGCGGCCGGGCACGGGCAGATCGCGCGATTGCTCAGCGCCACCGGTCAGCAGCACGGCATCGAACTCCTTGTTCAACTGCTCGGGCGTGACGGTTTCCTTGGCCCAGTTGGTGACCTTGGAATCTTTGCCCAGTCCGTCCTTGGCGGCGCCCACTAACACGCCGGTGCGGAAGACCACGCCTTCGGCTTCCATCTGCTTGACGCGGCGGTCAATGTGCGACTTCTCCATCTTGAAGTCCGGAATGCCGTAGCGCAGCAGCCCGCCCACGCGGTCGTTCTTTTCAAACAGCGTGACGCTGTGGCCAGCGCGCGCGAGTTGCTGTGCTGCCGCCATGCCCGCAGGGCCAGAGCCCACCACGGCCACCTTCTTGCCCGTTTTGTGCTTGGCAACGCGTGGCTGTACCCAGCCCTCCTCCCACGCACGGTCAATGATCGCGTGCTCGATGGACTTGATGCCCACGGCGTCGTCGTTCACATTGAGCACGCAGGCGGCCTCGCAGGGTGCGGGGCAGATGCGACCGGTGAACTCGGGGAAGTTGTTGGTGCTGTGCAGCACCTCGATCGCGCTCTTCCAGTCCGCGTGGTACACCAGATCGTTGAAGTCCGGAATGATGTTGTTCACCGGGCAGCCGTTGTTGCAGAACGGAGTGCCGCAGTCCATGCAGCGCGCGCCTTGCACCTTGGCCTGGCTTTCATCCAGCCCGATGACAAATTCCTTGTAATGCTTCAAGCGCTCGGGCACAGGCTTATAGCCCTCTTCGATGCGCTCGTATTCCATGAAGCCGGTAGTTTTTCCCATGACGATGTCCTTGTTTATGAATACTGTGCGAAAGTGGGTGACGTCGCCTTACTTGGCGGGTGCCACTTCTTTTTTGGTAGCAGCTACCGCCGGTGTAGCGGACTCCTCCAGCACTTTTCGTTCATAAATTTCAGCCAACGCACGCTTGTACTCGGTCGGGAAGACCTTGACGAACTTGCTGCGCGATGCGGCCCAGTTGTCGAGCAGCTCGCGTGCGCGCTTGCTGCCAGTCCAGCGGTTGTGGTCTTCCAGCAGCTTCTTGAGCTGGGCTTCGTCGGTCTGTCCGTTGTGCCAGATCGAGCGTGGCACCGTGGCTTCCTGCTCGGTGGCGGGCAGGATGCGCTCCAGCGTCACCATGGACATGTTGCAGCGGGTGTCGAACTGACCGTCTTCGTCGTACACGTACGCCACGCCGCCGCTCATGCCCGCCGCGAAGTTGCGGCCGGTCTTGCCCAGCACCACCACGGTGCCCCCGGTCATGTATTCGCAACCGTGGTCGCCCGTGCCCTCCACCACTGCGGTGGCGCCCGACAGGCGCACGGCGAAACGCTCACCGGCAACGCCGCTGAAGAAGGCTTCGCCCGTGGTGGCACCGTACATCACGGTGTTGCCCACGATGGTGTTGCGCACGGCGTCACCGCGGAAATCGATGCTGGGGCGCACGACCACGCGGCCTCCCGACAGACCCTTGCCCGTGTAGTCGTTGGCGTCGCCGATCAGGTACAGCGTGATGCCGCGCGTGAGGAACGCACCGAACGACTGGCCGCCCGTGCCTTCGAGCTGGATACGGATGCTGTCGTCGGGCAGGCCTTCGGGGTGCACGCGGGTGACAGCGCCGGACAGCATGGCGCCGACCGAGCGGTTCACGTTGCGCGCCACCTCGATGAACTGCACGCGCTCGCCCTTTTCAATGGCGGGCTTGCTGCGCTCGATGAGCTTGCGGTCCAGCGTGTGCTCGATGTTGTGGTCCTGCACATCCACATGGAAGCGCGGCACATCGGCGGGCACGTTGGGCTGGGCGAACAGGCGGCTGAAGTCCAGGCCCCGTGCCTTCCAGTGTTCCAGTCCCTGGCGCATGTCGAGCAGATCGGTGCGGCCGATCAGGTCGTCGAACTTGCGAATGCCCAGTTGGGCCATGATCTGGCGCACTTCTTCGGCGATGAAGAAGAAATAGTTCACCACGTGCTCGGGCTTGCCCGAGAACTTCTTGCGCAGTTCGGGGTCCTGGGTGGCCACGCCCACGGGGCAGGTGTTCAGGTGGCACTTGCGCATCATGATGCAGCCTTCCACCACCAGCGGAGCCGTGGCAAAGCCGAACTCGTCCGCGCCCAGCAGCGCACCAATGGCAACGTCGCGGCCCGTCTTCATCTGGCCGTCGGCCTGCACGCGGATACGGCCACGCAGGCGGTTCAGCACCAGGGTCTGCTGGGTTTCGGCCAGGCCGATTTCCCACGGACCGCCCGCGTGCTTGATGGACGACCAGGGCGAAGCGCCCGTGCCGCCGTCATGCCCCGCGATCACCACGTGGTCGCTCTTGCACTTGGCCACGCCTGCGGCGATGGTGCCCACGCCCACTTCAGAGACCAGCTTGACGCTGATGCCTGCGTGCGGTGCCACGTTCTTCAGATCGTGGATCAGCTGGGCCAGATCCTCAATGGAGTAGATGTCGTGGTGCGGCGGGGGCGAGATCAGGCCCACGCCGGGCACGCTGTGGCGCAGCTTGCCGATGTAATTGGAGACCTTGCCACCCGGCAGCTGACCACCCTCGCCGGGCTTGGCACCCTGGGCCATCTTGATCTGGATCTGGTCGGCCGACGACAGGTATTCGGCCGTGACACCAAAGCGGCCCGACGCCACCTGCTTGATGCGGCTGCGCAGCGAGTCGCCGTCCTGCAGGGGCAGGTCGACCTCAACGTTCTCGGCACCAATCACGCTCTTGAGCGTATCGCCCTTCTTGATCGGAATGCCCTTGAGTTCGTTGCGGTAGCGTGCGGCGTCCTCACCACCTTCGCCGGTGTTGCTCTTGCCGCCGATGCGGTTCATGGCCACGGCGAGCGTGGCGTGGGCCTCGGTGGAGATGGAACCCAACGACATGGCGCCCGTGGCGAAGCGCTTGACGATTTCCTTGGCGGGCTCGACTTCGTCGACCGGGATCGCCTTGGCGGGGTCGATCTTGAACTCGAACAGGCCGCGCAGCGTCATGTGGCGCTTGCTCTGGTCGTTGATCAGCTGGGCGTATTCCTTGTACGTGTTCCAGTTGTTGGCGCGCGTGCTGTGCTGCAGCTTGGCAATCGCATCGGGCGTCCACATGTGGTCTTCGCCCCGGGCGCGCCAGGCGTATTCGCCACCGGCGTCCAGCATGGTCTCAAGCACGGGGTCGTCACCAAACGCCGCCTTGTGCATGCGGATGGCCTCTTCGGCGATCTCGAACACGCCGATGCCTTCCACGCGGCTGGCGGTGCCGGTGAAGTACTTGCCCACGGTTTCGGTGTTCAGGCCGATGGCCTCGAACAGCTGCGCGCCGCAGTAGCTCATGTAGGTGCTTACACCCATCTTGGACATGATCTTGGACAGGCCCTTGCCGATCGCCTTGACGTAGTTGTAGATGGCCTTGTCGGCCGACAGGTCGCCGCCCAGGTCCTTGTGCATCTCGGCCAGGGTTTCCATGGCCAGGTAGGGGTGCACGGCCTCGGCGCCGTAGCCCGCCAGCACGGCAAAGTGGTGCACTTCGCGCGCGGTGCCCGTCTCGACCACCAGGCCGGCCGTGGTGCGCAGGCCCGCTCCCACCAGGTGCTGGTGGATGGCGGACAGCGCCAGCAGCGCAGGGATTGCCACCTGGGTAGCGCTCACGGCGCGGTCGCTCACGATCAGGATGTTGGCGCCGCCCTTGATGGCATCCACAGCCTGCGCGCACAACGAGGCGAGCTTGGCTTCCACCCCCTCACGGCCCCAGTTCAGTGGGTAAGTGATGTCGATGGTCACGCTCTTGAACTTGCCTTGCGTGTACTTTTCGATGTCGCGCAGCTTGGCCATGCCGGCAAAGTCGAGCACGGGCTGGCTCACTTCGAGCCGCATCGGCGGGTTGACCTGGTTGATGTCCAGCAGGTTCGGCTTGGGTCCAATGAAGCTGTTGAGCGACATCACGATGGCTTCGCGGATCGGATCGATCGGCGGGTTCGTCACCTGGGCGAACAGCTGCTTGAAGTAGTTGTACAGCGGCTTGTTCTTGCCCGACAGCACAGCCAGCGGACTGTCGTTGCCCATCGAGCCAATGCCTTCTTCACCATTCTTGGCCATGGGCGCCATCAGGAACTTGATGTCTTCCTGCGTGTAACCGAAGGCCTGCTGGCGGTCGAGCAGCGGCAGATCGGCAGGCTGCGGTGCGGCCACTTGCGCGCCCGCGTCAATGCTGTCGAGCTTGATCCGCAGGTTTTCGATCCACTGCTTGTAGGGCTTGGTGTTGACGATGTTGGCTTTTAGTTCGTCGTCGTCGATCATGCGGCCTTGTTCCAGGTCGATCAGGAACATCTTGCCGGGCTGCAGGCGCCACTTGCGCACGATCTTGTTCTCGGGCACCGGCAGCACGCCCGACTCGGAGCCCATGATGACCAGATCGTCATCGGTGATGCAGTAACGCGAGGGGCGCAGGCCATTGCGGTCCAGCGTGGCGCCGATTTGGCGTCCGTCGGTGAACACGATGGAGGCCGGGCCATCCCACGGCTCCAGCATGGCGGCGTGGTATTCATAGAAGGCGCGGCGGCGCTCGTCCATGGTGGTGTGCTGCTCCCAGGGCTCGGGGATCATCATCATCACGGCCTGGCTGATGGGGTAGCCAGCCATGGTCAGCAGTTCGAGGCAGTTGTCGAACGTGGCGGTGTCGGACTGGTCGGCGAAGCTGATGGGGTAGAGCTTTTGCAGGTCGGCCGCGAGCACAGGCGAGGCCATTACGCCTTCGCGCGCCTTCATCCAGTTGTAGTTGCCCTTGACGGTGTTGATTTCACCGTTGTGCGCCACATAGCGGTAGGGGTGGGCCAGCGGCCACTCGGGGAAGGTGTTGGTGGAGAAACGCTGGTGCACCAGACCGATGGCCGAGACGCAGCGCTCGTCGGACAGGTCCTTGTAGTACACGCCCACCTGGTCGGCCAGCAGCAGGCCCTTGTAGACCACGGTGCGGCTGGACATGGAGGGAACGTAGTATTCCTTGCTGTGCTTGAGTTTCAGGGCCTGGATGTTGGCGCTGGCCGTCTTGCGGATCACGTACAGCTTGCGCTCCAGCGCGTCCTGCACGATCACGTCGTTGCCGCGGCCGATGAATACCTGGCGCAGGATGGGCTCCTTCTTGCGCACAGTGGGGGACATGGGCATGTCCACATTGACCGGCACATCGCGCCAGCCCAGCAGTACCTGGCCTTCGGCCTTGATGGCGCGCTCCATCTCTTGCTCACAAGCCAGTCGCGAGGCGTGCTCCTTGGGCAGGAAAATCATGCCCACGCCGTATTCGCCCGCTGCTGGCAAGGTTACGCCTTGCTTGGCCATCTCTTCGCGGTACAGCGCGTCAGGGATCTGGATCAGGATGCCGGCGCCGTCGCCCATCAGCGGGTCGGCACCCACCGCGCCACGGTGGTCGATGTTTTCCAGAATCTTCAGAGCCTGCGTCACGATGTCGTGGCGCTTGATGCCCTTGATGTGGGCCACAAACCCGAGGCCGCAGGCGTCGTGTTCGTTACCCGATGAATACAAACCGTGTTGTTGCAGATGCTGGATCTCGGCAGCCGTGGTCATGGCGCACTCCTATATTTTTCGCAGGGAGTGGAAGATTAGTGCATTGCAACATCTTTTGGCAAGAAAATTAATTAGGGTCAGATTCTTAATTTACGAATAAAAATTGAATTTCATTTTATATTGGGGACATATCAAATTTAATAGCAATCAACCCAACAACAGAAAGCGCTAATGCCATATTTATTCAGACGTTTTGCGAAGCGCCGGCCTACCGGCTTGTCCCTGGGTTACCCGGCGCGTTGTGTGCTTTTGCAACTCTTGAACAAATTCAGCGTCGCCCAGCGCCCAACCACTGAGTGCGGATGACGTCAGCACAGTCTGCTCCTGCGAGCCGATGCCCGCCTGCACCAGCGCGGCATACGCCGCCTCGCGCGCAAACGGCGTGTTGCCCAGCGCCCAGTACAAAGCATGCGGTGTGAGCAAACGGTCATGGCGCAGTCCCAGCCAATGGGCATGGCTGGACCACGGGTAGTCGCCAGGCTGCGCCACCTGCCCGGCCCGCACCGGGTTCAGATCAAGGTAGACCATGCAAGGCAGGAGATACCGCTCGGGCTGCAGCACAGTGGAACGATAGCGCCCCTCCCACAGGGTGCCCGTACGGGCGTGGCGCCGGTTGAAATACTGCACGTAGCGCCGCCCTACCGCCTGCATCATCTGCGGAAGGCCGTCAGCAGTAGTGGGCGTGGCCAGCAGGTGAAAGTGGTTGTCCATCAGCACATAGGCATGCACAGCAACACCAAATTTCTGTGCATTGTCTGCCAGCAGCGAAAGCATGGTCTCGAAGTCTTCGCGGTCCGCGAAGATGCTTTGGCGGTTGTTTCCGCGCTGGATGACGTGGTGCAGATGACCCGGCAGGGTCAGGCGCGGCAGGCGGGCCATGGATGTGGATGGGAGCTAGGGGGAGGATGATCATAAATCCGTCCCCGATTTCTTCTCACCCCGGCAACAACGTACGGCGCGACGTCAGTCCGGCACCAATTCCAGGGCAACCTGGGTATCGCGAGCCTCCGGCTTCAGACCAAAGCGAGCCCCCAGCGCCTTGTCGAGGCCAAACTCTTCGAGAATGGCGCGCAGGCGCTCCGAGGCGCTGCGCTTTTTCTGTCCCGTGTAGCGGGCAATGATCAGCTCATTCTTCATGCTGTGCTCCCAGCCTACCAGCTCCGTCACGGTGACCTGGTAGCCACTCGCCTCGAGGTACAGGCAGCGCAGCACATTGGTGACCTGGCTGCCCAGTTCGCGCGTGTGCAGCGGGTGGCGCCACAGCTCGGCCAAGGGCGTGCGCGACAGCTGCAAGGCCTTGCCCTGCCGCAGGCAGGCGGCCATCTCAGCCTGGCAGCACGGCACCAGCACCATCGCCCGGGCCTGTTTCTGCAGGCCGAAAGCAATGGCATCGTCCGTGGCGGTGTCACAGGCATGCAGGGCGGTGACCACATCGATCCTGGCTGGCAATTCATCTGCACCGGTGGATTCCGCCACCGACACATTCAGGAACGACATGCGTTCAAAGCCCAGCTTCTGCGCCAGCAGGCGGGATTTGTCCACCAGCTCGGCGCGCGTTTCCACCCCGTAGATGTGCCCGTGCCCCAGGGCCTTGAAGTACAGGTCGTACAGGATAAAACCCAGATACGACTTGCCCGCCCCATGGTCTGCGAGCGTCGGCCCCTGGTCGGTGGTGGCAAGCTCCGTGAGCAGCGGCTCGATGAAGTTGAACAGGTGGTAGACCTGCTTGAGCTTGCGCCGCGAGTCCTGATTCAGGCGTCCATCGCGCGTGAGGATGTGCAGTTCCTTGAGCAGTTCTATCGACTGGCCCGGCCGCAGTTCGGAAAGCTCCGCAGACTCGGCCTTGGAGGCGGCCGCCTTCGGGCGGGAAGCATGTGGCTGCTGCACGCGGGCTGCAGAGAGGTCTTTGGTCTTTCTCATCATCGAACGTCCTGGTTCGCTTCCGGCAGCGATGGCGTGCCAGCGCTGGGGCCCACATCCAGCGCAGACCAGCCCTGCATGCCCAATGCCTGCAGCACCTCGATATTTCGCTCAAAAATTGTTTCCGCCTCCGGAAACACCTCCACGGCGCGGTCGATGCTCTCCTCCCGCAGCAGATGCAGTGTGGGGTAAGGCGAACGGTTGGTGCAGTTGGTCACGTCATCCACATCGGTGCCCGCAAACTGAAACTGGGGGTGAAAACTCGCGATCTGCAGCGTGCCGTCGAGCTCCATGGCCTCCAGCAGTGCCTCCGCATCTCCCAGAAAATCGTTGAAATCAAGAAAATCCTGGAGGCAGTGAGGGAGTATCAGCAAGGTGGTGTCCCGCGTTTCGGCAGGGGTCGCCACCAGGGCGGACAGCTCACTGCGCAGAAGAGCCAGCACGTCCGTCAAGTCTTCGGTCAGCGCGACCACGTAGTGAATCTGCCCTTTGACATGAACACCCTTGGCAAAAGGGCACAGGTTGAGCCCGATCACAGCTCGCTCCAGCCAACGGACGGTGTTGCGAACGAACAAATCGGCAGGCTCCGAAGAGGCCGCCGAGGCCGTAAAGGGGGGGGAGGAAGTCATGAAACGGGCGCACGGGGCGCGAAGAAGTGCGGGGTTGATTTTACCGGGCGCCCTGCCCGCCCCCACAGCCGCTAGTCGAAAAGCCGCCGTCCCGTCAGGCGCTCATGCTCCCGCGCTGCAAACCGGTCTGTCATGCCCGCAATGAAATCCGCCACAGCCCTTGCCCGCAGCGGGCCGCAATCCACAGAGGCCTGCTCGGCAAACGCCGCCTTCATTTCTTGGGGGGAGGCCGTGTACGCTGCAAACAGGTCGCGCACGACCTCCTGCGCACGTCCCGTGGTCTCCATGACGCGTGGATGGCGGTACAGGTTTTTAAAGAGGAACTGCTTGAGTTCCAGCGAGCGCGCACGCATGGCATCGCCAAACATCACGAGCGACGGCGATTGGCGCACGGCCTGCACATCAGTGGGCGCGTGCCTGGCCAGCGCTGCCTGCGTGGCATCAATCACGTCATAAACCTGCGCGCTGAGCATGCGCCGTATGGCTTCAAACAACAGGCGCCGCTGCAGGATCGGCTGCACAAGATCCGGGTACTCGGCCTGGGCCGCAGCGCGGTACTGGTCGAACAGGGGCACGTCCTGCAATTGCGCCAGCGTGATCAGCCCAGAGCGCACGCCGTCATCGATGTCGTGCGCGTTGTAGGCGATTTCATCGGCTAGGTTGCACAGCTGCGCCTCCAGGCTGGGCTGCTCCCGGCGCAAAAACCTTGCACCGACGCCACCGGGCTCTTCCCGCTCCAACTGCTGTGCGTGTTGCCTGGAACAGTGCTTGAGCACGCCTTCACGCGTCTCGAAGGTCAAGTTCAGTCCATCGTACTGTGGATAACGCTCCTCCAGCTTGTCCACCACCCGCAAACTCTGCAGGTTGTGCTCAAAGCCCCCGTGCTCCGCCATGCACCCATGTAGCGCATCCTGGCCGGCATGTCCAAACGGCGTGTGCCCAAGATCGTGGGCCAACGAGATCGCTTCCACCAGGTCTTCGTTGATGCGCAAGGAGCGAGCGATGGACCGCCCCAATTGGGCGACCTCCAGCGAGTGCGTCAGGCGTGTGCGAAACAGGTCCCCTTCATGGTTGAGAAAGACCTGCGTCTTGTAGACCAATCGCCGAAATGCAGTGGAGTGCACGATCCGGTCCCGATCACGCTGGTATTCGGTCCGTGTCGGTGCCGGTGTTTCAGGGTAGCGCCGCCCCCTGGTCGCAGCAGGGTGGCAGGCGTACGGGGCCAGGTCAGAGATCGGAATCAAAATTGCCGCCAGCGCTTATCTATAAAGCGCAAATAGCTATACTATTTATAGCAATTGGTGACAAGCACCTTCTAGGCACAACAGGCATCAATCACTTCGCGCACCAGGCTGTCCGGTGCAGCGCGCACTGCCGCCTTGCCCGGGCCATCGATCACGACAAATCGGATCTCACCGGCTTCGGATTTCTTATCGATGCGCATCAGTTCCAAATAACGGCCGGCATTGTCTGCGGCGTCCAGAATGGGCCCCTTGGTGGGCAACCCCGCGCGCTGGATCAGCAGATTCAGGCGGGCCACAAACTCGCCGTCCACCAAGCCAAGCCTGCGAGAAAGCTCTGCCGCCATCACCATGCCGGCACCAACGCCCTCACCATGCAGCCACACGCCATAACCCATGCCAGCTTCAATGGCGTGCCCAAAGGTATGGCCAAAATTGAGGATGGCACGAAGGCCCGTCTCTTTTTCATCCTGGCCGACAACCCAGGCCTTGATCTCGCAACTGCGCCGTACAGCGTGCGCCAGGGCGTCGCGGTCGTGCGCGATCAGGGCATCCATATTCCGTTCCAGCCAATCAAAGAAGGCCATGTCCGAGATTGGTCCGTATTTGATGACCTCTGCAAGACCGGCACTGAACTCACGCGCTGGCAACGTATCGAGCACCGCAAGGTCGCACACCACCAACTGCGGCTGGTAGAACGCGCCAATCATGTTCTTGCCCAAAGGGTGGTTGATGGCCGTTTTGCCGCCCACCGAAGAGTCCACTTGGGCCAGTAGCGTGGTAGGTACTTGCACAAAAGGCACTCCCCGCATGTAACTGGCTGCGGCAAAACCCGTCATGTCACCAACGACCCCGCCGCCCAGCGCAAAGATGGTTGTCTTGCGGTCGCACGCGTTGGACAGCAGCGAATCAAAGATCCACTGCAATGTTTGCCAGTTTTTGTATTCCTCACCATCCGGCAGTCGCAGCTCATGAATTTGTGGATAGCGCCCAGCAAGCGCAATCCTCAAAGCATCTACATACAAAGGGGCTACCGTGGTGTTACTCACAATCAGCGCTGCGCTGGCCCGGGGCAAATCTGCATAGGAATCGGCATTGGCCAAAACTCCCCCCCCAATGAGGATGTGATAGCTGCGCTCAGCCAGTTCAATGGTGACTGCTTGATCAATCTGGGACATGAAGTGTTGTTACACGTTAAGTAATAAAAAAGCAGCGGCGCCAACGCCACACTATCCCAATTTTGCCTGCTTCACCTGCCTACCCAGCAAACTGAAGACTGAGGCAGTTAAGGTGCATACCACGCCACACCGCAAGCTATTGGTCGCCAGCTTGGTTGGCGAAGGGTAAGCCCAATTCCCATACCGAAGGACTCTTTCAAAGTGCCAGGAAATGCAAAATGCTCGACGTTGCGCATGGGGCTTCTTTGAACGTAGGCACTGACCCAGCGCGCCGGCCACAGCAAAGCGCTTGTGCCGTTGCCGATTGACTCTGCGGACATAGACGCGCGCCAGTTTCCACAACAAAAAACCCCGGCAAGCCGGGGTTAAAAATCAAATGCACCTAGCAATAAGGCATTGTCAGGTGCACTCTCTAAGCACGATGCAGCAACTTGGCGGCTACGGGCAGATGTAGTCGACAGGTTCCCCACCAGGAGGAACAGACCCAGCGCTCACCACAGTGATGCTAAACGTCCGCGTCACTTTCGACGCACCCTTTGTGGCAGTCACCAAGAATCTTTGTTCGCCACAGTTAGCCACCTTGGGTGTTCCATTGAGAACCCCGGCGGCACCGGTCGTGCCACTGGTCAGCCAAGACGGCAGACTAGTGAAACTCCAAGTCACATCGCTTACCGAAGCAACAAACGAGTAGGTAAAACTATTCCCAACAGGAATTGTTCCCAACGAGCAAACAGCAGTCGAGTTGCAATCACCGATTGCAAAGTCTTCCGGCAACCCGTTTACCACTTTAAGTTTGACTACAGCGGTCGCAGAAAGCTTGTTCTTGTCAACCACAGTAACTGTTGCACGGTAGTCACGTTCTTCTGCACTTGCGCTCACAGTGCCACTTAGCATGCCCGTACTTGCGTCAATAGCCAAACCGGCCGGTAGTCCAGTGGCGGACCAAACATAGGGAGGCAACCCACCACTGACGGTTAACAGCGCTGTAAATGGGACTCCCTTGGTTACGGTACCCAAATCCGCGTCAGCGAGCACTGGTGCACTCGTCAGCGCCTCCAACACTGAAATCGGTTGAATTGTCGTGATCGGGTCGATGATGCCATTGCTCACGTTGTTGTCAAAACGATCAGCCGTCAACTCCAGGAAAATTGCCCCGGTTTCGGTGCCACTAAGAAGGGAAAATGTGGCAACTCCGCCAATAGACGGCAATTGCAATATGCTGCCACTCTGTGCTCCAGAGACCAAACGCGCTCCCTGAGCTGCATCTGTACCAGACAGAATGCGAACCTGCACATTGGCCCCGGAAGCACTCGCAGTAGGCTGATTAGCATCATCCATCACAAATGCCTGCACCCCCATCTGATTCCGAAGACCATTCGCATTATTTTTGGTACCCAAATAGCCTGGGATCTGAGCCTCCATGCTTACATTAGCCGGTTTGCCGGTAGTACCACCCACAGCAATTGTGACGCTGGCTGACTTCTGCTGATTGTCACGCGGATCAGTCACAGAACACGTAATACGCGCAGTTCCGGCTTGATTCCCGGCATGAAAATGGAAAGAATTTCCACCAGAGTTCGCACCCAACGTGATGCTGCGGTAGGCGGCGGGAACCTTAATTTTCCCACCGTTTCCGTCATCGACTTCAACTTCGTGCTCCGGATCCCCATCCAGATAGTACAGCGATCCCGAATCCAACCCACCAGCCACATTGCAACCGAAAATATCTTCCCCACCCGGTATCAGCACACTACCCTTTCGTGCCTCAACATATAGCGTTGTGGTATACGGCCGATACGCACCTTTCCCAGGCCCGACACCTGCGATATTCAGAGGCAACAGAGTTTTTTCAGCCCGCAGAGTGATGGTGTAATTTTCCTGCGTCTCGCCCGCCCCACCACTACCGCCACCACCACATGCCGACAAAATTGCCGCTAGCGCAAGGGTTAAAAATTTAGAATTTTTCAACATTGCTCATCCATTCAATATAAAAATTAGCGAACCGCAGCACGCTCAGTGAGAACCTTCGGGGTAATGAAAATCAACATTTCTTGCTTATTGGCTTGCTTGGTTTTTGTTTTAAACAAATTACCAACACCGGGAATGTCACCCAAAAATGGCACCTTTGCCTCAGCATCATCCTCGAACAATTCAAAAATTCCACCAATTACGACCGTGCCGCCATTTTCAACCAGCACCTGGGTTTTAATATGCTTAGTATTAATAGCTCGCACATTCTGAAGAATTTCACCTGGACTATCTTTGTTTACATCAAGATCCAAAATGATATTACCCTCTGGTGTTATTTGGGGCAGCACCTCTAGTTTCAAAACTGCTTTCTTAAACGCGATAACCGTTCCGCCGTTTGGAGCCGTTACGGGATATGGAAACTCGGTTCCTTGCTCGATAGATGCTTTGGTTTGATCGGCTGTCACAACACGGGGGCTGGACACAATCTTACCTTTGCCGTCTGCTTCCATCGCAGATATTTCAAGATTCAAGAATCGGTTGGCGGCTGAGTTAAAGATTGATATGGCAAAACTAGCCGGATCGAATCCACCTTGAGCGCTCGCAGGAAGGTTAACAAAGGTACCCGAAGTGTTAGTGGCTCCACCAGCGCCAGACGAAGCTACCGCATTGTTATAACTAGTGCCGAACGCCATGCTATTCCCACCGCCGATGTTATACCCCCCAGTACCACCACGATTAGCACGCAAGTCCGTCCCACCCAATCGAACGCCCAAAGAGCGCCCGAAAGTATCAGATGCCTCAACAATTCTCGCTTCAATCATCACTTGCCGAACAGCGACATCTAGGGTCGAAAGCAACTGACGCACTTCTTCCAGTTTACTTGCAGTGTCAGTCACAAAAAGCTGATTGGTTCTAGGTTCTGCAATAGCGCTGCCTCGCTCCGACAGGAATCTATTTGAGGTAGCCCCAGATGCACCACCGCTCGTGGCCGTCAGTTGAGCAACCATATCAACCGCTTTTGCATAATTCATTTGGAACGCTTGCGTTCGAAGCGGCTCCAGCTTTTGAATAGCTAACGCAGCCTCGTAGTCTTTCTTCGTCCTGTCATCAATTTCATCTTTAGGTGCAATCCACAACACAGTGCCAGATTTTCGCATCCCCAAGCCTTTGGCCTCCATTATGATTTGAAGCGCTTGGTCCCAAGGCACATCTTTGAGACGCAATGTCAGCGAACCAGTGACGGTATCCGAGGTCACAATATTGAAATTGGTAAAATCAGCAATGACTTGCAAAAGTGACCGAACCTCAATATTCTGAAAATTCAACGATAACTTCTCCCCGCTATATCCAGGGCCTTGTGTTAACTTATTCAGGTCGACCTTCTTCTGCCGGATTTCAACCACGAATTGGCTATCACTTTGGTACGCGCTGTGCTCCCAATCACCAACAGGATCGATGGTCATGCGAACCCGCTCACCTTGCTGAACGGTGGTAATAGCTTGCACTGGCGTGCCAAAATCACCCACATCCAAACGCCGACGCAGTCCTTCCGGCAATGAAGATTTTAGAAAATCAACCACCAAACCTTTTCCCTGTTGACGAATATCAACGCCCACTTGGCTTGAGGGCAACATCACCACCACACGCCCAGAGCCATCCGCGCCTCGTCTAAAGTCAACATCTTTCAGTGTCTGAACATCAGAATTAGCAGGATCAGCAAACACTGGAGCCGACACCGCCTGAGTTGCTGAATTAGCAGACTGCACCGTCCCCAAAGAAATCAGGAGTGATTTCCCTTGAATTTCAGCCTGGTACGAAGTGGATTGCTTAAGATTCAAGACAACTCGGGACCGGTCACCGGCCTGCACCACATTGACTGACTTAACGTTGCCCTGATTCACTTCAAAAATATTTTTTCCAGTCGCATTGGATGCATCAGGAAAGTCTAAGGCAATGCGAGGAGGCGATTGGATGGAAAATCCTGTGGGCACAGATTTTAGCGGTTCAGAAAAATCAATACGAACCACGTCTACACCGTTTTGCACACTCCCTACTACAGATTGGACCACAACCTGTGCAAACACACCAATGGGCATCAATACAGCAAATGTGAATCCCGCTGCAATTTGACAAAACTTTGATGGATAAATTTTCAGGTATTTCATTTTTTGTCCTCTTGCAGATCGAGGGAGGCCGCACGTTCAATCCAATCACCAGTCGCATCTTGAGCAATTTCGCGCAACTGAATCGAATTCTCAGTAATTTTCGTTATTCGCCCGTAGTTTTGACCAATATAATTCCCAACTCGCACTTGATAAAGTAAATTATCAACTTTTAATAGTGCAGTCGGCGCACCCTTTTTATCAAGACTACCTACCATTGCCATTACATCCAGCGGATAAGCCTCCAGAGGTTCCTTTCGTCTGGCCATTTCTGGGGCGATTAAAGCGGCATTAGAGGCAGACTGGGTAGACTCTCGTCTCAACGCCTGTGTGAGCTTTATCGAGTTGAATGGCTCGACCCCTGAATCCATTGCATAGGTTTGAGGTAAAAATTGCTTGGGCTCAGTCAAAGGGGTAACTTTAGGTTTGGTTGTTGCCCGCAGCTCCGACATCCACTGACGCAATTCATCATCTCCCGAAGAACCACAACCGGGTAAACCAAGAGCAATCACTATTAATAGAATCAGTCTATGTGACGTCATTTTTTTTCGCCTTTCGCCACCTGCTTTTGAGCCTGAATCTCCTCAGGATCAAGGTATCTAAACGTACGGGCTGTAGCCTCCATAGTCAACGCTGCCCCATCTTTTTCTTTCCCTAGTGGAGCAATGGAAATATCGTTCAAAGTAACAATTCGCGACAGATGTGCAATATCAGATGCAAACGATCCCATGTCGTGGTATTTTCCAGTTACACGAACTTGAATAGGTAGCTCAGCATAGTACTCTTTAACAACCACTTGCCCTGGCCGGAACAAATCAAACTGCAAACTTCTACCAAGCCCAGCCTGATTGATGTCGGAGAGCAACGCAGCCATCTCGGCCTTGCTTGGCAGTTGCTTTTCCAGCTGAATCACGTATTGTTGGACCTGTTCTCGTTGACGCTTTAAAGCCTCCAAACTCACCGCTTTAATCAATTTCGCTTGATAGTCTTGGCGTAAGGTTTGCTCTGTAGCGATCTCGGTTTCAAGTTCGACTTCATACTCATTGATCTTGGCAAACCAGAGAACAACAGCCACCGCAATGGAAATAAAAAGACATACCAGAATTTTCGGAGCCACTGGCCACAAAGAGGGATCTTTGGGATCTAGATTCCGAAACTGTCGGGAAATACTCTCCTTCAAGGCAGAGAAATCAATATCTTTTTTTGATTTTTTTGCCATGTTTATTTCCCAATCGCGGCGCTAGCCGAGTCTTTGGCCTTTTGCGCTTCACCGGTACGCATCAGCCGGAACCGCAAATTGAACGTGGAAACTCGACGCTGGTCTCTGGACGACAAAGCAATATTGCTCGCCACAATTTCTACCAACTCCGGCTTTGACAGCCAAGGAGTGTTATCAGTCAAATTCCGAAGCATCTCAGAAACACGCTCGTTAGATTGGGCAACCCCCTGCATAGCGATTACTTGTTCAGTTTGCTTAATGCTTGTCACATACGCGCCTTCTGGTATCTGACGCACAAGCTCATTGAGCAAGTGAACAGGGAGATTTCGATCTGACTGAAGATCTTCCACAGCCTTCTGCCTAGCCCGCAAAGCCGCAATTTCGTCTTCTATGGTGGCAATTTCCTTGATTTGTTCTTCAAGGACCTTAATTTCACTTTGAAGAAAAGCGTTTCGCTCTTGCTGGGCGGTGATCATCATTTGAAACCACCAATACACTGCCCCAGCGATTGCCAGGCCAATCAGAAATGATGCAAACATCGTCGCCTGAAAGGCTTCCTTCCGACGTTTGCGCGCAGCTTCCCGGTGCGGAAGTAAATTGATCAGAATCACTGCAGGAACCTCCGCATGGCCAGACCGCACGAGGTCAGATAGGACGGCGCCTCACGCACCATTTTTTTCAAACGAACGGAACTTCCGATTTCCATACCATCAAAAGGATTGACTGCGCTGCACGCAAAGCCGGTCTGCTGGGTAACAGCCTCTGTCAGGCCTGGCAGTGGCGCGGAGCCACCCGCAAGCATGATGTGATCAACACGGTTATGGGGTGTACTGGTGAAGAAAAACTGCAAAGCTCGGCCGATCTCCTGGGCCATGCTGTCTACAAACGGCCGCAGCACAGCCGCTTGGTAGTCTTCTGGGAGGTCGCCATTTCGCTTTTTACTTTCCGCCTCTTCCACTGAGAAACCGTATTGACGGACGATCAATTGGGTCAGCTGCGCTCCTCCAAAAGCTTGGTCTCGGTCATAAAGAACTTCTTCGTTGCGGATAACCTGCATGCTGGTGGTAAGTGCTCCCACCTCAAAAAGCGCAACCATTGCGTCGACGCCTTTCTTGGGCAAGGCCTCAATGAGACGCCCCGCAGCCAATCGGGAGGCATGGGATTCAATGTCCACCACCACCGGCTTGAGGCCCGCGGCCTCTGCCAAACCCTGGCGGTCTTGGACCTTCTCTCGTCGAGATGCAGCAATGAGAACATCGACGTCTCCCGGCGCATTTTTGCTGGGGCCGATGACGCAGAAGTCCAAACTCACTTCGTCGAGCGAGAAAGGAATGTACTGATTGGCCTCCGACTCGACTTGAACCTCAAGCTCTTGTTCTGTCATGCCCCCTGGCAGCGTGATCTTCTTGGTGATGACGGCCGATGGCGGCAGTGCCAAAGCGACGTTCTTCGTGCGCGTTCCACTTTTTTTGACCAAGCGGCGCAGTGCGTCCGCAACCTCGTCGAATTTTTCGATGTTGCCATCCGTGATCCAGCCACGCTCCAGCGGTTCGATCGCGCAACGCTCCAGAACCAAGCCGCCTGCCTTATCGCGCCCAAGCTCCACCAGTTTGACACTGGAGGAACTGATGTCGATTCCCAGCAGCGGCGGAGACTGGCGACTGAACAAAGACCCCATTGAGCTCAAGATTGGTCCCCTGTAACTTGCCAAAATGAGGCAACAAAACTTAACACTTCACATGAATGCTATCAGTAAGATAGTTCTCCAGCAAAGATTTTTCCCCGCGTAACACTTGCGGAGCGTTGCCAAAAGCAGACGAATTTAGCCGCCCTTGCAACACCGTTTGGCAACGATGACGCACCTTTGGGCAGACGGGCACGGGCCGGGATTGTGATTTTCAGTGGGGTGCAGCGGACATTTTTATAATGGGCCGTCTTACCCCTCCGGAGCGATATGCCGCCCTCTTCATCGAAGTCCTCTGACAAGCAGGACTCTCCTTCCGCTCCCACCCGTCCCACCTGGCTCCGTTGGCTGGTGCGCGCCACGCTTTGGATGGTGGGCCTGGCGACTGCGGCCGCCGTGGGATTGGCTCTGACCATTGCAGTGGCGCTGGCGGTGGCCTATCCGAACCTGCCGGACATCTCTGATCTCGCTGACTATCGCCCCAAGTTGCCTTTGCGCGTTTACTCTGCCGAAGGCGCTTTGCTGGGCGAATTCGGCGAGGAGCGCCGCAATCTCACCCCCATTGGTGAAATCCCCAAAGTCATGAAGGACGCGGTATTGGCCATCGAAGATGCCCGCTTCTTCCAGCATGGCGGCGTTGACTACAAAGGCGTAATTCGCGCAGCCTTGGCTAATCTTGGCCGGGTAAAAAGCCAGGGCGCCTCGACTATCACAATGCAGGTGGCAAGGAATGTTTACCTCTCTTCAGAGAAAACATTTACACGCAAAATTTACGAAATCTTACTGACATTCAAACTCGAGCATTTACTGACCAAAGATCAGATTCTTGAGATTTACATGAATCAGATTTATTTGGGCAATCGTGCCTATGGATTTGCTGCGGCGTCAGAAGCCTATTTTGGCAAGCCCCTGAAATCAGTGTCCGTGGCTGAGGCGGCCATGCTTGCGGGTCTGCCCAAAGCGCCCTCTGCGTACAACCCCATCAGCAACCCCAAGCGGGCTCGCTCCAGGCAGCTTTACATCATTGAGCGCATGGAGGAAAACGGCTTCATCACCGCCGAGCAGGCGACAGATGCCAAGAAAGAAGAACTCAAGATCCGTACCGGCCCGGACAGTACCCGGATTCATGCAGAGTACGTGGCCGAGATGGCGCGCCAGCTGATCTTCACGCAGTATGGCAACGAGGCCTACACACGCGGGCTCAACGTCTACACGACACTTAACGCTGCGGAACAAGAGGCTGCGTATGCGGCGCTGCGCCGGGGCATCATGGACTACGAACGACGCCAGCAGTACCGCGGCCCGGAAAAGTTCGTGGTGTTGCCGACGGCGGCCCAGGAGGTGGAAGACGCCATTGACGACGCGCTGGCCAACCACCCGGACAACGGCGACGTCCTTTCTGCCGTGGTTCTGGAGGCCTCGCCGCGCAAGATCGTTGCGGCCCGCGCGAACGGCGACACACTGGAAATCACCGGCGATGGACTGAAGCCCGCACAGTCCGGCCTGAGTGACAAGGCCGCGCCCAACATCAAGATCCGCCGTGGAGCAGTGATCCGGGTGGTGAAAACACCCAAGAACGCCTGGGAAATTACACAGCTTCCCGAAGTCGAAGGCGCCCTGGTGGCACTGGACCCGCGCACTGGAGCCATCCGGGCGCTGGTCGGCGGATTTGATTTCGACAAGAACAAGTTCAACCACGCCGCACAGGCATGGCGCCAACCCGGGTCGAGCTTCAAACCCTTCATCTACTCAGCGGCACTGGAGAAAGGGTTCACGCCCGCAACGGTCATCAACGACGCCCCTCTGTTCTTTGATGCAGGGGTGACCGGTGGCCAACCATGGGAGCCCAAGAACTACGATGGCAAGTACGACGGTCCCATGAGCATGCGCACGGGACTGGCCAAGTCCAAGAACATGATCTCGATCCGCATCTTGCAGGCCGTCGGGCCGAAGACCGCGCAGGAGTGGGTATCCCGCTTTGGCTTCGATGCTGAAAAGCACCCGGCCTACCTCACCATGGCGTTGGGCGCGGGCTCCGTCACACCCCTGCAAATGGCTACGGCCTATTCCGTCTTTGCCAACGGCGGATACCGCGTGAACCCCTGGCTGATCACCAAGGTCACCGACCACAAGGGTCGCGTCATCTCTGAAACGACTCCGCCGGTCACCAGCGAACAACCGCGCGCCATTGATGCCCGCAACGCCTTCGTGATGAACAGCTTGCTGCAAGAGGTCACGCGCTCCGGTACCGCAGCGCGGGCGCAAGCAACTCTGAAGCGGCCAGACCTCTACGGAAAAACCGGGACCACCAACGATTCTGTGGACGCATGGTTTGCCGGATACCAGCCCACGATCGCTGCAGTGACCTGGATTGGCTACGACACGCCGCGTAACCTGGGAAGCCGCGAAACAGGGGGAGGCCTCAGCCTGCCGGTATGGATCAATTTCATGGAGCGTGCACTCAAGGGTGTTCCCGTCATGGAGCCCACAGTGCCCGCTGGCGTGGTCAATGTCGGTGGGGAATGGTTCTACGACGAGTACGCGCGCAACAGCGGCATTCCAAGTGTGGGTCTCGATGACCGATCCGCATCACCTGCTGTGGCTCCACAAGCGCCACCGCCCACCGAAGAGCGGAACCGCATCCTGGACCTGTTCCGCAACTGATGGCGTTGCGGACGCTCTTCCATCTACCTGAGAGACGTGCGCCACCCGGGAGGGTGGCTCACGCTGAAAACTGCAGTGGCAAACCCGCTTGGGCGGCTGCGTCGCGGCTCAGGCACTCAAAGAACTCGCCTGCTCCTTTGGTGTCCTGCCAGGCTTGGCCGTCAAACCGGTAGTGGTAACCACCGGACCGCGCGGCCATCCACACCTCGTGCAGAGGTTTTTGCAGATTGATCACGATCTGGCTGCGGTTGGGGAACGTCAATGTCACCATGCCCCCGGAGCGCTGGGCGTCCACATCGGCATCGGTCGCATCGTTGATGCGATCGCAGCTGCGCTCGACGGCAAGCAGCAGTTTTTCGGCGTGGTCCATGAATTCGAGGTCGGTCATTACAATTTGCGCATGTTGAAAGCTTCCCAAATTCTAGTCAGGACGCTTGTCCTTGCTGCCAGTGCGGCAGCCCTTGCAGGTTGCGGTCAACGGGGCCCCCTGTATTTGCCCAGCAGTCCGGCAGCTGCGCAGCGTGCGACCCTGCCCCAGACCTTGACCCCCGGCGTCGGTACCGCCAGTCCTGCGCAGCCCCCCGCAGGTGCAGCGTCAGCGCCGCGCTGAAAAGCGGCAGAAGGACCGGGACAACGGTTCTGGCCACCAATACCACCAAGGCACTTGATTTCTATCAAGGACGCCTCAGAGGGTCAATCGTACAGTTCGTGCTTTATTGCACCGCAGGATGGCCATGGCCCTCGAACTCTACCGCGACAAGAACCATGCTTGTCTGATGTTCACCGACCTCATCGAAGAAGACGGTCAGGCCGTTCAGGCCAACCAGTTTCTGATCGTGGACGACGACACCGGCGCCATCATCGACCCCGGTGGCAACCTGGCCTTCAACGAGCTGTTCATGGGGATGACCAAGCACTTCCCACCGCACAAGCTGTCGTACCTGATCGCTTCGCATGCAGACCCAGACATCATTGCCTCGCTGGATCGCTGGATGACCAGCACCAAGGCCGACCTGGTGATCTCACGCGTTTGGGAACGTTTTGCGCCCCACTTCACCAAGGTAGGCAAGACGGAAAATCGCGTCATCGGTGTGCCCGACAGTGGGGGGCATCTGCCCCTGGGCCGCCATGAACTGGTGCTGCTGCCTGCGCACTTCATGCACTCCGAGGGCAACTTTCACTTCTACGACCCGGTCAGCCGCATCCTGTTCACCGGCGACCTGGGGGTGTCGATGATGTCGGGCTCCGAGGCTCGTGTGCCAGTGACCGACCTCAAGGCCCACATCCCGCGCATGGAGGGATTTCACCGCCGCTATATGGTGTCCAACAAGATCCTGCGGCTGTGGGTCCGCATGGCACGGCAACTGGATATCGCCATGCTGGTGCCACAGCATGGCGCGCCCATCATGGGCAAGCAGGCGATCAGCGATTTCTTCAGCTGGATCGAGAACCTCATGTGTGGCATCGACCTGTTTGACGATCGGGCCTACCAGATTCCCACCGGTTACATCGATCCTGTGACCCGGCAGATGCGCGCGGCACCGGCGCGGTAGCCACAGGTCTTGGAATTTCAGGCTAAATTTGCTTCTGGCGCTTTACCATCAAGCGCTAGAAGCTATTATTTATATAGCAAATAATTCTACAAGCACAGCGCTACGACGTGCGGGCGGCTTGGGATGCCTTGGCCCCCGCCGTACCCTGGGTCGGCCGGCGCTTGCGCAGCCAGTGCCACAGCCGCCAGCCCAGCAAAGCTGACAAAACCGCCGCATACACCGCCACCTCGCCAAAATCATTCTTGCCAGCGCGCATCCAGAAGAAGTGCAGGATGGCCAGGCCCGCAACTGCGTATACGCTGCGGTGCAGCGCCTGCCAGCGCTTTGCGCCCAATGCCTTGATCGCGCGGTTGAACGATGTGGCGGCAAGCAGCGTGAGCACCAGCAGCGCCAGAGACCCGACCAGGATGAACGGCCGCTTGATGATGTCGCGCACGATGTCGGTCCCATCAAAACCCATGTCGAACCAGGCGTAGCTCAGCAGGTGCAGCAGGCCGTAGAAAAACACGAACAGGCCCAGCATGCGCCGAAAGCGCGCAAGCTGGGGCGTGGAAGTCACCACGCGCAGCGGCGTAACGGCCAGCACCAGACAGAGCGCGCGCAGCGTCCAGTCACCCGTGGCGCGGATCAGGGCCTCGGCCGGATTGGCGCCCAGCTGATTGGCCGCCGCAGCGTAGACCAGCCACGCCAACGGAAGCAGGCACAGTGCGAAGACCACGGGCTTGGCGGCAGAATGGAGGAAGAGTTTGCGCATGGTGATCCGCGCCCCTCTTCTGCCGCTTTACCTACACGTCAAGCGGAGAAAAAAGGCGAATGAAGATCAGTAGAACTTCTTGAGGTCCATGCCCGCGTACAGCTGCCCCACCTGGGCTTCATAGCCGTTGAACATGAGCGTCTTGCGCTTTTTGGCAAACAGGCCATCTTCGCCAATGCGTCGCTCGGTGGCCTGGCTCCAGCGAGGGTGGTCCACCTCAGGGTTCACGTTTGAGTAAAAGCCGTATTCCTGCTTGGCCGCCTTGTTCCATGCCGTGCCGGGTTCTTTCTCGACAAAGCGAATCTTGACAATGCTTTTGGCGCTCTTGAAGCCGTACTTCCACGGCACCACCAGGCGAACAGGCGCCCCGTTCTGGTTGGGCAGCACTTCGCCATACATGCCAAAAGCCAGCAGTGTGAGAGGGTTCATTGCCTCGTCCATGCGCAGGCCTTCCACATAGGGCCAGTCGAGCACGCGCGATCCGACAAAAGGCATGGTTGCCTTGTCGGCCAGCGTCACAAATTCCACATACTTGGCGCTGCCCTGGGGCTCCACGCGCTTGATCAGTTCGGCCAGCGAATAACCCACCCAGGGGATGACCATGGACCAGCCTTCCACGCAGCGCAGGCGGTAGATGCGCTCCTCCTGCGCGCTGAGCTTGATCAGGTCTTCGATGCCGTATTTACCCGGCTTCTTGACCAGGCCTTCCACTTCCACCGTCCAGGGCGTGGTCTTGAGTGTGTGGGCGTTGCGCGCGGGGTCGGCCTTGTCGGTGCCGAATTCGTAGAAGTTGTTGTAGGTGCTCGCGTCTTTGTAGTCAGTGAGCTTTTCCATCGTGACCGCACCCGCCACGGTGGACTTGGCACCCGCCAGCGCAGCCAGCTTGTTGGGCCGCACCACCTGCGCCTGCTGCGCCAGCGCCTCGCGGCCTGCCCAGGCCGCCATCGCGGCACCTGCAGCGCCGCCCGCCATGAGCTTGAGCATCTGGCGCCGGTCTTCGTAGACCGCGCGGGGTGTGATTTCGGAGGAGTGGGGGTGGTTGAAACCCGAATCGCGCGAAGGGATCAGCATGGAGAGGCTCCGGTCATGGTCTGGTGGAAACAGCTGCAGCAGTAGAGCAGCACAACTGTTAGTTCGTTCCCTAGACCGCGCAGGTTACACCGAAGACGCAATAGTTGTCGGCCCCACCCCGATGCCCGACTGAGCCCTCACCCCATCACAGCGTGCCGTAGCTGTGCAAACCGCTCAGGAACATGTTCACCCCCAGAAACGCGAACGTGGTCACCGCCAGGCCCACCAGCGCCCACCAGGCCGACACGGTGCCGCGCAGCCCCTTCATCAGTCGCATGTGCAGCCAGGCGGCGTAGTTGAGCCAGACAATCAGCGCCCAGGTTTCCTTCGGGTCCCAGCTCCAGTAGCCGCCCCAGGCCTCGGCCGCCCACAGCGCGCCGAGCACGGTAGCAATGGTGAAGAACGCAAAGCCCACGGCGATGGACTTGTACATCACGTCGTCCAGGATCTCAAACGAGGGGAGGCGCGCCGCGATGCGCTTGCGGCCCAGCAGGATGCCAGCCACGATGAAAGCCGAAATGCCGAAGTACACCATCCAGTAGCTGCCACCGTTCTCGGTCGCGCCCTGGCGGAACACGATGGGTTCGAAACACAGCACCACGCCCAGCAGCCAGAGCGGCGCCAGCTTGTACCAGCGCGTTTCAGTGGCCTGCTGCTTGATCAGGTAGGCAAAGGCCACCATGGCGGCCAGCGCAAACGTGCCGTAGCCGATGAAGTTGGCGGGCACATGCAGCTTCATCCACCAGCTTTTGAGAGCGGGCACCAGGGGTTGGATCTCGTGCGCCTCGCGCACCACGGTGTACCAGAGCAGGAAGCCCACGGCGGCACTGACCACCAGCATCACAAAGCCGCCCAACGCGCGCGTGTCGTATTGCTGTTCGTAATACAGGTAGAACGCCGCCGTCATCCAGCAGAACAGCACGAACACTTCGTACAGATTGCTCACCGGGATGTGCCCGATGTCTGGGCCGATGAGGTAGCTCTCGTACCAACGCACCAGCGTGCCGATGAGCGCCATGGCAACGGCCACCCAGGCGATGCGCGAGCCCAGCATGCTCATGGTGCGGCCCTCGCCGCGCGAGAACATGCCCACCCAGTAAAACGCCGTGCTGATGAAAAACAGCATGCTCATCCACAGGATGGCGGACTGGCTCGACAGGAAATACTTGAGGCCGAACACCGTATCGGCCCGCGCCAGACTACCCGCACCGTCTTGCTGGTACAGGCCGATGGCCAACAGCGCCACCGCAGCCACGATCAGCATCAGCGCGCGCAAGGGGCGCCAGAACCAGCCCAGCCAGATCGTGCACGGAATGGCACCCAGCAAAATACCTTTCTCGTAGACGTCCATGAAGGCGCCGTAGCGCTGCAACGCATACAGCCCGCCCACGGCCACGATGGCGGCAAACAGCCAGTCGAACCAGTTGCGGCGGGCAAAAAAACCCTCGTTCAGGGTGATCGTGGTGGCCGTGGAGGAAGAAGTCGCGGTATTCATGCGGTGCCTTCGCGGGGCGATGCCCCGATCAGTTTTTGTGCGAGCTGGACAAACTCCTGGTCGCCGTCCATGGTCTTGCGGTTGGTGGACAGGGCCATGGTGGCGTGGGTACGCCCGTCCTGTGGCGCCACCCAGACCCAGACGCGCCGTTCGCGCACGTAGAGCATGGCAAAAACGCCCAGGATCAGCAAGGCACATCCCAGATAGACAACATTCTTGCCAGGGGCTCGCGCCACCTGGAAAACACTGGCCTGTACCTGGGTGAAGTCCTTGAGTTCAAACGCCAGCGGTGCGGGGTAGATCTGCGCGTCACTGAGCGAGAGCACGGCCTGCGTCATGAAACCCTGCGTCTGATCGTCCTGCGGAAGCGGCGGCAGGCCCGCACGCTGGCGCGACAACTGCGCCACCTCGAACAGCGTGCCGTTCAAAATGCGCACCAGCACCTCACCCGCCCGCGCGCGCTCGGCCTCGGGCACGTTGGCCTCCATGAAGTCGGACACAGCCTGCAGGCCACCAGTGGGCTTGCCATCGACCATGCCCTGGCCCGCGAACAGGGCCAAGGCCCGCAGTGCAGACTGCTGCAGCTGCTCGGCCAGATCCGGGCGCGAGGTGTCGATCGCCTGCGCCACATAGCGGCGCACGGCCTGCTCGCGCGCTGAGGGGTCGGCCAGGGTGGCCTTCATGCGAACGAAGCCGTCCATGCTGCCCTTGTCATCGGCTGGCACCCGCAGGTACCGGAATGGCTCTGCAGGGGTTTCGCGCACGCCCAGCAGAAACACCGGCACGCCGTCGCCCGTGTCCACAGGCAGCATGTAGTTGTGGAACTCACGCGCCTGGCCCGCTGCGTCCCGAAGCTTGTAACTCACGCTCGGGCCCACGTTGCGCAGTTCTTTTTTGGTGACGGTCTTGTTGGCAGCGCCCAGGCGGGATTCCACCGACTCGCGCAGGTCCACCTTGCGCACATCCACACCACTGCCACCGGGGCCTGCACCCCCGAAGTTCTCGACATTGATGGTACGCAGTGCTGTGAACTCCAGCGTCAGCGTCTCGCTGCCCGGGCCGCCACCGTTGTTGGTCAGCTGGGTGGAATTGCCGACCACTCCTTCGACCTCAATGGGCTTGGCGCCTGCCACCATGGGCACGCCGCGCAGCTTGAGGTGCGAGCCGCCGTCGTCAAAACTCGACTGGTAGATCTCGATGCCTTTGTAGCTGGCCGGGTGGTTCACCTCCACACGCGCGGGCGTCTTCTCGCCCGTGGCCTTGTCGTGGATGATGATCTCGCTGGCAAACAGCTTGGGCATGCCGGTGGAGTAGTGCTCCACGATGAACTTCTTGAGCTCGATGGCAAACGGCAGGTCCTGCAGCAGCACGCCGTCGGACTGATTCAGGATGGCTGTACTCGACTGTGTGCCCTCAGCCACCAGCAGGTTGCCCCGAAAGGTGGGGTTGCGCTCGGAAAGCCGGTGCTCGGGCTTCACATCGGCAATCAGGCCGCCGCCCTGGTACGGTGTCTTGCCCCCCAGCAACATCTGGGCGCGCACGATGAGATCTCCGTCCAGCAGACCGCCCACACACACCAGCACGATGGCGCTGTGCGCGGCGATGTAGCCCAGCTTGTTGGCAGCACCCGCCTTGGCCGCCACCATCCAGCCAGTGCCGGGGCCAGAGGTGGTGTCGCGCTGCTGCAGGCGCACCTTCCATCCGCCACCGGCCAGCAGGGTGCCAATGCGGCGCGCCTCGACCTCGGCAGAGCCGCTAAGCGTTGCCTCGGCCTTGTGGTGAAAAGCCTTCAGGCTTTGTTCGCGGATGTTTTCCTTGTAGACCTTGAGGTCGATGAGGATCTTGGGTGTATTGCGGGCGATGCACAGCGATGTGCTGATCACCAGAAACGCCAGGATCAGCAAGAACCACCAGGCGCTGTAGACCGCATTGAGCTGGATGGCGCCAAACAACTCCGCCCAGAAAGGACCGAACTGGTTGACGTAGTTGACCGCCGGCTCGTGCTGCTTGAGCACCGTGCCGATCACCGAGGCAATGCAGATCACCGTCAGCAGCGAGATCGCGAACCGCATAGAGGACAGCAGCTCGATCCCGGCGCGCCAGGCCTGGGAACCAGACTGGATGCGAAGGCCTTGGGTGTTATCGGACATGGATGAAAAAGAAAGGAGACGGCGAGGAGGCGCGAGAGAAGGAAAGAAAAAGGGCGGGACCATCTGTGCGATGGGCCCGCCCGTTTTGGGATTGTTATTGGCGGTAGGTTCCGTGCAACCCGGTCTAGCGGGCCACAAGATTGACGAAAATCAAGTCAATCAGCGCAGGCCAGCGATGTAGTCCGCCACGGCCTTGATTTCCTTGTCGTTCAGCTTGGCCGCCACCTGCGTCATCTGGGTGCTGTTGGCACGCGAGCCATCGCGGAAGGTGTTGAGCTGGGCCACGGTGTAGTCAGCGTGCTGACCCGACAGGCGGGGGTACTGGGCAGGGATGCCTGCGCCATTGGGGCTGTGGCAGCCAGCGCAGGCAGCGATCTGGCGGTCGGCGATGCCGCCACGGTAGATGCGCTCCCCCAGGGAGACCAGGTTCTTGTCCTTGGCGAAACCGGGTTTGGCCGCCTTGGAAGCCACCCAGTACGAAATGTTCTTCATGTCCTCGTCCGACAGCGCGGTGGCGAAACCCTTCATGATGGCGTTGTTGCGCTTGCCGGACTTGAATTCCTGCAACTGCTTGACCAGGTATTCGGGGTGTTGCTGCGACAGCTTGGGGTTGGCCGCAATGGCCGAATTGCCATCGGCGCCGTGGCAGGCAGCACACACTGCGGTGTAGCTGGCCTCGCCTTTGACGAGATCCGGCTTGGCCGCTTTGGGGGCATCGCCCGCCGCATAGGCCGAAAAAACAGGTGCTGCCAGTGCGGCAGCCGTCAGCAAAGAGGCGAGCAACTTCATATCGAGGGTCTGTGTTTATGTGCGCAAAACCTCGCGATTCTACAATGAGGCTCCCAAGCCTCCCAATATTCCATGACGACCTCTTCCACCGCGCCAGTTGCTGGCTCCCTTCCGCCCGCTCCCGACGCCAAGATCGCCATGGGCTGGATGCACACCGCCAGGTTCCTGACCACTGCCGCCCAGCTGCACCACCTGCCGCCCATCCATGTGCCCGAGATCGCTTTTGTGGGCCGCTCCAACGCGGGCAAATCCACCTGCATCAACACGCTCACGCAGCAAAAGCAGCTGGCCTTCGCCTCCAAACGGCCCGGGCGCACACAGCACATCAACCTTTTCTCGCTGGGCAAGCACGGCGCGACCGATGCGGTGCTGGCGGATCTGCCCGGCTACGGCTACGCCAAGGTGTCGCGGTCCGACAAGGTGCGTTGGCAGCAGGTAATGGTCAATTACCTGGTGAGCCGCCCTGGGCTCACCGGCATCGTCTTGCTGTGTGACCCCCGGCTCGGATTGACCGAGCTGGACGAGGCCTTGCTTGAAGTGCTGCGACCACGGGTCGAAGAAGGCCTGAAATTCCTGATCGTGCTGACCAAGGCGGACAAGCTCACACGCTCGGAGCAAGCCAAGATCCTGTCGATTACGCGACTGAACGCGGCCGGCGGAGAGGTGATGATGTTCTCGGCCCTCAAGAAACAAGGCGTGGACGAGGTGGCACAGCTGCTGTGGCAGTGGGCGCACCCGGTGCAAGCCTCGGGCGACGCAGCCCCTGCCCCCGCCGTTGAGCCCCCAGAGCTCGGTGATTCTGAGGATATTCAGTCAAATTAGGCCCTAGCGCTTATCCATCAAGCGCTACCAGCTATTAAATGCATAGCGCCATGATCCAGACCGTCTCCGCTCCCCTGCCCCACGGAACCACCCTGCACTGCCGCGTAAGCGGCGTGGCGGGCCGCCCAGTGCTGCTGTTTTTGCACGGCTTCCCCGAGGGCGCCTTCATCTGGGATGAGCTGCTGCTGCACTTTTCCCGCCCCGAAAACGGTGGCTACCACTGCGTGGCGCCCTACCTGCGCGGGTTTGGCCCCTCCAGCAGCCCCGCCGAAGTGGATGCCTACCGTGCCAAGCATCTGGTGCAGGACCTGATGGCGCTGATTGCCCACGAATGCCCCGGCGGCGCGCTGGAATGCCTGGTGGCGCACGACTGGGGTGGCGCCGTGGCCTGGAACCTGGCCAACCAGCAGCCGCAGCTCATGAAGCGGCTGGCCATCATCAACTCCCCCCACCCTGGCGCCTTTGTGCGGGAGCTGGCACACAACACTGCGCAGCAGGCGGGCAGCCAGTACATGCACTTCCTGTGCAGGCCTGATGCCGAGGCCCTGCTGGCCGAGGACGACTTTCGCCGCCTGTTCGCATTTTTCAACGCCCCAGACGGCAGCGCACCCACGTGGCTGACCGAGAGCGTGCGCGCCCAGTACCGCGCGCTGTGGCAGCAGGGCCTGACGGGTGCCTGCAACTACTACCGCGCCAGCCCCCTGCGCCCACCCCGCGATGGTGACCCGGGCGCGCAGGCCATCACCCTGCCCGAATCCATGTTGACGGTGACGGTGCCCACGCTGGTCCTGTGGGGCATGGACGACCCGGCCCTGCTGCCCGGCCTGCTCGACGGCCTGCCGGGCTGGGTGCCGCAGCTGCAGCTGCGGCAGGTGGAGAAAGCCTCGCACTGGATAGTGCACGAGCATCCCGAGCGCGTGGCCCTGGAATTGCAGCGATTTTTGCAATCAAAATGATAGCTGCCAGCGCTTGACAGATAAGCGCTAGATGCTGATTTGACTCAAATTTTCAGGCGTAAAAAGACGGTTCGCCTTCGGGCCGTGTCTTGAAACGCTTGTGCACCCAGTAGTACTGCTCGGGCATGGTGTTGATGACGGCCTGCAGCTCGTGGTTCATGCGCAGGGTGTCGGCCTCGGCGTCGTCTGTGGGGTAGTTGGCCCAGGCGGGCGAGACCTCGGCCACGTAGCCTGTGGGCGTCATGCGCGAATACACGCCCACCACCTTGGCGCGCCCCAGCCGCGCAAACCGCGACAGCGACGGGATGGTGGCCGCCGTCACGCCGTAGAACGGCACAAACACCGAATCATTGCGCCCGTAGTCCATGTCGGGCAGCAGGTACAGCAGGCCGCCCTTGCGCAGGTTGGCGATGATGGGTTTGACGCCGTCCGAGCGGTTGAGCATGCGCACGTCACCAAAACGCTGGCGCCCGGCCATGAACCAGCCATCCACCGCCGGATCGGGGTGGGTGGCAAAAATGGACGTGAACGCTCGGCCCGAATGCAGCGGCAGCGCCAGGCCACCCGCATCCATGCCGTAGAAGTGCGGCGCAAACAGGATGGTGGGGGTGTCGCCGTCGAGCTCGT
Organism: Acidovorax sp. 94; assembly: GCF_003634645.1. Lineage (NCBI taxonomy): Bacteria > Pseudomonadati > Pseudomonadota > Betaproteobacteria > Burkholderiales > Comamonadaceae > Acidovorax > Acidovorax sp. 94. The sequence goes on along the minus strand of NZ_RBJA01000001.1, from coordinate 5,066,486 downwards.
GCACGGCGCCTTTGAGTTGCACGCGCCGCTCGACCACCTCGCGGGGCGCTGCCCAGAGCCAGCTGCGGTCCAGCCAGGTCTGGCAGAACACCACAAAACTGGCGCGCGCCACGGCGCGGCGGCGCGCCTCGGTCCAGTCCGGAAAACACAACTCCAGGTTGCGCAGCGCCACCTTGCGCCGGGGCGCCACCAGCACAAAGGCCACCTGCCCCAGCAGCCAACCCATGCCGCGCAGCACGGGCAGCGGCAGGTGCGCAAGCACCCGCATGAACCACACACCCAGGCGGCCGGTCATACGGCAGCTCCCGCAGCAGGCGCTGCCTCGGCGCGCGGCTGCTTGTAGCGGGCATAGCCCCACAGGTATTGCTCGGGGCACTGGCGGATAAGGTGTTCCATGGCCTGGTTGATCTGCACAACGGCAACGTCCAACTGGTCCGACAGCGGTTGCGCCAGCGGCTCGAAATGGGTGACAAAACCACGGCCCCAGGACAGCCGCTCGCAGCGCACCAGCACCACGGCGGCACCCGTCTGCTGCGCCAGGCGCACGGCCAGGGTCATGGTGTAGGCATCGCGGCCAAAAAACGGAGCCCAAAGGCCCTGCCCGTCCGGCGGGACCTGGTCGGGCAGCAGGCCCACGGCCTCACCCCGGCGCAGGGCCTTGATCATCTGGCGCACACCCGCCAGCGTGGTGGGCACGGCCAGCATGCCGGGCCGGTTGCGTGCGGTCTCCATCACCTTGGCCAGCCAAGCCTGGCGCGCGGGGCGGTACAGCACGGTGATGGGGCCGCGCTCCGCGCTCCAGCGCCGGGCCGCTGCCTGGGCCGACAGCTCGAAACACCCCTGGTGCGGCGTGAGGTACAAAATGCCGCGCCCGGCCGCATACGCCTGCTCCACACAGGCCTCGCCTTCGATGCGGCAGGGCAGCGGCGCCCCCAGCCACAGGCGCGGCAGCTCGGCCACCATACGGCCGGCATGGGCCACAGCGGCACGCACGTCGCCCAACGAATACCCTGCCAGGGCCGAATTGGCCAGAAAGCGACGCCGGTACGTGGGCGACGCACAAAACGCAATCCACCCCATGGCCGCGCCCATGATGTGCAGCAACCACAGTGGAAATACGGAAAAGAATCGAAAGACGACTGGCATTAAAATGACGGGGTCGCTGAGTTAAATGAGCAACTTGCAGGGCGACGTTAAAAAAATCTGCTAAAGCGTTCGCCAGATCTCCTTCGGGGTGAGGGCAACGCCCAAAATGCCGGAACACAGGAGTTTATTCAAATGGCGAACGACTTTCTCTTTACCTCGGAATCCGTCTCTGAAGGTCACCCCGACAAGGTGGCCGATCAGATCTCGGACGCGATTCTCGATGCGATCTTCAAGCAAGACCCCCGCAGCCGCGTTGCCGCGGAAACGCTGACCAACACTGGCCTCGTCGTGCTGGCGGGCGAGATCACCACCAACGCCCACGTGGACTACATCCAGGTGGCGCGCGACACCATCAAGCGCATCGGATACGACAACACCGACTACGGCATCGACTACAAAGGCTGCGCCGTGCTGGTGGCCTATGACAAGCAGTCCAACGACATCGCCCAGGGCGTGGACCACGCGAGCGACGACCACCTGAACACCGGCGCTGGCGACCAGGGCCTGATGTTCGGCTACGCCTGCGACGAAACGCCCGAGCTGATGCCCGCGCCCATCTACTACGCGCACCGCCTCGTCGAGCGCCAGGCCCAGCTGCGCAAGGACGGCCGCCTGCCGTTCCTGCGCCCCGATGCCAAGTCGCAAGTGACGATGCGCTACGTGGACGGCAAGCCCCACAGCATCGACACCGTGGTGCTCTCCACCCAGCACCACCCCGACCAGAGCGAAACGCAAACCAAGATGAAGGCCTCGTTCACCGAAGCCATCATCGAAGAGATCATCAAGCCCGTGCTGCCCAAGGAATGGCTGCAGAACACGCGCTACCTGATCAACCCCACGGGCCGCTTTGTCATCGGCGGTCCACAAGGTGACTGTGGCCTGACCGGCCGCAAGATCATCGTGGACACCTACGGCGGTGCCTGCCCCCACGGTGGCGGCGCGTTCAGCGGCAAGGACCCAACGAAGGTGGACCGCTCCGCCGCTTACGCAGCCCGCTACGTGGCCAAGAACATCGTGGCCGCAGGCCTGGCGCGCCAGTGCCAGATCCAGGTGGCGTATGCCATCGGCGTGGCCGAGCCCATGAACATCACGGTCTACACAGAAGGCACGGGCGTGGTGTCGGACGAGCGTCTTGCAGCGCTGGTGCGTGAGCATTTCGACCTGCGCCCCAAGGGCATCATCCAGATGCTGGACCTGCTGCGTCCCATCTATGAGAAGACCGCAGCCTACGGCCACTTCGGCCGCGAAGAGCCCGAATTCAGCTGGGAAAAGACGGACAAGGCTGCTGCGCTGCGCGCAGCAGCAGGGCTGTAAGCCCTACGCGCATCGCACGGCTTTCCGTACGTGGACGAGAAGCTCATATCGCGTCAGCGATGTGAGCGCAGACCAAAAGACCGTCAGAGCCGTCCCACCTCCAAAGCCGCAACGCTCCGCGTTGCGGCTTTTCTTTTGACGCTTCACCACTGCCCGCCAGCGGCCCTCTCCTACACCCACCGCCCGCCCGCACTGACGGCGCTGCCGACGGCCCCTCGGTATCGTTCCTGCACACCCTTTCGCAGCCCCGCGCTGCCTGAACATCCACTGCAAGGAGCGACCACCATGCTGAAGTACGCCATCATTTTTGCCCTGATCTCCCTGGTCGCCGGTGCCCTGGGATTCAGCGGAGTCGCCGCAGGCGCGGCGGGCATCGCCAAGGTGCTGTTTGTGCTGTTCCTGGTGATTGCCGTGGTGTTTGTGGTGCTGGCCGTCATCGGCGTGGGTGCCGCGCGCAAGGTACTCGAGTAGCCCACCGCACCTTTGTCACAGCCCCACATTCCCCACACCACCGCATCATGACCGACACCACCAATATCTTTGAAGCCCTGCGCGAGAGCCACGAACGCCAACGAGCGCTGTACGCCGCACTCACCGACACCAGCGGAGACACCCCCGAGCGGCGCGAGCTGTTTGACCAGCTCAAGCAGGAACTGACGGCCCATGAGCGGGCTGAGGAACGGCATTTTTATATTCCGCTGATGGCGCACGACGCGGGCATCGACCTGTCCCGCCACGCCATTTCAGAGCACCACCAGCTCGATGAACTGCTGGAGTCGCTGGAAGAGGCCGACCCGGCGAGCCCCAGCTGGCTGCCGCTGGCCAAGAAACTGGCGGAGAAGGTGGAGCACCACCTCAAGGAAGAAGAACACCGCTTCTTCCAGATGGCCGGCAAGCTGCTGACGGAGAAGCAAAAAACCGCGCTGGCGGCGGACTATCGGGCTGACTATGAGGAGGCCAAGGCCGCCATGGCCTGAGCGTGCCTGGCTCGGCCCGGAGACACGCAAGGGGTCATACGGACTCTTCGGCCTGCACCACGCAGTTGCGACCGCTGGACTTGGCCTTGTACAGCGCCGTGTCCGCGCGCTTGATCAGGGCGTGGCTGTCTTCCTTGTGGTCCCAGGTGGCCACGCCAAAACTGGCGCTGACATGGCCCACCGCGTCGAACGGCACGCCTGCAATGCGCGCGCGCACCGCCTCGGCCATGGCCATGGCGGCATCCACCGGGGTTTCCTTGAGCAGGATGATGAACTCCTCGCCCCCGAAACGCGCAGCGCAGTCGGACGACCGCAGAAGTTCGCGCACGCGCAGCGCCGTGCTCTTGAGCACCACATCGCCCGAATCATGCCCAAAGGTATCGTTGATGCGTTTGAAAAAGTCGATGTCAAACATCACCACCGACAGACTGCCCTTCTTGATGCGGGTGTCGGCCATCTCGGTCTCCAGCCTCTCAAAGAAGCGGCGGCGGTTGACCAGGTCCGTCAGGAAGTCCTTGGTGGCCAGGTCTTCCAGCTTGCGGTTGAGCCGCGCCATGGGCTCGATCACCAGCGACGACAGCGACAGGTTGAGCCCGACGAAAAGCAGCACAAAACTACCCACCAGCGCCGCCATCACCGTGTTGAAGGTCTGACGCGCCTTCTCCAGCGGGAAGTACATCGGCACCTTCACCACCTGGATGCCCACCGTCTCGTTCATGCCCCAGCCAAAGCCGTTCTTGTCGCCATAGACCTTGAGCATGGTGGGCGGCGCCACGGCCGGTGTGCTGTGACAGGCCATGCATTGCGCCTGCTTGATGGTGATGGGGCGGGCCACGTACATGGCGCGGTGCATGCCCTCGCCCACCTCGCCGGTGACCTCTTTCTTGAGGTCGGCCCGGCCTTCGCGGAAGTCGCTGATGATGCGCTCCTCCCACTCGTTGGCACGGTCGCGCAGGTTGGTGGGGTTGAGCACCGCCTCCTTGTACTCATAGCCCGGAAACCGGTTCTGCAGGCGGCGCAGGGTTTCGGTGGCCGCATAGGCAGGCACCGTCTGCGGCAGGAATTTCTCGGCCAGCGTCACGTCCAGGTGGGGCTTGACCAGCTCTGTCGTGTAGTCGCGGATCGCCATGGCCGCGTGCATCATGATCTGCGAGTTGTGCTGCACCTCCTCGATGGCCGACTGCTGCAGAAAGCGGTGCACATAAACTCCCGCCCCCGCCGCTGCCACCAGCAGCACGGCCGCCAGCACCAGGTTGAATTTGAGCCGCAAAGACATGGATTTCCCTCAGGTGCCAGCGTTGTGCCGGCTTGTTGTTGGTGGTGCAACGGCAGCCACCCTGGCCCGCGCGACGCACCCACCGTTCGTGGGACACAAAGTTTGCGTTTGTGCCAGATTTCCGTGCGGCGGTCCAATAGTTTGTGCGCTAAGCCCGCGCTACAGCCCGCGCGCGCTCAGCGACAGATTGCGCCGGTAGGCCGGGCGCACCCGGTACAGCTGCGCGGGCCGGTGGGCGCCGCCGCCTTGCAGCGCTCCCGGCACCGGCTCCAGCATGGCCAACTCGTCCATCTTGCGGCGAAAACTCACCTTGTTGACCGGCTCGCCCAGCACCGCCTCGTACACAGCCTGCAGCTGCGGCAGCGTGAACGGCTCGGCGCACAGGTGCACCGGCATGGACGAATACTGGCTTTTGCTGCGCACGCGGGCCACGGCGGCATCGACCATGGCACGGTGGTCAAAAGGCAGCGCAGGCAATTCGGCCACGGGTACCAGCGTGAGCGGTGCCTGCTCCAGCACCTCAGGCGGCACCAGGGCACAGTAAGCGACGGCCAGCGACCAGCCCCGGGGGTCGCGCACCGGGCCGGAGAAGGTGGCCAACTGCTCCAGGTACGGGCTCTGCAAGCCCGCCTTGTCGCGCAGCACCCGGGCCGCGCTGGCCTGGGCATCGGCATCTTCTTGCGCATGGATGTAGCCACCCGGCAGCGCCAGAGCCCCGGCAAACGGCGCGCGCTCACGGCGCAACAGGGCCACTTGCAACGCCCCTTGCTGCAAGGTCAGCAACACCACATCGACGGTACAGATCACAGTGGGCAAAGCGGATTCGGTCATGCGCCGAGTTTGTCACAAGCATGAACAAACCGGCACCCAGATCGAGAACCACATTCCCTGGCGCAAATTCTTTGAGACCACTACGAAACAAGTGCTTTCAACTTAGTTAGTTCATTTTTTTTACTAACAAGATTACACTGCATCCAACAACCCAGGAGAAGACCATGCCCCGCAACATCCAGCTGCTGGTGATTGACCCGCAAAACGACTTTTGCGACCTGCCCATGGCCTGGCAACCCACCGATGTACTGACCGGCCAACGCACCGCACCCGCCCTGCCCGTGGCCGGTGCCCATGCCGACATGCAGCGCCTGGCCCAGTTCATCCGCAACCAGGGCGACCAGCTTGATGGGATCACCGTTACGCTCGATTCGCACCAGCACTTTGATATCGCCCACCCTGGCTTCTGGCAGACCGGCGCGGGTGCCGATGTGGCGCCCTTCACCCCCATCACCGCCGCCCAGGTGCGCGCAGGCGACTACACACCGCGCAATACCACGGCCCTGCCCCGCACCCTGCGGTATCTGGACGCACTCGAAGCCCAGGGTCGCTATACGCTGATGGTGTGGCCGGTGCACTGCGAGGTGGGCAGCTGGGGCCATGGCGTGCACGCCGATGTACTGGCCGCCTGCGGGGCCTGGCAGCTCCAGCGCCAGCGCGCGGTGCGCAATGTGTTCAAGGGCACCAACCCCTGGACGGAACACTACAGCGCCATCGAGGCCGAGGTGCCCGACGCGGACGACGAAAGCACCGCGCTGAACACCGCCCTGCTGCAGTCACTGGGCCAGGCCGATGTGCTGCTGATTGCGGGCGAGGCCAGCAGCCACTGCGTGCGCTCGACCACCGAACACATCGTGCGGCACCTGCCCCGCCTGTCGCCCGGCTGGCAAGCCAGCCGCATCGTGCTGCTGACCGACGGGATGAGCCCCGTGGGCGGCTTCGAGGCGCAACACCGGGCGTTTCTGGACGCCATGCGCACAGCCGGTGCACAGCTCGCCAATATGAATGAAATCAGGCTCTAGCGCTTATCCATAAAGCGCTATTAGCTACCAATTTTGGAGCAACACCATGAACCCCGTCATCACCAGCCTGCTCGACACCGACCTCTACAAGTTCACGATGTGGCAGGCGCTGCTGCACCGCCACCCACAAACACAAAGCGAATACCGCTTTGTGTGCCGCAACACCCCGGCCTACCCGCTGGCCGAGCTGCTGCCCGAGGTGAACGCCGCGCTGGACCACCTGTGCAGCCTGCGCTTCACGCCCGAAGAGCTGGCCTATGTGGGCAGCCTGCGCTACATCAAGAGCGACTTTGTGGACTTCCTGCGCATCTTCCAGTTCCAGCGCAGTTTCATCAGCGCCTGGGCCGAGGGCGAGCAACTGCACATCGTGGCGCAAGGCCCACAGGTGCATGTGATGGGGTTTGAGATCTTCGTGCTGGCCATCGTGAATGAGCTGTACTTTCGCCGTTTTGACGCGGCCCAGGCCCTCACCAGCGGCCGTGCACGGCTGGCCGCCAAAGTGCATCAGCTGCAGGACCTGGCCCGGCAGGCCACGCTGCGCCACCCTTTCGAGCTGTTCGACTTTGGCCTGCGCCGCCGCTACAGCGGCGCCTGGCAGCGCGAGGTGGTGCAGACCGTTGCGCAGCAAGCTCCGCAGTGGTTCAAGGGCACCAGCAACGTGCTGCTGGCGCGCGATTTGAACCTCGTGCCCATCGGCACCATGGCGCACGAGTATTTGCAGACCTACCAGGCCCTGGGCGTGCGGCTGCGCGACTTCCAAAAGGCCGCACTCGAAGACTGGGTGCAGGAATACCGGGGCGACCTGGGCATTGCGCTGACCGACACCGTGGGCATGGACGCCTTTCTCGCTGACTTTGACCTGTACTTCGCCAAGCTGTTCGACGGCCTGCGCCACGACTCCGGCGACCCGGTGGCCTGGGGCGAAAAAGCCCTCGCGCACTACACCCGGCTGCGCATCGACGCACACACCAAGCGGCTGGTGTTCTCGGACGGACTCGACCTGGAACGCGCCCTCATGCTGTACCGCCACTTTGGCGACCGCACACAGCTCGGCTTTGGCATTGGAACGAATCTCACCAACGACATGGGCGACGCACCGGAGATGCGACCGCTCAACATCGTGATGAAGCTGGTGCGCGCCAACGGACAACCTGTGGCGAAACTCTCAGACACGCCCGGCAAGACGCTGTGCGACGATGAAACCTACCTGGCCTACCTGCGTCAGGTTTTCAACGTTGCATAAGAAGCCCCCCCCTGAGTCGCTTCGCGCCTTCCCCCCAGGGGGACGACGCCCTCGCTGCGGGGCGGCCCTTGCTCGGCGTCCCTGACGTAGGCTGCGCCAGTGTCGGCGGCTACCGACGAACTTGAACCTTAGGATGAATGACACCATGCTCCGCATCACCATCGCCCAACTCAACTTCACCGTCGGTGACATCGAAGGCAACGTGGCCCGCATGGTGGCCGCCGCGCAGCAGGCGGCGCGCGAACAGGCCGACCTCGTCGTGTTCAGCGAGCTGTCGCTGTGCGGCTACTACCCCGGCGACATGCTGGAGGAAACCGGCTTTCAGCAACGCATCGAGGCCGGCATCTCCGCGTTACAACAGGCCTCTGCTGAATTACCCCAGCTGCACTGGGTGTTGGGCGCACCCACACCCGCGCGCGGCCCCGGCAAGCGCTTGCACAACAGCCTGCTGGTGCTGCAAGGCGGGGCCGTGCGCCTGCAATACGCCAAGCAGCTGCTGCCCACGTACAACATCTTTGACGAGCGCCGCCACTTCGAGCCCGGACCAGACGTGGCCAAGGTGCTGCGCATCGGCAGCACGCAGGTGGGCCTGCTGATCTGCGAAGACGGCTGGAACGACCACGGCGCCGACTACGCCACCAACCCTTTCGAGCGCATGCGCGACGCCGCGCCCGACCTGGTGGTGAGCATCAACGCCAGTCCCAGCCACACCGGCAAACGCGAGCAGCGTCACCAGATCTTTGCCGACGCCGCGCGCCGCCACGGCCTGCCGATCCTGTACGTGAACCAAATCGGTGGGCATGACCAGGTGGTGTACGACGGCGCATCGTTCGCGGCCGAGCCCGATGCGGGTGTCGTCTTTGAAGCGCAGCGGTTTGTGGAAGACGTGTGCACGCTCCAGTTCGCCAACGGGCATTTTCTGAGCGCTGAAGGCGCACGCCCCGCCCCCGTGCCCGCACAGGGTCTGCCCACCATGGACTTCTACCGCCAGCAGATCGTGCTGGGCCTGCGTGACTACGCACGGCGCTGCGGCTTTACGCAGGTGGTGGTGGGCAGCTCGGGCGGCATCGACAGCGCGCTGACGCTCGCCTTGGCCGTGGAAGCGCTGGGTGCGGACAACGTGGTCGGCATCACCATGCCCTCGCGCTACTCCAGCAGCGGCTCGGTCGATGACTCGGTGGCGCTGTGCGACAACCTGGGCGTGCAGCTCTTCACACACCCGATTGCCGAGCTGGTGGCGGGCTACGCGCAGCAGTTCGAGGCCAGCTTTGGCAAACCGTTGGTGGGCCTGCCGCTCGAGAATCTGCAGGCGCGCATTCGCGGAACGGTGCTGATGGAATACTCCAACGCCTTCGGCCACCTGCTGCTCACCACGGGCAACAAGAGTGAAATCTCGGTAGGCTATTGCACGCTGTATGGCGACACCAATGGCGGCCTGGGCCTGATTGGCGACCTCTACAAGACGGAGGTGTTTGCCCTGTCGCGCCACGTCAACGAACACGCCGGGCGCGCGCTGATTCCGCAGGCCATCATCGACAAGGAACCCTCTGCCGAGCTGGCACCCGGCCAGCGCGATGTGGACAGCCTGCCGCCCTACCCCGTGCTCGACGAAGTGCTCAAGCTGCTGATCGAAGGCGACCGCCTTTCTGCCGCGGAGCACCAGGCGGCGCAGAATTTTGTGGCCCAGCTGCAAACCGACGACGCGGGCCGCGCCCTGGTGCAGCGCGTGCGCATGATGGTGGCGCGCAACGAATACAAGCGCCGTCAGGCCCCGCCCATCGTGCGCGTGCGGGCACGGGCCTTTGGCAGTGGGCGGCAGATGCCGATTGCTGCGCGGTATGTGTAATACGGCTCCAGGGTAAAATTACTACCAAAAAGATAGCTTCTAGCGCTTTACAGATAAGCGCTAGAAGCCAAAAACACTTAAAAATCACCCGATAACGACTGGAGACACATGGTCGATACCGCCATCTACATCGGGCGTTTTGAACCCGTGCACAACGGCCACATGGCGCTGCTGCAGCGCGCGCTCGACAGCGCGCAGCAGGTCATCGTGGTGGTGGGCTCGGCCTGGCAGGCGCGCTCGCCCAAGAACCCCTTCACCTGGCCAGAGCGCGAGGCCATGCTGCGCAATGCGTTGCCCGAGGCCGACCGCAGCCGCATGGTGGTCCTACCCATGCGCGACTACTACAACGAGGCGGTCTGGGTGCAGGCCGTGCGCCAGGGCGTGGCGCGGCTGACGACACCCGGTGCGCGGATCGGTCTGGTGGGCCACTTCAAGGACGCCACCAGCGGCTACCTGAGCGCGTTCCCGGGCTGGGAGCTGATCCATGTGGAGCGCCAGGGCCCCATCGACGCCACCGCCATCCGCGACGCCTGGTTTGGCGCCACACCCGACACGGTGCAGTCTGCTCTCGCCCCCCTGGCCGACCAGATGCCTGCCAGCACCCTGGCCACGCTGACCGAGTTTGCGCAGACCCCGCACTACCTGGCGCTGCAGCAGGAGTGGCAGATGCTGCGCGGCTACCGCCAGGCCTGGGCCGCCGCGCCCTACCCACCCGTCTTCGTGACGGTGGACGCGGTGCTGCGCTGCCAGGACCATGTGCTGCTGATCCGCCGCGCACACGCACCCGGCAAGGGCCAGCTGGCCGTGCCCGGTGGCTTCATCGAACAGCGCGAAACGGTGTGGCAGTCCTGCCTGCGCGAACTGGTGGAAGAAACCCACTGCCACCTGCCCGAGGCCACCATGCGCGCCGCGCTGCAGTCCGTGGCCGTGTTCGACCACCCCGACCGCAGCCAGCGTGGCCGCACCATCACGCATGCGCACTACTTTGATTTGGGAGATGCGCAGTTTCCAAACGTGCAAGCAGACGACGACGCGCTGCAGGTGCAGTGGACACGCATCGACCAGCTGGCGGGGATGGAAGAGGAATTCTTTGAAGACCACTTCCACATGCTGGACCACTTCCTGGGGTTGACGGAGCTGCACTGACAACGTGCAGCCAGACTTCAAGCCAGAACAGCCTCTAGCGCTTATCCAATAAGCGCATAAAGCTATTATTTGAATAGCATCAAGTCCCAGCCCTCTCCAGCATGGCATGCAGCAGCACGTTGCAGCCCGCCTCGATGTGCTCGGGCTTGGCGTCCTCGATCTCGTTATGGCTGATACCGTCCTTGCAGGGGATGAAGATCATGCCGCTGGGTGCGAGCTTGGCCATGTACACCGCATCGTGCCCCGCACCCGAGACAGCGGGCATGTGGCTGTAGCCCAGCTTGGCGGCTGCGCGGCCTACGGCCTCCACACACTCGGGCTGGAAGAGTTGCGCGGGATAGCTGGACACCATTTCGATATGAACCTGCACACCGTGCTCTTGGGCCACCTGGTCGGCAAAGGCCTTGACCTCAGCGGCCATGGCATCCACCAGTGCGTCGGTGCTGTTGCGCAGGTCGATGCTGAACTTGACCCGGCCGGGGATGACGTTGCGGCTGTTGGGGAACACCTGCACCATGCCCACGGTGCCGCGCCCGTGCGGCGGGTGGCGGTGGGCGGCAGCGACTACGTCTTGCATGATGCGTGTGGCGGCCAGCATCGCGTCCTTGCGCAGGGCCATGGGCGTGGGGCCTGCGTGGGCTTCCATGCCGGTCACGGTGCAGTCAAACCAGCGGATGCCCAGCACGCCGCTGACCACGCCGATGGTCTTGTCGTTGTCTTCCAGCACGGGGCCTTGTTCGATGTGGGTTTCGAAGTAGGCGCCGATGGGGTGGTCTCCCGGTTCCTGGTCTCCGATGTAGCCGATGCGCTCCAGCTCGCCCTTCACCGTCTTGCCTTCGGTGTCGGTGGCGGCGTAGGCGTGCTCCAGCGTGAAGGCCTTGGCGAACACGCCCGAGCCCATCATCACGGGCACAAAGCGGCTGCCTTCTTCATTGGTCCAGAACGCGACTTCGATGGGGGCCTCGGTCTCGATGCCGTGGTCGTTGAGCGTGCGCACCACCTCGATGCCAGCCAGCACGCCGTAGTTGCCGTCGAACTTGCCGCCGGTGGGCTGGGTGTCGATGTGGCTGCCGGTCATGATGGGTGGCAGGCTGTTGTTGCGCCCGGGGCGGCGCATGAAGCCGTTGCCGATCTTGTCGATGGTGACGGTCATGCCAGCTTCTCGTGCCCAGCGGGTGACCAAATCACGACCCTGCTTGTCCAGGTCGGTGAGGGTAAGGCGGCAGACGCCGCCCTTGGGCGTGGCGCCGATCTGCGCCAGCTCCATGAGTGACGCCCACAGGCGATCGCCGTTGATGCGCAGGTTCTCGATGTCGGTCTTCACTTTGGTGTCCATGGTGTTCTCCGGATGCATTGCGGCGGTCAGCGCGCAACGGCGGTAGGGGCCAGGTCCTGTGCACGCTTTTGCACGGCCTGGAAGTTGGCGCCAAACGCCGGGCGCTTGATGTAGCGGCCCTTGCCTTGTTCAGCCCGAAGGTCACCGTTGGCAAACACCACACGGCCCTGGCTGATGGTGTGGCTGGGGATGCCGCGCACGGTGCGGCCTTCAAAGATGTTGAAGTCGCCCTTGCTGAACTGCGTCTTGGCCGAGAAGGTCTTGGTGCCTTGCGGGTCCCACAGCACCAAATCAGCATCGGCACCTTCGCCGATGTAGCCCTTGCGCGGATAGATATTGAACAGCTTGGCCGCGTTGGCCGAGGTGATGGCCACGAACTCGCTGGGCGTGAGGCGCCCAGTGTTCACGCCACCATCCCACAGCGCGGCCATGCGCTCTTCCACGCCGCCGGTGCCGTTGGGGATCTTGGCGAAGTTCTCCTTGCCCATGGCCTTTTGCGCGGCGCAGAAAGTGCAATGGTCTGTGGCCGTGGTGTGCAGCTGGCCCGATTGCAGGCCGCGCCACAGCGCCTCCTGGTGGCCCTTGGGGCGGAAGGGCGGGCTCATCACATAGGCGGCGGCCTTGGCAAAGTCGGGGTCGCGGTAGACGCTGTCATCCACCAGCAGGTGGCCGGCCAGCACCTCGCCGTACACGCGCTGGCCGCGCGCGCGGGCGCGGGCAATGGCGTCGGCCGATTCCATGCAGCTCACGTGGACCACGTAGATCGGCACGCCCAGCACATCGGCAATGGCAATGGCGCGGTTGGCGGCCTCGGCCTCGACCATGGGCGGGCGCGACAGCGGGTGGCCCTCGGGGCCGGTGATGCCCATCTTGGCGACCTCCTGCTGCAGCAGGTACACCAGCTCGCCGTTCTCAGCATGCACCGTGGGCATGGCCCCGAGTTCGAGCGCGCGCTTGAAGCTGTTCACCAGGGTTTCGTCGTCGCACATGATGGCGTTCTTGTAGGCCATGAAGTGCTTGAAGCTGTTCACGCCCTCTTCCTGCACCAGCGTGCCCATGTCGGCGCGCACCTGCTCGCTCCACCAGGTGATGGCGACGTGGAAGGAATAGTCGGCGGCCGATTTCTCCGCCCAGCCGCGCCACTTGCGATAAGCATCCAGGATGGGCTCTTGCGGATCGGGGATCACGAAGTCGATGATGCTCGTGGTGCCGCCGGCCAGCGCGGCGGCCGTGCCAGTGAAAAAGTCGTCCATGGTGACGGTGCCCATGAACGGCAATTGCATGTGCGTGTGCGGGTCGATGCCGCCGGGCAGCACGTACTGTCCGCTGGCGTCCAGCGTCTCTGCGCCCGCCGGGGCTTGCGCCGCAGCCCCATCCCCCACAGCCACGATGCGGCCATCGACGCACAACACATCGGCGCGCTGTTCACGGTCGGCGTTGACCACGGTACCACCGCGGATCACAAGGGCTTGGGTCATGGGGGTCTCCTTCAAGGATGCGGATCAGATCAAAAAAAGGCCCTGCACTGGCACCAGGCCCAGGCAGGGCCAAGGGGTCACTTTTTCTTGGCAGTCAGGTAGTAGTAGGTGCCGGCCACGGCCAGGCTGAAGAACCAGCCAAAGTCAAACAGCGCGAGCAGCAGGCCGGGCACATCCTCTTTGTCGATCACGCCCGACACGGCTAGGTAGCCCGGCAGGCAGGGCAGCACGCCCAGCGCAAAGGCAATCAGCGCCTGCACGTTCCAGCCATTGCTGTACTCGTATTCGCCGCCACGGCGGTACAGGTCGTCCACCTTCAGCTCGCTCTTGCGCACCAGGTAGTAGTCCACCAGCAGGATGCCCGCGATGGCGCCCAGCAGCGTGCCGTAGCCGCCCAGCCAGGTGAACAGGTAGCCGCCCGAGGTGGCCAGCAGCTTCCAGGGCATGAACACCAGGCCAATCAGCGCAGCGATCAGGCCGCCCATGCGGAAGCTGATCTTGGACGGCGCGACCTGGCTGAAGTCATACGACGGCGACACCAGGTTGGCGGCGACGTTGGTGGTCAGGTTGGCCAGCAGGATCACCAGCAGGCCCACGCCCGCAGCCACGCTGCCCATTTGCGTGAGCAAGCCGTCGGGGAACAACTGTGCCTTGCCATACAGGATGGCCGATGCCGAGAAGCCAATCACACCCACCATGGAGAACAGCGCCATGGGGATTGGCAGGCCAATGGCCTGGCCCATGACCTGGTCCTTCTGCGACTTGGCAAAGCGCGTGAAGTCCGGGATGTTGAGCGCAAGCGTAGCCCAGAAGCCGACAAGGCCCGTCAGCGCCGCCCAGGTCTTGGGGCCACCCTCGACCACCTTGGCAGGCAGGTTGAAGAGCTGGCCCGAAGGCACCTTCATCATCAGCACCACGACGAGCACGATGGACGCAATGATCATCAGCGGCGCGGCGATCACTTCGAGCTTGCGGATGGACTCTGGGCCCTTCCAGATGAAGTAGATGTGCACTGCCCAGAACGCGAGGAAACACATGAACTGCGAGGTGCTGATGGTCTGCCCCTCCGCCGGACCCGCGAGCCCCATGCCCAGGATGTTCAGGAAGCCATGCAGCGCCAGCGCGCCGAAATAGCAGTTGATGGAGAACCAGCCACACGCCACCAGGCCCCGCAGCACAGCGGGCAGGTTGGCGCCTTTGACGCCGAACGAAGCACGTGCCAGCACGGGGAACGGCACACCATATTTGGGCCCCACGCGGCCGATCAGCACCATGGGCACGAGCACGATGCAGTTGGCCAGGAACACCAGCCACACCGCCATCTGCCAGGTGAAGCCCTGGTCCAGCATGGAGCTCGCCATGGTGTAGGTGGGCACACACACGACCATGCCCACCCAGAGTGCGGAGAAGTCTTTCCAGGTCCAGTGTCGCTGCGCGGCGGTGGTGGGGAGCAGATCTTCATTGGCGAGCGTGTTGGAGGCTCCGCCGGGCATTAGCCCCGCCACGTGGGCAGCGCTGCCGGTACTGTTGGTCATGCCTGTACTCCTGTCAAAGACGTCGTTGGGGTTGCACACAACCCACCGTCTGTTTCAGCGCCCTCACGCTGGCAGATGGCGGGCAAAGGGAAGCGAGCGATGCTAGAGATCACGCAAGAACTGCACCAGATGCAGTGCAGCATGCGTTGCAAATCAGCACCACAACGGGTGCTGTCACAACGCCTTGCAGGGTCTGTGGCACATGCACGCAGGAGGCGCATATCAAGCTGCGGCAGACACGCGCTGCGGGTTGTTGGGGTGCGTGGTCCAGTTGGCGTATTCGCCCGTCACCTTCTTGCCCGTGCGGACATCGACTTCGCCCGGCTCCAGCGCGCGCATGGTGATGCACTCGGGCACGGGGCAGATCGACACGCACAGGTTGCAGCCCACGCACTCGGCCTCGTTGATCTCGAACTTGCGCACGCCACCCTCTTTGGTGAAGGTAATGGCCTGGTGCGAGGTGTCTTCGCACACCACATGGCAGCGGCCGCACTGGATGCAGGCATCTTGGTTGATGACGGCTTTTTCGATGTGGTTGAGGTTGAGGTTCTTCCAGTCCTTCACAGTGGGCACGGCCTGGCCCTTGAAGTCGTCCAGCGTGGCGTAGCCGTGCTGGTCCATGAAGTTGGACAGGCCATCACACATGTCCTGCACGATCTTGAAGCCGTACACCATGGCCGCCGTGCACACCTGCACCGTGCCGCAGCCCAGCGCAATGTATTCGGCCGCATCGCGCCAGGTGGTGATGCCGCCGATGCCGCTGATGGGCAGGCCCGCGGTCTGCGCGTCGCGCGCGATCTCGGCCACCATGTTCAGCGCAATGGGCTTGACGGCCGGGCCGCAGTAGCCGCCGTGCGAGCCCCAGCCGTCCGTGCTCGGACTCATCACCATGCGGTCCAGGTCCACGCCCATGATGGAGTTGATGGTATTGATGAGCGACACGGCATCCGCCCCGCCCGCCTTGGCGGCGCGTGCGGGGTGGCGCACGTCGGTGATGTTGGGGGTGAGCTTCACGATCACGGGCAGCTTGCTGTAGTGCTTGCACCAGGCCGTGACCATCTGGATGTATTCAGGCACCTGGCCCACGGCCGCGCCCATGCCGCGCTCGCTCATGCCGTGGGGGCAGCCGAAGTTGAGTTCAATGCCATCGGCGCCGGTGTCTTCGACGAGCGGCAGGATGCTCTTCCAGCTCTGCTCCTCGCACGGCACCATGAGTGAGACGATCATGGCGCGGTCCGGCCAGTTGCGTTTGACGCGTTTGATCTCTTCGAGGTTGGTCTGCAGCGGCCGGTCGGTGATCAGCTCGATGTTGTTCAGGCCGATCACGCGGCGGTCTTGCGACATCAGCGTGGAATAGCGCGGACCGTTGACGTTGACCACAGGTGGGTCTTCGCCCAGCGTCTTCCACACTACGCCGCCCCAGCCCGCCTCAAAGGCGCGGGTGACGTTGATCTCTTTGTCGGTGGGGGGTGCGGACGCGAGCCAGAAGGGGTTGGGACTTTGGATGCCCAGAAAATTGCTGCGAATGTCTGCCATGGGGTGCTCCCGTGAAAACTGGGTGAAGGGGTTCAGGCCATCAGTGCGGCGTGGATGGAGACAGCGGCCACCTTGCCGTGCTCCACCGCTTCCACCGTGAGGTCGCGGCCGCCCACGCGGCAGTCGCCACCGGCCCACACACGCGCCAGGCTGGTCTGGCCTTCGGCATCGGTGGCGATGCGCCCGCCCTCCAGCGCAATGCTTTTGCCCACAGGCTCGGCCACAAAGGTCTGGCCGATGGCCTTGAGCACCATGTCGGCATCGAGCGTGAAGGTTTCGCCGGTTTCCACCAGCTTGCCGCCGCTCAGCGCCGTGGCGGCAAAACGCACGCCCTTGACAGCGCCGCCTTCGCTCAGCACCTCTTTCGGTGCAGCCCAGTGGCGGATGGTCACGCCGTTCGTCTGCGCCCATTGCTGTTCCACGGCCGATGCCGACATGGCCTCGGCGCCCCGGCGGTAGACGATGGTCACTTCTTCGGCGCCCAGCTTGCGCGACTGCACGGCGGCATCCACCGCCGTCATGCCGCCGCCAATCACCACCACGCGGCGGCCCACGGGCAGGGTCGAGAGGTCAGTGCTCTGGCGCAGCTCGGCAATGAAATCCACCGCATTGCGCAGTCCGGTGGCGGTGGGCTCGGCCACGCCCAGCGCGTTCACGCCCTGCAGGCCCAGGCCCAGGAACACCGCGTCGTACGCGCCCAGAAGGCTGTCGAGCGTGATGTCACGGCCCAGTTGCTGGCCCGTGCGCACCTCGATGCCGCCGATGGACAGCAGCCACTCCACCTCCTTCTGCGCAAAGTTGTTGGTGGTCTTGTAGCTGGCCAGGCCATATTCATTGACGCCGCCCAGCTTGGGGCGCGCCTCGAACAACACCACGTCATGGCCGCGCACGGCCAGGCCATGCGCACAGGCCAGGCCCGCAGGCCCAGCGCCCACCACGGCCACGCGCTTGCCGGTGGCGGCTGCGCGCTGGAACAGCGGTGCACCGGGCTGGGCAAAGAAGGCGTCGGTGGCGTAGCGCTGCAGTGAGCCGATCTCCACCGGCTTGTCTTCGTTGGTGTTGCGCACGCAGGCCTGCTCGCACAGCACCTCGGTGGGGCACACGCGGGCGCACATGCCGCCCAGCGGGTTCGCCTCCAGGATGGCGCGGGCAGCACCCCGGTTGTTGTCCTGCGCAATGCGGTGGATGAACGAAGGGATGTCGATGCCCGTGGGACAGGCGGTGGCGCAGGGCGCATCGTGGCAGTAGTAGCAGCGCTCGGCCTCGATCAGGGCCTGGGGTTTGGTGAGCGGCGGGTGCGCGTCGCTGAAGTTGGCGGCGTAGTCGGCCAGGTTCAGGCGTGCGGCATGAATGCCGCAGGCACGGCTTGCGGGTGTGTCCATCAGGTTTCCTCCGAGAGGGTCAGGGTGGGGGTCTGGGCGCAGGCCATGCAGGCGCTCCAATGCGCCCGTGCCACGCAGCGCTGGCTGCGCATGCGGCTGGGGCCAGCCAATGCAGCGCAGGCGCAGGCGCCTGTGCTTGCAAACTTCGGAGGTTTCATCGTGGGCCTCGCTGTAGGATTCAGGTGCCCGCTGCTTTGGCGCAGCGGTGCCCTGTGTGGTGGGTCAATTTACCAACCCGTAAAAATTTACCAATTGGTAAAATCCCTAGAGCAAACCCCGTGCCAGCCAAATCGCCACAAATCTCCGTCTCACGCCAGCGAAATGCCAGTTTTTGGCCCCTGGCTTGTTCCACAATGGTGCGATGACCGACGCCCGCCCGTCCCCCGCAGACACCGCCCCCCGCGCTCCCAGGACAACGCGCGCCACCTCCAGCGACGAGACAACGCCCCGCGCGCCCACCGCCTCGCGCTTGCTCAAGGAACAGGGCATCCTCACTGAGGCCGAGAACCACTTTGCGCAGTTCGGCTTTGAGGGCGCCTCGCTGGAAAACATCGCTGCCGCCATCGGCATCAGCCGCCACAACCTGCTGTATTACTTTCCGAGCAAAGAGGCGCTGTACCAACGCGTGCTCGACGACGTGCTCACCCAGTGGCTGGCCGGGATGGAAGACTTGTCGCACAGCGACGACCCCCAGCAGGCGCTGCGGCGCTATATCCGCGCCAAGCTGCAGTATTCGCGCACGCGCCCCCAGGGCGCCAAGGTCTTCACCAAAGAGGTGATTGCCGGTGCACCACGTTATGGCAACGCCATCATCGAGCGCGTGGCGCCGCTGCTCAAGACCGAGGTGCGCACCTTCGAACGCTGGGCCCGAGAAGGCCGCATCGCCAAGGTCAACTTCACGCACCTGATGTTCATCATCTGGTCGGTCACGCAGGCCTATGCGGAGCAGGAGGCCCAGTTCGCCCTGCTGCTGGGCAAACCGGCACTGACAGAACGCGACTACGAAAAGGCCGAGGAGCTGATCGTGCGCATGGTGCTCAGCGCGCTGGCGCCCGAGACCCCCCTCTGAAGCAGCCACCAACGCTACTATATTGATAGCTAATTGCGCCTTATAGATAAGCGCTAGGGAAGCTCTTCACGAATCGGTTCTGGCTGTGCCGTAGCGACGCCCGAACTAAAACAACACCCGCTTTGGGCGATTGGGCACGCCCAGCAGGCGCTGCGCGAGGGCAATTGCCCGGCTTCGCGGGGGCCTTACGCCCCTTGCACACGCACCTGTCCGAATTCCAGCAGCTTTTGCCTTGCCATCCACAGGTTTGACAGCGCAAATAGAGTGACGAGCTGCGCCGTGTTCTTCTTGAGCCCTCGGTAGCGCACCTTCACGTACCCGAACTGCTGCTTGAGCACGCGGAACGGGTGCTCCACCTTGGCCCGGATGCTGGCCTTGGTGCGCTCCAGTTGATCGATCAGCGCCTCAAGAGGCTTGTCCTTGTCCAACTCCCGGCGCAATCCTGGACGCATGGCTACGTGCCAGCGCACGGTTGGCTTGGCATCAGGCCGTTTGTGCACGCCTTGGTAGCCCGCATCTCCAAATGCGTCTGTCTCCTGCCCGTGCAATAGGCTGTTGGCTTCGATCACGTCACCCACGTTGCCGCTAGTGCCTCGCACCGTGTGCACCAGGCCCGAGTCCGCATCCACGCCAATGTGGGCTTTCATACCGAAGTACCACTGGTTGCCCTTCTTGCTTTGGTGCATCTCGGGGTCGCGCTCGCCGCTTTGGTTCTTGGTGGAAGTGGGTGCGGCAATCAGCGTGGCATCCACCATCGTGCCTGCTTTGAGCTGCAGCCCTTTGGCCTGCAGCAGCGCATTGACCGTGGCCAGGATCTGATCGGCCAGCTTGTGGCGTTCCAGAAGGTGTCTAAACCGCAGGATGCTCGATTCACTGGGAATCTGTTCGTCCCAGTGGGTCAGGCCCGCAAAGTCCCGAAAGGCTGGCACGTCGTGCAGCGCATCTTCCATGGCGGGATCGCTGAGCTTGAACCATTGCTGCATAAAGTGGATGCGCAGCAGGGTCTGCACTGCAAAGGGCTGCTGACCCCGGCGTCCGGCTTCGGGCGCGTAAGGCTCTATGAGCGAGACCAGTTCAGTCCAGGGCACCACCAGTTCCATGGCGTCCAGGAACTCGCGCTTGCGGGTGCGCTTGACTGTGTTGCTCAGGCCCAGGCTGCTTTGCTTCATGCTCGTATTGTCTGGGCTTCAGCCCTCCGCGCAATCGCATCGCTTGGGGATTCGTGCAGAGAATCCCTAGAGCCGATTTTTATCTGTAATTTGCGCATCCGATCTTGCGCCGCATGGTGAGCAACACGATGGGCATGGGCGGTACCGCCCCCGCCTTGCCACTGCCCTACCCCTGCTTTTGCTGCCACAGCACATCCAGCACATGCTGGGTGGCCCGCTCGACTGGCCCCGCACGGTGCGCGATACCCAGCGGCCGCCACAGGCGGGGCTGCAGCGGCAGCATGCGGATGCGGGGGTCCCGTGGCACGGAGGTGGAAGCCTCTTGCGGCAGCAGCGTTGCACCATAGCCTGCCGCCACTAGGCTCTTGATGGCGTCGTTGTAGTTCAGCTGGATGCGCGCCTTGGGGTGTTCGCCGGCTTGCGCAAACCACTCGCCCGTCAGCCGTGACAGGCTGGTGCCATCGTCGTTGAGGATCAGCGGCTGGCTCGCCAGCCAGCCGGGAGTGACCCGCGCGGGCGAAGGCCAGGTGGACGGCACAAACGCCATGACTGGGTCGCGCCGCCACGGCAGCACCGCCACACCGCGCAGGGCTGCCTGTGGCAGGGCCACCAGGCCCACATCCAGCACACCATTGGCCAGCCGCGACATGGTTTCGTGCGAAGTGAGCACGGCCACCTGCACGTCGATGCCGGGGTGGTGCTGGCCCAGCGCCTCCAGGGCCTGGGGCAGCAGGTGCGCAATGGCCCCCGTGGAGGCGCCCAGGCGCACACGCCCCGCCAGCCCCTGCACCTGGCGTTGCACCAGGTCCATCGCTTCATCCGCGTCCGCCAGCAAGCGCCGGGCACGTTCGACCAGCACCTCACCCACGGCGGACGGACGCACCTCGCCCCGCTTGCGCACCAGCAATGGCGCACCGATGTAGGCCTCCAGGTCCGCGATGTGCAGGCTCACCGTGGGCGGCGCCAGGTGCAGCGTGCGCGCGGCTTCTGCGAAGGAGCCCAGGTCGGCAATGGTGACCAGGGTGCGCAGCCGGTCGAGATTGAGTTCACGCATGACGTTCAGTAAACCTGATCCTGATGTTTGTGAAATTCAACTTTTCAAAGTTTAGACCGGGACCGAAGATTCCACATCCCCTCCATTGCAGGAACCCGCCCCATGACCACCCCACCCCTTGTCTTCATCGATGGCGACCAAGGCACCACCGGTTTGCAGATCCACGAACGCCTGCGTGGCCGCACGGATCTGCAGCTGCTGACCCTGCCCGAGGCCGAACGCAAGAACGCCACCCGCCGCGCCGAGGCCATCAACAGCTGCGATATCGCCATCCTGTGCCTGCCCGATGCCCCTGCCCGCGAAGCAGCCGCCTCCATCGTCAACCCCGCCGTGCGCGTGATCGACGCCAGCTCGGCGCACCGCACGGACCCGCAGTGGGTGTATGGCTTTCCAGAGATGGGCGCTGCCCAGGCCGCGCGCATTGCTGGCGCCAAGCGGGTCAGCAACCCAGGCTGCTACCCCACGGGCGCCATCGCCCTGCTGCGGCCCCTGGTGCAGGCGGGGCTCGTGCCCGCTGACCTTCCCATCACCATCCACGCGGTGTCGGGGTATTCGGGCGGCGGACGGGCTCGCGTGGACGAACATGAAGGCCCCAACGCAGCCAACGCCCCGGCCTTCCAGCTCTACGGCCTGGGTCTGGAACACAAACACACCCCGGAAATCGCCCTGCATGCCGGGCTGTCGCAACGCCCGTTTTTTCTTCCGGCCTATGGTTCGTTCCGCCAGGGGATTGCGCTCACCATTGCGCTGCATCTGCGCCAGCTGCCCGCAGGCACCACCGGTGAGCGTTTGCACGCTTGCCTGGCCCAGCACTTTCTCGGTGCGGACCATGTTGAAGTCCTGGGCCTGGCGCAAGCGCAAGACACCCAGCACCTGGACCCGCAGGCCCTCAACGGCACCAACCAGCTGCAGTTGGGCGTTTTCAGCAACGCCCGCCATGGCCAGGTGCTGCTGACTGCCGTGTTCGACAACCTGGGCAAGGGGGCATCGGGGGCGGCTGTTCAGAACCTGGATTTGATGCTGCTCGCATCTCGGCGCTGAACCGGGCAACCCAGCCGTTGCCAGATTCGAACTTACAGGGAAGAAGGTCAAATGCAGCGGCAGGCCGCCGCGCGCGGCCGCCGTCCCAAACAAATTCGCTGTTTTTGAACACTTTTTCACGTTTGGGCGCATTTTTTGCTCTGCTACACTGCCTCCGCACGCCGCCTCCCGCTCGGGTTGGCGCTTCCCTCTTTCTCCCTCTGAAGCCCTTTCATGGCTGAATCCGGCAAAGCACCCTACCTTTTCGCCCTGATTTTGTTGTTGGCCGTGTTGGGGGTGTATCTCCCCGGATTGAACAACGAACTGCTGTTTGATGACCTGCGCCTAACGGAAGGCTCCATTTTTGGCGTCTATGGAAACTTGCTGGACGTCAAGCAGCGCATGATTTCTTACGGCAGCTTCGTTTGGGTGGAACACTTCGTGGGCGCTGGCTGGTGGAAGCAGCGCATCGTCAACCTTGTACTGCACCTGGGCGTGGTGGCAGCGGTGTACGTGTTCTTCAAGGCGCTGCTGGCCAGTACCCGCTTCCCGCAGGACATGGAAGAGCAGGCGCACTTTGCATCTTCCCAACGTGCTGCGCTGCGGGTTGGCGTGGCATTGTTCGCTCTGCATCCCGTGGCAGTCTATGCCGTGGGCTACCTGATTCAGCGATCCATCCTCATGGCCACCCTGTTCGCGGTGCTGGCTTGCTGGGCGTTCGTGCGCGGATTGCAAACGCAACGCATGGCTTGGTATGCAGGCGCGCTGTTGAGTTATTTGCTCGCGGTGCTGTCCAAGGAACATGCGGTCATGACCATTGCCCTGACCGTACCCCTCTATATACACGTACGGCGGCCCAGCTGGAAAAAAGCCTTGGCACTGACGGGCGGCACGCTGCTGTTGCTGGCGCTAGTGGCAGCGGTACTTCTGCACTTTTATGGCGCAGTCATGGGCAGGCTGTTTGATGCGCAGTCAGTAGCATTTGCGCAGCAGCTTGAAGCCTTGCAACCGGGGATCACACAACGCATGTTCCCGCTGAGCATCATCAACCAGGCTGCGCTCTTCTTTGCATACGGATTGCTGTGGATCGTGCCTTACGTGGGGTGGATGTCTATCGACATTCGGCCAGCCTTCCCATTGGGTTTGGCGTCTTCATGGCATGTACTGGGTGCGTTTGGGTATGTGGCGCTGCTGATCGGCGCGGCCTGGCTGCTGCTGAGGCGAACCGGAGCGCTCAGTCTGGCGGCCCTGCTGGTGCTTTTCCCGCTGGTGTGGTTTGCCACGGAGTTTTCCACCGTGTGGGTACAAGACCCGTTTGTGCTTTATCGCAGCTACCTCTGGGCCGTTGCGCTGCCGGGATTGCTGGCGGTTGCGCTGACCGGGTTCAAGCCTCGAACCATCTACACCTGGGGCGTGGTGCTTGGGATGGTGTTTGGAGCCTTGGCCCTGGAGCGCCAACTCTCCTTGACCGACGAAGTGGCCGCCTGGACAGACGCGGCAGAGAAGACCGACCTTACCGCACCGGCCAATGCGGTCGGACGCAGCCGCCCCTTCTTGAATCTGGGGGCTTACTACATCCGCAAAGGGATGACAGAGCAGGCAGAGCGGAACATTGGCAAGGCGGTTGCCCTGCGCGACCGAGGCGAACTGGGCAATGGCGCCCTTTTCAACTCTGGCGTGGTTCTGCAATTCAAGAAGAAGCACGCAGAAGCACTGCAAGCGTTTTCTGCAGCCGAAGCGCAGGGCTACGCCGAGCCAGCTTTGCACTTTCACAAGGGCGAATCTCAAGCAGCCCTGGGGCAGTTGGTACCCGCATTGGAGAGCTTCCGCGTGGCTTTGTCCAGAACGGAAAAAGACAGCAAGCAGCAGGACGTGGTGCCCACCATTCGCATTCGACTGGTCGAAACAGCCATGGCCGCACAACGTTACGACGAGGCCATCGGCGGTTTCAAGGTACTGCTGCAGACAAGCCCCAAAGATCCACGCCTGCTGCTGGGCCTTGGCATGGCGCGGGTGGGCAAAGGCGAGACCAAGGCAGCCATTGAGGTGTTTGATCAACTCATTGCCACCAACCCCGGCGCCCCGGTCTACTACGGCCGCGCCATCGCCCACCACCAGGCGGGCCAGCAGGCAGCAAGCTTGAGCGACATCGATCAGGCCATCAAGCTGGACCCTCGGAACCCGCAGTACAACCAGATGCGCGCCATCATCGCTGCCCCAAAGAAGTAGCATAAGTAGCGACCAGACAAGCAGGCTGTGACTTTGCGCGTATTACACATTGGCAAGTTTTATCCCCCACACCGAGGGGGGATGGAAGTGTTTCTTGCCGACCTGATCAAGGCGCAGCGCGCAGCAGGCATTGATGCTGCAGCAGTAGTCCATGGTGATCCCGAGGCGGGAGACCCGCCCTGGCTCACGCGGGTGCCTGTGCAGTTGCAACTGGTTTATGCCCCGATTGCGATGGGATTCCGCGCCGCCGTGTCCGAAGCCATCGCAACGCACAGGCCGGATGTTTTACACCTGCACATGCCCAACAATTCCGCTCTTTGGGCCCTGACTCTGCCCAGCGCACGCGCCATACCATGGGTTGTGCACTGGCAATCCGACGTGGTGGTATCGCGCATCCGAACCACCATCGCACTGGCTTACCGGCTGTATCGCCCCTTTGAGCAAGCGGTGCTCTATCGTGCCCAGCGCATCATTGCGACATCCCCACCCTATCTTGAAGCGAGTGAGCCCCTGAAAGCATGGCGGCAGAAATGCGCAATCATCCCCCTGGGCCTGGACACCAGCCATCTGGATGTTGAACCAGACCGTGCCGTCGAAGCGGAGTCCCCTTGGAGCAGCAACACCCTGCGCCTGTTATCCATTGGCAGACTGACCTACTACAAGGGATTTGAAACGCTGATCAAAGCGGCCATGAGCCTGAGCGGCGTGGAGCTGTTGATTGTGGGTGACGGAGAGCGTCGCAAAGAACTGCAAGCCTTGATCGACGCGCTCACGGCTGCTGGCAAGCCAGCCAACGTGCGGTTGCTGGGCAATGTGGATGATGTGCAAAAGAACAGCCTGCTCCACAGCTGCGACGTGTTTTGCCTTGCCTCACGCGAACGGACCGAAGCGTTTGGCATGGTGCTGCTTGAAGCCATGCAGCATGCCAAGCCGTGCATCGTATCGGCGCTGCCAGGTTCAGGCATGCCTTGGGTATTGGAGACCGCTGGCGCTGGCCTGCAAGCCCCGGTCGAAGACGTTGCGGCCTGGGCAAATGCAATTCAGCAGATGCAAAGCAGCCCCACCCAACGCTCGCACTGGGGCATGGCAGGGCAACGCGCCTTGCAGACACATTTCTCCATTGCGACTTGTGAGCAACGCGTTTCCGACCAATATGCACTGGCAGCGCCCGAGACCGACCATTACCGTGGTAGCCGAAAAGACATGCTCATCGTCATCCCCGCCCGCAATGAAGCAGCCACGATCGGCACATTGCTGGCAGCCCTCAGGGCAAAAGGCTGGCACGACATCGTTGTCATCAACGACCAAAGCACTGACGATACGGGCGCCATCGCGCGTGCAGCCGGGGCACGGGTGCTCAACCCGACATTACCCATGGGCGCCTGGGGCGGAATGCAGGCAGGCATTTGCTATGCGATCCGGCATGGATACCAAGCCGTAATCACCATGGACGCCGACGGCCAGCACGAAGTGGACGAAATCCCGACGCTGCTCAAGGCGCGCGATCAAGCCGACCTTGTTGTCGGCGCCTTCCCCGAACGGGCCAGCCGCATGCGCCAGCTTGCGTGGCGGTGGTTTCAGCAACTGGCGGGCTTTGATCTGCGCGACCTGACCTCCGGCTTTCGGCTGTACAACCACAAAGCCATGAAGACACTTGCGTCGCGTGAAGCCACGTTGCTCGACTACCAGGACCTGGGCGCGCTGTTGCTGGTACGCCGCGCTGGCCTCACGATCGCCGAGGTTCCCGTGTCCATGAATTTGCGGGCTGTGGGGACATCACGGATTTTCAATTCGTGGTTCAACGTGGGCAAATACATGATTGCCACCACCCTGCTCTGCCTCGCGCAGTGGAAAGTGCGCAGAGAGTCAGCGAGCAAGTAGCACTCCCACGGTAGGTTTGCTTAATGGAATGGCGATCTCAAATCTGAAGTGCAACACCGCTGGTTTATATTCAATGAATGGTAGCGGAGCTCTTCTCGGCGATAGTCGTCATGAATTGCTGGAAAGCCTGATAGGGAGAATCCCAGCCGAGCGTCTGACGAGGACGGTTGTTCATTAGATCGGCCATGGAGTCCAGCGCATCCTGGTCATGAACGCTCAGGTCTGTGCCCTTGGGCATGAACTGGCGCAGCAGCCCATTCGTATTCTCACAACTGCCTTTTTGCCAAGGGCTGTGCGGATCACAAAAGTACACCCGCATGCCAAGAGCTTGTGCGAGTTCCTTGTGCCGGGCCATCTCCTTGCCCTGGTCGTAGGTGAGTGTCTGGCGCATCGGCTGTGCAATCTGGCGCAGCTTGTTGGTGAACGCGGCCAGCGCACTCTCTGCGGATGCGTCAGGCATCTTGCACAGCAGCACCAGGCGCGTTGAGCGCTCTACCAGCACACCCACCGCCGACTTGTTGCCAGCGCCCTTGATCAAATCTCCCTCCCAATGCCCCGGCATCACGCGATCATTGACCTTGGGTGGGCGAACATGGATAGAGACCATGTCTGGAATCTGACCACGCCGATCAGAGCCTGCTGAACGCGGGCGGCGTGTACTCTTGCCCTGGCGCAGCAGTGCGATGAGCTGGCGGCGCAACTCACCGCGTGGGTATGCATAGATAGCGGTGTAGATGCTCTCGTGCGAGGCATGCATGCTCGGCTCCTGGGGATACATGCGCTGGAGTGTGCGTGCAATCTGCTGGGGCGACCACAGCCAGCACAGCATGGTGGTGACAAGAGTCCACAAAGCCCCGCCGCTGTGCAGCTTGGGGTGTGGCCTGGCCTGAATGCGCCGCTGCTGGCACCTGCGCTGCGCAGACTCACTGGCATAACAGCCATTGCAGGCGTTGCGCTGCAACTCACGGCTGATGGTGCTGGGGCTGCGGCCTTGAAGGCGGGCTATGGCCCTGATGCTCCAGCCCTGCTGGCGCAGCGATGCCAACGTCACCCTCTCTTCTGGCTGCAAGTGTTCGTATCTCGTTCCCATTTGCGTACATTACCCTCGGTGAGGGTGTTGCACTTCAGATTTGAGATCGCCAATGCACTTGCCCGCAAACTGGTGCGCGCATGAGGTTGCTGGCAGCTCACACCCAGCTTAAGGCCAAGTACGCTTGCCACAAGTGACAATCTGCATTAGATTTTGTCTGAAATTTACATTGAATTTACATTGCCATTCAAGCCGCTAAGTCGCGCCCCCCGCCCCACCTGCGCTGCCCCTTGCTGGCCCCAACGCCCCCGTGAAATGAAAAATATAGCAATTCAAATCAGGTCAGTGTGCAGATCGATACTGATTTTATCGATCTCGGCAGTTGCAATTTCTTTTGGCACAGCCCGCGCCCAACAGGTATTACAGCTGGTACCTGGACAACCCCCTTCAGAGAAAATGGCGACGGCGGCACTGAACACGAAGGTGGGCGAAACACTACGAATAGAGAATCTCAAAATTAACGATATAGCCCCCGCAGTCGTTAATCTAGAACTTCGCCGCTCGGAAGTTATTGGCAGCGATACACAATATATTGTGGTAGATGAAAAGGGGGTACGTGCATTTCCACTTGCCACTGGCGCCCATTTCATTGGTGGCTTAGAAGACAAACCAGACAGCTATGCTTTTGTAACGGTTACCTCTGATGGTGAGATTCGGACCATCATCCACCGAGGCAATGAGACTATCGTTAACGAACTACTGCCGGAACGCAGCGCAGACGGGGGGCGAGCTGTTTCACGCTTGATTGACCATCAAAAAGATTTTGTCAACCGGGAGTTCTCTTGCGGTGTAACACCTTCTTTCCTGCAGAGTGATCCGGTTCAACGAAATATTGGCATCGAAGAGCTTTTAAAAACTGGCAAGACAAATTCTCAAAAAATTCTTGCTGAAAAGGCTGGCAGCCCACGCCGTGCGGACATTATCATCGATAGCGACTATGAACTCTTTCAGAAATTGGGCTCTGAAGCAGCAACTTTTAACTACATCACAGACCTTCTTACTTACATCAGCAGCAGGTATCAAGTAGAAGTTGCTACCCGTTTTAATTTAAAGCAAATACTAATCCGCACGACGTCAGCCGACCCTTGGACCCAAACGTCTACCAGCACAATGCTGGATGAGCTCCAGGCTTTCTGGAACGCTGGCGCCAATGCATCGGTTTCCAGACATCACGTGCACCTAATGAGCGGTAAGAACATAGGTGGCGGCATCGCCTACGTTGGGAGTTTGTCCAGCCCAACCATTGCCTACGGAGTTAGCGCTGGCCTCTCTGGCAGCTTTAGCGCATCAAACCCTCAAGTCATCTGGGACTCCATCGTGGTGGCCCACGAAATTGGCCATGCGTTTGGCAGCTCTCACACGCATGACTATGACAACCCTTTTATCGCACCATCGCCTAACACTGGCGGTGCAATTGATTGCTGCTATTCAGGCAATTCCACTGGGCAGTGCGGCATTTCGTTAGGCGGAGCCGGGCGCCTGGGCTATTTGCCCGGCCTATCGTCCACCACGGGCGGGGGGGCAGGCCAAGGCAACGGCACCATCATGAGCTACTGCCACCTGTTGACTGGCGGCATGAGCAATTTGAGCTGGACTTTTGGAACCAACCACCCTTACGGGGTGAATCCAGATCGTGTGCCTACGGTCATGTCTAACCAGGCCCAGTCAAAACTGCCTCTGGACACTTCAGGCACTTTCGACTTGGCGGTCAGCAAGTCGGGCACAGGCACTGTCACCAGTTCTCCAGCCGGGATTAACTGCGGAATTGATTGCAACGAATCCTTCGCCAGCGGCACAGTTGCCACACTCACCGCAACGCCTGGCACAGGCTACAGTTTTTCTGGATGGTCTGGAGATTGCTCCGGCACTGGCACTTGTACCGTCACGATGAGCGCCCACAGAAATGTAATCGCCACATTTACGACAACACCCGTAGGCGTGCTTTCGATTGCCAAGATCGGCACAGGGGCGGGCACGGTAACCAGATCAGGAGGAGCCATCAACTGCGGCGCGACCTGCACGGAATCGTTGACGCCAGGATCTACAGTTACTCTGACCGCCAGCCCATCTGCAGGCAGCACTTTTGCAGGGTGGAGCGGTGGCACTTGCACCGGTACGGGCTCTTGCGCATTCACTATCAATGCAAATACCACCGTCAATGCCCAGTTCAACCTGAGTTCAGGTGGTACCACGCTAACGCCACTGCTACAAAATAACCTGTCTGGAAGTGCTGGTTCTACGCGAAGTTACTCTGTAACGATCCCTACCGGAGCTACCAACCTCGCTATTCGAATCAGTGGCGGAACAGGGGACGTTGATCTTTATGTGAAGTTTGGACAGGTACCCACCATAGCATCATACGACTGCAGGCCGTATCTTGTTGGAAATAATGAAACATGTTCATTTCCAACCCCTTCCGCAGGCACCTATCACATTCTACTCAATGGCTATGAATCATTTAACGGAGTGACACTTGCCGCTAGCTACCAAAGTAGAAATTCGACGACCGTAGATCTTACACCCATTCTTAATCTTTTGCTTGACTAAAATCGGAATTCATGATGAAAAAATTATCCGTAATTCTTATATCTCTCGCATCTGCTACATTTAGCATTCAAGCCCAAGCTGGCACATCGTCTGGAAAAGTGACTAATATTTTTATGCACAGCCCGGACATTGTCATGTTTGGCGCGGGCACTATCAATGGAGCAGCTTCCTGCGCCCAAGGCACACAGCAATGGGCCATCAGATTATCCGATCCAGCAGGCAAGGGATTCCTTGCAATTTTGCTCTCAGCTCAGGCTCAGGGGAAATCAGTTTCTGTACATGGTTACAGTAATACTTGCCGTGATTGGAGCGATCGTGAGCTTCCGTCGTACATCGTGATTCAAGATTGAATCGGCTTTCTTGCGAAAAACCAATCGGGACCATATAATCCCACAGCCCCAAATGCAGCTACACCACAGAAGCCACAGGCACCGTCATCGGTGCTCCCAAGCTGCGTGAAGCGGTTGAGCAAAGCCACTCGCACATGCAACTCTGTAACCTGGCGCTCGAACGTGCTGGCCAGGAAGGGCGGATAGCTTTTAAAGTTGTGCAATTGTCCGGGATGTGACATATAGGCGGTCACCGCGACACGGCTCGCCGCTGCATGCAATGACCGACAGGCCCGCTGCTGAGAGGCGAATTTTTCAGGGTGAACTATTTGTTTTCAATGATTTTTAATAAATAACAATCAATGTTTTATATATTCAAAATATATAATGCAACATATATTTAGAACCATACAAATGACTGCCATTTTAGAGGGATCATAAATCCCTCTTGCATTGTGATTCTTGCTTGAATGCACATCCTTGCTCAGGCAACAGACCGATATACCTCTGTAGTCTGTTCAAGGCAGCGCTCCCAAGTGAGCGCGCCAGCGCGTGCCAAGCCACGATCCGTGGCACCGGCCCGCCATGGCGTGTCTTCTATCAGACGCGCCAGTTGCACCCGGATCACCTCCACATCATCAGGATCAACCAGCAGCGCGGCACCATCGGTTACCTCGGGCATGCATGAACGATCAGAGGTCAGCACCGGCACTCCCGATGCCATGGCCTCCAGCAATGGCAGGCCAAAACCTTCATAAATCGAGATCATGGCAAAGGCGTGCGCCCCGGAGTAGATGGCGGGCAAGTCTGCCTGGGGCACAAACCCCAGATACCGTAACCAGCCCTCGGCTTGGCCACGCTCTATCAGTGGCCGCACACGCTCGTTCAGCCAGCCACGGGCACCCGTCAAAACCAGCGGAAAACGTGTCCGCAGCTGTACAGGCATGCCCGCATAAGCAGTTATGAGCTGATCCAGCCGCTTGCGTGGCTCCAGCGTCCCCACACTGAGCACATACTGCCCCCCCTCCAAGCCATGGCGGGCCAGAACCTGTCGCAGTTCCCCTTCGGCGTGGGGGCGAAAGGATGCATCCACCCCCAGATGAATGGCAGTTACCCGCTGCGGTGCTACAGAATAATCGGCAATCAGCTCCTGGCGCACGGTTTCAGAATCAGTGATCAAGGCATCGGCACGATCCAGCGATCGCCTGAATGCCAAATCAAAATACCGCCTGCGTGCGGCTGGATGGGTCTGCGGGAAACGGACGATAGACAAGTCATGCACCGTAGCAACCATGGGCCCGTGATAGGCAGGAAGAAAATAGTTGGGCGAGTGGTATATCGCGCCATTTCCCTGGCGCAACAGCCGACTGCGCCAAACCTCTGATATCTGGTCATATACTTCCACCGCCCAATGCTTGGCTGCCATATAGCGGCGTACAGGCACTAACCATGCTGGGGACACAGGAATAGCCCCTCCCGCCGGCAGCCTACCGGCACCCAAGGCGCCAGGCGTATTCCCCCAGCCCCACATGCCCAGGTAGCGCAACTCTTCCACGTCATCGCGCAACGGCAACCGTGTGGCCAGCTCATAGGCATAGCGGCCAATGCCGGTCAGTGGTGGAAAGATGGCATCGGTCGCCAGAACCAGCCGCAAGCCCATGCTCTTTTCCTCCTCAGGCCGCAGCAGCAGCCAGCATACTTGCCAGCGTGGCATCCAGCGATACCGCTGTGGGCCACGCATCGCCTGCTGCGCGCCACACCGCCTGTAAGCGGGCGGGGTCACCGCACAGGCGCTGGATCTCGTTGGCGCGCACAAATGCCGGATTAACGCGCACCTCGATGTCGTGCCCGGCCAGGCGGCGCAGCCGCACAATCACGTCGTCCAGCGTGTAGGTCATGCTGGTGCAAATGTTGTAGAGCCCCAGTGGCTCGCCATGGGCCAGCAGGTGCAGGTACGAGTGGCATACAAAATCGACATCGTTGTACTCCCGCTCTACATACAGGTTGCCCAGCTCAACCACCGGGGCGCGGCGCGCAAAGTGGTCTACCAGCTTGGGGATCAAAAACTGTGGCGCCTGGCCCGGCCCGGTGTAATTGAAGGGCCGGGTCAGCACCAGCGGCAACCGGTCGGCGTAAGTGCGGGCCAGGTGCTCCATAGCCAGTTTGCTAGCCGCGTAATGGTTGACAGGCGCCGGTGCCTGCGATTCGGCAATCGGCGATTGCGGGCAGTTGCCATACACATTGGCGCTGCTGGCCACCAGCACACACGATGGGCGCACGGCCTGCCCCGCCAGCGCTGCCAACAAGTTCAGCGTGCCCTGCACGTTGACGCCATAAAACGCCAGTTCGTCCGCATGGCCCACAAAACTGAGCGCGGCCAAATGCACCACCGCCCAAGGCTGCGCCTGGGGCAGCGCCGCCACCGCTGCGGCAACCGCGTCTGACACCGCCTGGGGCTGCGTCAGGTCAACCTGCAGTGCTGTAACGGCGTGGCCCGCCTGCTGCGCCAGCTCAGCAAAACGCAGCCCAGTAAAGCCGTTTGCGCCAGTCAGCAGAATGTTCAAAACGATGCCCCGTTTTGATTGCGGCGCAAATCTGCCTCCACCATCATCTGGCACAGCTGCTCTAGCGTGGTGGTGGGCGCCCAGCCTAGCTTGGCCTTGGCCTTGGCTGGGTTACCAATCAGCAGCTCTACCTCTGCTGGGCGGTAAAACTTGGGGTTGATGCGCATCACCGTCTTGCCAGTGGCGGTGTCTACTGCCGTTTCTTGCTCTGCCACGCCACGGAAGTCCACCGCAATGCCAGCGCCCTTGAAGGCCATGCACACAAAGTCGCGCACGGTTTCGGTGCGGTTGGTGGCTAGCACAAAGGTGTCAGGCTCATCGGCCTGCAGCATGCGCCACATGCCCTCGACATATTCTTTCGCAAAACCCCAGTCCCGCTTGGCATCGAGGTTGCCCAACTCCAGCACATCCAACTGACCCAGCTTGATTTTGGCCACACTGTCGGTGATTTTTCGGGTGACAAACTCGCGGCCACGCAGCGGGCTTTCGTGGTTGAACAGAATGCCGCTACTGCCAAAAATGTTGTAACTCTCGCGGTAATTTACCGTCATCCAATGCGCATACAGCTTGGCCACGCCATAGGGGCTGCGCGGGTAAAAAGGTGTTTCTTCTACCTGCGGAATCGCCTGCACCTTGCCAAACATTTCTGACGTGCTGGCCTGGTAGAAGCGGATTTTTGGGTTGACCAAGCGAATGGCTTCGAGCAAATGCAGCGCGCCAATGCCAGTAATCTGCGCCGTGGTGCTAGGCTGGTCAAAGCTCACACCAACAAAGCTTTGCGCGGCCAAGTTATAGATTTCATCGGGCTGCACTTTTTGCACCAGTGAAATGCTGGATCCCAAGTCGGTCAGATCGTATTCAACCAAATGCAGGTTGGGGTGGTTTTCAATGCCCAACTCCTCTATCCGCCAGAAATTCACTGAACTTGTGCGGCGGTACGTACCGTAGACCTTGTAGCCTTTATTGGTCAGTAGCTCTGCAAGGTAGGCGCCGTCTTGACCTGTAATGCCAGTAATAAGTGCAGTTTTCTTTACCATTTCAAATATCGTCAAAATATAAAATTACGGTTTTAAAGTTGCTGATAAATATCTACCTGGTGCCTTGAAGCAAGGAATTAGTAGTTCTATGGCATCGCTGCCGAAAAAGCGGCCGCCCAATAAAAAATAGGTCAACCTCATTTCTGAGCAGCAGATATTCTTAGCGACCTAACCCCGACTCCAAGCACACGATCATCTGCACTGATTCCTAAGGCGGCGGGAGATACGGAATTTGGCGTAATGAGTCGAATGTCAATTTCATCATCCACACGCAACAACTCTTTTGTCAATAGATACTTATAAGAAGACTGCTGCTCACCCCCATTCCCAAGACATAGAGATTGATTCGAAATCTCTTTCGCATTAAAAATGACATGTATCTTTTGACATGGATGTGAATCACCAACAAAAGCACCCATAACTAACTCAAGCTCCAAAACCTGGTTCGATGGCTCATTCAAACGCATTTGAATTGCGGCTTCCTTATTAATCGACCAACGCCCCCAAGCCTCTGGCTCCGACCATCCTTGTGTTGCATAAAGCCCCCCATTTCCATGCACTGAAAAATCAATGACTTCACCAATTTTGTAATCAGTATTTATTTCGTTCTGAGCCACTTTCCTAAAAGGCTTCAATGCACCCAATGCAAAGCGATAGGAGCCAAGGTGCACACTCAAACGGTCCGACAATCGAGTCAGCTTTCGATCAGGATAAAACTCCAGGGAATGACCAATAATTGGTCGAATGAAAAGCAGCCTGACCCCCCAACTCATCGGGAGCAAACGAAAATCCTTCACCCGAGTAAGCTTCCTACCATCCAAAATTAAATCATGGGCCCCAAAATATATATCTGCAGCCCCCCCCGAAACCCCTTTAAAATCAATAAAATCAATTTGCTCGCCAGCCAAATTTAGCGAGACATTTAACTCTCCCTTTTCAATATTCAGCGGAATCGATTTCAGATTAAAAGAAAAATGCAAAGAAAGCAAAAGCATAGGCATCCCAATTAGCAAGACTAAAGGTACTACCCAACCCCTACTCCGCCGCCAGGAAACCAACACATCCTTAACGAGCAGAACTGCAAACAGCGCCATAAATGGGAAAGCCCATTTAAAATAGTGCACATTAAGATAACGCCAAATACCATTCGGCAATAAATCCCCATAAGGTAGATAAATTATAAACAAAAAAACAACTGTGCAAGCAACTGCTCTTATTAAACTATCACCTCGAATTAGCACCCACACAACCCCTGCCAAGGACAAGAAAAGCCAAGGGTATCGCTCAGTCAACCCAGCATTAGGTTCACCGTAAAGCGCAAATCCATCTAGCCATAGCGAAATAAATTTTTCCAGAAGATCAGCAGGAAAGTAACCATTAGCACCTGCAGCCTGAATGTACCCTCCGGTTGGCGAGTCAAAAACTATCGCATTAAAACCAAAAAATAATAAAGGGCCTATGCTCGCTCCAACAATCGACAGGAGAATAAAATCACCAAGTCTGGGAACCCTTTCTGCACATTCACTGCGAGTTGTCCAATATCCAATCAGCAAGGCAATGCCAATTACGCCGCCAACTAGTGCATCCGCTGGTCTTGTCGGGACCAGCAGGCCAATACAAGTAGCAACAAAAAAAACTTGCAGCCCACTAACCCGAGTGGGAGCACCATTTTTTATTTCATCCAGCCAAACCAATCCAAGGAAGCCGCTGGCAAGCAATGCCACGCTAAGCGTCGAAGTCCAGGGTATTACATAGTTTTCGAACAAAGTGTAGTTGAAGATTGTTGTTCCGAATAAAAGAGCAACGCCCCCCCACCGTGGGACATATCTATCTGCAAATCGCAGAAATACAAAAGCAAACCACAACAGACTCAAAAGATTAAGAACAAAATACATATGACCGCTTGACCACTTGAGGAATATTGCGCCAAGTGCAGAATAAAGCGGCGGATAAAAATGCTTATCCGGAGTCAGATCGAGAACTGACAGAGCATTCGCAGATAAGAGGTATTTTCCCTGATCGAACCATCCCCACCATCCCAAAGGATGATCATTGGGTGCGTTCCCTGGTGTGGCGGGAATAAAAAAATATACTGCAATATAATAAATTGCAATAAACACCAGCACAGATCGCAGCTCAATAAAATAGCGAAATCTAGCACCAAAGAGTGAGTCACCATTCATAAAATCAGTGACGATCTTTATTTATAAAATTCCCAGGCTTGACAGCTCGAACATAAACATTCTTGCCGCCGATGCGATGTGTAACTACATCAAGGCGTCGGCTTAGAGGAAAAACCCAACGATCGTAGACTTTTAGCATTCCTGGATCCACAGCGCCATCTCCTTTATCAAAAATTTTATATATAAGCGAAGCCAAGAATCCTAATCCATCGGCATAGCGAGACTCTGCAACATCAAATCCCGCGCTGGATATTTTTTCATGAAGTTCCAGCTTATTATAACGGCGTATATGCTTAACCTTTCGATCCATACTACTAAACAATATTTGAAAAGCAGGAACATATACCAATAACTTTCCCCCTGGTCGCAATTTTCGAAACCATAACCCAAGAATACCAGTATCATCCTCGATGTGCTCCAATACATTCAGCGAGTAAATGTAGTCAATACTTCCATCTTCAGCTTCAGCAAGATCATTGAGAACGGTCATGCCATGGCTTACTAAAATAGCAGAAAGGACTGGATCGGTCTCTACACAAATCAAACGGTATCCAGCGAAAGCAACAGGATAAGAAAATAATCCATTGCCTGCACCAAAATCGACTAGGCAATCTTCTTTTTTTGCAGATGAAACTATTAAATTGAAAAGATATTTGTTATAGTTTACCGCCTCCTTCATAATTTCAAGATTGTCTCGACCGGAATAGTCAATATATTTCATATACTTTCACTTTTAAAAACTATTTTTTTCGAAACTACATAGTTAAACATCAAAGATGCTATTGCGCCAAATGCAAGAGGAATCAAAGGAATATCAAGAAATTCAGGGCAGAAATCAATTAATATGAAAAAAATTGAGAGATTAATTGCAGCACCCAATATCTGGACACTAAAATAGTAGGCGTACTCTCTCCGAATACTTAAAAAGCCCCCCGAATTAAAGGTCCAAAGACGATTTAGCATCCAGGTCGCACTTACAGCCACAAAAAATGAACAACTGCGTGCCAGCATTACATCCAAATTATCTTCTATAAGAATAGTTAGCAGCCCAGCATCAATACAAAACCCTAGACCACCGACCACTACAAAGCGGCTAAAATCTCGCGTAATTAGATATTTACGCAGGAGATTCATATGCATTTATTTTTAGTTGCAGTTGGATAGAATTGAAAAATCGATAGGTAAAATTCAAAAGCATATTTATTTAATTTTTTCTTTGAATTTTTCAAGCGCCAGAAGCTCTCGTTCGAATTTTCGCTTGTCTTGATATGTAATCGAATCGAGAATAAGCCCGATGGCTGCAAAAACCATCGCGACGATCTCTAGTCCGGTTGCCAAAATTGCCAAGGGCACATGACGAATGTAACGCTCGCGTATCCATTCCTCTATAACGGGAATACCAGTCACAAATCCAAGCAAGGCAAATAATACCGCTGCGCCACCGAAAAATAACAATGGACGGTAATAACGAAGGATATTCCATATCGTAATAATAACCCGAGCGCCATCGAGCAACGTATTTAGCTTCGAGAAACTACCCGCAGGTCTGTCACGGTAGTCGGTTGGGATTTCTATGATTCGAAAGCGTTTATCTAAGGCATGGAGCGTCATATCGGTCTCAATTTCGAAGCCTTCGACCAAAATAGGATAGCTTTTCACGAAACGACGATTGAATACTCGGTAACCGCTCATGATGTCTGCGAGTTCACTGCGAAATAATTTGTTTACTAGGTCACGAACGAGACGATCTCCGAATCCGTGTAAGGCACGCTTGTTCTCGGCAGCGTAATGTCCGGAACTATGTCGATCACCGACAACCATGTCAGCCTCTCCGGCAATAATTGGTGCCATCAAGTCTTCCGCCTGCGCAGCGGGGTATGTTAGATCGGCATCCGCAAGAATATAAATATCGGCATCGACTTCAAGAAATGCGCGCCTCACAGCATTACCCTTACCAGGTCGCCATTCATTGATAATCCCCCCCTTACAACCGAGGCGTGAAAACATATCCAGCGCCTTTTTTTGAGTAGCATCGTTTGATCGATTGTTAATTACCCAGATGGCTGCGTCGGGAAGAGCCCGATGAAAATCTTCGATCGTAGCTACGATTGTTTGCTCTTCGTTGTATGCCGGCAAAATCACTGCAACATGAAAAATTTTCTTCGATGCATTAAACATATCTATTAATTATAAAATAACGATAGGGCGTTTAGAAGTTCGCAAACGTCCAGGAACCTCTAAAAACCATCATTTTCAGCCCGTCACTGGCGCAGACTGCTTGAATGCTGCGGTCTGCTTATTTTTAAGCAGACCCCCCTTTTTTTGGGGCGTTTCTTGCTCCATTTCTCATGCATTCGCCCCCTGCATGCCCACCTCGGTCTTTGATGACTTTTTCTTATTGAACGCATCCACTCCGTCATCAAGGAACTTGGCCAGGCGCTTGAGGTTGTAGCGAGTCGCCATCATGGTCATCGCCAATGTGGCGCGGGCTTGGCCAATGGTGCGAACGAGCTTGCCACCCATGTGGCGCATCTGCGCAAAGGGGTGCTCCACCCGGGCCCGGGTCTTGGCAATGCGCTTGTTGCGCCCCTTCTGGCATTCGCTCAGGGGTTTGCCCCGCTTGGCCTTGCGCTGGATGTGCTCTCGATAACCCAGGGCCTTTAGCATCTCGCTGCGCTGTGCGCTGGGGTAGCCCCGGTCGGCATAGACATCGCCCATGGTGTTGTGCGCATTGAGCACTTCATCAAAGTGCCTGCTGTCGTGCTCGCTGGCCGTGCCAGTGGTGATCTTGCGGATGAACTTGTGGAGCACATCCACGCTGATGCTCAGCTTGTAGCCGTAGTAGCCCTTGCCGTGCTTCTTGGTATGGGTGGCGTCCAGGTCTTTCTGTCTACGCTTGGCCTCGTTCCAGTCGCTGGGGATGTCGCCATGTTCAAGCTGCTCTCTGTCTTCTTTGGTGAAGTGCTGGATGGGGGCAGACACCAGGGTGGCGTCGATGATTTGCCCGCACCGCGCCGGATAGCCGCGCTGCAGCAGTTGGCCGCCTACTGACTGAAACAGGGCCGTGACGCCATCAACGCCCAGGCGCGGCTGGTAATGCCAGATGGTGTTGCGATCAGGGACGCTGGTGCTGTCCTGCAACAGGCAAAAGCGCTGGTAACTCATGCGGTCAAGCATTCGTCGAGCAATAACCTGCCGTGGATCGCCTAAGGTCTCGATCTTGCGCTTGCGCGCTGTATCGGCAAAGAGGTCGAACTTGATAGCGCTGCGCGCATGCGCTTGGAGTTTGCTCATCGGGTGATTATCGCGTTGGCTGGGGTGGTCTTGGTCAGGGGCAGGTTTTAGAGTTGCCCTATCCCTGACAGATAGAATTTACTCTTAAAATCATAGCTGTTAACGTTTGCTGCACAATGGTTTCAGGCTATAAATCCATTGAAAGCTATATCAGGCAAGCGCTAGAAAATCTCTTTTTGCAGCAAAAAATATTTCATTCACACCTGGGCCATACACCATTAGCAGGCTGCTGAAATACTGGTTTGCCCATAGGCTGCCAAGAACATCGACCGATCAAAAGCGGGCTACAAGCGATTTTTACGAACTTGGTAAGGGGCGAGGCACCCTAAAATTCGTCATTTTTCGAGTACTCCAGCAGTATTTCAACAGCCTGTTAGGGTGCGGCTATTACATTATTGAACCTCAATGACTACCTCAGTACTATGAAAACCTTTATTCTCAAACCAGCAGATACCTTCCTGTACAAGCGTCAGGATCAGGCGATAGTCGCCACTTGTTTTGGGTGCCATGACATTAATCATTTGCTCAGTGGTACGGCCTGGTGATAGCATTTCGCAGGCCAATGGTGTACGCAGTCCGTCGTAAACATGCATAGTGCCATCGGCAACACACCAGTGATAAGAGAGCATTACAGGATGGGTGCCATAGCCATACCAATTTTCGCCACTGTTATTGGCTAACGTGATAGGGATAGTCAGCGCTTCGCCTGCCAAGGTGGATCGCGGTATTGATTTCGAAGAAATTTTGCCAATGGGATTGGCCACTGCTGGCGTATTAAATACCTTGCCCTCAACCAGTTTTGCTTTCAAGGCATTTGCCTCGTCGTGCAATCGCTTCGAAAGCGCGATAGTGCCAGTCGATCTTGTTAATAGCCGATCAAGCTTTAACTTTATCTCAGCATTGAATGCACCCACAATATTCGGAAAACGATTCCGTACTACATGTTCATGCATCACAAAATAAGCCATATGAGGATCATGCAAATCGATGATAGTAGCATTATCGACATCGATGGCGTAGAGTTTTGGAAATACGGATCGCATAAAATCCAAGAAATCCGGAATGGTGATGCGTTGCAACACGTCAAGACAGAAGTGATTCATTTCCATCACCACGGTGGGTTTCTGCTTGGGCAAGAAATCTGCCCCCCCTTGATCACATTTTTCTCAAAACCTTCGACATCGATTTTTAGAAACCGAGGGGAATTTTCGGCGGTAGCAAAAACATTATCTAATGTGTCGATAAAAATTTCCTCCGTCACATGTCCACTTTCCGGCCTTATTTTTTCGCTGACAAAACCACCTGAACGGTTGTTTTTAGCAAAGGTGATGTTTAGTGTTTCCGGCTGCTGACCCAAGCCCAAATTTACAGCCTCGACATTGGATTTTCCTGCTCGGGTGAGGTTGTGTTTGAGGATTTTATAGGTACTTGGACTGGGTTCGAATGCAATCACTTTGCGCGCCAGGTTTGAAAAAAGCAAGGCTGTCAGTCCAATATTGGCTCCGATATCAGCAACTACATCTTGCGGCCCAATGAGCGACTTAAAAAGCTCGACCATATGTGGTTCGAACTCATCTCCCATAGCATCTAAATAGTTGTCATCTGATGATACGGTATAATTTTCCCCGTCAATTTTTATTATCTTTTCCATCATTTACTTTCTCGTCTTTATATTTTCAGCAAGGCATATCTGCATCAACTCCGCCGCACTCTGTTGCCAGGTACGCCACGGCATAGCGTCCGAGCGTGGGTGTTTTTTTGTTTGGTACAAAGTTAGCCAATCGCGCAAAGCTTGCGCCAATTCATCGGGTTGCGCGGCGTTGAAGTAGTAGGCGTGCTCGCCAGCCACTTCGCGGAACACCGGTATGTCGCGCGCGATGATGGGCAGCTTATACTGCGCCGCTTCGATCAGCGGTAGGCCAAAGCCTTCGCCATAGCTGGCAGCAATCAAGCAGGTGCTGGCGGCGTAAACCTTTTCGAGATATTCGTCGCTGACGCCTTTAAGCCAGAACAGGCGTTTGCCGAGTTCGCAATGTCCGCGCATTCGCTCCACCAAGCTCTCCACCATCCAGCCGTGCTTGCCAACGATGACGAGGTTGACGTCGGCACCGGCGGCCCAAAATTGTTCGAAGGCGTCGAGAACTTGCTCATGGCCCTTACGCGGCTCTAGCGTGCCAACCATCAAGAAGGCGGGGCGTTGCTGTATGGCCATGAGCACAGCATTCGCATCGTCTGGCAGGCCTTTGCTGGGTACTGAGTTATCGGTGTCTGCTCCCAGATGAAACCAGTCCAGTTTGAATGGTCGAGAACGAACAAGGTTACTTTTCTGCATCCAGGCGGCGAAATCGTCGGCCACTGCTTTTGAAATGCAAACTGCGCCGCCCAGTTTTGCCACTACCGTCAACCACTCGGCGACAACCAGATGTACTTGGTGCTGTGGCTCCCAAAACTGGGGAAATTGCACTGGCAATAAATCGTAGACCATGAAGCGGACATCTACGCCTGCCAAATACATCGATTGCAGAAATGCCTGATGCACTCTTGGTGCGTGATGGTTTAGGTCAAGCCCAAAAAAAATGTCTCCAGGCATGTAGGTAATGGGTTCATCGACCTGGTCTTTGGTTGGTTTCCCCAAAAACTGCGCGGCAAATTGGCGTGCGTAGTGGTAGGGCTTTTCAACGCTGGCATATACGGGCTCTACTGCAAATCCATCGGGCGGGTTTTTCAGCCATTCTTTCAGCACACTGCGCACAACGCGCTGAATTCCGGTGCGCGAGTCGCGTTGGACCAATTCGGAAATATCTACCAGAAGTTGGCGGCGTGGGTAGTGCCGCTCGACCAGTGCGGCCTTGAGTTTTTCGGCGCTTTGTTGCCAAGTTAACCAGCGCATTCCTTCAGATTTTGGGTGTTGTCCTTGCTCATGCAGGATATGCCAGTCATGTAATGAATCAGCCAGATCAGCAGCTGTATCTCCGCTGAAATAGAAAGCGGCATCCCCTGCTACCTCCTTGAAAACAGGAATATCTCTGGCGATTATCGGTATCCTGTGGCGTGCGGCTTCGATGAGTGGCAAACCAAAGCCTTCATTAATGGATGCAGCGATGAGGCAAGCGCTGACCTGATACACCTGATTAAGATATTCATCACTAATGCCCTTCAGCCAAAACAGGCGCTGGTGGAGCTGTGGATGGTTTTCTATGCGCTGGGCGAGGGTTTCGACTTTCCAGCCTTGTTGGCCCACAAAAACGAGATTGACATCGAAACCTTGCGCCCAGAGAAGGTCTAACGCATCAAGAATTTGCGCCTGGCCTTTGCGCGGCTCCAGCGTAGAGACGGCAAGAAATGTGGGGCGTGCACGCAGAGATTGCAGAACTTGCGAGGCATCAGCAGGCAAGCCCGTGGACGGGTGTGAACCTTCAAGGTCGGCGCCCATGTGTACCCAGTCGGTGCAAAAACCGGTGGTAAATTGAACATTATTTACCTTGATCCAAGCTTCGTAGGCGTCCGCAGTGGATTTGGAAATGCAGATCGCCTCGTCTTGAGCCGCGATCATCTGCAACCATTGTTCGTGTAGTTCCTTGGCGTTGCTGTCTTTGAAAAAATTCGCCAACTGAATGGGCAGCAGATCGTAAACCAAAAACTTGATTACCACGCCTTCGCTGCGTAAGTGCGAATAAAAGGCCGCATGGGCTAGTTGAACATGGTGCTGCATGTCCAAACCAAAAAATATGTCGCCCCGCTGCCAGTGCATGGGCGGGTCTTCTGCCGCTGTGACTGGCAGCCCGAGAAACTTAGCCTTGTAAGTGCGCGCATAGCGATAGCCGTGCGACAACGTGGCGTAAACGGGTTCTACGCGAAAACCCGGCGGCGGTGCTTGCAGCAATTGGCGAAAGTAGCTGCGCACCACGCGCTGCACCCCTGTCGCTGCGTCGTGCTGGCACAACTCAGAAATATCCAGCAGCAACTGACGCTCGATGCCAGAGTTTTCATTCTGTGCAATGTGGGTGGCCAGAGGAATGAGTTGTTCGGCATCGGCACCAGCGAGGTAAGGTGCGATGGCGCCAGGCAGGTCTTGGCGTGCATTGCTCGCCTGCCTCGGGGCATTTGCGGATTTGGTTGCTGGCGGGTTAACGTTGCTTTGCCACGCGCCGATGGCGC
The DNA here is from genome assembly GCF_003634645.1 of Acidovorax sp. 94. NCBI lineage: Bacteria > Pseudomonadati > Pseudomonadota > Betaproteobacteria > Burkholderiales > Comamonadaceae > Acidovorax > Acidovorax sp. 94. The sequence continues at coordinate 5,022,794 of NZ_RBJA01000001.1, read as the reverse complement.
GTAGCGCCGTTTCATCCCATGTAAAGCGTTTGCATTGAGTCAAGCCATGGTCGCGCAACCGGGTGAGAAAGGCCGGGTCGGTCAGCGCTTTGCCCATTTTGTCGCGAATTGCCATGGCGTCCAGCGGATCAAACAGGGCTTCCTCCAAGCCAATCACTTCGGGCAGGCTGGTGGTATTGGCACCGATCACTGGGGCGCCGCAGGCCATGGCCTCCAGGGCAGGCAGACCAAAGCCTTCGTGCCACGATGGAAATACGTAAAGCTTGCACAGGTTGTAGAGCTGCACCAACTCTTCGTCGCTGACAAAACCGCTGAACTGCAATTCGTCTGGCTGCAAACCGTGCGACCGGGCAATGCGGCGGAATTTAGCGATATCGTCCTCGGGTATTTTTCCGGCGAACAAGAGTTGGTGCGTGGTGCGCAGCGCGGGCGGCAGGGCAGACCAGGCTTCAATCAGGCGGGGCAGGTTTTTGCGCTCGTCGCCGCCACCGGTATACAGAACAAAGGACCGGATGAGCCCGATTTTGCGGCATAGGGCGCGGGCAAGTTCTTCACTCACTGCGATGGGCCGAAACTCTGGGCCGATGGCAGTAGAAACATTGGTGATGCGCGCAGCTTCGACGCTCAGGCAATCGATCCCTTCCTGGCGGGCATAAGCCGAGATGGCAAGTAACGCCCCCGCTTGCCTGAGCCATTGAATCTTGCGCTCGTAATAAGCGGCGTAGGGCGGGTTGGGCTTTAGATACTGATCCGGGTTTAGCAGTGGAATCAGGTCGTACAGGCTCACGCTGACCAGCGTTTGGCGGTCAAAGCGCCCGATGCTGGACACAGCGTCGTCATCAAACCCCTCAATCAGGCTGGTGATGTGGAGTACATCGGGCTGCAAGCTGGCAAGAAACGTCTCACGAAGCAGTTCTGCCACTTCACGGCGGGTGTGATTGTTGGAGTCAACCTCCCTGACTGGGCCGGGGGCGTGCCAGACGCGGATGTTTTCTTGGGGCAGCAGGCCTTCGAAGGCGGCACGGATGGGTTCAATGGTGTCAGGAAACAGACCGCTGAGGGCGAGCAGCACTTCGTGTTCGCCACGGTTACGAACCACCGCCTGGGCAAATGCAAGGGTGTAACGCCCGATGCCACGAAAGCGGCTCTCGGTTTGTGCACCCTGCATATCAATGACGATCCGCATCAACGCTTCCCCTTGTTGTTTTCAATAGCTGTCTGGAGGTCGGCATAGATCTGGCGGGCGCGGGGCGTGAGGTTGGCGAGGTCTAGCGACGCATGCACGTCGCCCTGCCCCGCTGACGGCGAATACACAGGTGCGCCCGGCACTACCCCGCCCCGGCGAGCCACGCCAATCAGTTGCTGGTACAGCGCTGGATAACGCAGTAGCCACAAATTAATGCGGTGGCTCAATTGCGGCCTGCGCAAGACTGCCGCCATGAGGCGCGATAGCGGTTGCTGGAACGTGTCTATGGAATGGCGTATGAGCTGATTGGCGCCTGTGCGCGCTGTAGCCATCGGATGCAGGGCCAGACTGCCGGCCCAGCGCAGCGGCGCGGTGATGCGCCATGAGGCACTTTGCCGTAGGGCATTGCGTTCTTTCTCCAACGCGCAAGCCTGCTGCCACCAGTGGTGGGAACTGCCCCCAAGTTCATCGATGCGCTTTTGCCGATTCTGGGCCAGCGCCTCCGCTGCAGCTGCACGTTGCTCATGCTCCAGCGCTAATGCCTCCGCTGCAGCTGCACGTTGCTCATGCTCCAGCGCTAATGCCTCGGCTGCAGCTGCACGTTGCTCATGCTCCAGCGCTAATGCCTCGGCTGCAGCTGCACGTTGCTCATGCTCCAGCGCTAATGCTTCGGCTGCAGCTGCACGCTGCAAAGTTCCTTCGGTTTCAGGTCGCAGTTGGGTGCGTTCGGTTTCGCTGCGTAAAAATTGAGCGTTTACCTCCAGAAGGCGGTCTTGCAATGACGCGATTCGGCGCAAAGCGTCGTTCAAGTCCACTGACTGGCCTTCGGAGGTCGCAAGTCGCTGCTCGAGTGCATCCATCCGACGGTTCAGTGTGCCGTCGTAGCGGTCGGCAAGTTCGTTTAGCTCTATGCCGTAGTGAGCACCAAACGCGGTGTCGAAATGCGCCATGACTTCAGGGGCGGCTGCCTTCTGTGCTACCACCGCATAGTCGGGGCTAACGCCGCCAAGCACATCCATCATGCGGACATCACTGCGCGTGCGGAGTTCGGGTGACTCCTGTAGCCGAACGGTGCGTACACGCGCGAAGCCGTGATGCTCAGGCAAGAAAGAGAGCGACAGGGGCGGAATGGGCCGCAGATGCGTAGGGTCGAGAAAAAAGTTGCAGGCGCCGACCACCACATTCTCCGGATTAGGGGTTTCTAGAATGAGCAAGCCGCCCGGCTTCAACACCCTCATCGAATGAATCACCAGCGTTTCAAGATCGTCGAAAGCAATGTGCTCCGCAATGTGAAACCCAGACACGATGCACTGGGACTGGTCAGACAGTGATTTCAAATGCGCAATGGCATCACCTTGCGTGACCGGGAGCCCACGCTCCATGCAGGCAGCAAGCATGCCGGCATCGAGGTCGATACCTTGCGGCACAAAGCCTGCGCCCTGCAGTAGCTCTAGCCATTCGCCACGGCCGCAGCCCAGATCAACCGCATTGGCTGGCTGATATATAACTGACAGTGGTTGGATAAAGGGCAGGTACGCTTCAAGGCGCTGGCCAATCAGTTCGCGTGAGCCGCGATAGCGATCCTCAAATGCACGGTAAAAGTCGGTTGAGCTCATCTTTGGTATTCGACTAGCGGCGGAATCCAGTTCACGCCCACAAACTGGTCGCGGTTGACGTTGACCACGTTGAACATCAGCGCCTGGTCGCGCCATTCGTAGTTGGTGGCGAGGTGGGTATCGGCTACATGCAGCGCGGTTGAGACGGAATACGAGCCCAGGCCGATGTTGGCGGGGAAGGAAAACACCAGCGTCAGCAGCTCGTCTTTTTTGAGTTGTGCCATTTTCACCTTGAGGTGGTGGGTGTTGGTGCCAAACACCGACTGCCCCAAGCGATCTTTGATCATGTAGCCAAACACCAGTTCAGGCAGGTCGGCATGAAGGCGGATTTTCACTTCCAAGCGAACCGGTTCGCCCACGTTGACGTATTCAACGGTCTCGCCTTGTTCATTGCGCAGATCGATGGACGCAACGCGCGCCTCGCCCGTGCCGGAGGTGGTTTGCGCGCGGCCATCATCCAGGCGCTTGACTTCGACGGTGGCGTTCTCGCGCTCGGCAATGAGGGCGTTGTAGAAGTCCATGACTTCTTCGGGCGGTCCGTCTTTGATGACAAAGCCGCGCTCTAGCAGGATGGCGCGGTCGCACAGGCTCTGGATGGCGCTACGGTCGTGCGAAACGATGAGCAGCGTGGTGCCCTGCTCGCGAAATTCGCGTATTTTGCTGAAGCTTTTGTGTTGAAAGTACGCGTCACCCACCGACAAGGCCTCATCCACGATAAGTACCGCTGGCCGCACGGCGGTGGCCACACTAAAGGCCAAGCGCATCTGCATGCCACTAGAGTAGGTCCGGACCGGGCGGTCGATGTAATCGCCGATTTCAGCAAAGGCCTCAATGGCAGGCAGGCAGGCGGCAATCTCGTCGCTGTGCAGGCCCAGCAGCTGCCCGGCCATGAAGACATTTTGCCGCCCGGTGAAGTCGGGGTGGAAACCCATGCCCAGTTCCAGCAGCGCGGCCACGCGGCCTTCGGTGTGTACGCTGCCGCTGCTGGGCTGCGTGGTGCCGGTGATGATTTTGAGCAGGGTACTTTTGCCTGCACCGTTGACGCCGACGATGCCGACGGCCTCTCCCGGGTTAATGGTGAAGTTGATGTCGCGCAGCACCCAGGTTTTGTCGTGGCAGGGCTTGCCAGTCAACCATTCGCGCACACGGGCCCATTTGCCGGGGTAGCGCTTGTAGGCCTTACTGACACTAGAAACAACAAGCTTGCCCATCAGAGTTCATCCACCAGTTCGCCCACGCGCGACAGAAAGAAGCGTGCGCCCAAAATCAGAAAAAAAGCCGCGAGTACGGCCAGCGGGGCCAGGCTGGCGAAGTCGGGCAGGCGCTGGTTCAAAAAAATGCCTTGGTAGGCCACCATCAGGGGTTGCAAGGGGTTGTATTGCAATAGGTTGCGCGCGGCGGCTGGCATCGAGTCAAACACATACACGATGGGCGTGAGCCAGAACCAAAACTGCACCACGATGCCGGTGAATTGGCCCACATCCCTGAAAAACACGTTCAGGGTGCCCAAAAAAATGCCCAGCCCTAATGTGAACAGCACTTGCAGCGCCAGCAGCGGCAGCACAGCCAGCAGCAGCCAGCCCGGCCAGTGGCCAATCAGCGCCAAAAAGGCCAGGTACAAGCCAAACACAATGCCAAAGTTGACCAGTGCCGACACCGACGCAATGGTCGGCAGGCAGATGCGCGGAAAGTTCGACTTTTTGATCAGATTGCCGTTTTCCAGGAAAACGCCGTTCAGTCGCCCCAGCATTTCTGCAAACAGACCCCAGGTGATGACCCCAGCGCACAGGTAAATGCTGAAGGCAAATGGCGTTTGCTCATGCCCGGCAAGCTGGGGGCGCATGAGCTGGCCAAACACCACGGTGTAGATGACGATCATGGCCAGCGGGTTGGCCACGGACCAAAACGCGCCTAGCAGCGACTCACGGTATTTACCCTGGAATTCGCGCAGCACGCTGCTCCAGACAAAGCTGCGATAGGCCCACAGGGCCTTGAGCATGGGGGGCATGGGGGTTACGCAGCCTTTTCTATCGCAGCGGTTGCCACACGGCCATAGGTATCTTCAAACCGCACGATGTCGTCTTCACCCAGGTAACTGCCCGATTGCACCTCAATAATCTCCAGCGGCACTTTGCCAGGGTTGGTCAAGCGGTGCACATGGCCCAGCGGGATAAACGTGGATTCGTTCTCGCTCAACAAAAATACCTTTTCACCGTTAGTGACCTCGGCCGTTCCTTTCACCACAATCCAGTGCTCAGCGCGGTGGTGGTGCATTTGCAGGCTCAGGCTGGCACCTGGGTTGACCACAATGCGCTTGACCTGAAAGCGGTCGCCACTATCGATGCTGTCGTACCAGCCCCAGGGGCGGTGGATCTTGCGATGCGTTTGTGTCAGGGCGTGGCCTGCTGCGCGCAGCTTGCCCACGATCTGCTTGACGTCCTGTGTTTGGCGTTTGTCTGCCACCAGGATGGCATCTGCGGTTTCGACCACCACGATGTTGTCCAGCCCCACGCCAGCCACCAGGCGGCTGCTGGACAGCAGCAACGAGTTAGAGCAGCCGTGCTGAATGGTGTCGCCCACGTGCGCGTTGCCGTGTGCGTCTTGCTCTCGCACTTGCCACAGGGCGTCCCACGCGCCCAGGTCAGACCATCCAGCCTGCAGCGGCACCACGCAGGCTGGGATGCCCAGGTCGGGGCGGGTCGGAAGTCGCTCCATGACCGCGTAGTCAATGGAGTCTGCGGGGCATGCGTTAAAGGTGTCGGTAGCGGGGCGGATGAAGTCCACATCTTTTTGAGCGCTTGCCATGGCAGCCGCACACGCTGCAAAGATGTCGGGCCGGCAGCTTTGTATGGCCTTGAGCCACGCACTGGTACGCACCATGAACAGGCCACTGTTCCACAGGTAGTTGCCAGCATCCAGGTAGCTTTGGGCGCGCTCTGCATCGGGCTTTTCGGCAAAGCTGGCAATGTGATGTGCACCGCCCCCCTGCACTGATTCACCGCACTGTATGTAGCCATACCCTGTCTCTGGCTTGTCGGCCACGATGCCAAAGGTCACCATGGCGCCGCCGCTGGCAATGGCAAATGCTTGCTCGATGGCGTTGTGAAACGCGGGCAGATTGGCTATCACATGGTCAGCGGGCATGGCCAGCAGCACCGGGTCGCCGCCTTCGGCCTGCGCCTGCAAGGCGGCCAGGGTCAGCGCGGGCGCTGTGTTGCGGCCCGCAGGCTCCAGCACGATGCGCGCGCCGTGTATGCCAGCCTCCATCAGCTGGCTAGCCGCCAGAAAGCGGTGCTCTGCGTTGCAGACCATTACAGGAGCCCTCGCCACGGGGATTTGGTTCAGCCCTTGCAGGCGCAGGGCCGTGTCTTGGAGCATGGTGCGCGCACCGGCCAAGGCCAGAAACTGTTTGGGATAGGTTTCGCGAGACAGTGGCCACAGGCGCGTGCCGGAGCCACCACATAGAACCACGGGCAACAACAAATTCAGGGATTCAGTCATAAGGCTAGAGCGAGTCTTGATCTTGGGGGGCGTCGGTTGGCTTTTGAAGAAGGTCGGCCTCCAACAGTGCCAACCGCTGGTTCAACCGACGTACATCGCGCTCAATGCGGGTATTGATCATGTCGCTGTGCAGGGCCTTGATCAGCAATACCATGCACACCAGCAACAGCAACAGCGTGGGGGGATAGCTCACGCTCAACAGTAGAGCAAGCCAGTCGATGAGCCCGGGCGATGCGCCCAGCACAGCCGCAGCCCCAGCTACAGTCACCCAGAACAGGCCGTGCATGACATAAAGATGATCTCTGCGGATCAGATACAGAATCAGCGCAGCAAGGCCAATGCCCATCAGCGCGGTTGTGAATTGCAAAGACACTATCAGATTCCTGGACCGGTAAGGCTCTGCGTACCTACATCACATATACATGTGTGCATATATGTGTGCGAGCTGAGAGCAAGAAGAGATGGTTGGGCCACTGCACCCCCGGGAGTTGCGCACGCGCGCTTGAAACAATTGCCCACCAATACACATCCCCAAGATTGTAGGTGCTCGGTCGTTACACACTTCTGCAAAGCTCCCCCCATTTCGCAGTTCGAACCTTAAGCAAATATCTTAGACGTGCATCTGGTCTCTTGAAATGGGGCGGAATGCCCGTATCATTAGCACTCACCGCAGACGAGTGCTAACACCGCCTCGGCTGCTGGAAGTTTGGTAGCGCCTGGGCCTCCAGGCGCTGAGTACGTCAGCTTTTTACTGAAAACAGGAGCATTGCAATGAACCTTCGCCCTCTGCACGATCGCGTGATCGTCAAGCGTATCGAAAGCGAAACCACGACGGCCTCCGGCATCGTGATCCCTGACAACGCCGCTGAAAAGCCCGATCAAGGTGAAGTGCTGGCCGTTGGCCCCGGCAAGAAGAACGACAAGGGCGACGTGATCGCCCTGAACGTGAAGGTCGGTGACCGCGTTCTGTTCGGCAAGTACTCGGGCCAGACCGTCAAGGTCAACGGCGATGAGCTGCTGGTCATGAAGGAAGACGATCTGTTCGCAGTTGTGGAGAAATAAAGCTACTGCGCAGGCGCCAGGCGTCGTTGCGCGGTGCTCGCAATCCTCACGTACAGGAAGTACGTTCCGGTTGCTGCACTCCGTGCGCCTAGCCTGACACCTGCTCGCTACGCTTTCTTTCCCCACAACCCGTTATCCGTTTAACGATTTTCAGAATTTAGGAGCCAAACATGGCAGCAAAAGACGTAGTTTTCGGCGGCGAAGCCCGCGCACGCATGGTTGAAGGCGTGAACATCCTGGCCAACGCGGTCAAGGTGACTCTGGGCCCCAAGGGTCGCAATGTGGTGCTGGAGCGCTCGTTCGGCGCCCCTACCGTGACCAAGGACGGTGTGTCCGTGGCCAAGGAAATCGAACTCAAGGACAAGCTGCAGAACATGGGCGCCCAGCTCGTGAAGGAAGTGGCCTCCAAGACCAGCGACAACGCTGGTGACGGCACCACCACCGCTACGGTGCTGGCACAAGCCATCGTTCGCGAAGGCTTCAAGTACGTGGCCGCTGGCATCAACCCGATGGACCTGAAGCGCGGTATCGACAAGGCTGTGACGGCCCTGGTTGCCGAGCTGAAGAAGGCTTCCAAGCCCACCACCACCTCCAAGGAAATCGCCCAAGTGGGTTCGATCTCCGCCAACTCCGACGAAACCATCGGCAAGCTGATCGCTGACGCCATGGACAAGGTTGGCAAGGAAGGCGTGATCACCGTGGAAGACGGCAAGTCGCTGGACAGCGAACTGGACGTCGTGGAAGGCATGCAGTTTGACCGCGGCTACCTGTCGCCCTACTTCATCAACAACCCAGAAAAGCAATCCGCCATTCTGGACAACCCCTTCGTGCTGCTGTTCGACAAGAAGATCAGCAACATCCGCGACCTGCTGCCCACGCTGGAGCAAGTTGCCAAGGCTGGCCGTCCCCTGCTGATCATTGCCGAAGAAGTCGAAGGCGAAGCCCTGGCTACGCTGGTGGTCAACACGATCCGCGGCATCCTGAAGGTTGTGGCTGTGAAGGCTCCAGGCTTTGGCGACCGTCGCAAGGCCATGCTGGAAGACATCGCCATCCTGACGGGCGGCAAGGTCATCGCTGAAGAAGTGGGCCTGACGCTCGAAAAGGTGACGCTGGCCGACCTGGGTCAAGCCAAGCGCATCGAAGTGGGCAAGGAAAACACCATCATCATCGACGGCGCCGGTGCTGCTGCTGACATCGAAGCCCGCGTCAAGCAAGTGCGCGTGCAGATCGAAGAAGCCACGTCCGACTACGACCGCGAAAAGCTGCAAGAGCGCGTGGCCAAGCTGGCTGGCGGCGTGGCCGTGATCAAGGTCGGCGCTGCCACCGAAGTCGAAATGAAGGAAAAGAAGGCCCGCGTGGAAGACGCACTGCACGCTACCCGTGCCGCTGTGGAAGAAGGCGTTGTGGCCGGTGGTGGCGTGGCCCTGCTGCGTGCCAAGCAAGCTGTGGGCGACTCGGTCAAGGGCGACAACGCTGACCAGGAAGCCGGCATCAAGCTGGTGCTCAAGGCCATCGAAGCGCCTCTGCGCGAAATCGTGAACAACGCTGGTGGCGAAGCCTCGGTGGTGGTGAACGCTGTGTTGGCCGGCAAGGGCAACTACGGCTTCAATGCCTCGAACGACACCTACGGCGACATGCTCGAACTGGGCATTCTGGACCCCACGAAGGTCACCCGTACGGCCCTGCAAAACGCTGCCTCCGTAGCATCGCTGCTGCTGACGACCGAAGCCATGGTTGCTGAAGCACCCAAGGACGAGGCCGGTGCTGGCGGCGGCATGCCCGACATGGGTGGCATGGGCGGCATGGGCGGCATGGGCATGTAATGGCCGGCCGCTCTGGGTGGAACCCAGGTTCTGCCCGGTAGCCCCAAAAGAAACCCCGCAGGTTGCAAAACCTGCGGGGTTTTTTCCTTGCCGGGCCGACATCCACGGGTGAATGCCGCCGGTGCAGCAGATCGCCCCGATGGGTCGGTCAGAACCTGTAGGTCGCGCTCAGCACCACATTGCGCCGTGTCGCCCACCAGCAGTCACCACGCGCCAGACAGGTGCTCATGTACTTCTTGTCGGCCAGGTTGCTGATATTGAGCGCGTAGCGCCAGTCCTGGCTGTCGTAGGCTAGCAGCGCATCCACCACACCGGCCGCCGGAACCTTCGGCCCCGTGCCGTCGCGGAACGACGACAGCCAGCGGTACCCCGCACCGGCCGAGAAGCCGCGCACGCCGCCAATGGAGAACCGGTACACGCCCCACACGGCCGCCTGGTGGCGCGGCAGGTTTTCCAGCAGCGGATCGACGTCCGTGTAGTTGTAGTGAGCGGTCAGGTCAAACGCCGTGGCCACGCGCGCCTTGTATTCCAGCTCCAGGCCCTTGTTGCGGGTCTGGCCCACCTGCAGCGAGTTGTCGGGGTTGGTCGGGTCGGCCACCTTCTGGTTCTTTTCCTTGAGGTCGTACACCGCCGCCGTGAACTGGGTGGTGCCGCTTGAGGGGGCATATTTCACGCCCACCTCGATCTGTTCGCCCTCCAGCGGCTTGAAGCGCTGGCCCGAGGCGTTGGTGCCGCTCACAGGGCTGAAGGATTCGGCATAACTGATGTAGGGCGTCCAGCCGCCCCCCAACTGGTACATCACACCGAGGCGTTTGGTGGTGTCGCTGGTGCGGTCGTCGGACTGGCCCGCCAGGCTGTTCACAGCACGGTCGTGGCGCAGGCCGGCGATGAACATCCAGCTGCCCCACTTCATCTGGTCCTGCACATACAGGCCGCTTTGGCGCTGCACATTCTCGGGCCGTGCGATGAGCGTCGGGTTCAGAACGTTGCCGTACACCGGGGCGTAGGCATCGATGGGCGTGTTGTACGCATCGTCGGCCTCGTTCTTGTTCTCGGTCTGCCGGTTCCAGTCCACACCCAGCAGCAGTTGGTGGCTGAGGGCGCCGGTGGTGAGGTTGCCCTGCAGGTGGGTGTCCACCGCCGCCATGCGGGTGCGCGTGACGTTCTTGCCGTAGACGCGGTCAATCAGCCGCTGGTTGACAGGGTCTGCGCCCCAGCCACCCGGGATGGTGAAGAAATCGGCATAGTGGTAGCCACCGCGGTTCTCATTGCGTGCCAGGCGCAGGTTCTGGCGCACCGCCCATGCGTCGTTGAAGCGGTGCTCGAACAGGTAGCCGATGGATTCGCGGTCGCTGTTGTAATAGTCGCCCTGCTCGCCGATGAAGCGGTTGATGGGCAGCTGGCCATTGGGGTTGGGCAACAGCGTGCCCGACCAGGGCAGGAACTGCGCCGTGGTGCCCGTGCGGTCCTGCTGCCAGTGGGCCTGCAGGACCAGCGAGGTGGCGGCATTGGGGCGCCAGGCCAGCGATGGCGCGATCAGGCGCCGGTCGTTCTGCACATGGTCCGTCTGCGTGTCCGCATCGCGCGCCACGGCCACAAGACGGTACGACCATTCGCCGTCCTTCGTGAGCGGGCCGGTCAGGTCGGCCTGCAGCTGCTTGCGGCTCCAGCTGCCCAGCTGCACGCCCACTTCGCGCTGCGCTTCCTGCAACGGGCGCTTGCTGACCATGTTGACCACGCCCGCCACCGTGCCCGCGCCAAACAGCATGCCCGACGGGCCGCGCAGCACTTCAATGCGCTCGAGCGTGTAGGGTTCGGCGGGGGTGGTGCTGGTGTACCAGTTGTAGTTCTGGCGCAAACCATCCAGGTACGTGTCGGGGGAGCTGCCGCGCACCCGCACACTGTCGGCGCGGCTGTCCAGGCCATAGGCGTCGCTGCGCACCCCGGCGGCATACAGCAGCGCCTCTTGGAAGGTCGTCGCGCCCTGGTCCACGATCTGGTCGCGCGTGACCACGGTGACGGACTGGGGGGTTTCGGCCAGGGGCGTGTCGGTCTTGGTGGCCGTGGCCGCGTTGCGGGCACGGTAGCCGACCACCGGCGCAGTGGCCGATTCTTTCTCGGCGCTCGCGTCCACACGCACCTCGGACAAGGTGGCTCCCACGTCCTGGGCCTGGGCCGCGACCCAGGCGGGGACGCCTCCAAAAGCCAACGCAATACCAATGCAGACTGCCGTCCGCTGATGCTGGAGTTTCATGATTTTCAAGAATAGAAATAAGAATGATTACTATTCTAAAAATCAAACCATACAGGTGCGCGTTTCAGACAGAAGATGTCGTACAACAGCAACAAGTTGCGCTCGGATCGCAGTGAGATTGCTTCTATTTTTATAGCTATTTGCGCTTGTCAAGAAAGCGCCAGAGCCACTTTTGACCAATATTCGGGCTGCACAAGGTTGCGGTACCTCTCTGGTACCCCGGAGCCCCCGCCACACCCCCACAAAAAAGCCCGCTGACCGTAAGACCAGCGGGCTTGGCGCGGGCGGACTCAGAGAGAGCCCGCAGCGGCGTCGCAAAGATCAGCCCTCGCTGGGCTGCACCCACCAGTAGATCAGCAGCAGCACGCCGATGCCGGTCAGCGTCAGCAGTTGCCACCAGCCCGAGCGGCCAATGTCGTGCAGTCGCCTCGCGCCCACGGCGAATGCGGGCAGCAGCAGTGCAATGGAGACGATGCCGGAGACCACGTCACCCAGGAAGCTGGCGATCACCATGACGATGATCTGGAACAGGAAAAACCACCAGAACTCGGAGCGCACGGCGCGGCCCGAGAAACCCGCGTACTGCCCCAGGCAGCTTTTGATAGCCGAAACAAAATCCATACTGAACTCCCTCTCTTTGAAACGTAAAGCCGTTGTGGCAGGGCCAAGCCCCGCGCCATGATAGGGGCGCGCAGGGCAGCAAGTCCACACGCCCAGTCACCCCACCGACTGCACCTCACTCTGCAGGCGGACCAGGGAACGACGGATGCTTCTATTCTTATAGCTATCAGCGCTTACAGGACAAGCGCTAGAGCCATTTTTTCGCCTCAGATCCTGGAAAACTCAAACGGCCTTGCGCAGCGCATGCGTCTCGCGCGCCAGCTGGGTGATGCGCGCCCAGTCGCCCGCACGCACGGCGTCGGCGGGCGTCAGCCACGAACCGCCCACGCAGCGCACATTGGGCAGCGCCAAGTAGTTGGGCGCAGTGGCCAGGCTGATGCCACCCGTGGGGCAAAAGCTGACCTGGCCAAACGGACTGGCCCAGGCCTTGAGCAGAGGGATGCCGCCCGCGGCCTCGGCCGGGAAGAGCTTGAGGAACGAGAACCCATCGGCCAGCGCGGCCATGATTTCGCTGGACGTGGCCACACCGGGCAGAAGCGGCAAATTCAGGCCCTTGCAGGCGCCGCCCACTTCGGAGGTGTAGCCAGGACTCACCGCAAAACGTGCACCGGCCTCGCTCGCGCGGCGCGCATCGTCGGCGTTGAGCACCGTGCCCACGCCCACCACGGCCTCGGGCAAATTGCGCGCAATGGCTTCGATGGCGGGCAGGCCAGCAGCGGTGCGCAGTGTGACTTCCAGCACCTTCACGCCACCGGCCAGCAGCGCCTCGGCCAGGGGCAGCGCGTCTTCCACGCGGTCGATCACGATGACGGGGATGACGGGGCCATGGCTGGCGATGTCAATGGGATTCATGGAAATACTCCTTGATGTTGGATGCCGCACGCGGCGTATGACAGGGGCGCGGCCCATACCAGTGCACCCGTGGAACTGGCTTCGCCAGGCCACTGGGTGCGTCCCCCTCCCGCGCAGCGAGAGAGGGTGAAGGCGCGCAGCGACTCAGGGGGTGCATCCTGCTACAACCATGTGCAGGCTCCTTGTTCGGCGCCGCCAGCGTGGCGGCGAAAGTTGGTGAAGAGCTCACGGCCAAAGCCGGTCGCGGGAGGGGCGGTGTAAGGCGCCAAGGGGCGTGCCGCCCAGGTGGCTTCATCGACCAGCACATCCAGCGTGCCGGCAACGGCGTCCACCCGCACGATGTCGCCGTCCAGCACCTTGGCCAGCGGGCCACCGGCCAGTGCCTCGGGCGTGACGTGGATGGCGGCGGGCACCTTGCCCGATGCGCCGCTCATGCGGCCGTCGGTGACCAGCGCCACTTTGAAGCCCTGGTTCTGCAGCACGGCCAGCGGAGGGGTGAGCTTGTGCAGCTCGGGCATGCCATTGGCCTGCGGGCCCTGAAAGCGCACCACGGCCACCATGTCCTGCTGCACCTCGCCCGCAGCAAAGGCGGCGAGCAAAGCCTCTTGCGAATCGAACACGCGCGCAGGCGCTTCGATGATGTGGCGGTCTTCGGGCACGGCCGACACCTTGATCACCGCGCGACCCAGGCGCCCTTGCAGCAGGCGCAACCCGCCGGTGGGCGAGAACGGCCGGGTCACGGGGCGCAACACGGTTTCATCGCCCGACACCGCCGGAGCGCCCTGCCCGCCTGCGGCAATGCCGCCGGTGTTCACGCTCATCACATCGGGGTGCATGAAGCCGCCGGCCAGCAGCTCGCGCAGGATCCACGCGGGGCCACCTGCGGCCTGGAACTGGTTCACGTCGGCATCGCCATTGGGGTACACGCGGGCCAGTAGCGGCACGGCGGAAGACAGCTCGTCAAAGTCCGACCAGTCGATCAGGATGCCCGCGCTGCGCGCAATGGCCACCCAGTGGATCAGATGGTTGGTGGAGCCGCCCGTGGCCAGCAAGGCCACCATGGCATTGACGATGCAGCGCTCGTCCACCACGCGTCCGATGGGCGTGAAGCGCGCACCGCGCTTGCCGATGTCGAGCACCGTGCGCACGGCCTGCCGCGTGAAGGCTTCGCGCTCTTCAGTGCCGGGCGGTGCAAAGGCCGCGCCAGGCACGTGCAAGCCCATGGCTTCCAGCAGCATCTGGTTGCTGTTGGCCGTACCGTAGAACGTGCAGGTGCCGGGGCTGTGGTACGCGGCCGATTCGGCCTTGAGCAATTCATCACGCCCCACGAGGCCCTGCGCGTACTGTTCGCGCACCTTGGATTTGTCCTTGTTCGACAGGCCCGTGCCCATGGGGCCTGCGGGCACAAACACGCAGGGCAGGTGCCCGTAGTGCAGCGCACCGATCAAAAGGCCGGGCACGATCTTGTCGCACACGCCCAGCAGCAGTGCGCCATCGAACACATCATGGGACAGCGCTACCGCAGTAGCCATGGCAATGGCATCGCGGGAGAACAGCGACAGCTCCATGCCGGGCGTGCCCTGCGTGACGCCATCGCACATGGCGGGCACACCGCCTGCAACCTGCACCGTCGCGCCGTGCTGTACAGCTTCGTCGCGCAAAACAGCGGGGTAACTCTGGTACGGCTGGTGGGCCGACAGCATGTCGTTGTAGGCCGTGACCACGCCAATGTTGGGCGCTTTTTCGACCGTAACCTTGAACTTGTCAGAGCCCGGAAGTGCCGCATAGGCATGGGCCAGATTGGCACAGCCCATGCGGTCTTGTGCGGGCTTGCGGGCGATCATGGCGTCGATGCCTGCGAGGTAAGCGCCGCGGGTGTCTGCGCTGCGCTGGACAATGCGCTCGGTCACGCGCGCTACAACTGGGTGCATGGAAGTCTCCATCGGTGGGTGGCAGGACCCCGTGCGTGGCGCCGGAGCCCGTTGTCTGAGGCCCTAGAATGTAACTCGATAACCACCCCACTTCAACCCATGTCCCTGCAAACCCTGCCCCTGCCGCCCTCCGAACTGGGCGAATCACCCTTCTGGCACCCCACGGAAAAATCCCTTTACTGGTGTGACATTCAGGGACAAGCAGTACACGCATGGCATCCTGAAAGCGGTCGCCACCGGCAATGGCGCATGCCCAGTGAGCCCGGCTGCTGCGCGCCTGCAGCGGGCGGGCGATTGGTAATCGGGTTACGAAACGGTTTCTACCTTCTGGATACGGCGAAGGACAGTGCCGACACCACCGCCCTCATCTGCCTGGCCCTGCTGCCACCTGATCAGCACGACACCGCTGTGCTGCGCCTGAATGATGGCCGGTGCGACACCGCAGGCCGGTTCTGGGCGGGCTCGGTCATCAGCCCTCGCACCGCGCCGGATGCCGCGCTGTGGTGCCTGCAGGCCGACGCGGCCAGTGCCACGGGCTACAGCGTGCGCCAGATGGCAGCCAACAACTTCACCGCCAACGGCCTGGCCTTCAGCCCCGACAACCGCACGCTGTACTGGTCCAACACGCCCGAGCACCGCATTGACCGGTTTGACTTTGACGTGGCCACGGGTGAGATCACGAACCGCCGCCCCTGGGTGCAGTTTGACCGCAAGGTGGAAGGCCAGCCTTACGGCGGCAGGCCCGATGGCGCGGCGGTGGATGTGGAAAGCAACTACTGGGTGGCGATGTACGAAGGCGCTTGTGTGTTGCAACTCTCGCCATCGGGTGAGGTGCTGCAGCGCATTGCAGTGCCAGTGCAGTGCCCGACCATGGTGTGTTTTGGGGGGGAGGATCTGCGGACGTTGTTCATTACGTCGGCAAGGGTGGGGCGGCCGGTGGAGGAGCAGGAGGCAGAGGTTCCGGCGGGGTCGCTGTTCAGCGTGCGGGTGGAGGCTGCGGGACTGCCGGTGAACCTCTTCATGTGCTGAGGACGCTGGGCGGTTCAAGGCGGATTGCAGACGTTTGGCGTCCCTGAAGGTTGGCACCTATCACCTACGCTTATCCTCACGACAGAAGAACTAGGCTTCACTGAGGTAGCCCTTCTCAACTTGCTGCTTCTGATTGTCAAAAATGGCCATGGCAGTCTTCATTCGCAAGAAGCCAAACTTCCTATAGAAAGGCTCTTTGCCAGGAACTGCATACAAGATGATTTTCTTGTGTCCGCATGACTTTTCCATCAAGTTGCTGACAACCTGTTTGCCGAGGCCTGTACCTTGATGACTAGGCGATACCGCAATGTCGCAGATGTACGAGCAATCTGCACCATCTGCGAGCGCACGCCCCACCGCTACAAGCTTCGCATTCTCGTAGACGAAACACTTGAACATGCTGTTTGAGAAGACCTTCTGCAGATGAAGCGGGCTCTTCTCGCCCAGAGGGGCGGCCCGATAAAGGGCAGAAAGTTCTTCCCAGTCAATCCCATCAGTAGAGTGTTTCCATTCGAGTGACACTTGTGACTCCCTTGTACGCAATTGGCCGATAGCCATCATTCTTACTCACACCCCTCCACCACCCCCAACACGTCATAACACGCCCCCATGTTGTGATAGTCCACCTTCCCCGCATTGCTCTTCTCGCGGGTGGTGTTGCGGTTGTCGCGGTGCAGGATGCGAAACCACGCGCCGTGGTCGTGGTCCACAAAGTGGGCCCAGCAGTAGGCCCAGATGCGGTGGTACCACTGCCAGTAGCGTTCGTCGCCTGTTCGCGCAGCCAGCACGGCAGCAGCGGCCAGGCTTTCGGCCTGCACCCAGTGGTATTTGCCGTCATCGCAAATACTGCCGTCGGGGGCCATGCCGTAGTACAGACCGCCGTGCTCGGCATCCCAGCCGCGATGCACGGCGGCGTCAAACAAACGCTGTGCGCAGGGCAGGTGCCAGTCGGCGGGCAGCAAGGCGTCGAGTTGCAGCAGCAGCTTGGCCCACTCCGTCTGGTGGCCGATCTGGTAGCCCCAGGGGCGGAAGATGTTGCTGCGGTCGTGGCGGTTGTAGTCCCAGTCCACCGACCAGTCGGCGTGGAAATGCTCCCACACCCAGCCTTCGGCAGCCGGGGCGCTGGCAGGGCTGGATAACGCCGCCTGCCGCTGGCAGATGCCTTGCGCCAGCTGCTCGGCACGCTCGATGTAGCGGCGCTCGCCCGTGGCGCGGAAGGCAGAGATCAAGGCCTCGCAGGCGTGCATGTTGGCGTTCTGGCCCCGGTAGCCTGTGAGCTGCCAATCAGGACTGGCCTCGTCGGCATACAAGCCTGCGGGGGGTTGCCAGAAGTGCTGTTCGGCGGTGTCAAAAGCCTGGGCCAGCCACTGGCGGGCTTCGGGCACTCCGGCTTCAAAGGCGCGGGCGTAGGCCAGCATCACAAAGGCCATGCCGTAGCAGTGGCGCGTGGCGTCTTGTACGGTGGCTCGCCCTTCATTCCAGTCGATCAGCCAGGCGTAGCCGCCCGTGGCGGGGTCGAGGAACGCGGTGCGCAGAAACTGCAGCGCGTGCAACATGCCGGCCTGGTAGCGCTGCTCGCCCGTGGTGCGGTACAGCATGGCGTGCGTGACCACAAAACGGGTAGCGCTGACCAAGTGGCGGGTGCGCGTGTCGTACACCGTGCCGTCATCCAGGAAGAAGTGGTACTGCCCGCCGCTCGCGTCGGTGGCCACGGGGTCGTAGAACGCCATGGTCTGGCGGATGTGCGCGCGCAGAAAGTCGGCAGAGCGGTAATTCGGCCGGGGTGCAGTCATGGTGTCTCCTCGAAAAATCGCCACTGCCCGTGGTCGCGCCGCCTCACGGCGGTGGCCACGGATCTTCTTCAGACGCCGGTGCGCAGCTGGGCAAGCAGCCCGGCGGTGGAGCCATCCAGCCCCGCAGCGTCGCCACTGGCCAGCCGCGCCTCAATGTCCTTGGCCAGCACCTTGCCCAGTTCCACGCCCCATTGGTCGAAGCTGTTGATGCCCCACAGGCTGCCGCTCACGAACACGCGGTGTTCCTGCAGCGCAATCAGCGCGCCCAGCGATGCGGGGGTGAGCGCATCCAGCAGCAAGAAGGTGCTGGGCCGGTTGCCCGGGAAGTGGCGGTGCCCATCTTCCCCTTCCTTGCCCACCATCAGCGCCTGGGCCTGCGCCAGGGCATTGGCCAGCAGCTTGTTGTGGTGGCCCTCCAGTGGGTGGGTGGGCTGGCGCACGGCGATGAGTTCCAGCGGCAGCACGTCGGTGCCCTGATGCAGCATCTGGAAGAACGCGTGTTGGCCGTTGGTGCCCGGCTCGCCCCACAGCACGGGCGACGTGGCATAGGGCAGCGGCTGGCCGTCCAGCCCCACGCGCTTGCCGTTGCTCTCCATCTCCAGTTGCTGCAGATAGGCCGGCAGGCGGCGCAATGCGGCATGGTAGGGCGCAATGCAGCGGCTGGTGAAGCCATGGAAGTTGCGGTACCAGATGTCCAGCAGGCCCAGCCGCACCGGCAGGTTCTGCGCCAGCGGCGCTGTGCGGAAATGCTCGTCCATGGCATGGGCACCGGCCAGCAGATCGCGAAAGCCTGCCGAGCCAATCGCAATCGCGATCGGCAGGCCAATGGCCGACCAGAGCGAATAGCGCCCGCCCACCCAGTCCCAGAAGCCGAAGGTGGTGGTGATGCCCAGCGCCTGCGCGGCATCGACATTGGTGGTCAGTGCTGCAAAGTGACGCCCCACATCCTGACCGCCTTGCGCTGCAAACCAGGCCAGCGCCGAGCGCGCGTTGGTCATGGTCTCTGCCGTGGTGAAGGTCTTGGAGGCGATGAGGAACAGCGTGCTCTCGGGCTTGAGCGTGCGCAGTGTGGTGTGCAGCTCATGCCCGTCCACGTTGGAGACAAAGTGCAGCCGCTTGCCCGGTGCGCGGAACTGCTCCAGCGCCAGCACGGCCATGTGCGGGCCCAGGTCCGAGCCGCCGATGCCGATGTTCACCACATCGGTGATGGACTCATGAGCACGCACCGTGTCGGCATAGGCCAGCATGGCATCCAGCGTGGTGTGCACCTGGGCCAGCTTGTGTGCAATGTCTGGCCCGTCGCCGGGCAACGCCAGGCCCCGGGGGCGGCGCAGCAGCGTGTGCAGCACGGCGCGGCCTTCGGTGCTGTTGATGGGCTGGCCGCCGAACATGGCGTCGCGGTGCCGGGTGAGTCCACTGGCACGGGCCATGTCTAGCAGCAGAGCTTCGGTGGTGGCGTCCCACAGGTTCTTGGAAAGGTCCGCAAACACCTCGGGCGCATGCTGGCTGAAGTGCTCAAAGCGCTGCGCATCGCTGGCAAAGGCCTTCCGCAGGTCCAGACGGCTGCCATCTGCGGAGAACGCGGCCTGCAACTGAGGCCACTGCGGAGTTTGGTCGCAACGGAGGGAGGACATGGTGGATTCAGGATGTGGGGAGGTGAAAACCGGCGAGATAGTAACTTGATTACACAATTTATCTAATAATTTCTGCGCACAAACTGTCAAAAAACGTTTTACAGCCTCTACAGCTACACAATTCGATGTAACGAGATTACAATTTCCAGCCGCAGACGCACAACAACACCCTGATACGGAGACCCCATGAGTTTTGACCTTGTCCTGTTTGGTGGAACAGGTGACCTGGCCTGGCGCAAGCTCATGCCCGCATTGTTTCAGGCGTTCCGGCACGGAACGCTGCCCGAGGGGGGGCGCATCATTGCCGTGGCGCGTGACGAGCTGAGCCACGAACAATACCGCAGCCTGATAAAGGCGCGGTTTGACAGCGTGGAACTGGCCAAGCGCCCCACCCCGGACGAGTTCGAACGCTTTGGCGCGCTGCTGCACTACCTGCGCATGGATCTGTCCAAAACCGAGGACTACACCAAGCTGGCTGCCATGCTGCATGAACGCGGCGCCGACTCGGTGGTGATGTATGTGGCCACCGCGCCCAGCCTGTTCACCAACGTGTGCGAGCAGATCGCCGCCGTGGGCCTGAACGGCCCCACCACCCGCGTGGTGCTGGAAAAACCGCTGGGCCACGACCTCCAATCGAACCAGGCCATCAACGACACGCTGCGCCGCGTGCTCAAGGAAGAGCAGGTCTTTCGCATCGACCACTACCTGGGCAAGCCCTCGGTGCAGAACCTGTTTGCCATGCGCTTTGGCAACGCACTGTTCGAGCCCCTGTGGCGGCGCGAAACCATTGCCAACATCCAGATCACCATTGCCGAAGAACTGGGCGTGGAAACGCGCGGCGCGTTCTATGACCAGACCGGCGCCCTGCGTGACATGGTGCAGAACCACGCGCTGCAACTGCTGTGCGCGATTGGGATGGAGCCGCCCATCAACTCCAGCGCCAACGCCATCCGCGATGAAAAGCTCAAGGTGCTGCAGTCGCTCAAGCCCTGGAGCATGGAGACCATCGGCCAGCACGTGATTCGCGGTCAGTATGCGGCGGGCAACGTGCACGGCGCGCAAGTGCCCGGCTACGCGCAGGAAAAAGGCGTGGCCCCCGGCAGCACCACCGAAACCTTTGTCGCGCTGCGCACCGAGATCAGCAACTGGCGCTGGGCCGGAGTGCCGTTCTACATCCGCACCGGCAAGCGCCTCGCCGGGCGCGACGCGCACATCGTCGTCAACTTCCGCCCCGTTCCGCACCCCATCTTCAAGACCCCGGTGGGCGCGGCCAACCGCCTGGTGATCAACTTGCAGCCCAAGGACGGGCTGGAGCTGCACCTGCTGGCCCAAGGCGCGGCCCAGCACCAAACAGAACCTGCGCTGTCGCAGGTGCACCTGAACCTGGACTTTGACCAGCGTTTTGGCACCGAGCGCGTGGGCGCCTACGAACGCCTGCTGCTCGACGTGATTGCGGGCCGCCTGAACCTGTTCGTGCGCAGCGACGAGCAGGAAGAAGCCTGGCGCTGGGTCGAGCCCATCCTGCAGCACTGGAAGAACGACCCCGTGGGGCCGCGCCCGTACACGGCGGGCAGTTGGGGGCCTAGCTCGGCCAGCGCGATGATTGCGAGGGATGGGTATTGCTGGAGCGAGGAGATGTGAGAGCCTCGCCACCGGGGCTGCAGACCATCGCAGTCCTGGTTGCTGGGCCTTTAGGTCTGCGCAGCCTCGCTGTGCAGCCACGACAGAAACGCCTCCACCGCCGGGCGCTTGGCGTGCCGCTCTGGATACACCGCGAAATGCGCCTTCACCCGCACGGCCTGCTCCATGCCGAACGGAGCCTTCAGCCTGCCATCGGCTAGGTGACCGCCTGCGTTGACGGCGCTCTCTAGCGCCACGCCCAGGCCCTGCGTGGCAGCATCCAGCGACATCTGGGCGCGGTCAAACCGCAGGGAGAAACGGTCGGGCGCCCGCAGTTTGGTGAACCGGCCAAACCAGTCGGACCACTGCACGATGCTCACGTTGCTCTGGATCAACGGCAGGTCCAGCAGCTGCTCGGCACGCTTGAGCTTGTGCGCCTTGATGAAGGCCGGGCTGGCGAGCGGCACGATCGCCTCCTCAAACAACGGCTCCACCACCAGATCGCCCCACTGCGGAATGCCGTAGCGGATGTCGATGTCGGCCTGGCCAAGCGCGAAATCGCTGGGTGTGTGAGCGGCCGAGAGATTGAGCGATATCTCCGGGTAGGCCTGCGCAAAGTGGTGCAGGCGCGGCATGAGCCACAGACTGGCAATGCTGGGTGCCGAGTGCACATACAGGCTGTTGCGGATGCCATGCCGCAAATCGTCCGTGGCCGTGGCAATGGCGTTGAGCGCGGAGCCCACATGCATCAGGTAGTGCTCGCCCGCAGGGCTCAGGCGCACCCCGTGGGCACTGCGCTCGAACAGGCGAATGTCCAGTTGGGCCTCCAGTCTGGAAACCTGGTGGCTGATGGCCGACGCCGTGAGGTTCAACTCCGCCGCTGCCAGCGCAAAGCTGCGGCGGCGCGCCACGGCCTCGAAGGCCTGCAGGTTGGCAATGGGCGGCAAGGTGGGCATGGGGTGAACCCTGACGTTAGATGACGGAATGTCATCTTACGCTGATGATTCATCGCTTGTCATCATCTTGAGCGGCTTTGAGAATCGGCTCCCAGAACAGGAGACATCGCGTTGACAGCCGTCCCTCGGGCAGCGTCCGCGTCTCCTGACGCCTTCACACCACAGGAGACAAGACACATGCTGCTCAAGAACCAGGTTGCCATCATTACCGGAGGGGCGGGTATCAATGGCCTCGGGTTTGCCACCGCCCGTTTGATGGCCGAGCAAGGGGCCAAGGTCGCGATCCTCGACCTCGAAGATGCCGACCCAGCGGGCGCCGCCGCTCGGCTGGGCGAGGGTCATCTGGGCCTGGTAGCCGATGTGACGGACAAGGCGTCGTGCGAAGCGGCGGCGGCCCAAGTGCGCGCCCATTTCGGCCGCATCGACACGCTGGTCAACAACGCGGGCATCACCCAGCCCGTCAAGACGCTGGAGATCACCGGCGCCGACTACGACCGCATTCTCAACGTCAGCCTGCGTGGCACGCTGTACATGTCACAGGCTGTGCTGCCCACGCTGCGCGCGCAGCAAAGTGGCTCCATCATCTGCATCTCGTCGGTGTCGGCCCAGCGCGGCGGCGGCATTCTGGGCGGGCCCCACTACTCGGCCGCCAAGGCAGGTGTGCTGGGCCTGGCCCGCGCCATGGCCCGCGAGTTTGGTCCTGAGAACATTCGCGTCAACTGCATCACGCCCGGCCTGATCGGCACGGACATCATCAAGGGCAAGCTGACCGAAGAGAAGAAGGCGGAGATTGCAGAGACGATTCCGCTCGCCCGCCTGGGCCGGGCCGATGACATTGCCGGAGCCTGCGTGTTTCTCGCCAGCCCGCTATCCACCTACTGCACCGGTATCACGCTGGACGTGAACGGCGGCATGCTCATTCACTGACCGCCCTCACGACCTGTCAACAAACATAAACCAGGAGACAAACCATGCAACGCAAAACCTTCACCCGCACCCTGTTGGCAGCCGCTGCCTTGGCGGTGGCACTGCCCGGGCTCGCGCAGGCGCAAACCATGAAGCTCACGCTGGGCCATGGCGCCGCGCCCGGCAATCCGCGCCACGAGGCCGCCGTCAAGTTCGCCGAAACCCTCAAGGCCAAGACGGCGGGTCGCATCGAAGTGCAGGTGGCGCCCTCCGCCCAGTTGGGCGACGACGCTGCCATGGTCACGGCCGTGCGTACCGGCGCGCTGGACATGACGGCGAACTCGCAAGGCGCCGTGTCGGTGGCCGTGCCCGAGTACGCCGCCTACGGCATGCCGTTCATGTTCTCCACTCCCGCGCAGGCCTTCAAGCTGCTGGACGGCCCGCTGGGCCAGGAGCTGGCGCAAAAATCCGCAGAGAAGGGCATGGTGGTGCTGGGCTATTGGGACAACGGCATCCGCCACATGACCAACAGCAAGCGGCCCATCACCAAGGTCGAAGACATGAAGGGCCTGAAGATGCGCACTCCGCCCGACGCGGTGCTGGTGGACATCATGCAGGCGCTGGGCGCCGAGGCGCAGCAGATCAAGTTTGCCGAGCTGTACGTCGCGCTGCAGCAGGGTGTGGTCGATGGGCAGGAGAACCCGCTGGTCAACATCCATGCGAGCAAGCTCTACGAAGTGCAAAAGCACCTGGCCCTGACGAGCCACATGTTCCAGATGACGCCGTTCCTGATGAGCAAGCGCACCTGGGACCGCCTGTCCGACGCCGACCGCAAGGCCGTGACCGAGGCCGCTGCCGAAGCCACGGCGCTGCAGCGCAAGATGTCGCAAGAGGCCGACGACAAGCTGTTGGACGACCTCAAGGCCAAGGGCGTGCAGGTGACCACGGTGGACAAGGCCGCGTTTGCCAAGGCCACGTCTGCGGTGGACGCCAAGTGGCTGACCACGCCCATCGGACCCTACCTCAAGAAAGTCATCGCCGCCGCGCGCTGATTGTTCTGGCCGCTGCTGCGCCTGTCCTCATTTCCCCGAAGCCGCTGCATGGGCCCCGGCCCTTGCAGCCAAAGGAGTCTCCCGATGAACTTCATCGAATGGGCCGTTGTCGGCGTGTGCCGAGTGCTGCTGTGGATCAGCACGTCCGTCATCTTCATCATCCTGGTGGCCAACACCGTGTTGCGCTACGCCACCGGCACCAGCCTGCAATGGGCCAATGAGGTGCCAGAGCTGCTATTCCCTTGGCAGGTCATGTCCGGTGTGGTGCTGGCGGCTGCGCACGGCGCCCACATCACCACCAGCTTTCTGATGGACGCTGTGCCCCCCGCGCTGCGCCGCTGGGCGTCCATTGGCAGCTGGCTGGTGGTGGCTGCGCTGTACGGCACGCTTGCCCGGGCCACGTACCAGATGCTGGAGATCGTGCACGACGAGAAGTCGCCCATCTTGCAGGTGCCCGGGTCGCTGACCTACGGCTGCGTGATGGGTGGGCTGGTGATGCTGGCGCTGCTGGCACTCAAGTCGGCCTGGAATGCGTGGGCCACGCCGCCGGTGCCCAGTGCCCCCAATGCTGAGACCGCCGTGCCCGAGGCGCACTGGTAGGCCCCGCCACCCACGCCAAGGATCTCACCATGAGCGCCCTCATTCTTTTCGTCTTTCTCGGTGCGGCCGTGCTGGCCATGCCCATCGCCCATGCGCTGCTGGTCGCGGCCATGGCCGCAGCCGCCACCTCCGACCGCGTGCCGCTTGACCTGCTGGTGCAGCAGATGGTGGCGCAGGTGCAGAGCTTTCCGCTGATCGCGATCCCGTTCTTCATGCTCACCGGCTCGCTCATGATGGGCGGTCGCCTCGGGGCCGCGCTGGTGGGCGTGCTCAGCACGCTGATCGGCCGCTTTCACGGTGGGCCTGCGCAGGTGGGCGTGCTGTCGTCCACGCTGTTCGGCGGTGTGTCGGGCTCGGCCGTGGCCGACGCCTCGGCCATCGGCTCGCTGCTGATTCCCTGGCACAAGCGCCTGGGCTATCCGCCTGCCTTCTCAGCGGCCACGTTGGCCGCAGCCGCCACCATTGACATCCTGATCCCGCCCTCGATCCCGATGATCCTGTTCGCGCTGACGGCCAATGCCTCCATTGCGGCACTGTTTGTCGCGGGCATCTTGCCCGGCATGCTGATGTGCGGCGGCTTTATGTTCATGTGCTGGTGGGTCGGCAAGCGCCGCAACTTCCCCCGGGATCTCACGCCCATCGACTGGCGCGTATTCCGCGTGCACCTTCTGTACTCGTCACCCGCGCTGCTGCTGCCGGTGCTGATCGTGCTGTTCCTGCGCTTTGGCATTGCAACGCCGACCGAGGTGGCCGTGCTGTCCACGCTGTACGCCGGGGTCGTGTCGGTGGTGGTGTACCGCGACCTCTCGTTCAAGCGCCTGAACGACGCCGTGGTGTCCGCTGGCCTCGCCACCGGTGTGGTGCTGCTGGTGATCATGGCGTCCGCCGCCATCGGCTGGCTGCTCACCTACGACCAGATGCCCACGGGCGTGGCCCACTGGATCCAGCAGAACGTGAGCCAGGGCTGGATCGTGATCCTGATCATGAACCTGCTGATGCTGTTCATCGGTATGTTCATCGACCTGCCAGCCGCTGTGCTGCTGCTGACCCCGGTGTTCCTGCCCCTGGCCCAGAGCATTGGCATGGACCCGGTGCAGCTGGGAATCATGATGGTGGTCAACCTGGCTGTGGGCCTCTACACCCCGCCGGTGGGCACCACGCTGTTCATCACCAGTGCACTGGCCAAGGTCAAGGTGGGCCAGACGGTGCGCGAGCTGGGGCCGTTTTACTTCGTGGCCTTACTGGTGCTGGCGCTGGTGTCTTACGTGCCCGCCTCGATCCTTCGCTAAACGCTTTTCTTCCCCCGCTTTCACACAGGAGAACTCCATGACTTCCGCCGCAGACAAACTGCAGGCGCTGGCCCGGTGCGCCCATCGCATCCGCCGCTACGCCGTTCGCATGGGTGAGGTTCAGGGCCAGGGCTACATCGGCCAGGCCCTGGGCTGGGCCGACGTGCTGGCCGTGGCTTACGGCCATGCCCTCCACCTGCAGCCGCAGAACCCTGAATGGGAGGGCCGCGACCGCTTCCTGCTGTCGCACGGCCACTACGCCATCGCGCACTACGCGGCGCTGATCGAAGCGGGCGTGATCCCGCAGGACGAACTCGAAACCTACGGCAGCGACGACAGCCGCCTGCCCATGAGCGGCATGGCCACGTACACGCCAGGCATGGAAATCTCGGGTGGCTCGCTGGGCCAAGGCCTGGTGATCGGTGTGGGCATGGCACTGGGCCTGAAGCAGAAAAAGAACCCCGCGTTCGTCTACAACTCTATGAGCGACGGCGAGCTGGACGAAGGCTCGACCTGGGAGGCCGCCATGTCGGCCGCCCACCACCAGCTCGACAACCTGATCTGCCTGGTGGACATCAACAACCAGCAAGCTGACGGCCCCAGCAGCAAAGTGCTGGGCTTCGAGCCGCTGGCCGACAAGTGGGCCGCGTTCGGCTGGCACGTGCAGCGCGTGGACGGCAACGACTTGGCCGCCGTGCTGGCCGCTTTCGACACCGCGCGCCACCTGAAAGAAGCCAAGCCGCGCGTGATCCTGTTCAACACGCTCATGGGCAAGGGCGTGCCCTTCCTGGAGACGCGCGACAAGAACCACTTCATCCGCGTCGATCCGCCCGAGTGGCAGCAGGCCCTCGCCATCCTCGACCAGAACGCACCCGAAGGAGCCGCCGTATGAACACCGTCGCCGAGAAAAAACCGCGCCTGACCACCTCCGCCATGATCGCCTCCATCGCGGGTGAGGGGCAGCGCGTCAAGGCCGCACCGTTTGGCAAGGCCCTGGTCGAACTGGCCGCCACCCGCCCTGAGATCGTGGGCATGACCGCAGACCTGGCCAAGTACACCGACCTGCACCTGTTTGCGCAGGCCTACCCCGAGCGCTTCTACCAGATGGGCATGGCCGAGCAGCTGCTGATGGGCGCGGCGGGCGGCATGGCCAAGGAAGGGCTGATTCCCTTTGCCACCACCTATGCCGTGTTCGGCACGCGCCGTGCGTACGACTTCATTCACCAGGTGATCGCCGAAGAAAACCTGAACGTGAAGATGTGCTGCGCGCTGCCCGGCCTGACCACCGGCTACGGCCCCAGCCACCAGGCCACCGAAGACCTGGCCATGATGCGTGGCATCCCGGGCCTGACCATCATCGACCCCTGCGATGCGCTCGACATCGAGCAGGCCGTGCCGCAGATGGCCGCCCACAACGGCCCCGTCTACATGCGCCTGCTGCGCGGCAACGTGCCTCTGGTGCTGGACGAGTACGACTACCAGTTCGAACTGGGCAAAGCCAAGCGCCTGGTGGATGGCGACGAGGTGCTCATCATCTCCAACGGCTTCCTGACCATGCGCGCGCTGGAGGTGGCCAAGGCGCTGCAGGCCGACCGCATCGGCGTGGGCGTGCTGCACTGCCCCACCATCAAGCCACTCGATGTTGCGACCATCCTGGCCGAGGTGCAGCGCAAGCCGCGCCTGGTGGTGGTGGCCGAGAACCACTCAGTGGTCGGCGGCCTGGGTGAAGCCGTGGCCAGCGCACTGCTGCAAAACGGTGTGCAGCCCACACGGTTCCGCCTGGCGGGGCTGCCCGATGCCTACCTCGATGCGGGCGCCTTGCCCACATTGCACGACCGCTACGGCATCAGCACCGAGGCGCTGTCGGCGCGCGTCAAGGCGTGGTTGCAATAGGACGGCATCTCAGGGGGGCAGGTCCGCACCCGCGGCGCCTGGTCAAGGCGCCGCACAGCCTCGCGGCAATGTGCCGCTTAACGCGCCCGGACTTCTTCCACCAGCTCGATCGGCAACCCATCAGGGTCGGCAAAAAAGGTGAACAACGCGCCGGTAAACGGATCGACCCGCACCGGCTCCACCGCCACGCCGTGCGCTACCAGCGTGCCCACGCTGGCCTCCATATCGGCTACGCGCAACGCCAGATGGCGCAGGCCACAGGCCTCGGGGTACGACGGGCGCTCGGGTGGATGGGGGAAGGAAAAAAGCTCCACCTGCGTTCCATCGGGTAACTGCAGGTCCAGCTTGTACGACTGCCGCTCCGCCCGAAAGACTTCGTGCACCACCCGCAGGCCGAGCACCTCGGTGTAGAAGCGGCGCGAGCGGACATAGTCGCTGGCGATGATGGCCACATGGTGCACACCGCTGACCTGTAGTGCAGGCCCCGGCGCGGGCGGTGCGGCAACTTCGCTGCTCATCCTTCAGAGCCGGCAATATCGAGCGCACGCGAAGCGCCATACAGCGCAGGCGTGGCGCTCGGGTCGATGATCCAGCAGGGGATGGACGCGAGGTAGGGCTGAAAGCGCCCCTTGGACTCGAACCGTGCGCGGAACGAGGATTTGTCGAACCACGTGCCCAGGCGCGGCACCATGCCGCCGCCAATGAACACGCCGCCGCGCGCGCCCAGGGTAAGGGCCAGGTTACCCGCCACGCTGCCCAGAAACCCGCAGAACAGGTCCAGCGCCTCCAGCGCCAAGGCGTCGTTGGACTGCAGGGCCAGCTCGGTCACTTCGGCGGCCGAACTGATCTCCTTGCCGCCGCGCTGGGCCAGCCTGCGCAGCGCGTGGTACAGGTCCACCAGCCCCGCACCCGACACCGCGCGCTCTGCGGACACATGGCCATAGCGTTCTTGCAGGATGGCCAGCACGTCGAATTCGCGCTGCGTCTGCGCGGCCAGCGAAACGTGCCCACCCTCGCCCGACAACGGCACACCGTTGCTGGACCCCGGCGGGAAGACCAGACCCGACACGCCCAGGCCCGTGCCCGGGCCCAGCAGCGCGATGGCGGCGCCCGGCACGGCCTCTCCACCGCCCACGGGGCGCAGCAGGTCGGGCGTCAGCAGGGGCAGCGCCAGCGCCAGCGCGGTGAAGTCGTTGATGACCACCAGGCGCTCAAAACCAAACGCCTCGCGCACCGCGCGCTGCGAGAAGCTCCAGCTGTGGTTGGTCATACGGATGGCGTCGCCCGTGACGGGGTTGGCAATGCCAAACGCAGCCTCGCGCGGGGTGGGTACGCCCACTTCTGTCAGATAGGCCGCCAGCGCAGCATCCACGGTGGGGAACTGCGCGCAGGGCAACACGCGCGTGTCATGCAAGGGGCCGCCCGGTTCGTTCTGCCAGGCCAGTCGGATGTTGGTGCCGCCGATGTCGGCAAGGAGGCGCTGAGGGTGCATGGGAAAAATATGAAAACCAAAGGTCACACGCCCCCGTTGCCCTGCGGCAGACGGCGGCCTGCGGATCGCCAACGCTATTATTTATATAGCTGCTGGCGCTTGATAGATAAGCGCTGGAGCCTCTTTTTACCTGAATTACCGCTTCAGGCAAAGACCAAAGCCCCTTCTCGCTGCGACCCAGGGGCCGGGGCTCCCAACCGCTCAGCCTGTCAATCGATCTTCGGACTTGGCGTCGAACCAGTGGGCGTTGGCGGGCTCTACCGCCAGGCCCACGGCGTCGCCGGGCTGCACGCGGGTCTGCGCATCGGTGCGCAGCGTGACGCTGCCTGCGGCGGTGTCCACCATCACATAGGTGTCGGGGCCCGTGGGCTCCACCACGCTGACCCGCCCGCGCCAGGGGGCGGTCTCCTGCATCACCAGGTGCTCAGGGCGCACGCCCAGCAGCACTTCGTTGGAACCGCTTTGTGGGGGGGATGGAGGTGCCAGGTTCAACGCCGCGCCCTGGATGCCAAACTGCCCGCCCGTGACCGCGCCACGCAGCAGGTTCATGGTGGGCGAGCCGATGAAGGTGGCCACGTAGGTATTGGCCGGGCGGTTGTAGATCTCGTCGGGCGTGCCCAGCTGCTGCACCACGCCGCCCTTCATCACCGCGATGCGCGAACCCAGGGTCATGGCTTCGACCTGGTCATGCGTCACGTACACGCTGGTGATGCCGCTGGCCTGGTGCAGGCGCTTGATCTCGGCGCGCATCTCCACGCGCAGCTTGGCGTCCAGGTTGGACAGCGGTTCGTCGAACAAGAAGAGCTGCGGCTGGCGCGCCAGGGCCCGGCCCATGGCCACACGCTGGCGCTGGCCGCCCGAGAGCTGGCTGGGTCGGCGGTCGAGCAGGTGGCTGATCTGCAGCATGGCGGCCACTTCGTCGATGCGCTTTTGCCGCTCTGGCTTGGGCATCTTGCGCATCTCCAGCGCAAAGCCAATGTTGTCGGCCACGGACAGCGTGGGGTACAGCGCGTAGCTCTGGAACACCATGGCGATGTCGCGGTCGCGCGGGGGCATGCCCACCACGTTCTTGCCACCGATGCGGATCTCGCCTTCGGTGGGTTCGTCCAGGCCCGCGATGATGTTGAGCAGCGTGGACTTGCCGCAGCCCGAAGGACCTACCAGGATCAGGAACTCGCCCGGTGCGACGTGGATGTCGATCTTGCGCAGCACCTCCACGCTTTTGTCGCCCTTGCCAAAGCGCTTGTTGATGCCTGCGATGTCGAGTGATGACGCCATGATTTCTAACCTTTAACCCTTGACTGCGCCCGCCGTGAGGCCGCGCACAAAAAACTTACCTGCAAGAACGTAGATCACCATGGTGGGCAGGCCCGCGATGATGGCGGCCGCCATGTCCACGTTGTAGGCCTTCACACTGCTGCTGGTGTTGGCCAGGTTGTTCAGGCCCACGGTCACCGGCTTGGAGTCGGTGCCCGAGAACACCACACCGAACAGGAAGTCGTTCCAGATGTTGGTGAACTGCCAGATCAGCGTGACCATGATGATGGGCGTGGACAGCGGCAGCACGATGCGCCAGAAGATCTGGAAGAAGCTGGCGCCATCCATGCGCGCCGCGTTCACCAGCTCCTTCGGGATCGCCGCGTAGTAGTTGCGAAAGAACAGCGTGGTGCCCGCCAGCCCCGCCAGGCAGTGCACCAGCACCAGCCCGGTGATGGAACTCGAAAGCCCTAGCCATCCCAGCACCTGGCTCATGGGCAGCAGCACCACCTGGAACGGCATGAACACACCAAACAGCAGCATGCCGAACAGCGCATCGCTGCCGCGAAACTTCCACAGGCTCAGCACATAACCATTGAGCGCACCCCACACGGTGGAGATCATCACGGCCGGTACGGCCATGGCCACCGAATTCCAGAAGAATGGGCGCAGGCCATTGCAGTCCACGCCCGTGCAGGCGCTGGACCAGGCCGTGCCCCAGGCGGCCCCGTTCAGCGCAGCGGGCAGCGCCAGCAGCGAGGTGCTGCGAATCTCCTCGGCATCCTTGAACGAGGTGACCAGCATGGCGTACAGCGGTAGCAGGAAGAACGCGGTGGCCAGGGCCAGCACGGCATAGACCAGCAAGCGGCCGAGCGACGGAAAGAGGGAGGGCTTAGCGGTCATGGGGCTTGGTCCGCAGTTCGCTGTAAAGGTAAGGGATGACCAGTGCCGCCACGGTGGCCAGCATCATGGTGGCACTGGCGGCGCCCAGGCCGATCTGGCCGCGCGAGAACGACATGGTGTACATGAACGTTGCTGGCACGTCGGTGGAAAAACCAGGGCCACCGGCGGTGAGCGCCATCACCAGGTCAAAGCTCTTGATCGCCAGGTGCGACAGCACCATGACTGTGGAGAAGAACACGGGCCGCAGTGCGGGCAGCACGATGCGCCAGTAGATGCGTGGCAAGGATGCACCATCGACCTGCGCGGCCTTGATGATGCTGTCGTCGATGCCCCGCAGGCCCGCCAGGAACAGCGCCATCGCAAAACCAGCGCTTTGCCAGATGCCTGCAATCACCACGCAGTAGATGGCCATCTCGGTGTCCACCAGCCAGCCAAACTCAAAATTCGGAAAGCCCCAGTCGCGCACCATTTTTTCGATGCCCAGGCCCGGGTTCAGCAGCCACTTCCAGGCCGTGCCCGTGACCACAAACGACAGGGCCATGGGGTACAGGTAAATGGTGCGCAGCGCGCCCTCAGCGCGGATCTTCTGGTCCAGCAGCACGGCCAGCACGACGCCGATGGCCAGGGACCCGCCCACGTAGCCCACGCCGAAGATGCCGAGGTTCTTGAGCGCGACCCACCAGCGGTCCATCTCCCAGAGTTTTTCGTACTGCGCGAGGCCCACCCACTCGTAGTTCGGGAGCATGCGCGATGCGGAGAGGCTCAGCACGCCATTCCAGACCATCAGGCCATAGATGAAGGCAAAGCCCAGTACAAAAGCCGGTGTCACGACCAGCTTGGGAAGCCATGTTTCAAAGGTGTTTTTGCTCATGGCCACGGTATGTGTTTGTCATCGTCCTGCATGTAAAAAAAGCGGGGGACACGCAGGAGTGCCCCCCAAATGAACAAAGTAACCTCTGACTAACTCGCTAACTCGCTAACTCACTACCTACTCAACGGATCACCACCACACCTCGTACTGCACGCCCACCAGCGTGCGCGAGGTCTTGCCATTGGCGCCAAAGGTTGCGGCATTGGCCAGTGCCGCCGCCTGGTTCCAGTTGGCTTTGGTCACGTACAGACGCAACTCGGGACGTGACCAGAAGTCTTCCGACAGGGCCAAGGCGCCCGCCAGCGTGACCTTGGACAGGCGCTGGTCGGCACCAGTGCCCTTGCGGGTGGTGGTGGACACTTCCACCAGGCCCTTGAAGTTCTTGGTGAACGCATAGGAGCCACGGCCGCCCAGCGAGAAGTCCTTGGTCTCCACGCCCGTCAGATCAGCCTTGTTGGTCTGGTAGCCAATGAGGGCCTGACCACCAAACGGGCCGCTTTGCCAATTGATGGAGTCGGCGATGCGGGTGGCGCGCTTGCCAGCGCTGGTGCCCTCGATGGCCTCGAACTCTCCGTCGATGCGCGCATGGCCCCGCGATGTTTGCAGGTACAGCGTATTGGTGATGCTGGGCAGCAGGAATTCCTTTTGGGTGTGCATGAAGGAGATGCCCGAGCCCGAACCGCCATTGACCTGGCCCTTGCCCCCCACCGCCGTCAGCAGCACCCGCAGCTTGCCGCCCGGGTTGGTGTTGATCTCCGACAGGTCGGCGTTGATGCGGTGCGCCTTCACATTGTTGGGCAGGCCACCGTCGAACTTGTCGCCGGTGAACACGCCCAGGCCCAGCTTCATGCCGCCGACGGGCACGTCGGTCACACCGGCGCCGATGTTGTCGCCGTAGTTCAGCAGGAAGTAGTCGACGATGTGCACGTCCTGGATCCGCAGGCGGCGCTGACCGACCCAGAACTTGGCTTCGGGTGAGAACGAGAAGCCGCTCATTTCCACAAATGCCTGTTCGGTGCTGATGTCGCCACTGCCCCACTTGGCGGGCATGTAGTTGACCTTCCACTTGACACCGCCGGCTTCAAAACCGCGTGCAAAGTTGACTTCGATGCCGTTGTCACCCTCGTTGCCCAGGCGGTATTTTTGCAGCTCGCCACCCAGCGAAAGGTTGCCCTTGACGCCGTCGGAGTGGTTGAACACCGGGCCGCCCCGCGAGTAACCGTTGAACTCAAAGCCTGCTACATCCATAGCAAAGGCGCCATTCGCGCATGCGGCGGCCAAAGCCACCGCCGTAAGGCGGTTTCTTGTCTTCATGATGGGATCCCTCTGGGGTTGGTTTTAGTGCGTGTGTGCGCGTGTGTCTTGCACGGCTTACTTGGTTTTCGCGGCGGCCGCGATCTTCTTCATGGCATCGGCGACGCTGACCTTGTCGTCGTTCCAGAACTGGCTGACCACGTCCTTGATGGCGCCTTCGGTGGCCGGGGCAATTGCCATGCCGTGGGCCGCACTGGGCACCAGGCCGCCGCTCTTGGCGGTGTCCACAAAGTCCTTGGCCGAGGCCTTCGCGCAGTCGTCAAACTTGTCCATGGGCTGGCCCGCGCGCACGGGGATGGAGCCCTTGTTCAGGTTGAACACTTCCTGGAAAGCCGGGCTCATGATGGCGCTGGCCAGGTCGCTCTGCGCCTTCTGTGCGGCAGCATCCTTCAGCTTGAACAGAATGAACGAATCGACGTTGAAGGTGAACGCGTTGGCCGAGCCCGGTGCAGGAGCACACAGGAAGTCTTTGCCCGGCGCCTTGCCTGCGGCCAGGAACTCGCCCTTGGCCCAGTCGCCCATCAGCTGAAAGCCTGCCTTGCCCTGGATCAGCATGGCCGTCGCCAGGTTCCAGTCGCGGCCAGGGGCGCCGGGGTCGGTGTAGCCCTTGATGCGGCGGAAGGTCTCCAGCGACTTCTTCATGGTGTCGCTGTTGATGGCCTTGTCGTCAAGCTTGACCAAGGCGTCCTGGTAGAACTTGGGGCCACCCACGCCGAGCACCACCGATTCAAACGTGGTGAAGTCCTGCCAGTTCTGGCCACCGTGGGCCACGGGCACCAGGCCGGCGGCCTTGAGCTTGTCGGCTGCCGCAAAGAACTCGTCCCAGGTCTTGGGCATGGCGGCCACGCCAGCCTTCTTCAGGGCCTCGGAACTGCCCCACATCCAGTTCACACGGTGCACGTTGACCGGGGCGGCCACGTAAGCGCCCTTGTACTTCATGACATCGGCGACCACCTTGGGCAGCAGGTCATCCCATTTTTCAGCCTTGGCCAGGGTGTCCATGTTGGCCAGCACGCCTTCGGACGCCCACTCCTGAATGGCCGGGCCCTTGGTCTGCGCAGCCGACGGTGGGTTGCCCGAGATCACGCGGCTCTTGAGCACGGTCATGGCGCTGTCGCCACCGCCACCGGCCACGGCAAAGTCGCGCCAGGTGTGGCCCTTGCCCTGCATGATCTTCTTGAGCTCGGCCACCGACTTGGCTTCGCCGCCCGAAGTCCAGTAGTGCAGGACCTCCACCTCCCCCGCGCTGGCCGACATCGCTGCCGCCAGGCCCACCGCCACTGCGGCGATTTTTGTCATCTTCCACATACCCGTGTCTCCTCGATGTTTGAATCCGTTGGTGCGCCGCAATCCGGTGCTGTTCAGCGCAGTCGGTACTTTAATTACAATAATTAATGAACATATCAGGGCTTTCCCGGGTGTGGGTTACATACCAACGCCATTGGCCCGTTATTGAATTACCAACCGCTGCGGGTGCAAGCATTGCCGTGCTGCAGGAGCCGCTGGCGGGGTGCTTTGTTATGCTCAATCCCATGGCCACGATACTGATTGTTGAAGATGATGCCCTGCTGCTGGACGCGCTGACTGGCCAGCTCCAGCAGCTGGAATTCGGCGTGCACACGGCCTCCAGTGTGGCCGAGGCCACCACGCTGCTGCAGTCGCAGGCGGTGGACGGCATCATCCTGGACCTGGGCCTGCCCGGCGCCGACGGCATGGAGCTTCTGACCTGGGCGCGCACCCACATTGCCGGCCTGCCCGTGCTGATTCTGACCGCGCGCGATGGCGTGGAAGACCGCGTGCTGGGTCTCAATGCCGGGGCTGACGACTACATCACCAAGCCCTTCAACATGCAGGAGCTGCAGGCCCGCCTGCAGGCCATGCTGCGCCGTGCGCGCCAGCCCGCCTTTACCCAGGCCAGCAGCGCCGCAGGGGGCGCCAGCACCACCATCGGCCCGCTGGTGCTGGACCACGCCAGCCATTCGGCGGCGCTCAATGGCGACCTGCTCGACCTGACCCAGCGCGAATGGGAGCTGCTGGAGTTGCTGGTCAACCGCTGTGGCGAAGTCGTCACGCGCGACGATGTGCTGGCCGCCTGGCGCGCCAGCCCCCCGGAGCCCGGACAAACCGCCGCGCCCCCGCTCAACTCCAACGCGCTGGAGGTGTATGTGCACCGCCTGCGCAAGAAGCTCGACACCTCGCCGCTGGCCATCCGCAACATCCGGGGGCTGGGGTACATGCTGAACAGGCCGTGAAGTGGAGTGCCCCCCTGAGTCGCTGCGCGCCTTCCCCCCAGGGGGACGCCGCCAGCGCGGCGGGGCGGCCCTTGCGCGGCGGCCCTGGCCTGGCCGCACCGGTTTCGCCCGCTGTGCCGCAAACTCACTTGACTGGCTGCATCACCCAAATTGCCCCCAACCGTTCGGGCTGAGCCTGTCGAAGCCGGGGAGTGTTTTTGCAAACAGCCCTTCGACAACCTCAGGGCGAATACTCCCTCTGCGGCAAGTCTTCCATCAGACAAACTTGTATTGGTAATTCATGCGCCACGTTCCGGGGGTTTCTCTTCAACGCAAGCTGCTGCTGTGGCTGTTGCTGCCGCAGCTGGTCTTGTGGCTGTCGGGCGGGTTTCTGGCGTGGCGTATTGCGCTGCAGAACGGCGAGAAGGGCATTGACCAGACGCTGACGCAGTCGGTGCGAGCGCTCGCGCGGCAGATCAAGCCGATCGGGGACGGGTTGCTGGTGGACTTTCCCAAGGCCGCGCAGGACATCCTGGAGCAGGACCCGGCCGACCGCATCACCTACATGGTCTCGTCCCCGCCCGGCCGCTTTCTGCTGGGCAATGCCCAGTTGCCCCCGCCGCCGCCCGTGGAGGTGCGCGTAGGCGACCCCTACCTGTACCACGCCCGCGTGGACGACCGCCCCGTGCGCGTGGCGCTGCTGGACGTGGACTACGGCACACCCCAGACGCGCCAGACCCTGCGCGTGCAGGTGGCGCAGAGCCTCACCGTGCGCGAGCGCATCGCGCAGGAGCTGCTGGAGCAGATGGTGTTCCCCATGGGGCTGATGGGCCTGGCGCTGAGCGCCGTGGTGTATGCGGGCGTGCTGCGCGGCCTGCAGCCCTTGAAGCGCCTGGAGGCCCAGATCGAGCGCGCCGGCGCCCTGCCGCAGGCTGGCACCACACCGCTGCCCCCCATCGAGCTGACCTCGGCTCCGCAGGAGGTGCATTCGCTGGCCAGCACCATCAACCGGCTGCTGGAGACCGTGGCGCGCGGCCAGCAAAAGGAAAAGCGCTTTCTCAACGACGCTGCGCACCAACTGCGCACCCCGCTGGCCGGGCTCATCGGCCAGACCGAGCTGGCCCTGCACGAAAGCCATGAGCCCGCCGTGCAGGAACGGCTGCAGAAAGTGCTTTCGGCCGCCCAGCGCAGCGCCCACTTGGTGCACCAGCTGCTGCAGCTGGCGCGCTCCGAATCGAACGTGGAGATGCAGGCCATCGACCTGGCCTGCCTGGCCCGCGAAGTCGCTCGCGAATGGGCAGCCCGCGCCCTGGCGCAGGGCATGGACCTGGGCTACGAGGGTGACGACAGCCTGCCCGTGCAAGGCCAGCCGGTGCTGCTGCGCGAGGCGCTCAACAACCTCATCGACAACGCACTGCACTACGCAGGCCCCGGCGCCACGGTGACAGTGCGTGTTGGCCACGAGGAGCCCGGGCGCTGGGCCTTGCTGCTGGTGGAGGACGACGGACCGGGCGTGCCAGCCGAACACCTGGGCGATCTGTTTGCGCGCTTCTGGCGCGGGTCGGACAAGGCGGGGGGGTGTGGGCTCGGGCTGTCGATCGTGGAAGAGATCGCGCTGCGGCATGGCGGCCGGACGGTGGCGGAGGGGGTGGTGCCTAGGGGGTTGCGGGTTGGGATGCGGCTGCCTGCGGGGTGAATTTTTGGTTTTTTTGGGGTCTGGCGCTTGACCTACGAGCGCGGGAAGCTGCTTTTTTCATAGCATCTTGCACGTACCATTCGGACTGAGCCTGTCAAAGCAAGGGCAAGCTCGTTCTCTGGTTTATGCAGCGTGCTTGGGTCAAGGGCGAAGGCCGGGAGTCGCCCGGCATGCGAGTAACTTTCTTTCGCGTCGCCGAAAGAAAGTCACCAAAGAAAGGGCGACCCTGCTGTCTGCGACCCCTGCGCTTCGCTCCGGGGCAACCTAGGGTGCTCGGTCACGGGGTGCACCGCAGAACTCGCTGCGCGCCTGCGGCGCTCCGCTCGAACAACTGCGGTGAGTCAGTTCACGAAGCGCGTGTGTCCTTCGGCACACGCGCCACCCCGCGCCCTGCGCGCCCCAGGCGCATCCAGAAGGGAACCCAGAACATCCACACGGGCCATTGCTGCGCAACCTGGGCCGAGCGCAGCAATGGCCCGTGTGGATGTTCGGCTGCCCAACCCCCTGTTGGCTGCGCCTGCGGCGGGGCGGTTGGGGGGTGAGCATGGGCGTCGGAGCGCCCATGCCTCGTTAACTGACTCGCCGTGGTTGTCCGAGCGGCGCGCGCCAGCGCAAAGCGAGTTCCACGGCGCACCCAGCAACCGCCCCGACGCAGGTTTACCCCGTAGCGAAGCGCAGGGGTCGCAGACTGGGGGGCGCCTTTCTTTTGCTCACTTTTCTTTGGCGAAGCAAAGAAAAGTGAGTCGCCCGCCGGGGCGACAACCCGGCCTCCGCCCTCAACACAAGCATGCTTTTCAAACCAGCGCGCCAAGGCTTCGACAAGCTCAGCCCGAACGGTATGGGGCAAACTGAGGAGCTATAAAAACAATAGCGGCTGGCGCTTACTAAACAAGCGCCAGCCGCCAAAACCACTAAAAACTCCGACCTCAAGCCGCCAGAATCAGCTTCTCCAGCTTCACCGCATCCACCGCAAACGCCCGAATCCCCTCGGCCAGCTTCTCCGTCGCCATCGCGTCCTCGTTCAGCGCATAACGGAACCCCGCCTCGTCATAGTTCACCGCTGGCAGATCCATCCCCTTCGCAACGCCAGCATCCAGCGCCCGCTGCAACGGCGCATCGCTCGCCGCCAGCTGCGCCAGCAGCTCCGGCGCAATGGTCAGCAGGTCGCACCCAGCCAGCGCCGTGATCTGGCCCACGTTGCGGAAGCTTGCACCCATCACCTCGGTGGCAATGCCAAAACGCTTGTAGTGGTTGTAGATCTGCGTGACGGACTGAACGCCCGGGTCGTTGGCCCCGGCACGCGCAGCCTCGTCCCAGCTCGCGCCCGCCTGCTTCTTGTACCAGTCGTAAATGCGGCCCACAAACGGGGAAATCAGCTGCACCTTGGCCTGGCCGCAAGCCACGGCCTGGGCGAACGAGAACAGCAGCGTGAGGTTGGTGTGGATGCCCTTGCGCTCCAGCTGGGCAGCGGCCTGGATGCCCTCCCACGTGGCCGCGATCTTGATGAGCACGCGGTCGATGTGGATGCCTTCGGCCTGGTACAGCTCGATGATGCGCTCGGCGCGCGTGACGGTGGCGCTGGTGTCAAAGCTCAGACGCGCATCCACTTCGGTGGAGACGCGGCCGGGCACGTGGGTCAGGATTTCGCAACCAAAACGCACCAGCAGGCGGTCGATCACCTCGTCCATGGCGCGCCCTTGCCACTTGGCGACGGTGTCCTTGAGCAGGGGCGCGTATTCTGGCTTTTGCACCGCCTTGAGTATCAGCGAAGGGTTGGTCGTGGCGTCCTGCGGACGGAACTGGGCCAGTTGCAGAAAGTCGCCGGTGTCGGCAACCACGGTGGTGAACTGTTTGAGGGCGTCGAGTTGGTTCATGGCGCCATTATTCCGCATCACGTTGGGCACCTTCGGTACTACCAACCACCGATACGCCGTGGACACCCAGGCTCAGCTGCACGTCATCACCCACGGCCAGCACATCATCCAGGTCGGACGACACCACAAAGATGTGGCCGAGCGTGGTGTCAAAGGTGTATTCGTGCACCGCGCCCAGGTAGGCCCGCTTGTCCAGCCGGGCGGGCAGCAGGCCCGCGCCCTGGCGGTGAATACGCCAGGCCTCCGGCCGCACCGCCACCTTTACCGGGCCGCTCTTCACCGCCATGCGGGGGCGCAGCACCAGCGGGCCGAGTGCCACCGTGCCGTCAGCGTCGGCCACGGCGGGGAACAGCATCGCCTCGCCCATGAAACCGGCCACGAACTCGCTGTGCGGGGTTTCGTACAGCGCGCGCGGCGAGCCCTTCTGCGCAATCAAGCCCTGGTTCATCACGATGATCTGGTCGCTCACGGCCATGGCCTCGGCCTGGTCGTGTGTGACGTAAGCCACCGTGAGCGACAGGCGCTGCTGCAGCGCGCGGATCTCTTCGCGCATCTCACGGCGCAGGCGGGCGTCGAGGTTGGACAAGGGCTCGTCGAACAGCAGCACCTCGGGCTCCAGCACCAGCGCACGGGCCAGGGCCACGCGCTGCTGCTGGCCGCCCGAGAGTTCACTGGGCAGGCGGTCGTCATAGCCCACCAGGCCCACGCCGCGCAGCGCCTCCACGGCCTTGGTGCGTGCCTGCTCCTTGGGCTGGCCCGACATGCGCAGGCCGTACATCACGTTTTCCACCACGTTCATGTGCGGGAACAGCGCGTAGCTCTGGAACATCATGCTCACGTTGCGCTGCGCGGGGCCGAGTGTGGTCACGTCCTTGCCGGCAATGAAGATCTCGCCCGAGGTGGGCGACTCCAGCCCCGCGATCATGCGCAAGGTGGTGGTCTTGCCGCAGCCCGAGGGGCCGAGGATGGTGGTGAGCGTGCCGCGCGGCACCTCAAAACTGATGCCCTTGACGGCCAGGGCCGCACTGCTGTCGCTGCCGTAGCGCTTGGTGATGTTGCGGAACACGATGCCCGCGTCGTTGTTGTTCATGGTTGTCTTTTCAATTGACGATTGCGCCTGGCAACTGGCGCGGTCCAGGCGTGGGACGCCGAGCAAGGGCCGCCCCGCAGCGAGGGCGTCGCCCCCCTGGGGGGAAGGCGCCGAAGGCGACTCAGGGGGGGGTCATAAGCCACCGCGCCGACCGAGTTTGCGGTCACCCACCAGCAGCTGAATGAGCCCGATGGAGGCCGACATGAGGATGATGAGCACCGTGCAGTACGCCAGCGCCACGCCATAGTCGCCATTGCCCACGCGGCCAATGATGTAGGTGGTGGCCAGCTCGTTCTCGGCGGTGACCAGGAAGATCACCGCACTCACGGTGGTGATGGCGCGCACAAAGCTGTAGACCAGCGCCGCCACCAGCGCAGGCTTGAGCAGCGGCAGCACCACATGGCGCAGCGTCTGCACACTGCCTGCGCGCAGCATGACGGACGCTTCATCCAGCGACCGGTCCAGCTGCTTGAACGCCGCCGTGCCCGCCCGCACGCCCACCGGCAGATTGCGGAACATGAAGCACAGCACGATGATGAGCGCCGTGCCTGTCAGCTCGAACGGTGGAACGTTGAAGGCCAGGATGTAGCTCACGCCCAGCACCGTGCCCGGGATGGCGAAGGCCAGCAGCGCTGCAAACTCGAACGCGCCCTGCCCCCGGAACTCGGTGCGCGCCAGCAGCCACGCAATGCCGATGCCCAGCGTGGCCGTGAGCGGCGCCGAGATGGCCGCGAGCTTGAGCGTGGTGAAAAACGAGTTCCACGCGGTGCCCGCCCACACCACACCAAATTCGCCCCACTCCACACTGAACGCCGTGCGAAAGTGCGCCAGCGTGATGGTGTAGTCGCGCCCCCAGGTCTGCACAAAACCGCCCGCCAGCGCAAACAGGTAGACGATGAGGGTGAAGGCCATCCAGGGCAGCGCGATGGAATGCACCACGCGGCGCACACCGGTGGGCAGCGGCATGGCAATGCCCGCATCGCCCTTGCCCGATACGGTGGTGAAGTTCTGCTTGCCCAGCAGCCCGCGCTGGATGGCAAATACGGTGAGCGCAAAGAACGTGAGGATCCAGGCCAGCGACGCGGCACGCCCCTGGTCATACTGCGCACCGACGATGGCAAAGAAGATTTCGGTCGAGAGCACCGAGAACTGCCCGCCCACCACGATGGGATTGCCGAAGTCCGCCATGCTTTCGATGAAGCCCACCAAAAACGCGTTGGCCAGGCCGGGCTTGAGCAGCGGCAGGGTCACGGTCATGAAAGTGCGGTGCGGGCTGGCGCGCAGGGTTTGTGCGGCCTCTTCCAGGCTGGGCGCCACGCCCTGCACCACGCCGCGCATGATCATGAAGGCGATGGGCGTGAACGCAAAGGTCTGCGCCACCCAGATGCCCAGCCAGCCGTAGAACCAGCGCGTGGGTGTGATGCCGAACGCGTACTCCAGAAACTGGTTGAACACCCCGGCACGGCCAAACAGCAGGATGAGCCCCAGGCCCACCACAAACGGTGGCGTGATGATGGGCAGCAGCGCCACGATGTTCAGCGGCCGCGCATAGCGGCGCGACGCGCGCTCGGCCATCAGCGCCATGAAAGTGCCCAGCAGCGTGGTGCTGGTGGCGGTCATCAGCCCCAGGAACAGCGTGTTCCAGGCCACGCCGCAGCGCTGGCCACCCGCCAGGCACGAGAGACCAAAGTTGCGCTCGTGCGCAATGCGCTCCCACACCACGGCCAGCGAGAACGGGCCGTCCTCCAGAAAAAACGCAGCCGACAACGCCTTGAGCACCGGGAACACGATGAACAGCGCGAGCAGGCTGCCACAGCCCACCACCGCAGCCGCTACGAACAGATCGCCTTTGAAAAATCCTCGCCGTGCCACGCCAAACGACAGCAGCACCAGCAGCGCTGACAACACCACAAACCCGCCCCAGCCCATGCCGGGCTGGCGCGCACCCAGCTCGCCCAGGCTGGTGTTCATCCACTCAAAGGCCCAGCCGCGTGCGCCAATCGCAAAGCCACTGAGCAACAAGGCCACAAGCCCCAGCGCGCCCCCCGCCGCAAGCACGGCGCCCTGCTTGCGTCCCGCAGGCAGGCAGGCGCCCAGCCCCGCCACGGCCAGACCGGCCAGGCCTAGCCAGAGCCAGGGCCGACCAAACAATGCCGCCTGCATGAGCCCGTTGGCCGCCTGTTCGCCGCTGAAAACCTGGCCCACCGCGAGCAGGCCATTGGCATCCTGCTGCGCATACCAGGGGAACACGAGATAACCCAGCACGCCCACGACCAGCCAGACCCACAAGGGCCGGTTGACCGAGGCGCTGGGTGCTGTGGTTCGGAGGGTTGCGTGCGCCGCCGCTGCTGCTGCCGACACCACCACCCCTTAGCGCGCCGCGTTCTGCACGTCTTTTTCCCAGCGCGCAATCAGGCGGCGACGCTCGGCGCTGGCGCCGTATTTGGCGTAGTCGTAGTTGATGAGCTTCATCTTGGAAGGGTCGGTCATGCGCGGGTCCTTGGGCACCTGCGTGTTGCTGGGCAGCTGGAACTGCTTGGCCGCCAGGCCAAACTGCTGGCCGCCGGGCGTGAGTGCCCATTCGTAGAACTTCTTGGCGGCCTCGGTGTTGGGGCCGTTCTTGACGATGCTCATGGAGCCCACCTCGGCGCCCGTGCCTTCCGAAGGCGTGACCGAGCCCACAGGGAAGCCGTTGACCGCCTCGGTGGTCACGTCGTGCACGAAACTCACCGACACCGTGGTCTCGCCCCGGGCTGCCGCCTTGACAGGCGCCGTGCCCGAACGCGTGTAGGTGCTCACGTTGGGGTGCAGGGCCTTGAGGTATTCAAACGCCTTCTCCTCGCCCATGATCTGCACCAGCGTGGCGATCATGGTGTAGGCCGTGCCGCTGGATGCGGGGTTGGCCATCTGCACTTCGCCCTTGAACTCGGGCTTGAGCAGGTCGGCCCACGACTGCGGCGGGTTGAGCTTGCGCTTGGCCAGCAGCTCCTTGTTGTAGCCAAAGCCCAGCGGGCCCAGGTACACGCCCACCGTGCGGTACTTGGAATCCGCCGCCTGCTTTTGCGCCCAGGGGTACAGCTGCGGCAACTGGGGCGATTTGTATTCGAGCGTGAGGCCCTGCTCGGCCGCCTGCAGGTGCGGGTCGCCTGTGCCGCCAAACCAGATGTCGGTCTTGGGGTTGGCGCGCTCGGCGTTGAGCTGCGCCAGGGCCTCGCCTGAGCCCTTGGCTGTCATGTTGACCTTGGTGCCTGTGGTCTTGGCGTACACCGTGGACATCAGGTTGCACCACTCGGCTTGCACCGAACAGATGATGTTGACCTGGCCCTGGGCCCAGCTGCCGGAAGCGGCCGCCACCAGGGCCGCACCGGCCAGAAGTTTCGTCAGCAAAGGTTTGCGCATGGGAGTCTCCTCAGTATCTGGATAACGTGATTAACGCGATGCAAGGATGCTAGTCCTGCAGGCAGGCCAGGGTCAGGGGGGAAACTCCCAGACCGGGTGCAAGCAGGTTGAAAGGCAGGGATGGCGCCCTCCCCGCCGCCTTGGGAACCAAGTTACATTAAGAATGGTTCCCCCAAACCTGTTCGAAGGCCTCACCTGAGCAGCCCGCGCTGCACACCCTGACCGAGACATGCTCGACCGCATCACCGCCTCCCTGCCCTCCCTGGCCCCCGCCGAACAGCGCGTTGCCCGGCTGGTGCTGACCGACCCACGCACTTTTGCACGCCTGCCCGTGCGTGAATTGGCCGAACGCGCGCACGTGAGCAAGCCCACTGTGGTGCGCTTTTGCCGCAGCATGGGGTATGACGGACTGGCAGATTTCAAGCTCAAGCTGGCAGGCAGCGTGAGCGAAGGCGTGCCCTTCATCCACCGCAGCGTGGACGCCGACGACAAGACCGGCGACGTGCTGGTGAAGGTGGTGGACAACGCCGTGGCGGCCTTTTTGCAATACCGCAATGCCGCCAGCACCGTGGCGCTGGAGCGTGCGGCCGAGGCGATTGCAGCCACCTGGAAAACCGGCAAACGCATCGAGTTCTACGGCGTGGGCAACTCGGGCATCGTGGCACAGGACGCGCAGCACAAGTTCTTCCGCCTGGGCGTCACGTCCATTGCCACCAGCGACGGGCACATGCAGGTGATGAGCGCGACCTTGCTCGGCCCGGGCGATTGCGCGGTGATCATCTCCAACTCGGGCCGCACCCGCGATTTGATGGACGCAGCCGACATCGCCCGCAAAAACGGCGCCACCACCATCGCCATCACCGCCAGCGGCTCGCCCCTGGCCAGCACCTGCCAGATCCACCTGGCCGCCGACCACCCCGAGGGCTACGACCGCTACAGCCCCATGGTGTCGCGGCTGATGCACCTGCTCATCATCGACGTGCTGGCCACCTGCGTGGCGCTGCGCATTGGCAGCTC
The DNA here is from genome assembly GCF_003634645.1 of Acidovorax sp. 94. Classification (NCBI taxonomy): domain Bacteria; kingdom Pseudomonadati; phylum Pseudomonadota; class Betaproteobacteria; order Burkholderiales; family Comamonadaceae; genus Acidovorax; species Acidovorax sp. 94. The sequence goes on along the minus strand of NZ_RBJA01000001.1, from coordinate 4,978,032 downwards.
GCTGCAGCCGATCCTGCAGCAGATGAAAGAGAACCTGCGGGCCAAGCGCTACGCGTGAGCTTGCGGGCGCACTCGGCCGCTGCGCCCGCCCGCCACCCACCACCTGCTACTGCAGCGTACAGACGTTCGTGCAGCCCGGCGTGCCATCACACACTTCGCCGCCGTTAACGATACCGTCGCCACAGAACGCACCTGTGAGGTTAAGCGCCTGGGAACAGGAGGCGTTGCAAGCTGTGCAATGTGCAACCCCGTAGGGGCAGCTTGTTTCGGTGCCGATGTTTCCGTCATCGCACACCTCTGGCCCGTTGACCATGCTGTCACCGCAGTAGCCGCCCGTCAGTGGTAACTCTGCCGTGCAGGTCGCGTTGCACCGGGTGCAGTTTTGCGTGCCATAGGGGCAACTGCTTTCCGTGGTGTTGTTCCCGTCATCGCACACCTCCGGCCCGCTGACCATGCTGTCACCGCAGTAGCCGCCCGTCAGTTGCGCTGTAGCGGAGCAGGTCGCGTTGCAGCGGGTGCAGGTTGGCGTGCCATAGGGGCAGCTGGTTTCCGTGGTGGTGTTCCCGTCATCGCACACTTCGGGGCCGTTGACGGCGCTGTCGCCGCAGTACGATCCCGTGAGGTTCACCACCCCGGTGCAGGTCGCGTTGCAACCGGTACAGGCGGCCGTGCCGTAACTGCAGGCCACTTCGGTGACGGTGTTGCCGTCGTCACACGCTTCGCCCGCGTTGACGGCACCGTTGCCACAGAACGCTCCCGCAGCCACCTGCACCGTGGCCACCCCCCACTTCCCCGCAAAGAAACGGTTGCGCGCGCGGTATTCAAAGCGGAAAAGACCAGGCTCCGTGGGCGCATCCACGACAAAGCCTCCGTCGGCGTTCACCTGCAGCGTGCTGCCCGCGAAAGGCACGGCGGCGCCCGCGGGTGTGGCGGTCGGGCTTCCCTGGACACGAAATTCATTGACCTGCATGGCGGGCGACCCCAAGGCGTCGTTGGCCAGCAGGCCGGGGGCGGCAACGACCAGCGCCGCTCCCTCGGTGGCGCTGTAGTCATCGTCGCGCACGGTGCCGTCGCGCAGGCCCAGGTCCAGGTCGTAGCGCAGATGCAGCATGCTGCCTTCGACACGCGCATAGACCGCCGCGAACTGCAGCGGCGCCGACGTGGATACCGTGGCCACCGGCGATGCGCCACTCCAGTCGGACGGGTCGCCATCGCGAACCATGGCCGCCCAGGCCAGACCGACCACGAACACCAGACACAGCGCGGCACCGCTGGCCGCAAACTGGCGCACCCGAGCGTAGCGGTAGGTGGCGGCGAGCAGCAGGCCCACCAGCAGCGCGAAGCCCACCGTGCCCAGCGCGGGCACCGCGGCCACCGGCGACGCTGACAGCTGAATGGCCCCACCACCCGGTGCGCCGTTGCGTGTGAGCAAGGCCGCAGGCGCGATGCTCCCGTCCGTGGTGTTCGCCACGAAGCCAAGCCGCAGAGCCCCAACGGGCGCCAGCAGCCGGGTGTAGCTTTCCACCACGTCAAGTTGCTCGCCCGCGGCCGCCACGCCCACAGGCCAGCGCAGCGGCGCCAGGGGCGCGAAACCGGTGTCGGCCACCAGCACCCCGCCCTGGCAAATCTCGCGCGAGACATCACCCACCGGCTCGCTGGCCGACAGATCAATTCGCGTGAGCGCCGCCAAGTCCACGCCATTGAAGGTGCCCGCAGCGGTGACTACGGTGCAACCAGTGGCCGGATTGCCGTCGCTGTCGATCAGGGTGCGCAGCTCGGTTGCGGCATGCGCAGCGGTGGCGCCCACCAGCATCCACAGTGTCCACGCCAAGAAAAGCGCCCTGCGGGCGGCAGAGCGCACCGCGCCAACAGGTGAAAGCAAGAGGAATTCCGCAAGGAAACGAAGGCAACGCGAAACCAGCGAGCGCATCGCAAGCGCAAGAGAAGGCATGAAGGCGGGAAGGCAAAGGGTTGGCAGACCGCTGCGGCAAGAGGCGCAGCACATCTGCATCCGCGCCCCACACCAGCGGCATTCTTGGTAGCGGCGCATCATACAAATGCGCGCGCAGGGCGCCAAGCATCTTTTGGCACCGCGTTGCGGCGGTGCAAGGTGGGTGCCGGCATGCGGCCGTGGTCCGTGCCGCGGCGCCTCGCCGGCGGTGTTTGCGCGTCAGTCCAGCGCCACGCCCGCGTTCCTGATCACCCTGCCCCATTTCACCGTCTCGGCCTCGATGAAGGCATCGCAGGCCTCGGGCGTGGTGCCTTCGGGGAAGGTGCCCATGGCTTCCAGCTTGGCCTTGGTCTCTTCGCTTTGGATGATCGCGTTCACGGCGTCCGACATGCGCTTGACGATGTCGCGCGGCGTGCCAGACGGAGCAATCATGCTGGCCCACGTGCTGCCAATCAGGCCGGGGATGCCCTGCTCGATGAACGTAGGCACATCGGGCACCGCAGGCAACCGCTTTTCGCCCGAAACGCCGATCAGGCGCACGCGGCCCGCCTTGCCGGCCTGGATCAGGCCGGTGGGCGCGTCAAAGAACAGCTGGATCTGGCCGCCCAGCAGGTCGGTGAAGGCCGGCGCAGCGCCGCGGTAGGGAATGTGCAGCATGTACGTCTGCGTCAGCGCCTTCATCAGCTCGCTGGTCAGGTGCGCTGCAGAGCCGGTGCCCGATGAGCCAAAGCTGATCTTGCCCGGGTTGGCCTTGGCGTACGCCACCAGTTCGTTGGTGTTCTTGAATGGCGCGTTGTTGGGCACGGCGGCCAGCAGCGGCGACACGCCCATGAGCGACACACCCACCAGATCCTTGCGCGGGTTGTAGGGCAGCTTGGGGTACAGGCTGGTGTTGGCCGCATAGGCGGCGATCACCACGCCGAAGGTGTGCCCGTCAGGCGCCGCCTTGGCCACCGCATCCACGCCGATGATGCTGTTGGCACCCGGCTTGTTGTCGATCACGATGGGCTGGCCAAGCGCCTTTTGCAGGCCCACCTGCAGCAGGCGCGCCATCTGGTCGGTGAAGCCACCCGCCGTGTAGGGCACGATGATCTTGATCGGCTTGCTTGGCCAAGCCGTTTGTGCCAGCGCGGGCAGCGCGGCACTGGCCAGCGCTGCGCCGGTGGCTTGCACGATGCGGCGGCGGGAAAAGGTGGCATTCATGGTTTTGTCTCCTGTGTGGTTATGAATGAAAAATAGCTGCAGCGCTTGTTGGAAAGGCGCTTGCAGCTATTTTTTCAGTAGCGTCCAGCATGTGAGGGCGGGTCGCTGGTGGCGAACGTCGATGGGTCAGAGCGCCTTGACCAGTTCCGGCACGGCCGCAAACAGATCGGCCTCCAGCCCATAGTCGGCCACGCTGAAGATCGGTGCCTCAGGGTCCTTGTTGATCGCCACGATCACCTTGGAGTCCTTCATGCCCGCCAAATGCTGGATGGCGCCCGAGATACCCGCTGCGATGTACAGCTGCGGCGCCACGATCTTGCCGGTCTGGCCCACTTGCCAGTCGTTGGGGGCGTAGCCTGCGTCCACTGCGGCGCGGCTGGCACCCAAAGCGGCGCCCAGCTTGTCGGCCAGCGGGGTCATCACTTCATCGAACTTTTCCTTGCTGCCGAGGGCTCGGCCACCGGAGACGATGATCTTGGCGGCCGTGAGTTCGGGGCGGTCGCTCTTGGCGATTTCGCTGCCCATGAAGCTGCTCTTGCCAGCGTCTGCGGTGGCTGCGGCGGTTTCAACGGCTGCGGAACCGCCCGTGGCGGCTGCGGCGTCAAAGCCCGTGGCGCGCACGGTGATGACCTTTACACTGTCGGCGCTTTGCACGGTGGCAATGGCGTTGCCGGCGTAGATGGGGCGCTCGAAGGTGTCGGCAGAAATCACCTTGGTGATGTCACTGACCTGCGCCACGTCCAGCTTGGCGGCCACGCGGGGGGCCACGTTGCGGCCGCTGGCGGTGGCGGGGAACAGGATGTGGCTGTAGTTGCCTGCGATGGCGAGCACTTGCGCGGCCACGTTCTCGGCCAAGCCGTGTTCCAGGCCAGGGGCGTCTGCGTGGATGACCTTGGCGACACCGGCGATCTGGGCGGCTGCGGCGGCGGCTGCACCGGCGTTGTGGCCGGCCACCAGCACGTGCACGTCGCCACCGCAGGCCACAGCGGCCGTCACGGTGTTCAGCGTGGCGCCCTTGATGGACGCGTTGTTGTGTTCAGCAATAACGAGTACCGACATTTAGATCACCTTCGCTTCGTTCTTGAGTTTTTCAACGAGTGCCGCTACGTCCGCCACCTTGATGCCAGCACCGCGCTTGGCGGGCTCGGTCACCTTGAGGGTCTTCAGGCGCGGAGCCACGTCCACGCCGAGGTCTTCGGGCTTGACGGTATCGAGCTGCTTTTTCTTGGCCTTCATGATGTTGGGCAAGGTGACGTAGCGGGGCTCGTTCAGGCGCAGGTCGGTGGTGATGACCGCTGGCAGCGACAGCTGCAGGGTTTCCAGGCCGCCGTCCACTTCACGCGTCACGCTGACCTTGTCGGCCGACAGTTCGACCTTGTTGGCGAACGTGGCCTGGGGCAGGTCTGCCAGGGCCGCGAGCATCTGGCCGGTCTGGTTGGCGTCGTCGTCGATGGCTTGTTTGCCCAGGATGATGAGACCGGGCTGCTCTTTGTCCACCAGGGCCTTGAGGATCTTGGCCACGGCCAGGGGCTGCAGCTCGACGTCGGTTTCCACCAGGATGGCGCGGTCTGCACCGATGGCCATGGCAGTGCGCAGGGTTTCCTGGCACTGGGCCACGCCGCAGGAAACTGCGATGACTTCGGTCACCAGGCCTTTTTCTTTCAGGCGCACGGCCTCTTCAACGGCGATTTCGTCAAAGGGGTTCATGCTCATCTTCACGTTGGCGATGTCCACACCCGTGTTGTCCGACTTCACGCGGACCTTCACGTTGTAGTCCACCACGCGCTTGACAGGGACGAGGATTTTCATGGGATTGTTTTCCTTGATTTTTGTTGTAGGAGTGCGGGTGCGCAGGCTTACTCGTTCGAGATGCCCTTGTCGCGGATCACAGTACCCCACTTGACGTAGTCCTGCTGAATGCGGCGGGCCATCTTGTCGGGCGCTTGGTATGCAGCGATGGCGCCTGCAGTCAACAACTTGTCCTGCGTGTCCTTCTCGGCCAGGATTTGCTGCACCTCGGTTGCGATGCGGTCCACCACGGCTTTGGGCGTACCGGGCGGCGCCAGCAGACCACCCCACGAGACGGCCTCGTAGCCCTTGAAGCCCTGCTCGGCGATGGTCTTGACATCGGGCAGCATGGCCACGCGCTGGGGTGATCCTACTGCGATGGCGCGCAGCTTCCCCGTCTGGATGTGCGGCAGCGCAGCCACCAGATCGGCGTACATCAGCGGCACCTGGCCGCCGATGGTGTCGGTAATGGCGGGCACGCCCCCTTTGTAGGGAATGTGCTGCATTTCAAAGCCCCCCATCTGCTTGAGCAGCTCCATGCTCAAATGGCCAAAGCTGCCCGCACCTGAGCTGGTGTAGTTGAGCTGACCTGGACGGGCCTTGGCATGGGTAATGAGCTTTTGCAGGTCGGTCACAGAAGGCATCTGGGCAGGATTGACCACCACGACGATGGGCAGGTCGTACACCGTGGCCACGGGCGTGAAGTCTTTCACCGTGTCGTAGCCCGCCTTCTTGTACAGATGCGGCGCTAGCAGCGTGGGCGTGGCCAGCATCATCAGCGTGTAGCCGTCGGCCGGGCTCTTGGCCACCTGGGCGGCAGCGATGGAGCCCGAAGCACCTGCACGGTTTTCCACCACCACGGGCTGGCCCAGCCGTTCGGCCAGGCGTTGGCCCACGATGCGCGAGGCAGTATCGGTAGGGCCGCCTGCCGGGAAGGGCACCACCAGCTTGATCATCCTGCTGGGCCAGGCTTGGGCGTGTGCCGGGGCCGTGCCCCACAGGACGCTGGCCGCCAGAGCGGCAGACACGGCCAGCACGGCGCGGCGGGCTGCGAAGGTGCGAGAGACAAACATTGGGGTCAAAACGGGCTCAGGTTGTTGGAGGGGTTGCATCAGTCCAGCTTGGCGCCGGACACCTTGACCACGCGCTCCCAGACGGGTGCATCTTTTTTGAACTGGGCGCCGAACTGTTCGGGGCTGCTGCCGACGGGGATGAAACCCATCTGCTGGATGCGCTCACGCACCTCAGGCAGCGCAATCACGGCCTGCAGCTCACGGCCCAGGCGGGCCACGACCTCCGGCGGGGTGTTGGCCGGGGCGCTCATGCCCAACCAGCCTGTCACCTGGAACACCTCGTCCTTGATGCCCTGCTCGGCCATGGTGGCCAGCTTGGGAAGCGCATCCATGCGCTGGGTGCCCGTCACGGCCAGCGGCTTGAGGCGGCCGGAATCAATGTACGGCCGGGCCGACTGCAGGCTGGCAAATGCCATTTGCAACTGCCCGCCCACCAGGTCCTGCAGCATGGGCGCCTCGCCCCTGTAGGCCACATGATTCATGTCGGCCTTGTGCTTGTCGGACAGCCAGGCGCCAGCCAGGTGGGCATACGAGCCCATGCCCCACGAGCCGTAGGCGACCTTGCCCTTGTTGCGGTCGATATAGCTCATCAGCTCGGCCGCGGTGGACACCGGCAGCTGCGGATGCACCAGCAGCACCACCGGAGCCAGGGCGATCTGCGTGATGAGGGCCTGGTCCTTTTGCGGCTGGTACGGCAGGCGCTCGTACAGGTACTGGTTGATCAGCATGGTGGTGCCCAGCGACACCAGCAGCGTGTAGCCGTCGGCCGGTGACTTGAGCGCCTGGTCGGTGCCGGTCACACCGCCGGCGCCGCCACGGTTGTCTACCAGCACGGGCTGGCCCAGGCGGGCCGAGAGCTTCTCGCCCAGCGTGCGGGCGGTGATGTCGGTGGCGCCACCGGCCTGGTAGGGCACGATCAGCTTGATGGGCTTGCTGGGCCAGGCCTCCTTGCCCGACTGGGCCAGGGCGGAACCCAGCAGGCCGGTGCTGGCCAAGGCGGCCAAGCCCTGCAGGACGCAGCGGCGGTGAAGGTGATTGAACTTCATGTTTGTCTCCTGGTTGAGATTGAAAATTTGCTCCAGCGCTTACCCAACAAGCGATTAAAGCTATTATTTTTATAGTATTTAGAGCGATGGAAGCGTGAGCACGCCCTTGTCGCGCAGGGCTTCAAGCTCTGCCTCGGGCAGCTGCAGCAGTTGCTGCAGCACCTCCCGCGTGGCGGCGCCCAGCGTGGGCGGGGCGTTGCGGATGGGCAGGCGCTGCCCATCGAGTCGATAAGGCGGCGCGAACACATGCGTAGTGCCCGCCACGGGGTGGGGCATTTCCTGCAGCAGGCCGCCGCGGCGCGTACGCTCGCTGGTCAGCGCCTCGTGCAGGCCGGCCACCCTGCCGCAAGGGATGCCAGCAGCGCTCAGGCGTTCGAGAAGCACATCACGCGGGAAGCTGGCGATCAGCGCCTTCATCTGGGGCAACAGGGTCAGTCGATTGCGGGCACGCTCGACGTTGGTGGCGTAACGTGGGTCTTCGACGATATCCGGGCGCATCACCACCTGGCGGCAGAACTTGTCGAACTGGCTGTTGTTGCCCACGGCGATGATGAGCGGACCATCCTGTGCCTCGAACATGCCGTAGGGCACGATGGACGGGTGGGCATTGCCGTAGCGCTGCGGGTCGTGGCCCAGCAGCATGGCGTCGAGCCCGTAGTAGCCGGTGATCATCAGGCCGCAGTCGTACAGCGCCATTTCGATGTGGCGGCCCTTGCCCGTAGTGCTGCGGCGAAACAGCGCGGCCAGCACGGCCTGCGCCGCGTACATGCCGGTCATCATGTCCACGGCAGCCACGCCGAACTTCAGCGGTGGCTGGCTGGCCTCGCCGTTCAGCGCCATCAGCCCGGCCTCGCCTTGAATCACCAGGTCGTAGCCGGGTCGCTTGGCCTCGGGGCCGGAACTGTCGTAGCCCGCCACCGAGCAGTAGATGAGGTCGGGCTTGATGGCCTTGAGCTGCTCGTAGCCCAGGCCCAGCTTCTCGGCACCACCGGTCTTGAAGTTCTGGATCACCACATCGCACTGCGGCAGCAAATCGCGGATGATCTTCACGCCTTCGGGCGTCTGCAAATCCACCGTGATGGACCGCTTGTTGCGGTTCATGCTGTTGTAGTAGGTGGTCTCGGTCTTGCCGATGCGCATGCCCCAGTCGCGGGTGTCGTCGCCCCGGCCGGGGTGCTCCACCTTGATGACGTCAGCGCCAAAGTCGGCCAGCACCTGGCCGCACAGCGGCCCGGCAAACACGCGCGAGAGGTCGAGCACGCGCACGCCGTCGAGCGGGAAGTCCATGCCCTCGGGCAGCGGGGGTGTCGGTGTTGTAGTGGTCATTTCGTAGTGTCGGGTTGGGTAGCGGCAGTGGCAGCGGCTTGGCGCAAGCGTGCGAAATCGGCGGGGCGCTTTTCCAGAAACGCAGCGATGCCTTCGCGGGATTCTTCGGTGGCCTGTGACATCACCATCAGCTGTGCCTCCAGCTCCAGCTGGTCAGCCAGCGACTGCACATAGGCGCTGCGGCACAGGGCCTTGATGTTCGCCATCGCGGTGTCAGGCCCGGTGGCAACTTGCGCAGCCAGGGCCACGGCCTGGGCGAGTGCCTCGCCCGGCTCGGCCAGACGGTTGACGGGGCCGAGCGCATGCAGCCGCTCGCCGGAGATGCGTTCGCCCGTGAGGCACAGCTCGGTCAACACCTGACGCGAGACGAACTCGGCCAGGAAGGCGGTAGCACCGCCGTCGGGCGTGAGACCCACTTTCACATACGCGACCGAAAACACGGCGTTACGCGCAGCCACCAGCATGTCGCAGGCCAGCGCCAACGACAGGCCGGCGCCCGCCGCAGCGCCCTCCACCGCGGCAATGACCGGCTTGCGGCAATCGCGCACGGTGCGGATCAGGTCGTGCAGGCCTTCGAGCTTGGCGCGGCGCTCTTCCACGGGCAGCTCGCGCCGCCTGGCCAGTTGGCGCAGGTCGCCGCCCGCGCAAAAGTGCCCGCCTTCACCCGTGAGCACGATGGCGCCCACTGTGGGGTCGGCCTCGGCCTGTGCCAGTGCCTCGGTCAGCGCTGCATAGAACGCGGGCGACAGCGCATTGCGCGCGGCAGGGTTGTTGTTGGAGAGCACGAGCACCGCGCCCTCACGGCGTTGCAGCAGAGGCAGTGGCTGCTCCATGGCTTCAGCTCCGGCCCAGCGCGATAAAGCGCGCCAGGTGGTGGTCTTCATCGCCAAACTGGTGGTCCACCATGACGAGGCGCTTGGCGTAGTGCGACAGCGGCAGCTCCCACGTCATGCCAATGCCGCCGTGCAGCTGGATGCTTTCCTCAGCCACCAGCGCTCCAATGCGGCCCATCGTGACCTTGGCGGCGGACAGCGCACGTTCGCGCTCGGTGCGGTCGGTGCTGTCCATGGCTGCAGCCGCATTGATGACGGCAGAGCGTGCCTGCTCCACTTCCAGCAGCAGGTCGGCCATGCGGTGCTGCAGGGCCTGAAAGCTGCCGATGGGCACGCCAAATTGCTTGCGCGTTTGCAGGTATTCCAGCGTTTGCTTCTTGGCCACATCCATGGCTCCCAGCGCCTCGGCGCACACGGCCAGAATGCCCCAGCCCGCGGCATGTTCCAGTGTGGCAAAACCTTGGCCTTCCGAGCCCACCAGCGCGCCGGCGCCGACTTGCACGTTTTGCAGCGTGATTTCAGCCATACGCCCTCCGTCAACACGGCCCATGCCACGGCGGCTCAGGCCCGCGGCATCGGCGGGCACCAGGAACAGCGAGATACCCTCTTCATCGTCCACGGCGCCCGCTGTGCGGGCACTGACCAACAGCAGTTGAGCCTGGTCGCCATGCAGCACCACGGCCTTGTGGCCGGTGAGCAACCAGCCGTCGCCATTGCGCACGGCGCGGGTGGTCACGCGGTTCAGTGCGTAGTGCGCGCCGGCTTCCTCGTGCGCCAGGGTCACCACGGTGCTGCCGTCGATGATGCTGGCGATGTGTTCCTTTTGCGCAGCGCTGCCCGCCAGGCCCAATGCCCGGCCCACCATGAGTGCACCCACAAACGGCTCGACCACCAGGCCACTGCCCAGGGCTTCAAACACCACGGCCACATCAAAGCCCGCACCGCCAAAGCCGCCATCGGCCTCGGGGAAAAGCGCGCCAATCGCACCCAGCTCCGCAAAGCGTCCCCACAGCGCTGCGTCCATGCCGCTGTCGCCGTAGGCGATGTGGTTGCGGATTTCGATCCCGTACTGCTCGGCCACAAAACGGTTCAGGGTGTCCGCCAGCATGCGGCGGTCTTCGGTATGTTCAAAGTTCATCGCGGCAACCTCACAAACCAAGGATCATTTTGGAAATGATGTTCTTCTGAATTTCATTGGAGCCGCCAAAGATCGACAGCTTGCGGTAGTTGAAGTAGTTGGCGGCGGCCGTCGCTGCCTCCTTCGGGCCCACGGGTTCATCGGCATGGCCCTCGTACTGCGCTTCTTCGATGAACGGCAGCGCATACGGGCCCACAGCGCGGCGGATGAGCGACAAAATCTCCTGGCGGATCTCGGTGCCACGGATCTTGAGCATGGAGCTTTCAGCCCCCGGCACTCCGCCACCTGCCACGGCGGCAATCACGCGCAGGTTGGTGGTCTTCATGTTCTCCAGGTCAATCTCGACCTGGGCCATGCGGGCGGCAAACAGCGGGTCCTGGTCCAGCGGCTGGCCGTTCTTCATCACCTTGGCGGCCACCACCTTGAGCTTGGCCAGTGCGGCAATGCAGAAGCCCACGCCTGCGATGCCGGTGCGCTCGTAGGTCAGCAGGTACTTGGCATACGTCCAGCCCTTGTTTTCCTCGCCCACCAGGTTTTCGACGGGCACCTTCACGTCGGTGAAGAACACTTCGTTGACTTCCTTGTCGCCATCGAGGGTGCGGATGGGACGCAGCTCCACGCCGGGCGATTGCATGTCCACCAGCAAGAAGCTGATACCCGATTGCGCCTTGGCCTCGCGGTCGGTGCGCACCAGGCAGAAGATCATGTTGGCGTGCTGGCCCTGGGTGGTCCAGGTCTTCTGGCCGTTGACGATGTAGTGGTCACCTGTTTCGTCCGTGACTCGCACTGCCGTGGTCTTCACGGAAGCCAGGTCCGAGCCCGCGCCGGGCTCGGAGTAGCCCTGGCACCACCAGTCCTCACCACTCAGGATGCGCGGCAGCCAGTATTGCTTCTGCGCTTCGTTGCCAAACTTGATCAGCACCGGGCCCAGCATGTTCACGCCAAAGGGCACGATGCGCGGGCCACCGGCCAGCGCGCATTCGGTGTCGAAAATGAACTTCTCGACCGCGCCCCAGCCGGGGCCGCCATAGGCTTCGGGCCAGTGGTTGGCAAGCCAGCCGCGCTCGTTCAGGATGGCGTGCCACTCATCCTGGTCGGCCTTGGACAGGCGCTGCCCGGCCTTGACCTTGGTGGCGATGCGTTCGGGCAGCTTGGCTTTCAAGAAAGCCTGCACCTCGGCGCGGAAGGCTTCCTCTTGGGGAGTGAAATTCAGGTCCATATCGGGTCGCTTGCAGTTTCAGAGTTCGGTGGTGTGGCGCACGGTCAGAAGATTTCGAAGAGGCCTGCAGCGCCCATGCCACCGGCAATGCACATCGTCACCACGCCGTACTTGGCCTTGCGGCGGCGGCCTTCGAGCAGCAGGTGGCCCACCAGGCGCGCGCCGGTCATGCCGAAGGGGTGGCCAATGGCAATCGCTCCGCCGTTCACGTTCAGCCGCTCGGACGGAATGCCCAGGCGGCGCTGGCAGTACAGGGCCTGCGAGGCAAAGGCTTCGTTCATCTCCCACAGGTCAATGTCCTGCACCGTGAGGCCGTGGCGCGCCAGCAGCTTGGGCACGGCAAACACGGGGCCAATGCCCATTTCGTCGGGCTCGCAACCGGCCACCGCAAAGCCACGGAACGCGCCCAGGGGCTGCAGGCCCCGGCGCTCGGCTTCTTTCGCTTCCATGAGCACGCAGGCGCTGGAGCCGTCGGACAGCTGCGAGGCGTTGCCTGCGGTGATGAACTGGCCCGGACCTTTCACCGGCTCCAGCTTGGCAAGGCCTTCCAGCGTGGTGCTGGCGCGATTGCAGTTGTCGTGCGTGGCCGTCACCTCGCGGTAGGTGACCTCGCCGGTCTCCTTGTTCTTTTCCATCATGCGCGTGGTGCAGGGCACGATCTCGTCGGCGAACACGCCGCCTTGCTGTGCGGCGGCGGTGCGTTGCTGGCTTTGCAGCGAGAACAGGTCCTGGTTTTCGCGGCTGATGCCGTAGCGGTGGGCCACGATGTCGGCGGTATCGATCATGGCCATGTAGAGGTCGGGCTTGTGCTCTTGCAGCCAGGGGTCGATGTCTGCCGGGTTGCCTGCGCGGATGGCCGAGATGCTTTCCACCCCACCGGCCACCATGGCGGGTACGCCCTCGGCCACGATGCGGCCTGCGGCAATCGCCACCGACTGCAGACCCGATGCGCAAAACCGGCTGGCCACCATGCCCGCCACCGACAGCGGCAAGCCGGCGCGCAGTGCCGTCTGACGACCAATGTTCTTACCCGTGATGCCCTCGGGGTAGCCGCAGCCCATCACCAGGTCTTCGATCAGCTCGGGGTCGATGCCCGAGCGCTCGACCGCCGCCTTGACGGAAAAGGCCGCCAGCTGCGGGCCGGGCGTGGCGTTGAACTCGCCCCGGTGCGACTTGGTCAGCGGGGTGCGGGCGGTGGAAACGATGACGGCTTCACGCATGATTTGCTCCTGATTTAATAGCTGCTTGCGCTTATTAATCAAGCGCTAGAGGCCAAAATGATTTGAATTTGATGAATCTGAAAATCGAATCGCGAGGCAGGCTCAGCTCTTTTCAGCCTGGTTCAGGCTGTCAAAGTTGCGCCCTTCCCGCACCAGTTGCACCAGCAAAGGCGAGGGTTTCCAGAACAGCGGGTCTTCCTTGGCAAAGGCCTCGATGTCGGCCAGCACCTTGTCCAGCCCCGTCATGTCGGCCCACTTCATGGGGCCGCCACGGTGGCGCGGAAAGCCGTAGCCCGCGACAAAGGTCACGTCCACATCCAGCGGGCGCAGGGCAATGCCTTCGGCCACCACTTTGGCGCCTTCGTTGACCATGGCGGCCATGTAGCGGCGCATGATCTCGTCGGCGGTAAAGCTTTGGGGGGTGACGCCCTTCTTGGCGCGCTCGGCATCCACTATGGCCAGCACTTCCGGGTCGGGCTGGCCCGTGCGGGCACCGTCGGGGTACAGGTAGAACCCGCGCCCGGTCTTCTGACCAAACCAGCCGCGTTCGCAGATACGGTCGGCAATCTCCACGTACCGGGCCTTGGGGTCGCGCGTGGCAGCGCGGCGCTTGCGGGTGGCCCAGCCAATGTCTCCACCGGCCAGGTCTGTCACCTGGAATGGGCCCATGGCAAAACCAAAGCCGCGCACGGCAGCGTCGATCTCGTAGGGGCTTGCGCCGTCTTCCAGCAGGTAGTCAGCGGCCTGCTTGTACACGGCCAGGATGCGGTTGCCGATAAAGCCGTCGCACACGCCCGCGCGCACAGGCACCTTTTTCAGCTTGCGGGCCAGCTCGAACGCCGTGGCCACCACATCGGGCGCCACCTTGGCGGGCACCACGATCTCCAGCAGCTTCATGATGTTGGCGGGGCTGAAGAAGTGCAGGCCGATCACATCCTGCGGGCGGCCGGTGGCAGCGGCAATGGCGTCGATGTCGAGGTAGGACGTGTTGGTGGCCAGCACGGCACCGGGCTTGCACACGCGGTCCAGCTCGCGGAACACGGCCTTCTTGACTTCGATGTCTTCAAACACGGCCTCGATCACCAGGTCCACCTGGGCGATGTCGGCGTAGTCGGTGCTGCCGGTGTAGCGCGCCATCACGGCGGCCTGGGCGGCATCGGTCATGCGGCCCTTGGCAACCAGGGCGTTGTAGACCTTTTCAACATTGGCGCGGCCCCGGGCAATGGACTCGGCATCGCGCTCGATCATGGTCACCGGCAAGCCGGCATCGAGGGCTGCCACTGCAATGCCCGCGCCCATGGTGCCACCGCCGATGACGGCAATGCTGGCCACGGGGCGCGGCTGTGTGGCCTGGGCTTCGGGCACCTTGACGACCTCGCGTTCGGCAAAAAAGGCGTGGATGAGACCGGCGCGCTGCGGGCTGTCGATGCATTCCATGAACAGGGCGCGTTCGCGCGCTAAGCCTCCGTCAAACGGGAGCTGCACGGCGGCCTGCACGCATTCGATGATCTTGAGGGGTGAGAACAGGCCGCGCGACTTTTTGGCGGTCTCAGCCTTCTGTGCGTCCAGCCAGGCCAGTGCAGCCTGCGGCTCGGCAATGGCCAGGTCACGCGTGCGGCGCACGGGGGCATTGGCAGCCAGCAGTTCGCGCAAGTAGGCCAGGCCTGCGGCCAGCGGGTCGGTGCCTTCCACCAGCTTGTCCACCAGCCCGGCCTGCAGCGCGGCCTGGGCCTTGAGGGGCTGGCCGCTGAGCATGAGGGTGGTGGCGGCCTGCACGCCCATCAAGCGCGGGGCGCGCTGGGTGCCTCCCGAGCCGGGCAGCAGGCCCAGGTTCACCTCGGGCAGGCCCAGCGTAGCGGCAGGCAATGCCAGGCGGTAATGGGCTGACAGAGCCACTTCGAGACCGCCGCCCAGCGCCGCACCGTGCAGCACGGCCACCACGGGCTTGTTCAGGTTTTCGATGGCGCGGCAGACCTCGGGCAGGATGGGGGCAACCGGTGGCTTGCCGAATTCGCGGATATCCGCCCCGGCAATGAAGGCCTTGCCAGCGCCCACCAGCAGCACGGCCGCCACTGCGGCGTCGGCCTGCGCCTGCTGCATGGCGGCCAACAGGCCCTGGCGCACGGCGGCGCCCAGGGCGTTGACGGGTGGGTTGTCGATGGTGACGACAAGCACATCGCCCTGCAGCGCGGTGGTGACAACGGAAGATGCGGGAATGGCGGCGCCCATGCTGGAAAGTCTCCTGGTCGATGGCTATTGACTGCCTGTGAATGACTCGGTGATTGTTGATGCGTGAAGTTATCTTGACAATTACATAGCCCGTTGACAGACTGTCAAACGCCTTTTGACAAACACCCCCGCAACGGCATCCCGCGCCACCTCCCTGTTCAATGGAACTCACCTCCCTCACCGTGCTGGTCGACATCCTCGATGCCGGCAACCTCAGCCAGGCCGCCCGCAACCTGAAGATGTCCCGTGCCAACGTCAGCTACCACCTGCACCAGCTCGAAAAGTCAGTGGGTGTGCAGCTGGTGCGCCGCACCACGCGCCGGGTGGAGCCCACCGAGGTGGGCCTGCGCCTGTATGCCCATGGCCGCGCCATTCAGAACGAGATGTTGGCCGCGCGCGAGACCATTGCCACGCTGGGCCAGGGCCTGCAGGGCCGCGTGGGCCTGAGCGTGCCCAGTGGCTACGGGCAGATGGTGATGTCAGACTGGCTGATCGACTTCAAGCGGCTGTACCCTGGCATCGTGCTGGATGTGCGCTTTGAAAATCGGGTGGACGACCTCATTCGCGATGAGGTGGACATCGCCATCCGCGTGATGCCCGAGCCCCCACCCACGCTGGTGGCGCGCGACCTAGGCAGCGTGCGCTACATCGCCTGCGCATCGCGGGGGTACGCCGAGGCGCACGGGCTGCCCCAAAGCTTTGAAGCGCTGCAGGCCGCGCCGGTGATCACCGCAGGGGTGGTGGGCAAGCAGCTGCGCCTGCGCGGGTACCGGGGTGACCAGCGCCAGGAAGCCCTGCTGGAGCCCACCCTCATTTCGGAGCACTTTCCGTTTCTGCGCCAAGGCATCCTGGCAGGGCTGGGCGTAGGGCTGGTACCGGATTACGTGGTGCAGGACGCCGTGTCCAGTGGGGAAGTGCTGACCACGCTGGACGACTGGCGGTTGAGCATTTTTGGCACCCAGATGTTCATGCTCTACATGCCCAACCGCCACCAGACGCGTGCGGTGCGCACCTGCATTGACTACCTGCTGGGGCGGGCCCTGCCGGCAGCCGGCCAAGGAGTGACTGCGGAGCCAGGATGAGCATCTTCTGCGCGTTTACAAGAAAAAATAGCCGCAAGCGCAGGTATTCATTGCGCTAGCAGCTATTTTATTAATAGCAATCGCTACTGCGACAGTAGCAATGCCGGATGAGTCCCTCCGCCGCGCGTCAGCAAACCCGCGTGGCGGCTGGCATCAGATCCGCCCTTCCTCCACCGCATGGCACGCAATGCGGATGCCACCAATGCTCTTGAGCTGGGGGCGCTCGGTGCGGCAGCGGTCGTTCACATGCGGGCAGCGGGGGTTGAAGGCGCAACCGGGTGGTGGGTTCAGCGGGTTGGGCACCTCGCCCTGCACGGGGGTGCGGGCCTTGCCGGTGTCGTGCATCTTGGGGATGGCATCGAGCAGCATGCGGGTGTAGGGGTGACGCGGTGTGTCGAACAGCGTGTGTTTGTCGGCCAGCTCCACCAGGCGGCCCAAGTACATCACGCCGACCTGGTCGCTGACGTGGCGCACCACGGCCAGGTTGTGGCTGATGAACAGGTAGGTGAGGTGCCTTTCGCGCTGCAGGTCCTTCATGATGTTGAGCACCTGGGCCTGCACCGACACGTCAAGCGCACTCGTCGGCTCGTCGCACACCAGGAACTCGGGCTCGGTGGCCAAGGCGCGCGCGATGGAGATGCGCTGACGCTGGCCGCCGGAGAACTGGTGCGGGTATTTCACCATGTCCAGCGGCGACAGGCCCACGGACTTGAGCAGTTCACCCACGCGCTGCTTGAGCTCAGCCTTGTCGGTGATGAGGCCATGCTCCTTGAGCGGCTCGCCAATGATGTCTTCGACCAGCCAGCGGGGGTTCAGGCTGGCATACGGGTCCTGGAAGATCATCTGGATGCGGCGGCGCATGGCCTTGGCGTCGTTGCCCTTGAAGGCGGCGTGCGCATCCTGGTTGTCAAACGTGAGGCCGCCGCGTGTGGGCTCGTACAAACCCACCAGCAGGCGCGCCACGGTGCTTTTGCCGCAGCCGGACTCACCCACCAGGGCCAGGGTCTTGCCTTTTTCGATCTCGAAACTCACGCCGTCCACCGCATGCAGCAGCGTGCGGGGCTTGCGCTCGATCACGCGGTTGAGCCAGGGGGCGGACACGTCAAAAGTCTTGGCCAGGTCGTGCGCCTGCACCAAAGCCTTGCTTTTCATTGCTGCGCTCATGCGGTCACCTCGGTTTTTGTCGTGGCACCAGCGTGCAGCCAGCAGGCGGCGCGGGTGGAGCCTGCGTCCATCAGGTCGGGGCGATCAGTCATGCAGCGGTCAAAAGTCTGGGGGCAGCGCGGGTTGTAGGCACAGCCCTGGGGAATGGCGTTCAGACGGGGCATGGCGCCGTCGATCTGGTTCAGGCGTTCACGGTCCACCGTCATGTCGGGGATGGAGGCCATGAGGCCGCTGGTGTACGGGTGCGAGGGCTTGTTGATGACGTCGTGCACGGGGCCGATCTCGGCCACGCGCCCGGCATACAGCACGGCCACGCGGTCGCAGGTCTCGGCGATCACGCCCATGTCGTGGGTGATCAGCATCACCGCGGCACCGCGCGATTTGCAGATGTTTTTCAGCAGCGTGATGATCTGCGCCTGGATGGACACGTCGAGCGCCGTGGTGGGCTCATCGGCCACGATGAGCTTGGGCTCGGCCGCCAGGGCCAGGGCAATCACCACGCGCTGGCGCATGCCACCGGAGAACTGGTGCGGGTAGTGGTCGATGCGCTCTGCAGCGGCCGGAATGCCGGTGTCTTGCAGCAGCGCAATGGCACGCTGGCGCGCCTCGGCGGGCGTGACCGGCAGGTGGGCCAGGATGGTTTCGGTGAGCTGTCGGCCCACGGTGTACAGCGGGTTCAGCGAGGTCAGCGGGTCTTGAAAGATCGCGCCGATGCGGCGGCCACGGATGTGGCGCATTTCCTCATTGCTCAGGTTGTCGATGCGCTGGCCTTCGAGCAGGATCTGGCCAGATGCCACGCGGCCCGGGGGCTCCAGCAGGCCGATGATGGCAGCGCCAGTGAGCGATTTGCCCGCGCCGGACTCCCCCACCACCCCCAGGATCTCGCCGGGTGCAATGGAGAAGGAAATGTCGTCCAGGGCGCGCAGGGTACCGCGACGGCCCGGGAATTCGACAACGAGGTTTTTGACTTCTAGGAGACTCATGGGGATATCGCTTTTCTTGTTCTTGTTCAGCGCAGGCGCGGATTGAGGGCATCACGCAACCAGTCGCCGAGCAAGTTCACACTCAGGGCGATCAGCACCAGCATGGCACCGGGGAACACGGTGATCCACCATTCGCCGGAGAACAGGTAGTCGTTGCCGATGCGGATCAGCGTGCCCAGCGAAGGCGAGGTGGGCGGTGCGCCCACGCCCAGGAAGGACAATGTGGCCTCGGTGATGATGGCCGTGGCCACCTGGATGGTGGCCAGCACCATCACAGGGCCCATGACGTTGGGCAGCACGTGCTTGCGCATGATGCGCAGCGGCGAAACGCCCGTCACGCGGGCAGCCTGCACGTATTCCTTGTTGCGCTCGACCAGGGTGGAGCCGCGCACCGTGCGCGCGTACTGCACCCAGCCCGTGAGCGAGATGGAGATGATCAGCACACCAAATGCCAGCGACTCGTGCGCGTTGGGAAACAGCGCACGGCCCACACCCGCAATCAGCAGCGCCACCAGGATGGCGGGGAACGACAGCATCACGTCGCACAGGCGCATGAGCACGGCATCGATCCAGCCACCGCGAAAGCCGGCCAGCAGTCCAAACGCCACGCCCACCACCACGGAGAGCACCACCGATGCGAGGCCCACCACAAGGGATATGCGCGCGCCATAGATGAGGGCGGAAAGAATGTCCCGGCCCTGGTCGTCGGTGCCCAGGGGGTACTTCATGGAGCCTTCGGCGCTCCAGGCCGGGGGCAGCCGCGCGTCGCTGAGTTCGAGCGTGGCCAGGTCAAAGGGGTTATGGGGCGCGACCCATCCGGCAAATACCGAACAGAACACACAGATCAGCGCGATGGCAGCGGCCACCATCGCCATGGGCGATGTGCGGAAGCTGTAGCCAACATCGCTGTCAAACCAGCGGGCAAGGGTTGTTTTCATTGTGGGAAACCAGTAAACAAGCACCAACGCAGAGCCCGGGTAGCGGCCATGCGTTGGTGTGGACTTTCAAAGAACCGGTCGTTCTCTCTTTTCTCTGCGATCGACTAACGTAGGGACTTCTGCGCCCCTTCTTACTTGGTGATGCTCATCCACTTGAAGTGCATGAAGTTGTCGGCCAGCTGCACGAGCTTGACGTTCTTGCCCACGCCCCAGGCCAGCGCTTGCTGGTGCAGGGGAATGTGGCCTACATCGGCCGCGTGCAGATCGAAGACTTCCTTGATCATCGCGTTGCGCTTGACCTTGTCGGTCTCGGCCTGGATCTTGAGTGTCAGCTCATCGACCTTGGGGTTGCAGTAGGCGCCCAGGTTGAACTGGCCGGACCCCTTGTCATCCACGCAGCGCATGAGGGCGTTGAGCGCGTTGTGCGAGTCGTAGGTGGCGGGCGTCCAGCCCAGCATGTAAAAGCTGGTGTCGCGGCGCAGCACCTTGGGGAAGTAGGTGCCCTTGGTTTCGGCCTGCAGGTTGATCTTGACGTTGATGCGCGAGAGGTTGGCGGCCACTGTCTGGCAGATGCGGCCATCATTCACGTAGCGATCGTTCGGGCAGTTCATGGCCACTTCGAAGCCGTTGGGATAGCCGGCTTCGGCCATCAGCTTCTTGGCAGCTTCGACGTCGTAGGGAAGGCGCTTCGCGTCAGGCTGGAAGCCATTGATGCCGGGACCCACGAGCAGGGCCGAGGGGTTGGATGCACCACGCATCACGGTCTTCTTGATCCCTTCGATGTCGATGGCCTGGTAGAAGGCCTGGCGCACACGCTTGTCCTTGAAGGGGTTCTTGCCCTTGACGTTGGAGTACAGCAGTTCGTCACGCTTTTGGTCCATGCCCAGGAAGATGGTGCGCAGTTCGGGGCCGGTGATGGCACGGGTGTTGGCGCTGCCGTTCACGCGTTCGATGTCCTGCACGGGTACGGGTTCCATCACGTCCACCTCGCCCGAAAGCAGGGCGGCCACACGGGTCGCATCGTTGCCGATGGGGGTGAAAACGACTTCGCTGACGTTGCCTTCGATCTTGCCCCAGTAGCTGCCGTTGCGTGTAAACACCGAGCGCACGTTGGGCTGGCGCTCACGCAGGCGGAAGGGGCCCGTGCCGTTGGCACGGAACGAGGCGGCGTTCTCGATGCCCTTGCGGCGGTCCACCGGGCCCAGGGCCTGGTTGGTCTCGCACCACTTCTTGCTCATCATGTACACGAGCGAGATCACATCCGGCAGGATCGGGAAGGGGGTCTTGGTTTCGATTTCGACCGTGTGGTCGTCGATCTTGCGCACTTCCTTGAAGTCGTTGGTGTAGCTCTTCATGTCCGAGCCTTCCACCTGGGTGCGCCCGAAGCTGAACACCACGTCATCGGCCGTGAAAGGGGTGCCGTCGTGGAATTGCACGCCCTTGCGCAACTCGAAACGCCACACGGTGGGCGACGTCTGCTTCCAGCTCGTCGCCAGGGCAGGCGCCAGGCTCAGATCCTTGTTGCGGCCGACCAGCGGCTCATAGACGTTGCCGGTGACGCTCAGCTGCAGCGACTCATTGAGCGAGTGGGGGTCCATCGACAGCGAGTCACCCTGGTTGGCGATGCGGATGGTCTGAGCTTGGGCCACCAGGCTCGCCGCCGCCAACGCGGTAAAGAGAGCGGTCAGAGCGATTTTTTTATGGAATTTCATGGAAACCTCCAGGTTGGGGAAAGCGGGGTGAAAGGGTTGGGCCGTGGCGCGGTAGTGCAAATGGGCAGGCTGGCTGGACGGTGCTTCAAGCTGCCGCCAAAGGCATGGCCTGCTCGATAAGGCTTGCGTGCAGCGCTGAGCCCAGGGGCAGGATGTCGTCGTTGAAGTCGTAGCGGCTGTTGTGCAAGGCGCTGCCACTGGCCCCTGTGCCCTGGCCGATGCGCAGATAGGCACCGGGGCGGGTCTGGAGCATGAAGGCGAAGTCCTCGGCGCCCATACTGGGCTCTAGGTCACGCACCACATGGTCGGCACCCAGCAGGGATTCGGCCACGTCGCCAGCAAAGATGGCTTCGCTTTCGCTGTTGATCGTGGCCGGGTAGATGCGCTCGTAGTGCACCGTGGCCGTGGCGCCAAAGCCCAGGGCGATGGCGTTGCACAGCTCCTTGAGGCGTTTTTCCACCATCTCCTGCACGACCGGATCAAATGTCCGCACGGTGCCCACCAGGGTGGCAGAGCCCGGCAGCACACTGAAGGCCCCCAGGTCGCCAGCCTGTGCGGCGCAGATGCTGACCACGGCGCTTTCAATGGGGCGCACATTGCGCGAGACAATGCTTTGCGCGGCCGTAATGATGTGCGCGGCCACAACCAGCACGTCCACCGTCTGGTAGGCATGGGCACCGTGGCCTCCGCGTCCCGTGATCTCGATGGTGAAGCGATCCGCCGCAGCCATCATGGGGCCGGAGTTGATACCCACGGTGCCGGGCTTCATCGCGGGCCAGTTGTGCATGGCGTAGATGGACTGCACCGGGAAGCGGTCAAACAGCCCGTCTTCCATCATGACGCGGGCGCCAGCAAAACCTTCTTCGCCCGGCTGAAACACGAGCACGGCTGTGCCGTCGAAGTTGCGGGTCTCGGCCATGTAGCGCGCAGCCCCCACCAGCATGGCGGTGTGGCCGTCGTGGCCACAGCCATGCATGAGGCCGGGCTTGCACGACTTCCAGGAGAAATCGTTGTGCTCGGCCAGCGGCAGCGCATCCATGTCGGCACGCAGGCCGACCATGCTGCCACTGGAGGTGCTGCGGCCGCGGATCACGCCCACGACTCCCGTGCGGCCAATGCCGTCGTGGATCTCGTCCACGCCGCAGAGCTTCAGAGCCTCTTTGACGCGCGTGCTGGTGTAGATCTCCTCGAAACCCAGCTCAGGGTGGGCATGCAGGTCCCGGCGCAGTGCGGTCAGCTCGGGGTGGTACTGCGCAATGTGCGCAAACGCCCGGCCTCCGGCTTTGTATCGAAGCGACTGCATGTCAGGCGCCCCGAAAGCTCGTGCAGCGCCAGCAGCCGGCAAAACCGGCGCGGCCCAGGCCAGCGCTCCCGCGCAAGGGCCGCCCCGCCGCGCTGGGAGCGTCCCCCCTTTGGGGGGATGGCGCGAAGCGACTCAGGGGGGAGTTCATTCAATGCCCTCCTGCCTTGCCTACGCGCAGGCGAGGGTCGACCGCAAAATACAACAGGTCCACCACCAGATTGATCACCACAAAGATCAAGGCGATCAGGCACAGGTAGGCGGCCATCACCGGAATGTCGGCAAAGGTCACGGCCTGGATGAACAGCAGGCCCATGCCGGGCCACTGGAACACGGTCTCGGTGATGATGGCGAAGGCAATCAGACCACCCAGCTGCAGGCCGGTGATGGTCATCACGGGCACCAGCGTGTTCTTGAGCGCATGGCCGAAGTGAATGGCGCGATTGGACAGGCCCCGGGCGCGTGCGAACTTGATGTAGTCGGTGCGCAGCACCTCCAGCATTTCTGCGCGCACCAGCCGCATGATCAGCGTGAGCTGGAAAATCGCCAGCGTGATGGCAGGCAGCGTGATGTGGTGCCAGCCCTTGGCCTTGAGCAGGCCCGTGCTCCACCATCCCATCTGTACCACTTCACCGCGCCCGAAGCTGGGGAACCAGCCCAGGGTGACAGCGAACACCAGGATCAGCAGGATGCCGATCAGGAACGTTGGCAGCGACACGCCCAGCAGTGAGATGGTCATGAACAGCTGGCTTGTGAAGGTGCCGCGCTTGAGGGCTGCATACACGCCCATGGGCACGCCAATGACCAGGGCCAGGAAAGCAGCCACCAAAGCCAGCTCCAGTGTGGCGGGAAAGCGCTCTGCAATCAGTCGCGAAACCTTGGCACCCTGGCGCAGGCTCAGGCCGAATTCGCCCTGGGCTGCGTTGACCAAAAAATGCCAGAACTGCACGAAAAAGGGCTTGTCCAGACCGAGCGAGGCGCGCAGTTCGCGGATCTGCTCGGGGGTGGCGTCCTGGCCCAGCAGGAACACCACAGGGTCTCCCACGTACTGGAACAGCATGAAGGAGATGAAGGCCACCGTGACCATGACAATCACAGCCTGTATCAGGCGGCGCAATATAAAGGCGAGCATCGGAGAGTCGATTGAGTGTTCGATGGGAACGCCACAGCCACTTTTGATGGCAGGGCGCTGGCAGGCAATATGCGGTCGTCAAACCGGACCAGAAAGCAAAACAAAGAAAGCAAGGGCCTCGGGGCCCTTGCTCTCAGTGTGTCACGCACCGGTCAATTCACCTTGACGGTGCGCATGTCCACGCGGTTATCCGCGCGGTGAACCAGTTCAATGTTCTTCTTCACGGCCCATGGGATCACTTGGTCATGCAGAGGAATGTGGGACACGGTGTCGTTGGACAATTGCAGCGCTTCCGTCAGCATGCGGGCGCGCACGGGTGCATCGGTTTCTGCCTTGATGCGGTCCACCAGATAGTCCATGCGCTGGTTGCTGTAGCGGCCCACGTTGTAGTTGCCGTCACCACCTTGGCCCACAGTGCGGACCAGCGATTGCAGGCTGTACAGCGCATCGAAGGTCGGCACTCCCCAGCCCAGCATGTAGATGCTGGCTTCGTAGCGCTGGATCATCGGGAAGTAATTGACCAGGGGCAGCGTGCGCAGCTTGGCCTTCACGCCCACGCGCGACCACATGGCGGTCACGGCCTGGCAGATGGCTTCGTCATTGATGTAGCGGTTGTTGGGGCAGGCAAAGTCCACCTCAAAACCATCGGGGTAACCAGCCTCGGCCAGCAACTTCTTGGAGGCTTCAACGCTATAGGGGAACCGCTTGCCAACGGCCTCGGTATAACCCGCCACCTGTGGGGCCACGATGGTGCCCGTGGGCTTGCCCAGGCCGCGCATGATGTTGCGGGAAATGGTTTCTGCGTCAATCGCCTGGTACAGGGCCTTGCGCACGCGCACGTCCTTGAGCGGATTTTTGCCCTTGATGTTGGAGCCTGGCAGTTCGTCGCGGAATTGATCCATGCCCAGGAAGATGGTGCGGTTCTCAATGCCGTCAATCACCTTGAGGTCGGGGCTGGCGCGCAAGCGGCCCAGATCCTGGGGAGTGGGGTCGAGCACCATGTCCACTTCGCCCGACAGCAGGGCTGCAATGCGTGTGGCAGCAGACTTGATCGGGGTGTAGACGATTTCGGTCACGTTCCCGTCCATCTTGCCCCACCAGTTGGGGTTGCGCTTGAACACCATCTTCACATCAGGCTGCCACGATTCCAGCGTGTAAGGACCGGTGCCCATGGCATTGCGGTGGGCAAAGTTTTCGTCGGTGCCCTTGATGTCTTTGGGCTCGACCGACTTGTTCTTTTCCGCCCAGGCCTTACTCATCATGCGCAGTTCGGTCATCTGGCGCAGCAGCACAGGGTTGGGTGCGGTCAGGATGACGTCGATGGTTTGCGCATCCACCTTGTTGATCTTGCTGATGCCCTGGATGTAGGGGGTGAAATTCGATGTCTTGGCCATCGCGCGCTGCAGCGAATACACCGCATCGTCGGCGGTGAAGGCCGAGCCATCATGGAACTTCACGCCTTGGCGCAGGGTGAAACGCACCTGCGTGGGGCTGATTTCTTTCCAGGCCGTTGCCAGCACGGGTTCTACGTCAAAGGTCTTGCTGTTGTAGTAAACCAGGCTTTCATACACATTCGCATGGATGCCATTCTGGAGCGCGTTGTTCTGGGAATGGATATCCCAGGTCGCGATTTCCCCCTGGCTTGCCCATTTGAAGGGCTTGGCATGCAGGGCTGGCGCTGCAAGCAGTGCAGCGGCCGCAGCCACCGACAAAAGACTGTATTTGAGTTTCATGGAACCCTCTTGAATAAAAGTTTTACTATGCAGTAAAGGTTGCTCTATAGCCAACGGGAAATCCCTGAATCCCGGGCACTACGAAGGGCCTCTAAGGGCTGATTTTGTAGGGAAGCAGCACGCAAGGATGGTGCCAAGAATCTGCACCAAAGCAAACAAGAGGAAGAAACCTCGGAGACAGTGCGAAGGACGCCATTGCCCGACATCAACCGACCGATCCGTAGGGCGGATGTACCCGGAGTTACATGCAGGAAGTCCGCACAACCAACCACCAAGCACAAATCAGCAGACAAAAAAAAAGCCGCCCGAAGGCGGCTTTTTTAGCTTTGATACCGGTAACTGGCCAGAAGCCAGTCTCGATATTAGAAGCTGTGACGGATACCGAAGTCGTAGCCGTTGGAGTTGTCGCCAGCAGCAGTCACGGAACCGTTCAGGGACTGAGCAGCGCCGTTCTTGTTGCTCACGTGAGCGTACGTAGCGTACAGAGCCGTGCGCTTGGACAGGTTGTGCACGTAGCCCAGAGCGATCTTGTTCGAACGTGGGTCAGCACCAACTTGGTCGATCTTGTAGGTGGAGTAAGCCAGACGGATTTCGCCAGCGCCCACGGGCACCAGACCACCGATCAGGAAGCCCTTACCTTCAGCGCCGCCCTTGACGTCGTCTTGGTTGTAGTGAGCCATGATCTTGGCCACGCCCAGGTCGTATTGACCGCCCAGGTTCACAGCCTTGATGTTGCCCGACAGGAACTTGGTGTCAGAGAAAGCCAGAGCCACGTTGATGGGGCCATTGGCGTAACCAGCGCGCAGAGCCAGGCCGTTGCCGTCCTTCTTGTTGGCTGCGTTGCTCAGGTTTTCACCCATGTAGTACTGGGCTTGGCCGTAGAAACCGCCCAGGTTGCCAGGCAGGAAGTAGCCGATGGAGTTCGAAGCGCGCACGGTGGTTGGGCCACCCAGGCTGGAGTTCAGGGTTTGGGTCGTGCCAACACCGTTCGTGCCGAACGGATCGAACACGGTCAGGTTCCAGAATTGGGGCGTGTAGTCACGGCCCAGACGCACTTCACCGAAGCCGCCGTTCAGGCTGACGGTCGAACGACGGTTGAAGGTCAAGCCGCCACCGCCGGTGACGCCGCTTGCGCCTTGGTTGTTGGTGCTGGTGGTGCCACCGGAACCGTTGTCGTTGTTCACGCCAGCTTCGAGCCAGAACGAAGCGGACATGCCGCCACCCAGATCTTCAACACCGCGGAAGCCCAGACGGCTGCTGTTGTAGCCGGAGTTCGTCAGTTGGGACTTGTTGGCGACGCTGCCGGAACCGTATGCGTAGGTAGCGTCAACGATACCGAACAGGGTTACGGACGATTGAGCCATTGCAGCGCCGGAAGCAGCCAGCACAGCCAGGGCAATCAGGGATTTTTTCATTGCGAGTTACTCCAAGGTTAAACATCGGGCTCCGGTACGGGGGGTCTATGGTGAAAGCACCTGCACAGTCCCGCCGGTTCCCCGGGCCAACCTCCTGGTGGGGAAGTTGCTCTTATTGCACCAGACCCGGCCAGGTTTCGCAAAGGAATTCACCCACAATCGACCCGAAAGGGAAAAATCGTTGCAGTGTTGCAACATTTCCATGAACCCCGGCAAAATCGATCTGCTGCGCCCTGTAGCAGCTCCTGCCAGCGCCTGAGATTTGTATCCAAGTGAAAATTGTGTTTCTGCGCTCTTGCCAACCTGAAAGCCTCCATGGACTCTTTGCTAATTGCGGCTGACACCGCACTGCGCACACTTTTTGCGACACCCCGTGCATCCGAGCCCACGCCGGCGCGCGGCATGGACGAAGGAGCGCTCGACCCCACCCAGAAGAAGCTGGCGGGGGCGCTGATGCGTGTCAACCACGTGGGCGAAGTCTGCGCACAAGCCCTGTACACCGCGCAGGCAGCCATCACGCGCGACCCCGCGCTCCAAGCCCACCTGCTGGAGGCCGCCCGCGAAGAAACAGACCATCTCGCCTGGACCCAGCAGCGCCTGGACGCGCTGGGCGCCCGGCCCAGCCTGCTGAACCCCCTGTGGTTTGCGGGCGCCTTCGCGCTGGGGCTGGTCGCTGCCAAGGTCAGCGACCGGGCAAGTCTGGGTTTTGTGGCGGAAACGGAAAATCAGGTGGCGGCGCACCTTCAAAGCCACCTCGCACGGCTTCCCGCACAAGACCTGCCCTCACGGGCCGTGGTGGCCCGAATGAAGGACGACGAGGAGCGCCATGCCGCCCAGGCACGGGCATCCGGAGCGCTGGAACTGCCGCCCCCGGCCCGGGCGGCGATGAAGGTAGCAGCCAAGGTGATGACCACCACCGCGCACTACCTCTGAGCACTGGCCGCACTGCGCACGCACTGACCGCGTGCGCCAGGGTGCATCGCGCGCGCGACGACCTCAAAAACTGGCGCAGCCCAAGCCAGCAGACGCCGTGGAACTGGCCTTGCCAGGCCACCGGGTGCGGCCCCCTCCCGCACAGCGAGAGGGGGGGAAGGCGCCGCAGGCGACTCAGGGGGAGGTCTACCTCATGCTTCGACCACTTCAAACCCGGTGGTGATCTCCGCCGTCTTGCCCAGCATGATGCTGGCCGAGCAGTATTTGTCATGGCTCATGGCGATCGCGCGCTCTACCGCAGCGGGCGGGATACCCTTGCCGGTCACGGTGAAATGCATATGGATCTTGGTGAACACCTTGGGGTCCGTCTGGGCGCGTTCGGTGGTCAGCTTGACGCTGCAGCCGCGCACATCGTGACGGCCCCGCTTGAGGATGAGCACCACGTCGTAGGCCGTGCAGCCGCCTGTGCCGGCCAGCACGGTCTCCATGGGCCGGGGCGCCAGGTTCAGCCCGCCGTTGGCCGGATTGGCGGCATCGGGCGCGCCGTCCATAGTCAAAACGTGGCCGCTGCCGGTTTCTGCCACAAAACCCATCCCAGAACGGGTTCCTGTGCCTCCGGTCCAGCTGACTGTGCATTCCATGGTGTATCTCCTTTTTGGTGCGTGGTTTTTTTCGCACGGAATGGCCCGGCGAAATAAAAATTTGGTGTTGATTTTGCTGCAATGCAACAAGACTCGCGCTAAACTTCCACTAAGCGCTGCTTTTTCTGGATGGAAAAGGCAGATGGCAAGAAGCCCGGTTTTCGGCACTTGTCCCGCACCGATTGTCTCCTCCATCTCCTCAAAGGATGGATTAGCCCCAGGCCTCACGGCTTGGGGCTTTTTTTTGGCTGAACTGGCCTCGATAGCTTCCCTCAGCGGCGCATCGCCCCCCAAAAAACCGACGCCCTATGATGTGGACCCCCGCCGCTGCCCCGTGGCGGCCCACCTGCCCTGCCATGACCCAGCACCTCACCCCCGCCGACTACCTCAAGAAAATCCTGACTGCCCGCGTGTACGACGTGGCGGTGGAGTCGGCGCTGGAGCCCGCCAAGAACCTCAGCCGCCGCCTGCACAACAAGGTACTCCTGAAGCGCGAAGACCAGCAGCCCGTGTTCAGCTTCAAGCTGCGGGGTGCCTACAACAAGATGGCGCACCTCACGCCCGAGCAGTTGGCACGCGGGGTGATCTGCGCCTCGGCCGGCAACCACGCGCAAGGCGTGGCCATGAGCGCCCACAAGCTGGGCACGCGCGCCGTCATCGTGATGCCCACCACCACGCCGCAGCTCAAGATCGACGCCGTGAAGACTCTGGGCGGCGAGGTCGTGCTGTTTGGCGAGAGCTATTCCGATGCCTACGGCCATTCGGTGAAGCTGGAGAAGGAACAGGGCCTGACCTTCGTGCACCCGTTCGACGACCCGGACGTCATTGCCGGCCAGGGCACCATCGCCATGGAGGTCCTGCGCCAGCTGCAAAGCCTGGGCAGCAACCAGCTCGACGCCGTGTTCGTGGCCATTGGCGGCGGCGGGCTCATCTCAGGCGTGGCCAACTACATCAAGGCCGTGCGGCCCGAGATCAAGGTGATCGGCGTGCAGATGAACGACTCGGACGCCATGATCCAGTCCGTCAAGGCGCACGAGCGCGTGACGCTGGCCGACGTGGGTTTGTTCTCGGACGGCACCGCCGTCAAGCTGGTGGGCGAGGAGACCTTCCGCATCGCCCACAGCGGCCTGGTGGACGAATTCATCACGGTGGACACCGACGCCGTTTGCGCCGCCATCAAGGACATCTTTGTGGATACGCGCAGCATCGTCGAACCCGCAGGGGCTCTCGCCGTGGCGGCCATCAAGCAGTACGTTGCTGAAAAGAAAACCAAGGGCGAAACCTATGCCGCCATCCTGTGCGGCGCCAACATGAACTTCGACCGCCTGCGTTTTGTGGCCGAGCGCGCCGAAGTGGGCGAGGAGCGCGAGGCGCTTCTGGCCGTCACCATCCCCGAAGAACGCGGCAGCTTCCGCCGCTTTTGCGAGGTGGTGGGCGGCCTGCCGGGTGGCCCGCGCAACGTGACCGAGTTCAACTACCGCATCAGCGATGCCGCCCAGGCCCATGTGTTCGTGGGCATCACCACCAATGGCAAGGGCGAGTCGGAGAAAATCGCCAAGAACTTCGGCCGCCACGGCTTCGAGGCACTGGACCTGACGCACGACGAACTGGCCAAGGAGCATCTGCGCCACCTGGTGGGCGGGCATTCGGCGCTCGCGCAGGACGAGCGCCTGATGCGCTTCACCTTCCCCGAGCGGCCCGGCGCGCTGCTCAAGTTTTTGAGCCTGATGCAGCCGACCTGGAACATCAGCCTGTTCCACTACCGCAACCAGGGCGCCGACTATGGCCGCATCCTCGTGGGCATGCAGGTGCCGCCCGAAGACGCCGCCACGTTCGACGCCTTCCTGGCCACGCTGGGCTATCCGTATGTGGAAGAGACGCTGAACCCGGCCTACCGGCTGTTCCTGCGATCCAAGTAACCAGAATATGGGCCAAATTGGCCTCCAGCGCTTATCCATCAAGCGCTGGCAGCTATCAAATCTGACATAGCCCCAGCCAACCCATGCAAGCCCTGCGCCACTATCTGCTGGCCGTGCAGTTTTTCACCCGAATCCCGGTCACTGGTCGGCTGGCAGACTGGGTCGGCTACAGCCCCGCCATGCTGCGGGCCAGCGCGGCGCACTTTCCGGGCATTGGCTGGCTGGCCGCGCTGCTGTCCACGGGCGTCTATGCCGCATTGCACTGGGCCCTGGCGCCCAACCCGCTGGCCCCGGCCGTGGCTTCCGTGTTCTGCACCATCGCCACGGTGCTGATGACCGGCGGCTTTCACGAGGATGGGCTTGCCGATGTGGCCGATGGCCTGGGCGGCAGCGCAGATCGCGAGCGGGCACTCGACATCATGAAGGACTCGCGCATCGGCGCCTTCG
The DNA here is from genome assembly GCF_003634645.1 of Acidovorax sp. 94. Lineage (NCBI taxonomy): Bacteria > Pseudomonadati > Pseudomonadota > Betaproteobacteria > Burkholderiales > Comamonadaceae > Acidovorax > Acidovorax sp. 94. Next base: position 4,947,607 of record NZ_RBJA01000001.1, on the reverse strand, counting down.
GGGCCATGGCGCTGGTGCTGGCGCTGCTGGCCAAGCTCAGCCTGCTGGCGCTGCTGGGGGCCCACAGCCTGCTGGCTGCCGTGGCCGCGCTGGTGGGGGCGCATGTGCTGTCGCGTTTCTGGCCGCTGCTCATCGTGCGCAGCCTGCCGCATGTGGGCGACACCGCCCGGTCCAAAAGCAAACCGCTGGCCGACCAGATTTCGGGCGGCGCGCTGCTGGCGGCATTTTTGTGGTGTTTTATGCCGCTAGCGCTTGTCTATCAAGCGCAATCAGCTATCTATTTTATAGCATCTGTACTCTGCAGCGCCCTTGCCGCCGCCTGGATGGCCCGCTGGTTCGCGCGCAGGCTGCAGGGTTTTACCGGCGACTGCCTGGGTGCCACGCAGCAGGTCAGCGAAATCGGCTTTTACCTGGGCGCGGCGCTGGCCTTGCGCTGGATGTGACCGGCGCCCCCCCCAAAACTCGCCTTTGGCTGGTGCGCCACGCCCAGCCGCTGGTGGCACCCGGCACCTGCTATGGGGCGCTGGACATCCCCGCCGACCCCGCCGCCACGCGCGCTGCCGCAGAACACCTGGCCGCCGCGGTGCCACCCCAGGCGCGGGTGATTCACTCCACGCTACAAAGATGCGAGCAGCTTGCGCAAGAGCTTCAAGCGCTGCGGCCCGATTTGGCATCAAAACCCGACGCCCGCCTGCGCGAAATGGACTTTGGCAGCTGGGAGGGGCAGGCCTGGGAGTCCATTGCCCGCAGCGACATCGACGCCTGGACGGCCGCCTTCGCGAGCTACCGCCCTGGCCTGGGGGAAAACCTGACGGCGGTGCTGGCCCGCGTGGCGGCTGCGCTGCAGGACCACGACCCCGGGGCCACACAGGATGTGGTGTGGATCACCCACGCCGGGGTCATCCGCAGCGTGGCGTGGCTGAAGGCGCACGGCAACGGCGTGCTGCCGCGCTCGGAAGAATGGCCCGTTGCCGCGCCGGGCTGGGGCCAGTGGGAGAGGATCGAACTGGGATAGGAGCCGGAGCCCCCTGCCCCGGCATCAAGCATCAACGCTTGAGCGGCATGTCCAGCGTCAGCGTGGCGGGGCCATCAGCATCGCGCCCCAGCTGCGCCTGGCGCGGACCCAGCGCCTGCAGCACCAGCCCGTCATCCACCGCGGCACCCACGCGGAACGGCTTGGCGGGTTTGCCATCCACCGCGATCAGCGCGGCGCCGCCCCCGCTGTTGCGGCCCGAGAGCACCCCGATCAGAGAGAAGCGGCTGGCCAGTGTTGCCACCGGGGCGGCTGCGACCACCCCCGGGGCAGCGGGCGCAGCCCCCAGCAGCCGGGCCAGAGCCTGCGCATCGGGCGCCACGGGGGGTGGCAGCACCACGGGCGCAGCCGCTCCGGCCGCAGGGGCCGACAGGCGCAGCCCCCAAAAAACCACGCTGGCGCCTGCGGCGGCCCATAGCGCCAGAGTCCCCAGGCGGACGCCCCATTTGCTGTACGTATTGGTCACCATGCGGGGATTATGATTCACGCGATTCGACCATCCGAGAGACCGCCAGCAGTGAACACTTCTTTCCCCCTCCTCTTGCGCTCCGCCCGCCACCGCCTGGCCACGAACGTGGCCCGTGGCTTCACCCTCATCGAGCTGATGGTGGTGCTCGTCATCATCGGCGTGCTGGCCGCCCTCATCGTGCCCAATGTGCTGGAACGCGCCGACGACGCCCGCGTGACCGCTGCCCGCACCGACATCACCAACATCATGCAGGCGCTCAAGCTGTACCGCCTGGACAACCAGCGCTACCCCACGGCCGAGCAAGGCCTGCAATCGCTGATCGTCAAGCCCAGCTCGGGCCCCGTGCCCAACAACTGGAAGCTGTACCTCGAAAAACTGCCCAACGACCCCTGGGGCCGTCCGTACCAGTACCTGAACCCTGGCATCAAGGGCGAGATCGACGTGATGTCGTTCGGCGCCGATGGGCAGTCGGGCGGTGAAGGCAAGGATGCTGATATTGGCAGTTGGCAATGACGACCGGCTCTTCGCGACAGACCCCTGCTCCATGAAGCTGGCGCTCCCTCGGCCAGGGATGTCGTGGAACTGGCTTCGCCAGGCCCTCGGCATCTCCCCCCCGAAGGGAAGCCGCGCGGCGGCTCAGGGGGGCTTCACCCTCCTTGAGTTGCTGGTGGTCATCAGCATCATTGCCCTGGCCACCGCCGGTGTGAGCATCGCCATGCGCGACAGCGGGCAGACGCTGGTCGAGCGCGAGGCAGCCCGGCTGGCGGCGTTGCTGGAATCTGCGCGTGCGCAGTCGCGCGCCGGGGGAATGCCCGTGCGCTGGCGTGCCGATGCCGGAGGGTTCCGGTTCGAGGGCCTGCCGCCCAGCGCACTGGCGGCGATGCCCGGCCAGTGGCTGGATGCGGGCACCACGGTGCGCGCGCCCACGCTGCTGGTGCTGGGGCCAGAGCCCCTCATTGGCCCCCAGCAGGTGCTGATCACCCACCAGGTCTATCCCGAGCGCACGCTGCGCATTGCCACCGACGGGGTGCGCCCCTTCACCGTCGAGACCGTCCAATGAAGTCCACCCTGCCCCCCCAACGCCGTTGCAGGCGGCAGCGCGGCTTCACGCTGGTGGAGGTGCTGGTGGCGCTCAGCATCGTGGCTATTGCACTGATGGCAGGGCTGCAGGCCACCACGGCGCTCACACGCAACGCGCTGCGCCAGTCAGACATCGTGCTGGCCCAGTTGTGCGCCGAGAACGAACTGGTCTATGCGCGCCTGTCGCGCCAGATGCCCAGCGTGGGCGACAGCCAGGTCACCTGCGAACAGGCCGGGCGCCAACTCACCGTGGCCCTGATCGTGCGGCCCACGCCCAACCCGAGCTTTCGCCGGATGGACGCGCAGGTGCTGGATGGCGACAACTCGATCCTGCGCATCTCGACCATCATCGGAAGGTATTGACCAGATGTCCCCCCTGAGTCGCTTCGCGCCTTCCCCCCTTGGGGGGGACGCACCCGGTGGCCTGGCAGAGCCAGTTCCACGGGTGCACTGGCCTCGCGCCGCGCCGGATTTGAAAGGCGCGCGCGGCTTCACGCTGGTGGAGCTGCTGCTGGCCATTGCGGTGATGAGCCTGCTGGCCATCCTGAGCTGGCGGGGGCTGGATGGGATGGTGCGGGCGCAGGAGATCACGCGCCAGCGGGCCGACGAGATGCTGGTGCTGCAGTCTGCCCTGGGCCAGTGGGGCACGGACCTGGATGCACTGCTGCCCATTGCCAACACCACGCCGCTCGACTGGGACGGCCAGGTGCTGCGTTTGACGCGGCGCACCAGCGCAGTGCCCGACGAGGGCGCCCTGGTGGTGGCCTGGACGCGCCGGGGCGGCCAGGGTGTGGGCCAGTGGATGCGCTGGCAGTCGCCCCCGGTGCGCACGCGCGCCGAATGGCAGGAGGCGTGGCAGCTGGCCGCGCAGTGGGCGCGCAGCCCGGGCGACGCCGAGCGGCGCCATGAGATGACGCTGCTGCCGCTGGAGGACTGGCAGATCTTCTACTACCGGGGCGGTGCGTGGTCCAATCCGCTGTCCAGTAGTGGCACCACCCCGGTGGGCACCTCGGCCATCCCCGACGGCGTGCGCCTGCAGATCACCCTGCCGCCCGGTCAGGCCCTGGTGGGGCGGCTCACACGCGATTGGGTGAACCCCGTGCTGGGTGGGGGTCGGACATGATCAGCCCCCCCCTGAGCGGCTGCGCCGCCTCCCCCCAAGGAGACGCAATCGGTGGCCTGGCAAAGCCAGCTCCACGGTGGCACTGGTCTGGGCCGCGCCAGTTTCACAGCGCCCCACGGGGATTCCACATGGGGCCACGCCCGGTCCGCAGGGAACGCGGTGCGGCGCTGCTGCTGGCCATGCTCACGGTCACCCTCGTGGCGACCTTTGCAGCGGCGTCCATGTGGCAGCAATGGCGCGCGGTCGAGGTCGAGACGGCCGAGCGCGGCCGCGTGCAGTCCACCTGGATTCTGGTCGGCGCGCTCGACTGGTCTCGCCTGATCCTGCGCGAAGACGGGCGCTCGGGCGGTGCGGACCACCTGGCCGAGCCCTGGGCCGTGCCGCTGCAGGAGGCACGGCTGTCCACCTTTCTCGCGGCCGACAAGAACGTCAGCCAGGTGGACGACGCCACCACCGACACCACCGAGGCCTTTTTGTCGGGGCAGATCTCGGACATGCAGGGCCGCCTGAATCTGACCAACCTGGTCGACAACGGCAATGTTCAGACCTTGGCACTGCGGCAGTTCACGCGGCTGTTCGAGCGCCTGGGCCTGCCGCTGCAGGAGCTGAGCCTGCTCACCGACGCCCTGCGGCGCGCGCAGGCCACCACCGGCACCGACAGCACGAACGCCCCGCTGCTGCCCCCCACCATGTCGCAACTGGGCTGGCTGGGCCTGGCGCCCACCACCGTGGCCCGCCTGGCGTCCCACGTGACGCTGCTGCCCGTGCGCGCGCCGGTCAACCTCAACACCGCCGACATCGACGTGCTGCTGGCCGCCATCGACGGCCTGGACATGGCCAGCGCCCAAAAGATGCTGCAGGCCCGCGAGGCCCGGCATTTCCGCACGCTCAGCGAGGTGCGCGACCTGCTGGGTGCCAGCATCGACATCAATGAAGGCGCCCATGCCGTGGCCTCTTCGTACTTTGAGGTGCGCGGCCGCCTGCGCCTGGGCGATGCCATGGTGGACGAGCGATCCCTGGTGCGCAAACAGGGCATCGAGGTCACCACACTGTGGCGCGAACGGGGTGCTTTTGACCGCGAAACCGCCCCGGGCGCTCGGGAGGCGCAGCGCTGAAATCTGACACATCTGCAACACATCCGCAGGTTCGGCCCGCACTGTCAAGCCCGCCCCCTAAAATGGCCCGCAAAACCTGTCCATGAGCACCCTCATCCTTTTCCTGCCGCCGGCCCGTCCGGGGCCGGCCACCGAGTACAGCTACACGCTGACGGCGGACGGCCACACTGCCCTTCGCCACGCCACTGCCCCGGCCGCGCTGCTGCCCGAACCCACGCGCCCCGGCGGCGAAGTGGTGGCCGTGGTGCCCGCCCGGGCGCTGTCCTGGCAACGGGTGCAACTGCCGCCCGGCCTGGCACTGGGCGCGGGCCAGCAGACACCGCGCCTGCGGTCGGTGCTGGAGGGTCTGCTTGAAGACCGCCTGCTCGACGACGCATCGCAGCTGCACTTTGCCATCCAGCCGGATGCCAATCCCGGAGAACCCGTGTGGGTGGCGGTGTGCGACCGCACCTGGCTGCGCGACAACCTGCAGGCCCTGGAAGCCGCTGGTCGCCGCGTGTCGCGTGTCGTGCCTGAATTCGCCCCCGGCCCCACCCAAAGTGGCCGCCCCGAGCTGTGCGCCCTGGGCACCCCCGAAGACGCCTGCGTGGTGCTGACTGGGCAGGGCGCCGACCACGGGGTGGCCGTGTTGCCCCTGTCCATTGCCTCCGTGATGCTGGCCCGTGCCGGGCTCCCCCAGGATGCGGCCACGGACGGAGACGATGCGCCCGTGGTGCGCGCCGAGCCTGCGGTCGCGGCCCTGGCAGAGCGCACGCTGGGCCAGCGCGTGGCTCTGCACACGGCCAGCCAGCGGGCGCTGGACTCAGCGCGTGGCGACTGGGATCTGGCCCAGTTCGATCTGGCCAGCACCGGCCGCACCCGGGCGCTGCGCAAGGCGGGCAGCCTGGCCAGCGCACTGCTGAACGCCCCGCAGTGGCGCGCAGCGCGCTGGGGCGCAGCACTGCTGGTGGTGGCGCATCTGGTGGGGCTCAATGCCTGGGCCTGGCAGGAGCGCAAGGCGCTGGCCGCCAAACAGGCGGCCGTGCGGTCGACGCTGACGCAGACCTTCCCCAAAGTGCAAGTCGTGGTGGATGCCCCGGTGCAGATGGAGCGCGAACTGGCCCAGCTGCGGCAGGCGGCCGGCGCCGTTTCGGCCCGCGACCTGGAGCCCCTGCTTGCCGCCGCCGGAGCCTCCCTCCCCAGCGGCCGCCAGCCCACGGGCATCGAATACGCCCCCGGCGAGCTGCGCCTGCGCGGCGTCACGCTGGCCCCCGATGAAGAAACCGTGCTCTCGGCCCGCCTGCAGGCTGCGGGCTACCGGGCCCGGCTGGACGACGGCAGCCTGCTGCTGCGCGCTGAAGGCACACCATGACTGTCATCACCTCTCCCGCCCTGCGCGCCCGCTGGCAGGCCCTGGCCCCCCGTGAGCAGACCCTGGTCCTGGCCGCAGGTGGCCTCGTCGCGTTTGCCCTGCTGTGGTGGCTGGCCGTGGCCCCGGCCCTGTCCACGTTGCGCGCCGCACCCGCGCGCCATGCCGAGCTGGACTCACAGCTGCAGAGCATGCAAGGCCTGCGCGCCGAAGCGCAGCAGCTGCAGTCGGCCCCGCGCAACACGCGCGGCGATTCCGTCGGTGCGCTGCGTACCGCGCTCACACAGCGCCTGGGCAATACGGCCCAGCTCAATGTGGTGGGAGACCGCGCCACCGTCACGCTCAAAGGCGCTCCCGCCGATGCGCTGGCCCAATGGCTGGCCCAGGCACGCAGCAACGCCCGCGCCGCCCCGGTGGAGGCGCGCCTGACGCGCAGCGCTGCCCCTGCAGGCTCCGCGCCCAACGCCCCGGCACCGGTCAAACTGGGCAACGCGGCCACGGCGATGCCACGTTGGGACGGCACCCTGGTGCTGGCCCTGCCGCCTGCCCAGCCCTGAATCAGCCCCCGCACAGACGCTCTCTCCCGTGGCCACCTCCTCACGACACCGAAAACCCGTACCCCGCACTCCCCGCAGCGCATGGGGCTGGGCGCTGGTCGGCGCTGTGGCGGGCATAGTGCCCGCCGTGGTGGCGTTTGCACCCGCGCACTGGCTGGCACAAAGCGTCGCCAGCGCAACGGGCGGACAGGTACAGTTGCTGCAGGCACGCGGTACGGTCTGGACAGGTTCGGCCCAACTGGTGCTGACGGGGGGCTCGGCCAGCCAGGACAGCGCCGCCCTGCCCAGCCGCCTGGACTGGCGCATCCGCCCCGGCTGGGGTGGCTTGCACGCGCAACTGAATGCCAGCTGCTGCACCCCTACACCCCTGCGACTGCAGGCGAGTGCCGGCTGGTCCGGTACGCGCCTGACCATCATCGACGGCGAGAGCCTGTGGCCGGCCTCCGTGCTGACCGGGCTGGGCACGCCCTGGAACACGCTGCAGCCCCAGGGCCAGCTGGCGCTGCAGACCCGTGGCTTCACCATGCGCTGGAGTGCCGGACGCATGTCCCTGGCAGGCCAGGTGCAGCTGGATGCACGGGCCATGTCGTCCCGCCTGTCCACCCTGCGCCCCATGGGCAGCTACCGCCTTGCGGTGCAGGGCGGCGAGGCGCCCACGCTCACGCTGAGCACGCTGGACGGGCACCTGCAGCTCAACGGCACCGGCCAGTGGGTGGGCAACCGGCTGCGCTTTGCGGGCGAGGCCAGCGCCACCCCCGAGCGCGAAGCCGCCCTGTCGAATCTTCTGAACATCATTGGACGGCGCAACGGCGCGCGCTCCATCATCACCATGGGTTGAACCTATGAACTCCTTGTTGTCACCACGTCTGGGTTTTGCTCTTAAAGCAATAGCAGCTAGCGCACTACTGGCGTGCGCGAGCGGCCAAATTATTGCCCAAACCGCCATTGATACCGGCACCGGCAGCGTGCGCGCCGGCGAGCCCGTCACCCTGAACTTCGCCAACGCCGAGATCGAAGCCGTGGCCCGCACCATGGCCACCATCACGGGCCGCAACGTGGTGGTCGACCCGCGCGTGAAGGGCCAGCTCAACCTGGTCACCGAACGCGCCGTGTCGCCCGCCGCCGCCTTCCAGCAGTTCCTGGCCGCGCTGCGGCTGCAGGGCTTTACGGTGGTGGAGGCTGCAGGCCTGTACAAGGTGGTGCCCGAGGCCGACGCCAAGCTGCAAGGCGGCAGCGTGAGCGTGGTGCAGGGCAGCTCTGGCAGCGCGCCCGGTGGCGGTCAGATCGTCACCCAGATCTTCAAGCTCAACTTTGAAAACGCCGCCAATCTGGTGCCCGTGCTGCGCCCGCTGATCAGCCCCAACAACACCATCAACGTGAACCCCGGCAACAACTCGCTGGTGATCACCGATTACGCGGACAACTTGCAGCGCCTGGCGCGCATCGTGGCGGCCATGGATGTCTCCAACGCCAGCGATGTGGAAGTGATCCCGCTGCGCAACGCCGTCGCCACCGACCTTGCACCCCTGGTGGCGCGCCTGATCGACGGGGGCAGCGGTGCCGCGCCGGTCGCCGCACAGGGGCAGGCGGACACCTCGTTCAAGACCACGCTGATTGCCGAGCCGCGCAGCAACGCGCTGATCCTGCGCGCCGCCAACCCGGCCCGTGTGGCCCAGGTGCGCGCGCTGGTGGCACAGCTGGACCAGGCGCCTGCGCCCGGCAGCAGTGCGTCCACCGGCAACATCCATGTGGTGTACCTGAAGAACGCCGACGCCACCAAGCTGGCCACCACGCTGCGTGCCGCCATGGCAGCCATGGGCGGCACCGGCAACACGGGCGGTGGCAGCGCGGGCGCAAGCGCCGCACCGGCCGCGCCCAGTGGAGGCCTGGGCGGTGGCGGCACCAGCGGCAACATGCTGTCCACAGGCAGCGGTCTATCAGGTGGCAGCAGTGGGGGACTGGGCTCGGGAAGCAGTGGCATGGGCACCAGCAGCACCAACAACAACCAGCCGTCCACGGGCGGCCAGATCCAGGCCGACCCCACCACCAACTCGCTCATCATCACGGCGCCTGAGCCCCTGTACCGCCAGCTGCGTGCAGTGATCGACAAACTCGACGGACGCCGCGCACAGGTGCTGGTGGAAAGCCTGATCGTGGAAGTCTCGGCCAACAAGCTCGCCGAGTTCGGCATCCAGTGGCAAGGCATCCTGGGCAAACAAGGCGATGGCACCGTGGGCGTGATCGGCACCAATTCCGGACAGGCGGGCGCCAACATCCTGGGCATCACTGCGGCACTGGCGACAGGAAATGCATCCAGCATCGCCACGGCGGCGGGCACGCTGGGTCAGGGCATGAACCTGGCGCTGGCGCCACGCATCAACGGCCAGTACTACCTGGGCGCACTGGCCAACTTTTTGCAGAACAGCGGCGATGCCAACGTGCTCTCCACTCCCAACCTGATGACGCTGGACAACGAGGAAGCGCGCATCATCATCGGCAACAACGTGCCCTTCGTCACCGGCTCGTACGCCAACACCACGGGCAGCAGCACCGTGAGCCCGTTCCAGACCGTGGAACGCAAGGACGTGGGCCTGATGCTCAAGGTGCGTCCGCAAATCAGCGAAAACGGCACGGTGAAGATGGCGATCTACCAGGAGGTGTCCAAGATCGACACCGCCACCCTCAGCAATGCCAACGGCCCTAGCACCAGCAAGCGCTCCATCGAGTCGAACGTGGTGGTGGACGACGGCAGCATCATCGTGATCGGCGGCCTGCTGGAAGACAGCTACCAACAAGGCCAGGACAAGGTGCCGGTGATGGGCGACCTGCCGGTGGTGGGCAACCTGTTCCGCAGCGAAACCCGCTCGCGCAACAAGACCAATCTCATGGTCTTCCTGCGCCCCATTGTGGTGCGTGACAACGCCACCAGCGACGCACTGATGATGGACCGCTACGAAGCGATCCGCGCGCTGCAGCAGGCCACGCAGCCCGCCGCCAGCACCGTCATGAAGTCGGTCTCTGGCGCCCCCATCCTTCCCTCGCTGCCCGAGCGGGCGCCTTCGGTCGCCAGCCCCATGCCTGTGCAGCCCGCCGCGCCGGTGCCCGTTCCCATGCAGCAGCTCACCCCTGTAGCGCCGCCCCCACCCACACCGGGTACCGCTCCCCAAAGCAGCGCGCCTGTGGAGCAGTCCAGCCCCACGGCCCAGGCGCAGGTCCCCGCGCCGCTGTACTACGTGAACGTGGGCGTGTTCGGCAAGGACGCGGAATCGCGCAGCGCCATGACCAAGCTGCGCAGCACGGCACTGCCCCTGTCCATCCAGGCGGTAGACACCAACCGGGGCACGCTCACCCGCGTGCGTGTGGGCCCCTACAACACCGAAGATGCGGCCAACGCCGCTGCCGCCACCGTGCGCAGTCTGGCACTCAACGCCACGGTCTCGCCCAAGGCGCTCTGACGGACCCACGCCCATGCGCCACCCCCTGCCCTACGCCTTTGCCCGCACCGCCCAGCTGCTGCTGGAGGACGACGGCCACCAGCTGGTGCTGTGGCATGGCCCCCACCCCGACGCCGGTGCGCTGTCCGAAGTGCTGCGCAAACACCCGGTGCAGCAGTTGCTGCCGCTGGACGCCCCGGCCCTGGCCCAGCGCATCAGCGCCGTGTATTCGCACAGCGAATCAAGCGCCGCCACCGTGGTGAGCGAGGTCGAGAGCGACGCGGACCTCTCGCGCATGATGCAGGAGCTGCCCGCCGTGGAAGACCTGCTGGAATCGGCTGGCGACGCACCCATCATCCGCATGCTCAACGCCCTGCTCACGCAGGCCGCGCGCGACGGCGCGAGCGACATCCACATCGAGCCCTACGAGCGCCATTCCAGCGTGCGTTTTCGCGTGGACGGCACCCTGCGCGAGGTGGTGCAACCCAACCGCGCACTGCACGCCGCGCTGATCTCGCGCCTGAAGATCATGGCCGACCTGGACATCTCTGAGAAACGCCTGCCGCAGGACGGCCGCATCAGCCTGCGCCTGGGCACCCGCGCCATCGACGTACGCGTTTCCACCCTGCCCAGCGCCCATGGCGAACGCGCGGTGCTGCGCCTCTTGGACAAGAGCGAAAGCAAACTTAGCCTGGAAGCCGTGGGCATGCAGGGTGAGACGCTGCGCCGCTTCGAGGGGCTGATCAGCCAGCCGCACGGCATCATCCTGGTGACAGGGCCCACCGGCTCGGGCAAGACGACCACGCTGTATGCGGCGCTGGGTCGGCTCGATGCCACACGCAACAACATCATGACGGTGGAAGATCCCATCGAGTACGAGCTGCCCGGGGTGGGGCAAACGCAGGTCAACAGCAAGATCGAGCTGACCTTTGCCAAGGCCCTGCGCGCCATCCTGCGCCAGGACCCGGACATCATCATGATCGGCGAAATCCGCGACTTCGAAACCGCACAGATCGCCATCCAGGCCTCACTCACGGGCCACCTGGTGCTGGCCACGCTGCACACCAACGACGCAGCCAGCGCCGTCACGCGGCTGACCGACATGGGGGTGGAGCCGTTCCTGTTGTCGTCGTCCCTGCTCGGCGTGCTGGCCCAGCGGCTGGTGCGCAAATACTGCAGCCATTGCCACGGCAGCGGGTGCGAGCACTGCGGCCAGACGGGCTACACGGGCCGCACCGGTGTGTTCGAGTTGCTGGTGACCACCGACGCGATCCGCGCGCAAATCCACAACCAGGCGTCCGAAGCCGACATCCGCACCGCCGCGCTGGCCGACGGCATGGCGCTGATGCGCGAGGATGGGGAACGGCTGATTGCAGCAGGCATCACCAGCCGCGAGGAAGTGCTGCGGGTGACGCGGGACTAGCCAGCCGCAGAGGCCAGTTTGATATTATTTTAATAGCAACTAGCGCTTAATAGATAAGCGCTAGGGATCCTCTGCACGAATCGAGCGGCAAGTGTGCGCTGCGGATCGTGATGGGCTGCAAGGCGCAAAACGCAGCAATAGCCGTAGCTATTGCGAGGTTTTGCAACGCCGCAGACCGCCCGAGACCGCAGATGCACACGGCGCGGTGATTCGTGCAGAGGGTCCCTAGCGGTCAAAAAATGTTCAAAATTAACGTATGCGCAGCGCAGGCCTGCGCTGCGCCTGGGCCACGGCTGGCGCAGCGGGCGCCGCTGCCGCGCTGAAGACTGAGGGTGCAGGAGCCCCGCCGTCCTGCAGCTTGAACTGGCTGACCGCACTGCTCAGGTGCAGCGCCTGTTCGCGCAGCGATTCAGAGGCAGCGGTGGACTCTTCCACCAGCGCGGCGTTCTGCTGCGTCATCTGGTCGAGCTGGCTCACGGACTGGCTGATCTGGCCGATGTTGTCACTTTGCTCGGCCGACGAAGCGGTGATCTCCGCAATGATGTCGGACACGCGCCGCACGCTGCTCACAATCTCGGTCATGGTCTGGCCGGCCTGGCTTACCAGGCGCGAGCCGTCTTCGACGCGTTCCACCGACGAACCGATCAGGCCTTTGATCTCCTTGGCCGCTTCGGCGCTGCGCTGCGCCAGGTTGCGCACCTCGCTGGCCACCACGGCAAAGCCCCGGCCCTGTTCACCGGCGCGCGCGGCTTCCACGGCCGCGTTGAGCGCGAGGATGTTGGTCTGGAAGGCAATGGAGTCGATGACACCGGTGATGTCGGCAATCTTGCGCGAGCTGGTGGTGATCTGGTCCATGGTGGTCACCACCTGCGACACCACGGCACCACCGCGTGCGGCCACTTCGGCGGCCGACGAAGCGAAGTCGCTGGCCTGGCGGGAGGACTGGGCGCTTTGCTGCACGGTGCTGGTCAGCAGCTCCATGGACGAAGCGGTTTCCTCCAGATTGGCCGCGGTCTGCTCGGTGCGGTGGCTCAGGTCATGGTTGCCGCTGGCGATCTCGGAACTGGCGGTGGTGATGTTGCCTGCCGCGTCCTGCACCTGGCGCACCAGGCCCCGCAAGGCGTCCTGCATGCGGCCCATGGCTGACACCAACTGGCCCACCTCGTCCTGGTTCATGGCCGCCACATCGCGAGAGAGGTCACCACTGGCAATGCGGTCGGCCAGTTCCTGCGCCTGCCCCAGCGACTTGGTGATGGAGCGCACGCTGAAGAAGGTGAGCGGAATCAGCACCGCCAACCCCAGCACCAGCCCGATGCCAATCAACGCCGACATGGTGGAAGTGCGCGATTCAACCCCCGCACGGGCCTCGTCCATCTGCGAGCGGGCCGCGCTGGCCAGGCTGGAGAACAGCTTGTCGGTGGCCTCCATGTGGACCTTCAGGCGGTCGGCGTAGGCACCGCCCCCCGCACCATCGAGCTGCGCGCCCTCGATCTTCTCGAAGATGGGGGCAATGCCGGTTTCGTACTGCTTGATCTCGTCCAGGGATTTGTCGATGGAGGCCACAAACTCTGCATCGCCCGACTGCACCTGGCGCACCTCGGCCAGGCTCTTGCGCAGGGCAGCCAGGGTCTTGGCCCAGGACTCGCGCAGGGCAGAGACCTCGACCGAGTTGTTGAAATTGATGATGATGTCTTTTTCGGTCCGGCGCAGGTCACCCAGGGTCGTGCGCAGGTCGGACATATCGGTCAGGGTTTGCACCCGCTGCGAAAACAGCTCCTGCAATGTGCCCCGGGTGCGGTCCAGGGCCACATAGCCCATGGCGCCAATGACGATCAGAAGAATCAGCGAAAAAACGGTTCCGAAGTAAAGACGTGTGCGGATAGAGAAGCGGCCGAGAGCATTCATGGCTCTTCCTTACATTTTTTAACAGATAACTCAGCATAGCAAATTTAGTGCCACACGCCCTTCCTCCCGGTCTTCTGAACCGGGGGTGGGCGGGACTATATGCCGGGCGGGGCTATCCACCGCACAGGGTAAGCACGGCCCCGAGGCCCTGCTTCAGGGAATCCTCGGGGCCAGTAGCTGCGCTTATTGCACTGTTCTCAAACGGGCTTCAGGGGGATGTACAACTCGCCCCCGCCCTTCTGAAACTCTGCCGCCTTGGTCTGCATGCCCTGGGCCAGGGCTTCAGCCTCGGCCACACCCTTTTGCTTTGCAAAGTCACGCACTTCCTGCGTGATCTTCATCGAGCAGAACTTGGGGCCGCACATCGAGCAGAAATGCGCCACCTTTGCCGAGTCCTTGGGCAGGGTTTCGTCGTGGTACTCCTTCGCTGTTTCCGGGTCCAGGCCCAGGTTGAACTGGTCCTGCCAGCGGAAGTCGAAGCGCGCCTGGCTCAGCGCATCGTCGCGCGAGCGGGCGCCCGGGTGCCCCTTGGCCACGTCGGCCGCGTGGGCGGCGATCTTGTAGGCAATGATGCCCTGCTTCACGTCATCTCGGTCGGGCAGGCCCAGGTGCTCCTTGGGCGTCACGTAGCACAGCATGGCCGTGCCCATCCAGCCGATCATGGCCGCGCCAATCGCGCTGGCAATGTGGTCATAGCCCGGTGCGATGTCGATGGTCAACGGGCCCAGGGTGTAGAACGGCGCTTCGTGGCAGGTCTTGAGCTGCTCGGTCATGTTGGCCTGGATCATGTGCATGGGCACATGGCCGGGGCCTTCGATCATGGTCTGCACGTCATGCTTCCAAGCCACTTGCGTGAGTTCGCCCAGCGTGTGCAGCTCGGCGAATTGCGCTTCGTCATTGGCGTCAGACGCGCAGCCGGGACGCAGGCCATCGCCCAGGCTGAACGAGACGTCGTACGCCTTCATGATGTCGCAGATGTCCTCGAAGTGCTCGTACAGGAAGCTCTCGCGGTGGTGTGCCATGCACCACTTGGCCATGATGGAGCCGCCGCGCGAGACGATGCCCGTGCGCCGTTGCGCCGTGAGGTGGATGTAGGCCAGGCGCACACCGGCGTGGATGGTGAAGTAATCCACGCCCTGCTCGGCCTGCTCGATCAGCGTGTCGCGGAAGATTTCCCAGGTCAGGTCTTCGGCCACGCCGCCCACCTTTTCCAGCGCCTGGTAGATCGGCACCGTGCCAATCGGCACCGGCGAGTTGCGCACGATCCAGTCGCGTGTGGTGTGGATGTTCTTGCCGGTGGACAGATCCATCACGTTGTCGGCACCCCAGCGGATCGCCCACACAAGCTTTTCCACTTCTTCTTCAATGCTCGACGTGACGGCCGAGTTGCCGATGTTGGCGTTGATCTTGACCAGCAAATTGCGGCCGATTGCCATCGGCTCCACTTCGGGGTGGTTGATGTTGGCGGGGATGATGGCGCGGCCGCGCGCCACTTCGTCGCGCACGAATTCGGGGGTGATGATGCGCGGGATGCTCGCGCCCATCGGGTTGCCCATCAGGCGCTGCTCGCGGCCTGCGTCAGCCATGTACTGCTCCATCCACTCGCGCTTGCCGTTTTCGCGGATGGCCACGTATTCCATCTCGGGCGTGATGATGCCTTTCTTGGCGTAGTGCATCTGCGTGACATTGGCACCGGCCTTGGCGCGCAGGGGCTTGCGTTGCAGGGCGGCGGCCTCGGCGCGCAGCTGGGCCAGGCGCGTGGCGTCTTCGCTCTTTTGCCCATCGTCCAGCGCCACGGGCGCGCGGCCTTCGTAGTGCTCCACATCGCCACGGCCGGTGATCCAGCCCCCGCGCACACTGGCCAGGCCCTTGCGCACGTCGACCACGGCTTCAGGGTCGGTGTAAGGGCCGGAGGTGTCGTACACGCTGACCAGCTCGCCGTTGGTCAACGCGATGTCGCGCACGGGCACACGCAGGTCGGTGTGCAGTTGGCCGGGAATATAGGCTTTGCGCGATGCGGGGAAGGGCTCGCGCGTCAGCGCCAGCAATTCAGCAAATTTCTCGCGAGCGAGGGGATCGGGGGCGTTCATGGGCAGGTCTCCTGGTTCCGGTGGGGTCTGCTCCGGAATGGACCTGTGCGCCCTCCAGGGGCGGCAGCGCCTGGGGCATGACGTGCCCACAGGGACTGCGGGCACGGGGACAAGGAGGTCGGCTCTTCTTCCGCCGGTATGAACCGGATCAAGTTCGTCGGGTTCGCAAGCTGGCCTGAATTTCTTCAGGCCTCTTGCATCTCAGCGCATCAGCACACCCCGGAGCAGGCGCGAGTATAGGCCAGAGAAAAAACTGCGTTGCAGAGCCCGCGCATCACGCGAGTCGGCCAATGAGGATCACCGCAAAGAAAAAGACGGCGGCAATCACCGTCCACTTGAGGATGATGAGCCCCAGGCGCTTGTAGCGCGCCTGCCCCGTACCGGCATAAAACGCAAACGACACGGCAGCCGCCAGAAGCAGCAGCATGGCCAGCCAGCGAAAGATCAACATGTGCGTGCTACCAGGCGCGCGCGGGCTGAGCGAAGCCGGTGGGGGCCTGGCGCTCATCCTCGAACGTGACCACCTCCCAGGCATCGCGCTGGGCCAGCAGCTCGCGCAGCAAGAGGTTGTTCATGGCGTGGCCCGAGCGGAAAGCGCTGTACGCAGCCAACAGGGGCTTGCCAATGAGGTAAAGGTCGCCCATGGCATCCAGGATCTTGTGCTTCACGAACTCGTCGTCGTAGCGCAGGCCGTCGCTGTTGAGCACCTTGTAGTCGTCCATCACGATGGCGTTGTCCAGCCCGCCGCCCAGCGCCAGTCCGTTGGAGCGCATCATCTCCACATCGCGGGTAAAGCCGAAGGTGCGGGCGCGGGCAATGTCGCGGCTGTAGTTGCCTTGCCCCAGGTCAAACTCCACACGCTGGCCGGTGGAGTCCACAGCCGGGTGGTCAAAGTCGATCTCGAAACTGAGCTTGTAGCCGTGGTAAGGCGTCAAACGTGCCCATTTGGCATTGGCTCCCTCGCCCTCGCGGACCTCCACCGGCCGCAGGACGCGGATGAAGCGCTTGGGCGCGTTTTGCAGCTCGACCCCTGCGCTCTGGAGCAGGAAAACGAAAGATGCGGAAGATCCGTCGAGGATAGGCACCTCTTCGGCCGTGATGTCCACATAAAGGTTATCCAGCCCCAGCCCGGCACAGGCCGACATCAGGTGTTCCACCGTGTGCACCTTGGCATTGCCGACCGCGATGGTGGATGCCAGCCGGGTGTCCGTCACGGCCTCGGCGCGGATCGGGATGTCCACGGGCTGTGGCAGATCCACCCGCCGAAAGACAATCCCCGTGTCCGGCTGCGCGGGCCGCAGCGTCAACTCGACCCGCTGGCCGCTGTGCAGCCCGACGCCTACGGCGCGGGTCAGTGTCTTGAGGGTGCGTTGCTGGAGCATCCCTCCATTTTAGTTTCTGGCGCCCTGTCCCGCACGGGTTGAGGTCTTGCCCGCCTTGCAGACGCCATGCCCGGAGCGCTTGGGGCCCGTACGTAGAGCTACCGCCGCGTTTTCACCTACTGCGCAGGCCACCGGGTTCGCCGCACAATTTGGGGCCAGAGGGCCTTGAAAAGATACAACATGAACACACCACAAATGCCCCCCAGGAGACTCCCATGAGCAAGCTCAGCTTCAAAATGAAAATCATGCTCATGATCGGCACTGCGCTTGTCGCGCTGCTGATCATGGCCGTCACCTCCCTCCTGCAGGAGCGACGACTCATCACCGAGTCCCGAAAAGAGCTGCTGACCACCGCCGTCCAGTCCGCCCACAGCATAGTGGCCGCCTACCAGGCCAAGGCCGCCAGCGGCGCCATGCCCCAGGAGGAGGCCCAAAAGGCCGCCAAGGACGCCCTGCGCATTGCGCGCTATGGTGGCCCCGAGGGCAAGACCGAGTATTTCTACATCTGGACCACCGAGGGCGTGGGGGTGATGCACCCCTTCAAACCCGAGTGGGATGGGCAGAACATGCTGGGCAAGGTCAAGGACGGCTCGGGGGTGGACATCATCGCCCTGCTGGTGAACGGCATGCGCAGCAGCAAGGATGGCAAGGCGTTTGTCCCCACCATGTTTGCCCGCCCCAACCAGACCACCCCGGTGCCCAAGCTCCAGTACATCGTCCGTGTAGACGGGTGGAACTGGATGGTGGGCTCGGGGCTGTATACCGATGACGTGGACATGCTGCTGCGCAAGGCCCTGCTGTCGAGCCTGGCCATGGTGGTGGTGGTGATTCTTGTGGTGGGGGCCATCGGCCTGTTCGTATCGCGCTCCGTGCTGCGCCAGATCGGGGGAGAGCCTACTGACGCCATCGCGATCATGTCGGAAGTGGCCGAAGGCAATCTCGATACACACATCCCCACGGCCCACCCCGGCTCGATGCTCGACGGGCTCGCCCACATGGTCACTTCGCTGCGCAAGCTGGTCACCGACGTCCGCGCCGCCACCGACAGCATCGCCACCGCGTCGAGCGAAATCGCGCAGGGCAACAACGACCTGGCCCACCGCACCGAAGACACCGCCAGCAACCTGCAAAGCACGGCCAGCAGCATGGAGGAGCTGACCAGTACCGTCAAGCAGACCTCGGACTCCGCCCAGACGGCCAACCAGATGGCCACATCGGCCGCTGCGGTCGCGGCGCGTGGGGGCGAAGTGGTGTCGCGGGTGGTGGCCACCATGCAGGACATCAACGCCAGCAGCAACAAGATCAGCGACATCATCGGCGTGATCGATGGCATCGCCTTCCAGACCAATATCCTGGCCTTGAATGCCGCCGTCGAGGCGGCCCGCGCGGGCGAGCAAGGCCGGGGCTTTGCCGTGGTGGCCAGCGAGGTGCGCAGCCTGGCCGGACGCAGTGCCGAAGCCGCCAAGGAGATCAAGGCCCTGATTGGCGCGTCGGTCGAAAAGGTGGAATCGGGCACGCAGCTGGTGGGCAATGCGGGCGCCACCATGACCGAGATCGTGGAAAGCGTTCAGCGCGTGACCGACATCATTGGCGAAATCCGCTCAGCCACGTCCGAGCAGAGCCAGGGCATTGCCCAGGTCAACACGGCCATGAACCAGCTCGACCAGATGACGCAGCAGAACTCTGCCTTGGTGGAGCAATCCACTGCCGCCGCAGACAGTCTGCGCGAGCAGGCCATGAAGCTCACCCAGGTGGTCGCGCTGTTCCGGGTCAATGGCAGCAATGCCCCAGCGCCGTCCCCGGCAAGCCGGCCCGCCCCTGCGGCCACACCCCGCCCCACACCCGCTCCCGTACGCGCTGCCGCACCACGCCCCGCACTGGCCAAGGCCGCTGCACCCCGCCCTGCGTCGCCCGCCAAGGCCCCGGCAGCGGCGCTGCCGCCCAAGGCCAGCAGCCCCAAACCTGCAGCGGACAACAACAACGACGACTGGGAGTCCTTCTGACCACAAGGACCTGAAGCAGCACAAGCACAGCGCAAGCAAACCTCGCTGCAAAAAAAGAAGCCCTGCCAGCTTGTGCTGGCAGGGCTTCTTGTCTTGCGGCCCATGGAAGAGCCTGTTGTCGATCAGTCGGCTTGCTTGCGCAGGAAGGCCGGGATCTCCAGGTCATCCATGCCACCCGAGGACAGCGCGTCCACACGGGCCGCAGCCTGGGTGCGGTTGGTGCGCCACACGCTGGGCACCGACATGCTGCCGTAGTCGGCTTGCGCGCTGCCCGTGTGGCCGCCTTGCACACCCACAGCCCCCCCCAGCGTTCCCACACCGGCCATGGGCATCTGGTAGGCCATATTGTCCGTGCCCGTGCGCAGGCCACCTTGCACCACCGAGATGGGCTGGCGGCGTGCGTTGGCACGCGACAGGCCTGTGGCCACCACGGTCACGCGGATCTCGTCGCCCAGGGTTTCGTCGTAGGCAGCGCCGAAGATCACATGAGCGTCGGTCGATGCGTAGGCATTGATGGTGTTCATGGCCTGGCGCGACTCGGACAGCTTGAGGCTGCCCTTGCTCGCGGTGACCAGCACCAGCACGCCCTTGGCTCCCGACAGGTCGATGCCTTCGAGCAGCGGGCAGGCAATGGCCTGCTCGGCAGCGATGCGGGCGCGGTCGGGGCCGCTGGCAGTGGCAGTGCCCATCATGGCCTTGCCGGGCTCGCCCATCACGGTGCGCACGTCTTCGAAGTCCACGTTCACCTGGCCGTACTCGTTGATGATTTCAGCGATACCGCCCACGGCGTTCTTGAGCACATCGTTGGCGTGTGCAAAGGCTTCGTCCTGGGTGATGTCATCGCCCAGCACATCGAGCAGCTTTTCGTTGAGCACCACGATCAGCGAATCCACATTGGCTTCCAGCTCGGCCAGGCCTTCGTCGGCGTTCTTCATGCGGCGGCCACCTTCCCAGTCGAAAGGCTTGGTCACCACACCCACGGTCAGAATACCCATCTCCTTGGCGATGCGCGCGATCACCGGGGCAGCCCCCGTGCCCGTGCCGCCGCCCATGCCGGCCGTGATGAACAGCATGTGCGCGCCCTGGATGGCGTCGCGGATGTCTTCAACTGCCGCTTCGGCTGCATCGCGCGCCTTTTCAGGCTTGCCGCCTGCCCCCAGACCACTGCCACCCAGCTGGATGACACGGTGGGCCGAACTGCGCGTGAGCGCCTGCGCGTCGGTATTGGCGCTGACAAACTCCACGCCCTGCACGCTGCGGGAAATCATGTGCTCGACGGCATTGCTGCCGCCACCGCCCACACCGATCACCTTGATCTGGGTGCCCTGGTTGAATTCTTCGGCTTCGATCATTTCGATGGTCATCTTGGAGCTCCTGTTTCTAAATTCGTAGGCAATTGCCATATGGGGAAGGGGGTACTGGTGGCTGGAGAACGAGGCGGTCCTGTACATCGCCATCGCTCTCGCGCAGTGCCGTGCGGGCTACCACGGGCTAACCACAAGGCCCCCACGCTTGCCACTGCGTGTGCTGCGCTGCCCCCCAAGGGGGCCTTCGCGCCTTGAGGCGGCCCGGCGGCGCTCATTCCTGGGTATTTCATGGTCAAAAATTCCCCACGATGAAATCTTTGAAACGGCCGAACGCCGTCTTCATGGACCCGCTCTTTTGCGCCACCTTGAAGCCGCGCAAACGGGCCAGCCGGGCCTCTTCGAGAAGGCCCATGACGGTAGCAGCACGGGGCTGGGCCACCATGTCAGACAACGCGCTGGAATACTTGGGAATGCCTCGGCGCACGGGCTTGAGGAAGATGTCTTCGCCCAGCTCGATCATGCCGGGCATCACCGAGCTGCCGCCTGTGAGCACGATGCCCGACGACAGCACTTCTTCATAGCCCGACTCGCGCACCACCTGCTGCACGAGCGAGAAAATTTCTTCCACCCGCGGCTCGATCACACCGGCCAGCGCCTGCTTGCTCAGCATGCGCGGGCTGCGGTCGCCCAGGCCCGGCACTTCCACCTGCGCCTCGGGGTCGGCCAGCAGTTGTTTGGCGTAGCCGCTTTCCACCTTGATGTCTTCAGCGTCCTTGGTGGGAGTACGCAGCGCCATCGCGATGTCGCTGGTGATGAGGTCGCCCGCAATCGGAATCACTGCGGTGTGGCGGATCGCGCCACCGGTGAAGATGGCCACATCCGTCGTGCCCGCGCCGATGTCCACCACCACCACACCCAGCTCGCGCTCATCGTCGGTCAGCACCGCCTGGCTGCTGGCCAGCGGGTTCAGCATGAGCTGCTCGACCTCCAGGCCGCAACGGCGTACGCACTTGATGATGTTTTCGGCCGCGCTCTGCGCACCGGTCACGATGTGGATCTTGGCCTCCAGGCGGATGCCGCTCATGCCGATGGGCTCTTTCACATCCTGCCCGTCGATCACAAACTCTTGCGGCTCCACCAGCAAGAGGCGCTGGTCGCTGCTGATGTTGATGGCTTTGGCCGTCTCGACCACGCGCGCCACGTCGGCAGAGGTGACTTCCTTGTCCTTCACGGCCACCATGCCGCTGGAGTTGAGCCCCCGGATATGGCTGCCGGTGATGCCTGTGTACACACGCTGGATCTTGCAGTCGGCCATCAGCTCGGCCTCTTTCAGGGCCTGCTGGATGCTTTGCACGGTAGCGTCGATGTTCACCACCACGCCGCGCTTGAGGCCATTGCTCGGGGCCACGCCCAAGCCTGCAAGCTTGAGCTCGCCATTGGGCAGGACCTCGGCCACCACGGCCATGACCTTGGCGGTGCCGATATCCAGCCCCACCACAACGTCTTTGTATTCTCTTGCCATATCAGTCTCTGCCCTTCTCTGTTCTGTCCCGCCGCCCCACGGCCCCATTCACGAACCCACCTGCGTCCCGCTCCACATACCAGCGCTGTTGCTGTTGCTGCATGCCATTACCTCCTGCGCACGGCACTGGCCGAAGCAGCCGCCGCTGCGGTATCGGTCACCACCGTGGTCACACCGCGCATGCGCAGGGCGTAGCCCCCGGCATGCCGCAGGTCGGCGGACTCCAGGGCATCCACACGCCGCCCGTACTGCGCAGCCACCTGTGTCAGGGTGCGCGTGAAGCGTTGCGTGCGCTGCACCACCTCCTGCGGTGTGCCGCCGCCCAGCTCCACCACGGCGTCGCTGTCCAGCGTGGCCCGCCAACCGCCCCGCCCCGTCAGCTCCAGCGTTTCCACCTCCAGCCCGAGCGGTTTGAACACCGGCTGCAGCAGTCCAAACATCTGCAGCACCTCGGGGGAGCTGCCCGCAGGTCCCAGCAGGCGCGGCAGGCCGTCCTGTTCCACATCACCCACGTTGGCCTCGAACACTTCGCCCTGGCTGTTGACCAGTGCAGAGCCGGTGTCCGGCCCCCAGTACGCCACCGCGTCATGCTCCTGCAGTTCCACGCGCAGGCTGCCGGGGTACACCCGCCGCACCTGGGCGCGGCGCACCCAGGGCACCTGCTCGAAAGCCTCGCGCGCGGCACGCAAATCCACCGTGAAGAAATTGCCCACCAGGTGCGGCGCGACATTGGCCCGCAAGGTCACCGCGTTGTTGTGCACCAGCTCGCCCTGCACCACGATGCGCGCAATCGCAAAACCGGGGTAGCGCAGCACCCACCAGGCCCCCGCCGCCAACACAAGCAGGACACAGCCCACGAACAAGACCGATGCGGTCAGGTTCATGAGCTTGACGTCCAGCGGTGCGGGCAACGTTTGGGTCATCAGTCGGCCTTCGACCTTGTCGGTGTGTCCAAGGCGGCATCGGCCAGGATGCGCAGGCACAGCTCTTCGTAGCTGATGCCCGAAGCCCGTGCGGACATGGGCACCAGCGAATGCCCGGTCATGCCGGGGGACGTGTTCATCTCCAGCAGGAAGGGCTTGCGATCGCTGGCGCGGATCATCAGGTCGGCACGGCCCCAGCCCCGGCAGCCCAGGGTGCGGTAAGCCTCCAGCACGATGCGCTGGATCTCGCGCTCCTCAGCCTCGGGCAGGCCGCTCGGGCACTGGTACTTCACGTCATCGGTGAAATACTTGTTCTGGTAGTCGTAGGCGCCATCGGGCGCCACGATGCGGATCACTGGCAGCGCACGGGCACTGGCGCCCTGGCCCAGCACGGGGCAGGTCACTTCTTCGCCTTCGATGAACTCTTCGCACAACACATCGGGGTCGTACTGGGCAGACAGCTGCACGGCCTCCTGCATGTCCGAGTAGCCACGCACCTTGGTCACGCCGATGGAGGAGCCTTCGCGCGGCGGCTTCACGATGAGGGGCAGGCCCAGCTCATCGGGCACGGTGCGCACCACCTCGCGCTGCTGGCGGTCGGGCGCCAGCCACACATAACGCGGTGTGGGCAGGCCCTCGGCCAGCCACACGCGCTTGGTCATGACCTTGTCCATCGCGATGGCCGAGGCCATCACGCCGGGGCCGGTGTACGGGATGCGCAGCAGCTCCAGTGCGCCCTGCACCGTACCGTCCTCGCCATGACGGCCGTGCAGCGCGATGAAACAGCGCGCATAGCCGTCGCGCTTCAGGTCACCCAGTGCGTTCTGCGCGGGGTCGAAGGCATGGGCATCCACCCCGCGCGAACGCAGCGCTTGCAGCACGCCGCTGCCAGACATCAGCGAGACCTCGCGCTCGGCCGAGTCGCCGCCCATCAGTACGGCAACCTTGCCCAGCGATTTCACATCAAAATTGGAATCAAAAACGGTCATAGCGCGCTCCCTTCAAGCGCTGAAAGCTCACTATTTTGTAGCATCTCCACCACCTTGCCAGGTACGGCGCCAATCGACCCTGCGCCCATGCACATCACCACGTCGCCGTCCTTCGCGTTGTCGGCAATGGCTTGCGGCAGGTCGGCCACGTTGTCGATGAACACCGGCTCCACGCGGCCCGCCACGCGCAGCGCACGGGCCAGCGATCGACCATCGGCGGCCACCACAGGCGCCTCCCCAGCGGCATACACCTCGGTGAGCAGCACGGCATCGGCATTGCCAATAACCTTCACAAAATCCTCGAAGCAATCGCGCGTGCGGCTGTAGCGGTGCGGCTGGAAAGCCAGCACCAGGCGGCGCCCCGGGAAGGCACCCCGTGCGGCAGCCAAGGTGGCCGCCATCTCCACCGGGTGGTGGCCGTAGTCGTCGATCACGGTGAACTGGCCGCCGTCCTTGGCGGGCAGGTCGCCATAACGCTGGAAGCGCCGGCCCACGCCCTTGAAGCCCGCCAGCGCACGCTGTACGGCTTCGTCCGGAATGTTCAGCTCCACGGCCACGGCAATGGCCGACAGCGCGTTGAGCACGTTGTGCTCGCCCGCGAGGTTGAGCACGATCTCCATGTCGGGCAGCGTGACGCCGTTGCGCCGCTGCACGGTAAAGCGCATCTGGCCCGCCTCGGCGCGCACGTTGATGGCGCGCACCTGCGCGTCTTCCGAAAAGCCGTAGCTGGTGATGGGGCAGGTCACGCTTTGCAGGATGTCGCGCACGGCGGGGCTGTCCACACACAGGATGGCCGTGCCGTAGAACGGCATGCGGTGCAGAAAATCGACAAACGCGCCCTTGAGGCGGCCGAAGTCGTGGCCATAGGTCTCCATGTGGTCGGCGTCGATGTTGGTCACCACGGCCATCACTGGCAGCAGGTTCAGGAACGACGCGTCGGACTCGTCGGCCTCGACCACGATGTAGTCGCCGCTGCCCAGCTTGGCATTGGCGCCTGCGCTGTTGAGCTTGCCGCCGATCACAAAGGTCGGGTCCAGGCCCGCCTCGGCCAGCACGCTGGTCACCAGGCTGGTGGTGGTGGTCTTGCCGTGGGTGCCTGCAATGGCGATGCCCTGCTTCAGGCGCATCAGCTCGGCGAGCATCAGCGCGCGGGGCACCACGGGAATTTTTTTCTCGCGCGCTGCCAGCACCTCGGGGTTGTCGGGCGTGACCGCTGTTGATGTAACCACGGCATCGGCACCGTCAATGTGCGCAGCCGCATGGCCCAGGCAGGTCTTGATGCCCAGCCCTTCCAGGCGGCGCAGCGTGGCGCTGTCGGCCAGGTCCGAGCCCGAGATGCGGTAGCCCAGGTTGAACAGCACCTCGGCGATGCCACTCATGCCCGCGCCGCCCAGGCCCACAAAATGGATATGGCGAATCGCGTGTTTCATGCCAACTCCTCGCAGGCAGTCACCACTTCGCGGGTGGCGTTGATTTTTTGCATGTTTTTGGCCTTCAGCGCAATATCTACAAGCGCAGGGCGCTCCAATTTCAATAGCATTTGCGACAGCCCTTCGGGCGTCAGGTCGCGCTGCTGCACCAGCCAGCCGCCACCGGCATCCACGAGGAACCTGGCATTGGTGGTCTGGTGGTCGTCCACCGCCGACGGGAACGGCACAAACAAGGCAGCAGCGCCCACGGCAGCGATCTCGGTGACCGTGCTCGCGCCAGAGCGGCAGACGATGATGTCGGCCGCCGCAAACGCGCCGGCGGTGTCATCGATGAAGGGCGTGCACTCCGCCTCGACCCCTGCAGCCGCATAGTTGGCCCGCAGGGCGTCGATCTGCGTGGCGCCGCTCTGGTGAATCACCTGCGGGCGCTGGTCGGCAGGCATCAGGGCAATAGCCTTTGGCACGATCTCGTTGAGTGCGCGCGCCCCCAGGCTGCCACCCACCACCAGCAGGCGCAGCGGACCGGTGCGCCCCGCAAACCGCTCGGCCGGGCCGGGCTGCTGCGTGAACGGCGTGCGCAGGGGGTTGCCCACCCACTGGCCTTGTTTGAACACGTTGGGGAAGGCGGTGAACACCCGGTCGGCCACACCGGCCAGCACCTTGTTGGCCATGCCCGCCACCGAGTTCTGCTCGTGCAGCACCAGCGGCTTGCCTGCCAGCACCCCCATCATGCCGCCCGGAAAGGTGATGTAGCCGCCCAGGCCCACCACCACATCGGGCTTGACGCGCCGCACCACCTGCAGGGCTTGCCAGAAGGCACGCAGCAGGCGCAGCGGCAGCAGGGCCAGCGTCACGATGCCTTTGCCGCGCACGCCCGAGAAGTCGATCAGTTCGAGGGCGAAACCGTGCGTGGGCACGATGCGCGACTCCATGCTGCCGGGCGCGCCCAGCCAGTGCACACGCCAGCCACGCGTGCGCAGCTCTTCGGCCACCGCAAGGCCCGGAAAGATGTGGCCACCGGTGCCACCGGCCATGATCAGAGCAGTTTTCTGCGCGCTCATACGCGGCCCCCTCTCATGAGGCACTGCGTGCCTGGCATTGCTTGCGCAATGCACAGCTTGTTTTGGTGAACCAGACTTCTCATACGCGGCCTCCGCGCATCGAATGCTGCGCATTCGGCAGCGCTGGCGCGCTGCTGCAGCCCGTTTTGGTGAAACAAACTTCTCATACGCGGCCTCCGCGCATGAGAAGCTTGTTTTCATAATCCACCCGCAATACCACCGCAAGCGCCACCAGATTCATCAGGATCGCCGACCCCCCAAAGCTCATCAACGGCAGCGTGAGCCCCTTGGTGGGCAACGCGCCCAGGTTCACGCCCATGTTGATGAAGGCCTGAAAGCCGATCCAGATCGCCACGCCCTGCGCCACCAATCCAGCGAATACGCGGTCCAGGGCAATCGCCTGGCGGCCGATGTGCATGATGCGGCGCGTCATCCACAAGAACAGCACGATGAGCGTGACCACGCCCACCAGGCCAAACTCCTCGCCGATCACGGCGAGCAAAAAGTCGGTGTGCGCTTCGGGCAGCCAGTGCAGCTTTTCCACGCTGCCGCCCAGGCCCACACCAAAAATCTCGCCGCGCCCGATGGCGATGAGCGAGTGCGAGAGCTGGTAGCCCTTGCCCAGAGCGTGCTCCTCGCTGAAGGGGTCGAGGTAGGCAAACACGCGTTCGCGGCGCCAAGGCGAGCTGGCGATCATCACGCCAAAAGCCGCCACCAGCACCCCGGCGATGAGAAAGAACATGCGGGCGTTGACGCCCCCCAGAAACAGAATGCCCATGGCGATGACCGCCACCACCATGAACGCGCCCATGTCGGGTTCGGCCAGCAGCAGCACGCCCACAATGCCCACGGCAGCGCCCATGGGCAGCACGGCGCGGAAAAACCGCTCCTTCACTTCCATCTTGCGCACCATGTAGTCGGCCGCATAGATGAGCACGGCAAACTTGGCCACTTCAGAGGGCTGAAAGCCAATGGGTCCGATGGACAACCAGCGCCGCGCGCCGTTGACGACCTTGCCCACGCCGGGGATCAGCACCGCGATCAGCAGCAGCAATGCGACCACGAACAACCACGGCGCCGCACGCTCCCACAGCGCCATCGGCACCTGGAAGGCCAGCAAGGCCACCACAAACCCGATCACCAGATACATCGCGTGGCGGGTCAAAAAATGGGTGGAGGCATAGTTGGCAAAACGCGGGTTGTCCGGCATGGCAATCGAGGCCGAATACACCATCACCAGCCCCCAGGCCAGCAGCGCGACCACCACCCACAGCAGGGCCTGGTCGAAGCCCAGCACGCTGGCCGGCGTGCTAGACGACTGGCGGTACTCCGTGCCGCCCACGCGCACCGGCAATACGTCGGCCGCCTTGCCGGGCAGGCCGCCAAACCAGCCGGTCACCCGCTGCAGCAATGTGGAATTGCGCACATCGGCCGTCATGCCATGCCCTCCAGGGATTGCCCGGCATCGTCTGCCAGCGTGCGCACCGCGTCGCAGAAGACCTGTGCGCGATGTTCGTAGTCCTTGAACATGTCAAAGCTGGCGCAGGCGGGCGACATCAGCACGGCATCGCCCGCATGGGCCCGCTGCGTGGCCAGAGCCACAGCCTGAGGCAACGTCTCGGCATCCAGCAGTACCACACCGCAGTCCTGCAGCGCAGCGCGGATCTGCGGCGCATCGCGCCCGATGAGCACCGCAGCGCGCGCATAGCGCGACACCGGCGCTGCGAGCGGCGAGAAGTCCTGCCCCTTGCCTTCGCCACCCAGGATGACCACGATGCGGCGCTCTGCGCCCAGGCCCGTAAGGGCCGCCACCGTGGCACCCACGTTGGTGCCCTTGCTGTCGTCAAAGTACTCAATGCCGTTGATGATGGCCACGGGCTCCACACGGTGCGGCTCACCCCGGTATTCGCGCAGCCCGTACAGCAGCGGGGCCAAGGTGCAGCCTGCGGCCGAGGCCAGGGCCAGCGCAGCCAGCGCGTTCACCGCGTTGTGGCGACCCCGGATGCGCAGCGCATCGGCGGGCATCAGGCGCTGGATGTGCAGGTCTTCCGCCACTTCGTTGCGGCCGCGCTTGCGGGTTTCATCCGCGTCCATCGCGCGTACCAGCCAGGACATGCCGCTCACGACCTCAATGCCAAAGTCGCCGGGGCGCCGGGGCATGTCGGCGCCAAAGGTCAGGTGCTCACGCACCTGGGGCTTTTGCAGCTTGACCTTGACCGGAGGCGGCAGCATCTGCATCACGGCCACGTCTTCGCGGTTCAAAATCATGAGCCCCGTCTGGCCAAAGATGCGCGCCTTGGCCGCCGCGTAGGCCGCCATGTCACCGTGCCAGTCCAGGTGGTCCTGCGTGATGTTGAGCACGGTCGCCGCAGTGGGCTCAAAGTTGGTCACACCATCGAGCTGGAAGCTTGATAGCTCCAGCACCCACACCTCGGGCAACGTGCCGGCGTCGATGTGGCCCGCCAGGGTATCGAGCAACGTGGGGCCGATGTTGCCAGCCACGGCCACGCTCTTGCCCGAACGCTCCACGAGCTGGCCCGTGAGCGATGTGACCGTGGTTTTGCCGTTGGTACCGGTGATCGCCAGCACCGCCGGTGCGTAGCCATGGGATGCCCGCAGCGCGTTCAGCGCCATGGAATACAAACTTAATTCGCCCCCATCGCTTATTCCACAAGCACTAGCAGCTATCAAAACAGGAGCTATTGCCTCAGGACTCAAACCGGGAGAACGGTAGACCGCGTTCAGGCCTTGGCCTTCCACCAGGCTGGCATCAAAGGCACCGGCGACAAAACACACCTGGGGCAGCTCCTGCTGCAGCAGGGGCAGCTGTGGCGGCGCAGCGCGGGTGTCGGCCACGGTGACCTCGGCCCCGCAGCGCACGCACCAGCGGGCCATGGCCAGGCCCGAGGCGCCCAGCCCCAGGATGAGGATGTTCTGACCTTGCAGCAGTTGGGCCATGGCTTCGCGCGGCGCGACCTGCGGCTCGGCCTCTGCGCCGGATGCACCCGGGGCGTCAACGCCTTCAACGTCGACACTGTGCTCGACGGGCGCGGCCTCGGGCGCCGATACGTCGGCAAAGATCTGCGCCACGAAATCGGCGGCAGCCTTGGCAGCCGAGATGGCGGGCACGGCTTCAGGGTCCCAGGTATGGCCCTTGGCGGGTGCGTTCCCGGCTGCAGGGGTCACGTCCGGCGCGGCCATTTCAGGCGGCACTGCGGCGACGGGTTCGCCAGCCCGGGACGACGGCTCAGCCGCAATGCCCACGCTGGGCTGCTGCGCATCGGTGTTCAGCGCCTCGGTATCGGTATCGGTATCGGTATCGACAGTTTCCGTGGGGTCCGGTGCAAAAAAGTCGTCACCGGCGGGCGCATTCACGTCGGCGTCCGCGCCCGGCCCTGCCAACGGCCGCGCGGCATCGGGCGCCCCGGTTTCGGCGGGCGTGGGACGGATGAGAGGCTCGTCAGCGTTCATCGCAGTTTCAACGTGGACAGGCCGATGAGGCACAGCAGCATGGTGATGATCCAGAAGCGCACGACCACCTGCGTTTCCTTCCAGCCGCTCTTTTCAAAGTGGTGGTGCAGGGGCGCCATCTTGAGCAGGCGGCGGCCTTCTCCGTAGCGCTTCTTGGTGAACTTGAACCAGGTCACCTGCAGCATCACCGACAGTGCTTCAACCACGAAGATGCCGCCCATGATGGCCAGCACGATTTCCTGCCGCACGATGATGGCGATGGTGCCCAGCGCAGCACCCAGCGCCAGTGCGCCCACGTCGCCCATGAACACCTGGGCTGGATGCGCGTTGAACCACAGGAAGGCAAGGCCCGCCCCCGCCATGGCGGCGCAGAAGATCAACAGTTCGCCCGCGCCCGGAATGTGCGGGAAAAACAGGTACTTGGAGTACACCGAGCTGCCCGTGACATAGGCAAACACGCCCAGGGCCGAACCCACCATCACCACCGGCATGATGGCCAGGCCGTCCAGGCCGTCTGTCAGGTTCACGGCATTGCTGGAGCCGACGATGACGAGGTAGGTCAGGATCACGAAGCCCAGCACGCCCAGCGGGTAGCTGATCTCCTTGAAAAACGGCAGTTGCAAGCCTGCCTTGGGCGGCAGGTCCAGCGAGAAGCCCGACTGCACCCAGCCCACGAACAGCTCCCACACCTTGGCGTTGGAGCTTTCGGAAATGCTGAACACCAGATACAGCGCAGCAACCAAGCCAATCACCGACTGCCAAAAGTACTTCTCGCGCGAGCGCATGCCTTCGGGGTCCTTGTTGACCACCTTGCGCCAGTCGTCCACCCAGCCAATGGCGCCAAAACCCAGCGTGACGATGAGCACGATCCACACAAAGCGGTTGGACAGGTCGAACCACAACAGCGTGGAAATCGCAATCGACAGCAGGATCAGCACGCCACCCATCGTGGGCGTTCCGCTCTTGGACAGGTGCGTCTGCATGGCATAGCCCCGGATGGGCTGGCCGATCTTGAGCGAGGTGAGCACACGGATCACCTTGGGGCCCGCAATCAGGCCGATGAGCAGCGCCGTCATGGCGGCCATCACCGCGCGGAACGTGAGGTACTGGAACACGCGGAAAAAGCCGAACTCGGGCGACAGACCCTGCAACCATTGCGACAACATCAGCAGCATGTGGCCTCCCCCGCTTGCACGGCCTTGGGTGCCGCCACCACACGGGTGACTTCAGAGTGTTGCGCCATGGTGTCCCTCCAGTGCCCGGTTCTGCTTTTGTTGTTGTTCTTGCGGCTGCGCTGCGGCGGCTGCAGTGGCGGCAATCGCCTCCACCACCTGTTCCATCTTCATGAATCTCGATCCCTTGACCAGCACACTGCCCACGGTGGACAGGGCATCGCGCACTGCCACCAGCAGCGCACTCATATCGTTGAAATGCCGGGCACCTCCATAGGCCGTGGCGGCGTGCACCGACTGCGCGCCCAGCGCGAACAGCAGGGGGATGCCTGCCGCACGCGCATGGGCACCGGCCTCGGCGTGGAACTGCGGGCCCTGGTCGCCCACCTCGCCCATGTCGCCCAGCACCAGCAGTTGCGGGCCGGGCAGCTCGGCCAGCACGTCGATGGCGGCACGCATGGAGTCGGGGTTGGCGTTGTAGGTGTCGTCCACCACGGTGATGTCGCGGCCCGCGCAGTGCACGCTGAAAGCGCGCGAGCGGCCCTTGACTGGCACAAAGTCATTCAGCCCTTGGGCGATGGCGGCCAGGGGCGCCCCCGCCGCCAGCGTGCAGGCAGCGGCTGCCAGTGCGTTGGTCACGTTGTGGCGCCCCGCAATGTGCAGGTGGGTGGCCACTTCGCCTTGTGGCGTGGCCAGTGTGACGGCCCAAGCGCCCTGGCCCCACGTAGCTTGCGCGCAGGCCACATCGCCACCGTCGCCAAAAGTGACAACGCGGCGCCCTGCCGCCAACGAGCGCCAGAGGCCCGTGTAGGCATCCCCCGCAGGGAACACGGCCACACCGTCGGAAGGCAGGCTGGCGAACACCGAGCCGTTCTCGCGGGCCACGGCTTCCACCGTGTGCATGAACTCCAGGTGCTCACGCTGCGCGTTGTTGACCAGCGCCACCGTGGGCTGCGCCATGGCGGCCAGCGTGGCGATCTCGCCCGGGTGGTTCATGCCCATTTCGATCACGGCGGCGGCGTGGCTGGCCTGCAGGCGCAGAAGCATCAGCGGCACGCCGATGTCGTTGTTGAAATTGCCCTGCGTGGCAAAGGCAGCTTCACCCTTCCAGGCGCGCAGGATGGACGCAATCATCTGCGTCACCGTGGTTTTGCCGTTGCTGCCCGTCACGCCAACCAACGGAAGGCTGAACTGCGCCCGCCACGCTGCAGCCAGCGCGCCCAGCGCTGCCAGGCTGTCCGGCACCTCGATGCCGGGCAAGCCTGCGGCGGCAAGGCCGCCATGGGCGATGGCAGCGGCGGCGCCACCAGCGCGGGCGTCGGGCAAGAACGCATTGGCGTCAAACCGCTCGCCCTTGAGCGCCACAAACAGGTCCCCCGCCTGCAGCGTGCGCGTGTCGGTGTGCACGCGTGCGAGCGGCGTGGCGCCATCGCCCACCAGGCGGGCGGCGGGAATGCGCGGCTGAAGCAGCGCAAAAGCCTGCGCCAGGGTCATCATCACCCCAGGGGTGGCGGTCATGGACGGGCTCCTCGGGCCTGCAGCGCGGTCTGCGCATGGGCCATGTCGGAGAACGGCAGGCGCACACCGGCCGTCTCCTGGGTGTCTTCGTGGCCCTTGCCGGCGATCAGCACCACATCGGCGGGCGCTGCCTCGGCAATGGCCAGCGCAATAGCGGCGGCGCGGTCGGGCTCGGCGCGCACGGTGTTGCCAGCAATGGTGCCTTGCAGAATCTGGTGCAGGATGGCCGCAGGGTCTTCGCTGCGCGGGTTGTCGCTGGTCACCACCACCCGGTCGGCATGGTGCTGCGCCACCGCGCCCATCAGCGGGCGCTTGCCTGCGTCGCGGTCGCCGCCACAGCCAAAAACGCACCAGAGCTGGCCGCCGCGCTCCTGCGCGATCGGGCGAAGGGCTTGCAACGCCTTGTCCAGCGCATCGGGCGTATGGGCATAGTCCACGGCCACAAGGGGTTGGCCAGGGTGGTGGATCTGCTCCATGCGGCCCGGCACCGGGGAAAGCTGGGCGCAGGCATACAGCGCGTGCTGCAGCGGCACGCCCAGCGCGCGCAGCC
This sequence comes from Acidovorax sp. 94, assembly GCF_003634645.1. Lineage (NCBI taxonomy): Bacteria > Pseudomonadati > Pseudomonadota > Betaproteobacteria > Burkholderiales > Comamonadaceae > Acidovorax > Acidovorax sp. 94. Next base: position 4,914,702 of record NZ_RBJA01000001.1, on the reverse strand, counting down.
CGGCCAGCACGCCCAGCAGGTTGGAGACGTTGTAATGCCCGATCACGCGGGTCTGCAGCACATGCGTGTGCACACCTTCGGCCACGGTGAAGCGCAGCCCGCCTTCGCCCATGCTGATGTCGCGCGCCGCCAGACGGGCGGGGCCGGTGATGGACACACTCCACAGGTCCAGCAGCCGGTCTGCCAACGTGGCATGCAGCTCGGCGCCGCGTGCATCGTCGATGTTGACCACCGCAGCCTGCAGGCCCGGCCAGTCAAAGAGCGCGCTCTTGGCCTGCCAGTAGGCCGCCATGCCGGGGTGGTAGTCCAGATGGTCCTGCGTGAAGTTGGTGAACAAGGCAACACGGATGCGCGTGCCTGCCATGCGGTGCTCGGCCAGGCCGATGGAAGAGGCCTCAATGGCGCAGGCCGTGCGGCCCGCATCGGCGAACTGTTGGAACGCGCGCTGCAAGCGCACCGGGTCGGGGGTGGTCATGCCCGTGCTGGTGAGTGCCGGTGGCGTTCCCATGCCCAAAGTGCCTACCAGCGCGCATCCACCTTGCGCAGTAAGCTCATTTTTTGATAGCACATTGAGGGCTTCGGCCAGCCACCAGCTGGTGCTGGTCTTGCCGTTGGTGCCCGTCACGGCCAGCACGTCCAAGCGCTGAGTGGGCTGGTCGAACCAGTCGGCCGCAATCAGGCCGGTGGCGGCCTTCAGGCCATGGAGTGCCGCCACGGGCAAACCTTGCAGCGCAAAGGCCTCGACACCCTCGTGCTCCACCAGGCAAGCCACAGCGCCGCGCGACAGCGCATCCCCGATGTGGGCGCGGCCGTCGGTAGCGGCACCAGGCCAGGCGATGAAACCATCGCCGGGACGGATCTGGCGGCTGTCGGTCTGCAGGGTGCCGGTCACCCGCTCGCGCAGCCAGGCCACGGCATCGTGCACCGATTGGAGCAAAGGCACCGTCGTCATAGCGATTCCTCCACCGCGTTGGCCACGATCTGTGGCTTGACCGCCATGTCGGGCTGCACGCCCATCATGCGCAGCGTCTGCTGCACGACTTCGCTGAACACCGGTGCAGCCACGGCACCGCCGTAGAACACGCCATTGCTGGGCTCGTCAATCATCACGGCCACGATGATGCGGGGCTTGTCGATGGGCGCCATGCCGGTGAACCACGCGCGGTACTTGCCCGAAGCGTAGTTCTTGCCCACCTGCTTGCGCGCCGTGCCCGACTTGCCGCCCACCGAGTAGCCCACGGTCTGGGCCTTCTGGCCGGTGCCACCAGGGCCTGCAGCCATCTGCAGCATCTTGCGCACCTGGTCGGCCGTGCGCTCGGAAAATACCGGCACGCCCACGGCGGGCTCGGCCGTCTTGAGCATGGTGGCGGGAATCACCCGGCCACCGTTGGCAAACACCGTGTACGAGCGCGCCATCTGGAACAGGCTGGCCGACAGGCCGTAGCCATACGACATGGTGGCCTGCTCCACCGGGCGCCAGGTCTTGTAGGGGCGCAGACGACCCGTCACCACACCGGGGAAATGCAGTTGCGGCTTCTGACCAAAACCAGCGGCTGAGAAGGTCTCCCACATTTCGCGTGCAGGCATCTGCATGGCCAGCTTGGTGGTGCCCACGTTACTGGACTTCTGGATCACGCCTTCCACCGTCAGCACGCCGTAGTTGTGCGTGTCGGAGATGGTGGAGCCGGTAATGTTGATGCGCCCCGGTGTGGTGTCCACGATGGTTTCGGGACGCACGCGACCCGTCTCCAGTGCCAGGCCGATGGTGAAGGGCTTCATGGTCGAACCGGGTTCGAACACGTCGGTCAGTGCGCGGTTGCGCAGCTGTTCGCCCGTGAGGTTCTGGCGCCTGTCGGGCACGTAGCTCGGGTAGTTGGCCAGCGCCAGCAGCTCGCCTGTGTGCGCATCGAGCACCACCACACTGCCCGCCTTGGCCTTGTGCGCGGCCACCTGGTCGCGCAGCTTCTGGTAGGCAAAGAACTGCACCTTGCTGTCGATGGACAGCTGCATGTCCTTGCCATCGACCGGCGGCACGGTTTCGCCCACGCTTTCGACCACGCGGCCCAGGCGGTCCTTGATCACGCGGCGCGAGCCCGGCTTTCCCGCGAGCTCCTTGTCGAACGCCAGTTCCATGCCTTCCTGGCCATGGTCTTCCACGTTGGTGAAGCCCACCACGTGCGCAGCGGCTTCACCCTCGGGGTACTGGCGTTTGTATTCCTTGCGCTGGTAGATGCCCTTGATGTCGAGCGCAGCAATCTGCTGGCCCACATCCCAGTCGAGCTGGCGCTTGATCCAGACAAAGGTCTTGTCTTCATCCGCCAGCTTTTTCTGCAGCTCGGCCTGCGGCATGTCGAGCAGTTTGGCCAACTGCTTGAGCTTGGCGCGCACCTCGGGCTTGTCCTGGTCCACGTCTTCAGGGATGGCCCAGATGCTGGCCGCCGGCACGCTGGAGGCGAGGATCAATCCGTTGCGGTCCACAATCTTGCCGCGGTTGGCGGGCAGCTCCAGCGTGCGCGCAAAACGCACTTCGCCCTGGCGCTGAAAAAACGCGTTGCCAAACACCTGCACATAGGCAGCGCGCCCCGCCAGCCCCAGAAAACCCAGAGCAATCATCGCCACGATGAACTTGCTGCGCCAGACCGGTGTCTTGCTGGCCAGCAGCGGACTGGAGGTGTAGAGCACGCTGCGGCTCATGGCTGCACCCCTGCCGGTTGCGATGCGGCCGCTGCAGCCGCCGCCGCAACACCCTGTGGGTCAGATACATACTGCGTGATGGCCGGCGTGGCCGTGCGCATGTTCAGCTGGGCACGCGCGATCTTCTCCACCCGCAGCGGCGTGGCCTGGGCGCGCTTTTCCACCTGCAGGCGCTGGTGCTCGGTTTCCAGACGACGGGCCTCGGCCACAGCGCGGTCCAGCTCGGTGAACAGGCGGCGCGATTCATACTGGGTGTGCACCAGATAGATCGCGCTGGCCAGCACCGCCAGCAACAGGACCACGTTGAGCCTCGTCATGTCAGACGACCGCCGTGCGCTCGGCCACGCGCATGATGGCGCTGCGTGAGCGGGGGTTGGCGGCCACTTCGGCAGCACTGGGCTTGATGCGGTCCAGCGCGATGAGCTTCATGGCCTGCGGCGCGGCAAACGGCGCACGGCGGTCGTACACCTCCTTGGAGTGTTTGGCGATGAATTGCTTGACGATGCGGTCTTCGAGCGAATGAAAGCTGATGACTACCAGCCGCCCGCCCGGCTGCAGCACCGAGAGGCTGGCCTCTAGCGCCTGTTGCAGCTCTTCAAGCTCGGCGTTGATGAAAATCCGAAGAGCTTGAAATGTGCGCGTTGCAGGGTTCTGGCCCGCTTCGCGGGTTTTGACCGCGCCAGCCACGAGATCGGCAAGTTCTGCGGTGGTTGAAAGAGGACCCCGTTCTTCGCGCCGAGCAACAATCGCCTTTGCAATGGGGCCAGCAAACCGTTCTTCACCGTAGTCACGTATCACCTCCGCAATCTGACCGACTTCGGCCGTGGCCAACCAATCGGCCACGCTTTCGCCGCGCGTGGTATCCATGCGCATGTCCAGCGGGCCGTCAAAACGGAAACTGAAGCCCCGCTCGGGGCTGTCGATCTGGGGCGAGCTCACCCCCAGGTCCATCAGCACGCCCGCAGCACTGGCGGGCGGCAGATCGGCCAGATGGCGGAAACCCTCGTGCCGAATGGAAAAACGCGCATCGGTGATGCGCGTTGCTTCGGCGATGGCTTCGGGGTCCTTGTCGAAGGCCACAAGGCGCCCCTGCGGCCCCAGCCGAAGGAGGATGAGGCGAGAGTGCCCACCGCGCCCAAAGGTCGCATCGACCCAGGTGCCCGCAGGCTCAGGGCTTGCGCCGCCCAAGAGAGAATCCACGGCCTCATTGAGCAGGACGGTGGTGTGTTGCAGGGGGGATGTCACAGCGCGCCTTAGAAGGAGAAGTCCTTGAAGACATCCGGCATCTCGCCCTGCATGGCCTTGGCCTCCTGCTCGTCGTAGGTGGCCTTGTCCCAAAGTTCGAAATGGTTGCCCATGCCCAGCAGCATGGTGTCTTTGGAGATACCGGCTGCTTCACGCAGCTCGGGCGAAACCAGCACGCGGCCCGTGGCGTCCATGTCCACATCCATGGCGTTGCCCAGAAAAATGCGCTTCCACCACTGGGCGGACATGGGCAGCTGGGCAATGCGCTCGCGGAACTTCTCCCACTCGGGGCGGGGAAACACCATCAGGCAGCCGTGCGGGTGCTTGGTGATGGTGAGCTGACCGGATGCCGTGGCCGCCAGGACGTCACGATGCCGGGTCGGCACAGACAGCCGACCCTTCGCATCGAGACTCAGCGACGAGGCACCTTGAAACACAGACAGATTTCCAATTCGGTTTTGCGCCTCGGGGGTCCGTGCAATGGACCTTGAGGGCACTTTTCACCACTTAATTGCACTTTTTTGCACTGTAGCAGGAAAAGCACACCGAACAAGAGGGTGCCCAACAAACTTTTGTAATGAAATCAACGACTTAGACGCGACTTTGCCGAGATTAAAAAGCCAAAAGTCGTTGAAAAATAAGCACTTAGAGAGGCCTATGAAAGTGACCTCTCAAGGCTTGACCGAGTGGTCACAGGATGTAGCGTGAAAGGTCCTCGTCCCGGCTCAGTGTCTGCAGGCGGGCGTCCACATAGGCAGCGTCAATGGTGATGGTCTGACCCGATAGGCGAGTCGCATCAAAACTCACCTCGTCCAGCAAGCGCTCCATCACCGTGGACAGGCGGCGTGCACCGATGTTCTCCGTGCGCTCGTTCACCTCAAAGGCGATGTGCGCCAGGCGCGTGATGCCCTCAGGCGCAAATTCGAGCGTGACGCCTTCGGTGGCCAGCAGGGCCTGGTACTGCTTGACCAGGGACGCATGGGTCTGCGTGAGGATGGCCTCAAAGTCCTTGACCGACAGCGACTCCAGCTCGACCCGGATGGGGAAGCGCCCCTGCAGCTCCGGGATCAGGTCGCTGGGTTTGGACAGGTGGAACGCCCCGGATGCGATGAACAGGATGTGGTCCGTCTTGATCATGCCGTACTTGGTGGACACCGTGGTGCCCTCCACCAGCGGCAGCAGATCGCGCTGTACGCCCTGGCGCGACACGTCGGCACCACTGGTTTCCTGGCGCGCAGCCACCTTGTCGATCTCGTCGATGAAGACGATGCCGTTCTGCTCGGCATTGGCAACGGCGCGGGTCTTGATCTCTTCCTCGTTGACGAGCTTGCCCGCCTCTTCGTCGGTAATGAGCTTCAGGGCCTCGGCAATCTTGAGCTTGCGGGTCTTGCGCTTGTCCTGCCCCATCTGGCTGAACATGCCACGCAATTGCTCGGCCATTTCTTCCATTCCCTGGGGACCCATGATTTCGAGCTGGGGGCGGCCTTCGGCCACGTCGATCTCGATCTCCTTGTCATCCAGTGCACCTTCGCGCAGCTTCTTGCGAAAGACCTGGCGGGCCGTGTTGTCAGCCGCGGGCTCGGTGCCTGCGGCTGCGCGGGCCGGGGGAATCAGCACGTCCAGGATGCGCTCCTCGGCAGCATCTTCGGCGCGGGCGCGCACCTTTTTCATCTCAGATTCGCGCGTCTGCTTGACGGCCATCTCCGCCAGGTCGCGGATGATGGAATCCACGTCCTTGCCGACATAGCCGACCTCCGTGAACTTGGTGGCTTCGACCTTGATGAAGGGCGCATCGGCCAGCTTGGCCAGGCGGCGCGCAATCTCGGTCTTGCCCACGCCGGTCGGGCCGATCATGAGGATGTTCTTGGGTGTGATCTCCTGGCGCAGGCTGCCTTCGACCTGCTGGCGGCGCCAGCGGTTGCGCAGCGCAATGGCCACGGCACGCTTGGCGCTGGCCTGGCCCACGATATGGTGGTCTAGCTCGGAGACAATTTCCTGGGGGGTCATGGACGACATGGCGAAAATTCCAGTCAAATTGGGCTCTAGCGCTTATCTATCAAGCGCTAGCAGCTATCAAAAACGTATCAAATGCGGTCAAGACCGCCCTGCAAAAAGCACTCTGCCTACAAGGTCTCGATGGTGTGGTTCATGTTGGTGTAGATGCACAACTCGCCGGCAATCTCCAGCGACTTCTTGACGATGTCCTGCGCAGAGAGGTCGGTGTGGTTGAGCAACGCCTTGGCGGCCGAGTGCGCGTAGGCCCCGCCCGATCCAATGGCCACGATGCCCTGCTCGGGCTCCAGCACGTCGCCATTGCCGGTGATGATGAGCGAGGCCTCCAGATCGGCCACGGCGAGCATGGCTTCGAGGCGGCGCAGCACGCGATCGGTGCGCCAGTCCTTGGTGAGTTCAATGGCTGCCCGCACCAGGTGGCCCTGGTGTTTTTCGAGCTTGGCTTCAAAGCGCTCAAACAGGGTGAAGGCATCGGCCGTGGCGCCCGCAAAACCGGCCAGCACCTTGCCGTGGTGCAGCTTGCGCACCTTGCGCGCCGTGCCCTTGACCACGATGTTGCCCAGGGTGACCTGGCCATCCCCGCCAATGGCCACTTGAACGCCCTGGGGCGTCTGGCGGCGTACGCTCAGGATGGTGGTGCCGTGGAACACCGGGTGGTTGTCGTTTGATGAGTCCATAGCTGCGGCAGTTGAGGGCACGGGCAGCGCTTTCAAGGCGAAGCCGAACGCTAACTGCCACGAGCAGCCACCGAATCCGTGGCCCCGCAGCCCACCCAAAAACTATGCAACGATCACGGCCCGCACCCAGCCGGCGCGCAAGGGTTGCTCCGCCGCACTGGTGGTGCGTCCCATGGAGGTTTCAGTTCTTTCGGGGTACCACCCAAGCGTGCTCGTTGATACCGATCACGTTGAAGAAAATTGCCACCAGCCGCTGCAGGTTCTGGAACTGGATCACATGGCCGTGGCCCTGCTGCTCGGCCGCCCAGTTGAGCACCGAGCCCGCAGCCGCGAAGTCCACACGAATGAGCTTGTCGCAGGCAATGGTCAGCGGCACACCCGGGCGCAGGAAGGCCTGGAAAGGCTCCAGCAATGGCGTGGCATCACCATCGATATAGCCGCTGAGCTGCGCCACGGGGCCCGCCTCCAGCGGAGCGGGGGCGGACAACTCACCCAGGTCGGAGGCCATGAAGTCACTGTCGGCCGCCAGAGGCGCCGAGCCCGAAGACACACCTTCGTTGTCCGAATACCCGCAGCGCGGCGACGCCCACGACGGCGGAGAGACTTCGTAGGTCACGCAGTAATCCAACGCAACCAGCTCGAACTCATCCGGCTTGCCCATGAGCCGCAGTGCCGCCATGCGCAGGCGCCACCACTCGGGGCTGGTGGCGCGGTCGCCAGACTGGGTTTTGGCATCCAGCAGGGCGTTGAGCTTTTCTACCCCGGAGAACACCAGCTGAACATCACGCTCGGCCCACTGGGTGAACTGGTCCGCCAGCAAAGGCACGGCAGCGTCGTCGATAGCGCCCAAGCGGGCCCAGGACAGGGTCCAGGGCGACGCGGCGCGTGCCAACGAGGCCTGGAGTGCGGCCACCGAAGACACAGCCAGCGTGGGCGGCGCGTTCCAGCTGAAATCGCGGCGCACCGCGCCTGCCGGTGCGGCTGCAGCCGTTCCAGGCGCAGCTGCTGCGGCGGGTGGTGCCATGCCCAATTGCTCGGGCATGGAAAACCACAGCGGAGCGGAGCGGCTGTACTGGGCGGCGAAGTCGATGGCCAGGGTGTCAAACCGGTCGTGCTGGCCCGTTGCACGGTACAGGTCGAACAGTGTCATCCAGATTTCGAGCTGGTCGTCGGGCGCATCCTGCTGGTGCTGGGCCAGCACATCGAGCAGGCCGGACTCAGCCCCGGCGTGGTCGCCATTGGCAAACCGGATGGCAGCTTCTTCTAAATCGGGTTCGTGCACGAATTCCTCCGGTTCGGATGCGGGCGCTGGCGTTACCGCAGTAGCTGCCGCAAGGCTGAAGGACGCTTCGCCAGGACCTGCACCCGCGAGCATTTGCGCATCGGTGCCGCCAAACCGGCCAATGGCCATGCTGTCATCGGCAAACAGCGGCTGGACACCGGCCTTGTTTTCGAGGGGCGCTGGCAGGCTGCCGGGTGCCGTGGGCGCATACGCCCTTGCGTGGGCGGAATCAGAGGACGCAGCTGCGTCGGCAGCAACAGGCATGGCGCCAGGTTGCGTGGGAGCCTCTGCACCTTGCTTGCTCTTCCACCACTGCTGCGACATCTGCGCTTCGATCTCGTCGATCTTCTTGAGCGTGACGGCCCGCTCGTCGGGCGATGCCATGCTGCTCTGAAAGAACGAGGGGCGCCCTGCGGCGTCTTCCACACGCTGGCCCTGCAGCACCTCGCGCTGACGCAGCTTGCGCAGCTGATCGAACTCGCGGCGCCGCACGAAGTCGTTGCGGCGCTTGCGCTCGATCATCTCCTTGAGCATCTGCTTGCTGTACTGGCTCTCCCGGTCGTCCTGGATGGAGTCCAGCTCGGTCCAGTTCACCGTCGGGTTCTTCACGAACCGAACCACCTTCGACAGCAGACCTCCGGGGGCGGTTTCTTCCTTGCTCATGGCTCAGGGTGCGCTTGGGGGTTGATCAGGCCAGGCGGCCCGGTCAATCACCAAACATCTTCTGCTTGAGTTCGCGGCGTTGCTGCGCTTCGAGGGACAACGTGGCAGTGGGACGGGCAATCAGGCGGCCCACACCAATGGGTTCGCCAGTTTCGTCGCAGTAGCCATAGTCACCTGCGTCAATGCGGGCAATGGACTGCTCGATCTTCTTGAGCAGCTTGCGCTCGCGGTCGCGGGTGCGCAGCTCCAGGGCATGTTCCTCTTCGATCGTTGCGCGGTCGGCCGGATCGGGCACCACCACGGTGTCTTCACGAAGGTGTTCGGTGGTTTCACCAGCGCTGTTGTGGATCTCCTGCTTGAGCTGCACCAGCTTCAGGCGGAAGAAGGCCATCTGCTTGTCGTTCATGTACTCGTCGTCAGGCATGGCCATGACTTCGGCATCGGTCAACTCAGCGGCGGACTTGGTTTTCCAGTTGTTCGCCAGCTTGGGGTCTTTTTTGGCAGCCGTATACGTAGGCTGTGCTTGCGCGGTCGTGGGCATGGTATGTAGATAACTGGCTTTGGCAGCGGTCGAAGCCACTGTCTGTGCCATGGATGGTACGGTCAATTGGGCCAATCGTGAAGAAGGCCGGGTTGTGCGCACGGGTACCTGCGAGCCTGCTTGCAGCACGGGTGCCGGAGCAGGCGCCGCCACGGCGGGGGGTGCGGCCACCTTGGGCGCCGCAGCAGCCTTGGCAGTGGCCTTCGCAGCAACTTTGGGTGCCGCTGGGGCGGCGGCGCTTTTCGCCGCGGCAGGGGTTGCCTTGGTGGCCCCCTTGGATTTGCTGGTGTCGGCTTTCACTTCCTGGTCTCCTCGCAGTACGGGCGGGCCCTAGCTGCATTCGCAGCCAAGGGCGGGTGGCAAGCCTTCCGGGGTTTTACCGGGGCGCGATTGTATCGACCTGGGCTGACGCAAACGAAAACGTTGCAGATACAACACAAACACGCCGTTCTCACCTGGGCGGCACAGGCCCCGATGAGGGTCAGACCAGGCTTTGTTCCAGCCCCTGCAGGAAGATGTCCTTGGGCAGGTCAATGCCAATAAAAACCATCTTGCTCGTGCGCGCCTCACCCTCGGCCCATTGAGGGCCCAGATCGCTTCCCATGAGTTGGTGCACCCCCTGGAAGATCACCTTGCGTTCAGTGCCCTTCATATTAAGCACACCTTTGTAGCGCAGCATGCGCGGGCCGTAAATATTCACGATGGCCCCCAGGAAGTCCTCCAGCTTGGCCGGGTCGAACGGCCGGTCGGAGCGGTACACAAAACTCTTCACATCGTCATCGTGGTGATGGTGGTGACCATGGCCATGTTCATGCTGGTGCGAGGGGTGGCTGCAGTGCTCGCCATGTTCGTGGTCATGATCATGGTGGTCGTGCCCGTCGCCTTCTTCCTTGAGGAAGTCCGGGTCGATATCCAGCTTGGCATTGAGGTTGAAGCCGCGCAGGTCCAGCACCTCCTTGAGCGGTACCTCGCCAAAATGCACGGCCTTGATGGGCGCGCGCGGGTTCATGTGCTTGAGGCGATGGATCAGCGCCTCGGTCTCGTCCTTGGACACCAGGTCGGTCTTGGACAGGAAGATCTGGTCCGCAAAACCCACCTGGCGGCGCGCTTCCTGGCGGTCGTTGAGTTGCTGGGGTGCGTGCTTGGCGTCCACCAGGGTGATGATGGAGTCGATGAGGTAGGTCTCGGCGATTTCTTCGTCCATGAAGAAGGTCTGCGCCACCGGCCCCGGGTCGGCCACGCCGGTGGTCTCGATCACGATGCGGTCGAACTCCAGCAGGTTCTTGCGCTTCTTGGCGGCCAGCAACTGCAGCGTCTCGCGCAGGTCTTCACGGATGGTGCAGCAGATGCAGCCGTTGCTCATCTGCACGATCTGCTCCGTGGACTCGGTCACGAGGATGTCGTTGTCAATGTTCTCTTCGCCGAATTCGTTCTCGATCACGGCGATCTTCTGGCCATGGGCTTCGGAGAGCAGGCGCTTGAGCAGCGTGGTTTTGCCCGAGCCCAGGAAGCCGGTGAGGATAGTGACGGGGATCAGTGCCATAAATCTGTCTTTCAAGGGAATCAAATACATGCGCTGCAGCCCGATGCTGCGGGCTGCAGGGCCCCGCACAGGGGGCGTTTTTTCAGTGTACCGAGGCTGTCAAGCCCCTGCCGGACGCCGCCGGGCTCACCCTTTGCGCATCACGACCAAGCCCTTGAGGTATTCCCCTTCCGGGAATTCCAGCGTCATCGGATGGTCGGGCGCGCCGCCCAGGCGCTCCAGGATGTAGCCATCCACGCCCGCATCCGCGCCCGCCGACGCCACGATCTTGTGGAACAAGTCGGCGCTGATGCCGCCCGAACACGAGAAGGTGAACAGCACCCCGCCCGGGGTGAGTAGCTGCAGCGCCAGCCGGTTGATGTCCTTGTAGGCGCGGGCCGCGCGTTCGGCGTGCGCTGCGGTCGGCGCAAACTTGGGCGGGTCGAGGATGATGGCGTCAAAACGCTGGCCTTCCTTGAGGAACTGGCGCAGTGAAGCGTTCACGTCGGCGTCCATAAAGCTCGCGCGGTTCGGGTCGAACCCGTTGAGCGCCACGTGCGCACGGGCACGCTCCAAGGCAGGACCGGACGAGTCGATGGACGTCACATGCCCATCGGCCACGGTGCCTGCCGCACGCATGCCCGCCAGCGCCGCCACGCTGAAGCCGCCGGTGTAGCAAAAGCAGTTGAGCACGTGTTTGAAGCCCAAACGCTGCGCGTAGTCGGCAAAACGCTTGCGGCTGTCGCGCTGGTCCAGATAGAAGCCGGTCTTGTGACCCTCGGCGATGTTGAGGGTCAGTTGCCACTGGTGTTCGTGGATGGACAGTTCCAGCGGCGGTGGAGCATCGCCCGCATGCGCGGGTGCACCGCCACGCAGCCAGCCCGTAGCGGGCTCCAGGCCTTCCAAAGAACGTACGCTGGCGTCCGAACGTTCATACAGCTTGGTCAGACCCGTCTCGCGCAGCAGGGCATCGGCGATCACGTCCTTCCAGCGCTCGGTGCCCGCGCTGGTGAACTGCGCCACCAGCGTATCGCCATAGCGGTCCACGATCAGCCCAGGCAAGCCGTCGGACTCGCCGTGCACCAGGCGCACACCATCGCTTTGCACGTCAAATCGGGCTCTGGCGATGATGGAACGTGCACAAGCAGCTATAAAAAACGGAGCATCAATGCGCTGCGCTTCGTCAAAGCTCCACACCCGCGCGCGAATGCGCGAGCTGGGACTGAAGGCGGCCCAGGCAAGGAACTGGCCTTCGTGCGACTCCACACGCACGGTCTCGCCGCTGTCGCCGCCGCCCTTGGCGATGGCCGATTCGAAGATCCAGGGGTGGCGGCGCAGGAGCGAGCGCTCTTTGCCAGGGCGAAGGCGAAGGGTTTTCATGATGGGGCGATTGTCGCGTGAATGCGCCCCGGGCAGACCCTGTACGTGCGACGCTGCCCTGTGCACAGAGCGCCGCCGTCAGAGCGGGTGACCGAAACGCCCCAGGCGCGGGGCCCAGTTGGCAAGGATGTCGGCCGACACCAGCACCCGGCGCGCCTGGCCGATGAGCAGGTGGCGCTGCACAAACCCGATGTAGCGCGAGTCGGCGCTGTTGTCGCGGTTGTCGCCCAGCACCAGGTACTCGCCCTCCGGCACCGTCACCGGGCCGAAGCTGCGGTGCGCGGTCACGCCCTGCAGCCACTGCACACGGCGCTCGTGGCCCTGCAGGTGCTCGGTCCAGCGGGTGGCGGGCACCTGGGCGCCCCATTCCGCCAGGGTTTCGGTCACCGCTTCGGGCGCGTCGTAGCGCGCCGCCTCGCCGTTGAGGTACAGCACCTCGTCGCGCATCTCCACGGTGTCGCCAGGCAACGCCGCAATGCGCTTGATGAGCCGCGTGCCATCGCGTGGGGACGAAAAGGTGACCACATCGCCCCGCGCGGGCTCGCCCAGGCGGGCGAGCACCACGTCGGTCAGCGGCAGTTTCAGGTCGTAGGCCAGGCGGTTGACAAAAACGACGTCGCCTTCGAGCAGTGTGGGACGCATCGAACCCGAAGGGATCGGGTTCCAGTCCGCCACCGCCGTGCGAAAGATGCCGAAACACAGCAGCAACACGATGAACCCACGGTTCGATTTGATCCAGTTCAGCAGCATGACGACAACTCCAAGTAGCTTCAAAGCAAGCGCTCTGCTCGGATGCGCCCTGTTGCAACTTGGTTCCGTGAGACAGGCCAGTGCGGATCTCCCCAGCACTTGCTGTGAGCGCAGCCAATTCCAGTGCACCCGTGGAACCGGCTTGCCGGGCCACCAGGTGCGTCCCCCTTGGGGGAAGCGGCGCAGCCGCTCAGGGGGGCTTCTTTCTAGCGCGAGGATGGGCCGCGTCGTACACCTTGGCCAGGTGCTGGAAATCGAGCCGCGTATAGACCTGCGTGGTCGTGATGTTGGCGTGGCCCAGCAGCTCCTGCACCGCGCGCAGGTCGCCGCTGCTTTGCAGCAGGTGGCTGGCAAACGAGTGGCGCAGCATGTGCGGGTGCACCGGCGTGGTCAAACCCGCCTGCTGGCTGCGCTGGCGCAGGCGCAACCAGATCGATTGTGCCGTGAGCCGCTTGCCGCGCTGGCCGACGAACAGTGCGGTGTCAAGCCGCGCCGATCCTTCACCGCCGAAGGGCGTGGCCCGCAGTAGCAGCCAAGCCTGCAGCGCTGCGGTGGCCGCGCGCCCCACGGGCACGCTGCGGCGCTTGCTGCCCTTGCCGAACACATGGGCCTCACCCGCTTGCAGATCGACCCAGCCCCGGCCCTGGCGCTGGGTGTCGGCATTGGGGATGGCGTCGAGCCCCGCGAGTTCACCCACGCGCAGGCCGCAGCCGTAGAGCAGCTCGACCATCGCAGCATCGCGCGCCTCCAGCCAGGGGTCGGCGCCGGTGTTGTCGAATTCGGCCAGCCGGACGGCGTCATCGACGCCCAGCGCCTTGGGCAGTGGCTTGGGCGCCTTGGGGGCGCGCACGTCCTGCACCGGGTTGTGCGGAATCAGCCCCTGCCGCCCCGCCCAGATGAAAAAACCGCGCCAGCCCGAGAGGATGAGCGCAATGCCGCGCCCGCTGCGCCCGCCGCTGTGCATCTGCGCGACAAAACGGCGGATGTGTGCGGTCTGCAGCTGCAGCAGCGGCACGCTGACCGCCGCCGCAAACTGCGCGAGCTTTTCAAGGTCCAGGGTGTAGAGCGTGAGCGTGCGCGCTGCCAGCCGCTTTTCGACGCGCACGTGCTCCAGGTAGCGCAGGACGTGGGGGTCGAGCGTGGTGGGCGCAGTGGGCGTGTCAGACATGGTTACCGTGGCTGAGCCGCCGCAGAGTGGCCGCTGGCCGTCTGGCTACTTCAGACGAAGCAATGCGGCGCTGGCGAGTTCTGCCATGCGCGACAGAAATTCGGTGCCCATCGTGGCATCAAAACGCTGCGGGTCTTGCGAGCCCAGCACCAGCAGGCCAAAGGCGGGCGTGGCGCTGTCGATGGCGCCTGCGCGCAGCGGCAGCAGGGCCAGCGACTGGGCGGGTTCGCCCGCCTCGTTGGCCAGCCAGGCGGCGGGTTCGAAACCCAGGTTGGGGCCGCAGAACGGCATGGTGAGCGACGAGGCGAACGCGCGGGCGTCTTCGCTGGCGCCCTGGGTGAAGTCGGCGTCGATGTACGGCGCGGCCACCTCCCACACGCGGACCGCCGCCTGGGGCACGTCGAAAAGGGTGCGCACACCATCCACCACGGCCTGGGGCAGGTCGAACGGGTCGCGCACCTGCAGCAGGCTGCCGGTCCATTGGTGGACCTTGTTGGCAATGGCAGCGTTTTCGGTGCTGTTACGCACCATTTCCATGATGCGCTGCTCCAGGCCCTTGATCTTTTCACGCAGCATTTCGGCCTGGCGCTCCTGCAGGCTCACGGCGCGCGCGCCGTGGGGGCTGGTGATCTGCACGCTGGCCAGCACCTCGGCATGGCGTTCGAAAAAGCCCGGCGTGTTGGTGAGGAACTGGGCGATGTCGTCTTCGGTGATCGGTGGGATGTGGGACGTCATAGGAGGGTGTCAGGAATATCGATCTGGCCTTCGAACACCGTGGTGGCGGGGCCTGTCATGAAAACGGAATCGGTGTCGGCACCGCTCCAGGCAATGGTGAGGCGGCCGCCGCGCGTGTCCACATGCACCTCGTTATCGAGCAAGCCGAGGCGGATGCCGGCCGACACGGCGGCGCAGGCGCCCGTGCCGCAGGCCAGGGTCTCACCAGCACCGCGCTCGAACACGCGCAGCCGCACGTGGGTGCGGTCCACGATCTGCAAAAAGCCTGCGTTCACGCGCTGTGGAAAACGCGCGTGGCGCTCGATCAAAGGGCCCGCTTCGGCGACGGGGGCGGTGTCCACGTTGTCCACCAGTTGCACGGCGTGGGGGTTGCCCATGGAGACAACCGCTATCAAAACAGTAGCTACCAGCGCTTTACCATCAAGCGCTAGAGGCCATTTTTGCCCTGATCCTTGCTCTACAGGGCTCAGGCCGCTGGCATCGAACGGTACCTGCGCGGGATCGAACTGCGGGCGGCCCATGTCCACGGTGACACGGCCATCGGGCGTGAGGCGGGGGGCGATCACGCCGCTTTGGGTCTGCACCCGCAGGGTGTCTTTGCCCGACAGGCCTTTGTCGTGCACAAAGCGCGCAAAGCAGCGGGCGCCGTTGCCACACTGCTCCACCTCTCCGCCATCGGCGTTGTGGATCACGTATTCGAAGTCGATACCGTCAGCGGGCGAAGGACGCACGGTGAGGATCTGGTCGGCCCCCACGCCGAAGTGGCGGTCGGCCAGAAAACGGTATTGGGCGGTGCTGAGCCCCAGGCGGCCCTGCGTTTCGTCGAGCACCACGAAATCGTTGCCCGCGCCCTGCATTTTGGTAAAGCGAATCTGCATCCGTCAGATTATCGTCGGTGGGCCGCCAATAACCTCAGGCAGCGCCGGTTTCACGGCCCCATTAGGCTTGCGCTCTTTGGGCGCCGCTCTGGCTGCCACCCGCCAAGGACTCTTTGATGCCCGATCTTTCCGCCTTCGCCATCACCCACAAATGGCCCTCCCAGCACCCCGACCGCCTCCAGCTGTATTCGCTGCCCACGCCCAACGGGGTGAAGGTGTCGATTGCGCTCGAAGAGCTGGGCCTGCCGTATGAACCCCACCTGGTGAGCTTTGACACCAACGACCAGACCTCGCCCGAGTTCCTGTCGCTCAACCCCAACAACAAGATCCCCGCCATCCTCGACCCCAACGGCCCGGACGGCCAGCCGCTGGCATTGTTCGAATCCGGCGCCATCCTGTTGTACTTGGCCGAGAAAACCGGCCAGCTGATCCCGCAGGAGGCCGCTGCGCGCTACGAAACCATCCAGTGGGTGATGTGGCAGATGGGCGGCCTGGGCCCGATGTTCGGCCAGCTCGGCTTCTTCCACAAGTTTGCGGGCAAGGACTATGAAGACAAGCGCCCGCGCGACCGCTACGTGGCCGAGTCCAAACGCCTGCTGGGCGTGCTGAACCAGCGCCTGGCGGGCCGCCAGTGGGTGATGGGCGACCAGTACACCATTGCCGACATCGCCATCCTGCCCTGGGTGCGCAACCTGATTGGTTTCTACGGCGCGAGCGACCTGGTGGAGTTTGGCCAGTTCACCGACGTGCAGCGCGTGCTGGACGTGTTTGTGGCACGCCCTGCGGTGGTCAGGGGTCTGGCGATTCCGGCACGCGGTTGAGAGAAGAGGGGTGCGCGCTGGCGCTTTCTTTCTCGCCCGCCCTTGATATTGATCATGCCCGCCAGCCTGCCGCACGGCCGCCGCGCACCTACGATGGACCTCCTTAAAAAAAACAGGGAGTACCTCATGGGATTAACCGTCAACGTTCTGGACGATCTGGGCGCGCACAACCTTCAGGCAGCTGCCCAGGCGGCACTGCAGGAGACCAACGCCATCGCGTTGATCGAGCTGCTGGAGATGCTTTGGAGCTGCGACGTGGAAGGCGCCAACGCCGTCATTGATGCGGTGCTGCTGCGCCTGCAGCAGTTGCGGGCGATGCGCTGAGTGGTCGATCCCAGCACGCCCACCGTAGCACGGCCCATGGGCCGTAACGAAGTGGGAGGTGTGCACACGGCGCGCCTCCCCTCGATAATGGCCCGATGCCCCGCACCAGCCAACAACTGCACCCCTACCGCGAACCTGTAGCCACCCGCCTGGCCGCCACTGTGCTGCTGCTGCGCGATGCACCCGGCCATGCGGGAGGCATCGAAGTCCTCATGACCCGGCGCTCCGACAAGGCCAGCTTTGCACCAGGCGCCTATGTGTTCCCGGGCGGGGGCATCGATGCGCTGGATGCGCAGTCGCACACCGCCGCCGACCGCCGCCCCACGCAAAGCGACCTGCACCTCACCCAGGCCATCGCCGCCATCCGCGAGAGTTTTGAAGAACTGGGTGTGTTGCTGGCTCGCCATGCCGACGGCCCCCGCAAGGGGTTGATGGCCGATGCGCAGGACATCGCCGCCATCGACCGCCACCAGCCCTTTGTGGCGCAATGCACCGCGCGCGGCCTGCGGCTGGCGGCCGACAGCGTTTTCATGCTGGCCCACTGGATCACCGACCGCGACCTGCCGCGCCGCTTCGACGTGCCATTTCTCGTCGCCCGCATGCCCGAGGGCCAGGAGCCTGTGGCGGACGAGGCCGAGCAGTTCGAGCCCGTCTGGGTGCGCCCGGCCGATGCGCTGGCGCGGCATGAGGCGGGGCAGTTCTTCATGATCTTTCCGACCATCCGCACGCTGCAGCGGCTGGCCACGTTTGCCACCACCCAGGCCGTGTTTGATGCACTGGCCCACGAGTTGCCCCTGTGGACCAGCTGCCCGCGCGCGGGCACGCTGGCGGGCAAGGAAGCGCGGTACATGGAAAGCGACATGCCCTACGGCGAACTGGCCCTGGTGTGCCCCGACGGCCAGATCGTGCACCCGCTGGACTGGCAAACCGAGCGCCCCGTGCCGCTGCTGCGCAACGTACAGCGGTTGACCGCCCCCAACCCCGGCGTGATGACCGGCCCCGGCACCAACAGCTACCTGGTGGGCGACCCCGCCACGGGCTACATCGCCATCGACCCCGGCCCGGCAGACCCCGAACACCTGGACAAGCTCTGGCGCGCGGCGGGCGGTGACATCCGCATGATCGTGTGCACCCATTCGCACCCCGACCACTCGCCGGGCGCCGCGCCGCTGCAGGCACTGTGTGTGCAGGCGGGCAAAGCCCGGCCACCCATCCTGGGCCTGCCCTCGGCGCCCACCGCGCGCACGGCCAGCACATTTACACCCGACAGATCGCTACAAAATAATGAGCTACTCGCGCTTGATGGACAAGCGCCAGAGGGCAATATTACCCATACTTTGCAGGTCATCCACACCCCGGGCCACGCCGCCAACCACCTGTGCCTGCTGCTGGTGGAAGACGCCCTGCTGTTCAGCGGTGACCACATCCTGAACGGCAGCACCACGGTGGTGGACCCACCCGACGGCAACATGGCCGACTACCTCGATTCGCTGGACAAGCTCGACGCCCTGTGCGCCGAGCATGGCGTGGAGTTCATCCTGCCTGCGCACGGTTATGTTCTGGGCGATGCCCGTGGCGCCATCGCCAAGCTCAAGGCCCACCGCCTGGCACGCGAGGCCAAGGTGCTGGCCGCCATGCAGGCGCTGCCCCAGGGCAGCATGGAAGACTGGGTGCGGCACGCCTACGCCGACGTGCCGCCGCGCATGTGGCCCGTTGCGCAGCGCTCGCTCCTGGCGCATGTGGAGCGAATAAGAATGCTCGCCCCCTGAGTCGCCTGCGGCGCCTTCCCCCATCCGGGGGACGACGCCCTCGCTGCGGGGCGGCCCTTGCTTGGCGTCCCTGGCGGAGAGAGCGCCCACTGCACGCGCCACGAACAACAAGAGGCGTGCCCACACAATCCATCCAACAAAGAAAGCCGCCCCAACCCATGAATGACAAGAACCCCGACCCCTCCCACATCCGCCTGGCCAAGCGTGTGGCCGACCAACTGAACTGCTCGCGCAGCACGGCCGAGCAGTTCGTCGAAGGCGGCTTTGTGAGCGTGGACGGCCAGGTGGTGGAAGCCCCCGGCGCACGCGTGCGCCCCGACCAGGCCGTGACGGTGGCGCCAGACGCCAGCCTGCTGGAGTTGACCCCGGTGACCTTGCTGCTACACAAGCCAGTGGGGTTTGAAGCGGGCCTGGGTCTGCCCGCCGGGCAGGCGGCCCATGCCAGCCGCAGCCAGGGCGCCACTGCGGCCACCACACTGCTGAGCCCGGCAACCCACCTGCCTGAGGACGCCTCAGGCATCCGCGTGCTGCAGCGCCACTTCAAGCAGCTGGAATGTTTCACCCCGCTGCCCACCGAGGCCAGTGGCTTGGTGGTCTATACGCAGGACAAGCGCATCGCGCGCAAGCTGGCGGAAGACATCGAGTCGCTGGAGCAGGAGTGCATCGTGGAGGTGAAAGGCGACATTGCACCGAACGGGCTGCAGCGCCTGTGCCACGGCCTCTCGTTCAACGGCCGCCCGCTGCCGCCCATCAAGGTGAGCTGGCAAAACGAGACAAAGCTGCGCTTTGCCCTCAAGGGCATCCGCCCCGGCCAGATCCCGGCCATGTGCGAGGCCGTGGGCCTGGCCGTGGTGGCCTTGAAGCGCATCCGCATCGGCCGCGTGCCGCTGGCGAAGGTGCCTGAAGGGCAGTGGCGGTATTTGCAGCCTTGGGAAAGATTTTGAATCCCCCTGAGTCGCCTTCGGCGCCGTCCCCCCCGGGGGGACGCCACCGGTGGCCTGGCAAAGCCAGTTCCACGGTGGCACTGGTCTGGCCGCGCGCCCCGTGGCTACGTCGGTGCGACCGTCCGCTTGGCGACCCTGCCGACGGGTTCGGTATCAGACCAACCCAAACCGTTCACGCTGAGCTTGTCGAAGCACGGCGCCAAGCTTGGACATGCTCGGCCCGAACGGTAAGCCCAGCTTCCAAGCGACAAGTTCGCAGCTATCAAATTCATAGCTTCCAGCGCTTGTTGGAAAAGCGCCAGAGGCCAATTTGGCATAAATTTTTCTTCCACTGACCGCTGCTACACTGCGCGGCAAACAGGAGGGAGTTCATGAGCCAAGTTTCATCAGACAGAGACAGCGCTGCGGGGCCGATGTCTACGTTCATGCCGCAGAACATCGATGCACACCCGATGGAGTTCACGGGCAGCGGGGGCGAATACTTTCGGGTGTGGATCGTCAACGTGCTGCTGTCCATCGTCACGCTGGGCATCTACACCCCCTGGGCCCGGCGCCGCACCGCGCAGTATTTCTACAGCCACACGCTGGTGGCAGGCAGCCCCCTCGAATTCACCGCGCAGCAGCGCAAGATGGTGATGGGCTTTGTGCTGCTGATGCTCATCACCCTGGCCTACAACATCGCGGCCAACACGGGGCAGGATGCTGCCGTGGGCGTCTTGCTGCTGACGGGCGCCGTGCTCTCGCCGCTGATCTGGGGCAGTGCCATGCGCTTTCGGCTGGGCGCCACGCGCTGGCGCGGCCTGCGCCTGCAGTTCACCGCCCACTGGAAAGAGGTCTACCTCGCGAGCTGGCCCCTGTTTGCGCTGGCATTGGTGTGGTTTGGCGTGTTTTTTGGCATGCAGATCCTCTCGCCCGAACTGGCCGACGTCTTGCAGGAGGTGGAGGACGAAGCCGCCAACCCCAAGATGCCTTCGTTCACCCCGGCCATGGGCGCCCTGCTGCTGCTGGGCCTGGTGCTGACCGTGCTGTGCTTCATCCGCCTGGAATACAACTACAAGAGCCTGCTGGTGCTCAAGGCCCAGGTAGGCGCCGAAAAAGGCCGCTGGAAGCCGGTGTACATGGATTTCGTCAAGGTGTGGCTGGCCACGGTAGCCGTTTTCGTGCTGACCGTGGTGGGGTTCTCGGTGTTGATTGGCGTGCTGGCGGGCAGCTCCATCGCCCTGTTCGCCGGTCAGAGCAGCCGCATGGGCCTGTGGATGATTCTGGTGATCATCGTGTCCATCATCGCGGGCATCTTCATGCTGATCTTGGCTTCGGCCCCCGCCCGCGCCTACCGGGAGGCGCGCATGTTCCAGCTCATGTGGAACAACATCGGCGTGAGCCATGTGGCACGGTTCAAGTGCCATCTCAAGAGCAGCAGCTACGTGGGGCTGCGCATCAAGAACATGCTGCTCACCCTGCTCACGCTCGGCCTCTACCGCCCGTTTGCGCGGGTGAGTGAATACCGCATGAAATGCGAATCCGTCACCCTGCACGTCAAGGGCGGCGTGGAACAGGTGGCGGGCGCCATGGTGCGCCAGCAACAGGGCGGCCTGGGCGATGCGCTGGCCGATGCGGCTGGCCTGGACCTCATCGGTTGAGCATGCCCGCCCCCGTGAACACAGACCTGCTCCAAGGACGCTGGTTCGACGGCCAGAGCAGCAGAGCCCGCCCCGTGATGGGGAGCCTGCGGCCCACGCCGCAGGGCCCGTCGCTGGTGCTCCACCCGCTCTCACAGCCGGGCGCCGAGCCGGTCGTGTTCGCTTGGAAGGACGTGGGCTGGCCAGAGGCCTGGAACGAACACAAGCCCCAGCCCCGGGTGGTCGTGGACCTGCGGGACCACGGCAGCCTGGAGATCGATGCCGTGAGCGACTGGCGTGCCGCCCTCGCAGCCGCTGGCGAACGCCCCGGCCTGGCCCAGCGCATGCAGACCCGCTGGCCCGTGCTGCTGGGTGTGACAGCCGCCGCCGTCATCGGCCTCACGCTGTTCTACCGCTATGGCACGCCCTGGGCAGCCACACAGCTCACCCGCTTTGTGCCCCTGGGCTGGGAAACCAGCGTGGCCGAGAACGTGCTCAAGCAGATGGACGACGGCACCTTGAAGCCCAGCAAGCTCCCCAAGGAGCGGCAGGAGCAGCTCAAGGCCCGCTTTGACGCCCTGGTGCAGCAGACGCCCACAACCATGCACCGCTACCCCGACTACCGTCCGCCGCTGTCGCTGGAGTTCCGATCAGGCATGGGCGCCAATGCGTTTGCCCTGCCCGGCGGCAAGATCGTGATGACCGACGGCATCGTGAAAACAGCCACCGACCAGGGCCTGCCCGACGACGCCCTGGTGGGCGTGCTGGCCCACGAGATCGGCCATGTGGTGTACCGCCACACCACGCGCATGGTGGTGGAACAAGGCGTGCTCAACATGGGCCTGGGCCTGGCGCTCGGGGACGTGTCGACGGTGGTGTCCACAGGCGCATCGGTGCTCACCGGCCTGGCCTACAGCCGCAGCCACGAACGCGAAGCCGACTGCTACGCCATCGCCCTCATGAACCACACGGCCTTGCCCACGGCGCCCATGGGCAAGCTGCTGCTGGCCATTGCCCACGACGAAGAGGAAGAAGAAGAAAACAAGAAGAAAGAAGAAGAGAACGCAGGCCAGAACCAGGCAGCCGCACCCACGGCCAAGCCCGGCGCCAGCAGCCCCGAACGCTCGCGCCAGCGCAAGACGGCCGAAGAGATGGCGTCGCACCCTGTCTGGTCGCTGCTCAGCAGCCATCCCGACACCGTGGAGCGGGCCACGGAGCTGGAAAAGGGGCATGCGCCCCATTGCACGAAAAACTGAGCCAGCCCTCGCCCCTTGCTGGGCAAGGCTGGCTTATTCCCGCCATTGGCAGAGCTTGAGGCGCGAAGGGCCTGGGAACCGCGGTGGGGAAACCGGGGATGGGAAATAAAGTGTGAAGCGCGCCGATAAGCCGGATTCTGTGCACCACGGTTGCCCGCAGTGTGACCGCCATTAATCTGGGCCGGGTGTCGCCACCACGGCTCGGTGCTACCTACCCGCCAACTCTGCGGAACCACATCAACGTTGGCCTACTTGGTATTGCTGCGCGTAGAGATTGCCCGTTTCACCCCCGGTGGTTTGCCTTGCGGCACTCCCCCGGGACTCGTCTCTGTTGCTCTGATCCTCACCTCACGGTGGGCAGCCGTTAGCTGCTACGCTGTCCTGTGCAGTCCGGACGTTCCTCCAGTGCCTGGTTTCCCAGATTGCACCAGCGGCGGTCTGGCGCGCTTCACGCTGGCGATTATCGCATCGCCCCTGGCCACTGCGCGCTGCACCACATCGGCCAGCTGCACTTCCCTCAAAAATCCATCGGGTGCGCCCGCCTGAGTCGCGTTCCGCGCTTTGCGTGCACAAACATTGCATCCATTGACAGCGAGTCCTAGATCGTGACAGGCCGTGCAATGTCTATTTACAGGATGAAACCATAAACACCGCCCCACTGGTAATCACACATATGGCGCCGTGGGTCCTCCATGGGGACACTCAGACCTGTTTCGGACACCACAGCAACATCAGGAGGAATGCCAATGAACGTGACTGCAACGACCCATGCGGGAGGAGTTCCGGGTGGCCACGGGGTCAATGAAGATTTGATCATCAAGGACGGCTTTATCGTCGACCCACGCGTAGTCGATAAACGCGTTGCGGCACTGGAACACGGCGCCATGACCAGGGTCGATGCCATCGTGCTGCACCAAACCGACAGCAGCACCATGAATCTAGAACACGCCAAGACCGACGGGATCGGCGCGCACTTCTACATCGAAAAAGACGGCACCATTTACCAAACTGCGCGACTGGACCAGAGCGTCTACAGCGTCGGGAAAATCCGCTCCCGATGCGATGACAGCCGAACCTGCAGCAAAGAAGAGAAAACGGCGATCGACACGCTCATGAACTCGTCTGCAAGCTACGGCGCCAAAGTCAAAGCGCTCAACACCCGGGAGCAGGCCAAGGCCTACCCCGATCGATATCCAACCAACGGTGACTCCGTGGCCATTGAAGTGGTAGCCAAATTCGACCCAAAGACAAAACTGTTCGAGCGCCCCACGGCAGAGCAGACCGAATCGCTGAAATGGCTGACGCAGGCATTGGGTAGCCACTACGGGCTGGACTTGCAAACGGACGTTTACCGTCACTCCGACATCTCTTACAAACAGGCCGATGAGGCCAAGAGCCTGGTGTTCCAATGAGGGTGGCGCTGATCACCCTCTTGTCTTGTTGGGCCTGCGGGTCCGCAGTGGCACAGCCATCCAACCTTCATTGGGTACAGAGTTTCGCCGTCAAAGAAGGCACACGTAACCGCTGCGATGCACCGCGCTTCAGTGAAGCCGAACTAAGGACGTACTTTCTGCACGAAGCCAAGCGCGTCCCGGAAGAAGGGTTCGCGCAACGTGACTGGTCTGGCTGCTACGCGGAAGGGTTCGCAGTAAACGCTCGGGGCGAACGCCAACTTCGCTGGCAGCTCGACCTGCTGGGAACAGGAATCATCACCTGGACAGATGGCCAGACTCACCATTTCGCGCGCGAGCAGTGAGACGTTTCCCGCATCACCGCCCTGCTGCGCGGCTGGGCGCTGCCCCGCCAGCCATCGCAGGGTGAAGGCCGAGGCTTGCGCTGCAAACACCGAGCGGAACCACGCATTGTGTCTAATGGCATCGTCCCAACCATGACGGGAACGACGCCGTAGTCAACCGCTCCCAGTCCAGCCCAAACCGCGCCAGGTACTTGCGCAGCCGGTCCGCGTCGTTGACCACCGTGCGTTGCGTGCGCGAGGCCTGGAACAGTTGCCGCCCAGCGTCCGACAGGGTGCGGGCGTTGCTGCACACCTGCAGTACCGCCGCCAGTTGCAGCTGATCAAACAGGTCCATGGTTCCCACCGCTTCCTCACCCAACAGGTCCGCAAGATCGTCACGGCCCAACGCGCCGGGCGTGGACGCCAAACCGTTGCGCGCGTCGCTGGCGGGCTGCCACAGCCAGCGCAGGCGGGCCATTTCGGCCTCGACCAGGGGCAGGCCAATGCGGCCACTGTCGGCCAGCGTGGCCAGGCGCGTCACGCTGGCCGAAAGGTCGCGGAAGTTGCCGGTCCACAGCGCCTCGGGCGACTGGGCATAGCGCAGGTAAGCCACGCGCGCCTCGTTGGAAAAGCGCACGCTGCGTCCCAGCTCGGCACCTGCGCGGGCCAGCTGGTGGTCCACATTAGGTTCGATGTCTTCAGGCCGCTGCGCCAGGCCGGGCAGCACATAGCTCCAGAGGTTGATGCGCGCATACAGGTCTTCGCGAAAGCGTCCTTCTGCCACCTCGGTGCGCAGGTCGCGGTTGGTGCCGGCGATCAGCTCGAAGTCGCTGGCCACCTCGCGGTCGCTGCCCAGGGGGTAGAAGCGTTTTTCTTCCACAGCCTTGAGCAGCATGGCCTGCTCGTCCAGGCCCAGTTCGCCGATCTCGTCGAGGAACAGCACGCCCTTGTGCGCCGTGCGCAGCAACCCCGCACGGTCGGCTGCCGCGCCCGTGAAAGCGCCCTTTTTGTGGCCGAACAGCGTGGATGCCGCGCCGTCGCCATGCAGCGTGGCGCAGTTCACCTCCACGAACTCGCCCTCCACCTGGTGGCGCGACTTTTTCAGCTCGAACATGCGCCGCGCCAGGTGCGACTTGCCCGCGCCTGTGGGCCCGGTGAACAGGATGGGCGCGCGCGAGCGCACCGCCACGCGCTCCACCTCGTCGATCAGCGCGTTGAAGCGCGCGTTGCGCGTGGCAATACCGCTTTTGAGGAACTGCACCGCGTCCTGCTGCTCGGCGCCAAAGCGCTGCGCGATCACGTCGTAGCGCGAGAGGTCCAGATCAATCAGCGCGTAGCTGCCCGGGTCGCCCATCTGCTGGCGCTTGGGCGGTGAGGTCTGCGCCAGCACGCCCGGAATGCGGCGCGACTCCACCAACAGAAACAGGCAGATCTGCGCCACGTGGGTGCCGGTGGTGATGTGCGTCCAGTACTCCTCGCGCTCGGTGTCAAAGCGGTAGGTCTGGGTCCAGTCAAACAGCTTGGCATACACCTCGCCAAAGTCCCACGGGTCGGCGATGGGCAAAGGCACGAGGTTCACCGTGGTTTCGGGCGATGCGGTTTCGATGTCTTTGCACACCTGTTGCGCCAGGTCGTGGTGCGGGGGCGTGTAGAGCAGCTCCAGCCGCTCGATCACCACGTCCTCATGCTGGACCAGCGACACCGTGGGGCGCCACTTCTCCCACCGCCCTGCGCCTCTGCCGGAGTCGAGCTGTGTGCCCAGGAAACCGATCACGACTTTGTTTTTGCGCATTCCATTTATCTATTTTGATAGCTTCAATTCTAGTTAATTCAAATTATCACGTAGAGCCCATCCAACGCCTTCGAGAATTTTTCATTACAAATCAACAGCTTGAAAAAGTTTGCATCACAAAACACAGGCTGGCACGCATCTGGCAATAGATAAGACATCCAGCGCAAGCGGTAACCGCTCACAGGCCGGGGTTAGGACCAACGTTCGCCCCGCCGGTGCAGGGAATCCGGGCTCTCAAGGCCCTGTCGATTCCCCGCATGCCGCACATCGCAAATGCTGGGTAACGGCACGGCAGTGGTAGCCATCCCGCAAGGGGTGTCTGGTTCGACTCCAGGCGTGCCTCCATTGGTAGCTCATTGGTAGAGCAACCTCGCAAGAGGTCTGTAGCAGGTTCGACTCCTGCCCATTCATCCGGCCGAAAGGCTGGAACTTTGAAACGGTCGAAAGACCACCCGCCGAACGCGGGGAGTCGCCCCAGGGTTGCGTTTTTGGACGCAACCGCAAGGCAAGACCCCGTCAGCCGGTGGCGGTTTGTGCCAGCACCCGGCACCGCCCGCGCCCGCAGCCAGCCACGCTGCCGCCCTGCTTGCAGGGCAGCAACCACGGCGCACTGCAAGGCCCTGGCTGTGCCCGCTGACCCCCCGCCATCGCTGTAACGGCACCCTGATTGCCATGACGACAACGACGAAGTAACGACAACGAAAGAACGAGGAGAAGAAAAATGATGAAGCTGATCCAACGAGTGACCGTGAAGAAAAACGAACGCGCCCTGCTGCTGCGCAACGGCAGCTTTGACCGCGTGCTCCAAAGCGGCACCTACTGGCTGTTTGCCGGCATGGACCAACTGCGCGTAGAGACCTTCGCCCTCGAACAACCTGCGTTCACCCACGGCCTGGCCGACTACCTGATGGCGCAGGAGTCTGCCGTGGTGGCTGCCGAGTTCGTGCAAGTGAACCTGTCGGAGCAGCAAGTGGGCCTGCGCAGCGAAAACGGTGTGCTGGTCGAAGTGCTGCCCCCTGGCACCCGTCGCCTCTATTGGAAAGGCCTGGTGGAGGTGAACGTGCAGGTGATCGACCTCGACGCTGGCCCCGAGCTGCCCGCTACCCTGGTGGCGCGCCTCACCCAGACCCAGCTGCGCCAGCGCAGCGTGACCGGATTGACCGGCGTGCTGCAGGTGCAGGTGCCCGAGGGCCAGTGCGCGCTGCTCACCATCGACGGCAAGGTGGATCGACTGCTGCCCGCAGGCGCCTACGCGTTCTGGAAGTACGGCCGCACCATCGCCGTGGAGCTGGTGGACCTGCGCCTGCAAGCCGTGGAGGTATCAGGCCAAGACATCATGACCCGTGACAAGGTGAGCCTGCGGCTGAACCTGTCTGCCACCTTCCGCTACACCGATGTGCTGCGCGCCTTTGCCCAGTTGCAAAAGCCTGCCGATCACCTGTATCGCGAGCTGCAGTTTGCGCTGCGCGCCGCCGTGGGCACCCGCACGCTCGATGAGCTGCTGGAGAACAAGACGGTGATCGACGACGTGGTGACCGCGCACATGGCCGCCAAGCTATCGCTCTACGGCATGCAGCTGGAAAGCGTGGGCGTGAAGGACATCGTGCTGCCCGGCGAGATGAAAACCATCCTGACCCAGGTGGTGCAGGCGGAGAAACAGGCCCAGGCCAACGTGATCCGCCGCCGCGAAGAGACTGCCGCTACGCGCTCGCTGCTCAACACGGCAAAGGTGATGGAGGACAACCCCGTCGCCCTGCGCATGAAGGAGCTGGAGACGCTGGAACGCGTGGCCGAGCGCATCGACAAGATATCGGTGTTTGGTGGACTGGACCAGGTGCTCAATGGCTTGGTGAAGATGCGCTGAGCATCCACAGACAAAGAGACGACCATGATGAAAGTGAAGAAACTGACAGCGCGTGAAAGGCGCCTGGGCCGGGAAACCATCTCAGTGAGTTGCGAGTCCGTAGGGCTGGACTCGGCGGTCTACCACGCAGCCTTGCGCTACCTGTTCGACCGCCCCGTGCCTGAAAAAGGCGGGCAAGAGTGGTACTGGGATATCGACGAGCCCGAGTTCGAAGCCACGCCGCTGCAATGGACACACATCCAGACCGTGCTGTTCGCCAACGCAGGAAACGACCTGGCGCCGTACAGCGACGATCAGGTCGGAATGGGCCTGAACCATGTGATGAGCAACAACGCGGGCGACATCCCGCACATGGTGAACGACCCCACCGTGCCGCTGGACGACGCGATGCGCATGGTGCGGGCACTACCCACCCTGTGGCGCGACTGCCTTGGCCCGCGCCTGAGCGCTGCCGAGCCGAGCACGATCGGGAGCAGAAGCGACCGCCTCTACTTCGTGAGCTACATGTGGTTTGACGTGTGGCCCACGTTCTGGAACGCCAAGCACAGCCCCGAGTGGCAGGACGCGATGTGGCGGGTGTTCTGCGAGATGCTGGCCATGCCGTTCCGCGAAGCGCAGGTATCGGCATTGCACGGCATCGGCCACGAAGGCAACTACCTGAACCGGCCCAAGGAATTGCAGGCACACATGGAGGCCTTTATCCGCCAGGTGAAGAACGACGACGAACTGAAAACCTATGCCCAGGCCGCAGCCCGTGGAATGGTTCAATGAACAACAAAGACGAAAGAACAATATGAACAACAACAATTACGAACAATACGAAGTGCCGAACGGCGTGCCCGTGAAGATGTGGACCAACGGCGTGCCCGTGGAAGAAGAAGCCCGAAACCAGCTGCGCAACATCGCGCGCCTGCCCATCGTGTTCAAGCACGTGGCGGTGATGCCCGATGTGCACCTGGGGATTGGCGCCACCATCGGCTCGGTGGTGCCTACCCTCAAGGCCATCATTCCCGCTGCGGTGGGGGTGGACCTGGGGTGCGGAATGATGGCGTGCAAGACCACGCTGACGGCCAGCGACCTGCCCGACAACCTGTCCGGCGTGCGCGCCGCCATCGAACGCGCCGTGCCGGTGGGGATGACGCCCAAACGCATGGGCCGCGACAAAGGCAGCTGGGATACCCCGCCCGCCGAAACCGACCGCGCCTGGGCGGGGCTGGTGGACGAGTTCGAGGAAATCTGCGAAGCGCACCCACGCATCAAGAACACCAACAACTACAAGCACCTGGGGACGCTGGGAACGGGTAACCACTTCATCGAAATCTGCCTGGACGAACACCAGTCCGTGTGGGTGATGCTGCACTCGGGCTCGCGTGGGGTGGGTAACGCCATCGGCACCCACTTCATCGAGCTGGCCAAGAAGGACGCCGAGATGAACCAACGCAACCTGCCGGACAAAGACCTGGCCTACTTCGAGGAAGGCGCACAGTATTTCGGCGACTACGTGAAGGCCGTGGGGTGGGCGCAAAAGTTTGCTGCCGCCAACCGCGAAGTGATGATGGGCCGCGTGATTGCCGCGCTGCGCAAGGTGATCACCAAGCCGTTCGAAACGCATGTGGAAGCGGTGAACTGCCACCACAACTACGTGCAGCGTGAGACGCACTTCGGCCAAGAGGTCTTCGTGACCCGCAAGGGCGCGGTGAGTGCCGAGCAAGGCAAGCTGGGGATCATCCCGGGGAGCATGGGGGCCAAGAGCTTCATCGTGCGCGGAAAAGGCAACCCCGAGAGCTTCAACAGCTGCAGCCACGGCGCTGGCCGCACCATGAGCCGTACCAAGGCCAAGAAGATGTACACCGTGGCCGACCAGATTGCCGCCACCGAGGGCGTGGAATGTCGCAAGGATGCCGACGTGATCGACGAGATTCCGATGGCATACAAGAACATCGACGCGGTGATGGCGGCGCAGGAAGACCTGGTGGAGGTGGTGTACACGCTCAAGCAGGTTGTGTGTGTGAAGGGGTGACCGATGAACTACTACGAACTAAGCATGCTGGATGACGTCATTGACTCAACAGCCCAGACTGCGGAACAAGCAGAGCGGCTGAATCGGATCGCCTGCTCACCGAAATGGTTCGTGACAGCAGCGCATTCCGCCGCACAAGGTGCTATGTCCTGCTACTTAAACCAAGGCAACGGGATAGCGTCATGGCGCGAGAGAGATGCAAAGGCTTGGCTAAAAGCTCATGATGAGCAACGAGCTGACGAGACACTAAACCGTGAGTACCCGGAGGTGCGTTTGAACTACTTTATGGAGCTTTACGCAGACGTTAAGAGAACTGCAAAGGCAAACCACGATGAAAGCCTTACCGTAGTCTTGACCGAGGAAGTAGATCATTGGATAGGTGCGTTGAATCAGCTGCGAAATAGCTTTATCCACTTTCAAGCAAATCATCACTTGGTCTCCAAGGAGCACGTTATTTGCGTGGTCCAGAGTGCAGCAACTACAGTCAAAGCGCTGAGTGACAGTCAGTCTTTCCCATGGTGGTGGAGCGACGAGGCAGAGCACTCTCGGTCCTTGCTGAAAGAGCATCTCCAAAAGCTCGATAGCGCTCTTTCAAATCTTGCCGCGGCCGAAGCTGATACCAAGTCCTCTGGACACTAGGTACATGGACAAATTTATTTTGAGTCTAGACGGCTCCACCGGCGAAGGCGGCGGCCAGATCCTTCGCACCGGCCTGGCCCTTTCCACGGTCACTGGCCGGCCGCTGCACATCACCCGCATCCGCGCCGGGCGCCCCAAACCCGGCCTGATGCGTCAGCACCTGGCCTGCGTGCAGGCGGCGGTGGCTGTGTGTGGCGGACAGGCCGAGGGAGCCGAGCTGGGGTCGCAAACCTTGTTGTTTACACCCGGTGCCGTGCGCGCCGGCGACTACCGCTTTCAGATCGCCACGGCGGGCAGTTGCCTGCTGGTGCTGCAGACCGTGCTGCCGGCGTTGATGCTGGCCGATGGCGAAAGCCGCGTGCAGCTCTCGGGCGGCACGCACAACCCGATGGCGCCGCCGTTTGATTTTCTGGAGCGGGCGTTTGCACCGCTGGTGCGGCGGCTGGGCGTGGGCCTGGATCTGCAAATGCAGCGGCGCGGCTTTTACCCTGCCGGGGGCGGCGAGGTACTGGCACACATCACGCCCGCAGCGCTGCCGTTGACGCCCGTGGATGTGCTGGAGCGCGGCCCGCTGCAAGACGCGTGGGGCGAGGCACTGGTGCCGGGCCTGGCGCGCAACATTGCCACGCGGGAGCTGGACGCGCTGGGGCAGCGCATGGGCTGGACCTTTGAATCCGGCCGACTGCGCCAACCCCCAACGCGCCAGAACGAGGGCCCGGGCAACGCGTTGATCGCCACGCTGGAGTACGAGCACATCACCGAGGTGTTCTGCCAGTTGGGCGAGCGCAGCCTGTCGGCCGAGCAGGTTGCCAAGCGGCTGGTGGATGAGGTGCGCGACTACCAGCGCAGCGCGGGTGCCTTAGGTCCGCACCTGGCCGACCAGTGGATGCTGCCGCTGGCCCTGGCGGTGTGGCGCAGCGGGCGGGCCGCGCGCTATACCTGTACCGAGGTGACGCAGCACACTGCGACCAACGCACAGACGATTGCGCGGGGGCTGCCGGTGCGGGTGCAAATCACGCCGGTGGACAAAGCCATGCTGGTGGAGATCAGCCCGCTGCTGTAAGCCGGTCTGTATCGGCTTTGAGAGATACCTTGGGTATATCCATATCACCCAGGCAGTAGAACAACTGGTTCAGAATGCGCGTGGTACCGCCATGCCAGCCCGCGAACCCGTTCGCCCGAGTTTGTGGAGGAGCCCGCCGTCGCGCGCCGGCTTCGACAGGCTCAGCCCGAACGGATTTGTTCTGAAGGGCTGGATTGCATCAACCCCCTTCTTTGCCACTCACAGGAGACGCCATGAAAGTTGACAACATTCTGCAAACCATCGGCAACACGCCCCACGTGCGCATCAACCGCCTGTTTGGCCCGGCGGCCAACGTGTGGGTGAAGTCCGAGCGCAGCAACCCTGGCGGCTCCATCAAGGATCGCATCGCACTGTCGATGGTGGAAGACGCTGAAAAGTCCGGCGCCCTGCAGCCAGGCGGCACCATCATCGAGCCCACCAGCGGCAACACCGGCATCGGCCTGGCGCTGGTGGCGGCCGTCAAGGGCTACAAGCTGATTCTGGTGATGCCCGACAGCATGAGCATCGAGCGCCGCCGCCTGATGCTGGCCTATGGCGCGCAGTTTGACCTGACCCCACGCGAAAAGGGGATGAAGGGCGCGATTGCCCGCGCACAAGAACTGCAGGCGCAGACACCCGGCGCGTGGGTTCCCCAGCAGTTCGAGAACCCCGCCAACATCGATGTGCATGTGCGCACCACGGCGCAGGAGATCCTGGCGGACTTCCCCGATGGCATCGACGTGCTGATCACCGGCGTGGGCACGGGCGGCCACATCACCGGCGTGGCACGGGTGCTCAAAGCCAAGTTTCCCAACCTCAAGGTGTTTGCGGTGGAGCCCACGGCATCGCCCGTGATCTCGGGGGGCGCACCGTCGCCCCACCCCATCCAGGGCATTGGCGCGGGGTTCATCCCCAAGAACCTGGACACCAGCCTGCTCGACGGTGTGATCCAGGTCGATGCCGAACCGGCCCGTGAATACGCACGCCGCTCTGCGCGCGAAGAGGGCATCCTGGTGGGTATTTCGTCGGGCGCCACGCTGGCTGCCATTGCACAAAAGCTGCCCGAGCTGCCTGCGGGCGCCAAGGTGCTGGGCTTCAACTACGACACGGGCGAGCGCTACCTGTCGGTCGAAGGGTTCCTGCCGGCGTAAGCGCCGCTGCCGCCAGGGCAGCACTTTGCAGAACGAAATGGGGCTATCAGGCCCCATTTTTTTCGTCCCCAGCAGCACAAAACCACGGCCAGCCGTCCTACAGCGGCAAGGCAGTGCAGCCCAAACAATCGAGTCATCCCTCGGCCTGCCCCTGGTGGCCATTGCGCACACCGCGGCGGCTTCGCGGGGGACCCACTCCAAAGATTGTTTGACTGCCCATGGCCACCACCGCCGCTACCGATCCCCAGCCCATCGCGTTCAAGGTGCTCACCGTGAACGTGCACAAGGGCTTTACCACCTTCAACCGGCGTTTCATGCTGCATGAGCTGCGGGATGCCGTGCGGGATGTGGCAGCCGATCTGGTGTTTCTGCAGGAGGTGCTGGGCACGCACCACCGCCATGCCAGCCGGTTCTCCAACTTTCCGCAAGTGCCGCACTACGAGTTTCTGGCGGACACCATCTGGTCGCAATACGCCTACGGGCGCAACGCGGTGTATGACAACGGCGACCACGGCAATGCGCTGTTGTCCAAGTTTCCGATCACGCACTACGAGAACCACGATATCTCCATCAGCGGGCCTGAGCGGCGTGGCATGCTGCATTGCGTGTTGCAGCCGCCGGGCCACCACCTGCCGGTGCATGCGGTCTGCGTGCACCTGGGCCTGCAGGAATCCCATCGACAGCGGCAGCTGCTGCGTGTGTGCGATCTGCTGCGCAGCTTCCCAGCCAACGAGCCCGTGGTGCTGGCGGGGGATTTCAACGACTGGCGCAACCGCGCGCACGACATCCTGCACCGCGAAGCGGGCCTGCAAGAGGTGTTTGTGCAGGCCTTTGGCCGTGCGGTGCGCACGTTTCCAGCCTCCATGCCGCTGCTGGCGCTGGACCGCATCTACGTGCGCAACGCCGCTGTGCATGCGCCGCTGTCACTGCCCAAAAAACCCTGGGACAAGCTCTCGGACCATGCGCCTTTGGCGGCGGAGATCCTGCTATGAAGCGCCCTGCTTTCAGCCTGCCACGCTCATCCCGCTGGGTTCCGGGCAACCACTTCGAGTTGCTGGAAAACGGCGAGGAGTTCTTCCCGCGTGTGTTCAACGCCATTGCCCAGGCCCGGCGCGAGGTGATGCTGGAAACCTTCATCCTGTTCGAGGACAAGATCGGGCAGGAACTGCATGCCGCCCTGCTGGCCGCAGCCAAGCGCGGTGTCGAGGTGCATGTGCTGGTGGATGGCTTTGGCTCGCCCGACCTGTCCGACACATTTGTGGGCAGCTTGGTTGAGGCCGGTGTGCGCTTTCGCATCTTTGACCCGGGCCGCCGCTTTCTCGGGCAGCGGCTGAACGTGCTGCGTCGCATGCACCGCAAGATCGTGGTGGTGGACGGCCAGCTGGGTTTTATCGGCGGCATCAACTATTCAGCCGACCACATGGCCGACTTCGGCCCCGAGGCCAAGCAGGACTACGCCGTGCAGGTACGCGGCCCGGTTGTGGCGCAGATGCACCGCTTCACGCGCGAGGCGGTGCTGGACCGCAGCGCGCACCAACGTCCCCACGCCACAGACATTACCGGCCGCCCCCACGCAGGCACAGCCAACGCCATGTTTGTGACGCGCGACAACCAGCAGCACACCAACGACATCGAGCGCCAGTACCGCGTGGCCCTGCGCGCCGCGCGCAGCCGAGTGGTGATTGCCAATGCCTACTTCTTCCCGGGCTACCGCTTCATCCGCGAGATGCGGCGGGCCGCAAAGCGGGGCGTGGACGTGCGGCTGATCCTGCAAGGCCAGCCCGACATGCCCATCGTGAAGACGGCAGCCAGCCTGCTGTACGACCACCTGCAACGCGCGGGCGTGCGGGTGTACGAATACTGCGACCGCCCGCTGCACGGCAAGGTTGCGCTGGTGGATGAGGACTGGTCCACCGTGGGCTCCAGCAACCTCGACCCGTTGAGCCTGTCGCTGAACCTGGAGGCCAACGTGATCATCCAGGACCGCGACTTCAACGCCCACCTGCACCGCCGCCTGTCGCACCTGATGGACACCAGTTGCAAGCAGATCGAAGCTGCAGCGCCCAGCCATTGGAATGGACTGCGTCTGCTGCGCAGCTATGCGGTGTACCACCTGATGCGCTGGTTCCCGGCGTGGGCGGGCTGGCTGCCCCACCATGAGCCCACGATCACGCTGGCCAGCCCGGGCACGTCGTCGGCCGAGCCCGCCAGCAGCGCGGCCACCTGACGGCGCCCCGGAGCCCCCGCCATGGCCACCTCCACACTGCCCGCGGACACCCAGACGGGCGCCGCCGACGCCATGGCATCACCTGCCCCCAGCAGCAGCACCAGTAGCAGCCCACGCGGCTGGCGCCACTGGCCGCAGCAGGCCTGGTGGCCGTGGGCCACCCGGGGGTTCGCTGCCGCTTTTTTTGCGGTGGTGGCCGGGCTGATCTTTCGGCAGGCGCGCACCGTAGACTGGCCCGCCGTGCTGCAGGCGCTGCGCGACCTGCCCACCACCGCGCTGGCCGTGGGTGGCGCGCTGGCGCTGCTGAGCCACTTCACCTATGGCAGCTTTGACTGGGTGGGCCGCCATTGCAGCGGCCACCGCTTGGCGCGCACCACCACGCTGGCCATCGCCATGACGAGCTACCCGTTCACGCTCAACCTGGGCTCGCTGATTGGCGGCGTGGGCGTGCGCTACCGACTGTACGACCGGCGTGGCGTGGACCCCGGCACGATCGGTCAGGTGGTGGGCACCAGCATCGTGACGAACTGGGTGGGTTACCTGTTGCTGGCTGGCGTGCTGGCGTGGACGTGGCAGCCGCCTGCGGTGGCCGGGTGGGCTGTAGAGTCCTGGCAGTGGCGTCTTGGCGGCACCGTGTTGGGATTGCTGCCACTGGCCTATGTGGCGCTGTGTGCCCTGCGCAGTGGCCGCGCCCTCACGCTGAGAGGCCACGCGTTCCCGCTGCCCGGCTGGCCCGTGGCGCTGTGGCAGGTGGCCGTGTCGGCCGCTAACTGGATGCTGATGGGCGCCGCGCTGTGGACGGTGCTGCAACACCAGGTGAGCTACCCCGCCGCGCTGGCCACCGTGTTGCTGGGGGCGGTGGCCGGGCTGGTGCTGCGCGTGCCTGCGGGCCTGGGTGTGCTGGAGGCCGTGGGCGTGGCGCTGCTGGCCACCCAGGCGCTGGGGCAGGAAGAAGTGCTGGCGGCCCTGCTGGCCTACCGGGCGCTGTATTACTTTGGGCCACTGGTGCTGGCGGCCATAGCCTTTGGTGTGGCAGAGCTGCGCTGGCGCCAACAGTCGGGCAGCGATGATGAAGTTCCAACAGCTCGAAAAATATGATTCAAAAGTGCCTCTATCGCTTATCCATCAAGCGCGAACAGCTATTGATTTGATAGTTTTTTAGGCACACGGCTCCACGCCCCCTGCACGCCAGGGCTTCCGTGGGTGGCGAGCACCCCGTATCATCGCGGCCCCACGCCATTGCAACCCGCCCGATCGACACGGGCCCGCAAGAACATGATCCGACTCTCCGAAATCCGGCTGCCCTTCACCGTGGCCGAAGCCCCCGAGGCGCCCCTGCGCGCCGCTGCCTCGCAAATCCTGGGCATCGCCGATGCCGACATCGCCCACCTGCACGTCTTCAAGCGCAGCTTTGATGCGCGCAAGGTGGACCTGCTGGCGGTGTACATCGTGGACATCACGCTGGCTCAGCCAGCGCGCGAGGCCGCATTGCTGGCGCAGTTCGCAGGCAACCCGCACATCCAGCCCACGCCCGACATGGCCTGGCACCCAGTGGGCCAGGCGCCTGCCAACCTGCCGCTGCGCCCCGTGGTAGTGGGCTTTGGCCCCTGCGGCATCTTTGCGGCACTGGTGCTGGCGCAAATGGGCTTCAAGCCCATCGTGCTGGAGCGCGGCAAGACCGTGCGCGAGCGCACCAAAGACACCTGGGGCCTGTGGCGCAAACGCGAGCTGCATGCCGAAAGCAACGTGCAGTTTGGCGAAGGCGGCGCAGGCACTTTCAGCGACGGCAAGCTCTACAGCCAGATCAAAGACCCGCGCCACCTGGGCCGCAAGGTGATGAACGAGTTCGTCAAAGCCGGTGCGCCCGAAGAGATCCTGTACGTGGCCCACCCGCACATCGGCACCTTCAAGCTGGTAAAGGTGGTGGAGAACCTGCGCGAGCAGATCATTGCGCTGGGCGGCGAGATCCGCTTTGAGCAGCGCGTGACGGACGTGATCATCGAAGGCACCGGTGAAGCCCGCCACCTGCGCGGCCTGAAGGTGCTGAACCAGGCCACGGGCGAGACCACCGAGCTGCGTGCCGACCACGTGGTGATGGCGCTGGGCCACAGCTCGCGCGACACCTTTGCCATGCTGTACCAGCGCGGCGTGGCCATGGAGGCCAAGCCGTTTTCCATCGGTTTCCGCATCGAGCACCCGCAGGGGGTGATCGACCGCGCCCGCTGGGGCCGCCACGCGGGCCACCCGCTGCTGGGCGCGGCCGACTACAAGCTGGTGCACCACGCCGCCAACGGGCGCGCGGTGTACAGCTTCTGCATGTGCCCCGGTGGCACCGTGGTGGCCGCTACCAGCGAGCCCAACCGCGTGGTGACCAACGGCATGAGCCAGTATTCGCGCAACGAGCGCAATGCCAACGCGGGCATGGTGGTGGGCATCGACCCACGCGACTACCCGCAGGACGCGCAGGCATTTGAGACCCACCTGGGCCAGACCTATGGCGTGGAAGCCCTGCCCGCCGGGCAGTTCCACCCGCTGTCGGGCAGCGTGCTGCAGCGCCAGCTGGAATCGAATGCGTTTGTGCTGGGCGGCCGTGACTACAGCGCGCCGGGCCAGCTGGTGGGGGAGTTCATCGCGGGCAAGCCATCTACGCAGCTGGGTGAAGTGGAGCCCTCGTACAAGCCCGGCGTGCTTCTCACCGACCTGCACGCCGCCCTGCCCGGCTACGCGATCGCGGCGCTGCGCGAGGCGCTGCCCGTGTTCGGCCGCAAGATCAAGGGCTTTGACATGCACGACGCGGTGCTGACGGGCGTGGAGACGCGCACCTCATCGCCCCTGAAGATCGGGCGTGGCGAGAACCTGCAAAGCCTGAACACGCCGGGCCTGTACCCGGCGGGCGAAGGCGCCAGCTACGCGGGCGGCATTCTGTCGGCGGGCGTGGATGGCATCAAGGTCGGCGAAGCCGTAGCGCGCAGCCTACTCGGTGCCGCCACATGATGCGTGCGCCCACCCCGCTGCAGTTCGCAGCAGCGGCCCTGGCCATGGCCGCCGTGGTGCTGGCGTCCAACATCCTGGTCCAGTTCCCCCTCAATGACTGGCTCACCTGGGGTGCCATCACTTACCCGGTGGCCTTTCTGGTAAGCGAGCTGGTCAACCGCGCCCACGGCCCGCAGCAGGCGCGGCGGGTGGCGTGGGTGGGGTTTGCGGTGGCCGTTGCGGCCTCGCTGGTGCTGGCGCCGGTGCGCATTGCCATCGCGTCGGGCTCGGCGTTTTTGCTCTCGCAGTGGCTGGACATCAGCGTGTTTGACCGTCTGCGCCATGGCACCTGGTGGCGCGCGCCGCTGGTAGCCACGCTGCTCGCAGCGGTGCTGGACACCGCCGTGTTCTGGAGCATTGCGTTTGGGGGCACCAGCGACCCGTGGATCACCTGGGCACTGGGTGACCTCGCGGTGAAGCTGGGGCTGGGCGTGGCGCTGCTGCTGCCGTTTCGCCTGCTCATCGGCAGCCGACTGGCTTCGCCCCGCCGCACGGCCTGAGCCGCGCGGCGCCCCTCTGCTTTTCGCTTCTTACTTGCGCTGCAGGAAGTCCACGGCCAGTGCGGCCAGGCTGCGTGCGCCGGTCGGCAGCTGGTCCTCGTCGATATCGAACAGCGCGGAGTGGTTGGGTGGCGCCTTGGCAAATTCCTTGCCCTTGGGCGGTGCGCCCAGGAAGTAGAAGAAGCCCGGCACGACCTTCTGGAACTCCGAGAAGTCCTCCGAGCCCGCCACCTTGGGGATCACCATGGTCTTGCCGCCCATGGCCAGGTTCAGCGCGGGCAGCGACGCCTGCGTGAGTTGCGCTGGGTTGGTGGTCACGGGGTAGGCCACGGGGCCAAAACGCACGCTGGCCTTGGCGCCGCTGGCGGCAGCGATTGACTCGGCCGTGGTGGTGATGCGCTTGAGTGCTTCCTGGCGCATGTCTTCGTCAAACGTGCGCAGCGTGCCCATCATCTCCACCTTGTCGGGGATGATGTTGTAGCGGGTGCCGCCCTGGATCTGGCCGATGGTGACCACGGCCGGTTCCTGGCTGATGTTGAGCTGGCGGCTCACCACGGTCTGCAGGCCCATCACCACCTGGCTGGCGGCCACGATGGGGTCGATGGTGGCCCAGGGTGAGGAGCCATGACCACCGCGCCCTTCCACATGAATGGTGATGTTGTCCGACCCGGCCATCAGCGGGCCGCTGCGGTAGCCCACCACGCCGCCGGGCAGGTTGGAGGTGATGTGCAGGCCGTAGATGGCCTGCACATCCTTGAGCGCACCGGCTTCGATCATGGCCTTGGCGCCGAAGCTGGGCACCTTGCCATTGGCGTCGGGCTCCACCGGCGCGCCCTCTTCTGCGGGCTGGAAGATGAACTTCACCGTGCCGGGTAGCTGGGCCTTCATGCCCGCCAGCACCTCGGCCGCGCCCATCAGCATGGCGGTGTGGGCGTCGTGGCCGCAGGCGTGCATCACGGGCACTTCCTTGCCCAGGTAGTTGGCCTTGGCCTTGCTGGCAAAGGGCAGGCCAGTGTTCTCCAGCACGGGCAGTGCGTCCATGTCGGCGCGCAGGGCCACCACCTTGCCGGGCAGGCCGCCCTTGAGCGTGCCCACCACGCCCGTGCCGCCCACGCCGGTCTGCACTTCCATGCCCAGCTTCTTGAGGTGCTCGGCCACGAGCTTGGCGGTGCGCACTTCCTGGCCCGAGAGTTCGGGGTGGGCATGGATGTCGCGGCGCCAGTTGACCATCTTGGGCGCCACGGCGTTCACGGCGGCGTCGATGGTCTGCAGGCCCGCGGCATCCAGCGCCTGGGCCTGGGCCGAAGAGACAAAAGTCAGCCCGCTGGCGACGAGGCCGGCGGCAAGTGCGATGGCAGAGAGGGGTTTGTGCATGGGCAGATCCGTAGGGAGTGAACAGCCACGAGGGCCTGGGTGGGGAAGCGAAAAGCACGTTCATGCTAAAAGCGCACGCTGCCTTCATGACAAGCGAAAATCGCCATACACAGAGCCAATATCGCCATGCCACCGTCACCTTCGTCCTTGCCTTCGGCACCGCCCAAGCCCCCGGTGTTCCGCGTGGACATCCCGCTGCTGCCCGAATCGGCCGCAGGCAGTGCCCTGCAGCTCATCGACCTGCTGCGCGGCGCCAACCTGCTGGCCAGCCAGCGGCTGGGTGCACAAGCACCCCGCCTTGCCTGGCGCCTGCTGGACGCCGAGGGCCTGCCCCTGGCACCCTTGCCGAGCCCCCTGGCAGCCTACACGGCGCCAGATGACAAGGATGCGGCACTGGCCCCCACCCGGGCGCTGTTCATCCCTTCGTTCCACGCGCCAGACATCCCGGCCATCCGTGCCGTGGCAGCCCGCCACCAGGCGCTGTCACGCCAGCTGGGCATTGCGCTGGACGCAGGGCAAAAGCTGCTCACCATGGGCAATGGCGCCTGGCTGGCGGCGCAAAGCGGGCGGCTGAATGGGCGCCAGGCCTGCCTGCCCTGGTTCTACATCGCGGGGTTTGAACGGGACTTCCCGGGCATCGGCCACAGCCTGGGCCAGGACCTGTCGGACGATGGCCCCTGGCTGAGCTGCGCGCTGCCCAGCAACGTGAACCTGCTGGCCATTGCCCTGGTGCGCCAGGCGCTGGGGCCGGAGCTGGCCGCCGCCTGCGAGACCGTGATGGCCCCCGACCACCAGCGCGCCCGCGCGGCGCTGCAGGCCAACGCACAGCAGCACATCCCCGCCACGCGTGACAGCACCCTGGCCCGCGCCATCGCCTTCATGGAGGCGCACCTGGACCAGCCTTACTCGCTGGACCGGCTGGCCGAGGCCGCATCGGTGAGCACACGCACCCTGCTGCGGCATTTTCAGCAAGAGCTGTCGCAGTCGCCGCTGGACCACCTGCACGGCCTGCGCTGCGCGCGCGCCCGGGTGATGCTGGAGGTGACGCTGGAAAGCGTGCCCAGCATTGCCGTGGCCTGCGGCTACGCCGACCCGGCTGCGTTCCGGCGCATCTTTGTGCGCTACACCGGCATGGCCCCGGCCGAGTACCGCAAGCGCCATGCGCTGCGTGCGCCACGGCGGCGCTGGCGGGTGGAGGTGAAGTAGAGCGGTACGCCCCTGCTCTCCGCCCAGCCCTGCCCAGCTCAGCTCAGCGCAGCGCGTTGCCAGCGGGCAGGCGGAACGCCTCCACCAGCTCGGCCAGTTGCTGCGCCTGAACCCGCAGGCCCTGCGCGGCGGCGGACGATTCCTCCACCAGCGCGGCGTTCTGCTGCGTCATCTGGTCGAGCTGCGAGACCGCCTCGCCCACCTGGCTCAGGCCCGTGGTCTGCTCACGCGCAGCCGTGCTGATCTCGCCAATGATGGTGGCCACCTGCTGCACCGAGTTCACGATCTCGCCCATGGTGCCGCCCGCTGCATGGACCAGCTTGGTGCCTTCGTCCACCTGCCGCACGCTGTCGCTGATGAGGCCCCCGATCTCCTTGGCCGCCGTGGCCGAACGCTGGGCCAGGCTGCGCACCTCGCTGGCCACCACCGCAAAGCCCCGCCCCTGCTCACCGGCACGGGCCGCTTCCACGGCCGCGTTCAGCGCCAGGATATTGGTCTGGAACGCAATGCCATCGATCACGCTGGTGATGTCGGCAATGCGGCGCGACGACAGCGCGATGCCATCCATGGTGCCCACCACGCGGTCCACTGCCTCGCGCCCGCGCTGGGCAACGCTGCTGGCACCGGTGGCCAGGGTGCTGGCCTGCGCTGCGGCGTCGGCGCTGTGGCGCACGGTGGCCAGCAGTTCTTCCATGCTGGCGGCGATTTCTTCCAGATTGGAAGCTGTGTGCTCGGTGCGGGCCGACAGGTCGCTGTTGCCCGCCGCGATCTCGCTGCTGGCACCGGCCACCGAGGTGCTGGCCTGGCGCATGCCCACCACCAGTTCCGCCAGCCGCGCCTGCATACCCCCCAGGCGCGCCAGCAGGGCCTGCAGTTCATCGCGGCTGCCCGCCTGCGGCGCGGGCACGGGGGAGGTGAGGTCGCCCTCGGCAATGCGGTCGGTCACCTCGGACGCATGGGCCAGCGGCTGCAGAATGGAGCGCGACAGCAGCCAGGCGCAGGCCAGGCTCAGCAGAAGCCCCACCAGCGAGCCTGCGGCCAGCAGCGTGATGCCCTGGCTCTCGCTGCGGGCGGCAGCCTCGCGGGCCTCGGCCACACGCTGGCGCTGGTACTCGGCCAGCTTGTTCACCGATGCGGCATAGGCATCGGCCGCAGGGCGCAGCTGGTTGGCAATGGCGTCGGGCGGCAGGGCCTCGCCCGCCTTGCGGCGCTTGACAAGGTCGTCCCGCACCGTGCGAAAACCGTTGCCGGCCTTGTCGATGGCATCGAACAAGGCCTGGGATTCCGGGTCTGCCGCCAGCTCGTCCAGGCGCTTGCGCACTTCGGACGAACGGGCCGACGTGGTTTTGCGGTCCGCGTCGATGCGCGCCGCGTAGGCGGGGTTGTCGATCTCCAGCAGTGTTTCGGCGCGTGCGGAACTCAGCACCACGATGGCGTGCAGCTCACGCGCCAGCAGCGCACGCTCGGACGATGCGCCGCCCAGGTCGTCGGCAATGTCCTGCAGCCCCGCCAGCCGCCAGATACCGACGGCGGCCGAGAGCGACATGACCAGACAGACAACGCCAAAGGCCAGGGCCAGGCGGACCGCAACACGTGCGTGGGAGATGGACATAAGGTGTTCTCGTGGGAGTAAGGATCGGCACCCCGCTGCTGCCCGCACGGCATGCGGGATTGGGTGTCCACTGGTTATCGACAAAAGGTTACAAGCCCTTGAGCCGCCCCACAAGGCCAACAACCCACCCACAAACAAAAAGGCCGCCGCAGGGGCAACCCCTGCAGCGGCCTTCAAGGGCCAGGTTGAACCGGATCAGCCTTGCTGCTGCGCGTTCTGCAGCGCAGCAATGCGCTCTTCGATGGGCGGGTGGGTGCTGAACAGCTTGCCAATGCCACCGGCAATGCCCATGGCGGCCATGCTCTTGGGCAGCTCGGCCGGGTGCATGCCACCCAGGCGGGCCAGGGCATTGATCATGGGCTGGCGGCGGCCCATCAGTTGCGCAGCGCCTGCATCGGCACGGAACTCGCGCTGGCGGCTGAACCAAGCCACGATCATCGCGGCCACAAAGCCCAGCAGGATGTCGAGCACGATGGTGGTCACGTAGTAGCCGATGCCGGGGCCCGAGCTGCTCTCGTCGTTCTTGCGCAGAAAGCTGTCGACCGCATAGCCGATCACCCGCGACAGGAACACCACAAAGGTGTTCATCACGCCCTGGATCAGCGTCATGGTGACCATGTCACCGTTGGCGATGTGGGCCACCTCGTGGCCGATCACGGCCTCGACCTCTTCACGCGTCATGCCTTGCAGCAGGCCCGTGGACACCGCCACCAGGGCCGAGTTCTTGAACGCGCCCGTGGCAAACGCATTGGGGTCGCCTTCGAAGATGCCGACTTCAGGCATGCCGATCTTGGCTTCGGTGGCGAACTTGCGCACGGTCTCGACGATCCAGCGCTCGTCGGGCGAGCCGGAGCCGTCGATCACGCGCACGCCCGAGGTCCACTTGGCCATGGGCTTGCTGATGAGCAGCGAGATGATGGCGCCGCCAAAGCCCATGACGAGCGCAAAGCCCAGCAGCGCGCCCAGGTTGAGCCCGTTGGCCGTGAGGTAGCGGTTGACGCCCAGCAGGCTGGCCACCACCCCCAGCACGACAACGACGGCCAGGTTGGTCATCACAAAC
Source organism: Acidovorax sp. 94 (assembly GCF_003634645.1). Lineage (NCBI taxonomy): Bacteria > Pseudomonadati > Pseudomonadota > Betaproteobacteria > Burkholderiales > Comamonadaceae > Acidovorax > Acidovorax sp. 94. The sequence continues at coordinate 4,871,145 of NZ_RBJA01000001.1, read as the reverse complement.
AAAAGGATCCGCTTCATGGAATGGTTTCTCCGTGGGGTAAACAACAACAAGTGTTTGCTGGCTCAGATGGGGGCCGGGTGCTGCGCTTCAAGCACCGAACCCGCTGCTGGGGCCACTGCACGCCCCTGGCAGCCCCATGGCCGCGATTTCATCGCGCTATGGTAGGTGCAAACCCGCGCACAGGCCTTATCACACAAGCGTTGACGGGAATTAGCCCCCTGACACAGCCCGGGGCTGGCGGAACACCTGCGTGTCGGCATAAAAGTCCGGCGTCTCGTTAGGGGGCCACCAGCCGGGTACGCCCAGCACGGGCAACGGGGTGAAGGGCTTGGCAGACCACGGCTGCGGCTGAACTTCCTGCGCCAGCCAAGCATCCAAAATTGCTATTGATTCAATAGCTACTGGCGCCTGATACACATGCGCCACCATGGGTTTTCGAGGGATAACCAGCTTTTCAAGCAGCGCATGCCCGAACACCACCAGCCGGGCGTGCCCCCACAGCGGGCGCAGGTCGATGAACAGGCGCTGCCAGTCTCGCGCCCTGAGCGCCTCCCACAGCGCGGGCGGCGCTTGCAGTACGGCGCCGTTCTCGTCAAACACCGTGAGCGCATCGCGCAACGGCCCGCGCACAGCCTGCACACCATCGGCGGCGATGGCCCGGGCCTGCAGCTCGTTCAGGCGCCGCTTGGTGTGCGGAAACTGTTGCCAGACCAGGCCGTTGAAGAAGTCGTGCAGGTTGTCGCGCGTGGGCACCCGGCGGGTGTCCCAGATGTACTGCTCGTAGGCCGTGCCTTCGGGCAGCTCGGACTGGGGCACAAAACCCACCGGCAACGCTGGCGGCGCTGCGGCCTGCAACGCCCGGTGCACTGCAGGATCGTGCTGCAGCTGCTGCGCCACGGGCTGGCCCAGATTGCGCAACGGCGCCAGCCAGGGGGCGCTCCAGTCAATGGCGTCGAAGGCTTCGCTTACACCAACCGCCACGGCAGGGCTTCACCAGCGCGCAGGGGCTTGAGCTCAGCTTCGCCAAACGCAAAGCTATCGGGCGGTGTCCACGACTCGCGGCGCAGGGTGATGCTGCCGGTGTTGCGCGGCAGGCTGTAGAAGTCGGGGCCGTGGAAGCTGGCGAAACCTTCGAGCTTGTCGAGCGCACCGGCGTTGTCGAACGCCTCGGCGTACATCTCGATGGCCGCGTGGGCGGTGTAGCAGCCCGCGCAGCCGGTGGCATGTTCCTTGAGGTGCGCAGGGTGCGGCGCGCTGTCGGTGCCCAGGAAGAACTTGTTGCTGCCGCTGGTGGCGGCCTGCACCAGGGCCACGCGGTGGGTTTCGCGCTTGAGCACGGGCAGGCAGTAATAGTGCGGGCGCACGCCACCGATGAAGATGGCGTTGCGGTTGTACAGCAGGTGGTGCGCGGTGATGGTGGCGGCGGTGAAGCGATCGGCACTTGCCACGTAGTCCGCCGCGTCCTTGGTGGTGATGTGCTCGAAGACGATCTTCAGCTCGGGGAAGTCGCGGCGCAGCGGGATGAGCTGCTGCTCGATGAACACGGCTTCGCGGTCGAACAGGTCGATGTCGCTGCTGGTCACCTCGCCGTGCACCAGCAGCAGCATGCCGGCCTTCTGCATGGCTTCGAGCGTCTTGTACGTCTTGCGCAGGTCCGTCACGCCCGCGTCGCTGTTGGTGGTGGCGCCTGCGGGGTAGAGCTTGCAGGCGACCACGCCTGCGGCCTTGGCACGCACGATTTCCTCGGGCGGGAGGTTGTCGGTGAGGTATAGCGTCATCAGCGGCTCAAAGCTCATGCCGGCGGGCACGGCGGCCAGGATGCGCTGCTTGTAGGCCAGTGCCTGCTCGGCCGAGGTCACGGGCGGGCGCAGGTTGGGCATGATGATCGCGCGACCGAACTGGGCGGCGGTGTGGGGCACGACGGTGTGCAGGGGCTCGCCGTCGCGCACGTGCAGGTGCCAGTCGTCGGGGCGGGTGATGGTGAGGGTGGTGGGCGCGGTGGGGGAGTGGAGTGCGGCTGTCATGGGCAGCATTGTCCCATCGGCTTATCAACTATTGTTTTGATAGCTGCTAGCGCTTATCCATTCAGCGCTAGCAGCCAAAAACACTTAAAGTTCAGAGCAACACCGCGTCATTCGGCGGTGATGCCTGCCTTGCGCACCACGTCGCCAAACTTCACCAGGCGCTCTGCCATCATCTTTTCGAACGCGGCGGGCGGCATCTCTTCGGGCACGATCACGCCGCGCTCCTTGAGGTTCGTCACCATGGCGGGCGATGTGGCAACCTGGCGCACGGCTTTGTAAAGCGTCTGCACCACCGCTTCAGGCGTGCCAGCAGGCGCGGCCAGGCCCGTCCAGGAGGTAAGGTTCAGCTCGGGGTGACCGACCTCGGCCATGGTGGGCACATCGGGCAGCTGGGGCAGGCGCTGGTCGGCCGCTACGGCCAGGGCGCGCACCTTGCCCGCCTGGATGTGCGGCAGCATGATGACCAGGTTGTCGAGGATGAACTGCACCTCGTTGCCCAGCACGCCCGTGATCAGCGGCGTGCCCCCACGGTAGGGAATGTGCGTGGTGAACACGCCCGTGGAGACCTTGAGCATTTCCACGTTGAGCTGGCCCATGCTGCCCACGCCACCGCTGCCATAGTTGAGCTTGCCGGGGTTCTTCTTGGCGTAGTCGATGAACTCCTTGAAGGTCTTGAAAGGCAGGCTGCTGTGCACCACCAGGGCGTTGGGCTGGCGGCCCAGGATGGCGATGTTTTCAAAATCCTTGACGGGGTCGTAGCCGATCTTGGGCTGGGTGAGCGGGTTGGCCAGGTGGCTGCTTTGCGACGACACCACCAGGGTGTAGCCATCGGCCTTGGAGCGCGCCACATACTGCGCGCCCACCGAGCCACCCGCGCCGGCGCGGTTTTCCACCACGATGGGCACGCCCAGCACGCGCGACAGCGGCTCGGAATACTGGCGCGCCATGATGTCCACCGACCCACCGGGCGGGAACGGCACCACCAGCGTGATCGGGCGCGAAGGGAACTTATCTTGTGCCATGGCGGGCAGCGCGGCCAGGCCGGCAAGGCCCAGTCCGGTGGTCAGAAGGTGGCGGCGGGAAGGTGTGGTGTTCATGGCGGTCAAAGAACTCAAGAAACAGGTTGAAAAGATACGGAAAGAATCAAGGGTGTGACAGCACGGCCAGCGCCACGGCCTGCGCGCGCGGCACAAAGGTGGACAGCTCGCAGTACTCGCGTTCGGTGTGTGCATGTCCGCCCACCGGGCCCGTGGCACACAGCGTGGGCACACCCACAGACGCAGTCAGGCCGCTGTCGGCCGCACCGCCGGTGAACTCGCCTTGCACCTCAAAGCCCAGCGCGCGTGCACCTTGCTGGTACAGCGCCAGCAAGTCGTCCGGTGTGGGCTTCATGGGCATCGTGCGGCGCGTGGTGGTGATGTGGCCCTGGGTGCGGGGCACGGACTCTTCTTCGACGATGGCGCGCACGCGCCCCAGCAGTTGGTCGGGGTCGGTGTCGGCGGTGAAGCGCAGGTCCACCTCGGCGCGTGCGTGTGGGGCGACCATGTTGGGCACGATGCCGCCCTGCACCACGCCCACGTTGCAGGTGACGCCCGTGGCTGGGTCGGTCAGCGCATGCAGCGCCAAGGTCTTGCGGGCCAGGGCTTCGATGGCGCTGGCGCCAGCGGCGTGGTTGATGCCTGCATGCGCGGCCACGCCCTGCACCTCGAATTCCACCACCATCGAGCCCTTGCGGCTGGTGACCACGTTGCCGCTCACGCGGCCGGGCTCGGCGTTGAACACGGCACGCGCCCCCCGCACGCGGGCCATGATGAGGTCACGCGTGGCGGGCGAACCGATCTCTTCATCGCACGAGAAGAACAGGTGCAGCGGCGCCTGCAGGCCGCCACAGCGCGCAAAGGCCTCGGCCACAAACACGTTGAGCACCAGACCGGACTTCATATCGGCCACGCCGGGGCCGTAGGCGCGCCCCGCTTCTTCGCGGTAGGGGCGCTTGGCCACGGTGCCATCTGGAAACACCGTGTCCATGTGCCCCATGAGGATGATGGGCGCGCCATCGGCTGCAGCGCCCTCTGCCGGGTTGACCTGCGCATGCAGCAGCACGCCATAGCCGGGCACGGGCTCAAACTGCACCGGCACACCGGCCGCCTGCAGGCGCTCGGCCAGGGCATGCGCCACGGCCGTCACGCCCGCCTCATTGCGGCTGCCACTCTCGATATTGACCACTTTTTGCAACAGGTCTTGCATGGACTGCTGCTGTCTGGCCAGCCAGTCCAGGACCTGCGCACGCACCGGCAGCAGACCTTCGTTCAGGGTATTGAGCATCGTTGTCCTTGGGCAAGCCCCAGGTAGGGGCAAAATTTGGGTCGCAGTGTTGCACGCGACCCGGGGTTCTGCAACGTATTTTGCACGAATGAGAATTTTATGAAATCATCATTGCACGAATCCAGCGCCTTGCTGACCGAGCGGCTGGCCCGCCAGGACGCCGACCTGACCGCCAGCGAACGGGCGCTGGCCGAGGCCCTGGGGCGCGACTACCCCCACGCCCTGCTGGAGTCCGCCACCGCCCTCGCTGCGCGCACTGGCACCAGTGCATCGACCGTGGTGCGGCTGTTTGCCAAGCTGGGCTACGACAGCTATGCCGAGGCCCAGCGCGAGGCGCGGGCCGAGGTCACCGCCCTGCTGCAAACGGCCGGGCAGCGCGCACCCGTCACCATCGGCACCCGGCGCAGCCTGCAACAGTGCGTGGACGATGCGCTGCTGCACGACCAGCACAACCTCACCACCACGCGCGACGGGCTGGACATGGCGGCCTTCGAGGCCATGGTGGCGCGCATTGCACAGGGCAAGGGACGCATCTTTGTGCTGGCGCAGATCAACAGCGCCCCAGTGGCCGCCTGGCTGGCGCTGCACCTGAACATGTGCCGCCCGGGCGTGCACGAACTGGGGGCTGGCGCGGTGGACGCCACCGACCAGCTGCTGTGGATCCAGCCCGAAGATGCCTTGCTGGTCTTCAGCATCCGCCGCTACGCCAGCGGGCCGGTGAAAGTGGCGCAGCGCTTTCGCGACGCGGGGGCCCACGTGCTGGCGATCACCGACAGCGCCGCAGCGCCCTTGGCCGCGCTGTCCCACCACCGGCTGCAGGTGCGCACGTCCAACGCATCGCCGTTCGACTCGTACACCGCCGCGTTCTTCCTGTGCAACGCGCTGGTGTCGGCCGTGGCCCAGCTGCGGCACAAGGCGGTGTCCGAGGCACTGAAGCGGCGCGATGATCTGTGGACGGATTTCGAGTCGCAGCTCATCGTGGAAGGCCACCCGCCAGCCGGTCGGCGGGGCAAGCGTTAGCCTGCGCGCAGCAGTCGTTCAGCCTTGGGTGGCCCCATGAAAAAAGCGCTCCGGAGAGCGCTTTTTTGTAGCCCCAAACCCCTGCGGCACGGGCGTGCAAGCACCGTTCAGTGCTGCAGGATCTTGTTGAGGAAGTCCTTGGTACGCGGCTGGCGTGCGTCGGGGTTGTTGAAGAAGTCGTCCTTGGAGCAGTCTTCCAGGATCTTGCCGCCCACGTCCATGAAGATCACGCGGTTGCTCACCTTGCGGGCAAAGCCCATTTCGTGGGTCACGCACATCATGGTCATGCCTTCGTTGGCCAGGCCCACCATGACGTCCAGCACTTCACCGACCATTTCGGGGTCGAGCGCGGAGGTGGGCTCGTCGAACAGCATCACGATGGGGTCCATCGACAGCGCGCGCGCAATGGCCACACGCTGCTGCTGGCCGCCCGAGAGCTGGCCGGGGAACTTGTCCTTGTGCGCCATCAGGCCCACACGTTCGAGCATCTTCAGGCCGCGCTTCTTGGCGTCGTCCGCGCTGCGGCCCAGCACCTTGATCTGCGCAATGGTCAGGTTGTCCGTCACCGACAGGTGCGGGAACAACTCGAAATGCTGGAACACCATGCCTACGCGGCTGCGCAGCTTGGGCAGGTCGGTCTTGGGGTCGTGCAGTGCAATTCCGTCCACCGTGATCTCGCCCTTCTGGAAGGGTTCGAGCGCGTTGATGGTCTTGATCAGCGTGGACTTGCCTGAGCCCGAGGGGCCGCACACCACCACCACTTCACCCTTTTGGATGGTGGCCGTGCATTCGTTGAGCACCTGCACCGGGCCATACCACTTGGATACGTTTTTGAGTTCGATCATTTCTTTTTCCTCAATCCAATCTCTTTTGCACCAGCATCGATCAGCGGATGATCGCGATCTTCTGGTGCAGGCGCTTGACCGCCCAGGACAGCGCGTAGCACATGATGAAGTACAGAACCGCAGCGGCCAGGTATGCCTCGATCGGACGACCAAAGTTCTTGCCCGCCACTTCAAAGCCCTTGAGCATGTCGTAGGCACCGATGGCGTAGACCAGCGACGTGTCCTGGAACAGGATGATGGTCTGCGTGAGCAGCACCGGCAGCATGTTGCGGAACGCCTGGGGCAGCACCACCAGCTTCATGTTCTGGCCGTACGTCATGCCCAGCGCCTGGCCGGCATACACCTGGCCGCGTGGGATGGACTGGATGCCAGCGCGCATGATTTCGCTGAAGTAGGCCGCTTCAAAGGCGATGAAGGTAATGATCGCCGACACTTCCGCGCCAATGGGGCGGCCGATGATGGCTGGCACCAGCAGGAAGAACCACAGGATCACCATCACCAGCGGAATGGATCGCATGCCGTTGACGTAGATGGTCGCAGGAACATCCAGCCACTTCTTGCCCGACAGGCGCATGAGCGCCAGCACCGTGCCGAAGATCACGCCACCGATGGTGGCGATAAGCGTGAGCAGCAGGCTGAAATACAGCCCTTTGAGCACGAAGTTGGAGATCAGCTCCCAGTTGTAGAAGGAGAAATCGATATTCATATCAATGCCCCCCTCCGGCCGCGCCGCTCACGACCATGCCAGGGATGCGTGCGCGTTTTTCGATGAAGGCCATGATGCGGTTGATGGCAAAAGCCGAGATGATGTACAGCGTCGTCACCGCCAGGTAGACCTCGATGCCGCGCGAGGTTTCTTCCTGCGCCTGCATGGCAAACATCGTGAGTTCAGCCACCGACACGGCAAACGCCACGGACGAGTTCTTGAAGATGTTCATCGTCTCGCTGGTCAGCGGCGGGATGATGATGCGAAACGCCATGGGCAGAAGCACATAGCGGTAGGTCTGGAACGTGGTGAAGCCTACGGCCAGACCTGCGTACCGCTGGCCGCGTGGCAACGCCTGAATGCCGGAGCGCACCTGCTCGGCAATACGTGCCGACGTGAAGAAGCCCAACGCCAGCACCACCAGCGCAAAGCCAGGAACGCCCCTGAGCACCGGAAACAGGCTGGGTAGCACGTGGTACCACAGGAAAATCTGCACCAGCAACGGAATATTGCGAAACAGCTCGACCCAGGCATTGCCCAAGCGCACGATCATGGGCCGGTCCTGCAAGGTACGCAGCGTCCCAATCAAGGAACCCAACACAAGCGCCAGCACCAAGGCCAGCACCGAAACAGACACCGTCCAACCCCAGGCCGACAGCATCCAGTCCAGGTAGGTGATATCGCCGCCCTTGCCAAAGCAGCTTTGCACGACTTCCCTGTCCATGGTGTCCTGGCAGAACACCTGCCAATCCCAACTCATAGGAGCACCCCTTAAATTCTTGGTATTGCGTTGGGCGCAACCCTTTGCGAGCCCAACAAAAAAGCCCCTTCAAACCGGTTGGCCGAAGGGGCACAAGCGTTCAGAAAATTACTTCTTTGCGTAGTCTTCCATGGGCTTGTCATTGGGCGATGCCCATGCTGCCTTGGTAGCGTCGGACATCGGCAGACCAATCTTGGTGTTGGTCGGTGGCACCGGTTGCATGAACCACTTGTCGTACAGCTTGGCCAGCGAACCGTCTGCAATCTGGCGCTTGATGGAGTCGTCCACGGCCTTCTTGAAGGCTGGATCGTCCTTGCGCAGCATGCAGGCGATAGGCTCCACGCTCAGAACTTCACCGACGATCTTGTAGTCGGCAGGGTTCTTGGACTTGGAGATGTTGGCAGCCAGGATGGAGCCGTCCATCACAAACGCATCGGCGCGGCCCGTTTCCAACATCAGGAAGCTGTCAGCGTGGTCTTTGCCAAAGACTTCCTTGAAGTCGATGCCGCCAGCACGCTCATGCTTGCGCAGGGTTTGCACCGAAGTGGTGCCCGTGGTGGTGGCGATGGTCTTGCCGTTCAGGTCCTTGATGGACGAGATGCCCGAGTTGGCCTTGACAACGGTGCGCACTTCTTCCACGTAGGTGGTCACGGCAAAGGCCACATCCTTCTGGCGGGCGGCATTGTTGGTGGTGGAGCCGCACTCCAGATCCACGGTGCCATTGGTCACCAGGGGAATACGGTTTTGCGAGGTTACGGGCTGGTACTTGATATCCAGCTTGGGCAGGCCCAGTTGCTTCTGGATGTCGGCCAGCACAACTTCGCCCATTTCAGTGTGGAAGCCCACGAACTTGCCGTTACCCAGGGTGTAGGAAAGACCGGAAGATTCGCGAACGCCCAGCGTCACGCTACCCGAGGCCTTGATCTTGGCCAGGGTATCGGTGGCTTGAGCGAAAGCGCTACCTGCAGCCAGGGCGGTCACGGCAACCGCGAGCAAATGCTTCTTCATTGGTATCTCCTTGTGTGTGAAGCTAAAAACGGGGGGGATTCTAGAGATTCGCCCACGCCGGCAGTGCCGACAGGTCGCATTCTCCAAAAACAGAAACCTCGACCGGGATATTAGTCAGAACGGAACCTGGTCGGTGGGGTATTTCCAGAAGTCGCGCAACAAGTAGCTGACCGGGAGGTTCAGCACCGTGTTGTTGGGAGGGATGGGTTTGTTAAACCACTTGTCATAAATGGGGTAGATGTCCCGGCTGGTGATCAGGCGGCGCATCTCTTCATCAATCAGCTTTTTGAACTCGGGGTCGTTCTTGGGCAGCATGATGGCCAGTGGCTCGGTGGTCATGAAGCGGCCCACCACCTTGAGCGCCTTGGGGTCAGGCCGCCCGGCGGCCAGGCCATACAACAGCACGTCGTCCATCACAAAAGCATCGGCCTCGCCCTTCTCGACCATCTCGACCGCCTTGGCATGGTCCGGCGCCTCAACAATGGTGATCCCCATCAGGCGCTCGCGGTTGGCCTGATCGGCGGCCTTGAGCGGTGTCGTGCCCTTGGTGGACACCAGCTTCTTGCCATTGAGGTCTTCCACACGGTCGATGGGGCTGGAGGTCTTCACCAGCAGCCGCGCACCGGTGATGAAATGGGGGATGGTGAACGCAACCTTCTGGCGCCGCTCGGCGTTGTTGGTGGTAGAGCCACACTCCATGTCGGCTTTGCCCTGCTCGATCATGGCGATACGGTTGGCCGGCGTGACCGCTACAAGCTCGACCTCCATGTCCTTCTTGCCGGTTTTCTTGCGCACCACCTCGGCCAGGCGCAGGCACAGATCCATGGCATAACCCACCGGCTTGCCGGACTGGGTGTCGATGTACGAAAAAGGCACCGACGATTCACGGTACGCAATCACCAGCTTGCCGCCGGCACCGATGCGCTCAAGCACCGAGGCCTGCGCAGAGGCCGCGAAAGCGCAGCTTGCAGCGGCAAGGCCCCAGGCAATTCCCCAATGCTGAACTTTCATACGGCGTCTCGGTGAGTGGATGGATCGGATTCGCAATGTTCGTGCCACCGTGGGGACTAAGAATCTGCTCTTAGACGGCACACGCTGCGGCAGCCGACCCAGCGATGGCGCCGACTGTACGTGTCGTTACCGTGAAATTCCAATGCCGTTTGCGCGCGCAACTATGCAAAGTGTTTATATCCGTATTTACCCTTAGCATGACCCTGCCTGCGCTTGAAGGTACATCCACAGCGCCTGGGCCGTGCCTTTGGGGGCCTCTTTGCCCGCTGGTTTTTCGCGGTAGGCGCGCACATCCATGGTCATCTGCAGGCCTTCGCTATCGACCGGGGCTGCACTGACCAGGCGGCGCGAACGCAGTTCTTTCTTCACGGCGCTGTGCGGCAGAAAGGCCACGCCATGGCCTTCGAGCGCCATGGCCTTGAGGCCCTCGGCCATGTCGGTTTCGTACACGCGCTCCAGATGGATGGGCGTGCCGGATTCCTTCAGGATCAGTTCGGTCACGCGCCCCAGATAGGCGCCCGGGGCGTAGCCCAGGTAGGGCAGTGGTTGCCCGGCCCGGCCCGGCAGGCGGTGCACGGGTTGTCCGTCGGCGTCGGCCTTGCTGTAGGGGGAGATCACTTCCTGCCCCAGGCTCACCATCTCGTAACGGTCGGCATCCAGCTGGAAGGGCTGCGAAGGATGGTGGTAGGCAATCAGCAGATCGCACCCGCCCTCCACCAGGCGCATCACGGCGTCGTGCACGTTCAACGCAATCAGCCGGCTTTTGAACGGCCCAAACTTGTCGTGCAAGCTCGACACCCAGGCCGGGAAAAACGTGAACGCCAGCGTGTGCGGCACGGCGAACTCGATCATGTCCTTGCCCGCGCTGGTGTGCGCCCGCAGCATGGCACGCGTGTTCTGCAGCGCCTGCAGCACTTCCAGAGACTGGTCGTACAGGGTCTTGCCAGCCGGAGTGAGTCGGGTGGGGTAAGAGCTGCGGTCCACCAGATCGGTGCCAGCCCAGGCTTCCAGCGCCTGGATGCGCCGCGAGAACGCGGGCTGCGTCACATGCCGCAGCTGCGCTGACCGGCTGAAGCTGCGGGTTTCCGCAAGACTGACGAAATCTTCAAGCCACTTGGTTTCCATCGGCGCATTATCCGCGCGGGCGCTGCAACGTGCTGGCACCGGGCATCAGGGTTTCCACAGGCCCGCGCGCCTGCGGCCCTCGGCTCCATGCGCGTCTCCCGGCTGCGCTGGCCCCCGCACCAATGCTGTGCATGCATAGCGAGCGACGCATAATACCCAGCGCGTCTACCCCGCTTCTCCCTCGGTCAACGCCCCAGGTGCACAACGCCGCCGGGCAGCAAGATCGGCATTTGCCCCGTGTTCTTCTGACTCCCCGCGTTCATGTCCACCTCCACTCCCGATGGGCAGCCCTCTGCGCCCATAGTGCCTGCAGCGCCCGCTGCCGCTGACGAACCCCGCTCCCTGCGCCTGGAAGACTGGCTCATCGTCCTGACCATGGCCGCCCTGGCGCTCATCACCTTTGTGAACGTGGTGTTGCGCTATTTCACCGATGCGTCCTTCGCCTGGACCGAAGAAATATCGGTGTTCCTGATGATCGTGCTGGCCATGGTCGGCGGCTCTGCCGCCGTGGCGCGCCAGTTGCACATACGCATCGAGTTCTTTGCCGATGGCGGCTCCGAGCACCGGCGTCAGGTGCTGGCGCAGTTTGGTGCTCTCATGGTGGCGCTGTTGTTTGGGCTCATCACGGTGCTGAGCATCCGCGTGGTGTGGGACGACTACCGGTTTGAAGAGACATCGCCCGGCATCGGTGTGCCGCAGTGGTGGTACACCGTTTGGCTGCCTGTGCTGTGCGCGCTGACCACAGCCCGGGCACTGCAACTGTTTGCCCGCCTGCGGCGTGCATCGGCCGCATCGACCGCACCGAAGGCCCGCCCGTGATCGCTACCCTGCTGTTTGTCGCCTTCCTGGGAATGATGTTTCTGGGCGTTCCGATTGGTGCGGCCCTGGGTCTGGCGGGCGCCACGGCCATTGCCGTCGCCAATGCCGAGACCCCCTGGTTCGGCCTGCTGGCCGTGCCGCAGAACTTCTACGCAGGCCTGGGCAAATACCCGCTGCTGGCCATCCCGATGTTTGTGCTGGTGGGCTCGATCTTCGACCGCTCAGGCGTGGCGCTGCGGCTGGTGAACTTTGCGGTGTCCATCGTGGGCCGAGGGCCCGGCATGCTGCCGCTGGTGGCGATTGCCGTGGCCATGTTCCTGGGCGGCATCTCCGGCTCGGGCCCTGCTACCGCAGCGGCGGTGGGTGGCGTCATGATCGCCGCCATGGCGCGCGCCGGGTATCCCGCTGCCTACTCGGCGAGTGTGGTGGCGGGCGCAGCAGCCACCGACATCCTCATCCCGCCCTCGGTGGCGTTCATCGTGTATTCGGTGCTGGTGCCGGGCGCCTCGGTGCCCGCCTTGTTTGCCGCAGGCATGTTCCCAGGCATCCTGGCGGGCATTGCGCTGATCGTGCCCGCCGTGTGGCTGGCACGGCGCCACAAGATGGGTGGCGCTGAAGCCGACATGCCCCGCCCGCCGTTCTGGCGCAGCCTGCGCGAGGCGGCGTGGGGGCTGGCCGCGCCGGTGGTGATTCTGGGCGGCATGCGTGCCGGCTGGTTCACCCCCACCGAAGCGGCTGTGGTGGCCGTGTTCTACGGCCTGTTTGTGGGCATGTGCATTCACCGCACAATCCGTGTGCGCGACCTGTTCACCATCCTGCGCGAAGCCGGTGAACTGTCGGCCGTGATCCTCGTGGTGGTATCGCTGGCAGGCATCTTTGCGTTCTCGCTGTCCACCCTGGGAGTGATCGACCCCATCACCCGCACCATCGTGCAGTCGGGGCTGAGCGAGCAGGGTGTGCTCGGCGTGCTGATCGTCATGCTGCTGATCGCAGGCATGTTCCTCGACGGCATCTCCATCTTCCTGATCTTTGTGCCCCTGCTCATGCCCATCATGCAGCACTACCAGTGGGACGTGGTGTGGTTCGGCGTGGTGCTGACCCTCACGGTGGCCATCGGCCAGTTCACCCCGCCCATGGCCGTGAACCTGATGGTGTCCAGCAAGATTGCCGGTGTACGCATGGAGCAGACCACCCGCTGGGTCGTCTGGCTGGTGCTGGCCATGACGCTGGCGATGCTGCTGGTCGTCGTGTTTCCGCAGATTGCGCTCTGGCTGCCCCAGCGGCTGGGCTACTGATTTTTCCTCACCCATTCACCATCCAACAAGGAGACAACCGATGAAACTGCGCACCTTCCTTACCTCTGCCGTGGCCGCTGCAGCCGCCCTGGCCTTCACCGCACCTGCCGCCATCGCACAAACTGCGTACAAGAGCGAATACCGCATGTCGCTGGTGCTGGGCCCCGCGTTCCCCTGGGGCAAGGGCGGCGAGCTGTGGGCCAACAAGGTCCGCGAGCGCACCAATGGCCGCATCAACATCAAGCTCTACCCCGGCGTGTCGCTGATCCAGGGCGACCAGACGCGTGAATTCAGCGCGCTGCGCCAGGGCGTGATCGACATGGCCGTGGGCTCCACCATCAACTGGTCGCCCCAGGTCAAGCAACTCAACCTGTTCTCGCTGCCCTTCCTGTTCCCCGACTACGCAGCCGTGGACGCTGTGACGCAGGGCGACGTGGGCAAGAGCATCTTCGCCACGCTGGACAAGGCCGGTGTGATGCCACTGGCCTGGGGCGAAAACGGCTACCGCGAAATCTCCAACTCCAAGAAGGCGATCAAGACCCCTGAAGACCTCAAGGGCCTGAAGATCCGCGTGGTGGGCTCGCCGCTGTTCCTCGACACCTTCACCGCCCTGGGCGCCAACCCCACGCAGATGAGCTGGGCCGACGCACAGCCCGCCTTTGCCAGCGGCGCGGTGGACGGACAGGAAAACCCCTTGTCCATCTTCACCGCCGCCAAGCTGCACAGCGTGGCGCAAAAGCACATCACGCTGTGGGGCTACGTGAACGATCCGCTGATCTTTGTGGTGAACAAGGAGATCTGGAACAGCTGGACCCCAGCCGACCGCGAGATCGTCAAGCAAGCCGCCATCGACGCCGGCAAGGAAGAAATCGCTCTCGCCCGCAAGGGCGTGGTCGAAGCCGACAAACCTCTGCTCAAGGACATCGCCGCACTGGGCGTGACGGTGACCCAGCTGAGCCCCGCCGAACGCGCCGCCTTTGTGAAGGCCACACGCCCGGTATATGACAAGTGGAAGGGCCAGATTGGTGCCGACCTGGTGACCTCGGCCGAGAAGGCGATTGCGGCCCGCAAGCAATAAGTCAGGCGCTGGTTCGCCAAAGCCTCCAACAAAAGCCCCGCTCGCGGGGCTTTTTGCTGTCGCTGGATCGTTGCAGGGTGCGAGCCATTTGCTTCACTATTGATAGCTTTCAACGCTTACCAGTAAAGCGCCAGAGGCACTTTTCATCTAAATATCACGACCACCCACGGCCGCACCCCCAACGCGCGGCGCCGGGTGTTTGACGGCGTTTTTGCGCAGCTTGTTCTCCACCGCCTGCGCCAGGTCCACACCCGCGTGGTCTGCCAGCTGCAGCAGGTACAGGAGCACATCGGCAACCTCATCGGCAATGGGCTCCGTGAGCGCCGGGTCATCACGTACCGCCAGCGACTGCTCGGGGGTCATCCACTGAAAAATCTCGGTCAGTTCTGCCGCTTCCACCATCAGCGCCATCGCCAGGTTCTTGGGGGTGTGAAACGGCTGCCACTGCCGCTCGGCGGCAAAGGCGCGCAGCCGCGCCTGCAAGGCATCGACATCCAGGGGCATTGCCATAACTCCTTATTTGATAGCTGCTTGCGCTTATCCATAAAGCGCTAGAGCCATTTTTCAGGCTCTCTTCCGTTTCGGGTGGAACACTACAGTTCAAATAAATCCATTGACACCCCCTGAACAGGAGCCCTCCCGATGCAAGAAGCGTTGTTCTGCCAAGCGTTGGGGCTGGCCGCGCCCTGGGCTGTGGAGCGTGTTGCACTGGATGTCGAGCGCAGCCGCATCGACCTGTACGTGGTCTGGCAATCGGGCAGTGCCGCCTGCCCCGTTTGCGCCGCAGCTGAGCAGAAACTGCATGACCACCGCCAGCGCAGCTGGCGGCATCTTGATTTCTTTCAGTTCGAAGCCTACGTGCACTGCGCGCTGCCTCGCGTGTCATGCAGCGCCTGCAGCTCTACGACCCAGCTGAGTGTTCCCTGGGCGCGAGAGGGCAGCCGCTTCACGCTCATGTTCGAGGCTCTGGCTCTGACGCTGGCCCGTGAGATGCCGGTGGCCGCGTGTGCACGCATCCTGCGCTGTGCGGACAACGCCTTGTGGCGCCAGATCGATGCCCATGTCAGCTTGGCGCGCGCCAAGGAGAGCTACGCGGGTGTGGCGGTCATCGGTATCGATGAGACCAGCTGCGCCAAAGGCCACAGCTACATCACCCTGGTGCACGATCTTGAGCGGGCGCGACTGATCTACGCCACACCCGGCAAGGATGCCAGCACCGTGCAGCGCTTTGCGGCGGACCTCAAGAGCCACCAAGGCAGGCCCGAAGCCATCCAGGTGGTGTGCATGGACATGTCCAAGGCCTTTATCGCAGGAGCAGGCCAGCACTTGCCCCAGGCGGCCATTGCCTTTGATGGCTTTCATGTGGTGCAGATGGCCAACCGGGCAGTGGACGCAGTGCGGCGGGAAGAGGCCCGGGGCGAGCGCTGGCTCAAGAAGACCCGTTGGTGCTGGCTCAAGGACAAAGCCAAGTGGACGGACAAAGAGCAGGCAAAGATGGATTGGCTGCCTCGCACCCGATTGAAGACCGCCAGGGCGTGGCGGATGAAGGAGGCGCTGCGCGATGTTTACAGGAACTCAGACGCGGATGCCGCCAGCAGTGCACAGGCACTCAAGAAATGGCTGCACTGGGCGCAACGCAGCCGCTTGCAGCCCTTCAAGGACTTGGCCAAGACCATCCAGCAACACTGGGCGGGAATACTCCAGGCGTTTGATGCTTCTCATCTGCACACCGGCTATGTGGAGGCGGTGAACTCACTGTTGCAAGCAGCTAAGGCCAAGGCGCGTGGCTATGGCACCACCGATCACTTCATCGCCATGGCGTTCTTGATTGCTGGCAAGCTCACTCACCTGCCAGGCAGTCCTTTGCGAAAAGCAAGGGCCTGACCATGGCTCTGGTGGGGAATGTGGCGTTCCACCCGAAATGGAAGAGAGCCATTTTTCATTCAAATTTCAGAGCGGAGACACCGGCGCCTCGCCTGCCAGATGGCGGCGAGCGTGTTCCAGGAAACGGTCCACCGAAGCCTGCACCGCCTCGGGCGACCAGCCCGCCACATGGGGTGTCAGCACCACGTTGTCCAGGTCCAGCAGTTCAGCCGGGGGCGCGGGCTCGCTCTCGTACACATCCAGGCCTGCTGCCGCAATGCGACCTTCGCGCAGCGCGGCGGCCAGGGCGGCAGTGTCGATCACGCTGCCGCGCGCGATGTTGACCACCACGCCGCGCGCGCCCAGGGCATTCAGCACGTCTGCGTTGACCAGGTGCTTGGTGCCCGCGCCACCGGGCGTGGCGACCACGAGGAAGTCCGACCATTCGGCCAGCGCCTTTACATCGCCAAAGTAGCGGTAGGGCACATCGGTGCGCGCGCTGCGGTTGTGGTAGCCCACCTCGATCTCGAAGCCCAGCGCGCGCTGTGCGATCTTCTTGCCGATGGTGCCCAGGCCGACGATGCCCAGGCGCTTGTGCGACACGTTGGGCGGCAGCGGCAGGGCCGTGCGCCAGATGCCTGCGCGCGTGGCCTTGTCCAGCGGCAGGATGCGGCGCTGCGCGGCAATCAGCAGGCCCCAGGTGTGGTCGGCCACGCAGTCGTCATTGGTGCCCGCGCCCGTGGCCACCACAACGCCCCGCGCCTTGGCGTGGGCCACGGCGATGTTCTCGTAGCCTGCGCCCAGCGCGCAAATCAGCGTGAGCGCGGGCAATGCATCGATCTGCGCGGCTGAGAGGCCCGTGGCGCCGATGGTCAGGACCACGGTGATGCGCGCGCCATGCTCGGCAATGGCGGCTGCGGCCTGCGCAGCGTCGGGCGCGTAGACCAGCTCGAACGACTGCGCCATCTGGGCGCGATGTTCTTCGGACAGGAACATGAGGGCAAGCAGTACAGGCTTCATGGGATAGTGCAATCTCGAAAAAAGAAAACGGGACGCTACGCTTTGCATCGTGCGCTTCGCGCAGAGCGTACAAAACCGGCGCGGCCCAGGCGCGGGACGCCTAGCAAGGGCCGCCCCGCAGCGATGGCGTCGTCCCCCTCAGGGGGAAGGCGCCGCAGGCGACTCAGGGGGGGCCTCCTGCTGGAGAGACCACATGCTCGCGTAGCGGCCACCCTGGGCCAGCAGTTGCGCGTGCGTGCCGCGCTCGATGATGCGGCCCGCGTCCATGACCAGGATCTCGTGCGCATCCACCACGGTGGAGAGGCGGTGCGCAATCACCAGCGTGGTCTTGTTCTGCGCCACGCCCTGCAGCTCGGCCTGGATGGCGCGTTCGTTGGCGGAGTCCAGCGCGCTGGTGGCCTCGTCAAAGATCAGGATGGGCGGGTTCTTGAGCAAGGTGCGGGCAATCGCTACGCGCTGCTTTTCACCGCCCGAGAGCTTGAGCCCGCGCTCGCCCACCATGGTGGCGTAGCCCTTGGGCGTGCTGGCAATGAAGTCGTGGATGCGTGCGGCACGGGCGGCGGCTTCGATCTCATCCTGGCTGGCACCGGTGCGGCCATAGGCGATGTTGTAGGCCACCGTGTCGTTGAACAGCACCGTGTCCTGCGGGACGATGCCAATCGCCTGGCGCACGCTCGCCTGAGTCACGCTGCGGATCTCCTGCCCCGCAATGGTGATGCGCCCCTGCTGGATGTCATAGAAGCGAAACAGCAGCCGGGCCAGTGTGGACTTGCCCGAACCCGAAGGCCCCACGACCGCCACCGTCTTGCCCGCCGGGATCTCGAAGCTGATGCCCTGCAGGATGGGCCGGCCGCTGCTGAGGTCGCTGCCTTGGCGCACGTCGTAGGAAAAGTGCACGTTCTCAAAACGCACGGTGGGCTGGCTCAGCCCCGCCAGCGGCTGGGCGCCGGGTGCGTCGGCCACTTCGCGCTCTTTGTCCATGAGCGTGAACATCTTGTCCAGGTCGGTGAGGCTCTGCTTGATCTCGCGGTAGATCACGCCCAGAAAGTTGAGCGGGATGTACAGCTGGATCATGAAGGCGTTGACCATGACGAGGTCGCCCAGCGTCATGCGGCCATCGACCACGCCCTGTGTGGCGCGCCACAGCATGGCCACCAGGCCCACGGCAATGATGAGCTGCTGGCCGGTGTTGAGCATCGATAACGTGGTCTGGCTTTTGAGGCGGGCCAGGCGCAACCGCTCAAGGCTTTCGTCGTAGCGGCGGGCCTCGAAGCCTTCGTTGTTGAAGTACTTGACCGTCTCGTAGTTCAGCAGCGAATCCACGGCCTTGGAGTGTGCTGCCGAGTCGAACTCGTTGGCCTCGCGGCGGAACTTGGTGCGCCACTCGGTCACCAGCACGGTGTAGGCGATGTACAGCACCAGCGCGGCCAGCGTGATCCAGGCAAACCAGGCATCGAACTTGACGGCCAGCACACTCAACACCAGGATCACCTCGATCAAGGTGGCAAACACGTTGAACAGCGAAAACGAGATCAGTGACTCGATGCCGCGCACACCGCGTTCGATGTCGCGCGTCATGCCGCCGGTCTGGCGCTCCAGGTGAAAGCGCAGGCTCAGCGCGTGCAGGTGCTCAAAGGTCTGCAGCGCAATGGAGCGCGCCGCACCCTGCGTAGCCTTGGCAAACACCAGCTCGCGCAGCTCGGTGAACAACGAGGTGGACAGGCGCAGCGCCCCGTACGCCACCAGCAAGCCCACCGGCACCACCAGCAGCGCGGCGGGGTCACCAGGCTTGAACGCCATCGCGTCCACCAGTGTCTTGAGCAGCAGCGGCACGCTGACGTTGGCCAGCTTGGCGCCCACCATGAACACAATCGCCGCCACCACGCGCCACTTGTATTGCCACAGGTAAGGGAGGAGCCGCCTCAGCGTGACCCAGTCGGACTTAGGGGGCGCGGGCGTGCCAGGGGTGGGGGGGGCGGTTTCGCCAAGGTGGCGCATGGGGGACAATTCCGGTTGTTGTTGTTTTTACCGACCCGGCTGATGCCAAGGTGGTTTTTTTGCGGGCCAGCCGCCTTGCAAAACCCCAGGTTCCGACAAGGATTGGCTCAGCCCCAACCGAGATTGTGCCCATGTCTGCCGTTTTCAGCCCACCACCCGCCGCATTGCCCACCGACAAGGAACTGGTGCTCAAGGTCATCCCCATGCCCGCCGACACCAATGGCAATGGCGACATTTTTGGCGGCTGGGTGATGGCGCAGGTGGACTTGGCGGGCTCTGTGCTGCCCGCGCGCTACATCCAGGGCCGCATGGCCACGGTGGCCGTCAACGAATTCATCTTCAAGCAGCCCGTGCGCGTGGGCGACATCCTGTCGTTCTTCTCGTCCATCACGCGGGTGGGCAACACCTCGGTCACCGTGGAGGTGGAGGTGTATGCCGAACGGTTTACCGACCAGGGCCGGTATGTGAAGGTGACGGAGGCGCGCCTGACCTATGTGGCCATCGACGACCAGGGCAGGCCGCGCCCGGTGCCCAAGCACAACGCGCCGGCGTGAGAACACGGAAGGTCGGATCGCGCAAACCGCGCCTGGCGGTGCGCGGACGCCTTCTTGGACCGGTCAGGCGGCCAGTGCAGTGGCCGGTTCGGTGCGCAGAGGAGCTGCCGTGCGCTGCAGAGTGCTGCTGGATGACGAGGGCGAGAACCCGGCCTCGATCTCACCCGCCAGCTGACCGCCCTCTTCCACCACCAGTTTGCCGTAGCGGATCTTGCCGTTGACCTTGCCGGTGCTGTAGATCACCAGCTTCTGGCGCACGGTGAGTGTGCCGTTGAACTCGCCATGGATCTCGGCAATGTCGATCTCGGCAGAGCCCTTGAAGGCGCCATGCTCAGCAATCTGGATCACGCGCGAATCCATGGTGGCTTCCACCGTGCCTTCGACCACGAGGGTGTCGCAATCGGTAATTTCCACGCCCTTGAGCTTGATGTTCGGGCCCACCGTGAGCTTGCTGCCCGAGCTGTCGCTGCTGCTGGCGGCCTTGGGGGCAGCAGGGCTGGCCACCGGCTGTGCAGCCGCAGAACTGCTCGCCGCTGAGCTCCCCAATACGGAGCCTGAAGTGGTGCTGTTGCGGGGTTGGAACGACTCGGGTTCACGCTTGCCAAAGAAGGGGTTTTGCACGGCCATCAGATCTCCTTGAAAAGAGAGTCATCGTAGGTATCGCGCCCCGTGAAAGATGCCCTGGTTACGCAAGAACGGTAACCAAACGGTTCTCTCGTAGCATGCGCTTGCAAGGCTTGCGGGATCACACATCCGGTGCATGGCAACGCCCCGTGGCGAGACGGCTCAGGAGCGCGCCCCAATCAAGAGACGATGTAAGCCGCAGCTCCGGCCGACATGATCTGCCCATCCGGCCCCAGGAACTCCATGCGCGTGGTTGCGACACGCGAACCCAGGCGCAGCACCTGCGCGCGCAATTCGAAGTGGCTGCCAATGCCGGGGCGCAGGTAGTCGATGCGCAGGTCGATGGTGCCCAGCTTGGCAAAGCGGTGCAGGCGCTGCTCGGGTGCTTCGTCCAGGTGTTTGACGCCAATCGCGGCCATCACCGCCAGCCCGCCCATGGCGTCGAGCCCTGCGCTGATCACGCCGCCGTGGATGCGGTTGTAGGCATAGTGGCCCACCAGGTCCGGTTTCATGTCGATGCGACCCACCACACCATCGGGTGCCAGTGACGTGATCTTCAGGCCCAGCACCTGGTTGAACACGATTTTTTCTTCAAAGATGGATTTGAGCCCGGCGATGAACTCGGGCTCAAAGGCTTGCGGGGCTGGGGTGGCGGTGGATTTGCTCATGGGTCTCCTGGGGGTCACTGCGGGATGGTGCGTGCAATCGAAACCATCCAGATGCTCCTGATTTTGTAGCTTCTCACGCTTAATAGATAAGCGCTAGAGGCTATTTTTACTTAAAACTGGCCGTGGCGCACTTGCCCTGCGGCAAACCGCGAGGCGCCGCGCAGTGCTTCGGCCAGGCATTCGCGGCCGCCCGCCTATTCCTGCAGCAAGGCTCGCCGTAACGGCAGCCCTTCGGCGGCAAAGCGTGCTGGTGCGGGCTGTGCTGGCATCCACCGCGTTGCGCACATCGGGCCTGCGCCATGTCACCAGCGTGACACAACCTTCCGCTTCAACCTCTGCGGACATATGGCTCTCCTGTGGCCCGGCGTCAGAACCTGTTCACCCACCCGACGTTACTCCTATTGCGCAGGGTGCAGCACTGCGTCAATATCCGCCGCTACCCGCTCGCCCACCCCATCAGGGTTACCCCCGAGTGCGGTATGCACAGCGCGCGTGCACCATTATTTATACAAAGCAATCGCTTTGTATAAATATTCTGCAGGACCTGCGCAAGCGACGATGCGGCCATCCCATGCCCACGAGGCATACACCCCGCATTTACCCGCTTCGCGCATCACTTATTCTGGAGAGCCAGTGTGCAATTTGTGCAACTGTTGATCAGCGGTGTCTCGCAGGGGTGCATCTACGGGCTGATCGCGCTCGGGTTCGTGCTTATCTACAAAGCCACGGAGACCGTGAGCTTTGCCCAGGGCGAACTCATGATGCTCGGCGCTTTCTGTGGCTTGGCGCTCATGACCGTGCTGGGCTTTCCCTTCTGGGTGGCGGTGCTCGCCAGCATCCTGGCCATGGGGCTGTTTGGCACGGTGCTGGAGCGCGCAGTGATCCGCCCCATCCTGGGCCAGCCCGCGTTCTCCATCGTCATGCTCACCATCGGCATCGGCTACGTGCTGCGCGGCCTTGTCACGATGATCCCCAACATCGGCACCGACACCCACACGCTGCCCGTGCCCTACAAGGACCAGTCCCTGCGCTTGGGCGAGCTGGTGGTCAGCGCCGAGCAACTGGTGGTGATCGGCGCCACGGGCGTGCTGTGTGTGCTGCTGTTTGCCATGTTCCGCTACAGCAAGCTGGGCATTGCCATGCAGGCCGCGTCGCAGAACCAGCTCGCGGCCTACTACATGGGCATTCCCGTGCAGCGCCTCAACGGCCTGGCCTGGGGGCTTGCCGCGGCGGTGGCGGCGGTAGCCGGGCTGCTGTTGGCGCCCATCACCTTTGTGCACGCCAACATGGGGCTGATCGGGCTCAAGGCCTTCCCCGCCGCCGTGGTGGGCGGCTTCGGCAGCCTGCCCGGGGCCATCGTGGGCGGGCTGGTGATCGGCATTGTCGAATCGCTCTCGGGTTTCTATCTGCCCGATGGATTCAAGGACACAGCCGCGTACATCGTGGTGCTGATCATGCTGATGGTCAAACCCAACGGACTGTTCGGCGAGAAGCTGAGAAAGAAGGTCTAGAGCGTGTTATGCCCTTTTACGTACCCACGTTGCACCAAAAGGCCCGTGATCGCAAGACGCGGTCCGCAGCCAAGGCCGGGGCCTTGGCAAGGGCTGCAACGCCGCGAGCGCTGGCCTTTTGGTCCAACCCTTCGGGAAAGCCGGGGAAAGGCCCGGCCACGTTGTTGCAGAACGCTTGCGGTATCCATACCGCAGCGCGTCCTGCGCCTAGTTGCCGGGCCTTTCCCCGGCTTTCGTGGGCACGTCAAAGGGCATAACACGCTCTAAACCATGCATTTCATCTTCAAGACCTCGTACGAGCAAGACATACGTCTGGCCAAACATGGCGGGCATGTGTTCTGGTACAGCCTGCTGTGCCTGGCCCTGGTCGCCGCACCCTGGGTGGCGCCTGAATACTGGTTGGCACAGCTGACCTTCGTGCTCATCTACGCCATCGTGGGCTTGGGGCTGATGCTGCTGGCGGGCTTCACCGGCTTGTTCTCGCTGGGGCATGCAGCGTTTCTGGGCGTGGGGGCATATACGCAGGCGGTGCTCACGGGCATGGGCTGGCCGTTTGCGCTGTCGCTGGCCTGCGCGGCGGGGCTGTCGGCGGCTGTGGGCGTGGTGGTGGGACTGCCGGCACTCCGCGTCAAAGGCATCTACCTGGGCATGGCCACGCTGTCCTTCGGCTTCATCGTGGAAGAGGTGTTCGCGCGGTGGGAGTCGGTCACAGGCGGCAACTCCGGCAAGCACCTGGTGCCGCCACAAATCGCGGGCTACTCGTTCGAGACCACAGAGTCGTTCTACTTTCTGTGCCTTGTGATTGCGGTGGTCAGCACGCTGGCCATCCTGAACCTGCTGCGCTCACCCACAGGCCGCGCGTTTGTCGCCATCCGTGATTCAGAGATCTCCGCGCAGAGCATGGGCATCCACCTCGCGCGCTACAAGACGCTGTCGTTCTCCATATCGGCTGCACTTGCAGGCATCGGCGGTGCGTTGTACGCGCACAAGCTGCAGTTCATCTCGCCCGACCAGTTCAACATCCTGCAGTCCATCGACCTGCTGCTGATGATCGTGATCGGCGGGCTGGGATCGGTGCATGGAGCGTTCCTGGGGGCCATCTTCCTCATCACCATGCCGCAGATGATTTCGCTCAGCAAGGACTGGCTGCCCGCCGCCATCGGCCAGGCACCGGGCCTGCAGGCGGTGGTCTACGGCGCGGTGCTGATCGCCTTTGTGCTGTTCGAACCCATGGGCCTGTATGGCCGCTGGCTCAAGGTGCGCACCTGGCTGCAGATGTTCCCGTTCTACCGCAAGGGCTTGTTCAAGCGGCAGAAGTCGTTCCAAAAATCGGATCGCTTGAAATGAAGCACCCCCTGAGTCGCTTCGCGCCGTCCCCCTCTCTCGATTCGCTGCGCGATTCGGGAGGGGAACGCCCCCAGCGCACGCAAGCGAAGCGCCGCATCCGCGGCTTGGCGGCCCTTGCGCGGGGGCACTGGCCTTGGTCACGCCAGTCGCAAAGGCTGCGGACGGCATTCAGCACACTGGACCAGTGAAATGACCCAAATTGCTGTACCCATGACTGACGAAATCCTGCTCAGCGCCCAGAACCTCAGTGTGCGCTTTGGCGGCGTGCTCGCGGTCAACAACGTGAGCTTTGACGTGCGCCGTGGCGAGGTGTTCACCCTCATCGGCCCCAACGGCGCGGGCAAGACGACGGTGTTCAATCTCATCAGCCGCATCTACACGCCCACCACCGGCACCATCGCCTATGCGGGCCCGGGCGGGGCCCTGCTGCCGCTGACCGACCAGCCGCCGCACAAGGTGGCAGGCCTGGGCATTGCACGCACCTTCCAGAACATCGAACTCTTCGAGCACGCGAGTGTGCTGCACAACCTGTTGATCGGCCGCCACACCCGACAGCACAGCAGCCTGTGGGCCGAGATGTTCTTCACGCGCAAGGTGCGTGAAGGCGAAGTTCAGGCCCGGGAGAAGGCCGAGCAGATCGGCGACTTTCTCGACCTGCAGCACTACCGCGACACCATGGTCGCCGGCCTGCCCTACGGCGTGCGCAAGGTGGTGGAGCTGGCCCGTGCGCTGTGCACCGAGCCGCAGTTGCTGCTGCTCGACGAGCCCTCGTCGGGCCTGAACGTGGAGGAGACTGACGACATGGCCTTCTGGATCCAGGACATCCAGCACGAGCTGGGCATCACCGTGCTGATGGTGGAGCACGACATGTCACTGGTCTCCAAGGTGTCCGACCGCGTGCTGGCCATGAACCAGGGCGAGGTGGTGGCCATGGGCTCACCGCGCGAGGTGCAATCGCACCCCGGCGTGATCGAGGCGTACCTGGGCACCATCGACGACGTGAGCAACCTGCGGCGTCCGGCGGGTTCAAAAATGGGGGTTCGGGCATGAACGCCGTACTTGCCGCCGTCAACACATCCGCAGCAGCAGCTGCTGCTGACCAACCCTTGCTGCGCCTGCAGAACGTGGAGAGTGCCTACGGCCCCATCAAGGCCATCCGCGGCGTGAGCCTGCAGGTGCGGCGCGGCGAGATCGCCGCCGTGCTGGGCAGCAATGGCGCGGGCAAGACCACCATCCTCAAGACCATCAGCGGCATCATCGACCCGCGCAAGGGCTCCATCGAATTCGCGGGCGCCGACATCACTGCCAACGACCCGGCAGCGATCGTGCGCCGGGGCCTGATGCACGTGCCCGAGGGGCGCGAGGTGTTCCCGCTGCTGTCGGTGCGCGACAACCTGCTCATGGGCGCCTACACGCGCAGCGATGCCGACGCCGTGGCCCGCGACATCGAAACGGTGTATGGCTACTTCCCCATCCTGAAGGAGCGCGCCGCGCAGGACGCGGGCCTGCTCTCGGGAGGGCAGCAGCAGATGCTCGCGATCTCGCGTGCGCTCATGGCCAACCCCGAACTCATCCTGCTCGACGAGCCCAGCCTGGGCCTGTCCCCCAAGCTCACCAAGGAGATCTTCGAAATCGTGGTGCGCATCAACCGTGAGCGCGGCACCACCATCCTGCTGGTCGAGCAGAACGCCAACATGGCGCTCAACGCATCGGACTACGGCTACGTGCTGGAGAACGGGCGCATCGTGATGGAAGACAGCTGCGAGCGACTGCGCGAAAAGGACGACATCAAGGAGTTCTACCTTGGGATGAAAGATGTCGGCGTGCGCGGAGAGCGGCGCTGGAAGAAAAAGAAGACCTGGAGATAAGCGCAAATGTCCAACCTCTGGGACCTCGATCACATCCAGCCCGCAGGCACCGACGTGCTCGCAGGCGACACCATCGCCGCCATGTTCTGGAACGCCGTGGCCGAGCGCGGCCCGCGCGTGTGGATGCGCCAGAAGGAGCTGGGCATCTGGAAGAGCTGGACCTGGGACCAGACGGCCGAAGCCGTGCGGGAGATTGCGGGCGGCCTGATGTCGCTGGGTTTTGCGCCCGGCGAATGTGCATCCATCCTGTCCAACACCAACATCGAATGGGTGCTGGCCGATCTGGCCGTGCTGAGCTGCGGCGGCGTGGCCAACGGCATCTACCCCACTGACGCGGCGGCGCAGGTGCACTACCTGAGCGAAGACTCTCGCACCACCGTGCTGTTTGTGGAGGACGACGAGCAGCTCGACAAGGCACTGGAGGTGCGTGGCCAGTTGCCCCTGCTGCGCAAGATCGTTGTGTTCGACATGGAGGGCCTGCGCGGCCTGCACGACGCCGATGTGCTGAGCCTCACAGCCCTGCGCGAACTGGGCCGTGCGTGGAACGCCCAGCACCCCGACGCACTGACGCAACGCGTCAAGGCCTGCCGTGCCGAAGACGTGGCCATTCTGGTCTACACCTCGGGTACCACGGGCAAGCCCAAGGGCGCCATGCACACACACGCCGCACTCACCTACACCGTGCGCGGCTACAACACGCTGATATCGCGCAGCGAGGCGGACGAGACCATGTGTTTTCTGCCGCTGTGCCACATTGCCGAACGCATGGGCGGCGAGTACTTCTCGCTCTACACCGGCGCGCGCCTGAACTTTGTGGAGAACCCCGACACCGTGCCCGAGAACGTGCGAGAGATCGCGCCCACGGTGTTCACCGCCGTACCCCGGGTGTGGGAGAAGTTCTATTCGGGCGTGATGATCGCGCTCAAGGAATCCACGCGCATGCAGCAGGCGGCCTATGCCTGGTCGATTGGCGTGGGCACCCGCATCGCAGATCGGGTGCTGGCCGGACAGCCGGTGGGCGGTTTGCTGAAGGCGCAGTTCATGCTGGCGCGCTTTCTGGCGCTCAACAATGTGCGCAAGCTCATCGGCATCCACCGTGCGCGCTTCCTCGTCACGGGCGCAGCGCCCATTTCGCCCGATCTGGTGAAGTGGTACCTGGCGCTGGGTGTGCCCATGCTGGAGGTGTGGGGCATGACCGAGACCTGCGGCGCCTCCACCGGTGTGCCGGCCAGCCGCATCAAACCCGGCTCCATCGGCCCCGCGGCCAGCTACAACGAGGTGCGCATCGACCCCGCCACGGGAGAAATCCTGGTGCGTGGCCCCAATGTGTTCAAGGGCTACCTCAACCAGCCCGAGAAAACCGCCGAAACCATCGACCCCGAAGGTTGGCTGCACACGGGCGATGTGGGCCTGATCGACGCTGATGGCTACCTGCGCATCACCGACCGCATGAAGGACATCATCATCACGGCGGGCGGCAAGAACATCACGCCGAGCGAGCTGGAGAACGAACTCAAGTTCAGCCCTTACATCACCGATGCGGTGGTGATTGGCGACAAGCTGCCCTACCTCACGGTGATCATCATGATCGACCAGGAGAACGTGGAGAAGTACGCTCAGGACAACGACGTGCCGTTCTCCAACTACGCCAGCCTGACCCGCACGCGCGAGGTGCAGGAGCTGATCCAGGGCGAAATCGACCGCGTGAACGCCAAGTTCGCCCGAGTGGAGCAGATCAAGAAGTTCTTCCTGCTCGATACGCAACTCACGGCCGAGGATGAAGAGCTGACACCCACCATGAAGCTCAAGCGCAAGCTGGTGCAGCAGAAGTACGCACCGCAGATTGAGGCGATGTACCGGTAGGTGCGCACGTCACGCAACCACAGGCCACGCCCATCAGGATAGGGAAAGTGCTGGTGCCCCACCCCGGGCATCGTTCTATAACGAGCAACCGAGTTCGATCCAACCAAAGGAGACGTGCCATGAAACTTCATCACATTGCCGCGCTGGCCATCGTGGCCATGGCCGGAGGTGCTGCACAGGCGCAGCCCAGCCAGGGCGTGAGCAAGGACACCATCACGCTGGGTTCCATCCAGGATCTGTCCGGCCCGCTGGCGGGCTTTGGCAAGCAGGTGCGGCTGGGCATGATGCTGCGCGTGGACGAGGCCAACGAGCAAGGCGGCGTCAATGGCCGCAAGCTGGACCTGAAGGTGGAAGACTCGGGCTACGACCCCAAGAAAGCCGTGCTGGCCGCGCAGAAGCTCGTGAACCAGGACAAGATCTTCATGATGGTGGCGCACATCGGCACGGCGCAAAACCTGGCCGCCATGCCCGTGCAGTTCAGCAAGAACGTCATCAACTTCTTCCCGGTGACGGCCGCTCGGGAAATGTACGAGCCCTTCCACAAGCTCAAGTATTCGTTTGCCGCCACTTACTACGACCAGATCCGCCTGGCAGCCCCCAAGCTCATCAAGGAAAAGGGCGCCAAGAAGATCTGCACCATCTACCAGGACGATGAATTTGGCCTGGAGGTGATGCGCGGGGGCGAGGCGGCACTCAAGTCCATGGGCATGGACTTCACCGAGAAGACCTCGTACAAGCGCGGCGCCACCGACTTCTCTTCACAGGTCGCCAAGATGAAGTCGTCCGAATGCGACTTCGTGATCCTGGGCACCATCATCCGCGAGACCATCGGCACGATTGGCGAGGCGCGCAAGACGGGCTTCAACCCCACCTTCCTGGGCTCCAGCGCCGCCTACACCGACCTCATCCACAAGCTGGGCGGCAAGCCCATGGACGGCCTGTACGCCACCATGACGGTGCAGCACCCCTACCTGGATGAAGCCAGCCAGCCCATCCGCTTCTGGGCCAACAAGTACAAGACCAAGTTCAACGAAGACCCCACCGTGTTCTCGGTCTACGGCTACAACGCCATCGACGCCTTCATCAAGGCGGCCCAGAAGGCAGGCCCCAACCTGAGCACCGACAGCTTCATCAAGGCCATGGACACCATGGTGATTCCACCCGACATGTTCGGCAGCGCCGAGGGCACCTTTGGCCCACAAAAGCGCCTGGGCAGCGATCTTTCTCGCCTGTCGCAGATCACCGATGGCAAGTGGAAGGTGGTCTCCGACTACGTCAAGCCATGAGCGCCTGACCCACCTCCTTCAAGCCGCCTTCGGGCGGCTTTTGCGTTTCAGGGGGTGCATCCGGGCTCAGTCGGTGGCAGAATTTAACCAAGCAGTAACTTTGCATAAATAACCTGGTTGCCCCACCATGATCGAACGCACCCTCTTCCAGCCCGACCACCAGGCCTTTGCCGACAGCTTTCGCCGCTTCATCGACAAAGAGGTGACGCCCCACCACGCCGCCTGGGAAGACCAGGGCTATGTGGCGCGCGAGGTGTGGAGCCAGGCGGGCGCCAACGGTTTTCTGTGCATGAGCCTGCCCGAGGAATACGGTGGCGCCGGGGCCGACAAGCTGTATTCGGTGGCGCAGATGGAAGAGCTGGCGCGTGCAGGCACCACTGGTATCGGCTTTGGTCTGCACAGCGAGATCGTGGCGCCGTACGTCCTTCACTACGGCACTGAAGCCCAGAAACAGAAGTACCTGCCGCAGATGGCCAGCGGCGCCGTGGTGGGTGCCATCGCCATGAGCGAGCCGGCTGCGGGCAGCGACCTGCAAGGCATCAAGACCACGGCCATCAAAAGTGCGGACGGATCACACTATGTGCTGAACGGCAGCAAAACCTTCATCACCAACGGCTGGCATGCCGACCTGGTGATCGTGGTCGCCAAGACCGACCCGGCGGCCGGGGCCAAGGGCACCAGCCTGTTGCTGGTGGAGCGCGGCATGCCCGGTTTTGAAAAAGGCCAGCGCCTCAAGAAGATGGGCATGAAGGCGCAGGACACGTCCGAGCTGTTCTTCAACGACGTGCAGGTGCCGGTGGACAACCTGCTGGGCGGCCCCGCCATGGAAGGGCGTGGCTTCATCTGCCTGATGGAGCAGCTGCCCTGGGAGCGCCTGCAAATCGCCATCACCGCCGTGGCCGCCGCCCAGGCCGCCATTGACTGGACGCTGGACTACGTCAAGCAGCGCAAGGTCTTTGGCCAGAGCGTGGCGTCCTTTCAGAACACCCGCCACACCCTGGCCGAGCTGCAAACGCAGGTGCAGGTGGCCCGCGTGTTCGTGGACAAATGCTGTGAGCTGATCGTGCGCGATCAGCTCGACACCGAAACCGCCAGCATGGCCAAGTACTGGACGACCGACCTGCAGTGCAAGGTGATGGACGAATGCGTGCAGCTGTTTGGCGGCTATGGCTACATGTGGGAATACCCCATCACCCGCGCCTATGCCGACGCACGCGTGCAGCGCATTTATGGCGGCACCAACGAGATCATGAAAGAAGTGATTGCGCGGGCCATGGGCATGGGCAAATAACGGAATGCACCGCACCGTGAATAACGCAGTGCACGATGCCCTGCACAACGCCCTTCACAACGCACAAGTGGGCGCCGAATGCAGCTACAGATACCAGGCGGCGCGGGCCTCTTCGGGGCTGAGCGGCGCACCAGGGCGGCGGTCGGTGACATTCAGCCAGGAGCGTACACCCTGGCTGCCACTCAGCGCACGCATCAGCAGCAAGCCGGCACCAATGCCGCGTATGGCTGCTGAGCTGCGGCTGGGCGCCATGAAGGCCGCCACCGCCAGCGCACTGGATGCCGCCAGCACGACATGGTGCTCCAGCGCAAATCCTTCGCGCGTGTCGTCGTATTCGATGGCGCTGCGCGCGATGCGCTGCAATGCAGGGGATGTATTTCGTTCCATAGCCAGAAATGTAGATAGCAACCGCCGAAAGATAGTGCAAAAACCACTGCACCCGCGTCAGAAAGCACCTTGTAGTGGCGTGAGCCAGCCTAGCGGCTTTACCGCCGCACTGCTTGAAGTTTAGAGAAACCACCGGAGACCATTCATGACCGAAGCCTATGTATTCGATGCGCTGCGCACCCCGCGCGGCAAGGGCAAGAAGGACGGCACCCTGCACGAGGTCAAGCCCATCGACCTGCTGGTGGGCCTGCTGACCGAACTGCAAGCGCGCCACCGCTTTGATACGGCGGCGGTGGACGATGTCGTCATGGGCATCGTCTCGCCCGTGGGCGAGCAGGGCTCGGTGCTACCCAAGGTGGCCGCGCTCAAGGCCGGGTGGGACTTTCGCTGTGCGGGCGTGCAGGTCAACCGCTTCTGCGCCTCGGGCCTCGAAGCCGTGAATCTGGCCGCGCAGAAGGTGCGCAGCGGCTGGGAGGACCTGGTGGTGGCCGGCGGCGTGGAGAGCATGAGCCGCGTGCCCATTGGCTCCGACGGTGGCGCCTGGGCGCAAGACCCCGCCACCAACTCCGCAACGCTGTTCGTGCCCCAAGGCATCGGCGCCGACCTGATCGCCACGTTGGACGGCTACACCCGTGCCGACGTGGACGCCTTCGCACTCGAATCGCAGCGCCGCGCCACCGCCGCGCGTGCCGCGGGCTACTTTAAGAACTCTGTCGTGCCCGTGCGCGACTTCATCGGCCAGACCATCCTGGCGGAAGACGAATTCATCAAGCCCAAGACCACGCTGGAAGGCCTGGGTGCGCTCAAGCCCTCGTTCGAGCAACTGGGCGGCATGGGCTTTGACGCCGTGGCGCTGCAGCGCTACCCGCAGGTGGAGCGCATCCACCACGTGCACCACGCGGGCAACTCGTCGGGCATCGTGGACGGCGCCGCCGCCGTGCTCATCGGCAACGAGGCTGCCGCCAAGGCCCATGGCCTCACGCCGCGCGCGCGCATCGTGGCCACCGCGCTCAGCGGCGCCGACCCCACCATCATGCTCACCGGCCCCGTGCCCGCCGCCAAAAAGGCGCTGGCCCGCGCGGGCATGACCATCGACCAGATCGACCTGTTCGAAGTGAACGAGGCCTTCGCCGCCGTGCCCATGCGCTTCATGCGCGAGCTGGGCGTACCGCACGACAAGGTCAACGTGAACGGCGGCGCCATCGCCATGGGCCACCCGCTGGGCGCAACGGGCGCCATGATCCTCGGCACCCTGATTGACGAACTGCACCGCCGGGGCCAGCGCTACGGCCTGGCCACGCTGTGCGTGGGCGGCGGTATGGGCATCGCCACCATCGTTGAGCGCGTATGAGGAACAACCCCCTGAGCGGCTGCGCCGCTTCCCCCTTCTCTCATCGCTGCGCGATGGGAAGGGGACGACGCCACTGGCCTGGCAAAGCCAGTTCCACGGCGTCCGCTGGCCTCGGCCACGCTTCATCTAAGGCAGCGCCCCATAGCTGCGCTATGCCGCATTACAGATTCGGAGACATCAGCATGCAAACCATCCGCTACGAACTCATCCCCGCCCAGGGCACCGAAGGCCAGGTCGCCGTCATCACGTTTGACGAAACCAATTCCCCCGTCAACACCATGTGCCGCCAGTGGCAGCAAGAGCTGGGCGAGGTCACGGCCCAGGTGCTGGGCGACCGCGAACGCCTGGGCACTGCGCTCAAAGGCATCGTGCTGGCATCGGCCAAGACCAGCTTCTTTGCCGGTGCGGACCTCAAGGCCACCATGCGCCTCACGCCCGCCGATGCGCCCAGCGCGTTTGGCGAGATCGAGCACATGAAGAAGCACTTTCGCACGCTCGAAACGCTGGGCATCCCGGTGGTGGCCTGCCTCAACGGCGCGGCGCTGGGCGGCGGGTGGGAGGTAGCGCTGGTCGCCCACTACCGCATCGCCGTGGCCGACCCCAAGATCCAGTTCGGACTGCCCGAGGTCACGCTGGGCCTGATGCCTGGCGCCACCGGCGTGACCAAGATGACGCGCCTGCTGGGCCTGATGGGTGCGCAGCCCTACATCCTGGAAGGCAAGCTCTTCAACCCCGCCGAAGCGCTGGAGCTACAACTGGTGCACGAGCTGGTGGCCACGCGCGATCAGCTGCTGCCCGCCGCGCTGGCCCACATCGCCTCCCACCCGCACGCCGTGCAGCCGTGGGACGACAAGAACTACAAGATGCCCGGCGGCACGCCCGCCAACCCCAAGATTGCAGGCGCCCTCACCGTCGCGCCCGCCATGCTCAAGAAGACCACGCGCGGCCGCTACCCCGCGCCCGAGGCCGCGCTCGCCGCCATGGTCGAAGGCGCGATGGTGGACTACGACACCGCCCTGCGCATCGAAAGCCGCTACCTCGCCCGCCTGATGACCGGCCCCGTGGCGCGCAACATGATCAACACGTTCTTCTTCGACATGAACGCGATCAAGAGCGGCAAGTCGCGCCCGGGCACGGCCCCGCGCTACAAACCCCAAAAGGTCGGCATCCTGGGCGCCGGCATGATGGGCGCAGGCATCGCCTGGGCCCAGGCCAGCCGGGGCATCGCCACCGTGCTCAAGGACGTGAGCGCGGAGAAGGCCGAGGCCGGAAAGGCCTACAGCGCCAAACTCACCCAGGCCCGCGTGGACAAGGGCCGCATGACCGCCGAAGCCCAGCAGGCGCTGCTGGCCCGCATCACGCCCACCGCCAGCGCGGCCGACCTGGCGGGCTGCGACCTCATCATCGAAGCTGTGTTTGAAAGCCGCGACCTCAAGGCCAAGGTCACGCAAGAAGCCGAGCCGCAACTTGCGCCCGGCGGCTTCTTTGCCAGCAACACCTCCACCCTGCCCATCAGCGGCCTGGCCACGGCCAGCAGCCGGCCCGAGAAATTTGTCGGCATCCACTTCTTCAGCCCCGTGGACAAGATGAAGCTGGTGGAAATCATCCGCGGCAAACAAACGGATGACGAAACCGTGGCCCGCGCCTTCGACTACGTGCAGGCCCTGGGCAAAGTGCCCATCGTGGTCAACGACTCCCGCGGCTTCTACACCAGCCGCACCTTCGGCACCTTTGTGATGGAAGGCGCCGCCATGCTGGGCGAAGGCATCCCCGCCGCCGCCATTGAAAACGCCGCCATGCAGGCCGGCCTGCCCGTGGGCCCGCTGGCCGTGCTGGACGAAACCGCGCTGACCCTGAGCGTGCACGTTCTGGACCAGACCCGCGCCGACTACGCGGCCGAAGGCAAGACCTACACCGCCACGCCCGGCGAGTTGCTGGTGGAGCGCATGGTCAAAGAGCTGAAGCGCCCCGGCCGCGCCGGTGGCGGCGGCTTTTACGACTACCCCGCGGGCGCCAAGAAGCACCTGTGGGCGGAGCTGAAACCTCTGTTCGAAAAGCCCGGCGTGGAATGGAGCGTGCAGGAGATTCAGGACCGCCTGCTCTACCGCCAGGCCATCGAAACCGCGCGCTGCCTGGCCGAGGGCGTGCTGACCAGCGTGCATGACGCGAACATCGGGTCGATTTTTGGGATTGGGTTTCCGGCGTGGACGGGAGGGGCGATGCAGTTCATCTACGGCACAGGCGTGGATGCCTTCCTGCACCGGGCGGATGAGCTCGCGGCAAAGCACAGCGAGGGCTTCGCGATGGATGCGAAAGTGCGGGAGGTGATCGAGAAGTTCAGGCCCGCGTTGTGACGCCGGAGCACGGATTCGTGGTCAAGCCTATTCAGGCCTGAAATGCTACGTATTTGATATCTTGCGGCGCTTACACATCAAGCACCACAACCCCATTTCACTAGAAAGCAAAAGGGCCTTCTTTGCAAATTGATTACTCCACGATCAATTTGCAAGGATGCAACTGCTCACACAACGCATCGACCCTAGCTAGCTTGTCGCCCTGCAACTGGGGAAGAAGGTGAAAGTACCCGCCGCCCGCCACGTCGGGCCGCTGCACGCCCAAGCACGGCCCAGCCTCCTTCAACAACGGCAGCGCCTGCGCGATGAGCGGAGCCAGACGGGGATGCACGCCCCAAGCCAACACCAGCGGAGCCCCGTCCTGGCGTTGCAGTTCACGCGCCAGCTCACCACGGCGCCCGGCAGAGAAGATCGAATGGGCTTGGCCTAGGGCGGGATAGCGGCGCACGAACTCGCTGCTACGCGATTCATGCAGGTCGGACAAGTTGATGACGCGGACCTGTTCCCACCTCATGCGGTCCATCACCCGCATCACTTGGTATTGCGTTGTGTCGGGCTTGGCCAAGACCAGACGTTTGGGGGTGCTGCGCGGCGCGGCGCCATCCCAGCCGCCTTGCAAGGGCCAGGACGAGCCCGGATTCATCA
The DNA here is from genome assembly GCF_003634645.1 of Acidovorax sp. 94. Lineage (NCBI taxonomy): Bacteria > Pseudomonadati > Pseudomonadota > Betaproteobacteria > Burkholderiales > Comamonadaceae > Acidovorax > Acidovorax sp. 94. The sequence goes on along the minus strand of NZ_RBJA01000001.1, from coordinate 4,836,499 downwards.
TCACGAAAACGGCGTTGGGCAGGCCTCGCCGCCCTTCACCCAAAGATGCGGCCCGCGCATGCGAGACCAGTTCCAGAACGCTGCGACAAGGCACGGGGCCTGCGTCCGTTGGCAATTCGTAGAAATGGCCGAAGGCGGCGAATCGCTCCTTAAGTTGACGCGCGGCAATGAACCGAGGGCTCATGGCGGGTACCAGTTCGCTCACAACAACCTCAACATCCCCCGCGCCTCCTGCGGCGAAGCCACTTCCCGTCCCGCGTTGCGCGCGTACTCCGCCAGCTTCTCAATCAACGGCCCATTCGAATCCGCCTTGGTCCCATCCGGCAGATAGAACGTGTCCTCCAGCCCCGTGCGCAGGTGCCCGCCCAGTTCGGCCACGCGCTGGTGCACGGGCCAGATCTCGCTGCGGCCGATGACGGTGGCTTGCCAGGGGGCGTCTTTGATTTTGAGCTTGAGCAATATGGGCAGCAGATCCGGGTCCGCAGGCATGCCGGATTCGACGCCCATCACAAAGTTGTATTCGGGCAGGCGCTCGGTGTACATGCCGGTCTGCACATACATTTCCACGCAGCGCACGATGCCGACGTCAAAGCATTCGAACTCGGGCAACGTGCCGGTCTCCAGCATCACGTTGATGAAGTCCTTGACCTTGGCGGGCTGGTTGTCGAACAGCATGGGCGGCCAGGCCCAGGTGCCGTTGCTGCGCACCTTCAGGTAGTTGAGCGAGCCGGCGTTGCACGCGGCCATCTCGGGGCGGGTGGCACGCAAGCAGTCGAGCGGGCCTTGGTAATTGGGGCCGACCACGCCGGTGGTCTGGTTGATGATCAAACCGGGGCAGGCTTCGCGCATGGCTTGCACGCAGTCGCGCGCCACCTGTGGGTCCCAGCTGGGCAGATGGCCCTTGCCGGGCTCCTGGTTGCGGAAATGCACGTGGACCACGGCGGCGCCAGCGTCGTAGGCGCGGCGGGCTTCTTTTGCCAGTTGCTCGGGCGTGACGGGCACGTGGTGCTGGCCGGGGTCCGTCAGCACGCCGGTGATGGCGCAGGTGATGATGGCTTTGTTGCCGTGGTCGGTGCTGTGCATGGGGCGTGTCTCCTTCAAATGCCGAGCTGCTTGGCAGCCAGGTCTTTCATGATTTCTTCCGCACCGCCGCCGATCATCATGACCTTGACCTCGCGGTAGATGCGCTCGCTGACGGTGCCGCGCATGAAGCCCATGCCGCCCAGGATCTGCACGGCCTGGTCGGCGCAAAACTGCATGGTCTGGGTGGCGTGGTTCTTCAATAGACACACGTTCGCTACCCACTCGGGGCCGGTGTGGCCCGCATCGGCCTGCGCGGCCACGGTTTCGCACCATGCGGCGGTGGACTGGATGCGCATCTGCATGTCCACCAGCTTGTGGCGGATGACCTGGTGCTCCACCAGCGCGGCGCCAAAGGTCTTGCGCTGGCGCGCCCAGGCCAGGGCCTCGTCGTAACAGGCTTCGGCAAAGCCCAGGGCCGATGCGGCCAGGCCAAAACGCTCGCCGTTGAAGTTGGTCATGATGATGCGAAAGCCCGCGCCCTCTTCGCCCAGCAGGTAGCGGGCGGGCACGCGCACGTTGTCAAACCGCAGGTGGGCGGTGTCGGAGCACAGCCAGCCCATCTTGTCGAGCTTGCTGCGCGACAGGCCTATGCTGTGGCCGGGGATAAGCAGCATGGAGATGCCTGCGCTGCCCTTGCTTCCAGCTTCTCCCGTTCTGACAGCTACCGTGATCCAGTCCGCGCGCATGCCAGAGGTGATGAACACCTTTTCGCCGTTGACGATGTACTCATCACCCTCGCGCCGCGCGGTGGTCTTGAGCTGGGCCACGTCGGACCCGCCACCGGGTTCGGTGATCGCCAGTGCGGCAATCTGCTCGCCCGCCAGCACCGGTGGAATGACCTCGGCACGCACCGCGTCGCTGCCATGGGCCAGCACGGGCGGCAAGCCAATGTTGTGCGACAGCAGGCTGGCCAGCACGCCGCCGCTGGCGCCGTGGCGGCTGAGCGCGCGCCACAGTGGCAGGCGCAGCTGGTAGGTGGCGGGCGTGCCGCCGTACTGCTCGGGGTAACCCAGGCCCAGCAGGCCCAGGTCGGCCGCGCGGAGGTACAGGCTGCGGGGGAATTCACCGGCCGCGTCCCACGCGTCCACATGCGGTGCGATCTCGGTGCGCGCAAAGCGAGTGACGGTGTCGGTGAGGGCAGTGCGGTCTTCGTTGCTCACAGGGGTCGCGTCGGACGTGGCGGTCATGCGGGCGCTCCTTGCGTGGCGGGTGCAAAGCGGGCCAGCACCTGGCCGGGCGAAACCTGCTGGCCGGGCGCTACCAGCAACTCGGCCAGCGTGATGGCTGCGGGGCTGGCCAGGCTGTGTTCGAGCTTCATGGATTCGATGACCACCACGGTGTCGCCCGCCGCCAGCGCCTGGCCTGCGGCCACAGGCAGCGCGACCACCTTGCCGTTGAAGGGCGCGCGCAGCTCCGTCGCACCGCCCGCCGCACCCGCGCGCGCAGCGGGTTCCCACGATGCGTCTTCCACCCAGCCGTCCACGCCGCCGGTGTGCCAGTGCCAGCGCCGGGGGCCCACCGCCACGCAGTGCACACCGCGCTGGGGCAGTTGTAAAGTCACAGGCTCCGCCCCTGCCTGTTCCACCAGCAGCCGCCCACCGCCCAGCTCGCGTACGGCGATGGAGTGCACCTCGCCCTGGTGGCGCAGCCGCAGGGGCCGGGCCATGGCACAAGGCAGGTCCGACGTCGGATTTGAAGCAAAAATGGCCGATAGCGCCGAAGGAATATGCACTGATAGCTCATCATTTGATAGCAACTGCTGCAGCTCCTGGGCATGCTCCGCCAGGAACGGCACCAGCGCCTGGCCGCTGGCAAACACGGGGTGCTGCAGGCAGGCCGCCAGAAACGCGCGGTTGGTGGGCAAGCCCAGCACGCGGGTGCCCTGCAACGCTCGGACCAGCGCGGCGACGGCCTCGGCCCGCGTGGGCGCGTGCACGATGAGCTTGCCCAGCATGGCGTCGTAGTGAGGCGTGACCTCTGCCCCTTCCTCCAGCGCGTGGTCAAAGCGCAGCGCGCCCGGCGCGGCCCGTTCAAACGCGGTAGCCGGTGGTGCGCTGAACTGCAGCACACGGCCGGTGTGGGGGCGGAAGTGCGCGTCTTCGGCACACAGGCGCACTTCGATGGCGTGGCCTTGCAGATGCACCTGATCTTGCGTGAGCGGCAGCGGCTCACCCCGCGCCACGCGGATTTGCCATTCCACCAGGTCCAGCCCCGTGAGCGCTTCGGTCACCGGGTGCTCCACCTGCAGGCGGGTGTTCATCTCCATCAAGAAGAAGTCTTCACCATCCAGCAAAAACTCCACCGTGCCAGCGCTCACATAGCCAGCGGCCTGTGCCAGCGCCACGGCGCAGGCGCCCATGCGCTCGCGCAGCGCTGCGTCCACGGCCGGACTGGGGGACTCTTCAATGATCTTCTGGTGGCGGCGCTGTACCGAGCAATCGCGCTCGCCCAGGTGGATGCACGCGCCGTAGGAGTCGGCAAAGACTTGCACCTCCACATGGCGCGGCTGCAGCAGTGCGCGTTCGATGAGCAGGTCGCTACAGCCAAAACCCGCCAGCGCCTCCGACCGGGCACTGGCCAGTGCGGCAGGCAACTGCGACAGGTCGGTGACCAGGCGCATGCCGCGCCCTCCCCCACCCGCCACGGCCTTGACCATGAGGGGCGTGCCGATGCGCGCAGCCTCAACGGCAAAACGTTCGTCGCTCTGGTCGTCGCCCGCATAGCCGGGCAGGCAGGGCACGTCCTGCGACTGGGCCAACGCCTTGGCCCCGGCCTTGCTGCCCAGCGCGCGGATGGCGCCGGGCGGGGGGCCAATCCAGGTCAGGCCCGCATCGACCACGGCCTGGGCGAAGTCGGCGTTCTCGCTGAGGAAGCCATAGCCGGGGTGCACGGCATCTGCGCCGGTGACACGGGCGGCGGCCAGCAGCTTGTCGGTGCGCAGGTAGGTGTCGGCGCTGGTTTCGCCACCCAGCGCTACGGCCTGGGTGGCTTCGCGCACGTGCAGGGCGTTGGCATCGGGGTCGGAATAGACCGCGACCGTTTCGATGCCCATGCGGTGGGCGGTGTGGATGATGCGGCGGGCGATTTCGCCGCGATTGGCGATGAAGATCTTTTTCATAGGCTGTGCCCTCGCGGCTCCATCGCCCGCCTGCACGCTTCGCGTGCGCGGGCAATTTGCTTCGCCATGCCTGCGGCATGAACGCCGCGATTGGCGATGAGGATTTTTTTCATGGCTTCGCACTCCAGGGAGGCGCCTTGCGCGCAGCAAACGCCGCCAGCCCTTGCGGAGCCTCGGGGCCACGCAGCGCCTGCGAAAAAGCAATTGCCGCTTCGTCAAGCAGCGCGGGCAACGGCGTTTCGGGTTGGGCCAGCAACAAACGTTTGGTGGCGGCTACAGCTTGGGGTGCGGCGGCGGCGTGGCGTGCGATGGCAGCCCGTACAGCCGCATCCATGTCGCCCTCCACCACGTCATCGACCAGGCCCAAACGCAGGGCGGCAGCAGCATCCCAGCGCTCCCCTGTCAGCAAACACCGCCGCGCAGCAGGCGGGCCAAGGCGCCGGACCACAAAGGGCGCGATCTGCGCAGGCACGATGCCCAACGTGACCTCGGGCGTGGCGAACTGCGCACCGCGGTGGGCCAGCACCTGGTCAGCGCAGCACACCAAGCCAAAACCTCCGCCCATCGCAGCGCCTTCGACCGCCACGATGAACCACTGCGGCAGCGCACACAGCGCCTGCAGCAGCGTGCCAAAGCGGCGGTTCAGTGGCACCAGTGGATCGGCTTCGCCGGCAGCCAGGGGCTGGCCGATGGTCTTGGAAAAACCGCCCAGGCTGCCCCCCGCGCAGAAGTGACCACCGGCACCTCGTAGCACCACGCCACGCAAGTCGGCATCGGCCGCTGCCCGTTCGCACGCGGCCAGCAGGGCGTCCACCATGGCTTCTGAAAGCGCATTGCGGCTGGCGGGGTCGTTGAGCGTCCAGGTTTCCACGCTACCGCTGCGCAGCGGATTGCGGTCGATGAGCAAAACAGTAGCGGTCATTTGCGTGCTCCATTGCTCGCGCTCAGCGGGCTGCATTCACTCCCTCGCCCCTCGCGGGAGAGGGCTGGGGAGAGGGGGAGCCGGACTGGGAGGCAGCGCCAAATCAGCCCCCTCTCCCCAACCCCTCTCCCGCGAGGGGAGAGGGGCAGTACTGCGCGCGCATCACGCTGCAGGGACAACCTTTTGCCTCTCATACGGGTCGCTTCGCAATGCCCATGAGCTTGGCGAGGATGCCCAGCATCACCTCGTCGGCCCCCCCGCCAATCGACGCCAGCCGCCCGTCGCGGTACATGCGCGAGACCTTGTTCTCCAGCGTGTAGCCCATGCCGCCCCAGAACTGCAGGCAGGTGTCGGGCACCTCGCGGTTCAGGCGGCCGGCCTTGAGCTTGGCCATGCTGGCCAGCTCCAGCACGTCCTGCCCGTTCACATACAGGTCGCAGGCGCGGTAGGTGAGCGCGCGCAGCGCTTCGACCTCGGTCTTGAGCTCGGCCAGCTTGAACTGCACCCACTGCTGGTCGGCCAGCGTGCTGCCAAACAGCTTGCGCTCTTGCGCGTAGTCGATGGTCCACTGGATGCAGTGGTTCAGCGATTCGAGCGTGCTGGCGGCGCACCACAGGCGCTCTTCCTGGAACTGCTGCATCTGGTAGATGAAGCCCTGCCCCTCGGCACCGATGCGGTAACGCTGCGGCACGCGCACCTCGTCAAAGTAGATCAAGCCGGTGTCGCTGCTGTGCATGCCGATCTTTCGGATCTTTTGCGCCACCTCGATGCCCTTGGTGAGCTTGCCGCCCGGGCCATCGCGCATGGGCACCATCACCAGGCTCTTGTTCTTGTGCACGGGGCCTTCGCCGGTGTTCACCAGCATGCACATCCAGTCGGCCTGCAGGCTGTTGGTGATCCACATCTTCTGGCCGGTGATCACGTAGTCGTCGCCGTCCTTGCGCGCCACGCTCTTGATGCCCGACACGTCGCTGCCCGCCGCAGGCTCGCTCACGCCGATGCAGCCCACCATGTCGCCCGCAATCGCAGGGGCCAGAAAGTTGCGCTTGAGCTCTTCGCTGCCATAGCGGGCCAGCGCCGGGGTGCACATGTCGGTCTGCACGCCAATGGCCATGGGCACGCCGCCGCAGTGGATGTGGCCCAACGCCTCGGCCATGGCCAGGCTGTAGGAGTAGTCCAGCCCCTGGCCGCCGTATTCCTCGGGCTTGCACAGGCCCAGCAGGCCCAGGTTGCCCATCTTCTTGAAGACCTCGTGCGCGGGGAAGATCTCAGCAGCCTCCCATTCGTCCACATGGGGATTGATCTCTTCGTCGATGAAGCGCTTGAGGGTCTTCTGGATCTCGCGGTGCTCGTGTGTGAACTGCATGGTGCTTGTCTCCTGCTGTTGCGTTTGTATGTTTGTGTGCCTGCAAACCTCGATCACGAAAGCTGAAACTGCCCCAGCGGCTGGGGCCGCCCGTTGAGCACCAGCTCCACCTGGTGCGCGCCGGGGTAGTGGGTGCGTGTGGTCATCTGCTGCAGCGACAGCGTCTTGCCCACCGCCACGGTGGCGCCGGGAGGTATGTCCAGCGTTTGCAGCTTGAACACCTTGGGCGCCGCGCCGCCGTGGGCCTTGACGTAGTGCACCTTCAGGTCCGCCAGCACGCGCTGGGGCTGGGGTGTGGGGTTGTGCAGCTCCGCCTCGATGCGCACCTTGTCGCCAATGCGTGCGCGGGCGGGCAGCACGCGCGCGGCCCGCACGTCCAGCGCCACAGCATGGCCCACGCCCAGGGCATCGAGCGCGCCAGCGTCGCCGCGTTTGATGAGAAAACGCAGGCCGTGGCGCACCAGGGCCTCGCGCGGGGCGAGTGCGCCTTGCAGCCAGGTGCGCGCGGTACCCACGGCCAGGTCGGGGTGGTCCTTGGCGATGTCGCCCAGGTGGTTGGCCACGGAGCGACGCACGTAGGACGATGGGTCATCCTTGAGCGCATCGAGCAACGGCAGGGCCAGTTGCGGGTTGTTCTGGAATGCAGGCAAACGCGGCGCCCAGGGCAGGCGGGGCCGCGTGCCTTCGCTCACCAGACGGCGCACATGGGCGTTGTCGTCCTGCGCCCAGTCGCGCAGCCGCGCTAGCGTGGCTCCCTGGTGGTGCAGCAGGTAGGGGCGGATGCAGAACTCTGCCGTAAAGCGCTGGGTGAGCGCGTGTTGCGCGGCCATGGCCGCCTCGAAATGCGGCAGGCCGTGTGTGCCGACGTAGATGCTGTGCGGCAGGTACAAAAAGGCGCTGTACGGGCGGTCACCCGCGTCGGGCTCGCCGGCGGCATCGAGGCCCATGGGTGGGTCCATCGAATCTACCAGCACGCCCAGCGCACGCGGCACGTCTCGCGGCAGGTGAGCATGCAGTGCCTGCGCAATGCGCTGGCCGCGCGCCATCAGCTCCAGCGATTCGTAGCCGGGCTCTACCTGCTGCAGAAACGCGGTGGTATCGAACTTGCGCCACGCGCGCCGCACCATGGCCGCAATGCACGGCGGCACGGTGTCGTTCAGCAGGTATTTGAGAGGCTCGGCCATCGTAGGGATTGCCTGCTCAGCGCTTACATCCGCGCCACGCCAAAGCTCAGGGGCCGCAGCGTGCGCGCCTGCGCCTCGGCACAGGTATCCAGGCAAAACGCCAGCACGGCGCGCGTGTCGCGCGGGTCGATCACGCCGTCGTCTAGCAGCAGACCGCTGGTGTAGAACGCATCGGCTTGGGCCTCGAACATGGCGACGATCTTGTCGAACTGGGCCTGCGATTCGACCGGGTCGGGCGTGATGCCTTTGCGCGCGAGCGCCGCCTCGGTCACGATCTGCATGGTGCGCGCAGCCTGTTCGCCGCCCATCACCGCCGTCTTGGCGCCGGGCCAGCTGAACAGAAAGCGCGGCGCATAACCCCGCCCGCACATGCCGTAGTTGCCCGCACCAAAGCTGGCGCCGCACTGGATGGTGATCTGCGGCACGGTGGCGTTGGTCACGGCCTGGATCATCTTGCTGCCGTGCTTGATCATGCCGCCCTGCTCGCTGTCCTTGCCCACCATGTAGCCCGTGGTATTCTGCAGGTAGATGATGGGGTGGCCCAGCTGGCACATCCACTGGATGAAATGCGTGGCCTTGTTCGCGCCTGCCACGTCGATGGGGCCGTTGTTGCTGATGAAGCCCACCGCATGGCCCTGGATGTGGCCCTGGGCGCAGACGGTGGCCATGCCGTAGCGGGCCTTGAATTCGAGCAGTTCCGAGCCGTCGACCAGCCGCGCCATCACCTCGCGCATGTCCACGGGTTGGCGCAGGTCGGCAGACATCAGGGACAGCAGGTCGTCTGCCGGCAAGAGAGGTGCGGGCGCGCTGGGTCGCGGGGCCGTGTTCCAGCCCAGCTGCGCGACCACATCGCGCGCCAGGCCGATGGCCTCACGGTCGTCCTGGGCCAGGTATTCGCCCAGACCCGAGACGGCGGTGTGCATCTCGGCACCGCCCAGTTCCTCTTCCGTCGCAATCTCGCCCGTCGCAGCCATGAGCAGCGGCGGCCCGGCCAGGAAGGCGCGCGAGCGGCCCTGCACCATGATGACCACGTCCGACAGCCCCGGCATGTAGGCGCCGCCTGCGGTGCCCGAGCCGTGCTGCACAGTGATGACCGGAATGCCCGCCGCCGACAGCCGCGCGAGGTTGCGGAACAGCGTGCCGCCGTGCACGAAGCCCTCCACCCGGTAGCGCATGAGGTTGGCGCCTGCGCTCTCCACCAGGTGGATGAACGGCAAGCGGTTTTGCAGCGCGATCTCCTGCACGCGCAAGATCTTTTCCAGGCCCATGGGCTGGATGGCACCCGCCTCGATGCCCGAATCGCTGGCCACCACCATGCAGCGCACGCCACTGACAAAGCCGATGCCCGCGACCATGCCGCCACCGGGCACAGACTTCTCGGCGTCTTTCACATCCTGCAGGTAGCCCGCCAGCGTGCACAGCGGCAACCAGGGCGCACCCGCATCCAGCAGCAGCGCCACGCGCTGGCGCGGCAGCAGCTGGCCGCGTTTTTCAAACTGGGGCAGCGACCGGGCCGATGCTGCGGCGGCACGCTCTTCCAGCGCGCGCAGCGCATCCAAGCGGGCCTGCAGTGCTGCGCGGCGCTGCGTGGCCTCGGCACTGCCTGGGTTGAATCGGGAAGTGAAGACGGCGGTCATGCGGCCTCGGTCTTGGGGGTGTGGGAAGGTGCAAACACCTGCGGCACCTGCGCGCGGTGAAAGCCGTCAAATGGCCGCACAGCCGGGTGTGCTGCGGCGGTGGCACCAGGCGGGCGCTGCGGCCAGCCCATACGCACCTGGGGCCTCGCGCCGTCCACCCGCAGCGTGGTGCCGCTGATGAAGCTGGCTGCCGGGCTGAGCAAAAAGGTGATGGCCGCCGACACCTCGGCCTCGTTGCCAAAGCGCCCGAGCGGCACCGTGCGCGGCATGGCACGCAGCATGTCTGCCGCCTCGGGCGGGTAGTTGTCCATGCCGCTGGAGGCGATGTAACCCGGCGCCACGGCGTTCACGCGCACACCGCTGTGCGCCCATTCCAGCGCTGCCGTTTCCGTCAAGCTGACCATCCCCGCGCGCGCAGCCCCGCTGTGCCCCATGCCCGGCATGGAGCCCCACATGTCGGCCACGATGTTGACTACTGAGCCGCCGTGCTGCGCCATCCACTGCCGGTAGCACTCACGCGCCATCAAAAAGCCGCCGGTAAGGTTGGTGTGCAACACAGCCTCCCAGCCCTTGGCGCTGATGGATTCGAGCGGCGACATGAACTGCCCGCCCGCGTTGTTGACCAGCGCATCGATGCGGCCCTGCGCAGCAAGGATCTGTTGCACCAGCGCGACCACACCTTCTTCCGAGCGGATGTCGCACACCTGGCAGGACACGCGACCGCCATCGGCAGTGATCTCTTCGGCCACGGCCAGCAGCTTCTCAGGCTTGCGCCCCACCAGCACCACATGCGCGCCCAGGTGCGCCAGTTCGTGCGCCGTGCAACGGCCTATGCCCGAGCCGCCACCGGTGACCACCACCACCTGGCCCTGGAACAGGCCCGGAGCAAACACAGACTGGTAGGCGTTGCGCGCGGTGGGGGCCATGGTGACTCTGCCTTGGTGGGGTTGTTTGTTATGAGCGGATGAACAAGGCCAGCGCCTCGTCGGTGAGCGCGTCGAGCGACTTGCCCTTTTTGGGCGAGAACCACTGCACCGCCCAGTTGAGCGCCCCAAAGATGAACAACCGCGCCACACCGGGCTCGGCCTGCAGCGCACCCTGCTGTGTCAGCGCTTCCAGCACAGGCATCCAGGTGGCCTCGTAGCTGTCCTTGATGCGGGCAATGCCCTTGCGCTGCGCAGGCGTGAGCGAACGCCACTCGTAAAGCATCACTGGGATGAAGCTACTGCGCGGCCCGAGCAGGATCTCAAAGTGGTGGCGAATGAGCGTGTGCAATTGCTCGCGCGGCGTGGCCGCGGCGGGCAGCGCATCGAGTGCCTGCTGCTGGCTTTGCGTGGCCATGGTCATGCCCTCGCTCATCACGGCGTAGAGCAGCGCGCTTTTGCTTTCGAAGTGGTAGAACGGCGAGCCGCTGTGCATGCCTGCCGCCGCAGCAATGTCGCGCGTGCTGGTGGCGGCAAAGCCCTGGGTGCGAAAGAGCTTGGCCGCGCCGTCCATGAGCTTGCGACGGCGGTTACCGTCGTCGAGTTCTTCGGCGGTTTTGCGGGGGCGGCCGCGGGGGCGGCGGGTGGGGGTTGCCTCTGCAGCGACTGCGTTGGCGTCGGAGGAAGCTACCGCCTTGCTGCCAGTGCGGGCCGGTGGTTTCTTGGGAGCGGGGGCGATGGCGCTGGTGCGCGGCACGGGTGAATCCATGCAGGCACGATAGCAAAACTGTTTATTTTTAGCAAGCAAGTGCTTTGTAAAAATAGATGACTTGTCTGATACTCATTGCGATGGGGTGCTGTTTGAGGTGCGGCGCTTGCGATTCATCCCTGATTTGTTATGTATTTGGAATCGAATGGAGTGCTTGTGCAAAGGACGGAGGCCGGGAGTCGCCCGGCATGCGAGTAACTTTCTTTCGCGTCGCCGAAAGAAAGTCACCAAAGAAAGGGCGACCCTACTGTCTGCGACCCCTTCGCTGCGCTACGGGGCAACCTGGGGTGCTCGGTCACGGGGTGCACCGCAGAACTCGCTGCGCGCCTTTGGCGCTCCGCTCGGACAACTGCGGTGAGTCAGTTCACGAAGCATGCGCGCTCCGACGCGCATGCCACCCCGCGCCCTGTGCGCCCCAGGCGCATCCAGAAGGGAACCCGCGAGTCGGACATCCATCCGGGCCATCGCTTTGCTCGGCACCATCTCGCGGGCGCAAGCGCCTCGCGCTGCGCAGGCGGGGCCGAGCGCAGCAATGGCCCGTGTGGCTGTTCGGCTGTTCGGCTCCCCACCCCTGCTGGCTGCGCCTGCGGCGGGGCGGTTGCGGGGTGAGCATGGGCGTCGCAGCGCCCATGCCTCGTGAACTGACTCGCCGTGGTTGTCCGAGCGGCGCGCGCCAGCGCAAAGCGAGTTCCACGGCGCACCCCGCAACCGCCCCGACGCAGGTTGCCCCTTCGCACCGCGAAGGGGTCGCAGACTGGGGGTCGCCCTTTCTTTGGTGACTTTCTTTCGGCGACGCGAAAGAAAGATACTCGCCCGCCGGGGCGACAACCCGGCCTCCGCCCTGAACACATGCATGCTTTTCAAATCAACACGCCAAGGCTTCGACAAGCTCAGCCCGAACGGTTGAGAAAAGACTCAAAACTACAAAAACAATAGCTGCTAGCGCTTGCTAGATAAGCGCCAGTAGCCAAATTGACCAAAATCCGAGAACCCAGAGAGCTCCGGAATCCGGCCGGCGCTTTTAGCGAAAGATCTCCGGCCCGCTGCGCGGTCCTCGCCGCTCACGCGGCGTCCTGATTTCAGCTCTTGCTGAAATCAGGCTTTCTCTTTTCCATAAACGCCGAAAACGCCTCCCGCGCCGCAGGCTCACGTAACATGCGCCCAAAGCTCTCGCCCTCTTCCGCCATCACCTCCAGCACCTTCGCCGTCTGCCCACCCTTCATCAACCGCTTGGTTTCGATGAGCGACGACAACGGCTTGGCTGCCAGCTTCTTCGCCTGCGCCTGTGCGACGCCATTGCACTCGGTCGGCGGCACCACGCGGTTGACCAGCCCCACTTCCAACGCGGCTTCGGCCATGAACGGCTCGCCCAACAGCAAGGCTTCCGCAGCGCGGTGGTACCCCAGCATCTGCGGCACCAACAGGCTGGATGCGGCCTCGGGGCACAGGCCCAGATTGACGAATGGCATGGAGAACGCCGCGTTGTCGCCCGCATAGACCAGGTCGCAATGGAACAGCATGGTCGTGCCGATGCCCACGGCCGGGCCGCAGACCGAAGCGATCACGGGCTTGGGGAAAGTGGCGATGCCGCGCAGAAAACGGAACACGGGCGAGTCCTGCGTGGCGGGCGGCTGCTGCAAGAAATCGCCAATGTCATTGCCCGCACTGAAGATCGCCACATCGCCCTGGAACACCACCACGCGCACGCTGGCATCGGCCTTGGCGGCGTCGAGCGCATCAGCCATGGCGGCGTACATGTCGCGCGTGATGGAGTTCTTCTTGTCCACGCGGTTGAAGGTGATGGTGGTCACGCCCGCTTCGGAGTGGACGAGGATGTCTTGGGTGGCTTCGGTCATGGTGATGGAGGTTCCGGGTCGGATGGATTGGGACGAGAGGAATGCGGTACGGCACAGGGCAACAGACCGACTTCCTATTCCTTGTAGTAAACGATCTGATGGCTGGTGGCCAGCATGGTGCCAGCCTCGTTCCACAGCTGCACGGTCTGGTCAAAGAAACCGTTGCGGAACTCCTGCCCGCGCGCCTGGCCGAGCAGGAAGCCCGTGCCCGTGGTCTGCAGCTGCTCTGCCGTGGCGTGGAAGTACACGGTGATCGACACCGTGCCCGCAGGCACCTGGCGCGCACGGCGCAGCCACACGCGGGGGAAGAACACATCAGCCAATGCGGACAGCGCCACGAAGTCGATCAGCCGCGGTGGTGTGTCGCGCATCCACAGCTGGGTCAGGCTGTGGTCGCCGCTGCCGTCCCAGGTGCGCGGGATGAAGCCAGCGATGGGGCGCATCTCATAGCGGTTGAGCCACTCCACAGCGCCCAAGGGGGCAACGATGGCTTTTTGCTCTGCAGGTGGGGGCACCTGCGGCATGGGCACATCGCCCACGCTCCAGGTCTCGCGGCGCACGGCCGTGACGGCGGTGGCCGTGGTAGTGACCACCTGCGCGCCGTCGGCACCGGCCTGCAGGATCGACAGCGTCCAGTGCTGGGTGGAGCGATTGGTGCGAACAGGAGTTGCCTGCACCGTGAACGCACCAGCGGTCAAAGCGCCCGCGTAGTTGACTGTGAGCGACAGCGGGTCGCCCAGCCGATCGGGGTGCTGCAAGATGGCCTGCAGCAGCGTGGCAGCGGTGATGCCGCCAAACGGGCCCACCATGTTCCAGTAACCGGGATGGGTCTGCCCTTCGTACTGGCCCGCCGCAGCGGACGAGGCCGTCAGTTGCAGCGCCTCGTCCAGCGGGTGGGTAGCGGAGGACGAAGACGCAGACGAAGAAATGGATGAAGAGGAAGTCATGCTGCAAGTGTGCCGCGAAACGACCGCTCAGGCCGTCGTACCGGAGACTTCGCCGTGGGGCATCACGCCGCCGCCCAGCGTGGCCAGCGCAGCCGCTGCGCGCGGCCACAGGCTTTGGCGGAATTGGTCGCGAAAGAAACCAAAGTGCCCAATGCGCCGCACCTGCAGGTCGGCCGGCGTGATGCTCTCCACCCGGCGTTCGGTGTTGGCGTACAGGTTCACCAGGTTGTGCGTGCCGCGCAAGGTCATCAGCTCGTCGTCCGCCATCGACAGCGCCAGCACCGGGAACCGCACCGCGCCATAACTCTGCGCCACCGCAGGCCCCTCTGCCCCCACGCTGTAAGCAGGGTCCAGACACCAGCGCCGCCACTGCAGGATCACCCCAGCAGGCAGGTCGCCCACCTTCTTGAGCGTGCGCCCCGGAAAGTACCCGCACAGCCGCGTGGCCAGCGGCACCAGCACCCACCAGAAATACGGAACGATGCGCTTGAGCTGCGGCGCGTTGTCACGCCAGTAGCCGCTGCCTGCAGCCACGCTGAGCAGGCCCGCCACCTGTTCGGGCTTTTTCAGCAAGCCCGGCAACTGCGCGCCCAGGCTATGGCCCAGCAAATACAGCGGCTGCGACGGCAGCGCAGCCTTGGCGGCTGTGATGACCGCCTCATAGTCCTGCGCCCAATCAAACAGATCCGCCTTCACATCGCGCATGGCGCCCTGCAGCGAATCGCCGTGGCCCCGGTAGTCGAACGTGGTGACCCGAAACCCCTGCTGCGCCATCCACAGCGCAAAGGCCTCGTAGAACGACTGCCGCACCCCCATCGCGCCGCCGATGACAACGCTGGCGCGCGGTGCGCCCTCGGGTTCGTAGACACGCAGTGCCAGCGACACTGCACCGTTGACCTGCAAGGTTTGCTTGTTCATGTCTGTCTCCTTGTGTCGAAACCGATCTGCGTCGGCTTGAAAAAGAAAACTATCGCTGAGGATGGGCCCCGGCTTCGACAGGCTCAGCCCGAACGGGTTGGGGGGTCAGTGAAAGCAACCAACGTCTATCACCGCACTTCCCCCTGCCTTCATACCCCACCCTCAAGGGCGTAGCGAGCGGGATCAGCTGCTAGGCGGACGGAGCACAGGAACCGGAACGTACTTCCTGTACGTGAGGATTCCGAGCACCGCCCAACGACGCAGATGGCCCGCGCAGTAGCCAGCTAACTCACAAAGCTTCGATGATGCCGGCGGCGCCTTGGCCGGTACCTACACACATCGTGACCATGCCGTACTTCAGCTTGTGCCGACGCAGCGCATGCACCACCGTCGCTGCGCGGATCGCACCCGTCGCCCCCAGCGGGTGCCCCAATGCAATCGCGCCACCCATGGGGTTCACGTTCGCAGGGTTCAGGCCCAGCGTATTGATCACCGCCAGCGACTGGGCCGCAAACGCCTCGTTCAGCTCGTACCAGCCAATGTCATCGCTCTTGAGACCCGCATAACGCAGGGCCGCAGGAATCGCTTCGATCGGTCCAATGCCCATGATCTCGGGCGGCACGCCGCGCGCTGCGTAGCTCACAAAACGCGCCAGGGGCGTCAGGCCAAACTGCTTCACGGCCTTTTCGCTGGCCACGATGAGGGCACCGGCGCCATCGCTGGTCTGCGAGCTGTTGCCCGCCGTGACACTGCCACGTGCCGCAAACACGGGCTTGAGCTTGGCCAGGCCTTCCAGGGACGTATCAGGACGAGGGCCTTCGTCCAGGCTCACGGTGCGGCGCTTTTCCACCACTTCGCCGGTAGCGAGATTGGGCGAACGCTCCACGATTTCGAAGGGCGTGATTTCGTCGCTGAACTCCCCGGCCTTTTGCGCCTTGATGGCGCGCAGGTGGGATTCGAGGGCAAACGCGTCTTGCGCTTCGCGGCTCACCTTCCACTGCTGGGCGACCTTTTCGGCCGTGAGGCCCATGCCGTAGGCGATGCCCACGTTTTCGTCCTTCGCAAAGATCTCGGCGTTGAACGAGGGCTTGTTGCCGCCCATGGGCACCAGGCTCATGGACTCGGCGCCGCCGGCGATCAGCACGTCGGCCTCGCCCACGCGGATGCGGTCAGCCGCCATCTGCAGCGCGGTGATGCCCGATGCGCAAAAGCGGTTCACGGTCACGCCGCCCACGGGGTGGTCAAACGCCAGGCCCACGGCGATGCGGGCCATGTTCATGCCCTGCTCGCCTTCGGGGAACGAGCAGCCGATGATGGCGTCTTCAATCGCCTTGGGGTCCAGCGTGGGCACCTGCAGCATGGCGCTCTTGATCGCGGCGACCAGCAGATCGTCGGGGCGGGTGTTCTTGAAATAGCCGCGGCCCGAGCGCCCAATGGGCGTGCGCGTGGCGGCGACGATGTAGGCGTCCTGGACTTGTTTTTGAGCCATGGTGAAACTCCTTCAATTCTTGGGGGGGCGGCTGGAAGGAACCCAGGCCCACGTAAATACACATTCGACCGGCTCCACACCGGCTTCGTCGGTGACGGTGACTTTCACCTGCACCTCGCCCTTGTCGCTGGCCCGCATGGCGGCGCGCTGCTCGGCGGTGAGCGTGGCCACGGCCTTCAAGCCGCCCGTGGCGCGCTTCTTGAACGCCATGCTCAGCTCCTTGGCCAGCGGCAGGCAGTCGTCGCGCACGTTCATGCCCACGACCATGCCGGTGGCCGTTTCGGCCAGCAGGTTCATGGCCGAGGCGTGCACACCACCAATGTGGTTTTGCACACGGTGCTCGTTGGCAAGGTGCACTTCGACCCGCTCAGGCGTGAGCGACACGAACTTCACCCCGGCCGTGCCGGTAAAGGGCACAGCCCGGCGCAGGATGATGTTCTGCACGAACCCGCGCATGAAGGCGGGGGCCTCGTCCAGGCGCATCAGCGAGCGCTGCAATTTGTTGGGGGCGTGTTCGCTCATGTCGGTCTACCGGTTATCCATCGACGTCCGGATCAGTTGCGAACCGGCTTGCCGGTGGACAACATGCCCAGGATGCGCTCGTGCGTCTTGGGCTGGGCGATCAGGTGGCAGAACACCTTGCGCTCCAGCGTGAGCAGGTATTCCTCGCTCACCATCGAACCCGCATCCACATCGCCGCCACAGACCACCTCGGCGATCATGGCGCCGATCTTGAAGTCGTAGGCACTGATGAAGCCGCCGTCGCGCATGTTCACCAGCTGGGCCTTGATGGTGGCCAGGCCGCTGCGGCCCGCCACGGGGAACAGGCGCTTGTGCGGTGCACGCCATCCGCTCGCAGCCATGGACTTGGCTTCGTTGATGGCCACGAACAGCAGCTCATCCTTGTGGGGCACGATCACGTCGCTGTCCAGCAAGTAACCCAGCTTGCGCGACTCCAGAGCGCTGGTGCCCACCTTGGCCATGGCGGCGGCGGTGAAGCCTTCGGTCAGGAAAGGCAGGATGTCCTTGGATGTGGAAGCTGCCATGTTCTCGGCCGCGCGGCGGGCGATGTAGGTCAGGCCGCCAGCGCCGGGCACCAGGCCCACGCCCACTTCGACCAGGCCGATGTAGCTTTCCATGTGGGCCACACGCTTGGCGGAATACACAGCCAACTCGCAACCGCCGCCCAGCGCCATGCCATGGATAGCCGCGACGACGGGCACCTGCGCATAGCGGATGCGCATCATCAGGTTTTGCAGCTCCTGTTCGATGCTTTCCACCGCATCGGCGCCGCCGACCATGAAGGCGGGCATGGTGGCTTCCAGATCCGCACCCACGCTGAAAGGCGCGTCGCCAGACCAGATGACCATGCCCTGGTACTCAGACTCGGCCAGTTCCAGCGCTTCCATCAGCGCTTCCATCACCTCGGGGCTGATGGCGTGCATCTTGTTCTTGATGCTGGCGATGAGCACTTGGCCGTCGAGCGTCCAGGTGCGCAGGGCTTTCGATTCAGCAATGGTGGTGCCGGCGGTGCGCCAGTCGGGCAGGCTGGTTTCGCCCAGCAGGGCCTCGGGGAAGATCTGGCGCTCGTACACGGGCAGCTGGCGGCGGGGCACAAACTTGTTCTGCGATGCACTCCACGAACCTTGCGCGGTGTGCACGCCACCGGCGTCGGCCACGGGGCCCTTGAACACCCACTCAGGCAGCGGTGCCTTGCACAGCGCTTTGCCAGCGTCAATGTCTTCCTGGATCATCTTCGCGACTTCGAGCCAACCGGCTTCCTGCCACAGCTCGAAGGGGCCTTGCTTCATACCAAAGCCCCAGCGCATGGCCTGGTCCACATCGCGGGCGTTGTCGGCAATCGTGGCCAGGTGCACGGCGGCGTAGTGGAAGCTGTTGCGCAGAATGGCCCACAGGAACTGGCCGGGCGCGCCTTCGGCGTTGCGCAGCAGGCGCAGGCGCTCGGCAGCGGGCTTCTTGAGCATGCGGGCATACACCTCGTCGGCCTTCTGGCCGGCGGGCACGTACTCTTCGCTTTCCAGCTCGAAACGCATCACATCACGGCCGACTTTCTTGAAGAAACCGGCCTTGGTCTTCTGACCCAGGTTGCCCAGCTCCAGCAGCTTTTTCAGCACGGCGGGCGTGCCAAAGCTTTCGTAGAACGGGTCGGTCTCAATGCTCAGGTTGTCCTGCAGCGTCTTGATCACGTGGGCCATGGTGTCCAGACCCACCACGTCGGCGGTGCGGAAGGTGCCGCTGGATGCACGGCCGAGCTTCTTGCCCGTGAGGTCGTCCACCACGTCGTAGGTCAGGCCGAAGTTCTCGACTTCCTTCATCGTGGCCAGCATGCCCGCGATGCCCACGCGGTTGGCCACGAAGTTGGGCGTGTCGTGCGCGCGCACCACGCCCTTGCCCAGGCCGCTGGTCACAAAGGCTTCGAGCTGGTCCAGCACTTCTGGCTGGGTGGTGGGGGTGTTGATCAGCTCCACCAGCGTCATGTAGCGCGGGGGGTTGAAGAAGTGGATGCCGCAGAAACGGGGCTTGATGCTCTCGGGCAGCACTTCGCTCAATTTGGTGATCGACAGGCCCGAGGTGTTGGACGCCAGGATGGCGTGCTTGGCCACATGGGGAGCAATCTTGGTGTACAGGTCGAGCTTCCAGTCCATGCGCTCGGCAATGGCCTCGATCACGAGGTCGCATTCCTTGAGCAGGTGCATGTGCTCTTCGTAGTTGGCCTGCTGGATCAGCGCCGCGTCGTCGGCCACGCCCAGGGGAGAGGGCTTGAGTTTCTTCAGGCCTTCAACGGCCTTGGTGACGATGCCGTTCTTGGGGCCTTCCTTGGCGGGCAGGTCGAACAGCACCACGGGCACCTTCACGTTGACGAGGTGGGCGGCAATCTGCGCGCCCATCACGCCTGCGCCGAGTACGGCGACTTTTTTCACTTGGAATCGGGACATAGGTTGGGTTCCTGGTTGGGGCGTTGCGCAACACCGCAGGGGGCGCGCAAGGCCACGGGAATGGGGTTTACTGGACGCGGATCCAGGTTTGCGTGCGGCCGAACGGGCCGATCGAGCCGCGCACTTCGAGCTTCTTGCCGCCCTCGACGGGGGTCATGCGCAGGGTGTAGTTGCGGCCGTTCTCGGGGTCGAGAATCTTGCCGCCCTCCCACACCTCTTTGCCGTCGGCCTTCTTGGCGCCACGGATGATCTCCAGCCCGAGGATGGGCTTCCCCTTGCGGTCGTCCGAGCACTCGTCGCAGACCTCATCGGGCTTGGCATCCTTGGACAGGCGCTTTTCCAGCGCTCCGTGCAGCACGCCGCCGCCAATGTCGCGGATGCGGATCTCGGCCTTGGCCTCGCCGGTCTTGTCATCGATGTTGCGCCACAGGCCTTCGGGCGTCATCTGCGCCCAGGCCGGTAGCGCACCCGCTACCAAAACAATAGCTGCTACCGCTTTGAACATCTGCGCTCCCTGGCAAAAAGGCTTGAAATCCGCATCCGGCGCCGATCAGGCCAGGGCCAGATCGGTGTCCATCAGCACCTTGCTGCCGGCGCGGGCGGTGCGCATCAGCGTCGCCGTTTCGGGGAACAGCTTGGCGAAGTAGAAGCGCGCGGTCTGCAGCTTGGCGCCGTAGAACGGGTCGGTGTTGCCGGCTCCGATCTCGCGCAGGGCGACCTGGGCCATGCGGGCGAACAGGTAGCCGAACACCAGGTGGCCGGCCACGCGCAGGTAGTCCACGGCGGCGGCGCCCACTTCGTCGGGGTTCTGCATGCCCTTGAAGCCGATCTCGGTGGTGAACTTGGTCATCTGGTCGCCCAGCATGGCGACGGGGTTGATGAACTCGGCCATCTTCTCGTTCACGCCTTCTTCTTCCACCAGCTTGCCGATCAGCTTGCCCAGCTTCTTGAGCGTGGCACCGTTGTTGCCCAGGATCTTGCGGCCCAGCAGGTCCAGCGACTGGATGGTGTTGGTGCCTTCATAGATCATGTTGATGCGGTTGTCGCGCACGTACTGCTCCATGCCCCATTCCTTGATGAAGCCGTGGCCGCCGAAGACCTGCATGCACGCGTTGGTGCTGATGTGGCCGTTGTCGGTGATGAAGGCCTTCACGATGGGGGTGAGCAGCGCCACCATCTCTTCGGATTCGGCACGCACCTTTTCATCGGGGTGGCTGTGCACCTTGTCCAGCAGCAGCGTGCAGAAGATCTGCAGTGCGCGGCCGCCTTCGGCGTACGCCTTGGCGGTGAGCAGCATCTTGCGCACATCGGGGTGCACGATGATGGGGTCGGCATCCTTGTCCTTGGCCTTCACGCCCGACAGGCTGCGCATCTGGATGCGGTCCTTGGCGTAGGCCAGTGCGTTCTGGTAGGCCACTTCGGTCAGGCCGAGCGACTGGTTGCCCACGCCCAGGCGGGCGGCGTTCATCATCACGAACATGGCGGCCAGGCCCTTGTTGGGCTGGCCCACCATGGTGCCGATGGCGCCGTCGATGGCGATCTGCGCGGTGGCGTTGCCGTGGATGCCCATCTTGTGCTCCAGGCCCGTGCAGAAGATGGGGTTGCGGTCGCCCAGCGAGCCGTCGGCATTGATGTTGAACTTGGGCACGACGAACAGGCTGATGCCCTTGCTGCCCTTGGGCGCATCGGGCAGGCGGGCAAGCACCAGGTGCACGATGTTGGCGGTCATGTCGTGTTCGCCGGCGCTGATGAAGATCTTGTTGCCGGTGATCTTGTAGGTGCCGTCGGCCTGGGGTTCGGCCTTGGTGCGCAACAGGCCCAGGTCGGTGCCGCAATGGGGTTCGGTCAGGCACATGGTGCCGGTCCACTCGCCGCTGGTCAGCTTGGGCAGGTACAGGGCCTTTTGCTCTTCGGTGCCGTGGGCGTGCAGGGCTTCGTACGCGCCGTGCGACAGGCCGGGGTACATGGTCCAGGCCTGGTTGGCCGAGTTCATCATTTCGTACAGGCACTGGTTCAGCACGAAGGGCAGGCCCTGGCCGCCATAGGCGGGGTCGCACGACAGCGCCGCCCAGCCGCCTTCGACGTACTTGGCGTAGGCGTCCTTGAAGCCCGACGGGGGCTTGACTTCGTGCGTGGCCTTGTCGAGCACGCAGCCTTCGGTGTCGCCGCTGATGTTGAGCGGAAAGGTCACTTCGGCGGCGAACTTGCCGGCTTCTTCGATCACGGCGTTGATGGTGTCCACATCCACCTCGGCATGGGGTGGCATTGCCTTGAATTCATCACTGACCTTGAGCACTTCGTGCATGACGAATTGCATGTCGCGCAGCGGCGGCGTATAGGTAGGCATGGGTTTACTCCTTGGATGTGGTGGTTTGGTTGGAAACTTTGCGGCGCGCCACTGTGGGTGCCTTGGCTGCCGCTGTCGGCGCGCTGTAACGCGCCAGAATGTTGTGAAAGCCCACGACAGCCCGGTCGATGGAGCCCGGGGTCTGCAGGAACCGCGCCTCGTAGTGCAGCGCGAGGATCAGGCCGTGGATCTCGAAGAGCATCTGCTCTTCCTTGGTGTCGGCACGCAGTTCGCCCAGTTCCTTGCACTGCTCGATGGCGCGGCGCATGGCGGCATGCCAGGTCAGCACCGAACTGGCCAGCGCATCGCGCACGGGGCCGGTACGGTCATCGAACTCGACCGCGCCGCTGATGTAAATGCAGCCCGAGTCGATTTCGATGGAGGTGCGCTTCATCCAGTTGTCGAACAGCGCCGACAAACGCGCCACGCCACGGGGGGCGGACATGGCGGGGTAGAACACTTCCTGCTCGAAGCGGGTGTGGTATTCGCGGATGACGGAGATCTGCAACTCTTCGCGGGAGCCAAAGTGGGCGAAAACGCCCGACTTGCTCATGCCCGTGACATCGGCCAGCGCCCCGATGGACAGGCCTTCCAGCCCGATGTGCGTGGCCAAGCCCAGCGCGGCCTCGACGATGGCCGCCTTGGTCTGCTGGCCTTTTTGCAAGGCACGGCCGGTACCACTGCGAGCGCGCGGGATGCGGGTGACCTGGCTGGATGAAGAGGTGGCGGACATGCGGGCAAATAAAAACGAACGTTCGTTCTATTCTGCAGCAAATTCTCCGCCCGACCAAAACCCCCGGAAAAAATAGGGAGGCCCACCCAAACCATTCGTTGCGGCGGTGCCACCCTCTGCCCCACCCCATCGCTTCCGCCCCCGCCACGGGGCCGCCCACGGCAGGCGGCACCTAGGCGGTGGTATCAGAGGATCAGCGCCAGGCTGGCTTCCAGATGTTCCGACGGCAGGCGCTTGAAACCCGAGCGCGCGTAGCGTTGCAGGCGCCCCACGGCAAACGCCGTGAGCACGCTGGCCGCGACCTGGGCATCCACAGTGGGCGTGGCAGAGCCCGCCACCGCCGGGCGCAGGCACTGGCGCAGGGTGGATTCGATGCGGTCAAAAAACTGGTTCATGCGCTGCTGCAGGCGCTCGTGCTCAAACACCAGGGCATCGCCCACCATCACGCGCACCATGCCGGGGTTGCGCTCGCCAAACTGCAGCAGCAACGCCACGATGCGCGCAGCCTGGCGCGTGCCCACTTCGGCAGACTGGTCCGGATCGGGTACATCGCGGCCGGTAATCTGCTGGACCAGGGTGAACACGGTCTGCTCGATGAAGTCGATCAACCCTTCGAACATCTGCGCCTTGCTGGCGAAGTGGCGGTACAACGCGGCCTCGCTGACTGAAAGACGCGCCGCCAACGCGGCGGTGGTGATGCGCTCTGCCCCGGGTTGCTCGAGCATGGCCGCCAGCGCTTGCAGGATCTGTACGCGCCGCTCACCCGGCTTGGGCCGTTTGCGCGCAGCCGGAGTTTCGCCCCCGTCGTCGGTACTGGCTGGCTCGGGGAGGGGCGAAAGTTCAGACATGCAGGGACAAGGGCTGGGGTAAGGCCATGCGGCCAAGGGCACCCTGCGCCGGGTTCACATGCCAGGTGGGCATGCACCGGCCTGCGGCAGGGCGTAAATCATGTGTGGAAATGATTCTCGCACAGGCCCTGGGGCGGCCCCATGGGCACGGGCGAGAGCAGTTGCCGCTACGCCGATTTACAGCGGAAACACCACAGTCACCAGCAGGCCGTGCCCCAGCGGGCCGGTGCCCAGCGTGAGGGCAGCGCGGTGCACGCGCGCAATTTCGTCGGCAATGGCCAGCCCAAGCCCCGTGCCCTCGCCCACCGTACCGGGCACCCGGTAAAAACGCTGCATGACTCGCCCTCGCTCGGCATCGGGCACGCCAGGCCCATCGTCTTCCACCTCGATGAACACACGTGGCGGCCCTGCGCGCCCTTGGCGCATGCCACAGCGTATGGTCACAATGCCGCCCGCCGGGGTGTACTTGATGGCGTTGTCCACCAGGTTGGACAACAACTCGCGCAGCAGCCAGCCATGGCCGGTGACATGCACGGGCTGGACTTCCAGCCCCAGGTCCAGCCCCTTGCCGGTGGCTGGGTCGAGAAAGGTCTCCAGCAGGGTTTCGCACAGGTCCTTGAGATCTACGCGCTGGGGCGGCTGCGCGTCCAGGCTGCGCGCATCGGCGCGCGACAGTGCCAGCAGCTGGTGGGCAAGCTGCGAAGTGCGGCGCGTGGCATTGCGCAGCTTCTCGATCTGGTCAACTCCTAAAACAATAGCACCTTTCGCTTGCCCATCGTGCGCTAGCGGCAATTTTCCCTCAAGATTTGACAAGGACACCCGGGGTGGTGCCGCGGCCTTGGCCATCATGGCCCAGGCTTCGACCTGTGCCTGCAGGCCCGCCAGCGGGGTGCGCAGCTGGTGCGCCGCATCGGCCACAAAGCGGCGCTGCCCTTCCGCCTGCGCATTGACCAGTGCAAACAGGCGGTTGAGCGAGTGCACGAGCGGGCGCACCTCGGCGGGAGACGAGGCTTCGTCGATAGGGCTCAGGTCACGCGGCGAACGGTGCTCCACCGCTTCGGCCAAGTCCACCAGCGGTTTGAAGGCCCGGCCCACAGCCCAGTGGATGGCCAGCGCGGCGGCGGCCACCAGCACCAGGTTGGGCAGCAGCACCCGCAGCAGGAGCTGCTGCGCCCATTGCTGGCGCGGGTCAGACCCGTCGGCCAGCGCCACTACCAGTTCGCCAGCCCCGGTGCGACCACGCTGCACCGCCACCCTATAGGTCACCCCGCCAAACTCAACGCTGTGGAATTCGGGCGCATGGGTGGTGGGCACGGCACTGTGCACCCAGTCGTCGCCCAGCAGCAGGCGTCCAGAGATGTCGCGCACGCTGTAACCCGCAAACCCGGTGTTCTGGCGCAGAAAGTCTTCGACCGGAGGCGCCAGCAGCAGCAAGGGCGGCTCGTGGTCACGGATGGACGGGGCCAGCACCGAATCTGCCAGTGCGGGCAACAGCCGCAGCAGCCGCTGGTCGTGCCGCCCGGCGGCCTCGTCGGCCGAGCGGTAGTCGAGCCACACGCCCACCAGAGCCAGCGCGCACAAAGGCAGCACCAGCAAGATCAGCAGCCGATTGCGCAGGTCGGAGGTCATGGCACGCAGGCCGGGGCGTGGGGAAGGGATGGCTCGGTCCGGCGGCGTCATCATGATCCTTACCGACGGCTTCAGCCAGGCCGGTTCCGCTCAGGCGGCCTGGAGTTCAAGCCGATAGCCGAACCCGCGGATCGAACGCAGCGCCACGCCATGCGGCTCCAGTTTGCCGCGCAGCCGGGAGACGTAGACCTCCACCGCGTTGGGCGTGATCTCCTTGTCCCAACCCGTCAGAGCCTGCAGAAGCTTGTCCTTGCTGGCAGGCTTGGGGGCATTGATGAGCAGGTACTCCAGCACAGTCCATTCACGCGGACCGAGCTCAATGACCTGCTCCCCGTCCCCGGTGCGGATGCTGGCGCGGCGGCCAGCCGTGTCCAGCTCCAGCGGGCCAAAGCTCAACACCGCTGTGGTCGCGGCCTGCGAGCGGCGCAGCAGGGCGCGCAGGCGTGCCAGCAGTTCAGGCAACTCGAAGGGCTTGACCATGTAGTCGTCGGCCCCGAGGTCCAGCCCCTGCACGCGGTCGTGCAGTGCATCGCGCGCGGTGAGGATCAGTACCGGCAGGGCGGGGCTTGCCATATCAGGGCGGCGCAGGCGGCGGGTGAGTTCCAGCCCGTCCATAGCCGGCAGGCCGATATCGATGATGGCCGCGTCGAACGACTCGGTGCGCAGCACCTCTTCGGCGCGCTCACCGCTTCCGACCCAGTCCACGGCGTACCCCGCGTCAGTCAACCCCAGCTTGATGCCGCTGGCAACCATCACATCGTCTTCGACCAGCAAGAGTCGCATATCAACCCACTTGTTCGCTGTGCATAGCAGCATGCCCGATAGGCTGGCGCAGCCTCATCCGGCGGCCGCCGCGCAAGGCCCCCCAATACCTTGTACTGGCGCTGGCGACGTCACCCACCCCGCGAAGCGAGAGCAGGGAGAAGGCGCGAAGCGACTCAGAGGGATGGACCATTTCAATGGCTACGAATCATGGTCCCGTAGGCCTGGTCGGTCAGGATTTCGAGCAGCATGGCGTGCGGCACACGCCCATCAATGATGTGCACTGCGTTCACGCCGGCCTTGGCAGCATCCAGCGCTCCCGCAATCTTGGGCAGCATGCCGCCAGAGATGGTGCCGTCGGCAAACAGCGCGTCGATCTCGCGGGCCGTCAGGTCTGTGAGCAGATTGCCCGCCTTGTCCAGCACGCCGGGCGTGTTGGTCAACAGCATCAGTTTTTCAGCTTGCAGCACCGTGGCCAGCTTGCTGGCCACCACGTCGGCGTTGATGTTGTAGCTCTCGTTGTTCTCACCAAAGCCGATGGGGCTGATGACGGGGATGAAGGCGTCGTCCTGCAGCGCCTTGACCACACTCGGATCGATGGAGACGATGTCTCCCACCTGCCCCACATCGTGCTCGATGGACGGGTTCTTGTTGTCCACCATCTTGAGCTTCTGCGCACGGATCATGCCGCCGTCGCGCCCCGTCAGGCCCACGGCCTTGCCGCCGGCCTGGTTGATCAGGCCCACGATGTCCTGCTGCACCTCGCCGGCCAGCACCCACTCGACCACTTCCATGGTCTCAGCATCGGTCACGCGCATGCCCTGGATGAACTCGCCCTTCTTGCCCAGGCGGTTCAGCGCCGTCTCAATCTGAGGTCCGCCGCCGTGCACGACCACGGGGTTCATGCCCACGAGCTTGAGCAGCACCACGTCCTCGGCAAAGTCGGCCTGCAGCGCGGGGTCGGTCATGGCGTTGCCGCCATATTTGATGACCATGGTCTTGCCATGGAACTTGCGGATGTAAGGCAGCGCCTGGGCCAGGATTTCAGCCTTGTCGCGCGGGGCAATCGAAAGAAGGTCGGTCATGGAGGCGGGCCATCCAGAGAAAACGGTAAGGCGCAAATTGTGCCGCATTCGCGCGGCGCGCTGGGTTTGCCCGCGCACCCGCCGTCAGTGGCGCAACCAGTTGGGTACCTTGAAACGCACAATGGCCAGGTAGGCCATCACATAGCTGATGACGAACAGGCCGCAAAACGCCATCAGCAGCGGGGTATTGCTCCAGAACAGTACCGCAGGCACCACCGTCAGCAAGGTGAAGCCCCACAGGTAGGGGGATGTGCGGTTATTGCGCATCAACACCCTGCGCGATTCATCGTCATGGAAGACACCCCGAACAATGCGACGGTAAATCAATTGGTGGAAGTGCAGCGCATCGGCCACGCCGGGGGAAACGCCCCGCACGGTCTTGCGGTAAATCGAGAAGATCGTTTCCCATACGGGGTAGATCAACAAAAGCATGGGGAACCAGGGCGAAACATCGGCGTTGCGCTGCACCAGGGAAATGCTGGCCAGGGCGATCACGCCGCCCCACACGTAGGCACCGCCATCCCCCGCGAACAGCATGCCGCGCGGGTAGTTCCAGACCAGAAACCCGCCCGTCGCCGCCGCCGTGGACACCAACAGCGCAGCCAGCGCACGGTCCCCCACCTGCAGGGCCACATGGGCCAGCGCCAGGCAAACGATCAGAGCCACCATGCCCGCCAGGCCGTTGTAGCCATCAATGATGTTGAATGCATGGGGAAGTCCCGCAACCGCCAGAACAACCACCGCAACGCCCAGCCACGGAGCAGCGGCCAGCAAAGAATCCAGCCAGGGCCACCCCATGCGCGGCAAGGTCAGATCCAGCAGGATCACCGCCAGAGCGCCGGATGCACCGGTCAGGCTCAACCGGTAACGCACGGACAGGCGCTGGGTCATGTCCTCCGCAATGCCGCCCAGCGCGGCGGGCAGCAAGGCCACCAGCCAACCCCCCACCCAAGCTCCGAGCTTCAGCGAGCCAGGATCACCCCAATGGGTAGATTGAAGAACACCAAGGCCCCAACTGCACCCAATGCCCAGAAGCAGTGCGGCGCCCCCCAAGCGGGGAACGTCCCCCAGATGAAAGCGTTGGGGCATGCCGTTGCCGTACACGGAAGCGTGGCTGTGCATCCACCGCACGATGAACCCTGCCGCCAACGCTGCAACGATGAATGCCACCACAGATAACCAGATCATGAGCGGCCGATGGTACCCGCACTCGGTCCCAGTGCCTGTAAGAAAGCGCTATCCACGCAGCCCCATCCCAGCGGGCTGGGGCTGTTGGCATGCTGCAAGGATGCCATGTGAGGAGAACCTGGCAAGACGCCACCACGAAGGTCCGAGCCTGAATCAGGCCGTCCCCCCGACAACCCCGAGGGGGCCATGGAGAGGTTCATGCGGTCAGAACCCGGGGCCACTACCGAAGCAAGCCACGGTAAAAACGCATCACCTTTTCCACGTACTGCTGCGTTTCGGGATACGGAGGGATGCGCCGACCATACTTGATCACGGCACCTTCCCCTGCGTTGTACGCCGCCAGCGCCAGTTCCTTGTCGCCATCGAACATGCGCAGCAGATCGGCCAGGTAGCGGGTGCCAATCTGCGCATTCACTTTGGGTTCCATCGCGGCATGCTCTCCGTCTGACGAAGGGCGCGCTGCAACCCCATAACGCTCAGCCGTTGCCGGCATGACCTGCATCAGCCCCAACGCACCTTTGCGCGAAACGGCTTTCACATTGAAGGCCGACTCTGCTGCCGCGACGGCAATCACAAATGCGGGGTCCAGCGACTGCGCCACCGCCGCCGCTTCCAGGTGCTGCTTGACGTCGTCATAGCCTGGAAACTGCAGTGCAGAGGGGCTGCGATCCTTGCCCTTCACCACCGAGGCGGGAGGCACACGGCTGAGCCAGATCACACCCCGCGTAGCCGCCGAAGGAGGCACATTGCCGATGTGGGTTACGCCCTCCCCATCCACAAACTCCCACACCTGGTTCGCCCAGGAGGATGGCAACCATCCCCCAAGCAGAAAAACCAAGAGCATGACACCACGCATGACCGTCCCAAGCGATGGGAGGTCGCGCTCGTCAGACTCCTTCCAAAACAGACTCATGGTTCTCATTTGACCTCGCGCCCTTCGCGAAAGAAACTTTTCAGCCCAGCACCGACCCGTTGAAACCAGGAGGCCGCTGCCTCGGGCTCAGGCTCCGGCCATGCCTCCCCCCGCCTTGAACGGATCAGCCGGGCGGGCATACCTGCAGCCACCATGCCCGCCGGGACATCCTGTCGTACCAGCGCCCCGGCTGCCACGACCGCGCCACGGCCAATCGTCACGCCCTCTAGAACAATCGCGCCAGCACCGATCCAGGCGCCGTCTTCCACAACGATTCTTGCCCGGGTGATTCGGTTGCGCGCAATCACCACATCCCCCCCATCGATGGCATGGCCGGCAGACAGCAGCTTGGCATGGGGGCCAATCAGGACATCCTCACCAATCTCCAGGCCACCTTCACCCGACAGGTAGCCTCCCACATTGACGATGGTACGGGCTCCGATGCGGATACCCACGCAGGGATCTGCTACCACATCGCCCAGCACCAGCCGTGTCTGGGCATAGATACTGACCCCGTCGGCCAGGCACAAGACATCGGAGCGCTGGCCGAAACGCATGACCGAGACGGACGGGTCGATCCGACATTCGGCGCCCATGCGATCCACACCTGCGTGTGACGCCGTGAAAGCAGGAATTCCCAGCAGCATGTCCGTCATGTTCACCGGCTGTGATGCGAGCCCATGAGCCTGCGCCAACGGCTGCGCCATGCGCGATCGTTCAGTTCCGCCGTCCTGGCCTGCAACGCTATTTGCGTGGTCGCAAGCTCAGACTCCACCAGTGTCTTTTCGGATCGCAGCGAACCCACCTCTGTGCGCAACTCATTGATCTCTTGCTGGAGTTTCCCAATGAGGTCCTTGGCTTCCGCAAAGGCCTTCTGGTGCTCCAGCAACGAAGCTCGTTCGCGCTGGTGCAGCACCGTCAGTGCTTGCAACTCGTCGCGCAAGCTTTCCGCCATGCCCCGAGCCTCTTTCAGCTCCCACGTTGGGGCATCCACAGAAGGCGTGACCACCACCATCCACTGGTAGACGTCAAAGTCCTGCCACCCAGCCAACAACGCCTGGCGCTGGTCGCCCGACAGGGCGCTCCAGTAGCCGGCGAATTCGCTGCATTCAACGGGTACCCTATTGGCTTCCCAGACCCGGGGAGCCCATCCGCAGTCCAGCAACATCTTCTCCATGCTGCGTTTGGTAAAGAAACGGACATGGGTCCTGTCCAGTTGGCCCTTGTCGGAATAGTCAAAGATGCCGCTTCGCATAGAAGCCAGAACCCCGGCATAGGCGATGTTCGGAACGGAAATCAGTAGACAGCCCATGGGAGCGACCAACTCACTCAACCGCTGCAGCACATCCTCGGGCTTTCTGAGGTGTTCCAGCACATCACACGCCATCACCGTATCAAACTGCCGACCCTTGAGCGCATCCAGCCAGTCGGTGTTGTCCAGATTTCCAGGGATGACCTCCACGTCCAGTGTCTTGAGCACTTCCAGCGCCTCGGGGTCGTTTTCCACCACCGTGACGCGATAGCCCCGAGCCAGGAGAACACGGGTCATGGCGCCAGGGCCCGGCCCAAGCTCCAAGACCGAGCCGCCACCTGGTGGTACGCGGCGCAGCAACCGAGCGGCCCACTCCTCACCATCCGGGTCGAATGCGTAGTCGTATCGCTCAATATTGGTCATGCATTTCCCTCCGCCTTTGGCGCCGGTTCGGGCTGCCACATCTGATCCCACAATCCCCACTGCCACCATGCCCAAGGCCGGGCCAGAACATCCTGCTCCAGCCGCTGGATGACTCTATCGATCGCCTGCCTGGGATTTTCCGGCAATGGCTCGACGACAACCTCCAGATGGTCAGGGCGTCGGGAATAAGTCACAGCATGCAGCAGCGGAACGCCCGTGGATTGCGCCAGACGCTCAATACCTGTGGGCAGACTCAGGTTTCCGCCCAGAAAAGGGTTACCACGCAAGCGGCCAAACTCAGGTCGCCATGCATCAGCCAGAATCACCCACGC
Source organism: Acidovorax sp. 94 (assembly GCF_003634645.1). NCBI lineage: Bacteria > Pseudomonadati > Pseudomonadota > Betaproteobacteria > Burkholderiales > Comamonadaceae > Acidovorax > Acidovorax sp. 94. The sequence goes on along the minus strand of NZ_RBJA01000001.1, from coordinate 4,805,818 downwards.
TTGCCCCGCCCGCAGGCTTTCATGCACCGGGCGCAGCCCTTCACTCGTGGTGTGCCATTTTCCACCGGTCACCTCGGTATAGCCTTGAATTTTTCGCAGCAAAAAACGGCGCTGCGCAGCCTCAAGCTCCGGGTTGTCCAAGACCGGCATGGTCAGAACATTGGTGGCGACACCCTCCCTCGCCAAAGCAACCGGGGCCGTCAGAAGCCGGTCATAGTGATTGAGAACCAGTATGAAGCCCTTGCCTTGGCGAGCCAGGCCTTTGGCAAACTCGGCACCTTGCAGATCAATGGTCGGCCCTCCGGAACGGCCCAGGCGGCTGAAGGCCATGGCATCCACCATCTCCTGCGCTAACATGTCCAAGTGGGCACGAGCCCATTGCGCATGCTGCCCCCCCGTGGCTTGCGGGAAGACCCGGACAAACAAGCTTTCGAGCCAGCGCAGCAGGTGCTCGCGCTCCGCAGCTGATTCCCGCCCTATCCGCCCGGCCAGCCGCCAGGGCAGGGTCGTAGGCAGCCGGGCAATGAAAGGGAATAGCAGGTCCAGAGACCAGGCTCGCGTCATTCCACCAGCACCCATTCGTGTTCCAGCCAGGCAACACCAAACTCCCGGTGCTTCTGGTTCAGCACGGTAAAGGGCTGGATAAGTTCCGCCATGTCCAGCACCTGGATACCTGAATCATCCAGGACATAGACGCTCCAGAGGTATTCACCCGACAGGAGCGGTAAGCGTGGGAACCTGGCGCGAATGCGGTGGCTGCCAGTGCCCTGCAGCGGCTTACCCTCGGCACGAAACTGCGTGCTCGTGCCAAAAACGTTGTCCTTGTCCGGGCGAACAATTGCAAACAACACATGAAACGGCGCGTCAGCATAGGACTCGATCTCGATCTCTACCGACAGATCCTGAAACGAATCCACCTGCGCAGGGTTGATGCCGTCCCCCGTTTCGATCGTCAGGCCTGCGATTTTTACCAGCGGTGCTCCCGACGAAGACGCCGCTGCGGGCTGCGCCGCTTCATCCTTTTTTGCAGCCTCATGGGCTTCGACGCGCAGGTGGGCATACCTGCGTCGCTCATGGGATTCGTAGGCGGTCACCACGTCCTCGGTCGCTCCGATCGCTTGCACGCGACCACCGTGTATCCATGCCGCCCGCTGACAGAGGCTTCGTACCTGATACAGGTTGTGGGAACAGAAAAGCACCGTGGCGCCTCGCTCACGAAGCTCCAGAATACGATTGAGACTCTTCTTCTGGAAATGCAGGTCGCCCACGGAGAGCGCCTCGTCCACGATCAATACATCCGGATCGATGGCCGTCGCAGCGGCAAAAGCCAGCCGCATGAACATGCCCGATGAGTAGGTCTTCACCGGCCGCTCCAGCGTCTCCTTGGTCAACTCCGAGAACGCAGTGGCACGGACAATGAAGTCCTCCATGGCGGTGCCCTCCAGCCCATGCAACGCGGCCATGAAGCGGATGTTGTCGTAGCCGGACTCCTCCGGGTGAAACCCCGCGCCAAGCTCCAGCAACGCGGCAACGCGGCCTTCTTGAAACACCTGCCCACGGGTGGGACGGATGGTGCCTGCCGCGATTTTCAGCAAGGTGCTTTTGCCCGCACCGTTTTCACCGATGAGGCCAAACGTTTCGCCGGCCTGCACCTCAAAATCCACCCCGGTCAAAGCGACATGTATACGGTGGCGCTGCTTACGCGTCACCCACTCCCAAAGCCGGTCCTGCGGACGGCTGTAGACCATATAGGTCTTTTCAATGCCTTCAAAGCGGATCGTCATGGCTTTACAAGGCCTCGCCCAGTGCAGACTTCATGGAGCGGAAGAACCACCACCCCCCTCCACCCAGCAACAACACCCATACGGCCAAGGCCACGGGGGTTCCCGGCGGTACCGGCATATGCAATACAGTGCTCTGCACCATCAGGACCAGGCACGCTACGGGGTTGAAAAGGAACCAGCTGTGGAATTTCTCCGGCACCTGGGACAGGGGGTATACGACAGGTGTCAGGTAGAACCAGAGCTGTAGCGCGAAGGCCACCATGGAGCCCACATCACGCCACAGAAAGTGGGCCATGCTCAGCAGCAACGTAAGACCAAAGGTCAGCGCAATCTGGGCCAGCACCAGAATCGGTAGCCAAGCCAGTGACGCGTAAGGCCCCACACCCTGCACCACCGACAAGACAATCAACAGCGCATAGCCAATACCCAGAACGAGCAGGCTGCCGCCAACGGACACTGCGGGCAGTATCTCCGCAGGCATAGGCTGCTTGCGCAGAAAATCCTCGTACGCCGCCAAAGACCCAACCCCCCGGCCAATGGCATCGGTAAAGGGCAGCCAGACTGCAAGCCCTGCCAGAAGGTGCAGCAGATACCCATTGTTCACGTCCAGCCCGGGCACCCGCACCGCCAGCACCAAGCCAAAAAGAACATAGAAGATAGCCAGCGTGGCTACGGGCTGAACAAAAGCCCAGGCAAAACCCAATACCGAACCGGCATAGCGCGTCTTGAACTCGCGCACCATCCAGTACCGCCAAAGCACCCACAACTGGCGCGCATTGCGCGGCGCTGCCGATGAGACCCCAGTGGAATGGGAAACAGGGCGCGTCATGCTACCGTCCGCAACCATTCGACCGATTTGGCCACCCCGTCCTCGAAAGCCATCGTCGGCTTCCAGAACAGCTCGTTCTGGGCACGCTGAATGTCCAACACATTGACCGGTGGGTCAAAAGCACGCGCAGGGAATACACGCCGTTCTACGGCATGCCCCAACAACTGCTCCAGTGTGTGCACAATATCGTTGACGCTGTGCCCTGCACCACCGCCAATGTTGAATATCCGGGTCTCCCCCTCATGGCGCGCCGCTGCTGCGAACGCATATCCCACATCCGCAGCGTAAACAAAATCGCGCACCACGGACCCGTCCCCCCACACATCCAGCGGTTGCGCATTGAGCGCACGGTGTGCAAAAACGGCAATCACACCTTGGACCCCATGGGGTTGCTGCCACTCACCGTAGGGATTGCTCAAACGCAGAATCCGGCATGGCAGGCCATGCTGTGCCTCTTCGATGCGCAAGTGGTGCTCAATCGCCAGTTTGGTGGCGCCGTAGGCCCCCATGGGCATGGTGGGGTGGGCCTCACACAAAGGCACATACTGCGGCCGCCCGTACACCGCCCCACCGGATGACGCAAACAGCAACTTGGGGCGCGCGGCCTTTTTGCGCAATTCCTGAAGAAGGCGCAAGGTTCCCACCAGATTGGTCTGGACATCCTGGATGGGGTCCTCACTGGCCGTGGCCGGCACCGTGGAGGAAGCGAGGTGAACAATCACGTCTGCCCCCCCCACCACATCCCACCAGGAGGGCAGGTCAAAACAATCTGCCTGCACCTCTCCCGCCAGCCAGGGAGCACTACCCGCAGCCGACAATGACCGGTCTACCGACCACACCTCTGCGCCTTCCGACGCCATGGCACGCCCAATATGGCGCCCCAGAAACCCAGCACCTCCCAGAATCGCGCAACGCATCAGGAAGCCTCCACTTGCTGCTGGGTGCGCGCGTGCAGCAGGGCTGCTACAAAGTCCTTCGCAACCATGTCCCAAGTCTGCGCCCGCGCAAACTTTTCGGCCCGCGCGCTCAAGGCATGGCGCCGTTCATCGTTCTGCAATAAGTCACAGACTGCATCCGCCAACCCCTCGGGCGAAGACTCCGCCAAAGCGGCCACGTCTTCATTGAGGAGCCATTCCACATTGGGCCCCCGATTCGAAACCACAGCACAACCCGAAGCCATCAACTCCAGGGGCAACAGCGATGCATTCGTGAGCGACAGAACCAGCGCCACATCGCACTGGCTGTAGAGATCCGGCAGATCATCGAGCGCCACGGTTCCACACCCCAGGTGTGGAAACGGAATGTGATAGCCAGCCGTGTCCCAGCCTGCCAGTACGAACTGGACGTCGGGCATTCGCTCCCACACTGCATTCAGCACCAGAAGTCCTAACTCAAACGCCCTGCGGGGCGTGGGGGGACGCGCGTAGAAGAAAACCCGGCGAATTTCCGGCTCCCTGCGCGGCAAGCGCCGGTAACGCTCTAGTTCCACTCCAAAACCTACCGGGTGGGTGGTCATGCCATATTCGTTCGCCAACTTGCTGGCCAGCCAGCCGCCCGCCGTGATGCCGAAAAATCCAAAGCTGTAAGTATTCTGTGCCAGGACCGACTCCGACCCGACGGGGTAAAAATGCGGCTCGTAGTCCTGTACAAAGTAGAGCTTGTGCTTCGCGCCCGTAAAGGCGCGTACGGTGTAGGCAGTGTCCCATCCCGTAGCAACGGAGAATTCGCACGGCGGCAGATCTTCAAGACCCAACAACACCTGCGCCTGAAGCGGAAAGAAGTGCTTCCGAATGGCCTCGCGGGCCTCCTGCGCATCGTGGTGCATGACGGGCTTGCCGATCACGATACTGGAGGTGTAGCCCATCTGCTCCAGATGCCAGATGGTGCGGAAGATGTTCAGATGGCCACCGGACCCGACATTGAAGTCAGGAATGAACCACAGCAAGGTGCCCGGCTTGGCCTCACCCGACTGGGCAGGCAAGACATAAGGCAGGGCAAAGTCGTAGTGGCGAAAGACATCCACATACCTCCCTGGGCCTTGGCGCAGGCGACGCACCACAGCACGCAGGGCGGCAAAAACGCCTTCCTTGCGCGCCATTTCTTTCACACGCCAAATCTTCTTGGACAGATTCAACGCCATGGTCAGACAGCTCCCGCACGCTGCAATTGCTCATCGCGCGACACCGAGCGCAGCAGCCAAGCGGGCAAACGGTCATGGTGCGTGCCCAGGTATTGTCCCGAAACCCTCGCCATTTCAATGAAGCCCATGTAAATCGCATTTTTACAAAGGCGCCAGCCCTGCAGCCCCCCGCTGCGCAACCAGCCAAGATCCCGCTTAGCCAAGTACAGACCAGACTTCAAAGCCTGCGCCAAGCTGTCCTGAATGCGATAGCCAAAGTAGAGATGGAATGAGCGTGCTTCGTCAAAATTGCGCTGCAACGTCTCCCACACACCGAAATCGTGCGAATGGTAGACCACCGCATCTGGCACAAAGGCCTTCGCGTGCCCCGCCTCAATGGCGCGCAGCGCCCATGTCTGGTCCTCTGCAAATGCCACTTCTGGCAAAGGCAATTGCTCCCACACCGAGCGGCGAATGCATGAATTGTTGCTGGAGAAAAAGTGCAGCCACTGGCGATAACCAGGATCTCTGGCAAACCGGGCGGGGTCTTCAAGGCGAACCACAGACAGCTTGTCACCAAAGCCGGCAAAATGCTGATTCAGCTCACAGTGCGTAACATGCCGCGCTTGGGGATGGGCTCGATGAGGACCAAAAGCCCCCGCGACGCCTGGCTCAGCATCGCAGCCCTGCACCATGTTATACAGCCATTTGGGGCCCGCAGGTCGCGCGTCTTGCGTGATAAACACCAGAAACTGCCCCCTTGCCATGGAAGCCAGTAGATTGCGGGTACGGCCGTGGCCGAACTCTGCAGCAGGAATGGTCTCTACACGAACACCACGCTGCCGGGCACATTCCACAGAATTATCGGATGAACCGGAATCCACCACGATAACCTCGAATGGCCAAGGTGCTTGCTGCGAGAGCACAGCATCCAGCACTTCACCCAGCAAGGGCCCTCCGTTCTTGACGGGGATCAACACGGAGGCGCGTATTTCAGTCATTGTCTAGGTGCAGCAAGGGCTCGCTCAGGGTACGGCGTCATATGCCCTGCGCCTGACAGCGACTCAGGGCGACAGGCCTAGCGATCCGCAAAACCTGCCATTGTACTGTGCACCCTTTGTAATCAGCCGTGCCCGCCAACCCCCAAGGCTCCGGACGCCCGCTAATTTGCTGCAGACTGTTTCGAGAACATGGCCCTGATCGCAGCACCATCCAAATCCACCCCGTACTTCTTGAAAAGATCCTCCCGGACTTTCTTGCTTCCCTCTTGGCGGCAGTAAGTGACTGCGCGGGTGGGCACGGAAACCGCCACATCACCCCAGGCCAGCTGGCGGCCTTCACGTTTTTCGTCTACTTTAAAGAGATAGGCAAAATCACCCTCCCGAATTGGACCTACCATTTCACCCTGCTTGGTAGTGGCCAGCACACGCAGGACGCTAGCGTCTTCTTCAAAAAGGGTAACCCAACCCAGATCTCCCTGGGCATCAAGCTTGTACACGGATTCCGCCTGCTTGGCCAAATCGTCAAACGATTTTGCACCGGAGGCCACTGCCTGGGCTTGCTTCATCAACCATGCCGCTGCGGGCTCACCCTCAAGGGACTCAGAAGCCGGGAGAATCACGCGACTCAACCGCGCCATGGGAGGCACCCTAAAAGCCTGGGGATGATCCTGGAAGAACTGGCGAGCGGCAGTTTCGTCCGCCGGAGGCTTGCAGGCTGGCGCGAGCTTGGTATACACAGCCTGGGCATAAACATCATCAAAACGCTGCGCCTCCCTGCCCTCTTCTCGGGGCTGGCCCATTGCGGTACCTTCCAACGCTAATGCCCGGACCAAGGCCATTTCCCGCAAGGTGGTTTGCACACCCCAGACGTTCCGGCTGGTGGAGCGCAAATCCACTCGACGGTCCAGATACACGGACAAATCAGCCTTGGTAATGGTTTCACCATTGGCAAAGCGCACCAGCGCCTCCCCAGCCCCAGCCGTAGAGACTGCGACTGCCAGAGCAACAGCAACAAAAGCGCGGGGCCAATTCAAGTTCTGCGAAAAATGACTCATAGCAATATTTAAGAAGAACACATACTCAAAGGCGCTCAGCCGCACGGTCCCACAGTGGGCCGTAAATTACGTCCACCACGGCATCCACCGAGTTGAGCACTACCAGATCACGCTCACCATCACCATCCAGATCAATCAGTTGCAAGCCGGTGGAGAACCCACCGGTCTTCAACCACCGCGTTTCCAGCACCTTGGCGTCGGCATCAAGACGCTGCAGATAAAGCTTTGCATCTTCACCCCAAACCACGAGATCGTCGGACAACGGCGCTACCGAAACACTGCCGGTCAGAGGGGACTGGATCCATTGGAGTTCCCCGCTTTGCATGTTGATGCGAGCGTTGCGCGAACCCGTCTCCAACGACACATACAGCCAATGGCCCGACGGTGACGGCCGGGCTTGGCGTGCGATGGCAGCAAAGCTTGCGAGAACACGCGGTGTTGCCAGCAAATCCGCATCAGACACCGCCACTACTTTGCGATCATCCAGACACGCCACCGCAATACCCCCCCCTTGTGTGCCAGGAAGTTTGCTCACGCGCACTGGATGCCACGGAGCCTCGCACCAGCGGGTTTTTTTTGACGTAGCGGCCTGGCGATTGTCCTCATGCCAGTCGATCCACGACACTTCCTTACCACTGTAAGGCGTCGCCAGGAATTTGTACTGCCCTTGCGAGGCGTTGACCAGAATCACATCTCGCGGCGCAAAACCCACGACCGCCTGGTGGACACGCACCATGCGCTCACCCTCAATGCGAAAGATATCCAAACTGCCTGTGGCCTCCACCGCCGCTGCGACCAAGCTGTCTGACAGCCAGATCGCAGAGTCCGGGTGATACGCCACCGTTTGACGATCCAACAAACGCGAGGTTCTGCCATCAATTTTGTGCAAGGCCACCTTCCCTTCCTCGTGCTCAATCATTACGAGGCGGCAACCCATAGCAGCAAAACAACGCGCCTCCCCCCCCCACACCATGGGGGCTTCAATCTTGATACGGTCGATCCCACCTTGGGGCGCCTGTACGGCCGGGGATGCGACGGCCCCCGCACCCGCGACTGGCTGCATCTGACAACCCGCAATCATCACTAGGCACGCCACCACACCCAACCAGCAAAAGTGAACAGAACGTGACAATTTCATGAAAACTCCACAAGCAAAAAAAATGGCGCCAGTTTGGCGCCATTTTTTTGACAACACCCAAAGGATGTTGCCAAGTTTTATTTCTTTTGCTGCATGCAGCACCGAGGTGCCACATGCATCAAGAAATATTAGTTGTGCGAACCGAGAACCGATTGCACAGCACCGAAAGCAGGTGCGCTGATCAGGCTGTACGTGAAGACGGAACCACCCAGGGTGTACAGGGTGCCGGAAGAAGGAGCACCCACTGCAGGCGCTGCCACTGGACTCCACTCGATGAAACCATCGGTGAAGTTGGCAGGACGGCCAGGAATCGTTTCTGGGTTGAAGAACGAGAGTTCGGCTTCAGCCAGAGCGAAGTTCACCGACTTACGGTTTTGAGCCGCGTCGTACATGTTAACCGTGTGGGTACCACGGTGATCACCGGTCGACCACACCACAATGCGGGTTTCCAGACCAGCATCCAGAGTTCCGTCAACTGCGTAGCGCATGCTGAAAGCAGGCGTAGCGTTTGGACCAACGGGCACAGCACGCGCACCAGAAACAGCCAGCAGGTTCAGCGGGCCCAGGGTCGTCAGATCGGAACCTGTCGCCAAGGTCAGAGGGCCGTCGATAACTGGAACAAATGCAACGTCCTGCGCGGCAGTGTTCACTTGGAAAGCATTGGCACCAATAGCACCCACACCCATGCCACCAGCGGCATTAGCCACATTACAAGCGTTAGCTGCAGTGGTAGTACCAACGGTGTTGGCACCCACAGCGAACACCAGGTAACCACGAGTGCCAGCCAAGCCGGTACCGGATTGTTGCGACCAGATGAAGGGCTCGTAGTCCTTGTTGGTCAAGGGAAAGCAACCATCGGTCACGTGGTTGGAGTTCGCATCGAAGAACGTCCAGAACACGGGAACAACGCCGCCGGTTTGGTTGATGATACCCACAGCAGTGGTATCGGTGTCGCCGTTGTGGATCACGTTAGGAACCACGAAACCATTGCTGAACGTACCCACGGTGTACGCCTGCGCCACACCAGCACTCAGCGCAGCGGCTGCAACGGCTGCCATTGCAAATTTTTTCATCTTCTCAGTCCTTAGATAATTGAAGGAAGCTTTCCCACCCTGTGCGGGATCTGCAACCCATCCGTACTCCGTTTGGGTTGATGCAATCTTATACTGATACCTTTGATTTTTTCAACCTATTTCCACGAGAAACCCACTGCACGTTCGTTTGTTGCACTCAAACAACGAAGTATCACTGGGCTGTTGGAAACATGACACTGCGGCGCTGCACATGGTGCCACACGCCAGCGATGCGGCGCCATTCGTCTTCGGCGGCAGCCTCTTGCTTTTTCACGCGCAGCAATGGCAACGAGTAGCGCATCCACACATTGACCTGTGCGCGGTCGCCGTCAATGCTGCGTACGCCACGGACCTCTACGGCGTCAAAAGCAATGCCACCACGCTTGAGGTAGGCCTCGAGCGTTGCATTCGGGTCTTTGGACAGCTCCTCATAGGCCCAAGCGCCTACACGGTCATTTTTCTGAATGAGCCCCCAATACGCTTTTGCGCGCGTTAAAAGTGCTGCCTGGTCATCTTCGGCCGACACCACTGTGCCACCAGTGGCCGTACAGCCCAAAAGCACCGCCAGCACAGCAGGTGCTGCCAGGGTCACGACAAGATGACGGCGGGTAACAGGTTTTGTCATGCAAAGAATCTCCTGATTGACTATCTATATATGGGAAGCGCCACGCTGGCTAGAGCCATAGCAGCCAAGCGCATTCAGCGCGAGGGCTGCAACGGGGCATCTGGGGGGCGGAAACTCATTGGCTGAGCCTGCAAGGACAAGGAGCGCATGCGTTCGCGCATCTCCGCACTGGCCGAACGCAGCTGATCATCGTCTTCAAGGGCGCGGGGCGTCATTAGCACCAACAGCTCCGTGCGATCACGCAGGTTTGACGTATTAGAGAACAGCGCACCCAACAATGGGACGTCTGCAAGCCCTGGCAAACCGCTACGCGTGTTGCTGTCATTTTCACGGATCAAACCGCCTAGGACGATGGACTCACCGGAACGCACTGCGACACGCGTTTGAATTTGCCGAGTCTGGAAAGAGCGTTGTTGGGTCACCTCATCCCTTGCCCCGACATCCGTCACCTGCTGAGAAATATCCATAGAGATCAAACCGCCTGCATTGACGGATGGCGTAACGGAGAGCAGCACCCCAGTGTCTTTGTATGTTATGGACTGAGTAATGAAACTACTCCCCGTAGCAGCCGCAGTTGAACTCAGAATGGGTTGCTGCTGACCGACCTGAATATTGGCAGTGTGGTTGTTCAGAACCAAGATAGACGGACTGGACAACAACCGCACCTGCGATTTTGTGGCAACGGCGTTCAGCGTAGCGCGAACCACATCCGCCTTGCTGATGGTGTACGAAAAACCGGGCAGTTTGGCGCCTATGCCACTGCTGTTGTTGGAGTCCAGCAGCGCCTCGCCTTGACGCCCCCGGCTAAGACCGTTTTGCAAGTACCACTCAACGCCATATTCCAGGTTGCCCGTAAGGCTCACCTCCACGATGCTGGCCTCAATCAACACCTGCATTGGAGCCCTGTCCAGTTCGCGTAATGCCTGCTCGATGCGGCGGTATTCGGTGCGCGGAGCGCGAATCAGGAGTGCATTGCGCTTCTCGTCCGCAACCACACGCACGTTGCCATCCAATTGACTCGTTGACGTAAGGGATGTGTTGTTCGAAGAAGATCTGTTTCCGCCAGCACCCAGCGCGGCGTTCATAGGACTACTACCCGTGCCGGAGCTGCTGCTATTGCCATAGAGACCACTGGAACTGCCCGTATTGCCAGTGCTGCCCGTACCCAGACCGGAGCCCCCCGCCCCCCGAGAGAACTGCGTGGGCGCCGAGCCCGCCGCTACGCCACCCGAGCCGGCTTGCCCGGACTGCCCACCAAAGAGGCCATTGAGCATTTCCGCCAACTGCAATGCCGAGCCGTTTTGCACCGGATACACAAACAGGCTGGCCTCCAGCGTATCGGTCGGACGGTCCAGGCGCCGGATCCAGGTTTCCACCTGGGCCAACAAGTGACTGCGCGGCGTGACCACCACCAGGGCGTTCAGGCGCTCAACGGGAAAGACGCGAATCAAACCACCCAAGGGGGTCGCCATCTGGGCGCCGGCACCGCTGGCACCACCACTTGCGGCCGCACCACCTGCAGCAGCACCCGACGTGCTAGGCGCCCCCCCCGCAGGTGCGGCACCAGCCCCCCCATAGGGATCGGAGGATTTGTCGGAGCCTAGCATCGCCTGCAGGGCATCCCGTACCACGTTGACGTTGGCGTTTTCCAACACGAACACACCCAGCGACATGCCAGAGAGAAAGTCCACGTCGAACGCTTCCACCATTTCCAGCCAACCACCCAACTGGGCCTTGCTGCCCTGCAGCACCAGCAGGTTGCGCAGGGAGTCCACGTAGACGATGGCCTCACGGGGTGCGATAGGCGCCAGAATCTTGGCCATCTCGGCCGCTGCAATGTGGTTCAAGGGAACGATTACCGTCCCGGCACCCGACAGATCCTTGAATTTGGACGCCCCCACCACCGGGCGCGCGCCCACGGTAACGGTACGCTTGGTCACATGGTAGACCCCCGCGTTGTCACGGACGATGGCCAAGTCGTGGGGCAACAACACCGCATCCAGCACATCCAGAACCTGACTGCGCAGCAGCGGCTGGCGCGTATGCAGGCTCACCACCGTTTCGCCACCAGCGTCGATGGTGTAGTTGAGCTTGAGCAGGTCTCCTAGCAACGCTGTAGCCAAGTTGCTGACAGTGACATTCTCGAAATTGAGTGCCACCTTGTCGCCCTTGGCAAGCACGGGATCGATCGCAGGCGCCTTGTCGCGCTTGAAAAACTGGTCGTTGCCAGGATAAAGCTTGGTGCTGGAAGAAGCATTCTTTTGCGCCTGCTCCTTGGGTGCTGACGCTGCCGGTGCAGGGCTTGGCGCCACTGGCGCAGCCGCAGCTGCAACAGGCTGCAATGGCCCCGGTGCTCCGCCAACTGCGACCTTGGAGTCCGCAACTCCGGACGCCGCAGGACCTCCCTGCGTGCTGGCACAGCCTGCCGCCAGCAATGCGAGCAAGAGGATGGATGGCCGAATATTCATAGAGATAGCTCCAATATTGGGGTACGCCGCTAGGGCTTATTGATTTGTTGCAGGCCTGCGCAGGCGGTCACCGATCGGTCCGGCTTTCACGGCCGCCGCACTTCCCGCTTCCAGCGGGCGCTCTACACGTTGGTCATCAGCTGACACAAAGAGAGCCTTGCGGCCATCAAAGGACTCAACTCGCCAGGGTTTGGTTTCCCCGGTGATCTTGAGGGTGCTGCCATCGGGGCGCTGCAAGATGGCCACACGCTCCTTGCCAGACTCAAATACTGCAGTGAGGCGCGCCTGCAGCAACTCCGTGACCAAACTGGTCTTTTTTTCTTCCACCGCCACCGGGCGCCGCGATGCCCACAACAAGGGGCGCTCCACTGCCTGCTTTGCCCGGACCTTGATCACAGGGGGCATGGGCTCAACCTTTGGAAGATCGGGCCGGCGCGCTTGCGGCGGGTTCCAGCGCTCTTTTTCGGTATGCCACCAGTAAGCGCTCGCAGCCACAGCTACGGCACCCAGGACGGGGCCGACGTACCAAGGTTTGATCATGGCTTGGCCTTTTCTGGTGCCAAGGGGGCCTCCAGCTGCAAAGACAGGCGTGCATTTTGCGGACCCGCGCCAGAACTTGCCCCCTCACGCGTGATGTTGGCGGTGCGCACCCAGAAAGGAGGGCGGTGCGTCTGAAGACTTTCCATAAAACTCACCAACTTGACCCATTCACCATTCACGGTTGCCGTCAAGCGTATGCGCGCCAGCTTGCCATCCACCCCAGGTTCCAGTGCGACTTGGGACGAAACCAGCGTGCCGCCAGAAGCCATGATCATCTGGCGAAGCTTCTGCTGGATATCGTTTTGAGAAGTTTCGCCAGCAGGGTGCACCAGCGGGGCCACTGTACTGCTTGCAGCGCTGAGCAGGGTTTCGATTTCAGCGCCGGCGTTCACCACCCCTTCCAGGCGTTCGCTGCGGGGCTCCAGTTGTTGCAGGGCGTTGTTGTAACGCGCCCAGAGAGTGCTGTAAATCAGAGCGGCACAAGCCAAGGCGCCAACAAACAGCACCAGCAGCAAAACCACCGAATGACGGCGCCATACATTCATTTTCATGGTTTTGCTCCCTCGCCCCGCCAGCGCATTTCAAACGTGAAGCGCTCTTTATTCAGCGTGCCGTCGCGCACACTTGCCCCGGTGGCGCGCACATCCACCAAGCCAGGCTGGCGCCCTAGATGCCCAATAAGTTCGGTAGCGTTAGCCGTCAAGCCCGTGATCCGGATTTCGCTACCGTTGACTTCGATGCGATCCAGCCAGGTGTCGGCAGGAATAGCGGCGGAAAGCGCATCCACGACACTGGCGAGAGGCAGGTCCGTACTGATGTTCTTGCGAAGCTCTTCCGCCAAGTCTGCCTGGCGGCGCAGTTCATCCATCTTCTGGCGCAAGGGAGCCGCCTTGGGCTCCAGCATGTTGACGTGCTCCACAGCGCGGACCACCGCCTGGCGCTTCAAGACCAGAGGCATGAGTGCCGGCAATGACAGTGCGGCGAGCAGGACAAGCACCAGCCCCACCCCCAACCAATCCATCCAACGCTGGCGGTTGTACTGCTTTTGCCACGCCGCTGTACGGACGGGAAGCGCGCGTCCCTGGCGCATCAGATACACAGGGGCATTTTCGGCAAACCCGTGCTGCGTCAATTGCTCGGCCAGGGTGTTGCGTCGGCACATGCCCCACTCCACCATCCAACCACCTTGGGCTTGAGGTTCTGCCCACCATGCCGCCACAATCTGTTCCGGCGGCATGGGAGAGACCCGCCACAGGGCTTCTTCGACGCCGCCTGCCAACGAGCGCCGCGGCATATCCGGCAACTGCACGGTGCCCCAAAGACAGCCGGACTCCGGTACCAGCAGGCTGGAAGCCTTTCGGTTGTTGGCGCGCTTGCGGGCACGGGTTCCAGTGATGGTCCAACGCCCTCCGTCGGACGCAATGGCTGCACTCGCGACTGCAGGCCAGGCGCCATGCTCCATGAGAACGCGCTTGAGATCACCGAAACCCCATGCCATTCGGTCCAGTGTTTTTTGCGCACGAAGAGATAGCTGCCCCCAACCTGTCATGGCTTGAATTCCTGTTCCGACTTGTTTAAGCGGCGTGTCGGCTCCAAAGAGAGCGTTGTCCAGGGCGTCAGACCACCGGGACGCTCGCTGAGATCGATCCATGCCTCACGCTGCCACCAGCGATCACCTTCAGCCCGCACAAAAGCATTGAGGCGCACTGTCAGACCGCCTCCAGCGCGGGCAGGCGAGAAAAATTCGGCTGCAGCTCCTGTCAAAAGCACGCCAGCCCGCGTTTCCGGTGGGGAGTTGTGAATGCGCGCCCCCAAACCTGGCTGTCCCGTGAGGACGTCGATCAGGGCGGGAGGGGCTGAATCGATTTCGATGCGTTGCTGCCCATTGATACCCAAGTGGGGCGCGATTATCTCATAGAGCTCAGACGTCATTCCCAGGACTGATCTCAGTTCCGAAAGGTCATCCAGCGCGCCATTTCGAGGCAGGGAGGGCCAGCCAGCAGCGCGGTATTGGGCAGCCTCAGCCCCGCCCACCCCACCTGGCGTGTCGTCAGGGTCGATGAAGTCCCGCACACGTGAGGTCAAGATGGCAGCCTCCCCCGAGGAGAGCCCTCCAGCTCTTTGAAAGAGCGCCTGCAGCAAAGCTTCGCTGGCGACATTAACGTCTACCAGCCCTCCAGAGGGCGTGATCTCCACCCAGATGTCATTCGACCCCATTGGCAAACGTTGAATGCGGTACCAACTGTCTGCGGTCTTTTCGGTCATCATTCGCTGCGCAGTCAGTTGGATCGCGGCGTCCAGCACGGACTCAGCGCGCAAGCGTTCCAAATCCAGCCCTGCGCGCTGCGTTTGCTGGCGAATCCCCCGTGAACTCGCCATCACCACCAATGACAAGGACGCAACCAGCCACAGCACCAGAATCAGCGCTGCGCCCCGGCTGCCGTGTTTCGACCGCTTCATCACCTTGCCCTCGCGAGAGGGAACACCAGAGGAGGCCAGTCTCCGCGCGCATCGGCAATTTCCACCCGGATACGTGCGGGGTACTGCGCTTTGGCAGAGTCCCATTGCTGAGTCCACAGACCCGTCAGCCCGTCCTGGTAATGCCACTGAAGCGTTCGCACATCCGACAGAAGTGTTTCGCGCAAAGCCTTGCCCCAGTCCAGCGCCATCAGTGCTCCGTCATAAGGAACGGCTTCTACCGACAGATCGACGCGCCCATCGGCATGGCGCAGGGGGCTCATGCGAAATACATAGAGCCCCCCAGCATCCCCCCGCTCCGGCAATGGCGCCACCCAGATCGCACCCGCAGCATTTCCGCTAAAAAAATTCACAAAGATGTTTTCGTCGCGCCGACTCAACAAGCGCAGGGTGTCAAACTTGCGCCCAAGCCATTGGCTGACCACCAACATGCGTTCAGAGCGCTCAATGACGCGCTGGTTGCGCTCTTCCGAACGCCCGATGACTCCCACGCCCGCAAACATCAGAGCGACCACTGCGGACGTCACGGCCAATGCGACCAGCAACTCCAACAAGGTAAAACCATGGGAAGTTTTTCGAAAAGAGTGGGTCATGGTGCAGACCTGTAGGGCTTCCATGTGGTCCATGTGACAGCCGTCACTCCATCTTTACTGACCTCTACGGTCACCCTTGCCGCACGCACAGGTGGCCCGGCCACCGGGCGACCACTCTCGTCCATCATTTGGACCGGTTCGGGCGCCACCTGAATCCGCCAATTCCAATCGCCTGCCCGCCCGGAATCCTGTCGCATCAAATCCTCTGCAAAGGTTCCAGCAGCCACTGCCGACCTGGCCACGAGAGAGGCCTCCACCCGAGCCTCCACATCCACCACATTTTTGGAGCCTTGCCCCACGCTGCGGTAAAGACTTGCCAGCGCAATGGAAGCAATTGCCATGGCGACCAAGGCCTCCAGCAAACTGAACCCCCGTTGATTCCGTGGCGCTCGCCTGAATGACTTGAAAATAGGATCAATCAGGGGCAACAGACAGCACGTCACGGTCATGACTGGGCCGCGACCATGGATTGCTCCACCGTCCCAAGGAGCCAGTTCACGCGAAAGCTGACGCCCTGCCCACCTCTTAGCACTGCAAGCCGCCCGCCACGTGCGCCGCCGTCGGAATTGAACACAAAAATAGGTTCTCCCACGGCAGTTGCAGTTTTGCCAGTCCGCGAATTGCGTTCAATCGCTTCCCACTGGACCACCAGTGATGCAGGCACCTCCAGGGCCAGGCGCCCGTCAACCACCAGCCTGCGAATGTCTGACTGGTAGGTCACGGTCACCGAACGGCCTTCCTGGACGCTGAGCGCACGCGCTTTGTTCAATTGGCTGGAAACATCCCGTACCGTCTGGTTGTAGCGTGACCGCTCCATGTACGCCTGCCCGCCCGCCCCTACCACGGAGACAGTAATGGCAGCCAGCACCAGCACGACCAGCATCTCCAACAACGTGAAGCCACGGATGCGGAGGTCTGACGCCAACAAAGGGCGGCTCATGCGAAACAAGTCACCAGACGGCACTGGGGAGTGGAAAGCGCAACAGAGCGTCAGTTAAAAACGTCCGCGTTCTCACCGTCACCGCCCGGCTTGGCGTCGGACCCCAGAGAGAACACGTCGGGCCCGCCATTGCGTCCCGGGTTTTTGTACAAATAGGCGGCACCCCAAGGATCAGAAGGCAGGCCCTTCTTCAGGTAGGGACCATTCCATCCCTGGGCCGTTGCAGGCCGCTCTGCCAGGGCACGCAGCCCTTCCGCATCATTGGGATAACGGCCGACATCCAGCTTGAAAAGGTCCAGACTCTGCTCAATTTCCGAGATCTGAATGCGGGCCGTCTTGGACTTGGCACCGCCGAGTTGATCAAGCACCTTCGGGCCCACCAGCCCGGCAAGCAACGTCAGAATCACCAGAACCACCAGCAACTCAATCAGCGTGAACCCGGAGGAACGCTGCGCTCGCGCCATTGCTTTGTGTTCAAAATTCACTACATTCATTTCAAAATCTCTCAAATAATCCAGAATCAAATTGTGTCGTTGATCGACAAAACGCCACCCAGAATCGCAATAATAATGAAGGCAACCAAGGCCCCCAAAACAATAATAATCAAGGGCTCCATGGCTGCCAAAACACGCCCCATGGTACGCCGACCTTCATCCTCGTAACGATCTGCTAAACCCAGCAGAGTAATATCAAGCTGCCCTGTTTCCTCAGCAACCCGAATAAGCTGCGGGGTGCTAGATTTCCCGAAGTAAGGAGAGACAAACCCTGTGGAAAGTCGTTTGCCTGTTTTTACAATGCCCACCAGAGGTTCAATATCCTTGCGCAATGCGGTATTGGTCAGTGTGTCCACAGCAATGCGCAACGCATCCACCATGGGTACACCCCGCTGCAGCAAGATGCCGAAGGTGCGGAAATAAATAGCAAACTGCAGATTCCGCAACACCTTGCCGAACAGGGGGAGGTCCAACAGCACACTGTCAACGCGCAACCGCCCCGCAGGCGTCGCGCCCCAGCGGGAGCCCAGGAACAAGACCACCGTCAAGCCTAACAGGATTGCCATCCAGTGCGAGCGGATCAGATCACTGAGATCGACCACCAAGCGCGTGGAGTAAGGCAGTTTGTCGCCCATGGAATCAAAAATTTCCCGAAACTGGGGAACCACAAATGCCAGGAGCATCACGACGGACAGCACCGCAACAATCAGCAAGATGACGGGGTACGTCATGGAGGAAATGACGTAGTTGCGAAGCTTGTCTTCTGCCTCCAGTTGCACTGTGAGTTCTTTCAGAACCACATGCAGCGAACCAGAAGTTTCCCCCGCCCGAATCAGAACCAGATATTGGCGCCCAAGATCCCGCTCAAACGGCAGCAGCGACTGGTACAGAGACTTACCGCCACGCACCCCTTCCTCGACCTTGGCAATGAAGGCTTTCAGCCGCTCCGTGTTGGCCGTCTCCTTGAGCATGACCAGCGCCTTGTCCAGCGGCATGTTGGCCTGCTTGAGGTGGGCCATCTCGCGGCTGAACAAAAGGATCTCGCCACGTTTGAGCTTGCCCCCCCGGCTTTGCGGCTCATCTTGGGCAACTGCTGCCGACTCGTCTGCAATACGAACCGGCGTCACGCCCTGCCCAATGAGTCGCAGTCGCGCGGTCTCCACGTTCAGCGCGCGGATCGTCCCCTGGCAGGCCTTGCCATCGGACGTGATTCCATCGTATTGAAATTCAATCATTTTGACGCGCAACGCGCAGGACTTCTTCCGCAGTCGTCAGACCTTTGAAGACCTTGGTGGCGCCATCCTGCAACAAGTTCCCCCCGGCATAGGCGCCATCTCCGCCCCCCAACGAAGAACCTCTTTCGAGCACCACTTTTTTTACGTCTTCTGACATTACCAGCAATTCATGAACAGCCAACCGCCCTCGGTAGCCGGTCCCCCGGCATGCAGAACAACCGACGGACCGATAGATGACCTGGCCCTCCTCCATGGCCATGCCCAGGGAGGCTGCGGCCGCCTGCGCCTGGTCCGGCAGCAACGGCGCTTTGCATTCCTCACACAGCTTGCGCACCAGGCGCTGCGCCAGCACGCCAATGACGGACGCCGTGATCAGATAGGGCTCCACACCCATGTTGATGAGCCGCACGATGGCCCCGAGCGCGCTGTTGGTGTGCAGGGTGGACATGACCAAGTGGCCCGTCAATGCCGCCTGGACCGCAATTTCTGCGGTTTCGCCATCGCGCATTTCCCCGATCATGATCACATCAGGATCCTGGCGGAGAAAGGATCGCAACACCTTCGCAAAGGTCAGCCCGATCTGGGGCTGGACCTGCACCTGGTTGAGCCATTGCAGCCGGTACTCCACCGGATCTTCCACCGTCAGAATCTTGAGGTTCTCGCCCTCCAGTTCCTGCATGGAGGCATACAGCGTGGTGGACTTCCCGGAGCCTGTGGGACCTGTCACCAGAAAGATCCCATGTGGCACGCTGAGCAGCTGACGCATGGTTTTCAAAGTGGGTGGCGTGAAGTGCAGGCTCTCCAACGAGAGCAGGTCGAAGTTCTTTTCCAGCAAGCGCATGACGACCGATTCGCCAAACATGGTGGGAATGGTGGACACGCGAGAGTCCATTTCCTTGCCATGCACGCGCAGCTTGGTGCGCCCGTCCTGCGGCATCCGGCGTTCCGCAATGTCCAGCTGCGAAAGGATCTTGATGCGGGACACCACAGCGGGGGCATCCTTGTTATCAATCTCGTCAATGGGGTACAGCTCGCCGTCCACCCGTATCCGGACCACCGATTTTTCTTCGTAGGTTTCGATGTGAATGTCGGAGGCCTGGGCCGCCACGGCCTGGGAGAGGATATGGCTCACGCGCTGGATGATGGGGGCCTCCGAGGCCATGTCCCTCAGGTGCTCGATGAATTCCGAAGCCTCAAACTGGTCCGCAACGGCTTCTCCTTCCGGCTCCGACTCCTGGACGTACCAGGCATTGAGCTGACTGGATATTTCAGACTCCAGGCCAAAAAAGACCCTGGGCACATCCCCAAAGACCAGGCGCAATGCATCGCGCAATGCCGCGCTCTTCGGATCCACCGATGCGAAATCCGGCGTTAACTCAGCCTCCTCTGCATTTCCCAAAGGAAGCAGGTTGTTGGCCAGCAAAAAGCTGGTGTTCAGCCGCGAAGTTTCCGGCTTTTCCTTTGGGAAAGCGTCCTGACGCACCAAAGGCAATCCGGCCTGCCGGGACAGTGCGGAGTAGACATCCACCTCAGACACCAGCCCCAGACTGATCAGCAGGCGCCCCAGGCGACCGCCCATGGAACGCTGGACCTCTAGCGCCCTCTCCAGGTCATTGCGCGACAACTTCTGGTCCGCAAGGAGCATCTCACCGAGCCTGGGCGCAGCGATATCGACGCTTTCCACTTCACCAATTTCAGCCGAGAGCTTCATTACCAACGCCTTTGAACATTCTTCCAACCACCCAATACCCGGGCCCGACTTGTCTCACTCGGGCGGAGTGAATCACTTGAACCACAGCAAACAGCGGCTTAATCGATCCAATTCGGGGCCCACATAATATTCGCGATACCCAAAAATTCTCGCCCTCAGAGGCCCATCCCTCCACGCAAGGTATTCTGACACGTAGCCTTCATCCAGCCCCAAGGCGCGCAATCGCAGCTGCAGCGCCTGCGCCTGCAGATAGGTAGCCCCACCCAGCACCCGGACACGCCGGACGATCCTCTGGCCATTCGTCAACAGCCGGAGCAAACGCGTCTTCAGGCTACGATCCTTGGCGCCTACCTGGTTGGCGCCATGCTGGCGATACAGGATCAGCGGGGTTGGCACAAAACGCCTATGGCCGCTTCCACTCACCAGGCCACACCACCAGTCGTGCATGATGGTGTCCTGCGGGAGGGGCAAGGCCATTCGCAACAGGGTGCGGTTCACCATCATCGTGCATCCCGTCACCTGGTTCACGCTGAGCAGCGAAAGTGGCGAGCACTGCAGAGGGTCCATACGTTGGTATGTGGCGAAGGACTCCGAAATCACGCCCAAGTGCTCATCCACCACCGTCAGGTCGGAGTGCACCAGACAAGGCAATTCCGCACCACCCTCTTGCTCCATTCGCACCATTTCTTGGAGACACAGCTCGATTTTCGGAGGGAGCCAGACATCGTCCTGGTCCGAGAAAGCAACCCAAGCAGCCACACCATCATGCAGGCTGGCCACCATGAGATTCTCAAAGTTTCGGACCAGCCCTTGCCCATGGTGGGGGTTGGGCACAAGTACCAAACGCTCTCCAAAGCGCACCCGGTAGCTCTCCAGGATTGCAAGCGTGTCATCCGAAGACCCGTCATCGCTGACGAGGAGGCGGAAATTCTGGTGGGTCTGGGCCAACAGCGAATCGAGCTGGGCACGGAGATACTTCGCCCCGTTGTACGTAGCCAGCAGCACATCCACCAGCGGTGACTGCGACGGGGCAGCCCCGCCCGCCCCTCCGCGTGAGGCCAATCGATGAGTCGGCTCAGTCACACGGTCCCCGTGCTGGTTGTTGCAGCGCTGTGGGGCCGGCATTCTGAAAGCATCAGCGCCTCGTAGGCATCTGCGATGCCCTCCCAGGTGTAGTGCTCCGCCACGATATCGCGGGCGCGCTGGCTTCGCTGCGGCAGCATGGCGTCCGACTGGCCAACCACTAGGTCCAGGCTGCGAGCGAGTTGCTCGGGGGTGGCAAAGTAGTCGGCCGCATCGCGTGCCACTTCGCGGTTGAACGGGTTGTCATGCGCAATGACCCAGTTTCCGCAGGCCAGTGCCTCGAGCAGCGAAGGGTTCGTCCCCCCCACCGAGTGCCCGTGCAGGTAACAGGCCGCATGTACACGCAAGCTTGCGAGCTGCCCGGTGTCGTAGATGCCCCCCAAGAAACGCACGCGGTCGCTGGCATGTTGCCTCAGCAGTTGCTGGTAGGCCGTGGCACCGGACACATCCCCTACGATGACCAACGGCCAGTCACCGCCGTGCATCTCATAGCCTTGAACGATTTCAAGGATATGGTTTTCCGGCTCCGGGCGCGCCACGACCAGCATGTAGCGGCGGGGCTTCAGCCCCCAGGCAGAAAGCACGGAAGGGTCCACGTCCCGGTCCTGCACCAGTTCGGCGCCGTAGGCAATGAAGCTCGACGGAGCCCCCTTGGGATAAGTCTCGCGGAACCGCTGTGCAATGGCCTCGGCATCGGCGATGAGGCGCGTGGCCACCCGGCTGGCCACCCACTCCATGCAGCGCAGGTAGATGCGTGCAACCCTCCCCCATTTGCTGCGGGCCCACTCCAGTCCGTCCACATTGATCCAGACCGGAACCCCAAAAACCCGGGGCCACCAGCAGGCCCACGCAGCGCCATACCCCAGCATGTAGACCAGGTCGTACCCCCGCCGGGCGTCCCACAGGCAGGCACAGTCGTAGGCCAGGACCGATGCAGCTCCCCACCGGGGCCGACGTTTGTGGCGTACGCGAACACCTTGGTAGAAGGTGTCTTCGACGGACGACTCGCTGGTCTCTGCATACACAGTGACCTCGTGGCCACGCTCCACCAGGCGTATCGAGAGTTGTTCGGCAAAGGTTTCGAACCCCCCATAGCTCGCGGGGATGCCCCTGGCTCCCAACAGGGCGATCCGCAGCTTGGCAGGGCGGTCCGGAGATCCACCCGTTGCACGCCCCTGCGCCGTCGTCAAAGGTCTGCCTCAGCGAACCAGCGCCCCGCCTGATCCTTCGCCGAAAGCTGAATGGCGGCCTCCACCGCTGGCCAGGCGATGGCAAGCTCTGGATCGTCCCAGCGAATGCAGCGCTCATGCTCCGGGCTGTAGTAGTCGGTGGTCTTGTAAAGGAAGTCAGCCGATTCGGACAACACCAGAAAACCGTGAGCAAGCCCCGGCGGCACCCAAAGCTGCCGGTGGTTGTCCTCGGTCAACAGGGCCCCCACCCACTGGCCAAAGGTGGGTGACCCCTTGCGAATATCCACTGCCACATCAAACACAGCGCCACGCACCACGCGCACGAGCTTGCCCTGCGCCCTGGGGGGCAACTGGTAGTGCAGGCCCCGCAACACACCCTGGCTGCTGCGGCTGTGGTTGTCCTGCACAAAATCGCACTGGACACCCGTGGCCTCCCGGAAGGCCTGCTGGTTGAAGCTTTCGTAGAAAAAACCACGGCTATCGCCGAACACCTTGGGCTCAAGGAGGACAACGTCTGGGATGGATTGCCGGATGGAGTGCATGGGGGATCAATAGACTTTGTCGTTCAGCAAACGCTGGAGGTACTGGCCGTAGCCGTTCTTGGCAAGAGGTTGTGCCAGGCGCTGCAACTGGGCACTGTCGATCCAGCCGGCGCGCCAGGCAATTTCCTCGGGGCAGGCAATCTTGAGGCCCTGGCGATGCTCCAGCGTCGCAATGAACTGGCTGGCCTCCAGCAGGCTTTCATGGGTGCCAGTATCCAGCCAGGCATAGCCGCGGCCCATGATCTCGACATTGAGCTGCCCCTGCTCCAGGTACAGCCGGTTCAGGTCGGTGATTTCCAGTTCGCCGCGTGGCGATGGCTTCAAGCTCCGGGCCATCTGCGCAACCTGGTTGTCGTAGAAGTAGAGGCCTGTGACGGCATAGCTGCTCTTGGGCTGAGCAGGTTTTTCCTCCAACGACAACACCTTGCCCTGGGCATCGAACTCGGCCACACCGTAACGCTCCGGGTCGTGCACATGGTAGGCAAACACGCTGGCACCCGCAGAGCGCTGTTGAGCGTTGCCCAGCAGTTCATGGAAATCGTGCCCGTAGAAGATGTTGTCTCCCAGCACCAGGGCGCTCGGAGCCCCATCCAGAAAAGACTCCCCGATCACAAACGCCTGCGCCAAGCCGTCCGGGCTGGGCTGCACCGCGTATTGCAGGTTCAAGCCCCATTGGCTTCCATCCCCCAGCAGCTGGGCAAAACGCGGCGTGTCCTGCGGGGTGCTGATAACCAGGATGTCCCGGATGCCCGCCAGCATCAGCGTGCTGAGCGGGTAATAGATCATGGGCTTGTCGTAAACGGGCAGCAGTTGTTTGCTGATGGCCAGCGTGGCCGGGTGCAGCCGTGTGCCGGAGCCTCCTGCGAGGATGATGCCTTTGCGTTGCGTCATGGTCTGGGGTCCGTTCAGAGAATTTCCGTGAGCATGCGCGCCACGCCCTGTTGCCAATGGGGCATCTGCAAACCGAAGGTGGACTGCAGCTTGTGGGTACTCAGGCGCGAGTTGTGGGGGCGCACGGCCGGTGTGGGAAATGCGCTTGTGGGCACAGGCGCGACCTCTTTTGCTATTATTTTTGTAGCTATTTGCGTTTTCTGGGCTTGCGCCAGCACGTATTTTGCATACTGATTCCAGTTGGTCTCGCCCGCAGCCACGCAGTGGTACAGGCCTGCATCCTGCGGGCGCTGCTGCAGGTGGCGCAGCGCGTGGGCGGTCACATCGGCCAGCAGGTCGGCACCGGTGGGCGCACCCCATTGGTCATCAATCACCGTCAGCCGCTCACGCTCTTGCGCCAGCCGCAGCATGGTCTTGGCGAAGTTGCCGCCGCGTGCTGCGTAGACCCAGCTGGTGCGCAGGATCAGGTGTTTGGCGCCCGCCTCTGCAATGAGCTGCTCGCCTTCGAGTTTGGTGCGGCCGTAAACGCTCAGCGGGGCGGGTGTATCGGTCTCCACCCAGGGGCGGCTGCCGCTGCCATCGAAAACATAGTCCGTGCTGTAGTGCACGAGCCAAGCACCCAGCTTCGCGGCCTCCTGCGCAAGGGCTCCGGGCGTGGTGGCGTTGAGGGTGCGGGCAAACTCGGCTTCGCTCTCAGCTTTGTCCACGGCCGTGTGGGCGGCGGCATTGACGATGACATCGGGTCGCAGGGCGCGCACCGTTTCGGCCACGCCAGCGGGGTTGGAAAAGTCACCGCAATGCTCGGTGCTATCGAAGTCCAACGCCGTGACAGTGCCCAGCACCGACAGGCTGCGCTGCAGCTCCCAGCCGACCTGGCCACCCTTGCCAAACAGCAGGATGTTCATGCAGTGGCGCCCGTCACAGCCGCAGCGGAGGCCTCCTGCGCATACTGGGTCTGCACCCAGTCGCGGTAGGCGCCGGTCTGCACGCTGGCCACCCAGTCCGCATGGTCCAGGTACCACTGCACGGTCTTGCGGATGCCGGTGTCGAAGGTCTCGGCGGGCTTCCAGCCCAGCTCGCGCTCGATCTTGCGGGCGTCGATGGCGTAGCGACGGTCGTGGCCTGGACGGTCTTTCACATAGGTGATCTGGGTGCGGTAGCTTTGGCCGTCAGCACGGGGGCGCAACTCGTCGAGCAGGCTGCAGACCATGTTCACGATCTCGATGTTGGGCTTCTCGTTCCAGCCACCCACGTTGTAGGTCTCACCGGGCGCGCCGGCCTCCAGCACGCGGCGGATGGCGCTGCAGTGGTCCTTTACGTAGAGCCAGTCGCGCACCTGCATGCCATCGCCATACACGGGCAGGTTCTTGCCGGCCAGTGCGTTGACGATCATCAGCGGGATCAGCTTTTCGGGGAAGTGGTAGGGCCCGTAGTTGTTGCTGCAGTTGGTGGTGAGCACCGGCAAGCCGTAGGTGTGGTGCCAAGCGCGCACCAGGTGGTCGCTGGCGGCCTTGCTGGCGCTGTAAGGGCTGTTGGGCTCAAAGCCACGCGTCTCGGCGAAGGCCGGGTCGGTGGGGGCCAGCGATCCGTAGACCTCGTCGGTGGACACATGCAGGAAGCGGAAGGCGGCACGTTCGCCCTCGGGCAGCGCGCTCCAGTAGGCACGCACGGCCTCCAGCAGGCGGAACGAGCCCACGATGTTGGTCTGGATGAAATCCTCGGGGCCATGGATGGAGCGATCCACATGCGATTCAGCCGCGAAGTTGACCACGGCGCGGGGCTTGTGCTCGGCCAGCAGGCGGGCCACCAGGGCGGTATCGCCGATGTCGCCCTGCACAAAGATGTGGCGCGCGTCACCCTGCACGCTGTCCAGGTTGTGCAGGTTGCCCGCGTAGGTGAGCTTGTCGAGGTTGACCACGGGCTCGCTGGAGGCAGCAAGCCAGTCAAGAACGAAGTTGGCGCCGATGAAACCCGCGCCGCCAGTAACCAGAATCATAGGGAGGGCCGTGTGAAATGCCTGCTCGGCAGAACCCACGATTATCCCACCCCGCCCGGCCCCCGGGTAACAGAGTTCAACGCGGGTATTTCTGCCCGGGCCGGCGGGTCATCAGAAGTGGATGCCTCGCATCATCTGCTGCAGCGCCACGGCCTCGGCCGACAGCTGCGGCTTGGCGTCCTTGCTGCCCTTGGCGGCGGTGGAGTCTGGGAACATGCGAAAGCTCGTGTTCATGGTGATCTGCGCCACGCGTGGCACCAGCGCGTGCAGCAGCTGGCCGGTGATGCCCAGCCGCGTGGCGATGCGCACCGGCTTGAAGATGCAGGCCTGGGCGATCATGTCCGCCGCCTCCTCGGGGCTCAGCGTGGGCACGTTGTTGTAGATCTTGGTGGGCGCAATCATGGGCGTGCGCACCAGGGGCATGTTGATGGTGGTGAAGGTGATGCCCTGGTCGGCAAACTCGCTCGATGCGCAGCGCGTCCACGCGTCCAGCGCCGCCTTGCTGGCCACATAGGCCGAAAAGCGGGGCGCGTTGGTCAGCACGCCGATGGAGCTGATGTTGACCACATGGCCCTTGCGCTTAGCCACCATGCCGGGCAGAAAGCCCATGGTCACGCGCAGGCAGCCGAAGTAGTTCAGCTGCATGGTGCGCTCGTAGTCGTGGAAGCGGTCGTAGCTCGACTCGATGGCGCGGCGGATGGAGCGGCCCGCGTTGTTGATGAGGAAGTCCACACCGCCGTGGTTGCCGATGAGCAACTGCACAAAACGGTCGCAGTCGGTCATGTCGGCAATGTCTGCCGAATAGGCGATGAACTGGTAACCCTTGGCCTTGGCTTCGGCACAGGCCTCGTCGAGCTTGTCCTGGTCACGCCCGCAGATGATGGTGGTGGCGCCTGCCTCGGCAAACTTGTGCGCTGCCGCCAGCCCAATGCCGGACGATCCACCGGTGATCAGCACCACCTTGCCCGCCACCGTGCCCTTGAGCGTGCGGTCGATGAACAGCTCGGGGTCCAGATTGCGCTCCCAGTAGTCCCACAGCCGCCAAGCGTAGTTCTTGAGATTGGGGCAGGTGACGCCGGAGCCCTTGAGCGCGGCCAACGTTTCGCGGCAATCAAAGCGCGTGGGGTAGTTCACGAAGGTGAGCATGTCCTCGGGCAGGCCCAGGTCCTTCATCACCGCGTTGCGCACCCGGCGCACGGGCGCCAGCGCCATCAGGCTTTTCTTCACGCTCTTGGGAATGAAGCCCAGCAGCGCAGCGTTGACGAACAGGTTCATGCGCGGTGCATGGGCGGCGCGGCTGAAGATGTCGAGCACATCGCCCACGCGGTAGCCCACTGGGTCCACCAGGTGGTAGCACTTCTTGGTGATGTCCTTCTGGTGGCTGATGACGTTGAGGGCGTTCACCACAAAGTCCACCGGCACGATGTTCACGCGCCCCCCTTCCAAGCCAACGGTGGGCATCCAGGGCGGCAGCAACTGGCGCAGGCGCTGGATGAGCTTGAAGAAGTAGTAGGGGCCATCGATCTTGTCCATCTCGCCGGTCTGGCTGTCGCCCACCACCATGGCCGGGCGGTACACCGTCCAGGGCACCTTGCAGTCCTGGCGCACGATCTTTTCGCTCTCGTGTTTGGTCTGGAAGTACGGGTGGTCCAGGCCCTCGGCTTCTTCGAACATGTCCTCGCGGAACACGCCTTCGTACAGCCCGGCAGCCGCGATGGAGGAGACATGGTGGAAATGCCCGGCATCAATCGCCTTGGCCAGGTCCACCGTGTTGCGCGTTCCCTCGATGTTCACGGCCACCTGGGTTTCTTCGTCAGCAGAGAGGTCGTACACCGCCGCCAGGTGGTAGAAATGGTCGATCTGGCCTTTGAGCTTCTTCACGTCGTCTGCCGCCACGCCCAGCTTCTTCGCGGTGAGATCGCCAAACACAGGGATCGCACGCGTGGGCCCGACACCCCAGAAGCTACGCAGGTCGGCCACCTTGTCCGCACTTTCCTTGCGGATCAGGAAATGCACCACCGCCCCCTTTCGCTCCAGCAGCTTCTTGACCAGCCGCTTGCCAATGAACCCCGTTGCCCCCGTCACGAAATACTGCATGGATAACTCCTCTGAGATAGCTTCATTCTTGCCCAAGGCCTGCGCGCACCGATTCAGCAGAAACCCGCGCCGATGCTAGGCGGCCAGCGAACGCCCCCGCTAGATGGCACGCTCTACATTTTTAGGAGCGCGCGCCTACACCTGTCGCGCCGTGCGGCGTACAGTGCGGCCATGCGTCGAAGGCAACCCGCCCCGGCAAACCCAACCAACCGCACCACGGAGGCCTTATGGTCAAGAAACTGCAGAAACTCAGCGCTGACAAGAAAAAGAGCAACGCCCAACTGTCCAGCACCGTCAAGGACTCCGCCCAGCAGATCTGGCTGGCAGGCCTGGGTGCCTTCTCCAAGGCGCAGGAAGAAGGCGGCAAGGTGTTTGAAGCCCTGGTCAAGGAAGGCTTGACCATCCAGCGCAAGACCCAGGCGGTGGCCGAAGAAAAGATCACCGAAGCCACCAGCCGCGTGACCACCATGGCCAGCGACATCGGCTCCAAGGCCCAGGGCCAGTGGGACAAGCTCGAAAACATCTTTGAAGACCGCGTGGCCAAGGCCCTCGCCAAGCTGGGAGTGCCCTCGGCCCGCGACCTGGAAGCCCTGAGCGCCCGTGTGGACGCCCTGGCCAAGGGCAGCAAGGCTGCACCCGCCAAAGCTGCTGCCAAGCCAGCCGCCAAACCCGCAGCCAAGGCTCCCGCCAAGAAGGCAGTGGCAAAGAAGGCGGCTCCAGCAAAGGCCGCCGCCAAGCCTGCAGCCAAGGCCCCCGCCAAGAAGGCGGCTGCAAAGAAGACCGCGACACGTGCTGCTGCCGACGCAGCCACCAGCACGCCATCGGCCAGCTGATCACGGCTTGCCACCGGCAAGCACCCAGCCCGCTCCAAGCGGTCCACGCGCCAAGGCGTTTGGACCGCTTTTCTTTTTTTGGTGAAACCCATGAAGTGCGCTACAAGCAGCCTAGGTACTGCATACGCACCCCACGTTCATGTCGCACTGCAGCATGACCGCGTGGGTTAGAGTAGCCATCAGAGACAACGCAACAACGACGCCAAACGACGCGAAGGGGCCCGCACACATGGTGAAGAAAGCGCCACGCCGCACCGCAGAACGCATTCTGGAAGTGACGCTGGACCTGTTCAACCGGTTCGGTGAGCCCAACGTCTCCACCACCCTGATCTCGGCCGAGCTGCGCATCAGCCCCGGCAACCTGTACTACCACTACCCGGCCAAGGACGAGCTGATCAACGCGCTGTTTGATCGCTACGAAACCTCGCTGACCGAACTGCTGGCCGCCGCCGATGGTGTGCGCAATGTGGAGGACGCCTGGTTCTTCATGCACTCGCTGTTCGAGCTGATCTGGCAGTACCGTTTCCTGTACCGCGATCTCAACGACCTGCTGTCCAAGAACCGGCGCCTGGAAACCCACTTCCAGGCCATCCTCAAGAACAAGACCCGCGCCGTGCGCGCCATGCTCGACGGCATGGGCCGCGCTGATGCACTGCACATCGACTCGCGCGAACTGGAGGCCACCGCCACCAGCATGGTCGTGGTGCTCACTTACTGGCTGAGCTTCGAATACGTGCGCGACCCACGCCGTGCACTGGAGCCCGAAAGCGCCCAGGCCGCGCTGCTGCGCGGAGCCCACCATGTGCTGAACCTGCTCATGCCCTACCTCGAAAGCGGCCAGCGCGCCCACCTGCTGCAGCTGGTCGGCGCCTACGCACCAGCGCCAGGCTGATACACGGCCCACCCGCCACAGACACCCACCAACAAGAACTTCCGGAGACACACACCATGGCCAAATGGACCCCCTTCCCCCACGCCGGCGACTACCAATTTGACGCTGCGAGCGTCAAGAAGCATTGGGCACGACTGCATGGCGGTGATGCCGAACCCTGCCCCAAGGAGGCTGCCGTGCTGGAAGCCTGGGCGCTGTTCCACAACGGTGATTTTGAGAAAGCTGCGGCAGCGGGCCTGGCTGCCGGTGGCGCGGGTATCACTGCCGCCAACAAGGCCACCTCCATCTATGCCAACTACCTGGAGCCGAAGGAGAAGGCGCGCCTGGACCTGTTCATGCAAGTGGCCGAACGGGCGGAGGCCCAGGCCGCCAAGGAGCCCGACAACGCCAACGCCTGGTACTGGCATGCCTACGCACTGGGCCGCTACAGCCAGGGCATCAGCGTGGCCAAGGCGCTGGCGCAGGGCTTGGGTGGCAAGGTGAAGGACTCGCTGGAGAAGGCCATTGCCCTGTCGCCCAAACACGCCGATGCGCGCATTGCGCTGGGCGCCTTCCATGCCGAGGTGATCGACAAGGTGGGCTCACTGATTGGCGGCATGACCTATGGCGCCAAGAAGGACACGGGCCTCAAGCTGTTTCAGGAAGCCCTCAAGCTCAACCCGGGATCGGCCATCGCGATGATCGAGTACGCCAATGCGCTCGTCATGCTGGAGGGCGACAAGAAAATGCAGGAAGCCACCGCGCTCTACGAAAAGGCCGCCGCCGCTGAACCCATGGATGCCATGGAGCGGCTGGATGTGGAGATGGCGCGGGCTGAACTGGAAGAAGAGTAAGAGGCATCCCCCTGAACGGCTTTGCCGCTTCCCCCTTCTCTCGACTGGCTACGCCATTCGGGAAGGGGGACGACACCCTCGCTGCGGGACGGCCCTTGCTCGGTGTCTCTGGCCTGCGCAGCGCCAGTTTTGCACAGAGGTTTGCAGTAGATTGCCGTGTCGCGCTGCTATGGATGCGGAGCTCAAAAGCCTTCAGCCCCCGAACCGCTGCGCGGCAATCTCCAGCAGGCCGTCAAAAATCAGGTTGTCCACCAGCTCGAACGGCCGTGTCATGCTGGGCGCCATCTTCCATCCGGCGCCGCCGGTCATGATGCAGGCAGGCTCCTGACCACAGTGCTGCAGCAGGTGCTGGTACATGCGCTCCACGGCACCAGCGATGGCGTAGGTGCCGCCGCTGGTCAGTGCATCGCTGGTGTTGGTGGGGAACGGGCGCACTTCACCCGTGGGCACATGCAGGCCGGCGGTGCCCGATTCGAGCGCGCGCAGCATGATGCCGTGGCCGGGCAGGATGAGGCCGCCCATGAAGCGGCCCTCGGTGTCGATGCACTCCACCGTCACCGCCGTGCCCACCATCACCACCACCAGCGGCCGCGCCGGGCCACGTGCCAACACATGGTGGCGCGCGCCGATCATGGCCACCCAGCGGTCCGAGCCCAGGCGCGAGGGATGGTCGTAGCCGTTGGTGAGCCCCGCCTCCTGCGCCGACGACACCACCCACGAGGGGGTGACATCCCAGATTTCCATCTGCTCTTGCACGCGGCGTTTGACGGCATCGCCCGCCACCACGCAGCCCAGCATGCGCTCCGGGTGGGGCAGCGACTCCCAGCTACCTTCAGCCAGGCGGTCGATGTGGTCGAGAAACTCGGCGCCATGCGCAATGAGCGCAGCCCCGGGGCGGGGAGCGTCGTACAACGCCCATTTGAGACGGGTGTTACCGACGTCGATGGCCAGAAAAGTCATGCGGCGGATTATCCCGAGTTTTGCGATGCACCTCTGCCCGAGGGCGACAGCCCCGGCTGCACCACCCCTGCCCTCCCACAAATTGTGAAAAATCGTGTCGCGCCCGTGTCCGACACGACGCAGCCGTCCATTGCCGCTACAGTGGTCCTTCCTGTTTCTGCAACATTAGGAGGTACGACATGGGTCTTTTCAGTTTCATCAAGGAAGCCGGCGAAAAGCTGTTCGGCGGCAAAGAAGCACAGGCCGCCACGGCAGCAGCCCCCACGCAAGATGAACTCAACGCCAAGGCATCCAAGGCCATCGAGACCTACATCGCGTCCCAGAACCTGGGCGCCAGCAATGTGCAGGTCGCCTTTGAAGGACCCGAAGGCAAAGTCACCGTGAAGGGCACAGCCCCCACGCAGGCGGCCAAGGAAAAAGTCACCCTGTGCTGCGGCAACGTGGCCAGCGTGACCAGCGTCGAGAACCTGATGGATGTGACCAACCCCGAGCCCGAAGCCCAGTACCACGACGTGGTGCGCGGCGACACGCTCAGCGCCATTGCCAAGAAGTTCTATGGCGACGCCAACAAGTACCCCGTGATCTTCGAGGCCAACAAGCCCATGCTGAGCCACCCCGACAAGATCTACCCCGGCCAGAAACTCCGAATCCCGCAGGCGAAGTAACCCCCTGAGTCGCCTGCGGCGCCTTCCCCCAAGGGGGACACACCCGGTGGCCCGGCAAAGCCGGTTCCACGGGTGCACTGGCCTGAGTCGGGGGCGTACCGACGCCCGAGACAAACGGAACGCCGGGGCAAGTCAAGCTTTAGAGCCAGCTGCCAGCGCTTATCTATAAAGCGCTGGCAGCTATTTTTTTGGGAGCATCAACCCTGCTTCCACGGCAGACCGTGAAAACGCCAGCCGCCCTTTTTGCCACGCTGGCCCTGCGCATCGGCGTCGCCCTCAAAACCTTCCAGGATGTTGTAGGCCGTGATGCCCAGCTCAGTAGCGCGGCGCGCGGCGGCGATGGAGCGCACGCCGCTGCGGCACAGCAGCACAGCCCGGGCGCCCTCAGGCACGGCCGTGCGCATCTGCGCATCAAAATCCGCGTTCATGACCATGCCCGGCCACTGCTTCCACGCCACGGCGATGGCGCCGGGCACCTGCCCCACCCATTCACGTTCGGCGTCGCTGCGCACATCCACCAGCACGGCCTGGCCGGCCTGTACCCACTGCCAGGCCTGCTGGGGCGTCACGTCACCGGCATAGCCGTCGGCGGGAGAAACGGAGGAGAGCGTATTTGTCATGGTTTGGATCCTTTCTGGGCACTAGGCAAAACGTTTGAACTGGGCGCGACCAGTGCGAGGGACGCAAGCCAAGGGCCACCCCGCAGCGAGGGCGTCGTCCCCCTAGGGGGAAGGCGCCAAAGGCGACTCAGGGGGATTCACCACAAAGGCGCGGGCTCATCCCG
Organism: Acidovorax sp. 94; assembly: GCF_003634645.1. Taxonomy (NCBI): domain Bacteria; kingdom Pseudomonadati; phylum Pseudomonadota; class Betaproteobacteria; order Burkholderiales; family Comamonadaceae; genus Acidovorax; species Acidovorax sp. 94. The sequence goes on along the minus strand of NZ_RBJA01000001.1, from coordinate 4,772,969 downwards.
CAAGCGGCTGCGCAGCTGCGCATAGTCGGGCACCACGGTGGCCACGGTGTCCCAGAAGCGCGGACTGTGGTCCATCACGCGCAGGTGGGCCAGCTCGTGCGCCACCACGTAGTCGATGATGGCCGGGCGGTAGTGCAGCAGGCGCCAGTTCAGGCGGATGGAGCCGTCTGCCTTGGCACTGCCCCAGCGGGTGTTGGCGCTCGACAGGCGCAGGCTGGCCCAGCGCACACCCAGCAGCGGGGCGAAATGGTCGAGCCGGGCCGTGAAGTGGCGGCGCGCGTCACGCATGAGCCAGGCCTGCACGGCGTCGCGGATCTGCGCGGGGCTGGCGCTGTGGGGCAGGCCGATGTGCAGGCTGGGTGGCACCACATCGGTGCCCGCCACCAGCGCACCGCCTTTGCCCGCAAAACCGTGGCTCGGGTCCAGCACCACGGTCAAAGGCTCGCCCAGATAGGGCAACACGGCGCCATCGGCCCAGACAATACGACCGCCTTCCATGCGCTGGTGGCGCTCGCGCGCCTCAGACAGCTTGCGCAGGATCCATTCGGACTTCTCGCGCAGCGCAGAATCCACGCCCGACAGGGTGACCCAGCTGGGCGCACGTACCGACAGCCCATCGGCCCCCACGGTGAAGCCGATGGTGCGGCGCCGCGCGCGCTGCAGCGCATAGGCCACGACGGCGTCGCCCAGCAGCACTTCGCGGCTGGCCTGCGGGTGGCGGAATTCGGCCGGAGACAGCAGAGATGGCAGCGGTACAGCAGGTGCAGCAGGTGCAGCAGGCCGATTCACTACTGATTTAGGAGCTACTGGCGCCTGCCCATCCAGCGCTGGAGGCAGATTTTTCTTGGAATCTGCAGCCTTCACCCCCGGCGCCGCAGCCGGTCCTGCCGGTGCGACCGGCGGGTCGAAAAAGTCGAGCGCCAACTGCACAAGCCGCTGCATCACGCTCTGGCCTACTTCTCGCCCGCCTTGCCGTGCGGGGCGATGACCACGGCAGGGTACGCATCAGGGTCCAGGCGGCGCATCTCGGCCTCGATCCAGGCCTCCACTTCGCGCATCAGCTCGTCGGGCTTGCGGCCTACGCTGGAAATGGGCTTGCCGATGGACACATCCACCACGCCCGGGCGCTTGATGAACGCCTTGCGCGGCCAGACCTTGGCGGACGTCACAGCAATTGGCACCACTGGCGCGCCGGTGTCGATGGCCAGGCGGGTGCCGCCGGTCTTGTAGTTGCCCTTTTGCCCACGCTCAATGCGCGTGCCTTCGGGGAACATGATGATCCAGATGCCCTGGGCCAACAGGTCCTTGCCCTGCTGCACCACCTTGTGGAAGGCCTGGGTGCGCTGGTCGCGGTCGATGTGGATCATGTCGAGGCGGCCGATGGCCCAGCCGAAGAACGGCACACGCAGCAGCTCCTTCTTGAACACATAGGCCAGGGGGCGCGGCATGATCGCGGGCATCAGAAAGGTCTCGTACGTGGACTGGTGCTTGACCAGCAGCACCGCCCCCGCGTTCTCGCCCTGCGGCAGGTTCTCCATGCCGATCACGTTGGCGCGGATGCCCAGGATCACGCGGGCACCGCTGATGCACAGTGACAGCCACGCGCGGGCGATGCGGTACAGCGGCTTGCCGCGCACGCCCAGCAGCGTGCCCAACATGATGGTCAGCGCATAGGGCACCACAGTGATGCCCATCCAGAGAAGGTGAATGACGGAACGGAGAAAGGCCATTTTTGTGGTCATTTTGGCCGCCAGCGCTTATCTATCAAGCGCTAACAGCTATTAAAGTAATAGCATTAGAAAGCAGCGCCGCCAGGCGCTGGCAGGGGTGTCGCCGCCAGGGGTGCCGCAGCGGGCTGCACAGCAGGCAAAAGCTGGTCCACAAAATCACCCAGGCTGGCATGCACGCGCGTGCCCGGCGGAACCCCCACTGGCAAGGGGCCACCGGGGTGCACCTGCGCCGACTGCCCCGTGCACACCAGGTGCAGCTGTGCGCCCAGTGCGGCGCCTGCCTGCAGGTGCGCGGTGCAGCTGCCCACCACCTGCACATCCTCACGCTCCACCCCATAGCGGTCACTGATCTGCTCCAGCAGGCCGGGGGCGGGCTTGCGGCACGCACACTCCTCATCGGCCGCGTGGGGGCAGTAGAAAACGGCATCAATGCGCCCGCCCACCGCCGCCACCTGACGGTGCATCTTGGCGTGAATGGCGTTGAGCGCCACCACATCAAACAAGCCCCGGCCCAGGCCCGGCTGGTTGGTGGCCACCACCACATGCCAGCCCGCATGGTTGAGGCGCGCAATGGCTTCGAGCGCGCCCGGCACAGCGGTCCACTCGTCGGCAGCGGTAACGTAGTCGTCCGCCAGCGGATTGAGGGTGCCGTCGCGGTCGAGGATGGCGAGTTTCATAGGAGGGGTTTACCTTGTGAGAACCGCCAGCCTAGCAGCTTGTGCAAACCGGTCAAACCGCCAGGCGGGACAGGTCGGCCACGCGGTTCATCGCGTTGTGCAGCATCTTGAGCAGACCCAGGCGATTCATCCGCACATCCAGTTGCTCGGCGTTGACCATCACATCGTCAAAGAACGCATCTACAGGCGCGCGCAGCACGGCCAGGGTCTGCAGCGATGCGGTGTAGTCGCCAGCATCGAACTGGGCGTTGGCTTCGGGCACGAAGCGCTGCAGGGCAGCGTACAGGTCCTGCTCGGCTTTTTCCTGCAGCAGCTCGGGGTTCACGTGCGCGTCCACCGGGCCTTCGACCTCGGCCTTCTTAAGGATGTTGCCAACGCGCTTGTTGGCAGCAGCGAGGGCGGGGCTTTCGGGCAAGGCGGCGAAGGCACGCACTGCGGCCAGTTGCTTTTCGACCAGTGCAAGGCGCTGCGGACGCAGGGCCAGCACCGCGTCGACTTCCTGGGCGCTGTAGCCCTGCTCACGCAGGCTGCCGGCGAGGCGGTCGTAGATGAAGTCGGCGAGCTGCGCCGAGGCGTCGGTGATCTTGTCGCCAAAGGCGGGCACGGCACCGGCCAGCAGTGCCGTCAGATCCAGCGGCAAATCCTTCTCGACCAGCATGCGGATCACGCCCAGTGCATGGCGCCGCAGCGCAAACGGATCGCGGTCGCCCGTAGGCAGGTTGCCAATGCCAAACATGCCGACCAGGGTTTCGAGCTTGTCAGCCAGAGCCACCACCACGCCCGCCATATTGCGCGGCAGTGCGTCGCCCGCAAAACGCGGCTTGTAGTGGTCTTCGATGGCGTGCGCCACGGTCTCGCCCAGGCCGTCGTTCAGGGCGTAGTAGCCGCCCATGATGCCCTGCAGCTCAGGAAACTCGCCCACCATGTCGGTCACGAGGTCGGTCTTGGCCAGTTGCGCGGACAGGTCGGCATCGGCCACCAGAGCAGCGTCGCCCAGTCGCGTGGCAATGACCTTGGCAATGGCCCGCACGCGCTCCACGCGTTCACCCTGCGTGCCTAGCTTGTTGTGGTACACGACCTTACCCAGACCCTCGACGCGCGAGGCCAGGGTCTTCTTGCGGTCCTGATCAAAGAAAAACTTGGCATCGGCCAAACGGGGGCGCACCACGCGCTCGTTGCCGCCGGTCACAAAGCTCGTGTCTTCGGGGCTGATGTTGCTGACCACCAGGAACTTGTTGGTCAGCTTGCCTGCAGCGTCCAGCAGCGGGAAGTACTTCTGGTTGGCCTTCATCGTGAGGATGAGGCATTCCTGCGGCACGCCCAGGAACTGCTCTTCAAACTGGCAGATGACCACGTTGGGGCGCTCGACCAGCGCGGTCACTTCGTCGAGCAGCGCCTCGTCTTCGATGGGGCGGGCGCCATTGCCCACCTTCGCAGCAGCAGCGGCCAGCTGGCGCGCGATCTCGGCCTTGCGCTCGGCAAAGCTGGCGATCACGGCGCCATCCTTCTTCAGCGTGGCGGCGTAGCTGTCGGCATCGGCCAGCACCACGGGCGACACGGCGGCTTCAAAACGGTGGCCGGTGGTGCTGTTGCCAGCGGTCAGACCCAGCGCCTTCACGGGCACCACCGTGCTGCCATGCAGCGCGACCAGGCCGTGTGCGGGGCGTACAAAGTTCACGCTGGTCCAGCCGGGCAGCTCGCAGTCGGTTTCAAGTTGGTAGCTCATCACCTTGGGGATGGGGAGCTTGGCGATGGCTTCATCCAGCGCCTTTTGCAGGCCCGCCGCCAACGTGGCACCGGCCACCACGCTGTCGTAGAACAGGGCTTCGGCCTTGCCGTCCTGCGCGCGCTTCAAGGCAGCCACAGCGGCTACGGGGTTGGACACATCGGCGCCCAACGCCTGCAGCTTTTTGAGCAGCGCGGGGGTGGCGTTGCCGCTGGCGTCCAGGCCCACGGTCACGGGCATCAGCTTTTGCTGCACGGCCTTGTCAGCGGCCTTGTCGGCCACGGCAGTCACATGCGCAGCCAGACGGCGTGGCGAGGCGAAGGGCGTGACCACCGAGGCAGCCGTCGCCAGGCCCAGGGCCTTGAGCTGGTCGCCCAGCACGGTGGCGAAGGCATCGCCCAGCTTCTGCAGCGCCTTGGGCGGCAGCTCTTCGACAAACAGTTCAACGAGGAGGTTTTGGGTCGTCATGTTCTTGTTCTTTCCGCGCGCTCACGCAGCCTTCTTCGTCATCTGTTCCACCCACTCGCGGGGCGCCATCGGGAAGCCCAGGCGTTCGCGGCTTTCGTAGTAGCTCTGCGCCACGGCACGGGCCAGGTTGCGGATGCGGCCGATGTAGGCGGCGCGTTCCGTCACGCTGATGGCACCGCGTGCATCCAGCAGGTTGAAGCTGTGCGCGGCCTTGAGCACCTGCTCGTACGCGGGCAGCGCCAGCTGCTGCTCCATCAGGTACTTGGCCTGCTTTTCGTGCGCGTTGAAGGCGGTGAACAAGAAGTCCGCGTCGCTGTGCTCGAAGTTGTAGGTGGACTGCTCCACCTCGTTTTGCTTGTACACGTCGCCGTAGCTCAGGGTGTCGGTCCACTTGAGGTTGTAGACGTTGTCCACGCCCTGCAGGTACATGGCCAGGCGCTCCAGGCCGTAGGTGATCTCGCCGGTGGCAGGCTTGCAATCGATACCGCCCACCTGCTGGAAGTACGTGAACTGCGTCACCTCCATGCCATTGAGCCACACCTCCCAGCCCAGGCCCCAGGCGCCGAGCGTGGGGTTTTCCCAGTCGTCTTCGACAAAGCGGATGTCGTTCTTTTTCAGGTCGAAGCCCAGGGCTTCGAGGCTGCCCAGGTACAGCTCCAGGATGTTGGCGGGTGCGGGCTTGAGCACCACCTGGTACTGGTAGTAGTGCTGCAGGCGGTTGGGGTTCTCGCCGTAGCGGCCATCCTTGGGGCGGCGGCTGGGCTGCACGTAGGCGGCCTTCCAGGGCTCGGGGCCGATGGCGCGCAGGAAGGTGGCAGTGTGCGAGGTGCCGGCGCCCACTTCCATGTCATAGGGTTGCAAAAGGGCGCAACCCTGCGCGTCCCAGTAGGACTGCAGCTTCAAAATGATTTGCTGGAATGTCAACATGGCGTCTTTGGCTGAGGCACTGGCAAGCCAGGGCCGAGCAAGTAAGGGGAAAAAGAAGAAAAGGCGGTGCGGATGCCAGCCCCGGCGCCTGCCACCCCAAAAGGTAGCAAGGACGGGCCTCGCGCGCGCAAACCAGTGATTTTACGGCGCGCAGCCGCACGTGCTGCGGCAGCGCCAGCAACATCGGCCCGCGCCCATGAAAAAAGGCCGGAGCCCTTTTGGAGCACCAGCCTTCCCAACCAGTCACGCAGGCTATAGCCCGTTGCGTACCAGTGACCACCTTTGCGGGTAGCCCGTCGGCGCACGTGTTGTGCGCCAAGTCAAATCAACTATCCATCACGCTGGCCGGAGCGCCACCACAGGGCGCTGCCTGGGCGAGTGCCCCCGCGCAAGGGCCGCCCCGCCGCGCTGGGGGCGTCCCCCTTCAGGGGGAAGGCGCGCAGCGCCTCAGGGGGTCTTCTCAATACTCCCAGAAAATGCGCTGCAGTTCCTTGCTGTCGTTGGTCTTGGTGAGGGCCACCATGGCCAGGATGCGGGCCTTTTGGGGGCGCAGGTCGTGGGCCACCACCCAGTCGTACTTGTCGTCGGGCTGCTCGGCATTGCGCAGCACAAAACCGTCGGGCACGCGGGCCGAGCGAACGATCTGCACGCCCGCAGCACGCAGTGCCTTGAGCGAATCCACCGCCTGTGCCGCCACCGAGCCATTGCCCGTACCGGCGTGGATCAGCGCCTTCACGCCAGCCTTGCCGTAGGCTTCAATACCCGTGGTGTTCATGTTGCTGTAGCCATAGACGATGTCCACGGCGGGCAGCGCCTTGATGTCGTCGATGTTGAACTCGGACTGGGTGGTGTGGCGCTTGACCGGCGCGCGGAACCAGTAGTTCTTGCCTTCCACCACCATGCCCAGCGGGCCCCATTGGCTCTTGAAAGCCTCGGTCTTGATGTTGATGGTCTTGCTCACGTCGCGACCGCTCTGGATCTCGTCGTTCATCGTGACCAGCACGCCCTTGCCAGCGGCGTCCTTGCTGGCGGCCACGGTCACGGCGTCGTACAGGTTCAGCGCGCCGTCGGCCGACAGGGCCGTGCCGGGGCGCATGGAGCCCACCACCACGATGGGCTTGTTGGTGCGCACGGTGAGGTTCAGGAAGTACGCGGTTTCTTCGAGCGTGTCGGTGCCGTGGGTGATGACGATGCCGTCCACATCCGCCTGCTTGACCAGGGCCGACACGCGCTGGCCGAGGCGCAGCAGGTGCTCGTTGGTGAAGCTTTCAGACGCGATCTGGAACACCTGCTCACCGGACACCTTGGCCACATTGGCCAGCTCGGGCAGGCCTGCCAGCAGTTTATCGACCGGCACCTTGGCAGCAGCGTAGGTGGCGCTGTTGGCGGCCGAGGCGCCAGCACCTGCAATGGTGCCGCCGGTGGCCAGCACCACCACATTGGGCTTGGCAGCCTGGGCCATGGCCACAGCGGACGCGGCCGACAGCAGCAGGCCAGCAAGCCAGCGGCTGGCAGTGGGGGAGGAAGAAATGCGCATGAGGGTGTCTCCTGATTTTTTTGGGGTTGGCGACGCGCGTTGCGCCGCTCTTTGCAAAACCCGCCCGTGAAGCGGTGCCGCATCCTATGAGAAAGCAGAACACAGTCATGCGGAATAATTGACCCACCCTTATGAATTTCACTCACACCCCCAACACCTCCACCCGATCCCAGTATTCGGGTCGCACAGGCACACACACCGGAGCAGCGCTGGAATGAACCTGCGGCAACTGGAAGTTTTTCAGGCCGTGCTGCAGACCGGCAACATGAGCGCAGCGGCGCGCCTGCTGTGCATCACGCCCTCGGCGGTCAGCAAGGCCATTGCGCACACCGAGCTGCAGCTGGGCTACCGGCTGTTCAACCGCACACCCTCGGGCTTGACCCCCACCCCCGAGGCCCAGGTGCTGGCGGCCGAATCCACTGGCATCTACCGGCAGCTGGACGCACTCAAGCGCACCGCGCGCAACCTGGCCACCAGCGATTCGGGCGATGTACGCCTGGGGGCGATCCCGTCGATCACCCACGAGTTTCTGCCGCGCCTGTTGCAACACCATGCCGAGCAGCATCCGCAGGTGGGCGTGGAGGTGCGCACCATCCACCAGGACCAGATGACGCAGGCGCTGCTCACGCGCAGCGTGGACTTTTGCCTGGGCTTCTACAAACACCCGCACCCGCAAATTGCGAGCGACCTGCTGGTCAGCGGCAGGCTGTATCTGGCGGTGGCGACCAGCGTGTGGGCCCGCGCGCCCCGCGCCGCCACCCCGGGGGCGCGGCTGGCGCAAGTGCCCGTGATCCGCCTGGTGGGCGACGACCCCATGCGCCAGGCCATTGATGAGATTGCGCAACGGCTGGGATCGCCCGCTGGACCAGGGATTCAGGTGCAGACCTCGCGCTTGGCGCTGGAGCTGGTACGCCGGGGCATGGGCTGGACGGTCGTGGACTTCCTCACTGCCAAGGGACTCGACCCCGCGCAAATGGTGGCGCAGGAGCTGCACGAGCTGGCGCCCATGTCGCTGTACAGCTACCACGCACGGGCCTTGCCGCCGGGCCTGCAGGCCACGCGCATGCTGGCCATGCTGCCCACCCTGCTGCACGAAGCCCTGCAACCCAACCCCAAGCCCGCACGGCGCTGACGGCCCGGTAGCCCATGACATGACTGGTGCTAAAAAGGGCTCAGGCCAGCGGTTCGCCCCAGGGCGAGGCTGGTGCCACATCCCAATTTGCGCAAGTCCCACGTGAAAACGGCCTGCCTGTCCGGAGACAGGCAGGCCGTTTGGTGTGGGAAGGCTGCGGTCAGTCGTTCCAGCGGCGCAGCACCAGGCTGGCGTTGGTGCCACCAAAACCGAAGCTGTTGGACAGCACGGTGGTCAGCTGCGCGTCGCGCGTCTGGGTGACCAAGGGCATATCGCCCAGTGCCGGGTCGGGCGTCTCCACATTGGCAGAACCGGCGATAAAGCCCTTATTGAGCATGATCACGCAGTAGATCGCCTCTTGCACACCCGTCGCACCCAGCGAGTGGCCAGTGAGCGACTTGGTGGACGAGAACGGAGGCACCTTGTCGCCAAACAGTGCACGCATGGCGCGCACTTCCTGCATGTCGCCCACCGGCGTGGAGGTGCCGTGGGTGTTGATGTAGTCGATGGGGGCGTCGAGCCCTTCCATGGCCTGCTGCATGCAGGCAATGGCGCCATCCCCCGAGGGGGCCACCATGTCTTCGCCATCGCTGGTGGCGCCAAAGCCCACCACTTCGGCCAGGATGGTGGCGCCGCGCGCCTGGGCGTGTTCGAGGCTTTCCAGCACCACGGCGCCGCCGCCGCCGGCGATCACGAAGCCGTCGCGGTTCGCGTCGTAGGCGCGCGAGGCCTTCTCGGGCGTGGCGTTGTACTTGCTGGACATGGCTCCCATGCCATCAAACAGCAGCGACATGCCCCAGCTCAATTCCTCGCCACCACCCGCAAACATCACGTCCTGCATGCCCCAGGCAATCTGCTGCGCGGCTACACCGATGCAGTGGGCCGAGGTGGAGCAGGCCGAGGTGATGGAGTAGTTGATGCCCTTGACCTTGAAGTTGGTGGCCAGGCAGGCAGAGACGGTGGAGCTCATGCAGCGCGTGACCTGGTAGGGCCCGACGCGGCGGATACCCTTTTCGCGCAGCGTGTCGGCCGCCTCGATCTGGTTGGCAGGCGATCCGCCGCCCGAGCCCATGATGAGGCCGGTGCGCGGGTGGCTCACCTGCTCAGGCGTAAGACCCGCCTGGGCAATGGCGTCTTCGAGTGCGATCTGCGCATACGCGGCCGCATCACCCATGAAGCGCAGCTGCTTGCGGTCGATACGCGCCTCGATGTCGATCTCAGGCGCACCACCCACCTGGCTGCGCAGGCCCAGCTCGGTGAATTTTTCGACGGCCTTGATGCCGCTTTTGCCTTCGCGCAGGGAGGCTTCCACAGTGGCCAGGTCGTTGCCAATGCACGAGACGATGCCCGCGCCGGTGATGACTACGCGCTTCTTGGTGGTCATGCTGCGTCCTTGCCGTCTTCCTCGCGCTTGAACAAGCCCACGCGCAGGTCATTGGCTACATAGATTTCCTTGCCATCAGCCAGCAGGCGGGCATCGCCAATGGCCATGACCAGCTTGCGCTTGATGACGCGCTTGATGTCGATTTCGTAGGTGACGAGCTTCACGTCCGGGCCCACTTCGCCGGTGAACTTGACCTCGCCTGCACCCAGCGCACGGCCCCGGCCGGGCAGCTGCAGCCAGGTCAGGTAAAAACCGATGAGCTGCCACATGGCATCGAGCCCCAGGCAGCCGGGCATGACCGGGTCGCCCTGAAAGTGGCAGGCAAAGAACCACAGGTCGGGCTTGACATCGAGCTCGGCGCGGATCTTTCCCAGCCCGTGCGCGCCACCATCGCTGTCGATGTGCGTGATGCGGTCAAACATCAGCATGGGCGGCAGCGGCAGGCGCCCGCTGTCGGCGCCGAACAGCCGGCCCTCGCCCGAGGCGATCAGTTGTTCGTAGGAAAAGGAATCTGCCATTTTCAGTCGTGCTCCAGAACAGCGGTTGGCCCGCCTCAAATCATCGTTGTATGCAATACAGCCCCGTCTTGCGGGGCTCTATTATCAAGGCATAGGGAGCTGCCTCTAAACAATGGCCTGCCAAGCCACCCGCCCCGCCCTCTCGGCGCCTGACCTGGATCAATGGCGGCGCGCCCCCATGTCCTTGTTTCTGGCCCACACGCCAAGCGCCAGCACCAGCGCCCCGAACATCCAGAGCGGCCACAGGCCCCAGCGCGACACCCACCAGGCGTAGGGCGTGATGGCCCAGCCACTTTGCGCATCCAGCCCCCGGCCTTGCACCTCGCCCTTGAGCACGCCGCGTGTAGTGCGCGCCAGCTGGTGCGTCACCACACCCCGGTGGTCGATGATGGCAGTGGCGCCGGTGTTGGTGGCGCGCACCATGGGGCGCTCGAACTCCAGGGCACGCATGCGGCTGATCTGCAGGTGTTGGTCAATGGCCACGGTGTCGCCAAACCAGCCGATATTGCTGAAGTTGACGAACACCGTGGGCGCCTGTGCCGGATCGATGAAACGAGCCCCCAGCTCTTCGCCAAAAAGGTCTTCGTAACAGATGTTGGGCGCAATGCGCTGGCCCGCCCAGGCAAAGGAGGGCTGCCCCACCACACCCCGGTTGAAGTCCCCCAACGGAATGTTCATCATGGCCGTGAACCACCTGAAAAAGGGCGGGATGAATTCGCCAAACGGCACCAGGTGGTGTTTGTCGTAGCGGTAGGGCGTGGCCCCGGTGGCGGGGCTCATGCCAAGCACCGAATTGGTGTAGCCCTGCGCCTCGTCGCCCAGCGGAATGCCCAGCAGCGCTGCCTGCGGACCCTGCGCGTAGCGCTGCTGGATGCCTTCCAGATAGCCCGGTATGAGCTGCTGGGGCAGCAGCGGGATGGCCGTTTCCGGCGCCACCACGAGATCGGCCTTGGCGTCGCGCAGCGCTTCGGCATACCACTTCAGTGCCAGCGGCACGCCGCTGCCCGACTGGAATTTCTCGTCCTGCGGGATATTGCCCTGCAGAAGCTCCAGACTCAGGGAAGGCGCGGGGCGCTGCAGGGGTGTAGAGCAGAGATGGATGGCACAGAAGCGGTCTACCGTGGCCAGGGCCAGCGCTGCTCCCAACGCCAGCAGCAGCGCCCACAGGCGCCAGCCACGGAAGTCGGCGCGCCGCACTTGCACCGCCCCCATCGCCAGCATCGCAGCAACCGCCCCCAGCCCATAGACGCCCCCGTAGCGCGCCAGCGCCGCCAGCGGCCCATCCACATGGGCATAACCGCCAGCGCCCCAGGGGAACCCCGTCCACAAGGTGCCACGCGCCAGTTCGGCCACCAGCCAGAATGCTCCAAAAATGATAGCTGCTAGCGCTTTACTGGTAAGCGCCAGGCGGCAAAAAATCCCCAACATCGCCGCGTAGTAGCTGGCGAGGAACGCCGCCAGCCCCAGCACCGCCGCCACGGCCAGCGGCGCTGCCAGCCCGCCGTAGGTGTGCATGGAGATGAAAAGCCACCAGAAGGTCCCGGCCAGCCAGGCCGTGGCAAACAGGCCACCGATGGCCGCGCCGCGCTGCCAGGAGACAGACACCGTGGCATGTGGTCGCACCAGCCAGGCCAGCACCGCCATGGAGGCGATCTGCAGCCACCACAGGGGTTTACCGCTCCAGGGCCAGGCCAGCGAGGCCGCCTGCGCCACGCCGGCAGCCACAGCCAGCAGCGCCTGCAGGGCCAGCGGCAGCCCCGGCGTGGAGGTAGCTCGGGCCATCAGTCGCTGGCGCTGGCTTCTTCGACCCGCGACACCTTGAACCAGCGCACGGCGCCGCCCTTAGTGTGCAGCACGACGAAGTGCAGGCCGCTCAGCTGCAGGTGCTCGCCGCGCTTGGGCACATGGCCCATTTCGTGGGCAATCAGGCCGCCGATGGTTTCGAAGGTTTCATGGGGGTCGCTGCCCTGAACCAGCACATCAAACGCCTCGCACACCCGCTCCACCGAGGTGTCGCCACTCACCCGGTAGGTGCGGTCGGCCAGGCCAAAGATGTCGCCGTCGTCTTCGGGGATGTCGAACTCGTCCTCGATCTCGCCCACGATCTGTTCGAGCACGTCTTCAATGGTGATGAGCCCGGCCATGCGGCCAAATTCGTCGATCACGATGGCCAGGTGGTTGCGGTTGCCGCGAAACTCGCGCAGCAGGTCATTCAGGCCCTTGCTTTCAGGCACAAAGGCGGCCGGGCGCAGCAGCGCTCGGATATTCAGCTCCGGCGCCCGCTGCAACTTGAGCAGGTCCTTGGCCATGAGGATGCCGATGATGTTCTCGCGCTCGCCCTGGTACACCGGAAACCGCGAGTGCGCGGTGTTGATGACAAGGTGCAGCATCTCGTCAAACGGTGCGTCGATGTTGACGAGGTCCATGCGAGGGGCGGCCACCATCACGTCGCCCGCCGTCATGTCGGCCATGCGGATGACGCGCTCCAGCATCACGCGCGAATCGGCCCCAATGACCTGGTTGTCTTCGGCCTCGGCCAGGGTCTCAATGAGTTCTTCCGTGGAGTCTGGCCCCGGATGGATGAACTCGGCCACTTTCTGCAGGAAGGTGCGCTTGTCTTCCCTCTCGGGTGGTCGCCCGGGGTGCGCGGGATGCGGGTCAGACACTGGAGTGCACGACGTGCGGTAGTGAATCAGGCCCCTAGGATAGCGGATAGTTGTGACGGCCCGCTACGCAAACCCCGCAGGCCGCGCAGCGCGACCTTGGGATGGATGGACCGACTATTCAGCAGATTGGTGGCGCGCGTGCTGCACGCCACTGCGCACTTCCTGCACGCTGGCCAAAAAGTCCCAGAACTGCTTGGCCTGCTTCTTGATCTGGTAATCCACCTCGGCGAACTGCTGCTCGACCATCTCGGTCATGCGCGTGTCCAGGCTGGCCGGTTCGATCTGGAGGTAAGCCTCGGACTCCGAACCATCGCGGCGCACGGTGGCACCGGCCTTGCGGGCAATTTTCAGCATGGCGGTGTTTTCGGAGAGCGCATGGATAAAAACCATGTTCACACCTTCATTGCGCGCATGCATCACGGCCCGCTCGAACAGACGTGCGCCGAAGCCCCGGCCACGCGCCTGCTTGAGCACCGACACGCCGAATTCGGCGCAATGTTTGTACTCTGGGTGCTCCGAGAAGGCCAGATGCGCCATGGCGATCAGTTCGAGGCGGCGGTTGTAGATGCCGAAGATCTCGTCGCGGTTGAAGTCGAGCTGCTCGGCATAGCGCCGGATCTGCTCGTCGTTGGCGGCGTAGCCAAAACGCAGGTAGCGGTCTGCGGGCTCCAGCTGGAGCAAATGTTGGGTGATCCGCTCCCGGTAGGAGGGACCCAGGGCACGAATGGGAACCATCACGGGGACCTCCTGCTTGACGCGAGTTTCATGGGCAGGCGATTCGCCCATCACCGGGCGCAGCATATCCCTGCCTGCATACCAGGATGCCTTGAGCCAGTCTTTGGTTGCGATCATGGCTGCAAATATAAGGGTTTTCCCTCATTATTTCCAGCAAAAATGCTGCGCTGCAACAAATTAGTGAGGTAGCTCAAACCTGTTCCACACAGCACTCCTGCCCCACTTGGCAAGCTGGGCGCCTCCGCCAACGGCTTCCCGCAAGGGTATAGCGGCATGGGGCGCGGGGCAACATGGGGTGTCACGCTCGCGGCACCTTCAGCACCCGTTCAAAAGCCTATTTACACCGGCACGGCTGTGGTCGCCTTCACGCGGTCCAGCACAAAACTGGTCTTGCAGTCCTGCACGCTGGGGTGTTTGAGCAGCGTGTCCATGATGAACCGGCTGTAGTGCGCCATGTCGGCCACCACCACGCGCAGCAGGTAGTCCATCTCGCCCGTGAGCGACGCGCACTCCACCACTTCGGGCCAGGTCTGCACGCTGGCGCGGAACAGGTCCATGGGGTTGCGCTTGTGGCTTTCGGTGTGTTTTTCGAGCCGGACGTTGAGGTAGGCCGTCAGCCCCAGGCCCACGGCCTCGGGGGGCACCAATGCAACGTACCGGTCGATGACGCGGCTTTCCTCCAGGCGCTTGACGCGGCGCAACACCGCACTGGGCGACAGGCCCACCTGCTCACCGATGACGTCGTACGTCTCACGGCCATTTTCTTGCAGACGGCGCAGGATGGCCCTGTCCAGCTTGTCGAGTGCGTTTAAAGCTTGCATGGCGCAAGATTTTATGAAGTTTTGACTTTTCGCGCCTTCTGAATTGCAGGCTCGGGTATGTCCCGATAGTGACTCCACACGAAGAAAAGAAGAATAAACCTCGCAAAAACGAACGATCGTTCTTTTTTTTTGCAAATACAAAAAACATACCTATGGAGACAACTGCATGACCGGATTCCTCAGCCGCTTTTTGCGGCGATTTGTTCTGGCCGCGACCGCCGCATTGCTGCTCGTCGGCGCCAGCGCGCAAGCCCAGACGGGCACCACCCAGACCCGCTACCCCATCGTGCTTGTGCACGGGCTTTTCGGGTTTGATTCGGCCCTGGGTGTCGACTACTTCTACGGCATCCCTGACGCCCTGCGCCAGGGCGGCGCCAAGGTCTACGTGGCCCAGGTGTCGGCCGCCAACAGCACCGAAGTCCGGGGTGAGCAGCTGCTCGCACAGGTGAACACCATCCTGGCCATCACCGGCGCGGCCAAGGTGAACCTGGTGGGGCATTCACACGGCGGGCCTACGGCGCGCTACGTGGCCGGGGTGGCGCCGGGCAAGGTTGCCTCGGTGACCTCGGTCGGTGGGGTCAACCGGGGATCGCGGGTGGCGGACATCATGCGTGGCGTGGCACCCGCGGGTTCGGTCTCCGAAACCATCGCCAACGGGGCGGCGTCGGCGCTGGTCGCGCTGATCAACCTGACTTCGGGCGGCTCGGGCCTGCCACAGATGCCCACCGCCGCGCTGGACTCGCTCACCACCGCCGGTTCCGCCGCCTTCAACCGACGCTTTCCGCAAGGCGTCCCCACCTCTGGCTGCGGCAGCGGCGCAGAACTCGTCAACGGCGTGCGCTACTACTCCTGGACGGGCACCAAGACCCTGACCAACGTGCTGGATGCCAGCGATGCCCTGCTGGGCGTGCTGGGCCTGGTCTTCGGCGAAGCCAACGACGGCCTGGTGTCGGCCTGCTCCTCGCGTCTGGGCAAACACCTGGGCGACTACCGGCAGAACCACCTCGACGAAGTGAACCAGCTGCTGGGCCTGCGCGACTGGTTCTCCACAGACCCAGTGACGCTGTACCGCCAGCACGCCAACCGCCTCAAGGCACAGGGCCTGTAAGCCGTGAACCGCGCCCGCGCCTTCGCCGCAGGAGTGGCCCTGGTCGCCGCCACGGCCACCGTGGTGTGGTGGCCGGGTTCGCAGCAAGGCCTGCCGGGCGCGGTGGACCCGCGTTCGGTGCCCGGCGCGGCGGCAGCGCCAACCGGCGGTGCAGGCCAGAGCCTGTCGGCGCGGCCCATGGAGAGCAGCTTCTTTGCCATCCGCCGCGCCACCGACCCCGACCGCGGTGAAGACCCCCTGCTGGTGCACGGCCTGCGCGACACGCTGGAGGCACTGCTCACAGAAGCCCTGGAGGACGGCGCGACAGACCCCGCCGCACTCAAACAACGCCTGGCCGCGCTGGTGGGCAAACACTTCCCCGCAGCCCTGGCCACACGCGCATTGGCACTGGCCGAGCGCTACGTGGACTACCGCGTGGCGCTCGGCCAGCTGCGCCCGCCCCAGGACCCCAACGACCCCGGTGCCCTGCGGGAGGCGCTGGAAGCCCGCCACAAAGTGCGCCAGCAGTTTTTTGACGGCCCCGAACACGACGCCCTGTTCGCCCGAGAGGCGGAGCTGGACCGCTACACCCTGGCACGCCTGGAGATTGCCCGCAACACCCAGCTCACCGCCGAACAACGCGCCCAGGCCCTGCGCGATGCAGAGAACGAATTGCCTGCAGTGCGCCGCGCCGAGCGCGCCGCCACCACCGAACACCTGAACGCCGCCGCCCAAACCGCCGCGTTCAACGCGCAAAACACCGACGAACGCACCCGCCACGCGGCCCGCAGTGCGCAATACGGCGAGGCCGCCGCCCACGCCATGGCCCAGCTCGACCGGGAAGAACAACACTGGCAGCAGCGGCTTGACCAGTACAACCAGGCGCGCGGCCAACAAGGCGAAGGCCCCGCATTGCAGCAACTGCGCCAGCAGCTTTTCTCCGCCGAGGAGCAACAACGCATCGACGCCGCCCTGGCGCTGCGGCGCCTGCCACCTACTGCGTCAGGCTCCTGAGCTCCCCTGGCCCCACGCAAGAGACAGCCGCCACATACCGGGGTAGCGCCCTCGTCTTGCGCTGAAATTTGATCATTCACAACATTCCTGCAAATCGAAGGCCCACACCTCTTGATTTCGCCAGAAACATGAGGCAGGGCGCGCCTACAGTCCATGACATTCCTCAACGAATGCCGGAGACACCCCATGAACGCCGCCTTGCCGCAAGAAACCGCCGCCCAGCTCGAAGCCTGGGACAACCCCATGGGCCTGATGGGGTTCGAGTTCGTCGAATTCACCTCGCCCCAGCCCGGCGTGCTGGAGGCCGTGTTCGAAAAGCTGGGTTTCACCCTGGTCGCCAAGCACCGCTCCAAGGATGTGGTGCTGTACCGCCAGAACGGCATCAACTTCATCCTGAACCGCGAGCCCCACAGCCAGGCCGCCTACTTTGGTGCCGAGCATGGCCCCTCCGCCTGTGGCCTGGCCTTCCGTGTGAAGGATGCGCACAAGGCTTACAACCGCGCACTGGAGCTGGGCGCCCAGCCCATCGAGATCCCCACCGGCCCCATGGAACTGCGCCTGCCCGCCATCAAGGGCATTGGCGGCGCACCGCTGTATTTGATCGACCGGTTTGAAGACGGCAAGTCCATCTACGACATCGACTTCGAGTTCATCGAAGGCGTGGACCGCCGCCCCGTGGGCCATGGCCTGAACCTCATCGACCACCTCACGCACAACGTGTACCGCGGCCGCATGGGCTTCTGGGCCAATTTCTACGAGAAGCTGTTCAACTTCCGTGAGATCCGCTACTTCGACATCCAGGGCGAATACACGGGCCTGACCAGCAAGGCCATGACGGCGCCCGACGGCAAGATCCGCATCCCGCTGAATGAAGAATCGAAGCAGGGCGGCGGCCAGATCGAAGAATTCTTGATGCAATTCAACGGTGAAGGCATCCAGCACATCGCGCTGATCTGCGACAACCTGCTGGACGTGGTGGACAAGCTGGGCATGGCCGGCGTGCAGCTGGCCACCGCGCCCAACGAGGTCTATTACGAAATGCTGGACACCCGCCTGCCCGGCCACGGCCAGCCTGTGCCCGAACTGCAGTCGCGCGGCATCTTGCTGGACGGCACCACGGCCGACGGCACGCCCCGCCTGCTGCTGCAGATTTTCTCCACCCCCATGCTGGGCCCGGTGTTCTTCGAATTCATCCAGCGCGAAGGCGACTACCGCGATGGTTTTGGCGAAGGTAACTTCAAGGCGCTGTTCGAGTCGCTGGAGCGCGACCAGATCCGCCGTGGCGTGTTGAACACCTAAGACATCAGACATCCAGGGTTAACCCTGAACAGGTGCCTATACTGCGCGCTCCCCGGAACTCATAAGGATCCCGATGTCGCTCCGTAGCACCCTGTTCAGTGTTGGCCTGACCTGTGTGGCCACCTTTGCCATGGCCCAAAGCCCCTCTGCCCCGCTCACCATCGTGGTTCCCTACCCCGCTGGTGGTCCGCTGGACACCTCGGCCCGCATCGTGGCCGAGGGTGCTGCAGCCCAGCTTGGCTCCATTACCGTGGAGAACAAACCGGGGGCGGGTGGTAGTACCGGTGCGGACCAGGTCGCCAAATCACCCAAGACCAGCAACCAGGTGCTGATGGGCGCCGTGGCCACCCACGCCGTCAATCCCTGGCTGTACAAGAACTTCCCTTACAACGCGCTCAAGGACTTCAAGCCCATCGCGCTGGTAGCCCGCACGCCCAACGTGCTGGTGGTCAGCGCGGCGCAGGCCACCAAGCTGGGGATCAAGACCACGCCGGAGCTGGTGCAGTACCTCAAGAAGAACCCGGACCAGGCCAAGTACGGATCGGGCGGCAACGGCAGTATCGGCCACATCTCGGCCGAGATGTTCAAGTCGCTCACCAACACCAAGATGGGCCACACGCCCTTCCAGGGCTCCAAGCCCGCGCTGGCCGCGCTGGAATCCGGCCAGGTGCTGATGGTGTTTGACAACCTGGCCTCGGCGTTGCCGCAGATCCAGTCGGGCAAGCTGCTGGCGCTGGGTGTAACCACGTTGAGCCGCAATGAGGCGCTGCCGAACGTGCCCAGCATCAACGACAGCGTGCAGGGCTTCAACGTGTCGACCTGGTTCGGCCTGTTCGCGCCCGCCTCGCTGCCCGATGCCGACGCGCGCCGGTATGCCAATGCGTTCTCGGCAGCGATGCATTCGCCCGCTGGCAAGGAGAAGTTCAAGAAGATGGGTATCACGCCCGAAGAGCTGACGCTCGACGGGTTTGCGCAGTTTGTGCGCTCGGAAAACAGCAAGTACGAGTTCCTGATCCGGGCCGCAAAGATCAAGATCGATTAGCAGCCGCGTGGGCTGGTGCGCACCCCCGTCGCGGTGCGCCGACCATGGCGGCAAAGGAGAAAAAAATGGGACAAGCCCCTGTCGTCTATGGCCAATCCACCCGCCCACCGCGTGGCGACTACTCGCGTGCCAACGCGGACTACACCTGCCCGCAGGACTACGCGAGCTACACCGCCGCCGACCACGACACCTACCGCCGTCTGTACGAGCGCCAGCGCGCCCTGCTGCCGGGCCTGGCCAGCCAGGCGTTCATCGATGCCCTGCCCTCACTGGGCGCGAGCGACCGCATCCCGCGTTTTGAAGAGGTGAACGAGCGCCTCTACAAAGCGACCGGCTGGGAGCTGGTGGGAGTGCCGGGTCTGATCCCCGAGGTGCCCTTTTTCACCTTGCTGGCCAACCGCAAGTTCCCGGTGACGGACTGGATCCGCAAGCCCGAGGAGTTCGAGTACATCGTCGAACCCGACATTTTTCACGACCTGTTCGGGCATGTGCCGCTGCTGTTCAACCCGGTGTTTGCGGACTATGTGCAGCGCTACGGCCAGGGCGGGCTGAAGGCGCAGGGGCTGGGGTCATGCGAGATGCTGAGCCGCTTGTACTGGTACACCATCGAGTTCGGGCTGATCCGCGAAGCGGGGGAGTTGCGGGCGTATGGGGCGGGGATTTTGAGTTCGTCGGGCGAGCTGGCGTATTCGGTCCAGAGCCCGGAGCCGCAGCGGATTCCGCTGCAACTGGAGCGCACCATGCGCACGCGGTACAAGATCGATACGTACCAGCAGACGTATTTTGTGATCGACAGCTTTGAGCAGCTGTTTGAGATGACAGCAGCGGACTTTGCGCCGATCTATGAGCGGCTGCGGGGGTTACCAGAGTTTGCTGCGGATGAGCGGGAGGCTGTGGCGGCTTGATTCTTTAGATGAAATTGGCTTCTTCCGCCTTTCCATAGAGCGCTGATAGCTACCATTTTTATAGCAATCCTTCAACCATTCGGGTTGAAGCTCTCGAAGCCTCGGCGTGCTGGTTTGGAAGGCGTGCCTGGGTTCAGGGCGGAGGCCGGGGTGTGCGCCCGGCGGCGCAGTGGCTTTCTTTTGCTTCGCCAAAAGAAAGTCACCAAAGAAAAGGCGACCCTGCTGTCTGCGACCCCTTCGCTGCGCTGCGGGGCAACCTGGGGTGCTCGGTCACGGGGTGCACCGCAGAACTCGCTGCGCGCCTGCGGCGCTCCGCTCAAACAGCTGCGGTGAGTCAGTTCACGAAGCGCGTGTGTCCTTCGGCACACGCGCCACCCCGCGCCCTGCGCGCCCCAGGCGCATCCAGAAGGGAACCCGAGGGACATCCACACGGGCCATTGCTTCGCTGCGCTGCGCTCGGCACCGTCTCGCGGGCGCAAGCGCCACGCGCTGCGCAAACTGGGCCGAGCGCAGCGATGGCCCGAATGGATGTCCGGCTGTTTGGATGTTCGGCTCCCCACCCCTGCTGGCTGCGCCTGCGGCGGGGCGGTTGTGGGGTGAGCATGGGCGTCGCAGCGCCCATGCCTCGTGAACTGACTCGCCGTGGCTGTCTGAACGAAGCTGCACCGCAGCGCAGTGAGTTCCACGGCGCACCCCGCAACCGCCCCGCCGCAGGTTTGCCCCTTCGCACCGCGAAGGGGTCGCAGACTGGGGGTCGCCTTTTCTTTGGTGACTTTCTTTTGGCGAAGCAAAAGAAAGTTACTCGCACGCCGGGCGACTCCCGGCCTCCGCCCTCAACAAAGGCACACCACCGAATCAGCACACTCAACAAAACACTGCAAAATCAATAGCTACCAACGCTTTATAGACAGGCGCCAGCAGCCCAAAAAACCAAAGAATCACCCTCAACCCATCTCCTCCAGACAAGCCTTCATCACCCCAGGGTCAAACGCCATCTGCACATGCGCCACCCCTTCCACCAACCGGTGTTCCGCCCCCGCTAAAGCCGCCGTGGTAGCCGGAAACACGATGTTGTCGCAGTTCGAATACCAACAGGTAAACAACGCAGCCCGCCCCGCAGGCTCCGCCCGCTGCAAGGCCACCACCCAGTCCCCCGCCAAGCTCATCTGCCGCCCATTCACCGCCCGGCTGAAACGCCCCAGCCACGTGCCCCCATGCGGCGTGCCCAGCGTCAACACACGGTGCACCCGCCCATCCGCCTGGTGCGCCCGCAGCCACGCCCGCACCGCCAAGCCACCCATGCTGTGGCACAACAGCACCGGCGCCTGCCCCGTGGCCGCCGTCACTTGGCGCACGGCGTCTTCGATGATGTCGGCGTACTCGTCAATCGACCCCATCACCGGCTCCAGATTGACCGCCACATAGGCATGTCCCCGTGCTTGCAATGGCGCAAACCACGGCAGCCACAGGCCCCGGTTGCACATGAAGCCATGCACCAGCACAACGCCGCGCTTTCCGGTGGGCTGCGCTGGCAGCCAATCGGGCAATGACTGGTGGCGAAACGGCTGGCGCCAGCAAAAGACCATCAACGCTACCCACACCTCCGCCCACCAGGCACCCACAACCTGCGACAGGCGGGCGCGCGGTGCAGCGTCAGTGCGGTTGGTGATGTGCATCAGCACAAACTCCACCGCCATCACCACCAGGTAAATGCCTAGCGGCACCAGTGCCCCCAGCACAGCACGCAACGGTGAATAGGGCCACTGCCACACCAGCCAGACGGCCATGGTCAGCAGGATGAACAGGAGCAGGATTCGTTGCCAGCGCGCAATCATGGTGGTGAGGGCAAATGTTGTAATGGACCAGCCGCATTGTGCGGTCTGACCACCGCCCGACACCGCACCCCGCAGAACGCAGAAAGGAACCCGCCCCATGGATGCCGCCCAGACCATCCGCGACTGCATCGCCGACGTGACCGCCCTGCGCCTGCACCGCACGGGCGACCCGGCGCTGGGGGCGGCGGTGGGCAGCGTCAAAAGCCTGCAGGCGCGGCGCTTTCGGAGCACCTATGCGGACCTGATGGGCTCGCCCGCGTTTGGCCCGGCAGCGCGGTTCTTTCTGGAAGAGCTGTACAGCGACACCGACTACACCGACCGCGACCTGCAGTTTGGCCGCATTGCGGGCACGCTGCAGACCATGTTCCCCCAGCCAGTGGTGACCACCGCCGTGGCCCTGGCCGTGCTGCACGCACAGACCGAGGAACTGGACCAGGACATGGGCCGCGCGTGGTTGGTGCATGAAGCCAACGCAGCCAGCGACGCCATCCGCTACACCGCAGCCTGGCGCACTGTGGGCCAGCGCCATGCACGAGCGCAGCAGCTGCAGCGCGTGCTGGCCATGGGGAATGACCTGGCGCGCCTCACGCGCACCCCCGGCCTGCGGATGATGCTGCGCATGATGCGGGGCCCGGCCAACGCGGCCGGCATGGGCGCGCTGCAGAGGTTTCTGGAGGCAGGGTTTGACACCTTCGGCCAGCTCGCTCGCCAGCGCGGCGGGGTGGAGCAGTTCCTGGCCACCATCGAGCAGCGCGAGCGGGCGCTGATGGACCAATTGTTCGATGCCGATCCTGTCACCTGCGGGACCCAGCTCGCCAACACACTAGGACAAGCCCGATAGCCCGCAACGCGCCCGCCTTCCACAATCTGTGCCCACCTATCAATGGCATTTGGCGAGCACAAGGAAACAAGCGCATGGAAAAGATCTGGCTCAAGAGCTACCCCCCGGGCGTCCCACACGACGTGAAGCCCGAGCAATACCGCTCTGTGGCCCACCTGCTGGAAGAGTCGTTCCGCAAACACGCATCCAGCCCGTTCTCGGTCTGCATGGACCAGTGGATGACCTATGGCGAGCTGGAGCGCCGCTCGGCCGCGCTGGGGGCCTATCTGCAGAGCCTGGGGCTGGAGCCGGGTGCGCGCGTGGCCATCATGCTGCCCAACATCCCCCAGTTTGGCGTGACCATGGCGGCCGTGCTGCGCGCAGGCTACACCTGCGTGAACGTGAACCCGCTGTACACCGCGCGCGAGCTGGAGCACCAGCTCAAGGACTCGGGCGCCACGGCCATCGTGATCCTGGAGAACTTTGCCCACACGCTGGCTGAGGTCATTGACCACACGGCCGTCAAGCATGTGGTGATGGCCTCCATGGGCGACCTGCTGGGCTTCTGGTTTGGCAAATGGATCACCTTCGCCGTGCGCCACCTCGCCAAGATGGTGCCTGCGTATGACCTGCCGCTGTCCAACGGCCGCAAGGTCGTCACGTTCAAGAAGGCGCTGTCGCTGGGCGAGCACAAGTCGCTCGCGCCCAGCCAGGCCACGCTCGACTCCATCGCCTTCCTGCAGTACACGGGCGGCACCACGGGCCTGTCCAAGGGCGCGGTGCTCACCCACCGCAACATCGTGGCCGCCACGCTGCAGGCCGAGGCGTGGTTCACGCCCGCACTGTCCAAGGTGGGCGACCTCTCCAAGGCCAACTCCATTGCCGCGCTGCCGCTGTACCACATCTTCGCGCTCACGCTGTGCCTGCTGGCCATCCGCCAAGGCTCCAGCCTCACGCTGATCCCGAACCCGCGCGACATTCCGAAGTTCGTGGCCGAACTCAAGAAGCGCCCCTTCCACATGCTGCCTGCGGTGAACACGCTGTTCAACGCGCTGCTGCAAAACCCGCAGTTCAAGACCCTGGATTTTTCGCACCTGTGCGTGTCGCAGGCCGGAGGCATGGCAGCCAGCGAGGGCACGGCCAAGCAGTGGCAGAAAGTGACCGGCAGCACCATGATCGAAGGCTGGGGCATGAGCGAGACCTGCGCCATCGGCACCAACAACCCGGTGATCAGCACCACCTTCAGTGGCAACATCGGCCTGCCGCTGCCGGGCATTGACATTGCCATCAAGGACGACGAAGGCAACAGCCTGCCCCAGGGCGAGTCCGGCGAGATCTGCATCCGCGGCCCCAACGTGATGGTGGGCTACTACAACCAGCCCGAAGAGAACGCCAAGGCCTTCACGCCGGACGGCTTCATGCGCACGGGCGACATCGGCATCATGGACCCGCAGGGCTACACCCGCATCATCGACCGCAAGAAGGACATGATCCTGGTGAGCGGCTTCAACGTGTTCCCCAACGAGCTGGAGCAGGTCATCAGCCTGTGCCCCGGCGTGGTCGAATGCGCGGCCATTGGCGTTCCCGATGAGAAGCAGGGCGAGGCCATCAAGGTGTTCATCATCAAGAACGACCCGGCCCTGACCGAGGACGAAGTGGCCAACTACTGCCACCAGAACCTCACCGGCTACAAGCGCCCCAAGTACATCGAGTTCCGCGACGAACTGCCCAAGAGCAATGTGGGCAAGATCCTGCGCAGGGAATTGCGCAAGGCCTGACGCAGTTCAAGGGGCAGCGCGCCAACCGCTGCCCCCTGTCACCTCACCCAGGGCGCTTCGGCGCCCTTTTTCTTGGGCGCAAACCATGCAAGCCCTCAGTCTGCACCGGGTACTCCAATGCCTGCATCTCCGGGTTTTTACTGATTAGCAAACGTTTGCGCAAACGTTTGCTTTCGTTATCATCCAGATCGCGACAAGGCACCGGGCATCCGTAGCCGCTCCTTTTTAGGGGCACTGCCGGGGATTTCCCTCCACGCTGTCGGTCGCCTTAGGGCGACGCTGAATAAGCCTCCGCGATGCGGCGGGCCCTGGGTCGGGATGGGCTGCAAGGCGCAAACCACAGTGATAGCCGTAGCTATCGCGAGGATTTGCAACGCTGCAGACCGTCCTGAGCCAGGGATGCGCCGGGCGCGAGAGGCTTGTTCAGCGTTGCCTTTGTCCACATTCCAACCTGGAGACAAAACCCATGCAGTTCACTCGCCGTTCCGTTCAGACAGCCGCCGCCCTCGCCGTTGTGGGCAGCCTGCTGGCCAGCCCTGCCTTCGCGCAGGACAAGCCGAAGATCGCGCTCATCATGAAGTCGCTGGCCAACGAGTTCTTCCGCACCATGGAAGACGGCGCCAAGGCGCACCAAAAGGCCCACGCCAAGGAATACACGCTGGTGGCCAACGGCATCAAGAACGAGACCGACACGGCAGCGCAGATCAAGATGATCGAACAAGCCATGGCGCAGAAGGTCAGCGCCATCGTGCTGGCCCCGGCCGACTCCAAGGCGCTGGTGCCCGTGGTCAAGGCGGCCATCGACAGGGGCATCATCGTGGTCAACATCGACAACCAGCTCGATGCCGACGCGCTGAAGGAAAAGAGTATCACCGTGCCCTTCGTGGGCCCCGACAACCGCGCAGGCGCCAAGCTGGTGGGCGACCACCTGGCCAAGACGCTGAAGGCCGGTGACAAGGTCGGCATCATCGAAGGCGTGTCCACCACCTTCAATGCGCAGCAGCGCACCCTGGGCTACCAGGACGCCATGAAGGCCGCCAACATCACCGTGGTGGGCGTGCAGTCCGGCAACTGGGAGATCGAAAAGGGCAACACCGTGGCCGCCGGCATGATGCGCGAGCACCCTGACCTCGTGGCCCTGTTGGCTGGCAACGACAGCATGGCCCTGGGCGCCGTGGCCGCCGTGAAGGCCGCAGGCAAGACCGGCAAGGTGCAGGTGGTGGGCTACGACAACATCGGCGCCATCAAGCCCATGTTGGCCGACGGCCGTGTGCTGGCCACCGCCGACCAGTACGCCGCCAAGCAGGCCGTGTTTGGTATCGAACTGGCACAGAAGGCCCTGGCCGCCAAGACGCCGCAGAACCAGCTGCCCGCCACGGTAAAGACGGATGTGGTGCTGGTGACGAAAGACAGCAAGTAAATCCGAGAGCGGCGAACAAGGCCCTTCTGGCGTTGTTCGCCGCTCAATAGATAACCACCGCCCTGCAGCTGCCCACTTCAAGCCTCCATGCCCAGTCGCTCGCCCGCTCCTCAGTCCCCGCCCTTGCTCGCCATCCAGGCCGTAGGCAAGGACTACACCGCCACCGTGCTCGATGGCGTGAACGTAGAGCTGTTTGCGGGCGAGGTGCTGGCGCTGACCGGTGAGAACGGTGCAGGCAAGAGCACGCTGTCCAAGATCCTGTGCGGGCTGGAGCAGCCCACGCGCGGTGGCATGTTGCTCGGTGGCCAGACCTACACGCCCGCCTCGCGCCGCGACGCTGAGCGCCAAGGCGTGCGCATGGTGATGCAGGAGCTGGGCCTGGTGCCCACGCTCACCGTGGCCGAAAATTTGTTGATGGGCCGCTTGCCCCACCGCCTGGGCTGGCTGCAGCGCGATGCGCTGCACACCGCCGCACGCGCACAGCTGGCCAAGATCGGCCTGGACAGCATCGACCCCGCCACGCCCGTTTCGCAGCTGGGCATTGGCCAGCAGCAGATGGTGGAGATTGCGCGCAACCTGCAGGACGACACGCGCATCCTGGTGCTCGACGAGCCCACGGCCATGCTCACGCCGCGCGAGACCAACTACCTGTTCGAGCAGATCGCCCACCTCACCGCACGCGGCGTCGCCATCGTCTATGTATCGCACCGGCTCGAAGAACTGCGCCGCATCGCCGACCGCGTGGCCGTGCTGCGCGATGGCCGCCTGGTGGATGTGCGCCCCATGGCGGGCATGAGCGAGGACGACCTGGTGCAGCGCATGGTGGGCCGCGTGGTGAGCGACCTGGACCACCGCCCGCGCCGCCCTGTG
The DNA here is from genome assembly GCF_003634645.1 of Acidovorax sp. 94. Lineage (NCBI taxonomy): Bacteria > Pseudomonadati > Pseudomonadota > Betaproteobacteria > Burkholderiales > Comamonadaceae > Acidovorax > Acidovorax sp. 94. Next base: position 4,746,578 of record NZ_RBJA01000001.1, on the reverse strand, counting down.
GGCCCGGTGGTGATGAGCGCCGAAGGCCTGGGCCGGGGCACCGCCGTGCAGGACGTGAGCCTGGAGCTGCGCGCGGGCGAGATCTTCGGCATTGCCGGGCTGGTCGGATCGGGCCGAACCGAGCTGGTCCGCCTGCTGTTTGGCGCGGACCGGGCAGACCGGGGCAGCATCACGATGCACCCGGAATATGAACAAAAACAGGCTCTAGCGCTTGATGAACAAGCGCCACCAGCTATACAAAACATAGCAAACCAGAAATCAGCGGCATCCCAGGCCACACCCCGCACCATTCCCCGTGGTTTCGCCTCGCCTCTTCAGGCCATCGCCGCCGGTGTGGGCCTGGTCACCGAAGACCGCAAGTCCCAGGGCCTGCTGCTGTCGCAGCCCATACGCATCAACGCCACGCTGTCCGACCTGTCGACCGTGTCGCGCGGCGGCTGGCTGCAGCGCGGGCTGGAAAACCGCCTAGTGCAAGGTTTTGTGCGCACGCTGGGCATCCGCTGCCGCAGCGCCGAGCAGCCCGTGGGGCAGCTGTCGGGCGGCAACCAGCAAAAGGTGGTATTTGCCCGCTGGCTGCACCGCGAAGGCCGCGTGCTGCTGCTGGATGAACCCACGCGCGGCGTGGACGTGGGCGCGCGCGCCGAGCTGTACGGCGAGCTGGACCGCATGGCCGCCGAGGGCCGCGCGCTGCTGATGGTGTCGTCCGACCTGCGCGAGCTCATGGCCATGGCCGACCGCATCGGCGTGATGAGCGCGGGCCGCCTGGTGGCCGTGTTCGAGCGCGGCGAGTGGTCCGAGCAATCGCTGCTGGCGGCCGCGTTCTCCGAGCCCGGCGGGCGCACCAGCACCACCCCTTCAACCTCTTCTCCTGTGACCGCATGAACGCCCCCACCGCATCTGCCGCGCCCGCTGCGGCGCCTTCCTCCGCTTCGGTCTGGCGCAGCCAGCTGGGCACCTACCTGGGCTTGCTGGCCGTGCTGGCAGGCATGGTGGCGCTGTTCTCGTCGCTGTCCGAATACTTCTGGAGCGCCGAGACCTTCATCACCATCGCCAACGAGATCCCGGCCCTGGCCGTGATGGCGGTGGGCATGACCTTTGTGCTCATCATCGCGGGCATCGATTTGTCGGTGGGCTCTGTGATGGCGCTGGCCGCAGCCACCTCGGCCGCCGCCATCCTGCAATGGGGCTGGACGGTGCCCGCCGCCGCCGCGCTGGCACTGGCCACGGGCCTGGTGTGCGGCACCATCACCGGCATGATTTCCGTCGCATGGCGGCTGCCCTCGTTCATCGTGTCGCTGGGCATGCTCGAAGCCGTGCGCGGCAGCGCGTATGTGGTCACCGACTCGCGCACGCAGTACGTGGGCGACGCGATCTCGTGGCTGTCGGCACCCTTCTTTGGCGGCATCTCGTTTGCCTTCTTGCTGGCGGTGGTGCTGGTGGTGGTGGCACAGCTGGTGCTGTCGCGCACAGTGTTTGGCCGCTGCGTGGTGGGCATTGGCACCAATGAAGAAGCCATGCGCCTGGCAGGCGTGGACCCGCGCCCCATCCGCATCATCGTGTTCGCCATGACTGGCCTGCTCGCGGGGCTGGCAGGGCTGATGCAGTCGGCCCGGCTCGAAGCCGCAGACCCCAACGCGGGCACGGGCATGGAGCTGCAGGTGATCGCCGCCGTGGTGATTGGCGGCACCAGCCTCATGGGCGGGCGCGGCTCGGTGATCAACACGGCCTTTGGCGTGCTGATCATTGCGGTGCTGGAGGCGGGCCTGGCCCAGGTGGGCGCCAGCGAGCCGAGCAAGCGCATCATCACGGGTTTTGTGATCGTGGCGGCCGTCATCGTGGACACGCTGCGCCAGCGCCGCACGGCACACTGAATCAGGCACTGAATCACGGTCTGACTCCACTCACATCCAACGACTTCTCACTTTTTGCATGGCTACTATCAAAGACGTTGCGCGCCACGCCGACGTATCGGTCACCACGGTGTCGCACGTGGTCAACGGCACACGCCACGTGAGTCCCGAGGGGCGCGAGCGGGTCGAAAAAGCCATCCGCGCACTGGGCTATGTGCCCAGCGCCATCGCGCGCAGCTTAAAGAGCAACAACACGCGCACGCTGGGCATGCTGATCCCCAACAGCTCCAACCCGTACTTTGCCGAGATCGTGCACAGCGTGGAAGACCGCTGCTTTGGCGCGGGCTACAACCTCATCCTGTGCAACACCAACGACGAGGCGCACCGCCAGGGCACTTACCTGCAGGTGCTGGCCGAGCGGCGCATCGACGGGCTGATCGTGGTCTCGACCGGCCACGACGCCACGCTGCCCACGCAGCTCGCGGGCCTTTCCATCCCCACCGTGCTGGTGGACCGCGAAATCGAGCTGGCCGAGCAGCAACCCTGCGACCTGGTGGAAACCGCCCACATGCAAGGCGGCCTGCTGGCCACGCGCCACTTGTTGTCGCTGGGCCACCGCCGCATTGCCTGCATTGGCGGCCCCGAAGGCATTGCCCCCAGCGAGCAGCGCATCGCTGGCTGGCGCACCGCGCTGGCCGATTCGGGCTGCGGCACCGGCGAGGGCCTGCTGTGGCACGGCAACTTCACCAGCCAGGGCGGCTACGAAGCCATGCACGCCGTGCTGCGCGCTCCCGAGCCGCCCACTGCCGTCTTCGTGTGTAACGACCTCATGGCCATGGGCGCACTGTGTGCCGCGCACGAACGCGACCTGCGCGTACCAGAGGCACTGTCCATCGTCGGCTTTGACGACATCGAACTCACCGCCTTCACCAGCCCACCGCTCACCACCGTGGCCCAGCCCAAGCAGCGCATCGGCGCACTGGCGGTGGACATGCTGCTGGAACGCATCGACGGCAAGCGCCAGGATGCGCGCAAGGTGATGCTGCAGCCCGAGCTGCACGTGCGCGCCTCCACGGCCCATGCACCCGGAGGTGCGGCATGAGCACTACCCACACGCCCTGCATCGCCGTCGTCGGCAGCCTGAACATGGACCTGGTGCTGCAGGTGCAACACGCGCCGGGCCCTGGCGAGACCGTGCTGGCCGACGCCCTGCACCTGGTGCCCGGCGGCAAGGGCGGCAACCAGGCCGTGGCTTGCGCGCGCCAGGGCGCCCAGGTGGCCTTGTTCGGCCGCGTGGGCGATGACGGCTACGGCCACACCCTGCGCGCCGGGCTCGATGCCGACGGCATAGACCACAGCGGCGTGCAGACCGACACCGACACCACCACCGGCGTGGCCGCCATCACCGTGGAGGCCAGCGGGCAAAACCGCATCGTGGTCGTGCCCGGCGCCAACGGCCGCTTTGTGCTGGATGCCGCCGCGCTGGGCAAAGCGCTGCAAGGCGCAGGCGGTCTGGTGCTGCAGTTTGAAACGCCCCTGCCCCAGGTGCTGGCCGCCGCCGCGATGGCCCATGCCGCGGGCTGCCCTGTGGTGCTCAACCCCTCCCCCATCCAGCCCCTGCCCGAAGCGATGTGGCCGCTGGTGCACACACTGGTCGTGAACGAGGTGGAAGCCGCCGCGCTGGCAGGCCAGAACGTGACCACTCCCGCAGATGCCGCGCAGGCCGCACAAGCCCTGCGCGCCAAGGGCCCCGCACAGGTCGTAGTAACTCTGGGCGCTGCGGGCGCCGTGGCCGCCGATGCGGCAGGCAACCGCTACCACCCCGGCCTGGTCGTGAAAGCCGTGGACACCACGGCCGCTGGTGACACTTTCCTGGGGGCACTGGCCGTGGCGCTGGCACGCGGCGAGCCGCTGGACGCCGCCGTGCGCGAAGGCATCCGAGCATCGGCGCTGTGCGTCACCCAGCCCGGCGCCCAGCCCTCCATCCCTACCCGCGCCGCCGTGGCGCACAGCCCCCAACCGCCCGCCTGGAGCCCCCTGTGAAACGCACCGCCCTGCTGCACGCCGAACTCTCCCACGCCATCGCCACCCTGGGCCACGGCGACATGCTGGTGATTGGCGACGTGGGACTGCCCATCCCCAATGGCCCGCGCCGCATTGACCTGGCCCTCACGCCGGGCATCCCGGCCGTGGCCGATGTGCTGCGGGTGGTGCTGGAAGAAATGCAGGTCGAGAAAGCCGTGATCGCCACCGAAGCCATGGAGCGCAACAGTGGCCAGTTGCCCACGTGGTGCCAGCTTCCGGTGGTCCCTAGCAACGTATCGCACGATGAGTTCAAGCGCCTGACCCAGCAGGCCCGCGTGATGGTGCGCACAGGCGAGTGCACGCCCTATGCCAATGTGATTCTGGTGGCGGGCGTGACGTTCTGACCTCACGACATTGAGCCACTTCAAGGGGGTCGGCAAGCCAGCACGGTAGACCCGAGCTGGAGCGGAGCTGGAGTTGCAGCAGCGGGAAAAGCGCGGCCCACCTCCCGCAACCATACGTTTCCCCGGTGACTGCAGAGGCACCTTTCCCACACCCGGCTCCTGCGACTTTGCACCAACGCTGGCCGTGGCCTGGGTAGTTCGTCGACGCGGCCCCGAACGCCGGGCCACGGGTCTGGCGTCTGGCGTCTGGCGTCTGGCGTCTGGCGTCTGGCGCTGCATTTGCAACGGGTTGAAACAGACACGTACTTCCATGCTCCCTACGCATAATCAACCAGCAGCGAGAAGGCCCATCCTTGGCACAGACCCGCTTCAAGTTCATCAGGGAGGAACCACTTGTGAAACCCATGTCGCGACAGCATCGGCCTGCCCTCCCCTGGCTGACAGGTTTGCTCAGCCTTTCCATCTTTGCCACGTCCTGCGGGGGCGGTAGCGGCAGTGGTCCGGACGCAGGCAACCCAGATACCCCAGTCCCCGAGCCCACACCTGCACTCAGTCTGCTGGCCGGGGCCACCCACCGGTCCGGTTACCTGGATGGCGCCGCCGCCGATGCGCTTTTTTCCGGGATACCAGCACTCTCGCTTTCGCCCACAGGTGATTTGCTGATGGCAGACACAGGCAACCATGCCATCCGGAAATGGGCAACCTCCGGTCTCGTCAGCACCTTCGCAGGCGGCCAAAGTCCGGCCCCTGCACCCTCAGTCACTGTCCACTACGCCGATGGCATGGGGCCAGCTGCACGTTTTTTCTATCCAACAGCGGTCGCAGCAGACGCGTCAGGCAACACCTACGTGGCGGACACAGCCAACCACCTGGTGCGCAAGATTGACAGCACCGGTGCCGTCACCACCATCGCAGGTAAACCCGGCGTGTGTGGCAATGCCGACGGCCCCTCCCAGGGCTCAACACTCTGCGCTCCTCGCGAAATAAGGCTGGACAGCGCCGGGAATCTCTATGTCGGCCAGGGTAGCTACGCCTACCCAAAGATTCGCCAGATCACCCCTGCGGGCGTCACGAGCACCCTGCCCATGGAACTGCCGGAGCCGGAGCGCTCCAAGTTCGTCGTAGATGCCTCCGGCACCGTCTACTTCACACACGGGAGTTCCATCAAGAAATCTACCCCCACCGGAGAAGTGACCCATGTCGCTGGCAACCAAGACATTCAGGGTGCTGCCGATGGCGATGCCGTGACGGCCAAGTTCAGCATCCTCCACGATTTGGCACTGGATGCCTCCAACGAGCTTTATGCACTGGATGGACATGACCCGGTCACCATTCGCCATATCGCCAAGAGCGGGGCCGTGTCCACCCTGACCCTCACAGTCCCTGCGGCTTCGGGGGGTAGAAGCCTGGTCGTTGATCGCAGCGGCAACTTCATCGTCAGCCTCGCCAATGTCCAATCCACGTGGATTCAAAAATACCATCGCGATGGCACCCGATCCACCCTTGTCGGGAAGCCCACGGCGGCGAATCCCGAGGCCGTCGCTGCAGACGGTCCGGGCACAGATGCGCGGTTCAAGGCTCCTCAGGCGATGGCTCTGGCGAAGTCAGGAGCGCTGTATGTGGGCGACTACGACGCTGGCAGGGTGCGCATCGTCCGCCCCGACGGCACCACAAGCGCACTCCCGCTCCAATGGCCTGCAGGCTTTGCGAACCCCTCCTGGCGGGCCATGGCGGTAGATGGGCAGGACAACATCTATACGGCCTCCACGGCACCGTTTCCTGGCGATCCCAATCTGGTTTTCAGGATCAGCCCCACCGGCCAAGCCTCGGTCCTGGCAGATGTGTCCACATGGGTTCCCCCATTCGTCCATGGTGGCAACACCTACAGATATGCTGCCGCCATCAATGGGGTTGCCGCCGACGCTGCAGGCAATGTCTATGCGGCGGGCGTCAATGGCGTCATCCTCAAAATCATCGCCGCAGGCGAGGTCACTTTGCTGGCCGGCAGTCCCGGCGCATTGGGCCACGTGGACGGACAGGGCAGCGCCGCGCGCTTCTCCATCCTGGGGAATATGACCCTTGATCAGGCGGGCAATCTGTATGTGGTGGATGGGCTCAATGACGCGTTCACCGGGATTGGCCCCACCATCCGCAAGATCACACCCGCCGGCATGGTCAGCACCGTCGCCGGCAGGGCCGATCTGCCCGCTGGTCTGGTGGATGGGCCGGCCAGCAGCGCGCGCTTTGCGGCAGCCAGTTACAGCAGCTACTCAGCTGGCGGGGTTTACATCGGGCAAGACTTTGGCTCTCTCAATGGAGAAAACGGCGGCACAGCCAGCCTCGCAATGGATGCCAAGGGCAATCTGTACGTCACGGATCCTGTCAACAGCGTGGTTCGCAAGATCTCCACAGAAGGCCAAGTCAGCACGCTGGTCGGTCGTGCCGGGCAGCGAGGCTTTCTGGGAGGGGATCTTCCGGGCATCATTCACACGCCTATCGGCATTGCCGTGCGGGATTCCAAGCTGTACCTCGCGACACGCAATGCAGTAACGCAGGTGAACCTTCCGAAGTAGCGAAAACACGGCCGTTTGGCGAAGACAGCAGGCGAGCGACGCTACTGCGCGCGAACCACGCGTACGCCACACTACGCTGCCATGGCGACTGGAAACCGCTTATGTTGGAGAGGCATTTTGTAGAACCAGAACCTTGGAGCCGAACCAATCAAAGCGGTCCCTGCAGTGCGTTATTGACCCCATAGCGATGACCAACTCCCAGAGCTGGCTTGCAACTGTTTGAAACATAAAACTCTCGGATCCATGCGCAAATCAATTGGCAGCCGGAGAGCCCGGTGTTGAAGAAATCCACGTCTACTTTTATGCGGAGCATTCATTTGTGAAAACCGAGTCACGACAAACCCCATCCGTCCGTTCCTGGCTTGTGGTCACACTGAGCCTCTCCCTTCTGGCCGTGTCCTGCGGCGGCGGTAACGGCGAAGACGCAGCCCCGCCACCTCCCGCACCTAAAGGCGTGCTCAGCATGGTAGCCGGCGCTACGCAGGGCACCGGCTACCAGGATGGTGCGGCCGCCGATGCACTGTTTGCAGCCCCTCCGGCACTCGCATTGACATCTGCCGGCGACCTGATGTTGGCGGATTCCACCAACCAGGCGGTGCGCAAATTGACCGCCTCGGGCACGGTCAGCACTGTTGCGGGCGGGCAGCCCCCACGCCCGTTCTCCTTTGCCAACCCCCCAAACTACGCCGATGGGCCGGGGCCGGCAGCACGCTTTGACAACCCATCGGCGGTGGTTGTCGATGCGACGGGCAACACGTACGTGGCGGACAACTACACCGTGCGCAAGATCGACAGCCAGGGAGTGGTCACTACGTTGGCCGGAAAACCCGGCGAATGCGGCATTGACGACGGCCCGCTGCAGGTAGCAACGCTCTGTGGTGTGGACGCACTCCGGCTGGATGGTGCGGGGAACCTCTATGTGTTGAGCGGTGGTGGCGACCGCCCCTTCCGCAAGATCACCCCGGCGGGCGTGGTCAGCACCCTGCCGCTGGAGCGCAAATGGAACCTGCCCTCCACGTTTGTCGTGGATGCATCGGGTGCACTGTTCATTGTCGCTGGCAGCACCATCCAGAAATACACACCACAAGGTGGCTTGGTTCACGTCGCCGGCTCGGCAGACGCCCGAGGAAACACGGACGGCGATGCCGCCACTGCCCGGTTTGGCACCTTGCTCGACTTGGCTCTGGATGCATCTGGAAAACTGTACGCCCTCGACCAATACCCCCCGGCGTATGAGACGACCCAAGACCACTCGATCGCCGTGCGCCGCATTGGCGAGGACGGCACCGTCTCGACGGTGCTGCGCATTCCCGATGCGCAGACGGCCAAAAGCCTTGTCATCGATGCGAACGGCAGTTTCATCGTCAGTCTGGGCAACTCGCGGTCGGCGTGGATCCAGAAATTCCGCCTGGATGGAACGACTTCCGTTCTGGCGGGCAAGGCCACGCCGTACGATCCCAAGCCGGTGCCCGTCGATGGCCCAGGGTCGCAGGCCCGTTTCATCGCGCCCCTCGCCATGGCCTTTACCAAAGCCGGGGCGTTGTATGTGGGGGACGCGAGCAGCATCACCACCCTGCGCAAAGTGGGATCGGATGGCAGCACCAGCACCCTGCCGCTCACCTGGGACACCGTTCCGACCGAAGTGCAGAGCAGGCCGTCATGGCGGGCGATGGCCGTCGATGGCAATGACAACCTCTACACCGCCTCCCACGCTTGGGTGCCGAACCAGCCCAGCTACGTCTACAAGATCACGCCCCAGGGCACCATCAGGGTGCTGGCGGACCTTTCCCCCTGGTTCCCGCCTTTCGAATACGCAGGGCGTTCGTACAAGTACGGCGGCCCCGTGAACGGCTTGGTCGCAGACGCAGCGGGCAACGTCTATGCAGCAGGTGTCAACGGCACCATCGTGAAAATCAACCCGCAAGGCACCGCCAGCTTGCTGGCCGGCAGTGCCGGTGTGCTCGGCCATCAGGACGGGCAGGGCAGCGCTGCACGCTTCTCTGTTCTGGGCAACATGACCCTGGATGCCGATGGCAACCTGTACGTGGTCGACGGGCTGCATGACGCCTTCACGGGTATCGGGCCCACCATTCGCAAGATCACGCCGGCAGGCGTCGTCAGCACCGTGGCAGGGCGCGCCGACCTTCCCGCAGGCTATGTCGATGGCCCGGCCGCCAGGGCGCAATTCACTGTGGCGGGTTACTCCACCTTGCTGATCGCCGCGACCCTCCCCTGGGGAACGGATTTTGATGATTTCCGCACCACGTGGGGCGGCACGGCCAGCCTGGCCGCCGATGCCAAGGGCAACCTGTACTTGACGGACCCTCGCTACAGCGTGATTCGCAAGATTGCGAAAGACGGACAAGTCAGCACCGTGGTTGGCCAAGCCGGACGGAAGGGCTTCCTGGCCGGAGAGGCCCCTGGCATCATTCACACGCCGGTGAGCATTGCCGTGCGGGATTCCAAGCTGTTCTTCAGCACCCGCAACGCGGTGGTGCAAGTGACCTTGCCACAGTAGCCACGCGCAGCCAGATGCCGCTGTCCCGCCGAGCGGCATCGATGGCGCGGGCATGCGGGTTTTGGAGGACTGCAGGCACGCTGGACCTGCAGTACGCTGGACAGCAGACTGCGGCGCAGCGTTTGTATTGATACCCGCCGCAAAGCCTTCACTCTCGCCTTCATGCCCACTACTGCGCCACACAACCTGCTCCCCCCTGAAATCACCGTCCTGGAGCGCGGCTGGCTCTCGGCCAACAACATCCTCTTCGTCGGCCACCACGACACGGCCATCGTGGACACCGGCTACTGCAGCCACGCAGAGCAGACCGTGGAGCTGGTGCGCGATGCTCTCGCGGGCCGCAGGCTGGATCGCCTGCTCAACACCCACCTGCACAGCGACCACTGCGGTGGCAATGCCGCGCTGCAAAAAGCCTGGCCCGGCGTGCTCACAGCCATACCGCCCGGCCAGGCCGACCATGTGCGCCAGTGGGATGCCTATGCGCTGAGCTACACCCCGACGGGCCAGGAATGTCCACCCTTTCGGGCCGACACGCTGCTCATGCCCGACTCCTGCGTACTGCTGGGCGACAAGCCCTGGCAGGTGCATGCCGCGCCGGGGCACGATCCGCATTCGGTGGTTTTGTTCGAGCCCCAGGGCCGTGTGCTGATCTCGGCCGATGCGCTGTGGGAAAACGGCTTTGGCGTGGTGTTTCCCGAGTTGGAAGGCGAAGACGCGTTCGCCCAGGTGGCCGCAACGCTGGATGTGATCGAGCAGCTATCACCCCAGGTCGTGATCCCCGGCCACGGGCCGGTGTTTGCCGATGCGCCCCGTGCCATCGATGGCGCACGCCGCCGCCTGGACGGTTTTGTGCGCAACCCGGGCAAACATGCGCTCTATGCGGCCAAGGTGCTGCTGAAATACAAGCTGTTGGAATGGCAGCAGATCAGTCTCCAGGACCTGGCTGCCTGGGCGCAGGCCACGCCCTACTTCGGCATGCTCCGCGAGCGCCACTTTGCAGATCAGGCCGAGGTTGAATGGCTTGGCAGCCTGAGCGACGAACTGGTGCGGTCCGGTGCGGCCACCCGCCAAGGCGACATGCTGCACAACGCATAGATACGACGTCCGCCCGGACCTTGGCATCCCGGCTGACCGCAGCAACGCACCTCAGTCAGTGCCGCCATGGCACGCCCTTGACCGAGCCGCTGCAGGCATCCCTCTTGGGGGACGGCACACAGCGCCTCGGCACGGCTTCAATGCTTGTGCTGCTTGTCGCACCCCGTCACATGGTTGTTGCTGCTGGACATGCACTGGTAGAACGCCTTCTTGTTGCCCGATGCGCCCTGGCAGTCCGATACGCTGTATTTGCCCTTGGCTTCACGGATCTTGGGTGCCGCCTTGTCAAAGTCCGCCTGGGCCATGTAACCGTCGCGCACGTTCTTCTGGCCCACTTCCAGCATGAGGTCGGCTTGGTAGTGGATGTTGTCCACGGCGGTGGCGCAGTTGAGCGGCACTTGCTTGCCGTCCACCGTGCCCAGGGCCTTCTTCAGCCCCTCGCCAAATTCCTGGACGTCTTTCGGAATCTTCTTGGTGCCGTCGGGGTTGAACTGGGTGGCACCCGCCGACTTGCCAGCAGAAGAGGCGCTGCCCTTGCTGCCTGCACCACCGCTGCCACTGGTGCCGTTGTTGTTCTGCAGCTTCATCGGCTCGGCATCCTGCGAGGTAGGCGGCGGCTGCGATCCGTAATGGGTTTTACCGTCGGCATCGACCCACTTGTACACCGGCTGCGCCTGCGCTGCTGCGCCCAGAACCATCGCCAGGGAGGCCATGGCCACCCAACCCAGTTTTCTCATGGCTTACCCCTCCAAATATTGGCAAAAATAGGCCCTAGCGCTTATCCGATAAGCGCCAGTAGCTCTTCCATTTATAGCAACCACCGACCCATCAAGGCAAATCCTTGTTCACCTCTGGCAACGCCGCATCGCGCGGGCCGATCGTGCCCAGGCGGCTCTTGAGCGACTGGGGCTGGCCGGTGAGCATGGCTGCGTAGTTGGTGGTGTTGGACAGCACTTTCTTCACGTAGTCACGCGTCTCGGCAAACGGCACGTTCTCGGCCCAGATGGCGGCGTCCAGCACCGGGCCGTTGCGCCAGCTGCGCGGGCGGCCGGGGCCTGCGTTGTAGGCGGCCGCGGCCATGGGCATGGAGCCCGCAAAGTCGTCCAGCGCGAGCTTGAGGTAGGCGGTGCCGATGGTGATGTTGGTGTCGCGGTCGTTGATCTGATCGGCCGTGAAACCGTTCAGACCGATCTTCTTGGCCGTCCAGCGCGCGGTGGCGGGCATCACCTGCATGAGGCCCGAGGCGCCCACGTGCGAGCGCGCATCCATGATGAAGCGGCTTTCCTGGCGGATCAGGCCGTACACGTAGGCCGGGTCCAGGCCGATGCCATTGGCACGCTCCACCACCGCGCTGCGGAAGGGGGTGGGAAAGCGCTGCGTAACGTCCACGACGCTCTTGGTGCGCTCGCTGGTGTTGATGCAGCGGTCCCACACCTCGCGCTGGCAGGCGAAGTCGGCGGCGGCCAGCAGTTCGCGGTCGGGCATGCCGCCGCTTTGGTGCAGGTTGGTGGTGTAGTTCCACTCGCGCACGCCTTCGCTGCGCAGGCCCAGCAGGATGGCGTACAGGGCGCGGTTGAGCCCCGGGTTGGCGCGAGCGGCGGCCTTTTCTTCGGCGGTGAGGGGCGCGGGCGCGGGCGGCGTGGTGATGCGCTGGCCCAGCTCTTCGAGCGCCAGCTGCTCATAGAAGCCGCGCGTTCCGGCAATGCCTTCGAGCAGTTGCCGTGCTTCGGCGCGTTCGGCATCGCTCACGCGGCCCGCCAGCAGCGAGCGCGCCTTCCAGTACACCCAGGTGCTGTCCTGGCGGCCTTCAGGGCCCATGGCGTCCACCGCCTTGCCCACGGCCTTCCACTGGCCAGCGCGCAGGGCGGCACGCACCTTCCAGCCCAGCAGGTCATCGTTGAGGTCGCTGTCCTTGGTCACATTGGCGAAGTAGCCATGGGCGTTGCTGGCCAGCTTCTGCGCGGCGGTCTTGCCAATCACGCCCCAGGCCCAGTTGCGCTCTTCGGCAGAGAGGTGCACGCCCCATTTGTTCTCCAGCTGGTAGGCCGCGCTGTCCGGGTCGCTGGTGGCCAGCTTCAACAGCGCCAGCAGCACCAGTTCCTGCCGGGCCTTGCCAGCGGCAGTGGCGCGCGAGAGCAGGTACTTGCTGGGCGCATCGAGCACATCCTTGACTTGCGGCAGCGATTCCGGCGAGACGATTTCGACCGCCGTGCGCACCACGCGGGGGCGGTTGGCCTCCACACCCAGGCGGGCCTTGCGCCACACATCCAGGGCCGAGAGCTTCTTGTAGCCATACAGCTCGCGCGCGGCGTGGGTGCAGCCATCGTCGGCGTCGCGGATCGCATACCAGTTGCTGCGCACGTCCTCGGCCACGGTGGCTGGTGCCGTGCCCTTGATCTGGTCGATCAGGAGGGCGTAGCAGCGCACTTCGCGGTCGTCCGACATGCGGTAGCTCGGGTGCTGCTCGGCAAACTGGCTCCAGTCGCGGCGCTGACCCAGCAGCAGCAGCCAGTCGTTGCGCAGGCGGTCTTCCTGGTAGGTGCCGGCGTAGCGCTGCATGAAGGACTGGATCTCCTGTGGCGAGGCCTCGCCAAGACGCACGCGCAGCTCCCAGTAGGCAGCCCAGGGCTCCAGCGCATGGCCGCGTGCCGCTGGCAGCAGCTGCGCGAGCTTGTTGCGGTCGCCCTTGCGGAACGCCTGCTGCATCTCCAGCAGGGTATCGTCACCACGGTTTTGCGCCATGACAAGGGGCGCGGTAGCAGCCAGCAGGGTGGCGGCCACAAGGGGTGTCAGAATCGCTCTGAGAAATTGCATGGGGGAATTATCTGATGGACAAAGCAGCCCTTCGGCGCGCATTGATAGAAGAACGCCTCAACCTGCCGGACCGCCTACAGCGGGCCGACCTGTTACAGCAGGTGATGCGCATCTGGCTGGTGAACCGGCCGGATACGGTGATCGGCGCCTACTGGCCCATCAAGGGCGAGTTTGACCCCCTGCCCGCCCTGCACCGCTGGAAGGAAGACGGCGAGTTGCTGGACGAGCCCCTGCGCCGCCGCATCGGCCTGCCCGTGGTCAACAAGCAGCACAAGACCCTCACCTTCCACGCCTGGTACCCCGGCTGTCCCATGGAAGAAGACGCCTACGGCATCCCCAAGCCCAAGGACACCGAGGTCATCGTGCCCACACTGCTGTTTGTTCCGTGCGTGGGCTACGCGCCGGGTGGCTACCGGCTGGGCTATGGCGGCGGGTTTTACGACCGCACGCTGGCCACGCTGCAGCCCAAGCCGTTCACCGTGGGTCTGGGCTTCACCCATGGCTATCTGGATGATTTCGAGCCTGAGGAGTTCGACCTGCCGCTCGATGCCATCCTGAACGACAACGGGGTGGTCTGGCCTGTCTGACCGGCCAGACCGGCTCCTCGGGGCCCGGTGATGCGCGCTGCGCATCATTCAGACCTTTTTTGGCATCGCTGGCGCATCGCGCAGCCGCTAGCATGGCGGGCTGACCTTCATTTTTCAGGTGTCCCCATGTTCAAGCTCTACATCGGCAACAAGAACTACTCCTCCTGGTCCATGCGCCCCTGGGTGCTGCTCAAGCAGGCGGGCATTGCGTTTGAAGAAGTGCGCGTGCGCTTCGACAGCTTTGACGCCGATTCGGAGTTCAAGCGTGTGATGAGCCCCGTGAGCCCCACGGGCAAGGTGCCTGCACTGGTCGATGGCGATCTGGTCGTGTGGGACACCCTGGCGATTGCCGAATACGTGGCCGAAACCCACCCCGACAAGAAGCTCTGGCCCGCGGACGCCAAGGCCCGTGCGCGCGCACGCAGCGTCTGCGCCGAGATGCACAGCGGCTTCACCGCCCTGCGCGGCAACTGCCCCATGAACATTGAGGCGAATCTGGCCGATGCCGGCGCGCTGATCTGGCGCGACAAAGCCGGCGTGCGCACCGACGTCCAGCGCCTGGTGGAGATGTGGAGTGCACTGCTGCAGGAGCACGGCGGCCCTATGCTGTTTGGCGAGTTCACCGTGGCCGACGCCTACTTTGCCCCCGTGTGCATGCGCCTGCACTCTTATGCCCTGCCCGTACCCACCCCCATCAAGGCCTATGTAGACCGCGTGCGCGCACTGCCCGGCGTGAAAGCCTGGATCGACGAAGCCCTGGCCGAGAAGGACTTTCTGGACTTCGAAGAGCCGTACCGCCTGCGCCACACCGAGGGCTGAGCATCGCCATGGCTGTCACCATCTACCTGCGCTACGTGCTCAACACCAGCAAGCTCAAGGAGTTCGAGCACTATGGCAGGCTGTGGATTCCACTGGTCGAGAAATTCGGTGGCCAGCACCACGGCTACTTCATGCCCAGCGAGGGCGCCAACAACATCGCGCTGGCGCTGTTCACGTTTGAGAGCCTCGCGGCCTACGAGGTGTACCGCCAGCAGTCGATGCAGGACGCGGAGTGCCAGGCAGCGTTCCGCTACGCCGAGGAGACGGGGTGCATCGTGAGTTATGAGCGGAGTTTTTTCAGGCCGGTGTTCAACTAAGACTTCAGGTCGGGTCAGTAGGAAGCCCAGCGCGAGGACTCTGTCTATTCGCGCACGATCAGCTTGCCTTCATCGTCATATTCGTTAGCCCAGCCAATGTGAATCGCCATCTGGCCCAATCCCACCAGCGCGACAATGGCTGCGATCGCGAATAGAAATGCGCGGCCATCGTAGACAGCTTCGTATGGATAGAGGATCCGCTCCTTGTCGGCGATCTGGAACACGCGCGCACCATCGTGCCAAACAGTGAGTTGCGCTTGACGCGCCTCCATCCTGACCAATTGTTCGATAGGGCACCTGCCCGACTTTCCCCTCTTGCAGGAAACCTCCGAGCCCGAGGCAGTCTGAAAGACGGCCTCCTGAACCACTGGCCCCGGGTGCTTCACCCTAACTGTCGCGCTCTCTGCCGTAAGCAAATGGAGGAGCGTACGGCCAAAGAGCGGCTCCCATCAGCAAAGCCGACAAGGCAAAGGTGAAAACCGTCACACGTTTTTTCATAGCTCGCACTCCTTTCATTGCACGTCCATCACCTCACAGACAGAACGCTGATCAGTTCGTCCAGACCTCCAACAACGAGCTATCGGAACTGCTTGCGCAAGAACGCCTTGTGCCGCGCAATGTGCGCCAACTGCGCCGGGGCAATGGTGCCGCCCAGGTCTTCCTCCTCCGCGTTCAGCACTTGGTTGGCATAGGCCAGCGCACGCGCTACCACCTCTTCGTCGCTCACACCCTGCTGCGCAGCCAGATCCAGCGCCACGCGCTTCATGGCGCGCTGTGACAGCATCCACATGGCGCCGAAGGCGTCCCACGCGGCCATCGCTTCCTTGAACTTGTCGCGGTCAGCCAGGATTTCATTGAGCGGCTTGGCCAAGATCTCTTGCAGGTCCTCCACCTTGGCTTTCAAGGCTTCGAGCTGCGCCTCGCGCTGCAGGGCTTCGGCGGCGGCGTTGGCCGCTGCGTCGGGCGCCGTGGGCACGGGCACGCTGCCGTCGGGGTTGAGCTGGGCAATGGTGAGTTCGGACGATAGGGACATGGTGGGCTGGAATATACGGCCGAGTGCTCGTCCTAAACTACACCGATGCAAATCTACATGGTGGGCGGCGCGGTCCGCGACAAGCTGCTGGGCCGGCCGGTGAATGACCACGACTGGGTGGTGGTGGGTGCCACGCCCGAGCAGATGCTGGAGCTGGGCTACCTGCCAGTGGGCCGAGACTTCCCGGTGTTTTTGCACCCCGAGACACGCGAGGAATACGCGCTGGCCCGCACCGAGCGCAAGAGCGGGCGCGGCTACCGGGGCTTTGTGGTGGAAAGCTCGCCCGACGTGACGCTGGAAGAAGACCTTTCCCGCCGCGACCTCACTATCAATGCAATAGCTACAAGCGCTTATGAGACAAGCGCTGGAGGCATTTTTGACCCATATTCTGGCGCCAGAGACATCGAGGCGCGGGTGCTGCGCCATGTGACCGACGCCTTCCGCGAAGACCCGGTGCGCATTCTGCGCGTGGCGCGGTTTGCAGCGCGGTTCACCGACTTCACGGTGGCGCCCGAGACGATGCAGCTGATGCGCGAGATGGTGGCGCATGGCGAGGTGGACCACCTGGTGGCCGAGCGCGTGTGGCAGGAGCTGGCGCGGGGCCTGATGGAAGAAAAGCCTTCGCGAATGTTCGAGGTGCTGCGCGAGTGCGGCGCGCTGCAGGTGCTGTTGCCCGAAGTGGCGCGCCTGTGGGGCGTGCCCCAGCGGGCCGAGTACCACCCCGAGGTAGACACGGGCGTGCACCTGATGATGGTGCTGGACATGGCGGCCCGGTTACAGGCGCCGCTGACCGTGCGCTTTGCCTGCATGGCGCACGATCTTGGCAAGGGCACCACGGCCGCTGATGTGCTGCCGCGCCACATCGGGCATGAAGAGCGCAGTGCAGCGCTGCTGAAAGACGTGGCCGAGCGCCTGCGCGTGCCCGTGGACTGCCGCGAGACAGCCGATGTGGTGGCGCGCGAGCACGGCAACATCCACCGCAGCGGCGACCTCTCGGCCGCCGCGCTGGTGCGCCTGCTGGAGCGCTGCGACGCCATCCGCAAGCCCGAGCGGTTCGCCGACATCCTGTTGGCCTGCGAATGCGATGCGCGCGGACGGCTGGGGTTTGAAGAATCCGCCTACCCGCAGCGCCAGCGGCTGGCGGCTGTGCTGGCGGCCGTCCAATCGGTCGTCACGCGCGACATTGCAGCGCAGGCAGCTGCCAAGGGCGTGGCTGGGCCGCAGGTGGGTGCGTTGATCCACCAGGCGCGGGTGGAAGCGGTGGCGCAGTGGCTGCAGCCCCGCAGCGACGTTGCCTGACCCTGCACACCACCGCCCAAGACGCGGACAGCCCCTCCTACAATCCGCGTCCGCCTGTATTCCATCCGGGGTACAGCCTTGCAAGAACCTGGTGCAGTTTCGCGCCCGCACAGCCATCCCAACGTCTCCATGACCACTGTTCACATCCGCCTTGCCACCCCAGCCGACGCTGACACCGTCGCGCCGCTGTTTGATGCCTACCGGCAGTTCTACGAGCAGGCGCCAGACCTGGCCGGAGCGAAGGCCTTCATCGCTGAGCGGTTAGAGCGTGAAGAGTCGGTGATCCTGCTGGCGCTGGATGCGACGCAAACGGCGGTAGGCTTTTGCCAGCTCTACCCCACGTTCTGCTCGGTGGAGGCCGCCCCTATCTACACGCTGTACGACCTGTTCGTGGCCCCCGCCGCCCGCAAGACAGGCGCAGGGCGCAGCTTGCTGATGGCAGCAGAAGCCACGGCCCGCACCCATGGAAAGGTGCGCATGGACCTGACCACAGCACACACCAACACCACCGCGCAGTCCCTCTACGAATCGCTGGGCTGGACGCTGGACACGGTTTTCCGCGCCTACAACAAACGCGTCAGCGCCTGAACCACCAGGGCGCTTGGCACACTTGCCGCGCCTCCTCACCAGCGCAGCAGGCGCGGCCCCAGCACCGCCCCCAGCGCAGTCGGGATGGCCATGCCCGCCACATACCAGACAGCCAGGAAGGGCGTGGCCATTTCGGGGCAATGCAGGGCGTACACCAAGGCGCCCAGCGCACCCGCCAGCAAACCAGCGCCCGCACCCGTCCACACCAGGCGCGTGGGGGCAGCGCCCTTGAGGGCCCAAAAGCCTGCAACAAATGCCGGCACCGACAGCGCCGCGATATTGAACGGGCAGGTGCGCCAGGTGCTGCCCAGGATGAGCGGCATGCGCTCTGCGGCGGACACCTGCGACAACGCCCACAAGGCCATGGCCCACAGCACCAGCGGCGGTACGGCCAGCCACAGGGCTGCGTGGCCCAGCGCCATGCCAGGGCGGGCCATGCGGCGCAGCAGCGCCAGCCCGGCAGCAGCGAGCGCGGCGGCAAACACCAGCTTGCCCCAGAACATGGGCAGCGCCATGGTGGCCAGCAGATCTGGGCGCAGACCGAACAGGGACAGCATCAGCACCCCGGCGCCGGCAATGCCCGCCAGTGCGGCCACCACAAAGCGCTGCTCTATCGCGTTGCGCTGCACCGGCCGGTCATCGGTGGCCAGCAAGTGGATCAATTCATCGGTTTTCATGCCATTCCCCTGATCTTGGCGGCCAGGGCCTTGAGCCCCCGGTGCACGCCGACTTTGACAGCCGACTCCGACAGCCCCGTGAGGCGCGCCGTCTCGACCACCGACAAACCTTCCAATTTCACATACTCAATCGGCAGCCGTTGCTTGTCGGGCAGCGTGCGCAGCAACTGCCCCAGGTCCCGCCGGGCTTCGGCGGCCTCACTGTCGCTGCTGGCAAACAACTCGTCGGCATCGTCCAGCGGGTCGTTGCGCCCCTCTTTGACGGCATGCGAGCGCAACCAGTCGATGAGCTTGTAGCGCGCAATCGCGTGCACCCAGGCCGTCACCGGCATCTCGGGCCGGTAGGTGTGGCGCTGGTTGTGCACCGCCAGCAGCGTCTCCTGCACCAGGTCTTCCACCTCATCGGGCCGCTGAACGAGGCGGCGGCGCAAAAAGGCGCGCAGGTGGGCGCTCAGCTCTTTCAAAAAGCGCTGGTAGGCGGCTGCGTCGGCATCCAGCCCCTGCATCAACAAGCCGCGCAGGCGTTCTTCCACACTCTCCATGGTGTCTCCCTGCAAGAAATTCGTATGCCGGAGCCATTGGGTTACAGGCATCGCAAAAAATGTTTCGCCATGCCGCTCCGAAATTTTCTGTACAGCGCTGTAACCCGCAAGTTGCGCTGCGCGAATTACAACGCAGATCGGGCAGTTCAACGCGGCCTCTCGCTGCACCCCGATCGGATTCAACCCTGACCCAACCCTCGGAGAACCGTACCATGACCACTCGCACCCTCAGCCTCGGCGCCCTTGCCCTTGTAGCCCTGACCTCTGGCGCCGCCATGGCCCAAACCACCTCCGCCCCCATGGACGGCGCCAAACCCGCCATGGAGAAGTGCTACGGCGTCTCGATGGCTGGCAAGAACGACTGCGCCGCCGGCCCCGGCACCACCTGTGCGGGCTCCGCCAAGGTGGACTACCAGGGCAACGCTTGGAAGTTTGTGCCCGCAGGCACCTGCACCACGATCAAGACGCCCAAGGGCATGGGCATGCTGACGCCCATGAAGGGCTGATCATGGCATCCCCTCTCACCGCTGGCCTGGGCCTCAAGCCCCAGCACTATGACGAGGCGCTGCGCTGCACCGCCACGGGTCTGTGGTGGGAGGTGCACCCCGAAAACTATCTGGCCGAGGGTGGCCCCCGCCTGGCCTGGCTGGAGGCCATCCGCGCGCGCCACCCCGTGGCGCTGCACGGCGTATCGCTGTCGCTTGCTGCCGACACTCCGCCCGACGCGGCACACCTGGCGCGACTGGCAGCCCTTGCAAGGCGGGTGGAGCCAGTCATCATCTCGGAGCACTTGGCATGGTCCAAGTGGCGCGGGCAGTACCTGCCCGACCTGCTGCCGTTTCCGCGCACGCAGGCCGCCTTGCACCGCATCGTAGACAACATCGCCCGAACGCAGGATGCGCTGCAGCGCCCCATCGCCATCGAGAACCCCACGCACTACCTGCACATCGACGGCCACGACTGGCTTGAGACCGAATTTCTGACCGAGCTGGTGCAGCGGACTGGCTGCGCCCTGCTGCTGGACGTGAACAACGTGTACGTCAGTGCCAACAACCTGGGCTTTGACGCGCAGACCTACCTCAACGCCTTTCCCCTGCACGCCGTGGCCGAAATCCACCTGGCGGGCCACCATGCCGACCCGGTGCATGGCGATGCCCTGCTGATCGACAGCCACGACGCGTCCATCGCCCCGGTGGTGTGGGCGCTGTACGAGCAGGTGATCGCGCGCACAGGTCCCGTGCCCACCCTCATCGAACGCGACGACAATCTGCCCGCCTTCAGCGAACTGCTGGCCGAGCGCGACAAGGCCCACAACGCGCTCACAGCGGCGCAGCCCGAGGAGGCAGCATGCAGCTGAGCGCATTCCAGGACGGCTTCTCTGCCGCGTTGCTCGGCCATGCCGAGCACGCACCGTGGCTGTCTGCGCTGGAATCCCAGCCCGGCTTTGCCGTGTACCGCAACACCGTGCTCAAGGGCTGCATTGATGCCCTGCAGGCCAGCTACCCCACGGTGTGCCAGCTGGTGGGCGAAGAATGGTTTCGCGCCGCCGCTGCGGTGTATGCCCGCACGCAGCCGCCGGCTGACGGACTGCTGATGGACTACGGCGCGGAGTTCGCTGACTTTCTGGCCGGTTTTGCACCAGCGGCCGAGCTGCCTTACCTGCCGGCCGTGGCACGCCTGGACCGCTGCTGGACCGAATGCCATCTGGCGGCAGACGCCACCGCAGTGGACCGCAACTGGCTGGCACAGCAGGCGCCCGATCCATTGCCCCTGGTGCAACTGCGCCCCCACCCCGCCGCACGCTGGGCCTGGTGCGACGAGCATCCCGCCTACGCGTTGTGGCAGAGCCACCGCGAAGGTCTGCTCCCCACAGAGCCGCTGGACTGGACCGGCGATGGGGCCTTGCTCACCCGGCCCCACGCACCCGTGACGTGGCGCCCACTGTCGCGCGCCGGAGTGGCCTTTTTGGACGCCTGCGCCCAAGGCCAGACGCTGGAGGCCGCCGCCACTTCAGCCCTTGCGGCCGAGCCCACCGCAGACTTTGCGGCCCTGATGGGCACCTTGCTGGACGCAGGCGCATTGATACCCACCGACTCACACCAATTCACCCCGAGGCCAAGGAGCCCCTGATGACCACCAGCACACATTTCCCCACTGCACCCGCCAAAGGCCAGCGCAAGCTATTGACGCGCCTGGCCGATGCAGCCACCTCGCTCACCCCGCACAGCCTGCTGGCGATGGTCAACCGCGTGGCAATTGCAGGCATCTTCTGGCTTTCAGCGCGCACCAAAGTCGAGGGGTGGTTCACCATCTCCGACAGCGCCTATGCGCTGTTCCGCGACGAGTACAAGCTGCCCCTGCTGCCACCCGAGCTGGCGGCGCAGATGGCCACCGTGGCAGAGCATCTGTTCCCTGTTCTTCTGGTGCTGGGCCTGCTCACGCGCCTGTCGGCCCTGGCCTTGCTGGGCATGACGCTGGTCATCCAGGTGTTCGTGTACCCCGATGCCTGGCCCACGCACCTGTCATGGGCGGGGCTGATGCTGTACCTGGTGGGGCGCGGCGCAGGCAACGTGTCACTGGACCGGGCACTCGGAATTCGTTGAGGCGCCTGTCTTTTTTAAACTGCCGCTGTTCGCACCCAGCGCACGATGTCCGCAGCCCCCAGCGCGCCCGAAACGCGCGCCACCTCGCGCCCCTGCTGAAACAAAATCATGGTCGGAATGCTGCGGATGGCATAACGCGCCGCGATGGCCTGGTGGTCTTCGGTGTTGAGCTTGGCCAGGCGCACACCTGGCTCCAGCTCGCGGGCGGCCTGCGCAAAGGCCGGGGCCATCTGGCGGCAAGGCCCGCACCAGGGCGCCCAGAAGTCCACCAGCACGGGGATGTGGCTGCGCACCACATGCTTGTCAAAACTGGTGGCATCCAGCTCCAGCGGCGCCCCCGCGAAAAGGCGCTGATGGCACTTTCCGCAATCGGGCGCGTTGCCCAGGTCGGCGCGCTGCACGCGGTTGGTGGTGTGGCAATGCGGGCAGACGATGTGCAGGGCTTCGGTCATGGTGCGGCAATCGGTGTGAGCAAAAAGCGGGCCTCTTAGAACCTGCTCAAGATCTTTTCGGAGATCGCAACAGGTTCTTACACATGGCGGCACAAGCCGGGCGTTTCAAGAGCGGGCTTGGCAGTCCTGGGGTCTTGATGTTGCACCCCGTCGCACACCTTGCGCGCGTTTACCAGCGCTGAAACACCCTTTCACCCGGGTCAGCTTCACCGCGTCTGATAAGGTTTCGCCCATGCAGCTGCTCCCCCTACTGACAACTGCCCATGCGCTTTTTCTGGACTTTGACGGCACGCTCACCGAGCTGGCGCCGCGCCCCGAGGCGGTGCGCATCGCTTCCGGGCTGGTCCCCACGCTGTCATCGCTGTACACCCATCTGGACGGCGCGCTGGCCATCGTGACCGGGCGGCCTGAGGCCGACATCGACGGATTTCTGGCCCCGCTGCACCTGCCGCTGGCCAGCGAGCATGGTGCCCAATACCGACTGACCGACACATCCCACCCTGCCGTTCTGCCGCCAGACCTGGAGAACGTTCTGCGGGCTGCGTACGACCTTGCGGCGCACTATCCGGGGTTGCTGGTAGAACCCAAGCGCGCGAGCGTGGCCCTGCACTACCGCCAGGCCCCCCACCTGGAAGGGTTGTGCCACGACACCCTCGTGCGCGCCATGCAGCAGGTGGAGGGTGTGGAACTGCTGCGCGGTAAATGTGTCTTTGAAGTGAAGCCCCGGGGCGTCCACAAAGGCCAGGCCATTCTCGATTTCATGACACAGGCCCCCTTTGCCGGGCGTACCCCAGTCTTTGTGGGAGATGACGTCACCGATGAGGCTGGCTTTGCCGCCGTTCAGGCACTAGGCGGCTGGGGCATCAAGGTGGGCGAAGGGCCGACCATGGCACACCACCGCTGCATGACATCCGCCGCCTTGCGCGGCTGGCTTTCTTCTGCACGCACGACCTTGGAGCGCGAACAATGAACACGGCAGCCAACGATCCCCAAGCGGGCTCACTCAACCTTGGGATGATCGGCAACTGCGCCATCAGCGCACTGATCGACAACCACGCCCGCATGGTGTGGTGCTGCCTGCCCCGTTTTGATGGCGACCCGGTGTTCAACGCCCTGCTGCAGCCCGGCGACGAAGGCAGCCACTTCGCGATCGAACTGGAAGACCTGGCATCGGCCCACCAGTGGTACGAGCCGAACACCGCCATCCTGCGCACGCAGCTGTTTGACAAGGCGGGCCACGGCATCGAGATCACCGACTTTGCGCCGCGCTTTTACAGCCGCTCGCGCTACTTTCGCCCCATGACGCTGGTGCGCCGGGTGCGCCCCATCCAGGGTGCGCCGCGCATCCGTGTGGCGCTCAAGGTGCGCTACGACTGGGGCCAGACTACCCCCGAGATCACACGCGGCAGCAACCACATCCGCTACGTGGGCGAGAGCATGACGCTGCGCCTGTCCACCGATGCGCCGGTGTCGCATGTGCTGTCGGGCCAGGCATTTGTGCTCACACGCGAACACAACTTTCTGCTGGGGGCGGACGAGACGCTGGTGGAGGGCATTGCCGACACCGCGCGCCTGTTTGAGCAGGAGACCACCACCTACTGGCGCAGCTGGACCCGCGCTCTGGCCGTGCCGCTGGAGTGGCAGGAGGCCGTGATCCGCGCGGCCATCACGCTCAAGCTTTCGCTGTACGAAGACACCGGCGCCATCGTGGCCGCCATGACCACCAGCATCCCTGAATCCGCCCACAGCGGCCGCAACTGGGACTACCGCTACTGCTGGCTGCGCGATGCGTTCTTCGTGGTGCGCGCGCTCAACAGCATCTCCGAAGTGGGCACCATGGAGGACTACCTGCGCTGGCTCAGCAACGTGGTGGTGGAAGGCGGCGATGGCCACATCCAGCCGCTTTACGGTATTGGCCTGGAGCAAGAACTGCCCGAGAGCCTTGTGCCGCAGCTGGCGGGCTACCGGGGCATGGGTCCGGTGCGCGTGGGCAACCAGGCGGCCGAGCATTTTCAGCACGATGTGTACGGCAACATCGTGCTGGGCGCAGCCCAGGCGTTCCACGACCACCGCCTGCTGCACCGTGCGGGCCTGGCCGAGTTCACGCGGCTGGAACAGGTGGGCGAGAACGCGGTGCGCGTGTATGGCCAGCCCGACGCCGGCATGTGGGAGCTGCGCACGCGCGCCCGGGTGCACACCTCGTCCGCGCTGATGAGCTGGGCAGCCTGCGACCGGCTGGCCAAGATCGCCGCCACCCTGCAGCTGACCGACCGTACCAGCCACTGGCAGCAGCATGCCGACCGGATGCGCGCCGAGATCCTCGACAAATCCTGGTGCGAAGCGCGCCAGGCGTTCGCCGAGAGTTTTGGCGGCCATGAACTCGATGCGAGCGTGCTGCTGATGGCCGAGGTGGGCCTGATCGACCCCAAGGACCCACGCTTTGTGAGCACCGTGGAGGCCATGGAAAAGAGCCTGTGCGATGGCCCCTACATGCGCCGCTACGAGGCGGCCGACGACTTCGGCAAGCCCGAGACGGCCTTCAACATCTGCACCTTCTGGCGCATCGACGCGCTGGCGCGCATTGGCCGCAAGGCCGAGGCCCGCGCCATCTTCGAGACCATGCTGGCCGCCCGCAATCCGCTGGGCCTGCTGTCCGAAGACACGCACCCCGAGACCCAGGAAATGTGGGGCAACTTTCCGCAGACCTACTCCATGGTGGGCGTCATCAACGCCGCCGTGCGCCTGTCGGC
Organism: Acidovorax sp. 94; assembly: GCF_003634645.1. Classification (NCBI taxonomy): domain Bacteria; kingdom Pseudomonadati; phylum Pseudomonadota; class Betaproteobacteria; order Burkholderiales; family Comamonadaceae; genus Acidovorax; species Acidovorax sp. 94. Next base: position 4,721,632 of record NZ_RBJA01000001.1, on the reverse strand, counting down.
CCCCTGGGACAGCGTGATTTGAGGCACTGTCCGACAGCGGCCCGGGGCGATCCACAACGATGATGAACCCATGAGCCGTCTTGTTGTCATCTCCAACCGCCTTGCAGACCCCCGAAAACCCGCCGCCGGCGGCCTGGCCGTCGCCCTGGGCGAAGCCCTGAACCAGACCGGGGGCCTCTGGTTCGGCTGGAGCGGCACTGTGGTCGAAGGCGGCACACCCGGCGAGGGCGAACTGCACACCCGGCAGGCAGGTGCCGTCACCCTGGCCACCGTGGACCTGTGCCGCGAAGACCACGACAGCTACTACCATGGCTACAGCAACAGCGTGCTGTGGCCGGTGTTCCATTACCGCCTGGACCTGGCCGACTTCAACGCCAGCTACATCGCGGGCTACCGCCGCGTGAACCAGATGTTTGCGCGCAAGCTGCTGCCGCTGCTGCGCGACGACGACGTGATCTGGGTGCACGACTACCACCTGATCCCGCTGGCGGCCGAGCTGCGGGCCATGGGCTGCAAGCAGCGCATCGGGTTCTTTCTGCACATTCCCATGCCGCCGCCGCTCATCATGGCGGCCATCCCGCAGCATGAGTGGCTGATGCGCTCGCTGTTTGCCTACGACCTGGTGGGTCTGCAGAGCGAGGCCGACGTGTCGCATTTCACGCGCTATGTGCGCAACGAAGGCAGCGCGGAAGAGGTGGACGAAAAGCGCGTGCGCGCCTTTGGAGCCACCGTGGTGGTGCAGTCCTTTCCCATCGGCATCGACGTGGACGAATTCACACGCCTCACGCACGCGCCCGACGCGGTGGAAACCTACGAGAACATGCGCGACGAGTATTCACGCAGGCGCTTGCTGCTGGGCATTGACCGGCTCGACTACTCCAAGGGCATTCCGCAACGTGTGCGGGCCTTTCGCGAACTGCTGGACCGCTACCCGGAAAACCGCGACAGCGCCACGCTCATCATGATCGCCTCGCCCACGCGCGACGACGTCAACGCCTATGCCGACCTGCGCCAGGAGCTGGAAGGTCTGTGTGGCTCTGTCAACGGCGACTATGGCGAACTGGACTGGATGCCCGTGCGCTACATCCACCGCATGGTGGCCCGCAAGCGGGTTCCGGGCCTGTGCCGCGCCGCCGCCGTGGGGCTGGTCACGCCACTGCGCGACGGCATGAACCTGGTGGCCAAGGAGTACGTGGTGGCGCAAGACCCGGACGACCCGGGCGTGCTGGTGTTGTCACGCTTTGCCGGTGCGGCCGAGCAGCTGAAAGAAGCGCTGCTGGTGAACCCCTACGACACCCAGGGCATGGCCGACAGCATCCAGCAGGCATTGCAGATGCCGCTGGTGGAGCGGCAGGCGCGCCATCAAAAGCTGATGGCCCGTATACGCCAGCACGACGTGCACTGGTGGCGCAAGGCGTTTCTGGACGCATTGCAGGCGGCGGGGTAGCCGCCCAGCTGCGGCCCGTTACAACAGCTTGGTGATCAGGCTGACCACGAAGCTCAGCAGCAGCGTGGACGCCAGCGGCACATCCCAGTCGCGCCCCAGCCAGCGAAACCGGAAGTCCCCCGGCAGGCGCCCAAAGCCCAGGCGGCGCAGCAGCGGCGACAGCCAGCTGATGAACATCAGGGCCAGGAGAATGACGAGGAGCCAGCGGAACATGGTGCGCCGAGTGTAGGCGCCACCGCATTCGGCTACGCCGTGGCCCGGTCGACCCGGTCAGCCAGCAGGGCCAGCGCCTGGGCATGCAGCTGCGGCGTGGCAGCCGCCACCACCCGCCCATCCGATGCCACCGTGAGCGCGCGGCCCTGCCAGTCGGTAATGCACCCGCCCGCGCCCTCCACCAGGCAGACCAGCGAGAGGTAGTCGTACGGCTGCAGCCCCGCCTCCACCACCAGGTCCACATGCCCGCCCGCCAGTTGGGCATAGGCATAGCAGTCGCCGCCAAACCGCCGCAGCGCGCACTGGCGGCTCAGCGCATCAAAACACTGCCAGTCGGCCGCACCAAAGGCATCCGGCGATGTGGTGTAGATGCGGGCCTGCGCCAGTTGTTCACACCCGCTGGCCCGCACAGGCTGGCCATTGCACTGCGTCAGCTGGCCTGCCAGCCCCGTCCAGCACTCACCCAGCACCGGCAGATCCATGAGCCCCAGCACGGGCTGGCCCTGGTGCAGCAGTGCCACCAGCGTGCCCCACAGCGGCGATCCGGTGATGAAACTCTTGGTGCCGTCGATGGGGTCGATCACCCACACGTACTCGGCGTCCAGCCGCTCGCGGCCATGCTCCTCGCCCAGGATGCCGTGCGTGGGCGCCTGCGCCTGCAGCACCGCGCGCATCGCGGCCTCGGCCTCGCGGTCGGCGATGGTGACCGGGCTCTCGTCCGATTTGGTCAGCACATCCAGCGGGGTGCGGAAGTACCGCAGCGAGTGCACACGGGCCGCATCGACCAGGGCGTGCGCCAGGGCCAGGAAGGGGGAAACGGGGGTTGGCAAAGTGTTCATGGGAAGGGTCAAGGGAAGAGGTCCGGGCAGTGGTTGGGCAATGAAAAAGGGCCTTCCGCTCGGCATGAACGGGTTGGCATATTTAGTGCTTGTGTATTTTCGTGCAAAAACAATAATTTGCACAAGTGCAATAAAACGCACAAATTTGGTGAACAAATCCCCTGGCCTGCGGTGACCCCGCACTGTTTTTTGGCAACGCACCGTTCTGGAGAAATTCATGCGCACACGCTCCTCCCTCTTTGCCGCCCTGCGCCTGCTGCCCGTGCTGGGCGCGTTGGCCTGCGGGCTGACCACCGCCCAGGCGGGCACCGTCACGGCCTACACCGCGCTCGAAGAAGACGAGATCAAGGAATATCTGGCGGCGGCCAAGAGAGACCTGCCCGATGTGGATGTCAAAGTGCTGCGCCTGTCCACGGGCGACCTGGGCGCGCGCATCCTGGCCGAAGCCGCCAACCCGCAGCACGACGTGATCTGGGGCTGGGCGCTGACCAATACGCTGGACCCGCGCATCACCGCCCTGCTGGAGCCCTACAGCCCCAAGGGCAGCGACAAGTTGGCTGCCAAGGACAAGGCCGCCGATGGCAAATGGTTCACCACCACCGGCTACATGGCCGCGTTCTGTGTGAACACCGAGGTGCTCAAGGCCAAGAAGCTGCCCATGCCCACGTCGTGGAAGGACCTCACCAACCCCGTCTACAAGGGCGAGGTCGTCATGCCCAACCCGGTGTCCTCGGGCACAGGCTACCTGCAGATCGCCGCGCTGATCCAGTCGCGCGGCACTGACGAGGGCTGGAAGCTCATCAAGGCCATGGACGGCAACGTGGCGCAGTACATCAAGTCGGGCTCGCGCCCCTGCAAGGCCGCGCGGGCGGGTGAGTTTGCGATTGGCACCTCGCTGGCGTTTGCGGCCATGCAGTCGGTGGACGAGGGCTACCCGGTCAAGATGGTGATCCCCACCGACGGCGCGGGCTATGAGCTGGAAGCCTCGGGCCTGATGGCCAGCTCCAAGAACAAGGCCGACGCCAAGCGCTTTCTGGACTGGACGCTGTCGCCCGGCGCGGCGCAGCTCTACACCAAGTACAAGGAAATCGTCACCGTGCCCGGCGTGCCGCAATCCAAGGCGGCCGCAGCGGCAGGCCTGCCCGCCGACCTCTCCAAGGTGCTCTACCCCATGGACTTTGCCAAGTCCGCCAAGGAACGCGACGCGATCCTGAGCGCCTGGCAAAAGACCATCGGCCGCTGAACCGCTGTACCGAACCGCTGCACTGAACCGCACTCCCCGAGGACCACACACCATGTCCCTGCAGATCACCGACCTGCACAAGAGCTTTGACGGCCAGGTCGCGCTCGAACGCATCCACCTCGCGGTGGGCGCCTCGGAGTTCGTGTGCCTGCTCGGCCCCAGCGGATGCGGCAAGACCACGCTGCTGCGCATCATCGCGGGGCTGCTGCCTGCCGATGGCGGCCGCATCACGCTGGGCGGCCGCGACCTGGCCACGCTGCCGGCGCGCGACCGGGGCTTTGGCATCGTGTTCCAGTCGTACTCGCTGTTCCCGCACATGACGGTGGCGCAGAACGTGGGCTACGGCCTGGCCATCCGCCGCACGCCGGCCGATGTGGTGCAGGCGCGCACGGCCGAGCTGCTGGACATGGTGAAGCTGGCCGACTTTGGCACGCGCTACCCGGCGCAACTGTCGGGCGGCCAGCAGCAGCGCGTGGCCATTGCGCGGGCACTGGCGGTGAACCCCTCTCTGCTGCTGCTCGACGAGCCCCTGTCGGCCCTGGACGCCCGCGTGCGCGCCGACCTGCGCCATGAGCTGCGCGAGGTGCAGTGCCGCCTGGGCATTCCCACCATCATGGTCACGCACGACCAGGAAGAAGCCCTGGCCATGGCCGACCGCATCGTCTGCATGCAGGGCGGTCGCATTGCACAGGCGGGCTCGCCGCGCGAGCTGTACCTGGCGCCGCGCACCCGCTTCGTGGCCAACTTCATGGGGCACAGCAACCTGCTGCCGCCCGCCCAGGCACGGCTGCTGCAGCCCGCGTTGGGCGATGCCCCCGAAGGCATGGCGCCCGAATCCGCCCTGCTGTGCATCCGCCCCGAACGCCTGCAGCTGCAGGCCAGCGCGCAGGGCGCGGGCCGCGTCATCAGCACCACCTTCCTCGGCAGCATCCAGCGGGTGCTGCTGCGCTGGAACGACCTGGACCTGCTGGCCGAATCCAGCAGCGCCAGCACCTGGGAGGCTGGCCAGAACGTGGACATCTCGGTGAGCGCGAAGGACTGCGCCTGGGTGCACGCATGAACACCACCGCAGCCCTCCACCTGCCGCCCATGCATGCCAGCGAGCGCTGGCTGCTGCGCGCCTGCCTGCTTCTGCCGCTGGCCGCGCTGGTGCTTTTCTTTGGCGTGCCCATGCTGGCCATTGCCTGGCGCAGCCTGGTGCAGGACACGGGTGGCATCGGCTGGGGCAACTACGCCGCGCTGCTCGACACCCCCGGCGTGTGGCGTGCCCTGGCCAACAGCCTGCTGCTGGGCGCGGTGACCACGGCCGTCACGCTGGTGCTGGCCTTTGTGGTGGCGTTTGGCCTGGAGCGCACCTGCATGCCGGGCCGCCGCTTTGTGGCCGGTGCGCTGGCGCTGCCCATGCTGGCGCCCTCGCTGGTGCTGGGGCTAGGCCTCATCTTTTTGCTGGGGCGCAACGGCATCGTGGGCAAGATGCTAGGCGTGCGGCCCGAAATCTATGGTTTTTGGGGCCTGCTGATTGCGGACGTGCTCTATGCTCTGCCGCAGGCCGTGCTCATCGTGCGCACCGCGCTGCGCCAGGGCGATGCCCGGCATTACGACGCCGCCGAGGTGCTGGGCGCCACGCCGTGGCGACAGTTTTGCGACATCACGCTGCCGCAGGCCCGCTACGGCCTGCTGAGCGCGGGGTTTGTGGTGTTCACCATCACCATCACTGACTTTGGCAACGCCGTGGTCATTGGCGGCAATTTTGCCGTGCTGGCCACCGAGATCTACAACCAGGTCAGCGGGCAGATGAAATTTGGCATGGGCGCGGTGGTGGGCATGCTGCTGCTGGCGCCCGCCGCGTTATCGGTGTTCATCGAACGCATGGCCGCACAGCGTGCCGGGGCAGGTGCCGAATCGGCCCTGCCGCCCACACCCGCACGCAGCCCGGGGCGCGACACCGCGTTTTTCATCGCCTGCATGGGCATTGCGGGCAGCATCGTGGCCCTCGTGCTCACGGTGGTGGTGGCCAGCTTCATTCGGCTGTGGCCCTACCGGCTGGACCTCACACTCAAGCACTACGACATCACCATTGCAGGGGGCTATGCGCCGCTGTGGACCTCCGTCTGGGTGTCGGCCCTGGCCGCCAGCGTGGGCACAGCGATGCTGTTTGTGCTGTGCTTTGGCATACGCCGCCTGCCGGGGCGGCTGGCGCAGGCGGCCACAGCGCTATCGGCCTTGCCGGTGGGCGTGCCCGGGCTGGTGCTGGGGCTGGCCTATGTGTTCACCTTCAACACCGCCACCTGGCCCTGGGGCATGCTGTATGGCACGGCCATTTTGCTGGCGCTGTGCAACTACTACCACTACCACACGCAGGGCTTTATGACCATGATGACCGGCATGCGCAACGTGCCCACCACGCTGGAAGACGCCACCACCGTGCTGGGCGGCAGCACCGCCCGCGTGCTGCGCGATGTGTACCTGCCCGCGCTGCTGCCTACGCTGCTGGCGGTGCTGGCGTTTCTGTTCATGCGGTCCATGGTCACGCTGTCGGCGGTGATCTTCCTCATCACGCCCTCGCTGCCCATGGGGGCGGTGACGGTGATGCGGCTGGATGAAGCAGGGCTGACCTCGCAGGCCGCAGCGTTCTCTACCTGCATCATGGCGGTGGTGGGGTCGCTGGCGTTGCTGCTGCACTTTGGCACGCAGCGCCGAAAACCTGGTTCCAAGCCCGCCTAACATCGCCACCATGCTGCAAGAAGAACGTTTCCTCCGCATCCGCACCCTGCTGTCCACGCTCTCGCGGGTGAGCACGGAGCGCATTGCGCAAGACCTGGACGTGTCCCGCGAAACCGTGCGCCGCGACATCCTCGCGTTGGAGTCGCAGGGCATTCTGCGGCGCGTGCACGGGGGCGTGGTGGCCCAGGGGCCAGAGCCCGAACCCCCGCTGGCCGTGCGCCAGGCGGTGCGTGCGCGCGAAAAGCGCGCCATCGCCCGCGCCGCCCTGCAGCTGCTGCAGCCGGGGCAAACGCTGTTCATTGACGCGGGCAGCACCACAACCCTGCTGGCCGAAGCGTTGTCCAGCCTGTCGGGCCTGACCATCATTACCAACGGGCTGAACGTGGCGCTCAAGCTCGCTGCGGCCGACGCCGGGCGCAACACGCGCAACGACGTGATCCTGCTCGGCGGCCGCACCGCCCCCGCCGTGCAGGCCACGCACGGCGACACCACCGTGGCCGAAATCCACCGCTACCGCGCCGATGTGGCCCTGCTCTCGCCCGTGGGCATCAGCGTGCACAGCGGCGCCACCAGCTTTGAACACCACGAGGCCGCCGTGGCCCGCGCCATGGCCGCGCAGTCCAAAGAGCTGATCCTGCTGGCCGACCACAGCAAGGTGGGGCAAGCCAGCCGCGTGACCTATGCCAGCCTGTCCGACGTGGGCACGCTGGTCACCGACGCGGGTGCCCGGTCCTTGCCTGCCTTCTCGGCACTGCAGGCAGCGGGCTGTCACATCGTAGTGGCCTGAGACATCCACAGGGGGCAGAGCACACCATGGCCTACCAGCACACGATTGGGGGCGAGCGCTGGCAGTTCAGCGACCTGCGCGAGGTGATGGCCAAGGCCACGCCGCTGCGCTCGGGCGATGCCCTGGCGGGCGTGGCAGCCACATCGGCTGTGGAGCGCATGGCCGCGCGCCTGTGCCTGGCCGACATCCCCCTGACGCGCTTTCTGAGCGAGGCGCTCATCCCCTACGAAAGCGACGAGGTCACGCGCCTCATCCTCGACACCCACAACGCCGCCGCGTTCGCGCCCATCGCGCACCTCACCGTGGGCGACTTCCGCAACTGGCTGCTGGCGCACGAGACCGACAGCGCCCTGCTCGCCACCGTGGCACCCGGAATCACGCCCGAGATGGCAGCGGCCGTGAGCAAGCTCATGCGCAACCAGGACTTGATCGCCGTGGCGCGCAAGTGCCGCGTGGTCACGCGGTTTCGCAACACCATCGGCCTGCCGGGCCACCTGGCCGTGCGGCTGCAGCCCAACCACCCTACGGACGACCTGCGCGGCATTGCGGCGTCGATGATCGACGGCCTGCTGTATGGCGCGGGCGACGCGGTGATTGGCGTGAACCCCGCCACCGACAGCATCGCAGCGCTCACCGGGCTGGTGCACATGCTGGGCGATGTGATCGAGCGGCTGCAGATCCCTACGCAGTCGTGTGTGCTCACGCATGTGACCAACACCATCCAGATGGTGGAGCAAGGCGCGCCGGTGGACCTGGTCTTCCAGTCGATTGCGGGCACAGAGGCGGCCAACGCGAGCTTTGGCATTTCGCTGGCGCTGCTCCAAGAAGCGCGCGAGGCTGCACTGTCCCTGCGGCGCGGAAAAAACTTTGGCGATGGAGTGGGCGACAACGTGATGTACTTTGAAACCGGCCAGGGCAGTGCCCTGTCGGCCAACGCGCACCACGGCGTGGACCAGCAGACCTGCGAAGCACGGGCGTACGGCGTGGCCCGCGCGTTTGCGCCACTGCTGACCAACACGGTGGTCGGCTTCATCGGGCCCGAGTATTTGTACGACGGCAAACAGATCATCCGCGCGGGCCTGGAAGACCACTTCTGCGGCAAGCTGCTGGGCGTGCCGCTGGGCTGTGATGTCTGCTACACCAACCACGCCGAGGCCGACTCGGACGACATGGACACGCTGATGACGCTGCTGGGCACGGCGGGCCTGACTTTCATCATGGGCGTGCCGGGGGCGGACGACATCATGCTCAACTACCAGAGTACTTCGTTCCACGACGCGCTGTATCTGCGCGAGGTGCTGGGCCTGCAGTGCGCACCCGAGTTTGGCGCCTGGCTGCAGCGCATGCACATCACCGATGCAGGCGGACGCCTGCTGCCTGCCCACGATCAACACCCGGCGCTGGCACAGATGCGGCAATGGAGGCTGGGCGCATGACACACGAACCAGCGCCACACGGCATCCCTCCCGACCCCTGGGACGACCTCCGCGCCCACACCCAGGCGCGCCTGGCCCTGGGGCGTGCGGGCGCAGCCCTGCCCACGGCCGAGCTGCTGCGTTTTGGCCTGACCCATGCGCAGGCGCGCGATGCCGTGCACATCCCGCTGGACGCCGAAGCGCTGGCCACCCAGCTGCAGGCCCAGGGCTGCGCAACGCTCCCCGTGCACAGCGCCGCCCCCGACCGCGCTACGTACCTGCTGCGCCCCGACCTGGGCCGGCGCCTGTGCGACGCCGATGCACAAGCGCTGCGCGCACTGGGCGATCAGCACGGCGGCGGCCGTCCCGTGGACCTGCTGCTGGTCGTGGCCGACGGCCTCTCGTCCCTGGCTGTGGCGCGGCAGGCGCCACCGCTCATCGACGCGATTCGCCAACAGGCTCCCGCCGGCTGGCAGCTGGGCCCCGTGGTGATTGCCCAGCAGGCCCGCGTGGCGCTGGGTGACGAGGTGGGCGCACTGCTGGGCGCGCGCCTGGTGGCGGTGCTGATCGGCGAGCGGCCGGGCCTGAGTTCGCCCGACAGCCTGGGCATCTACCTCACCTGGCACCCGCAAGTGGGGCGCAACGATGCGCAGCGCAACTGCATCTCCAACGTGCGGCCCGAGGGTCTGCCCCCCGCCGCCGCCGCCGCGCGCCTGTGGTGGCTGTGTCAGGAGGCGCGGCAGCTGGGGCTGACGGGTGTGGGGCTGAAAGACCGCAGCGATGCGGTGACGCTGGCGGCGCGGGCTGGGGACTCGACCGCAACGCAGCCCCGCATTGAAAGCAAAGCCAGCACTCCTCCCGGCCACTCACCGTGATTTCCCAGCGACCTCAGCCAGCGCGCTGAAACCCCCTCCCCCTCGCGGGGGAGGGCTGGGGAGAGGGGGAAATGAGCAGCAGTGCCCTGACCGAAGCCCCCCTCTCCCCAACCCGCTCCCACAAGGGGAGAGGGAGCAAAACCGCCATCGCCGCCTACAACCGGTGCGACCGGTCCCCGTGCGCAAACCCCACGGGTTCCCAGGGCTCGCCTGCCCCCACGGCCAGCACCTTGAACAGCTCGCCCATCTCGTGTTCCATGATCAATTTGGCCGCTGTCGCCCGCTGGACTTGCGGTTGTTGCTCCATTTTGGGGAGCAACCCACAGTTGATGAGGAAATGCGCCTGCGTGGTGTAGCCCAGCACGTTCAGGCCCGCCTCCTGCGCGGCCAGCGCCATGGCGGTGAAGTTGACGTGGGCGGTGATGTCCTTGAGCCCCACCGCCACCAGCGGGTCGCCATCGGCCAGGTGGCCCTGGTGGCACATCACGGTGCCCATGTGGCGCTGGGGGTGGTAGTACTCGTCTTCGCCAAATCCATAGTCCAGCAAGAAGGCTGCACCGCGCGTGAGCCGGTCGGCCAGCATGCGCATGAAGCCTTCGCCCTGGGCGTGGATCTCGGTCAGGTAATCCTGCGGGCCTTCGATGTCGATGGGCGGGCGCAGGTCGGTGGGGCGGTCGGCCCAGGCAAAACTGCCGTCCTGAGCTACCGCCACTCCGCGCTCATGCCACACACCGCCCTGCTGGCCGCCGTGGCGCGCCAGCAGTTGCACGGGCATGGCGTCCAGTACCTCGTTGCCCACCACCACGCCGCTGAACTTTTCGGGCAGTGCATCCACCCAGCGCAACTTGTGGGCGTGGGCTACCAGCTTGGCCTGCTGGCGCGCGCGCAGGCTGCCCGACAGATCGACGATGGTGTAGCGCTGCACCTGATCGCCCAACACATCCAGCAACTGCAGCGCCAGCGCGCCCGAGCCCGCGCCGAACTCCCAGACCTCGTCGGTGCCGGTTTGGGCAAGCGCCTCGCCCACCTGCACGGCCAGCGTCTGGCCGAACAGTGGGGTCATCTCGGGCGCGGTCACAAAGTCGCTGCCGGACTCGGGCATGGCGCCGAATTTGGTGGAATCGTTGGCGTAGTAGCCCAGGCCGGGCGTGTACAAGGCCAAGGCCATGAAGCGGTCAAAACCCAGCCATCCGCCCTCGGCGGCAATGGCCTGGGTGATGTGCTGGTGCAGGGCGGTCGTTAAACTGTCGGGTCTTTGGGTCACGGCCCGCATTGTCTCCCAGCCCACATGCCTACTCCCTCCCACCCACGCACCGTTCTGGTCACAGGCGCCGCCAAGCGACTGGGCCGCAGCATTGCGCTGGCCCTGGCGGCGGGTGGCTGGCAGGTGGCGGTGCACTACCGGTCGTCCGAGCAGGACGCTATCGATACGGTAGCTGCTTGCGCACAACTGACAAGCGCTAGCGCCCATTTTGATGCTGATTTTGAGGATGAGGCCGCCGTGCGCGGCTTGTTGCCCCGCGTGATGGCGCACTTTGGCCGTGTCGATGCGGTGGTCAACAGCGCCTCGTTGTTCGAGCATGACAATGCCGCCACCTTTGGTTTTGCCGCGCTCGAAAAGCACCTGCGCAGCAACACCGCCGCCCCCGTGCTGCTGGCCCAGGCGCTGCACCAGCACGTGGCCGACCGCGCGGCCCAGGGCGAGGCCGACGCGCAGGGCGCCGTGGTCAACCTGCTGGACCAGAAGCTCTGGAACCAGAACCCCGATTTTGTGAGCTACACGCTCTCCAAGGCTGCACTCGAAGCTGCGGGCACCATGCTGGCCATCGCCCTGGCGCCGCGCGTGCGCGTGGTGGGCGTGGCGCCGGGCCTCACGCTGACCAGCCACATGCTCAGCGACGAAAAGTTTGCCCAGTTGCACTCCCTCAGCCCCCTGGGCCGCTCGTCCACCGCCGAGGACGTGGCGAGTGCGGTGAAGTTTGCGCTGGAGAACCGGTCGATGACCGGCACCACGCTGCTGGTCGACGGTGGCCAGCATCTGATGAAGTTTGACCGCGATTTCTCTTTGATGTGAGCGCCCGCTCACTCCAGGACCTATTCATGACCACCGCTGCAGGCACCCAGATCCTCACGCTCACCGGTTTGCGCTTTGACGCCAACCTGGGCATCCTCGACCACGAAAAGACCGACCCCCAGCCCATCCAGGTCGATGCCGAACTGAGCCTGGGCGTGCAGCCGCTGGCCCCGCGCGACGACGACATCGGCCATGTGCTGGACTACCGCCGTGTGCGCCAGATCATCATCGACGAGTGCACAGCAGAGCATGTGAACCTGCTGGAGAGCCTGATCGGCAAGCTGGCCAACCGCCTCATGCAGCTGCCCGGCGTGCTGGGGGTGCGGGTGAAGATTGCCAAACTCGAAATTTTTGACGACTGCGAAGTGGCCATTCGCATCGAGACAGGACAGTGGTGACCCCATGAGCGCAGTATTGAATGAAGCCCCAACTTCCGCCCAATCCACTGGCTGGACGGAGGAAAGCACCGAAGCCACCAGCGGCGCCGCCCGCATGAAGATCGAGCGCGAAACCCACAAGCTGGAAAAGCGCCTGTGCCGCGAGGTCGGCAAGGCCATCGTCGACTTCAACATGATCGAAGAAGGCGACAAGGTGATGGTGTGCATGTCCGGCGGCAAGGACAGCTATGCGCTGCTCGACATCCTGCTCAAGCTCAAGGCCCGCGCCCCCATCCACTTTGACCTGGTGGCGGTGAACCTGGACCAGAAGCAGCCGGGCTTCCCCGAGCATGTGCTGCCCGAATACCTGGCCAGCACCGGCGTGCCCTTCCATATCGAGAACGAAGACACCTACAGCATCGTCAAGAAGCTGATCCCCGAGGGCAAGACCACCTGCAGCCTGTGCAGCCGCCTGCGCCGGGGCATTCTGTACCGCGTGGCCGATGAGCTGGGCTGCACCAAGATCGCGCTGGGCCACCACCGCGACGACATCCTGCAGACGCTGCTGCTCAACATGTTCTTTGGCGGCAAGATGAAGAGCATGCCCCCCAAGCTGGTCAGCGACGACGGCAAGCATGTGGTGATCCGCCCGCTGGCCTACGTGGCCGAGAAGGACACCGCCCGCTGGGCTGCGCACCGCAACTTCCCCATCATCCCCTGCAACCTGTGCGGCAGCCAAGAAAACCTGCAGCGCAAGCAGGTGGGCGAGATGCTGCGCGAATGGGAAAAGCGCTTCCCCGGCCGCGTGGAGAACATGTTCAACGCCCTGCAGAACGTGGTGCCCTCGCACCTGCTGGACGGCAGCCTGTACGACTTCAAGAACGCCAAGGCCACCGGCATCGCCAGCGAAGACGGCGACAAGGCCTTTGACAAGGAAGAGTTTGCGGCGCCATCGCCATCGCTGCCCGGCGTACAGGTGGTGCAACTGTCGTGAACCCTGGCGGGCTGCGGCACTCTCACAGAGATCCTTGTTTCAGGACACTCTGACCATGACACAACGCCGATGGATTCCCGCCCTGCTCCTGGGCCTCACCGTCACCCTGCTCGCAGGCTGCAGCACCACCCGCGTGGTGGAGGGCCAGGTGCAGAGCTTCTCAACGCTGGCGGCCGTGCCCGCACCTGCCACGTACCGCATTGAGCGCCTGCCTTCGCAGCAGGCCCCTTCGTTCGACACCATCACCACACTGGCCGAACAGGCCCTGGCGCGCGCGGGCCTGCAGCGCGACGATGCTGCGCCCCGCCTGCTGGTGCAGCTGGGCGTGCAGGCCGACGCCGTGCCGCGCTATGACCCGTTCCGCCCGTACGGCCCTTACGGCCCCGGCCCCTGGGGCATGGGCGGCTGGTATGGACGGGGCTGGGGGGTGCATGGCATGTGGCGTTTTGGCGAGCCCACACCCCTGCACCGCCGCGCGGTCAGCATCGTGATGCGCGACGCCAGCACCCAGGCCGTCGTGTACGAAACCTCCGCCGTGCACGAAGATGTGTGGGTGAGCGATCCGGCCGTCTATGGCGTGCTGTTCGACGCCGCACTCAACGGCTTTCCGAAGCCGCCCGAGGGGCCACGGCAAGTACGCCTGCCATTGGTTCCGCCCTCACACTGATTCCCTATACGCCTGTCTATTGCATGCACGCCACCCGCATCGTTGCCATCCGCCACGGCGAAACCGCCTGGAACGTGGACACCCGCATCCAGGGCCACCTGGACATCCCGCTCAACGACACCGGCCTGTGGCAGGCCGCCCAGGTCGCGCAGGCCCTCGTGGGCGAGCCGATTGCAGCCATCTACTCCAGCGACCTGCAACGCGCGCACGCCACCGCCCAGGCCGTGGCTCACACCACAGGCGCCCCGTTGAAGACCGAGCCGGGATTGCGCGAACGCAGCTTCGGGCACTTCCAGGGCCGCACGTTTGCCGAGATCGAGGCCGAACTGCCCGAGGACGCATTGCGCTGGCGCAAGCGCGATCCCCACTACACGCCTGAGGGCGGCGAATCCCTCGTCACCTTGCGTGACCGCATCGAACGCACCGTGACCGCGCTGGCGCAGCAGCATGTGGGCGAGCAGGTGGTGATGGTGGCGCATGGCGGCGTGCTCGATGTGTTGTACCGCCTGGCCACGCGCCAGGACATCCAGGCGCCGCGCACCTGGCAACTCTCCAACGCCGCCATCAACCGCCTGCTGTGGACGCCTGACGGCCTCACCCTCGTCGGCTGGGCGGACACCCAACACCTTGACCAGATTGTCCTGCGCGATGAAAACCACGCCTGAATTGCAATCCACCATCGGCCAGCGGGTGGACGCTATCGACACCCCCGCCCTGGTGGTGGACCTGGATGCCATGGACCGCAACATCCAGCGCATGGCCGACTTCGCGCGCAAGCACCACGTGCGCTGGCGCCCCCATGCCAAGCTGCACAAGAGCGCCGAACTCGCGCTGCTGCAGCAACGTGCCGGCGCCCAGGGCGTGTGTGTGCAGAAAGTGGCCGAGGCCGAGGCGCTGGCCGCCGGTGGGGTGGATGACATCACCATCACCAACCAGGTCATTGCCATGCCCAAGCTGCACCGCGTGGCGCGGCTGGCGGCGCTGCTGGCGGCACGCGGCGGTCGCCTGGGCGTGGCCGTGGACCACATCGATGGCATCGAACGCCTGGCCGAAGCCATGGCGCAGCACGGCAGCGACGCGGGCATTGATGTGCTGGTCGAGATCGACGTGGGCCAGGGCCGCTGCGGCGTGCCGCCGGGCGAGGCCGCAGTACCTCTCGCGCTGGCCGTGTCGCGCAGCCCTCGCCTGCGGTTTGCGGGGCTGCAGGCCTACCATGGGCGCGCCCAGCACCTGGCCAGCAGCGTGGGTCGGCGCGAGACCATCGCCGCTGTCGTTCGCGCGGCGGATCACACGCGCCAGCTCATCGAAGCCGCCGGGCTGCCCGTGCCCCTGATTACCGGATCAGGCACAGGCAC
The DNA here is from genome assembly GCF_003634645.1 of Acidovorax sp. 94. NCBI lineage: Bacteria > Pseudomonadati > Pseudomonadota > Betaproteobacteria > Burkholderiales > Comamonadaceae > Acidovorax > Acidovorax sp. 94. Next base: position 4,706,622 of record NZ_RBJA01000001.1, on the reverse strand, counting down.
CCTGGTTCACGAGGCCGCCAGCGGCGTGTTTGGCGAGTTGCAGGCGGGCTCGTTTTTGTTCATGGACGCAGATTACGCGCGCAACGAACGCGATCCCGCGCAGCCCGCGTTTGAACATGCGCTGTACGTCAAGACCCAGGTGGTGTCGGTGCGCGACACCCACGCCGTGTGCGACGCAGGCCACAAGAGCCACGCCATCGACTCTGGCCTGCCCACCGTGGCACTGCTGCCCGCCGACCGCACCCTGCGCTACGCCAACGGCGGCGACGAACACGGCCTGCTGTATGCCGACGCGCCCGACGCCCGCCTGCCCAGCCTGGGCCACATGCTCTGGCTCATCCCGGGCCATTGCGACCCGACGGTGAACCTGCACGACTTTTTGATCGGCGTGCGCGGCGGTTTGGCGACGGGTACGGTGGAGCGCATCATCCGGGTGGATGCACGCGGAGCCCTGAGCTAAAGCACGCGCGCTGGACGGGCTTAAAACGCCGCCTCTAGCGTCGGCATCGTCAGGCGCGCCTTGGTCAAGGCCATGCCCAGGTTGGCAGTCTTGCGGCAGACGAAGACGGCCACGTATTCGGGGTTGGTCTTGCCACGCAGGAAGACGTGAATCAGGTTCTCGCTGTTGACGATGATTTCCTGAAAATAGTGGAAGCCGTCGTCCTCCAGCCCACGCGCTTTTTTGAACATGCGCTCGATCATGCTCACATTGGGGCCATTGAACATGTCGGCCGTGGCAGCGGCGAGCAGGTCGATGACCTGCTGTGGGTGAGAGTCCACCGTTTTCAGGGACAACAGCATGCCCGATGCCACGTCCACGTAACCGGCCGCCACGCACTCCGGAACAGAGGCGGCTGCATTGCTCAGTGCTACTTCAAAACTCATCGCAGTTTTCCTTCTTTTGTTGTCGTTTACACAATTTTTTGGAGGATGACGTCCTCATAGCGCTGCAGAAACTCCTCCTGCTCGGCGCTTTGTACGTAGTGCGCGTCCAGCAGGCGCACGCGGCGCAGGGCCTCTTGGGCGGTCAGCCCTTCGCGAATCCACCAGGCAGTCAACACCGTGCCAGTGCGCCCGCGCCCGGCCAGGCAATGGACGGCCAGCACCTCACCCTGCGCCATGAGCGTCTCCATGCGCTTGAGCAGCATCTGGATTTGCCCGAGGCTGGGAGCCTCGTGGTCACGGATGGGCAGGTGCAGGTTGGCCAGGCCATGGCGCTTGAGCGCATCCTGCGGCAGATCGCGTTCGGTGAGAGTGATCAGGCGGCTGATGCCCATGCGCTTGAGCGCTGCCAGGTCATGGTCCATGTCGTTCACCACCCCGGGCAGCGGGGTACCCGCAAGCCGACCAGGCTCCAGCCACGCAAAGCCATGGGGCGCTCCAGCGGTTGAAGCCGCAGCCGCGCTGCGGGCAGGAGCCGCGTTACCGTTCGTGGGCTGCTGCGCACCAGTGGATGGAACAGGCAGCGTGGCGAGCACGCGGGCAGGCAGATGGCCAAGGTCCGGGGGCGGCATCACGCCCTCTGCCAACATGGCCGGGTCGGCGTCGGGCGCTGGCACGGCGCAGCTGCCGGTACGCACAAATTGCTGGCCCGCTGCGGACACGGGCGAAGACAGAAACTCCTCCATGCCACGCGCCTCTTGCACCCGCCCGCCTGCCAGCAGCGCCATGCGGTCGGCCAGGCTGGCGGCATGGCGCTGATTGTGCAGAACCACCAGCAGCGTGCTGGTGCGGGCCACTTCACGCAGCAGTTCCAGCAGCACATAGGCGTCATAGTCCGAGAGATCGGCCGTGGGCTCATCCACCATCAGGAGCGCTGGCTCGGCCACGGCTTCGCGCAAGATGGCCACGGCCCTTTGCAGCAAGGGGGGCAACTCCAGCGTGGGCTGGTCGAACAGGGCTGCCAGCTCGGGCACGCCCATGCGCTGGACCAGCTCAGTGCACCAGACCCGCACCTCGGCGGGCGAGCGGCCCAGGCGTTCACGCACCGGGTCGGCCAAGGCATGGAACACGGTCGCCGCCATGAGCTTGGCGTTTTGCTGCACCAGGCGCGGACGATTGCCCTCACCCAGCGGTCTTCCTTCGTACTCAACGCTGCCCCATTCGGTGAAGCGCGGATGGTCGGCGTACCGCCCGGCCAGGGCGTGCAGCAAGGTGGACTTGCCAGCGCCAGACGGGCCCAGCAGTGCAGTGATGCTGCCGCGTGGCAGCATCAGGTCAATATCTACCAGGACCACCTTGGCGCCAAAAGCTGCGCCAAAGCCCGCTGCCTTCAGGCAATGCGCGCTGCTGTTCATGTGTTTTGTTGGGGGGTTGCGCCTGTCTGCAGCGAAAGTCTGCGGACAGAAGGGCGGGTCAGCTTGCACTGACGAAAGAACGAAAGGGCCACCCGAGAGGGGCCAGCGGAGACTTCTATTTTACGGAATGGTAAGTATCAAACTTGCTCGCCTTTTGCGCTCGGGGGCGGATCATGGCACGCGCAGCTTTCACCCAGCTTAACGGCCATGCCACCTTGCAACTGGCGCATGGGCGCATGGGCACCAACCCAGCCACGCCTGCAAGGCGTGGAAACTCCGATCTTTCGACCCGTTCTTTCCCTAATCCCTCCCCGACCCGGCATACCGACAATGCGGCATGAGCCCCAGCCAGATCATTGTCCTTGCGACCCCCGTCTTCTTTTTGCTGATCGCCATCGAACTGGCGGTGGGCTACAGAAGGCAGCGCAACACCTACCGGATGGCCGATGCGGTCAGCAGCATCAGCCTTGGCATGCTGAGCCAGACCAGCGCAGTGTTCACGCGGCTGCTGCGCATCGGCATCTACACGGCCCTGTTCGAGCACGTGGCGCTGTGGCGCAACGATGCGTTCTGGACCAGCCTGCCCGGCTGGCTGCTGGCGCTGGTGTTCTACGACCTGTGCTACTACTGGCTGCACCGCATGGGGCATGAATCGGCCGTGTTGTGGGCCGCGCACGCGGTGCACCACCAGAGCCAGGATTACAACCTCTCCACCGCGCTGCGCCAGACCAGCTCGGGCGCGCTGCTGGGCTGGATCTTTTATGTGCCCATGGCACTGGCGGGCGTGCCGCCGCTGGTGTTTGGAGTGGTGGCGCTCATCGATCTGCTTTACCAGTTCTGGGTGCACACCGAGCAGGTGGGCAAGCTCGGCTGGTTTGACCGCTGGTTTTGCAGCCCCAGCAACCACCGGGTGCACCACGCGGTGAACGACGCTTATCTGGACAAGAACTATGGCGGCATCCTGATCCTGTGGGACCGGGTCTTTGGCACCTTCAAGGACGAAGACGACCAGGAGAAGTGTGTGTACGGCACGCGCGGCCTGCTGAACAGCTGGGACCCGCTCTGGGCCAACGCGCAGGTGTACGCAGGGCTGGCACATGACAGCTGGCATGCGCGCAGCTGGCTCGACAAGCTCAAGGTCTGGGTCAAGCCTCCGGGCTGGCGGCCTGCCGATGTGGCAGAGCGCTTTCCCAAGCCCGCCTTCAGCATGGCACAGATGCAGCTGTACCACCCGCCGATGTCGCGCGCCGCGCAGTGGTTTGCGCTGGTGCAGTTCGCGCTGCTGCTGGCGGGCGTGGCGGCTTTTCTCTGGCAGGCAGATGCGGCGCCGCTGGCGCGCAACGCCATCTGGTTTGCGGTGCTGCTGACGGTGCAATGGTCGCTGGGCGCAGTGATGCAGGGACGTATCACCGTGCTGATGGCGCTGATGCTGCAAAGCGGCGCGCTGGCCACCGCCACCAGCGCGATGGGGTTCATGGAATGGCATTGGCTGTTCAAGCCGCTGACGATGGTTTTTGCTCTTGTTTTGGTAGCTGCCAGTGCTTATTCGCCAAGCGCTAGAGGCCAATTTAACCCAAAGACCCTGCTTCTCCTCGCGGCCGCGCTGGCCGGATCGCTGGCCGGGGATGTGTTCCTCATGTTCCAGGGCTTCTTCATCCCGGGCCTGGTGAGTTTTCTGGTGGCGCATCTGTTCTATGTGGCGCTGTTCAAAAGCGGGCAAGCGTGGTTTCCGCACCGGGGTGCGCTGGCCGCCACACTGGGCATTGGCGTGGCCATGTACGCCTTTCTGTGGGCGGGTGGCCTGCCACCTGCACTGCGCGCGCCGGTGGCGGCCTATGTGCTGGTGATCGCGCTGATGGCGGCCCAGGCCATCGGCCGGGCGACGGTGTTGCGCGATGCGCCGTCGCTGCTCGTAGCGGTCGGCGCCGGGTTTTTCATGCTCAGCGACTCGCTGCTGGCCACCAACCGGTTTGTGATGCCGCTGCCGATGGCGCAGGTCTGGGTGCTGGCCACGTACTATGCGGCGCAGGCGCTGATCGTCAGTGGATGGCTGGCCAGCAAGGCCTCGGTGCCTGCCACCGCAGTGCAGCGAACGGGCGTGACCGGAGAAGAGGGCCGCACGCATATGGCTAGGGACAGGGCTCCGAACATCGCCCCAGGGACGGCTTCACGCTCCTCCTGAGCACCTGTGTGTTCTGTGCGATGGTTTTTTAGCCAAAATTGTCGCCAGCGCTTCAGCATCATGCACGAATAGCTATTTATTTGATAGCAAATCACCTGCCTGCAGCTCACCCACTGGGCGCAGGCTCCACGCCCACAGTGATGGCCTCGTCGCGGGCAATCCGGCCGTCGATCAGCTCCACCAGCCGGTCGCAGCGCGCGGCCAGCCGGGGGTCGTGCGTGACCACGACAAAACTCGTGCCCCGCTCGGCATGGATACGGCGCAGCAGGGCAAACACTTCGGCAGAGGACGCGGTGTCCAGGTTGCCCGTGGGCTCATCGGCCAGCACCAGCGGCGGGTTCATGACCAGCGCGCGCGCAATGGCCACGCGCTGCTGCATGCCGCCTGACAGCTCTGCGGGGCGCTTGTCCATGGCCTGGGCCAGGCCCACGGCGTCGAGCAGGCTGCGCGCGTGATCGCGGTGGGCGGGGCTGACGCGGCCTTCGGCCATGAGGGCCGGCAGCGTCACGTTCTCCAGCGCGGAGAAAGCGGGCAGCAGGTGGTGGAATTGAAAGACAAAGCCCAGGGTGCTGCGCCGGCGCAGGGTCAGGGCCGCATCGTCCAGACCCTGCACCGCCTCGCCGTCCAGCAGATAGCTGCCCGTCGTCATGCGTTCGAGCAGGCCCAGGATGTTGAGCAGCGTGCTCTTGCCCGAGCCCGAAGGCCCCATCAGCGCGATGAACTCGCCCCGGCGCACCTGCAGGTCGATGCCGTGCAGCACCTCGGCCTCGCTGGGGCGGCCCAGGTTGTAGCTCTTGCGCACGGCATCGAGCGTGATCAGTTCGGGGGCGGCGGGTTGGGTCATCACATCCTGATGGCTTGCGCTGGGTCCAGCGCCGCTGCCCGCCGCGCAGGCGCCACCGCCGCCAGCACACCACACACCGAGGCAATGAGTGCAATCTGCAATGCCATGCCCAGCGGCAGCGCGATCGAAAACAACGGCAGGCCATCCGAGCCCCGCACAAAATGCGTGAACACCCAGATCAGCCCCACCGCCAGCAGCAGGCCCAGCGCCGAGCCCAGCGCCCCCACCACGGCGCCCTGCACCAGAAACACGCGCAGCACCTGGCCCCGCGTGGCGCCCATGGCGCGCAGGATGCCGATCTCCCGGCCCTTTTGCACTACCGAGACCACCAGCACGCTGGCAATGCCCAGCACCACCACCGCCAACACCACGCCCCGGATGATGGAGGTGCTGATGGACTGCGCATTGAGTGCTGACACCAGCTGGGCATTGCTCTCTTGCCAGCTCTCGATCTTGTAGGGGAACTGCATTTGCAACGCACGCGCCAGGGTCTGTGCCACCCACACGTCCTTCAAGGTCAGGTCGAGCTGGCTGGCACCACCCGGCAGCGCCAGCAGGCTTTGCGCCGCGCGCAGCGGCACGATCACGGTGCGCCGGTTCAGGTCTTTCACCCCCAGGTCCACCAGCGCGGTGACGCGCACCGAATCACTCACCGTGCCGCCCGCGCCGCTCGTCTGCACGGTGAGGCGGTCTCCCACGCGCACACCGAGGTCGGAGGCCAGCTCGCACCCCACGATGGCCTCGCCCGGTGACAACCGCGCCGTGCCACTGACCACCTTGGAGCGCAGCCCCACCACGCGGTCATAGCGATCCAGGTCCACGCCCATCAGGGCAATGGCCTGCGATGCCTCGCCGCGCAGCGCCAGGCCTGAACCGGACACCATGGGCGAGACCCCGGCGACTTCGGGTAAGCGCTCCAGCAGCGGCACCAGCGCCTGCCAGTTGGCCACCGACCGCAGGCGCTGGGCACGCGGTTGGGTTTCGGTCAGCGCAGCGGTGCCAGGCAAGGCAGGGGCTGCCGGTATGACCAGGTCGTCCGGCGCCCGCAGGGTGATGTGCGCCTGGGCGCCCAGTGTTTTGGCCAGGGTGTTCGACTGCAAGCCGCTGATCAGCGCCGAGATGTAGGCAATGACCGCAACCCCCGCCGCAACCCCCACGATGATGAGCACGGTCTGCATGCGGCCCTCGCGCAGAAAGCGCAGCGCCACGCGCAACTCGAAGCCAGGCCAGATCCACATGGCGGCTCAGCGACCCATGGCGTTCGTCAATGCGGAGCCGGCATCGCCCCCCGGGGTGGGGGAAACGGCGGTGGCCGCACCTGCGGACCAGGCCACCGGGCGGGCACGCACGCGGTCGCCCGCCTGGACGGCACCGCCCCTCAGCACGGTGTCGCCCTCGACCAGGCCGTCCAGTACCTCCACAGCGTCCAGTGTGCGCAGCCCCAGCCGCACGGGGTGGGCCTGGGCGCGCCCCCCCTGCAACACCAGCACCGTCGCCTGGTCGCCCTCCACCGGGCCGCGCAGGGCCGCCTGGGGCAGTACCAGGGTCCGCTCGCGCCGCGCAGTCTCTACCTCGACCGATAAGGTCATGTCCTCGCGCAGAAAGGCGGGGGCCTGCTGCTCCAGCGCAAACTTCACCTCGATGGCACCGCGCTGGGCATCCACCGAGGGTGCGATGGTGAGCACACGTGCTGCAAAGCGCTGGCCCGCAAAGGCATCGGCCACCACCGAGGCCTTTTGGCCCGGCAGCAACTGGTCCAGAAAACGTTCGTCCACCTGGGCCACCAGCTGGGTGGGCCCGGCCAGCGCCAGGCTGAGCAAGGCCTTGCCAGGCTGCACGATCTGCCCGGGCTCGACGTCGCGCACCAGCACGCGGGCATCGGCCGGGGCTACCAGCGTGGCCTGTGCCAGGCGGGCCTGGGCCGCCACCGTGGCCGCCCGGGCCAGCGCCAGCTGCGCCTGCGCCTGGACCACGTCAGTGCCGGCATCGGCGTTGGCCTGGACCTGTGCCTGCGCGCTCAATTGCTGCGCCTGGGCCACATCGACGGCGCGCTGCGCCTCATCGAGCTGCGCGGCGCTGTAGAACCCCTGGGCCACCAGCTGCTGCACCCGCACCAGGCTGGCGCTGGCCGCTTGCAGGGTGGCATTGGCCTGCGCGCGCGCTGCCTGTGCAGCGCTGCGGCCGCTACTGCGCAGGCCCACCAGGCGGGACTGCGCCTGGCGTTCGGCCGCCACGGCCTGCGCCAGCGCCGCCGCGAGCTCGTCGGACTCCAGCTGCACCAGCACGTCGCCCTGGCGCACCTGCGCGCCTTCTGTCACTTGCACCTGGGCCACGCGGCCTGTGACGGTGCTGCCCACATCCACCCGCGACAACGTGGCCACGCGCGCCGAAAACTGCAGCGTGCGCACCAGCGGCGCCGACTGCACCAACAGGGCATCGACCTGCGGACCACGCAGCGCCATCACCCCGGTGAAGGCAGCCACCACCAGCACGACAGCGCCCAACGCAACAGCAAACCAGCGCCTATTCACAGATCTGCCCTGGTTGCCATGCGCTGTGCCTTGCGTCATTCAGAAAACAGCCCGCCAGCCGCCTTGGGCGGCGCCACCCCCAGGTGTCGGAACGCCGCCAGCGTGGCAATGCGCCCACGCGGCGTACGCTGCAAAAAGCCTTGCTGGATGAGGTAGGGCTCGATCACGTCTTCGATGGTGCCCGCCTCTTCCCCGATGCTGGCGGCAATGTTGTCCAGCCCCACGGGGCCGCCATCAAAGCGGTGAATGACCGCCTCCAGCAGCTTGCGGTCCATCACGTCAAAACCCTGCGGGTCCACATCCAGCATGGCCAGCGCCTTGTCGGCAATGGGTTTGGTGATGCGCCCGTCGCCCTTGACCTCGGCGTAGTCGCGCACGCGGCGCAGCAGCCGGTTGGCAATGCGCGGCGTACCGCGCGAGCGGCGGGCGATCTCGAAGCCGCCTTCTTCATCCATGGGCGCATTGAGCAGCCCCGCGCTGCGCTTGACAATGCGCGCCAACTCTTCGGCTGTGTAGAACTCCAGCCGCGCCACGATGCCAAAGCGGTCGCGCAGCGGGTTGGTCAACATGCCCGCACGTGTGGTGGCGCCCACCAGCGTGAAGGGCTGCAGGTCGAGCTTGATGCTGCGCGCCGCAGGACCCTCGCCGATCATGATGTCGATCTGGTAGTCCTCCAGCGCGGGGTAGAGAATTTCCTCCACCACAGGCGACAGGCGGTGGATCTCGTCAATGAAAAGAACGTCGTTCTTTTCGAGGTTGGTCAGCAGCGCCGCCAGGTCCTTGGGCTTTTCGAGCACAGGGCCACTGGTCTGGCGCAGGTTGACCCCCAGCTCAGCCGCAATGATGTGACTGAGCGTGGTCTTTCCCAGACCAGGCGGGCCAAACAGCAGCACATGGTCCAGCGCCTCGCCCCGCTTCCTCGCCGCGCCGATGAAAATCTCCAGCTGCTCGCGCGCCTTCGCCTGGCCCACGTACTCCTGCAGGAGCTTGGGGCGCAGCGCGCGCTCGATCGCCTCCTCCTGGGGCGATGCGGGCACGGCCGAAATGACGCGTTTTGCGGGGGCGGGGGCGAAGTCGTCGGTCTGGATCGTCATGCAGTCCTGTTATTTTTCGGGCCAGACGTAGAACCCGATGCCTTCTTCAACGTACTGCTGGCTCATGTTGGCGTTGAGGTAGCTGCGTTCTGCAGGGCTGGCAGTATAGAAATAGGTTCCCACGGTGCGGTTGCGGAAGCGGTAGACAGGCACGGCACCATTGCCCGGAGCAGCCTGTCCCCACCATGCAGTGGCTTCAAGCTGCACGGACGGGAATGCCTGGCGCAGACCGTCTCGCTCCGCAGGGTTTGCCGTGTAAATGTGCAAATTGCGCGCCAAATCAACCAGACGGTACACCGGGAACAGGTTGGCCCCCTCAATGGGATACGCATAGAAGATCGTGCCTTCGTAGATGAAGTTCGATCCAAACTGTTTGATCAGAAGATCCCGCTCACCGACGTTGCTGGTGTAGAAATGCTCCAGGCCAGCAATGTTGTAGAAGCGATAGACAGGCACCCGCCCCGTGGGGCCAGTGGGTGGCGTGGCAGACGACAGCCAGTTCTTGAGCGCTGCGTTGAACGCCACGTCAAAACGGCCATAGTAATCGGGGACTGTGGTGGCCGTGCAGCTGGAACCGCCGCCGTAGAGCGTACCGATCACATGTGTGCCACCCTTGAACAAGGCCGAGCCACTGCTGCCACCTTCGGTGGTGCCCTGGGTCCAGTTCACCTGGTAGTAGTTGCCCGTTGTGCCGCTGCACTGGAACTGGGTTTCACTGGTGGGAGTGCAGGAAATCAGGCTGTTCAACGTACCCAGGCTGACCTTGAGCAGGTCGCCCCGGGGATGGTGCAGACCCACCACAGATGTACTCAAAGCCTGGGTGCCCGCATCCCAACCGGCAAAGACGGCCCCTGCAGGAGGTGTGTCGTTCAGCTGCAGCAGGGCCATGTCCATGGCACCCGAGGCGTAGAGCAGCGATGCGCCGTTGACGCGCTGGATGGTGGCACTCGACAGGGTGCGGCTGTTACACGTTGGCGAACGGAAGAACCAGTCGGTCTGCAGCGAGGCGGCTTCGGACTGCTTGGAGATGCAGTGGTTGGCCGTCAAGAAATACGGCGTGCCCGAAGACCGGCTGTCATTGAGCAATGTGCCCGTGCACAGATAGGTGTTGGCACCGGACGTGAACAACATGCGCGCCACGGCATTGCGCTCCGTCGCATAGGTGTCGTAGCAGGTGGCATCCAGGTGGCACGAAGCCGATTCGTTGATCTTGGTGGAGAGTTCTGCCTCCGTAGGGATCGACAGGTTCTCGAAGATGTGCGACACGCGCGGCACCGAGATGTCCACCGTGCTGGCATCCGCACCGACGGGCAGCTCCAGCTCCAGCGTGGCCTCGTCCGATCCGGTATCTGGCGTCCACCAGGTCTGACCGTCCAGGGTGGTGTCGCCCGCCTGCGCATTGCGCTCAATGCGCTGCAGCACTTCCTGGCCGGAAATCTGGAACACCTTGGAGGCGTTGGCCTGGCTGTACACACGCAGCACTGTGCCTTGTGGCAGCGCCTTGACCACTACGCCCAGGCGCAATCCGTACGCACCTTCGGCCGAAAAACTGATAGCAGCCACCTTACCGCCAGTGGCGGTGGGCTTCCACTGCAACTGCTGCTGTGTCTGGGCTGCGGCGCGGGTGGCCACCACATCGCGCGCTGCACCCACCTGGCGTGGGCCGATACCGCCACCCAGCGAAGCCGTCTTGGAGGCATCCAAGGCTCCCAGGCTCACCCGGGAAGGCGTGGGCGCTGTGACAAGCGCGCTGCGGGATTTGATGTTCGAGACACCCTGGTCCACGCTGGCGGGCTGCACCCAGCCATCCACCATCAGCACAGAGGCCGCCTTTTGCGCGCTGGCCTCGGTACCGCTTCCGCCGCATCCGGCCAACAAGGCAAGCGCCGCACCCCAGGCAACGCCCATCCGCCACATCATTCCATTTTTCATTTCTTTCCCTCGCTCCGGTCAAAACCGCCATTGAACACGAAAACAACTGCCGCAACAAACCCGCAAGTGCACTACCTGGCCAACGCCTTCAGTGCCAGTTTGATGCCATCGCTCACACCCACCTCTGGTGGCAGGGCCTTGAGGGCCGCCGCAGCCTCTTTGTCGTTGTAGCCCAAAGCCAACAGTGCCTGCAGAATGTCGGCCTGTGCGTCACTGGCAGCGGGCCCGTGGGCAGCGCCCATGTCGGCCCCCAGCTTGCCCTTGAGCTCCAGCATCAGCCGCTCGGCCGTCTTCTTGCCAATGCCCGGCACCTTGACCAGGCGGCCTGCCTCCTGCAGCGTGATGGCCTGGGCCAGATCCGCCACGCCCATGCCGCTCAGGATGGACAGCGCAGTGCGCGGCCCCACGCCCGATATCTTGATCAGCTCGCGGAACGCCTGGCGCTCGGGCGCCGTGGCAAAGCCATACAGCAGCTGCGCGTCTTCGCGCACAATGAACTGGGTCAGCAGGCTCACCTTTTCGCCCACAGCGGGCAGGTTGTAGAACGTGCTCATGGGCACATTCACCTCATAGCCCACGCCATGGCAGTCCAACAGCACCTCGGGGGGATTCTTCTCCAGCAGGGTGCCGGTCAATTTGCCTATCATTGATGTCCTTTGCCGCGCACTGCGGCGATCCAACGGGAATTATCCGCGTGATCCTGCGCCACACCTTCACCCCCCACAACAACACCCGGCTCACGCACCTGTGTGGCCCCGCCGACGCACACCTGCGCACCATCGAAGTGGCCCTCTCGGTGAGCATTGCGCACCGGCATGAGCAGTTCAAGGTGGACGGCCCCAAGGCGAAGGCCACGCAGGCGATGGAGCTTTTGCAGGCGCTGTACGAGATGGCTGAACGCCCGATCACCGAGGACCACCTGCAGCTCATGCTGGCCGGAGACTCCGCCCTGGTGGAGGCGCCCGAGGGCGCCATCGTGCTCAACACCCGCCGGGCCGACCTGCGCGGCCGCACGCCCACACAGAACCTGTACCTCGAAAACATTGCCAGCCACGACATCACCTTTGGCATCGGCCCTGCCGGCACCGGCAAGACCTATCTGGCAGTGGCCTGCGCCGTGGATGCGCTGGAACGCAGCGCCGTGCAGCGCATCGTGCTGACCCGCCCGGCGGTCGAGGCGGGCGAACGCCTGGGGTTCCTTCCCGGCGACCTGGCGCAAAAGGTCGACCCCTACCTGCGCCCGCTGTACGACGCGCTGTACGAACTGATGGGCTACGACAAGGTGATGAAAGCCTTCGAGCGCAACGCGCTGGAAATCGCCCCGCTGGCCTTCATGCGCGGGCGCACGCTGAACAACGCCTTCGTGATCCTGGACGAAGCGCAGAACACCACGCCCGAGCAGATGAAGATGTTCCTCACCCGCATCGGCTTTGGCGCCAAGGCCGTGGTCACGGGCGACGTGAGCCAGATCGACCTGCCCAAGGGGGCCATGAGCGGGCTGATCGATGCCGAGCGGGTACTCAAGCGGGTCAAGGGCATCTCCGTCACCCGCTTCACCACGGCCGACGTGGTGCGCCACCCGCTGGTCGCGCGCATCGTGGATGCCTACGACGCACCGCGCCGCGCCCCGGCTTCTCGCAGCCGGGACTAGCACTATCATTTTGATAGCTTTCAGCGCTTATCCATCAAGCGCTGGCGGCCAAAAAAGCAAAAATGTCTTTAAACCAACTCTCTCTGTCGCTGCAGTTCGGCAAGTTTGAAGGCGCGACCGCGCACCGCGCCGTGCTGCCACGCCACAAGGTCACCCGCTGGATTCGCCACGCGCTGGCCACCGATGCCGAGATCACCGTACGCATCGTAGGGGCCGAAGAAGGCCAGCAGCTCAACCGCGAGTACCGCAAGAAGGACTACGCCACCAACGTGCTCACCTTCGACTACACCCAGGAGCCCTTGGTAACGGCCGACCTGGTGCTGTGCGCCCCCGTGATCGAGCGCGAGGCCAAAGAGCAGAACAAAAGCCTGGAAGAACACTACGCCCACATGCTAGTGCATGGCACGCTGCATGCCCAGGGCTGGGACCACGAGACCAGTGAGGCAGATGCCGAGGAGATGGAGGAGTATGAAACCGCCATCCTGCAGGAGTTGGGCTTTGCCGACCCGTACGCGACTTCCTGAACGCTATCCCTGCTGCCGAGGGCAGCGGCGCACTTTTTACCATTTGGTACAAAGTGCTCGCATCTGCCGGGGCTCGGCGTTGTCTTGATAAGCGACGATTGACTCCTCCAGTGCGCGTCTCGCAGACCTGTTGGCACTCCCGCCGCGCGCCCTGCCTGTCTTCCCCCTTTTTTCAGGAGTCTTCTCTGTGATCAATTTCCAGCGACACCCTGCGCCCGTGGCGAATTCGGGCCTGCCATGCTTGTATCGCGCCTTGCTGCTGGCGGCGCCACTCGTTCTGGCGGCCTGCGGGGGCGGCAGTGGCGAATCGGAGCCCGCCGGACTCCCGGCCCCTTCCGGCTTCAGCGTGGCGAGCTACGGCCCCAAGACCTACAACTTGGGCTGGACCGTCACCCCGGGTGCGATGCGCTACGAACTGTTCGAGGACCCTGATGGCGCAGCAGGCCCCCAACCTGAATCGCTATTCGGCGTCGGCGCCGCCAACAACGTCACCAGCTTCCCCATACAGGTTGGGGGGCTGCTGCACGAGCGTGTGAATGCGAGTTACCGGCTGCGCGCCTGCGACGCGAGCGGCTGCGGCCCGTTCACGAGCGCGGTAACACCCGACCTCACCCAGGCCATAGGGCGCTTCGACCTGCCTGCCGGCGATCCGACGCAGCGATTTGGCGCCTACACGAACGCAATTGCCCTGTCGGCCGACGGTTTAACGCTGGCTGTCGGGTCGCCCCGCGAGGGCAGTTCAGACGGCCTGGCAGGGGCGGGCGCGGTGTACATCTTCAGCCGCAGCATGCCAGGCGTTGGCATGCCAGCCCCTGCCTGGGGTCTGCGGGCGCGGCTGGAAGGCAGCAGTCCGGCCGCAAAGATGGCCTTTGGCGCCAGCCTCGCACTATCGGCCAACGGTCGCACGCTGGCAGTGGGTGCACCAGAGGAAAGAAGCAATGCACGCGGCATCAACGGCGATGCGGCCAACCGCGACGCATATGGCGCGGGGGCTGCGTATATCTTCATGGACAACGGCAGCACCTGGAGCCAGCAGGCCTATATTAAAGCCCGCAACACGGCTGCGAAAGTCGAGACCTGCAGCCGCCTGGACATCTCTGGCACGGCTGTATTTCCATGCACCCCCCAACACTTTGGCTTCAGCGTGGCTCTGTCAGCCGACGGGAACCTGCTGGCGGTAGGAGCGCCCGAAGAAGGTGCTAACTTCACCCCGGGGTCTGCCGCCGTGTTGAGTGGACTCTCCTTCACCGGTGAAACCATTTTTGGGGGCGGCGTCGGAGCCGTTCACACCTTTGCCCGCAACAACGGCGGCTGGGCCGAGCAGGCGCACCTGCCAGGCAGCAGCGCCGACCCGACAATGGCCCGCTTTGGGGCGGTTGTAGCCCTGTCCAGCGACGGCACCGTGCTTGCGGCAAACACCGACAAGGACATCTCGGTCCTGACCCATCTCGGAGGTGTCTGGAGTGCACCCACGCAGGTGTGGCGCGTTCCTGCCGCAGGTGCGCTGACGGGTTCGCACAATCCCTTTGCAATGTCCAGGGACGGAAGCACACTGGCCGTCTTGGACCGCTCTGGAGGTACTGACGTTCAGCTGCGAACATTCACACGCACGGGGGACGCCTGGACGCAGCAGCCCGCATTGCCGGTCAAGGCTGCCGACGGGTTCTTTACAAACAGTGTCATGTTGTCGCTTTCTGCGGACGGCCGCATGCTTGCCGTGGGCAACCTCGACGATGCAAGCAACGCCTCTGGCATCAATGGCAACCCCAACAACCAGGCCTTATATTCAGCCGGAGCCGTCAATGTCTACCGCCGTGACGGCACCACCTGGGCGCACAGGGCCTACCTCAAGGCCCCCCAGCCGCGCGCACTTGCACGCTTCGGTGCCAGCGTCGCCCTGTCCGGTGATGCCAGCACCCTGGCCGTGGGCACCAGCAGTGCCACGGATGGCGTAACACCCGCCGCAGCCGACGCCGCCTATCTGTACTGATTGCATCGGCAGCCGGGACCCCACTGGCGACAGGGCTGAACACCCGACGAGGCTCACGGCAGGCAAAAGTGTTGCACCCGCGCCGTCGCCAATGGTGGCGGCGCCACCCCCTACCATCGGTGCATGCTCGACACGCCTTTGCTGCTCACCGCCGCCTTCGTTGCCGGCGCCCTCAACGCCGTCGCCGGAGGCGGCAGTTTTCTGACACTGCCCGCCCTCGTCTTCACCGGCGTGCCGCCTGTGGTGGCCAATGCCACGGGCACGGTGGCCCTGCTGCCCGGCTACATGGCCGGCGCATGGGGATTCCGCGAAGACACGGCCCCGCCGCCGGGGCTGTCGATGCGCTTGTTGGTGGTGCTCTCGCTCATCGGGGGCGCGGCCGGGGCCGCGCTGCTGCTGGTCACACCCGACGCCACCTTCCGCCGTGTGGTTCCCTGGCTGCTGCTGGCGGCCACGGCGCTGTTTGCATTCGGGCCGCAGCTGCGCCGGATGCTGGCGGGCGGCAAACCCTCCACCGCCAAGGCCACGGTGGGCGTGCTGGCGGTGGCTGCCTATGGCGGCTATTTCAACGGCGGGCTGGGCATCCTTCTGCTGGCGCTGTTCGGCCTGCTGGGGCAGACGAACCTGAACGCTATGAACGGCCTCAAGAACTGGGTGTCGGCCCTCCTTACCGCCATTGCCGTGCTCATCTATGCGGCAGGCGGCGTGGTGCTGTGGCCGCAGGCGCTGATGATGATGGTGGCAGCCACCGCAGGCGGGTATGGTGGTGCACGCGTGGCGCGCAAGCTGCCTGCTAACGTGCTGCGCTGGGGCATTGTGGCTACCGGGCTGGTAATGGCCGCTCTGTTCTTCTGGCGGCAGTGAGCGGCAGCCCCTTGCCGTCCTCGTCGGCATCTCCATCCTTTCCTGCGGACAGCGGCCGGCCATCACCGCGTGCGCTGTGGGCCATGCTGCTTGCGCTGCTCAGCGGGTTTGCACTGAGCCAGGCCTTTCGCACCACCACGGCCATGGTGGCCCAAGGACTGACGGCGGACTTCGGGCTCTCGCCAGGGTCGCTGGGCGCGTTTGCGGGGCTGTTTGGCCTTTCCTTCGGCGTGGCCCAGTTGCTGATGGGCTTGGGGCTGGACCTGTACGGCCTGCGGCGCACGGTACTCACGGCGTTTCCGCTGGCGGTTGCGGGGTCGGCGCTCTCGGCCACCGCGCCGACCTACCCCTGGCTGATGGCAGGGCAACTGCTGATCGGCGTGGGCTGCTCGCCCGCGTTTCTGGCCTGCACGCTGTTCATTGCACGGCATTTTCCAGCGGACCGGTTTGCCTACCTGTCGGGCGTGGCGATGGGTGTGGGTGGCCTGGGCCTGCTGTTCACCGGCACGCCGCTGGCCTGGCTGGTGCAACACGGCGGCGGCTGGCGCACGGGTTATGCCGTGTTGGCGGTGCTCAGCGCGCTGTCGTGGCTGCTGATCTGGCTGCGCGTGCACGAGCCCACTCCGCTGGTGCCTCCCCCGGCGCAGCGCGAAACCTGGGGCCAGGCGCTGCTGGGCTTTGGCCAGCTGCTCACCGTGCCGCACACCTGGGGCATTCTGCTGCTGGGCATGTCGGGCTACGCCGCATTTTTGTCGCTGCGCGGCCTGTGGCTGGCACCGCTGCTGATGGACCGCTACCACCTCTCGCTGGTGGACAGTGGCAACGTTGCGCTGGGGCTCTCGCTGATTGCCCTCTTCGCGCCGGGTCTGGGCGGTCGGCTGGACCCGGGCATCGCCCGCCGCAGGCGCTGGATCGGCAATGCATCGCTGCTCATGGCGAGCCTGTTCATGGTGCTGGCGTTCCTGCACGGGAGCGCTGCGGCCAGCGTGGTGCTGATTTTGCTGATGGGCCTGCTGTCGGGCTATGGCGTGCTGCAGTACGCCGATGTGCGGGCCTCCTATCCGCCTACGCTCACAGGCCGGGCACTGTCGGCCTACACCATGGCGATGTTCCTGGGTGTGGCGCTGATGCAGTGGTTCACTGGCATCGTCGCCACCTGGGCGCAGCGCCAGGGGTGGGATGCCTACACGGCCGTCATGCTGGCCATTGCCACCTGGCTGGCGCTGGCGTCGGCAGGGTTCCGGGTGCTGCCGGTGTCGCCCTTGGTTTCTCTCGAAAATAAAAGGAAAACAAGGCCATAGCGCTTATCCATCAAGCGCTGAATGCTATCTTTTTTGACCACTAAGCCGCTGTAGGAGGTATCCGCAGCGGGATGGTCACCGGGCCGTCATTGACGAGGTGCACCTGCATATCGGCGGCAAACTGGCCCGTGGCCACCTTGGGGTGCACCTTGCGCGCCTGGGCAACCACATAGTCGTACAGCCGCCGCCCCTCATCGGGTGCAGCCGCCTGGGTGAAGCTGGGGCGGTTGCCGCCGGTGGTGTCTGCCGCCAGCGTGAACTGGCTGACCAGCAGCAGGCCGCCACCGGTGTCCTGCACGCTCTGGTTCATCTTGCCTGCGGCGTCCGAAAAAATGCGCAGCTTGAGGATCTTGGCCAGCAGCTTGTCGGCCTCCATCTCCGTGTCACCGCGTTCGGCACACACCAGCACCAGCAGGCCTGCGCCGATGGCGCCCACGGTCTGCCCGTTCACATCTACGCGCGCTTCGCGCACACGCTGCAATACGCTGATCACTTCACGGCATCCTTCAAATCGTCACGGGGGTCGTCGAAATGCGCTTCCACATCGGTGGGCAGCAGCTCGATGGTGGCGCGCAGGCCGGGTACGGCGGTCATCAGCGCACGCTCGACCTGGCCGCGCAGCTCGGCGGCGTGGCGCAGGGTCCAGTCGGCGGGCATGTGCAGGTGCATGTCCACAAACTGGCGCTGGCCCGCACGGCGGGTGGAGACATGGTCAAACCGCACGGCACCGGGCGCCTGCGATAGCACAAACTGCTGCAACGTGGCGTCGATGGTGGCCTGCACCTCGGGCTCTACCGCTGAATCCATGAGGCCCTGGGAGGATCGCCACACCAGCTCCACGCCCTCTTTCAGGATATTCAGCGCCACTGCAATCGCCGCCAGCGCATCCAGCCACAGCCAGCCCGTGAGGGCCGCGCCCGCAATGCCCACCAGCACACCGGCCGAGGTCCACACGTCGGTGACGAGATGGCGCGCATCGGCCTCCAGCGCGATGGAGCGGTACTCGCGGGCCGAGCGGAACATGAGCCACGCGAGAAAGCCATTGAGCGCCGAGCTGAGCACCGACAGGCCCAGGCCCCAGCCCAGCTGTTCGATGGGCTGCGGGTCCATCAGCCGGTGCCCGGCCGCCCACAGGATGCCCGCCGACACCCCCACGATGAGGATGCCTTCGAACCCTGACGAAAAATACTCAGCCTTGTGGTGGCCGTAGGGGTGGTCGTCATCCGCAGGCCGCGCCGCCACGGTCACCATGGCCAGCGCAAACATGGCGCTGGCCAGGTTGACAAACGACTCCATCGCATCCGACAGCAGGCCCACCGAGCCAGTGACCACCCAGGCCAGCGTCTTGAGCGCGATGGTGATCCCCGCCACCGCAATAGACGCCCACAGCAGGTTGCGGGGTGTGAGCCATTGGTGAGGCTTTGGAGCAGGGTTGGACATGGGTGGAGATATTGGAGGAGTAGCGCTGAAGAACCGAGCCGGAATTACACCAGAGCGGCCTTAAGACCCGCTTTACGCCGTTTGCTCAGGCAGCGCTACCTTCGGCGAAGCGCGTCCCGCGCAAGCCCCCATGCCAGAATCCGCGCATGACCCCGGCATGGCGCCGCCGCCTTCCCTCGTACCGCACCCTGCATCTCCCCAGCCTGCTGCTCTGGGCCGTGGTCGCATGCGCGGGCGCCAGCTGGCTGGCCGTCGCGCGTTTGCAGCAACTGCACGCAGCGTTCGAGACCGACGCGCGCATCGTGCACCGGCTACTGAGCCAGCGTGTGGTGCAGCACGATGCCATCATGGCCACGCTGGCGTTGCTGCAGCCCACCGCCGCAGCGAGCAACGGCACCGACGCCGCATCCCCCCTGCCCCGACTGCCTTCGGTCTACCCGCAAATTCTGGCGGTGCTGCAGCGCACAGCGCAGAGTGATTGGCCCCCCGCACTGCAGGCAGAACTGGCGGCCGCTGAAGCCTCCTCACGCCGCACCGGCCATGCGGCCATGGCAGGGCTGAACCTGTCCGCAGGCCGCTATCACCTCGTTCTGGCAGGCACGCCCGCCAGCTACGCACTGCACATCGACCTGCGCAGCACCATTCCCACGGACGAGTGGCCCATGGACAGGACCACCAGCCCCGTGCGCGTGACGCTGGAGCGCGATGGCGAGGCTTTCGTCGTACAGCCGGGCCGATCCGAGGTGGGCGCCTGGAGCCGCACCTACGAGTTTCACAAGCTGTTGGCGGCACAAAGCCAGCCGCTGGACGTGGTGGCCCGCCGCAGCGTGGGCCTGCACGAGCTGCCGTGGTGGGGCATGCTGGGCTGGTGCGTGCTGACCGCTGCGCTGTGGGCTGCAGGCCGCGCACTGTGGCGCCAGCGCGTGGCCCGCCAGCGGGCCGAAGAACTGCTGCGCCTGGGCCAGGTGGCACGCCTGAACACACTGGGCGAGCTGGCCGCCGGCATGGCGCACGAGCTGAACCAGCCACTGACGGCCCTGCTGTCCAGCACCCAGGCCGCCCAGCGCCTGCTGGCCGATGAGCCGCCTGATCTCGACACCGCACAGACGGCCATGGCACGTGCGGTGGAGCAGGCACGCCGCGCCTCCACCGTGGTGGGTCGCCTGCGCCGCCTGGTGGAGCGCCCCGACCTGGCAGGCCAGGCCCAGCCGCTGGCGCTGCCCACGGCCGTGCACGACGCGCTGCACCTGCTAGAGCCCGAGCTGGCCCAGCGGGGTGTGGTGCCCAGCGTGACCACCGCCCCCGACCTGCCCACCGTGCTGGCCGAGCCTGTGGCCCTGCAGCAGATCATCCACAACCTGCTGATGAATGCATTGCAGGCCCTGGAACAGGTGCCAGCCACCGAACGCCAGCTGCACATTGCCATGGCACGCACCGATACCGGGCACGTGGCCTTGTCGGTGCGCGACCACGGCCCGGGCATACCACCCGAGGCACGCCAGCGCCTGTTCGAGCCGTTCTACACCACACGCACGGGTGGGCTGGGACTGGGCCTGACACTGTGCGACAGCCTGGCGCAGGCCATGGGCGCGCAGCTGGCCCTGGCGCCTGAGGCCGCTGCGCCAGCCCAAGACCTACGGGGCGCAGAGTTTGTGCTGACCCTGCCCACCGCACCGCCCGCCCATGACCGATAGCGCGCCATCCCTCTCGCCCCTGATCCACCTGGTGGACGACGATGCCGCCGTGCGCGACAGCCTCTCCCTGCTCATCAGCACCGTGGGCCTGCGCGTACAGGCCTGGGCCGACCCGCAGTCCTTCATGGCAGGGTTTGACCGCGCCAGCATCGGCGCCATCGTGCTCGATGTGCGCATGCCCGGCATCAGCGGCCTCACGGTGCTGGAGCAGCTGCTCGCGCAGGGCGTGGACCAGCCCATGATCCTGCTGACCGGCCACGGCACGGTGGAGATGTGCCGCCGCGCGTTCAAGGCCGGGGCGGCGGAGTTTCTCGAAAAGCCCGTGGACGACGAAGTGCTGATCGAAGCCCTGCAGAACGCCGTGCGCCAGCATGTGCGATCCCGCGAGCGCCACCAGGCCGACCAGCAGGCGCGCGAGCGCTTCGCGCAACTGTCGGCCCGCGAGCGTGAGGTGCTGGGCCTGATCGTCGAGGGGCTGACCAACAAGGAAATCGGCCGCGCGCTGGAGCTGTCGCCCCGCACGGTGGAAACGCACCGCGCCAACCTGTTTGGCAAGCTGGGGGCAGAGTCGCTGGCGCAACTGATACGGCGGTATGCGGCGCTGGTGGATGCGGCATCCTGAGCTGCTTCGCCAAGGCCTTCCGTAGTTTTACGGAGGCCCGCGCGTAGCCGCCCGAATGGCTGAAAACCGCAGCGTTTTCTACAGTTCTCCCACGGCGCCACAACGGGTGGTGCCGACGTCAAAAACACCGGA
This sequence comes from Acidovorax sp. 94, assembly GCF_003634645.1. NCBI lineage: Bacteria > Pseudomonadati > Pseudomonadota > Betaproteobacteria > Burkholderiales > Comamonadaceae > Acidovorax > Acidovorax sp. 94. Next base: position 4,685,524 of record NZ_RBJA01000001.1, on the reverse strand, counting down.
GAACACCATGCAAAACCGCCTCGCCACCATCGCCGCCCTCACCCTGTCCCTGATCGCCACAGCGGCCAGCGCCGAAGGCGTACGCACCGAAAAGAACATCTCGCTGGACCTGGCCACGCAGATCGCCGCGCAAACCGTCGCCACCTGCAGCGCCAACGGCTACAACGTGACCGCCACCGTGGTGGACCGCGCAGGCACCGTGCGCGCCGTGCACCGCGCCGACAACGCAGGCCCCCACACGCTGGAAGCCAGCCGCCTGAAGGCCTACACCTCGGCATCGGCCAAGAACACCACGCTGGCCATGATGGAAGGCGCGCAGAAAAACCCCGCTGCTGCCAACCTGGTGAACATCCCTGGCTACCTGCTGCTGGGCGGTGGCGTGCCGGTGAAGGTGGGTAACGAAGTCATCGGCGCCGTGGGCGTGGGCGGCGCACCTGGCGGCCACCTGGACGAGCAATGCGCCGTGGCCGGCATCGCCAAGGTGCAGGATCTGCTGAAGTAACCCCCCGCCCACACCTGCAACGCACGCCATCGGAGACACCCGTGAAGCACTGGAACCTTGTACTCACACTGGCCGCTGCACTGGCCTGTGCCACCACGGCCCAGGCCCAGGTGCCTCCGACGGCGGCCGAAACAGCGGCCTACCAGGGCCTGCATGCCGCTGCGGCGCGGGGTGACATGCCGACGTTGAACAAGCTGATTGCCGCAAAGGGTGATCTGAACGCACGCGACGCTTACGGCCGCACACCGCTGCATGTGGCCACCTACGCGCGGCAGGCCGAAGCGATCCGCACCCTTGCCAAAGCAGGCGCTGGCCTGGATCTGCTGGAAAACGACCGTTATGACGCCGTGACCATTGCCGGCGTGGCCGACGACGAGGCTACGCTGCGCGTGCTGCTGCAACTGGGCGCCAGCGCCAAACAGGTGACCAGCCGCTACGACGGCACGGCGCTCATCGCCGCTGCCCACCTGGGACACGACGGCGTGGTGCGCCAGCTGATCGCCGCTGGCGCGCCGCTCGACCATGTGAACAACCTGCACTGGACGGCGCTCATCGAGTCCATCGTGCTGGGCAACGGCGGCCCGCGCCACCAAGCCACCCTGCAAGCCCTGTTGCGGGCGGGTGCGAGCCAAACGCTGACCGACCGGCAGGGCAACACGCCGCTCCAACTTGCACGGCAGCGCGGCTTCAGCGAAATGGTGCGGATGCTGGAAACGGCAGGCGCCAGGTAAAGAGACGGCGGGTGCGGGAAGCACCCATGCCAATGCCCCCATACGCACTTCGCTTCAGCGGTACAGCTTAGCGCCCGCCATGCGCACCTTGTCGGCGCGCGCCGAGCCCAGGGCATCCACCACCGGCTCCCACACACTCGCGTAAGCGGGCATGGCGTGCGGAGCAAACGCCGTATGGGGCCAGTCCGAACCCCACACCAGCCGCTCACCCATCAGCCCTGCCACGCGGCGGATCGCGCCGTGCAGTTCGGCGTAGGGCACCGCAGCCTGCAGGCGGTACCAGCCCGACAGCTTGACCCATGCCCCCAAGTCGGCCAGCTTTGCCAGTGCCTGCCAGGCCGCATCGTCCTGCGCCACGGCGGCGTGCATTCCCGCCAGATGGTCCAGCACGCAGGGCAGGCCCGTTTGCGCATGCAGCTGGGCAATCTGCGCGAGTTGTGCGGGTGCTGCATACCACTGCACATGCCAGCCCAGCGCCTTCAGGCGGGGCGCCAGCGCCTGCATGGCCTGCGCCCCGTTGCCCACGGGGGACACCAGATTGAAACGCACGCCGCGCACGCCCAGTGCGTGCATGGTGTGCAGTTCGCTGTCGGCAATGTCGGTATCCACCACCACCACCGCGCGGTGCCGACCCGGTTCGCGCGCCAGGGCGTCGAGCATCAGCCGGTTGTCGGTGCCGTACACGCTGGGCTGCACCAACACGAGGTGGCCCACGCCCAGCTTCGCGGCTTCTGCCTCAATGCGTTCGAGAGGCTGGTGCGCAGGCTGGTAGTGCCCGGCCTGGACCGGGGCGGCGGCATCAAACACATGGACGTGCGTGTCCCATCCCTCCTGGGCATCCCGCAACGGCGCGGATGTGGCCAACACATCCATCGGTCAGCCCACCACGATCTTGCGCTCACGGATGACCTTGCCCCACTGCACTTGCTGGGCCTGGATGAACTTGCCCGCACTGGCCTGGGTGGCATCGGGAAAGGCATCGCCGCCCAGCGCGCGGATGCGGCCCAGCACCTCAGGGTCTGCCAGCGCCTTGCGGATGGCGTTGACCAGCTGCGTGCGCGCCTCGGGCGCAATGCCCGCCGGAGCCAGCACGGGGTTCCACTCCAGCACTTCGTAGTCGGCCACGCCGGCCTGCGCCATGGTGGGCACATCGGGCAGCGAGCGAGCGCGCACGGCGCTGGTCACTGCCAGCGGCCGCAGCTTGCCCGCCTGGATGTGGCCAAGTGACGAGGCCACATTGGCAAAGAACAGCGGCACCTGGCCGCCCATCACGTCGTTCATGGCAGGGCCGCCCCCACGGTAGGGAATGTGGGACAGCCGCACGCCAGTGCGCTCTTCAAACAACGCCCCCGCCAGATGCTGGGCCGAACCATTGCCGGACGACGCATAGGCCACGTCCTCGGGCTTGGCCTTGGCGCGTGCGATGACTTCCTTGACGGAATTGACACCGAAGCCCGGGTGGCACACCAGCACGTTCGGAAAGGTCGCCAACACGGCCAGTGGCACAAAGGCCGTGTTGCTGTCGTAGGGCAGCTTGGGGTAGAGCGATGGATTGACGGCGAACGACGATGCATCGAGCAGCAGTGTGGTGCCATCCGGCGTGGCGCGGGCCACGGCCGATGCGGCCAGCTGGCCGCTGGCGCCGGGCTTGTTGTCCACCACCACGCCTTGCCCCAGCGCCTCGGCCATGCGGGGCGCGATGATGCGGGCCATCAGGTCGGCACCGCCGCCTGCCGGGTAAGAGACAACCAGGGTCACGGTGCGTCCGCCGCCCACGCCCGCGGCGCGGGTGTGCACCCAGGGGGCGGCCAAGGTGGCGCCCACAGCAGCCAGCGCCGCGCGGCGCGACAGACCAGGGGGGTTCAGAGGATCGGACAGAGGGGGCATACAGGTCTCCTTGGTTGAGTTTTCAGGCGTTCAGGGGGACACGCAGGAAGCTGGCGCCCCAAGTCCAGCAGGGGGTGTGGAACTGGCTTGCCAGGCCACGGACACCCCCGCGGTTGTCGTTCATGTAATGGTCACGGTGTAGTGAAAGGCATGGGCATCGCCGCGCGTGGTGCGCCATTCGACGCAGCGCCCGCCCAGGTCGTAGGCGGCCCGTTGCACCACCACGCCCGGATGGCCTGCGGCCAGCCCCAGGGGGATGGCCTGAGCGGCTGTCAGCACGGCAAAACCAATGTCGTCCACGGCACGGTGCACATGCACGCCGCAGCGCCGCGCGAACATGGGGTACAGCAGGTCGTCCCATTCGGCGGTGCTGCCTTCGGCCAGGGAAGCAAACACATCCAGCGGCAACCACAGCTCTTCCAGCAGACAGGGCTGGTCGGCCAGCAGGCGCAAACGCTGCAGCCGCAGCACCATCTCGCCCGTGGCCAAGCCCAGCCTGCGGGCCACGACGGCCGGGGCCGCCACGCGCTGACGTGACAGGATGCGCGAGCGTGGCATTTCGCCACTGCCGCTGTCAAACCTAAAAAAGCGCAGCATCGACGCACCGGCAATCCCCTGGCGCACAAAGGTGCCCCGGCCGTGTATGCGTTCTACCAGGCCTTGCGCCACCAGGAGTTCCAGCGCACGGCGCATGGTGCCCAGCGCCACCTGGTGCTCGGTGGCCAGCAGGCTTTCTGCCGGCAGGGCCGAGCCGGGTGGCCACTCCCCTGCCACCACGCGGGCACGCAGGGCGGCGGCCAGGGCGGCGTAGCGGCTCAGGCCCGGGGCACTGTCAAAGGCAACAACTTTGTGGGATGTGGTCATGCCAAGAACTATAGTCTTCTATAGGTCTTGATGCAATGCGTAGATGTCACAGGCGGCGTGAAAAAACAGCTGCGGAAATGATCCGCCGCCGGGCAGAACCTGGTCACTATCAAACAGATAGCAACAAATGACACCCATCAAGCGCTGGCGGCATTTTTCACCCAAACTTTCACCTGCCACCAGCGCAGCCAGCCTCCGCGCAGCGGCGCTGGCCCCACGTGAGCGCCTCAGAGGCTGAGGGTTTTTTAGCCGTGCCCGAAAGGCGCGCGAAAACGCCTCGGATCTAGGCGCAAAGCACAGCCACAGCTCGGGCTATGGCGAGCATTTGCAACGACGAGCCGGGGCGTTTTCGCGTGCAAGGCGGGCATGGATAAAAGACTCTCAGCCTCTCAGTCCGTGACGAGCCGCGCCTTCACGGTCTTGCCCTTCACGCGGCCCTGGTTCAGGCGCTGGGCGGCCTGGGCGCCGATGGCGCGGTCCACCGCCACGTAGGTGGAGAAGTCGTTCACATTGATCTTGCCGATCTGCTCGCGGGTGTAGCCCATCTCGCCCGTGAGCGCGCCCAGTACGTCGCCCGCACGGATCTTTTCCTTGCGGCCACCGATGATCTGGATGGTGACCATGGGCGGCACCAGCGGGCCGCTGCCCGTGGGCGTGAGGTCCGCCACAGGGAACCAGCGCGACTCGCGGCCCTGCAGTTGCTCGATCTTGCCCACGGAGCCCATCTCGTCCAGGCTGGCCAGGTTCAGCGCCAGGCCGTCGGCATCGCCCCGGCCGGTGCGGCCAATGCGGTGGATGTGCACCTCGGGGTCGGGCGTCACATCCACGTTGATCACGGCGGCCAAGTTGGCAATGTCGAGGCCCCGCGCGGCCACGTCGGTGGCCACCAGCACCGAGCAACTGCGGTTGGCAAACTGCACCAGCACCTGATCACGCTCACGTTGTTCCAGCTCGCCAAACAGCGCCAGCGCGCTGAAGCCCTGGGCCTGCAGCACCCCCACCAGGTCGCGGCACTGCTGCTTGGTGTTGCAAAAGGCGATGGACGATTCTGGGCGGAAGTGGTTGAGCAGCTGCGACACCGTGTGCAGGCGCTCGCTGTTTTTCACCTCGTACCAGCGCTGCTCGATCTTGCCTTCGGCATGCTGGGCCTGCACCGTGATCTGCTCGGGCGACTTCATGAACTGGGCGCTGAGCTTGGCGATGCCCTCGGGGTACGTGGCCGAAAAAAGCAGCGTCTGGCGCTCCTTGGGGCACTGCTTGGCCACCACGACGATGTCGTCGAAGAAGCCCATGTCGAGCATGCGGTCGGCCTCATCGAGCACCAGGGTGTTGAGCGCTTCCAGCGACAGGTGCTGGCGCTCCAGGTGGTCCATCACGCGGCCGGGCGTGCCCACCACGATGTGCGCGCCATGCTCCAGGCTCAGTGTCTGGGCGCGCAGCGGCACGCCGCCACACAGGGTCACGACCTTGATGTTTTCTTCGGCCCGCGCCAGGCGGCGGATCTCGGTGGTCACCTGGTCGGCCAGCTCGCGCGTGGGGCACAGCACCAGCGCCTGCACCGCAAAACGGCGGGGGTTGAGGTTGGCCAGCAGGGCCAGGGCAAACGCGGCGGTCTTGCCGCTGCCGGTGCTGGCCTGGGCGATCAGGTCCTTACCCAGCAACGCGGGCGGCAGGCTGGCCGCCTGGATGGGGGTCATGGTGGTGTAGCCCAGCTGCTGCAGGTTGGCCAGCGTGGCGGGGCTCAGGGCCAGCGCGCTGAAATCAGCGCGGGCTTGGTTTTCTTTGGAGGTCATGGGTCGATTATCCGGCCCCGCCTTCACCAGCCGCTATGCCTGCAGGGCCAACACCCCCACAAAAGCCAGGGTGTGCGCCAGCACGCCCGGTGCCACAGCCAGCGCGTAGCGCCAGCCACCACTGGCCAGGGCCACCGCGCACTTGCTGCCTGCATGCACCAGCAGCGCGGCCATCAGGGCCTGCGCGATGGCGGGTGCGGCCGCGCTGTGCGGGCCGCCGCGCACCAGCACGGCCGCCGTGGCGGCATGCACGTCGGCCAAGGCCGCCAGCAGCGCGCCTGCCAGCATGCCCGCGTCGCCTTGCCACGCCGTGAGCCCCTGCACACCGGCCTGAATGCCAGTGAGCAGAGCCGCAATCAGCAAGGCATCGCGCAGCTTGAACATAGGGGTGTCAGGGGGTACAGCAACCGCCACCTCCGCACCGGCGTCCATAGCCTTCGCAGACAGGTGCGCCGCGCCGCGCCCGCCCCACCATCCCACGGCGGCCGCCACACACCCGCCCGCCAGCGCGGGCAGCCACAGCCGCGCCAGCCACTGCGGCTGCACGGTGGCGGCCACCACCACGATCTGGGCCATGGTGGCCACACACGACAGCACCGCAGCGCCTGCGTTGGTGTGCGCCGTGGCCCGGCCCGCTCGCACCTCCATACCCAGGCTGCCGATGGTGGCGGTGCTCGACACAAACCCGGAGGCCAGCGCCGACAGCGCCACGGCATGGCGCGCCTGCATCAGTCGCTTGGCCAAGTGCGCCAGCGACTGGATCACCAGCAGCACGATGACCAGGCGCACCACCACCTGCGGGTTCAGCACGTCTTGCCACAGGGGGGTGTTGGGGGCCAGTGGATACACCAGCAAAGCCAAGGCGGCCAGAATGAGCCCGCTGCGCACCTCGCCGGGCTGCAGCCACTGGTTGGAAAACTGGTGCAACACGTCCCGCAACGCCAGCAGCCCCGTCACCACCACCGCCAGGGCGGCGGCCAGCAACTGGTCGCGCGCGCAGGTCACCCCGATCAGATAGGCCAGAAACAAGGCGATCTCGGTGGTGACGCCAGGGTCGCCAGAGCGGTCGCGCGCATAGGCCACCACCGTGAGGGCCGCTACCAACACGGCCCCCACCACCACCAGCACAGGAACCGCCGTGAGCGCAGCTGCCGCGCCCCCCAGGGAAGCCAGGGTGAACGACCGCACCCCGGCCAGCGCCCGGTCGGGCCCCGCCCCTTTGCGACGCTCGCGCTCAATACCCATCAGCAACCCGCACCCCGCTGCGCTCGCCAGCACGGCCAGCGCTGAGGAAAAACCTCCGAACTCCTGCATGGAACTCCTGCACCTTTCCTGTCTTTTGTTCTTCTGGCAATGCCCCATGGTGACAGAAAGACCCACCGCAACCCACCCACCCGCGCAGCAAACTTGCATGGGGAGTTGCCCCAAGCCTTGCTGTCAGGTCTATCGGCTATAACAAAACCCATCAGCGCCTGCCCATGCAAGACATCACCAACGCAGCCCCCACCCCTGGCCCCCGTGGCTCCAGCGATGCTTTGCTGCGGCTGATTGCAGACTCCGTGCCCGCGCTGATGGCCTACTACAACCTGCCCGGCCTGTGCTGCCAGTTCGCCAACCAAGGCTATGCCGCCTACAACGGCCACACGACCGAGTCCATCCTGGGCCTCACGGTGCAGGAGGCCATCGGCGACAAGGCCTGGCTGGCCATCCAGCCGCATGTGGAACGGTCCGCATGCGGCGAACATGTGAAGTACACACGTGAGCAGACCTTGCCCAATGGCGAGGCCCGCATGATCGAGGTCAACCTGATCCCGCACTTTGACGCCAGCGCGCAGCAGCTGGGCTCGTTCGTTCTGATCACCGACATCACCGAGCGCTGGCGCGCGGAGCGCCAAGTGCGCCAGAGCGAAGAGCGCATGCGCAAGTTCACCGAGGCCACGGACGAGGCCATCGTGTTCCACCGCGACGGCATCATCACCGACGGCAATGAGGCACTCACCCGCCTGACGGGTTATGCGCTGCAGGAGGTGGTGGGGTTTTCCATCTTCCACTTCATCAGTCCCGAATGGAGGGCCGTGGCGCTGGACTACACGCGCACCGGGCGCGAAGACCCCTACGAAGTGACCATCCGCCACAAGGACGGTCATGTCATTCCCGTGGAGGTGGTGGGAAAGACCATGCCACTGCACCATGCCGACTACCGCATCGTGGTGGTGCGTGACATCACGGCCCGCAAGCAGGCCCAGGAACGCGAGGCCTTCATTGCGCTGCACGACACGCTCACGCAGTTGCCCAACCGCCACTTCCTGATGGAGCAGCTGTCGCAGGTGCTGTCGCTGGCCCGCAGGCGCCACGGCCGTGCGGCCGTGCTTTTTGTGAACCTTGACCATTTCAAGACGGTGAACGACTCGCTGGGCCACCATGCAGGCGACCAGCTGCTGTGCAACGTGGCCGAACGCCTGCGCCAGGGCGTGCGCGACGCTGACGTGGTGGCGCGGCTGGGCGGCGATGAGTTTGTGGTGGTGCTGACCGATGTGCAGGGCCCCGACGATGCCGCCCGGGTGGCCGACAAGCTGCTTGCGTCCATGCACGGCGTGTTCACCCTGGGCCAGGTGCCGCTGACGGTGTCCCCCTCCATCGGTATCAGCCTTTTCCCCGAACACGCCACCACCGGCGATGCACTGCTGCGCTGCGCCGATGCAGCCATGCACCACGCCAAGGAAAGCGGCCGCGGCAACCGCCAGTTCTACACCCTGAGCATGGAAGCCAGCGCCATCGACGTGCTGCAGCACGAGCGCCTTCTGCGCGAGGCCATTGTGGACAACGCCTTTGTGCTGCACTACCAGCCCCAGATCAGCCTGGAAGACGGCTCCCTGCAGGGGCTGGAGGCTCTGGTGCGCTGGCGCCACCCGCAGCGCGGCCTGGTGGGGCCGGACGAGTTCATCACCTTTTCGGAATCGCGCGGCCTCATCACCCCCATCGGCCGCTGGGTGATGCGCGAGGCCTGCCGCCAGCTCAAGGAATGGCAGGACGAGGGCCTGGCCCTGGTGCCCGTGGCGGTGAACCTGTCTGCCCTCGAATTTCGCCAGCGCGATGTCGCTGGCGAAATCGCTGCGGCGCTGCGCGATACCGGCCTGGCGCCGCAGTACCTGGGGATTGAGCTGACCGAATCCGTGCTCATGCACCAGACCGGCCAGGTGCTGGACACCCTCAATGCCCTCAAAGCGCTGGGCGTGGGCATCTCGATCGACGACTTTGGCACGGGGTATTCGTCGCTGGCCTACCTCAAGCGCTACCCCATCGACAGCCTCAAGATCGACCGGTCTTTTGTGGTGGACACGCCCGGCAATCCCGACGACGTGGCCATCGTTACGGCCGTCATTCAGATGGCCCGCAGCCTGCAGCTCAAAACCGTGGCCGAAGGGGTGGAAACCCCGGCGCAGGTGCAATTGCTCAAGGGCCTGGGGTGTGACCTGATCCAGGGGCATGTGGTGTCGGTGCCGCTGGATGCCGTGGCGCTCCAGCGCTGGATGCGCGATTTGCCGGTGTAAGAACCTGTTTCCGATCCCTTCCCGGGGCCGTCACACAGACACGTTCCCGGCTTGTGGACAATAGGGGCATGCCCCTCATCCCCGACTTCATCGCCCCCACCCGCCACACCGACCCGGCCGACGCACTGGCCCAGGTGCAGCGCATTTACCAGCAACAGATTGGCCACCTGCGCGACGCCATGCAGCGTTTTGTGGCAGGCGAAACGCCCGAAGGCGCCGTGCGCGCGTTTTACCCCTTTGTACGGGTGCACACCACCACCGTGGCGCGGGCCGACACCAAGCTGGCCTATGGTTTTGTGGAAGGCCCTGGGCGCTACGAAACCACCCTCACCCGGCCCGACCTGTTCGCTCACTACTACGCCGAGCAGTTTCGCCTGCTGCGCGCCAGCCACAACGTGGAGCTGGAAGTGGGCACCAGCGCCCACCCCATTCCGATCCATTTTTCGTTTGCCGAGCACGACCACATCGAGGGCACGCTGACGCCCGAGCGCCGCATGCTGATGCGCGACGTGTTCGACCTGCCCGACCTGGCTGCCATGGACGACGGCATCGCCAACGGCACCTGGCAGGCCCGCCCGGGCGAGGCGCAGCCGCTGTCGCTGTTCACCGCGCCGCGCGTGGACTACTCGCTGCACCGCCTGCGCCACTACACGGGAACGGCGCCCGAGTGGTTCCAGAACTTCGTGCTGTTCACGAATTACCAGTTCTACATCGACGAATTTGTGCGCCTGGGCCACGCCGAGATGGCCAAGCCCGACAGTGAATACATCGCCTTCATCGAGCCGGGCAACGTGGTCACCCGCCGCGTGGGATTGGGTGCCCAGCCCGGCGACGAACTGGGCGTAGCCCCGCCGCGCTTGCCGCAAATGCCCGGCTACCACCTCGTGCGCGCAGACAGCAGCGGCATCACCATGGTCAACATCGGTGTAGGCCCCGCCAACGCCAAGACCATCACCGACCACATCGCCGTGCTGCGCCCCCACGCCTGGATGATGCTGGGCCACTGCGCGGGCCTGCGCAACAGTCAGCAGCTGGGCGACTACGTGCTGGCCCACGCCTATGTGCGTGAGGACCATGTGCTGGACGAAGACCTGCCGCTGTGGGTGCCCATCCCGGCGCTGGCCGAGATCCAGCTCGCATTGCAGCAGGCCGTGGCCGATGTCACGCAGATCAGCGGCGCCGACCTGAAGCGCGTGATGCGCACCGGCACCGTGGCCAGCACCGACAACCGCAACTGGGAGCTGCTGCCCGACAACACGCCCCAGCGCCGTTTCAGCCAGAGCCGCGCCGTGGCGCTGGACATGGAAAGCGCCACCATCGCCGCCAATGGTTTTCGCTTTCGCGTGCCCTACGGCACCCTGCTGTGCGTGAGCGACAAGCCCCTGCACGGCGAAATCAAGCTGCCCGGCATGGCCAACCACTTCTACCGCGAGCGGGTGGACCAGCACCTGCGCATCGGCATGCGCGCCATCGAGATCCTGCGCAACGGCGGCGTGGACCGCCTGCACAGCCGCAAGCTGCGCAGCTTTGCCGAGGTCGCTTTTCAGTAAACACAGGCCCCGGGGCCACTGCGTATGCCACTGGATTTCCTCACGCTGATGACGGTCATGGCGGCCAACCTGTTCATGATCTCGGCCGCGCTGCCGCTGATCATGGGCCGGGACGTGAGCCGCGCGGCCCGCCATGTGCAGGCCAGCATGCTACTGCAGGCCGTGGCCTGGGCGGCCATCATTGCCTCATCCACCCTGTGGGACCAGACCCTTTCCACCGTGTCGATTGCCTGCAACGCGGCCGCACAGTGGATGCTGTACCGGGCGCTCGAAGAATGGCTGGGCCCCCGTCCCTTGCGCCGCCTGCTGCTGGTGCTGGTGATAGCCGCCCCACTGGGCTACACCCTGGGCTTTGGTCACTACGCCTGGCGCGTGGGCTGGGCCAACTTTGTATTGGCCACCATCCTGTGCATCGTTGCGCGCGCCACCCTGGCGCCGGTGGTCGAGGCCAACCTGCGCTGGCGCAGCCTGCTGCTGGGCTGCCTGCTGACGTCGGCCGCGTTCACGTTGGCGCGGGGCATGCTGGGCGCCTTCACCGACCAGTACCCCAGCTTTCGCACTCCCCATCCTGTCAACCTCGCTGCCGCCGTGGCCACCAACGTGAGCCTGGTACTCGGCACGGTCGCCCTGCTGGTGGCCTGGCGGTCGGAGGCTGAACACAAGCTGCGCACGCTGGCGATGACCGACGGCCTCACCGGCGTGCTCAACCGGCGCGGCTTCACCACCCAAGGCAGCAGCCTGCTGGCCCACGCCGCACGCCACCAGTTGCCCATGACGGCAATGATGCTGGACCTGGACCACTTCAAGCAGGTCAACGACACCCATGGCCACGAGGCTGGTGACCGCGCCCTGCAACTGTTTGCCCGTCTGCTGGGCGACACCTGCCGCAGCGGCGACCTGGTGGGCCGCCTGGGTGGCGAGGAGTTTGGTGTGCTGCTGTTGCACAACAGCGAGCCCGCCGGACTGGCCCTGGACCGGCGACTGCGCAGGCGCCTGCATGCAGCCAGTGTGGCCGAGCTGGGCTTTGCGCTGGACTACAGCGCCGGGATGGCCGTCCTGCAGCCCGGCGAGGCCGCCCTGGCGGAACTGATGGCCCGTGCCGACGGCGCCCTCTATGCAGCCAAGACGGCGGGCCGTGGGCGGCTGGTCGCAGCGGACTGAGCCAATTGATCCTCTTTTGATAGCAATCAGTGCACTATCCACCTGCGCTAAGTGTTGATTTTTGCTACAACGACTGCGCGCAACACCGGGTATGCCCACGTCGCACACAATCGCCCCATGACCGCACTTTTTGAAGCTCTGCACCTGCGCAAACGTTATGGCGAGACCACGGTGGTGGACGACGTGTCCTTCGCGATTGCTCCCGGCGAATGCCTGGGCGTCATCGGCCCCAACGGTGCTGGAAAGACCACCACCATCCGCATGTGCCTGGGCCTGGCGTCACCGGATGGCGGCGAAGTGCATTTCACCTCCAAGCCCGGCACCGCACCGCTGCACATGCCACGCGATGCGCTGGCCATCAAGGCGCAGCTGGGTGTGGTCACGCAGTTCGACACCCTCGACCCGGACTTCACCTGCGCCGAGAACCTGCGCGTGTTCGGCCGCTACTTTGGGCTGAAGGGCGCATTGATGGACGAGCGTGCACCCCAGTTGCTGGAGTTCGCAGCCCTCACCCACAAGGCCGATGCCAAGCCGGGCGAGCTATCGGGCGGCATGAAGCGGCGCCTGTCGCTGGCGCGCGCCCTGGTCAACAACCCGCGCCTGCTGCTGCTGGACGAGCCCACCACCGGCCTGGACCCGCAAGCCCGCCACCTGATGTGGGAGCGCCTGCAACTGCTGCTGCAGCAAGGCAAGTCGATCCTGCTGACCACCCACTTCATGGACGAGGCCGAGCGCCTGTGCTCGCGCCTGCTGGTGCTGGACCACGGCCGCAAGATTGCGGAAGGCCGCCCGCGCGAGCTGATCGCCCAGCACCTGGAGCCGGATGTGGTGGAGGTGTTCGGCGTGGGGGCCGTGCAGATGTCCGAAGACGCCGCGCTGCGTGCCCTGGCCGCGCGCGTGGAGATCAGCGGCGAGACGGTGTTTTTCTACACCCAGAACGCCCAGCCGCTGTTGCAGGCGCTGGGGCAGCATGGCCACCTGCGCACGCTGCACCGGCCTGCGAATCTGGAGGATTTGTTCCTCAAGCTCACGGGGCGGCAGATCCGGGAATAGGGCCGGCGGGAGGGCCTGCCACCCGGCCCTGCCACCAGTTTTCAAGGTCTTGTGGCGCGCAAGGCGGGGAAAAGAGGTAACCCTGCAGTTCGTCGCAGCCCAGCCGGGTCAGCCACTGGGCCTGGTGCTCGGTTTCCACGCCCTCGGCCACCGTGCGCAGGCCCAACTTTTGCGCCAGGGCCACGATGGCGTCCACCAGCATTTCGCCCCGGTCATTGCTCCCCAGGTCGTTGACGAAAGAGCGGTCGATCTTGAGCTTGCGCACCGGAAACCGCTTGAGCTGGCTCAGTGACGAATAGCCGGTGCCGAAGTCGTCGATGACCAGCTGCACGCCCAGCGCGGTGAGGCGCTGCATGGTCTGCAGGGCCTCCTCCACGGGCTCCATGATCGAGCTTTCAGTGATCTCCAATTGCAGCAACCGGGGTGGGCACCCGGTGCTTTGCAAGGCGCGGGCCACCACCTGGTCCAGCTCGGGCTCCTGGAACTGACGGGCCGAGAGGTTCACCGCCACCGGGATCTCCCCCCAACCGGCATCCAGCCACCGACGTGCCTGCGCGCAGGCCTCGTTCAGCACCCATTCGCCCAGTGGCACGATCAGCCCCGTTTCTTCCGCAATACCGATGAACTGCAGCGGAGACACCAGCCCACGCTCCGGGTCCGCCCACCGCACCAGCGCCTCCACCGACGACACGCGCCCCGTCCGCGCATCCATGATGGGCTGATAGTGCAGGCGCAGCCCGTCGTGCTCGATGGCATGGCGCAGGCCCGCCTCCACCCGCAGGCGCTCCGTCAACACCTCCGTCATGTGCGGGCTGAAGAAAGCCAGCCGGTTCCCCCCCAGGTCCTTGGCGTCGTACATGGCCACGTCTGCATTGCGCAACAACAGGTCGCCAGAGTCCCCATCCTGTGGAAAGACCGCAATCCCCAGGCTGGTGCCCAGCAACCAGCTGGACGTGCCGGTCTCCACAGGCAGGGTCAGCGCCCGCACAATGCGCCGCGCCATGGGCTCCACCACCGCCGGGTCCGGCAGGTCGGGCAGCACCACCACAAACTCATCCCCACCCGGCCGGGCCACCACATCGCCAGGACGCACACAACCCTGCAACCTGGCCGCCACCTCCTTGAGCAAGGCATCGCCCCGTGCATGTCCCAGGCTGTCATTCACTCCTTTGAACCGGTCCAGGTCCATGGCCAGAACGGCCACGCAGTGGCCCTGCTCCCGCGCCCGGTCCAACGCCGCGTCCAGCCGCTCCGTGAGGCTGTAGCGGTTGGCCAAGTCGGTCAGGGGGTCTCGCCGCGCCTGGCGCTCCAGCGTCTCCGTGTGTTGCGCGATGGACTGCTGCTGGCGCAGCAGGGACTCCGCCATCCGGTCCAGTGCCCGGGCCACCTGCCCCAGCTCTCCCGGGGGATAGGGTGTACCAATGGGTTCGGCGTAGTTGCCAGCATCCATGCGGCCAATGGCACGTATGGCGCGCATGGCATGGCGGCGCACCGCAAATTCCACCAACAGAAAAGCAGCAACGAACACGATGACCGCCAGCGCCAGCACCCCCAGCAGTGCGCGCCGGAACTGGCGCTCCACCGGGCCACGCAGGTCGTCCTCGGGCACGGCCAGGGCCAGACGCAGATCCGAGCCCTGTGCGCGCGGCAACTGGGCGCGCACCCAGACGCGACGCACGCCATCGGCCCCCTCCATCACGGCATGCCCTTCGACCGCTTGCAACATGAAAGTGCGTTCGGCGTCCCCCAGGGTCAGCGGCGCCACCTCCGGCCGGCGGAAGTCCATGACCACCGAACCGTCGGCATTCCATACCTGCAGATGCATACGCTCATAGCGCTGTGCATGCACCGTGGCCTGCCCGTAGTCCTGCATGTCGAGCGAGGCCAGCAGGATGAAGCGCAACGCGCCTCCCGCATCGCGCACCGGGTAGGCCACCTGCAGCACCCCCTTGCCCGTCAGGCGGCCTATGACCGCTTCCAGCACCGGCCCGGAGGCTGTCAGCGCACGCTGAAAGTAACTGCGGTCCCGGAGGTCCAGCGTACGGCCACTGCGCAGCGAATCACAGAACAGGGAACCATCGGGCTGGATGGTGAGGATGCCGGTGTACTGGGGATGTTCCTTGAGGACATCTGCCAGGAAATCAGAGCAGGCGCCCTTGTCGCCCGCCGCCAGCAGGGGTACGCGCCCAAGGCCAAACAGGAGTTGCCCGGTACCAGCGATCTTGTCGTCCAGGTCGCTGGCAATGATGCCTGCCCTGGCCACCAGTCGGTCGCGCGCCTGTCCGGTGGTGGCCACCCGGAACTCCAAAAGCAGCCACACCAGGGCCGGCACAGGCAACAAAGAGGCTGCCAGCACCAGCCACAGGATCCGCGCACTCAGGCTCACAGGGGTTCTCCTTCACAGAAGCGCCGTCGTCGCACCGGCCCGCCGCAACTGCGGCCGCAGGCTATCAGGCCACGCGGGGCCTGACCTTGCTCGCCGCCAGCTTGGCGTTCGCGCGCGCCGTGTCCACATTCTGAGCCCGAGCCAGCGCCACGCCCATGCGGCGCTTCACAAAACTCTCGGGCTTGCCGAACAGGCGCAGGTCGGTGCCCGGCACGCGCAGCGCTTCTTCCACGCCGTCGAACACGATGCCCTGGGCTTCCACACCGCCGTAGATGACGGCACTGGCGCCGGGGTTGCGCAGACTGGTGTCCACGGGCAGGCCCAGGATGGCGCGGGCGTGCAGCTCAAACTCGCTCTGGTGCTGGGTGCACAGCGTGACCAGGCCCGTGTCGTGCGGGCGGGGGCTCACTTCGCTGAACCAGACTTCCTGGCCCTTGACGAACAGCTCCACGCCAAACAATCCCTGGCCGCCCAGGTTGTCGGTCACGGCCTTGGCGATCTGGCGCGACTGTTCGAGTGCAGTCGGGTGCATGGCGTGGGGCTGCCAGCTCTCCACATAGTCGCCGCTCACCTGCACATGGCCGATGGGGTCGCAGAAACTGGTGGTGATTTGGCCATCGGCGCCCACCGAACGCACGGTGAGCTGGGTGATTTCGTAGTCAAAGTCGATGAAGCCCTCGACGATCACGCGGCCGTGGCTCACCCGGCCACCGGCCATGGCGTAGTCCCAGGCCTTTTGCACGTCGGCGGGGCCGTCGATCTTGCTCTGGCCCTTGCCCGAGCTGCTCATCACGGGCTTGACGATGCAGGGGTAACCAATCCCGCCATCAATCGCGGCCTGCAACTCTTCGAGCGAATTACAGAATTTGTACGGGCTGGTGGGCAACCCCAGCGTCTCGGCGGCCAGCACGCGGATGCCTTCGCGGTCCATGGTCAGGCGCGCGGCGCGGGCCGTAGGGATCACGCGCACGGTGCCCGCGGCTTCCAGCTCTTCGAGCATGGGGGTCGCGATGGCTTCGATCTCGGGCACCACCAGGTGGGGCCGTTCGGCTTCGATCAGCGCCTTGAGCTGGGCCGGGTCGCTCATGGTGATGGTGCGCGCGTGGTGGGCCACCTGCTGGCCGGGCGCGTTCTCATAGCGGTCCACGGCAATGGTTTCCACCCCCAGGCGCTGCAGCGCGATCAGCACCTCCTTGCCCAGCTCGCCCGAGCCCAGCAGCATGACTTTGGTGGCATGGGGGGACAGAGGGGTTCCGAGGGTGGTCATGGTGGGGGCTTTCGAGAAGGTGAAAAAGTCGGTAAATGGCGGGACGCAGGCGACTTTAATGCACCCGGGCGCAGAACTTGCAATCGCCCTGACATGCCCCCACCGCCCATGCCCTCCCCTTCCAGCACGGCCCGCTCGCACAGCCCCACCGACTGGCACGCCCAGGAGCTGCTGCTGATGCGCGAGGTGATGCGCCTCATCGGCCGCAGCCTGGCGCCCGGCCTGGTGCTGCGCGAAATGCTGCACCTGATGAGCGAGCTGCTGGGCCTGAACCGGGGGCGCATCGTGCTGGTGGACAACGCTCCCTCCTCCCCAGCCGGCGCGCCGCGCACCGCCTCCATCCAGCATGCGTACGGCCTCACCCAGGCCGAGGTGCAGCGCGGGCGGTACGCCTGGGGCGAGGGCATCACAGGCCGCGTGCTGGCCACGGGGCAGCCTGCCATCGTGCAGGACATTGATGCCGAACCGCTGTTTCTGGCACGCGCAGTGGAGCGCAGCCAGCTGCCGCCCGAGACGGTGGCCTTCATCGCACTGCCCATCGAGGTCAACAACGCGCCCATCGGCGTGCTGGCCTGCCACCGCATCCGCAGCCGCCAGCGCCACCTGAACGACGACCTGGCGGTGCTGCGCGTGCTGGCCACGCTGGTCGGGCAGCTGCTGCAGCTGGAAGCCCTGGTGGCAGAGCAGACGCGGCAGCTGGAGGCGCGCAATGCCGTGCTGGCCAACGCGCTCAACACCAAAAGCGCGCGCTACGGGCTCATAGGCAGCTCGCCACCGCTGCTGCAGGCCTTGAGCGAGCTGGAGCGCGTGTCGCAAACCCAGGCCACCGTGCTGCTGCTGGGCCAGTCGGGCACGGGCAAGGAGCTGTTCGCACGCGCCGTGCACCTGGCCAGCGGGCGGCGCGACCGACCCTTCATCAAGGTCAACTGCTCGGCCATTCCGGACGCGCTGTTCGAATCCGAACTGTTTGGCTACGAAAAAGGCGCGTTCACCGGCGCCAGCACAGCCCGCGCGGGCTGGTTCGAGCAGGCCGACAGCGGCACCATCTTTCTCGACGAGATTGGCGAGCTGCCGCTGGCCCTGCAGTCCAAGCTGCTGCGCACGCTGCAGGAGGGCACGCTGGTGCGCCTGGGCGGGCAGCGCGAGGTCAAGGTCAACGTGCGCCTGGTGGCGGCCACCCACCGCGACCTGGCGGCCGATGTGGAGGCCGGGCGCTTTCGGCAGGACCTGTACTACCGCCTGCACGTGATTCCGATCCATCTGCCCTCGCTGGCCGAGCGGCGTGAAGACATCCGCGCGCTGGCGCTGCACTTTGTGAGCCGCGCCAACCAGGCGCACCAGCGCAACGTGAACCTCTCGCCCGACGCGCTGGCGCGGCTGGAAGAACACCCCTGGCCCGGCAACATCCGCGAGCTGGGCAATGTGATCGAACGCCTGGTGCTGCTGACCAATGACACGCTGGTAACGCGTGGCGAGCTGGACCGGTTTCTGCCCGCTGCGGCTGTGGTTTTGCCACCCGCACCGGCGCCCATTCAGCAGATTCAGGCCGAGATGCCGTCTACCCCTATCGCCGCAGCACCGCTAGTGCGCGACTACGCCTCGGCCCAGTCCCACAGCGTTCAGGTGCTGCAGGCCGCGCTGGTCGAACACCACGGCAACCAATCGCGCGCGGCGCAGAGCCTGGGGTTGACGCTCCGGCAGTTCGCTTACCGGCTGCGCAAAGCAGGCTTGAAGTGACGCCCAACACTGTGTCAACAATTTGTAGACACAGTGTTCAGCATCCGCGTTGGACAGGCTGCGCTCTGGTGATAGTCGGCAAAAAATACTATCAAATCAATAGCTGTCAGCGCTTTACCAATAAGCGCTAGCAGCCTATTTCATTCAAATTTCTTTGCATTCCCAAGCTCTGGCACACCTGTTGCGATAAGGAAGGCAGGCATCCCGCCCACCACCGCATCGAAAGGTTTCCCATGAGCACCGTGACCGCCACCGCCTCCGACGCCGTCCTCATCTCACCCACCCAGTTGTTGGCCCTGCAAGCCGCAGAACCTGTGGTGCTGATCGACACCCGCGACGCCGACACCTATGCCCTGGGGCACATCCCCGGCGCGGTGAACCTGCGCGAGACATTCACGTACCTGGCCACCTCCACGCCCCAAGGCCTGCAGGAGCTGAAAGACACCTTTGCCGCGCACCTGGGCGCCATCGGCCTGTCGGGCGCCGAGACGGCCGTGTTCTATGAAGATGCGCTCAACAGCGGCTACGGCCAGTCGTGCCGGGGCTACTACCTGCTGACCTGGCTGGGCTACCCCAAGGTCAAGGTATTGAATGGCGGCTACTCGGCCTGGAAGGCGGCAGAGCTGCCCGTCTCCACCGAGGCCGTGGTGCCCACGCCCGCCATCTTCCCCACCCAGCTGGCCACCACCGATGTGATGCTGACCAAGGAAGATGTGATCGAGGCCCTGGGCACCGACACCGTGCTGCTGGACGTGCGCGATGTGGACGAGTGGATTGGCGACAGCTCCAGCCCTTATGGCAAGGACTTTGCGCCGCGCAAAGGCCGCCTGCCGGGCGCCAAGTGGCTGGAGTGGTACCGCTTCATGAAGCCCTCGCCCCAGGGTCCGGTGTTCAAGTCGCCCGACGAAGTGCGCGCCGAATGCGCCACGGCGGGCATCAGCCCGGCGGACACGGTGTACCTGTATTGCTTCAAGGGCGCACGCGCGTCCAACACCTTCCTGGCGCTCAAGCAGGCGGGCTTTGCCGATGTGCGCATGTACTTCGGCTCGTGGAACGAATGGTCGCGCGACGACAAGCTGCCGATCGAAAGCGGGCTGCCGCTGGTCAAGTTCCCCAAAAAGCCTGCGCTGGCACTGGCGGCCTGAGCACCGTGCGTTGTTGCAGCGGGCATGGCCCGCTGCGAACCCTGTCCTTCTTTTTTGCATTCCCTTCTCTTTCTCCAAGGAACACCATGTCCACCGATCTGCTGGAACCCTCTGCCCCCGTCACCACCGTGCACACACACCTGCGCCCCATCGACCGCGACGGGCTGATGGCCTTTGCCGACAAGGGCCGCAACAACCCTGCCAGCCGGGGTACCAACAAGGTCCATACGGTGATGGAGGGGCAGTACCGCTCGCTGAGCTATGTGGGCAACCACGCGCCGGTGGTGGTGGACGAGCCCCTGCACCTGTTCGGCCAGGACACGGCGCCTGCGCCCGGCGAGATCGTGCTGTCGGGCCTGGGCGGCTGCCTGGCCGTGGGCATCACTGCCGTGGCCACCTGGAAGCAGGTCAAGCTCAGCAAGATCGAGGTGTTCATGGAAGGCGACATCGGCAACCCCGCCGCCTGGGGTGCGGGTGGCGCATTGCAGAAGACGCCGCCGGAGATGGGCTTTCAGGCGATCCGCGTGAAGGTGCTGGTGGAAGGCGATGCGCCGCGCGAGGTGCTGGACGAGATCGTGCAGCACGCCAACTTCTACTCGCCCGTGGCCAACAGCATGCGCAACCCCATTCCGTTCGAAATCAGCCTCGCGGACTAAATAGCCCCGCCACCAAGCCCGCCCTGCGCACCCAAGGAGCCCCATGAACCCCGCCGACCTCCCTCCCCAACTCCACCTGGACGGCGCCCTGCGGGGCGATGCGCTGCTGGCCGCCGTGCGCCAGATTGCGCAGGGCCCGCTGGCCACGCAGGTGGAGGCGATTGACCGCACCGGCTACTACCCGTGCGCCGAGCTGCGGCAGCTGGCCGCCGTGGGCGCGATGAGCGCGCACCTGGACAGCACGGCGGGCCCGGCCGACTACGGCCTGGCCATCAGCGCCATGGCCGAGGCCTCGCGCGTGTGCGGCGCTACCGGCTTCATGATGTGGTGCCAGGCGGTGTGCGGGCTGTACCTGCAGCAGTCGGGTAACCCCGCGCTGATGGGAGATGTGCTGCAGCGCCACGCCAGCGGCGCAGGCATGGGCGGCACGGCGCTGTCCAACCCCATGAAGAGCTACGCGCAAATCGAAAGCCTGCTGCTCAAGGCCACGCCCGTGGAGGGGGGCTACCTCATCAACGGCACCCTGCCCTGGGTGAGCAACCTGGGGCCCGACCACTACTGCGGCGCGATTGCGGCGGTGGTGGAGGCCGACGGTGCGGCCAGCCAGCGCGAGGTGATGTTCCTGCTGCGCTGCGATGCCCCCGGCGTGGAGATGCGCGAATGCCCCAGCTTCTCCGCCATGGAGGGCACGGGCACCTATGCACTGCGGCTCAAGGACCATTTCATCGGCACGGCCGACACCATGGCCGACCCTACCCGGCCTTTCATCGCCCGCATCCGCGCTGCGTTTGTGATGCTGCAATGTGGCATGGCCGTGGGCATCACCCAGGGCGCCATCGACTCGATGTGGGCGGTGGAGGCCCAACTGGGCCACGTCAACCAGTTCCTGGAAGACCGGCCCGATGCCCTGCAGGCCGAGCTGGATGCACTGACCGCACGCGTCATTCAACTGGCCCAGACCCCTTTCGACACAAGCACTGATTTCTTCATCGATGTGCTGGACGCCCGTGCCCATGGTGCGGAGCTGTGCCTGCGCGCCGCCCAGTCGGCCCTGATGCACCAGGGTGCGCGCGGCTACCTGATGAGCTCGGACGTGCAGCGGCGCGTGCGCGAGTCGCACTTTGTGGCCATCGTCACGCCCGCCATCAAGCACCTGCGCAAGGAGATCGCCCGGCTCAGCACCGAGGAGATGCCTGCATGACACCCGCCCTCCCCACCGCCACCACGCCGTCGGTTACCTCCGAGTTCGTGTTGAGCGCGGCATCGCAGGCGCTGTGCGATGCGTTTGCCGACACGGCCGCCCAGGCGCCCTGGCAAAGCTACATCTGCAACGCCTGCGGCTACGTCTACCACGAGGCCGACGGCGACCCCGATGGCGGCCTGCCGCCGGGCACGCGGCTGGCGGACATACCCGACGACTGGGCCTGCCCGCTGTGTGGAGTGACCAAGGCCGATTTTTCTCCGTACGAAGCCCCCACGCTGGAGGCGCTGCGGGCGCAGGCCAGCGCAGCGCCAGCCGCCTCCCTCCGCGTGCGTGGCGAGCCGGGCGTGGTCATCGTCGGCGCGGGCCGTGCAGGCTGGCAACTGGCCGAAACCCTGCGCCAACACAGCGCCACGCTGCCCATCACCCTGGTGACGGCCTGCGCGGGCGACCGGTACGACAAGCCTTTGCTGTCGGTGGCCATGGCGCGCCAGCTGGACCCGCTGGCCCTGGTGTCCGAAACCGGTCGCGATGCGGCGCACCGCCTGGGCGTCACCCTGCTGGCCCACACCCATGCCGTGCGCATCTGCGCCGACACCCGCCAATTGCGCACCACGCGGGGCGTGCTGCGCTACGGCCACCTGGTGCTGGCCCACGGTGCGCAGGCCGCCTTGCCTCCGGGCTTGCCCGCCAGCCTGTGCTGGCGCATCAACCACCTGGACGCCTACCAGCGTCTGCGCCAGCACCTGGGCGACCAGCCCAAGGACGTGCTCATCATCGGCGCGGGCCTGGTCGGCAGTGAGCTGGCCAACGACCTGGCACTGGGCGGCCACCACATCACGCTGCTGGACACGGCCACCGAACCACTGGCGCGCTGGCACGACCAGCAGGCGGGCCCGCAGCTGCTGGACGCCTGGAAAGACCTGTCCATCCGCTTTGAAGGCGGTCTGCAGGTGGAGCAGGTGGAACGCGTGGGCTCGCGCTACCGCGTCTCCACCACCAGCGGGCGGCGTTTTGCGGCGGACGAAGTGGTGGTGGCTGCAGGCCTGCTGCCCCCCCACCGCCTGGCGCAGAGTGCAGGGCTTGACTGGACCCATGGCATTGCGGTGGACGCAGGCACCCTGCAAACCAGCGTATCCCGCATCCATGCACTGGGCGATTGCATCAGCATCGACGGGCAGTGCAGCCGCTACATCGAACCGATTGCCCGGCAGGCGCGCACGCTGGCGGCCGCCATCCTGGGTCAACCGGTGGCCCCCTATGAGCACCGGGCGGCCGTGGTGCGGGTCAAGACCACCACCCGGCCACTGACCCTGCATTGAGGCAGCCTCGGGCCCGGGCGGCAATCTTGCCCGGGCTGGCACCGGCAAAAAATTTTTTGGCATCCACTGCATCCAAACGGCGTTTTCGTGGGTAGTACCTACAGCAGCGCATCTTGTTGCTGCTGTCCTATCAACCCACAGACCAGAAAGAAACGCCATGACCATCCACACGTCCCCCATCTCCCGCCTGCTGCCCCTGACGGGCGCCATTGCCGCCGCCGTGCTGCTGAGCGCCTGCGGTTCGATGATGTCGTCGTCCTCCAAATCCATGTATTCGCAGGACAGCCTGCCCGACAGCATCAAGGTGCCGGCTGGCAACAAGGTGGCGATGGAAACCGTGGGCGTGGGCGAGATCACCTACGAATGCCGCGACAAGGCCAACATGCCCGGCCAGACCGAATGGGTGTTCGTGGGCCCCAAGGCCGTGCTGAATGACCGCAGCGGCAAACAAGTGGGCACCTACTACGGCCCGCCGGCCACCTGGGAGTCGAGCGATGGGTCCAAGCTGACTGCCACCCAGCTGGCCGTGGCGCCATCGGGCACGGGCAACCTGCCCTACCAGCTCGTCAAGGCCAACCCCGCCATGGGTTCGGGCGCCATGACCGGCGTGACCTTCATCCAGCGTGTGGCCCTCAAGGGCGGAGTGGCACCCGCTGCTGCCTGCACCACCGCCAACAAGGGCGAGCGCCAGATCGTGAAGTACCAGGCCGACTACATCTTCTGGAAGGCCGCGTAAACCACACACACGCAATCCCCTGCCCAGCGGGGGCTACCGCCAGGCGGTGGCGGGTTTGCGGCTACGATGCGCCCACCCTCTAGCCGCGGCCCCGCTGCCTGCACACCGTGCCCGACACCCCTGGCGATTTTGACTACGAAGCCGCTCTGGCCGCCTGCGCAGCCGGCGACCGGCAGGCCATGCACCGCCTGTACCAACAGGAGGGCGCGCGGCTGCTGGGCGTGGCGCTGCGCATCGTGCGCCAGCGCGCGCTGGCCGAGGACATCGTGCACGATGCCTGCGTGAACATCTGGACGCGCGCCGCCAGCTACGACGCGCGCCGGGGCAGTGCTCGCGGCTGGATCTACAGCGTGGTGCGCAACCTGGCCCTGAACGCCGTGCGCGACGCGGGCCGCCACGTTGATGTGGACGACACCACCACCCAAGCCCTGGAGGCCGACATGTCTGTGCAGGCCCACCATGAGGTCGAGGAAGCCTTTGCGCTGAGCGCCAGCCTGGGCCGCCTGCAGCATTGCCTGGAGGCCCTGGACCCCGCGCGCCGCAACTGCGTGTTGCACGCCTATGTGGACGGCTGCTCGCACGGCGAAATTGCGGAGCGCCTCGGCGCGCCGCTGGGCACCGTGAAGGCGTGGATCCGGCGCAGCCTGGTATCGCTGCGGGAGTGCATGGCATGACCGACGTGCGCAACACACCGGCCCCCCCCTTGCCGGAAGACCTGAGCGTGCTGGCCGGCGAGTACGTGCTGGGCACCCTGCCCGCTGCCGAGCGCCAGGGCGTGCAGCAACGCCTGCCAGGTGACAAGGCATTGCAACAGGCGGTGGCCGAATGGGAGGCCCGCCTGCTGCCGCTGACCCAGCTGGCGGAGCCCATCGCGCCGCCCGCTGCCTTGTGGGCGCGCATCGACCAGTCGCTGCAGGCCGCCAGCGCGCAGCCGGTTGCGACACCCGTTGCCGCCCAACCCCGCGCAAAAACCGAGCGCAAGCCATCCGTGCGCTGGTGGGACCACCTGGGCCTGTGGCGAGCCCTCGCCGGCTCGGGCTTTGCCATGGCGGCGGTGCTCGCGGCAGTGCTCGTCACCCGCACCGCCCCAGTGGCCGCGCCGCCGCAGTTCATGGTGGTGCTGGTCGCGCCGCAGGACAAGGCCCCGGGCTGGGTGGTGCAGGCCAGCTCGCCCCGGCAGATCAACCTGATTCCGCTGGGTATGGCCGAAGTACCGGCCGACAAGGCCCTGGAGTTCTGGACCAAGGCCGACGGCTGGAGCGGCCCCGTATCGCTGGGCCTGGTGCAGCCCGGTCAGCCCCTGCAGATCCCGCTGGACAAGCTGCCGCCGCTGCAGCCCAACCAGTTGTTCGAGCTGACGCTGGAACCGCCCACGGGCTCGCCGATTGGCAAGCCCACAGGCCCCATCCAGTTCATCGGCCGCGCCGTCAAGGTGCTCTGACTGTCTTCGTTACCCCACTCGGCGCAATGCATAGGCCCACGCCGGTGTAACGAGCACGGCCTATACCAGCGACCGCCGCGCAAGGGCCGCCAAGCCGCACAGGCGGCGCTTCGCTGGCGGGCGCTGGCGGTGACCCCCTTCCCCAATTGCGCAGCAATTCGAGAAAAGGGGCTGAGTGCCGCGGCTCCAGGCCTGCCTGCGCAGGCCTGGACGGCAACGAAGAGCGGCAGCCTCTGGCGGACGCACCGAGGCGCGAAGCGACTCAGGGGGTTCAATACTGCTTGTACGGCAGGAACTTGCCGGACAACACCACGTTGACACGGTCGCCATTGGGATTAGCTTCGCGCTGGATGTCCATGCTGAAGTCGATGGCGCTCATGATGCCGTCGCCAAACTCTTCGTGGATCAGCTCCTTGATGGTGGTGCCGTACACACTCACAACCTCGTACCAGCGGTAGATCAGTGGGTCGGTGGGCACGAGCGTGGGCAGCGAGCCCTTGTAGGGCACCACCTGCAGCCACTTCTGCTCTTCGGCCGTGAGGCCAAAGATCTTGCCGACGATCTTGGCCTGCTCAGGCGTAGCGGTCATCTGGCCCAGGCACAGGGCCGTGGTCCATTCCTTGGACTGGCCGACCTTCTTGGCAATGGCCTCCCATTGCAGGCCCTTGGCGACCTTGGTGCTGATGATCTTTTCGGTAACGTCGTTGCGGTTCATGGTGATGGCTCCTTCGGTTGGAGGGGTTTTGGAAGAGGGAACAGGAACTTCAGGGTGCAGCACTCCCTGCCACCCCCAAAGGGGCAACACGACAGGGCTTGGTTATTCAAAAGATCAGTGGGCTTTGGCTCGGGTGACGAGAAAGTCCACGATGTGGTTGCGCAGCGCGTAGTAGCCGTCCAGGTGGTGCAGGCTGGTGCGCGTGCGTTCGCGTGGCAGCGGGTTCACCACCACCTCGGCGATGCCGCCGGGGCGGTAGCCCTCGGGAGTCTCGTTGCCGTTGCTCATGAGCAGGATGCGGTCGGCCAGCAAGATGGCTTCGTCCACATCGTGCGTGATCATGAACACCGTCTGCTGCGTCTGGCGCACGATGGCCATCAGCTCGTCCTGGATGGTGCCGCGCGTGAGCGCATCGAGTGCGCCGAAGGGTTCATCCAGCAGCAGCATCTTGGGCTGGATGGAGAACGCGCGCGCAATGCCCACGCGCTGCTTCATGCCGCCTGAGAGTTGCGACGGCTTCTTGTCAATGGCAGGGCTCAGGCCCACCAGCGCTACGAACTTCTCCACATGCGCATCCACCTGGCTCTTCTTCCAGTCGGGCCAGCGCGACTTCACGGCGAACGCGATGTTCTGGCGCACCGTGAGCCAGGGCATGAGCGCATGGCTCTGGAACACCACGCCCCGGTCCAGACTGGGGCCGGCCACTTCGCGCCCGTCCATGATGACGGTGCCCGAGGTGGCGGTGTCCAGCCCCGCCAGCACGTTCAGGATGGTGGTCTTGCCGCAGCCCGAGTGGCCGATGATGCAGACGAACTCGCCCTTGTCGAGCGTGAACGACACATCAGCAAACACCGGCTTGGCGGGCACAAAAGCCTTGCTCAGCCGGTCAATCTGGAGAAAGCCTTGGGTCACGGCAGAGGCCTTTCGGTACGGTGTTTCAGCGGCGTCAGTGGAAAGAGGGGCTGGAATAGCCGGGCGCTGGGCGACATCACTCCACATAGGTCACCACCTTCTGCAGCTGGCCGAAGGCCAGGTCGAGCAACATGCCCACCACGCCAATCACCAGGATGGCAAAGATCACGTTGGTGAGCGACAGGTTGTTCCACTCGTTCCACACGAAGTAGCCAATCCCCGTGCCGCCCACCAGCATCTCGGCCGCCACGATCACCAGCCAGGCGATGCCCATGCTGATGCGCATGCCCGTGAGGATGGTGGGCGCTGCGGCGGGCAAGATCACCAGGAAGGCCTTGCGCAGCGGGTTGACCTGCAG
This sequence comes from Acidovorax sp. 94, assembly GCF_003634645.1. Taxonomy (NCBI): domain Bacteria; kingdom Pseudomonadati; phylum Pseudomonadota; class Betaproteobacteria; order Burkholderiales; family Comamonadaceae; genus Acidovorax; species Acidovorax sp. 94. Next base: position 4,658,556 of record NZ_RBJA01000001.1, on the reverse strand, counting down.
CGTGGCCGACACGTTGAGCCACTCGCGCTTGACCGATGCCACGCCAAACGCCGTGTTCACCAGCATGGGCCACACCGAGCAGATGAAGATCACGAAGATGCCCGAGATCGATGAGTCCTTGATGGTGTAGAGAGCGAGCGGCATCCACGCCAGCGGGCTGATGGGCTTGAGCACCTGAATGAACGGGTCGAACGCACGGCGCAGCAGCGGCGACATGCCGATGACGAAACCGAGCGGTATCGCCACCAAGCAGGCCAGGCCAAACCCTAACGCGACCCGGCCCAGCGAATGCGCGAGCTGGATGGCGATGCCCTTGTCGTTGGGGCCGTTGTCATAGAACGGGTTGGACACGTGCCCCCACACGGTACGGCCCATCTCTGCCAGTGAGGGGAAGCCGCTGCCCTTGGCGCTGGCGCCTGGGTCCTTGCCCATCATCTTGGCGTACTCGATCTGCTCGGCGGTCATGCCGGCCGTGCTGTTGCCCGCGCCCGAAGAAGCGGTGGCGATGTACCAGATCCCCAGCAGGGCCAGGAAGATGAGCACGGACAACAGGCCCGCGCGCAGGTTGAGGTTCTTGGCGGGAGTCATGTCATGCCGCCTTGCGGATGGGGAAGCTCTTGGCGTACTCGGCCGCCTTCGCCGCATCGAACTCGCGCCCCATGATCTTGAACTTGGGGTACGCGCCTTCGGGCACCTTCTGGTCCAGCGCCTTCATCTGCTTTTTCGCATCGGTGATGAGGAACACCTTTTCGGCGATCTGCTTGTAGTCCACATCGCCCTTGATGTAGCCCCAGCGCTGCATCTGCGTGAGCATCCACACGGCCATGCTCTGCCAGGGCATGGGGTCGAAGTCGGCGCGGTCGGGCACGTTCTGGATCTTGCCCAGCCCGTCGGCAAACTTGCCGGTGAGCACCTGGTTGATCACGGCCTCAGGCTGGTTCAGGTAGGCCTGGGGCGCAATCACCTTGGCGATCAGTTCGCGGTTCTTGGGGTCACGCGCCATGGCGGCCGAGGTGAGTACTGCGCGGTACAGCGCAGCAAAGGTGTTGGGGTTCTTCTGGATGAACTCGGTGCTGGTGCCGAAGGCGCAGCAGGGGTGGCCGTTCCACAGGTCCTTGGTGAGCAGGTGGATAAAGCCGACTTCCTCGAACACGGCGCGCTGGTTGAAAGGATCGGGGCCCAGGAAGCCGTCGATATTGCCCGCACGCAGATTGGCCACCATTTCAGCCGGAGGCACCACACGCAGCTGCACGTCGGTGTCGGGGTTCAAGCCCGCCTCGGCCAGGTAGTAGCGCAACAGGAAGTTGTGCATGCTGTACTCGAACGGGATCGCGAACTTGAAGCCCTTCCAGTTCTTGGGGTCGCGGTTGTCCTTGTGCTTGAGGGCGAGCGTGATGGCCTGGCCGTTCACGTTCTGGATGGTGGCCACGTTCATGGGCGTGGCGTTGGAGCCTAGGCCCATGGAGATCGCGAGCGGCATAGGGCTCAGGAAGTGCGTAGCGTCGTACTCCTTGTTGATCATCTTGTCGCGGATCAGCGCCCAGCCAGCCGTCTTGGTGACTTCGACGCTCAGGCCCTGCTTGCTGTAGAAGCCCAGCGGGTGGGCCATGATCAGCGGGGTGGCGCAGGTAATCGGGATGAAGCCGATCTTGAGGTTGGTCTTCTCCAGTGCGCCCTGTTTCTCTTGCGCCATGGCCTGCATGCTGGCCACGGGCAGCACGCTGGCAATGGCTGCCATGGCCGTACTTTTGCCCACGGCCTTCAGGAAGCGGCGGCGCACCGCATCTTGCGGAAAAATGGCCTTGACCAGCGTGGCCTCGATGAACTCGTTGCTGTAGGCTTCGAACTCGCTTGTCATGCTACGCTGGCGCAGGGTGGCTGCGGCGGCATCGGCTGATACCTCGGCGTGGTGGTCGGCCACCGTGTGATCGCGGCCACAGCTGCATTTCAGCATCAACGGGCGGTCGGCATCGTAGGGCGAGAAGAATTCGGACATGGCACACCTCGAAGAAGTTGGTGCCAGGCGTTACGCAAAGCGCGGGCCAGTTTTTGCCGGAGTCGGCCCGCTGTCATGAATTCGTGGGTGTGGTGTCTACAGCGTGTAGGGCCAGCACTACAAATCGGTCGTGCAACGCACCGAATTCACTCTGCCGGTGCGCCACGCGCCAGCAGCGCAAGCTCCACATCGTTGCGCGCGCCGGTCTTCTCGAGGATGCGGGCGCGGTAGGTGCTTACCGTGTTGGGCGCGAGCTTGAGCTGCGCACCAATTTCGCTCACGCTCTGCCCGGCAGTGAGCAGGCGGAACACCTGGTGCTCCCGATAGGAGAGCGCGTCCACTCCGGCGGGCGTGCCCTGCTGGGCGGTGCGCACCACCCAGGTGCGTTCTAGTGCACCTGCCAGGGCTTGCGCGGTCGCTTCCGTCAGGTAGCGCCCACCAGCGGCCACCTTGCGCACAGCGGCCACCATGTCGTCGGGATCGGCGCTTTTGTGCAGGTAGCCCGCCGCGCCCATCTGGATGCAGCGCACCGCGTATTGCCGCTCGGGGTAGGTGCTGAGCATCAGCACCGGCAATGCAGACCAGGCCTTGCGCAGCGCCTGCAGCACTTCGAGGCCGTCCATGCCTGGCATGGCGATGTCCAGCAGCACCAGGTCCAGCCCCGGTGTTCCCGTGGGCCCTTGCAGGGCGGCGACCAGTTCCAGCACCTCGCTGCCCTGTGTGGCCTCGGCGACCACAGTGATCTCGGGCACGCCATTGGCCGGGTCGCCCAGCACCTGCTTGAGCCCCTCCCGCACGATGCGGTGGTCATCCCCGATCAATACGCGAACCACGGAATTCATGACAGCTCCAGAGGAATCAGCAATTGCAGGCACGAGCCCTGCCCCGGCTCGCTGGTGATGCTCAACCGGCCCCCAAGCTGCCGTGCCCGCTCGCGCATGCCCATCACGCCATAGGCGGTGGGCGCCTCCAGGGCCTGGCGGGTGGCGCCCACGCCGTTGTCGCGCACGCGCAGTTGCAGCATCTCGTCCTGCACGTCGATGGCAATGTCGATGGCGCTGGCCTGCGCGTGGCGACCCACATTGCTCAGCATCTCCTGGAAGATGCGGAACACAGCGATGGCTGCAGGCTCGGGCAAGTGCAAGGTGGCAGGCACCTCCATCTGCCACGCCAGCTCCAGCTCGGCCGACTGCACGAACTCCTGTGCCTGCCACTCCAGCGCTGCCCATAGCCCCTGGTGGTCCAGGATGCTGGGGCGCAGGTCGGTGATGATGCGGCCCACGTTGTCCACGGCGTTTTCGATCAGGCGGCTCATGTTCTGGCACTTGCAGCGCATCTGGGTGCGCATGTCGCCCGCGGCCTCGGGCGTGCGCTCGCCCTGCTCGCCCAGGCGCTTGTGCAGCCAGTTCACATCCATCTTCAGCGCCACCAGCAGACTGCCCAGCTCGTCGTGCACTTCGCGGGCGATGCGCGTTCGCTCGTCCTCGCGCACCTGCTCCGAGTAGGCCGACAGCTCGCGCAGCTGCGCCAGCGCCTGCGACAGCTCTTGTGTGCGCGCGGCCACGCGGCGCTCCAGCTCATCATTGGCGCGTGCCAGATCGTCGTGCGCGCGCTGCAGCTCATCGGCGGCACGCTTGCGGCTGGTAATGTCCACAAACGCGATCACCGCTCCCTGCACCTGATCGCCTTCCAGAATGGGGTGGCTCGAATATTCCACGGCAAACGCCGAGCCATCGCGGCGCCAGAACACCTCGGTGTCCACCCGGCAGGGCAGGCCCTGGCGGAACGCGTTGAAGATGGGGCAGTCGCCATCCGCATACGGGCTGCCGTCGGGGTGGCTGTGGTGGGTGAGCGCATGCATGTTGCGGCCCATCACCTCTTCGGCCGGAAAACCCAGCATCTGCGCGCCCGCCCGGTTGATGAACACGCAGTTGCCCGCCAGGTCGATGCCAAACACGCCCTCGCCCGTGGACTCCAGCAGCAACCCCAGGCGGTTTTGCCAGAGGGCACTGGCACCGGCAGGCAGGTTCAGGACATGGGTGGGCATAGGGGCACCCAAGCAATGGCCGTGCCCAGGTGGTGACCAGGAACACATCGGGGACTGTGCGCCCGCCCGCCAACATCGCACAATAAGCGGATGCAAACCGTTACCCCGTCCTCCGTGGCCCCCGTGGCCCCGCCCCCGCCGTCGGTATGGCGACCGCCCAGCCTGTCCGTGCGCTGGTGGCCCGTGTTCCTGCGCAATCTGCTGGTCTGGCGCAAGCTGGCCATCCCCAGCCTGGTGGGCAACATTGCCGAGCCGCTGATGTGGCTGGTGGCGTTTGGCTACGGCATGGGGGCCTTGGTGGGTCAGGTGAATGTGGGCGGCGCGGCGGGCGACACCAAGGTGCCCTACATCCTGTTCCTGGCCAGCGGCTCCATCTGCATGAGCGCCATGAACGCGGCCAGCTTTGAGGCGCTGTACTCGGCTTTCTCGCGCATGCATGTGCAAAAGACCTGGGACGGCATCATGAACGCGCCGGTGAGCCTCGACGATGTGGTGCAGGCCGAAATGCTGTGGGCGGCGTTCAAGGCGCTGTTCACCGTCACCGCCATCCTGGGCGTGATGCTGGCCCTCTCCATCAGCCACAGCCCCAAGCTGCTGGTGGCCTGGCCGGTGCTGCTGTTCGTGGGGGTGATGTTCTCCAGCATCGCGCTCATCTTCAATGCGCTGGCCAAGGGGTATGACTTCTTCACTTACTACTTCACGCTGGTGCTCACGCCCATGATGTTTCTCTCGGGTGTGTTCTTCCCGCGCGAGCAGTTGCCTCCCATCGTGCGCACCATCTCCGACTGGCTGCCGCTAACCAACGCGGTCGAGCTGGTACGCCCGCTGTTCATGGACCAGTGGCCCGCCCACCCCCTGCGCCACGGCCTGGTGCTGGTGGTGACCACCGTGGTGGCCTTCTGGGTGGCTCTGGCCCTGACCCGCAAACGCTTCAAGGCATGACCGCGCTGCTCGGCCCCAGCCATATCGCCATGGTGGCCAAAGGCGTGTCGGCCATCGTGGCGTCACGCGATGCGGCCCTGCGGCCGAGCATCATGCGGGCCGTGGGCAGTCGCATCAGCGGCGATGGGCTGGAGGTCACGGTGTACCTGCGGCGCAGCCAGTCCGAACAGTTGCTGCAGGACATTGCGCACACCGGAGAGATTGCCGTGGTGTTCAGCGTGCCGTCCACCCACCAAACGCTGCAGCTCAAGGCCCGCCGGGCCACGCAGCGCCCGGCCACTGATGGCGACCTGCCGGTGTTGCAGGCCTACCTGCAGTCCATGGTGCAGGAGGTGGGCCGGGTGGGTTATGGGCCGCAGTATGTGGGCGCCATGCTGGCAGCACCGCTGCAGGATGTGGTCGCAGTGACCTTCACTCCCACCAGCGCGTTCGACCAGACCCCAGGCCCGCGCGCAGGCGCGGAGTTGTGTGCGCTGCCCGCACCACCCACGCCACCCGTACTGCAGCCATGAGCTCCGCAGCGCCGTCCCTGCACAGCATCCGCCCCTGCCTGGAGGGGGCGATTCCCGCCATCATGGCGACCTGCGACCCTGACGGCACACCCAACGTGGCCTACATCTCGCAGGTGGTCTATGTGGATGCGGCGCACGTGGCGCTGTCGTTCCAGTTCTTCAACAAGACCCGCCAGAACATCCTGCGCAACCCGCGCGCGTCGGTGCTGGTGCTGGACCCAGTCACCGCCCATTTCTACCGCCTGCACCTGCTGTACGAACGCACCGAGGACAGCGGGCCGGTGTTCGAGAGCATGCGCGCGCAGCTGGCGGGCATTGCGTCGCATGCGGGCATGGCCGAGGTGTTTGAACTCAAAGGGGCCGACATCTACGCTGTGGAGCGCATCGAATCGGTAGCGGGCGAAGGCCTGCCGGCACCGGCGCCGCGTTCCGGGTTGCTGCACACGCTGCGTCTGTGCAGCGAGAGCATCGCGCGCTGCTCGGGGCTGGATGAATTGCTGCAAGGCGCGCTGCAGGGCCTGCAGGACAAGCTGGGCATTCAGCACGCCATGGTGCTGATGCTGGACGCCAGCGCCCAGCAGCTCTACACGGTGGCCAGCTGCGGCTATGCCACGTCGGGCGTGGGGTCAGAAATCCGACTGGGCCAGGGAGTGATCGGCATGGCTGCGCGCGAGCGAACGCCGGTGCGCATCAGCCACATGACGCACGCCGCCCTGTACAGCCATGCCATCCGCGAAAGCATGGACGCGCATGCCACACCCGATGCGCCCCCGCTGCGCGGCCTGGACATCCCCTACCCCGGGCTGCCAGAGCCGCACAGCCAGGTGGCGGTACCACTGCTGTCGACCGGGCGCCTGCTGGGTGTGCTGTTTGCCGAGAGCCCCGAGGACATGCGCTTTGGCTTCGAGGACGAAGACCTGCTGGTGGCGATTGCGGGCCAGCTGGCCGCCGCCATCGACCTGCTGCAGGCCGCGCCCGATGCGCCCGAGCCGCTGCCTACTCCGACTGCGGCACCGCCGGTGAGCGGCAGCGCGCTGCGGGTGCGCCACTTTGCGGCCAACGACAGCGTGTTCATCAACGACGACTATTTGATCAAGGGCGTGGCGGGCGCCATTGTCTGGAAGCTGCTGCGCGACCACCAGCACACCGGGCGCGTGGACTTCACCAACCGCGAACTGCGGCTGGACTCCGCCCTGCGCCTGCCCGATGTGGCCGACAACCTGGAGGCCCGCCTGCTATTGCTGCAGCGCCGCCTGCAGGAGAACTGCCCGCACATCCACATCGAAAAAACAGGGCGCGGGCGCTTTCGGCTGTGCGTGCTGCGCCCTGTGGTGCTGGAAGACGCCTGACGCCTTCACGCCACTGATTTCTCCAAGTCAGTGCACCAGACCCGGCACCACCGGCAGGCCCAGGCTGCGCATCAGCTTGGTCCACTCGGGCTGCGTGAGGTGCGGCTGCACCTGCGACAACACTGCGGCCAGCACAGGGGCAGGCGCGTGTTGCTTCATGTCCGACAGCATGGCCGTACGTTCGGCGGGTGACATGTAGGGCACCATCCAGCGGGCCACCACCATCATTTCCTGCGGCGGGATCGAGGCCACCAGCGCATCGTGCACGCCCGCCAGTTCCGCGTCGGTGTAGCACTGCCAGAGCACGCGGTTGTGCGCAGTCTCTTCCTCGTGCATGTGCTCGAAGTTGTGCGCCACAAACAGCGCCAGCTGGCGGTACAGGGCCTGGGTGGCTGCGGGGCGTGCGGGCTTGGCACAGGCCATCAGGTGGTTCACGCCGTCTGCCAGGGCCGTGATGGCCTCTTCGTGCTCCACATGTTCACCGGCAATGCTCTGGCTGGAGCCGGGCTGGCGCGCCTCCATGGCGGCGTGCACGAACTGGTTCTCGTGGTGCAGGTGGGCGCGGCACAGGTCCAGCAGCTGCATCACGCGGTCGCAGGTGTGGGCAAACTCCAGGTCATCCTCGACATCCATGCGGCCCAGGCCCAGCAGCGTGTCGGCCATGAAGGCGCGCAGCGCCTTGTGGATGCTGGCGTACATGTCCATGCGGGGGGCGGCGGGCTGGGCTTGGGTCAGTGCGGCAATTTCGCGGGCATCAATCTTCATCACGTTCTTTCATGGCCTCGTTGGGCTCTTTCAGCACCTTTTTTTGGGCGCCGGGCCGGGTGCACCATGCACCCGTTTCCATGCAAAGAAGTCTAGAAATTCGCCGCGCTTTTGCCTGTTAAAAACTCCTTAAACAGACCCTTTGAAAACCTTAAAAATCGCGTTCCGGGCGCCAAACGTGAAATCGTTCACGGCGCGGCGCGCAGCAGGTCCACCGCTTTTTCCGCAATCATCACCGTGGGCGCATTGGTGTTGCCGCTCACGATGCGCGGCATGATGGACGCATCCACTACACGCAGGCCCGCAAGGCCATGCACGCGCAGTTCGGCATCCACCACATCCATGGACCCAGGTCCCATACGGCAGGTGCCCACGGGGTGGTAGATGGTGTCGGCGTACTGGCGGACGAACTGCTCGATCTCGGCATCGGTGCGCGCACTGGCCGAGGCCGCCAGCTCCTTGGCGCCGAACTTCGCGAGCGCCGGTTGCATGAGGATCTCCCGCGTGCGTTTGAAGCCACGCACCATGCGCGCCATGTCATCGGGATCGGCCAGGAAGTTCGGGTCCACCAAAGGCAAGGTCATGGGGTCGCGGCTGGCCAGCATGACCGAGCCCCGGCTCTTGGGCTGCAGCAGGCACACGTGGGCCGAGTAACCATGGCCGAACACGGTCTTGCGCCCGTGGTCCACCAGCTTCCCGATCACAAAGTGCAGCTGCAGGTCGGGCGCTGGCTCGGATGGGTCGCTCTTGATAAAGCCCCCCGCCTCGGCAAAGTTCGTGGTCAACATGCCCGTGCGGTGCTTGCGCCATTCGGCAATGCCGCGCAGCGTCTGCGCCATGCCCGACAGTGACAGGCCGAACAGGTCCTTGAGCTCGGGTGCGTCCAGCACCTGCACCACGTCGGGATGGTCGTGCAGGTGCTGGCCCACGCCCGGCAGGTCGTGCAGCACCGGGATGCCGTGTTGCCGCAAGTGTGCGGCAGGCCCCACGCCCGACAGCATCAGCAGCTGCGGCGACAGCAGCGCGCCTGCACTCAGCAGCACCTCGCGTGCCGCGCGCACCTGCTGGAGCGTACCGCCCTGGCGGTATTCCACACCCACGGCGCGTGTGCCCTCGAACAGGATGCGCGTGGCATGCGCCCCGGTGATGACCTGCAGGTTGGGCCGCGCCAGGTGCGGCGTGAGGTAGCCCTTGGCGGCGCTGTGGCGCTCGCCGTTCTTGTGCGTGACCTGGTACAGGCCCACGCCTTCCTGCGTGGCGCCATTGAAGTCGGTGTTGTGCGGGTGCCCGGCCTGTACACCTGCGTCAGTGAAATATTGGCTGAACCGGTTGGGTGCACGCAGGTCTGCCACGTTGAAGGGCCCGCCCCGGCCGTGCCAATCGTTGGCACCGCGCTCGTTGTTCTCGGCACGCACAAAGTAAGGCTTCACATCCTCCCAGCCCCAGCCCGGGTTGCCCTGCGCGGCCCAGTGGTCGTAGTCGGCGTGCTGGCCCCGGATGTAGACCATGGCGTTGATGGAGCTGGAGCCCCCCAGCACCTTGCCGCGTGGCTGGTAGCCGCGCCGGTTGTTCAGCGCGGCCTGCGGCGTGGTGTTGAAGCCCCAGCCGTTCAGCTCGAACTTGGCCATCACGGCCAGCCCAGCCGGGCAGTGGATGAGCACGCTCTTGTCGGCAGGCCCGGCCTCCAGCAGGCAGACGCGCACGGAGGGGTTCTCAGTCAAACGGCCGGCCAGCACGGAGCCCGCCGAGCCGCCACCGATCACGATGTAGTCAAACATGTTGTTGTGTCTCCTCCGCCATGCTGCGCAGCGGCTTGTTGGTTCAGGTTTGACGCACGATAACCGAACGGTCGTGCGATTCCCCTTACCATTCCGGCCATCCGTTTCACTTTGAAGAGGGCTCTCTATATGACGATTCAGACCGTAGGCATCATCGGCGCAGGCACCATGGGCAACGGCATTGCACAGGCCTGTGCGGTGTCGGGCATCAACGTGGTGATGGTTGATATCTCCGATGCTGCAGTGCAAAAAGGCCTGGCCACCGTGGCCGGCAGCCTGGACCGCCTGATCAAGAAGGAAAAAATCACCGAGGCCGACAAGGCCGCCGCGCTGGGCCGCATCAAGACCTCCACCAGCCACGACGACCTCAAAGCCGCGCAATTGGTGATCGAGGCCGCCACCGAAAACTACGAACTCAAGCTCAAGATCCTCAAGCAGGTGGATGCCCTCGTGGGCCCCGAGGTGCTGATCGCATCGAACACGTCCTCGATCTCCATCACCAAGCTGGCCGCCGCCACCAGCCGCGCCGACAAGTTCATCGGCATGCACTTCTTCAACCCCGTGCCCATGATGGCGCTGGTGGAGATCATCCGTGGCCTGCAGACCAGCGATGCCACGCACGACGCCGTGAAGGCCCTGGCCGAGGCCCTGGGCAAAAGCCCCATCACCGTGAAGAACGCGCCCGGCTTTGTGGTCAACCGCATCCTGGTGCCCATGATCAACGAGGCCTTCTTCGTGCTGGCCGAGGGCCTGGCCACCCCCGAGGACATCGACGCGGGCATGAAGCTGGGCTGCAACCAGCCCATCGGCCCGCTGGCGCTGGCCGACATGATCGGTTTGGATGTGTGCCTGGCCGTGATGGACGTGTACCTGACCGAGTTTGGCGACAGCAAGTACCGCCCCTGCCCGCTGCTCAAGGAAATGGTGGCCGCAGGCCGCCTGGGCCGCAAGACGGGCCAAGGTGTTTACACCTACTGACCGTTGAACGCGCTGCGTTGTCCCCCTGGGGACGGCGCAGTCGGCGCGCCGGGTTTTCAATCGTGGAGACGAAAAGGAGACCCGGCCATGTCAGAAGCAAACACCACCACACCATCCAGCACCATGCCCCCGCCCGAGGGCTGCATTGACACCCTGGTGCTCGGCCACGTCCTGCTGATCGGCATCAACCGCCCGGCCAAGCGCAACGGCTGGACGCCGCCCATGTTCCGCCAGCTGGCCGAGGCTTACACCCGCCTCGACGATGACCCCGAGTTGCGCGTCGGTGTGCTGCATGCCATGGGCGACCACTTCACGGCCGGACTGGACCTGCCCGCCGTGAGCGCCTACATGCAGCGCGGAGAGAAAGCCATCCCCGAAGGCCTGGTGGAGCCGCACGACTACGGCCTGCCCGGCTACCGGCGCCGCACCAAGCCCATGGTGGTGGCGGTCAAGGGCATCTGCTTCACCGTGGGCATCGAGCTGATGCTGGGCGCCGACATCGTGGTGGCGGCCGACAACTGCCGCTTCTCGCAGATGGAGGTGCAGCGCGGCATCATGGCCACAGGCGGCGCCACGCTGCGCATGGCCGAGCGCGCGGGCACGGGCAATGCGCTGCTGCACCTGCTGACGGCCGACGAGTTCGGCAGCGCCGAGGCGTACCGCCTGAACTTTGTGCAGAAAGTCATGCCGGCTGGCCAGGAGCTGGATGAGGCATTGGCGATTGCCCAGCGCATTGCCGCCCAGGCGCCGCGCGCGGTGGTCGCCACGCGCCTGAATGTGCTCAAGGCCATCGAGCAAGGCCAGGCGGCTGCGGTGGCGGACTTCATCCCCGTGCAGAAAGCTCTGGCCAACAGCGAGGACGCCGCCGAAGGCGTGCGCGCGTTTATCGAGCGCCGGCCCGCGCAGTTCAGCGGACGCTGAGGTCCTGGTGGTGCGTCGCCGCCAGAGCCACCACGCGCCAGATTTCAAGCCAAATCGACCGCTAGCGCAGATAAATCATGCGCTAGCAGCTTCACTATTGATAGCACCCTCTGAGGGCGCCGTGGACGCGGCACCCCCGCATGCGCCAGCGGAGCGCGCGAATAGCACCGATGGCGCGGCGCCGCTCCCCCACCCACACAATCCCATCCATTAACAAAGTTTTTCACAATTCAATTGCGCACAATTGAATTCACACCCACAATTCACCCCATGCCCAGCCACAGCACACCCCACACTCCCAGCCCCGCCATCCTGCGGCTGGACAACCAGGTCTGCTTTGCGCTGTATTCCGCCTCGCTGGCGATGACCAAGCTGTACAAACCGCTGCTCGACCAGATCGGCCTGACCTACCCCCAGTACCTCGTGATGCTGGTGCTGTGGGAACAGGATGGCGTGACGGTGTCCGAGCTGGGCGAGCGCCTGTTTCTCGACTCCGGCACGCTCACGCCGCTGCTCAAGCGCCTGGAGGCGCAGGGCCACATTGCCCGGCTGCGCGATGTGCAGGACGAGCGCCGCGTGCGCATCACCCTCACGTCGCAAGGCCGCGCACTGCGCGACCAGGCCGAGGCCATCCCGCCCTGTGTGCTGCAAAGCAGCCAGTGCTCGATTGCCGAGCTGACGGCCCTGACCACCGAACTCAAGCAACTGCGGGACCGGCTCAGCGAGCAACGCTGACGGCCTGCAGACAACACAAACACCGATTCCCTCCACCGCCCGCCAGTGGGCAACAACCGCAAGGAAGACACCATGACCAAGCTCGAAAAAGTCCTGTACACCGCCAAGTCGCACGTGACCGGTGGCCGCGATGGCGCCGCCAAGACCGATGACGGCCGCCTGGAAGTCAAGCTGTCCTCGCCCGGCACGGCCGGCACCGGCACCAACCCCGAACAGCTGTTTGCCTCCGGCTACGCAGCCTGCTTCATCGGCGCCATGAAGGCGGTGGGCGGCAAGATCGGCATCCCCGTGCCCCAGGACGTGTCCATCGACGCCGAAGTGGACCTGGGCCCCATCCCGAACGCCTACGGCATCGCCGCCCGCCTGGCCATCAGCCTGCCCGGCCTGGACAAGGAAACCGCCCAGAAGCTGGTGGACGCAGCCCACCAGGTCTGCCCCTACTCCAACGCCACGCGCGGCAACATCGACGTGACCATCACGCTGGTGTAAGCCATGGGCCGCCAGTTGCTTCCCCGCATCGCGGTGGCCCTGGTGGCCATCGAGCATGTGTACATCCTCGTGCTCGAAATGTTCTTCTGGAACAAGCCCCTGGGCATGAAAACCTTCAACCTTACCCAGGAGCTGGCGGACGCCACCACCACGCTGGCGGCCAACCAGGGGCTGTACAACGGTTTTCTGGCGGCAGGCCTGTTCTGGGGGCTGTTCACCGGCAACCGGGTGTTCAAGATCTTCTTCCTGGCCTGCGTGATCGTGGCCGGGGTGTTTGGTGCCGCCACCGCAGCGCCCAAGATCTTCTTCAGCCAGGCGCTGCCCGCGATCATCGCGCTGGGCCTGGTGCTGGCGCTGGACAAAAAACCCGCCGTACAGCGCAGCCTCTGAGCTATCAAATCAATAGCTGCCACTGCCCTATAGAAGGACGGTGGCAGCTATTTTTTCTTTGAATCAGGGAAAGCACGGCGACCTGCAAGCTGCCATTCAGCCATGCGCGCGATGATGGGGTTGGAGACAACACCATGAAAATCGCCCTGCTGTCCGACATCCACGCCAACCGCCAGGCCCTCACCGCCTGCCTGCAACACGCCCGCGCCCAGGGCGCCGAGCAGTTTGCGCTGCTGGGCGACCTGGTGGGCTACGGTGGCGAGCCCGTGTCCGTGGTGGAGGAGGTGCGCGACCTGGCCCAGCAGGGCGCCCTGTGTGTGCTGGGCAACCACGACGCCATGGCCCTGGCGCCGCCCGCCAACCCACGCAACCGCAGCGAGCTGGGCGCGCAATGGACGCACGACCAGCTGGGCAACAGCCACATCGCGTTTCTGCAATCGCTGCCGCTCACCGCCCGGCTGGGCAACAGCGCACTGCTGGTGCACGCCAGCGCCGACATGCCCGCCCAGTGGCGCTATGTGGAAGACTCCAACGCCGCCGAGCGCAGCATGACGGCGGCCCAGGCCCTCGACCCCGCCATCCGCTATGTGTTCAGCGGCCATGTGCACGAACAGGTGCTGTACTTCCTCACGCCCACCGCCAAGCTCATGCGTTTTGCCCCCGAGCCCGGCGTGCCCGTGCCCGTGCCGCCACACCGCCAGTGGCTCGCCATCGTGGGTTCGGTGGGCCAGCCGCGCGACGGCGATGCGCGCGCCATGTATGCCGTGTTCGACGACACCGCCAAACAGATCACCTTCTACCGCGTGCCCTACGACCACCTGGCCGCCGCCGCCGCCATCCGCGCGGCAGGACTGCCCGCGTTCTATGCCGACAGGCTGGAGCATGGTCAATGAAACTGCTCGAACCCGGCACCGAGATCGACGGCTTTCGCGTGGTGGACTGCATCCACGCGGGCGGCATGGCGCACATCTATGCGGTGGACTACGCACAGGAAGGCCGCAGCACCGGCTTTGCCATGGCGATGAAGATCCCGCGCATGACGGCGGGCGATGGCGCCGAGAACATCGTGAGCTTCGAGGTCGAGCTGCAGATCCTGCCCGTGCTCAGTGGCCCGCATGTGCCGCGTTATGTGGCGGCGGGCGACCTGGTGCGCCTGCCCTACCTGGTGATGGAGTACATCCCCGGCCAGACGCTGCAGCACTGGCTGGATGCCCCCGACCACTGCGACATCGAAACAATAGCTCGCCTGGGCGCAGCCACCGCGCGCGCGGCGCACAGCCTGCACCAGCAGAACGTGTGCCACCTCGACCTCAAACCGGCCAACGTGCTCATCAAAGAAGATGGCACGGCCGTGCTGCTGGACTTTGGCCTCTCGTGCCACGCCCACTACCCCGACCTGCTGGCCGAGGAAATGCGCCAGGCCGTGGGCTCGCCCGCGTGGATCGCCCCCGAGCAGGTGGTGGGCGTGCGCGGCGACCCGCGCAGCGACATCTTTGCCATCGGCGTGATGCTGTACGAGCTGGCCACGGGCGAGCTGCCCTTTGGCGCCCCGACCACCAGCGGCGGCATGCGCCAGCGCCTGTGGATGACACCCGCGCCACCGCGCAAGCACCGCGCCGACATCCCGCCCTGGCTGCAGGAGGTCATCCTGCGCTGCCTGGAGCCCGAGGCCTCCCACCGCTACCCCTCGGCCGCCCACCTGGCGTTCGACCTGTCCCACCCCGAGCAGGTGCGCATCACCGAACGCGGCGAACGCACCGAGCGCACGCCGCTCTCCACCCATTTCAAGCGCTGGCTGCGTGCGGCGGGCATGCACTACACCCCCAGCCCGCTGCCGTCAGCGCAGATCGAAGACACACCCATCCTCATGGTCGCCGTGCCCCATGCCGATGTGAGCGATGCCACGCTGTACTCGCTGCGCCAGGCCGTGGCCCGCTCGCTGGGCATCCGCCCCGGCGCGCGGCTGGCCTGCGTGACGGTGATCTCACCCAGCGCCAGCAGCACCAGCGACAGCGAGCGCAGTGAAACCACGCTGCACCGCCAGCACATGGCCCGCCTGCGCCAGTGGACCCAGGCCCTGGACCTGACCGGGCACACCGTGAGCTACCACGTGCTCGAAGCGGGCGACGTGGCCCAGGCGCTGGTGCGCTATGCAGCCAGCAACCACGTGAGCATGATGATCCTGGGCGCCGCCACCCACGGGCTGCAGATGCAGCGCTTCATCGACACCGTGCCCATCCGCGTGGCGCGTGATGCGCCCTGCACCGTCATCCTGGTCAAACAGGCGCTGCCGTTCGAGCAGCTGGGCCAGACGTTCCCGGGCTAAGCGCCTGTTCAAGAAGTGGGCCCCGCTGTCGCCGAGGTGGCGCGGCCCGCTTGAGCCGCGCCGGGCTTTCGTTTAGCGTGGCGGCATGAGCACCACCACCCTCCTCGTGCGCCAGGACAACCTGGCCAGCACCCGCCTGTTGACCGCCGACGACACCCCGCTGGAAGGCGGCCAGGTCCGCGTGCGGGTCGAGTCGTTCGCCCTCACGGCCAACAACATCACCTACGCCGCGCTGGGCGACATGCTGAACTACTGGCAGTTCTTCCCCACCGGCGAAGCGGGCTGGGGCATCGTGCCCGTGTGGGGTTTTGGCACGGTGACAGAGTCACAGCACCCCGAGGTGGCCGTGGGCGAGCGCCTCTATGGCTACTGGCCCATGGCCAGTCAGGCCGTGCTGTCGCCCCAGCGCGTCAACCCCACGGGCTTCAGTGACGGCGCCGCCCACCGCGCGGGCCTGCATGCGGTCTACAACCACTACCTGCGCACCGGCACCGACGGGCTGTACCGCGCCGACAACGAGGACGTGCAGGCGCTGCTGCGGCCGCTGTTCATCACCTCGTGGCTCATCGACGATTTTCTGGCCGACCAGCAGTTCTTTGGCGCCCAGCGCATGCTGCTGTCCAGCGCGTCGAGCAAAACGGCCTACGGCACCGCCTTCCAGCTGGCGCAGCGCGACGGCATCGAGGTCATTGGCCTCACCTCGCCGGGCAATGTGGCGTTTTGCGAAAGCCTGGGCTGCTACAGCCGCGTGGTCACCTACGACACACTGGACCAGATCGACGGCGCGACGCCCAGCGTGTACATCGACTTTGCGGGCAGCGTGGGCCTGCGCCAGCGCATCCACGCCCACTTCACGGGCCTGGCCTACAGCTGCTCGGTGGGCGCCAGCCACGTGCAGGACCTGGGCGGCGCCGGCCAGTTGCCCGGCCCGCGCCCGGTGATGTTCTTCGCCCCCGCCCAGGTCAAGAAGCGCAACACCGACTGGGGCGCTCAGGGCCTGAACGAGCGCCTGGTGGCGGCGTGGAACCAGTTCAGCACCGCCGTGTCGGCCGGGCCGCAGCCCTGGCTGGTGGTGCAGCACCATACAGGGCCCCAGGCCACGCAGGCGCTGTTTGCGAGCGTGCTGGCGGGCAGCGGCGACCCGCGCGCCGGACATATCGCGACGATGCTGCCTGGCTGAAACGCTATGCCCGGCCGTCAAGGGCATGGCGGCGACAATGGGGCATGACCCCATTGCCCCCCGACACCGCTGCCAACGCCTCGAACGACCTACATCCCTACGCCCGCCTCACCCCCGACCAGGTGCTGGACGCGCTGGCCAGCGTGGGCCTGTATGGCGATGGCCGCCTCATGGCCCTGTCGTCGTACGAAAACCGGGTGTACCAGGCCACGCTGGAAGACGGCGAGCGCGTGGTGGCCAAGTTCTACCGCCCTGGCCGCTGGTCTGAGGCCCAGATCCTCGAAGAACACACCTTTGCCGCCGAGCTGATGGCCGCCGAAGTGCCCGCCGTGGGCCCGCTGGTGCTGAACGGCACCACTTTGCACCAGCACGATGGCTTTGCGTTCTCCGTCAGCCCCTGGCGCGGCGGGCGCCAGCCCGAGCTGGATGACTTCGAGGTGCTGGAATGGATCGGCCGCTTTCTGGCGCGCATCCACACCGTAGGTGCGGCCCAACCGTTTGTGCACCGGCCGGTGCTGGACCTGGAGACCTTCGGCCAGGCCTCGCGCGACTGGCTGCTGGGCAACGACATCATCCCGCTCGACGTGGCCGCCGCGTGGAAAACACAGTGCGATACAGCTCTTAAATTGATAGCAAACAACATCCACCAGGAGCGCGGAGAAGGCCATTTTTCCTTGAAAGATGCCACCCCCATCCGCCTGCATGGCGACTGCCACCCCGGCAACATCCTGTGGACGCCACTGGACGAGTGGGGCCGGGGCGGCCCCCACTTTGTGGACCTGGACGACGCCCGCATGGGCCCGGCCGTGCAGGACCTGTGGATGCTGCTCTCGGGCGACCGGCGCCAGCGCACCCACCAGCTCGGGGCGCTGATCGACGGCTACGAGCAGTTCCGCAGCTTCGACCGCCGCGAGCTGGCGCTCATCGAGCCGCTGCGCACCCTGCGCCTCATCCACTACAGCGCCTGGCTCGCACGCCGCTGGCAGGACCCAATCTTTCCCGTCAACTTCCCGTGGTTTGGCACCAGCGACTACTGGCGCGGGCAGGTGGACATGCTGATCGAGCAGATTGAGGCCATGCAGGAAGAGCCCCTGGTGGCGTGAGATGAACGCGCACTGAGCCGCCTGCGCTGCGGTGTGTTGTGGTGCAGGCCGCTGCGGCGCCCCGGAGAGGTGCCAGAGGCGCCCGGGCATTGCAAACGATTGTCAACCCGTGTGCACAGGGGAGCGATGTCGCGCAACATCCAGAGACGCCTTCCTGGAAAGGCGTTTTCTGACTTGCGAAGGGCGCTTGCGCCCGAAGACCGACACCATGCGCATTGCCGTCCTGCACGACGACCCCCTCTTGCCCGACATGATCCGGAGCGCCCTTGAGCGCCACCACCATATCTGCCATTTCTATACCAGCGGTGCGAGCCTGCTCAAGGACACACGGCATGAAACCTTTGACCTGCTGATCTCTGGCTGGCACCTGCCGGACATGGACGGCATCGAGGTCATCCAGCGCCTGCGCGAGATGGTCGGCCAGCAACTGCCCATCCTGCTGGTCACACGCCGCAATGAAGAACGTGACGTGATCGAAGCGCTCAACCGGGGCGCGGACGACTACATGGTCAAACCCCTGCGTGTGGGGGAGCTGGTCGCCCGCGTTGCGGCCTTGCTGCGGCGGGCGTACCCGCAGGCCATGGGCCAGCAGCTGGTCTTCGGCCCCTACCGGTTCGATCCGGAGAAGCGGCTGTTGTCCCTGCACGGCGAGACACTGGCGCTGAAGAACCTGGAATACGAACTCGCCCTTTTCATGTTCCGCAACGCGGGCCGCCTGTTGTCGCGCGCGCACCTGCGCGAAGCGGTGTGGGGCGAGCGCAGCGAAGCACCTTCACGCTCGCTCGACACCCACGTTTCACGCCTGCGCACCAAGCTGCAGTTGACGCAGCAGGCCCACGGCTATGCGATCACGGCCATCTATGGCATGGGGTACCGGCTGGACACGGTAGACACGGTGGCCCTGGCGGACCCACGCGGCTGAAACGCCGCGCGCAGGACGGCGCACAAGCCGCCACCTGCTCCTTCCCTGAACAACAAAATAAGGCCAGCACGCTTTGCAGCGTGCTGGCCTTTTGGCGTACAGCCCGCCGCCGCGAAGGGATCGCGACGGCGGTGGCGGTCGGGCTACCGGCGGCGGCCCATGGCAGGGTGCTGCCAGGCCATCAGGCCCAGCAATGCAGCCAGCAAAATCATGCCCCATTCCGACAGCGTGGGAATGCTGCTGGCAGGCAGGTTCGACACCGCCGTTGGCGCGCTGGCGGTGTTGTTGCCGGGGTTCGTGTCGCCCGGTGCGTCCAGCGTGGCCGTATTGACCAGGGGGCGCGCCCCGCTGTAGGGCGACGCCAGCGTGGTGCTGATCGTGAAGGTCCGCGACGCCCCCACCGCCAGTGCGCCCACTGCGCAGCGCACGGTACCGGCAGCATTGACGCAGCCCGTGCCGGACACGAAGGTGACTCCCGGTGGCAACACATCCACCACCTGGGCGCCATCGCTGGCCAACGGGCCGTTGTTGGTGACCACCAGCGTGTAGTCAATCGCGGCACCCGGGGCCAGGGGCCCTGCGGCTGCAGTCTTGCTCAGCGCCAGATCGGTCGCCACGGTAAAACGGCGTGCGGTGGTGTCGTGGGTCACCACGTTATTGGCCATCGTGGTCTCGGTCTCTTCCACCACCACGCTGGCCTGGTTGAAGGCCGTGCCACTCGTCGCGCCTGCCACGGTGAGGGTATCCGCGCGCATGACGTAGGTGATGGTGGCGCTCTGGCCGCTGCTCAGCCCCGGAAAGCTACAGGTCAGCGTGCCGCTGGTCGCCCCCATCGTGGGTTCGGTACACGCGCCGCCTGCATTCACCGTGAGCGCGCCCTGGTAGCTGAAGGTGGCCGTGGGCGAGGAGCCCGGTGCGGGGAAGATGTCGGTCATCACCACATTGGTGCCGAACGACGGGCCGCTGTTGTTCACAGTGATGGTGTACGTCGTCGATTGGCCCAGGTCTACCGGGTCAGCGCTGTCCACCTTGTTCACCAGGATGTCCAGCTGCGCGGCAGTGACCGCGGTGGTGGTGGTGGCCGAGTTGTTGGTCAGATCGGACTCCGCCGTGGACGTGGACACGTTCACGGTGTTGACCACCGTGCCGCCTGCCGCCGTGCCGAGCGGCCGCAACAGATAGGTCACGGTGTTCTGCGAGCCGCTAACGATGCTGCCCCAGGTGCAGGTCAGCGTGCCACCCGGGGCACCCACGGCAGGCGTCGTACAGCTGCCGCCGCCGGAGGCGCTGGCGCTGATGAAGGCAGCGTTGGCGGGCAGGTTATCCACCACTTGCACGTTCTGGGCGGTCGAGGGGCCGTTGTTGCGCACCGTGGCCACGAAGGTGATCGGTGCGCCAGCGGGCACGCTCAGGGGCGTGGCGGTCTTGGAGGCCACCAGGTCCACCATGGCCGTGACTTGGCTGGTCACGCTGCCGCTGTTATTGGTCGGGTTGGTGTCGCCGATATCCGGCGAGCGCACGCTGGCCGTGTTGATGCGGTTGCCCGTGGTCGCGATGGTGGGGCGCACGACCACCGTCACCGTGGCCTGCGCACCCGCGTTCAGCGTGCCCAGGTTACAGGTCAGGTCCACACCGGCAGCGCTGGCATTGGGAGAAGTGGTGCAGCTGCCTTGCAAAGCCGCTGCGGACTGGAAGCCGCCCGTGCTCAGCAGGCTGCCCAGGGTGTCGGTGACCGTCACGTTGTCGGCGGAGTTCGGGCCCGCGTTATCGACCGTGATGACATAGGTAAGGTTCTGGCCCGCCACCACAGGGTTGGGTACGGCGGTCTTGGACACCACGCGCAGATCGGTGCCAGTCGCCGTGGCAGTCACGGAGGCGCCAGCGCAGTTGTTGCCTGCGTTACTGTCCACACGGCCTCCACCGCCCAGCGACACGCAGGCGTTATTGACGGCGGCACCGGCACCGGTCAGGATGGCCGTGACGACCAGAGGGGTTGCATTGGTGTTGGGGTTCAAACCGTCGCTGCGCGTGCAGCCCCAGGTCGTCACGCCGTTACCCGCAAAGGGCAACGCGTCGCAAGCCCATCCGGTACCGCTGGCCGACTGAAGGGTCACTCCCGAGGGCACGACGTCGCCCACCGTGATAGCCTGGCCGCTAGGCACCGCCAGTGGACCAGTATTGCGCGCAGTCAGCGTGTAGTTGAAGGGCACGTTGGGAACCACCGGATTGATATTGGCGGTTTTTGTCATCTGCATGTCGGCGTCATTGCTGGCGGCGACGTTGATGCTGGCAGAGTTGTTGCCGAGGTCGGGGTCAGTCACGGGCGTGCTGATGCCCGCCGTGTTGGTCAGCGTGCCGGGAGCCGTGGCGGTCGCCGTGATGGTGATCGTGGGCATATTGGTGAAATTGGCACCCGCGTAGCCCGCACGGGTACAAACAATTGCAGTGTTGCAGGTCCAACCCGTACCGACCGCCGAAACCAGCGTGAGCCCCGGATCCAGGGTGTCGGTTACCGTGATCAGTTCGCCCGCCAGGGACACGCCGCCGTTCAGGCGCGGGGTGAGCGTGTAGACCACGTTGGAGCCCACCGCCACGTTGGCGATGTTGCGGGTCTTGGTGATGGACACGTCCGCGCCGGCGGTGGAACTCACGTCCACCGTGGCGGTGTTGTTGGCTGTGTTGCCGTCGGGCATGGTGGAGTTGTCAGGCTTCAAGCCGCTCACCGCGAAGGCTGCCGTCACCGTGCCGTTGGTGTTGGACACGGCTGGTACCGTCAGCACCCCAGTGGACGCGCCATTGGCCAGCGAGCTGGCGCGGGTGCAGGTGACCGTACCGCTGTTGAGCGGATAGGCGCCTGACGCCGTGCAAGACCAGCCCGTGCCCGTGGGCGTGGACCGGATCGACGCGCCAGCCGGCACCGTGAAGATGATGCGCTGGCTGCCATCGGCGGCATTCGGGCCGTTGTTGGCAGCCTGCAGCGCGTAGCTGTAGGCCTGGCCGGCCACCACGTTGGCGGCAGAAGGTGTCGCCACCAGCGCAAGGTCGGCCGCCTGCGTGGCGGTGGTGTCCTGGATGCTATTAACGTTGTTGCTGGTGTTGGGATCGGTCGTGGCGCTGCCAGCCGTGGCGGTGTTGGTCCAGACCCCGGCGGAAGGCAGCCGCACCCGGATGGTCACGGTCTGGTTGCTGTTGAACGGGATATTGCCCAACGTGCAATCGACGACACCAGCCGCCTGACTGCAGGTGCCTGCGGTGGTGGCCACATCCACGAACGTGGAGCCCACGGGGAGTGTGTCCGTCAGCGTGACGCCGGTGGCGCCGTTGGGGCCGTTGTTGTCGATGCGCAGCGTGTACGTGAAGATGCCGCCTGCGGGCCCAGGGTCCGGCGAATCCGCATGGTTGACCACCAGGTCGGCAGACTGTGCCATGGCTGCACCCGCAAACAGGCCACCCGCCAGCAAGAGCCAGCGGAAGCGGCGTACCGCGCTGTGCGCAGGGCTTGTAGCAGGCTGCGCGGGCCCACTGGATGTGCGCGCGCGCCAGAAGGCGCATGCGCCCTCCCAAGATCGCGTCAATCGATAAAGCATCAAAATACTCCTGAGGTGAATGGCTCCGACTTCCGGCCACGCCGCAACCTCACCAGGCCCCGAGGGGCTGGCAAAAAATGCAGGGAGTGCGTGGATGTACCGTGGCCGCCACGGACCAAGGCTGGGTTGGAATTTATCGACGGACGGGGGCGCAATCCGCGCGGCAACAATCGTTAACGGTTGCGAACGGTATTGCGTATTGTTTGCACCACGGGTGCACGCCACCCCGGTTGGCAGCACGGGTGGTGGACCGGCTGGGGGCCCCTGGGCTATGCTGCGCCATCTTCGATCTACCGCGAGTTGGCCCACCCATGAAGGACATGTTTCGCACGCTCCTCTCCATTCGCCAGAAGCGCAAGCCCGCCCCCGTGGGGCCTTTGCCCGCCGTGGGCACCGTGATCCTGCGGGGGCAGGTCAAGATGGCCGTCACCCATCCGCTGCCCAGGGAGCTGTGGGACTGGCTGGTGCTGTCGGGCTGGCGCAACCTGCCGGTCAAGAACGACCGGCGCAAGGGACTGCGTTTGCCAGAGGGCGCGCTCAAGGAGCTGATCGACACCCCCTCGCAGGAACGCAACCAGGCACACAGCCGCATCCTGGAGCAGGCCCAGCCCGAAGATTGAGCGGCTTTGGAATGTCCATAAAAAAAACGGTGGTGCCAGGCACCACCGGTTTTTACTATTATTTTTATAGCACTTAGCGCTTTATGGACGAGCGCCAGATGCCGATTTGGCCTTAGTTTTTAGGCTCTCTTCCATTTCGGGTGGAACGCCACATTCCCCACCAGAGCCATGGTCAGGCCCTTGCTTTTCGCAAAGGACTGCCTGGCAGGTGAGTGAGCTTGCCAGCAATCAAGAACGCCATGGCGATGAAGTGATCGGTGGTGCCATAGCCACGCGCCTTGGCCTTAGCTGCTTGCAACAGTGAGTTCACCGCCTCCACATAGCCGGTGTGCAGATGAGAAGCATCAAACGCCTGGAGTATTCCCGCCCAGTGTTGCTGGATGGTCTTGGCCAAGTCCTTGAAGGGCTGCAAGCGGCTGCGTTGCGCCCAGTGCAGCCATTTCTTGAGTGCCTGTGCACTGCTGGCGGCATCCGCGTCTGAGTTCCTGTAAACATCGCGCAGCGCCTCCTTCATCCGCCACGCCCTGGCGGTCTTCAATCGGGTGCGAGGCAGCCAATCCATCTTTGCCTGCTCTTTGTCCGTCCACTTGGCTTTGTCCTTGAGCCAGCACCAACGGGTCTTCTTGAGCCAGCGCTCGCCCCGGGCCTCTTCCCGCCGCACTGCGTCCACTGCCCGGTTGGCCATCTGCACCACATGAAAGCCATCAAAGGCAATGGCCGCCTGGGGCAAGTGCTGGCCTGCTCCTGCGATAAAGGCCTTGGACATGTCCATGCACACCACCTGGATGGCTTCGGGCCTGCCTTGGTGGCTCTTGAGGTCCGCCGCAAAGCGCTGCACGGTGCTGGCATCCTTGCCGGGTGTGGCGTAGATCAGTCGCGCCCGCTCAAGATCGTGCACCAGGGTGATGTAGCTGTGGCCTTTGGCGCAGCTGGTCTCATCGATACCGATGACCGCCACACCCGCGTAGCTCTCCTTGGCGCGCGCCAAGCTGACATGGGCATCGATCTGGCGCCACAAGGCGTTGTCCGCACAGCGCAGGATGCGTGCACACGCGGCCACCGGCATCTCACGGGCCAGCGTCAGAGCCAGAGCCTCGAACATGAGCGTGAAGCGGCTGCCCTCTCGCGCCCAGGGAACACTCAGCTGGGTCGTAGAGCTGCAGGCGCTGCATGACACGCGAGGCAGCGCGCAGTGCACGTAGGCTTCGAACTGAAAGAAATCAAGATGCCGCCAGCTGCGCTGGCGGTGGTCATGCAGTTTCTGCTCAGCTGCGGCGCAAACGGGGCAGGCGGCACTGCCCGATTGCCAGACCACGTACAGGTCGATGCGGCTGCGCTCGACATCCAGTGCAACACGCTCCACAGCCCAGGGCGCGGCCAGCCCCAACGCTTGGCAGAACAACGCTTCTTGCATCGGGAGGGCTCCTGTTCAGGGGGTGTCAATGGATTTATTTGAACTGTAGTGTTCCACCCGAAACGGAAGAGAGCCAGTTTTTATACCAGCAAGGCGTTCACGCGCTTCACATACGCGGCGGGGTCCTCAGGCAAGCCGCCCTCGGCCAGCAGGGCCTGGTCAAACAGGATGTGCGCCAGGTCGTGGAAGTGCACACTGCCATCGAGCTTCTTGACCAGCGCGTGCTCGGCATTCACCTCCAGCACAGGTTTGGTCTCGGGCGCCTGCTGGCCAGCCTGCTTGAGCATGCGCGCCAGCTGGGTGCTCATGCCATCGTCCTGCACCACCAGGCAGGCGGGTGAATCGACGAGGCGGGTGGTCACGCGCACGTCTTCGGCCTTGTCCTTGAGCGCTTCTTTCAGCTTGGCCAGCACAGGCTTGAAGGCTTCGGCAGCTTCCTCGGCCGCCTTCTTCTCGGCTTCGTCCTGCAGCGTGCCCAGGTCGACCGCGCCCTTGGCCACGCTTTGCAGCGGGGTGCCGTCAAACTCGTGCAGGTAGTTCAGCGCCCACTCGTCCACGCGGTCGGTCATCAGCAGCACTTCGATGCCCTTCTTCTTGAAGACTTCGAGCTGTGGGCTGTTCTTGGCAGCGGCCAGGGTGTCGGCGGTGATGTAGTAGATCGCCTCCTGGCCTTCCTTCATGCGGGCCTTGTAGTCGGCAAAGCCCACCGTCACGGCGTCGCTGGTGGTGCTGGCAAAGCGCAGCAGCTTGGCCAGGCGCTCGCGGTTGCCAAAGTCCTCGCCCAGGCCTTCCTTGAGCACGGCGCCAAACTCGCTGTAGAACTGCGTGTACTTGCCTTCCTTGGCCTTGTCGTCGGCATCCACCACATCGGTCACGCCGTCGGCATTGGCGGCGGTGTCGTGCTTGTCGTGTTTGGCCAGATCTTCCAGCATCGAGAGCACGCGCTTGGTCGAGCCTTCGCGGATGGCACGCACGTCGCGGCTTTCCTGCAGCAGCTCGCGGCTCACGTTCAGCGGCAGGTCGGCGGAGTCGATCACGCCCTTCACAAAACGCAGGTAGGTGGGCATCAGCGCCTCGGCGTCGTCCATGATGAACACACGCTTCACGTACAGCTTCACGCCGGCCTTCTTGTCGCGGTTCCACAGGTCAAACGGCGCCTTGGCGGGGATGTACAGCAGCTGCGTGTACTCGGTGTTGCCTTCCACTCGGTTGTGCGCCCAGGTCAGCGGAGCCTCGTGGTCGTGGCTGATGGTTTTGTAGAACTCGGCGTACTGCTCTTCGGTGATGTCCTTCTTGGGGCGCGTCCACAGGGCGCTGGCCTTGTTGATGGTTTCCCACTCGCCGGTCTTGACCATGCCGCCGGGCTGGCGGCCGCCGTTTTCGTCATTGGGGTTGATCAGCTCGCCGTCTTTCCACTCTTCCTTTTCCATCAGGATGGGCAGGCTGATGTGGTCGGAATACTTGGCGATGACCTGCTTGAGCTTCCAGGCGTTGAGGTATTCCTCGGCGTCGTCGCGCAGGTGCAGGATGATGCTGGTGCCGCGCTGGGCGCGGGTGATGGTTTCCACCTCGAAGTCGCCCGTGCCGCCACTGATCCAGCGCACCCCTTCTTCGGCCGTCAGTCCCGCGCGGCGCGATTCCACGGTGATCTTGTCGGCCACGATGAAGCCGGAGTAAAAGCCCACGCCGAACTGGCCGATGAGCTGGGCATCTTGCTTCTGGTCGCCTGAGAGACGGCCCATGAAGTCCTTGGTGCCGCTTTTGGCGATGGTGCCCAGGTGGTCGATGGCTTCTTGCTGGCTCATGCCGATGCCGTTGTCGGTGATGGTCAGCGTCTTGGCGGCCTTGTCGAAGGTCACCCGCACTTCGAGGTTGGGGGCGTCTTCAAACAGCGCGGAGTTGTTCAGGCCTTCAAAACGCAGCTTGTCACAGGCGTCCGACGCGTTGGAGATCAGCTCGCGCAGGAAGATCTCCTGGTTGGAATACAGCGAATGGGTGACCAGGTGCAGCAGTTGCGCTACTTCGGCCTGGAAAGACAGGGTTTGTTTTGTGCTCATGGTGTCTTGGAGGTTGCTGTGTAAGGTGCAAAAAGAACGCGTTTCACGCCCAGGAGGCCAGGAAAGGCATTCGCGCGTGTTCACCTCGGGGCGGACTCGGTGATTTCAAGGGTTGCACTGTGCGGCGCACGCCCCTCACCACCCGCGGCCCGCACCGAAGCCATCCCGCACAGC
Source organism: Acidovorax sp. 94 (assembly GCF_003634645.1). Classification (NCBI taxonomy): domain Bacteria; kingdom Pseudomonadati; phylum Pseudomonadota; class Betaproteobacteria; order Burkholderiales; family Comamonadaceae; genus Acidovorax; species Acidovorax sp. 94. The sequence continues at coordinate 4,632,271 of NZ_RBJA01000001.1, read as the reverse complement.
CATTTCGGCGCTGAAGATTGTTGACAATTTGCAGGCATTTGACAGCATTTTCTGTCATTTAGACCCCATAAGATGCACGCCACCGAAGGCGCTCGGTGCGATGCCGCCTTCCCATCCTCTGCCCCCCTTCCTCCGGAGCCCTCTTGCCATGCCCACATCCCTGAAAAAATGGTCCGCCGAGTTCCTCGGCACGTTCTGGCTGACATTTGGCGGTTGCGGTAGCGCCGTGCTGGCTGCCGCCTTCCCGCAGCTGGGTATCGGTTTTGTCGGCGTGTCCCTGGCCTTTGGCCTCACGGTGCTGACCGGGGCCTATGCGCTGGGGCCGATCTCGGGCGGGCATTTCAACCCTGCCGTGTCGGTAGGGTTGGCGCTGGGGGGCCGGTTCAAGGCGTCCGAGCTGCCGGGCTACGTGGTGGCCCAGGTGCTGGGCGCCATTGCTGCAGCGGCCGTGCTGTACCTCATTGCCACGGGCAAGCCGGGCGCAGACATCGGGGGCTTTGCCACCAACGGCTATGGCGAACACTCCCCAGGCGGCTATGGGCTGATGGCCGCCGTGGTGACGGAGGTCGTGCTGACAGCCATCTTCCTCATCGTGATCCTGGGCGCCACGGCCAAACGTGCGGCGAGCGGCTTTGGCGGGCTGGCCATCGGCATGTGCCTCACGCTCATCCACCTGATCTCCATCCCGGTGACCAACACCTCGGTCAACCCGGCCCGCAGCACCGGTCCGGCGCTGTTTGGCCCAGCCTATGCGCTGTCGGAACTGTGGGTCTTCTGGGCCGCGCCCATTGCAGGCGCACTGCTGGGCGCCGCCATCTACCGCGCGCTGCTGAGCGACGACTGAAGTGAAACACCCCCTGAGTCGCTTCGCGCCTTCCCCCTCTCTCGCCTCGCTGCGCGAGCCGGGAGGGGGACGCTCCCAGCGCGGCGGGGCGGCCCTTGCGCGGGAGCACTGGCCTGGGCCGCGCCAGCTTCGTGCGCCGTGGGTGGCGCGAAGCGCAAGGGATCACTGGTGCGACGTGCCTTGCCGCGCTACAGCACTGTCGGCAGCTTCCAGCCTGGCATTCCGGTTGAATGCAAACCATGCGGGCCTTGTGGCGGCCTGCCCCGTCAGCCTTCCAGCGTGATGCGCTGCACCAGCGACTGCAGGATCTGGTCGGCCTTGTCATTGGCCACCTGGCAGGTGCCCGCTGCCGCATGCCCACCGCCCCCAAACTCCAGCATGAGGTTGCCGATGTGAACCTGGCTGCTGCGGTCCAGGATGGACTTGCCGGTGGCCAGCACCGTGTTCTGTTTTTGCAACCCCCACATCACGTGAATGGAGATGTTGCAGTCAGGGAACAGCGCGTAGATCATGAAACGGTTGGTGGCCCAGATGGTGTCCTCCTCGCGCAGATCGAGCACGACCAGCTTGCCGATGCGGATGGCGCAGCGCTGCAACTGCTCCTGGGCCTTGGGGGCGTGTTCGCGGTAAAGCTGCACGCGCTCCTGCACATCGGGCAGGGCCAGGATCTCTTCAATGGTGTGGTCGCGGCAGTACTGGATGAGATCCATCATCAGTGCGTAGTTGCTGATGCGGAATTCGCGAAAGCGCCCGAGACCCGTGCGCGAATCCATCATGTAGTTCAGCAGCACCCAGCCCTGGGGGTCGAGGATGTCTTCGCGCGAATACTGGGCCGAGTCGGCCTGGTCCACCGCCGCCATCATCTCGTCGGTGATGCGCGGAAAGGCCGCCTTGCCGCCGTAGTGGTTGTAGACCACACGGGCTGCCGAGGGGGCATGGGCTTCGATGATGTGGTTTTCGGAGCGCCGCCCCGAATTGCGCACGGTTTCGGACTCGTGGTGGTCGAACACCAAATGGGCCCCGGGCACATAGGGCAGGTTGGTGGTGATGTCACGGCTGGTGATGGCAATCTTGCCGTCCTGCATGTCCTTGGGGTGGACGAAGGTGATCTCGTCGATGAGGTTGAGCTCATTGAGCAGCACGGCGCACACCAGGCCGTCAAAGTCGCTGCGGGTTACCAGGCGGTATTTCACGTCACTCACTAGCTTCTCCTTGTTACATATCTCGTGGCCAAATGGTAGCGGTGGCCTCACACCCGGCAAGACCGCTGGCGGGGAAAAACAGGCCATCCGAACCGCTTTTCCGGTTCCGCCGTGTTGCCTGTTTTTTGCTTGTCTTCACGCAGGCTGCAGCCATTGCTCCAGCTGCTGCGCCACACCCGCATCCCCCAGCAACGCCAGGTGGCCCATCCGGTGGAACACGGCTTGCCGACTCTTGGCAAAACCCAGGGTTCGTTTCGCATCATCATGGATGCCCAGGGCACTGTGCAATGGCACCAACCCGTCCCCCACCAGCCGCTCGGCCGCCGGACTGCGCCGCGCCGCCAGCGTGGCGGCAACAGCATGGCAAGCCACCCCTTCGGGCAGGGGCACGGGGGTGCGCCGGTCGGGGTGCCGCACGAAGCGGTCACGCCCCTGCCAGTCGGCCTCCAGCACATGGCCATGGCGCAAGTCGGTAATGCCCGCGCTGCGCAGCTGCGCCAACCGGGCAAACGGCCGGGAATACGGCGTGCTGCCCAGCAGGGTGTCCACCCAGTGCCCCGCGCGCTCCAGCGGTGCGCCATGGTGGGGCGTTCCCAAAAATATGAGGTGGCGCAGCAGCGCCAGCCAGCCCTGCCCCGCAGCCGCCGCCTGGTGGCAGGCACTGCGGGCCACCAGGCCGCCCATGCTGTGGGCCAGCACCGCTACCTCCTTCACGGGCACGGGCCAGGCCGCCACCAGGGATTCCAGCTGGGCGGCCAGCTCGGCACCATTGGCGGACGTGTGCAGGCCCGTGTTGTAGCGCAGGTAGACCGGCGTATAGCCCAGCGCCTGCGCGAGGTGGGTGCCATGGTCATGGCCCTGGTGCAGCCACTGCAGATCGTTCATGCACAGGCCATGGACCAGCACCAAGAGCTTGCCAGTGGCCCCGCCGCTGGCGGCCAGGGCGGGCAGGTCCAAAGGCAACCCATCCCGGTAGAACCCCATGCGGGTGCACAGTGGGTTGTCGTCGCGCTGCAGGCGGTCGCCCATCACGCCGTTGAGGGCGGCGAGCACGGCCTCGCGCTCCCACTGCACTGCGGTGAGCGGCGCATCGGGTTCAAAAAACGGCTCCAGCCGCGCCAGGCCTGCCTGCAGGCCCGCGTCCACCAAGCGTGTCACGCCCCGAATGCTCTGGTAGACCAGCCCGGTCAGGCCGCGCGCCTGGCCCGGCTGCGCCCCTCCAGGCAGTCCCAGCGTGCCCAGCACCGACTGGTGCACCCCCTCGGCCACGCGGCTGATGCCCGTGGTGGCCTGTGTGGCCAACCGCGCCACTCCCCGCAAGTCGGACGCACGCAACTGGCGCAGCGGATGGAGTTTGGCGGCGTTGGCAGCATCAGCGCGCGGTCGCGGTGGGGTAGGCATGGAGAAGGCTCCGTTCAAGGGATGCAGTGCGGTGACGCGGGGAGCCTGGTGGTACTCAGAACCGCTCGCTGGGAGACAGGTAGCGCCACTGCCCCACCGGCAGATTGCCCAGGGTGACGCGGCCGATGCGAATGCGCTTGAGCCCCACCACCTTGAGACCCACCAGCTCGCACATGCGGCGGATCTGGCGCTTCTTGCCCTCCGTCAGCACAAACCGCAGTTGCTCGGGGTTCTGCCAATCGACCTTGGCGGGCTTGAGCGGCTCGCCGTCCAGGCTCAGGCCATGGCGCAGCCGGGCCAGCAACGCGGGTGGAAACACCGCCTGCACATTGGTGCTGACAGGATCGCGCTCGTCAATCTCCTGCAGCGGCGCGGAGCGCTCACTGGGATGGCGTGGCACCGCCTGACCCGGTGCCTGGTAGACGACGCGCACCAGGTACTCCTTTTCCATCTCGGAGTCCTCACCAATGATCTGCCGGGCCACGCGGCCATCCTGGGTCAGTACCAAGAGGCCCACCGAGTCGATATCGAGCCGCCCCGCAGGCGCCAGGCCACGCAGCTGCGGCGGAGAAAAACGGTTGCGGCTGGGGTCGTCACGCCAGTGCGTACGGGGGTTGATCAATGCCACAGCGGGCGTGTGGCCATCCTCGGCCTGGCCGCTCACATATCCGATGGGCTTGTTCAGCAGGATGGTGACCCGTTGCTCCTGGAAACCCTGGGCAACCTTGTCTACGTCGATGCGGTCGGTAGGCAATACCTGCACGCCCATTGCGGCCACCTGGCCATTGACCTTCACCCAGCCCTGGGCGATCCAGTCGTCCGCCTCGCGCCGCGAGCACAGGCCCAGCTCGGCCATGCGCTTGTTCAGGCGGGAGCTGACCATGCCGTTCGCGGTGATCGTCGCGGACGCTCGTTCGGGCGCTTGCTTGATGGGCGCAACAAACGAGCCCGACGCCGTGCGGTAGTTGGGGGGCGCGGGCGCCCTGGCAGCGCGCGGCGGCGGCGCGGGCCGGACGGGAGCGGCTTTGGCGGCCACGGCGGGACGGCGGAGAACAGGACGGGTTGCGGGTGCCGCTGGTGCGCTGGCGCTTGCAGCAGGCGCAGGGGCAGCAGCAGGGCCGGCAGGCGGGCGGGAACTGGAAGGAGAAGACATTGCGCGTATTTTCGCCTGCGGGGCCTGGCAGACCAAGAACTAAAGAAACTTACTCCTGACGCACCTGATGCGCCTGCCCCTCTTGCCAGGCCAGGAAATCATCGACCGGCAGTGGTCGTGCAATGTGATAGCCCTGCGCCTCATCGCACGCCAAGGTGCGCAAGCGCTCCAGAATGGCGGCGGTTTCCACCCCCTCGGCCACCACGGTGAGCCCCAGGTTGTGCGCCAGGTCGATGGTCGAGCGCACGATCATCGCGTCGTCCTCGCCCGTCTCCATGCCCATCACAAACGACTTGTCGATCTTGAGCTCATGGACCGGCAGGCGCTTGAGGTAGGCCAGCGAGGAATAGCCGGTGCCGAAGTCGTCAATCGACAGCTTGAAGCCTTGCTCCGACAGCCGGTTGAGCATGGCCTCGGCGCGCTGGGGGTCGTCCATGATGGCGCTTTCGGTGATCTCCAGGCAGAAGGCACTGGCCGGCACGCCATGGCGCACCAGAATGTCGGCAAGGCGGGTGCTGAGTTCCGGGTCGAGCAGATCGCGTGTGGACAGGTTGACCGACACCCGCAGCGCCAGGCCCTGGGTGCGCGGGTCGGCCAGCAGGCGCGCCACCTCTTCGAACATCCACAGCGTGAGCTGCCGCACGAACCCCGTCTGTTCGGCAAACGGAATGAACTGCATGGGCGGCACCAGGCCGCGCTGCGGGTGCTGCCAGCGCACCAGGGCCTCGGCAGCCCGGCCGGGCTGCCCGTGCAGCGGCACCTTGGGCTGCAGGTACAGGCGCAGCTCGTGGTGCTCCACCGCGTGGCGCAGCTCGGTCAGCAGCGACAGGGTCTGCGCGCTGGCCGAATCAAATGAGGCGTCGTACTGCTGTGCCCCGCTGAGCCTGCGCTTGGCGGCATACATGGCGATCTCGGAACGGCTCAGCAGCGTGTCGGCATCGTCGGCATCGCCAGGCCAGCAGGCAATGCCAATGCCAGCGCTCAGGTCCACCGTCTGGTCCTCGAAGGCCAGCGGCTCTTCGAACGATTGGGTGATGCGCAACGCCGTGGCATGGGCGGTGGCCGCATCGGCGCCCCGCAGCAGCACGGCGAACTCGTTGCCGCCCAGGCGGGCGACCATGTTGTCGGGCGATGGCACCTGCTGGCGCAGCCGCTCGGCCACCGCCTGCAGCAGGCGGTCACCAAAGGAATAGCCGAGCACGTCGTTCACGTGTTTGAAGCGGTCCAGGTCGAGCGTGAGCACGGCCAGCGGGTGCGGGGGCACCGCACCGCCGGTGCTGCGTGCAATGGCCAACACCACCGCCTCGCGAAAGCGCTCCCGGTTGGGCAGGCCGGTGAGGCGATCCCAATAGGCCAGGCGGCGGACCTCGGTTTGCTGCGCAGCAATGTCCCTGCGCATGTGATCGAACGAACGTGCGAGGTTGCCAATCTCGTCGCTGCGGTCGGTGTGTTCCAGCGGCACATCGTACTCACCGCGCGACAGCCGCTGCGTGGCGGCCAGCAGCGAGCGCAGCGGCGTGGTCAGGCGTTGTGCGACCAGCCCCGTGCCCACCGCAAACAGCATCACCCCCGCCACGGTGATGATGGCCAGCAGCACCTGCAGCTGCCGGTAGGGGGCGAGCACTTCCTCCACCGACCGCAGCAGCAGCGCCTGCACCTCGCCCCCCACGCTGTCCAGGCGAATGGCCCTCGCCAGCAGGATGCCCTCGGGCGTCTGCAGCTCGCCCGAGGGAACACCCTCGCGCTGCAGCAGCGCCAGCGAGCCTGGCGGCAGCGTGCTGACGGGCACCTTGGCCCTGCCGTCCTCGCCCTTCACGACCAGCGCCACGTGCACCGCCAGCAGCTGCCGCATCTCATCGGCCAGCGGCTGGTTGACCGGGAACCCCATCAGTACCCAGCCAATGACCACCGGTGCGCGCAGCGGCACCATCACGAACTGGTAGGGCACGCCGCCCATCACTGCGATCTGGCTGCCCTGCGGCTGTGCGGCCAGCGGCGGCACCAGCGCGCGCAAGGTGGCTGGAAACGCCTCCATGTTGCCCGCCAGGCTGACCGCGCGCAGTTCCAGGTCGGTGCCCAGCAGCGCGGTGACCGCCGCGCCAATGCGGTTGCCGTGGTTTTCGAGCACCGACTGGATGGTCTCCTCGTCGCCCGAATTCACGGCCGAGCGAAAACCGTAGTCGGCGGCCAGCAAGGCCGAACCCTGGCGCAGCTTGTCGGCGTTCTGCTCCAACAGACGGCGCCAGACGTTTTCATCCAGGTCCAGGGCCTGGGCAATCTGCGCACGGGCATTGCGCTCGATGGTGGCACGCACCACGGCAAAACCTGCAGCCTGCACGATGAGCAACAGCAGCAACGTGAGCCCAATCAGCCGCAAGATCAGGCTGCGCCCCAGTTCGCACAGCTTCTTCCGGTTCAAGGCTGCAGCCCTGCCAAACGCACCGATGCCGCCGCAGCACCCGTGGCGGGCACCGTGAGCGCCTGCTCCTGCGCGGGCGCGCCCACGGGCAACCGCGTGTGCCAGGTGCGCAAGGTGTAGGTGCCGGGCGGCACGTTGTCGATCTGCGCCCGGCCCGGTGCGGCAGGTGTGCGGGCGTAGTACGGGGTGTCCACCACCACAATCCAGCCGACCATCTGGTCGTGGATATTGCAGCCCAGCACGGCCACACCAGGGCGGTCGAACAGCACAGGGTTGGAAGGCGTGCCTGTATAGAGCTTGAGTTCGAACTTCTTGGCCGGCGAGAACGAATAGACGTGGTGGCGCACCGAATCATGGTTGGGGAACCGCACCTCGGTGCCTACGGGCACCACGAGCACGCCGGGCACAAACTGCCGCTTTTCCTGCGCCATCTCCGCACCGGACAGCGGCTTGACCGCCTTGCGGGCATCGGCGGATTCGAGAAACACCACGGCGTCTGGCAGCGGCCTGCCCGCCGCATCCAGCACCTCCACCTGCACTGTGGCAGCCTGGGCAGCGGTGGGCAGGCCTGCCAGACACGCCACAAACACCACAACCACGCCGGTCAGCGCAGACAAAGCCCTGGTGCGCTGGGCATGGCAGCTGGTTGTCATGGTTCGATGGCCATGCCCAGCAGGGGGGCGCCTTCACCCACGGTGCCCAGCGGCCGGGTGGCCCCTGTGCGCAGGTCCACGAGGTGCAGCCGCGTCTGGCTGTCTACCGAAGTGCGCACCGCAATCAGCGCGGTATTGCCGACGTCCGAAATATCGAACGCCACGTCGGTGAGCCGTGGCAGCCCCAGCGACCCCACGGTGCGCAACTGACCGGTGTTGGGCGACACCACAGGTGTGGTGCCTTCGCGTGAGCCCTGCATCACCAGCACGCCGAGGGTGCGGTCGATGGCGTAGTTGGTGGTGATCTTGCTGTCCTGGGTGTTGTAGGTATAGGCGGCGCCTGCGATGTCGGGATTGCGGCCGGCGTGGGTGTCGCTCCACGCATAGCGCAGGGCCGGGTCGGGTTGCACACCCTCGACGGCCGGGTCGCCATCCACGGCAGCCCCGGTGTCGGGGTGCAGGCGCAGGTTCTGGCCCGTGTTCGACACCACACGGATCCGGTCGGCCGCAGGGTTGAAATCGAAGCCGAAGGCCGAGCCCCGCAAGCCCAGGACAGCCGGTGCAGGCCCCACGGGGCGCAGCGCGCCTGTGGGAATGTCGAGCGTGTACAGGCGACCCGCCTGCGAGAGCGCATAGAGCACGCCGCGCGCCACCCGAAAGTCGATACCCACCAGCCGCTCGCCTGCGGGCAGGCCCGTGACGGGGCGCCGCTCCAGGATGCGGTCTGGCTGGCCGGCGTGGAAGGTGATGAGTTCGTGCGAGGCCGTGATCGCAACGACCAGTTCGCGCTGGCTGGACTCTGGCGCTGGCGCGGTGGCGCAACCCGCCAGCGCGGCGCCTACCAGCGCTGCAGCAGCCATGTGGCGCACCAAAGGGAAGGAAAGAGCTTTCATCGTGGGGCCTCACATCTGTAACGGATTTATACCTGATGGGCCACTCCCGCGTGGCCACAGAGCAATCCAGGGAAAGTGGATTGCTATATTTTGTATAGCATATGATGCCTTAAATACAGGCGTAAACACCAGTTCTATCTGCAATCTTGCGAAGCAACAATACCGCCATACGCTTTCACAAATGGCAAAAAACTGCCCGCCAATTTGTAACAACGAGCCCATGCACATTGGGCATACCACTATCCGCAAGCGTCATGACACATTTTGTAATTTGTGCCTACACTGCCTTGAACCCGGACGCAGACCAAGGCCATTCAGCAGGTGGCTGACACGGGCACCCTTATTGCTTCGTTCTCCCCACACGATTCATTGTCCCCAGAGACTCCAAGGAACACCATGCAGGCCGCAACGTCACTCAAATCCCTGTCGATTTCCAGCCGGCTGAGCCTGGGCTTTGGCTGCATGCTGGTGCTGCTGGTGGCGGTGGCCGCCGTGGGCCAGCTCTCGGTGGGCAAGGTGCACGAGCAGATGCGCCAGATCACCGGCATCGGCGCCAACAAGGCCAAGCTGGTCAATGGCATGCTGGAGAGCGTGAGCGCCATGGGCATTCAGAGCCGGTCGGCGGCCATGCTCAACGACATCGACCCCAAACAGGCCCGCGAACAGATTGATGCTGTGGCCAAGACGCTCAAGCTGTATGCGACCCAGGAAGCCGCGCTGGCGGAGTTGCTGACCCCGGCCAACGCCACCCCCACCGAGATCAAACTGCTGGGCGAAGTGCAGGCCCTGGGCAAGAAGACCCGCCCCGAACTGGACACAGCCATCAAGGCCGCCGACGACGGCGATACCGTGAGCGCCACCCTGGCGCTGATGACCCGCGTGGCCCCCGCCGAAACCGCCTGGCGCACCAAACTGGGCGAACTCATCGACCTGCAAAACACGCTGAATGCCGAAGCCACTGCATCGGCCGAGCACACGCAGAGCCAGGCCCGCGTGGTGGGCGGGCTGCTGGTGCTGCTGGCCATTGGGTTGGGCGCGCTGATTGCCTGGCGCATCACCACCAGCATCACGGCCCCCATTGGCCGCGCCGTGGTGGTGGCCGAACGCATTGCGCGCGGCGACCTCACCTCGCAGGTCGAAGTGCGCATCCACGACGAAACCGGCCGCCTGCTCGAAGCCATCGCCGCCATGCAGGAACGCCTGCGCACCCTGGTGGGTGAGATTGGCCAGACGGCAGATTCCATCCTGGTCGCCAGCTCGGAAGTGGCCTCGGGCAACCTGGACCTGAGCCAGCGCACCGAACAAACCTCGCACAACCTGCAAAGCGCCGCCAGCTCGCTGGTGGAGCTGACCGGCACCGTGTCGCAAAGCGCCGACTCGGCCCGCCAGGCCAACCAGCTCGCGTCCACCGCATCCGATGCCGCCACACGCGGCGGCGAGGTGGTGGGCCAGGTGGTGCGCACCATGGACACCATCAGCGCCAGCTCGCGCAAGATCGCAGACATCATCAGCGTGATCGACGGCATTGCCTTCCAGACCAACATCCTCGCGCTGAACGCCGCCGTGGAAGCCGCCCGCGCGGGCGAGCAGGGCCGGGGCTTTGCGGTGGTGGCGGGCGAGGTGCGCAACCTGGCCGGCCGCTCGGCCAACGCTGCGCGCGAGATCAAGGCGCTGATCGGCACCAGCGTCGATCAGGTGCAGGAAGGCAGCACCCTGGTGAACCATGCGGGCAAGACCATCGAGGAACTGGTGCTGTCGGTGCGCCGCGTGTCCGACATCATGGGCGAGATCACCGCCGCCACACAGGAGCAAAGCCAGCGTATTGGCCACGTGAGCCACTCGGTGGGTGCGCTGGAAGAAATGACCCAGCAGAACGCGGCGCTGGTGGAAGAAGGCGCCGCCGCCGCCGACAGCCTCAAGGACCAGGCCGGGCGCCTCACACAAATGGTGGGCACCTTCCGCCTCACGCGCGACGGCGGTGATGACAACAGCTGGGGGGCAGCGGCTCCGGCGGCATCTCCCGTACCGGCTCCCGCCCAGCGCTCCAGCCTGCAGGCATCCCTACAGCCCCGCAGCAAGCTGCCGTCCTTGCCCCGCTGAGCCACGGTGGGCCCCCGGCCCGGTCAGCCGCCCTTGATCTGAAAGATGCTGGACCGCAGCGCAGCAAGGTCCAGCACACGCAGGCCGCCATACTCCACACGGATGGCGCCTTGCGCCTCCAGCGCGGCCAGCGCCTCGTTCACGCGCTGGCGCGACAGGCCCACCAGGTAAGCCAGCTCTTGTTGAGTGATGCGCAGCACCTCGCCCACGCCCGGGTACAGCACCGGGTTGAACAGCGACGCCAGGCTGCGGGCCACACGCACATCGGGGTTGTTCAGGCGGTCGATCTCGCGCGCGGCGATGAACTGGCCCAGGCGCTCGTTGAGCTGGTTCATCACAAAGCGGTTGAACCCGATGGAGTGGTCCAGCAGCCAGTGAAAGCTGTCAATCGGCAACCCCGCCACCACACTCTTGCGCAGCGCCTGGATGTTGTAGCGGTAGGGCTCGCGCTTGATGGTGGTGCCCTCGCCAAACCAGCCGCCCGGCGGCAGGCCCGCGTACGTCATGGTCTGGCCCTGGGCGTTGTCCGTGCTCATCTTGAGCAGCCCCTCGACCACACCAAACCAGTAGGTCACCGGGCGCCCCACGCGGCACACATAGTCGCCCGCCTTGGCATCCCCCACCAGCAACGAGGCCACAGCGCGCTCGCGCTCGGCGGGCAGCAGCAGTCGCAGCCAGGGAATGCCGTCCAGCTCATCCGCCGTGGGCGGCCGACGACGCTGGTGCAAAGACAGATCCTGGTTCATGCGTGAGTCCATGGCGCGAAGGTTCTCATGAAAAAGGGCAGTCTGCCGCGATGGGGAAGTGCGGGAATACCACGATCCCAATTGTCGCCAGACCGACAAAAAAATGCCAATCGTGATTGGATGATGTCGCCTCCCCCGGCCGCCGCTGCGCAGGCCCGGGCCTTTTGAGGAGACACACATGCCCGCCGACCTGCCCCCGACCACCGCCCGCCCACCGTCCCACATCGCCCGGCGCCAGTTGCTGGCTGCCGCGACCGCCACCATCAGCCTGCCCTGGCTGGGGCTGGGCAGCGCCCGCGCACAGGAAGGGACCATCCGTATTGCACAGTCCACCGCCCTCACCGGCCCGCTGGGCGATCTCGGGTCGGCCATGCACCAGGGTGCCAAGGCAGCGTTTGCGGGCATCAATGCACGGGGTGGCATCCACGGCAAGACCATTGAACTGGTCACGCAGGACGACACCTACGATGTGCCCAAGGCGCTGGCCAATGTGGAGCAGTTCCTGGCAGACCCTGGGTACTTTGCGCTGTTCAACTGCATGGGCACCCCCATGATCGACGCCATGCTGCCCAAGGTGATCGAGAGCGGCATTCCGTTTTTCGCCCCCTTCACCGGCGCGCAACTGAGCCGCACCAAGGCTCGCAGTGTTTTCAACATCCGCGCCAGCTACGCCGACGAGGCCGAAAAGCTGGTGCAACACCTGTCTACCATCGGCATCCAGCGCATCGGCATCGTCTACCAGAACAACGCGTTCGGCAAAGAGATCTTTACCGCCGCCAAACAGTCGATGGACCGCCTCAAGCTGCCCGAGGCGCTGACGGTGACGGTCGAAAACAACGCGTCGGATGCCGGCGCCGCAGCCACCAAACTGGCAAGCGGCAACCTCGAAGCCATCGTGATCGGCCTGGCAGGCAAGCCAACGCTGGAATTCGTGAAGGCGTTTCGCGCCATCAAGCGCGGCGTGACGCTGTATGCACTGTCGGTGATGGGCACCCCCGCTACCGTGAAGGCCCTGGGCGCAGATGCCACGGGCATGGCCATTTCGCAGGTCGTGCCCTTGCCCTCCAACGTGGTCATGCCGGTGGTGCGCGACTTCCAGGCCGCCTGGAAGGCCTCGGGCGCCGCAGCCGAGCCCTCGCACCTGGCGCTGGAGGGCTACATCAACGCCCGCGTCTTTGCCGAGGCCCTGCAGCGCGCGGGCCGCAACCCCACACGAGCCGCTTTCATCGACGCCACCTGGAACCTCAAGAAGTGGGACCTGGGTGGCTTCGAGATCAACGCCAGCACCCCCGACCGCAATGCATCGCGGTTTGTGGAGCTGACGCTGGTGGGGCGCGACGGCAGGTTTATCCGGTGATCCCCGGGGTTGCTGCGCCGTCTCCCGGACTTTGGTGGGCCGGTGACGCCGACTCCACCGTAGCTCTCGCTTTGCGTGGAGCCAGGTGTTGAAAGCACAGCGCCTCACAAAATAACTATCAAATAGATAGCTATTAGCACTTACAGGATAAGCGCTAGAGGCTGTTTTAGCTCATATTCTTTCTACTGCGCCGCCACCCCATACCGATAGCCCTTGAACGACCAGACGGTACGCCCCGGCTCGATCTTCTCCAGCACCAGGCCGGGTGCCGCCTGGTCGCCTTCGTGCAGCACCTGTCCGTTGACGATGGCCATGCGGTAGGCCGGATTGTTCGAATGGGTGGCGCCCGTCACCTTGAGCGCAGGCAACTGCGTGCGCAAGGCCTCGGGCAGGTCTCCCTGCGCAAACACGGGGCTGGCGGGCGGTGGTGCCACTCCGGCGTCTGGTGACGGCCGTGGCGCAGGCGCTGAGGGGGCCTGGGGGGCGGGCGCAGCTGCCGGGCTGCGCGGGCGCACGGGCAGCTCGGCTGCGGGGGCGCGGGCCGCCGCAGGAGGCGCCACCACCACGGAGGCCACGGGCCGCTCACGTTCACGCGGGGGTGGCTGAGGTGCTGCGCTGCGTTTGTCTGCCGGGCGCTTGTCCGCGCTGCGGGGCTCAAGCGGTGCCATCGGTGCGGGTGCGGGTGCCGGGGCAGGCTCCGGCGCGGGCACAGGGGGCGGCGGCGGGGTTGGCGCTGCCACGGGGGGCGCCACGGCAGCGGGCGTTGGCACAGCCGGGGCCGCTGCCACCACCACAGCCGGGGCCTGGGGCCGCAGGGCCCACCAGGTGCCGCCGGCCGCCAGCGCAGCGGCTCCGACCACGCCCGCTGCGACAAACCACAGGTTGATCGGCCCGGCCTGACCCGGCATGGAGGAAGCGCCAGAAGTGGGCGCAGCCTGCGTGTGCAGGCCCGGCACGGCGCCCCGGCCGCGTTCGGCATCGGCACGCCGCAGGGCATCAAGGATGTAGGACATGGTTAAGGCGTGTTCCGCAGACGTGGCTCGTTCACGCCGGTGGCGCGGTTGAGCAGCATGAGGGTCAGGGGGCCGGCGCGGCCGTCAGGCGTCACGCCCTGGGCCAGCTGGAACCGGTGGATGCGCGACTGGCGCTGAGCGGGTGTCACCGGCTTGCTGCCGGGGCCCGAGCCACCGGCGGCCTTGCTCGCCAGCCGTTGGTCCAGCCAGGCCGCGCCCGCCGGTGAATCGGTGATCTCGCCCCGGTCGGGCATGCCCACCGGGGCGCGCCACAGCGTGGCAATCTCGCCGCGCCAGACCTGGGCCAGTTCGGCCACGGGCACGCGCAAGCTGCGGCCGCCGCCTTCGAGCGTGGCGTTGTCACCGTCCAGTCCACGCAGCAAGACCGAGACAGGGGCCTCGGCCTCTTCCGACGGGTACAGCGCAAGCAGGACGGGCCGGTCGATCTGGCGCACCAGGTTCAGGCCCGCACGGCGGTTGCGGTAGCAGCGCAAGCCCTCGCGCGGCAGGGTAGTGCAGGCATCGGCGCCCGCAGGCAAAGCCGCCCCCCAGGCCGAGGCCAGCGCCTGCCAGGCCGGCGCATCGGTGGCAGGCTGGGCCTGCATAAATTGGTCCAGCGCAGAAGACGGTGCCGCCGATGACGCCGGTACAGCGGGCGCGGCAGCTACCGGGGCGGAGGCAGCCGCAGCGGATGCGGGCAGCACTGCCGCAGGCGCCGCAGCCGCCGGGGGTTTCGCGCCCAAGCTGGACGCCGCGCCCGGCGCCACGGCGGCACCAGGGCCAGTGGTGGCCACCTGCGGGCCGCCACGGTGCGCAGGCCACACCCCCATGCCCCAGCCCGCCGCCGCCACCGCTGCAGCACCCGCCACGGCACCCAGGCCCGCCAGAGCCCAGCGTGGCAGTCCCGCCTGCCGGGCGCTGCGCGCTGCAGCGGCCGAGGCCGGCGCATCGAAGACCTCGCGCGCAGCGCGGTTGACGATGGCCCGGTTCACCTGCCGCGCGCCAGCCGCATAGGCACCGAGGAGCGCCCTGTCGCACAGCAGGTTGATGCGCCGGGGCACGCCGTGCGAGAGCGCATGCACACGCCGCAGGGCACCCCGGTCAAACGGCAGCGGCCCGGTGAGCCCGGCCACGGCCAGGCGGTGTGCGATGTACTGCTGTGTCTCCTGCGGGCTCAGTGCGCCCAGGTGAAAACGCGCAATCACGCGCTGGGCCAATTGCTCCATCGACGGCTTGGCCACCATGGCGCGCAGTTCGGGCTGGCCGATCAGGATGATCTGCAGCAGCTTGCGCTCGCTGGTCTCCAGGTTGGTCAACAGCCGCAGCTGCTCCAGCACGTCGGCCGAGAGGTTCTGTGCCTCGTCGATGATGAGCACGGTGTTGCGCCCGGCGGCGTGCGCCGCCAACAGCGAGGCGTTGAGCGGGTCAATGTAATCCTTGACCGTTTCCACACCACCCGGCACGGTGGGCTTGTGCGGCACCCCGAACTCGTCGCAGATGGAACGCAGCAGCTCACGCACCGTGAGCTTGGGATTGAAGATGTAGGCCACGTTGCAGTGCGACGGGATCTGCTCCAGAAAGCAGCGGCACACGGTGGTCTTGCCCGCCCCCACCTCGCCCGTGAGCAGCACGAAGCCCCCCCCTGCATCCAGTCCATAGAGCAGGTGGGCCAGCGCCTCGCGGTGCCGCTCGCTCATGAACAGGTAGCGGGGGTCGGGGGCGATGGAGAACGGCGGGTGCTGAAGGCCGAAGAACGGGGCGTACATAGCCCGTGAGGATACCGCCCCCCTGTGAAGCGTTCCGCGATACCCCGTCCGCCACCCTCGCCAATCGGCCATTCGCAGTGCGTCAGGGTTTTACCCGAGGAGTAGTTTCCCGTAAATTGTCGTCGGCAAGACAAGATGACGTCAAAGTCAGTCCTAGCATCCATCCCATACACAGATACGCAGCCACAAGGCCGCGCTCCCGGCAGTCACCGGACGGACACCTCTTACTTTCAGGAACCTGCAATGTTGACCACGTTCCCGCAATTGCTGCTCAAGCATGCCGCCGAGCGCCCCACGGCCCCGGCCCTGCGCGAAAAAGAATATGGCATCTGGCAAACCCACAGCTGGGCTGACCTGGTGCGGCTGGTGGAGCAGGTGGCCGCCGGCCTGCACCTGGCCGGGCTGCAGCGCCATGAACACATGGTGGTGATCGGCGCCAACCGCCCCCGCCTCTACGCCACCATGCTGGCCGCGCAGTCACTGGGCGCGATTCCTGTTCCGCTGTACCAGGACGCCGTGGGGGCCGAATGCGTGTTCCCGCTCAACAATGCCGAAGTGCGCTTTTGCCTGGTGGAAGATCAGGAGCAGGTGGACAAGCTGCTGGAGATTCGCGAGCAGTGCCCCCAGATTTCGAACATCTACTTTGACGACCCGCGGGGCCTGCGCAACTACGAGGAACAGGGCCTGGCGTCGCTGGACTCGCTGATCGAAGCAGGCAAGGCGCACGTCGCCAAGAACCCCCAGTGGTTCCAGAGCGAGGTCGCCAAGGCCCAGCCCGACGATGTGGCGGCGATGTTCTTCACCTCGGGCACCACGGGCAACCCCAAGGGCGTGGTACACACCCACAGCACCTTGCTGGACCGCGCCAGCGCAGGTGCCGAGTTCGACAAGCTCACCAGCAGCGAAGAAGTGCTGGCCTACCTGCCCCCGGCCTGGATCGGCCAGAACATCTTCAGCTACGCCCAGTGGCTGGCCTGCGGCTACGTGGTCAACTGCCCCGAGTCGGCCAGCACGGTGACCATCGACCTGAAGGAAGTCGGCCCCACCTACTACTTTGCGCCGCCGCGCATTTTTGAAGGCCTGCTGACCAGCGTGATGATCCGCATGGAAGACGCAGGCACCATCAAGCGCGCCATGTTCCACGCCTGCATGAGCGTGGCCAAGCGGGTGGGCCCCGCCCTCATGGACGGCGAACCCGTGAGCACCCTGGACCGCATCAAGTACGCGCTGGGCAACCTGCTGGTGTACGGCCCGCTGCGCAACAACCTGGGCTTTAGCCGCGTGCGCGTGGCGTACACGGCAGGCGAGGCCATTGGCCCGGATCTGTTCACGTTCTACCGCTCCATCGGCATCAACCTCAAGCAGCTGTATGGCTCCACCGAGACCGCCGTGTTCGTCTGCCTGCAGCCCGACAACCAGGCGCGCGCCGACACGGTGGGCGTGCCGATTCGCGGTGTGGAGATCAAGGTGGCCGACAACGGCGAGATCCTCGTCAAGTCCGCCGGCCTGCTCAAGGAGTACTACAAGAACCCCAAGGCCACGGCCGAGGTGCTCACCGCCGATGGCTGGTACCACACCAGCGATGCAGGATTCCTCGACGCACACGGCCACCTCAAGATCATTGACCGCGTGAAGGACGTGGGCCGCATCAAGGGCGGCGCCAACGATGGCGCCATGTTTGCGCCCAAGTATGTGGAGAACAAGCTCAAGTTCTTCCCGCACATCAAGGAAGTGGTCGCGCTGGGCGACGGCCGCGAGAAGGTGTGTGTAATGGTCAACATCGATTTCGACGCCGTGGGCAACTGGGCAGAACGCCGCAACCTGCCCTACGCGGGCTACACCGACCTGGCACAAAAGCCCGAGGTGTACGAGCTGATCCGCGAGTGCATCGAAAAGGTCAACGCCGACCTCGCCACCGACACCATGCTGGCGGGCAGCCAGGTCAGCCGCTTCCTGGTGCTGCACAAGGAGCTGGACGCGGACGACGGCGAACTCACGCGCACCAACAAGGTCCGCCGGGGATTCATTGCCGAAAAGTACGCGGTGCTGGTGGATGCGCTGTACGCAGGCCGCACCGAGCAGTACATCGAGACCCAGGTCAAGTTCGAGGACGGCCGCACGGGCAGCGTGAGCGCCACCCTGAAGCTGTCGGACACAAAGACCTTCGCGCCCGTCAAGGCTGCAGCATGAAACCCGCTCTCTACCCGCCCGAGCAGCAACACCCCACCATGACCAAAAAGAAGATCGGCGACGTCATCCTGGACGTCAAGAACATCAGCCTGCGGTTTGGCGGCGTGAAGGCGCTGACCGACATCTCGTTCAACGTGAAAGAGCACGAGATCCGCGCCATCATCGGCCCCAACGGCGCGGGCAAAAGCTCCATGCTCAACTGCATCAACGGCGTGTACACGCCGCAGGACGGCTCCATCACCTTCCGGGGCAAGACGTTCTCGCACATGAACTCGCGCCAGGTGGCCGAGATGGGCGTGGCGCGCACCTTCCAGAACTTGGCGCTGTTCAAGGGCATGAGCGTGATCGACAACATCATGACCGGCCGCAACCTCAAGATCAAAAGCAACCTGCTGATGCAGGCGCTGCGTATCGGCCCGGCCGAGCGCGAAGAGATCCGCCACCGCGAGTACGTCGAGCACATCATCGACTTCCTGGAAATCCAGGCGTTTCGCAAGACGCCCGTGGGCCAGCTCCCCTATGGCCTGCAAAAGCGCGTGGACCTGGGCCGCGCCCTGGCCATGGAGCCGCAGGTGCTGCTGCTGGACGAGCCCATGGCCGGCATGAACGTGGAAGAAAAGCAGGACATGTGCCGCTTCATCCTCGATGTGAACGACGAGTTCGGTACCACCATCGTGCTCATCGAGCACGACATGGGCGTGGTGATGGACATCAGCGACCGCGTGGTGGTGCTCGACTACGGCAAGAAGATCGGTGACGGCAGCCCTGACGAAGTGCGCAACAACGAAGACGTGATCAGCGCCTATCTGGGCACATCGCACTGACCAGGAGAACAACAACATGGCATTCTTTCTTGAAACCCTCATCGGCGGCCTGATGGCCGGCATGCTGTATTCGCTGGTCGCGCTGGGCTTTGTGCTGATCTACAAGGCCTCGGGCGTGTTCAACTTTGCGCAGGGCGCCATGGTGCTTTTCGCAGCGCTGGCCATGGCCCGCTTTGCCGAATGGATCCCCAAGTGGACCGGCATCGACAACCCCATCGTGGCCAACCTGGCCGCCTTCGTGATTGCGGGCGCCATCATGTTCGTGGTGGCCTGGCTGATTGAAAAGCTGGTGCTGCGCCACCTGGTCAACCAGGAAGGTGCCACGCTGCTGATGGCCACATTGGGCATCACGTACTTTCTTGAAGGCCTGGGCCAGACGCTGTTTGGTAGCGACATCTACAAAATCGACGTGGGCATGCCCAAGGAGCCCATTTTTGCCTTTGACACGGTGTTCCAGGGCGGCATCCTGATCAACAAGGAAGACGTGATTGCTGCCGCCATTGCCGCTGCGCTGGTGGCCCTGCTGTCGGTGTTCTTCCAGAAAACCTCTACCGGCCGCGCACTGCGTGCCGTGGCCGACGACCACCAGGCGGCGCAATCCATCGGCATTCCACTCAACCGCATCTGGGTGATCGTGTGGTGCGTGGCGGGCGTCGTGGCCCTTGTGGCCGGGATGATCTGGGGCAGCAAGCTGGGTGTGCAGTTCTCGCTGACCACCGTGGCCCTGCGCGCACTGCCGGTGGTGATCCTGGGCGGCCTGACATCTGTGCCCGGCGCCATCATCGGCGGGCTGATCATCGGCGTGGGCGAGAAGCTGTCCGAGGTGTACCTGGGCCCGTTCGTGGGCGGGGGCATCGAGATCTGGTTTGCGTATGTGCTGGCGCTGGTGTTCTTGCTGTTCCGCCCCCAAGGGTTGTTTGGCGAGAAGATCATCGACCGCGTGTAACCCATAACAACAAGAACAGGAGACTTCCATGCTCTACCGCGAAAACGGCCAGTTCAAGACCAGCTACCGCGCCGACCAGCAGATCTTCCCGATCGCGCAGGATCGCATCGCCATTGCGGTGCTGTTGGCTGTCGCCTTTCTGGTCGTACCCATGCTGGCCAGCGACTACATCTTCCGCGCCATCCTGATCCCCTTCGTCATCATGGCGCTTGCGGCCCTGGGGGTGAACATCCTGGTGGGCTACTGCGGGCAGATCTCGCTGGGCTCGGGCGCCTTCATGGCGGTGGGCGCCTACGGGGCCTACAACTTCTTTGTGCGCTTTCCGGGCATGCCGCTGATTCCGGCACTCATCCTGGGTGGGCTGTGCGCCACGTTCTTCGGCATCCTGTTCGGACTGCCCAGCCTGCGCGTCAAGGGGCTGTACCTGGCGGTGGCCACGCTGGCGGCGCAATTCTTCAGTGACTGGATGTTCCTGCGCATCAAGTGGTTCACCAACAACTCGGACTCGGGCTCGGTGTCGGTCACCAACCTGCAGGTGCTGGGCATGCCGATCGAAAGCGCCACCAGCAAGTACATCTTCTGCCTGGCCATCCTGGTGGTGGTGGCCCTGCTGGCCAAGAACCTGGTGCGCGGCGCCATCGGGCGTGAGTGGATGGCCATCCGTGACATGGACGTGGCTGCGGCGGTGATCGGCATCCGCCCCATGTACGCCAAGCTCAGCGCGTTTGCGGTCAGCTCGTTCATTGTGGGCATGGCCGGCGCACTGTGGGCCTTTGTGCACCTGGGCGCTTGGGAGCCTGCGGCCTTCTCGGTGGAAATTTCATTCCGCCTGCTGTTCATGGTGATCATCGGCGGGCTCGGCTCGATCATGGGTGGCTTCTTTGGTGCGGCCTTCATCGTGGTGCTGCCCATCGTGCTCAACCAGTTCCTGCCGGCCTTCATGGGGATCTTTGGCATCGAGGTGTCCACCGCCGGTGTCTCGCATGCCGAGCTGATGATCTTCGGCGCACTGATCGTGTGGTTCCTCATCGTGGAGCCCCATGGTCTGGCCAAGCTGTGGTCCACCGCCAAACAAAAACTCCGCCTCTGGCCTTTCCCCCACTGATCCCCTGCCTGTTTTTCCCGTGCTTCAACACATTCATCCAAAGGAGACATCCATGAAGCTTTCGAAAATCGTGATCGCCGCTGCGGTGGTTGCTGCCGGTGCCTCGTCCATTGCGACGAGCGCCCTCGCACAAGCCAAGGAGCAGTTCTTCCCGCTGCTGTCCTACCGCACAGGCCCCTACGCACCCAACGGTGTGCCATGGGCCAACGGCAAGCAGGACTACATCAAGATGATCAACGCCCGCGACGGCGGCATCAACGGTGTGAAGCTGACCTTTGAAGAATGCGAAACCGGCTATGCCACCGACCGTGGCGTGGAATGCTACGAACGCCTCAAGAGCCGCCCTGGCGTGTCTCTGTTCGACCCCCAGGCCACCGGCATCACCTTTGCGCTGACCGAAAAAGCCCCCGTGGACAAGATCCCACTGATGACACTGGGCTACGGCCTGTCGGTGGCGCAGGACGGCCAGGCGTTCAAGTGGAACTTTCCGTTCATGGGCAGCTACTGGACCGGCGCCGACATCCTGATCCAGCACATCGGCAAGGCCAATGGCGGCCTGGACAAGCTCAAGGGCAAGAAGATTGCGCTGGTGTACCACGACAGCCCGTTTGGCAAGGAACCCATCCCGCTGCTGCAAGAGCGCGCCAAGATGCACGGCTTTGAGCTGCAGATGCTGCCCGTGACCGCGCCCGGCGTGGAACAAAAAGCCACCTGGCTGCAAGTGCGCCAGAGCCGCCCTGACTACGTGCTGCTGTGGGGCTGGGGCGTGATGAACTCCACCGCCCTCAAGGAAGCCCAGGCCACCGGTTACCCCCGCGAAAAGATGTATGGCGTGTGGTGGGCGGGTGCCGAGCCCGATGTGCGTGACGTGGGCGAAGGCGCGAAGGGCTACAACGCGCTGGCACTGAACACCTCGGGCCAGCAGCCCAAGGTGATCCAGGACATCCTGAAGAACGTTCACGACAAGGGCCAGGGCACAGGGCCCAAGGACGAAGTGGGCTCGGTGCTGTACACGCGCGGCGTGATCATCCAGATGCTGGCCGTCGAATCGGTGCGCCGCGCACAAGAGCGTTTTGGCAAGGGCAAGGTCATGACCGGCGAACAAGTGCGCTGGGGCATGGAAAACCTGGCCCTGGACCAGAAGAAGCTCGATGCGCTGGGCTTCAAGGACGTGATGCGTCCCTTGTCCACCAGCTGCGCCGACCACATGGGCTCCACCTGGGCGCGCGTGCACACCTGGGACGGCAAGAAGTTCAACTTCTCGTCCGACTGGTACCAGGCCGATGAGCAGATCTTGAAGCCCATGGTCAAGGCCGGTGCGGACAAGTACCTGGCCGACAAGAAGATGACGCGACGCGACGCTGCGGACTGCCAGAGCTAAGCACATCCCCCTGAGCGGCTTTGCCGCTTCCCCCTTCTCTCTTAGCGCTTCGCGCTGCGGGAAGGGGGACGCCACCAGCGCGGCGGGGCGGCACTTGCGCGGTGGCCCTGGCCTGGGCAGCGACCGTTTCAAGGGCCAGTGAAAAGCGGTTGCCTCTTTGGCAGCCGCCAATCCAAAGGGTTGTGCAACAGCTCTTTGGATTGGTACAGGAAGGCAACACCATGGACTCCAACAGTAATATCGTTCTCAACGTCAACGGCATCGAGGTCATCTACAACCACGTGATCCTGGTGCTCAAGGGCGTGTCACTGCAGGTGCCGCAGGGCTCCATCGTGGCCATTCTGGGGGGGAACGGGGCGGGCAAGACGACCACGCTGCGCGCCATCTCCAACCTGCTGCAGGGCGAGCGGGGCGAGGTCACCAAGGGTTCCATCGAGCTGCGCGGCGAGCGCATCGAAAACCTCTCGCCCGCGGACCTGGTGCAGCGTGGCGTGGTGCAGGTGATGGAGGGGCGCCACTGTTTTGCCCACCTGACGATTGAAGAGAACCTGATGACGGGCAGCTACACCCGTACCAGCAAGGCCGAGATCGCAGCCAACCTGGAGAAGGTCTACAACTACTTTCCGCGCCTCAAGACGCGCCGCACCTCGCAGGCCGCCTACACCTCGGGTGGCGAGCAGCAGATGTGCGCCATCGGCCGCGCGCTCATGGCCAACCCCAGCATGGTGCTGCTGGACGAGCCCTCGATGGGCCTGGCGCCGCAGATCGTGGAGGAGGTGTTCAACATCGTGAAGGACCTGAACACCAAAGAAAAGGTCACCTTCCTGCTGGCCGAGCAGAACACCAACATGGCGCTCAAGTATTCCGACTACGGCTACATCATGGAAAGCGGCCGCGTGGTGATGGACGGCGCAGCGAGCGACCTGGCCAACAACGAGGACGTCAAGGAGTTCTACCTGGGCGTGGGCGGCGGCGAGCGCAAGAGTTTCAAGGATGTCAAAAGCTACAAGCGGCGCAAGCGCTGGTTGGCTTGAGGAGCCCCCTGTGGCGCTGCGCGCCTTCCCCCTCAGGGGGACGCCACCAGCGCGGCGGGGCGGCCCTTGCGCGGTGGCGCTGGCTTTCGTCAGCGCCGGTATTCCAGGCTCCGCACCTTTTCAAACGCTGAACGGATCACTCCTATTTTCATAGCTGCTTGCGCTTTATGGATAAGCGCCAGAGGCCAATTTCACTTCAAACCACCTCACAAGGAACCCCAGGCATGAGCACGTTTTATGACGCCCTGGAAACACGCAGCCCCGCAGAGCGCGAAGCGGCGCTGATGGCTGCGCTGCCGCAGCAGATCGCCCATGCCCAGAAGGCATCGCCCGCATTTTCTGGCATCCTGGCTGGCGTGGATGCAACCACCATCACCGGCCGCACGGCCCTGGCAAAGCTGCCCGTCACGCGCAAGTACGAGTTGCTGGAGCGCCAGCAGGCAGGCCGCGCGACCAACGTGTTTGGCGGCTTCAGCGCGCTGGGTTTTGGCGCGGCCATGCCGCGTGTGTTTGCCAGCCCCGGCACCATCTACGAACCCGAAGGCACGCGGCGCGACTACTGGCGCATGGCGCGCGCCATCCACTCCGCAGGCTTTCGGCCCGGTGAGCTGATCCACAACAGCTTCAGCTACCACTTCGTGCCCGCGGGCTCGATGATGGAAACCGGCGCACACGCTCTGGGCTGCACGGTGTTTGCAGGCGGCACGGGGCAGACCGAGCAGCAGGTGCAGGCCATGGCCGAACTGCAACCTGCGGGCTACATCGGCACGCCCAGCTTTCTCAAGATCATTGTCGAAAAAGCCGCCGAGATGGGTGTAACGCTGCCCACGGTGACCAAGGCGCTGGTGTCGGGCGAGGCCTTTCCGCCATCGCTGCGCGAGTGGTTTGCCGAGCGCGGCATCGCTGGCTACCAGTGCTACGCCACGGCCGACCTGGGGCTGATTGCCTACGAGACCTCGGCCCGCGAAGGCCTGGTGCTCGATGAAGGTGTGATCGTCGAGATCGTGCGCCCCGGCACCGGCGACCCGGTGCCCGAGGGCGAGGTGGGCGAGCTGGTGGTGACCACGCTCAACCCCGACTACCCGCTGATCCGCTTTGGCACGGGTGATCTGTCGGCCGTGCTGCCAGGGCAGTGCCCCACGGGCCGCACCAATACCCGCATCAAGGGCTGGATGGGCCGGGCCGACCAGACCACCAAGGTCCGCGGCATGTTCGTGCACCCCGGCCAGGTGGCCACGATTGCACAGCGTTTTCCGCAGGTGCTGCGCGCACGCCTGGTGGTCAGCGGCGAGATGGCCAACGACCAGATGGTGCTGCAGGTGGAAACCGTGGAGACCGCCGAGGGCCTGGCACACCAGCTCTCGGACGCCATCCGCGAAGTGACCAAGCTGCGGGGCGACGTGCAGATGGTGGCCCCTGGCACGCTGCCCAACGATGGCAAGGTGATCGAGGACGCGCGGAGCTATAAGTAGCCTCCGCCATGGCGCCCTGCGGCGCCTAGCCGCAGCTGCCAGGGGCTGCAGCTCCTCTATCCCCAACGGAAACGCCGCCCGTGGCCTGGCAAAGCGTTCCACGGTGGCGCTGGCATCGGGTCGTGCCTGTCTCAGTGATGAGCGGCATGGGCGTGCTGTCAATGCGCAAACGTGGGCCCTTCCCGCTCCGCCCAAAGGTTTGCGTCAGCGCAAAAAGTGCCCGCTTTGCGCGGTGTCATAGCGCAGTGTTTACCCTAGCATTGCTCACAATTCAGTAGCATTCAGCGCTTTATAGAAAAGCGCTACAGGCGTCTTTTTGTTAAAGACCATGCCCCCTGTGTGCTACGTAATATCCGCAATGTTCCTGCAAACCCCCCTCGCTATCATGGCCCGTCATTCACAGGAGAGACCCATGAAAACAACGCTGAAACTTGCATTGATCGCTGCGGCCGCAGCCACCGCTTTTGGCGCCAGCGCCCAAGACTATCCCGCCAAGGACAAGACCATCACCATCGTGGTTCCCTTTGCTGCGGGCGGCCCCACCGACCGCGTGGCGCGCGACCTGGCCGAAGCACTGCGCAAGCCCCTGGGTGCTACTGTGGTGGTGGACAACACGGCCGGCGCCGGCAGCTCCATCGGTGCAGCCCGCGTAGCCCGCGCCGCGCCGGACGGCTACACGCTGCTGCTCAACCACATTGGCATGTCCACCATGCCCGCGCTGTACCGCAAGCTGTCGTTCAGCGTGCCCAACGACTTTGAATACCTGGGCATGGTCAACGATGTGCCCATGACGCTGATCGCTCGGCCCACCATGCCTGCGAACAACTTCAAGGAACTCACCGCCTGGATCCAGCAGAACAAGGGCAAGATCAACCTGGGCAATGCCGGCCTGGGCGCAGCGTCGCACCTGTGTGGCCTGATGTTCCAGAGCGCCATGCAGGTGGACATGACACCCGTGCCGTACAAGGGCACGGCCCCCGCCATCACCGACCTGATTGGCGGCCAGATCGACCTGCTGTGCGACCAGACCACCAACACCACGCCACAGATCGAAGGCAAGAAGGTCAAGGCCTACGCCGTGACCACGCCCAAGCGCCTGACCACCCCGGCTCTGAAGGACCTGCCCACCCTGGCGGAGTCGGGCCTGAAGGACTTCAACGTCAGCATCTGGCACGGCCTGTACGCGCCCAAGGGCACGCCAGCTCCCGTCGTGACCAAGATCAACGAAGCCCTCAAGCTTGCACTGAAGGACCCCGAGTTCATCAAGAAACAAGAAGGCCTGGGCGCGGTGGTCGTCACCGACAAGCGCATGGAACCCGCTGAACACAAGAAGTTTGTACAGGCCGAAATCGACAAATGGGGCGCTGTGATCAAGGCTGCAGGCACCTACGCAGACTGATCAGTTTTTTCCTTCCAGTCATTGATGGAATAGCCGCCTCGGCCTTGGCCGAGGCGGCTTTTTTGTGCCTGCCATCGAGCTCGGCGCCACCACCTTGGGGTAATCCATCTGCACGGATCGCGCCGCGCCGCGTAAAAAGCTTTGCATGCATACGAAACACCTGCGAAAGGACGCCCCCGCCATGACAACACGCCCCCATACACGCCGCCGCACCGTTGCGGCACTGGCCTGCGCCGCCCTGGGTTGCGCTGCCCTGCTGCCCCTTGCGCACGGCCAACAACAAGCCAGCACCTGGCCCACCAAGCCCGTGCGCATCGTGGTGCCCTTTGCCCCCGGTGGCACCACCGACATCCTGGCGCGCGCCATGGCGCCCGAACTCTCGCGCGCGTTTGGCCAGCAGTTCATTGTGGACAACCGCGCCGGTGCTGGCGGGAATGTGGGCGCCGACATCGTCGCCAAGTCGCCGGGGGACGGCTACACGCTGCTGATGGGCACCGTGGGCACGCACGGCATCAACCGCGCGCTGTACGCCAAGCTGCCCTACGACCCCATCAAGGACTTTGTCCCCGTCACGCTGGTGGCTGCGGTGCCCAATGTGATGGTGATGAATGCCGACAAGGCCAAGGCCCAGGGCATCGCCAACGTGCAGGATTTCATCCGCGTCGCCAAGGCCAGCCCCGGCAAGATGAACATGGCCTCCAGCGGCAACGGCACATCGATCCATCTGGCAGGCGAGCTGTTCAAGAGCATGACTGGCACCTTCATGCTGCACTTGCCTTATCGGGGTTCCGGCCCCGCGCTCATGGACATGGTGGCGGGCAACGCCGACGTGATGTTTGACAACCTGCCTTCGTCGATGGCGCAGATCAAAGCGGGCAAGCTCACGGCCTTGGCCGTAACCAGTTCAGAGCGCTCCAGCGCCCTGCCCGACGTTCCCACAGTGGAGCAGGCCGGAGGCCCGACCCTCAAGGGCTACGAGGCCAGCTCCTGGTTCGGCCTGCTCGCCCCGGCGGGCACGCCCCAGGACATCGTGAACCGCATCCAGCAGGAAGTGGCCAAGTCACTGGCCACCCCGGCGATGAAAGAACGGCTGGTGGCGCAAGGCGCTATTCCGGGTGGCAACACACCCGCCGAGTTTGCCAAACACATCGACAACGAACACAAGAAGTGGGCGCAGGTGGTGAAGGCGTCGGGGGCGAAGGTGGACTGACCTCTTGCCGTGGTGACGGGCCTGCGGGTCAGCCCGTGATGGCTGCCTGCGCGGGCTGCAGGCGCTTTTCACCCGTGGCAAACGAGGCGCGCTCGATGCGCCCGTTCAAGACTTCATACACGCACAGCATCTCCAGCGTCCCCAGGCCCTCGGGAAAATTGCGCGTGATCAATTCGCAGTCCACCACCACATTCGCCACCACCGTGCGCGACAGCAGCCGTGCATGCAGGTCGGGCTCGGCAAAGCGCGCCAGAAAGCGCGGGCGCATCTCGGCATGCCCTTGCGCAAGCCGTTCTCCGTGGAGGACAAACTGCTGCGCGTCTTCGGCGTAGGTCGCCAACAGGGCGTCGATGTTCTTGGCGTTGTAGGCGTCCAGCTGAGCCTGGACGACGGCCAGCGGAGAAAGGTCGCGGGTCATTGGAGGGTTGCACGAGAAAGAAGAAACCTGCAGGGGGCTTCCGTGAAGATGCGCCGCGAACGAAGCTGCCCGCAACCCACTGGCTCAAAAGACGAGGCGCTACACGCCCCAGACCACGTCCACATCCGCCGCCGCACTGCGCTTGAGCATGTCGATCAGCGGTGCCACCCGCTGCCGCAGGCGCACGGCCTCAGCGCGGTCTTCCGCACTGGCCTCGTCCTCTCCACCCGCGTCTGCGGACGCCTGCTGAGCCTCTTCGGACGCCACGGCGGACTCCAGCGCAGCGATGGCGGCAGGGATCTGGGCGGCCGTCACGATGCCGCTGGCACCGGGTGTCTTGCCCATGATGGTCACCACCTGGCGGCCCTGCGGCTCCAGCATGATCAGATCGGCTGCGGCGCGGGATTTGAATTTGTAGAGCATGGAGAAGCGTTTTCGTGGAAGAAGCAGACTCAGCTGCGGTAGATGTAATCGCGAATGAACGGATAGCCTGATTGTGCGCCGGGCATGGCCCCGGTGGCCACATCTCCGTCAGGCTTGATGGCCAGCATCTGGTGCAGTGCCATCCAGCCGCGCTCAAACCCCAGGGCACTGCCCGCAAGATACAGGCGGTATGCACGCAAGACCTTATCACCCTGCTGCGCCCC
The DNA here is from genome assembly GCF_003634645.1 of Acidovorax sp. 94. Lineage (NCBI taxonomy): Bacteria > Pseudomonadati > Pseudomonadota > Betaproteobacteria > Burkholderiales > Comamonadaceae > Acidovorax > Acidovorax sp. 94. The sequence goes on along the minus strand of NZ_RBJA01000001.1, from coordinate 4,604,098 downwards.
ACCCTGTGCGACCAGCACCTCACGGGCTGCAGGCAATCGGGCTTCGAGCCCGTCGGACCACGCCCACAGCGTGCGCGCGTAGTGTGGGCGCAGGTTCTCGGTGTCCACCATCTCCAGGCCTGCGCGGGCCATGTCGTGCAGCACCGTGCTCACATGCAAAAGCTCGCCGCCCGGGAAGATGTACTGCTCGATAAAGTCACCCATGCCTGCGCCCAGCTGCGCGTTGTCTGCGCCTCCGGCCGTGATGCCGTGGTTCAGCACCAGCCCGCCCGGGCGCAGCAGGCGGGCCACGGTTTCAAAGTAACGCAGCATATGTGCGCGGCCCACATGCTCGAACATGCCCACCGACGCGATCTTGTCGAAGGGCTGCTCCACCTGCAGCTCGCGGTAATCCACCAATTGCATGCGCACGCGCCCCTGCAGCCCACGCTCTTCAATGCGCCGCTGCACATGCGCATGCTGGTTGCGCGACAGCGTGATGCCCGTGGCATCCACGCCGTAGTGTTCGGCCGACCACAGCAGCAGGCCACCCCAGCCCGCGCCAATGTCCAGAAACCGGTCCCCCGGTTGCAGCTGCAGCTTGCGGCAAATGTGGTCGAGCTTGGCCTCCTGGGCCTGGGCCAGCGTCAGGTCTGGGGACCGGTAGTACGCACACGAATACACGCGGCGCGGATCCAGCCACAGCGCGTAGAAGTCATCCGACAGGTCGTAGTGAAACTGCACATGGCGCGCGTCGTGCGCCAGCGTGTGCACCGCCATCGACCGCGCCCTTGCCAGCCCCCTCTGCCACCAACCATGGTGCTGGTCGCGGGCCGGGTCGCGGGTCACCAGGCCTGCAGCGGCGGCCATCAGGTCGCGCATGCCGCCTTCCAGCGCCACGCGCCCCTCGACGATGGCAGCCCCCACATTGCCGATCTCGCCCGTGGCCAGCGCCACCAGTGCCATGCGGTCACGAAAGCGCAAGGTGACGGCGGGCTCGGGCGCGCCCAGTTGCTGGCCCGCAGGCAACTGGACTGCCATCGGCACCGGCAAGGCCGCCAGCCGCCCCTCCAAGGTGTGCAGCAAGTGCTTCATGCGGCGCATCTTGAAAAATTTGCTGCACTGCGTCAACACCCCGCAATGGCATCAGGGGTTTCGCCGGGAAGGCCCCATTGACAGCGTTTTGTTTAAGCCTAAACTATTTTGGCATGAACATCCTCTGCATTGGCGGTGGGCCCGCCGGTCTCTACTTCGCCCTGCTCATGAAGCAGCAAAATCCCGCGCACCGCGTCACGGTGGTCGAACGCAACCGGCCGTTCGACACCTTCGGATGGGGGGTGGTGCTGTCGGACCAGACGCTGGCCAACCTGCAGGCGGCCGACGCGCCCACGGCAGCCCTGATCGGCGACGCGTTCAACCACTGGGACGATATCGAGGTGTTCTTCAAGGGGCGCAGCGTGCGCTCCACCGGCCACGGCTTCTGCGGCATTGGCCGCAAGCGCCTGCTCAACATCCTGCAGGACCGGTGCCTGGCGGTGGGCGTGGAGCTGGTGTTCGAAACCGACGTGGCCGACGACCAGGCGCTGGCTGCGCAGTACAACGCCGACCTGGTCATCGCCAGCGACGGCCTCAACAGCCGCATCCGCACCCGCTACGCCACCACCTACCAGCCCGATATCGACCTGCGCGAGTGCCGTTTTGTCTGGCTGGGTACACACAAAAAGCTGGATGCTTTTACGTTTGCTTTCGAGCAGACTGAGCATGGCTGGTTCCAGGCGCATGCCTACCAGTTCGATGCCGACACCTCCACCTTCATCATCGAGACACCCGAAGCGGTGTGGAAGGCGCACGGCCTCGACCAGATGGAGCAGCCCGAGGCCATTGCATTCTGCGAAAAGCTGTTCGCGAAGTACCTGGACGGCAACGCACTCATCAGCAACGCCACACACCTGCGCGGCTCGGCCAACTGGATCCGCTTTCCGCGCGTGATCTGCAACACCTGGGTGCACCGCGAGACCATCGGCGGGAAGCAGGTGCCCATCGTGCTGATGGGTGACGCGGCGCACACCGCGCATTTCTCGATTGGCAGCGGCACCAAGCTCGCGCTCGAAGACGCCATTGACCTCGCCAACGAATTCGCCACGGGTTTGCCGATTGACGAGGTGCTGCAGCACTATGAAGCGCGCCGCAGCGTGGAGGTGCTGAAGATCCAGAACGCCGCGCGCAACAGCACCGAGTGGTTTGAGAACGTGGCGCGCTACGCCGGCATGCCCGTGGAGCAGTTCACCTACTCGCTGCTCACGCGCAGCCAGCGCATCAGTCACGAGAACCTGCGGCTGCGCGATGCCGCGTGGCTGGAGGGCTATGAGGCCTGGCTCGCGGGTGGCAAGGCAGCGATTCCCCCCATGCTCACGCCGTTCACTTTGAAGGGCCTCACGCTCAAGAACCGCATCGTTGTCTCGCCCATGGCCACCTACAGCGCAGTCGAGGGCGTACCGCAGGACTTTCACCTGGTGCACCTGGGCGCGCGCGCCCTCGGCGGCGCAGCGCTGGTGATGGTGGAGATGACCAGCCCCACGCCCGAGGGCCGCATCACCCCCGCCTGCCCCGGCCTGTGGAACGACGTACAGCAAGCCGCCTTTGCGCGCGTTGTCAACTTTGTGCACGGCAGCAGCACGGCCAAGATCGGCCTGCAGCTGGGCCACAGCGGTCCCAAAGGCTCCACGCGTGTCGGCTGGGAAGGTACCGACGAGCCCCTGGAGGCCGGCAACTGGCCCCTGCTGGCCGCCAGCCCCGTCGCCTATGGCGCGCAGAACCAGACGCCTGCCGCCATGACCCGCGCCGACATGGACCGCCTGACCGCTGCCTTTGTGGACAGCGCCCGCCGCGCCATGGCCTGCGGCTTTGACTGGCTGGAGCTGCACTGCGCACACGGCTACCTGCTAGCCAGCTTTGTCAGTCCCGCCACCAACCAGCGCACCGATGCATACGGCGGCAGCCTGGAGAACCGCTGCCGCTACCCGCTGGAGGTGCTGACCGCGCTGCGCGCCGTGTGGCCGGCCGACAAGCCGCTCTCCGTGCGCATCTCGGCCCACGACTGGCTCCCCGATGGCAACACCGCCGACGACGCCATCGCCATTGCGCGCTTGTTCAAGGCCGCAGGCGCAGACCTGATCGACGTGTCCTCCGGCCAGACCACGCGCGACTCGCGCCCGGTGTATGGCCGCATGTACCAGACGCCGTTTGCCGACCGCATCCGCAACGAGGTGGGCATTGCCACCATGGCGGTGGGCGCGATCACCGAAGCCGACCACGCCAACAGCATCATCGCGGCCGGCCGCTCCGACCTGTGTGCCATTGCCCGCCCCCACCTGGCCGACCCGGCCTGGACGCTGCACGCGGCCGCACAGCTGAGCCCCGTGGCCGCAACACACACCGACTGGCCGGTGCAGTATCACAGCGGCCGCGACCAGATGCTGCGCGAAATTTCCAAGCAAAAGCAGGCACAAGCGCTAGTGAATCAAGCGCCAGCAGCTACAAAAATAGAAGCAATCGAGTAAACCATCATGGACCTCGAAGCCCGCCTGCACGGCGCCGCCCCCAGCGAACATCCCGAAGCCCTGCGCCTGTGGCTGCGCCTGCTCACCTGCACCCAGCTCATCGAAAAGCAGGTGCGCAGCCATCTGCGTGCGCAGTTCGACACCACCTTGCCTCGCTTCGACCTGATGGCGCAGCTGGAGCGGGCGCCGGACGGCATGAAGATGAAGGAACTCTCGCGCCGCATGATGGTGACGAGCGGCAACATCACCGGCATCACCGACCAGCTCGTGGCCGAAGGGCTGGTCGAGCGCCTGGACGTGGAAGGCGACCGCCGCGCGTACCTGGTGCGCCTCAGGCCGCAGGGCCGCGAGCAGTTCAACACCATGGCACGCCAACACGAGCAATGGATCGTCGAGGCCTTCGCCACGCTGGGCGAGCGCGACATCGCCACCTTGTACCGCCTGCTGGGCAAGGTGAAAGAGCACACACAAAACAATTCTTTGGAGACAGCCGAATGAAACACTTCATCGGGGCGAGCAACCCCATGCGCGAGCAGTTCAACCCAGAGGCCCGCTACGTGGCCGAGCATTTCGCGTGGAGCTTTGATGCTGGCGTGGGCACCGTCACGCTCAACCGGCCCGACCGCAAGAACCCGCTCACCTTCCAGAGCTATGCCGAGCTGCGCGACTTCTTCTACGCGCTGCGCTTTGCCACCGATGTGAAAGCCATCGTCGTCACCGGCGCGGGCGGCAACTTCTGCTCGGGTGGCGACGTGCACGAGATCATCGGCCCGCTGACCACCATGACCATGCCCGAACTGCTGGAGTTCACGCGCATGACGGGTGACCTGGTGAAAGCCATGCGCGCCTGCCCGCAGCCCGTGCTGGGCGCCATCGACGGCATCTGCGCCGGTGCGGGCGCCATGATGGCGCTGGCCTGCGACATGCGCTACGGCACCGAGGCCACCAAGACCGCGTTCTTGTTCACCCGCGTGGGCCTGGCCGGCGCCGACATGGGCGCCTGCGCACTGCTGCCGCGCATGATCGGCCAGGGCCGCGCCAGCGAACTGCTGTTCACCGGCCGCGCGATGACAGCGCACGAGGGTCTCGCCTGGGGCTTCTTCAACGATTTGTATGAGAGCGCTGACCTGCTGGCCAACGTGCAGGCCACCGCGCGCGCGCTGGCCGATGGTCCCACCTTCGCCCACGGCATGACCAAGACCATGCTGAGCCAGGAGTGGAGCATGACCATCGAGCAGGCCATCGAGGCCGAGGCGCAGGCGCAGGCGATCTGCATGCAGACCGAAGACTTCCGGCGTGCGTACGAGGCGTTTGCCGCCAAGCAAAAGCCCGTGTTTCAGGGAGATTGAACCCATGCACGTTGCAACGCCCCCGGCCCCACGCCCGCCCTCGACGGCGCACCTGGCCCTGCCCTTTTTTGAGGATGCCCACCGCGCGCTGGCCGAGGGCCTGGTGCCCTGGGCTGCCGCGCAAGAGGTGGATGAAACCGACGACCGCGCCGCCTGCCGCGACTGGGTGCAGCGCCTGGGCGCGGGCGGCTGGCTGCGCTACTGCGTGCCCGCCGCGCACGGCGGCGCGCTGCCGGCGCTCGACTCGCGCGCGCTGGTGCTGCTGCGCGAGACGCTGGCCTATCACTCGCCGCTGGCGGACTTTGCGTTTGCAATGCAGGGCCTGGGCAGCGGCGCCATCACGCTGGCCGGCAGCCCGGCACAGCAGGCGCACTATCTGCAGGGGGTGGCGCGCGGCGAGCTGATCGCTGCGTTTGCGCTCTCCGAGCCCGAGGCAGGGTCAGATGTGGGCGCTATGCAAACCATAGCTGCCAGCACAGATTCGACTAGCGCTACAGGCACTTTTTGCTTGAACGGCACCAAAACCTGGATCAGCAACGGCGGCATCGCCGACTTCTACTGCGTGTTCGCCAAGACCAACCCGAGCGGCGGCACGCGCGGCATCAGCGCCTTCATCGTCGATGCGAACACGCCGGGCCTGGACGCCTCGCGCCATATCCATGTGATGGCGCCCCACCCGCTGGCCACGCTGCAGTTCACCAACTGCAACGTGCCCGCCACCGCGCTGCTGGGCGACGAGAACGGCGGCTTCAAGCTGGCCATGCGCACGCTCGACATCTTCCGCGCATCCGTCGCCGCCGCCGCACTGGGCATGGCGCGCCGCGCACTGGCCGAGGCCGTGCACCACGCACGCCAGCGCCGCATGTTCGGCCAGACGCTGGCGGACTTTCAGCTCACGCAGGCCAAGATCGGCGAGATGGCCGCGCTGGTGGACAGCGCCGCACTGCTCACCTACCGCGCGGCCTGGCTGCGCGACACGGGCCAGGCGCGCGTGACTGCCGAAGCTGCGATGGCGAAGATGACCGCCACTGAAAACGCCCAGCGCGTCATCGACATGGCGCTGCAGTTGCACGGCGGGCGCGGCGTGGAAGTGGGCAGCAAGGTCGAATCGCTGTACCGCGACATCCGCTCGCTGCGCATCTACGAAGGCGCCACAGAAGTGCAGCAACTCATCATCGGCAAAAGCCTCTTGCAGGAGTAACGACCATGACGGTGCCCTCCGCCCAGCCCGACCATTTCGTGCACGACCGCATGCCTGCACCCGAGGCCTGGCCCACGCTGCGCTACGACCTGCCGGAGCTGCAGATCGCCAACCAGGCCAACCTGGTGCAGGCGCTGTTCGACCAGGCCGAACGCGCGGGCCACATCGACCGCCCCCTGTTGCGCGGCCCGCACCGCACGTACACCTACCGCGACGCCCGCACCGAGGCCGCGCGTATTGCCGAGGTACTGACGCAGGACCACGGCCTCGAGCCCGGCAACCGCGTGCTGCTGCGCGGCGGCAACACGGTGGAGATGGCGCTGGCCTGGCTGGGTACCGTCTACGCGGGGCTGGTGGCGGTGGCCACCATGCCGCTGCTGCGCGCGGTGGAGCTGGGCAGCATCATCGACCGTGCCCAGCCCACGCTGGCGCTGTGCGACGGCCGCCTGCTGGCCGAGCTGCAAGCCGCGCAGACGCAGCACCCCGTGCTCGCCACCATCGTGCCCTTCCACACAGCGCCAGATGCGGCCGACCTGCTGCAGCGCGCGCAGGGCAAACCCGGCACCACGCCGCCCTGCCCCACGTCGGCCGACGACATCGCGCTGATGGCCTTCACCTCGGGCACCACCGGCGCGCCCAAAGCTGCCGTGCACACCCACCGCGACGTGCTGGCAGGCTGCGAGGCCTGGCCGCGCCATGTACTCAAGGCCACGCCCGATGACATCGTGGCGGGCTCGCCACCCCTGGCGTTCACCTTTGGCCTGGGCGGCTTGCTGGTGTTTCCGATGTGGGCCGGGGCCAGCGTGTACTTCCCCGACCAGCCCTACACGCCCGAAACCATGGTGCGGCTGATGCGCGACGCGGGCGTCACCATCTGCTACACCGCCCCCACCTTCTACCGGCAGATGGCACCGTTCGCCAAGCAGATCGGCCTGCCCCAGCTGCGCACCAGCGTGAGCGCGGGTGAGGGCCTGCCCGACGCCACGCGCCAGCTGTGGAAGGAGGCGACAGGCCTCGACATGACGGACGGCATTGGCGCCACCGAAATGTTCCACATCTTCATCTCTTCGCCCGGCGGTGAGAGCCGGCGCGGCGCCATCGGCAAGGTGGTGCCCGGCTACACCGCCAAGGTGGTGGACGACGACGGCAATGAGCTGCCACGCGGCACCGTGGGCAAGCTCGCGGTGATCGGCCCCACGGGCTGCAAGTACCTCGACGACCCGCGCCAGGCCAAGTACGTGAAGGACGGCTGGAACTACCCGGGCGATGCGTTCACGCAAGACGCCGACGGCTACTTCTTTTACCAGGCGCGCGACGACGACATGATCATCACCGCCGGCTACAACGTGGGCGGCCCCGAGGTCGAAGATGCCCTGCTGCGCCACCCCGCCGTGGCCGAGTGCGGGGTGATCGGCGTGCCCGACGAGGAGCGTGGCATGGTGGTCAAGGCCATCTGCGTCTTGAAGCCCGGGCACACGGGCGACGCCGCCATGGTCAAGATCTTGCAGGACCATGTGAAAGCCACCATCGCCCCGTTCAAATACCCGCGCGTGGTGGAGTTCGTCACAGCCCTGCCCCGCACCGAAACCGGCAAGCTGCAGCGTTTCAAGCTGCGCCAGGGCGCGGTGGCCGCACCTTCTTCTTCAACAAAAACAACATGATGAAAAACACCCTTTTGCAGCCCGAAGGCTGGGTCACCCCCAAGGGCTACGCCAACGGCGTGGCCGCACGCGGCACCATGGTCTTTACCGGCGGCCAGATCGGCTGGAATGCGCAGCAGCAGTTCGAGAGCGACGACTTCATCGACCAGACGAGGCAGACGCTGCTGAACGTGCGGGCGGTGCTGGAGGCTGGCGGCGCGGGCCCCGAGCACCTGGTCCGGCTGACCTGGTACGTGACCGACCGCAACGAATACAACAGCCGCTTGAAAGAGCTGGGCGCGGTCTACCGCGAGGTGCTGGGCAAGAACTTTCCGGCGATGGCCTGCGTGCAGGTGGCGGGGCTCATGGAAGAGCGCGCGAAGATCGAGATTGAAGCAACCGCTGTAATCCCGGACTGAGCTTTTCCAGCCACCGCTGCAGCGCTTGCCCGTACAGAATGAACGCCAGCGCCGCACCAATCAACGGCAGCGCGGCAAACACCCAGCCCGTGAGCAGCTCGCCCCCCAGTGCCACGCCCACCAGCAAAGCCACCGCAGGGTTCACGAACGAATAGCTGCCCGCCAGCGCGGCCGACGTGTTCTGCAGCAGCCACAGGTACGCATTGAGCGCCACCAAGGTGCCAAACACCAGCAGATAGACCCACGCCGCCCACGACTTGGCAGTGACCTGGCCCAGGGCGCTCAAAGGCTCAAACCACAACGCCACCACCAGCCCCATGGCGCCCCCCGCAAACCACTGCGCGGCCGATGCCATGGCAGGTGCGGGCAAGGAGAGCTTGCGCGACGCATACGAGCCCACACTCCAGCACAGAGGTGCACCAAAGGCCAGCAGCGCACCGAGCCAGGTGGCCGAGAAATCGCCCTCCAGCGCTAGCAGCAGTGCGCCCACCACGCCCAGCGCCAGACCGATCCAGCTGGTGAAGGGCACCCGCTCGCCGCCCCAGCGCGACCACAGCGCCAACCACATCGGCATGGTGGTGACCACCGTGGCCATCAGGCCCGAGCCGATGCCCAGCTTCTGCGCAAAACCCATCAGGTTCATGGCCAGAAACACCATGCAGCCGCCCACCACCGTCGAGTTGCGCCATTGCACCCACGTGGGCAATGCATGGCCTTGCCACAGCGCAATCAGCAGCATCACCCCCCCTGCACACAGGAAGCGGATCGCATTCATCAGCAGTGGCGGCATGCTCTGCAGCGCAATACCAATGGCGAAATAGGTAGTGCCCCAGACGATGTAGACCAACAGCAGTGCCATGGCCACCGCCCCTTTGCGCTGTGCGCGGGCTTGCGCATTGAAAATTGCCGGCATATTCTTCACCTGACCGAATAATTTATGGAAACCGCAAGGTTTTCGGAATTTTTACCAAAATCGAGCGGCTATGCAAGCAAATATTCAGACAGATGACATGGACGCCAGAATTATTTCGGCGCTAGGCGCCGATGGCCGACGTTCCTATGCCGATGTGGGGGCCGAAGTGGGACTGTCCACCGCCGCAGTGCACGAGCGCGTGAAGAAGCTGCTGGACAAGGGCGTGATTCGCCGGTTTTCGATCAGCGTGGACCCTGAACGCGTGGGGCTGAACTTCACCGCATTCGTGGCCATCCGCAACGATGGCGGCATCCACTGCCGCGACGTGGCACCCCGCCTGCGCGCCATGCCCCAGGTCGAAGAGCTGCACAGCGTGGCGGGTGAATACGACTTTCTGGCCAAGGTCCGCACCACGCACGCCCGCGCGCTGGAAGACGTGATCTACGAGATCAAGGCCATCGCGGGCGTGGCCCGCACCACCAGCACGGTGGTACTGAACACTGAGTTCGAGGACCGCCCGCTGGACCTGGGCTGGGTGAATGGCGACAAGGGAGGTTGACGCGCAGGGGCGGCCTCGGCTTGGCCGCGCGGCTTTTTACGCTGCCACCGGGGCGAGTTCAGCCGCAGCGGCAACAGCTGCCGGAACTGTCACCAGACGCTGCACCAGCGCCATGTAGTAGCCCAGCGGGGGCGTGACCAACCCCGGCACCTTGGCATGGTCGTCATAGCGGCGCAGGCGGATGGCCTCTTGTGCAAAAGGCTGGGCCGCAAACTGCATCGCCTCTTTGGGCGTGAAGGGCCCGCCCTGCAGCACCAGGCTGTGCTGCGATGCAGGCGAGAGGGTTTCCCAATACCCCGGCTCCATGGTGCACAGGTAGCGCTTGGCATCCACATGCAGGCGGATGGGCTCCAGCACCGCGTCGGGCAGCAGGCCCCGCAAGAACGGGATGGCCATGTACTGGTGCAGGTCGTCCTGCTCGGCCGTGTTGCCACCCGGTGCCAGCAGGTGGCCCAGGTCGTGCAGCAAGGCCGCCGCGACCGTCGCGGGGGTTTCGCCCGATTTTTCGGCCCACTGCGCGCACTGCAGTGCGTGCTCCAGCTGGCTGACCGCCTCGCGGCCGTACTGGTTCACGCCCTGGGTGGCGAGCAGGTGGGCGATGTCTTCAAGGCTCAATGCCATGGTGTGCTCCTTGTCAGACCAGTGCCTTGCGGATGCGGGCCGACACCAGGTCGATCACGCTCACCGTGACCACGATGATGAGCATCACCGCGCAGGTCTCGGCGTACTGGAAGCCCCGGATGATTTCCCACAGCACCACCCCAATGCCCCCGGCGCCCACCATGCCCACCACCGAAGCCGAACGCACGTTGGCCTCGAAGCGGTACAGCGTGTACGAGATCCACAGCGGCATGACCTGCGGGATCACACCGTAGATGATTTCGTGCAGTGCGCTCGCACCGGTGGAACGGATACCTTCCACGGGCTGCGGGTCAATCGCCTCCACGGCTTCGGAGAACAGCTTGGCCAAGGTGCCCGAGGTGTGGATCCACAGGGCCAGGACACCCGCAAAAGGCCCCAGGCCGACGGCCACCACAAACAGCATGGCAAACACCATTTCGTTGATGGCGCGGCACGCGTCCAGCACGCGGCGCACCGGCTGGTAGACCAACCAGGGCACGATGTTGGACGAGGCCAGCAGTGCCAGCGGCACGGCGGTGACCACCGCCAACGCCGTGCCCCACAGCGCGATCTGCAGCGTGACCAGCATCTCCTGCACATAGATCTGCCATTGCGCAAAATTGGGCGGAAAGAACTCCGCCGCATAGCTGACCATGTTGCCCGAGTCGTTCCACAGATCGAGCGGGCGCATGTCGGCGCCCTTCCAGGACGCCGCCAGCAACACCAGCAGGATGCCCCACGACAGGTACCAGGCCAGGCTGCGCTTGGGCGACGAGGTGCTGGCCAGCGTGGCCAGCGAGGGATTCAAAGCAGAGGACATGGAGACACCCGGGCCGCAACAAGAAACCTACGAATTACTTCAACGACGCCAGCTGCTGGTCGATCTCGGCCAGGCGGGTCTTCTTGTCAGCATCGGCCAGCGTCGCGTCGGCCTCGATCTTGTTGCGCTTGCCGAAGAGGTCCAGCTGGCGGATGGGGGTGAGCTGTGCGTTCGTTGATGGCTTGAAGCCCGAGAGCTTGGAGATCTTCATCACGATCTCCTTCTCGCGCGCATCGGTCTTGGCGTAGTTGTAGAAGAAGTCGCGGATCTTGGTCTTGGTGGCCTCGGGCAAGTCCTTGCGCATCACCAGCGGATCCAGCGGAATCAGGGGCGAGGTCCAGACGATCTTGATGTCCTTGAATTTCTCGGGCTGGCGCTCCTTGATCTTTTCCAGGTTCTCGCTGTTGTTGGTGGCAACATCCACCTGCTTGTTGGCCACGGCCAGCGCGTTGGTCTCGTGGTTGGCACTGCGCGTGATCTTGAAGTGCGTCTTCGCGTCGATCTTGTTCTGTGCAAAGGCGTAGTAGCCGGGCACCAGGAAGCCCGAGGTGGAGTTGGGGTCGCCGTTGCCAAAGCTCAGCGACTTGCCGTTCTTGAGCACGTCATCCAGGGTGGCCAGGGGGCTGTCCTTGTGCACGATGAGGTGCGAGTAGTAGCCCTGCGTGCCGTCGGCGTTCACCATCTGCGCAAAGACTTCGCCGTTGGCGCGGTCCACGGCTTCCATGGCCGACTTGTTGCCCAGCCAGGCCACCTGCATCTTGTTGAAGCGCATGGCTTCGATGAGGCCTGCGTAGTCGGATGCAAAGAAGGCATTGATCTTCAGACCGGTCTGCTTGGCCATGTCATCCAGCAGGGGCTGCCAGTCGGCCTTGAGGTTTTGCGAGGCCTCGGTCGAGATCATGCCGAAGTTGATGTCCTGGGCCAACGCGCCCGTGGTCAAACCCAGCCCGATCGTCAGGGCGGCACACAGTTTCTTGAACATGTTGAAAACTCCAGAGAAAGGAATTGAAAAGAAACAAAAAGACCGTTCAGGCGGCCTGGACCATGGCGGGCGCCCACTGTGGGACGGGTGTTGGGGAGTGCACGGGTGCTGTGGGGGCACCCGCTGCATCCGACAGAATTTCGTCGGCGTGCACGCCATAGAGGCTGCGCAGCAGTGCGGGCGTGAGGGCCGCAGATGGGCCGTCGTACACCACCTGGCCGTGGTGCAACGCCACCACGCGGGGGCAGTATTTGATGGCCACATCCACCTGGTGCAGCGACACGATGACGGTGCAGCGGTCCTCGCGGTTGATGCGGGCCAGAATGTCCATGACCTTGCGCGAGGATTCGGGGTCCAGCGAGGCGATGGGCTCGTCGGCCAGCACCACCTTGGCGCCCTGCACCAGCGTGCGTGCAATGGCCGCGCGCTGCTGCTGCCCGCCGGACAAGGTGGACGCACGCTGTGCATGGCATTCGGCAATGCCCACGCGGTGGAGCGCTTCCAGCGCCAGCGCGCGCTCCTGCGGCTTGAACATGCGCAGCCAGCCGCGCCACCAGGGCGTGCGGTGCAGCAGGCCCACCAGCACGTTCATCAACACGGGCAAGCGGTCCACCAGGTTGAACTGCTGGAACACAAAGCCCACCTGGGAACGCACCTTGCGGATGTCACTGTGGATGCGCCCGCCCTGCTGCACGCAGCGGCCGTCCACCTCGATCAGCGAATCGCTGGACGCATCGGCCACCACCAGACCCGCCACGTGGCGCAGCAGGGTGGACTTGCCCGAGCCCGATGCACCGATCAACGCCACCATCTCGCCGCGCTGCACGGTGAGGTTGATGTCGCGCAGGGCGTGTTTGCCGTTGGCGAAGTGCTTGTTCAGTTGGTGGATGTGCAGTGCGGCGGTCATGGCAGCCTCCTGGAGGGTTAAGTCGTCTAGACAACTGGAGTTTGGTTGTGGGGCGTGACAGTGCTTTGACAGTTGGGAGAAGTTTGGATGTCAGGAAAGACTTGCACGCGCTCTACAGAACCCGCTGCCCTTCACGCCACACCCCACGCACCACGGCCTGGCGGCTGCCATCGGGCAGCTCGGCCATGTGCACCTGGACCAGGTCGGCCCGCAGGCCGGGCGCCAGCGCGCCCCGGTCCAGCATGCCCGCCGCCTTGGCCGGGTTGTGGGTGACGGTGGCCACGGCCTGTGGCAGAGGCAGGATGTCGTCCTGCACCAGCCGCATCACCGCGCTCAGCAGGCTGCCGGGCACATAGTCGGACGAGAGGATGTCCAGCAGCCCCCGTCGCGCCAGGTCGGCCGCCGCCACATTGCCCGAATGCGAACCACCGCGCACGACGTTGGGCCCGCCCATCACGGTGAGCAAGCCACGTTCGTGCGCGGCCTGGGCTGCGGCCAGTGTGGTCGGGAACTCCGACATCGCGGCCCCTTCGGCATGGGCCTGCTCCACATGGGCCACCGTGGTGTCGTCGTGGCTGGCCAGCGAGATGCCGTGCGTGCGGCAGTAATCCACAAAGTACGCACGGTGCGGCTCGGCGTACTGTGCCTGCAGCGTGGCGGCTTGCGCCACCTGGCGCTCGAACTTCTCGGCGCTCCAGCCCTTCTTGCCGGTGTAGTAGGTGCGTGCCTGCTCGATGTTTTCCCACTGGCGCTGGCCCGGGGTGTGGTCCATCAGCGAGATCAGCGACAGGCGCGGGTGCCCGTGGAAGGGCTCGAACAGGTCGATGGTGTTGGGCGCAGGCAGCTCGCAGCGCACATGCAGGTGGTGGTCGGCCCGCAGCAGGTTGCGCTCGGTGCAGGTGTCGATGGTGTCGAGCACGCGGTTCCAGGCGCTGCCGCGCAGGCTGTCCACATCGGCCTCGCCCACGCCCAGCGCATCGAGCACCGTGGTGATGCCTGCGGCGGCAATCTCGGCATCGTGCGCCAGCAGTGCGGGCATCTCGGCCCATTGCACCTTGGGTCGCGGCATCAGGTGGCGCTCGAAGTTGTCGGTGTGGATTTCGACCAGCCCGGGCAGCAGGTAGTCGCCCCCCAGGTCGATGCCTTGCAAGGCCGCAGTGGCCCCGCTGTCCAGCGACGCAATGCGCCCGCCACCCACCTGCAGGCTGCCCAACACCACTTCGCCCGGCAGCACCATGCGGGCATTCTTGAACACGGTTGCATTCATGCCGATGCTCCCCGGAAGTCACCCACGTTCACGCGGCGCGTGGCCACGGCAGTGCCCACCTGTGCGTCATGAAAAATGCCCACCAGGGCCGCGCCGCGCGCCACGGCCTCGCGAATCATGGTAATCACCGTTTCGGTGTTGGCCGCGTCGAGCGATGCGGTGGGCTCGTCCAGCAGCAGCAACGGCTTGGGCTTGATCATGTTGCGGGCAATGTTGATGCGCTGCTGCTCCCCGCCCGAGAAGGTGGCGGGCGGCAGGTGCCACAGCCGCTCAGGGATGCGCAGACGGGTCAGCCACTGGCGGGCGGTCTCGCGCGCGGCCTCGATGCCCGCTGGGTCGTCGCCGGCGTCTTCCGCCAGTGGCTCGGCCACCACGTCCAGCGCCGACACGCGCGGGATGACCCGCAGGAACTGGCTCACATAGCCCACGGTGTCGCGCCGCAGCTGCACCAGCGCACGCGGCGTGGCCTGTGTCACATCCACCACGGCGCCATCGGCCGAGCGCACGGTGATGCGCCCCGCATTGACCCGGTAGTTGGCGTAGATCATCTTGAGCAGCGTGCTCTTGCCCATGCCCGAGGGGCCGTCGAGCACCACACATTCGCCGGGCCGTACATCCAGGTTCACCTGGGCCAGCACGGGCAGTTCGATGCCATTCTGGTGGTGCAGGGTGAAGCGCTTGGCCACCCCTTGCATCTGGAGAATGGGCGCAATGGAAGGCTGGTTCATGGCTGCAGTACCGAAGAAACGAGGAGCTGGGTGTAGGGGTGCTGGGGGTCGTCGAGCACCTGGTCGGTCAGGCCTGCCTCCACCACGCGGCCGCGCTGCATGACCACCATGCGGTGTGCCAGCAGGCGGGCCACGGCCAGGTCGTGGGTGACCACAATGGCGGCCAGCTGCATTTGCCGGGTGAGCTGGCGCAGCAGGTCCAGCAGGCGCGCCTGCACCGACACATCGAGGCCCGAGGTGGGTTCGTCCATGAACACCAGGCGGGGCTGCGTGACCAGGTTGCGGGCAATCTGCAGGCGCTGGCGCATGCCGCCCGAAAACGTGCGCGGTGCATCGTCGATGCGCGCCGTGTCGATCTCCACGCGCTGCAGCCATTCCATGGCTGTGGCGCGCAAGCGGCCGTAGTGGCGCTCGCCCAGGCCCATGAGGCGCTCGCCCACGTTGGCGCCGGCAGATACATCCATGCGCAGGCCGTCAGCGGCGTTCTGGTGCACAAAGCCCCAGTCGGTGCGGGCCAGCAGGCGCTGCTGCGCTTCGGTCATGGCGTACACGTCTTGCAGCTCACCGCTGCGCTGGCGGAACTGCACCGTGCCTTCGTCCGGTGCGCTGCGCGCCGCAATGGCGTTGAGCAGCGTGGACTTGCCAGAGCCTGACTCGCCGACCACGGCGAGCACCTCGCCAGGCCACAGGTCAAAGGACGCGCCTTGCAGCGCCACGCGGTCGCCATAGCGCTTGCTGACATTGCGCACGCTCAGCAGCGGCGCAGAAGGTTCGGGGTGATTCATGTGAGGGTCTCGACAACAAAGCTCAGGCCATGCTGCGCAAAGCCCAAGGATTCATAGAAGGCATGCGCGCCCTTGCGGCGGGCGTTGGACGAGAGCGCGAGCTTGTAGCAGCCCGCGTCGCGCGCCTGCTGCATGGCGTGGGCCATCATCTGGCGGCCAATGCCTCGGCCCTGCTGGTCCTGTGCCACCACCACGTCTTCCACGATGGCCGAGGGCGTGCCCCGATGCGCCAGGTTGTGCATGACGAGCAGCGCATAGGTGCCCACCACGGCGCCGTGCTGCGCGGGGTCGCAGGCCACCCACAGGCGGTAGCTGGGGTAGCGGGCGAACTGGGACCATACGGCCTCGGCTTCTTCCAGGGTCAGCACGTCGGCCGGGCTGTCTTCAATGGCGGCATACAGCACCAGCACGCTCTCCAGGTCGGCCTGCCGGGCTTCGCGAATGTGCACGGCGCTCATGCCGCGCCGCCTTCCACCTGCGCAGTTTCGGCCTGCTGCGCCTGGCGCTCCTGGCAGTAATCCGAGTCCGAACACACATGCATGCGCCCGCCCTGGTCGTCGGTGATGACCTCGTCCAGAAAGCTGTCGGTGGCGCCACACAGCGCGCAGGCAACATCCCAGCGTTGCACCTCGAACGGGTGGTCCTCAAAACCCAGGCTCTCCACCGGCGTATAGGGCGGCACGGCGTAAATGCGCTTTTCGCGGCCCGCGCCAAACAGCTGCAGCGCGGGGTTCATGTGCATCTTGGGGTTGTCGAACTTGGGGATGGGCGACGGCGCCATCACATAGCGGCCGTTGACCAGCACGGGGTAGTCGTAGGTGGTGGCAATGTGGCCGTAGCGCGCGATGTCTTCGTAGAGCTTGACGTGCATGAGCCCGTACTCGGCCAGGCCGTGCAGGGTGCGCGTTTCCGTCTCGCGCGGCTCCAGGCGTTGCATGGGTTCGGGCACCGGCACTTGGTAGACGATGACCTGGCCTTCGGCCAGCGGTGTCTCGGGGATGCGGTGGCGCGTCTGGATCAGCGTGGCCTCGCGCGTGCGGGTGGTGGTCGCCACGGCCGTGGTGCGCTCAAAAAAGCGGCGGATGTTGACCGCGTTGACCGTGTCGTCCGAGCCCTGGTCAATGACCTTGAGGCAGTCCTGAGGGCCGATGATGGAAGCGGTGACCTGGATGCCGCCCGTGCCCCAACCATAGGGCAGCGGCATTTCGCGGGAGCCAAACGGCACCTGGTAGCCGGGGATGGCCACGGCCTTCAAGATGGCGCGGCGGATCATGCGTTTGGTGCGCTCGTCCAGGTAGGCAAAGTTGAAGTGGCCGTCCACCGGTGCGGCGTCGGCGGGCAGGCCCATCACGGCGGGTTCCAGGGGCGAGTTCATGCGGCATCCTCCTCAGCGGGGGTGGTGGGGTGGGCGGCAGCGGCGCGCATCTTGCGCACCAGCTCCAGCTCGGACTGAAAGTCCACGTAGTGCGGCAGCTTCAGGTGCTGCACAAAGCCCGAGGCTTCGAGGCTGTCGCTGTGGCCCAGCACAAACTCCTGCATCTGCGCGGGGGACTCCACCGGCTCGCCCAGCTCATCCGCGCGCAGGGCGCGGTCCACCAGGCTCATGGCCATGGCCTTGCGCTCGCTGTGGCCAAACGCCAGGCCGTAGCCGCGCGTGAACTGCGGGGGCTGGCTCTTGCTGCCCGCAAACTGGTTCACCATCTCGCATTCGGTGATCTCGATATCGCCAATGTCGATGGCAAAGCCCAGCTCTTCGGGTTCGATCTCCACCGCCACCGTGCCCAGGCGCACCTCACCCACAAACGGGTGCGAGTGCGAGTAACCGCGCTGCGTGGAATACGCCATGGCGAGCAGGAAGCCCTCATCGCCGCGCGCCAGGTTTTGCAGGCGTGTGGCGCGGTTGGCGGGGAAGCGCAGTGGCTCGCGGGTCAGGTCCGTGGGCGCCGGGTCGCCCGGGGGCACGGGGCAGGTTTCGATCAAGCCTTCCTGGTTGAGCAGGTCCACCACGCGCGGGGTGGGGCCGGGTGGCACCGCAGCTGCCGCAGCGGCAGGCGGCGCCACCGGGCCTTCGGCCAGCAGCTTGAAGTCGAGCAGGCGCTGCGTGTAGTCGTAGGTGGGGCCCAACACCTGGCCGCCCGGCAGGTCCTTGAAGGTGGCGGAGATGCGCCGGTCCAGCACCATGCGGCTGGTGTCCAGCGCGCAGGTGGTGCCCAGGCGCGGCAGCGTGGCGCGGTAGGCGCGCAGCAAAAAGATGGCTTCCACCAGGTCGCCTGCTGCCTGCTTGATGGCCAGTGCCGCAAGCTCGGGGTCGTACACCGATCCCTCGGTCATGACGCGGTCCACGGCCAGCTTGAGCTGCTGGCGGATCTGCGCTACCGAGAGTTCAGGCTGTGCGGCATCGCCCCTGCGCTGGCGGGCCAGCAACTGGTAGCTGTTGAGAATGGCGGCTTCTCCGCCTTTGACGGCTACGTACATGCTCAGGCCTCCTGAAGGGCAGTGGCACCGCGCGTTGCCCGCGTGGTGCGTGGCAGACCCACGATGTGGTCTGCAGTGGCCAGCAGCAGATCCACACCGCGTGGAAACACCCCATGGTTGGCCGCCCACTGGGCCTCGAAGTCGTCGGGCAAACCATCCACCTGCAAGGTCGCCACCTCCTGGATGCCGGGGCCACGCAAGTGCCACGCATCACTCGCGTCCGCCGTGGTGGCGGCACGCGATACATCGACCACGCAAGTCGCTGACTGATCGGGGTAGATGTCGGTACCCAGGGCCAGACGGTTCAGGGCAGGCAGCGCATCACCCTGCGCCACCCACACAAAACGAGCCTGCGCAGCGTCGGCCACCACAGTGCAGCCTGTGTGAAAGCGCAGCCAGGCACCGGCATCACTGGCTGCCAGCTTGGGGGAGAGCCACAAGGTGCAGTCGCTGTCGAGCAGCGCCAGCAGCACGGCAGCCGATGCGGAATGCCCCACGGCAGGAGCTTGCGCGTCGTGTTCTACCGCCACCGTGCGGCCGGGGTGCGACAGCGCCTGCAGCACTGCGCGGAACACCGCCTGGCTGCCAAAGGCTTCATTCGAGAATCCGGCACCCAGCGATGCCAAGGGGGTCGTGCTCATTCGGTGTCCTCGTCGTTGTCGGCACCGCTCTCGCGCGCCACGGTAAAGAAGTCCACCTTGGTGCTGGCGGCCCGCGCCTGGCGCTCGGCCTGGGTATTGCGCAGGTGGTTGCGGATGGGTTCGAGCAGTTGTGCGTCCAGCACCGGTTGCTGAACAGGGTCTTGCAGCAGCGCATCGGCCAGGGCCGCCAGCTGCACCTGGCGGTGCGACCGGCCCAGCACGTAGGCCACGCCCACGGTGGCCTCGGCGGCGTCCGATGCGTCGGCCACGCGCAGCGCGCAGCGGGTGACGGTGACCTCGCCCAGGTTGAAGCGCTCGCCCGTGCCACCGGCGCGGCCCTGCACCATCATCAGGCCGGTCTCTGGTGCACGCAGCCAGCGCGCGGGGCGCGTGGCGTGCTCGTGCAACGCAGATTCGAGCAGCCCCAGCGGCGCCCGGGCCAGCAGCGCCATCCACTGCGCGCGGCCCAGGGGGCGGCCCGGCCCCGGGTTGTCAAAGGCTTGAAACATGGAAGTGGTACCCTGAAAGTTGTATAGACAAATTGAACAACTGGCGCCAGCTTAAAGAGCGCGCATGTAGGTTTCATGACAGCCAGCACCACCTCTCTCACGACCCCGTTGCAGGTCCCGCAAGCACCACCACTGCGCCCTGCGCGCGACAGCTTCTGGACGCGCATTGCCGCCGAGCTGGCCGAGGCCATCGGCAGCGGCGTCTATCCGCCAGGCCAGCGACTGCCCTCGGAGCACGCGCTGGCCGAGCAGTTCGGCGTGAACCGCCACACCATCCGCCGCTCGCTCGCCAGCCTGTGCAGCCAAGGGCTGGTGCGCATCACGCAGGGCAGTGGCACCTATGTCGAAGACTTTGCGGTGGACCTGGTGCTGGGCAAGCGCACGCGCCACCAGCAGGGCCTGGCACAGGCCGGTCTGCGCGGCAGCCTGGTGGTGCTGCAGGCCCAGACCACGCGCGCCACGGCGGTGCTGGCCAAGGCTCTGCAGGTGCCTGCGCGCAGCCCGCTGCTGGCGCTGCGCGTTCGAGGCGACGCCGAGGGCCAGCCCCTGCACATCAGCGAGCGCTACTTTCCCCTGCCCCGCTTCGAGAACCTGGCGGCCGTTGTGCGCGAAACGGGCTCCATCACCGCAGGCTTCACCGCCCACGGCGTGGCCGACTACACGCGCCGCGAAAGCCGCATCACCGCCGAGCTGCCCAGCGCCGAAGTGGCCGCCCAGTTGCGCCAGCCCACGTCACGCCCCGTGCTGCAGGTGGAGAGCCTGAACGTGGACCTGGCAGGCACGCCCATCGAATGGGCCCGCGCCTGGTTTGCGGGCGACCGCGTGAAACTGACCATTGACCACGATGAACAACCCTGAAGCCACCACCGCCCACCACCGCTATGCGGTCTATTTCGCACCCAACCCGGGCAGCTTGGGCTGGCTGGCCGGCAGCCATTGGCTGGGGCGCTGCGCCGCGCTGCTGCAGCCGCTGCAGCAGCTCGCCATCGACGGCGTGGCGGCGGACGACCTGCACCGCCTGACGGCGGCGCCCCGCCGCTACGGCTGGCACGCCACGCTCAAGGCGCCGTTTGCACTGGCGCCCGGCACCGACTGGATCGCGCTGCACCAGGCCGTGCAGTCCGTGGCGCGCGGGCTGCAACCCTTTGTGCTTCCGCCCCTGCAGGTGCAACGCATCGACGACTTTCTGGCGCTGGTGCCCCCGGCGTTGCACCCCGCCAATGCGCAGATCCAGGAGACCGCCGCCACCTGCGTGACGGCGCTGCAGCCCTTGGCCGCTCCCTTGTCCGACGCCGACCTCGCCCGGCGCCGCTCGGCGGGGCTCACTGCCCGGCAGGACGCGCTGCTGCAGCAATGGGGCTACCCGTTTGTGCTGGACGAGTTCCGCTTTCACCTGTCGCTCACCGGCAGCCTGGCGCAGGTAGACACACAGACACAAGCCCTGGTGCTGGATGCCGCGCAAGAGTTCTTCTCGGACCTGCCAACCCTCAAATTCAACAGCCTGGCCCTGTTCGCAGAGCCCACGCCCGGCGCCGACTTTGTGTTGCTGGACCACCTGGAGATGGGCGCATGACACCAGGCCGCCTGATCTACTGCATGGGCCCCTCGGGTGCGGGCAAGGACAGCTTGCTGGACTGGTTGCGGGCACACCTGCCCACCCCGTGCCCCGTGCACTGGGCGCAGCGCACCATCAGCCGTGCCGCCATGCCCGGCGGCGAAGCCCATGAAAGTGTTTCGCCAGAAGCGTTTTTTGCGTTGCGCCACGAACTGGCCTTTGTCCTGCACTGGGAAGCCAACGGCCTGGGCTACGGCGTGCGGCATACACAACTGGCGCCGCTGACCCAAGGCAACTGGGTGCTGCTCAATGGTTCGCGCGCCTACTTGCCCGAGGCCCTGGCGCGGTTCCCGGACCTGGTGGCTGTGCACATCACTGCCAGCCCGCAGGTGCTGCGCGAACGTCTGCGGGCGCGAGGCCGCGAGACGCGCGAAGAGGTGGAGGCCCGGGTGCAGCGCGCGCTGGCCTACAGCCCGCCGCCGGGCGCGGCCAGCCTGGAGGTGCACAACGACGGAGCGCTGGGCGATGCGGGCCAGCGGCTGCTGAACGCGTTGGAAAATTTACCGGGCTGGCCCCAGCGCAGTGGCAAACTTTCGCCCATTGTTTCCGTACTTTCCAGCACGCCATGACCACCATCACGATCTATCACAACCCCAAGTGCGGCACGTCCCGCAACACCCTCGCCATGATCCGCAACAGCGGCGTGGAGCCCGAGGTCATCGAATACCTCAAGACCCCGCCCGACCGCGCCACGCTGGTGGCGCTGATTGCGGCGACCGGCGAGCCGGTGATCAACGCCGTGCGCACCAAGGAAGCGATCTTCACCGAGCTGCAACTGGACGCACCGGGCGTCACCGACGCACAGCTCATCGACGCGATGCTGCAGCACCCCATCCTCATCAACCGCCCCATCGTGGTCACGCCCCTGGGCACGCGGCTGTGCCGCCCGTCCGAGAAGGTGCTCGACATCCTGCCCGCCCCCCAGCAGGGCGCCTTCACCAAGGAGGATGGCGAAGTCGTCATCAACGCGCAGGGCCAGCGTGTCTGAGGCAACCTCGCGCGCCCCCACCGTGGCCCACCGCGCGGCATGAGCGCCGCCTCGCAACGCTGGACCGTGGCGCGCCTGGGCACGGCCCAGACGCTGGCCTGGGCCTCGTCCTACTACCTGCCCGCCATGCTGGCCGCGCCCATGGCGCGCGACCTGGGCGTGACCACACCCACCGTGTTCGCCGCGTTTTCGGTGGCGCTCATCGTGTCGGCGCTGCTCGGGCCTTTCGCGGGCCGAGCCATTGACCGCCATGGCGGCCGCCCGGTGCTGGTGGGCACCAACCTGTTGTTTGCAGCTGCTCTGGCGGGCATGGCCCTGGCGCAAGGCCCGGTGGGCCTGTTTGCCGCGTGGGTGCTGATGGGCGTGGCCATGGGATCGGGCCTGTACGAGGCAGCGTTTGCCACGCTGGTGCGGCTGTACGGCCAGGGCGCGCGCAGCGCCATCACCGGCATCACGCTGATCGCGGGGTTTGCCAGCACCGTGGGCTGGCCGCTGTCGGCCTGGATGGAGACGCAGTGGGGTTGGCGCGGAGCGTGTGCGGGTTGGGCCGCATTGCACTTGCTGGTGGGCGTGCCGCTCAACGGCTGGCTGCCACGCGCCAATGCTGCAGAAAAGACCCCCGAACCATCGACGGACGCCATCGCAGCGCCCACCATAGAACCGGCCGTATCCGCCCCGCCCACTCCAGCCCACCCGCTGCGCACCACCGTGCTGCTGTCCTTCGTGTTTGCGGTCACCTGGTTCACGAGCACCGCCATGGCAGCCCACCTGCCTCGCCTGCTGCAGGCCAGTGGCACATCGCTGCAGGCGGCAGTGGCCCTGGCGGCGCTGGTGGGCCCGGCACAGGTGGCGGCGCGCCTGCTGGAGTTTGGTTTTCTGCGCCGCCTGCACCCGCTGCTGTCGGCCCAGCTGGCTGCCGCCGCACACCCCGTGGGCGCGGGCCTGCTGATGGTGCTGGGCGGGCCTGCTGCCGCAGTATTTACCGTGCTGCACGGAGCAGGCAACGGGATACTGACCATTGCCAAGGGCACGCTGCCACTGGTGCTGTTTGGGCCAGCAGGCTACGGCGCGCGCCAGGGCCTGATGATGGTGCCCGCCCGCGTGGCGCAGGCATTTGCGCCGGTGCTGTTTGGCATGCTGCTGGACAGCGCCGGGGCAGCTGCCCTGTGGCTCACCACACTGCTGGGTCTGGCCGCGTTGGGAGCGCTGTGGCTGCTGCGTCCCGTGGCGCGGGTCTGAACGATCAACCGCGCGGCACCACAAACGCCTTCCGCGCCGCGAGCGCTGCGGGGCGCGAGTGGCAGCCTTCCAGGTGGTCGTTGACCAGACCCATCGCCTGCATGAAGGCGTACACCGTGGTGGGTCCCACAAAGCTCCAGCCGCGCTTTTTCAGGTCCTTGGACATGGCAATGGATGCGGGCGAAGTGGACAGCGTGCGCGCCACTTCGCGCGTGAGCCGCTCGGGCCGGTCGGCAGCGGCCGGCTCGTAGCGCCAGGCGTAGTGCGCCAGCGATCCGAATTCGCGCTTAAGCTCCAGCACGCGGCGCGCGTTGTTGATGGTGGACTCGATCTTGCCCCGGTGGCGCACGATGGCCGCATCCTGCACCAGGCGCTCGACTTCGGCGGGGCCGAAGGCCGCGACCTGCTCGGCGTCGAAGTTCGCGAACGCGGCGCGAAAACCCTCGCGCTTGTTCAGGATGGTGAGCCAGCTCAGGCCTGACTGAAAGCCTTCCAGGCAGATCTTCTCGAACAGCCGCCGGTCGTCCGCCACGGGGAACCCCCACTCGTGGTCGTGGTAATGGCGATAGAAAGGCGTGGCCTGGCACCAGATGCAGCGTGGGCAATCGGCCTCGTCGGCAAACAGGCCGGCAGGCAGGTCAGGGGCGGATTCAGCGGTCATGCGCTGCATTCTAGAAACTGCACCGGCCACACTGCTGACACCCCTTCAAACGCCCCGCGCGATCTGCCCATAAACTGCCCGCATGCGCCAGCTTCTCCCCCATCTGCGAGCCGTATCTCCCCTCATGATCAGCCTTGCCTTGGCGGGCTGCGCCAGCACCACCGGCCCCAGCAGCATGCTGGGCTACTACTGGCAATCGGTGCAGGGGCACATGCAGATCATGCAGGCGGCCGAGCCCATCGACCGCTGGATCGCCCGCACCGACATCCCCCCCGCCCTGCGCGAGCGGCTGCAACTGGCGCAGCGCGCCCGCGCCTTTGCCGTGGCCGAGCTGGGCCTGCCTGACAACGCCAGCTACCGCCGCTATGCGGACCTCAAACGCCCCGCCGCCGTCTGGAACGTGGTGGCCGCGCCGCCGTACTCCCTGATGCTGCACACCTGGTGCTTCCCGGTGACGGGTTGCATTGGCTACCGGGGCTACTTTACCGAGGCTGCCGCGCAAGCCGAGGCAGCGGAGCTGGCCGCCCAGGGGCTGGAAGTGGAGGTGTATGGCGTGCCCGCGTATTCCACGTTGGGCTATATGAACTGGGCGGGCGGCGACCCGTTGCTCTCCACCTTTGTCGCCTGGCCCGAGGGCGACTTTGTGCGCCTGCTGTTCCACGAGCTGGCGCACCAGGTGGTCTATGCCAAGAACGACACCTTGTTCAACGAGTCCTTTGCCACGGCGGTGGAGCGCATCGGCGTTGCGCAGTGGCTGGCAACCCAGTCCACCCCGGAGGCCCGCAAGGCCTTTGCCACCAGCGAGGCGCGGCGCAGCGCCTTCCGCGCGCTGACCCGCGCCACCCGCGCTCGGCTGGCAGCCATTTACGAACAAAAAGAAGCTCTAGCGCTGGATGATCAAGCGCTAGCAGCTATGAAAAGTGAAGCAATGGAGGCTTTCCGCACCGGTTACGCGGCCCTGCGCACGCAATGGCTGAACACATCCAGCGGGGGGGCACCCCAAGCCACCACCGCCCAGGTGGCGGGCTACGACCGCTGGGTGGCCAAGGCCAACAACGCCAGCTTTGCCGCCCAGGCTGCCTACGATGAACTGGTGCCCGCGTTCGAAGCCCTGTTCGAACGCGAGGGCCGCGACTGGCCCCGGTTTTATGATGCCGTACGGCAACTGACGCAGCAGCCCCAGCCACAACGGCACGAGGCACTGCGCGCCCTTCTATCTGATACCCAACACCTCAAGGAGACACCCGGTGCCTGACATCCATATCCACCGCGACCACCACCTGGGCTTCAAGGAGGCCCGCAAGGTCGCCTTCTCCTGGGCCGAAAAGGCAGAAGAAAAATTCGACATGGAGTGCACCTACGAAGAGGGCGAGACGGAAGACCTGCTTACATTCACCCGCTCGGGCGTCAAGGGCACGCTGCTCGTGGATGCCCACCAGTTCGAGATGAAGGCGCAGCTGGGCTTTCTGTTCGGCGCGTTCAAGGACCGCATCGAGGCCGAAATTGGTGAACAGCTCGATGCCCTGCTCAACGCACCCCACCCCGGCGCCAAGAAGCCCGCTGCCGACAAGAAGAAACACGCAGCCGAGGCAGGTGCAGACAAGCCGGGCACCAAAGCGGCGGCCAAACCTGCCGCAAAAACCAAGAAGGCATAGCCACCAGGGCCGTCACCATGACATCCACCGCCACGGACACTGCCGCCCACAGCCCGGCGTTTGACGCCCTCTCCAAGCTGCTCCACACCCGCTACAGCTGCCGCGCGTTTCTGCCCGAACCCCTACCGCGCGCCACCATCGAAGCCATCCTGGTCACCGCGCAGCGCACAGCATCGTGGTGCAACGCGCAGCCCTGGCAGCTCACCATAGCCAGCGGCGCCACGCTGGAGCGCCTGCGCAGCGCACTGCAGTCGCACATGACCACCGCAGCCCCCAACCCCGACCTGCCCTGGCCCCGCGAATACCGGGGCGTGTACCAGGAACGGCGGCGCGAATGCGGCTGGGGCCTGTACGAAGCCCTGGGCATTGCCAAGGGCGACCGCGAAGCCTCCGCGCAACAGGCGGCGCAGAACTTCGCGATGTTCGGCGCACCGCATGTGGCCATCATCACCAGCGACGAGGCACTGGGCGTGTATGGCGCGGTGGACTGCGGTGCGTACGTGAGCAACTTCATGCTGGCCGCGCACAGCCTGGGCGTGGGCTCCATCGCGCAGGCGGCGCTGGCGTCCTACCCCGGCGTGCTTCGCGAGGTGCTGGGCATTGGTGAGGACCGCAGCATCGTCTGCGGCATCTCGTTTGGCATGGCAGATACCGCCCACCCGGCCAACCATTTCCGCACCACTCGCGCCGACCCGGCCAGCAGTGTGGTGTGGCGAGACTGAGAGGGCGTGACCGGACGGGCGTCAGGCCACAGCGCGCAGCAGGGGGTTGTGCGTGCGCAGCAGCCCAAACAGGTTCTTGGGGTCTGACAGCTGGGGGATGAGTTCGATGGGTTGGCCCATGCCCAGCTCGGTGGCCGCATCCCGCAAGAATCGCAATGCAGAAAAGTCCTCCAGCGCAAAACCCACGGAGTCGAACACCGTCACCGCCGCATCGCTGGCCCGGCCGGTGTGCTGACCTGCCAGCACTTCCCACAGCTCGGTCACCACAAAGTCGGCAGGCAACTGCTGGATGTCGCCTTCGATGCGTGTCTGCGGGGTGTATTCCACAAACACCTGGGCCTGGCGCAACACGTCGGCATGCAGCTCGGTCTTGCCGGGGCAGTCGCCGCCCACGGCGTTGATGTGCATGCCGGGCACCAGCATGCCGGGCGTGAGGATGGTGGCGTTGGTCTTGTCAGCCGTCACCGTGGTGACGATGTCGGCACCGCGCACGGCCTCGGCCGTGCTGGTGCAGACCACGGTGCGCAGGCCCGTGCCTTGCAGGTTGGCCTGCAGCTTGGCGGTGGCGGCCGGGTCCGTGTCAAACAGCCGCAGCGTGGTGACGCCCAGCAGGTGGTGGAAGGCCAGCGCCTGGAACTCGCTTTGGGCGCCGTTACCGATCAGCGCCATGGTGCGGCTGCCAGGCCGCGCCAGGGCGCGGGCGGCCACGGCCGACGTGGCGGCGGTGCGCAGGGCGGTGGTGAGGGTGAGTTCGCTCAGCAGCAACGGCGCGCCGGTGGCTACATCGGCCAGCACGCCAAACGCCATCACGGTCGGCAAGCCCCAGCGCGTGTTCTTGGGATGGCCGTTGACGTACTTGAACGCATAGGTCTGGTCGTCGGCAATCGGCATGAGTTCGATCACGCCGTCGCGCGAATGGCTGGCCACACGTGCGGATTTGTCGAACGCGCTCCAGCGCAGAAAGTCGGACTGGATGTAGTCGGCAATGCCGCGCAGGCAGGCCTCGACGCCTTTGCGCTGCACCAACTCGATGACATCGGGCGCACTGAGGTAGAGGGTGGAAAAGTGGTTCTTGGAAGGCATGGTGCTTGTCTCCGGGTGGGATACAAGCAGTGTCCCGGAGCAACGCAGCAATGGGAATTGCCCAAACTGCCGCATGTTGTGGCGTGGTTTGCCGGTATGGCAGAACAAATTGCCACTTTGCACAATCGTCGGCCCCCGCGCCATGGGGGCATGGGGGCGCTATCCTCCCGCATCCGGCACATTCCACGCACGTTCGACAACATTCCGCACCATGACGCAACCCCAAGTCCTCATCAGCGAAGTCGGCCCGCGCGATGGCCTGCAGTCCGTCAAAGCCACCATGCCCACGGCCGACAAGCTGCGCTGGATCGACGCCCTGGTGGCCGCCGGGCTGCGCGAGATTGAAGTGGGCTCTTTCGTGCCTGCCCGCCTGCTGCCCCAGATGGCCGATGTGGCCGAGGTGGTGCGCCACGCGCTGACCCACCCTGGCATCACTGTGATGGCGCTGGCCCCCAACCTGCGTGGCGCCGATGCGGCCCTCGCGGCAGGTGTGCACAAGATCACGCTGCCGGTGTCGGCCAGCGCCGCCCATTCGCTGGCCAATGTGCGCAAGACGCGCGAGGCCATGGTCGAGGAAGTACGCGCCGTGGCCCACCTGCGCGACGCGCAGGCCCCCGGCATGCTGGTGGAGGTGGGGTTGTCCACCGCCTTTGGTTGCACCCTGCAGGGCGAGGTGCCCGAGGACGACGTGATCTGGCTCGCGAGCCTGTGCGCAGAGGCCGGGGCCGACGAGGTGGGCCTGTCGGACACCACCGGCATGGCCAACCCGGCCCAGGTGCGCCGCCTCTTCACGCGCCTGCGCGCCGAGCTGGGCGCCAAGGCCGGTGCGGCCCACATGCACAACACCCGCGGCCTGGGCCTGGCCAATTGCCTAGCGGCCTACGACGTGGGGGTGCGCACCTTTGATGCGTCGCTGGGCGGCCTGGGCGGCTGCCCCTATGCGCCGGGCGCGTCGGGCAACGTGGTGACGGAAGACCTGGTGTTCATGTTCGAAGCCATGGGCATTGCCACGGGGGTAGACCTAGAGCGCCTGATGGCAGCACGCGCGCCGCTGCAGGCGGGGCTGCCGGGAGAGCCGGTCTACGGCATGACGCCGGAAGCGGGACTGCCCAAGGGGTGGGTCCAGCGTTAGGCACCTTTGCCCCCAAAGCAAAAGGCGACCGAAGTCGCCTTTTGCTTTGGGGTACCGCTGTATCAGCTCAGCGAGGTGATCAGGTCCACATACTGTTGCTTGGCCTCGTCGGCACCCGTGCCCTTGAGCTTTTCCCACGCGTCCCACTTGGCACGGCCCACCATGTCGGAGAAGCTGGGCTTCTTCTCGGTGTTGTCGCCGGCGGTGGCTTGCTTGTACAGCGCGTAGATCTTGAGCAGCGTGGCGTTGTCGGGACGCTCGCTCAGGTTCTTGGAATTGGCCACGGCGGCTTCGAAGGTGGCGTTGAGGTCGGCCATGTCGGTGTGCTCCTTGAGATCTTTGGGGGGAGGGAAAGAACGGTGTCGGCAAGGGTTTGCTGCGTTGTATCTTACGGGCTGAGCACAGTCTGGGACCGCTCAATCCATAGAGGCAAGTCCCCAAAAATCAAACAACAGGTGTACATCCGATGGTGACCCGCATTCCAGCCCCCAGCAAAGCCACTCCGGGCAAAGGCTCCAGCCCCCTGCGCACGATGCGCAACCAGGCCCCCGAGGTGGCGCGCAAGGCCGCCCAGGCCCTGCCCCCCGCAGCCCGCAAGGCCGCCACCGTGGTGCAGAAGAACGTGCGCCGCGCTGCCACCGGCATGCTGGGCCTGTCGGGCGAACGCATGACCAAGGTCGACACCGCCTGGCTGCGCATGGATTCGCACAGCAACCTGATGATGATCAACGGCGTGTGGACCTTGTCGCCCGGCATCACCTGGGAGGCCCTGTGCGACCGCGTGCAGCAGCGCCTGCTGCAGTACCCGCGCTTTCGCCAGCGCGTGGTGGAAGACGCAGCGGGCGCCACCTGGGTGGAGGACCGCAACTTCGACATCGCCGCGCATGTGCTGCGCGAGAAGCTGCCCCACCGACAAGGCCACAGCATGCAGCGCGCCCTGCAAGACCGTGTGGGTGAACTCGCCATGCAGCCGCTCGATACCCGGCGGCCGCTGTGGCAAATGCACCTGATCGAAGATTTTGTGGGTGACGACGGCCAGCCCGGCAGCGCGCTCATCGTGCGCATCCACCACTGCATTGCGGACGGCATTGCGCTGATCTCGGTGACCATGTCCATCGTGGACGGCGGCGCCGAACCGCCCAAGCGCACCCGCAAAGAGCGCGAGCAGGCTGCCACGGCCGAGGACTGGATTGCGGACGCGCTCATCAAGCCCTTTACCGACATGACGGTGAAGGCGCTGGATCTGGCCGGTGACGGCGCAGCCAAGTCGTTCAAGATGCTGAGCGACCCCGAGAAGACCATGCACCATGGGCTGGCTGGCACCATGGACATGGCACGCGTGGCCTACCAGTTGGTGAGCGATGCCGCTGCCCTGGCGCTGATGCCCGACGACTCACCCACGCGCCTGAAGGGCCAGCCCGGCAGTGCCAAGCGCGTGGCTTGGTGCCCGCCCATCCCGCTGGAAGAAGTCAAGGCCATCGGCAAGGCGCTCAACTGCTCCATCAACGATGTGCTGCTGTCGTGCGTGGCGGGCGCCATCGGCGGCTACCTGCGCAGCCAGGGCGACGACCCCACGGGGCAGGAGATCCGTGCCATGATCCCGGTCAATCTGCGCCCCATGGAAGAGGCCTGGAAGCTGGGCAACCGCTTTGGGCTGGTGCCGCTGGTGCTGCCGATTGGCGTGGCCAACCCCGTCGAGCGCGTGTACGAAGTGCGCAAGCGCATGAACGCGCTCAAGGGCAGCACCCAGCCCATCCTGGCGTTTGCAATGCTGGCCGTGGCTGGCCTGATGATCAAGCCCGCGCAGGATGCGCTGCTCAACCTGTTCGGCCGCAAGACCACGGCGGTGATGACCAACGTGCCCGGGCCCAAGGAGCAGCTGACACTGTGCGGCTCACGCGTCACCCAGTGCATGTTCTGGGTGCCGCAGTCGGGCGACATTGGCCTCGGTGTCTCCATCCTGAGCTACGGTGGTGGTGTGCAGTTTGGCGTGATCACGGACACCACGCTCTGCCCCGAGCCGCAGCAGATCATCGACGCGTTTGCGCCCGAGTTTGACCAGCTGTCGCTGCTCACGCTGATGCTGCCCTGGGGCGAGTGAAACGGGGAGCCTCGGTGGTGCTGAGGGCGCGCTTGGTGGACCTTGCCGGGGTGCTGGTGGCCCTGGTCTGCGCGGGCGCCGCCCATGCCGCCGTCACAGAAGAACATATCCAACAGCCCTACCCCGTGCGCGCCCTGCCCGGCGAGACCCTGCGAAAAGCGCTGAACGCCGCCACGCCCATCACCGTCGATGGCCAGCGCTTTCACGGCTACACCCGCTGGAACGTGCGCTGGACCTTTCGCTGGTGGCGCGAGGCATCGGGCCGCTGCGCCATCACCGAGGTGACCACCCGGCTGCGCACCGAAGTGCAATTGCCCGAATTGCGCAGTGGCACGCCCGCCCAGCAGGCGTTTTTCGACCAGTACCTGCGCGCCTTGTCGCACCACGAAGAGGGCCATGTGCGGTTCGGGCGCGATGCGGCGCAAGCGATTGACCAAGGCATTGCCGCCCTACCTGCCGCGCCGGACTGCGCCACGCTGGAGCGCCAGGCCAACGCGCTGGGGCACCGCTTGCTGCGAGAACATGCCGAGCGCGAGAAGCAGTACGACCGCGACACGCGGCACGGCGCATCGCAAGGCGCCAGGCTGGAGTGAAAGGCCGGGTCCATCAACAAGCGTACAGGCTTGTGCGCTAACCCCGCACCGCGCTGCGAAAAGCCGCCGACAACGCTGTCAGCGCATCGCGCGGGCGGCCGTCGTGGGTGCGTGTGTGCAGCAGCACCGGCAGGCGCGGCAGCTCAGGCAGCCCCAGGCGGGCACCCACATCCACCGCCCCCAGCGGCAGCATGCGCGGCGCCAGTGCCGCCACGCCCAGCCCGGCCATCACGGCGGCCGCCACGGCAGCAACGCCTCCACCCACAAACACCTCGGCCCAGGCGATGCCCGCAGTGTCCAGCGCCTGCCCCGCCATCGCCCGCACACCGCAGGGCTCGGCCAGCGTGGCCAGGGGCAAGGGCTCGCCCGCACGGTGCTGCCAGCCGGGGGCTGCGAACCACCCGAAGGGCTCCTCGGCCAGCAGTTCGCCATCGCTGCGGCCCACGTGCATGCGGGCCAGTACGGCATCCAGCTCACGCCGGTCGTAGTTTTGCAGCAGGTCGCCCGACGAGCCGATGCGGATCTCGATGAGCAGCTGTGGGTCTTGCTGGTTCATGCGGGCGATCAGCGCGGGCAGCTCCGGCCCGGCCACATGGTCGCTGATGCCGATGGTCAGGCGCTGGCGGGCCTGAGCGAACGTGGCCAGCGCGCGGTCGTGCGCGGCCAGCAGTTCACGCGCATGCTCCAGAAATGCCGCGCCCCGGGCCGACAGCTGCACGTGGCGCGGCGTGCGCTCGATGAGGCGACAGCCCAGCCGGTCCTCCAGCCGCTTGAGCTTCAGGCTCATCGCGGCCTGCGCCGTGCCCATGGCTTCGGCTGCGCGCGTGAAGCTACCCAGCTCGGCAATGCGCACAAAGGCTTCGACGGCATCCAGATCCAGGGATCGCTCAACCATTTGAATTTGATATTTCTGAAATAGATATCCATAGCATATTCATATGGATAGGATTTCGCCAGCATCTTGTTCAGAAAGGATCTTGCGATGCCCCTCATCCACATTGCCATGCGCGCCGGCAAGCCTGCGGCCTACCGGCAGGCGATCTTTGACACGCTGTACCGCGCCTTGCGCGAGACCTTCAACGTGCCCGAGGACGACCAGTTCATGACCATCACCGAGCACGACGCCTCCAACTTCCGCTACAGCCCCACCTACCTGGGCGTGGCCCGCAGCGACGACGTGGTGTTCATCCAGATCACCGCCAACAACACGCGCGGCATGGAGCAGAAAAAGGCGCTGTTTTCGCGCACCACGCAGCTGCTGGGCGAGAACCCAGGCCTGCGGCCCGAGGACGTGTTCATCAACATCGTCGAGGTGGCCAAGGAGAACTGGTCCTTCGGCCACGGCCTGGCGCAGTACGCGTGAGGTGATGCGCAGCTCCGGGCAGGCAGGCTATGCGGCCAGGCCCGCCAGCAGGCGCTCAACACTGCCCAGCACCGCCTTCACCGGCTCGCCCATCTGCACACGCACGATGGCGCCCTCCACCACCAGGGTCACGGCCTGCGCGGTCTGCGCCCGGTGGGCGCCGGGGGGCAGCAGGGTGGTCAGAAGGTCCGTCATCTCCCGCTTGTGGCGCTGTGCAATCTCCATCACCTCCGGCACCGTGCCGCCCAGCTCGCCCACGCTGTTGATGAAGGCGCAGCCCCGGAAGTCATCGCGGCCAAACCATTCGGCCAGCGTGGCCACCACCGCATTCAGGCCGGATGCACCACCACGCTTTCCACCCCCATGGCGCTCCAGGGACGCAGAAAACCATGCGATCCAGCCCGCATGGCGGTATTCAAGGTAGGCGCAGATGAGATCGTTTTTGCTGGGGAAATGCCGGTAGAACGTGACCTTGGTGACCCCCGACTCGGCGATCACGCGGTCGATGCCCGTGGCACGGATACCGTCGCGGTAAAACAGCGCGTGCGCAGTCTGGAGCAGGCGGTCGCGGGCAGGCAGGTCTTTCCAGTCAGAAGGCGGCAGGGGAATCATGTGGGCATTGTAGACAAGTCTGTCTACATTTCGCTATGATGCGATGTAGACAGACTTGTCTACCAATTCCTCTTGAACCACAACCCCAAGGTGCTGCCCATGGAAACCCGTCCGCCTCTTCCCCCCTTCTCCTTGCAAACCGCCATCCAGAAAGTGCGCCTGGCCGAAGACGGCTGGAACTCGCGCGACCCGGCGCGCGTGGCCTTGGCCTACACCGAGGACACCCGCTGGCGCAACCGGGCTGAGTTTCCCGTGGGCCGCGAGGCCGCCCGGCAGCTGCTGGAGCGCAAGTGGGCGCGCGAGCTGGACTACCGCCTCATCAAAGAGCTCTGGGCGTTCAGCGGCCACCGCATCGCCGTGCGGTTCGCCTACGAATGGCATGACGACGCGGGCCAGTGGTACCGCAGCTATGGCAACGAGAACTGGGAGTTCAACGATGCGGGCCTGATGGCTGTGCGCCACGCGAGCATCAACGACCGGCCCATCAACGCGGCGGACCGGCTGTTCTTTTGGCCGCTCGGGCGTCGGCCGGACGACCATGCGGGGCTGAGCGATCTGGGACTGTGAGCCCCAGACCGTGGGCTGCGCGCAGGACACCCGCAGCGCAGCCAGCCATCCGCCCCCTGCACCATCAGGTTACCGAGCAGGTAAAGCTCTCCGCCTTGCTCACGTCACCCGTGCCGTTGTAGCGCGGGAACTTGGGGTACTCGCACACCGGGCGCTGGGCCACTGGCGTGGTGGTGCCGGGTGCGAACTTGGTGGCCACCAGCTTGTCGGGCGCCGTGCCTTTTTCCACCCAGGCGTCCATGGCGGCCAGCAGGTCGATGGAGCGGGGCTCGGTGCCCGCGCCGTCCAGGTCATGCCCGTTGGAGGGCGAGGTGACCATGCGCGCAAAGCTCTGCACCTTGCTGGCGCCCAGGCGCTGCTTCACCGTGTCGAGGTACTCCACCGTGCGGTACATCGACACGCAGGTGTCGCCCGCGCCGTACCAGATCAGCAGCTTGCCGCCGTTGTCGGCAAAGGGAGCAATTTCCGGGTCGGTGCCGTCGATCATCTCGGCCAGGCGGCTGTACTGCGCCTGGTACTGCGTGGGGTCGTGGCTCAGGATGTTGGCGTTGGGGTTGCCCTCCACCAGGCGCGCAGCCGCCGTCACGGCCATGTGGTTGAACGAATCGGGGGCATCGAAGCTGGTGCCGAACATGTACGACTGCCAATCGGACGTGGACGCGCCGCCCCGGCCAAAGCGCGGATAGCCCACCGCGCCGCGCGACAGGGTCACGGGCGTCTTGTGGTCGCTGTAGATGAGGCGGATGGACTCGATCTGCCCGGCTGTGAGGCAGCTGTCGCTGTCCGCGCCCTGGCACAGCAGCTCGGTGGGCACGTAGTTGCAGGCCTCGACGTTGCCGATGATGCCGTCCTTCAGACCGTCCAGCCCGTCGCACGCGGCCGTCTCGGCCTTGGCGTAGAGCGCGATCTTGGCGGGGCTCATCCAGTTCTCGCGGCTCTTGAAGATGTGGCGCAGCACCGTGGGGCCGAGGTTGACCTGGTGCGCCTGCTGGGCGATGGCGGGCTCCATGGCCACCACGCCGTCGTAGTCCTTGGGGTACTTCTGCGTGGAGATCAGACCTGAGCGCCCGCCGTTGGAATGGCCCATGTGGTAGCGCCGCACGGGACGCTTGCCGTAGAACTCGGTGGCGATGGCGGTGCCCACCTCCAGCACAAAATGGTTGGCGTCGAACGCATGGTTGCGCAGCGCCACATCGCTCTTGCCCCAGGCAAAACCCTGGATCTGGTGGCCGGAGTCGGAGCTGATCTTCACATACGGATTGGCCGATGGGCCCACCAGCTGCTGGTACCACGGATCGTCGGTGGGGATAAATCCGTCGAAGCCGCCACCGCCGATGGTCAGCGTCTTGCTGTTCCATTGCGCCAGCGTGGGCAGTTCCACCGCCCAGTTGATGGTGGAGTCGGGCGAGGACACGATCTGCCCGCGCACGATGCACACGTCGGGCAACGTGCCCTCGGCCTTGCGCAGCTCGGTGCGCGTGAGCTTGGCGCCATGGGGCAAGGTGGTTGACGTGTAGGCAGCGCAAGCTTCTGCCAGGGGCTTGCTGGCCAGGGGCGCAGGGGCATCGCTGCCACCGCCGCAGGCCGTCAGCGCCAGGGTGGCTGCGGCGCCCAGGCCGCTCAGCGCACGCGCGGGCCATCGGCCCAAGGGTGCCGCGAGTGCGATGCGACGGGGTTGCGCCACGGCGGCGCGGGTGGGGTGCGGGAACATGCGGAAAGTCTCCTGTGGTGTGTTGTTCTCAGGAGCCCAGCTTGCGGCGGCAGCGCCACCGCAGTCTCTGGGACTCCGGTGCGGACGATAGAAAAAGAAGCTGCCGCTGCGGCCTCTGCAAATGCAGAGGGAGCGGGAAACTACCGAGCCCGCACAGCGGCGGGCCACCGCCCTACGCGTTGCGCAGCGCCGACACCAGCTCCAGCTTGTTGCGCACACCCAGCGCTGCGTAAGCGGTGCGCAGGTAGGTGCGCACCGTGGCGGGCGTGAGGCCCAGCGTGGCGGCAATGTCCTTGTGCGACTGCCCCTGGGCGTACAGCATGGCCACGCTCAGCTCGCGCGGGGCCAGCGCCTGCTTGTGCTGGCGCGATGCGATGCTCAGCGCCACCAGCGGGCCGCAGGGCTCCAGCCGCAGGCGGCAGGCCTTGCCCAGCACCAGGTTGCAAGGAGCGCCGGGCAGCGCCTGCACCACGGCCGGGGGCAGGTGGGTGCCCGCCCATTCCGGGTAGGCCGCGCGCAAGGCCTGGCTGATGCGTAAGCCCGCAAACAGCAGCTCGCCCGTGGGCTGGGCCAGCGCAAAGCTGTCCCACGGGCGGAGTGGCGAATCGCTTTGCAACCGCTGCAGCCGGTGGTGCCAGTGCTGCAGCAGGTGCAGCACAAACTCGCCAAACAGCACGGTTTCGGCATCGGTGAATTCGCTGCGTGTGGGCGTCCGGTAGACCGAGACAAAAAACAGCAGTCCGCTGTGCGGCAGCTCGGCCGTGAGGGCCATGCAGTGGTACAGGCCGTGCCGCTCTGCGAAGGCCATCACCTGCGGGTCTTCAGGTGGCGCGCCGACCAGGTCGCGCTCGCGGATCACCTCGCCCAGGTGGCGCATGGAATGCTTCGCAAAATCGTCCGCAGCGGACAAGGCGTTCCACTCGTCGGCAAAACCCCGGGCCAGGCCGATGCTGCCGTGCAGCCAGTTGCGCGGCGCGGCCTGCACCTCCTGCGCGCCGCCCCCTGCGCCAGACTCGCCTGCCGACACCTCGCCCCACCACGCCGAATCAAAAGGCACCAGCCCGCGCAGCGTCTGCAGCGCCTGGTGCAGCAGGTCCTGCGGCGGCGCGTGCTGGGCCTGTTCAGCCAGCTGGAGCAGGCTGCGGCTGAGCGCGCGCAGGGGATCTGCTTGCTGCGCTTGCGCTGCCACGTGTGCCACGCTGGGCGGCCTCATGGGCCAGCGTGTTCTGCTGCGTGCGGGATGGGGGGTGTGCGGGGGCGTGGCGCCATGGGGTCTCCTGGTTTTTGGGAACGATGGTAGCCGCCATGCGCCAGCGGCTCCCTCGTAAAAACCAGGCCCCATGGACCTGAAATACTATATTTTTTATAGCTACTTGCGCTTTCTGGATAAGCGCCAGGTGCATTTTTCACCAAGTATTCAAGAAACCAGCCCCTCCACCGCCTGGAACATCGACTGCCGCGCCTGGCTGATGATCTGCCCCTTCCAGGCATCGGTGTCGGTGTAGAAGGCCGCCAGCATTTGTGCCTTGATCTGGGCGGCCTTGTCGGCGGGCGTGTCGGGGTGCAGGTTGAGCCACTGCTCGGCACGGATGGCGTTCATCACGTCGAGCACGGGCACCGTGCCGTACTCCATGGCGATGCCGGTGTACTCTGCATGCGGGCATTCGTCGTAGATCGAGGTCCACATCAGGCCGGTGAGGAAGGCCGAGGTGGACGAGCCGTCATAAATGGACGTGACCGGCGTGGCGCCGCCGCCGTCCCACCAGGCCCGCGCGCGGGCCACGGCCACGTCGTCGTCATTGCCCGCATAGATGCGTTCGCCATGGCCGCTGGGGCCCAGACCGGTGTGCAGGTCGATCCAGGCAATGTGCGACGCACCTGCACCGTGCTGGCGCAGCACCTGGCGCAGCGTGCGGTTGCTCCAGGTGGGCTCGGTGCCGCCAAAGAAGACCCCTTGCGGAAACTCATGCTGGCCTTGCGAGATGGCGGCCTGCCATGCCGCTTCGCCCTTGGTGGCGATGTACAGCTCCACAGCGGCCACGTTGTCGGGGCCAGGTGGCCACTGCTCGGGCAGCAGCAGGGGCTGCACCTCTCGGTAGGCAGTGTTCACGGGCAGGGGCCTTGAAAAGTTCTGGAAGTTGCGGTTCAGGTCCACGTTTTCGTGGGTGAAGCGGCGCACGTGCGAAAAGCCATACGGGTTGAGCGCATGGATATAGAGCGTGGCCACACCGGCGTCGCGCGCCTTCGCACGCCACTCGGCGTCGTGCAGTGCAAACACCTGCACGCCGCTGCCGCAATAGCCTTCGACGCCATGGCAGGCACTGCTCACGATGAGCAGCTTCTTGGCATCCGCCGGGCCGTCGCGCACCACGTCCATGGCCAGGTCTTCACCATCGCGGCCCTTCAAGGGGTGGGCATGTGACTCGATGGGCAGGCCTGCGGCGGCGGCCGCCTCCAGAAACTTTGTGCGCGCCTTTGCGTAACTGGGCGAAAACGCGTCAACGAGACCGATCATGGACAGGGACTTTCAGACGGGGGTGGAAACAAAACACCCCGGCGCGCGCGATGGGCGCCCAGGGCGGGTATGGCTCGGATCTATGTGTCAGGCGGCGTCAGCAGGCTGGGCCAGCCACTCCTCGGCCAGCTTGACCCAGTAGGTGGCGCCCAGCGGGATCAGGTCGTCGTTGAAGTCGTAGCTCGGGTTGTGCAGCATGCAAGGCCCGCCGCCGTGGCCCATCTCGCGGTGCGCGCCGTCGCCGTTGGCGATGAAGCAGTACGCACCGGGCTTGGCCTGCAGCATGTAGGCGAAGTCTTCGGCGCCCATGGTGGGCTCCTGGGGCAGCACACGCTCCTCCCCCACGATGCCCGCCATCACCTTGCGGGCAAACTCGGCCTCGGCGGGCGAGTTGATGGTGGGCGGGTAGTTGCGCACAAACTCGAACTCGCAGGTGGCGTCGTGTGCGGCGCAGGTGTGCTCGGCAATCTGGCGCATGCGCTTCTCGATCAGGTCCAGCACTTCCACGGTGAAGGTGCGCACCGTGCCCTGCAGTTCGACGCTGTCGGGCACCACATTGGTGGCCTCGCCCGCATGGATCATGGTGACCGAGATCACGCCCGCGTCCACCGGCTTTTTGTTGCGACTGATGATGGTCTGGAAGGTCTGCACCATGCCGCAGGCGATCGGCACCGGGTCGATGCCTGTGTGCGGCAGGGCCGCATGGCCGCCTTTGCCGCGCAGGGTGATCTTGAATTCGCTGGTCGATGCCATGACCGGGCCGGGGCTGACGGCAAAGGTGCCCACAGGCATGCCAGGCCAGTTGTGCATGCCGTACACGGCCTCCATGGGGAACTGCTCGAACAGGCCGTCTTCGATCATCACGCGGGCGCCGCCGCCGCCTTCTTCGGCGGGCTGGAAGATCAGGTACACAGTGCCGTCAAAGTTGCGGTGCCTGGCAAAGTGCTGGGCCGCTGCCAGCAGCATGGCCACATGGCCGTCGTGCCCGCAAGCGTGCATCTTGCCGGCGTGCTTGCTGGCGTGCGCAAACGTGTTGAACTCCTGCATGGGCAGTGCGTCCATGTCGGCGCGCAGGCCAATCGCGCGGCCGTTGGCGCCCCCGTCGCGCCCCTTCACGATGCCCACCACGCCCGTGGTGCCCATGCCGCGATGGATGGGAATGCCCCATTCGGTAAGCTTTTGCGCCACCACGTCGGCGGTGCGCACCTCTTCAAAGCAGAGTTCGGGGTGGGCGTGAATATCCCGGCGCACCGCTGCAATACTGGCCGCCTGGGTGACGATGGAGTCGATAACGTTCATGATATGTGTCCTTACGATCTCACAGTCTAGCCCGCTGACCACCCCTTGCGCCACCCCGGGTTTATTTGCACTGCAACATGACACTCTCCCCCCACGCCCTCGAACTCGCGCAAACCCTGGTGCGCATGAACACCGTCAGCCACCACTCCAACCTGGAGCTGATCCATTTCATCCGCGACCACCTGGCCAGGCTGGGCGTGAAAAGCCGACTGACCTTCAACGAGGACAAGACCAAGGCCAACCTGTTCGCCACGCTGGGCGAAGGCAAGCCGGCGGGCGTGATCCTCTCGGGCCACACCGACACGGTGCCGTGGGACGGGCAGGACTGGACCATGGACCCACTGAGCGCTCTGGTCAAGGACGGCAACCTGTACGGGCGCGGCAGCGCCGACATGAAGGCCTTCATTGGCATTGCGGTCTCGCACGCCGAGCAATTCCTGAACAGCGACGCGCCCTTCGCCATCCACCTGGCCTTCAGCTATGAAGAAGAGATCGGCTGCTTTGGCGTAAAAGAGCTCATCGCCGACCTGCGCGATGCCAACATCAAGCCCCTGGCCTGCATCGTGGGCGAGCCCACCAGCATGGTGCCCGCCATCGCACACAAGGGCGTGTACCGCTACAAGTGCTGCGTGC
Source organism: Acidovorax sp. 94 (assembly GCF_003634645.1). Classification (NCBI taxonomy): domain Bacteria; kingdom Pseudomonadati; phylum Pseudomonadota; class Betaproteobacteria; order Burkholderiales; family Comamonadaceae; genus Acidovorax; species Acidovorax sp. 94. The sequence goes on along the minus strand of NZ_RBJA01000001.1, from coordinate 4,564,254 downwards.
GCGGCAAGGAGGCGCATTCGTCCCTCACGCCGCATTCGGTCAACGCCATCGAGATGGCCGCCCGCGTGGTGGGCCGGGTGCGCGACATGGCGGAAGACTTTGAAAAGAACGAGCCCCGTTTTGAGGGCTTTGACGTGCCGTTCTCGACCACCAGCGTGGGCCAGTTCCACGGCGGCATTGCCGACAACGTGGTGCCGCGCGACGCCGAGTTCCGCTACGAATTCCGCGACCTGCCCACGGCCAACGCCGCGCAGATGCAGTCCGAGGTGGTGGCCTACGCCAAGTCGCTGGAGCCTGCGATGAAGAAGGTGGCGCCCGCAGCAGGCTTTGAATTCGAGACCATCTGCGAGATTCCGAGTTTTCTGGGCAGCAAGGACGACCCGGTCACGCGCCTGGCGCATGAGCTGAGCGGCGAAAAGAACACCACGCTGGTGGCCTTTGGCACCGAGGCGGGCCTGTTCAAGAACGCGGGCATCTCCACCGTGGTGTGTGGCCCCGGCAGCATCCAGCAGGCCCACCAGCCCGACGAATACGTGAGCCTGGAGCAACTGGCGCGCTGCGAGGCCTTCATGCAAGGACTGGCGCGCACACGCACACTGGGCTGATCGCCTTGCAGATAGATGCCGCAGAGCCCTCCGCCGGGGCCTGCGGCGCTGCAGTCAGGTCCTCACGCGGCCGTCGCCCGTCAGCATGGACATCTCGACAAACTTCGATGCCGCATGGCTCGTAGCGCTGTAGGTGACCGGAAAGCCCGAAATCACCTGGCTGCCCAGCGACTCAATGCCGGTGATCAGGCTCTCGCGGGTGGGCCTTCCGCTGCCCTGGGCCTGGCGCAGGCCTTCAGTGAAGATGCGGGCGGCCAGAAAACCCTCCATGCTGGAGTAGTTGGCCTGCACCTTGTCGCCGCCCTTCTTGATGGCCTCCAGAAACTCGCGGGTAATCTGGCGCGACGGCTGATAGGGCGAAGGTACGACCTGCGACACCACCACACCGGCGCCATCCTTGCCCAGCTCGTCGGCCAGCGCCTGCGTGCCCACGAAAGACACGTTGTAGAACGTGCCGCCAAAGCCCGCCTTGCGCGCTGCGCGCACGAAGGATGCGGCCGAGGCATAGGCAGTGATCTGCACCACGGCATCCGGCTTGGCCGGCACCAGCTTGTCCACAGCCGCTTTCACGTCGGTCGAATTGCGCTCCACCGTGGCAGTGGCCACAGGCGAGAGCTTGAGTTCGGTCAGCGCCTTCGCCACGCCATCGAGCCCGGCCTTGCCGTAGGCGTCGTTCTGGTAGAACACCGCAATCTTCTTGAGGCCGAGGTTGGTGAGCTGGCGCACGATGAGTGCGGTTTCGTCGTAGTACGAGGCGCGCACATGGAAGATCAGCCGGTTGAACGGCTGGCGCAGCGCCTCGGCCCCCGTGAAGGGGCCAAAGAATGGCACTTTTTCCTTGGTGAAGATAGGCATCGCCGCCAGGCTGGTGGGCGTGCCGATGTAACCAAACAGGGCGAACACGTCTTCGGCAATGAGCTTGCGGGTGTTCTCGGCGCAGCGGTCGGGCTCGTAGCCATCGTCCATCGTGCGGATTTCCACCGTGCGCTTGCCCACGCCACCCTGCGCATTGAGCTGGTCGAAAAAGAGCTTGGCACCCAGGTTGAACTGCACGCCCAGCTGCGCGGCGGGGCCCGTGAAGGCAGCAGACTGGCCCAGCACAATCCGGCCTTCACTTTGCGCGTGTGCCAGCTGGAAGCCCCCCAGCGCTGCAGTGCCCAGGCCCACGGAAAACTGTCTACGACCCAATACCGGTTGGTTCATGGTGAAATCTCTGCTCTTGTGAATCGAGGGCGATCCCTCTGCGCTGCCGGTAGGCAGCCTCCTTGGAAGGGTGGCTAGATATGCACAACCGTTCCAACCCTGATTGCCAGTTTAACGATCAACCTACCAAATGCCCACGTCTTCTGCTGCAAATCCCCCTCTATCTGTACCGACTCAGGTGCGCGGCGCCTGCCCCCACGACTGCCCGGACACCTGCGCCCTGTTGACGACTGTAGAGAACGGCGTGGCCACCCGCGTACAGGGCAACCCCGCTCACCCGCACACCGACGGCGTGCTGTGCGCCAAGGTGAGCAAGTACACCGAGCGCAGCTACCACCCCGAGCGCGTGCTCACGCCGCTCAAGCGCACGGGCGCCAAGGGGGCCGGCCAGTTCGCGCCCGTGACCTGGGACGAGGCGCTGAGCGACATCGCCCAGCGCCTGCAGGCCATCGCCGCGCGCGCGCCCGAAGCCATCCTGCCCTACAGCTACGCGGGCACCATGGGCATGGTGCAGGGCGAGAGCATGGACCGCCGCTTCTTCCACAAGCTGGGTGCCTCGCAACTGGACCGCACCATCTGCGCATCGGCCGGCGCCGAGGCCTTGGTGCAGACCCTGGGCGGCAAGGTGGGCATGAAGGTGGAGTTCTTTGCCGAATCGCAGCTCATCCTGATCTGGGGCAGCAACTCCATCGGCAGCAACCTGCACTTCTGGCGCTATGCCCAGCAGGCCAAGCGCAATGGCGCCAAGCTGGTGTGCATCGACCCGCGCAAGAGCGAGACGGCCGACAAATGCCACGAGCACATTGCCCTGCGCCCCGGCACCGATGCCGCACTGGCGCTGGCGCTGATGCACGAGCTGATCGTGAACGACTGGCTGGACCACGACTACATCGAGCGCCACACGCTGGGCTGGGAGCCATTGCGCGAGCGCGCCCTGCAATGGCCGCCCGAGCGCGCGGCCGAGGTGTGCGGTATTCCGGCGGAACAGATCCGCCAGCTGGCCAAGGACTACGGCACGACGAAGCCCGCCGCCATCCGCCTGAACTACGGCATGCAGCGTGTGCGTGGCGGCGGCAATGCGGTGCGCGCCGTGGCCTGCCTGCCTGCGCTCACGGGCGCCTGGCGCCACCGCGCGGGCGGCGTGCTGCTGTCCAGCTCGGGCCAGTTCCCCGCGCAGCGCGCCGTGCTGCAGCGACCCGACCTGATGCCGGCCCAGATACCGCGCACCATCAACATGTCCACCATTGGCGACGACCTGCTGCGCGAGGCCTCGCCCGCGTTCGGCCCGAAGGTGGAGGCCGTCGTGGTCTACAACAGCAATCCCGTGGCCGTGGCGCCTGACTCCAGCAAAGTGGTGCAAGGCTTTGCCCGCGAAGACTTGTTCACGGTGGTGCTGGAGCACTTCAAGACCGACACGGCCGACTACGCCGACTACATCCTGCCCGCGACCACGCAGCTGGAGCATTGGGATGTGCACCTCAGCTACGGCCACACCGACGTGCTGCTCAACCGCCCCGCGATCGCACCGCAGGGCCAGGCCCGCAGCAACGCACAGATCTTCCGCGACCTGGCGGCGCGCATGGCCTTTGCCGAGCCCTGTTTTGCCGAGAGCGACGAGGCCCTGTGCCGCCAGGCGTTTGGCGACGCAGTGGACTACGCACTGCTCGAAAGCCAAGGCTTTGCCACGCTGGCGCTGCCCGATGCGCCGTTCGCCGAAGGCAACTTCCCATCACCCTCTGGAAAGTGCGAGTTCTACAGCGCCCGCCTGGCCGCGCAGGGCCTGGACGGCCTGCCCGACCACCTGCCCAACTACGAACTGCAGGGCACGGACGCCCGCTACCCGCTGGCCATGATCTCGCCGCCCGCGCGCAACTTCTTGAACTCCACCTTCGTGAACGTGCAGAGCCTGCGCAACATCGAAGGCCGCCCGGTGCTGGAGATCCACCCCGACGATGCCGAAGCACGTGGCATTGCCAACGACGCCGTGGTGCGCGTGTTCAACGACCGGGGCAGCTACCTGTGCCACGCCACCGTGTCGCGCCGCGCACGGCCCGGGGTTGTGAATGGCCTGGGCATCTGGTGGCGCAAGTTGGGGCTGAACGGCACCAACGTGAACGAGGTCACCAGCCAGGCCCTCACGGACTTGGGCCGCGCGCCGACGTTTTATGACTGCCTGGTGGAGGTGGAAGCCAGCACCGTGGAAACGCCGACGTTGGCATCTGTGTGATCGCATTCATCTGTGCAACCGAGTCGATATCAATTTGATAGCATTCAGCGCATATTCCACTGGCGCTACAGGCCAATCCAACTAAAAATCCCCCTCAGTGTGCGTGCGAAGCGTTCGTTGACGGGGCGGCGCCCTCTTCACCCACGCCCCCCGGCGTCAGTGCCAGAAAGTGGTGCACTACCGGCCGCTCCGGTCCGACATGGAAACGCAATGCCTCCGCTTGCAGGTCGGCATCGGCCTTGGACACGCGGTGGTGCTGGCGCAGATGCTCGGCCCACGATTCGACCAGGAACCACTCGATGACCCGGCCCGGCTCGCCCGTGTGTTCGGCCACGCCCCAGGCGTAGGCGCCGTCGCGGCGGCGCTCTTGGGACAGGTGCTGCATGGCCTGCAGGAAGGCGGGCAGGTCGGGCTTGGCGATGCGGTATTCGATCTGCACCATCACCGGGCCCCGGTCGTGCGCCACGGGCTCCGCCAGCAGGGGCTCGGGCCAGTGGTTCGAGGGCTGCAGGTCGGCCTCGCCGGTAGGCAGCTTCACGCGGTGAAAGATAAGCGACGCCACGACCAGGCCGGCCGCGCCCATCAGCAGCGTGACCGGCAAGCCGGCCTGCCCTGCGATGAGGCCCCAGCCCAGGCTGCCGGCGGCCATCGCACCGTTGAATACCATGAGGTAGATGGCCAGGCCTCGGCCGCGCACCCAGTTGGGCAGCACGGCCTGGGCCACGCCGTTGAGGGTGGTCAGCGCGATGATCCAGCCCAGGCCCAGCACCAGCATCAGCGCCACAGCGGCCCACTGGGGCGGGGCCACGGTCAGCACGCCCATGACGGCCGCGGTCAGCAGCGAGGCCAGCAGCACCAGGCCGTCGGTGTCGAGCCGTTTGCGCAAGCGGGGCAGCAGCACGGCGCCCAGGATGGCGCCCGCGCCCACGGCGCCCAGCATCACGCCGTAAAAGCCTGCCGAGCCGCCCAGCATGCGGCGCGCCACCAGCGGCAGCAGCGCCCAGACTGAGCTGGCGAACAGGAAGAACACGGCCGCGCGCAGCAGCACCACATGCAGCTCGCGGCTGGCGCGAGCGTAGCGCACGCCGGCGCGGAAGGCGCCGAAGAACTGCTCGTTCAGGCCTGAGGCCTCGGCCTTGGGGCGCTTCCACCACAGCAGCGCGGCGATCACGAACACATAGCTCAGCACGTCCAGGCCGTAGGCCATGGCCGCGCCGAAGCTGGCCAGCAGCAGGCCGCCCGCCGCCGGGCCGACGGCGCGTGCGATGTTGATGCCCAGCGAGTTGAGCGCCACGGCGCTCCTGAGCTCGCTGCGCGGCACCAGCTCGGGCACGATGGACTGCCAGGTGGGGCCCATGAGCGCGGCACCGATGCCGCCCACAAAGGTCAGGGCCACCAGCCACTCCACCGTCAGCGTGTGGGTGTTGGCCAGGATGAGCAGCGTTCCGCTGACAGCCGCCAGCAGCACCTGCACCCCGATGAGGAAGCGGCGGCGGTCCAGGATGTCCGACAGCACGCCCGCAGGGATGGCGAGCAGAAAGACGGGCAGCGTGGCGGCCGTCTGGATCAGCGCGACCGCGGTGGGGCTGGACGAGAGCTCGGTCACCATCCAGGCGCTGGCCACGTCGCGCATGAAGCTGCCGATGTTGCCCAGCACCGTGGCGGTCCACAGCACCGCAAAGACGGGAATGGCCAGCGGCGCAAAGCTGCCCGGTGCGGTGGTGGTGTCGGGTTTGGTTGGGCGGTGATCAGACATGGCGGCCTCCGAGGTCGTGCCAGGCGACGAGCAGCATGCCGCCCACCAGGCCCCAGTGTTCAAAAAATGCGTTGGCGCTGCGCTGCCGCTCGGCGGGCGGCGCGGCCCAGAAGCGGTCTGCCAGCAAGGCGGCCAGCGCCGTGAAGCCCGCCAGGGCGAGCGCCCCCAGCCAGCGGTACCAGCCCGACAGGATGAGCGCCGAGGCCGAAAGCTGCAGCACCAGCGTGGCGGCAGCGATGGGCGCGGCGGGGGCCAGGCCGAGCGAGCGCACCTCGGCCACGGCGCCCGCAAAGTTGCGGGCCTTGCCGATGCCGCCCTGCAGGTACGCGGCGCACAGGCACAGCAGCGCCAGCGTCTGCACCCAGGGCGCGGTACCGGCGTTTTGCAATGCGTGCTGCACCGTCACACCGCCCAGCAGGCGCAGCCGAGCGCACCCCAAAAGCCCTGCAGGTCGGACACGGGGAGCTTGCTGCTCCAGGCCGTGGCATGGGCGTGGCCGTGCAGGTTGCAGTTGCTCGCACAGCCGCAGTTCGCCGCCGCGTTGCGCAGCACGGCCTGCAGCGGCGCACCGTCTGGCCCTCCCTGAGCGCCCCAGGCGCCGTAGCCGCCAAAGGTGCGCACGGGCGACCAGTCGGGCATGGCGGGCGGCGGGGCCGCGTCGTCGAAGCGCACGAAGTCGCCCACGCCATAGACCACCTTGCCGCCCACGACGGTGAGCAGGGCCGTGGTGTCGGCGATGTCGGACTCGGGGCAGGCAAAGAAGTCGCGATCGGGCACGACGAGGTCGGCCAGCTGGCCCGCCTCGATGCGGCCCTTCTTGCCCTGCTCGTTGCTGAACCAGGTGACGTTCTCGGTCCACATGCGCAGGGCCTGGTCGCGGGTGAGGCAGTTGCGCTGCGGCGTGAGCTGCAGGCCGCCCACCGTCTTGCCGGTGACGAGCCAGGACAGCGACACCCAGGGGTTGTAGCTGGCCACGCGGGTGGCGTCGGTGCCGGCGGACACATTGACGCCCTTTGCCAGCATGCGCTTGACCGGGGGCGTGGCCTCGGCCGCGGCGGCACCGTAGCGCTCGACGAAGTACTCGCCCTGGTAGGCCATGCGGTGCTGCACGGCCACGCCGCCGCCCAGGGCGGCGATGCGGTCGATGGACTTTTCCGAAATGGTCTCGGCGTAGTCGAAGAACCAGTTCAGGCCAGCCAGCGGTGTGTCCTGGTTGACCTTTTCAAACACGTTGAGCGCGCGCTCGATGGTCTCATCGTAGGTGGCGTGCATGCGCCAGGGCCAGCGGTTCTGCGCAAGGATGCGCACCACCTCTTCCAGCTCGCCTTCCATGCCGGGCGCGAGCTCAGGCTGGGGCTGGCGGAAGTCCTCGAAGTCAGCGGCGGAGAACACCAGCATCTCGCCCGCGCCGTTGTGGCGAAAGTAGTCCGTGCCCTGCTTCTAGTGCGAGGTGGCCGTCCAGTTCAGGAAGTCTTCCTTCTCGTGCTGGGGCTTTTGTGTGAACAGGTTGTAGGCCAGGCGGATGGTGAGCTGGTCGGCATCGGCCAGCTCCTGGATCACGTCGTAGTCATCCGGGTAGTTCTGCATGCCGCCGCCCGCGTCGATGGCACCGGTCACGCCCAGTCGGTTGAGCTCGCGCATGAAGTGGCGCGTGGAGCTGACCTGGTAGGCGTGCGGCAGCTTGGGGCCCTTGGCCAGCGTGGCATACAGGATGGCCGCATTGGGCTTGGCCAGCAGCAGGCCCGTGGGGTTGCCCGCGCTGTCGCGCACGATCTCGCCACCGGGTGGCGCGGGCGTGTCCTTGCCATAGCCCACGGCGCGCAGCGCGGCGCCGTTGAGCAATGCGCGGTCGTACAGGTGCAGGATGAACACGGGCGTGTCCGGCGCCACGGCGTTCAGCTCGGCCAGTGTGGGCAGGCGCTTTTCCGCAAACTGGTGCTCGGTGAAGCCGCCCACCACGCGCACCCACTGCAGCGCGGGCGTCACCGCTACCTGGGCTTTGAGCATGGCCATGGCGTCGGCCAGGCTCTTCACGCCGTCCCACCGCAGCTCCATGTTGAAGTTGAGGCCGCCGCGGATGATGTGCAGGTGGTTGTCGATGAGCCCCGGCAGCACACTGCGCCCGCCCAGGTCGATGACCCGCGTACCCGCACCGGCCAGCGCCATCACTTCGCGGTCGTCACCGACCTTGGTAAAGCGCCCTTGCGCAATGGCGACCGCACTGGCCGTGGGATTGGCGCGGTCCAGCGTGGTGAAGCGGCCGTTGCGCAGGATGAGGTCGGGAGTGGTGGCAGGTTGGTTCATGTCTTGGGGCTCAGAGAATTTCAGCAATGGCAGAGCGCAAAAAGGGTGCAGTGGCCGTAGCGAGCGGCCCTAGCCTGCATCGAGGACCGCAGCCGTACAAGCGTACGGCGAGAACCGCAGGTGCGGGATCGGGTCGCGCAGTAGGCCAATGCACCCTTTTTTAGCCTTCGTGGGCGTTGAACATGGTTTTGGCGTAGGTGATGCCCAGGCCATAGCCGCCGCCGAACTTCTTCGCGATGCCCGTCGTCATGTCGTACGTCTCGCCCCGCGCCCAGTCGCGCTGCAGCTCCAGCAAGTACTGCAATGCCGTGATGGGCCGAGCGCCGGCCTGCACCATGCGCTCCATGGCACGGTTGTGGGCTTCGGCCGAGATGTCGCCGCTGGCGTCGGCGATCACATACACCTCGAAGCCCTGGTCCAGCGCCGACAGTGCGGGGCCCACGATGCACACGCTGGTCCACAGGCCGGCCAGCACGATGCGCGGCTTGCCGATGGCGTTGACCCGTGCGATCACGGCCTCGTCTTCCCAGGTGTTCATGGAGGTGCGGTCCAGCAGCGCCTGGCTGGGGAATGGTGCAGTCACTTCTTCGAACATGGGGCCGCTAAAGCTCTTTTCGGCCACGGTGGTGAGGATGGTGTCCACGCCAAACCCGGCGGCCGCGCTGGCCACCAGGCCCGCGTTGGAGCGCAGCGTGATTGCATCGATGGAGTGCGTGGCAAAGGCCATCTGCGACTGGAAGTCGATCATGACCAGGGTGTGGTCGTCGGCGTTGAGCAGCGTGGCGCCGGGCTTGGCGTAGGCGACGGGGCGGGCGGTGGCGTTGGCTGCGGCGGTCGTGTTGGCGTTGGTCATGGTGAACTCCCTGGAAATTGAAGATGAAGGACGTCGAGAAAAACAAAAAATAGACAAGGCAATGCGGCGGGCCGGAGCGCAGGTGAGGGGCGGCATCGCCCACCCACCCACTCCTCAGGGCCCCCCATTCGCTCAGTGCGGCATCGTGGGCAACTCGTTCGGCCGCAGGTCGAACACCAGCACCTCGGCGCCTTCGCCGTTGGCAAAGCGCAGGGCCCCAGCGTCGCGGATGCGGGCGCCGTCGCCTTCGGACAGACGCTCGCCGTTCACCTCCAGGCTGCCGCGGGCCACGTGCACATACACGTTGCGGCCCGGGCCCACGTCCAGATCGGCCGACTCTTCGCTGCCGTCGAACAAGCCGGCATAGACCCGGGCGTCCTGGTGCACGGCCAGCGATCCGTCGGCCCCTTCGGGCGAGATGATCTGGCGCAGGCGGCCGCGCTTGTCGGCCTCGCTGAAGTGCACCTGCTGGTAGCGGGGTGCGGCGCCGCGGGCACCGGGCACGATCCAGATCTGCAGGAAATGCACGGGCTCAACGCCCGAGTGGTTGAACTCGCTGTGGCGCACGCCGGTGCCGGCGCTCATCATCTGCACGTCACCGGGGCGGATGACCGAGCCCGTGCCCATGGAGTCCTTGTGCTCCAGCGCGCCTTCCAGCACGTACGAGAAGATTTCCATGTCGCGGTGCGGGTGGGTGCCGAAGCCCTTGCCCGGGGCCACGCGGTCGTCGTTGATAACCAGCAGGTCGGAAAAGCCTTGCTGGTTGGCGTCGTGGTAGTGGCCAAAGGAGAAGGTGTGGCGCGAATGGACCCAGCCGTGGTTGGCGTTGCCGCGGTGTTGGGCTTTGCGGATGTCGAGCATGGTGCAGGTCCTTTCTTCGTCGATGTGATTCACACTGGGAGGTTTTTGCCTCACCGCCCTATTCATCAAGGCTTCAGTGCTGCGGTGAAGAAAGTATCTCGTGCCGTTCCGGGGCGTATGCTGAAAGGTTTTCCAACTCATCATCGATAATTTCGATGATGCAGATCAAGGAATTGGACCATGTTGAAACTCACGCTGGAAGCCATTGAAACCATCGACGCCATTGCCCGCCACGGCTCGTTTGCAGGTGCCTCCGAGCGGCTGCACAAGGTGCCGTCCACCATCTCGTACGCCGTGAGCAAGCTGGAAGACCAGCTGGGCCTGGCCCTGTTCACCCGCAACGGCCCGCGCGTCACGCTCACCCCTGCCGGCCAAGAGATGCTCAAGGAGGGGCGCTGGCTGCTGGCCGCCGCGCAGCAGCTCGAATCGCGGATGCGGCAGATCGCCACGGGCTTCGAGTCCGAGCTGCGGCTGATGCACGACTCGCTCATCCCCACGCACGCGTTCAACCAGGACATCTGCGCGTTTGAAGACCTGCACTGCGGCACCCGACTGCGCATCAGCAGCGAAGCATTGACAGGCACCTGGGAGGCGCTGCGCGAAGGGCGCGCAGACATCGTCGTGGCCGCAGGCGAAGGCCCAGCGGGGGGTGGCTACAAGGCGGTGGCCGTGGGCAGCCTGGCCTTCGCTTTTTGCGTGACGGCCACACACCCGCTGGCCAAGCTGCAGCGGCCGCTCACGCGCAGCGACTTGCTGGAACACACGGCCGTGGTGGTGGGCGACGGGGCGCGCTCGCTGAACGACCGCACGGTGGGGTTGCTGTCAGGCCAGCGCCGTATCACCGTGCCATCGATGCAGGCCAAGATCGCTTGCCAGGCCGCAGGTCTGGGCCACGGTTTTGTGCCCCGCGCCTGTGTGCGCGTGGAGCTGGAGACCGGCATTCTGGTGGAGTTGCAGGTGGAGGAGCCCCGCCCGGACGAAACCTTCTGGCTGGCCTGGCGACCCGAGCACATGGGCGAGGCACTCAAGTGGTGGCGCCACCGGCTAGACCGCCCGCTGTTGCCAGGCATCCTGCCGTATTGAATGAAGCGAGAGCGTTGCGTGGGCTGGCGACAGGTATCACCACACGATCAATTTCAATTTGATAGCTGCTTACGCTGATAGATAAAGCGCTGGCAGCCCTTTTTGCTTCCAATGTGGAACACGGATAACCCGGTGCGTCCACCCGGCGCAAATATGGGGCCGAAGCCCCTTTTCCTCATCAACCCAATTGCTTGAGCAAGGCATGGGCGCCCTGCTCTGACGATGCCGGGTTCTGCCCCGTGATCAGCGGGCCATCGGTCAGCACATAGGGTGCCCAGTCAGGGCCTTTGGAATACACACCGCCGTTGGCCTTGAGCATGTCTTCCACCCGGAACGGCACGATCTGGGTCAACTGCACGGCGTCTTCTTCGGTGTTGGTGAAACCCGTGACCTTTTTGCCCTTCACCAGGGGCGACCCGTCGGGCGCCTTGGTGTGGCGCAGCACGCCGGGTGCGTGGCACACCAGCGCCAGCGGCTTGCCGGCCGCAAAGGTCTTTTCGATGAGTGCGATGGACTGCGCGTCTTCGGCCAGGTCCCACAGGGGGCCGTGGCCGCCGGGGTAGAACACGGCGTCAAAGTCCTCGGCCTTCACGCTGGACAGGAGCACGGTGCTGGCCAGCTGCTGCTTCGCTGAAGCATCGGCCTTGAAGCGGCGCGTGGCATCGGTCTGGGCGTTTTCGTCGTCGCTTTTGGGGTCCAGGGGCGGCTGGCCACCGTGGGGCGATGCGAGCGTGATCTGCACGCCTGCATCCTTGAACACGTAGTACGGTGCCGCAAACTCTTCCAGCCAGAAGCCCGTCTTTTTGCCGGTGTCGCCCAGTTGGTCGTGGGACGTCAGAACCATGAGGATGTGTGCCATGGAGGTCGCTTTCGTTGTAGGGGATTGATCGGAAAAAGCAAACCACCACCGTACCAGCCATAGGGCCCGTTGTCCCGCGATGCAAGCAGGTTTGCGGCATTGGCTTACAGGACGGTACTACCGCGCTGTAAGCCCCCCAGCATCTCAGCGCAGCTGCCTGGCCAGGAACTCCGCCACCTCGTTCTCTAGCGTGGCATGGTAAGCCACGCGGTCAAAGCCTTCGGGGTTGGCGGCGGCGTCTCCCGCCTCGGACGCCAGCGGCCAGACAGACTGGGCCATGAAGGCGAAGTGGCCTGCACCCGGCACGGTGTTGGCCTGTGCAGACGGCAAATTCGCCGCCACATAGCCGCCGTGGTAGGGGCCCGTGAGCACGGCATCGCGCTCGGCCACCATCAGCCGCACGGGTACGCTGATGGCCTTCAGGCTGTGGGGCGTGAACACCACCGCCATGGGCGCCATGGCCACCACGGCGCGGATGCGGGGGTCTGCCACCGAGACCAGCGGACCATCGAGCGCGGGGGCGCCGGCCTGTGTGGATACCGCGGTGGCGGCCGCAGGGGCCTCCTTGGTAGTCTGGGCGGTCTGGCCACGGGCGGGCAGCTTGCCCAGGCTACAAAAGCCGGGGTCGTCCGACACGCTGCGGCAGTGCTCTGCCGCACGGGCCGGTTCGGCCTGCGCACCGGCCAGGGCCAGCACGGTGTAGCCGCCTGCCGAATGCCCCACGGCACCAATGCGCCCAGCCGGAATGCGGGGGCCCCATTCGGGGCTGGCCAGCAGCGCATCCAGCACGCGGCTCACCTGGCGGGGGCGCTCGCTGAAGTAGCGGCCCGAGGTAATCATCGACCGGTCTTCCCAGTTGTCGCCCGGGTGGCGCAACGCGGCCACCAGATAGCCGTCGGCCGCCAGGCGTGTGGCCAGGTTGTGGTGGCCCAGTTCATGGCCGCCCGTGCCGTGCGAGATGAGGATCAGGCCCTTGAGGGGTGCGGTTGCCACCGGGGCGCCCGGCGTGACCACGGGCCGCCACGGGCCCATGGGCAGGGTGCGCGCCACGGCGGGGGTGGGGTAGTACAAGGCCACGGTCACGGGCTCGGCACCCGGGACCACCAGGGTGCGCAGCCCGGCATATTGCGCCGATGCCGGGGTGGCCCAGGCCAGCATCGCTACAAAAGCAGCCAGCAGCGGGGCACGGGCAACCCGCCATGTGGTGCGGAGGGCCAGGAAGAGGATGAGGATCACGGTGCGCCTTTCGTCAATGGCCGCCCGAGGTGGCGGCTTGACGGCACTGTAGGCAGCACTCGCAGCGGGCTCCAGCGCCCTGCGACGAAACGCCGCTGCGCGGCGCGAAATGCACCACGGGAGGCGCGAGCGTCTGCCCGCCCGCCCTCCCGCTCGGCGGCGGCTTACAGCGCGGCTTCGAGGATGCGGCGGCTCACGGCGGGCGTGATCTCGCGCTGCTCGCCCAGGGTCACCATGCCATGCGCTTCCAGCTGCGCCACCACGGCGCCCACGGTGTCGGCGCCCAGGCCGTAGCCCGACAGGCGGGTGGCGATGCCCATGCTTTCAAAGAAGTCGCGCGTGCGCTCGATGGCGGCGGTGATGCGCTCGTCATCCGTGCCGGTGGTGATGCCCCATACGCGCTCGCCGTACTGCAGCAGCTTGGCGCGCTTGGCCACCCGGCGCTCATTCAGCAGCGCGGGCAACACGATGGCCAGGGTGCGCGCGTGGTCGATGCCGTGCAGCGCCGTCAGCTCGTGGCCGATCATGTGCGTGGCCCAGTCCTGCGGCACGCCCGCGCCGATCAGGCCGTTGAGCGCCATGGTGGCGGCCCACATGAGGTTGGCACGGTCGTCGTACACAGGCTCGGGGGCAGTCAGCAGGCGCGGGCCGATCTCGATCAGCGTCTGCAGGATGCCTTCGGCAAAACGGTCCTGCACGGGCGCGTTGACCGGGTAGGTCAGGTACTGCTCCACCGTATGCACAAACGCATCGACCACACCGTTGGCCAGCTGCTGCGGCGGCAGGGTGTAGGTCTTGGTGGGGTCGAGCACCGAGAACACCGGGTAGGTGTGCACGCTGCCAAACGCCAGCTTGGCGCCCTTGGCGCGGTGGGTGATGACGCCGCCGTTGTTCATCTCTGAGCCCGTGGCGGGCAGCGTGAGCACCGCGCCAAACGGCAGGGCGCCGTTCACGTTGCGGCCATGTTTTTCGAGGATCGCCCAGGGGTCATCGCCCTCGAAGCGCACGGCGGCCGCAATGAACTTGACGGCATCGATGACTGAACCGCCGCCCACGGCCAGCAGAAAGTCAAACCCGCCTTCGCGGATCTGCGCCACGGCCTTCATCGAGGTCTCGTAGCTGGGGTTGGGCTCGATGCCGCTGAAGGTGGCGTGCTGGCGCTCGCCCAGCGCGGCGCGCACCTCGGCCAGGGTGCCGGTCTTTTCGGCGCTGGCGCCGCCCACCAGGATCAGCACCTTGGCGGCAGCGGGCACGAGCTTGGCCAGGTCGGCAATGCGGCCTTGGCCGAAGGCGATGTGGGTGGGGTTGTGGAAGTCGAAGTTCAGCATGGGGGTCTTTCTGGGCGAGGCCGGCGCATGCGCCGTTGGGGGTCGCATTGTGCGGCGCACCCGCGCCCGGGCGGCGTCGCGTGGGCGATAGCCCTGCGGCCGCCGCGCTCATCCCGGGCCCGTCAGCGAAAACCGGCAATCTGGTGCACGGTGTCCGCCAGCCGCTGGGGTTGCGAGAAATACGCAGAATGGCCCGCCTCGATGGACGACACCGTGGCGCAGGGCGAGGCCGCGATCATCTTGCGCTGCAGCTCGATGGTCACGGCCCGGTCCTGCGTCAGCTCGATGTAGTGCCGGGGCACGCTGCCATAACGCGGCACCGTCAGCGCAAGCCGGGTGAGTGCGGGCAGCGAGGGCTCGGGCGTGAGCAGCGCCTGGGCCAGCGCCACGTCGGCGTCCGAGCAATCGGCGTACAGCGCGGGGCGGTAGGCCTCGGGCGCCAGGTGGTCCGTCAAGGTGCTGCGGCTGACATGGATGTGGCGCGCCACCAGCGAGGCCTTGTCCAGGCGGAAGAAGTCGGTCACCCGCTCGCCATGGCGCAGCATGTAAGCGGCCAGGTAGGTCACGCCCACCAGCTTGTGGTGCCGCAACTCGGCCACTGTGGACGCCACAATGCCGCCCCGGCTGTGCGCCACGATGAGCGCCGGGCCATCCAGCGCATCGAGCACCCGGCACACATGCGCCGCCATGGCCGAGAGCGTGGTGCGCCCCCGCGCCACCCGCCAGTGGCGGCCATGGGCGGGCAGGTCAGGCACATGCACTTGATGCCCCCGGGCCTGCAGCAGCGGGACCACTTTGTGCCAACACCAGGCGCCATGCCAGCTGCCGTGCAAAAGAACGATATTCATGAAGATGCCTTTGGGTCTTGGGGAGAAATGCCGGGCGCCAGTTGCGCCGCCAGGCGGGCGAGCGATGGCTTGGCGCCCCACTCCGACCGGAGCGTAAAACCGTCCCGCCCCAGGCACTCGCTGAATCCGGACCACCGATTGGCGGCCGGCGGCACGCCCCCTCCCTCTTCTTCCTCTCCCGCGACCCACCAAGATCAGAAGGCGACCTCTTGCTGCTGCAGCAGCGCCTGCAGCCGCGTGGCCATGAAGTCACGCAGCGCGCGCACCAGCGGCGTGAGCTGCCTGCGGCTGGGGGCCACCAGAAACAGCGGGACCGCCTCCGTGGTCCAGTCGGTGCACAGTGGCACCAGACGGCCGGCAGCCAGGTCGTGCGCTACGTCAAAGTACGACTTGTAGGCAATGCCGCGCCCCAGCACGGCCCAGCGGCGCACGGCATCGCCGTCATTGGCCACGTTGTGGCTGCGCACACGAACCTGCGCCTCCTGGCCCGCCGCATCCCAGAACCGCCAGCGGTCGTGCACGTCCTCGCCCAGCATGAAGCAAAGGCAGTCATGGTCCACCAGCGCATGCGGGGTGGGGGGCGCGCCGTGGGCCGCCAGGTAGGCCGGGGCCGCACACAGCACGCGCCGGTGCTCGGCCGCCAGCGGCAGCGCCACCAGGCCCGAATCCTGGGGCTTGCCATAGCGAAAGGCGGCGTCCACCGGCTCGCTGTACACATTCGCCATGCGATCTGACAGCTGCAATCGGACGGCGATGCCCGGGTGCTCGACTTGGAACTCGTCGAGCCAGGGCAACAACACATTGCGCCCCAGGTCGGACGGCGCCGCCAGCTGCAGCGTGCCGCTCAGCGCACCCGCCCGGCCGCTGGCCAGCTGCCCCTGCACCTGCTGCAGCGCGGCCAGCGCGGGGCGGCAGTGCTCCAGAAACAACGTGCCCTCGGGCGTGAGCCGCAGGCTGCGCGTGGAGCGCACGAACAGCAGCACGCCCAGCTCGGCCTCCAGCCGCTTGAGCGCCGCGCTGGCTGCAGCCGGTGTCAGGTCCAGCGCCCGGGCCGTGGCCGACAGGCTGCCGCTGTCCACAGTGCGCACAAAGATGTCCAGGTCTTGCAGGCTTTTCATGTCTTGGTCATGGCGTTGAGCTGGCCATCTTCAAATTTTCTTTGAATATTCATTCAATCGTCAGCCTATCTAAAAATAAACAAGACAAATCGACCATACAAGCCTGTCCAGCCCACTCCACACGCTTCGACCATGACCCGCCCTGCCACATCTCCTCTTTTTGCCCCTTTGGCGCTTGGCCCCCTCACCTTGCCCAACCGCATGGTGATGGCCCCCATGACCCGCGCTCGCAGCACCCAGCCCGGTGACATGCCCAACGCGATGATGGCCACCTACTATGCCCAGCGGGCCAGCGCCGGGCTCATCGTGAGCGAGGCCACCCAGATTTCGCGCCAGGGCCAGGGCTACAGCTTTACGCCAGGCATCTATACCGAAGCCCAGGTGCAAGGCTGGCGCCGGGTGACGGATGCCGTGCACACCGCTGGCGGCCGAATGGTGCTGCAGTTGTGGCACGTGGGCCGCATGTCGCACCCCAGCTTCCACGCCGATGGCCTGCCCGTGGCGCCATCCGCCTTGTCGCCCGAGGCCAAAGTCTGGGTGGTGGGTGACGACGGCGTGGGCCGCATGGTCGATAGCCCGGTGCCGAGGGCATTGGGCACCGCCGAGATCGCGGGTGTGATCGACGACTTTCGGCGCGCCGCTGCCAACGCCATGCGGGCAGGCTTTGACGGGGTGGAAATCCACGGGGCCAACGGTTACCTCATCGACCAGTTCCTGCGCACCACGTCCAACCATCGCACAGATGCCTACGGCGGCACCATGGACAACCGCACCCGCTTCGCCCGCGAAGTGGCCGCCGCCGTGGCCAGCGAGGCGGGCGCCGAGCGCACCGGCATGCGCCTGGCCCCGTTCATCACCCAGCGCAACATGAACTGCCCCGAGATCATTCCGACCATGCTGCACCTTGCGCGCCAGCTGGACACGCTGGGCCTGGCCTACATCCACCTGGCTGAGGCCGACTGGGACGATGCCCCCAGCATCCCCGATGACTTCCGCCAGGCCTTGCGCAATGCCTACAGCGGCCGCGTGATCGTGGCGGGCAAATACACGCCCGAGCGCGCGCAGCAGATCCTGTCATCCGGCATGGCAGACCTTGTGGCCTTTGGCCGCCCCTTCATTGCCAACCCCGACCTGCCAGCGCGCTACGCCGCCGGGCTGCCGCTGGCCGCATTTGACCCAGCGACCTTGTTCGGCGGCACCGAGCAGGGCTACAGCGACTACGGCCCCGCCCACACAACCGCCGTGGAACCGACCTCCACCGCATGGGCGTGACCCGGCCCCCGGCCGCCACCGCCCCTTTTCCCAATCCCCCATCCACCGACACACAAGGACCCACCATGAAAGCCATCGGCTACCAAACCGCCCACCCCATTGACCACCCCGAATCGCTGCTCGACATCACCCTGCCCGACCCCGTGGCCACCGGCCACGATCTGCTGGTGGAGGTGCATGCCGTTTCGGTGAACCCCGTGGACACCAAGGTGCGCAAAAGCAGCTCGCGCAGCGGTGACGGCCCCGACTACAAGGTGCTGGGCTGGGACGCCAGCGGCATCGTGCGCGCCGTGGGGCCAGAGGTGACGCTGTTCCAGCCCGGCGACCGCGTCTGGTACGCAGGCTCCATCGCGCGCGCCGGCACCAACAGCGAGCTGCATCTGGTGGACGAGCGCATCGTGGGCCACGCGCCGAAGTCGCTGGACTTTGCGGAAGCTGCCGCACTGCCGCTGACCACCATCACCGCGTGGGAACTGCTGTTTGACCGCCTGGGCGTGGCGCCAGGCAAGCAGCCCACCAACAAGACCCTGCTCATCATCGGCGCGAGCGGTGGTGTGGGCTCCATCCTCACGCAGCTTGCGGCGCGGCTCACCAGCCTCACGATCATCGGCACCGCATCGCGCCCCGAAACGCAGCAGTGGGTGCGCGACCTGGGCGCCCACCACGTCATCGACCACAGCCAGCCGCTCACGCAAGAGCTGGCCCGCATCGGCCACCCCACGGTGGACATCATCGTGAGCCTCACGCAGACCGATGCGCACTTCGACCAGATCGTCGAGGCCATCGCGCCGCAAGGCCAGTTCGCGCTGATCGACGACCCAGTGTCACTCGATGTGACGAAGTTCAAGCGCAAGTCGGTGTCGCTGCACTGGGAGCTGATGTTCACGCGTGCGCTGTTTGGCACGGACGATATGATCGGCCAGCACCGGCTGCTGTCCGAGGTGGCGCAGCTGGTGGATGCGGGGCTGATCCGCACCACGCTGGACCAGCGGTTGGGCAGCATCAATGCGGCGAATCTGAAACGCGCCCATGCGCTCATCGAGAGCGGCAAGGCGCGGGGCAAGCTGGTGCTGGAGGGGTGGACCTGAAGAGCGCCAGTCCGATGAGTCAGAGGCATGGGCGGGGCGGCCTTTGAGGCTGCGGTGAGTTCTGTATCCAGATGATAAATACTGTGTTTAATATCAGTATTTCAGATATAAAACCGCACACAACAACCCTAGGAGTCCCTCCCATGCTGGACCACATGACCTTTCGTGTCACCGACATCGCCCGCACCAAGGCGTTCTACACCGCTGCCCTCGCGCCTTTGGGCTACAACCTGTGTTTTGAAGGCAACTACGGCTCCAACATGCTGGGCTATGCCTACCCGGCTCCGTCCGAGCCCGACGGCAAGAAGGCGGATGTGTGGTTCATCGATGGCCCCTCGCCCTACGGCGGCCCGCCCGCGACCACGGGCTGTCACCTGGCGTGGCGGGCCACCACGCGGGCCCAGGTCGATGCCTTCTACCGCGCCGCCCTGGAAGCCGGGGGCAAAGACAACGGAGCCCCGGGCCTGCGGCCCGACTACCACGAGAACTACTACGGCGCGTTTGTCATCGACCCGGAAGGCAACAACATCGAAGCGGTGTGCCACCTGCCGGAGTAAGAAACACCGCAGCCCCCCCGCAGAGGGCGCGTCGCCAAGCGAGTGCACCCGTGGAACTGGCTTTGCCAGGCCACCGGGTGCGTCCCCCTTGGGGGGAAGCGGCGCAGCCGCTCAGGGGGGTCAGTCGAGTTTCACGCCTGCCGCCTTGATGATCTCGCCCCAGCGCTTGGACTCGGAGCGTGCCATGGCGCGGAACTGCTCGGGCGTGCCGGGCAGGGCTTCCATGCCGAAGTCGTTCATGCGCTTGACCACGGCGGGGTTGAGCAGGGCCTTGTTCAGGTCGCCGTTCAGGCGCGCCGTGATCGCAGCGGGCAGACCGGCGGGCGCCAGGATGCCCTGGAACGCAAATACCTCGGTGTTGGGCACACCGGCTTCGGCCAGGGTGGGCACGTCCGGCAGCGCGGCCACGCGCTTGGCCGAGCCGATGGCCAAGGCACGCACCTTGCCCGAAGTGATCACCGGCAGGCCGGCAGCCAGGTCCAGGAACATGCACGGCACCTGCCCACCCATCACGTCCTGCAGCGCGGGCGCGGCGCCGCGGTAGGGGATGTGGGTGAGGAAGGTCTTGGTGCGGTTCTTGAACATCTCCATCGCCAGGTGGTGTGGCGAGCCGTTGCCGGGCGATGCGTAGTTGAGCTTGCCGGGATTGGCACGCGCGTAGTCCAGAAACTCCTTCACCGTCTTGGCTTCGAACGATGGATGCACCACCAGCGCCAGCGGGAAGCGGCTGATGCCGCCCACGTAGGTGAAGTCTTTTTCGGGGTTGAACGGCAGCTTGGTGAACAGGTGTTCGTTGTAGGCCAGGATGGCGTTGTCGGCCGACATGAAGGTGTAGCCGTCGGGTTCGGCCGTGGCCACGGCCTGGCCGCCGATGTTGGTGGAGGCGCCTGGGCGGTTGTCCACGATGATCTGCTGTCCCAGCGTCTGGCGCATGGCTTCGGCCACGGTGCGGGCCAGCACGTCGGTGCCGCCGCCCGCGGGGTAGGGCACCACCCAGCGCAGGGGCTGGTCGGGCCAAGCTGCTTGCTGGGCCAGGGCCCAAGGGGCGGCGGTGGTGGCGCCTGCGGCGGCCAGGGCGGACAAGAGGGTTCTACGCTGCATGGGGTTGTCTCCTATATAAAACTATTAAATTAATAGCTGCTAACGCTTATCCAATAAGCGCTAGAGCCTGTTTTTTCTTGTATTTCTGACTGCACATGCGCGCGACGCTTGAAACCGGCGCGCGCTAAGGCCAGCGCCACCGTGGAACTGGCTTTGCCAGGCCACGGGTGGCGTCCCCCTGAGGGGGAAGACGCCGAAGGCGGCTCAGGGGGCTGCGATGCTCTGGTCAATGGCGCCAAAGAGGCTCGCGCCATCCTTGCCCTTGACCTCGATGCGGATGGTGTCGCCGAACTTCATGAATTCGGTGCTGGGCTTGCCGTCCTGGATGGTCTCGATGCAGCGCTTTTCGGCGATGCAGCTGTAGCCCTTGGGCCATTCGGTGCGGCCGTTGGCGTCGGTCACGCCCTTGTTGCTCACGGTGCCGCTGCCGATGATGGAGCCCGCGCGCAGGTTGCGCGTCTTGGCCACGTGGGCGATCAGCTGGCCGAAGTGGAAGGTCATCTCGGGGCCCGCGTCGCACATGCCGACCTTGCGGCCGTTCCAGGTGGACTGCACGGTGAGGTTCACGCGCCCATGGTCCCAGGCGTCGCCCAGCTCGTCCAGCGTGACGGCCACAGGGCCGAAGGCGGTGGCGGGCTTGCTCTGGAAGAAACCGAAACCCTTGGCCAGCTCGGCAGGGATCAGGTTGCGCAGGCTCACGTCGTTGGCAATCATCACCAGGCGGATGCCGTCCAGCGCCTGGTCGGCGGTGGTGCCCATCTTCACGTCGCCGGTGATGACGGCGATCTCGGCCTCGAAGTCGATGCCCATGGCTTCGCTGGGCACCACGACGTCGTCGCAGGGGCCGATGAAGTCGTCGCTGCCGCCCTGGTACATCAGGGGGTCGGTGTAGAAGCTTTCGGGCACTTCGGAGTTGCGCGCTTTTCGCACCAGTTCAACGTGGTTGATGTAGGCCGAGCCATCCGCCCACTGGTAGGCGCGGGGCAGCGGGGCCATGCACTGGGCGGGGTCGAACGGGAACGGGTGGCGCGCGCGGCCGCTGTTGAGCTGGTCGTACAGGTCCTGCAGCTGGGGCGAGATGAAGCCCCAGTCGTCCAGCGCCTGCTGGAGCTTGCTGGCGATGCCGGTCGCATAATGGGCTGTGCCCAGGTCGCGGGAGACGACAACCAGTTGGCCGTCGCGCGAGCCGTCTTTGTAGGTAGCGAGTTTCATGGTGGCAGGACCTTTGTCTCAAGGGGTTGAAAGTCTTCACCCAACACGAATTACGCTTGGGTAAATTGATTTAACTAAACAAAACTCGCAAATTTTAGTGCACATGGACAAAGAACGTGCAGGAATTCAATCGGTCGAGGTGGGTTTTGCCCTGCTGGAGGGGCTGACACGCTCGCGCGGACCGCTCATGCTCAAGGATGTGGCGGCCTCGGCGGGCATGAGCGCGGCCAAGGCGCACCGGTATCTGGTGAGCTTTCAGCGCCTGGGCCTGGTCACACAGGACCCGCGCAACGCCCGCTACGACCTGGGCCCCGCCGCCCTCAAGCTGGGGCTGGCGTCGCTGGCCCGGCTCGATGCCGTGCGCCTGGCGCGCGAGCGCATGCCGGAGCTCATGGAAGCCATCGGTCACACGCTGGCGCTGGCCGTGTGGGGCAACCACGGCCCGACCATCGTGCACTGGGAGGAGTCGCCCCAGGCTGTCACTGCCAACCTGCGCCTGGGCGACGTAATGCCGCTGTTGTCGTCGGCCACCGGCCGCTGCTTTGCGGCGCACATGGCGCCTGATGTGGTGGCGCCGCTGCTCAAGGAGGAGCTGGCCCGCGCCGTGAAGATGCGCCGCACCGACCTGCCCTCGACCATGACCGAGGTCAATACCCTGCTCGCCGAGGTACGCGAACGCGGTGCCGCGCGGGTGGTAGATACCTTGCTGCCCGGCATCGTGGCGTTCTGCGCACCCGTGTTTGACGCGGACGGCCACCTGGAGTTGGGCATCACCACGCTGGGCTCGATTGCCACCTTCGACCCCGAGTGGGGCGGCGCCATCGACGCGCCGCTGCGCGCGGCTGCGGCCCAGCTCTCCAGTGATCTGGGCGCGGGCAGCGCCTGACGGCCCCGGCACGCAGGTAGATGCCACGGCGCGCGCTCTTTCTCATCACAGTCCTGGTGCTGGCCCTGCACTGGCTGGTTCTGAGCGGCGTGCCGCTGGCTTGGGACAGCCCCCGGTCGCCTGTCGGCAAAGTGTTCAGCACGCGCAGCATTGCGGCCCCGCCGCCACCCGCTGCCGCTGTGGCAGCTGTGGCAGCCGTTGCCCCCATTGCGGCGAAACCTGCGGTCGCGCCCAAGCCGCCCGCGCGCCCCAAACCACAGGCACGGGCAACACCCCAGCCCCCGGCCGCCCAGGCGCCACCCCCTGCATCCCCCTCCACCGAGGCCACGGCCCCCAGCACCGAGGCGGGTGCAGACGTCGCGCTGGCCGCCCCCGCCGAAGCTGTCTCGACCGTTGTGGAGGAAACGCTCCCCACAACGGCAGCCTCCCCTGCATCGGCACCAGCCCAGGCATCATCAGCGCCTCTCCCCTCTGAAGCCACAACAGGCGTGGACATCGCCCCGCCCGGGGCTGGCACGGACCACACGCCCAACACGGCACCACCGCCTGTGCGCCTGCCCCCGCCTACACGGCTGGCGTTTGACGTGAGTGGGCAGGCCAAGAAATTTGCCTACAGCGCCCGCGCCGAGCTGCTGTGGCAGCACGATGGCAGCCGCTACGAGGCGCGGCAGGAGATCAGCGCGTTTTTGGTTGGCACCCGGGCGCAGCGCAGTGTGGGTGCGATCACGGCCCAGGGGCTGCTGCCGGAGCGGTTCTCGGACCGGTCGCGCAGCGAGCAGGCAGCGCACTTCGACTACACCAAGAGCCGGGTCACCTTCAGCGCCAACACGCCGGACGCCACCGTGGGCCCGGGGGTGCAGGACCGGCTGAGTGTGTTCATCCAACTCGGTGCCCTGCTCGCCGCCGATCCCGCCCGGTTTGTGACCGGCACCCAGATCACGCTCACCACGGTGAGCGCGCGCAGCGCCGACCGCTGGACCTTCACCATCGAAGGTGCAGAAACACTGGGCCTGCCCACCGGCGCCACGCCCACCCTCAAGCTGCAGCGCCTGCCCCGCA
The DNA here is from genome assembly GCF_003634645.1 of Acidovorax sp. 94. Taxonomy (NCBI): domain Bacteria; kingdom Pseudomonadati; phylum Pseudomonadota; class Betaproteobacteria; order Burkholderiales; family Comamonadaceae; genus Acidovorax; species Acidovorax sp. 94. The sequence goes on along the minus strand of NZ_RBJA01000001.1, from coordinate 4,540,798 downwards.
AGGACTACGACCAGAAGGCCGAACTGTGGGTGGCCCCCGCACTGGGTTATCTGCCGGTACGCATCAAGCTCACCCAAGCCAACGGCGACTTCGCCGACCTGCAACTGAGCCGCAGCGGCCCGCCTTGATGGTCTGGAGGGGTCTTGTTAAAAAGTGTTGCGCAGGAGCGCCATCCCACCAAAATAGACCCGCGAAACCGGAAGCACCGGGTTTTCATGAAATACTGCATCGGCAAGGGGACAAAAGCCACGGGCTTTGCCTGTGCCACTTGAACTCTGCGCACCCGCTGTCATCTGACATCTATATCGACAAGGGGAACACGATGCACATGCTCTACGACTCAGAATCCTTCGTGGTGGTCCACATGCTGCCCGACGCCGTGGAGAAAAAGAGCGCCCAGGTGCTCAACGACACCGCCCCCGCCGTTCCCCAGCTCGCGCGCCACGGCTTTGAAATCGTGGACAAACGCTCCGGCAAAGAGGTGTACCTGGACGGCTCCTGGGCCGAGATGTTCCAGGAGCAGATCCTGGCCTGGCAGCGCGACACCCCCACACAGGAAGAAGTGGAAGACGCGCTGGACCGCTATGCGGGCCTGGCACAGAACCCGGTCGTGGTGCACTGACCGGATCCTCCACGGCAGCCATCCCTGGATGGCCCGGGAGGCCCAGATCGGTTTCCTCCATTATCGGCAGACTGGGGCAGCGCCCCCAGTTGTCACACCTCAATCACCTCGGGCGGCAGCCCCTGCAGGTGCCGTTCATGCATCGCCAGATAGGCAGCCTCGATATCACGCGCAAACTGGTGGGTGTTGAACAAGGGGGACTGGGCTTTTTCCGCTTGGAGTTTGTCGCGCAGCGCCTTCAGGCGCGCAGGGTCCTGGGCGAGCGAGATCGCCAGGGCTTCATATTCGGCGGCGCTGTGGGTCACAAGCTCCGGCAGGCCCACAGCATGTAGCAGGCTGGCCGCCACTCGCGCCGCAAACGATTCTCCCAGCCGCGTGAGCACCGGCAGACCCGCCCACAACGCATCGCTGGCCGTGGTGTGAGCGTTGTAGGGCAAGGTATCCAGAAACAGGTCGGCCAACCGGTGGCGCGCCAGATGCTCGCTCAGAGGCAGTCGCTGTGCAAACACCAGCCTCTCGGCCGCCACGCCGCGCGCCTGCGCCTCGCGCCGCAGGCTGTCCTCCACAGCAGGGTTGTCTGCCAGAAGCCACAGAACGCTGTCAGGCACCCCTTGCAGAATGCGCATCCAGCTGTCGAATACCTGCGGGAGGATCTTCTGGTTGTTGTTGAAACAGCAGAACACGCCCCCCGTGGCAGGCAGCCGCGCCTCTTCCCTGGTAAACATCCGGTCACTGATCGCGCGCTGCGAGTCGTTGACCTGGTAGCTGTGCGGCAGGTAGACGAGTTTTTCGGTGAAATGGCGCCGCGCGTCGGGGGGCACAACCACCTTGTCGGCAATCACGTAGTCCATATAGTCTGCCCCGGTCGTCCCCGGGTAGCCCAGATAACCGGCCTGGATGGGGGCGCAGCGGTGGGCAAAAATGCCAAAGCGGCAGCCCGTGGTGAAACCCATCAGGTCAATGGCGATGTCGATGCCCAGCTCCCGCGACAAGCGGGCGATATCGATCTCGCTGCGCTCGCGCACATCGATGAAATGATCGAAACCTGCGACAAGACGCGCGCGCATGGAATCCGTCGCGGGAGGTCCAAACGAAAACGCAAACCACTCGAAGCGTTCACGGTCATGGACTTCGAAAAGCTGCGCTATCAGATACGAAGTGGCGTGGCCGTGGAAATCCGCAGAGTAGTAACCGACCCGGATCTTGCTCCGGCCAGCGTGCACAGGGATGGCGCCTAGCACAGTGGATTCGGGAAACTCCTGCTTCACGGAAGTTCGCGCTGCCTGTTTGTGCAGCTCGGGCGAGTCGAACAACGAAAGGGCGATGAAGGGCTGCACGACCAGCTCGTCGGCCCGGATGCCCCGCTCACATTGCGCCATATCGTTCGCCAGGTGACTCCAATCGCCTGTTTTGAGTCTGTTGCTCGCTAGATACCCCGCCAGATATTGAATGTCTGGCTTGATGCCATACACCGTCATGTAGTCCGTGACAGCGTCCCCATGGCGATTGAACCTGACGTACAGGTTTGCGCGGTTGTAGTACAGGTCTGGCCTTTCAGGCGCCAACCGAATCGCCTGGTCGTAGACGGCAAGTGCTTCTGCATACCGCCCCGCCTCCAGCAACGAAAGGGCTAGAAACGCCAGGATCTCCACGTCGAGTGGGCTCAGTTGGGCAGCCTTCTGAAAAGCCTGTACCGCATTGGACAGTTGGAAAAGGCTGCGCTGCGCGACCCCCAGGTTCTTGTGGGCTTGAACCAGTTTGTCATTGCCCTGAATGGCGGCCTCGAAGTGCGCAATGGCCTGCGTCCACTGCTCCTTTTGCGCCAGGATCGCCCCCTTGCCGTTATGCGCTTCGGCGTGCTGAGGCCTCAGTGCAATAACCTGATCGAAACATTTCAGGGCCTCGTCCGAACGGCCGGCATCGGCGTGCAGCATGCCCATGTTCTGGCACGCGTCCACATCCTGGCCGTCCAGGGCAAAGGCCTGTTCATAACATTTCAGCGCCTCGTCCAGCCGCTCCACCTGGCGCAGGGCATTACCCTTGTTGTTATGGGCGGCAGCCAGTCTGGGCTGAAGGGCGATGGCCCGGTCGTAGCTTGCGATGGCGTCTTCGGGCCGCGACAACTCCTTGAGCGTGATCCCCCGGTTGACGTAGGCTTCTGCGAAATCTGGGCGCAGGCTGGTGGCACGCTCAAAATGCGCCAGTGCTTCGTCATGGCGCTTCAAAGCGCTCAAAGCCAGCCCACGATTGATGTGCGGCGCAGCATCATCCGGAGCCAGCTTGATGGCCTGGCCGATCAGGTCCACCGCAATTTGCAAGTGACCCGCTTGGTACGCCAAAACGCCTTGCATGTGCAGGGCGCCAACGTTTTTGGGGTCATTCTTCAAAATGGTGTTGTAGAGCTGGTTGGCCTGCGCAATAGCGCCCTCCTGGTGTGCTCGCATGGCCTGGTCCAACCACGCAGCCAGTTGGGCTTTTGTCACTTGGGGAGGGCGTATTCCGAAGTTGTAGTGAATGCTCATGATCCAGGGTGTGCAGCGGATAGAAACGCGGAACGGCCGTCACCAGGACAACCCTCCAGCGCCAATAAAAGGGAGATTGTGACGCGAGCGCCCCCTCGGTCAGATCGCCGCTGCCGGATAAATACGCCGATATAGCGGGCCTACCAGCATCAGCACCGCCATCAACCGGCATACCTGAAACGCTGTGACCACGGGCACGCCCAATTGCAGCACCTTGGCGGTAATCGCCATCTCCGTGATCCCGCCCGGCGAAGTACCCAGCAGCAAGGTGACCCAGGGCAACCCCGTGGCCCAGGCCAGCAGGCCCGCGAACAACGTGCACGCCCCCATCAACACCAGCGTACCGGCAGCTACGGATACAAGCCACCGGGGAGCCGTGCGCAGGAAGTCAGCCCGAAAGCGCACTCCGAGACTCACACCGATCACCAGTTGCGCTGCGTTCACCATGGCCGCCGGCACGGCGGACAGGCTGATGCCCGCCATCGTGAGCACCATGGACACGAGCATGGCGCCCATAAACCAGGGGTTGGCACGGCCCAGCCGGTCCATCACCAGGGCACCAGCACCCGTCAGCAGCGCCATCAGCGCCAAGCCGGGCCAGTCCACCGCCCGCACGGTGGGCGGCAGAATGTCCAGGCCATGCAGACCGCTCCACTGCAAGGCAAAGGGAATCGTCACGGTGACGATCAGCAAGCGCAGGCTGTGGCTCGCTGCAACCAAGTCGGTGCGTGCGTTCTCGCGCTCGGACAGCAAGGTCATCTCGGACGCAGCACCAATTGCACCGGCGAAGTAACTGGTGGCGCGCAGCATGGGTGCAGGCACTCCGTGCATGCGCGGTGCATGCAGCCTGTACAGCCAGGCACCAAACAGCCAGCCGAGAAAAAGCGCCCACACGATGCCCAGCACGATGGCCCACCACAGCCCGCTGATCAGCGCCGCCACCTGGGGTGTGAAATAAAGGCCCAGCGCTGCGCCAATGGTCCACTGCCCGGCATTGCGCAGTGGCCCCCAGCTCTGCGTAGGGCCGCCAGCGATCGACACGACGGAAGTCGCCAGCAACGGGCCGATCATCCAGGGCAAGGGCGTGTGCAGAGCCACGCAGCCGACTGCGGCGGCAAGGGCCAGAACAAGCGTTACAAGAACGCGAAAGAAAGAATTCACAGGCATGGTGAAAGTGAGACGGCATCAGTCGATGGCCAGTACACCCTGCAGCCACCATACCGACACTTTCGACCTGGCGACCAGTCCAAATGGGAAAGGGAGACAACGTGAAAAGCCGCATCCCTTTGCCTTTCAGGTTCAGGGGGCACCAGCGCCTCTGAAGTAAGCAATGGTCTGGCGCAATCCAGCATCAAGATCCACACGGGGCTCCCAGCCGCCCAGCAGTTGGTGCGCCAGCGCGATGTCGGGCTGCCGCTGCCGGGGGTCATCTCCCGGCAGGGGGTGGTGGGTGATCCGGGCGGCGGCCCCCGTGTGAGCAAGGACCTTCAGGGCGAGTTCCAGGATGGTGAATTCCCCAGGATTCCCCAAGTTGACAGGCCCCGCCACTTCGTCCGGCGTTGCCATCATGCGCACCAGTGCTTCCACCATGTCGTCCACGTAGCAGAAGCTGCGGGTCTGGTCCCCTGAGCCGTATACGGTCAGGTCAGCGCCGCGCAACGCCTGCACGATGAAGTTGGAGACCACCCTGCCATCGTCCGGGCGCATGCGGGGGCCATAGGTATTGAACAGCCGCACCACCTTCGTGCGCACGCCATGCTGGCGCCGGTAATCGAAAAACAGGGTCTCCGCACAGCGCTTTCCCTCGTCATAGCAGGCCCGCACGCCAATGGGATTGACGTTGCCCCAGTAGGACTCCGGCTGTGGGTGCACGCTGGGGTCGCCATACACCTCGCTGGTGGAAGCCTGAAGAATGACGGCCCTGCACTGGCGGGCCAGCTCCAGCAGGTTCAGCGCCCCCATCACGCTGGTACGCAGGGTCCGCACGGGGTCGGCCTGGTAGTGCACTGGCGATGCGGGGCAGGCGAGGTTGTAGATTTCGTCCACCTCAGCGGCCAGCGGCTGGGTGACATCGTGCCGAAGCCAACGAAAACGCGGCGAAGTCTGGAGGTGGGCAATGTTCTTTTCGGAGCCCGTGGAAAAGTCATCCACGCACAGCACCCCATGACCATCTTGCAACAAACGCTCGCACAAATGAGAGCCGAGGAAGCCCGCGCCCCCGGTCACCAGGATTGACTTAGCCTTCTTCATGGTGTGGTGGCCCCAGGTGCATCCACCGCATTCCGCCCCACCGTCAGATAGTCGAACCCCAAAGCACGCATGGACCGAGGCTCGTAGAGGTTGCGCCCATCCACGACCAGCGGCTGCCGCAGGACTGCCCGCAGGGCATCGAAGTCGGGACTGCGAAACACCTGCCATTCGGTCACGATCAACAATGCGTCGGCATCGCGCGCCGCATCCATAGGACTTTGGGCATAACGGATACGCTCCAGCAGGTCGGGCCGATCCTGCAAATCGTCTTGCAGGCATCGGCGAGCCTCCTGCATAGCCACCGGGTCGAACACCTGCAGCACCGCACCACGCTCCAGCAGTTCGCGCACCAGCACCCTGCTGGGAGCCTCGCGCATGTCGTCGGTATTGGGTTTGAAGGCCAGCCCCCACAGCGCAAGCCGTTGGCCCGAGAAATCCGGGCCGAGCCGCTGCACCAGCCTATCCACCAGCTGCCGCTTCTGTCCTTCATTGACCTGCGCCACCGCCGCCAACAACCGCAGCGGGAGCCCGACGTCATCGCCCATGCGCTGCAACGCTGTCACGTCCTTGGGAAAACAACTGCCACCGTAACCAACGCCGGGATAAAGAAAGCTGTCACCAATGCGCGGATCAGCGCCAATACCCACCCGCACAGGTTCGATATCCACCCCCAGACGATCTGCCAGATTGGCCATTTCATTCATGAAACTGATGCGCGTGGCGAGCATGGCGTTGGCGGCGTACTTTGTGAACTCTGCGCTGCGGCGGTCCATGCAGATAACGCGATCATGGCCATGCCCGAACGGGCGGTACAACGCACGCATGAGATCACCAGCGCGCTGTTCTTCAGGCGACTCACCCAATCCAACGATGATCCGGTCAGGCCGCATGAAGTCGTTGATCGCGCTGCCCTCTTTGAGGAACTCCGGGTTCGAGACCACCGCAAAGCCAGGTGCTGGATGGGCACCGGGCCAGCGCTGGGCAAGCACAGTAGCAACGGCCTTGTGCACCGCTTCGCCCGCGCCCACAGGCACGGTAGATTTGTTGACGATCACCTTGAAGCTGGTCATGTGGGTCGCGATGGCACCCGCCACCTCGAACACATGACTCAGGTCCGCACTGCCATCGTCCGCAGAGGGCGTGCCCACCGCGATGAACTGCACGTCACCGTGGGCAACACCGCGCGCCATGTCGGTGGAAAACGCCAGCCTGCCGGCGCGGACATTGCCGACGATCAACTCCTGCAGCCCTGGCTCGTAGATTGGAACCTCTGCGCGCTGCAGTGTGGCAATTTTTTCGGCATCCGTGTCGATGCACAGGACATCATTGCCCAGCTCCGCAAGGCATACGCCGGTAACGAGCCCCACATAACCGGTTCCGAACAAGGTGAGATTCATGGAAGGGGGCAAAAAAACTGAAAAATCCAAGGCATGGGGCTCGCGCCCACGCGAAGGGCGCCGTGAAGTTTCACACCTCAATCACATCGGGAGGCAGCCCCTGGTGAGCGCGTTCGACCATTGTGGTGTATGCCGACTCGATATGCCGCGCAAAGAGCCGGGCATTGAACAATGGCGACTGGGGCCCCTGTTCCTCCAGCTTGTCCCGAATGCTCCTGAGTTGCGCCACATCGCGGGCAAGCTCTATGGCTCGGGCCTCAAATGCAGACTGCGTCTGGGTGACAAGCTCGGGCAACCCCACGGCATGCAACAGGCTCGCCGCCACTCGGCTCGCAAACGATTGTCCTGAACACGTCAGAACCGGCAGCCCTACCCACAAGGCATCGCTCGCGGTGGTGTGCGCGTTGTAGGGCAGCGTATCAAGGAAGAGGTCGGCCATCCGCTGGCGGGCGAGATGCTGGTCCATGGGCACGCGGCTGGCAAACACGAGGCGGTCTGCAGAAATCCCCCGGGCCTGCGCCTCTCGGCGCAGATTCCGCGCCGCAATCGGGTTGTCTTCCAGCAGCCACAAGACGCTGCCTTCAACGGCATGGAGGATGCGCATCCAGCCGTCAAACGTGGGTGGGAGGATCTTGAAGTTGTTGTTGAAGCAGCAAAACACAAAACCAGTGGCGGGCAAACCCAGTTCGTCGCGGGAAAATGTCCGGTCAGCTACTTTCCGCTGGGAGTCGTTGACCTGGTAGCTGTGCGGCAGATAGACCACTTTTTCAGTGAAGTCGGCCTGGGCATGGGGAGGAATCACCACCTTGTCGGCGATCACATAGTCCATGTAACTGGCGCCGATGGTGCCAGGGTACGCCAGGTAGCTGACCTGAACGGGTGCACACCGGTAGGAAAAACATCTCAAACGCGTCGCTTGCGTAAAGCCCATCAGATCCACAGCGATGTCGATACCAAGCTCTCGTGAAAGCTGTGCAATATCAAGATCGGTACGCTCACGCACATCCAGAAAATGGTCAAAGGCCACCACCAGTCGCTCGCGCATGCTGTCGTGCACCTGGGGACTGACCGAAAACGCGAACAATTCAAATCGCTCGCGGTCATGCACTTCAATCAGCTCTGCAATCAAGTACGCCGAGGGGTGATTGCGAAAATCTGCAGAGTAGTAACCGATGCGAATCTTATCGCCCCTCGCACGAACAGGAATCGCGCCCAACGCTGCAGAGCCAGGCATATCGCGTTCTACAAGACGGCTTGCAATCTCTTTGTGGAGGGCAGGCTGGTCGAACACGGACAGGGCAGAGAATGGCTCAAGGACAGGCTGCCTAGCCCGGATGTCCTGTTGGAGCTGAAGCAGTTCTTCCTCCAGGTTTTGCCAAATACAGCCATGGACCTTGGCGGTAACGATCTCGCTTTGCAGCATCGCCAAAGGAGCGGGCAGCCGCTGGGCCAGATAGAACTGCTGCAAAGCCTCGTCGTACCGCTTCATCTCCCGCAAAAGCCGACCCATGAGGAATCTGGACTCCCCCTGCTGGGGCCGAAGCTCGATCGCGCGGCTAACGTCCGCCAGTGCGCTTTCCAGATTTCTCAGTTGCAGTTGCGCCTCGCCACGGTTGTTGTACGCCTCGGCGGACTGCGGGTTGATCTCCAGCGCCCGGCTGAAGGCAGCAACCGCTTCTGCATACCGGCCCAGCCTCAGCAAAGCCGTGCCCCGGTTGTTGTGCGGCTCCGGTATCTCGGGTGCGCGTTCGATCACCTGGTCCATGCACTCCAGGGTTTCATCAAACTGCTTCATCTGCAGGTGAATGCAGCCCAGATTGAAACGCGCCTGCACATTCGCAGGATCTATCGCCAGCACCTTGCGGTAGCTTTCCATGGCCTCCGGCAACCGATCCAAGGTTTGCAGGACCGTTCCCCGGTTGTAATGTGCGAGCCCCAACCCAGGCGAGAGTGCAATGGCCTGATCGAACGAAGCCAGCGCGTCCTGATTGCGCTGCAGGCGTAGCAGCGCGTTGCCACGATTGAAGTAGGGGTCAACGTAGTCGGGCTTGAGAGCGATGGCCCGGTCGTAGGCGCGAATAGCGTCTGCGGGCCGGTTGGCCATCAGCCATTCATTGCCCCGGGTGTTGCACGCCGTCGCATCATCGGGGAGGGGCGACTCCACAGATCTAACGCCCGCAACCAAGCCCGTTCCATAGTTGATTCCGAATTTAAAACTGGGCTGGCTGGCTGGTATGGCACCAGGCTTGAAGGACTGCCCGAAATGGGGTTTCTTTGTGTCGGTCAAGGTGCTTCCCGATACAGATGAGAGATTGACATCCCGCCATGGTAAACACCTGCGCGGCACCGAACCGCCATCCAGCGCCAGCCGGGCGGCTCCAGGGACAACAGCCAAGTCCACCGCAAAGCAAACCGCCATGGAAAGCGGGTACTGTGGCCTCCTCTTTCTGGGCGCGCTGAGCGCACTGGCGGAGCTTTTCAGCGCTCAGGCGCGCCCCGCCGGTGTGCCATTTCTTGTCCCATCCTGCCCAGCACAGCGGGCTCCAAAAGATGCAGCGCCGCTGGGTAGGCCTGGCGCTCCTCGTGGTGGATATGGCTCGCATAGCGCGCCGCAAATCGATCAAAAATCGCCTCTGCCGATTCCGAGAAGCCTTCGATTTCCCCCTGCGCCAGCGCTTGTAGCGGAACTCGCGCCGCCGCCCAGTCAGCCACCATGTCGACATGGTCCTGTTGCAGCCGCTGCACCAGAGTCCTCATCTCCGGTGCAGCCTGGGCCAGCAACAGCGGGAAGACATGGAGCTCCTCATCCTCATGGTGCAATGGCGCAGCGACATCAAAGTAGCGCAACACATCGCGCGCGGCCTGGCGCGCGCTCTCATCGGCACCTTGCTGGCGGACATGTTCACGCAGGCGGTCCAGCAGTGTCAGCGTGCGCTGCACGCGCTCGTGGCAGGCCTCCAGCATGGCGAAGGGCTCTTCGAACCCGACTGCAGGTGCGCTGAAGCCAGGAACGTGGCGAGCAGGTGCAGAAGTGGACGCCATCCTCGCCTCACCCAAAGCGCACGGGCTGGCCCTGGCGGTCGAAGGGGATGTAGGCACCATGCGCACCGCCCTTGATCGCATCCACCATGCGCTGCAAAGGCGCCTCGGCATCGGCGCTGGTGGGCGCCTTGTTCAGGGTGCCCGACATGGCGGCTGCGAACACCATGGCCCAGTCGTGGCCAGGGGCCGTGAACTGGCTGGCCTCACCGACCAGCGCGTCGAACGAAGGCAGCTCCTGTGGCGTCTTGTCCACGCACATCAGTGGCACCAGCGCGCCGCCCTGCCCGGCTTCAAACCGGGCCCGCTGCGCGGGGGTGGCATCGTCGGGCAATTCAACGGCAGCAAACACGAACAGGAGCCGCTGGGGTTCAGGCTGCATGCGTGCCGCCTCAAGTAGATCGTCGAAGCTGGAAATGTTCATAAAAAATTTCGATGAATTAAAGATGCTGCGAGGGAGGCTTGGTCTTCTCAGAAGCCTGGCACCACGCCCTTGTGCGGGTCTAGCGTGCTCACATAGCTGTCTACTACAGGTCGAGCACGCGCCGCCTTGCGCGATTGCACGGTGCCAATGCTGACAAAACACAGCGCCTGCTCCCAGGCGTCCAGCTGGAACAAGCCGCGCAATCCGGGGGACTTGAGGGCCTTGCCGCTGGTGAGGGCCGATCCGAAGCCCTGTGCAGTGGCCATGAGCAACATGTTCTGCACTGCGCAGCCAGCGGACACCAAGCGCTCTGACAGGTCGATGGCGGGGTCGCCGCACTGGCTATCTACCACCACCAGCATGAGTACCGGGGCACGGTAGGCCTTTTCGCGGGCCTGCTCGGCCTGCTCGGGCGTGGCGGCAGGATCTCGTTCGCACAGAGCCTGCGCAAACACGTCGGCCAACGCCGGCCGCGCGGCGGCGGGCACCAGCACAAAACGCCAGGGCGTCAATTGGCCGTGGTCCGGCGCGTGGGCCGCAGCGCTGAGAATCTGGGCCAGTTCCCCCGCACTGGGTCCGGGAGCAGCCAGGCGTTTAGGCAGGATGGTCTGGCGCGAGTGGATCAGCGCGGCGGCCATGGCGGCGGTATCGTCTGGCGGGAGCGCAGCCGTTGGCACCTGCCGGGGGGCATGGTGCAAAGGCCAGGGAATGACAGCCATCACAGGTCCTTGAAAGAAGCTTCTTCAGCCCGGCCGGCCGTCGGCCCGCAGGCAACCGTACCACCGGCCCAGCCGCACACCCCATACGCCCATGGTGGCGGCCCACAGGAAAGCCGCCACCGGCAGCACCCACACCCACGCCATGCCAAAAACGCCCGGCACTTCTGCCGCAATGCGCAACACGGTAGCCACCTGCAGCAGCCAGAACAATGTCCACGCCGTGTGGTCAGCAACCAGCGCACGGCCACTGTGCCCACACGACACCCGCGTCACCATGGCCAGCATCAGCGATGCCAGGCAGCCCATGGTCAGGGCATGCAGCGCTCCCAGGCCCAGGGTTCCCATGCCATAGCCCCACGCCAGCCACCGCGAAAGCCCTCCGAGCAGAAAGGCAAGGCCGAGCCACAGGAAACCGATATGCAGCATGGCCAGCAACCTGTTCTTGAGGCTTTGTACCAGCCCCCAGACACAGGCCAGCCAGACCAGCACGCCCCCGATCACCAACTGCAGCGTGCCGTGTACCACCCCCCAGGCCGGCCCCGCAGCGCTGGCAGGCAACCCTAGCCAATCCAGCCACACCGCCAGCACCTGCAGCACGGCGGCCGCCAGCATCAGCCACAGCACCCAGAAAGGCCGCCAAGCCTGCACCATGGGCATGGCACTGGAGGTGAAAAATGGAATCATGCGGTGCGCCACCGTGACATACACCACCACTACAAACCCCCACAGGCCGGTGAAGACCCAGGCACGTGCGAGCGCATGGGTGCCCACGGCCAGCCCCAGCCACAGCCCAACAAGGCTGATGCATCCCAGCGTACAAGCCCAGGCGATGGTGCGAGCATGCAACTGGTCCTCGGCCTGGCTGCGCCGCACACGCCCCCAGAACTGCGCGGTCATCCAGACGAGGCCCGCCGTCGCCATCGCCAACCCGACCAGCGCCATGCCCACCCACAGGTGCGCGCCCGCCAGCCACAACAGCCACCCCACCGCCTGCGCCACCAGCGGTGCGCGAATCGCCTCCACTGGCAAAGGCTCCACCCCGAGCCATTTAGGGCCTGCTGTGAACAGGAAGCCGGAAAAGAACAGGGGAATGAATCCGAACGCCATCACGGCCGAGTGCACCAGTGTGGGAGACACTGCATAGTAAAGCCCCCACCCACCGCTGGACCGCGCCACCTGCACCAACGCCCACCACCCCCCTGACACCACCAGCACCACCATGGCCAGGAAAAACCCCAACCGGTGCGGTGCCAGCATCAGATAGCGCCAGCGCCATTGCCTGTCCAGCGACGCCAGCATCTCCGGCGACGGTTTTCCCGACGCGGTGCGCAGGGGGATGACGGGGCGAGAGGTCACCCGCAGGTCCCCAGATGCCCGCACTGCGTGCAGTAGTCGCAACCATCCTTGCGGATCACGGCGTGGGCGCCACACTCGCTGCATTTCTTGCCCGCCATGGCCTGGGGCACTGCCACCGGGGGCGGTGCAGGCTCATCCAGCGGCAGCTGCTGCTGTACCGGGTCGGCCACGCGGCGCGCCAGGATGTTCTGGATGGCATAGGCCATGGCCGCCACCTCGGAGTCGTGCCACATGGGCACCAGCGTGCCGTCGTCCTTGCGATGGGTGCCCAGGCGCACGGGGCCGCGGTCCCAGGCGACCTTGCGCATGTCCGACAGCGCCCGCTCCAAAAAGCCGCCACGCGCTGCGAGCGACAACATGCGCATGCTGGACGTGATCCACTGCTGCGACTCGCCGCTCTGGCCCACGGGCATGAAGAACTCGATGGCGCGGTCCACCGTACCGTTGCCCACGCCCGTGGGCACGGGCAGGAAGGACACGATGAGGTACAGGGTCTTGTGCCCCTCTTGCGTCCAGTATTCGAGCTTCTCCGCCACGGCAGAGAGACCGCCTTGGGGGCGGCTTTCGATGACGGTGCGCATGGGATCCACCGGGGGTGCGGGTGGCACCATGGGCGCAGCAGCAAGCGTGGGCGCAGGTGCAGCGTGGGTCTCCAGCACCGACCCCAGGATGGCGTTGGGTCGGTAGGTGGCCAGGCCCTTGAGCTTGGCGCGCCAAGCCTGAAGGTACAGGTCCTTGAACCCTTCGTAGGGGTAGTCGGCAGGGATGTTGACAGTCTTGGAGATGGCCGTGTCCACAAAGGGCTGCACGGCCTCCATCATGGCGATGTGGCCTTCGGCGGGCATGGCGAGGGCCGAGACGAAATAGTCCGGCAACGCCTCCACATCCCCGCCCAGCTCACGGTACAGGCGCCAGGCATGGTCTTCCACCGCGTATTCGGTCGTGCTGCCGTCGGACTCGCGCTTCTTGCGCTTGTACATCCACGAAAACGGCGGCTCGATGCCGTTGGAAGCGTTGTCGGCAAAGGCCAGGCTCACGGTGCCCGTGGGTGCGATGGAGAGCAGATGGCTATTGCGGATGCCATGCTGGCGGATGGCAGCTTGGAGCGACTCCGGCAGGCGGCTGGCAAACGTGCCTTCGGCCAGATAGCCGTTGGCATCGAACTTCGGAAACACTCCTTTCTCACGCGCCAGGTCCACCGATGCGGCATACGCTGCGTCGCGCATGTACTCGGCAATCCGCGCAGCCATGGTGCGGCCCTCGGGCAGGTCGTAGCGCAGGCACAGCATGGCCAGTGTGTTGCCCATGCCGGTAAAGCCCACACCAATGCGGCGCTTGGCCATGGCCTCGTCGCGCTGCTGCGGCAGCGGCCAGTAGGTCACATCGAGCACGTTGTCGAGCGCGCGCACCTGCAGCGCCACGGCTTTGGTGAACGCGTCAAAGTCAAACGCCGCCACGCCGCCAAAACCAAAGGGGTGGCGCACAAAGCGGGTGAGGATGATGGGGCCCAGGTCACAACAACCGTACGACGGCAGCGGTTGCTCACCACAGGGATTGGTCGCCGCGATGTCTTCGCAATAGTGCAGGTTGTTGTCTTCGTTGATGCGCCCCAGGAACAGGATACCGGGCTCAGCAAAGTCGTAGGCCGACTTCATGATGGTGTCCCACAGCTCGCGCGCGGGCACGGTGGCATACACCCACTGGCCGTCTTCACGCTGGTGGGCGCCCTGGGCGAGCAACGCAGCGCCGGGGCGAGCCTTGTGCACCAGCTCCCACTGTGCGTTGTTCTGCACGGCTGCAATGAACTCGTCCGACACGCCCACCGACACATTGAAGTTATTCCAGCGCCCTGGCGTGCGCTTGGCCGTGATGAACTCGTGCACATCGGGATGGTCGATGCGCAGCACGCCCATCTGCGCCCCCCGCCGCGCTCCCGCGCTCTCCACGGTGGAGCAGGACTGATCGAACACGTTCATGTAGCTGCACGGCCCCGATGCCATGGAGGCGGTGGCCTTCACCTGTGCGCCCTTGGGACGTATGCGGGAAAAATCGTAGCCCACGCCCCCACCACGGCGCATGGTCTCGGCCGCCTCACGCAACGCTTCGTAGATGCCCGGAAAGCCTTCGTCATCCACGCCCTGGATGCAGTCACCCACGGGCTGCACAAAGCAGTTGATGAGGGTGGCCTGTATGTCGGTGCCTGCCGCGCTCATGATGCGGCCCGCGCCGATGGCGCCCGCCTTCAGGTTGGCGAGGAACAAGGCTTCGTACTTGTCGCGCAGCTCCGGTTTTTCGACCGAGGCCAGAGCCCGCGCCACACGCTGGTACAGCTCGTCGGCGGTGGTTTCGCCAGGTTTGAGGTATTTCTCGCGCAGCACATCCAGGCTGATGGGCTGCGGGGACGAGGTGGGCTTGAGGGGGGGCTGAGGTTCGCGTTTCATGGGGGCCGATGATTTGGGTTTCACGCCAGTGAGGTCTTGCGTTCCATCAAGAGGGCCTCATTCCTCACGGATCTGCCGCGAGAATGCCGGACAAGGTCAAAGCTCGTCCAGAAGAACTTGCCCATCATGCTCCACGTAAGGGTGGTAGGGGCCGGTGCCGCTGTTGTCCGCCAGCGAGGCCGGCACAAAACCGCCCGTCTTGACATCAAACACATGGACTTCTCCTTCCTCGATCACGTAGTGCCAGCCGTGCAGGCTGATCTGCCCTGACTGCACACGGCTGCGCACCATCGGGTACTCCATGAGGCGTTCGAGCTGCAGCACCACGGCGCGTTGCTCAGTGCGGCGCAGCACCTCGGGGCCCGCCTGCATGGGCAACAGGGCCTCGCGCCCCAGGTCCAGCCAGCGGTTCAGGTTGGGCGCTTCGGGCGAAACCTCACCATACATCGCCTTGATAGCCCCACAGTGACTGTGGCCGCACACCACGATGCGGCGCACCTGCAGGTTGAGCACTGCAAACTCAATGGCTGCCGTGGTGCCATGGTGGCCGTGAGATCCGTCATACGGCGGGATGAACGCACCCACGTTGCGCACCAGGAAAAGCTCCCCCGGGCCCGCGCCGGTCAACAGGTAGGGCACCAGGCGCGAGTCGGAACAGCCGATGAACAACGTGGTGGGGTGCTGCCCCTCGTCCACCAGCGTCTGGAACTGTTCGCGGTACTGGGGAAAGGCGTCGTCGTGAAAACGACGCAGGCGATCAAGCAGCTCGTCGGGCATGGTGCGATCAGATGGCGTGCAATGCGACTACTGTACAAGCGGAGAATCGGCCGCGTCCAGTGCCACGCCCTCCACCACGGCAGCGCCCGCCAGCAATTGCAGGTACTGCCTCAATGCGTTCACCCAGGCCTGCTGGCGCAGCGTGAGGGCGATGGCCTGGCGCACCTCTTCGAACGAAGGCTGCTGCCCCGGATCGCGCGCCACCACCTCCACCACATGCAGGCCAAACCGGCTGTGCACCAGGCGTGCCAGCACACCGATCTCGGCGCTGCCAAACACCTCGCGGGCGAACTCGGGGGCACAGTCGGCGCGGGTCAGCCAGCCCAGGTCGCCGCCTTGCTGGCCGCTGGGGCAGTTGGACCACTGCGCAGCCGCCTCGGCAAACTTGGCGCCACCATCGTCTGCACAGCGCAAGTCAATCAACATGGCCTCGGCACGCAGACGCAGTTGCTTCACATCCACGCCCGGCGTCACGGCAAAAAGCACGTGGCGCAGCTGGGCCCGCTCGCCCTGGGCGTGTGCCGCTGGGTGGGCGTCGTGGTAGCGGCGGCAGGCTTCTTCCGATGGGTCGGGGATGGGTAGCTCTCGCTCCAGCAGCTGCTCGATGGCGTTGGAGGCCTCGGTGCTGATAGCTCCCTCGACGCCGGGCACATCGTCTGCTGAAAGCAAACCCGCCTGCTGGGCCGCTTGGCGCAACAGTTCAGTGCAGGCACGCTGGCGCAAGGCTTCGTCATCCAGCCAGTCGGCCGTTGAATTCAATGCCACGCCGTTGATGCGCGCCACCGGGGCCAGCCCCGTGGGCTGAGGGGCCGCCATGGCGGGCGTGTCTGCCATGACAGTCGCCCCTACCGTGGCAGACAGCGCCTCGTAAGCGGCCGTTTGCTCGGGGGAAAGCACGCTTTGGGGGGCGCTCTGACTGGTTGCACTGGTGCTGCAACCGCAGCTACCGGTTCCACATCCGCTCATGGTGTGCTCCTTATGCGATACGAACTCAAACACCACGGCGGTCTTGCGACTGCGTGTGACCGGGTGGCAGGTTCAGGCGGCGCGCACGCACCACCTGGTAGGGGCGCAGCACATAGGCCAGCGTGCCAAAGCCGCTCCACACATGCACCAGGCGGGTGAACGGGAAGACCAGGAAGATCGTCATGCCCAGGAACATGTGGGCCTTAAAGATCCAACCCGCTTCGGCCAGCAGCTCGACGCCGCCGCTGCGGAAGGTCACCACGCGCTGACCCCACTCGGCCAGCTTCATCATCATGGAGCCGTCCAGATGCTGCGCCGACAGCGGAATGGTGGCCAAGCCCAGCGCCAGTTGCAGCCACAGCAGCACCAGGATCAGGATGTCGCTGGTCTTGGACGTGGCGCGGATGCGGTCATCCGACAGGCGCCGGTGCAGCAGGATGGACAGGCCAATGAAGCCCAGCACGCCCGCGATACCGCCCGTCACCATCGCCATGATCTGCTTGGCACCTGCAGTGATAAAGCCTTCGTACAGGAAGTGCGGCGTGAGCATGCCCACGGTATGGCCAAAGAACAGGAACAGCACACCGATATGGAACAGGTTGCTGCCCCAGCGCAGGCTGCCGGTGCGCAGCAGCTGCGACGAATCGCTTTTCCAGGTGTACTGGTCGCGGTCAAACCGCGCCCAGCTACCAATGAAAAAGACGGCCAGGCAAATGTAGGGATAGATGCCAAACAAGAGGGTGTCAAGCCAGGCGGTCATACGGAGACTCCTTCTGGTGCCCGCTCGGCGCGGGGAGTACGAACAAAATGCATGGGCTGCGGCTGGTCAGGCTTGGCCTGGCCCTGGGTGCTGCAACCGCCAAACGCTTCGGGCTCGGCCCAGACCTCGTCCATGGGCGGCTCGGGGGTGAGCGCCACCGACTGCACGCGCTGGCCCGACACTTCGAGCACCGCAGCAATCACGCTGGCATAGGGGCTGCTTCTTGCCACCAGCGCACTGAACAGCGCGTTCAGGATGTGGGCCATTTCGCCCAGGAACTCCTTGGCCACTTCGGGCGGCTGGGTGGAGGCGAACTCCAGCACCACCGGCAGGTGGTCGGGCAGCTCTTCGGCTTCAAACTTCAGACCTGCTTTGTCGTAGGTCTGCAGCAGATCGATGAGCGCAGGCCCCCGGTCGCGCGAGTCGCCATGCACATGCTCGAACAGGTGCAGCGAGGTCTGGCGGCCCCGGTCGAAGTTGTCCACGTAGCGGGCCTCGGCTTCCAGCGGATCGAGTGCAGCCAGGTGCTCGCACACTGCCTTCAGCTCATCCATGCGATCAGCCGTCAGGGCTTGCTCGGCCTGCAGCGCGTCGATCAGCTGCGGCATCACGCTGCGCAACTGCGCATCGGGGTAGCTCAGCAGGTAGCCCAGGGCGCGCAGGGTCAGGCGCAAAGAGGTCGGGTTCTTCTTGAACATGGTGATTCCTTCCTGTGTGCAATCAGACCGTGGCCTTGATCGGGATCGTGCGGGGCTTCTTGCCACCGAACATGCTGGTCTCGGTGGCGCCATCCGAGCACCCGTTGCCAAACGAGAAGCCGCAGCCG
This sequence comes from Acidovorax sp. 94, assembly GCF_003634645.1. NCBI lineage: Bacteria > Pseudomonadati > Pseudomonadota > Betaproteobacteria > Burkholderiales > Comamonadaceae > Acidovorax > Acidovorax sp. 94. Next base: position 4,522,699 of record NZ_RBJA01000001.1, on the reverse strand, counting down.
CCCCGGATGTCGAACGCGTTTTCGGCGTACTCGCGGTGGGCCGATGGGATGACGAAACGGTCCTCGTAATTGGCAATCGCCATCACGTGGTACATCTCCTCGACCTCGGCCATCGACAGGCCGGCCTGCTTGAGCACGGCCAGGTTCTGGCGCTGCTCCACGTGCTTGTCGCGCTGGTAGGTGCGCATGGCCAGCATGCGCTCCAGCGCCCGCACCACAGGGCCGGTATCGCCAGCGGTGAGCAGGTTGGCCAGGTACTGCACGGGGATGCGCAGCTGCGACACATCGGGGATATCGCCATTCACGCCCACATGGCCCGCGTTGGCAGCGGCCGTGATGGGCGAGAGCGGTGGCACATACCAGACCATGGGCAGCGTGCGGTACTCAGGGTGCAGCGGCAGGGCCACCTTCCACTGCACGGCCATCTTGTAGACGGGGCTGTTGCGCGCGGCGTCCATCCAGCTGTCCGGGATGCCGTCGATGCGGGCTTGCTTGATCACGTCCGGGTCGTTCGGGTCCAGGAAGATGTCGAGCTGCGCCTGGTACAGGTCGCGGTCGCGCTCCACGCTGGCAGCTTCCTGGATGCGGTCTGCGTCATACAGCAGCACACCCAGGTAGCGGATGCGGCCCACGCAGGTTTCCGAGCACACGGTGGGCTGGCCCGCTTCGATGCGGGGGTAGCAGAAGATGCACTTCTCGGCCTTGCCCGACTGCCAGTTGTAATAGATTTTCTTGTAAGGGCAACCGCTGACGCACATGCGCCAGCCACGGCATTTGTCCTGGTCGATCAGCACGATGCCGTCTTCCTCGCGCTTGTAGATCGAGCCCGAGGGGCACGATGCCACGCACGCCGGGTTCAGGCAGTGCTCGCACAGGCGCGGCAGGTACATCATGAAGGTGTTTTCGAACTGGCCGTAGATGTCCTTTTGCACATCGTCGAAGTTCTTGTCCTTGCTGCGCTTGCTGAACTCGCCGCCCAGGATTTCTTCCCAGTTCGGGCCCCACTCGATCTTCTCCATGCGTTTGCCGGTGATCAGGCTGCGCGGGCGGGCCGTGGGTGCGGCCTTCGTTTCAGGCGCCGACTGCAGGTGGTCGTAGTCGAACGTGAAGGGCTCGTAGTAGTCGTCGATCTGGGGCAGGTTGGGGTTGGCGAAGATGCGCATGAGCAGCTTCCACTTGCCGCCCTGACGGGGGGCGATGGAGCCGTCAGGGTTGCGCACCCAGCCGCCGTTCCACTTGTCCTGGTTTTCCCACTCCTTGGGATAGCCGATGCCGGGCTTGGTTTCGACGTTGTTGAACCAGGCGTATTCCACCCCGGGGCGGCTGGTCCAGACGTTCTTGCAGGTGACGGAACAGGTGTGGCAACCAATGCACTTGTCCAGGTTCAGCACCATGCCGATTTGTGCGCGAATTTTCATCGTGTTTCTCCTTGTCTTCGGCTTCAGGCGTGGGCTGCCGTGCTGGACACGGGCTCGTCGTCGAGCCAGTCCACGCGGTCCATCTTGCGCACCAGCACGAACTCGTCGCGGTTGGTACCAATGGTTCCGTAGTAGTTGAAGCCGTAGCTCAACTGCGCATAGCCGCCAATCATGTGGGTGGGCTTGAGCACAATGCGCGTGACCGAGTTGTGGATGCCGCCGCGCGTGCCGGTGATCTCGGAGCCGGGGGTGTTGATGATCTTCTCTTGCGAGTGGTACATCATCACCATGCCGGGGTTTACACGCTGGCTCACCACCGCACGGGCTGCAATGGCACCGTTGGCATTGAAGAGTTCGACCCAGTCGTTGTCCACGATGCCAGCGACCTTCGCGTCGTCCTCGCTCAGCCACACCACCGAGCCACCCCGGTTGAGCGTGAGCATCATCAGGTTGTCGCTGTACGTGCTGTGGATGCCCCACTTCTGGTGCGGCGTGATGAAATTCAGCGCGATCTCGCGGTTGCCGTTGGGCTTCTTGCCTTCCACTTCTTCCAGCGTCTTGAGGTGCACCGGTGGGCGGTAGCTCACAAAGCCTTCGCCAAAGTCACGCATCCACGGGTGGTCTTGGTAGAACTGCTGGCGGCCCGTGAGGGTGCGCCATGGGATGTACTCGTGCACGTTGGTGTAGCCGGCGTTGTAGCTGACCTTTTCGCTTTCCAGACCGGACCAGGTGGGCGAGCTGATGATCTTGCGCGGCTGCGCCTGGATATCGCGGAAGCGGATCTTCTCGTCTTCGCGGTGCAGCGCGAGGTGCACGTGGTCGCGCCCAGTCTGCTTGCCCAGGGCTTCCCAGGCCTTGCAGGCCACGTGGCCGTTGGTTTCGGGCGCCAGCATCATCACCACTTCGGTGGCGTCGATGTCGGTCACGATGCGGGGCATGCCCTGCGTCACGCCCTCTTCCTTCACGCGGCCGTTCAGGTCGCCCAGTTGGCCGACTTCGGTCTGCGTGTTCCAGCCGATGCCCTTGCCGCCGTTGCCTGCCTTGTCCATCAATGGGCCTAGGGCGGTGAAGCGCTTGTAGAGGTTGGGGTAATCGCGCTCGACAACGGTGACCTGCGGCGCCGTCTTGCCGGGGATCAGTTCGCACTCGCCCCGCTTCCAGTCACGCACGCCGTAGGGCTGGGCCATTTCACCCGCCGTGTCGTGCATGATGGGCGTGAGCACCACGTCCTTTTCCACGCCCAGGTGGCCCACGCTGACCTCGCTCACGGCCTTGGCGAAGCCCTTGTAGATCTCCCAGTCGCTCTTGGCCTGCCAGGCAGGGTCCACTGCGGTGGACAGCGGGTGGATGAAGGGGTGCATGTCGCTGGTGTTGAGGTCGTTCTTCTCATACCAGGTGGCCGTGGGCAGCACGATGTCCGAATACAGGCAGGTCGTGCTCATGCGGAAGTCGAGCGTGACCAGCAGGTCCAGCTTGCCTTCGGGTGCGTTGGTGTGCCACTGCACTTCCTCGGGCTTGGCTTCGTCCTTGCCCAGATCCTTGCCCTGCACGCCGTGGGTGGTGCCCAGCAGGTGCTTGAGGAAGTATTCATGCCCCTTGCCCGACGAGCCCAGGATGTTGGAGCGCCACACGAACATGTTGCGCGGCCAGTTGGACGGATGGTCCGGGTCCTCGCAGCTCATCGTGAGCGTACCGTCCTTCAGAGACTTGACGACGTAATCCTTCGCGTCCATACCCGCTGCAGCGGCATCCTTGGCCACCTGCATGGGGTTGGTCTTGAGCTGGGGCGCTGATGGCAGCCAGCCCATGCGCTCGGCGCGCACGTTGTAGTCGATCTGCGCGCCGTGGTAGGCCTTCTTGTCAGCCAGGGGCGAGAGGATTTCCTCCATGCCCAGTTTCTCGTAGCGCCACTGGTCGGTGTGGGCGTAGAAGAAGCTGGTGCTGTTCATCTGGCGCGGTGGGCGGATCCAGTCCAGCGCAAAGGCCAGCGCCGTCCAGCCCGTCTGTGGGCGCAGCTTTTCCTGGCCCACATAGTGCGCCCAGCCGCCACCGCTTTGGCCAATACAGCCGCACAGCATCAGCATGTTGATGATGCCCCGGTAGTTCATGTCACTGTGGTACCAGTGGTTCATGGCCGCGCCGATGATCACCATGGACTTGCCATGCGTCTTGTCGGCGTTGTCGGCAAACTGGCGCGCCACGGTGATGATCTGCTCGCGCGGCACGCCGGTGATGGCCTCTTGCCAGGCAGGGGTGTAGGGGCGGTCGGCGTCGTAACCGCCACCGGGCTCTTCGCCCGGTAGGCCTCGGTCAATGCCGTAGTTGCCCGCCAGCAGGTCGAACACGGTGGCCACCATCACGCGGCCCTGGGCTTCGTGACCGGCCAGCTCCAGGTGGGACACCGGCACGCGGCGCACCATCACGTCGCCACCTTGTTCGTTGGCCGTGAAGTTGGGCGTTGCCACGCCGCCAAAGTACGGGAAGGCGACATCGGCAATGTCGTGGGCCTGCTCGCCATCTTCGATCACCGACAGCTTGAGCTTGACGGTGTTGCCGGTGCGTGCTTCCTTGTTCTCCAGGTTCCACAGGCCCTGGTCGGGGCGGCCGTCCGCCCCCCAGCGAAAGCCGATGGAACCATTGGGCAGCGTGACCTGGCCCAGCTCGTCGTAGCCCACGGTTTTCCAGTCGGGGTTGTTGGACTGGTCGAGCTGGCCGGGGAAGTCGCTGGCGCGCACATAGCGGTCGGGCACCATCACCGTGCGGCCATCGGGCAGTGTCTTTTCCTTGAGCACCACCAGCAATGGCAGATCGGTGTAGCGGCGCGCGTAGTCGTCAAAGTAGGTGCTGCGGCCCTTGCCCCCGTCCTTGAAGTAGAACTCCTTGAGGATCACGTGCCCCATGGCCATGGCCACGGCGGCATCCGTCCCCTGCTTGGGGTGCATCCACAAATCGCCGAGCTTGGCCACTTCGGAATAGTCGGGCGTGATGGACACGACCTTGGTGCCCTTGTAGCGCACCTCGGTCAGAAAGTGGGCGTCGGGCGTGCGCGTCTGGGGCACGTTGGAGCCCCAGGCAATGATGAACGAGCTGTTGTACCAGTCGGCCGACTCGGGCACGTCGGTCTGCTCGCCCCACACCTGCGGGCTGCTGGGGGGCAGATCGCAGTACCAGTCGTAGAAGCTCATGCACACGCCGCCGATCAGGCTCAGGTAGCGCGAACCCGCTGCGTACGAAATCATCGACATCGCCGGGATGGGCGAGAAGCCGATGATGCGGTCAGGGCCGTGTTTCTTGATGGTGTACACGTTGGCGGCGGCAATCATCTGGTTGACTTCTTCCCAGGTGCTGCGCACAAAGCCGCCCAGGCCGCGCTGCTTTTGCCATTCGCGCTTGGAGGCGTCGTTCTCGACGATGCTGGCCCAGGCGTCCACAGGGCTCTTGGCCAGGGCGATGGCGGCGCGCCAGTGCTTGAGCAGGCGGCCACGCACCATGGGGTACTTCACGCGGTTGGCGCTGTACAGGTACCAGCTGTAGCTGGCGCCGCGTGCGCAGCCACGGGGCTCATGGTTGGGCAGATCAGGGCGGGTGCGGGGGTAGTCGGTTTGCTGGGTTTCCCAGGTCACGATGCCGCCCTTGACGTAGATCTTCCACGAACAGGAGCCCGTGCAGTTCACGCCGTGGGTGCTGCGCACGATCTTGTCGTGCGCCCAGCGGTCGCGGTAGGCGTCTTCCCAGGTGCGGTCTTCACCGTTGGTTTCGCCATGGCCTTGGGCAAAGGTCTCGCGGGGCTGCGAGAAGTACGAAAGGCGATCGAGGAAATGGCTCATCGAAGGGCTCCTTTTCTGATTTCTGTTCTGGGGTTGACTAGCAAGGCATCTCGGCGTGCTTGCGTGCGTAGGTCCACCAGGTGATCACGATGCAAACGAGATAGAAGGCGAAGAACGTCCACAGTGCAGCGTGGGGGCTGCCGGTCAGCGCGATGGAGCTGCCATAGCTCTTGGGGATAAAGAACCCGCCGTAGGCGGCCATGGCGGCGGTGAAGCCCAGCGTCGCCGCGCCCAGGGTATTGCCCTCCTTGTTGGCGCTGGCCACAGCGGCGGCGTTGTGCTTGTCCACGCCGCGCATGGCTTCGGTCAGGAAGATCACGGGGATCATGCGGAAGGTCGAGCCGTTGCCGATGCCGGTGGTGAGGAACAGCACCAGGAAGCACACGAAGAAACCTGCAAACTGGCCTTCGTTGCCGCCAGGGCCACCGGAGGGCAGGAAGAACGTCACACCCATCACGGCCACGGCCATGACGATGAAATTCCACAGCGTGACACGCGCACCACCGAGCTTGTCGGCCAGCCAACCACCAAAGGGGCGGATCACGGCGCCCACCAGCGGGCCCAGCCAGGCGTAGGCCAGCGGATTCACGCCAGGGAACTGGCTCTTGATGAGCAGCGGAAAGCCCGCTGCATAGCCGATGAACGAGCCGAAGGTGCCGAGGTACAACACGCACATCAGCCAGTTGTGCTTGCGCTTGAAGATGGCGGCCTGCGCGGCAAAGGAAGCCTTGGCATCGGCGATGTCGTTCATGCCGAACCACGCGGCCAGCGCCGTCAGCGCAATCCATGGCACCCAGATGAAAGCGGCGTTCTGCGTCCACACCTGCACGGTCTGGCCGTTCTTGACGATGGTCTGGCCTTCGCCACCAAAGATGCCGAAGATGCCGGCCGTGACGACCAGCGGGCTCAGAAATTGCACCACCGACACCCCCAGGTTGCCCAGGCCCGCGTTCACACCCAGGGCCGAGCCCTTGCGCTCCTTCGGAAAGAAGAAGCTGATGTTGGCCATGCTGGAGCTGAAGTTGCCGCCGCCCAGGCCGCACAGCAGCGCCAGGATGAGCATGGTGGGATAGGTCGTGGTGTTGTCCTGCACCGCAAAGCCGATGCCAATCGCAGGGATCAGCAAGCTGGCAGTGGAGATCGCCGTCCAGCGGCGTCCACCCACCAGCGGCACCATGAACGAATAGAAGATACGCAGCGTGGCGCCGCTGAGCGCGGGCGCTGCGGCCAGCCAGAACAGCTGGTTGGTCGAATACTTGAATCCGAGGCCCGGCAGGCTCACGGCGACCACGCTCCACACCTGCCAGATGGCAAAGGCCAGGAACAGCGCGGGCACCGAGATCCACAGGTTGAGCTTGGCGATGGCTTCGCCTTCGCGCTCCCAGAACGATTTGTCCTCAGGAGCCCAGAGGGTGAGCAGACGCCCCTGGCGCCTACTGGCGGGTGTGGCAGACATGGTGTTTCCTTGGAAAGTGAAAGTTCAGCGGCCAGCCGCAGCAGCCGGTGCTGCCTGCGTGGCCATCAGATCGGTGCGACGCACTTCGGTGAAGTACATCCAGATGAGCGAGACCCACACCACGCCATACATCAGCATGAAAGCGCTGGAGCGGATGCCGGTGAGGTCCATCAGCGCGCCGAACAGGATGGGCAGGATGAAGCCGCCCATGCCACCGGCCAGGCCCACGATGCCGCTGATGGCACCGATGTTCTGGGGGTAGTCGTCGCTGATGTACTTGAAGACACTGGCCTTGCCAAAGGCCCAGGCAATGCCCAGCAGAAACATGAGGCCCGTGAACAGGTACACATTCAGGCCGATGTGAAAGGTCTTGGGGCCGTTGACGGTGACGATGGTGAAGTCGGTCTGCGGATAGCTCAGCAAAAACAGGCAGATCCAGCTCACCCACATCACCCACCAGGTCACGCTGTGGGCGCCGTACTTGTCAGACAGCATGCCGCCGATGGCGCGCAGCACACCGCCGGGCAGCGAGAAGCACGCGGCCAGCAGTGCCGCCACGCGGATGTCCAGGCCAAATTCGCCCACATAGTACTGCACCATCCACAGCGACAGCGCCACATAGCCGCCAAACACAATGCTGTAGTACTGGCAGTACTTGAGGACCTTGGGGTCCTTCAGCGCCTTGAGCTGGTCGGTGAACTTGACGTTGCTGGGCACCAGGTGGGCCGGGTCGCTGTAGCTGAACAACCAGAACAGCACCAGCGTGCCGAGCATGATGGCCGCATACACCTGCGGCACCATGGTCCAGCCAAACGCCACCAGCAACACCGGGGCCACGAACTTGTTCACCGCCGCGCCCGAGTTGCCCGCGCCATACACACCCATGGCCGTGCCCTGGCGGTGCTTGGGGAACCAGCGCGCCACATAGGGCGTACCCACCGAGAACGAGCCCCCCGCCAAGCCCACAAACAGGCCGATGGTGAGGAAGTGCCAGTATTCCGTGGCGTAGCCCATCAGCCAGATGGCGGGCACGGTGGTGGCCATCACGGCGGCCATCACGATGCGGCCGCCGAACTTGTCGGTCCAGATGCCCAACGGCACCCGCACCAGCGAGCCCGTGAGCACAGGCATGGACATGAGCAACCCGAACTGCGTGGAGTTCAGGTTGAGCATCTTCTTGATAGGGATGCCGATGACGCCGAACATCATCCACACCATGAAACAGACCGTGAAGGCGAAGGTGCTGACGATCAGCACCGACCAAGCCTGGCGGGTGCGCTGTGGGCTGTCGCCCGGGGGCAAAGGGGTATGTGCCATTGCGCGGTTCCTCTTCTTCTCTCTGTGGTTGGCGGTATCGTCCCGCTTTGGGCACGCACTGCCTATCCTTCGCAAGGACACCCGGGGCGCGGCAGAAGGACTAGTCCGGGCCTACGCCACCGCACCGACTCATCGTCCGAAAGAACTATGGATGGATGACCAGGCAGGCGCGTGCAGCTGCGGGCCGGTTCGTGAGAGGAAATGCAGGATAGGGTCGGCGCACCAAGGGCCATGGGAGCAATGCTGCAGCGGCGACGGGCTGTGCACAGCAAAATTTCAGTACAAACCGCTGGTAGCGCTTGATAGGAAAGCGCCAATAGCTATTAAAATTATAGCAAACACCACGCGCAAGCGACCGCACGGCCGTGCGCGCAGCGAGCCCGCTACTCCGCGCGCTGCCGGTCTGAGGCGTAGACCGCCGCCTGCACGCGCGAACTCAGGCCCAGCTTGCGCAGGATGTGCTGCACATGGATCTTGACCGTGGTCTCGGCGATGTCGAGTGTGCGCGCGATTTCCTTGTTGCTGGCACCGCGCGCGATCTCGCGCAGCACGTCTTCCTCACGCGGGGACAGGGGCGCGGCGCCGTTGTTGGCAGCCTCGGGCGGCTGCGTGGACGCACCCGCCCCGGCAGGCCCGGCTGGGGCGATGAGCGCTGCCGCTTCGGCCACCCCTTGCGACTGGAACGCGGCCACCAGTTTGCCCATGAGTTCGGGGCTCACCACGGGCTCGCCCCGGGCCGCGCGGCGGATGGCCTGGGCCAAAAGATCGCCGTCGATGGTCTTGAGCAGGTAGCCTTGCGCGCCGTTGCGCAGTGCGGCGGCCAGGTCCTGCCCGTCTTCGCTGACGGTGAGCATGAGCACGCGCGAGGAGGGCGAGACTTCGCGCAGGCCCCGGATGGCGTCCACGCCCATCACGCCGGGCAGGTGGTTGTCCAGCAGGATCACCTGGGGCAACAGCTCCGGCGCCAGGCGCAGGGCCTCGGCGGCATCGCCCGCCTCACCCACCACCAGCAGGCCCGCGTCCTGCCCCAACAGTGCAATCAGCCCCCGGCGGAAGAGCGTGTGGTCGTCCACCACCAGCAGCGTCACAGGCGGCTCTGCGGGGGGTTGGGGGCCCGCACCGGCGGGGGGACCCAAGGGGATGGCGGTGGTAGGGGTCATGCGGTGGTGGCCACCCGGCCTGCGGCCACGGCGGGTGTGAGTTCTTCGCCAGAAGCCGCGCCTTGGGGGGCTATGGCCGCTGCGGACGGAGGTGCAGACTGGGAGGGCATGGTGGTGGCAGCGGTCACCGTGGGCAGCTCGATGCACACGCGCGTGCCCTGGCCCGGGGTGGATTCAACCTGCAGCACGGCACCCACGCGGTGGGCGCGCTCGCGCATGATGCCAAGGCCCACATGCAGCGAATCGGGTGGCACGGTGGCCACGTCGAAGCCCTTGCCGTTGTCCTGCACCTCAAAGCGCCAGCGCGGATGCCGGTGCACGAGCAGGTCCACCCGCGTGGCGCCCGAATGCTTGCGCACGTTCGACAACGCTTCCTGCACCATGTGCAGCACCTGGATCTGCAGGTCGGGCGCCAGCGGCAGGCCATGGCCCACCATGCCCAGCGTGGTGGCCATGCCGGTCTGGTGCTCGAACTTGGACAACGTGGCGCGCAGGGCCGATTCAATATCCTCATCGCTGGTGCGGGTGCGAAAGTGCACAAGCAGCTCACGCACGTCGGAATAACACTCGCGCACGCCGACATCCAGCTCGCTGATGCTGCGGTCGCGTTTGGCCTCGTCGCCACGGTTCACGGCGTCGCGCAGCAGCTGCGTCTGGATCTTGAGGAAGGCCAGCGACTGGGCGATGGAGTCGTGCAGCTCGCGCGCCAGCATGCTGCGCTCTTCGGCCACGGCGGCTTCGCGCTCCAGGGCCGTGGCGCGCAGGCCTTCCATGGCGCTGGCCAGGTGGCGCGTCATGGCTTCGAGCAAATCGCGCAGTTCATCGGTCAGCTCAATGGGCGAACGGAAGAACAGGTCCACCTCACCCAGCAAGCGCTGCTGCATCTGCACCGGAATGGTCACCATGGTTTCATAACCCGCCTCGCGGCAATGTGGCAAGACGACAGTGGTTGATGGCGTGATGGGAATCACCCGCGTGCGCGCCTGGGCCTGCGGCTGGCCGCAGAGGCAACTGCCGGTGTGCAAGCAATGCTCGCCCTCGGCCATGGTGCGCGGCAGGCCGTCACCGGCCAGCAGCACATAACGTTCATTGGCCTCGTTGGACCAGCGCACCGCCGCAGCATCGGCCCCGGCCACGCGGCGGATCTGCTGCACAAAGCCCTGAGCCAGCAGCTCCAGGCTGCCGGCCGTGGAGGCCAGCGCGCTGACTTCGTAGAGCGCGGCCAGGCGCTGGTTCTGCACGGCGATGCTGGCGGTCTTCTGGCGCACCTTGTGCTCCAGTTCGTCGTGTGATGCCTGCAAGGCGTGCGCCATGAGGTTGAAGCCCGCCGACAGCTGGCCAAATTCGTCATCCGTTTCCACCGGCAGGCGGGTGCCGAGCTCGCCCTGGCGCAGCCGGGCCTGGGCCTGCTGCAGGCGCGCCACGGGGTTGATGACCAGCAGATAGCTTGCGGCCATGAAGGTCACGGCGGCAACAATGGCCAGCGCCATCATGAACAGCTGGAACAGGTGCAGCGCCGCCGTCCAGCCTGCAATCTGGATCTCGATGGCATCCACAAAACCATCGACCTGCTGCACAAACGCATCGGCTTGCGCCAAGATCTGCGCGCGATCGGGGGGCAATGGGGTCACCCAGCCGCTGCGCGCCTGGGCCCACTGGGTGCGGATGGATTCAAAGCGGTCGCGGGTCTCATCGCTCCAGGGCACAAACAGCGGGCGTGAGGGGTCGCCCGTGCGCAGCAGGTCCAGGCTGGCGTCGAACAGGCGGGCACGCTCCTGCACCGCCTCGGCGGGCTCGGTCTGCAGTACCAGCACCATGCGCAGCATGTTCATGCGCAGGCGGCCGGCCTCGTTGACTGCGGCGGCGCCGCCTTCGAGCTTCCAGGTTACCCACAGCGTGAGGCTGATGGAGGCCAGCGCCACCAGCAAAAAACCCGCGCCCATGGCCAGGAGCTTGGTGGACAGGGTGGGCTTGGTGCGCATGCAGGGCAGTGTAGGCACCGAGCTTGCGCCGACTCTTGACCTGGGTCAAGTCTCACCCGCGTAGCATGGCGCCATGCAACGACCACCCGACCCCCACCTCTGTGCCCGCCTGCTGCTGGCCGGAGCCCTGATAGCCACGGGAGCACTGACTGGCTGTGCCAGCACGGGCACCACGCCCCCCAGCACCCCACTCGCCGCGTGGCCCGACCGCCTGCAGGCTCTGCTCCCCACTGATGTGCTGTTGCTCGGCGAACAGCACGATGCGCCCGACCACCAGCGCCTGCAGCGCGAGACCGTGTTGTGGCTGGCCGCAAAAGGCCAGTTGGCGGCCGTGGTGATGGAGATGGCCGAGAGCGGCCACAGCACGCAGGCCCTGCCGCGCGACGCCACCGACGCCCAGGCCCAGGCCGCCCTGCAATGGAACGACGCCGCCTGGCCGTGGAAGGCCTATGGCCCCGTGGTGATGGCCGCCGTGGCCGCTGGCGTGCCGGTGCTGGGTGGCAACCTGCCGCGCGCCCAGATGCGCGCCGCGATGGGCGAGGCCCGCTGGGACCAGCACCTGCCCGCCCCCGCACTGGCACAGCAACACCAGGCGCTGCGCGAGGGCCACTGCGGCCTGCTGCCGGAATCGCAAATTGCCCCCATGGCCCGCATCCAGATCGCCCGCGACGCGAGCATGGCGCGCACCGCCCAGCAGGCCCTGCGCCCCGGGCAGACGGTGCTGCTGGTGGCCGGGGGCGGCCATGTGCTGCGCAGCCTGGGAGTGCCCACCCACTGGCCAGCCGGTTTGGTGTCAAAAGTGGCCCTGGCGCAATCTGGGCAATCACAAACAGCTATCAAAAATGGAGCAAACAAACCAGGCGACGCGGAAGCGGTGATTGAAACCCCTGCCCTGCCACCCCGCGATGCCTGTGCAGAACTGCGCGAGAAGTGGCGCCCGGCGCGCCCAGCACCGTGACCTACGGTGCCACAGTCACGGGCTGTGCCCGCAGCAGCGCTGCGAAGTCATCGGCGGGCACGGGCCGACTGCACAGGTAGCCCTGGTACGCATCACAGCCCCGCTCTCGCAAGAAGGCCAACTGGCCGTCGGTCTCCACCCCCTCGGCCAGCACCGACAGCCCCATGCTGTGCCCCATGGCGATGATGGCGGCGCTGATGGCCATGTCGTCCTCGCTTTGCGGAATGTCGCGGATGAAACCCTGGTCGATCTTGAGCACGTCAATCGGAAAGCGCTTGAGCTGCGCGAGCGACGAATACCCTGTGCCAAAGTCATCCACCGCAATGCGCAGGCCCAGCGCGCGCAGACGCATCAGCACCTGGCGCGCCTCTTCGGTGCGCTCGGCCAGGGCGGTTTCGGTGATCTCCAGCTCCAGCAGCTCGGGCGGAAAGCCCGAATCGGCCAGCGCGCCCGACGCGCAACCGGCCAGGTCCGTCAGGTGGAACTGGCGCGGCGACACGTTCACGGCGAGCGTGAGGTCGGGCAGGCCTGCCTGGCGCCAGGCCTGGCCCTGGCGGCAAACCTCGCGCAGTACCCATTCGCCCAGCGGGCCGATGACGCCCGAGGTTTCGGCCACAGGGATAAAGCGCGCGGGCGAGATCAGGCCCTCCACCGGGTCGTTCCAGCGCACCAGCGCCTCGGCGCCCTGGATGCGGCCGGTGGCAATGTCCACCTGCGGCTGGTAGTACATCTGCAGGTGGCCCTGCGCCAGCGCCAGGCGCAGGCGCGACTCCAGCGCCAGCCGCTCGCGCGCGGCCTGGGTCATCGCCTCGTGGAAGAAGCACCACGCCCCCCGGCCCCGTGCCTTGGCGCCATAGACCGCCGCATGGGCGCCCTGCAGTAGCAGTTCGGTGGTGTTCGCGTGCTCGGGGAACATGCAGATGCCCACGCTGACACCCGCCACCACTTCAAAGCCATCGGGCGAACGCCAGGGCTCGGCCACGGCTGTGATCAGGTGCCGCGCCACGGCAGCGGCACCGTCGGCATGGCGCAGGTGGCGCGCCACCACGGCCAGCTCGTCGCCCGCCAGCCGCCCCATCACGTCGCCCGGCCGTAAGGCTGACTGCACCTGCCGCGCGATGTGCTTGAGCACCTCGTCACCGGTGGCATGGCCGTAGCTGTCGTTCACGTCCTTGAAACGGTCGAGGTTGAGCAGCAGCACAGCGATGTGCTCGCCACTGGCTCGCGCCTCCAGCACAGCCTGCTCCAGCTGGTGGCCGAACCACGCGCGGTTGGAAAGCCCCGTGAGCGCATCGTTGTGCGCCAGGAACTCCAGCCGCTGCTGTTGCACCTTTTCTTCAGAAATGTCGGTGAACATGCACACGTAGTGCGTGATCTGGCCGGCGGGGTCGCGCACGGCCGACAGCGACATGTGCTCCGGAAACACCTCACCGTTCTTGCGGCGGTTCCAGATCTCGCCCTGCCAATGGCCCGTCTGGCGCAATGTGCCCCACATGGCGTCGTAAAACGCCTTGTCGTGCCGGCCCGACTTGAAGACGCGCGGCGTCTGGCCCAGCAGTTCCTCCTCGGTATAGCCCAGCAGGCGGGTGACGGCGGCGTTGGCCGACAGGATGCGGCTTTGCGCATCGGTCACCACCACGCCCTCGATGGTGTTGTCCACCACCGTGGCGGCCAGCCGCTGGCGGGCCTCGCTGTTCTTGAGTGCGGCGCGGGCGGCCTTGATCTCGTCCAGGTCCTGCACCACGCAGACCAGGTGGGCGGGCTCGGCATCGGCCTCGGGGACCAGCGTTACCGTGCACAGCACGGCCACCTTGCGCCCATCGCCCGGTCGCAGGCATTCGCGTTCGCCCACGTAGTGGTCGATCTCGCCCGCCAGCAGGCGCGACAACTGGGCCGCCGCCCAGTCACGGTCGGCCGCCAGCATCACGTCGCGAAAGTTCAGGGTACACACCCGCGCCAGCGGCGCACCGAGCAGATCACACAGGCGGTTGTTGGCCCACAGGAACCGCCCGTCTGGCGCCACACGCGCAATGCCAGCGGGCACGTGGCGCACGATCTGCGACAACTCCCTGGCCATGGCCACGCGCACCTTTTCGGCGCGGCGCATGCTGCGCAGCATGCACCAGGCCAGGCCACTGGTCAGCAGCACATAGCCCCAGCCCTTCCAGGTCTGAAAGCGCGTGAGCAGCACCGGGTCGCTCACCCACCGGGCCAGCAGCGCGTCGCCCACAAACACCCAGGCCACCCCCAGCACCAGGTACAGCAGCATTCCCCGCCAGGGGACAATACGCGACGCATCGCCCGGATTGGTCATTGATTTCCCTGTTCGACAAGCGCTCAGGCCATGCTGCGACAATCGCACCGCTATGACCAACGCCTACATCCTTACCCTGTCCTGCCCCGACCGCCTGGGGCTGGTGCATGCCGTTTCGGGCTTTTTGCTGGAGCACAGCGGCAACATCGAAGAAGCCGCGCAGTACAACGACCACGCCACCGGCCTGTTCTTCATGCGCGTTCAGTTTGCCTGCGACCAGCACGATCACGCAACGCTCAAGGCCCGCCTGGCCACGTTTGCAGAACCCTACAACATGCATTGGCGCCTGCACGCAACAGCTGCGCCCATGAAAACCGTGCTCATGGTCAGCAAGGAGGGCCACTGCCTCAACGACCTGCTGTTCCGCTGGAAGAGTGGCCTGCTGCCCATCGACATCCGCGCCATCATCAGCAACCACCGCGACTTCTACCAGCTGGCGGCCAGCTACAACGTGCCGTTCCACCATATCCCGCTGACGGGCAGCATCAAAGCCCAGGCCGAAGCCAAGCAGCTTGAGATTATCGAGGGCGAAGGGGCCGAGTTGGTGGTATTGGCCCGTTACATGCAGATACTTTCTCTTGACCTATGTCAAAAGTTGGCCGGTCGGGCCATCAACATCCACCACAGCTTCCTGCCCAGCTTCAAGGGCGCCAAGCCCTATTACCAGGCGCATGACCGGGGCGTGAAGCTGATCGGCGCCACGGCCCACTATGTGACGGCCGACCTGGACGAAGGCCCGATCATCGAGCAGGACGTGGCCCGCGCCGACCACACCGACACCGTGGAAGACCTCACGGCCCGGGGCCGCGACACCGAAAGCCAGGTGCTGGCCCGCGCCGTGAAGTGGCACAGCGAGCACCGCGTGCTGCTCAACGGCCACAAGACCGTCGTCTTCCGCTAACCCGTTCTGCCCCATGGCCACGGCAGCCCCGTCCTCCTCCTTCCTCAGCAGCGCAGCCCGGCGCATTCCGCCCATCCAGTGCCTGCTGACGTTTGAGGCTCTGGCCCGCCTGCGCAGCGTGACGCAGACGGCTGACGAGCTTTGCGTGACGCCCAGCGCGGTCAGCCACCGCGTCAAGCAGCTGGAGCAGATCCTGGGCGTGCGGCTGTTTGGCCGGGCCGATTTTTCGCTCACCACCGAGGGCAGCGCCTACCTGGCCCACGTGCGCGAGGGTCTGGGTGCGCTGCAGCGGTTCCCCGGCCAGGCGGCCGCGCCCGGGCGCCGGCGGCTCAAGCTGGCAGTCACCCCCACGTTTGCGCGCACCATCCTCATCCCCCGCCTGCGCCAGTTCACCGAGGCCTACCCCGAGATCGACCTGGCCCTGCAGGTGTCCATCCCGCTGCTGGACGTGGTGGCCGAGGATGCAGACCTGATGGTGCGCTTTGGCCCCGGCCACTATGCCGACGTGGAGCATGTGGAATTGGCCCGCGACGTGGTCACGCCCCTGGCCTCGCCCGCGTTCGTGCGCGAGCACGGGCCCTTTGACCGCCCCGAAGACCTGGAGGGCGTGCCCCTGCTGCGCAGCCCGCTGGAGCCCTGGCGCACCTGGTTTGCCGCCACGGGCCTCGACTGGGCCGAGCCCAGCGAGGGCTCGCAGTTCAACGACATCGGCCTGATGTGTGACGGCGCTGCCGCCGGCATGGGCGTGGCACTGGTGCGCCTCAAACTCGGCGCACCGTGGCTGGAGAACGGCACGCTGGTGCGCCTGTTTGACACCGACACTGCCAGCCCCCACGCCCACTACCTGTGCTGGCGCACCGGCACCATGGACCGGTGGGAATGCGCGGCGTTTGCCGAGTGGCTGCGCAAAACCATGGCGTAGTCGAGGCATTCCCCTGAGTCGCCTTTGGCGCCTTCCCCGTTCTCTCGGCTGCGCCGGAAGGGGGACGCAGCCCTCGCTGCAGGGCGGCCCTTGCTCGGCTGCCCTCACCCGAGCCGCGCCCTCCTCCACCAAATTCAGGAAAAAATCAGCCCCAGCGCTTGTCCATCAAGCGCTAGAAGCTATCAATTAGTGAGCGACTCGGTGTTTTTCACAAACACCTGCAGAAAACCTCACACCCCGCCCGTCCCCATCCCCTACAGTGGCTGCCATGATCACCGCCACTTCTTCCGCCCCGCTCCCAACACCCGCCGAACGCGCCGCGCGCCAGGCCGAGGTTGTCCAGGCCCTGGGCCGCGTGCTGCCCGCCCACGCACTGCTCTGGCACAACGAGGACACCACGCCCTACGAATGCGACGGCCTCACCGCCTACCGCCAGCGCCCGCTGGTGGTGTGCCTGCCCGAAACGTATGACGAGGTGCAGGCAGTGCTGCAGGTGTGTCACCGGCTGCAGGTGCCGGTGGTGGCGCGCGGTGCGGGCACGGGCCTGTCGGGCGGCGCCATGCCGCACGCCCTGGGCGTGACGATGTCGCTGGCCAAGTTCAACCGCATCCTCGACATCAACCCCGAAAGCCGCACGGCCGTGGTGCAGTGTGGCGTGCGCAACCTGGCGATCAGCGAGGCGGCGGCACCCTACAACCTCTACTACGCCCCCGACCCCAGCAGCCAGATCGCCTGCACCATCGGCGGCAACGTGGCCGAGAACTCGGGCGGCGTGCACTGCCTGAAATACGGCCTGACGGTGCACAACGTGCTCAAGGTGAAGGGCTTCACGGTGGAAGGCGAACCGGTGGAGTTCGGCAGCGAGGCACTCGACGCCCCCGGCTACGACCTGCTGGCCGCCGTGATCGGCAGCGAGGGCATGCTGGCCGTGACCACCGAAGTGACGGTCAAGCTCATCCCCAAGCCCCAGCTGGCGCGCTGCATCATGGCCAGCTTTGACGACGTGCGCAAAGCGGGCGACGCGGTGGCCGCGGTCATCGCGGCCGGCATCATCCCCGCCGGGCTGGAGATGATGGACAAGCCCATGACCGCCGCCGTCGAAGACTTTGTGCACGCGGGCTACGACCTGACTGCGGAAGCCATCCTGCTGTGCGAGAGCGACGGCACACCCGAAGAGGTAGAGGAAGAAATTGGCCGCATGAGCGACGTGCTGCGCGCTGCAGGCGCCACCGCCATTTCGGTCAGCAACGACGAAGCCGAGCGCCTGCGCTTCTGGAGCGGTCGCAAGAACGCCTTCCCCGCCAGCGGCCGCATCAGCCCCGACTACATGTGCATGGACTCCACCATCCCGCGCAAGCGCCTGGCCGACATCCTGCTGGCCATCCAGGAGATGGAAAAGAAATACCAGCTGCGCTGTGCCAACGTGTTCCACGCGGGCGACGGCAACCTGCACCCGCTGATCCTCTTCGATGCGAACGACGCCGACCAGTTGCACCGCTGCGAACTGTTTGGCGCGGAGATTCTGGAAACCAGCGTGGCCATGGGCGGCACCGTGACGGGTGAACATGGTGTGGGTGTGGAGAAACTCAACAGCATGTGCGTGCAGTTTTCTGCGGAGGAGAGCGCGCAGATGTTCGGGCTCAAGCATGCGTTTGACCCGGCGGGGTTGCTGAACCCGGGGAAGGTGATCCCGACGCTGAACCGGTGTGCGGAGTACGGGAAGATGCTGGTGCGCGGAGGGGCGATCAAGCATCCGGATTTGCCGAGGTTTTGAAGGGTGGCCGCCTTTGGCTCAGAGAAAGTGCAAAACGGGCGTGTGGGGCTTGCTGTAAATTTGTGCCAGTGTCTTTGCAAATTTTTGAGGCACTAGCTCAGGCTCAAGCTACGTTCAAGAGAAGGCATGCGAAGAGCATCTCGCGACACCGTAGGACGCATTGCGCTAAGCCTTATTCATCTCACGACCAACTTCCTCGTATGACCAATCCACAAGTTCAAAACGTGCCACCAGAAGTGCTGCGCTATCTTCAAGGCCCGGCACCCGAAGCAAAGGAGTTTGATTTCCTCATTGGCCATTGGAATGTCGAGGCGACGCGATACAAGGAGGATGGAACTCCTGCGCTCAACTACTCGGCCTTGTGGAATGCCGTTCATCTGAATGAGGGCAGGATGATCATGGACGATTTCAAGGCGCTTGGTCCGACCGGCGCGCCTGTCTCATCATTCGTCACCCTGCGAACATATTCTGAAACTACAAAGCGTTGGGAGATCGTCGGCCTACAGGCACTTCAACCAGCAGTACCTACTGAGTGGCATGGGATATGCAGGGACGGCGAAATGCTCCTTGATGCCATCGCCACCCTACCTAACGGGCACCGTGTGCTCACAAAAATCCGCTTCTTCGAGATCACTCCAGACTCCTTCTCCTGGGAAAGCTCCATGAGTCTTGATCAGGGTGACACCTGGCCCAAAACGGCGTCTCTCAAAGCAAAGCGCAAGAGCTGAGATTCAGATCGATCACTGGAGGTGCCCTGGTAAGGGGTTCCTCCACGTAGTAGTTGCTTTTCTCAATTGCGCCAGCTGCCCTTGGTCGGTAGCAGTCAGAACAAACACGGGCGCCTCGCGCCGCGACCGCGAGGCCGAGCGAAGCAATGGCCAGTGTGGCTGTTCGCCCCCTGCTGGCTGCGCCTGCGGCGGGGCGGTTGCGGGGTGAGCATGCGCGTCGGAGCGCGCATGCCTCGTGAACTGACTCGCCGTGGTTGTCCGAGCGGCGCTGCGCAGCAGCAAAGCGAGTTCCACGGCGCACCCCGCAGCCGCCCCGACGCAGGTTTGCCCCTTCGCACAGCGAAGGGGTCGCAGACTGGGGGGCGCCTTTCTTTTGGGTACTTTTCTTTGACGAAGCAAAGAACAAGTACCTCGCCCGCCGGGGCGAGTCCCGGCCTCCGCCCTCAACACCAGCATGCTTTTCGAACCAGCACGCCCTGGCTTCGACAGGCTCAGCCCGAACGAGTGGTCAGCTGCCCACCACCGCCCGCCAAATCTCCCCCGCGTGCGACACCGCAAACAGCACCAGCCCGATCAACCCGCCCACCACGGTGCCGTTGATACGGATGTACTGCAAATCCTTCCCAATGTTCAGCTCGACCAGCTGCGTCATCTCCTCGGTATCCCATCGCCGCACGGTGTCCTCAATGTGCTGCGCAATAAACGCCGACACATCCGGCGCCAGTCCCTCCACCCACCGCTCAAGCCGGTCATTGAACGATTGCCTGAGCGCCGCATCCCCCGCCAGCGACTCCCCCAGCCACAACCCCAGCTTGCCCACCTGCCGCGCCACCACCGAATCGGCATCGGCCAAATCACGCTGCAGCGCTCCGCGCAGATCCAGCCACAACGCCTGCACATAGCCGCCCACGGTGGCATCGGTCTGCAGCCAGGTACGGACTTCTTCGCCCTTGCGCGACCATTCCGGGTCGCTGCGCAGGCGCTCGATAAAGCGCTGCACCGCCACATCAAACTGCGCACGCAGTGCGTGCTGCGGGTTGGCGGCCACATCGGCCATCAGGCTCTCCAGCGCGCGGGCCAGCAGGGCCGAGCCCTTGTCGCCCAGCCAGTCGCTGGGTAATAACTTCTCGGTGCGCGGGTGGTCCTTCTTGAGCCAGGCCACGATGGACTGCGCGACCCAGGTACGGGTCTGCTCGTTCTGCAGCAGTTCGATGAGCTTGGCCAGCACGTCGTCCAGCAGCGCCTGGTGACGGCCGTTGTGGGTCAGGGTGTCGAGCACCGCTGCCAACGCACGCGACATGTCCACCTGCCCGATCAAGGCACGCGCGGCCTTGTGGATGAAGCGCTCCACCTGCGCGTCCTGCACCATCTCCAGCGCAGCCGATGCCAGGCGCGTGGCCTGGTGGCCCAGCAGCGCGGCGTTGCCCGGCGCAGTGAGCCACTGCGCCAGCCGCTCGGCGGGGTCGTGCCGGCGGATCAGAGACACCAGCGAGGGCACATCCAGGAACTTGTCGCGCACAAAGGTGGCGAGGTTGCGGCCGATGCGCGCCTGGTTGCGCGCAATGACCGCCGTGTGCGGAATGGGCAGGCCCAGCGGGCGCCGGAACAGCGCCACCACCGCAAACCAGTCGGCCAGCGCGCCCACCATGGCGGCCTCGGCCATGGCCTTGATGCAGTTGAGCAGCAGGCCGCGCTCCACCACGCTGGTGGCGATGAACACGGCCGTCACCAGCAGCAACAGTCCCAGCGCCTGCCGTTTGGCACGCCGCAGGGCGACGGTTGCGCTGTCAGTCTCTGGCTTCATCCGGGCAAGCCCGCCGACCTAGACCGCAACCCGTTAGGCCGCCGCCGCAATCTGGTCCAGCGCCTTTGACAAGTGGCCCACGGTGCGGTCCACGTTGTGCCACTTCTCCAGGCCAAACAGGCCAATGCGGAAGGTCTTGAAGTCCGGCCCCTCATCGCACTGCAGCGGCACACCCGCAGCCGTCTGCAGGCCCACTTCCATGAACTTCTTGCCGTTCTGGATGCCGGGGTCGGTGGTGTAGCTCACCACCACGCCGGGCGCCTTGAAGCCGTCTGCCGCCACGCTGGGAAAGCCACGCGATTCGAGCAGCGCGCGCACCTTGGCGCCCAGTTCGATCTGCTCGTCACGCACCTTGGCAAATCCGTATTCACGCGTCTCGGCCATCACCTCGCGCAGGCGCACCAGTGCATCCGTGGGCATGGTGGTGTGGTACGCGTGCTGGCCCTTTTCGTAGCCCTCGGCAATCTGCATCCACTTCTTGAGGTCGCACGAGAAGCTGCTGCTCGTGGTGCCCTCGATGGCTTCGCGCGCACGCTCGGACAGCATCACCATGGCGCAGCAAGGCGATCCGCTCCAGCCCTTTTGCGGTGCGCTGATGAGTACATCCACGCCCGTGGCCTGCATGTCCACCCACATCGCGCCCGACGCTACGCAGTCCAGCACAAACAGCGCGCCCACCTCATGCGCAGCTGCCGTCAGCGTGCGGATGTAGTCGTCCGAAAGGATGATGCCGCTGGCCGTTTCCACATGGGGCGCAAACACCACCTTGGGCTTTTCAGCGCGGATGGTAGCGGCGACTTCTTCAGCGGGGCATGGTGCCCAGGGCGCCTGCGGGCCACTGCCCTGCTGGCGCGCCTTGCACACCACGGAACCACCCCCCAAGCCCTTGTCGGCATCAAAGATCTGCGTCCAGCGGTAGCTGAACCAACCGTTGCGCACGATGAGCACCTTTTCCTTGTTGGCAAACTGGCGCGCCACGGCCTCCATGCCGAAGGTGCCGCTGCCGGGCACCAGCACGGCGGTGTGGGCGTGGTAGACCTCTTTGAGCGTGCCCAGGATGTCCTGCACCACGCCGGTGAAGCGCTTGGACATGTGGTTGAGCGCGCGGTCGGTGTAGACCACCGAAAATTCGAGCAAACCATCAGGGTCGATATCGGGCAAAAGGCCGGGCATAGAGGAGTCTCCGCGTGTGAAACTGGGCTAGGAAAAAGGGACGATCAGGTCAGCTTATCATGGCCCCGCGCCACCCCAAGGCCGCGCGCCATGCAGCAAAAACCCTTCCGATTCCTGCCCACCGCACTGCCCGGCATCGAAGCAATGCAGGCCGACTCCCGCCTCGTCTTCGGCAGGCACATGCACTTGCAGTTCGGCCTCGGCGTGATCGAGCGGGGTGCGCAGAAATCGGCCAGCGGCCGGGGGATTGTGGAATCGGGCCCAGGCGACACCATCACGGTCAACCCCGGCGAAGTCCACGATGGCATGCCGCTGGACGAGCGTGGACGCGCCTGGCGCATGCTCTACCTGGAGCCTGCCCTGGTGGCGCCATTGGCGGCCGAGGTGCATCCGGGCCCGCTCGGCTCCGCTTTCGAATTCCATGCTCCGACGATGCGCGATGCGCGGCTGGCGGCCCAGGTACTGGCGCTGTTCGACGCGGCCACCCACCGCCCCAACCACTCGGCCGCAGCGCTGCATGTGGAGGAATGCTTGTTGCAGGTGCTGGGCGGCCTGCTGCGGCCGAAGGGCCACCAACAATCCGCCGCGACCATCACCAGGGCTCGCACCATGATGGACGACGATCCCACCGCGCCCTGGAGTCTCGCGCAACTGGCCGATGCAGCAAGTTTGAGCCGCTACCAGCT
Organism: Acidovorax sp. 94; assembly: GCF_003634645.1. Classification (NCBI taxonomy): domain Bacteria; kingdom Pseudomonadati; phylum Pseudomonadota; class Betaproteobacteria; order Burkholderiales; family Comamonadaceae; genus Acidovorax; species Acidovorax sp. 94. Next base: position 4,500,279 of record NZ_RBJA01000001.1, on the reverse strand, counting down.
TGTGCGCCAATTTGCCCAGGCCACGGGCCTCACGCCACACGCCTACCTGCTGCAGCGCCGACTGCAGCTTGCGCGCCATCTGATGGGTGCGGGTACGCCCCTCGCCGATGTCGCCGCAGCGAGTGGCTTTGCCGACCAAAGCCACCTGACGCGCCTTTTCACGCGCAGCTTTGGCATCACACCGGGCGCCTACGTTCGCGCACGCGGCTGACAGCCCGGCCCCTGCAATTTCGTTCAAGACCGTTGTGCGGGGGTTGGCGGATGCTGCGGGCATCGCCACTTCACGCCGCCGCCGCGCGGCCTCTCGCCATGGGCATCGAATTTCTCATCACCTCGCTCATCGTGGTCGTCTCGCCGGGGCCAGGAACCCTGCTGACCGTGGCGGCCGGACTCTCGGGCGGCGCGCGGGCCGCCGCCGTGACGGCGCTGGGCTGCACGCTCGGCATCGTGCCGCACCTGCTGGCGGCGATCACCGGGCTGGCCGCGCTCCTCAACGCCAGCGCCACGGCATTCGAAGTCCTGCGCTTCGCGGGGGTCGCCTACCTGGTCTACATGGGCTGGGCCACGTGGCGCTCGCCCGCCACACTGGAGGTTCGCACTGACGCGCCCGCACGCACAACCAGTGGGCGTATCGCGGAAGCCATGCTGATCAACCTGCTTAACCCCAAGCTGTCGCTGTTCTTCCTCACCTTTCTGCCGCAGTTCATCGCACCGGGTGAAGCGCAGCCCGCGTGGCGCATGGTCCAGCTCTCGCTGGTCTTCATGGCCATGACCTTTGTGGTGTTCTTGGGCTATGGCGTCTTTGCCGCCCGGTTTCGTGACCAGGTGCTGCAGCGCCCCGGCACGCTGGTGTGGCTGCGCCGCGGCTTTGCGGCCGCGTTTGTCGGGCTCGGCGCAAAGCTCGCCCTGATGCACCGATAGGCACCACCGTGCCAGGTGCCGTGCTGCTTCACCAGGTATCGATACAACGTGGACCCAGCGGAGCCACCTGCGCCGATGCCAACCCCCGCGCCAGCCAGGCCCGCGTGTCCGCCGGGTCGATCACCGCGTCGATCTCCAGCGTGGCCGCCATGTGCATCGCCTCCCCATTGGCGTAGGACTTGGCCAGCAGCTTGGCAAACAGCGCATCGCGCTCGGCGCCCTCGGGCAGCGCCTCCAGCTCCTTGCGAAAGCCGAGGCGCACGGCGCCTTCGAGCCCCATGGCGCCGAACTCGCCCGTGGGCCAGGCCACGGTGAACACGGGCGCATGGAAGCCCCCGGCCGTCATGCCCATGGCGCCCAGGCCGTAGCCCTTGCGCAGCACCACGCTGAAGGTAGGCACGCGCAGGCTGGCGGCGGTGACGAACAGGCGGCTCACGTGGCGCACCTGGGCCGTGGCTTCGACCTCGGGGCCGACCATGAAGCCGGGCGTGTCCACCAGGCTCACGATGGGCAGACCATGCGCGTTGCACAGCTGCATGAAGCGCGCGCCCTTGTCGGCCGCATCGGCGTCGATGGCGCCGCCCAGGTGTTGCGGGTTGTTGGCCAGCAGGCCCACGGGGCGGCCTTCGATGCGCGCGAGTGCGGTGTGGATGCCCGCGCCAAAGCCAGTGCGCAGCAGCAGCAGGCTGCCCTCGTCCACCAGGCCTGCCATCGCCATGCGGGTGTCGTACACGCGCAGGCGGTTCTCGGGCACCACAGCGCGCAGCAGGCGCTGGTCGGGTGCGGACCACTGCGATGTGCGGCCCTGGAAGAACGACAGGTAGTCGCGCGCGGCCTGCACCGCTCCAGCCTCGTCATCGACCAGCACGTCGATCACGCCGTTGGCATGCTGCACGCGGCTCGGGCCGATCTGCTCGGGCTTGAACACGCCCAGCCCGCCGCCTTCGATCATGGCCGGGCCGCCCATGCCGATGTTGCTGGCGCGTGTGGCAATGATGACGTCGCTGCAGCCCAGCAGCGCCGCGTTGCCCGCAAAGCAGCGGCCTGCGGCAATGCCGATCACCGGCACCTGGCCCGACAGCGCGGCGTAGCTGGCGAAGGTGTGCACATGCAGCCCCGCCACCACGGGCATGTCGGTGTCGCCCGGGCGCCCGCCGCCGCCCTCGGCGAACAGCACCACCGGCAGCTTCTGCGCCAGCGCGATGCCGAGCATGCGGTCGGTCTTGGCATGATTGCGCGCGCCCTGGGTGCCTGCGAGCACGGTGGCGTCGTACGACATGACCACGGCGCGGGATTTCTCCTCGCCAAACAGTGCGCCGTTGATGCCGCCAATGCCCGTGACCATTCCATCGGCGGGCGTGTTGGCGATGAGGTCCTCCTTGCTGCGGCGGCGCGCCTGCGCGGCGATGGCGAGGGCGCCATATTCGATGAAGCTGCCGTCGTCGCACAGGTCGGCAATGTTCTCGCGCGCAGAGCGGCCACCTTGCGCGTGGCGCTTGGCCATGGCGTCGGGGCGCGCCGCGTCGAGCGTGAAGGCGTGGCGGTCGATCACGCGTTGCAGGTCGGCGCGGATGTGGTCGGGGTCGTGCGCAGCGCTGCCCTGCACTTCGACATCGGCCGCCTCATCCACCGCGTCCAGCACCAGCAGCGGCTGCCCCTGCGCGACGTAGCCACCGGCCACGGCCAGCAGCGCGCCGACGCGGCCCGCGTGTGGGGCCAGCAGCACATGCTCCATCTTCATGGCTTCAAGCACGGCCAGCTCGGCGCCTGCGGCGACCACATCGCCCTCGGCCACGCTCAGCTGCACCAAGCGCGCGGGCATGGGGGCCAGCACAGCGCCTTCGGGTACGGGCATTGAGGAATTTGAGTCTTTTTGGCCGCTAGCGCTTGATGGATAAGCGCTAGCAGCTATGTTTTTGGAAGCATCCAGCAATGCAGGCAGCACGGATTCCAGCCAGCGTGTGTGCACCTGCTGGCTCTCCATTTCGGGCCGTGTTGCCAGCGCCTGCAGCAGCGCGAGGTTGGTGGCCACACCGTCGATGCGGCACTCGGCCAGCGCGCGCTGCGAGCGGCGCAGCGCATCGGCAAAACGCGGGCTGCGCGTGTGCACGATGAGCTTGGCCAGCAGCGTGTCGTAGTGCGGCGACGGCGTGGCGCCCGCTGCGCCGTGTGTGTCCACGCGCACTCCGGGGCCTGCGGGCAGGTCGAAGCGGCTGAGCGTGCCGCTGCCGGGGGTGGCGTTGCCCTGTGCGTCCAGCGTCTCGGCGTTGATGCGCCACTGCACGGCAAAGCCCAACACGGCAGGCGGTGCGGCAGGGTCGAGGCCGATGTCCTGCAACGTGCGGCCCGCGGCCAGCGCAATCTGCGCCTGCACCAGGTCCACGCCGGTGACCTCTTCGGTGATGGTGTGCTCCACCTGCAGGCGTGGGTTGCATTCGATGAAGACAAACGGCAGGTCGCTCGACGCCAAGTCCACCAGAAACTCGAAGGTGCCCAGGCCTTCGTACTGCACCGCCCGCGCCATGGACAGTGCGGCGGTGGTGATCCGCTCGCGCAACACTGCGGGCAGCGAAGGGCTGGGCGCGATCTCCACCACCTTCTGAAAGCGCCGCTGCAGCGTGCACTCGCGCTCGCCCAGCGCGATCACCTCGCGCCCGTCGCCCAGCACCTGCACCTCGATATGGCGGGCGTTGCCCATCAGGCGCTCCACGTACACACCGTCCACACCAAAGGCGGCCTGCGCCTCGCTGCGACAGCGCGCGTAGGCAGCGGGCAAGTCATCGGCCGACGCCACCGCGCGCATGCCCCGCCCGCCGCCGCCACCGATGGCCTTGATGACGATGCCAGCATGGGCGTGCTGCGCGAAGAAGGCCTGCGCCTCCTGCAGCGTCACCGCCGCCTGCGTGCCGGGCATGAGCGGCACGCCCTGCTGCTGCGCCAGCGCACGGGCCTGCGCCTTGTCGCCGAACAGCGCCAGCTGTGCGGGCGTGGGGCCGATGAAGCGCAACCCGGCGTCGGCGCACGCGCGGGCGAAGTCGGCGCGCTCGCTCAAGAAGCCGTAGCCCGGGTGCACGGCATCGCAGCCCTGCGCCTTCGCAATGGCGATGAGGCGCGCACCGTCCAGGTACGCCGCCGGGCCGGTGGCGCCCAGTGCCACGGCCGCACTGGCTGCGTGAACATGGGGGCTGGTGGCGTCATCGTCGGCATACACGGCCACGCTGGCAATGCCCAGGTCGTGCAGGGCGCGCACAGTGCGCAGTGCGATCTCGCCACGGTTGGCAACCAGCACTTTGGTGAACAGAACAGAAGATGGCATAGGGCAGTCGCTATGTTTTGTATAGCTACCAGCGCATATTCATCAGGCGCCAGCAGCCAATTTCTCATTCAATCACGCAATATCCCGAAGCAGGCGGCGCAGCACTTTGCCAGCGCCCGTGGCGGGCAGTGCGTCGATGAAACGCACCTCGCGCGGGGCTTTGTAGGGCGCCATGTTCTCGCGGCACCAGGCCACCAAGCCGGCGGCGTCCACCTCCTGGCCGGACTTCTTGACGATGAAGGCGCGCACCACCTCGCCCTTTTCCGCATCGGGCACGCCAATCACGGCGGCCTGGGCCACGGCGGGGTGCTTGATGAGCAGGGTCTCGACCTCTTCGGGGAACACGCTGTAGCCCGAAACCTTGATCATTTCCTTGAACCGGCCGATGAAGGTGAGGTAGCTGTCCGCATCGATCTTGCCCATGTCGCCGGTGTAGACCCAGCCGTCACGCAGGGTCTTGGCCGTGGCCTCGGGCTTGTTCCAGTAGCCCTTGAAGTTGCCGGGGCCGTGGATGGTGATCTCGCCCACCTCGCCAACGGCCAGCGGTGCGCCGGTGTCGGGGTCGACGATGCGCAGGGTGTTGCCCGGCACGGGCTTGCCCTGGGTGCCCCAGCGGATCGCGTCCACCGGCATGGCGGTGTCCACGGTGTGCGTTTCGGACAGCCCGTAGGCCGCCTCGTGCGCAATGCAGTTGGGTGCGAACTGCTGCCACTGCTGGGCCAGCGCCTCGGTGAAGGTGATGCCAAAGCTGGTGACCGGGTTGCGGCGCAGCGCGCTCCAGTCCATCTCGCGTGCGCCGGGCACCTGCATGAGCGCGCCATTCATGGGCGCGATGCTGTACCACCAGGTCACGCGGTGGCGCTCCAGCGCCTGGGCCACGCCCAGCGGGTCAAAACGGTACAGCAGCACGGCGGTGGCGCCGGTGTAGACCGGCAGGTTCACGCCCATCACCATGCCGGCGATGTGGTACAGCGGCGCCACGGCCAGCAGCGTTTCGTGCGGTGTCATGCCATTGCAGTCCGCCGATGCGGCGGTCTTGAACGTGGCGTTGCCGTAGCTCAGCATGGCGCCCTTCGGTAACCCGGTGGTGCCCGAGGTGTAGGTCATGAGCGAGATGTCATCCATCGACAACGCCACGGGCGCGGGCCGCGCACCGGTGCGGGTGGCGGCCAGGAAGTCTTCGCAGCCCGTGGGAGCAGGCGCCATGGCGGCGCGCATGGCCAGCAGCTCGGCGGGTACGTCGATGCTGGGCGAGCCCTCGGGCAGCAGCTCGGCATAGCGCACCACAAACACCTGCTGCAGCGCGGTCTTGGCGCGCACCTTGTCCACCACGGGCAGCAGCACATCGGCCGCGACGATCACGCGCGCCTGCAGGTCGGTGAGCTGGTACTCCAGCTCATGCTCCTTGTTCAGCGGCCCGCAAGGACAGACGATGGCGCCGATCTTCTGGATGCCGTAGTGCGCCATCACGTACTGGGGGCAGTTATTCATGAACAGTGCCACGGGCTCGCCCTTGGCCACACCCAGCGCCTGCAGGCGCGCGGCAAATGCATCACTGGCCGCATCAAGCTGCGCCCACGTGAGGGGCTGGCCGTACCAGAGGTAGGCGATGCGGTCGGGCGTTTCGCGCGCGTGGCGGCGCAGGTGTTCGTGCAGCGGCAGCTGCGGTGCGGCAGAAGGCATGGCGTTGTCTCCAAGGTGTCTGGAATCGCTGGTTCTTGGGGTTTTTGCTAGGTGCTCACACCCGCCAGCGTCTTGCCAATATATACCGCTCGGTAGAACAATGCTACCCATGGGTATAACTTCAACGTCGCGCAAAGGACACCGATGAACCAGCAGCCCCCCGTGCAGGCCAGCGGCCGCCAGAAGGCCGCCACGGCCGGGTCGGACGAGAAGCGCGAGCGCATCCTGCGTGCGGCCGAGGCGCTGTTTGATGCGCAGGGCTACGCCAACACCACCATTGAGCAGATCGTGCAGCAGCTGGGCGTGACCAAGCCCTTTGTGTACTACTACTTTCGCAACAAGCAGGAGATCTTCGAGACGCTGTCGTGGGCGCCTGCCGTGGCGTGTTTCACTGCGATGGACTTTGCGGCGGACGATGACCGGCCTGCCCATGTGAAGGTGACGGAAGGCATCGAGCGGCTGATCCGCGCCACGCTGGAGCACCACCCCTCGGCCTTCTTCCCGTACCGCGAGCCGCAGGTGTACCGGCCCGAGTACCTGGCGGCGCAGAAGGATTTGGCGAACCACTTCTATGACCGGCTGTGCGCGCTGCTCGAACAGGGACGCGACGACGGCATGTTCGAGTTCAACGACACCAAGATCACCGCCCTGGCCGCCTGCAGCCTGCCCGGCTTTCTCTACAACTGGTACCGCCCTGACGGCCGCCTATCGCAAGACGAGGTGGCGCAGGAGCTGGCGCAGCTGGCCTGGCGCGTGCTCGGGCTGCGGCGCACCCGCAAGCGCAACCCAGCCTGACGCGCACCGCAGCGCCCCTACATCCAAGCACAACAACCACCGGAGACAAAACCCATGAAAACCGTGTTCCTCACCCCCCTGGCAGCTGCGGCGGCCCTGCTGATCGGCACAGCCGCCAGCGCGCAGGAGACTTTCAAGGTTGCCTACATCGACCCGCTGTCGGGCCCGTTCGCCAATGTGGGCGAGCTGATGCTCACGCACACGCAGTACGCCATCGAGGACATCAACGCCAAGGGCGGCGTGCTCAAGGGCACCAAGCTGCAGCTGCTGCAGTTCGACAGCAAGCTCTCGGCGCAAGAGAGCCAAAGCGCGCTGCAGGCCGCCATTGACCAGGGGGCCAAGGCCATCGTGACGGGCGGCTCGGGCTCCTCCGTGGTCACAGCACTGGTGCAGGCGGCAGCGCGCCACAACCAGCGCAACCCGGGCAAGGAGATCCTGGTGCTGAACCACTCCTCCATCGACCCCGAGCTCACGGGCAAGGCCTGCAACTTCTGGCACTTCCAGTTCGAGGCCAACACGGCCATGAAGATGAAGGCCATCGCCAACTACATCAAGAAGCAGCCGGACATCAAGAAGGTGTACCTGCTGAACCAGGACTACGCGCACGGCAAGCAGTGGGCGCACTATGGCCGCGAGATGGTGGGCCTGGCGCGGCCCGACATCCAGTTTGTGGGCGAGGCACTGCACCCCATCGGCCGCGTGAAGGACTTTGCGCCCTACCTCGCCAAGGTCAAGAGCACTGAGGCCGACTCGGTCATCACCGGCAACTGGGGGCAGGACATGACACTGCTGCTGAAGGCGGCAGGCGACGCGGGATACAACCTGCGCTACTTCAACCACAGCGCGGGCTCCATCCCCGGCACGGTGCTGGCGGTGTCGCAGGCCAAGCAGGGCCAGTTGACCTGGGTGGCCGAATGGCACCCCGGCCAAGCCGACACCCCCAAGGTGGACGCGCTGGCCAAGACCTACAAGGCCAAGACGGGCAAGGACTTCCTCGCGCCACGCATCGAGATGACGCCGCGCTTCCTCGCCGCCGCCATCAACAAGGCACAGTCCACCGACCCGGTGAAAGTGGCTCGCGCGCTGGAAGACCTGACGATTGATTCGGTGGTGGGCCCCGTGCGCATGCGCGGCGAAGACCACCAGCTGCTGCTACCCCAGGTGGTCAACACCATCGCACCGGTGGACGGCAAGGCCGTGAAGGTGGGCTGGGAAGGCACCAACTATGGCTTTCGCACCGATGCGGCCTACACCGGCAATGAAATAGCCCAAGGCACCGAGTGCAAGATGACGCGGCCTTGATGCCACGGCGCCGAAGGGCGCCGAAATCCCCACAGCGGCAACCGCCACAGGCCGCCGCTACCATGGCCGGTCATTGCATTCATTGACCCGACCCACAAGGACCGCGCCCATGCCCGACTTTCGCAGCGACACCGTCACCCAGCCCACGCCCGCCATGCGCGAGGCCATGTTCAAGGCCCCGCTGGGCGACGATGTGTTTGCCGACGACCCTTCAGTGAACGCACTGCAGGACCATGCCGCCGAGCTGCTGGGTTTTGAGGCCGCGCTGTTCGCCCCCTCGGGCACGCAGACCAACCTGATCGCGCTGTGGGGCCACTGCCAGCGCGGCGACGAGGCCATCGTGGGCCAGAGCTGGCACACCTACCGCTGGGAGGCGGGCGGCATGGCGGTGCTGGGCTCCATCCAGCCCCAGCCCGTGGAAACGCAGCCCGACGGCACCTTGCGCATTGCCGACATCGCGGCCGCCATCAAGCCCGACGACCCGCACTTTGCCCGCACCCGCCTCGTGGTACTGGAGAACACCACCGGTGGCCAGGTGCTGCCGCCCGCCTACATCGCCGAGGTGGCCCAACTGGCGCGCAGCCGGGGGCTGGCCATGCACCTGGACGGCGCACGCATGTTCAACGCCGCCACGGCCAATGCCGCGCGCAACGGCACCGATGTGTATGCGGAAGCGCGCGCGCTGTGCAGCCACTTTGATTCCGCATCGCTGTGCCTGAGCAAGGGCCTGGGCGCGCCCGTGGGCTCGCTGGTGCTGGGCTCGCGCGACTTCATCCGGCAGGCGCGCCGCACCCGCAAGATCCTGGGCGGTGGCATGCGGCAGGCGGGTGTGCTGGCGGCTGCCGGCCACTACGCGCTGCAGCACCATGTGCGGCGCCTGGCGGAAGACCACGCCCGCCTGGACCGGCTGGCCCAAGGGCTGACCGAAGCCAACCGCAGCCACCCCGTGCTGCAGGGCAAGCTCACCGTGCTGCCGTGGCAGACCAACATCCTCTTTACCGACCTGCACGCGGAGGTGGCCCCAGCCTTCACCGGCTGGCTGGCGCAGCACGGCGTGCGCGTGACCAGCAGCCTGTATGGCGGCGCCACCCGGCTGCGCTGGGTGACGCACTTGGATGTGAGTGAGGCGGATGCGACAGCGGCGCTGGACTGCGTGGCGCGCTTCACGCTGCCGGGCTGAACCCGTTCAAGCGGCGGGGTAGGCCCGTCCACCAAACACACCGGTGCCCACACGCACCAGCGTGCTGCCCGCCTGGATGGCGGCCTCCAGATCGGCCGTCATGCCCAGGGACAGGGTGTCGAACTTCCCCAGGCCCGGTTCGCCCAAGGCAGATATTTGGTCAAAAAGCCTCTTGGCGCTGGTGTGGATTGCCAGTTGCGCTTCAAATTCAGGAGCATGGTCCGGAATGCTCATGAGCCCCCGCACCACCAGCCGTGGCAGTTTTGCGACAGCCCGCACCAACTCCAGCGTTTCAGCAGGAGCCACCCCTGACTTGGTGGGGCCTCCATCGATATTGACCTGGATACATATCTGCAGCGGCGGCAGGTGATCGGGCCGCTGGGCCGACAGGCGCTCGGCGATCTTGAGCCGGTCCACCGTATGCACCCAATCAAAGTGCTCGGCCACCAGGCGGGTCTTGTTGCTCTGAATGGGGCCTATGCAGTGCCACTGCAGCGCCACATCGGGCAAGGCGGCGCGCACTGCCGCAATCTTGTCCACGCCTTCCTGGATGTAGTTTTCGCCGAAGTCGCGCTGGCCGGCGGCCACGGCCTCCAGCACCGCATCGGCGCCAAAGGTCTTGGAAACGGCCAGCAAGGAAACGCTGGCCGGATCGCGCCCGGCGGCTTTGCACGCCTGCGCCATCCTGCCCAGAACCTGTTGGAGGTTGTTAGCAATCGTGGTCATAATGTTTGGCAAGCGTACCAAACGATAGAGGGATTCCGTGGACATTACCCAACTGCTCGCGTTCAGCGTCAAGAACAAGGCCTCCGACCTGCACCTCTCCGCAGGCCTGCCGCCCATGATCCGGGTCCACGGCGATGTGCGGCGCATCAACGTCGATGCGCTGGACCACAAGACGGTGCATGCCATGGTGTACGACATCATGAGCGACGCGCAGCGCAAGACGTATGAAGAGTTTCTGGAAGTCGACTTCTCGTTTGAAATCGAAGGCCTGGCACGTTTTCGCGTCAACGCCTTCAACCAGAACCGGGGCGCCGCCGCCGTGTTCCGGACCATTCCAAGCAAGATCCTGACGCTGGAGCAGCTCAACGCACCCAAGATCTTCGGCGACCTGGCCCTCAAGCCGCGCGGCCTGGTGCTGGTGACCGGACCTACGGGCTCGGGCAAATCCACCACGCTCGCGGCCATGGTGAACTACCTCAACGAAACCGAATACGGCCACATCCTCACGGTGGAAGACCCGATCGAGTTCGTGCACGAATCCAAGAAGTGCCTGATCAACCAGCGCGAAGTGGGGCCGATGACGCTGTCGTTCGCTGCGGCGCTGAAGTCCGCACTGCGCGAAGACCCAGACGCCATTCTGGTGGGTGAAATGCGCGACCTCGAAACCATCCGCCTGGCCATGACGGCGGCGGAAACGGGCCACTTGGTGTTTGGCACACTGCACACCTCCAGCGCTGCCAAGACGATTGACCGGATCATCGACGTGTTCCCGGCCGAAGAAAAGGAAATGGTGCGTGCGATGTTGTCCGAATCGCTGCAGGCCGTGATCTCGCAGACACTGTGCAAAACCAAGGACGGCTCGGGCCGCGTGGCCGCGCACGAGATCATGCTGGGCACCAGCGCCATCCGCAACCTGATCCGCGAGGCCAAGGTGGCGCAGATGTACTCCACCATCCAGACCAGCAACAGCGTGGGCATGCAGACGCTGGACCAGAACCTCACCGACCTCGTGCGCCGCAACATCATCAGCCCGGCCGAGGCCCGCAGCAAGGCCAAGATCCCCGAGAACTTCCCTGGCTGAGTCCCGCGCAGCACACACCCATGAACGACTTTGCGGCCCCGGCAGGCGCCGCATACCGGAGCCCGATATGAAAGGCATTCTGAGCCTTCTGAAAATGAAAACCCGGGGCGGCAAGCCTGCGGAGGACCACACGGATTCCGTGCTGTTCTCCACGGCCTTTGCTGGCCAGGGCGTAGACGATTCGATGCTGGTGCCCTGGGAGGCACGTGCCGTGGAAGTAGGCGCCAAACGCCTGCCCACCAGCCGAGGCGGCAAGCTGCTGCAAGGGCTGTGGGCCAAGGACAAGTACATGGCGCACCTGGACAAGGACGCCGTGGAGCGCATGGAGCGCTTCTTCGAATTTGCGGCCATCCCGTCCAACCGCGATGTGATCCGCCAGGACGAGTACGGCAATTTCATGGTGGTGCTGCTCACGGGCACTATCGCCGTGGACCGTGTGCAGCCCTGGGGCGAGCAATTGCGCCTGGCCGAGACGCGGCCCGGTGACATCCTGGGAGAGATGTCGTTGCTCGACAGCGGCATCCGCTTTTCGGCCTGCACCACGCTCACTGACTGCGAGATCGCCGTGCTGAGCGCCGAAGCCATGGACGACATGATGACCAAGGACCCGCAGCTTGCAGCCAGCCTGATTGCACTGCTGGCCCGCAAGCTGTCGCTGCGCCTGCGTGTGGTGAGTGCGCGCCTGAGCGACAACCACAAGTAATGATGCGCCACGACAAGATCAATGATCGTCCAGCCGACGAACAGCCCCGGGAGAACTTCTGATGGAACGCGATCAGGCCAGTAAATTCATCAATGACCTGCTCAAGTTGATGGTGGGCCGCAACGGCAGCGACTTGTTCATCACCGCAGACTTTCCACCCGCCATCAAGGTGGATGGCAAGGTGACCAAGGTGTCGCCCCAGCCCCTCTCCCCCAACCACACGCTCACGCTGGCGCGAGCCATCATGAGCGACAAGCAGGTGGCCGACTTTGAACGCACCAAGGAGTGCAACTTCGCCATCTCGCCCTCCGGCATCGGCCGCTTTCGCGTCAACGCCTTCATCCAGCAAGGACACGTGGGCATGGTGATGCGGACGATTCCGCTCACGCTGCCCACCATCGACGGCCTGGGCGTGCCGCAGGTGCTCAAGGAAGTAACGATGACCAAGCGCGGCCTGTGCATCCTGGTGGGTGCCACGGGCTCGGGCAAATCGACCACGCTGGCCGCCATGGTGGACTGGCGCAACGAGAACTCGTTCGGCCACATCATCACGGTGGAAGACCCGGTGGAATTCGTGCACCCACACAAGAACTGCGTGGTCACGCAGCGCGAAGTGGGGCTGGATACCGACAGCTGGGAAGCGGCCCTCAAGAACACGCTGCGCCAGGCGCCCGACGTGATCCTGATGGGCGAAATCCGCGACCGCGAGACCATGGAACATGCCGTGGCCTTTGCCGAAACCGGCCACCTGTGCCTGGCCACGCTGCACGCCAACAGCGCCAACCAGGCGCTGGACCGCATCATCAACTTCTTCCCTGAAGAGCGCCGCGCGCAGCTGCTGATGGATTTGTCGCTGAACCTGCGCGCCATGGTCTCGCAGCGCCTGATCCCCAAGCAGGACGGCAAGGGCCGTGCGGCTGCGGTGGAGATCATGCTGAACACGCCGCTGATCTCCGACCTGATCTTCAAGGGCGATGTCTCCGAGATCAAGGAGATCATGAAAAAGAGCCGCAACCTGGGCATGCAGACCTTTGACCAGGCGCTGTTCGACCTGTACGAGGCACACGTGATCAGCTACGAAGACGCGCTGCGCAACGCCGACTCGCTCAATGACCTGCGCCTGCAGATCAAGCTCAACAGCCAGCGCGCCAAGTCGCCAGACCTGGCTTCGGGCACCGAGCATTTCGCGATAGTCTGACGAAGCCCCCCTGAGTCGCCTGCGGCGCCTTCCCCCGAGGGGGACGCCACCAGTGGCCGGGCAAAGCCCGTTCCACGGTGGCACTGGCGAGGCCTCGCCCTTGGCATGCGTCTTGGGGCGCTTGAGGCTCAGGGCTTTCGGCACGCGCCTTTGCCCCCGCGTTCGTCGGTTTCCTCCCCCGGTTTTTCGTTTCACCCTTTTTCTGCCCACCGCCCATGCCAAGCACCAACCCCCGCAACTACGACGCCACCCCTTCCCGCAAGGTCGCCTTTCTGGGCCTGGGCGTGATGGGCTACCCGATGGCAGGGCACCTTGCCCTGGCCGGGCATGAAGTCACGGTTTACAACCGCACTGCTACCAAATCAATAGCTTGGTGCGCAGAGTACGCAAGCGCCAAGGCCCCAAAACATGCTGCAACGCCGCGCGAGGCCGCTGCCGGGGCAGACATCGTGTTCTGCTGCGTGGGCAACGACGATGACCTGCGCTCTGTGACGCTGGGTGCGGACGGCGCCTTTGCGGGCATGAAGCCGGGTGCGATTTTTGTGGACCACACCACGGCATCGGCCGAGGTGGCGCGCGAGCTGTACGCAGCCGCCCAGGCGTTGGGCCTGCAGTTTGTGGATGCCCCCGTGTCGGGCGGCCAGGCTGGCGCGCAGAACGGCCTGCTCACCGTAATGTGCGGCGGCGATGCCGCAGCCTTCGAGGCAGCCCAACCCGTAGCCATGGCGTTCTCGCGTGCCTTTACGCTGCTGGGTGCCAGTGGCTCGGGCCAGCTGGCCAAGATGGTCAACCAGATCTGTATTGCCGGGCTGGTGCAGGCCCTGTCCGAGGCCGTGGCCTTTGGCCAGAACGCGGGGCTGGACATGAAACAGGTCCTCGACGTGATCGGCAAAGGCGCCGCCCAAAGCTGGCAGATGGACAACCGTGGCAAGACCATGGTGGACGGCAAGTTCGACTTTGGCTTTGCCGTGGACTGGATGCGCAAGGACCTGGGCCTGGTGCTCGATGAGGCCAAGCGCAACGGTTCACGCGTGCCGGTGACGGCCCTGGTGGACCAGTTTTATGCCGATGTGCAGAAAATGGGGGGCAACCGCTGGGATACATCGTCCCTCATCCAGCGGTTGAAATAGGCTCCCCCCTGAGTCGCTTCGCGCCTTCCCCCCTGAGGGGGGACGCACCCGGTGGCCCGGCAAAGCCGGTTCCACGGGCGCGCTGGCTTGTGCAGCGCCGGTTTCACGCCGCAGCGCGCGGGGCAAAATCCCCAAGAAAAAATCCCGGGCCGCAGGATGCGGGCCGGGATTTTTGCTGCACGGGTGGTTGGCTGTGCTGGCCGCCAAGCCTGCTAAACGGCCTTCAGCCCCCAGAGGGCTTGGTGTCATCCGTGGTGACGGGTGCAGGCTGCGGAGCGATGCGGCGCAGTTCTTCTTCCGAGACAATCTCGAACACACGCACCACCTTGCTCACGCCGCTCACCCCGCGCGCAATCTCGGTGGCCCGGTTGGCTTCGCGCTGCGACACACGGCCCATCAGGTAGACAACGTTGCGCTCGGTCACCACCTTGAAGGAATTGGCCGAGATGTCCTGCGCGTCCACAAGGCTGGCGCGGACCTTGCCGGTGATGAAGGTGTCGTTGGAACGCTGGCTCAGGGTGCTGGAGAAGGTGGTGATGGTCAGGTCGTTCACCACCGAGCGCACGTTCTCCACCTGCGACACCAATTGCTCGACGGCCTGGCGCTCCTGCGCATTGGGGACTTCGCCGGTCAGCAGGGCCTGGCGGTTGTAGCTCGTCACGTTCACGTGCACGCGGTCGCCAAACGTCTCGCGGATACGGTTGGCCGCGCGCAGTTCGATGCCTTCATCCTCGATCTGGGTGCCCGCCGTGCGGCGGTCCACGGCCATCACGCCACCCACCACGGCGCCCCCGACGATCAGCGGCGCGCAGGCCGACAGGCCTGCAGCGAGGGCGGCAGCGGCCAGCACGGTGCACACCGTGCGCTGGGTACGGTTCATGGTTGTTTGCTTCATAGCGGATTCTCCTGTTCACCAAGTAACTGGGCGTCCACACCATCGCTCAGGCAATGCAGCACCAGGGCATGGACTTCGCGCACGCGCGCTGCGCGGTCGTGGGGCACGCTGATCAACACGTCGGTTTCGCGCAGCATGGCGGCAAGCTTGCCGCCGGTGCGGCCGGTCAGCACCACCACGGTCATGTCGCGCTCGTGGGCGGCTTCGGCAGCGGCCAGCAGGTTGGCGTCGTTGCCGGACACCGACAGTGCCAGCAGCACGTCACCGGCCTGGCCGAGCGCACGCACCTGGCGGGCAAACTGCTGGGCGGCGTCGTGACTGCCTCCTGTGGCGGCCGTCAGCAGCGTGCTGTCCGAGGTCAGGGCCAGCGCTGCCAGCTCGGGGCGTTCGCGCTCGAAACCCGCCACGCAAAACGCAGCGAACTGCTGCGCCTCGGCGGCCGAGGGGCCGTTGCCACAGGCCAGCACCTTGCCGCCGCTGGTCACACAGGCCAGGACGGCCTGCACGGCGGCGGCGATGGGATGGCTCAAAACCTGCGCGGCCTGGTACTTCAGGTCGGCGCTGTCGATGAAATGCTGTTGGATGCGTTGCTCAAGCATGAGGGCTCGATGATACCCGCCGCGTGTTACAGCTTTTGTAGCAAACCGTAGTCACTGGCATTGCTTTGGAGCCCGAATGGGGGACAGGGAACGGATGGGGTCACTGCGCATCAAAGGCCGCCTTGAGCCACTGCACCGAAGCCTCGACCAGCACCACATCAAACCGGCAGGGCGGCGGCGACGGCAGGCGCAGCAGGTAGTGCCGGGCCGCAAAAATGATGCGCTGCTGCTTGGTGGCACCGATGCTGGCCCCCGCGCCGCCAAACGCACTGCCCGCCCGGCTGCGCACTTCGACAAACACCAGCGTGCCGTCGCGCTCGCGCATGACCAGATCAATCTCGCCACCGCCGCGTCCGGGCGTCCGATAATTGCGCACCACCAGTTGCAGGCCAGCCGCCTGCAGATGGGCCAAGGCCTGGTCCTCCGCCACATTGCCGCGTTCGCGCGTGGTGGCGGCGGGGGCAGCCGGGCCAGAGCCCCCCGCCGGTTTTCTCTTTCCAAGGAATTTCATTGAGCGCATCTTTCGCTTCAGCCCAGGGCGCCGCGCGCGAAGCGGCGGCTGCGCAGCATTATCCCGAGGGCGCCTTGTATGTGGTGGCCACGCCCATCGGCAACCTGGCCGACATCACCCTGCGCGCGCTGCACGTGCTGCAAATGGCCGACACCGTGGCCTGCGAAGACACGCGCCACACGCAGTCCATGCTGCGCGCCTACGGCATCGACAAGGGCGCCGCACAGCTGCTGGCGGTGCACCAGCACAACGAGGCGGAGGCCGCGCAGAACGTGGTGCAGCGGCTGCAGCTGGGCCAGCGCGTGGTCTACGTGAGTGACGCCGGCACGCCCGGCGTGAGTGACCCTGGCGCCCGGCTCGTGGCCGCCGTGCAGGCGGCGGGCCTGCGGGCCGTGCCCCTACCCGGCGCCAGCAGCATCACCACAGCGCTGAGCGTGGCAGGCGCAGTGGCCCACAGCACTGAACATGGCGGTTTTGTGTTCGCAGGGTTTCTACCCGTGAAGAACGCCGAACGCGCCACGGTGATTGCGCAGCAGCTGGCCCTGGAGCCGCGCTGCGTGGTGCTGCTTGAAGCCCCCCACCGCATCAACGAGCTGGCCCAGGCCCTGGCGGTGCTGGGTGATCGTCCGGTAACGCTGGCACGGGAGCTGACCAAGCAGTTCGAGGACGTGACCACGCGGCCCGCCCGGGAGCTGACAGCCTGGCTGGACGGCGCACCCCAGCGCTCGCGCGGCGAGTTTGTGGTGCTGCTGCACCCGGTGGCGGTGGCCAGCGACGATGGCGCCAGCCTGCGGGTGTTGCGCCTGCTGGTGCAGGAGCTGCCGCTGAAAACCGCCGTGCGCCTGGCTGCCGAGATCACGGGTGCATCACGCAATGTGCTGTACGACACGGCCCTGGCGTGGAAGCGCAGCGGCGCGAGCGGGGAAGATGAGGACGAAGCAGGCGACGCCGGGAGCTGATAACACCTCGGGTTTCGGGCCAAATTGGCACCTGGCGCTTGATGGACAAGCGCTGATAGCTATATTTTTAATAGCATTTCATCCGCCACAGCGAATCCACCACCGGCCCTGGTGCCGCCCCCCCCCTCCAGATCTATCGCCCTGACACCGCCAACCCGGCCGCCACCCCGCCAAACAAATCGCCTTCCACCTGGGGAGTGTCGGGAAACGCCGCTTTGAGCGCCTGCCGCAGCGGCCGCAGGGCCGACGAGCCCCCGGTGAGATAGATCGCATCCAGCCCCTGCACACCCAGGCCCGCCAGCTGCACACATTCCTGCGCGCAGGCGACCACCTGTTCGAGGGGTTGCAACAGAAACTGCGCCAGCCCCTCGGGAGTGACGGCGGCGCCCAGCCCGGCCTCGATCCAGTCCAGCGGCATGGGCGCTTCGGCATCGGCCAGCGAGGCCGCAATCTTGGCCTGCTCCACCGTGTTGGCCATGCGGTGCCCCAGGCGCTCGTGCAGCACCCGCATGAGCCGCGCGTGCAGCCGTGCATCGGAATAGTCGGTGCGCAGGTTCTGCGCATCGCGCAGTGCACGCGGCGAGTACAGCCACTGGATCAGGTGCCAGGTGGACAGGTCAAAAAACACCCGGCTGGGCACCTCGCGCCCCGTGGGCCCGGTGTGCCGAAACCCGAGCAAGGGCATCAACAGGTCCAGGCTCAGCCGCCGGTCAAAGTCGGTGCCACCCACGTGCACGCCGGTGGTGGCCAGCACATCGCTGCCGCGCTCGGCACGCGCCATGCGCTCCGGCCCCAACCGCACCACTGTGAAGTCCGAGGTACCTCCCCCAATGTCCACCACCAGCACCAGCGACTCGTGCGCGATACGCTGCTCGTAGTCCAGCGCTGCGGCAATCGGCTCCAGCTGGAACGACACCTCGGCAAACCCCGCATCCAGCGCAGCCTGGCGCAACGCATCTT
This sequence comes from Acidovorax sp. 94, assembly GCF_003634645.1. Lineage (NCBI taxonomy): Bacteria > Pseudomonadati > Pseudomonadota > Betaproteobacteria > Burkholderiales > Comamonadaceae > Acidovorax > Acidovorax sp. 94. The sequence goes on along the minus strand of NZ_RBJA01000001.1, from coordinate 4,482,320 downwards.
CCGCCTGCTGATCGCGGTCGGCATCCCCATCCACAAAATGCACCGGCCGCCCCATCACCACACGGGCAGGCATGCCGCCCAGCTCATCGCGCGCCTTTTGCACCAGCATGCGCAAGAAGAGGCTGATGATGTCCTGGTAGCTCACCATCTTGTTGTGCACCGCCGTCTTGTCCTGCAGCAGCGCACTACCGAGCAGGCTCTTGAGCGACCGCATCAGGCGCCCCTCGGTGCCTGCCAGATACTGGCCCACGGCATCGCGACCAAAGTGCGTGCGGTGATCCTCTGCGTTGAAGAACAGTGCGGTGGGCAGTGTGTGCGCACTCCCTTCCAGCGCAATCATCCGCGCCAAACCCGACCCCTGGCGCACGGCCATCGCGGAGTTGGAAGTGCCAAAGTCGATACCGAGGGTGGTGTCCTTCAGGAGGGGCATGGGTGAAGTGTCGAAGCGATGAGGAAGTGTTCAACGCACACCGGCCACAGCCTCGGTGAACGCAAACATCGGATGCGGCGCTGCGGCGAGAAGAATGCTCTGGGCAGCTTGGTGGCGCGACAGGAGACCCGTCCAAAGCCCCTCCGAGGCACGACCCAGCGCCGTGGACACCGCATGCACAATGGAAAAAGCCCTTGATTAGCAAAAATCAAGGGCTTTTATTTGGTGGCCTGGGGCGGAATCGAACCACCGACACAAGGATTTTCAATCCTCTGCTCTACCGACTGAGCTACCGGGCCTGAGCCTCAAATTATAACCAGAAAAAAAGGCTGTTTTGGCGAAACCGCCAATAATTTCTTGCAAGCCTACCCGCGTTTGCCCCGGCCGAGATCGACCCCCAGCTGGCGCAGCTTGCGATAAAGGTGCGTGCGCTCCAGGCCCGTCTTTTCGGCCACGCGCGTCATGGAACCGCCTTCGCGGGCCAGGTGGAATTCGAAATAGGCTTTTTCAAAACCATCGCGCGCTTCGCGCAGGGGGCGGTCCAGGTCAAACCCCTGGTGCGCGTGCGGGCCAGCCTCGACGCCAGCCATGATGGCCGACACAGCAGGCAGTTGCGAAAACGTGGGGTCGGCCGGGGTATGGACGGGCGCTGGGGCCGCAGCCACCGGGGCGGACTGGTGGGCAGCGTTGCGTGCCAGGCCCTGCTCCACCGCCTTGAGCAGCTTTTGCAGGGTGATGGGTTTTTCAAGAAACGAGAAGGCGCCGATCCGGGTGGCCTCTACGGCGGTGTCGATGGTGGCGTGGCCACTCATCATGATCACGGGCATGGTCAGCACGCCCGCTGTTGCCCATTCCTTGAGCAACGAAACCCCGTCGGTGTCCGGCATCCAGATATCGAGCAGCACGAGGTCGTAGGTGTTGCCTGCCCGGGCCGTGCGCGCCTGGGTGGCGTTTTCTGCGAGGTCTACGCTGTGACCTTCGTCGTTCAGGATTTCCGACAGCAGATCACGAATGCCGAGCTCATCGTCGACCACCAGAATGTTTGCCATGTGTGTTGAAGCGCCTTGGGGTACTGCGGGGCGGTGTTGTTATGACGCCACCGCTGGTTCAGGGGCGAATGATAACGACACTTGGGCCCCCCGCAATACGCCATCTTCGGTCCGATTCGACAAGTCAATGCGCGCACCGTGCTCATCGGCAATCTTTTTGACCACGGCCAGACCCAGGCCGGTGCCCCGGGGCTTGGTGGTGACGTAGGGCTCGAAGGCGCGCTGCAGGATGTGCGCAGGAAAGCCCCCCCCGCTGTCAGAAACCGTGAGCCGCACGCGGCGCGAGGACTCACTCCAGCGAGTGCTGATGCGTACCGGAGGCACGGGCTCCGAGGTTCCAGCGCGCGCCTGCTCGGTGGCGTCTTGCGCGTTTTGCAGCAGGTTGTGCACAACCTGCCGCAGCTGCTGCGCATCGCCTGCGATAGAGGGGCAACGAGGGTCCAGCTCGGCTTCTACGCGCACGGCGGCGTTCTCTTCGCCGTAAAGATGGAGCACGTCGGCCACCAGGGCATTGAGGTCCAGTGCATGGAGTTCTGCAGCAGGCAGGCGTGCGTAATCGCGGAATTCGTTGACCAGCCGCTTCATCGCATCGACCTGGTCCACGATGGTCTTGACGGACTTGGCGAGGATGGCCTGTTCAGGGCCGGGCAGCTTGCCAGAGAGCTTCATTTCCAGCCGCTCCGCAGACAGCTGGATGGGGGTGAGCGGGTTCTTGATTTCGTGCGCCAGGCGCCGCGCCACCTCACCCCAAGCCTGCGCGCGCTGGGCAGAAACAATTTCCGAAATGTCGTCAAAAACCAACAGTCTGGCCGAATCGGGCAGTTCGGCACCCCGCGCGACGAGGCTGGTAGCGTGTTGCCCGACGCCGCCAGAAGACGCATGCAGCTCAAAAGGCTGCTGCCAGTGGTCCAGTCCATGGCGTTCGTGGTCGCCCAGGAAAGCGTCGAAGTGCCCTTGCACCGACGCCGCAAACTCGGCGAGCCCTGGCACTTCCGACAGGGGTCGCCCCTCATAGGCCGCCATCGGTGCCCGCAGGATGCGGGTGGCCCCCGGATTGGACGATCGGATCAAACCTTGGGCATCCAGCACGATCACCCCCGCCGTGAGGTTGTCCAGGATGGTCTGCAGGTTGGCGCGTGCGGCATCGACCTCGCCCATGCTCTGCTCCACGGCATGGCGGGCGTCGGACAACTGCTGGGTCATCAGTGCAAAAGAGCGTGTGAGTCCACCCAGCTCATCCTTGCCCTGCAATGCAGCCTTGGGGCTGAGATTGCCAGCAGCCACCTCGCGCACCCCCTCGGCCAGCACCAGCAGCGGGCGGGCCAGCTGGTTGCCCAGCAGCACCGCCAGCAAAACGGCACCAAAGACAGCCAGGAACAGGCTCAGCGTAAGCGTGCCCACATACATGCGCCGCAGCCCCCCACGGGCCAGGGCTCGCTCCTGGTATTCGCGGTTGGCCTCCTGCACGGCAATGGCGTTGGCCACCAGCGCAGGCGGCAGGGGCAACGTGGCCTGCAGGTATCGGGGCTCCACGAGCAAGCCGACGCTGGGGCTGCTGACCAGCGCCAGCACTTTGACGCGCGCATTCTGTGCCGCGGCAGGGTCCGAAATATCGTCCAGGCCCTCGATCTGCGCGGTGGCGCGCTGCTGCCGCACGGTGCGCAGCAACGCCACGCCGGGCCGGTCAGGGTTCAGGCTAAAGCGCGATTGACCTGCACTGGCTACCGCCTGGCCCGCAGCATTCCAGAGCACGACATCGGTGGCTCCCAGCTGGTCGCGGATGCGCTCCAGCACCAGACCAGCCGCAGCATCAGGCACCTGCGCCACTTGGGCACTGGCATTGCGCGCTTTTGAGGCCATGTCGGCGGCCAGTGAATCCAGCGACACACGGGCCAGGTTCACCCCCGCTGAAAGAGCGCCCTCCACTTTCACATCGAACCAGCTCTCAATGGAACGCGTGACAAACTGGTAGGACACCACATAGATCAGCAGCCCCGGCATCAGCCCCACCAGCGCAAAGATGGCCGCAAGCTTGACCAGCAGTCGACTGCCAAAGCGCCCTTTGCGCAAGCGCATGCCCAGGCGCACCGCCACCCACACAAGCACGGCCAGCAGCAGCACGGCCACCAAAACGTTCACGCCAAAGAGCCAAGCGTAGTTGCGCTCGTACAGCGCGCGGTTGTTGGTGGCCAGGGTGAGCAGGAACAACAGCACCATGCCGATAGCCGACATGATGGCGGCCCCAACCCCCACGGCCCAGCGCACGGCGCGCGACTGGCGTGCGGCGGCATGGGCCGACGCGGAAGCTCCCGTCTGGGAAGACTCTGGAGGGCTCACTTGGCGACGGTCTCTGCAGTCAGGCGTTGGCTGCGGGACACCAGGAGATTCCAGCCCGAGCGCCCCACGGCCCCGATCTGGAAGGGTCGGGGCAACTGCGACATGTCAAGCCGAAACCGGAAATTGACCGTATGGACGGCATCTGACTCAATGACATCGCGTTCAGCGATCTTCCATCGCGAAATGCGCTGAATGGCCGACAACGCATCGGCATAACTGTCAAAATTCTGCCCCAAAACCACACCCAGGCCACTGTTGGTGAAAGGTACCGGGGAGATGTTCAGACGCCAACGTCGCGTCAACGGCTGGTAACTTAGCCGCAGATAGCGGGTGGTTTCAGCCACTTGGCGGTCAGACCAGTACCAGCGGTCTCGCAAAACCTGGGCCTCGGCCACGAAGAACATAGGAATGCCCTTGTACAGCGCATCCTCGGCAAGCTCCGGCAGCACAAATTGCAGTGTGGTGCTGAGGTAGAGGCCATCCTCGGCACGGTCCAGCCGAAGTTCGCCCACCTCGGGGTCCACCGGCTGACCAGCGATAGCCGACTGCACCATTGCGGCCCATGCCACCAAGAGAAAGAGCGCACAGATCGCCACCCAACGAGCCCCACGGAACTCATTGCGGCGATTTTTGCAACAGTGCGTAAAAAAATCCGTCGTGGTCACCCGACTGATTGTCCGGGACAGCTCCGGGCTTGTCCCCGTTGGCGGGGATTAAATGACCCGGCGACGGCAGCAATTGCGCATCGGTGTTGTGTGCAAGAAACGTTTGCACCTGGTCGTCGCCTTCGGCACGGAACACGGAACACGTGCAATACAGCAGCCGTCCGCCAGGGCGCAACAGGGGCCACAGGGTCTTGAGCAACCGGGCCTGCAGGCCTGCAAGCTGCGCAATATCGCTCTCGCGGCGCAGCCAGCGCACATCCGGATGGCGGCGCACGATGCCCGAGGCCGTGCAGGGCGCATCCAGCAAGATGGCATCGAACTGCGCACCATCGCAATGCTGCTGCCACCAGTCTTGCGGATGCGCCGCATCAGCCACCACCACTTGGGCGCGCAGCCCCAGGCGCTGCAAGGTCTCACCAATGCGCGCGCTGCGGGTGGCATCGATCTCCAGCGCAGTGACCTGTATCGGCGCACCAACGCCTGCCCACTCCAGAAGGTGGGCGGTTTTACCCCCGGGCGCCGCACAGGCGTCGAGCACCCGCACAGGCCGGGTGAGGTCCAGACCTTCAAGCAACAGGGGCGCAGCCATCTGGGCTGCGGCATCCTGCACCGAGACCCAGCCCTCTTCAAACCCCGGCAGCGATTGCACGGGCACGGGGTGCTGCAACACCAGTCCTACACTCCCAGACGGAATTGCTTCCAAATTGATAGCTTCCAGCGCTTTCTGGTAAAGCGCTAGAGTGCTTTTTTGTGCATTGACTCGCAGCGTCATCGGTGCGTGGGTATTGTTGGCCTGCAGAATCTGCTCCCAGTGGTGGGGATGGTCCTTGCGCAGGCGCTCGACCCACCACACCGGATGGTTCCAACGGGCCAGCGGATCGCCATCGGTGCGGGCAACCAGCGCTTCGCGTTCGCGCAGAAAGCGGCGCAAGCAACCGTTGAGGAATGAAGCCTGCGCACGCGTGGACGCGCTGCGTTTGGCCGCTTCCACCACCTGGTTCACCAAGGTGAACGGCTCGTACGGCGACTCCTCAGGGTTCCAGCACAGCGCCAGCGCCGTACACAACAGCGCATCCGGGGCCGGTGGAGGCGTGCGTGCAACCATCTGGCGGCGCAACGCCTCCGCCCGTCCGGCCTGGCGCAGCACCTGAAACAGGAGAGACTGCACCCCAGGGCGCAGAGCTGTGTCTACCGCCGCCAGTGCTGCGGTGCCCGACTGCCCGGAGCGAATGGCCTGCAAGGCACTGGCCACAGCCTCCAACTGTTGCCATAGCGCCACGGGCTGACCGCCCGTCCCCGGGCGACTGGCGCCGCCCGGGCCGGAAAGCGTCCGGTCACGGGCTGGCGCATTGTTGGCTCGGTCGGCTCGCTTGTTAGGCCCGGGGCGGGACGCAGGGCGTGGGGGTTGTTGTCGTGGTGCGGGTGGGTTCATTGTGGTCCTGGCAACCTTTCTACAGCCTGCGGGCGGCCTTGAATCCGAACACCCAGGCCAGCAGGTTGGCTGGAAACTGGGCAATGGCAGCGTTGTAGTGCAACACCGCTTCGTTGAAAACACGCATCGCCTGGTCGTTCTGCAGAACATGCTCGTCCCACCGAACCTGCCACAGAGATGGGGACACGGGCGGCGCGTCCGCAGCGGCGGTAGCCACAGACGTCTGCGCGCGGGTCGCTTGCCCACTGTTGTGTGTGGCCTTCTGCCAGGACGCATGGAGCACCTCGCGCGCTGCCGCCAAGGCGGCCACCGCGTCTGGCTGCAAGGGACGCGCCCGCGCCATGGCCAAGGATGCGCTCAGCTGGGTGGTGGCGCCTTGCAGTGCCGCCATCTCTGGCTCCGTGCCACCTGCCGAGGGGGCCTGCTGTACGGCTTGCGCCGCACCATACTCACCCATCAAAGACAGCTGGCGCACCATGTGAGCGTCAAAGCTGCCAAACGCCTGCACAACGGCCGAGCGCAGCCGCATCAGGCGGTTGTAGGCGCCCAGCGCCCAAAAAGCGGCAATGGCAAAAACAATCCAGAAAAGGGGCGATGACCACATGCACAGTTGCCGTCCTCGCGTGCACCACGCGTTACGGCCCGATAAGGAAATGAGGGAGAAAGGCGAAGACTACGAAAGATCGAAGTGCGGGTTCCAGAAAAAAGCTCCCGGCCTGCCAGGGACAGGACGGGAGCTTTTCAGAGGCGGCCCGAAGGCTTAGTCAGCGGCTGCGTCGGTCGCGGTGGAGGTGCTGCCCTCGACTTCCGTTGCTTCACCCTGGGCTTCCATCTCGGCGGCTTCGGCTTCGGCAATGGCGCGGCGCTCAGCGTCGTCCATGGCGTCCTTGGCCTTGCGTGCCTGGTGATAGGCCATGCCGGTACCGGCCGGGATCAGGCGACCCACGATCACGTTTTCCTTCAGGCCACGCAGCTCGTCGCGCTTGCCCATGATGGCAGCCTCGGTGAGCACGCGGGTCGTTTCCTGGAAGGAAGCGGCCGAGATGAACGAGTCGGTCGACAGCGAAGCCTTGGTGATACCCAGCAGCAGGTTGCTGTAGGTCGCGGGGATCTTGCCTTCGGCCTGCAACGCATCGTTGGTGTTGAGGATCTCGGAACGCTCGATCTGTTCACCGGCGATGTAGTTGGACTCGCCAACGTTCTCGACCACGACGCGGCGCAGCATCTGGCGAACGATCACCTCGATGTGCTTGTCGTTGATCTTCACACCCTGCAAGCGGTACACATCCTGCACTTCATCAACGATGTAGCGCGACAGCTCTTCGATACCCAGCAAACGCAGGATGTCTTGTGGGTCGGCCGGGCCGTCCACAATTGATTCGCCCTTGTTCACCACCTGGCCTTCGTGCACCAGGATGTTCTTTTCCTTGGGCACGAGTTCTTCGAACACATGGCCTTCAGGGTCGGTGATCTGCAGGCGGACCTTGCCCTTGGTTTCCTTGCCGAACGACACGGTACCTGTCATCTCGGCCAGCGTGCCCTTGTCCTTCGGCGTACGGGCTTCGAACAGCTCGGCCACACGGGGCAGACCGCCGGTAATGTCGCGGGTCTTCTGACCTTCGACCGGAATACGCGCCAGCACTTCGCCGGGGCCCACATCCTGGCCGTCGCGCACCTGGATCAGAGCGCCGACCTGGAAGCCGATGGTCACCGAGTGGTCGGTGCCAGGGATCTTCACTTCGTTGCCCTGGGCGTCGATCAGCTTCACCTGCGGGCGCACGACCTTGGCAGCGCCACGGCGCTTCGGATCGATCACCACCAGCGTGGACAGGCCGGTCACTTCGTCGACCTGCTTGGCCACCGTGAGACCTTCTTCGACGTTCTCGAACTTGGTCTGACCGGCGAACTCGGTGATGATGGGGCGCGTCAGCGGATCCCAGTTGGCGAGGATAGTGCCAGCCTTGATGGTCTGGTCGGCCTTCACCGTCAGCGTTGCACCGTAAGGCACCTTGTGGCGTTCGCGCTCGCGGCCATGCTCGTCGTGGATGATGATTTCACCCGAACGCGCAATCACCACCAGCTCACCCTTGGTGTTGCTCACGTAGCGCATCGTGGCGTTGAAGCCGATCACGCCGTTGGACTTGGCTTCCACGCTCGATGCGATGGCAGCGCGCGATGCGGCACCACCGATGTGGAACGTGCGCATGGTCAGCTGCGTGCCGGGTTCACCGATGGACTGGGCAGCAATCACACCCACGGCTTCGCCGAGGTTGATCAGGCCGCCACGGCCCAAGTCGCGGCCATAGCACTTGGCGCACAGGCCGTAGCGGGTTTCGCAGGTCAGTGCCGTGCGAACCTTCACTTCGTCCACGCCAGCCGCTTCGAGTTCTTCGATGAGGTCTTCGTCGAGCATGACACCCGCCGAGACCAGCACCGAGCGGTTCTCGGGGTGCAGCACGTCTTCAGCCGCCGTGCGGCCCAGGATACGGTCGCGCAGCGATTCGATCACTTCACCGCCTTCGACGATGGCGCGCATCAGCGAGCCATTGGAAGTGCCACAATCTTCTTCGGTCACCACCAGATCCTGCGTCACGTCCACCAGACGGCGGGTCAGGTAACCCGAGTTGGCGGTCTTCAGCGCCGTGTCGGCCAGACCCTTACGGGCACCGTGGGTGGAGATGAAGTACTCCAGCACGTTTAGACCTTCGCGGAAGTTCGCGGTGATAGGCGTTTCGATGATCGAACCGTCTGGCTTGGCCATCAGACCCCGCATACCGGCCACCTGACGAATCTGGGCTGCAGAACCGCGAGCGCCAGAGTCGGCCATCATGTAGATGGAGTTGAAGGACTCCTGGTCCACTTCCTTGCCGTGGCGGTCCATGACCTTCTGCTTGGACAACTGGGCCATCATCACCTTGGACACTTCGTCGCCGGCCTTGCCCCAGATGTCCACCACCTTGTTGTAGCGCTCGCCAGAGGTGACCAGACCGGACACATACTGCTGTTCGATCTCCTTCACTTCCTTCTCGGAACGCTCGATGATGCCGGCCTTTTGTGGCGGCACCAGCATGTCATCAATGGCGATCGAGATGCCGGCGCGCGTGGCCAGACGGAAGCCGTTTTGCAGCAGCTTGTCGGCGAACACGACCGTTTCCTTCAGACCGCACTTGCGGAACGAGACGTTGATCAGGCGCGAGATTTCCTTCTTCTTGAGCGCCTTGTTCATGTTGGAGAACGGCAGGCCCTTGGGAAGAATCTCGGACAGCAGCGCACGGCCGGCCGTGGTTTCCACGAGCGAGGTGGACGGAACGAATTCGCCCGTTTCCTTGTTCTTGGTCCACTCGGTCATGCGCACCGTGATCTTGGCGGCCAGTTCGACCTCGCCAGCGTCCAGAGCACGTTGCACTTCTCCGGTATCGGCAAACACCAAGCCTTCACCCTTGCCGTTGATGCGATCGCGGGTGGCGTAGTACAGGCCCAGCACCACGTCCTGCGAAGGAACGATGGAGGGTTCGCCCGACGCAGGGAACAGCACGTTGTTGGAGGCCAGCATCAGCGTGCGGGCTTCCATCTGCGCTTCCACCGACAGCGGGACGTGGACAGCCATCTGGTCACCGTCGAAGTCGGCGTTGAAGGCCGCGCAAACGAGGGGGTGCAGCTGAATGGCCTTGCCTTCGATCAGGATGGGCTCAAAGGCCTGGATACCCAAACGGTGCAGCGTAGGCGCACGGTTCAGCATCACGGGGTGCTCTTTGATCACCTCTTCCAGGATGTCCCACACCACGGGGGTGCCGGATTCGACTTCCTTCTTGGCGGCCTTGATCGTCGTCGCGATGCCCATGGCTTCGAGGCGCGAGAAGATGAAAGGCTTGAACAGCTCCAGCGCCATCAGCTTGGGCAGGCCGCACTGGTGCAGCTTGAGCGTTGGGCCCACGGTAATCACGGAACGACCGGAGTAGTCCACGCGCTTGCCCAGCAAGTTCTGGCGGAAACGGCCGGACTTGCCCTTGATCATGTCGGCCAGCGACTTCAGCGCGCGCTTGTTGGCGCCCGTCATGGCCTTGCCACGGCGGCCGTTGTCCAGCAGCGAGTCAACAGCTTCCTGCAGCATCCGCTTTTCGTTGCGGGCGATGATTTCAGGGGCCTTCAGCTCCAGCAGGCGGCGCAGACGCGAGTTGCGGTTGATGACGCGGCGGTACAGGTCGTTCAGGTCGGAGGTCGCAAAGCGGCCGCCGTCCAGCGGCACCAGCGGACGCAGGTCCGGTGGCAGCACGGGCAGCACTTCGAGCACCATCCACTCGGGCTTGATGCCCGACTTCTTGAACGCTTCCAGCACCTTCAGGCGCTTGGCGTTCTTCTTGACCTTGACTTCAGAGCCGGTGAGGTCGCCACGCAGGCGCTCAATCGACATGTCGATGTCGATGGATTCCAGCAGGTCCTTGATACCCTCAGCGCCCATCTTGGCGATGAATTCATCGCCGTATTCCTTGCGCTTGGCGTCGTAGTCGTCCTCGGACATGATGCTGAACTTCTTCAGCGGCGTCATGCCGGGGTCGGTCACCACATAAGCTTCAAAGTACAGCACGCGCTCAATGTCGCGCAGCGTCATGTCCAGCACCAGGCCCAGACGCGATGGCAGCGACTTCAGGAACCAGATGTGGGCGCAGGGCGCGGCCAGGTCGATGTGGCCCATGCGCTCGCGGCGCACCTTGGTCTGCGTGACCTCAACGCCGCACTTCTCGCAGATCACGCCGCGGTGCTTGAGGCGCTTGTACTTGCCGCACAGGCATTCGTAGTCCTTGATGGGACCAAAAATCTTGGCGCAGAACAGGCCGTCGCGCTCGGGCTTGAAAGTGCGGTAGTTGATGGTTTCGGGCTTCTTCACTTCGCCAAAAGACCACGAACGGATCTTTTCGGGAGAAGCCATGCCGATGCGGATGGCATCGAAATGCTCGTCCGGCGTGAATTGCTTGAACAGGTCGAGTAGCGATTTCATAGTGACTCTTTCCTTTTCTGCTTAGGAGCGTTCCAGCTCGATGTCCAGGCCCAGCGAACGGATTTCCTTGACCAGCACGTTGAACGATTCCGGCATGCCGGCTTCGATGGCGTGTTCGCCCTTGACAATGGATTCGTACACCTTGGTACGGCCCACCACGTCGTCGGACTTCACGGTCAGCATTTCCTGCAGGACGTAGGCGGCGCCGTATGCTTCCAGCGCCCACACTTCCATTTCCCCGAAACGCTGGCCACCAAACTGCGCCTTACCACCCAGCGGCTGCTGCGTGACGAGCGAGTAAGGACCGGTCGAGCGGGCATGCATCTTGTCGTCCACCAAATGGTGCAGCTTCAGGTAGTGCATGTAACCAATGGTGGTCGGACGCTCAAAGCGCTCGCCCGTACGGCCATCGAACAGGTACGCCTGCGTGCGGGTGGGCGTGAGGCCCTTGCGCTCTGCAATGTCGTCTGGGTAGGCGATCTTGAGCATGTCCTTGATTTCTTCTTCCGAAGCACCATCGAACACGGGCGTCGCATAAGGCACACCGTTGGTCAGGTTGGCAGCCATGGCCATCACGTCGTCATCGCTGAGCAGCGACAGGTCTTCCGTGCGGCCGCGCGAGTTGTACACCTCTTCGAGGAACTTGCGCATGTCGGCGGCCTTGGCCTGTTCCTGCAGCATGTTGCCGATGCGTTGGCCAATGCCCTTGCCGGCCCAGCCCAGGTGGACTTCCAGCACCTGACCAATGTTCATCCGCGAGGGCACGCCCAGCGGGTTCAGAACGATATCGGCAGGTGTGCCGTCAGCCATGTAAGGCATGTCTTCGACCGGAACGATCTTGGAGACCACACCCTTGTTACCGTGGCGGCCGGCCATCTTGTCACCTGGCTGCAGACGGCGCTTGACGGCCAAGTACACCTTGACCATCTTCAGCACTCCAGCTGGCAACTCGTCGCCTTGCGTGAGCTTCTTGCGCTTTTCTTCAAAAGCCAGGTCGAAGCTGTGGCGCGTCTGCTCCAGCGCGTTCTTGATGGACTCAAGTTGCGTAGCTACTTCGTCTTCAGCCGGGCGGATGTCGAACCAGTGGAACTTCTCGACGGAAGACAGGTAGGCCTTGTCGATCTTCGTGCCCTTGGCCAACTTCTGCGGGCCGCCGTTGGCCACACGGCCGTTCAGCAGCTTTTCGATACGGTCGAAGGCGTCAGCCTCCACGATGCGCAGCTGGTCGTTCAGGTCCAGGCGGAAGCGCTTGAGTTCATCGTCGATGATCTGCTGGGCGCGCTTGTCGCGCTGGATGCCTTCGCGGGTGAAGACCTGCACGTCGATCACGGTGCCCGACGAGCCCTGGTCCACGCGCAGCGAGGTATCCTTCACGTCGGAAGCCTTCTCGCCGAAGATGGCGCGCAGCAGCTTCTCTTCAGGCGTGAGCGTCGTTTCGCCCTTGGGCGTGACCTTGCCGACCAGCGTATCGCCAGGCTGCACTTCGGCGCCCACGTAGATGATGCCGGACTCGTCCAGGCGGTTCAGTTGCTGCTCAGACAGGTTCGGAATGTCGCGCGTGATTTCTTCAGCGCCCAGCTTCGTGTCACGCGCCATGACCACGAGTTCCTCGATGTGGATCGAGGTATAGCGGTCTTCGGCCACCACGCGTTCGGAGATCAGGATCGAATCTTCGAAGTTGTAGCCGTTCCAAGGCATGAACGCGATCAGCATGTTCTGGCCGATGGCGATTTCGCCGAAGTCCGTCGATGCGCCGTCGGCGATCACGTCACCCTTGACCAGCATGTCGCCCTTCTTGACGATGGGGCGCTGGTGGATATTGGTGTTCTGGTTGGAACGCTGGTACTTGATGAGGTTGTAGATGTCCACACCCACTTCACCGGCCACGGCTTCGGCATCGTTGACGCGGATCACGATACGGGTCGCATCCACATAGTCCACCACACCGCCACGGGTCGCCGTCACGACGGTGCCCGAGTCCACGGCAGCCACGCGCTCGATGCCCGTGCCCACCAGCGGCTTTTCAGGACGCAGCACTGGCACGGCCTGGCGCGACATGTTGGCGCCCATCAGCGCGCGGTTCGCATCATCGTGTTCCAGGAAGGGCACCAGCGAAGCCGCGACCGACACGATCTGCGCGGGCGACACGTCCATGTACTGCACGCGGTCTGCACCACACAGAATGGATTCACCCTTCTCACGGGCAGACACCAGATCACCCGTCAAACGGCCATCCTTGTCGAGCACGGCGTTGGCCTGCGCGATCACGTACTTGCCTTCTTCGATGGCCGAGAGGTAGTCGATCTCGTTCGTGACCTTGCCATCCACCACGCGACGGTAAGGGGTTTCGATGAAACCGTACTCGTTCAGCCGAGCGTACAGAGCCAGCGAGTTGATCAGGCCGATGTTCGGGCCTTCAGGCGTTTCGATAGGGCAGACGCGGCCGTAATGGGTTACGTGCACGTCGCGCACTTCGAAGCCTGCGCGTTCGCGGGTCAGACCACCCGGGCCCAGGGCGGAAACACGGCGCTTGTGCGTGATTTCGGCGAGCGGATTGGTCTGGTCCATGAACTGCGACAGCTGCGACGCGCCGAAGAATTCCTTCAGGGCAGCCGAGATCGGCTTGCTGTTGATCAGGTCGTGGGGCATCAGCGGCTCTTGCTCGGCCTGGCCCAGACGTTCTTTCACCGCCTTTTCGATACGTGCCAGGCCCGTGCGGTACTGGTTTTCGGCCAGTTCGCCCACGCAACGCACGCGGCGGTTGCCCAGGTGATCGATGTCATCGACTTCGCCGTTGCCGTTGCGCAGGTCCACCAGAATCTTGACCACAGCCAGGATGTCTTCGTTAGACAGCACCATGGGGCCAGTGGATTCGTCGCGGCCAATCTTGGCATTGAACTTCATGCGGCCCACACGCGACAGGTCGTACGTGTCGGGGTTGTAGAACAGGCGCTGGAACAGGGCCTGCACGGCGTCTTCCGTTGGCGGCTCGCCAGGGCGCATCATGCGGTAAATGGCCACGCGTGCAGCAAATTCGTCCACCGTTTCGTCGATGCGCAGGGTCTGCGACATGTACGCCCCCTGGTCGAGTTCATTGGTGTAGATGCACTGTACGTCTTGCACACCAGCGCTGCGCAGCTTCTTGAGCAGCGCTTCGGTCAGCTCGTCATTGGCCTTGGCGATGATCTCACCAGTGTCCGCATCCACAATGTTGCGGGCCACGACACGACCGATCAGGAAGTCTTCCGGCACGCTGATGTGCGTCGTGCCAGACTGTTCCAGTTCGCGGGTGTGGCGAGCCGTGACACGCTTGTCCTTGGCCACAACAACCTTGCCAGACTTGTCGGTGATGTCAAAACGGGCCACTTCACCACGCAGACGCTCGGACACAAATTCCATTTGTGCACCGCTGTCCATCAGACGGAAGTTATCGTTGACGAAGAAGTTCGCCAGGATAGATTCTGGATTCAGGCCGATGGCCTTGAGCAGGATCGTGACCGGCATCTTGCGGCGACGGTCCACGCGGAAGTACAGGATGTCCTTGGGGTCGAACTCGAAGTCGAGCCACGAACCACGGTAAGGAATGATGCGTGCAGAGAACAGCAGCTTGCCCGAGCTGTGGGTCTTGCCCTTGTCATGCTCGAAAAATACACCCGGCGAACGGTGCAGCTGCGACACGATCACACGCTCGGTGCCGTTGATGATGAACGAGCCCTTGTCGGTCATCAAAGGCACTTCACCCATGTAGACCTCTTGCTCCTTCACTTCCTTGACCACCTTGGACTGCGAGGTCGAGGACTCGCGGTCATAAATGATCAGTTGCACCTTGGCGCGCACGGCCGAGGCGAAAGTCAGACCACGGGTCTGGCACTCGCGCACATCAAAAGCCGGCTTGGCCAGGTTGTATTCAATGAACTTCATCTCCACAAAACCGTTGTGGGAGACGATAGGAAAGGCAGCGTCGAATGCAGCCTGAAGGCCTTCGATGGTTCTTTTCTGGGGTGCTTTATCAGCCTGCAAGAAAGCGGTGTAGGCGTCCTTCTGCATCTGCAGCAGATAAGGAACTTCGAGCACGCTATCGCGGGTGCCGAAACTTTTGCGAATTCGCTTGCGTTCGGTGTAGGAATAGGCCATGAGATCTCCGGGCAAAGACATGAGTCCTGGGTCTTCGACGACTGACCCGCAAGGAGCGCTGTCCTTACGGGCTTGGCGGTTGGCCACTACCAACCATGGCGGACGGTGATGCGTTGCACATCACCCGAACCAAGGCGTCTTCTGCTGTCGGGGTTGTCAGAAGACACTCAAAAACCAGCGTTTGCACGGCGGCTTTCGGGTGCGCTCTGAAAGCACCAAAGGCTGGAGGCCCTTTGAGGAGCACTCCAGCCCTTGAGCAAGACCGAATTACTTGAGTTCGGCCTTGGCGCCGGCTTCCACCAGCTTCTTGACGGCTGCTTCGGCGTCGGCCTTGGCAATGCCTTCCTTGACGTTCTTGGGAGCGCCGTCCACCAGATCCTTGGCTTCCTTGAGGCCCAGGCCGGTGATTTCGCGCACTGCCTTGATGACGGACACCTTGTTGGCGCCGGCTTCGGTCAGCACCACGTTGAATTCCGTCTTTTCTTCAGCAGCAGCAGCGCCAGCGCCACCACCAGCGGCAGCAGGAGCAGCCATGGCTGCAGCGCTCACGCCAAACTTCTCTTCAATGGCCTTCACCAAGTCATTGAGTTCCAGAACCGTCATGCTGTCCAGCGCGGTCAAAAATGCGTCTTTATCGAATGCCATTTTGATTTCCTAACAATTGTGTTGGTTGTCTGCCGGGCTATCAAGCCGCAACAGGTTCGGCGGCCGGTGCGGCTGCGCCTTCGCCTTTTTTCGCCGCCAGTGCGCCCAGCACAACGGCCGTACGCGACATGGGGGACATAAGCAAGCCACAAATCTGAGCCAGCAGAACTTCCTTGGAAGGAATGTTGGCCAGTTGCTTAACGCCGTTCACGTCCAGGGCCTTACCACCGAAAGCGCCACCGCGAATCACCAGCTTGTCGTTGGTTTTCGCAAAGTCAGCCACCACTTTCGCGGCAGCCACGGCGTCTTCGGAGAAGCCATAGATCAGAGGACCGGTCATCTGGTCAGCCACCACGTCAAACGCGCTGCCAGCCACAGCACGGCGGGCCAAAGTGTTCTTCAGAACACTCAGGTTCACGCCCTTGCTGCGAGCTTCCACACGCAGTTTGGTCATGTCGGCGACCGTGATGCCACGGTATTCCGCGATCACAAGCGTTTGAGCTTTAGCGGCGAGGCTGGTCACTTCACTGATGACCGCTTCTTTCTCACTGCGATTAAGACTCAAGGTCTACTCCTTAAATTGTGCATTCAGGCTTGCGCCCTCGTACACGCTCTTGTTGCAGCGACCAACTGTTTCGGAATGAATTCCATCTGCAGCGGGATCGCCATCTGCGTTGGCCCCGGAGGGATTAAGTGCAAGGCAGCACACCAACGGTCTTGGATGGCCTGGAGATGGTTGTTGCACCACCCCAGCCCACCACATCAGGCCCTTGCAGGCCCGAAGATTTTTTACCGCAATTACGCTGCGATGGATTGTGTGTCCACGCGGACGCCAACGCCCATCGTGGAGGACACAGCGACCTTGCGCAGGTACAGACCCTTGCTCGAAGCAGGCTTGGCCTTGTTCAGAGCGTCGATCAGTGCAGCCAGGTTACCTTGCAGCTTTTCATTGTCGAACGAGCGGCGGCCAATAGTGCTGTGCACGATACCGGCCTTGTCCACACGGAACTGCACCTGACCAGCCTTGGCGTTCTTCACAGCCGTAGCCACGTCGGGAGTAACCGTGCCCACCTTGGGGTTTGGCATCAGGCCACGTGGGCCAAGGATCTGACCCAGGGTACCCACAACGCGCATGGCGTCAGGAGCAGCGATCACCACATCGAAGGGCATGTCACCAGCCTTCACCATGGCAGCCAGGTCATCCATGCCAACGATGTCAGCGCCAGCAGCCTTGGCTTCTTCCGCCTTGGCACCTTGCGCAAAGACGGCCACACGGGTCGTCTTGCCAGTACCGTTGGGCAACACTACAGCGCCACGCACCACCTGGTCGGACTTCTTGGCATCAATGCCCAGCTGAACAGCCACG
The DNA here is from genome assembly GCF_003634645.1 of Acidovorax sp. 94. Classification (NCBI taxonomy): domain Bacteria; kingdom Pseudomonadati; phylum Pseudomonadota; class Betaproteobacteria; order Burkholderiales; family Comamonadaceae; genus Acidovorax; species Acidovorax sp. 94. The sequence goes on along the minus strand of NZ_RBJA01000001.1, from coordinate 4,465,266 downwards.
TCGATGGATTCATCGAACTTAGCAGTAGCAGCTTCCTTCACCAGAACCACGGCATCTGCAAAGGCGTACAGCTTGGTGCTGTCAACCTTGCCCTGCAGGGCCTTTTGCTTTTTTGTCAACTTGGCCATTTACAAACCCTCCACCGTCACGCCCATCGAGCGAGCGGAACCAGCCAGCGTACGGACAGCAGCGTCAACATTCGCAGCATTCATGTCCTTCATCTTGGTCTTGGCGATTTCTTCGAGCTGTTCGCGCGTGATCTTGCCAACCTTGGTCTTCAGCGGATTGGAAGAACCCTTTTCGAGCTTGATAGCCTTCTTGATCAGAGTCGTCGCAGGCGGCGTCTTGATGATGAAGGTAAAGCTCTTGTCCGCGAACGCCGTGATGACCACGGGCAGTGGCAGACCTGGCTCCACACCTTGGGTCTGCGCATTGAATGCCTTGCAGAACTCCATGATGTTGAGACCACGTTGACCCAGTGCTGGGCCGATGGGTGGGGATGGATTGGCCTTACCAGCTGGAACTTGCAGCTTGATAAAACCGACGATTTTTTTCGCCATGTTTTACTCCTTACGGGTCATAACGCTGTTGTCGCACCACGCAACAACTGGCTCCCCGGGGTTAACGACTCGCTATCACGATGTTCGCACCGAGTCGAAAAGTGCGGCATCCAACTGCTTACCCTGGCCTTGCCAGGAAGAACTTAGGTGTTATCCGAAAGACCTATGTCTTTTCGACCTGCCCAAACTCCAGCTCGACGGGCGTGGAGCGACCAAAAATCATCACGGAGACCCGCACGCGGCTCTTTTCGTAATTGACCTCTTCAACCGAACCATTGAAGTCGGTGAAGGGACCTTCTTTGACACGTACAAGTTCGCCGACCATGAATTCGATCTTGTGGCGAGGCTTGTCTGTACCTTCCTGCATCTGACTGACGATTTTCTGGACTTCCTCTTCAGAAATCGGCGCAGGGCGATTTTTCGCCCCCCCTACAAACCCCGTCACCTTGTTGGTGTGCTTCACCAGATGCCAAGTGTCATCGTCCATCACCATCTCGACGAACACATAGCCAGGAAACAAGCGACGCTCTGTCGTCTTGCGCTGGCCGTTCTTCATTTCGACCACTTCCTCGGTCGGCACCAGAATGCGACCAAACTTGTCCTGCATACCCGAGCGACCAATCCGCTCCTGAATATTGCGCTCCACAGCCTTTTCCATGCCCGAGTAGGCATGGACAATGTACCAACGCAGATCGGGATTTGCCGAAGCAGAAGAGCCTGCAGGAGCTTCTGCTCCAGTGATTTCCGCAGCGGTTGTCATGACTTTCTCCAGCCCAAAATCAAGTCGTACAAGACCCATTCCAGCGTCTTGTCAGTGAACCACAGGAAAAGGGCCATGATCACCACAAAGGCGAATACGTAGGCCGTCATCTGCAGGGTTTCCTTGCGGGTGGGCCAAACGACCTTCTTCACCTCGCGCCAAGCGTCTTTGGCAAAGGCAACGAACTGGCGACCGGACTCCGACACCAAGAACACGCCAGCAGCAGCAGCCAGCCCAACGATCAGCGCAGCCCACTGCACCACAGCGCCTTGTTTTCCCAACAAATAGAAGCCTGCAACCGAAGCGATGACCAGGGCCACCACCGCAGCGAGCTTGGCCTTGTCTGCGCCTGTATTGACTGTTTCAACCTGTGAAGTGGCCATCTTTGAGTATTTCCTGCTTCCGATGCACGGCATCACTTAAGACACCGAAGCCCGCCAGGGTCTGGCGGGCTTGTTTTGGGCCACATTCAAGTGGCAGGGGCAGTAGGAATCGAACCTACAACCTTCGGTTTTGGAGACCGACGCTCTGCCAATTGAGCTATACCCCTGTATACCTTGCTAATTAAGCAATGATCTTGGCCACGACGCCAGCGCCCACGGTACGGCCGCCTTCGCGGATAGCGAAGCGCAGACCTTCTTCCATGGCGATGGGGTTGATCAGCTTCACAGTGATCGACACGTTGTCACCAGGCATGACCATTTCCTTGTCGGCTGGCAGCTCGATGGCGCCGGTCACGTCGGTCGTGCGGAAGTAGAACTGAGGGCGGTAGTTGTTGAAGAAGGGCGTGTGACGGCCGCCTTCGTCCTTGCTCAGAACATACACTTCAGCGGTGAAGTGGGTGTGGGGCTTGATCGAGCCGGGCTTGCACAGCACTTGGCCGCGCTCCACATCTTCGCGCTTGGTGCCGCGCAGCAGCAGGCCGACGTTGTCGCCAGCTTGACCTTGGTCCAGCAGCTTGCGGAACATTTCCACGCCGGTGCAGATGGTCTTTTGCGTGTCGCGGATACCGACGATTTCGATTTCTTCGCCGACCTTGATGATGCCGCGCTCAACGCGACCGGTCACCACGGTGCCACGGCCGGAGATGGAGAACACGTCTTCCACGGGCATCAGGAAGGCACCGTCCACAGCGCGCTCTGGCGTGGGGATGTAGGTGTCCAGCGCTTCAGCCAGCTTCATGATGGCTTCTTCACCCAGCTTGCCCTTGTCGCCTTCCAGGGCGAGCTTGGCAGAACCACGGATGATGGGGGTGTCGTCGCCTGGGAAGTCGTACTTGTCCAGGAGTTCGCGCACTTCCATTTCGACGAGTTCGAGCAGTTCTTCGTCGTCCACCATGTCGCACTTGTTCAGGAACACGATGATGTAAGGCACGCCCACTTGGCGAGCCAGCAGGATGTGCTCGCGGGTCTGGGGCATGGGGCCGTCAGCAGCCGAGCACACCAGGATAGCGCCGTCCATCTGGGCTGCGCCGGTGATCATGTTCTTCACATAGTCGGCGTGGCCAGGGCAGTCCACGTGGGCGTAGTGGCGGTTGGCCGTTTCGTATTCCACGTGGGCGGTGTTGATCGTGATACCGCGGGCCTTTTCTTCGGGCGCTGCATCGATCTGGTCGTATGCCTTGGCTTCACCGCCGAACTTGGCGGACAGCACGGTAGCGATGGCCGCCGTCAGCGTCGTCTTGCCATGGTCCACGTGGCCGATTGTGCCCACGTTGACGTGAGGCTTGGTGCGCTCGAACTTACCTTTTGCCATTTTTCCGACTCCGAAAAAAATCTATACCAATACAACTGGATCTCGGCGCAACCAGAATCGGACGCACCTGAAAGTGGTGCCCATGGCGGGAATCGGACCCGCGACCTCTCCCTTACCAAGGGAGTGCTCTACCACTGAGCCACATGGGCAACTTGACACCGCTCGCGCGACATCAAAATCTCTAACTCAACAAACCAGCACAACAAGCAATGGAGCGGGAGACGGGAATCGAACCCGCGTCATTAGCTTGGAAGGCTAGGGTTCTACCATTGAACTACTCCCGCATCGACCAACAGTCTCTGCGCGTCCAGCCCCGAAAAAACGAGACCAAACAACAACCTCATCACTTCTGCTAACTGGTGGAGGGGACTGGATTCGAACCAGTGTAGGCGTAAGCCAACAGATTTACAGTCTGCCCCCTTTAGCCACTCGGGCACCCCTCCGGAGAATTTCGAATTATAGCACCAGTTTTTTGCAGTCCGGAGAAATTCGTAAGGCCAAACCACCACGCCACATCCAGGACAGGAGGCAAAGCTATACAAATTCATGGTGCGGCTGGCGGGGATCGAACCCACGACCCTTGGCTTCGGAGGCCAATACTCTATCCACTGAGCTACAGCCGCACGACCGAAATGGCACAGCTTCACATTATCGCACGTCACCACACACCAAAGGAATCAATCACAACCGACTCCCGCACGACGACAAAATGGATGGCGTATCAGGAAGGAAGACTACTGACCTCGGCACCCAAGGACACCGGCAGTGAGAGCCCCAGCCCCAACAAAAAGGCATCGGTACAGGCACCACCAACACCCACAAGATCAAAATTACCCTCGCTCAGGATCCAGTTCCGAATCAAGCCATCGAACAGGGCGTGCAAACCAATCGCCGCCTCGATCGGAGCCATCGGCAAGACAACCCCCTGGTGCTGCGCCCCCAACGCGAAATCACGCGCCAGCTGCTGCGTAAAACCCTCCGACGCAGCCACATGGCGGTCACGCACCCCCACAAGCTCACTCACATACTCTACTTTGTAGAGCGCAATCTCAAAAACCCTGCGCGTTCGCTCATCTGAAGCAACGCCGCGCAGCACGAGCGCCATCACCGCGCGTAATCGCTGCACAGGGTCTGGGCAGGTACTGCTCTCAAACTCCCCGTAGCCTTGCTCCAGCGGAAGTGTCACCCGATCCATCATGGCATTGAAAAGATCCACCTTGTCCTTGAAGTGCCAGTAGATCGCTCCCCGCGTAGCCCCCGCAGCCTGCGCAATATCACTCAGCGAAGCGCGTGAGACCCCCTTCTCTCGAAAAACCTGCTCCGCCGCATCAATCAAGCCGTTGCGCGTGGCAACCGCATCTTCCTTGGTTCGACGCGCCATTGGTATTTGTCTCCTCGTTCTACACACTACGTACCCACACGATCCGCAAAGGCATCAGCCGTCACAATTATACATTCATGTCTGTATGTATAATCGCGCACTTATTTTGTCGGGCTCTGGCCTGGTCGGGCCCTCGACAAGCGGCCCATCCCCTACAACCCGATTCCTTGACGCCCATCAAAAAGGACTCCCATGCTGCGTGATGCATCTGCAACTCCCTCCTTTAGCGCCTTTCCCACCCGCAGGGCTGTCTCTCTGGTTGCCTTGACAGCAACAACACTGTTTCTCGCCTCTTGTGGCAAGACGGATGGCCAAGCACCCGCTGGAGGGCCGCAAATGCCACCTGTTGAGGTGGGTGTGGTGACGGCAACGCCTGGCGATGTCGGCTTGATCACCGAATTGCCGGGCCGTGTGGAGGCCTCGCGGGTTGCACAAGTACGTGCTCGCGCCGCAGGCATCCTGCAGCAGCGCCTTTTCAAGGAAGGCAGTGATGTGAAGGCAGGGCAGTCGCTGTTCCGCATTGACCCCGCCCCCTACGCCGCCGCATCGGAAAGCGCGCGCGCTGGCCTGGCCAAGGCCCAGGCCAACCTCGCACAGGCCAGTGCTCAAGTGGAACGCTACCGCCCGCTGGTGAGTGCCAACGCCATCAGCAAACAGGATTTTGTGAATGCCGAAGCTGCCGAAAAGCAGGCACAGGCAGATGTGGCCACTGCCCGGGCTGCCGTACGTACGGCAGACATCAACCTGGGTTATGCCAGTGTGACCTCGCCTATCTCGGGCCGTATCGGCCGGGCTCTGGTTACCGAAGGTGCGCTCGTGGGACAAGGCGAAGCAACGCCCCTGGCGGTGGTGCAGCAGATCGACCCCGTGTACGTGAACTTCACCCAGTCGGCCGGCGACGTCTTTCAGTTGCGACGGGCCATGGAAAGTGGACAGTTCAAGCGTGCAGGCAGCGCAGAGGCCGCCAGTGTCAAACTCGTGATGGGCGATGGTTCGGAGTACGCCCAGACAGGAAAGCTGCTGTTCACCGACCTGTCGGTGGATGCCACCACGGGCCAGGTCACGCTGCGCGCCGAGGTGCCCAACCCCAAGGGCGAGCTGTTGCCCGGCCTTTACCTGCGCGTGCGCATTGAGCAAGCCCAGGCCAGCAATGCCATCACTCTGCCTCAGCAGGCTGTCACGCGCACCCAGCAGGGCGACACCGTGAGCGTGGTGGGCGAAGACGGCAAGGTGTCCCAGCGCACCATCAAGGTCAGCGCCGCACAAAACAACCGTTGGGTGGTTCTTGAGGGGCTGAAGGCCGGGGAAAAGATCATGGTGGACGGTTTCCAGAAGCTGCAGATGCTGCCTCCCGGCACGCCCGTAAAACCCGTTCCATGGCAAGCTCCGGGGGCGCCTTCGGCACAGGCCGCCACACCTGCTGCATCGGCCGCTTCGGCATCGAAGCCATAAGGGGCATTCCAGCATGGCCAAGTTCTTTATCGACCGCCCCATCTTTGCATGGGTGATTGCCTTGTTCATCATGGTGATGGGCGGGGTGGCGATCACGCAGTTGCCGATCGCCCAGTATCCCCCTGTCGCGCCGCCGTCCATCGTCATCAACGCGGCCTACCCTGGCGCCTCTGCGCAAACCCTCGAAGACAGCGTGCTGTCGGTGATTGAACGCGAGATGAACGGCTCACCCGGGCTGATCTACATGGAGTCCGTCGCGCAGGCCGATGGCTCCGGCAGCATCACCCTGAGCTTCCAGCCCGGCACCAACGCCGACCTGGCTCAGGTCGATGTGCAGAACCGGCTCTCGCGAGCCACGCCACGCCTGCCCTCGGCCGTGACCCAGCAAGGCGTGCGCGTGGACAAGTCGCGCTCCAACTTCCTGCTGTTCACCATGCTCTCGTCCACCAATCCGGCCACGGACACGGTGGCGCTGGGCGACTACGCATCGCGCAACGTGGTGCCCGAACTGCAGCGCCTGAAAGGCATTGGCCAAGCCCAGCTGTTCGGTACCGAGCGTGCCATGCGCATCTGGATCGACCCGGCCAAGATGGTGAGCTTCAACCTCTCGGCGGCCGAGATCACAGCCGCCATCCGTGCGCAGAACGCGCAGGTGGCCAGCGGCACCATCGGCGACCTGCCCAATGTGGCGGGCCAGGGCATCGCGGCCACCGTGGTGGTCAACGGACAGCTCTCCAGCGTGGAGCAGTTCGGCAACATCGTGCTGCGCGCCAACACCGATGGCTCCACGGTCCGCATCAAGGACGTGGCGCGTGTCGAGCTGGGCGGACAGGCCTATGCCACGGCTGCACGCCTGAACGGCAAGCCCGCCGTAGGCATCGGCGTGCAACTGTCTCCCAGCGGCAATGCCCTCGAAGCCGCCAAGGCCGTGCGCACCAAGATGGATGAACTCTCCCGCTACTTCCCCGAGGGCATGAGCTGGAGCATCCCCTACGACAGCTCGCGCTTCGTGGACATCTCCATCACCCAGGTGGCCAAGACACTGCTGGAAGCCGTGGCGCTGGTGTTCCTGGTGATGTTCCTGTTCCTGCAGAACTGGCGCTACACCATCATCCCGACCATCGTGGTGCCCATCGCACTGCTGGGTACGTTCGCCACACTGCTGGCGCTGGGTTTCTCGATCAATGTGCTGACCATGTTCGGCATGGTGCTGGTCATCGGCATCGTGGTGGACGATGCCATCGTGGTGGTGGAGAACGTCGAGCGCATCATGAGCGAGGAGGGTCTTTCGCCACTGGAGGCGACCCGCAAGGCCATGCGCCAGATCTCGGGCGCCATCATCGGCGTGACCGTGGTGCTGATCTCGGTGTTCGTACCTTTGGCCTTCTTTGCCGGGTCCACCGGCAACATCTACCGCCAATTCTCGGCGGTGATGGTGGCATCCATCGCTTTCTCGGCCTTCATGGCGCTGTCGCTCACACCGGCACTGTGCGCGACGCTGCTCAAGCCCGTAGAAGCCGGCCACCACCATGAAAAACGCGGCTTTTTCGGCTGGTTCAACCGCAGCTTCTCACGCACGGCCAAGGGGTACGAAGGCTTTGTTGCGCGCATGCTCAAGCGGGCCGCGCGCTACCTGGTCATTTACGCCGCCATCATCGGCGCCGTGACCGTGGTGTACATGCGCTTGCCCACCTCGTTCCTGCCCAGCGAAGACCAGGGCAACATCATCGTCAATGTGCAACTGCCCCCCGGTGCGACACAGGAACGCACGCTGGCCGTGATGCAACAGGTTGAGGAATTCATCCTCAAGCAGCCCGAAGTTCAAAGCATGGTGGGTGTGCTGGGTTTCAGCTTTTCCGGCCAGGGCCAGAATGCGGCCCTCGCCTTTGTGACCCTGAAGGACTGGAGCGAGCGCCACGGCCCGGGTCAGTCTGCGCAAGACGTGGCCAACCGCGCTTTTGGCGGGCTGATGGGCATCCGCGACGCGTTCATCTTCCCGCTGAGCCCTCCTCCCATTCCTGAACTGGGCAACGCCAGCGGCTTCACATTCCGCCTGCAGGACCGAGGAGGCGCCGGGCACGAGGCATTGGTGAAGGCACGCAATCAGCTGCTGGGCATGGCCTCGCAAAGCAAGGTGCTGACCCAGGTGCGCCCGGATGGACTGGAAGACGCGCCCCAGCTGCAGATCGATATCGACCGCGACAAGGCCAATGCGCTGGGTGTGCCGTTTGATGCGATCAACTCGGCACTGTCCACGGCACTGGGTTCGAGCTATGTGAACGACTTCCCGAACCAGGGCCGCCTGCAGCGTGTGGTGGTGCAAGCCGATGCGCCTGCACGCATGCAGCCGGACGATCTGCTGAAGATCAACGCCGCCAACAGCCAGGGCAAACCTGTGCCACTTTCCGCATTTGCCACAACGCGCTGGGTCAACGGCGCACAGCAGACGGTGCGCTACAACGGTTATCCCGCCATGCGCATCTCGGGCGCACCGGCCCCTGGTTTCAGCACGGGCGCAGCGATGGCAGAGATGGAAAAACTCGCCGGCCAGTTGCCTGCAGGCTTCGGCTTCGAATGGACCGGCCAGTCGCGCGAGGAAAAGCTGGCGGGCTCCCAGTCGCTGATCCTCTACAGCTTTGCCATCCTGGCCGTGTTCTTGTGCCTGGCCGCGTTGTATGAGAGCTGGTCGATTCCGCTGGCCGTGATTCTCGTGGTGCCGCTGGGGGTGCTGGGTGTGCTGCTGGCCACCCTGCTGCGCGGCTATGCCAATGACGTGTACTTCCAGGTGGGGCTGATCACCATCATCGGGCTGTCAGCCAAGAACGCGATTTTGATCATCGAATTTGCGAAGGACCTGCAAGCCCAGGGCAAGAGCGTGATCGAGTCGGCACTGGCGGCGGCCCACCTGCGGTTCCGCCCCATCGTTATGACGTCGATGGCCTTTGGCCTCGGGGTGTTGCCACTGGCCATTGCGTCGGGGGCCGGCTCGGCCAGCCAGCGCGCCATCGGCACCGGCGTGCTGGGCGGGATGATCACGGGCACGGTGCTGGCCGTGTTCTTCGTGCCCGTCTTCTTCGTAGTGGTGCGCAGTCTGTTCAAGGGCAGCGCGCGCCAGCAGGAGATGAACCGCCGCCACGCAGAAGAAGCAGGAGTTGGAACCCATGACTAATCACCCACGCACTACCGCCATCGCCCTTGCAACGGCCCTGCTTCTGGCCGGCTGTTCGTTCATACCCACGTACGAGCGCCCTGCAGCGCCAGTGCCGGCCACCTATGCCACCACGGACGCGGCAGCCCCAGGCACTGCAACTGCCGCGCCCTGGCAAGATTATTTTGCCGAGCCCCGGCTGCGCCAGCTCATCGAGGTGGCCCTGGCCAACAACCGCGACCTGCGCGTGGCCGTGCTCAACATCGAGCAGGCCCGCGCCACATTCCAGGTGCGCAGGGCCGACCTGTACCCCGGCGTGGGCCTGGCCGCCAACGCGAGCCGCGCGCCCGCCGCAGGGTCCGGCGATCTGACCAACTCGTTCAGCGTGGGCCTGGCCGTTTCGGCCTGGGAGATCGACTTCTTTGGCCGCATTGCAAGCCTCAAGGAACAGGCCCTTGCCCAGTACCTCTCCACCGAAGAAGGCCGCAACGCCGCACAGGTCAGCCTCGTGGCTGCCGTAGCCAACGGCTGGTTGAACCTTCTGGCCGATGAAGAACTGCTGGACCTGTCGCGCCAGACCCTCGCCTCGCGCGAGGAGTCCATCCGCTTGACCAAGATGCGCCTCGATGCAGGCGTGGCCTCGGAGCTGGACTTTCGCCAGGCCGAGTCACTGACCCAGGCGGCGCGGGCCACGCTGGCCCAGCAGCAGCGCCAGCGCGCGCTCGACGAAAACGCCCTGGCGTTGCTGTTGGGACAAGCCCTGCCCGATGACATTCGTGCCAGCCTCACAGGCAGCAGACTGGCAGCCGCCCCCGCCATGGCACAGCTGCCGGCGGGGCTCCCATCCGAACTACTGACCCGCCGCCCCGACATCCGCCAGGCGGAGCAGCAGCTGATTGCTGCCAATGCCAACATTGGCGCCGCCAGGGCCGCGTTCTTCCCGCGTATCTCGCTCACAGCGCAGGCAGGCACCGCGAGCGGCGAGCTGTCGGGCCTGTTCAAGAGCGGCTCGTGGGGGTTCACGATTGCACCCTCCCTGCTGCTGCCCATCTTTGATGCAGGGCGCAACCAGGCCAACCTGGAAAGCGCCCAAGCGGGCCGCAGCATCGCCGTCGCGCAATACGAAAAAGCCATCCAGACGGCCTTTCGCGAAGTGTCGGACGCGCTGGCCGGCCAGGCCACGCTGGGCGAGCAGGCGCAGGCGCAACAGCTGCAGGCGCAGGCCGAGGCCGCCCGGCTGCAACTGTCTGATCTGCGCTACCGCAATGGCGTGTCGAGCTACCTGGACCTGCTGGACGCCCAGCGCTCGCTGTTCACGGCGCAACAGGCTGTAGTGCAGGTGAAACTTGCCCAATTGCAAAACCAGGTGGCGTTGTACAAGGCCCTGGGCGGCGGTGCACCCGAAACGGCAGCAGGCAACCCCTCCTGACGCAGGCGGCGGCAAGCTTGGCGCGGCCCCCATTGGTTTGCGGGCGCGTGCCAGGCTCAGGCTGTGTGGGGTGAGATACAGGGCGCGCGCGGGCCTGAGCCGAAGGCAACAGCCCCGCAGATATAATTTAAGGTTGATTTCATCAAAGCCCCCGATACACCAGAGGACGTCATGAGCGACAACCACCACGAAGAAGCCCATACCGGCCCGATCAAGAACCCCAAGCAGTTGCTGGTCGCGGTACTTTTCTCGTTTGTGATTCCGATCTTTGCCATCATTGGCTTGGTCCTGTACGTCACATCGGCAGACAAGCCTGCCGCTGGTGCCGTCAATCCTGAGAAAGCCATTGCCGAGCGCATCCAGAAGGTGGGCATGGTCGAGATCCGTGACGCCAACCGCCCTCTCCGGGCTGGCGAAGAGGTGTACAAGGGCCAGTGCGCCGCCTGCCATGCAACCGGCGCCGCTGGTGCTCCCAAATTTGCCGACGCTGGCGCCTGGACGGCCCGCATCGCCACCGGCTTTGAAACGCTGGTGCAATCCGCCCTGAAGGGCAAGGGTGCGATGGCACCGCAAGGTGGTGGCGACTTCAACGACACCGAAATCGCACGGGCCGTGGCCTACATGGCCAATGCTGCCGGCGCCAAGTTTGCTGAGCCTGCAGCACCCGCTGCGGCTGGTGCGGCTCCGGCAGCCGCAGAAGCCGCTCCCGCCGCCCCCGCCACGCCGGTGGCAGCAGCAGCCCCCGCCGCAGAAGCCGCGCCAGCCGCTGCCGCGCCGGTGGCAGCGGCCGCCGCCGCGGGCGCAGGCGAAGCCCTGTACAAGCAGGCCTGCCAGGTCTGCCATGCTGCAGGCGTAGCCGGTGCTCCCAAGTTTGGTGACAAGGCCGCCTGGTCGGCCCGCCTGCCTGCCGGCATCGATGCGCTGTACAACAGCGTGGCCAAGGGCAAGGGCGCAATGCCTCCCCGTGGCGGTGCAGCCCAGGCGTCAGACGCCGACCTGCGCGCAGCGGTCGAGTTCATGGCTGCCGCCGCCAAGTAAGCCTTCCCCTTGCGGCATGTGCGGCGCACCCTTTGGGGCATTGCATGCAGGCATAAAAAAAGCCGGTTCAGTGGACCGGCTTTTTTGCTTTTCAGGATTGCTTTGTATCCACCATGCGCGGTGACCCAGGGGTTTCGCGGGCACCCCACTGGCCCTGCGGGCTCATGACAAAGCCGTAGCGATCAGGCAACTCTTCCGCCAGCACTTCCTGCGGCAGCCAGCGCCCTGCTTCCACGGCTTCGGCCACCAGAGGCACGTCCAGCGTATGCACCAGGCCCACGCCCAGCGCCGACGTCAGGTAGACGTAGCCCTGCGCGTCCACCAGGCAGTCTTGCACCGCCGCGCCACGGCCCGTGTGGGACACCACCGAAAAATCGGACTGTATGCGCCAGATCCAGGGCGTAGCCTCCAGCTCTACATACACCCGCTGGGGCCCGTTCTGAAAGAACCATCGCCCCTGCCCATCGGCTTCGTAATTGCGCGCGATGAAGCCGATGAGCTTTTCATGCTGCAGCAAAGACCCCTTGCTCTGCGGAAACGGCCCTGCTGCCTGAGCCTGGTCATCGCGCAGGTACCAGTGGCCACGCGCGTCCAGGCCCAGCCAGCCATAACAGTCGGGCACGTTGGGCCACTTGGCCAGCGCCTGTTTGACGATGTCATCCATGCGGCGATTGTGCGCCCGCCCGCGTCCGAGCCCCTGCGTGTTCCGCCAACCACCCGCCCACCGCGTCGGGCATGGCACGCACGTGCCCCGGCAGGCGGCCATGGGCAAAACCGACGTGGCCGCCGTGTGGAGGCTGCCAGAGCGTGACGAACCCATTGCGCACCTCGTGCGGCAGCGGAAGGCTGGCGGCCGGGACAAACGGATCGTTGCGCGCATTCACCACCAGGGCCGGAACGCGGATGTGGTGCAGCAGCGGCTTGGCCGACGCCCGCTGCCAGTAGTCCTCGGTGTTCCGAAAGCCATGCAGTGGCGCGGTGAACACGTTGTCAAACGCATACAGGTCGCGCGCCGCCATCAGTGCCTGGCGATCGAACAACCCGGGGTGCTGCGCGAGTTTGCGCAGCGCCTTGGGCACCAGGGTGCGCATGAACATGCGTGTGTAGACCTGTCGGTTGAAGCCACGCCCGATGGCGTGCCCCCCTGCGGCCAGATCGACGGGCGAGCACACGGCCGCCACGGCATCGGCGCTGCGCGCGGCGTCTTCGCCCACCTCGGCCGCCCAGCGCAAGAGCGCATTGCCGCCCAACGAGACCCCCACGGCCACCAAGGGGCCCTGGTGCGAGGCGCGCATGCGCTGCAGCATCCAGCCAATCTCGGCATGGTCGCCCGAGTGGTAGGCGCGGGGTGCAAGGTTGATCTCGCCACTGCAACCCCGGAAATGGGGCAAGGCGCAGGCCCAACCGCGCTCGCGCGCCCAGTCGGCAAAGGCCTCACAGTAATGGCTGCGCGACGAGCCTTCCAGGCCATGGAAGACCACCAACAGCGGCCGGAGTGCCGCAGGCGCCGTGGCACCCTCCTCCTGCAGAAAATCCACGTCTACAAAGTCACCGTCCGGCGTGTCCCAGCGCTCTCGGCGGTACACGGGGCGGGGGCCGAACACGCGGCGCGAATACAGGGCTGGCCAGATGGTCTGGAGCTGTCCACCGGGCAACCATCGAGGTGCTACATATTTCATAGCTATTTGCGCTTTCCTATCAAGCGCCAGACCCTAAAAAGGCTTGGATTCAAGGCCCCACCACTCAGTGCAGCACGGGCCGTTGGGCGTCCACCACCTGCGCATCGGGCGCGACGCCGGGGCTCGCATGGTGGGCCACCAGGCGCCAGCCTTCCGGGGTCTTGTGATAGACATTGGTGGCCAGCACCACGGCCTGGTGCAGGCCGTCGGGCAGCATCACCTCGACCTGCTCGACCACGCTGTGCACAGCGCTGGTCAGCGCCACCACACGGTGCACCTGCAACGGCCGCGCCCGCACCGTGCCATGCGAAAACATCGCCTCGAACGCCGTGCGAATCGCCCCAGCACCCAGCAGCCGGGGCCCGCCGGGATGCACGCAGATGATGTCGTCGTCTTCTGCCCAGCAGGACATCAAAAGCTCGATGTCGCCCCGCTGCAAAGCCTCATAGAACGCGGCTTCGGTTTCGTCCGAGGAACCTCCGAGGGTGGCGGCGCTGGCGCGAGAACGGGGCATGGTGGTTGGTGAGGCGTCTGGGATGGAAGGTGGCGCGGCGGCCACGCGGCCCGCCATGTGCGGGTTGCTATTGTGCGGCCATCTCCCAAAGCCTTGTGGCCCGCCCGGAAAGTGGCACCAGGGACGGCACTTGTTGCAGAATCAGCCAAGCTGCCGGTTGATGGCACCTTGGCATCTTGTCTCTGTGCCCCAAACTGTCCCTGAACTCCACCTGGCGAAGCCACCATGATCCAACGCATTTTTGCCCTGCTGACCGCCCTGCTGGCGCTGAGCGCATTGACCGGCTGCGGCTACAACGACTTCCAGCGGCTGGACGAGCAGTCCAAGGCCGCGTGGAGCGAGGTCCTCAACCAGTACCAGCGCCGTGCGGACCTCGTGCCCAACATCGTCGCCACCGTCAAGGGCGAGGCGAACTTCGAGCAGGAAACCCTGACCCGCGTGGTCGAGGCGCGCGCCAAAGCCACCTCGATCCAGGTCACGCCCGAAACCCTGAACAACCCCGAGGCGTTCAACAAGTTCCAGCAGGCGCAGGGCGAGTTGTCGGGCGCGCTGTCGCGGCTGATGGTGGTGTCCGAGCGCTATCCCACGCTGCAGGCCAACCAGGGCTTTCGCGACCTGCGCGTGACGCTGGAAGGCACCGAGAACCGCATCACCGTGGCGCGCAACCGCTACATCCAGACGGTGCAGGAATACAACGTGCTCGCGCGCAGCTTTCCCACCAACCTGACGGCCATCGCGTTCAGCTATGCGCCCAAGCCCAGCTTCACCGTGGCCAACGAAGCCCAGATCTCCGCGCCGCCCACCGTGGATTTCTCCGCATCCAAGCCCAAGCCTTGAACACGGCACTCCTCACCGCTGAGAGTTTGAGCGAATATGCCCCTAGCGCTTATCTATAAAGCGCTGATAGCTATATTATTAATAGCATCTGCACTCCCATGGGCGCATGCTGACGGCGGCCTGTTGCCCGTGCCCGCGCTCACCGGCCCCGTCATCGACCAGACCGGGACCCTGAGCGCCTCCGACAAAGCCGCGTTGGAGACGCAGCTGCAAACGCTGGAGCAGACCCGGGGCGCGCAGGTGGTGGTGCTGATGGTGCCCTCCACCGCTCCCGAAGACATTGCATCGTTCGCCAACCGCGTGGGCAACACCTGGAAGATCGGGCGCCGCGACGTGGGTGACGGCGTGCTCGTGATCGTGGCCAAGAACGACCGCAAGATGCGCATCGAGGTCGCCAAGACCCTGGAAGGCGCCATCCCCGACATTGCAGCGGCGCGCATCATCGACGGCGCCATGAAGCCCCGGTTCCAGCAAAGCGACTATGCAGGCGGCCTGCGTGACGCCGTCACTCAGATCTCCGCACGCATCGCCGGTGAGGCGTTGCCAGCACCCGCGAGCAACAGCGGCACCGCAGCCCACAGCCCCGACACCAGCCGCGACGGATTCGACTGGACGGACCTCGCCGTCTTCCTGTTCTTCGGTGTGATGGTGGCCGGGCCGCTGGCGCGCAGTATTTTTGGCAGCCGCCTGGGGGGCTTGCTCATGGGCGGCGGTGTGGGCTTGCTGGCCTTTGTGGTCACCTCCAGCCTGATTGTGGCGGGCGGCGCGGGCCTGCTCGCGCTGCTCTATACCTGGATCTTCGGCGGCACTGGCGGTGGCAGCAGCCGACGGCGTGGTCGAGGCGGTGCGGCGGTCGGCGGCTGGGGCGCGGGTGTCGGCGGCGGAGGCTGGAGCGGCGGTGGCAGCAGCAGCGACAGTGGCGGGTTCAGCTCGGGTGGCGGTGGCGATTTTGGAGGCGGCGGCGCCTCGGGGGACTGGTGAACATGGGTCCAGGATCAACAACCACCACCTCCATAGCGACCTTACCGGCCGCCCTCTGGCGCCTGGCCCGCCATCGCTGGGGCGAGCACCAGGCACGCCGCGCGCTGCCCGGCGACACCCTGGAGCGCCTGGCCGCGCGGGTGGCTGCCAGCGAGCAGCAGCACACGGGCCAGATCCGCATCGTCGCCGAAGCCAGCCTGCCCTGGAGCTACCTGCGCCGCAACGCCAGCGCGCGCGAACGCGCCCTCATGCTGTTCAGCAAATACCGCGTGTGGGACACCGAGCACAACAACGGCGTGTTGATCTACCTGCTGCTGCCCGAGCACGCGATAGAGATCGTGGCCGACAGGGGCCTTGCCCGGCATGTGGCAGCGGACGAATGGCGCGATGTGATTGCGCTGATGGCTCCCCGCTTTCGCCAGGAGCAGTACGAAGAGGGCCTCGCACAGGCCGTCGACGCCGTGTCGTTGCGCCTTGCCCGGCACTTTCCACGCCTGCCCGATACGCCCGGGCACAACGAATTGCCGGACGCACCGGTGCTGCGCTAGACATCGCGCGCGCAGCCTCCACGGCGGGAGGCTGATCGCACGGAGTTGCCTCCAGAAAGTGGGTTGACGCTGCGGGCTTTTGACGGCCCGTCCAAGCGATTTGCGGGCCCAGCAGAAGCGCGGTTTATTGGGGGAGTGGCTGGCGCTTCCTGCACCGTGCATGTCTTTCGGGGCATTCTCACTGTTCCAAATAAGCCGCAGGGTTTTCCTCTAGAACACCTTGTTTCAAGGCGATCTTCTCGCTCATTACGAAATCTCCGACCGAAGTTCCCAGCCTATTGTTTCCAATACTGGAACAGTTAGTTTGCGACTCGGTGGTTTTTCTTTGGACTTCACCCGCGTACAGTTCAACCCATCGATGAGCCGAACCCGCAAGGCGACTCACCGAACCCGGTTCAGGAATGGTTTTTTGACCCGGCTTTTTTGAGACGCTTTTTAACTTCCAAGGATTTTCATCATGAACAACACCGCCCGCTTCCTCTCCATCGCTGCCGTTGCCGCTTTCGCCTCTTTCGGCGCACAGGCTGACGAAGCCGATGCTTCGCAATTCGCTACCAAATTTGAAACCAACCGCACCCGCGCTGAAGTGCAGGCAGAAGCCGCCAGCGTTGCCCAGACCCGCTCCATCGAGCCGGCAGGCTCGCGTGTGTTGACCTACACGTCCACGGCTGACCGCGCTGCCGTGCGTGCCCAGGCTGCAGAAGCCCTGCGAGCTGGCCAGATCCCTTCGGGTGAGCGTGGTTGATTCTTGTTGAATCCACGGTTCACACGTTTTCGTATTGCCAAGTACCTCGTCCCTATTTTTTGAATTTCACTGGAGTTTCACCATGAACAAGTCTGTCCGTTTCCTCTCTATCGCCGCTGTTGCCGCTTTCACTGCTTTCGGCGCCCACGCTGACGAAGCCGATGGTTCGCAATTTGCCCTGAAGTTCGACACGAACCGCACCCGTGCCGAAGTGGCCGCTGAAGCCGCCACCGTGGCCCAGACCCGCAGCATCGAGCCTGCTGGTTCGCGTGTGGTGACCTACACGTCCACGGCTGACCGCGCTGCTGTGCGCGCCCAGGCTGCTGAAGCCCTGCGCACTGGCAAGATCCCTTCGGGCGAATTCAGCGCCATGTAATTTGCACGGCAGGTGCCGCGGTCGGCACGCCGACGCAGTCTCACGCTCAAAAGCCGAGGCCCCTCACGGGGCCTCGGCTTTTTTATGCCCTGCCAATCGTGAACAGATTGACAATGGCCCAGTCACCGGCCCAGAACACCTCAATGGCTTCCAGCTACCGCTCCATCGACCATGTCATGCTGCGCCTTCACGCAGCCGAGCCTTTGTTTCAGCTCTTCAGCGAGACCTTCGGGTTGCCCGTGGCCTGGCCCTTGCAACGTACTGATTTCGCCACGTATGGCTGGGTCCATCTGGGCAACACAGACCTCGAATTGTGGGCAGCGACCGCCAACGGCGATCTTCCCGACCATGCGCAACCGCCCTTGATCCACGGTTTTGCTCTGGAGCCTGCTTCGCCCCTGGCCGAAAGTCTGGAGCACGCGATGGAGGCAGGCATCACTTGCAAGCCTCCCCGCGCCTTCCAGTCCGAGAACAGCCGGGGCGAAAGGGTCACCAATTTCACCAATTCCGTGCTGCTTGAGCTTTCCGCTCCAAGCTGTTGTGTGTTCTTTTGCGAGTGGGATCGGCGTGCGGCCCTCTACCCCTGGCCCGAAACCGCAACGCCGGTAGAACGCCGCGCGCAGCATCGGCAGGCCCTGCAGGACAGCGGGGGCGGCCCCCTGGGAATCACCGGACTGCATGCCCTGCGCATGGGCACCCCGGATGCGCAAACACACCAGCACCGTTGGCGGGCACTCACAGGCTCGCAGCCTGGCCATCCCATTGCAGTCATGCCGGATGTCTGTCTGGAGCTGGTTCCAGGAGACCACTTGCTGATTGAATCGCTGTCGCTGAGCGTGCGCTCACTATCTATAGCGCGTGCCTTTCTGAGCAGCCGGCATTTGCTCCAGGCGGACAGCGGCGATGCGCTTTCCGTGGCGTGCGAAGGTCTGCAACTTCACCTGGTGGAAACGTCCCCCGCCTTGCCTTAGTGCAGACTTCCATGACCGCTTGCTGTTTTGCAGCAGGCAGGCATAAAAAAACCCGGCCAAGCCGGGTTTTGGGGCAGATCCACCAAGATCTGAATCACTTCTTCTGGCGGAACTTGCGAAGCGCAGCAATCTGCGCCGCCATCACAGCCAGTTCGGACTGGGCCTTTGCCAGGTCGATTTCGCTCTTGGCATTCTTGAGCGCTTCCTCGGCGGAGGCCTTGGCGGCGTTGGCCTTCTCGTCGTCCAGATCCTTGCCACGGATGGCGGTATCGGACAACACAGTCACGCAATTGGGCTGCACTTCCAGAATGCCACCGGCCACGAAGACAAACTCTTCGGAACCGTCAGCCATTTCGATGCGCACCGAGCCCGGCTTGATACGGGTGATCAGCGGGGTGTGGCGGGGATAGATGCCCAACTCGCCAGCTTCGCCAGGCAGCGCCACGAAACGCGCTTCACCGGAGAAGATGGACTCTTCGGCACTGACCACATCAACGTGGATGGTGTTCATCATTGCTCCTAGGAAAAGGTGGGTTGCTTGATTGCTGAAGGCCGAGCGGCGGTAGGCTGCTCAGCCGCCGGGCAATCAGGCCACCTTCTTGGCCTTTTCGAAGGCTTCGTCAATGGTGCCCACCATGTAGAACGCCTGTTCTGGCAGGTGATCGCATTCGCCGTTCACGATCATCTTGAAACCACGGATGGTTTCCGACAGTGGAACGTACTTGCCTGGCGAGCCCGTGAACACTTCGGCCACGTGGAAAGGCTGCGACAGGAAACGCTGGATCTTGCGAGCGCGGGCCACGGCCAGCTTGTCTTCAGGTGCCAGTTCGTCCATGCCCAGAATGGCGATGATGTCGCGCAGTTCCTTGTAGCGCTGCAGCGTGCCTTGCACCGCACGGGCCGTAGCGTAGTGGTCTTCGCCCACGACGTTCGGGTCCAGCTGGCGGCTGGTGGAGTCCAGAGGATCCACGGCAGGGTAGATACCCAGCGAGGCGATGTCACGCGAAAGCACCACGGTGGAGTCCAAGTGGGCGAACGTCGTGGCAGGCGATGGGTCGGTCAAGTCATCGGCAGGCACGTACACGGCCTGGATGGAGGTGATCGAGCCGACCTTGGTCGACGTAATACGCTCTTGCAGACGGCCCATTTCTTCGGCCAGCGTAGGTTGGTAGCCCACGGCGGAAGGCATGCGGCCCAGCAGAGCGGACACTTCGGTACCGGCCAGCGTGTAGCGGTAGATGTTGTCCACGAAAAACAGCACGTCACGGCCTTCGTCGCGGAACGACTCGGCGATGGTCAGGCCGGTCAGAGCAACGCGCAGACGGTTGCCTGGGGGCTCGTTCATCTGGCCGTACACCATGGCAACCTTGGACTCTTCGAGCTTCTCCAGGTTCACCACGCCGGAATCGGCCATTTCATGGTAGAAGTCGTTCCCTTCGCGGGTACGCTCGCCCACACCAGCGAACACCGACAGACCGCTGTGGGCCTTGGCGATGTTGTTGATGAGTTCCATCATGTTCACGGTCTTGCCCACACCGGCGCCACCGAACAGGCCCACCTTGCCGCCCTTGGCGAACGGGCACACCAGGTCGATCACCTTGATGCCGGTTTCCAGCAGCTCTTGCGAAGGCGACAGTTCGTCGTACGCAGGGGCCTTGCGGTGGATGGAGGCCGTCAGTTCCTGGCTCACGGGACCACGTTCGTCGATGGGAGCACCCAACACGTCCATGATGCGGCCCAGCGTCGCCTTGCCCACGGGCACGGTGATGGAGTTGCCGGTGTTGGTCACCATGATGCCGCGGCGCAGGCCGTCGGACGAACCCAGCGCAATGGTACGCACCACGCCGTCGCCCAGCTGCTGCTGCACTTCCAGCGTCAGGGTCGAACCGTCGAGCTTCAGAGCGTCGTAAATCTTGGGCATCTGGTCGCGCGGGAACTCAACGTCCACCACAGCGCCGATACATTGAACAATCTTGCCTTGCACTTGAGCCATTTTTCGCTCCAATAAAGATGTTGGTTGAGCTGCTTACACAGCAGCGGCGCCAGCCACGATTTCCGAAAGTTCTTTCGTGATCGCTGCCT
Organism: Acidovorax sp. 94; assembly: GCF_003634645.1. Lineage (NCBI taxonomy): Bacteria > Pseudomonadati > Pseudomonadota > Betaproteobacteria > Burkholderiales > Comamonadaceae > Acidovorax > Acidovorax sp. 94. The sequence goes on along the minus strand of NZ_RBJA01000001.1, from coordinate 4,445,010 downwards.
GGCGCGTCTTGTTGTAGACCAGCTTCAACTCGCCAATGACGCTGCCGGCGTTGTCGGTGGCGGCCTTCATGGCCACCATGCGTGCCGACTGCTCGGACGCCATGTTTTCCGCAACGGCCTGGTAGATCAGGGACTCGACATAGCGGACCAGCAGATCGTCGATCACGGTCTGTGCATCGGGCTCGTAGATGTAGTCCCAGCCATGTTCGGTCTTGTCGGCCTGCATCTGCGCGGACGACAGGGGGAGCAACTGCTCCACCACCGATTCCTGCTTCATGGTGTTGATGAACTTGGTGTACGAGAGGTACACCGCGTTGATCTTGCCTTCTGCATACGCATCGAGCAGCACCTTGACCGGTCCGATCAGCTTGTCCAGATGGGGCGTGTCGCCCAGGCCCGTCACGTGCGAAACCACCTTGGCACCGACACGGTTCAGGAAACCCAGGCCCTTGTTGCCAATGGCAACCGCCTCGGTGGACACGCCAGCGCCCTGCAGCTCACGCAGCTTGGACGTCACGACGCGCAGCACGTTGGTGTTCATGCCACCGCACAGGCCCTTGTCGGTCGTCACCACGATCACGCCAGCCGTCTTGGCATCGTTCACTTTCATGAACGGATGCACGTATTCAGGGTTGGCCTGGCCAAGATTGGCTGCAATGTTGCGGATCTTCTCGCTGTAAGGGCGGGCAGCCCGCATCCGCTCTTGCGCCTTGCGCATTTTGGATGCAGCCACCATTTCCATGGCTTTGGTGATCTTTTTGGTGTTCTCCACCGACTTGATCTTGCCGCGTATTTCCTTGCCTGCTGCCATGATGGCTCCTCGTCCGGTTTAAGCGAACGACTTCTTGAACGCGGCGATGGCTGCGGTCAATTCGGCTTCTGCGTCCTTGTCCATGGCCTTGGCCTGTTCCAGCTTGGCCAGCAGAGCGGCGTGGCTGGTCTTCAGGAACTGGTGCAGGCCGTGTTCGAAGTCGAGAACCTTCTTGACGTCGATGTCGTCCATGAAGCCCTTGTTCACAGCAAACAGCGTGGAAGCCATCAGCGAGATGGACAGCGGGCTGTACTGCGCCTGCTTGAGCAGTTCAGTCACGCGGGCACCGCGGTCGAGCTGCTTGCGGGTGGCTTCATCCAGGTCGGAAGCGAACTGCGCGAACGCAGCCAGTTCACGGTACTGGGCCAGGTCGGTACGGATACCACCGGACAGGTTCTTTACCAGCTTCGTCTGGGCAGCACCACCGACGCGCGACACCGAGATACCGGCGTTGATGGCGGGGCGGATACCGGCGTTGAACAGGCTGGTTTCCAGGAAGATCTGGCCGTCCGTGATCGAGATCACGTTGGTAGGCACGAAAGCAGACACGTCGCCAGCTTGCGTCTCGATGATCGGCAGTGCGGTCAGCGAACCAGTCTTGCCCTTGACTTCACCCTTGGTGAAGGCTTCGACGTAGTCGGCATTCACGCGGGCTGCACGTTCGAGCAGACGGCTGTGGAGATAGAACACGTCGCCAGGGTAGGCTTCGCGGCCTGGTGGGCGACGCAGCAGCAGCGACACTTGGCGGTAAGCCACAGCTTGCTTGGACAGGTCGTCATACACGATCAGGGCGTCTTCGCCACGGTCGCGGAAGTATTCGCCCATGGTGCAGCCGGAGTAGGCCGACACGTACTGCATGGCGGCCGATTCGGAAGCCGATGCGGCCACCACAATCGTGTATTCCATGGCACCCGCTTGTTCCAGTGCGCGCACCACGTTCTTGATCGACGAAGCCTTCTGACCGATGGCAACGTAAATACAGGTCACGCCCTGGCCCTTCTGGGCGATGATGGCGTCGATGGCCACTGCCGTCTTGCCGGTCTGGCGGTCACCAATGATCAGCTCGCGCTGGCCACGGCCCACAGGCACCATGGAGTCGATGGACTTCAGGCCGGTTTGCAGAGGCTGGTCCACCGATTTACGGGCGATCACGCCCGGAGCGACCTTTTCGATCACGTCGGTGAGCTTGGCGTTGATAGGACCCTTGCCATCAATGGGCTGGCCCAGGGCGTTCACCACGCGGCCGATCAGCTCGGGACCGACGGGTACTTCCAGAATGCGGCCCGTGCACTTGACGGTGTCGCCTTCGGAGATGTGCTCGTACTCACCCAGAATCACGGCGCCGACGGAGTCGCGCTCAAGGTTCAACGCCAGACCGTAGGAAGGCTGGCCGTCCTTGGTGGCGGGGAACTCCAGCATTTCGCCTTGCATCACGTCCGACAGGCCGTGAACGCGAGCGATACCGTCCGACACAGACACCACGGTGCCCTGATTGCGGATATCGCTGCTGGCAGCCAGACCTTCGATGCGGCTCTTGATGAGTTCAGAAATTTCTGCGGGATTGAGTTGCATGACTCTTTCCTTCTTTCTTTGGTTCGCTGTCCTCGCCGCGCGTTACGCGGTGAGGGCCGCTTTCATTTGTTCAAGACGGGCCTTGACCGAAGTGTCCAGCACCTCGTCACCCACCACTACGCGAATGCCGCCGATCAGGGACTCGTCCTGCTGAACAGCGAGATTGAGCTTGCGGCCGAAGCGCTTTTCCAGCGCTGCGCTGACCTCGGACAGTGCGGCACTGTCCATCGGAAAAGCGCTGTACACCACGGCATCCGAAGAGCCGTTGCGGCGATTCACGAGGGTACGAAACTGCGAAGCCACTTCCGGGAGCGCGTTGATGCGTCCGTTGTCGATGACTGTGCGCAGGAAATTCTTGGCCGTATCGGACAGCGCCGAACGCGCAACACCCGTGAAGACGGCAAACACCTGGTCTGCCGTCACCTTGGGGTTGTCCGCCAGCTGACGCAACTGGGGGTTGGCGGCAATGGCCGCCAGTTCATCGACCCAGTCAGCGGTGCTGGCCAGGTCCATGCCCGCACCCGCAGTAGCGGCCTTGAACAGGGCATCGGCGTAAGGGCGGGCAATGGTGGCGAGTTCAGCCATGTGTGTCCCCTTACAGCTCGGTCTTCAGGCGGTTGAGCAGGTCGGCGTGAACGCCGGCATTGACTTCCTTGCGGAGAATCTGCTCAGCACCCTTGACGGCCAGCGCTGCCACCTGCTCACGCAGGGCTTCGCGGGCTTGCACCGTTTGCTGCTCGGCTTCGGCACGGGCGGAGGCAACAATCTTGTTGCCTTCTTCCGTGGCGCGTGCCTTGGCTTCTTCGATGATGGCCTGGGCACGTCGGTCGGCGTCCGCAAGACGCGAGGCCGTTTCGTTGCGCGCCTGTGACAGCTCCTTTTCGACGCGCTGGTTGGCAGCGGTCAGTTCGGACTTGGCACGGTCGGCAGCAGCGAGGCCTTCGGCGATTTTCTGGGCTCGTTCATCCAACGCCTTCGCGATCGGGGGCCACACGAATTTCATCGTGAACCACACCAGGATCAAGAAGACGATGGCCTGAATGAACAGGGTCGCATTGATACTCACGGCAACACCTTTCTAGAGTGGCGTTGAACGGGACTTACTTGGGCAGGTTGGCCAAGAACGTCGAAGCGAAGGGGTTGGCGAAAGCGAACAGCAGAGCGATAGCCACGCCGATCAGGAAGGCGGCGTCGATCAGACCAGCCAAGATGAACATCTTGGTTTGCAGTTCGTTGATCAGTTCAGGCTGACGTGCCGACGATTCGAGGAACTTGCCGCCCATCAGTGCGATACCGATGGAAGCGCCGATAGCGCCCAGACCAACGATCAGACCACAAGCCAGAGCGACGAGACCGAGAATGTTTTCCATGATGACTCCTGAGTTAAAAAAGAAAGGTTGAAAAAGAAAAGGGAAACGAAAGGGAACCGTTAGTGCGCGTTGTGCGCCTGACCGAGGTAGATCAGTGCAAGCATCATGAAGATGAAGGCTTGCAGAGAGATCACCAGAATGTGGAACAGCGTCCAGATGGTGCCAGCGATGACGTGGCCCACAGGCAGCAGCACACCCGACAGCGACAGTGCAGCCGCACCACCCATCAGGGCGATCAGCATGAACACCAGTTCACCGGCGTACATGTTGCCGAACAACCGCATGCCATGCGATACGGTGTTGGCGACATATTCAATGATCTGCATCAGCAGATTCACGACGCCCAGAATCAGGGCGAAGATGGGGTTCTTGCTGGTGCCGAACGGAGCCGACACGAGTTCATGCGCCCAGCCGCCAGCGCCCTTGATCTTGACGCTGTACCAGAAGCGCAGGATCAGAATGGCAAATGCCAGCCCCAGGGTGGTAGACAGGTCGGCCGTAGGCACGACACGCAGATAGGCGTGGTGGGGATCATGACCAGCAGCGCCATAGATCTTGGCCCAGATGGCGGGCAGCAGGTCCACCGGCAACATGTCCATGAAGTTCATCAGGAAGATCCAGACAAACACCGTGAGACCCAGAGGAGCAATGAACTTGCGGCTCTCGGCGTTGTGGATATTGGCCTTGGCCTGGTTGTCCACCATCTCGACCAGCATTTCCACCGCCGCCTGGAAGCGACCGGGCACACCGGAGGTTGCCTTACGGGCAGCTGACCACAGAATCAAAAGGGTGAGCACACCCAGAACCAGACCGACGATGATCGAGTCGTAGTTGATGACGGTGAAATCAACAATCTTGGTCTGGTTGACGTTTTGAAGATGCTGCAGGTGGTGAACGATGTATTCACTTGCAGTCGGAGCGTGCGCTTCTGCGGCCATCGGACAACTCTTCTCTATATCAATCGGTTTTTCGGACACCGGGTCGCACCAAAAGCGCCACCCAGTACGTTTTCATTGCGACCACCATGCCAACCAGCAAGGCAATCCAGCTCAAGCCCGACACCAGCCGAGGTGCCGCAGCAAGCAGCGCCACCGTCAGCACGATCTTGGCAATCTCCCAACCAAAGAATCCCACCATGGCAGCACGCGGCTTGGAAGACGCCGAATGGCGCAACACACCGCGTGCAAACAACGCTGCCGGAGCCACCACAGCCAGCGCACCATAAGCCGCAGACCAGCCCACCGATGCCCTGCCCGTCAGAGCCCAGGCCACCAGGGCCACCAGCATCCCGACCAGTGCCTGACCCGCCACCACCTTCCACACAGAGATGGAAGGATTGCGACTGCGCCACACCTCGGCCTCCTCGGCCGTCAGGGGCTTGAAGTCAGATTCTTCAGCCTCAATTTCAGTCTCTGGCGGGATTGTTTTCATTGTTGAATGACGCCCGCGTTACAGACTGCAACTTTCACAAAGCCTCTAATTATAAGTAAAAACCCGTGACGCACGACAAAGACCTGCAAGCCCGGCCCAAAACCGGTGCGCGTGCATGCGCTGTTGTGGTGACAGGCCAACGGCTTTTCCCATCCTTCCCGCACTGCCGTGCACTGGCCTGGGGCAGGCTGCCTGCACCCCAGCGGCAGCACAACAACCCCGCTGGCGCACAATGGCAAAGCCCCGCCAGCTATTGAAACCGAAGCAGTACGCACCATGACAACCTCCAGCCCACCACCTGCCAATGGCCTCGACACACAGGCTAACGATCCACGCAAAGACTCGTTGATCGAATACCCCTCCAGGTTCCCCATCAAGGTCATGGGCGCCAAGGTGGACGGCTTTGTGCATGCTGTCACTGAACTGGCCCGCCAGTTCGACCCCACTTTTGACGCCAGCACCATTGAACTGCGAGACAGCCGCGCTGGCAATTACCTCGGAGTAACCATCACCATCACCGCGACCAGCCGGGAGCAGCTCGACGACCTGTACCGCGCACTGTCGTCACACCCCCTGGTGAAAGTGGTGCTGTAGCCCCGAGGCTGCAGCATGTTTGCCGCATGACCATCGACATTCGCATGCTGGGCCGCGTGGACTACGCCACCACCGTCCAGGCCATGCAGGACTACACCACCGCGCGTTCGGCCGGTACACCCGACGTGCTCTGGATGTGCGAGCACGCACCGCTGTACACACAAGGGCTCGCAGGCAAAAGTGATCACGTGCTGAACCCGGGCAACATTCCGGTGGTAGCCACCAACCGTGGCGGGCAGGTCACTTTCCACGGCCCCGGTCAGGTGGTGGCCTATCCGCTGATCGACCTGCAGCGCGCAGGTTACTTCGTCAAAGAGTACGTCTACCGCGTGGAAGAAGCCGTGATCCGCACGCTGGCGCACTTTGGCCTCACGGGCCACCGCGTGGGCGGCGCGCCTGGCATCTATGTGCGGCTGGACGACCCACACAGCCACGCCCTGCTGCCGCAGCGTCCGCAAAAGCGCATCGGCACGGCGGCGCCAATCCCGGACTTCGAGGGCCTGGGCAAGATCGCAGCCCTGGGCATCAAGGTCAGTCGACACAGCACTTACCACGGCGTGGCACTCAATGTGGCCATGGACCTGGAACCCTACTCGCGCATCAACCCTTGCGGTTACGCAGGTTTGCAAACAGTGGACCTTTCTACAATCGGGGTCCACACCACCTGGGAAGAAGCCGCGCAGGTGCTGGGCCAGCAGCTCAGCATCCGGTTGGCGCCCTGAACTCTGCCTACAGCCATGAGCACCCCTGAAGTCGTCCGCGAAGCGCAATCCACCGAAGCCTACAACCCGCTGGCCAAGCAAAAGGCAGCCGCCAAGCTGTCGCGCATTCCGATCAAGGTGGAACAGGCCGAGGTGCTCAAGAAGCCCGACTGGATTCGTGTGAAGGCAGGCAGCCCCACCACGCGCTTCTATGAGATCAAGGAGATCCTGCGCGAGCACAAGCTGCACACGGTGTGCGAAGAAGCCTCCTGCCCCAACATCGGCGAGTGTTTCGGCAAGGGCACGGCCACCTTCATGATCATGGGCGACAAGTGCACGCGCCGCTGCCCGTTCTGCGACGTGGGCCACGGCCGCCCCGACCCGCTGGACAAGGACGAGCCCCTGAACCTGGCCAAGACCATCGCCGCGCTCAAGCTCAAGTACGTGGTGATCACCAGCGTGGACCGCGACGATCTGCGCGACGGCGGCTCCGGCCATTTTGTGGAGTGCATCCAGAACATCCGCGAGTTGTCGCCCGCTACGCAGATCGAGATCCTGGTGCCCGACTTCCGGGGCCGCGACGACCGTGCGCTCGAAATCCTGAAAGCCGCACCACCCGACGTGATGAACCACAACCTGGAAACCGCACCCCGGCTGTACAAGGAAGCGCGCCCAGGCTCCGACTACCAGTTCAGCCTGAATCTGCTGAAAAAGTTCAAGGCCCTGCACCCCAATGTTCCCACCAAGAGCGGCATCATGGTTGGCTTGGGCGAGACGGACGAAGAGATCCTGCAGGTGATGCGCGACATGCGCGAACACAACATCGACATGCTGACCATCGGCCAGTACCTGTCGCCCAGCAACAGCCACCTGCCCGTGCGCCGCTACGTGCACCCCGACACCTTCAAGATGTTCGAGGAAGAGGCCTACAAGATGGGCTTCAGCCACGCTGCGGTTGGCGCCATGGTGCGCAGCAGCTACCATGCGGACCAGCAGGCGCACGCCGCTGGCGTTTAAGCCTAGCGGGACGCGCAACCCAGAGCACGATCATGGGCGCGGCGGAATCGCTCTCGCTGCGGCGCTACGGCGCATCGCCGGGCAGCCATAGCCACAATCACTTCCAGATACTGCTGGGTCTCTCCGGCGCACTGGACCTGGAAGTCGCGGGGCACGGTGTGCGCGTGGCGCCCGGTGGCGGCTGCGTGATTGCGCCGGGGGATCGCCACGACTTCGAATCGTCGCGCGGCAGCGTCTGCCTGGTGCTCGACAGCGCCCACCCCGGCTGGGCGCAGTGCGCCAGCGCGCAGCTCACTACCGCACTGCCCACCGATGCCCTGCCCCTGGCGCACTACCTGGCCAGCGCATTGCAACAAGGCCGCCCGCTGGCGCAGACCCACGGCCCGGCATTGCTGCTGGAAGCGTGGCTGGCGGGCTCAGCGCCCCATACTTCCCTCCACCGATCCACGCGCCAACGCACTATCGATTGGCCTGCTCTGCAGCGCTGGGCAGCCTTGCAATGGCACCGCGAACTCAACGTTGCCGACTTGGCGGCGCAGGTGCATCTGAGCCCCAGCCAGTTCGCTGCCAGGTGCCGCGAAGACCAGGGCATGGGTGCCATGGCCTGGCTGCGCGGCCAGCGCCTGGCACAGGCGCGGCTGCTGCGGGGCACAGGCATGGCCGTGGCCGAAGTGGCGCGGCGCACGGGCTACCGCTCGCCCTCGGCCCTCACGGCGGCACTGCGGCGCGCTGAAGATCACTGAATCACTGACAAAGGCTGCCGCGTCCAGCAGACGATCACCACGCGACGACGGACCATCGTTGCGCGACGATTCCGAATGTCCTGCGCGCGTAAGCTCGGCGCCATGCAAGCCAACCTGTACGCCCTGGGCGCCATCGCGCTGTGGGCCTCCCTCGCCTCGCTGGGTGTCTCGCTCACCCACATTCCACCGTTCCTGCTCACGGGCATTGCTCTCATCATCGGCAGCGTGCCAGCCTGGCCGTTTGTGCTGCGTGACCCGTCGCAGTGGCGCATTCCGCTGCGCACGCTAGCGCTCGGTGTGTATGGCCTGTTTGCGTACCACTTCCTGCTGTTCATTGCGCTGCGCCACGCGCCGCCCGTGGAGGCCAATCTGGTGAACTACCTGTGGCCGCTGTTCATCGTGGTGCTCTCGCCTGTGGTGCTGCCCGGTGTGGCGCTGCGCCTGCCGCATGTGCTGGCGGCGCTGCTGGGTTTTGGGGGCGCAGCCATTGCGATTGCGGGTGGACGCGAGCTGAGTGGCACGCTGGCCTGGGGTTACCTGCCCGCGCTGGCCGCAGCATTCATCTGGGCCACGTACTCGCTCATGACCAAGCGCGTGGCGGCTTTTCCGACCACGGCCATCGGCCTGTTCGGACTGGTGTCCGGCGTGCTGTCCCTGTTGTGCCATGTGGTGTTGGAGCCCGCCGTGGCGCTGCAGCCGCGCGACTGGGCCCTGCTGGCAGTGCTGGGCCTGGGGCCGCTGGGGGCGTCGTTTTTCATGTGGGACAAGGCCCTCAAGCTCGGAGACGCGCGGCACATCGGCATCCTGAGCTACATCACGCCGCTGGCGTCCACCGTGCTGCTGATCGTGGTGAGTGGCCGCACCTTTAGCTGGAGCATCGCACTGGCCACAGTGATGATCATCAGCGCGGCAGTGATGGGGATGCGGGCGCGCTGACCATGAGAAGTACGCATCAAATTGACCTCTAGCGCTTATCTATAAAGCGCTAGCAGCTACTATTTTTAGAGCAAAACTCTGTTACTCAAGAGGTCAGCAGCGCCGCAGGTTCATCGCCCTCCAGCACCTGCTGCGCCCAGGGCGCAAGCTTGCGCGTGTCGGCGCGTAGCACCTCCTGCTTCACAGCCAGGATCTGTGCGGGGTGCATGGAGAAACTGCGCAGGCCCAGGCCCAGCAGCAGGCGAGTCATGGTCACATCGCCCGCCGTTTCACCACACACACACACACTCTTGCCCTGGCGCTCGCCCTCGGCAATCACGTCGCCCACCAGGCGCAGCACGGCGGGGTGCAGCGGGTCGTACAGGTGCGCCACAGCCTCGTCGGCACGGTCGATGGCCAGGGTGTACTGGATCAGGTCGTTGGTGCCGATGGAGAGAAAGTCGAAGTACTTGAGGAAGGTGCGCACCATGAGCGCGGCGGCGGGCACCTCGATCATTGCGCCCAGCTGCACCGGGCCGTAGGGTTCGCCACGCGCATCCAGCTCACCCCGGGCCAGGTCCACCTGGGCGAGCGTCTGCTGAATTTCGTGCGTGTGCGCGAGCATGGGGAACAACAGGTTGACCTTGCCATGCGCCGCCGCACGCAGCACAGCGCGCAGCTGGGTGCGGAACATGGCCGGGTCGGCCAGGCTCCAGCGGATGGCGCGCAGGCCCAGCGCGGGGTTCAGGTAGTTGTCCTTGTGGCTCTTGTGGTCCAGCGGCTTGTCAGCGCCCACATCGATGGTGCGGATGGTGACGGGCAGGCCCTGCATGCCGTCAATGGCCTCGCAGTAGGCCCGGTACTGCTCGTCCTCGCCGGGCAGGTTGCCCGTTTTGCCCATGAACAGGAATTCGCTGCGGAACAGGCCCACGCCCACGGCCCCGGCGCGCACGGCGGTGGCCGCGTCGCCGGGTTGTTCGATGTTGGCCAGCAGCTCGATCTTGTGGCCGTCGATGGTGATGGCAGGGGTGTGGCGCAGCCGCGCCAGCCGCTCGCGCTCCAGCTCCACCTGGCGCTGGCGAAAGCCGTATTCGGCCAGGATGATGGGCGACGGATCGACAATGACCACACCTGCATCGCCGTCGATGATGACCCAGTCGTCCTGCCGCACCAGCTGACTGGCGGCGCGCGCACCGACCACGGCCGGGATGTCCATGCTGCGCGCCACGATGGCCGTGTGGCTGGTCTTGCCCCCCACATCGGTCACAAAGCCCGCAAACACGCTTTGCTTGAACTGCAGCATGTCGGCAGGCGAGAGGTCGTGCGCTACCAGCACCAGGGGCACGTCCACCGTGTCGTCGAGCAGCAGGTCTTGCTGCAGGCCCAGTTGCTTGTGGCGGCGCGGGCTGCTGACCGGCGGCGCCACGGGGCTGGCCACGCCCTTCATGTAGCGCAGGATGCGCTCGACCACCTGTTCCAGGTCAGCCTTGCGCTCGCGCAGGTACTCATCCTCCATCTCGTCGAACTGGCGCGCGATGACTTCAAGCTGCGTGGTCAACGCCCACTCGGCGTTGTACAGGCGCTCGGTGATCCAGTGCTTGACGCCGCCCGTGAGGGCCTCGTCCTGCAGCAGCATCAGGTGCACGTCGAGCAGCGCGGTCAGCTCATGCGGCGCATCGGCGGGCATGTCGGTCTGCAGGCGCTGCAGTTCCTCGACCACGGCATTGCGGCCGTTGCGCACCCGCTCAATCTCGCCCTCGACCTGTTCTGGCTTCACAAAATAGTGCGCCACGTCCACACGGCTGGACGCCACCAGCACGGCACGGCCGATGGCAATGCCGCGAGCGACTGCGAGACCGTGGACGGAAAAAGTCATTCACCCTCACCAAATTTGTCGGCAATCAAGGCCAGCAGGGCATCCATGGCCTCCTGTTCACGATCCCCGTTGGTTTCAATCTCCACCTCAGTGCCCATGCCGGCGGCCAGCATCATCACGCCCATGATGCTCTTGGCGTTGATGCGGCGGTCGCCACGGCTCATGAAAACCTCACAGGGGAAGCTGCCAGCCAGCTTGGTCAGCTTGGCCGAAGCGCGGGCATGCAGGCCCAATTTATTGCTGATGGTCGTACGTATCTTGATCATGTCGATTACGGGTGTTCTGGTTCTGCGGCGCGGAGATGGCCACCTGCATCACGCCCTGGGTGCCCCCCACCACGGCGCGGGTGACCACCGCGTCGAGGGGTTCGTGGCGGTAGCTCACGGCCCGCAGCAGCATGGGCAGGTTGACCCCCGTCACCAGGCGCGAGCGCACGCTCTCGATCACGCGCTGCGCCACGTTGCAGGGGGTAGCACCAAACACGTCGGTGAGCACCAGGGTGGAATCTGCGCCCAGCTGCTGCAGCATGATGCGGGCCTGTGCCAGCGACTCTTCGGGCGGCTGGTTGGGCTGCACGTCGAGAGCAGCCACGTTGTCGCCGCAGTCGGGAAACACATGCAGCGCACATTCGCGCAGTGCATGGGCCAACGGGGCGTGGGCAATGATGAGGATGCTGGTGGTGCTCATGGCGTGGTGGTTTGCAGCACATTATGGCGCCGCCCCTGCAGCAGGAACCACGCGTAGGCGACCGCGTTGCACGCCAGGTACACCGCCATCGCGGCCTGGAACGACTGCACTGTGGACAGGCCGGCCGCGGCAAAGGCGTCCACCCCCAGGCCAATGCCCCACTGCACCACAAACACGCCCGCAAAAATCACCAGGTTGTAGGCTGACAGCGCGCGCCCCGCCAGCGCCTGCGGGAACGCCATGGCCACCGCAGGCTGCGACAGCGACACAAACGTGCACGACACACAAAACAGAGCCCAGGCACCGCCTCCCGCCTGCGGCCCCGCGAGAATGATGCCCAGCAACACCACCAGGCACAGCGGCAAGCCCGCAGCCATCAGCCGGTCGGCTCCCAGCCCCTTGCGCAGCAGCCAAGGGTTGACCATGCCCCAGGTCCAGAACGTGCAGAGCATGGCCACATTGATCCAGAACAGCCCCGTGGCAGCCTCCAGCGGCGAGTAGCCCGCCACCCGCTGCATCCATGGGCCTGCCCACAGGGTCTGCATGGCCACCATGCCGCCGTACACAAAGAAGCCCAGGGGCGCCAGGCGCTGGAAATACGGGTGGCGCCACACCATCGCATAGCCCGGTGGCACAGTGACACTGCTGGGGCCGCGCTCCGCCGTGGCACCACCGCCACCGCCCGCGCCCGGTGTGCCCGCCGCCCAGCCGGGCACCCAAACGGCAATCACCACCATCGACAGCGCGATCAGCGCCGCCAAGCCCCAGAACAGCGGCCGCCACCCCACCAAGGGCAGTGCCCACTGCACAGGCAGCGTGGACGCCACCATGCCCAGCGAGCCCGTCATCAGCATCCAGGAGTTGGCGCGCATCTGCGCCGTGGGCTCAAACCAGCGCCTATAGCCCGTGAGCGGCGCCATGAGGCAGGCGCTGACGCCCGCACCACACAACACACGCCCGGCCAGCAAGCCCGAAAACCCCGTCGCCACCGAAAACACCAGGCTGCCCACCACGGCCACGCCCAGAAATCCCAGCGCCACCTTGCGGGGGCCATGCCGGTCCAGCCAGGTGCCCAGCGGCAGCTGCGTGGCCGCAAAGCCCAGAAAGTACCCGCCCGCAAGCAAGCCCAGGTCGCTGGCCTGCAGCGAAAACTCCTGCGCCAGTGTGGGCGCTAGCGTGGCCGTAACAGCCCGCACCAGCGCCGACAGGAAGTAGGCGAAGGCAAAGGCCAGAAAAACGATGACCGCTGCCCGCCTGGGCAACACCGCATGCCCGGTCATTGGAGCACCATCCCTGCAAAGAACTGGTCGGCCAACTCGGGGCGGGGCTTGCCCGTGTAAACCACCGCGTGGTACAGCCGCATCTGCGGCCCCGCAGCGCGCGCAAACCACACGCCCTGGGCAAACACGGGGCTGCCATCGGCACGCTGGCCTTGCACCACGGTGCGCACCGACTGCGGCAGGGGCAGTGCACCCTTGGGGGCATACGGCGCATCAGCCGCCGTGGCTGCGGCGCCCGCGCCGAGGTTGGCGACCACAGCGGCCCGCCAGTGCCGCAGGGCAGCGCCCGCTTGGGCAGGGTCTGCCAGGGCCGCATGCGACACGGCAAATGTGGCGCCGTCGGCATCGCAGCCCGCCATGGACAGCTCGACGGGCACCCCCGCCAGTTCGACCGTGCGCGTGGCCTGGTCGGGCTTGCAAGGCAAGGTGATGGTGATGCCGGCCTCGGGCAAAGGCACGCTGCGCCAGTTCAGCGCAGGGCTGCAGCCCACGAGCAGCCACAGCAACGGCGGCAGGGCAGCAGCCCGGGTTGGTGTCCAGTTCATCGGTCGATTATCGGCACAGTGACCCAGATCAACAGGCGGCATCCCCTGCGGGCGAACTTTTGCCCGCCAAGCCGACTCCATCCGAAGTTCGGCCTGCGGGCCACCCGTGAAGACGGGCGTTGTTGTTAGGGCAGGTCCGGCACAATGCCGGTAGCAGGCCCGGGTACCCACAGGGGCCACAGTTTCAGGATGAATGGACAAGTCATGGCGATCAAGCATTGGGCGGCAGGGGTGGCAGTGGCAGCATTTGCGGCCGTGGGTGCCTATGTGTACCTGGATACAGGCCGCTCTGCGGCACCGGAATCCACCTTCGTGTTGCTAAACGGCACGAGCCAATCCACCGCCGATCTGCGCGGCAAGGTCACGCTGGTGAATTTCTGGGCCACCAGCTGCACCACCTGCGTGGCCGAAATGCCCGAGATCGTGGCCACCTACAACAAGTACCACGCCAAAGGCTTCGACACGCTGGCCGTGGCCATGAGCTACGACCCGCCCAGCTACGTGGTGAACTTTGCCGAAACCCGCAAACTGCCCTTCAAGGTGGCGATCGACAACACCGGCAAGGTGGCCCAGGCCTGGGGCGATGTGCGCCTCACGCCCTCAACCTTCATCGTCAACAAGCGCGGCGAGATCGTGAAAACCTATGTGGGGGCGCCGAACTTCCCCGAGTTGCATCAATTGATAGAGAAGTTGCTCGCAGAGACCTGAGCTGCGCCTCCGTCAGTCCTTCCAAAGACAAAAGGCCGATTTCATGAGAAATCGGCCTTTTGCGCTTATGAGGCAAGCGCCAGCAGCTATCAATTTTTCAAATTACCTCTGAAACTGGCGTTGCCCAGACGAGCGGACGCCGCGCAAGGGCCGCCCCGCCGCGCTGGCGCCGTCCCCCTTCCCGGAGCGCGTAGCGCGTAGAGAGAAGGGGGAAGCGGCGCAGCCGCTCAGGGGGATGTGCCTTATTTCGCGCGGTAATTGTCGTGGCAGGCCTTGCAGGTGCCGGCGGCCGCGCCGAATGCGGTCTTGAGGTTGTCCAGATTGCCCGTCTTGGCCGCAGCGGCCAGCTTGACGGATTCGGCTTCGAGCTTGTCGGAATGCTCCTTGAACTTGGCCTGTTCGGTCCAGATTTCAGGCAGTGCCTTGGTGGGCGCGCCCTTGTCGGTGCCCGCGCCAAATCCTGCCCAGGGCAGCTTGGCCATCTGCGCCACCACGTCCGCGTTCTCCTGCGCGGCCTTGGCGTCGAACGGGATACGGCCATTGGCCATGGCCCCGAGGCGGCCAAAGTGCTGGCCCATCACAAACAGCGCGCTCTGGCGGTATTTGATGGCGTCTTCCGCCTTGGCGAACTGGGCAGAGGCCGGTGCAGACAAGGTCAGCGTAGCGGCGGCAAGGGCGAACGCGGCAAGTGCTTTCATAGGGGGATTCCTTTTTCGTGGGTGGACAGGCTCTGAGAGCCCGGGGCAAGTATGCCGTTTTACCGCCCATTTCGCAGCGGGCATGCTCTTTCGGGTTGACCCCGCCTCCTTCACAATGCGGCCCACCACCCTTCGTCCAACCACCCTGCCCCGCCGCCATGACGCAACACTCCGTACGCATCTGGGACCTTCCCACCCGCATCTTCCACTGGGCACTCGCCGCGAGCGTCGTGGGCCTGGTCATCACCGCCAAGGTGGGGGGCAACGCCATGGAATGGCATTTCCGGCTGGGGTACGGCGTGTTGGCGCTGCTGATGTTCCGCATGGTCTGGGGGCTGATGGGCGGGCGCTGGTCGCGCTTCACGAGTTTTCTGTACTCCCCGATGCGGGTGCTGCGGTATCTGCGCGGCTCAGCCCACGCCGAAGACAGCATTGGCCACAGCCCACTGGGCGCCCTGTCGGTCTTTGCGCTGCTGGCCGTGCTGGTGGCCCAGGTGGCCACCGGTTTGCTCAGTGATGACGAGATCGCCTTCGCTGGCCCGCTCACCCGGTTTGTGTCGAATGCAGTGGTCGGCCAGGCCACGGGCTACCACAAGGAAATTGGCCAGTACCTGGTGCTGGGGCTGGTGGGGTTGCACCTGATCGCCATCATTTTCTATGTGCTGGTTCGCCGCCAACGCCTCGTCCGGCCCATGCTGCAGGGCGACAAACTGCTGCCCGCCCCGGCCACGCCGTCTCGCGACGACTTGACCAGCCGGGCCGTGGCGCTGGTGGTGCTGGCCCTCAGTGCCGCGCTGGCCTGGTGGGTGTCCTCTCTGGGGGCTGCGGCGGGGTTCTAGCCAGACTCGCTACACTGCGGCTTCCGCTGTTTTGAACTACTGCGTTTTGGACAAGCCTTCCGTCACCCTGCTGACCCCCACCTCGCCCGCCGAGATGGAAGCGGTCCGCACCATCTTCCGGGAGTACGCCGACACCCTCGGCGTAGACCTGTGTTTCCAGGACTTCGAGACCGAACTCGCGGGCCTGCCCGGCGACTACGGCCCGCCGCGCGGCGCACTGCTGCTGGCCCAGGTCGAAGGGGCGATTGCCGGCTGCTGCGCCCTTCGGCCACTGGATACGGCCGACTACCCCAACGCGAGCGAAATGAAACGGCTGTACGTGCGCAAAGCCTTCCGGGGCTTCGGCCTGGGCCGCGAACTCGCGGAGGCCATGCTCGACCGGGCGCGCCAGGCGGGTTACGCCTGCGTGCTGCTCGACACGCTCGACGACATGGAATCGGCCCGGGCGCTGTACACCGACCTGGGCTTTGAAGAGATTCCACCCTACTACCACAACCCCATTGCGGGGGCGCACTACCTCAAGGTTGATATTTCTTGAGTTTTTTTGGCGCCTGGCGCTCACTGGTATTGCATCAATAGCTATTAAATTTATAGCAACTATAGAATCAGACCGGCCCGGTGCCAAGCACTTCGAGCCTGTTGATCAGGATCGAGCCGTGGGGCAGCCCCACGGTGTTGTCTTCCAACGCGTCCATCGCGGCGCGCGAACCTCCCGCCACCCGTGGCGTGCAGTTCGCACCCAACCCGCAGGTTGGCACCGGGCCAACTTCCTACACTTCGCAGCTTCGTGACGAAGACTCCAGCCAGCACACGCGCACTGGCCAAGGCGCTGGCCATGGCCGTGCTGGCCGATGCACGGGAGCCGGAGCGTCGCACCCTCCAGGCACTGGCAGCGCGCGCAGGTGCCTGCCTGGGTAACAACACGACCCTGGCGGACAGCCCCGTTCCACTGCCCCCGCCCTTGCTCGAACAGCTGCGCCGCCTGTCCCACGCGTCCGGGGCCGAATGGGCGCGGCTGGAGCCTGAGGACGTGGCCACCTGGCTGTGCTGGGGTGTCTGGTGGCGCAAAGCGGGGCTGCGCAATGGCGCCACCCTGCAGTCGCTTACGACGACCCTCGGCCAGCAGGAGGAAAAAGACCAGAACGCCTGGGACGAGCTGGTGGGCTACGACGATGAAAACGCCGAACCAGCCCTGCCTTTGCACCAATGGCCCGACCCCCAACTCGCCCGGGCTTTCCGCACCTGGGCCGCCAGCCCACGCACCGGGGAGCCGTTGCACTGGCTGCTGCGCTCCGCCACGGCAGGCGCGCACCCCGCATGGATGGGCCGTGAGCGCACCACGCCCGTGCTGCTGGCCGCCACCGACGTAACCGAGGCCCTGGCCGTTTCGCTGGATGACCTCCTGTGGCTCGCGCCCGAGCATGCGCACTGGCGCGAACGCCAGGACGGGGGTCATGCCCTGCCCCTTTCGCACTATCGCTACCGCCTGCTGCCCAAGCCCAGCGGTGGGCTGCGCCTGCTGGAGGCGCCCCGCCCGCGCCTGGCCAGCACGCAGCGCCGCATTCTGGACAGCCTGCTGGCTGACGTGCCCGTGCACGAGGCCGCGCATGGCTTTGTGCGCGGCCACGGCGTGGGCACCCACGCACAGGTCCGCACCCAGCAGGCTGTGGTGATACGGTTTGACCTGGCCGATTTCTTCATGTGCATCACGGCCACCCGCGTGCGCGCGCTGTGGCGGGCACTGGGCCATGGTCGCCCGGCCGCCGAGCTGCTCACGCGGCTGACCACCACGCGAACCCCTCAGGCCGTCCGGGAACGATTGCTGGAAGCAGCCCCCCTGCCGCGGGAGGCCATCGCGCAGCGCCGTGCCATCAGCACGCGCCTGAAACAGCCCCATTTGCCGCAGGGTGCGCCCACGTCGCCCGCCCTGGCAAATCTGTGCGCCTTCGGGCTGGACCTGCGGCTGAACGCCCTGGCAGAGCGCTTTGGCGCGCGCTACACACGCTATGCCGACGACCTGGTGTTTTCAGGTTCAAAGGCGCTGCACCAGAAGTGGGTGGACTTGCGCGCCTGGGTGACCGCCATTGCCCAGGACGAAGGATTCACCCTGCGCGCGGACAAGACCCGCGTGATGCCGGCGCACCAGCGGCAGTATGTGACGGGACTGGTGGTCAACGAGCGCATCAACTACAGCCGCACACAGTTCGACATCCTCAAGGCGCGCCTGCACCGGCTGGGCCAACAGCCCCAGGTGGACATCAGCGAACGGGCCCGGCTGACCGGCGAGGTCCAATGGGCCAGTCAATGGCTGGCGCCGACACGCAGTGCGAAGCTGCAGCAGCTGCTCCATGCCATACGGTTTTCCAACGAGATTTAGATCCGCTCAAGGCCTTCCCGGGATCACGTTTATGGCCGGCTTCGCCAGTTCTCGCCACAGCAATGGCGACCCCGGTAGCCGACCCAAGCCAGAACGCCCCACATCGCAGGGAGCAACTCGGCGCAGCCGGTTAACGCCGAACTCAAGCCTTTTGGGCTTGCTGGAGCAGCGTGTCAGCGTCGCTCACTTCAAATTTGCCCGGGGCTTCCACGTTGAGGGTGACCACTTTGCCGTCGCGCACCAGCATCGAATAACGGTTGCTGCGCAGACCCAGGCCCTTGCCCGTCAGATCCAGCGTCAGACCTGTGGCCTTGGCGAAAGTGGCGTCGCCGTCGCCCAACATGCGGACCTTGCCATCGGTCTTCTGGTCACGTGCCCATGCGCCCATGACGAAGGCGTCGTTCACGCTCACGCACCAGATCTCATCCACACCAGCGGCCTTGAACTCGGCGGCCTTTTCCACATAGCCTGGCACATGCTTGGCCGAGCAGGTGGGCGTAAACGCTCCGGGCAATGCAAACAGGGCAATCGTCTTGCCAGCCGTAGCCTTGTCTACAGGCACAGGGTTCGGGCCGATGCTGCAGCCTTCGCCCTCGACTTCCGAATATTCCATGAGCGTGCTGGCAGGCAGGGTGTCACCGACTTTGATCATTGTTATCTCCTTGGGATGGTGGAATGGATAGCGGGATGAATGGGATTGGATACGCGAAGTGCCCCGCGCCGCCAACACAACATGACGTGCGCAAAACAAGGCTCAGACAAGCGACTCACGCCAAAGCGAGTTGATGCCGCATCCCGATTTGCCTGAGTCTTAAAAAAAGTCGTCCACAAAGCAAAACGACCCACATTGTGGGTCGTTTTGAAAGGCTTTGCCGTCCGGGGTCTTGACCCCGGGGCAATGGGATGCTGGTTTACAGCAGACCGGCCTTTTGCACCAAGCGGGTAGCCACCCAGTTCTTGGTCTTGGAGAGCGGACGGCTTTCGGTAATTTCGATCACGTCGCCCAGCTTGTACTCGCCATTCTCATCATGGGCGTGGTACTTGCTCGACTTCGCAACGATCTTGCCGTAGAGCTCGTGCTTCACACGGCGCTCGACCAGCACGGTCACAGTCTTCTGACGCTTGTCGCTGACCACCTTGCCAACCAAGGTGCGCTTGAGGGATTTTTTAGGTTCCGTCATGTGGGCTCCTTACTTGGCGGCTTGCTTTTCAGCAAGAATGGTCTTTGCACGGGCGATATCGCGGCGGGTGGTGCGCAGCGTGTTGGTGTTAGCCAATTGCTGCGTAGCCTTTTGCATGCGCAGGCCGAAGTGGGCCTTTTGCAGCGCCTTGATTTCGGCTTCGATACCGGCGACGTCTTTTTGGCGAAGTTCAGTAGTCTTCATTGCTTGTTCTCCTGAATTAAGCGCCAAGGTGACGACTGACAAACGTGGTGCGCAGCGGCAGCTTGGCTGCAGCCAGGCGGAACGCTTCGCGGGCCAGTTCTTCAGGCACACCGACGATCTCAAAAACGATCTTGCCGGGCTGGATTTCGGCCACGTAGTACTCGGGGTTGCCCTTACCGTTACCCATACGCACTTCTGCGGGCTTGGTAGAGATTGGCTTGTCCGGGAACACGCGGATCCAGATACGGCCGCCACGCTTGACGTGACGGGAAATCGCACGGCGTGCAGCTTCGATCTGGCGGGCCGTGAGACGGCCACGATCGGTGCACTTCAGACCGAAATCACCGAACGCAACGGAGGCACCCCGCGTTGCGACACCGGTATTACGGCCCTTTTGCTCCTTGCGGTACTTGCGGCGAGCAGGTTGCAGCATACTTATTCTCCTTTTCCGTCCGCTGCTGTAGCGGGCGCGGCGACTTTGCGTACGCGCTTAACGGCGGTGTTATCAGCGCCACCAGCTTCCACTGGCTTGTCGCTGCCGTCGGCCGGAGCGGTGTTACCACCGACTGGACGACGTGGGCCACGGCCTGCGCCTGGACGATCGCCACCTGGGCGGCCGTCACGGCGTGGACCGCGTGGGCGGCGTTCTTCGTCTGGACGTGGGGTTTCCACGGCAGGCAGGTCGTTACGACCCAGCGTATCGCCCTTGTAGACCCAGACCTTGACGCCGATCACACCGTAGGTGGTCTTGGCTTCAGAGGTACCGTAGTCAATGTCGGCGCGCAGCGTGTGAAGTGGCACGCGGCCTTCACGGTACCACTCGCAACGAGCGATTTCGATACCATTCAGACGACCGGACGACATGATCTTGATGCCCTGGGCACCCAAACGCATGGCGTTCTGCATGGCACGCTTCATGGCGCGGCGGAACATGATCCGCTTTTCGAGCTGTTGCGTGATGCTGTCGGCGATCAGCTTGGCATCGATTTCAGGCTTGCGCACTTCTTCGATGTTGACTGCCACTGGCACGCCCAGGCGAAGCGCGAGTTCCTTCTTGAGGTTCTCGATGTCTTCACCCTTCTTGCCGATCACCACACCAGGACGTGCCGAGTAAATGGTGATACGGGCGTTCTTGGCTGGACGCTCGATCAGGATGCGCGACACAGCCGCGTTCTTCAACTTGGCCTTCAGGTACTCACGCACCTTGATGTCTTCGGCCAGCATGCCCGCGAAGTCGCGGTTGCTGGCGTACCAACGGCTGGACCAGTTGCGGCTGACCGCAAGGCGGAAGCCGGTAGGATGGATTTTTTGTCCCATAGTCTTCCCGAGCCTTTAGTTGCCAACCGTCACGTACACATGGCACGTGGGCTTGCTGATGCGGTTGCCGCGGCCTTTGGCGCGCGCGGTGAAGCGCTTGAGCGTGGTGCCTTGTTCGACGTAGATGGTCTTGACCTTCAGTTCGTCGATGTCAGCGCCATCGTTGTGTTCGGCATTGGCGATGGCCGACTCCAGAACTTTCTTGACGATTCCCGCAGCTTTTTTCTGCGTGAAGTTCAGGATGTTCAGAGCCTGGTCCACCTTCTTGCCGCGGATCAGGTCAGCGACCAGACGGCCCTTGTCGACCGACAGACGGACGCCCCGGAGGACTGCACGTGTTTCAGACATGGTCGTTCCTTACTTCTTCGCTTTTTTGTCAGCGGGGTGACCCTTGAAGGTGCGCGTCAGGGCGAATTCGCCCAGCTTGTGGCCCACCATCTGGTCGGTGACATAGACAGGTACGTGCTGCTTGCCGTTGTGCACGGCAATGGTCAGACCGATGAACTCGGGCAGAACCATGGAGCGACGCGACCAGGTCTTGACTGGTTTCTTGTCCTTGGTGGCGACGGCCTTTTCGACCTTGGCCAGCAAGTGATGGTCAACAAATGGACCCTTTTTAAGAGAGCGAGTCATCTGTTACCCCTTACTTCTTGCGACGCGACACGATCATGATCTGTGTGCGCTTGTTGTTACGGGTGCGATAACCCTTGGTCAGATTGCCCCAAGGATCGACTGCATGGCGGCCTTCGCCGGTGCGGCCTTCGCCACCACCGTGAGGGTGATCCACTGGGTTCATGGCAACGCCGCGAACCGTTGGGCGAATACCCATCCAGCGCTTCACACCGGCCTTGCCCAATTGGCGCAGGCTATGTTCTTCGTTGGCCACTTCACCAATGGTGGCGCGGCATTCGATGTGGATCTTGCGCACTTCACCCGAGCGCATACGCACCTGGGCATAGACGCCTTCACGGGCCAGCAGCGTTGCCGAAGCACCGGCCGAGCGAGCGATCTGTGCACCAGCACCGGGCTTTAGCTCGATGCAGTGGATGGTCGAACCCACGGGGATGTTGCGGATAGGCAGCGTGTTGCCAGCGCGGATCGGGGCTTCCGAACCGGACAGCAGGGTTGCGCCCACTTCCAGGTTGCGGGGAGCGATGATGTAACGGCGCTCGCCGTCGGCATAGCACACCAGAGCGATGTGGGCCGTACGGTTGGGATCGTACTCAATGCGCTCAACCTTGGCCGGAATGCCGTCCTTGTTGCGCTTGAAGTCCACTACGCGGTAGTGGTGCTTGTGACCACCGCCCTTGTGGCGGGTGGTGATGTGACCGTTGTTGTTACGGCCGGCCTTCTGGAATTGTGGTTCCAGCAGGGGGGCGTACGCTTCACCCTTGTACAGGTGGTCACGCGTGACCTTCACCACGGCACGTTGGCCGGGCGAAGTGGGTTTCATCTTGATGACAGCCATGATTACGCGGCCTCCCCGGAGAGGTTCAGCTCTTGACCTGGTTGCAGCGTGACGTATGCCTTGCGAACGTTGTCGCGGCGGCCGATGGTCTTGCCAAAACGCTTGGTCTTGCCTTTGGTGTTCACCACAGAAACGCCCTTGACCTCGACCTTGAACATCAATTCCACAGCGGCCTTGATTTCTGGCTTGGTTGCGTTCTGCAGCACCTTGAACGTCACAGCATTGGACTTTTCAGCAACCATGGTGGCCTTTTCGGACACGATGGGAGCGACCAGCACTTGCATCAGACGACCTTCGTCAAACTTGAGTGTGCTCATGCGAACATCTCCTTGAGTTTGTCGATTGCACCCTTGGTGACGAGCACTTTCTTGAAACGCACCAGCGACACGGGATCGGCGTAACGGGGCTCAACGACGAGCACGTTCACCAGATTGCGCGAAGCCAAGTACAGGTTTTCGTCCACTTCGTCGGCAATCACCATCACCGATTGCAGGTTCATCGCCTTGAACTTGTCGGCCAGGACCTTGGTCTTGGGGGAATCAAGCTTCAGCGAATCGACCACAGCCAGACGGCCTTCGCGGGCCAGCTGCGACAAGATGGCGGACATACCGGCGCGGTACATCTTCTTGTTGATCTTCTGCGTGAAATTTTCGTCAGGCATGTTCGGGAAAATCCGACCACCCCCACGCCACAGTGGCGAGGAAGTCATACCTGCACGTGCGTTACCCGTACCCTTTTGCTTGAAAGGCTTCTTGGTCGAGTGACGGACTTGCTCGCGGTCCTTCTGGGCGCGGGTGCCTTGGCGTGCATTGGCCTGGTAGGCCACGACGATCTGGTGCACCAGATCTTCGTTGTATTCACGACCGAACACGGTTTCGGGAACATCCAGCTTGGACGCGCCTTGGCCTTGGTCATTCAGGAGTTCGAGCTGCATTAGTTCGCTCCTTTGGAAGATTTGGCCTTGACCGCTGGACGCACCGTCACGAACCCACCCTTGGAGCCCGGAATAGCGCCCTTGATCAAGAGCAGTTGACGCGCTTCGTCGATGCGGATGACATCGAGGTTTTGCGTGGTCTTGGTGACATCGCCGAGGTGGCCCGTCATGCGCTTGCCGGGGAACACGCGACCGGGGTCTTGTGCCATACCGATCGAGCCAGGCACGTTGTGCGAACGGCTGTTACCGTGCGACGCGCGCTGCGAGCTCATGTTGTGACGCTTGATGGTACCGGCATAACCTTTACCGATGGAAGTGCCTTGCACATCGACCTTCTGGCCCACGGCAAACACATCGGCGGCAGGAACAGTAGCACCCGCGGCGTACTTGCCAGCGGTTTCTGCGGTCACGCGGAATTCCTGGATGATTTCACCGGCTTCCACACCTGCCTTGGCAAGGTGGCCGGCTTCTGGCTTGGTTACGCGCGATGCTTTGCGCGAACCAAACGTGACCTGCAAGGCCACGTAGCCATCGTTCTCTTGGGTTTTGACCTGGGTAACGCGGTTGTTGGACACATCCACCACCGTGACAGGCACTGCGTCCCCATCATCGGTGAACAGACGCATCATGCCCACTTTGCGACCCAGCAACCCGAGGGAGTTGCTCAGACTCATTGGTTTTCTCCAAAACTCTCACCGCCACAACTTCAATTGGCTGCAGCGTTTCCGCAAGCTCTCGCCCGCGTGTATGAAAGAAGGTTAATAAAACTCCGCCAATGCACACCTTTTAACAGGCGCAAATTGAGCGAAGCCCTAAAGTATAACGCGAACTGCTCTTTCAAACAAGTTCGCGTTATTTCAGACACTGCAAGGCGGGCGGACCCACCTCACAACGGCCGTCGCTACATCACTGCAGCTTGATTTCGACGTCCACGCCAGCAGGCAGGTCGAGCTTCATCAGGGCGTCAACGGTCTTGTCCGTTGGGTCCACGATGTCCATCAGACGCTGGTGCGTGCGGATTTCGAGCTGGTCGCGGCTGGTCTTGTTGACGTGCGGCGAGCGCAGGATGTCGAAACGCTTCATGCGTGTCGGCAGGGGCACGGGGCCCTTGACGATGGCGCCGGTGCGCTTGGCAGTGTCAACGATCTCGGCAGCGGACTGGTCGATCAGCTTGTAGTCAAACGCCTTCAGGCGGATGCGGATTTTTTGCTTGGACATGGCAAGTTCCTTATTCTGCTTATGAATTAAGCAATGATCTTGGCCACGACGCCAGCGCCCACGGTACGGCCGCCTTCGCGGATAGCGAAGCGCAGACCTTCTTCCATGGCGATGGGGTTGATCAGCTTCACAGTGATCGACACGTTGTCACCAGGCATGACCATTTCCTTGTCGGCTGGCAGCTCGATGGCGCCGGTCACGTCGGTCGTGCGGAAGTAGAACTGAGGGCGGTAGTTGTTGAAGAAGGGCGTGTGACGGCCGCCTTCGTCCTTGCTCAGAACATACACTTCAGCGGTGAAGTGGGTGTGGGGCTTGATCGAGCCGGGCTTGCACAGCACTTGGCCGCGCTCCACATCTTCGCGCTTGGTGCCGCGCAGCAGCAGGCCGACGTTGTCGCCAGCTTGACCTTGGTCCAGCAGCTTGCGGAACATTTCCACGCCGGTGCAGATGGTCTTTTGCGTGTCGCGGATACCGACGATTTCGATTTCTTCGCCGACCTTGATGATGCCGCGCTCAACGCGACCGGTCACCACGGTGCCACGGCCGGAGATGGAGAACACGTCTTCCACGGGCATCAGGAAGGCACCGTCCACAGCGCGCTCTGGCGTGGGGATGTAGGTGTCCAGCGCTTCAGCCAGCTTCATGATGGCTTCTTCACCCAGCTTGCCCTTGTCGCCTTCCAGGGCGAGCTTGGCAGAACCACGGATGATGGGGGTGTCGTCGCCTGGGAAGTCGTACTTGTCCAGGAGTTCGCGCACTTCCATTTCGACGAGTTCGAGCAGTTCTTCGTCGTCCACCATGTCGCACTTGTTCAGGAACACGATGATGTAAGGCACGCCCACTTGGCGAGCCAGCAGGATGTGCTCGCGGGTCTGGGGCATGGGGCCGTCAGCAGCCGAGCACACCAGGATAGCGCCGTCCATCTGGGCTGCGCCGGTGATCATGTTCTTCACATAGTCGGCGTGGCCAGGGCAGTCCACGTGGGCGTAGTGGCGGTTGGCCGTTTCGTATTCCACGTGGGCGGTGTTGATCGTGATACCGCGGGCCTTTTCTTCGGGCGCTGCATCGATCTGGTCGTATGCCTTGGCTTCGCCGCCGAACTTAGCAGACAGCACGGTAGCGATGGCCGCCGTCAGCGTCGTCTTGCCATGGTCCACGTGGCCGATTGTGCCCACGTTGACGTGAGGCTTGGTCCGTTCGAATTTACCTTTTGCCATTTTGAATCTCCAAAGAGCAATGCCTGTGTTGGGGTTTAACGTCTGCACCCGATTGCTGGTTCGTCCCGCACAGGGCAACAGGACGGCACCGGATCGCAGATTGCAAGAATTTTGCTACTGTTTTAATAGCCGCTAGCGCTTTATAGAGAAGCGCTAACAGCCAATCTGACTTAAAAACAAAGAGGAAAGACCTGCCCAGGGCAGACCTTTCACTCGACGCGCTTACTTGGCGCGTGCAGCCATGATGGCTTCAGACACGTTGCGCGGTGCTTCGCTGTAGTGCTTGAATTCCATCGAGTACGTAGCGCGGCCTTGCGTCGCGGAGCGCAGCGAGGTCGAGTAGCCGAACATTTCGGACAGCGGCACTTCAGCGCGGATGGCCTTGCCACCGCCCGGGATGTCGTCCATGCCCTGGACCATGCCACGGCGAGAGGACAGGTCACCCATCACGGTACCAGCGTAGTCTTCCGGCGTTTCCACTTCCACAGCCATCATGGGCTCCAGAATGACCGGGCCGGCCTTGCGGCAGCCTTCCTTGAAGCCGAAGATGGCAGCCATCTTGAACGCCAGTTCGTTCGAGTCCACATCGTGGTACGAACCGAAGTGCAGCGTGACCTTGACGTCCACCACGGGGTAGCCAGCCAGCACGCCTTGCGTCACGGCTTCGTTGATACCCTTTTCCACGGCCGGGATGAATTCGCGAGGAACCACACCACCCTTGATCGCATCGACGAACTCGATGCCCTTGCCGGCTTCGTTGGGTTCGATCTTGAGAACGACGTGGCCGTACTGGCCCTTACCGCCGGACTGGCGCACGAACTTGCCTTCGGCTTCTTCCACCGTCTTGCGGATGGTTTCGCGGTAGGCAACCTGAGGCTTGCCCACGTTGGCTTCCACGCCGAACTCACGCTTCATGCGGTCCACGATGATTTCCAGATGCAACTCGCCCATACCGGCGATCAGCGTCTGGCCCGATTCTTCGTCGGTCTTCACGCGGAAGGATGGATCTTCTGCAGCCAGGCGCTGCAGTGCGATGCCCATCTTTTCCTGGTCGGCCTTGGTCTTGGGTTCCACGGCCTGCGTGATCACAGGCTCAGGGAACACCATGCGCTCCAGAATGATCTGCGAGTCGATGTCGCTCAGCGTTTCACCGGTCGTCACGTCCTTCAGGCCCACGCAGGCAGCGATGTCGCCGGCACGGATTTCTTCGACTTCCTGGCGCTCATTGGCGTGCATCTGCACGATACGGCCGATACGTTCCTTCTTGCCCTTGATGGGGTTGTAGACGGTATCGCCCTTGCTCAGAACGCCGGAGTACACACGCACGAAGGTCAGCTGGCCCACGAACGGGTCGGTCATCAGCTTGAATGCCAGGGCCGAGAACTTCTCGTTGTCATCCGCCTTGCGGGTGACGGGGTTTTCGTCTTCATCGGTACCCGTCACGTCAGGGATGTCCGTCGGTGCTGGCAGGTAGTCGATCACGGCGTCCAGCATGCGCTGCACACCCTTGTTCTTGAACGCGGTGCCGCACAGCATCGGGTGGATTTCCGTGGCGATGGTGCGCGTACGCAGGCCGAACTTGATTTCAGCTTCGGAGAGGTCGCCCTCTTCCAGGTACTTGTTCATCAGCTCTTCGGAGGCTTCGGCAGCGGCTTCCACCATCTTCTCGCGCCATTCCTTGGCAGATGCGACCAGGTCGGCTGGAATTTCTTCGTAGGTGAACTTCATGCCCTGCGAGGCTTCATCCCACAGAATGGCCTTCATCTTCAGCAGATCGACCACGCCGGTGAACTTGTCTTCGGCGCCGATTGGGATCACCACGGGCACAGGGTTGGCCTTCAGGCGCAGCTTCATCTGCTCGTAGACCTTGAAGAAGTTGGCACCGGTACGGTCCATCTTGTTCACAAAGGCCAGGCGAGGCACCTTGTACTTGTTGGCTTGGCGCCAGACGGTTTCCGACTGGGGCTGCACGCCACCCACGGCGCAGTACACCATGCAGGCGCCGTCGAGCACGCGCATCGAGCGTTCCACTTCGATAGTGAAGTCCACGTGACCGGGGGTGTCGATGATGTTGAAGCGGTGCTCTTCGTAGGAGTTGTCCATGCCCTTCCAGAAGCAGGTCGTGGCAGCCGAGGTGATCGTGATGCCGCGCTCTTGTTCCTGCTCCATCCAGTCCATGGTGGCAGCGCCGTCGTGCACTTCGCCAATCTTGTGGCTCACGCCCGTGTAGAACAGGATACGTTCGGTGGTCGTGGTCTTGCCAGCGTCAATGTGGGCCGAGATACCGATATTGCGGTAGCGCTCGATGGGAGTCTTGCGAGCCATGGTGGATCCTTGGATGGGTCGTGTTATTCAGGGGAAGGGCCCAGCATTGTGGCGCTGCGACCCGTCAATTTTGTGACCACCTCAATCGCCACAAGGCTGCAGGCAAAATTGCCGGCAGCCTTGCGCTTGGCGACGAGGGCAGTTCGTCGATTTAGAAGCGGAAGTGGCTGAATGCCTTGTTGGCTTCGGCCATGCGGTGCACTTCGTCACGCTTCTTCATGGCGCCGCCACGGCCTTCGGTGGCTTCCAGCAGTTCGTTGGCCAGGCGTTGGGCCATCGACTTCTCACCGCGCTTGCGGGCGGCTTCCTTGATCCAGCGCATGGACAGAGCCAGACGACGGACAGGGCGCACTTCCACAGGCACCTGGTAGTTGGCACCGCCCACGCGGCGGGACTTCACTTCGACCATGGGCTTCACGTTGTTGATGGCAACAGTGAAGGCTTCCAGCGGGTCCTTGTCAGGGTGCTTCTTCTCGATCAGTTCCAGGGCGCCATAAATGATGCGCTCTGCAACCGCCTTTTTGCCGCCTTCCATGATCACGTTCATGAATTTGGACAGCTCTACATTGCCGAACTTGGGATCCGGCAGGATTTCACGTTTGGGGACTTCGCGACGACGTGGCATTTTTTACCTCTATCTTTGCTTCAGTTGGCATCTTTTCAGACACCGCGAGAGCCAATCAAGGACTCCCACTTACTCGACCCGCGCAGAACACCTGCGTTTGGGGCCACTACGCTGCTTCACCGCGCCACGCGGGAGACAGCACCGAAAATTCTTTTGTGCAAAAGCGCAGGGCTTACTTGGCCTTGGGCTTCTTGGCACCGTACTTGGAGCGCGACTGCTTGCGGTCTTTCACGCCTTGCAAGTCGAGCGAACCACGCACGATGTGGTAACGCACACCGGGCAAGTCCTTGACACGACCGCCACGAACCAGCACCACGCTGTGTTCTTGCAGGTTGTGGCCTTCACCGCCGATGTAGGAAATGACCTCAAAACCGTTGGTCAGGCGCACCTTGGCAACCTTACGCAGAGCGGAGTTAGGCTTCTTAGGCGTCGTGGTGTACACACGGGTGCACACGCCGCGGCGCTGGGGAGAGTTTTCCATCGCAGGGCTCTTGGACTTGATCTTTTCGACCTCGCGCCCCTGACGGACTAGTTGATTGATGGTTGGCATGAATACGTCCCTAAACGTAAAAAACGAAAACGTGAAACCCTTCGGAATTTCCGAAAAGCCTTCTAATGTAGCAGCAAGGCCCTGAACGGGCAAGCGCTACGCGGTTTTCCTTGGAAACCCAGGCTCAAGATGGAGACCCACAGCCGCCGAAAGCGCGCGGCCAAGCCAGAACCGCCGCGCTGGCGGTGCCCCCCCCCTTTCTGAATGGCGCAGCCATTCAGAAAGGGGTGAAGACGCAGCAGCGCCTCAGGGGGATGTTCCTGCTACTTTATCCAGAGCCGGATGGCATCCCATGCACGGCCCAGGATGCCCGCCTGTTCCACGCCTTCCAGCGCGACCAGCGGCACTTCCGCCACAGCCTGTTCGCCCAGGAGTACCTTCAGGGTGCCCACAGACTGCCCCTTGGTGAACGGAGCAACCAGCGGGTCGGGGCGCGCAATCTGGGTGGTGATCTTGCCTGCACTGCCTGCGGGCACGGTCACCACGATGGCCTCATCGCGGCCGATCTTGAGGGTGTTTTCCGTACCCTTCCAGACAGCGGGCGTGGCGACGGGCTTGCCGGCGTCAAACAGCTTGACGGCTTCAAACGCGGTATAGCCCCAGTTCAGCAGCTTCTGGCTTTCGTTGGCGCGCGCATTTTCGCTGGCCGCACCGAGCACGATAGACAGCAGGCGGCGCTGGCCCACGCCGGGGAATTCACGCTTGGACGTGGCCACCAGGCAGTAGCCTGCGGCTGCGGTGTGGCCGGTCTTGAGGCCGTCCACGGTCGGATCGCGGAACAGCAGAGAATTGCGATTGCTGCCGTTCGATGCAGGCGTGCCGGGGTAGCTGTACTGCTTGGTGGAGTAGTAGTGCATGTACTCCGGGAAATCCTTCATCAGGCGCGTGGCGAGAACGGACAGGTCGCGCGCCGTGGTGAGGTGGCCGGGCTCGGTCAGGCCTTCGGGGTTCTTGTAGCTGGTGCCGCTCATGCCCAGGGCCTTGGCCTGGTCGTTCATGAGCTTGACGAAGTTTTCGTACGTGCCGCCAACGCCCTCGGCCAGCGCTACCGTAGCGTCGTTGCCGGACTGGACGATCATGCCCTTGATGAGGTCTTCCACCGGCACCTGCATCTTGGGGTCGATGAACATGCGCGAGCCGGGCATCTTCCAGGCGCGCACGCTCACGGGCAGCTTCTGGTCCAGCGTAATTTTCTTGGCGCGCAGCGCGTCAAACACCAGGTAGCCCGTCATGAGTTTGGTGAGCGAAGCCTGCTCCACCGGCGCGTCAATGTCCTTGGCGGCCAGCACCTGGTTGGCCGTGACGTCCACCAGCATATAAGTGCGCGCGGCAATTTCAGGAGGCTGGGGCGCCTGGGCATAGGCGCCGAAAGCGGCAGGGGCCACTGCAGCAAAGACGGCCAGGGATCGCAGCGCGGACAGGATTCGTTTCATGGGCAATAAGGGGCTGGAAAGGCTCGGAAAAGAGGAAAAAGAAACAGCAGAAACTGCTGGGAGGCGACCAGGAGGGGCGGGTTGCAGCCAACCCAAAGTCAGACGCAGGCTGGGGTGGCTCAGCCTTGCGATTGCAGGTGGCGCACCACCAGATTTTTCAGAAGCGGCAATTGTCCGTGAAAGAAATGCCCCCCTGCGGGAATGACTGTGACAGGCAGTATCTGGGGCCGCGCCCAGTCCATCACAGCGGCCAGCGGCACAGTGTCGTCGTGCTCGCCGTGCACGACCAGGGTGCGCAGATGGGCATCGGGCGGCACCGGGGCAACGGCAAAACGGCTGGCTGCCGTGCCCACCAGCACCGCCTGGTTCACGCGACCCTGCGGCCAGAGGGCGGCCAGCGCATGGCTGGTGACAAATGCGCCAAACGAGAATCCCGCCAGCGCAATCCGCTGGCCAGCGGCAGCGGGCGCTACCTGCTCCACCACGGCCAGCAGGTCCTGCAGCTCGCCCTGGCCTTCGTCGTACACGCCTTCGGTTGCGCCCACGCCGCGAAAATTGAAACGCACGGCCGTCCAGCCACACTGCACAAAGGCGCGCGCCAGCGTCTGCACCACCTTGTTGTCCATGGTGCCGCCAAACAGCGGATGGGGGTGGGCAATGATGGCCACGCCACGGGGCGCAGCAGCACCGTCGGCCAGCGCGGCAGCGTCACGCACGGCCTCGATGGCGCCTGCGGGGCCGGACAGGGTCAGGCGTTCGGTCTGGGCATTCACGGATTTACTACCAAATTAATAGCTGCTTGCGCTTGATGGATAAGCGCTAGCAGCCAAAATAATTCAAAAATGGATCGACGAGACGGATGGAGGCGCATTCAGCGGCCAAGTTCCGCCGGCGTGACCAGGCGCTCCACCACCTGGCCGTTTTTCAGGTGCGATTCGACGATCTCGTCAATGTCAGCCGCGTCCACATAGGTGTACCAGGTGCCCTCGGGGTAGACCACCGCGACAGGGCCGCCCGCGCAGCGGTCCAGGCAGCCGGCCTTGTTCACGCGCACCTTGCCGGCCCCCGCCAGGCCTGCAGCCTTCACCTGGGCCTTGCAGCGGTCAAAACCCGCCTGGGCGTTGTGGTGGGCGCAGCTGTCCTCACCATTGGTGCGTTCGTTCAGGCAGAAGAAGATGTGGCGCTGGTAGTAGCCGGGCGCTGCGGCCGGTGCGGGGGTGGTGTCGCTCATGGCTGCATTTTACGAACCCACGCGTCCACGATGTCGGCGCTGCGCTGAATGCGACTCAGGAGGAGCCTTCCTTGCGCGACACCCGAAACACCACGTAGATCAACGTAGCGTAGGGCCACAGCCACCCCAGCCACTGGCCCAGGCCGTAAAAGCGGATGAACCGGCCCTGCTCCCAGATCTGCAGCGTCTGCGCAAAGTAGGCGCTGGTGGGCGCCTGGTTGAGCAGCGCCAGGTGCCAGACCAGGGCCACCAGCAGCACGGCAGCGCAGGCACGCCGAGGCAAGGCCAGCAGCAGTACCGCCAGCGCCAGCGCGCCCCACACGCCCACGCGCGTGGGCAGGCCCATCCATTCCCAGGCATGCACGGGACCCCAGCTCAGGGCGGCCGACAGCGCGGTGAGCGTGACGCCCACGGCCACTACACCCAGGGCAAACAGCGCCCGCCGCCCCACATGGCGGATCACGCAGTAACCCAGCAGGCACGGGGCCAGCAGGCCCAGCGTCACACACAGCAGCTCCCCACTGGGCGAGAGCGGGTCGAGCGCAGCCTCGCGCAGCGGCAGCCAGTCCAGAAACGGGGTGTCGGCCAGCACCTCGATGAGCGCCGCTTCCAGCCGCTCCAGCACCTGCCCCAGCCCGAACGGCACCGCCGCCGGGAACAGCAGCGCCAGCGGCCACAACGCCAGTAGGACGATGGCGCCGCTGGCGTCCTGCACAAACCAGCGGCCCTTGAAATCGCTCCAGCGGTCGATGGCGCCCAGGCGCTCCAGCAGCGCGGCGCTCAGCGCCCCCGCCAGGGTGCCCGCCGCGTTGAGCAGCAAGTCCAGATTGGAGGGCACACGCCGGGGCAGGTAGATCTGCAGGAACTCCATGACCAGTGACAGCAGCATGCCCACCAGCGTGGCCAGCAGCACCGCGCCCCGCCCCCAGCCCGAGCGCAGCATGGCCAGCACCAGCAGAAAACCCAGCGGGGCATACCCCACAACATTGGTGGCAATGTCAAAACCCGTCCAGTACGGCGGGGGCAGCGGCGCCAGCAGGAAGACCAGGGGGTCAATGCCCTGGGCGCGCCAGCCGTCAAACGGGAACAGGCTGGCAAAGACGATGAGCACTGTATAGATCAGCGCAAGAGGCCAGGCGGAGGTCTTGGACACCAGCGTCAGCTCTGCGCGTTCAGAATGGCTTGACCACCACCAGCACCACCGCCACCAGCAGCAGCAGCACCGGCACCTCATTGAACCAGCGAAACCACACATGGCTCCTACGGCTGGTGCCGTCGGCCAGCTTGCGCAGCACCACGCTGCAGGCGTGGTGGTAGCCGATCACCAGCAGCACCACCGCAAGCTTGGCGTGCATCCAGCCATTGCCGGGGCCCCAGCCGATGCCGTAACCCATCCACAGCCACAGGCCCAGCGCCAGCGCAGGCACGGCCAGCAGCGTGGTAAAGCGAAAAAGCTTGCGTGCCATGAGCAGCAGGCGGTCGCGCTCGGCGGCTGAGCCCGGCGCCACCATCGCCAGATTGACGAAGATGCGCGGCAGATAGAAAAGGCCAGCAAACCAGCTGGCCACGAAGACGATGTGAAAGGCTTTGACCCAGAGCATGGGGGCAGTTTAAGGGCCTGTGCGGGCCACCCGAGGCCGCACCAAAAAAAAGCCCGGCAAATCCGCCGGGCCGGGAAAGCCTGTTTTGCATCGCTGCAACCCGAGGCCCCGCTCAGGGAGGGAAAGCGGGGGGCGGCAAGCCGCCCGGCGCCAATTTAGCACCGGGCATCGGGTGTTACAAGCGGCATTTCTACAGGGCGCAGTGCGGGCGACCTGGGCATCGGCAAGGGGCGCTCCCCATGCCAGTGCACCCGTGGATCCGGCTTCGCCGGTCCATGGGGTGCGCCCCCGCCGCGCAGCGGCTCAGGGGGATAATCTCGCGATGCACCTCCAAAGCCCCGCCCCCTTCCCCCAGAACCGCCCGCGCCGCCTGCGCCGCGATGCTTTTACCCGCAACCTGGTGCGCGAAAACGCTGTGACGCCGCACGACCTGATCTACCCCGTGTTTGTGCATGAAGGCAGCCAGCGCCGCGAGGCAGTGACCTCCATGCCCGGCGTGGACCGCCTGAGCCTGGACCTGCTGCTGCCCGTGGCCGAAGACTGCGTGAAGCTGGGCATTCCGGTTCTGGCGCTGTTCCCGGCGATCGACCCGTCGCTCAAGACGCCCGACGGCAAAGAGGCCCTGAACCCCGACGGCCTGATCCCACGCGTGGTGCGGGCGCTGAAGAAGGAATTCCCCGGCCTGGGCGTGATGACCGATGTGGCACTGGACCCGTACACCAGCCACGGCCAGGACGGCGTGCTGGACGAGACCGGCTACATCATCAATGACGAGACGGTGGAGATCCTCACCGGCCAGGCGCTCACGCACGCCGAGGCGGGTGTGGACATCGTCGCGCCCAGCGACATGATGGACGGGCGCATCGGTGCCATCCGCGAGGCGCTGGAGGTACAGGGCCATATCCACACCCGCATCATGGCCTACAGCGCCAAGTACGCCAGCGCCTTCTACGGCCCCTTTCGCGACGCCGTGGGCACGCGCGGCGCCCTGGGCAAGGCCGACAAGAATGTGTACCAGATGGACCCCGGCAACAGCGACGAAGCCCTGCGCGAGGTGGCCATCGACATCGCCGAAGGCGCGGACATGGTGATGGTCAAGCCCGGCATGCCGTACCTGGACATCGTGCGGCGCGTGAAGGACGAGTTCAAGGTGCCCACCTTCGCCTACCAGGTCAGCGGCGAGTACGCCATGATCAAGGCCGCTGCCGCCAATGGCTGGCTGGACCACGACGCCGTGATGATGGAAAGCCTGCTGGCCTTCAAGCGCGCAGGCGCCGATGGCGTGCTGACCTACTTTGCGCGCGACGCGGCTCGTTTGCTAACAAAATAATAGCTAGCAGAGCTTTATGGACAAGCGCTAGAGGCACTTTTCATTCAAAACCGGGTTCATGCGCATCTTCCACATCCACAACGGCGGCGTGCAGGAGCTGACCGCGTTGCCCGCTCAGATGCCCGCCCAGGGTTTTGTCTGGATCGCCTGCGGGCGCCCCGCCTTCCAGGCGCGGCTGGCCGAGATCCAGGCGCGCCTGCAAACCCTGGTGGGGCTGCAGCTGGTGGACCTGCACGTGTCCGACCTGCTCAACGCGCAGCTGCCCTCGCACTACGACTACACCTCGCAATATGACCTGCTGGTGTTTCGCCGCCTGGCCACCGCGCAGGGCGACACCGTCGACTCGCCCGTGGAAGGTGACAGCCCCGCCAGCCCACTCAAACGCAGCGGCCCACCGGTGCTGCGCCGCATCGACACCAGCCCGGTGGGGTTTGCGGTGTTCGACCAGCTGCTGCTGACCGTACATCCCGCAGACTGCGCAGTGCGCGACGCCTATGCGGCCCGTCTGCTGGCATCGCTACCCACCAGCAACGGCACCGAAGGCCGCAGCAGCCCCGTGCCCGGCGCCCGCGTGCCCGCCAGCCCGGCCGACCTGATGCTGCGCGTGGTGAACATGATGGTGGACCGCTATCTGGACCTGCGCCGCGAACTCACGCGCCAGCTCGACCACTGGCAAAACGAGCTGCTCAAGCCCCGGGCGCGGTATGTGAACTGGAGTTCGCTGCTGGAAGCACGGCTGGCCCTGCACAAGCTCGACGAGATCTGCGAAGACCAGCGCACCGCCGTGCAGGACTGGATCGATGCGCTGGAAACCTGGGCCTTGCCCGACACCCCGGCTGGCCTGCGCGAGCTGGACCTGCTCAAGGTGCGCAGCCGCGACGTGCTGGAGCACATCGAGCGCGTGGTGCACCACGTGCGGCGGCTGGAGCAGAGCACCGAAACCGCCGTGCAGATGCATTTCAGCGTGCAGAGCAACCGCACCAACGACATCATGCGCACGCTCACGGCGCTCACCGCCGTGTTCCTGCCGCTCAATCTGATAGCGGGCATCTTCGGCATGAACTTCGAGTTCTTGCCGCTCATCCACAAGGCCGATGGGTTCTGGTGGGCGTTGGGCTCGATGGTCTTCATCGCCCTGTCGCTGGTGATGCTGTTCTGGCGCAAGCGGTATCTGGCGAGGACGAGGTGACCGTGCTCGCGAAGGCACTCAGCTGACGAAGCTCTCCCAGTCAGACATTCTTCGCACCAGAGTCCACGCAGCCGTCAACCCGCCAACGCCAGGGCCAGTGGTTGTCGTGCGCGAAAAGCCCATTTCGGCCCCAGACGGAAGGCCTCCAGCCTGCGCGAGGAAGCGGTAGCAAAAAAGAGGTCTTCGGACAAATGGAGGCGTTCAAATACCCGCCGCTGGCGCACCGAGCGGCGGCGCAGATCCCCCTCAAAGGCATTGCCGTCACCGCGCGATTGTTCGAACAATGCTGCCGCGCGCGCAAGGTTCTGCAGTGCCAGGGGCGTCAATGCCGGCACGGCACGCGGTGCGGACAAACGGGCCTGCGCGATAAACGGGTTTTGCCCCACCAGCAAACCCCATGGCCGACGGCCCTCGACGGGGTCGACACTCAAGGCTTCCAGCTTGGTCAAACCGAAGTCGCGCGCCAGCGTCAGCCGCACGGCCAGCCAGGGATCGGCTTGACGCACTTG
This sequence comes from Acidovorax sp. 94, assembly GCF_003634645.1. NCBI lineage: Bacteria > Pseudomonadati > Pseudomonadota > Betaproteobacteria > Burkholderiales > Comamonadaceae > Acidovorax > Acidovorax sp. 94. The sequence goes on along the minus strand of NZ_RBJA01000001.1, from coordinate 4,408,514 downwards.
CTCAATCGCCTCGCGCGCCACGGATTCACTCCCCTGCAGCGGAAGCACCAGTGAGCCCAACAGGCGCTGCGCGTGCGCATCGCCCTGGTTGGCAGCGGCATGCAGCCACGCAATGGCCTGCTCCGACTCCACCACCGAGTTCGACGCGCGCAGTATCAAAGCCCCCAGCTTGCGCTGCGCCTCGGACTGCCCGGCCATGGCCGCTTTCTCCAGGAAGAAGCGGGCCATCTGCGGGTTGGATACCGACGAGCGGTGGTCTGCATGCGTCGCGTACAAGGCAAGCCATGCATCGTCCCGGCCCGCGTCCGCAGCGCGCAACAACAAGGCCACGCCTTTGCGCAGGTTCAGCGACGTGGCCAGCCGCGCTGGCGCCAGCGTGCCGCTGTCAATTCCGCAACGCGCACGGCCCAGCAGGCACGCAGCGTCCCGATCCCCGCGTACGACAGCCAGCTCCAGGCTGGCCTCAATCTGGTCAGGTGCCAGCCCGCGCAAGGAGTGTTTCTCGCGCTCGGCCCACAAGACCGCCGCCACGACCAGGTCCGACAGGGCGTGTGTCAAGCGCGGCGCCACCATCAGCGCCACCCGCAGGCAATCGACCAGCTGGTCCAGTCCCCCTTCTTCACGCGCCTGGCGCGCAGCGATCACCGCGACCTGCACCACGTCCACTGCGGCGCTGGATTGGATCGATTCCACCATCGCCTCCAGGGCGCGGTCCGAGCGTGCACCCTCCACGGCCGCCATGACCTGGCAGGCCTCGACGTGCCCGGCTGCAGCGGCAGTCTCCAGCCACGACTGCCCCGCCGTGACGGAGCTGCGCGTCAACGCCATCCACACGCCCAGCTTGAACTGCGCCAAGGGGCGTCCCGCAGCGGCAGCCTTGTGCAATGCATCTTCCTGTTTCAGGTCCAGCAAGTCCTGCAGCGGCAAACTCTCTGCAATGGCACACGCGGTTTCTGGCAGCTCTCGAACGCTGGGGTGTGAGAGGTACTCGATCCCCGTGGCCACATGGCGCGGGAAGCCATCGCCCCCCACCAAATAACGCCGGCCCGCTTTGCTGCGGGCGGCGGGATCGCCCTGGCGGGCCAGGGTCAGCAATTGAATGTCTTGTCGGCGCATGCTTGGCTCTCTTCAATGTGTTGCGGGGGCGGCACACTGAAGCGGCCTTTAGAACCTGTTCAAAATCTTTTCGGGGATCGCATTGGAGTGCAATCGGGATGAGTGGATGCCTCGGCTGCTTGCATGGGCGCATGCCCATGCAAGCAGCCGAGGCGTCCAATCGCCCGATTTCACTCCAACCCTTCGGGCAAGTCCCTTGCCGGGCGGTCTGCGGCGTTGCGGCGCTTGTGGATAGCCAAGCTATCCACTGCGCACCGCGCCTTGCATCCCATCCCGGCAAGGGACTTGTGCGACCCTGAAAAAATCTTGAACAGGTTCTTAGCACGCAAACTGGCAAACACCCCCTGCTTTGGACAGGTTTGAAGAATAGAAACGCACGCCTGACAGCGGGATTGCGCGCACATGACATCTCTGTAATGAACCGCCTGGCCTGCCCGCGACCCATGCAAAAAAGCCCGCATCCCCTGGGGGATGCGGGCCAATCGTTTACCTTGGAGACAATTGCCCATCGCAATGGGCAAGAGGAAGACCGCCTGGGGTCTTAGAACGTGTGGCGCAGGCCGAAGTCCAGGCCCTTGGAGTTGTCACCTGCACTGGTCTTGGCACCGTTCAGTGCAAGCGCAGAACCGTTCTTGTTCTTCAGGTACGCGAAGGTGGTGTACAGGGCAGTGCGCTTGGACAGGTTGTGCACGTACCCCACGGCAAACTTGTTCGCCTGCACATTGGTGTCCTGAACGCTGACGCGGGACCACGAAGCGCGGACCAGACCAACGCTGCCCACGGGAGCCGTTGCGCCGATCATGTAGTGGCGAGCCTTCTCGTCGCGGGCCTTGGACTCATCCTGCCCAGCTTCAACCAGCAGCTTGGCCACCCCGAAATCGTAAGAACCTCCGATGTTGGCATTCGTCACGTCGCCATACGCACCAAGGCTGGACACCGAGCCGTAGCTCACGCCCACATTGAGGGGGCCGTTTTCATAGCCAGCGCGCAACCCATAACCATTGCCGTCATTGGAGCCATTGGCGGCCTCGCCACGGTAGTACTGCACCTGGCCAAAGAACCCACCCAGATTCCTGGGCGTGAAGTACGACACGGAATTGCTGGTACGCGTCTGCATGGCGTAGCCGTAGTTGCTGCCCAGCGAAGTCGTCTTCAGAAGAGCGCCGACGCCGTTGTCGCCGAATGCGTCATAGATGTTGTTGTAGGTCGCAGTGAAATCACGGCCCAGGCGAACTTCGCCCCAGAGGTCATCCATCAAGCTGATGGTCGAGCGGCGGTTGAAGTTGAAGGTGTTGCCGACGCCAGTACCGTCGTCCAGGTTGTAACCGGCTTCCAGCCAGAAGCCAGCCTTCATGCCACCACCAAGATCTTCAATACCTCGGAAACCGAGGCGGTTGGAAGCCAGACCACCGCTGCCCACGCTGGTCCGGTTCGTCTCACTGCCGCGGCCCACCTGAACCGCCACGTCGGCCACGCCAAACAGCGTGACAGACGATTGTGCATAAGAGGTTGCGCTGATGGCTGCAAGCACAGCCAATGTGGCGAATTTTTTCATGGTCATCCTTGTTAAGTGGGTTCAATCGGAGTCATGTCCCACGCCTTGTTGGCAGGACATGGTGCAAGCGTAGGCACTGCACCCTCGTGCCCACAGACCGCAGAGCGCAACCACGGGGGACACGCATGCGTCCCCCCCTCGGTTTGGGACAACGCCGTTTCACAGGTGCCACATTCCCTCCGAACTGAAAGGCTGTTGGCGATCCCCGGGAGGCACACAGCGGTTTGGCGGGATGGGTACGCCAGACACGGTGTGCAATAGATAGATAGCCTGGACTTGCAAAACCGCTGCAAAAGCAGAGACCGGCTGCAAACACCACGGCCCGAAAGGTTGCCGCGAAATCGGGTGAGGAGACACAACCGCTGATTGCGCAAGGGCTAGGGACCCTCTGCACAAATCACCGCGCCGTGTGCAGCTGCAGTCTCGGGCGGTCTGCGGCGTTGCAAAACCTCGCAATAGCTGCGGCTATTGCTGCGTTTTGCGCCTTGCAGCTCATCCCGATCCGCAGCGCCCACTTGCCGCTCGATTCGTGCAGAGGATCCCTAGCGCAAACGGCGCACCCGAAGCATCCGCGAGGATCATGGTCGCGCTCCAGACCAATCCTCCCGCGAGACCGCACACAAGCACTCACGACTGTTCGTGAATTCGCAACAGTGCATTTCGATCCAGCAAGCTTCTCAAATCCACACGCACCTTCAACAATCCACCAAAGTCAATCCGCAGCTTCCCTCCATCCGTCTGCACTCCACCTTTTCTGTCCCTTGAGAAACCGCCGGGATCTCGTCACATGCGCTTGCTTTCCATTGAAGACGAACGATCAACCGCCGCTTACCTGCAAAAAGGCCTGACCGAGCATGGCCATGTTGTAGACACGGCGTTCGACGGTGTGGAAGGCCTGCACCTGGCCACCTCAGGGCATTACGACCTCATCCTGCTCGACGTGGGGCTGCCCGGCGCCAGCGGCTGGGATGTGCTGCAGGGCATTCGCACACAACAACAGACACCGGTGTTTTTCATATCGGGCCGCGACGAGGTCGAAGACCGCGTCAAGGGGCTGCTGCTGGGTGCCGACGACTACATGGTCAAGCCCTTTGCGTTTTCCGAGCTGCTGGCACGCATCCAGGTGGTCGCGCGCCGCCGTGCACCCATGTCCGCACCAGAGGGCGTGCTGCGCGTGGGCGAGCTGGAAGTCGATACCGCGCGCCGGCGCGTCAAACGGGGCGCGCTGCGCATTGACCTCACCACCCAGGAGTTTGTTCTCCTGGACTATCTGGCCCGCCATGCCGGCCAGGTCGTATCGCGCACCCTGATCGCGCAGAACGTGTGGGACATGCACTTTGACAGCGACACCAATGTGGTTGATGTGGCGGTGCGCCGACTGCGCGCCAAGATCGACGAGCCCTTCGCCGAAAAACTCATTCACACCGTCAGGGGCGTCGGCTATGTCCTCGAACTCCGAAACAACGCCTAGGGCGAGGACTTTCCTGCGGCGCTCTCTGCCACTGAAGATCGCGCTGGCGATTTCTTTGATCACCCTGCTGTTGATCACGGCCAGCTTCTGGATGGTGATCTACCTGCTGGGCCAGGATTTCAACGACCTCCTGCCGCTGCTCGCTAGCAACGGAGGCATGGTCCATATCCCTGCAGAGGATTTGCACGCGCGGGGCCATGCCTTTGCCCTGCGCTCATGGCGTGTGTTTGCCATCACGCTGGGCGTCGGCGCGCTGGCCGCGAGCCTCTTCGCATGGTGCACCGCCAAGCTCATCCTGTCCTCGGCCCACCGCCTGGCCAACACGGCCAACCGCATCAGCGCCCATGCCTTGCACGAACGGCTGGCCCCCGAGAACAATATTGCCGAGCTGGAACCCGTGGCCCGGGCGTTCAACAACATGCTCGACCGGCTCCAGGATTCCTTCACCCGCCTGTCGGGTGTGTCGTCCGACATTGCGCACGATCTGCGCACTCCCATCCACCGTCTCCTGATGGTCGCGCAGGTCACGCTGGACCGTCCCCGCAGTGCGGACGAATACCGTGCGGTGATCGAGTCGGCTGTGCCAACGTATGAGCGCATGGGGCGGATGATCGAGAACATCCTGTTCCTCGCGCGCGCCGAGAGCCAGCAAAGCGCCGTTCATGCCACCTTCATCCCGCTGGAGCAACGGCTAGGGGCCATCGCAGCCTTCTTCGAACTGCTCGCCCAGGAGCGGGGTTTGGAGCTGGCGCTCCAGGTAGACCAGAGCGCCCACGTCTGGGCTGATGACACCCTGCTCACCCGCGCCACCGGCAACCTGCTGACCAATGCCATTCGCCACGCCCGCCCAGGCAGCACGGTTGTGCTCTCAGGATCGGTGGCATCAAATGGCGGCTGCCATATTTCGGTCTCTAACGAGGGCGAACCCATCGCCCTCAAGCACCAGGCCAGGATTTTTGAACGCGCATACCGGGTTGAAAGTCCGAGCAACGAACAAGCACCCGGCGTTGGCCTGGGGCTGGCCATCGTAAAAAGCACCATGGAATTGCATGGAGGCTTGGTCTACGTGCGCAGCGCCCCAGGCCATCCGACGGTGTTCACCCTGTGGTTCCCGCCACCACCGCCGCGTGCACCGGAGGCTGGGCCATCACGCGGGCGCATCAGCCGGTAGCACGGGGTGCGATCGGGCGGGGACCTTGGGTCGCAAGATCAGCGCGGCGCCTGGACGCCGAACAACCCCGCCCCGTTGTCCCACGCCACCTTGCGCGCCACATCGGTAGGCAATCCACCCAGCCACTGGCGGTAGCCCTGCATCAGGCTTTCGTAGTGCTGCCAGCGCTGGTTGACCCAGGTGTCCGAGCCGATCACGAAGCGCGTGGGGTACTTGAGCAGCAGCGCACGCCAGGCGGGGCACAGCTGGTTGTCGTCGCAGACCAGGCCCGGGCGGTACGAGAGTTCGCCCACCAGGCCGGGGTAGCGCGCCATCAGCGCATCCACCCGCTCCACGGGCGCACCGCCGATGCCGGTGTGGGCCCAGATCAGGCGCGCCTTCTGGCCCTTCGACGGTGTGTGGGCCATCAGCAGGTCGATGGCCACATCGTCCACATGGGCCAGCACCACCAGGTCACGCTCTTCGGCCAGGACCATGAGCTTTTTGGCGACCGGGCCGTCGGCATTGGCGCTGTCGTACAGGTGGAACTCGCCAATGCCCCGGTAGGGCCCGGCCGCCGTGCCGCGCGCCAGCTCGGTCTGCACCATGGTGTAGATGCTCTCGTCGGCAAACCAGCCGGTGTAGTCCGCCCGGTTGCGGTACAGCCGCACAAAGGGCACGACGGTGACGCCCGCCTCGCGCGTCTGCGGCAGGCCCGCCAGCGTGAGCGAACCCGCATTGGGCCGCGAATTGGCAACGATGGCACGCACGCCGCTGGCCTTCATGCGCGCCAGCACATCGGCGGGCGGGTGGGGGCCGGTTTTGCCGTCCCACGCTTCCTCGTTGTAGTGCAGGTGCGCGTCGAACAGGGGGCCGGTGTAGTCGGCCGCATGGGTCTGAAATCCAAATGCTATTAAAACAATAGCTGCTATCGATTTACAGGCAAGCGGTAGCGGCCAAATTTGCCTCAAAACCTGGATATACGTCGAACTCGCCATGGCGGCCTCCAAACATTGAGCAGTTCATCGCTGCGCCCTGGCGCCTGCAATGGGCGCGCCCCCGCCAGAGACGCCAAGCAAGGGCCGCCCCGCAGCGACGGCGTCGTCCCCCCTGGGGGAAGGCGCGCAGCGACTCAGGGGGGATTCCAATTCATGCGAGGTGCTTGTCGAAGAACGCCAGGGTGCGGTCGCGTGCCGTCATGGCCGCAGGCTCGTCGTAGCTGCCGCGCTGGTCGCAGTTGAAGCCATGGTCGGCGGCGTAGATGTGCACCTCGGCTCCCGGCTGCGCGCGGGCAAAGGCCTGCACGCTGTCCACGGGGATCCAGTGATCGCGCTCGCCAAAGTGAGCCAGCACAGGCACGCGCGGCTGGCGCGCAGCTTCGTCAGGGCTGGTCATGCCACCACCGTAATAGGGCACGGCGGCCGACAGGCCGGTAAGCGTACAGGCCGCACGCCAAGTGAGAAGCCCACCCCAGCAAAAGCCCACGATGCCCACCTTGCGGCCGCTTTGCGCGGCGGCGTAGTCGATGGCGGCCTGGATGTCGGGCATCACGCCAGGGGCGGGCAGCGCCTCCACCGCCGCTTTCAGGCCCATGCCAGCCTGCATGTCGTCGCCGGTGTAGCCCAGGTCCACGCCGGGTTTCACGCGGTGGAAGGTCGAAGGCGCCACCGCCAGGTAGCCACGCGCCGCAAAGCGGTCGGCCACGGCGCGAATGTGGGAGTTCACGCCAAAAATTTCCTGCAGCACCACCACGGCGCCACGCGGTGCGGCATCGGGCTGGGCCACCCAGGCCGGAAATACAAAACCGTCACCCGAAGTCAGATCGACAAACTGTCCCATGCTGCAATCTCCTTGATAAAAATGCGCCGGAGTGGAGGTGTGCCTGCTGCAAACCGCTGCCCGCAGCACCCAGAACCTGTTCCAATGCGCCATTCTTGCAGGAGACCCCGATTTCATGGACAAGATCGTCTTAATCACCGGCGCCAGCCGAGGCATTGGCGCCGCCACCGCCCAACTGGCCGCGCGCCAGGGCTGGGCGGTGGCGGTGAACTACCAAGGCAACCAGGCCGCCGCCGATGCAGTGGTGCAGCAGATCCGCGCCGCAGGCGGCACCGCGCTGGCCGTGCAGGCCGATGTCGCCGACGAGGCCCAGGTGCTGGCCATGTTTGCCACCGTGGATACACAACTCGGGCGCATCACCGCCCTGGTGAACAACGCGGGCGTGGTGGACACCACCCAGCGGGTGGACGAAATGAGCGTGGCGCGTCTGCGCCGCATGTTCGATATCAACGTGATCGGCAGCTTTGTCTGCGCCCGCGAGGCCGTGCGCCGCATGAGCACCCGCCACGGCGGCGCGGGCGGCAGCATCGTCAACGTCTCCAGCGCCGCCGCGCGGCTGGGCGCGGCCCACCAGTATGTGGACTACGCGGCGGCCAAGGGCGCCATCGACACCTTCACCATCGGCCTGGCACGCGAGGTGGCGGCCGAAGGCATCCGCGTGAACGCCGTGCGCCCGGGCCTGATCGAGACCGACATCCACGCCAGCGGCGGCCTGCCCGACCGCGTGCGCGACCTGGCCCACCAGGTGCCCATGCAACGCGGCGGCACGGCCGAAGAAGTGGCCGAGGCCATCGTATGGCTGATGTCGGATGCGTCGCCCTACACCACCATGTCATTGCTTGAAGTCTCTGGAGGACGCTGATGGACCTGAAACCTCTTATCACCCTGCTGGCCATCGTGAACCCGCTGGCCATCGTGCCGTTTTTCATCCACTACACGCAGGGCTTTTCGTACCCGCAGCGGCGACGCACCATACAGGTGGCCAGCTTCAGCGTGTTCTGCGTGATTGCAGCCTGTGCGCTGCTGGGCCTGCAGATCCTCGACTTCTTCAACATCTCGCTGCAGAGCTTCCAGGTGGGCGGCGGCATGCTGCTGCTCATCAGCGCGATGAACATGCTCAACGCCCAGCCCGCTGAGGCCAAGCCCAGCACCAATGAGTACGAAGAAGGGGCCGAGAAGGCAGCAGCGGGCAGCAGCATTGCCGTGGTGCCGCTCACCATCCCGCTGCTCACCGGCCCAGCCAGCATGTCCACGGTGGTGATTTACGCCGACCGCGCACAGACCTTCTGGCAGCACGCCGCGCTGGTGGGCTACGGCGTGGTCATCGCGCTGGCCACGGCCGTCTGCTTTGCGCTGGCCGACCCCATTGCGCGCGTGCTGGGCAAAACCGGCATCAATGTGATGACCCGCCTGATGGGCCTCATTCTGGCTGCGCTGGCCGTGGAAGTGATGGCCGACGGGCTGGGCAAGCTGTTCCCCATCCTCGTCGCACGCTGACCCTCCATGTCCGCCCGCCTGTTGCTGCTCGAAGACGATCCCGCCATCGCCCGCACCGTGGCCTATGCGCTGGAGCGCGATGGCCTGACCGTCACGCACAGCCTGCTGGTACACGATGCGCGCCAGCAACTGCAGCGCGCCCGTTTTGACCTGCTGGTGCTGGACGTGGGCCTGCCCGACGGCAGCGGCCTGGACCTGCTGCGCGACGTTCGCAACGCCGCGCCCACCGCCGCCCTGCCCGTGCTGATGCTCAGCGCCCACGGCGAGGAGATCGACCGCGTGCTGGGCCTGGAGCTGGGCGCGGACGACTACCTGACCAAACCCTTCAGCCCCCGCGAACTGGCGGCGCGCGTGAAGGCGCTGCTGCGCCGAGCGGGCAACGGGAACGGCAATGGCCACCCGGCAATACCCGCCGCCACGGCCTCCGCGCTGTTCCTCGACGACGAGACGGGCCAGCGCATCAGCCTGCGCGGCCAGGCCCTGCCGCTGACCCGGCGCGAATACCGCCTGCTGTCCCACCTGTTGCGAGGCGCAGGCCGCATTCATTCGCGCGACGCGCTGCTGGCCGCTGCCTGGGGCGACGACAGCGAGAGCACCGACCGCACGGTGGACACCCATATCAAGACCCTGCGCGCCAAGCTGCGCGAGGTGGACCCGGGGCGCGAGTACATCAGCACGCACCGGGGCATGGGGTATTGCATCGATTTTTAAAACCCCATTGGCCCCAGTCGATGGAGTCGATGACATCACACGCACTCATAGGTAGAGCGGGCCCTTGCAAGGCATCCCGCCCCAGCAGGCACGAGCACTGGCGTGCAGGCCACGGCCGCATGCCACCGAAAACTGAGAAATGCTCGGGCCGGAGGGCTGGACAGGCGGACTATCTGGCGGGGTAGTGTGTAGGGCCTGAGCGGCGCAGCACACGGATGCCCTCCGCTCTGCAAGCCCTCAGAAACGATGGCGAATCGACAGTGCCAGGCTATTGACGTCTTTTCCGGGCGCTGCCGCAACGCCACCCAGGAATCCGTTGCCGCCCAACATGTCTTGCGACGTGTTTTTGTTGTTCAGGTGTGTGAGTACGGCATTCAGGTCGGTGCGCTTGGACAGTGCATAGGTGTAAGCCACCCCATACGAAGCGCGATCCGCATTGAACGGGCGTTTGTCGTTCATGTTGTTGTAGGCCACGGTCACGGCGTGCACGCCGCTGGTGATGCGGTAGCCAACCTGGAACAGGCGTGCGTCTTGCCGGAAACCCTGAATGAAGGCGTTTTGCACCAGACCGGCCACTGGTGCCGTGGCAGGGTTGGCAGACAGGACTGCGGAAATGCCGGACAGGTTGGTGGGATGGTCGTCCTTGATGACGCTGAATTGGCCCGACAGGGTGCCCGGCCCGACATCCAGCGTCGCGCCGAGGACAGCGGTCGTCAGCGACTTTTCACCCAGTTCGTTGTTGCGTGTGTTGTAACCGCCGCCGAACGAATAGCCGTTGCCGTTGTACATGGCCATGGCACCCCACAGCCGCCCCGCGCTCGACCGACCAGCGACTTCCCCGGCTGCGTACATCGCGGTGGCGGTGAATCCGTTCCATTGCAGACCGTACTGGAGTGAGTTGCTCACGCGGATATCGAACGAAGCCGGAATCGCCACCAACTGTCCCAGTGACAGGCTGGACTCGGTCTTCATCGCGTCAAAGTTGGCGTTGGCCAAGTAGCCCGGTGTGTACTGTCGCCCGAACGTGAAGGCACCGAACGGGGTGATCAGACCGGTGAATACTTGCCGATCAAAGAAGTTGTTGCCCAAGTTGACGCCCACGGAACTACCGATCTGGGCGGCCACTGCGGAGACAGCAGGCTGAAGCGCAGCAGGCAGGCCCAACGATCCAGCGTTGCTGAGTCGGTCCGGCAGCCGACCTTGGGAAATGGGGCGGTTGCCCAGTGCGCCGGTGTCTGCTTCGAGCCGCGATTCGAGCGTGAAGACGACGCGGTATCCACCGCCCAGGTCTTCATTTCCCTTGAATCCGAGGCGCGAACCTTGCATGTTCCCACTGGTAAGGCTGGTCTTAGAGCCGCCGGGTGCTCCGGTGACATGTTGGATGCCAACGTCGACGATGCCGTACATCGTCACACTGCTCCCGTCAGCCGCGCTTTGCGCCATGCCAAACGACGAAAAGCACCCAAGCACGGCCGCTGAAAGGGCACGCATTTTGTTCATAACTTGTCTCCTGTTGCTGCATGAAATTGGCAGAAGCCCACGCCACACCGTGGGCAGCTCCGGGTTCAGCCTAGGTGACATGTCTCAAGCGGTAACAGCGGGTAGCACGGGATCGCTGGAGCAGCCCAGTCGTACCGACCTGTTTTCGAGCGAAAACGTTGCGCGCTTGCAACTTAGTTAGGCCACGCAACAGGCTTTGCGTCCCCACAGTGCATCCCGTGCCAGATCGCAAGGACTGGGTCGCAGCATCACGCACAGGAAGCCCGCAACGCGCTTCCTGGCCAAATTCACCTTGCGATTCAACCGCCTGTACGATCTGACCAGCATGTCCGCCAGGCGTGCTACGCACTGCCCGTCCCCCACATCGTCTTGCTCCATACCGATACTCAGCGCTTCTGAGACGCTTTGCCGGTCAAGATTTTTTAAGAGAACTGCCCCATGCGCTTGGGCATCCGCCTGCTGTTCGCCTTCTTCCTGATCAACGGCATCGCCGCGTTTTTTGTGCTGCGCGTGTTCATGGCCGAGATCAAACCCAGCGTGCGCGAGGTGATGGAGGACATGATGGTGGACACGGCCAACATCCTGGCCGAGCTGGCCAGCGAAGACCTGGCCGCCGGGCGGTTGGCGGCGGGGGCCGACAACAGCAGCACCAGTCCGTTTGCGCAGCATGTGCGCCGCTACGCCACGCGGCCCATCGATGCAGCGATCTGGGGTTTCTCCAAGCAGTCACTGGACTACCGCATCTATGTGACCGACACCACGGGCCGCGTGCTGTTCGACTCGGAGAACCGCGCCATCGGCGCCGACTACTCGCAGTGGCGCGACGTGGCCCGCACGCTGCGGGGCGAGTACGGCGCACGCTCCACGCGCGATGTGGAAGACGACGACACCAGCGGCGTGATGCATGTGGCGGCGCCCATCTACGTGAAAGAACAGATTGCAGGCGTGCTGACGGTGGCCAAACCCACCCGCACCGTGCAGCGCTTCATCGACCGCGCCGAGCGCAAGGTGTTCATGGGCGGCCTTTTGCTACTGGCGCTCTCGGCCGCCGTCGGCGTGGCCGTGACGCTGTGGATGGTGTGGAACGTGCGCCGCCTGCGCGACTACGCCTTGAGCGTGCAGGGCCCGGCCGATGGCGAGCGCCATGACCCCGGCGCCCCGCCCACCACGGCGCTGGCCGTGCCCGAGGTACCGGGCGAGCTGGGCGACCTGGCCCGCGCCATGGACCGCATGCGTGCCCGGCTCGAGGGGCGCGATTACATCGAGGGCTACGTGCGCGCGCTGACGCACGAACTCAAAAGCCCTGTGGCGGCCATCCGGGGCGCGGGCGAGCTGCTGCAGGACGAGCTGCCCGCCGCCGACCGTGCCGAATTTGCGACCCAGGTGGTGCAGCAAAGCGAACGCCTGCAGCGCATCATCGACCGGCTGCTGGAGCTGTCCAAACTGGAGCAGCGCCACCACGCCGAGGGCCGCGCGCCTGTGGCCCTGCAGGCCTGCGCCGAGGCTGCCATCGGCCAGACACGCGCCCGTGCTGCGCAACGCAGCATCATGCTGGCCCTGTCCGGTACGGGCAGCAACGGCCCCTGGGAGGCCGAGCTGGTGACCATGGCACTGACCAATCTGCTGGACAACGCCATCGACTTTGCGCCCGCAGGCAGCACGGTGCAGGTGGAGCTGGACGGCGCCACCGTGGCCGTGCGGGACAGCGGCCCCGGCGTGCCCGACTACGCCCTGCCCCGCCTGGGCGAACGCTTCTTCACCACCGCGCGGCCAGGCGGCGAGCGCAGCGGATCGGGCCTGGGGCTGGCCATCGTCAAGCGCGTGATGGCGCTGCACGGGGGGCAGATGGTGGTGCGCAATACCGGGCCTGGGTTGCAAGTGGCGCTGGAGTTTCCCGCCAGTTAGTGCGAGCGACGCAGGTGTAGAGCGAGCCCCACCACCAGCAAGGCCAGTGCCACCCCATCCACCCGCACGACCGTCACCAGCGGGGCGCTGAGCGCGCTGCCCCGCTGCAGCCACGACAGCAGCAGAAACGACACCACGCTCACCAGCCCCGCCACCAGGCCCAGCCGATGCAGATCGGGGCGCAGGGCTGCATAGCCCATGAAGGCGGCGAGCAGCCCGAAAAGCACGGCCCGGTGCCGCAACAGCAGCTCCACGCCTGCATCCTGCACCGGGGTGCCGTACAGCTGCGCCAGCTTGCCCGCCCCGAGCACGCCCACCAGCGGCAGGGCATGGACCACTGCCACCAAGACCAGAATCACCGGAACCCCATAGCGCATGTCGCCCCCCTAAACGTGTTTCTTATAGCCATGTGCCGTTTGTAGGTGCAAGGAGTTCGGCCGTCGATGACCTGACAGGTCATGCCGACACAACGCCCGACTTCACACTGGCCTCACAAACTTCATAGCGCCCTCACACCGGGCCCCAACACTGCCTCCACAACATCATTTGTGGAGGATCTCTTGCTCAAACACCCCTTGTTCACCAAACTGGCCGCGCTGGCCGCCATCACCGTGCTGCTGCTCTTTGGCCTCGGCATGATCGAAGACGTGGTGCGCGACCGGTTGCGTTACCGCAGCATCACCGCCCAGAGCGTGGCCGAAAGCCTGGCCGGACCGCAGACGCTGATGGGCCCGATGATCCACAGCGCCTGTGTGGAGAGCTGGGAGGTAGAGACCGGCAAGGGCGACGAGCGCCGCATGGTGGAGCAGCGCCGCGAGTTCCTGCTGACCGCCATGCCCGAGCAGCTCAAGCTCAGCACCGGCGCCGCGATGGAAGAGCGTGCGCGCGGCCTGCACAAGGTGAACACGTTCAACCTCAAGGCCCACGTGACGGCGCAGTGGGGGCCGCTGGCCAGCCTGGTGCCGCAAAGCAGCATGAAAAACTCGCGCATGCACTGCGGCGCGCCCATCGTCATGATGGCCGTGGGCGACGCGCGTGGCATCCGCACCGCGCAGTTCACCCTGGATTCGCAGACCCTGGCCCTCAAGCCCGGCACCTTCCACCCCACCTACAGCCGGGGCCTGCATGCGGCACTGCCAGAATCGGTGCGCGGCAAGGCCGACGGACTGACCGCCACGCTGGACCTGGAACTGGTGGGCACCGAACGCCTGGCCTTTGTGCCGCTGGGTGGCAACACCGAGGTGCAGATGACCAGCAGCTGGCCCCACCCATCGTTCGGTGGCCGCTTTCTGCCGTCGGAGCGCGAGGTCAAGAAGACCGGTTTCGCGGCCCAGTGGCGCCTGTCATCGCTGGCTACCACGGCGCAGGCCGACATTGCCAACGGCAAACGCATCTGCCTGGGCGGCACAGACGATGGCAGCCACAGCGACTATGTGCCCGGAGGCGCCACCCCCGGCGACTGCGCCGACAGCTTCAGCGTGGCCTTCATCGACCCGGTGAACCCCTATTCCCTGTCGGACCGCGCCACCAAATATGGCGTGCTGTTCATTGCCCTCACCTTCGTCGCCGTGGGCCTGTTCGAGCTGATGAAGAAGCTGCGCGTGCACCCGGTGCAGTACCTGCTGGTGGGCAGCGCGCTGTGCAGCTTTTTTCTGCTGCTGGTGAGCCTGTCGGAGCACCTGCCGTTCGGCGTCTCGTACGCCGTGGCCGCCAGCGCCTGTGTGCTGCTGCTCGCCTACTACGCCAGCCACATGCTGGGTGGGCTGGCGCGGGGCATCCCGCTGGGCGGGGGCATCGCGGTGCTGTATGGCCTGCTGTATGTGCTGCTGCAGCTGGAGCAGACGGCCCTGGTGGTGGGTGCCATTGCGCTGTTCCTGGTACTGACCGCTGTGATGGTGCTGACGCGCAAGGTGAACTGGTACGGCCTGTCGCAGGGCAACACGCCGCCCCGCCGCACGATGGCGCCACCGGAGGTGCGCCCTCCCGCCCCACCGGCTGCGCGCCCCGCCACGCCCCCGACACCGCCGGTGAGCGCTGTATGACAACGCGCACCACGCCACTGTCCTGGGCACAGCACCTGACCGGCCCGGCCGCAGGCGCTGCCGCGCAGCCGCCCACCCTGACGCAGGCCGAGGCGCAGCGCGTGCAGCGCCACCGCGACCAGCTGATGGCGGCCCTGCGGGCGCAAGACCGGGTGGCGCTAGTCTGCGCCAAGCAGCAGGTCCTGGAGGCTGCGTTCTGCCCGCGCAGCGATGCCAACCCTGTGGGTGCGCAGGATTCACCCGCCGTGCGCCGGGCCCTGCGGGATCTGTCATGGCGCATGGCTGCGCTGATACTGCCCCGCAACACAGGGCACTGAAGCAGCATCGAAATATTGAAAAATATGGCCCTAGCGCTTTACTGACAAGCGCTAGCAGCTATCAAAATTAAAGCAACTCAGCTGCATCTACACCACCACGGTGCGGTTGCGGCCTTCGCGCTTGGCTGCGTAGAGCGCTGAATCCAGCGCGCGCAGGGTGATGTCGAGAGGGCGCAGGGGATCGAAGTTGGACAGTCCCATGCTCACGGTCAGCGCCAAGGGCGGCATCACCCCCGGCACCGGGTGGGTGGTCAGCGCGTCATGCACACGCTGCGCCACCGCCTGGGCCTGCTCCACCCGGGTAGCAGGCAACAGGGCCAGAAACTCCTCGCCGCCCCAGCGGCTCACCATGTCGGCCGCGCGGAACACATCGCGGCAGAGCGTGGCAAAAAGCTGCAGGGCCTGGTCGCCCACATGGTGGCCATGCACGTCGTTGACGCGCTTGAAGTGGTCGATGTCCATCATCAGCAGGCAGGCGGGTTCGCCGTCGCGCCGCAAAAGGGCCTGCTCCTGCAAAAGGCGCGCGGTGAACGAGCGCCGGTTGGCCAGGCCGGTCAACACGTCGGTATGGGCCAGCACGGCCATCTGGCGGCGCGCTTCTTCCAACTCCACCAGCATCTGGCCCTGGCGGTCGTTGGCGCGCTTGAGCTCCAGCAGGCGGATCACCTGGCGCGCCAGCGCACACAACATGTCCTGGGCCTTTTGGGACAGATGGCGCGGCCGGTGGTCCAGCACGCAGAGCGTGCCCAGGGCATAACCATCGGGCGTGACCAGCGGCGCCCCGGCATAGAAGCGGAGCGGATTTTCTTGGGTCACGATGCTGAAGTGCGCAAAACGCGCATCCTTCGCCAGGTCGGGCACGATGAAAACGCCGGGCTGCCGCACGGCGTAGCGGCACACGGACTGGTCCAGCGGGGTTTCCCGCAGCGGGAGCCCCACTGAGGCCTTGAACCACTGGCGGTGGCTGTCGAGCAGGCTGATCAGGGCGACTGGGGCTTCACACACATGGGCCGCAATCCCTGCCAGGTCGTCGTAGGCGGGCTCCATCGGCGTGTCGAGAATGCCATAGCGCTGCAGGGCTTGGAGACTTGCGGCCTCGTCGTACAGAGCCACAGGGGAAGAGGTTTCGGCCATGAAGCACAGCGGTCATGCCGCCCACTTGCCTAGAGACTTGGCAGCATGCCACACCGGCGCGGCCTGCGCACGGGGGTAAGAGCCTGTTGACGCTCTCAGGCCATTGCCGCTGGCTCGGTGGCGCCAACACCGGCCGAAGTGTCGGAGCAGGTCGATCCACCACAGCCCTGGATCAGCTCGCCCGGCAGCGCGTGCGGCGCGTGCACCACGCCCGAGACCGGGTCAAAGCCCACACGGCGCAAGTGCAGGGCCAGCGCAGCGTCCATGCTCTGGGCGTGCTGCGGAAACCACAGCGCCAGTTCGCTGGCCATCACACGCAGCACTTGCAGGTCGCCTTGCTGGGCCCTCACCACCCCTTCGCGCATGACCTGCAGCACCACCCGGTGCTGCATGCTGTGGCAGTTGCCCGAGGCAAAACGGGTGGACTCCATCCAGGCGTCCTCCTGCGCAAAATGGTGATCGGTGTGCTCCACGAGCGCATGCCAGGTCGAGAGCAGCTGCGCATCGTCGGCCCGGTCCACGGCGGCCAGCAGGTCCACGAATTCGCGGTGGGTGTCGTCCATCAGGGGCAGGTCCAGGGCCAGCGCGTCCGACCATTCGAGTTGTGCCATGGGAATCCCTTTGCAGCGAGACAAAAACAGGGCACGAGCTTAGGCCGCCAGCCACCAGGGCGTGTTGATGCAGGTCAGTTCGGCATCAACCGCTCAGCACCATCCGGACCCCACAACAAAAAATGCCCCGCACGGGGCGGGGCATTGTGAAGACTGCCAGCGGCTGGGAGTACCGGCCACTGAGAGGTCCCCAGCGGATCAGCTCTTGCCGTACATGCGCTTCATGTCGTCCACACACTTGGACTTGGCATCACCCGACAGCGCATCGCAGCGCTCCTTGGCGGCCTTGTAGTTGGCGTCGTTCTTTTCTGCGTTGGCATCCTTGCGGGCCTCTGCCACGGCGGCGCCCTTTTCGGCGGCGTTGTCAGCAGGCTTGGCCTGCGCTGCGGCAACCTTGGCATCTTCCTTGGCCTTCACCTGGGCAGCCTTGGCATCCTTTTCACAGACATCCTTTTCATTGCCCTTCAGGTCATCGCATTTTTCCTTGGCGACAGAGTAGGCAGCGTCAGCGCGGGCTTCTGCCACCTTCTGGGTGGCCTTGGGGCTCGGCTTGTACTGGGCTTCCAGTTCTGCCTTGGCCACATCTTCCTTGCCCTTGGCTTCCTTCACACAGACGTCCTTGGCGTTCGCCTTCAGGGCATCACACTTTTGTTTGTCGGCCTTGTAGTCGGCCGAGATGCGCTCCTTGGCGGCCTTGTGCTCGGGTTCGGTCATGGCGAAGGCAGAGGTTGCCAGCAGGCCGGCAGCCACGGATGCGATCAGAGTACGTGCGAATTTCATGGGTTTCTCCTCGGGATTGGGTGATTCAGGGGTGTCCAGCTGTCTGCACCAGGGTGCGGGAGCCGTCGTTTCCCGTGTTGCTGCAGGGCAGGGGCCGGGCCCCTGCGCCGGGCAACCGGTCAGTCGTTGAAGCGGAAGTCCGGGTGGCGTTCTTGCCATTCCTTGAGCTGCTTTTCGGCTGCGTCGCGGGCAATGCCCTGGCGCTCCTGCAGCTTGCCCAGGAACTGTTCACGCTTGCCATCAATGACGTCAAAGTCATCGTTCGTGAGCTTGCCCCACTGTTCAATCATCTTGCCTTTGAACTGCTTCCAGTTGCCCTTGAGGGTGTCTTCGTTCATGGTCTTCTTCCTTGCGGTTGTTTCGCTGCGGCCATGCCACCGATATGGCGGTAAACGGTGCCGGTCAGCGATGAGCCCACTGTAGAAACCCCGCGCCGCGCCACACGTAGGCAGTCAGAGGCAGAGAACGTCGGCCTGTGGACTACACCGATGCCAGACAAGCCGCTCTGGATCGCAGCTCAGAAAACCGTGGGTGAATACGCCATAGTCGAAACCGACCTCATTGGGTAAAAAGTTGCATTTAGTGACTTTTGTAGTCATTCATAACGATTTAGCCCGAGTGCCTCCCAGTTGCAAATCCATACACTTGATTCACCGGCCTTGGCACCCAGGGCAGAGCTACCCACGCAGACGGGCCGTGCACGCAATGCGTTGGAAGGCTCTACGCAGGGTGTTGCTCGCGTGACAAACAACTAGCAGAACCACCATGACACTGTTGAAAGAGGAGCCTTGCGCAGCAGCGCCTGCCGAGGTTGCAGAGGGAATCGACACCACAAAGCCGGCTCCGCGCCCGGCCCCGTTGCCCAAGGAGGCCACGCTCGCCGCCCTGATGGCCAGCGTGGCGTTGGCGGCCTGTGGTGGTGGTGATGCGGCTGATGAAACCGTGAGCCCACCCACGACGCCAACACCGGGCTCTGCGCCCCCCCCTGGCCCGGCACCTGCGCCTGGCCCGGCCCCCGCACCGGGTCCCGCCACGCCGCCCGCCCCAGGGCCTGCGCCAGCACCCGGCCCCACACCCGCTCCAGGGCCTGCGACGCCGCCGCCCCCACCGCCAGCCCCGGGAGCTGGAAGCTACACCTACACACGGGCCGACACCGACCAGGAAGCGGCGCGGTTTCTCCTGCAAGCGCAGTTCTCGGCATCCACCGGCGAAATCGCCACCCTGCGCGCCAGCACCTACGACAGCTGGATCAACAACCAGTTCAGCCTGCCCGTCGGCACCAAGGGGTGGGACTGGCTGAACCAGCGCGGGTACAACACGGTGGACAACGCCACGTCGTACTACGACAACACCTACCCGGGCGACTACATGATCTGGCAACAGCTCATGACATCCAGCGACGGCTTGCGCAAACGCGTGGCACTCGCGTTGTCCGAGATCTGCGTGGTATCGCTCTCGGGCCTGGACTTCAGCTGGCGCAGCCATGCCATCGCCCACTACTGGGACCAGCTGGTTGCCAATGCCTTCGGCAACTTCCGCAAGCTGTTGGAGGACGTGACCCTCAATCCAGCGATGGGCTACTACCTCAACACGCGCGGCAACCAGAAGGAAAACCCCTCCACCGGCCGCCAGCCCGATGAGAACTATGCCCGTGAGATCCTGCAGCTGATGTCCATCGGGCTCGTGGAGCTGAACCAGGATGGCACAGCCAAGCGCAATGGCTCGGGCCAGGTGGTCGATAGCTATACCCAGAGCGACATCACCAACCTGGCACGCGTGTTCACGGGCTACGACTACGACCAGTCGCAAAATGCCCCGACCACTGTGCCCGGCACCACGCGCACCGTGCCCAGCACCCATTTCACGCGGCTGCCCATGGCACTCAACGAGTCGCGGCACTCCACGCTGGCCGCCACCTTCCTAGGCACCACGGTTGCCGCTGGCACGCCCGGTGCGGCGGCGCTCAAAACGGCGCTGGACACCATCTTCAACCACCCCAACGTGGGGCCATTCATCGGCAAGCAGCTGATCCAGCGCCTGGTCACCAGCAACCCGTCACCCGGCTATATCAGCCGTGTGGCGGCCGCTTTCAACAACAACGGCCTCGGCGTGCGGGGCGACCTGCGGGCCGTGGTCAAGGCTGTGTTGCTCGACGACGACGCCCGTGCGCCCGCCGGGCTCACGGACCCCATGTTCGGCCGCCTGCGCGAGCCCATGCTGCGCTTTGTGCAGTGGGGCCGCACCTTTGGCATCGCGTCGCAATACGGCAGCTGGAAGATCGGCGACCTCAGCTCGGCCGGCTCGCGCCTGGCGCAGAGCCCGCTGCGCTCGCCATCGGTGTTCAACTTCTTCCGGCCGGGCTATGTGCCGCCTTCGACGGCATTGGCCACGGCCGGTGCCGTGGCGCCCGAGTTCCAGCTGGTCAACGAGAGCAGCGTGGGCGGTTACCTCAACTACATGCAGGGCGTGATCCGCAACGGTATCTTCGTGAACGCGCCAGACCTGCCCAACAACGGCAGCAACGGCAACAACGGCTTCGACATCAAGGCGGCCTATACCAACGAACTGGCCATCGTGGCCGATGCCGATGCGCTCGTGGACCGGATCAACCTGCTCATGACGGCTGGCCAGCTGTCTGCAGCCACCGTCAAGCTCATCGCAGACGCCCTCAAGACGACCCCCGTCACGGCGGCAAGCACGGACAATGCCAAACGTGACCGCGTGGCGGCCGCGATTTTCCTCGTCATGGCCTCGGCCGAATACCTGATCCAGAAATAAGGCGCGCCGCCATGCATCTCCTCCAACCCGACCTCCATTCCCGTCGCGCCTTCCTGCGCCGCTCGGCCCAGCTGGGCATGGCAGGCACCGCCCTGCCCTTTGCGCTCAATCTCGCTGCCGTGGGCGAAGCCGCAGCTTTCACGGCCACCGACTACAAGGCGCTGGTCTGCGTCTTCCTGTACGGCGGCAACGACTACGCCAACACCGTCATTACCTATGACGACGACAGCTACAACAAATACAGCGCCGCGCGCGGAGGCGGTGCCGGGCAGACGGCGGGGGGCATTGCCCTGGCCAAGTCCGCCCTGACCCCCACCCTGCTCGCGCCCACCACGCCACTGGCCGGTGGGCGCCAGTACGCGCTGCACCCTGCCATGACAGGGCTGACCAACCTGTTCAACACCGGCAAGGCAGCCGTGCAGCTGAACGTAGGGCCCCTGGTCGTGCCGCTCACGCGTGCGCAGTACAGCGGCAGCAACCGTGCGCTGTATCCGCTGCCCCCCAAGCTGTTCTCGCACAACGACCAGCAATCGGTCTGGCAGTCGTCCTCGCCCGAAGGCTCCACCGTGGGCTGGGGCGGCAACATCGGCGACCTGGCGCTGTCCTCCAACGGCAGTTCGCTGTTCACCTGCATCTCCGTCACGGGCAATGCGGTGTTCCTCTCGGGCGACTCCGCGCTGCAGTACCAGGTCAGCACCAACGGTGCGATCCCGATCAACGGCGTCAAAAGCAATGTCTACGGCTCCACGGCCGTGCGCGCAGCGCTGACCTCGCTGATCCAGCAAACCAGCGGCCAGACGCTGGAGAACGAATACAACCGCGTCACCGCGCGGGCTGTGGGCGCCGAGGCTTCCATCACCTCCGGGCTGGCCGGTGTCACGCTGGCCACGGCCTTCCCCACCAGCAATTCGCTGGCCGACCAGCTCAAGATGGTCGCCCGCCTTATTGGTGCACGCACCGCATTGGGCAGCAAACGGCAGGTGTTCATGGTGTCGCTGGGCGGGTTCGACCTGCATGACAACCTGATCTCGCAGCAGCCCACGCTCATGCAGCGCGTGAGCGAAGCCATGACCGCGTTCTACAACGCCACGGTCGAACTGGGCGTGGCCGACAAGGTGACGGCGTTCACGGCCTCGGACTTCGGCCGCACGCTCAGCTCCAACGGCGACGGCTCGGACCACGGCTGGGGCAGCCACCATCTCATGGTGGGTGGCGCAGTCAAGGGCAAGGCCTTCTATGGCAAGGCGCCGCCGGTCAGCATCACCAACACTGCCGATGCCAACGACCAGTGGCATGTGGGCCAGGGCCGCCTGCTGCCCAGCACCTCGGTGGACCAGTACGCGGCCACGCTGGCCAGCTGGTTTGGCGTGAGCAACAGCGAACTGGCGGGCGTGCTGCCCAACCTGAGCCACTTTGGCGGGGCCGACTACCCGACCAACCTGGGTTTCATGGCGTGATGTGAGCCCCCCCTGAGCGGCTGCGCCGCTTCCCCCCGCTCTCGTAGCGCTGCGCGCTGCGGGCGGGGGGACGCAGCCCTCGCTGCGGGGCGGCCCTTGCTTGGCAGCCCTTCTCCGGGGGAGCGCCCGTTTCACAGGCTGCCCGGAAGCTGCGAGCCCCAATAATGGGGGCATGACCACTTCTTCCGCTCCCTCGCCCCGCCCCCGTGTTGTCATCATCGGCTGCGGCTTTGGCGGCCTCGAAGCCGCCCGTGCGCTGCGTGGTGCCGCGCTGGACGTGACGCTCATCGACAAGACCAACCACCACCTCTTCCAGCCCCTGCTCTACCAGGTGGCCACGGCCGGGCTGTCGGCCCCGGCCATCGCAGCGCCCATCCGGCACCTGTTTCGGCAGCAGCCCAACGTCACGACTTTGCTCGGCGAAGTCACGCACATCGACGTGGCAGCGCGCACCGTGCATTTGAAGGACGGGCCCCACCCGTCTGCCCCCTTGCCCTACGACCACCTGATCGTCGCTGCAGGCGCCACCCACAGCTACTTCGGCCGCGACGACTGGGCACCCCATGCCCCGGGCCTCAAGACGCTGGACGATGCCTTCGAGATCCGCCGCCGCATCCTGTTGGCCTTCGAGGCGGCAGAAAAGGAAGCGGACCCCACCCGCCGCACCGATTGGCTCAACTTTGTGGTTGTGGGCGCAGGCCCCACAGGCGTGGAGATGGCGGGCACGCTGGCCGAGATCGCGCGCCACACACTGCCCGGCGAGTTCCGGCACATCGACCCGGCCAGCGCAAAAATCATCCTGCTCGAAGGCGGCCCCCGCGTGCTCCAGTCCATGCCCGAGGCACTGAGCCAGCGCGCCAAGGAGCAGCTCGAAAAGCTGGGCGTGGAAGTGCGCCTGAACGCCCGCGTCACCGCCATCGACAGCGACGGATTGATGGTCGAATCGCCATCCAGCGCTCAACCAACAAGCGCAATTAGCTATCAAATTAAGAGCAAATGCATTGTCTGGGCGGCCGGTGTGGCGGCCTCGGCGCTGGGCCGCCAGCTGGCCGGGGCCACGGGTTGCGCCACCGACCGGGCGGGCCGCGTGGTGGTAGCGCCGGATCTCAGCCTGCCCGGCCACCCCGAGATCAGCGTCATCGGCGACCTGGCTGCTGCCAAGAGCCACGGGCCCGGCCAGGAGCCCACCCCCGTTCCCGGTGTATCACCCGGCGCCAAGCAGATGGGGCGCGCCACGGCCGCCAACATCCTGCGCCGCCTGGCCGGCCAGGCCACGCAGCCGTTTCGCTACCGCGACTACGGCAACCTGGCCACGATCGGCCGCAACTCCGCCGTGGTGGACCTCACCTCGCCCGCTGGGCCGGTGCGGTTTTCGGGCTACTTTGCGTGGCTGTTCTGGCTGTTCGCGCACGTCTACTTCCTGATCGGCTTTCGCAACCGCCTGGTCGTGCTGCTGGACTGGGCCTGGGCGTACTGGAGCTTTGCGCGCTATGCGCGGGTGGTGACGGGGATTGAGGGAAGCGCTAAATCCAACGGCGCAAAACAGGCAGAAACCGCCGCGCCGACACGTTCATAACCAGTGGGCGCCGCTGATCGCCACAAGGCGAGGCCTCGACAGACGATAGGCACCCACCGGGCTACACCCACCGCAGCGTCGGTCTACCGCCCCACCTGCTCCACCCACTCCGCCACTTCCTGCGCCACCTGAGTCGATGCATCGGCCAATGCAGCCACGCCGCCTGCTGCATCCGCACTGCGCGCCGGGGTGCGCACGGTGAACACGCGCTGGCCGCGCAGCGCTTCACCGCCCGGGGTCAGGTCCACCACCGTGGCACGCAGTCGCACCACGCCCGCGCTGTCCGAGGCGCTGGCAAACAGGTGGCTGAACTCTTCCAGCTCCACGCGCAGCACGGCTGGCAAGCGGCCGCCCTGAGCGGCGTCGCGCGCCTGGGCCGCGCCGTCGTCGGCCTTGAGGATGGCGCGGCGCTGGCCGAGCTGCTCGCGCAGGCGCTGCTGCAGCAACTGGGCGGGTGGCTGGCTCCAGCGGGCTTGGCTGTAGGGGCGCAGCTGCTGGGCGTCGGCGTAGGCAAGGCGGTAGAGCACGGCGTTGCTGCCCTCGGGCAGGCCCGGGGCCTCTACATCGGCCAGCGCCAACGGGGGCAGGGGGGCGCGGCGATCGCTGGGGGCCGTGGCGACCGGGCCGGGGCCAAAGTCGTAGAGCACGGGGCGCGAGGGTGGGCTGGGCAGCGCCGAGCAGCCTGCGATACCCAGCAGTCCCACAGCAACAACTGAAACAAATAGACCTCTAGCGCTTGATGGAACAGCGCTAGCAGCTATGTTTTTAATAGTATTTTCCATCAACGCTTCTCCTCAGAAGGTGTGAATGAATCCGGCGTGCCCGAGCAGGCCGCCGAAACGCGGCCGGTCCAGGCGCAAAGCGCAGCCATAGCGCGGGCTATGGCGAGCATTTGCAACGACGAGCGGGTGTGTTTTGGGGGAATGAGCGGGCATGGTGGGTTCGTTCACACCTTCTCAGGGCGCGAAACCAGGTTCGCCCGGGCCGGGCGGAATGCGGCCCGAGCCGTAGATGAACAGCTGGGGGTTGTCCGCCACGCCACCCGCCGTGCGGCTGAGCGTGCGTGCCGCGCGCGAGGTGTCGTCGGCCGCGCGGTTCAGGCGCGGCAGCGTGGTGGTGCTGAACTGGTCGGCCGCGCGGGCGAGGGACTGCGTGCCGATGGTGATCTGGTCGATGGGCCCGCCCTCGGCCCCCAGGCGCTGCGTGGTCTTGCTGACGTCGGCAGCCAGCACCGACACGCTGGCGCCGGCCTGCTGCAGGGACTGCAGGGTCTTGCGCGCATCGCTGGCCAGCGGGGGCAGCGCGGCCAGGGCCGGGTCCAGGCGCTGGGCCACGGTGGCATCGAGCCGCTGGGTCAGCGTGTTCACGCTGCCTGCGGCCTGGGCAATGTTGCCCAGGGCTTCGGTGAGTTTTTGCTGGTTGGTGTCGCCCAGCAGTTGGTTGATGCGCCGCGTGGCTTCTTCCACCTGGGTGAGGATGGCGGGGGCCTGCTCCGCGAGTTTGCCAAACGGCGACGGCTTGATGGGCAGGCGCGGCAGGCCGCTGGGGCCCGGGGGCAGCTCGGGGTAAGGTTGGTCGGCATCGTCCAGCAGAACATGGGCCAGGCCCGTCACGCCCTGGTAGCCCAGCACGGCGAAGGTGGTGGGGCTGATGGGGGCCTGCTCGTTGACGGCAATGCGGATGAGCACGTTGCCCGTCACCTGCGGGTCGAAGCCGATGCGCGTGACCTTGCCCACGGCCACCCCCTTGTAGCGCACGGCGGCCTGGGGCTGCAGGCCGCTCACGCCGTCCTTGGTGGACAGCTCGTACTGCTCGTAGTTGGCGCTGTCGCGCGTGAGCCAGATGGCCAGGCCCGCCAGCATGGCGGCCACCACCAGCACAAAGATGCCTGCGGCGAGGGCGTGGGATTTGTTTTCCATCAGCTGGGTTCCTTGTCGGGCGTGGGCACGGCGGCAGCGGTCTGTGCTGCCAGGGCGTGCTCCACGGATTGCACCGGGGCCATGGCGCGCTGGCCACGTTCACCCAGGAAGAAATGTTCGATGAACGGGTGCTTGAAATGCGCCACCTCGTGCGGCGGACCGGTGACGATGACCTTCTTATCAGCCAGCACGGCCACCCGGGTGCTCAGCGCAAACAGCGTATCGAGATCGTGCGTGACCATGACCACCGTGAGCCCCAGCGCGGCCCGCAGCTCGCGCAGCAGCGCACAGAAGTCGTCGGAGCTGCTGGGGTCCAGCCCCGCCGTGGGTTCGTCGAGCAGCAGAAGCGGCGGGTCCATGATGAGCGCACGCGCCAGCGCCACGCGCTTGACCATGCCACCCGACAGATCCGCCGGCATGCGTGTGGCGTGCTCGGGCTGAAGGCCCACCATCTGCAGCTTGACCAGCGCAGCGTCGCGCACCAGGTCGTCGGGCAGCGTGCCCTGCTCGCGCAGCGCAAAGGCCACGTTGTCGAGCACATTGAAGGCCGAGAACAGCGCGCCGTGCTGGAACAGCATGCCCACGCGGCTGGCCGCGCCCTCGCGCCCCATCTCGGACGCCGGGCGCCCCAGCACCGTGACCTGCCCCCGCGCAGGCCGGGCCAGGCCCAGGATCTGGCGCAGCAGCACCGTCTTGCCCGTGCCCGAGCCCCCCACCAGCGACAGCATCTCGCCGCGCTGCACGGTGAAGTTCAGGTCCTGGTGCACGGTGAAGGTTTCATCGCCCTTGCCAAACTGCGTCCACAGGCCCTGAACGTCCACGATGGGCGGCTCGCCGGGCGCCACGGCGATGTGCTCGGGCAACGATGTGCGTGCGTGGCTGCTCATATGCCTATGTTTTTAAATGCCACAGCGAACAACGCATCCACGATGATCACCATGGTGATGGACGTGACCACCGAAGCGGTGGTGCCCTCGCCCAGGCTCTGGGTGTTGGGCTTCACGCGCAGGCCCCAGTGGCAGCCGATGAGCGCGATGAACGCGCCAAACACCACCGACTTGGCCATGGCCAGGCCCAGGTTGCCGACCTTGACGGCGGCGGGCAGGGCCTGCACGAAGTAGCCGGGCGAAATGTCCATGGCCACGTCGGCCGCCAGCATGCCGCCCGCCAGCGCTGCCAGCGTGGTCCACACGCTGATGAGCGGCATGGCCAGTGCCAGCGCAATGGTGCGCGGCATCACCAGCCGAAAGCCGTGGGGAATGCCCATGACGCGCATGGCATCGAGTTCCTCGGTCACGCGCATCACGCCGATCTGCGCCGTGATCGACGAGCCGGAGCGCCCCGCCACCAGGATGGCGGCCAGCATCGGCCCCAGCTCGCGGATGAGCGAGATGCCCAGGATGTTGACGATGAACGACTCGGCGCCAAACTGCCGCAGCTGCAGGCTCATGAGGTAGGCCAGCACCACGCCGATGAGAAAACCCACGAGCGCCGTGATGGGCAGGGCCGTGGCCCCCATGCGGTACAGGTGGCCCGATACGTCGCGCCACGGCCCCTTGCGCGGCGCGCGCGCCAGGCGGCCCAGGTCCAGCACCAGTCGGCCCACCATTTCGAGCATGTGGCGGGCATGGTCCACGCCGTGCAGCACCAGCACCCCCAGGTGGTCCACCTGCTCACCCAGCCGCCAGGGCTCGGGCGGCGGAGCGGTGCAGGTGAACTGCGCCACGCGCGCCAGCATGTCGCGCTGGGCGTCGGTGCAAGCCAGGCGCTCGGGCCAGGCATGCTGCCAGTGGTTCCACAGCAACTGGGCGCCCACGTGGTCCAGCCACTGCAGCTGCATCAGGTCCCAGCCCAGCGTGGGCGCGGCCGGGTGGCTGCGCAGCTGACCCGACACGGCCTGCCACTGCGTCCCGGTTCCCAGCTCCGCCGCGCCCCAGCGCCCGTGCAGCTGCGCACAAGGCCCCTGGGGCGTGTCGGCGCGAACAATGCGAGGAGCGGGGTCGGTCATGAACTGGGCAGCGCAGGCTGCCAAGAATGAAAGGGAGCGTGCATGGTAGCGGAGCCGGACGCAGGCGGCACGTAGGATTGATGCCCGCCAGGGATCCTCTGCACGAATCGAGCGGAAAGTGTGCGCTGCGGATCGGGATGGACTGCAAGGCGCAAACGCAGCAATAGCCGCAGCTATTGCGAGGTTTTGCAACGCCGCAGACCGCCCCAGACCGCAGATGCACACGGCGCGGCGATTCGTGCAGAGGAACCCCAGGGCCGTGCGCCAAGCACAGGCGGGCCAGGAATGCGTGAAATTAATATCAAACAGGCCGCCAGCGCTTAACCATCGTTCGCTGGTAGCTATATATTTAATAGCAATAGGCACTGACCCTCTCGACACACCCGGCGCTGTCCGCACAATGGCCCTCCGTCTCCTTCCACACATTGCCACCGCCCCTGCCCATGAGCGATCACACCACGTTTGACACCATCATCATCGGCGGCGGCACCGCCGGCGCCCTGCTGAGCAACCGCCTGAGCGCCGACGGCCGCCACCGCGTGCTCCTCATCGAGGCCGGCCGCAAGGACGACTACCACTGGATCCACATCCCCGTGGGCTACCTGTACTGCATCGGCAACCCGCGCACCGACTGGCTCTACAACACCGAACCCGATGCGGGCCTGAACGGCCGCACCCTGCGCTA
Organism: Acidovorax sp. 94; assembly: GCF_003634645.1. Taxonomy (NCBI): domain Bacteria; kingdom Pseudomonadati; phylum Pseudomonadota; class Betaproteobacteria; order Burkholderiales; family Comamonadaceae; genus Acidovorax; species Acidovorax sp. 94. The sequence goes on along the minus strand of NZ_RBJA01000001.1, from coordinate 4,380,463 downwards.
CCCGCGCGGCAAGACGCTGGGCGGCTGCAGCAGCATCAACGGCATGATCTACATGCGCGGCCAGGCGCGCGACTACGACCAATGGGCCGAACTGACGGGCGACGCCAGCTGGCGCTGGGACAACGCCCTGCCCTACTTCCGCCGCCACGAGGACCACTGGCGCCTGGACCAGCCCGGCGCCGTGAATGAAAACTTCAAGCGCCTGCATGGCAACAAGGCCACCGGCAGCACCGGCGAGTGGCGCGTGGAAAAACAACGCCTGCGATGGGATGTGCTCGACGCCTTTGCCCAGGCCGCGCAGCAGGCTGGCATCCCGGCCACCGACGACTTCAACGGCGGCAGCAACGAAGGCGTGGGCTACTTTGAGGTCAACCAGAAAAGCGGCTGGCGCTGGAACACCGCCAAGGCATTCCTGCGGCCCACCTGCTACGGCCGCCCAAACTTCGAGATGTGGACCAGCGCGCAGGCCGCCAAGCTCATCGTCGAGACGCAGCCCGACGGCAGCAAGCGCTGCACCGGCGTGCAGGTGTGGGACGGCCAGGAGATGGTCACGGCCCGCGCAACGGGCGAGGTCATCCTGAGCGCAGGCGCGGTCAACTCACCGCAATTGCTGCAGCTCTCGGGCATCGGCCCGGCCGCGCTGCTGCGCCAGCACGGCATCGACGTGGTGCACGACCTGCCCGGCGTGGGCGCCAATTTGCAGGACCATCTGCAGATCCGCGCGGTGTTCAAGGTCAACGGCGTGGCCACGCTCAACACCATGGCCAGCTCGCTCTGGGGCAAGGCCAAGATCGGGCTCGAATACGCGACCAAACGCAGTGGCCCCATGAGCATGGCGCCCTCGCAGCTGGGGGCCTTCACGCGCAGCAGCGCCGACCAGCCCTGGCCCAACATCGAGTACCACGTGCAGCCGCTGTCGCTCGACGCTTTTGGCGAGCCGCTGCACAGCTTTCCGGCCTTCACGGCCAGCGTGTGCAACCTCAACCCCACAAGCCGGGGCACGGTGAATATCAAGAACGCCGACTTCAAGGCCGCACCGGCCATCGCTCCCAACTACCTGAGCACCGCCGAAGACCGCCAGGTGGCCGCCGACAGCCTGCGTGTCACGCGCCGCATCGTGGCCCAGCCCGCGCTGGCCAGGTACCAGCCCGAGGAGTGGAAGCCCGGCGTGCAATTTGAAAGCGACGAGGACCTAGCGCGCCTGGCCGGTGACATTGCCACCACGATCTTCCACCCTGTGGGCACGACGAAGATGGGGCGGGATGACGACCCGATGGCGGTGCTGGACTCCCAACTGCGCGTGCGCGGCATTGCAGGCCTGCGCGTGGTGGATGCGGGGGCCATGCCCACCATCACCAGCGGCAACACCAACTCGCCCACACTGATGCTGGCCGAGAAGGCGGCGGAGTGGATCATCCAGGCGCGGCGCGCGGCATGAGCGCGGATACCATCGCGCCCATGTACTCCTCCACCTTCATCTTTGCCACCAAACAATTCGACGACGCCTTCCACCGCCTGGACGAGGCGATTGCGACCGCCGCCCGCTCCATCGACGGCTACCTGGGCGAGGAATCGTGGGAGGACACGGGCAAGGGCCTCGTGTCCAACGTCTACTACTGGCAGTCGCTCGAAGCACTGCAGGCATTGATGCAGCACCCCGCCCACCTGAAGGCCAAGGCGGCGCAAGCGCAGTGGCTCAACGGCTACCAGGTCGTGATTGCGCAGGTGCTGCGCACCTATGGCGATGACAAGCTGGCCGGGCTGCTACCCACGGCGAGCCTGTTCGTGCAGGGCGCGGCAGCGCACTGACACCGCCCGCGCAACGGCCACCCGGCCGCAGCGCGGTCAGCGAATCCCTCCCACATAACGGGGAACCTCCGGCGCAGGCTCTGGCGGCGGCGGCGCCATGCGCTGGCGCACCGCCTGCGTGGCCACATCCAGCAAGGGTCGGCGCGGCGCAGCAGGTGGGGCGGCATGGATGGCGAGATCGAGGCGGTCGGCCCACTCGACCAGCTCCGGAACGTTGTCCTCCTGGGCACGTTGGCGTGCGAACCGCACGATCTCCAGCGCATATTCAACGTTGGAAGCCATCCATTCAGTGTCGGTCACGCGCCCCGTCTTGCGGCGCAGCAGCACATGCAAATGGGCGGCAATGGCAAGCTTGTCGGAATCGGGCATGGTCGGCTCCTTATGGCATTTCAGTCATCCATGGCGCTGCGCACCACCAACTGGCCATGACAGGGGCGCAGCCCAAGCCAGTGCCACCGTGGAACTGGCTTTGCCAGGCCACGGGTGGCGTCCCCCTCGGGGGAAGACGCGAAGCGGCTCAGGGGGGCTTCCATCTACCCCAGGCGCTCACGGTGCTGGGCAATGTCGAGCCCGGTCTGCTCGCTCTGCTCATCCACCCGCAGGCCCACAGCCAGGTTGGTGATCCACAACAGCACGGCGGTTGCGACGAGGCTGTAGGCCATCACAGCGCCCACGCCAATGGCCTGGGTGAGCAGGCTGCCTGGCACACCCCCCACGGTGCGGCTGGCCAGCATGCCTGTGAGCAGCGAGCCCACGATGCCGCCGATGCCATGCACCCCAAACACGTCCAGGGAATCGTCGGCGCGCAGCAGGCGCTTGAGCCCCGTGGCGCCCCAGTAGCAGGCCAAACCCGCTACCACGCCAATCACCACTGCCGAGCGCAGCGTGACAAAACCCGCAGCAGGCGTAATGGCCACCAGGCCCGCCACCAGGCCAGAGCAAAGCCCCAACAGGGATGGCCGCCCGCGCACCACCCACTCGCCCAGCATCCACGACAAGGCCCCCGCCGCTGCGGCCAGGTGCGTCACCGCCATCGCCAGCCCCGCACGGCCGTCGGCGGCCACGGCAGAGCCTGCGTTGAAGCCGAACCAGCCCACCCACAACAAGCCCGCGCCCGCCATGGTCAGCCCCAGGTTGTAGGGCTCGAACGCCTCGCGCCCATAGCCCGTGCGCCGCCCCAGGAACCACGCGCACACCAGCCCGGCCACACCCGCATTCACGTGCACCACCGAGCCTCCGGCAAAGTCCAGCGCACCCATCTGGGCCAGCCAGCCCCCTGGCTCCCACACCCAGTGCGCCACCGGGGCGTAGACCAGCAGGGTCCACAGGCTGATGAAGATCAGCATGGCGGAAAACCGCATGCGCTCGACAAACGCCCCCACCAGCAGCGCGGCGGTGATGATGGCAAACGTGAGCTGGAACATGGCGTACACCGACTCGGGGATGTGCGGCGCCACATGGCTTACGGCCAGCTTGCCGCCAGCGATCTGAAAGTCCAGGCCCGCAAAGCCGATGCGGTCCCATCCCCCCAGCCAGGGGCTGCCCGGGGTGAAGGCCAGCGAGTAACCCGCCCCAAACCACAGCAGGCTGACCAGCGCGGCAATGGCCACCACGCTGGCCATGGTGTTGAGCACGTTCTTCTTGCGCACCATGCCTGCGTAGAACAGGGCAATGCCCGGCAGCGTCATCAGCAGCACCAGCGCTGTGGAGGTCATCATCCACGCGGTATCTGCCGCGCTGATCGTGGACTGCGCCACCAGCCCGGGACGTGTGAGGGACAAGGAAGGCACCGCTCCCGCCGCCACCTCTGGCGCCGTCTGCGCCAGCGCACTCGCGCACAGGCCCAGACACAGCGACCCTACCCCAACGAACCGGTGGTTGACTCCCCGCATGGCGGCTCCCTTTCGCAAATTGTTACAAGCGCGATTGCACGAGCCGTGCCAACCCCAACACCCCGATTCCGCCCCTGGAAACCCGATCACTGCCCCACAACGGGGGCGGGAAACCCCCAATGCACCAGCGGAGTGCAGTCGCTACAGTTGCGGCACTCGAAAGCGCGCTTCGGTGTGCCAAGCGAGGGGCCCGAGGAGACACTCTTTCTACCAATAAACAAATTTCAAGCACCCAACGAGGTGCGTTTTTTCCAGGCGCTGGCGATCCCAGCGCCTTTTTCTTGCCTGTTCTACGCTGGCCTCCCTTTCGCCAGTGCCCCGAGGAGTCCTGAATCCATAGCAGGCAAGCTGCGAAAATCCTGCGATGGAATGGATTTTTATTACCTTTGCCTCGCTGCTTGCAGGCTTCGTGGATGCCATCGTGGGGGGTGGCGGGCTGGTGATGGTGCCGGCCCTGTTTGCGGCTTTCCCCGGGGCGCCCCCTGCCACGCTGCTGGGCACCAACAAGGCGGCCTCGGTGTGGGGCACGGCCATGGCCACCTGGCAGTACAGCCGCAAGGTGCAGGTTCGCTGGTCGGCCATGCTGCCCGCGGCAGCGGCCGGTTTTGCGGGGTCGTTTGCAGGCGCCTGGGCCGTGACCGTGATGTCGGCCGACTTCCTGCGCAAGCTGCTGCCCCTGGTGCTGCTGGGGGTGCTGGTCTACACGCTGGCCAAGAAAGAGTTGGGGCGGCACCACACACCCCGCTTTGCGGGCAGGGCCGAAGTGCTGGCGGCCTGCCTGATCGGCGTGGTCATCGGCTTTTATGACGGCTTCTTCGGCCCGGGCACCGGCAGTTTCTTCGTTTTTCTGTTTGTGCGGCTGCTGGGCTATGACTTCCTGAACGCCTCGGCCTCGGCCAAGCTGCTCAATTGCGCCACCAACATCGCCGCCATCGCGCTGTTTGCCGCCAAGGGCCATGTGTGGTGGCACTTTGCGGTGACGCTGGCCATCGCCAATGTGGTGGGCAGCCTGCTGGGCACGCACCTGGCGCTCAAGCACGGCACGGGTTTTGTGCGTGGCATCTTCATCGTGGTGGTGAGCACGCTGATCCTCAAGACGGGTTACGACGCGTTCCTGCGCTAACCGAGGCCCGAAGGGGCTCGTGCCACCGGATGGCATCATGCTTGCTAAGCTGAGCAGGCCTACCACCAGGGCGCCCCGAGGTCATCGGGGTTGCCCTGCATGGCCCGAATGTGAACGCCCGTCCTATAATTTCTGCGCATTTCCGTTTGATGACGAGGCCCATCGCTGTTGGCGATGCCTGCATTCACCCGCTCCGGCTTGCCTACCCGCATGCCGGATTTTTTGTACCTGAACCACCCCCACAGGAACCTGCCATGAAGTTTTTCAAGTCTGCCGTTGTCACCGCCGTGGCGCTGTGCGCTGCCCTCGCCGTCCAGGCCCGCACGCTGGACGAAATCAAGAAGGACGGCAAGATCATCGTGGCCACCGAAGGCCAGTTTGCCCCGTTCAACTTCTTCGAAGGCACCAAGCTGACGGGTTTCGAGGTGGAAGTGGCAGAGCTGGTGGTCAAGAAGATGGGCCTGAAGCTCGAATGGAAGACGCTGGGCTTTGACGCACTGCTGACCGGCCTGGGCCAAAGCCGCTGGGACGCTGTCATTGCCTCGCACGGCGTGACCGAAGAACGCTCCAAGGCCGTCACGTTTGCCAACCCCCACTACTGCTCGGGCGGCATCATCGTGGCCATGGACGCAAAAATCCGCAACGCCAAGGACCTGACCGGCAAGGTGGTGGCAGTGCAGACCGGCACCAGCTACCTGGAAAACGTGCAGAAGCTCACCGGGGTGAAGGAGGTGAAGAACTTCCCGCAGGACACCGACGCCCAGCGCGCCCTGATCTCCAAACGCGTCGACGCCTGGGTGAGCGACAAGTTCGTGGCCAAGGAAGCCGCCGCCAAGAACGCCAAGGCCGGGTTCAAGCTCGGCGACATGCTGTTCATCGAACGCATCGCCCCCGCCATGGCCAAGGGCAACACCGGCCTGGCCGATGCCTGGAACAAGGCGTTTGCCGAAGTGCTGGCCGATGGCAGCTACGCCGCCGTCTCCAAGAAGTATTTCAACGAAGACGTGCGCTGCAACTGATATAAAAACACGCTACGGGGTGCGCTGGGCCTGGCCCGTTGCGCACCCTTTGCTGTTTTTGACGGCGTCACCATGGTCCTGCCGCCGGCCCGATTTCCAACCAAGACCTTCCGGTCGTCCGATCCATGCTTCTCGCTCTTTGGCCACAAGGCTGGTCCCGACAGCAACGCAGCAATGCCACGCTGGTCGCTGCACTGGTGCTGATGGTTCTGGCCCTCTCGTTGCTGGGCCAGTTGCTTTCGTTCTTTCCTGACCCTATCGGCCCCAACGCCCAGGCGTTTTCCGAAGGCGCGCGCACCACGCTGTGGCTCACGCTGGTCAGTGGTGCCGTGGGCCTGGTGCTGGGCACGGCGGCGGCGCTGGCCCGCACCGCCCGCTGGACGGCCGTGCGCTGGATTGCCGGCGTGTACATCTGGGCGATTCGCGGCACACCGCTCTTGGTGCAGATCCTGTTTGTGTACTTTGCCCTGCCCGTGCTGGTGCCGGGGCTGAACCTGCCCGACTTTGCCGCCGCCGTCGTGGCCCTGGGGCTGAATGTGGGCGCCTACAACGCCGAAGCCCTGCGCGCTGGCCTGCTGGCCGTGCCCCGGGGTCAGACCGAGGCCGCCAAGGCGCTGGGCCTGGGCCGCATGCACGTGTTCCTGGACGTGGTGTTTCCGCAGGCGTTCAAGATCTCGCTGCCGCCGCTGGTGAGCAACTTTGTGGCACTACTCAAGGACTCGTCACTGGCCTACGCCATCGGCGTGGTGGAGCTGACCAATGTGGGCAACCGCATCCAGTCGGCCACGTTCCAGCCCATTGCCACGCTGACCACGGTGGCCATCACCTACCTGCTGCTGACCACGCTGGTCACGCAAGTCTCCAACGCCGTCGAATACCGCTTTGACGTGGAAGGGCGCAACCGATGACCGCAACGACCAACCAGCCCAAGCCCTACATCGTGGCCGAGCGGGTGTGCAAGTCGTTTGGTGCACACCAGGTGCTCAAGGACGTCTCCACCGTGTTCCACACCGGCGAGGTAACGGTGATCATCGGCGCCTCGGGCTCGGGCAAGAGCACGCTGCTGCGCGCCATCAACCGGCTCGAACCCCACGACAGCGGGCGAATCACCATCGACGGCGTGGACGTCTGCGACGACCTCGCCACCCTGCAGCGCCAGCGCTGCGAGGTGGGCATGGTGTTCCAGCAGTTCAACCTGTTCGGCCACATGAGCGTGCTGGACAACGTGACGCTGGCGCCCCGCCGCATTCGCCGCACCCCGCGCACCCAGGCCAACGACGAAGCCATGCAGCTGCTGCGCCGCGTGGGTATGCAGGACCATGCACACAAGTACCCGTGGCAGCTGTCAGGCGGGCAGCAGCAGCGGGTGGCCATTGCGCGTGCGCTGGCCATGCAACCCAAGGTGATGCTGTTTGACGAGCCCACATCGGCACTCGACCCCGAGATGGTCAAGGAAGTGCTGGACGTGATGCGAGGCCTCGCGCGTGGTGGCATGACCATGATTGTGGTCACCCACGAAATGGGCTTTGCGCGCGAGGTGGCCGACCGCGTGATGTTCTTCGATCAGGGCCGCATTGCGCACGATGCGCCGCCGCAGGAGTTCTTCAGCAACCCGGCCAATGACCGCATCCGCGCGTTCCTGGGCCAGGTCAGCCACTGAGCCGCGTCCTCACCGGACTGCACTGCAAAGCAGAGGCCGCCGGGCAACCGGCGGCCCTTTTTTCTTTTGGTTTTGGGGAATTCTTCCGATGCGTACTGAACGCTGGGGCCTGATGGCCCTGTTGGCTGTGACCGTGGTGTGGGGCACCACCTTCCCGGCCATGAAACTGCTCTCGGCGCACCTGGACGCGCTGCAGATCATCTGGCTGCGGTTCGTGATCGCGCTGCTGGTGCTGGCGCCGTTGTGGCGCGGCATGCTGCGCCACGAGCGGCGCTGGGGCTGCGCGCTGGGGTTGCTGCTGTTCCTGGCGTTCTGGCTGCAGATCGAGGGCCTCGCGCGCACCAGCAGCAACCGCAATGCGTTTGTCACCGGCCTGAACGTGCTGGTGGTGCCGCTGATCGCCATGGCCTTCCTGGGACGGCGCTATGGCTGGCGACTCTGGGGTGCCTGCGTGATGGCGCTGGCGGGCATGGCCCTGATGTTCCACGAAAACGAGCCCTGGAACCTGGGCGATACGCTGACGCTGGCCAGCACCGTGTTCTACGCGCTGTACATCCTGGCGCTGGAAGAGTGCGCACGCCGCACGGCCGCGCAGCCGCTGCGGGCCACCCGCATGGCCGCCGCGCAGGCCACGGTGATGGCGCTGGCGTCCACCGCGCTGCTGCTTGCGCAGGGCGAGGGCATGGGCTGGCTACGGTCCGTGGCCGACCTGCCTCTGGATGCGTTGCTGGCGCTGCTGTACCTGGGCCTGCTGGCCAGCGTCGTGGTGGTGACGCTGCAGGCCTGGGGCCAGCAGCGCGTGGACGCCATGCGCAGCACCATCGTGTTCGGGCTGGAGCCGGTGTTCGCGGCCCTCACAGCCTGGGTGCTGCTCGGGGAAAGGCTGGGCTGGGCGGGGCTCGGTGGCGCCGCGCTCATCGTGGCAGCGCTGGTGTTCAGCCAGATCCAGCCTGCTGCGCGCGCAGGCCGGACGCAACGGGCCTGAGAGGCGCGGTACGCCCTCCGAGCCGTTCCGCGCGTTCCTCTCAGGGGAACGCCACCCATGGTCTGGCGGAGCCTGTTCCACAGGTGGCACGGGCACCACGGGCGCGGCCATTTCAAGCCAAAACGGACTCTAGCGCTTATCCACAAAGCGCAAACAGCTATTATTTATATAGCAAACTATGGCGCAATCAGCGGCACATCGACCGCTTTGCGGGGCTTGCCGATCGGGGCCGAGGCCAGGCCTTTTTGCACAGCCGCCATGTCTTCCTCGTTGGGATAGTCGCCCAGCAGCCAGTAGTCAAACACCCGGCGCGCGATGGGGGCGGCGTGCGCAGCGCCGAAACCGGCGTTTTCCACGATGGCCGCAATCACGATGGTGGGGTTTTCGGCAGGAGCAAAGGCGGCAAACAGCGAGTGGTCACGCTGGTGTTCTTCCAGCGCCTTGGCGTTGTATTTGACGTTCTGGCCCATCGTCACCGCCTGGGCTGTGCCGGTCTTGCCGCCCGAGGTGTAGGGCGCCCCGGCAAACACGCGCGTGCCGGTGCCGCCCTTGTTCACCGCCACCATGGCGTTGCGCACGATGTCCACGTTCTTCGGCAAAAAACCCAGATCCACTCCCGGCGGCTGGCTGATCTCGGTGACGACGCCCGTGACCGCGTTTTTCACCGCCTTGGCCATGTGCGGCCGGTAGCGAATACCGCCATTGGCCAGCGTGGCCTGCGCCAGCGCCAGCTGCAGCATCGTGAAGTTGTTGTAGCCCTGGCCAATGCCCAGCGACACGGTTTCGCCGGGGAACCAGCGCTTCATCTCGGGGCGCTTGTAGGCATTGCGCTTCCACTCGGTGCTGGGCAAGGTGCCGCGCACTTCGCCATTGAGGTCGATGCCCGTGGACTGTCCAAAGCCCAGCGGCTTCATGAAGTCATGGATGGCATCGACACCCATCTCCACCGCCAGCGAATAGAAATACGTGTTGCTCGACTGCTGGATGGCGCGGTGCATGTCCACCCCGCCCAGCCCGCCCTCGTGGCTGCGGAAGGTGTGGCCGCCGAAGGTATAAAAGCCCGGGTCGTTGACCACCATGCTGGGCGAGCGCTTGCCCAGCTGCAGCGCGGCCAGCGCCATGAAAGGCTTGTAGGTGGAGCCCGGCGGGTAGGTGCCGCGCATGGCGCGGTTGAGCAGGGGCTTGTCGATGGATTCGTTGAGCGCGGTCCAGTTCTCCACGTCGATGCCTTCGACGAACAGATTGGGATCGAAGGTGGGCTTGCTCACCAGCGCCAGGATCTCGCCGTTGCGCGGGTCGATGGCCACCAACGCGCCCCGGCGGTTGCCGTACATGTCTTCAATGAGCTTTTGCAGCTTGATGTCGATCGACAGCATCACGCTGTCGCCGGGCGTGGCCGCGTGGCTGGAGAGCTTGCGCACCGCCCGCCCCCCGGCCGAAGTCTCCATCTGCTCGACCCCGGTGGCGCCGTGCAGGGCCGACTCGAAGCTCTGCTCGATGCCCAGCTTGCCGATGTATTCGGTGCCCCGGTAGTTGGCCTCGTCTTCGGAGTCCTGGATGCGCGCCTTCTCCGTCTGGTTGATGCGGCCGATGTAGCCGATGGCATGGCTGGCCACGTCACCCAGCGGGTAGTTGCGAAACAACCGTGCCTTGATGTCCACGCCCGGAAAACGGTAGCGCTGTGCGGTGAACCGCGCCACTTCCTGGTCGGTCAGCCGCGTGCGGATGGGGAGGGACTCGAAGTTGCGCGACTCTTCCATGAGCCGCTTGAAGCGGCGCCGGTCACGGCTCTGGATTTCCACCACCTTGGACAGCTCGTCGACGGTCTCGTCCAGCACCCCGACGCGCGAGGGCGTGATCTCCAGTGTGTAGGCCGAATAGTTGGTGGCCAGCACCACGCCGTTGCGGTCCAGGATGAGCCCCCGGTTGGGCACGATGGGCACCACCGCCGTGCGGTTGCTCTCGGCCTGCGCCGCCAAGTCTTCGTGCCGGACCACCTGCAGATACACCAGCCGGGCAGCAATGAGGCAGAACGCAAAAAACACCAGGGCGCCGATGACCAGGGCCCGCACCCGAAAGCGCGAAGCATCGGCTTCGCTGCTGCGCACCTCAGTCACGCCCACCCTCCCATTCGGGCGCGCGCAAGCCCAGGCTCAACCCCCAGGGGCCAAGGCGGAACGCTGGCGAAATGCGCGGGCATCAAGAAAGGCATGGGCTACAGAGGCCGGTTCTGGTCGCGGTCGGGCGGGCGGCGCTGCGGAGCCAGAAGCACCCAGCTGGCCAGGGGCCACAGCAAGGCCTCCAGCACCGGTGCGAGAAAACTCCACAGCCCCGGGAATATGCCCCCGGACGCCATCCGCAGCAAGAGCTCGATCACGTGGGCGAGGGCAAACAGGGGCAACACCTGTAAGGCCTGCGACGGCACGCTGAACCACAGCAGGCGGCGGTGAATGGCAATCGCGCCAAACGACAGCACGGTATAGGACAGCGCATGCTGGCCCAGCAGCGCCGACTGGCTCACGTCCATGCACAGGCCCAGCAGGAATGCTACCCCCATGCCAATGCGCAGCGGCTGGTGCACACCCCAGAAGACCAACAACACCATGAGCACATCGGGCGTCCAGACGATGCGGCCCAGCGGCAGCATGTTGATGGCCAGGCCCACAGCCAAGCTGGCCCAGATGAAGACCGGGTTCACCGGCATCAGCAGGGGCTCACCACGCGGCATGATCATCGTGGGCCTCCTTGTGGGGTCAAGCGGTGGCTCACTTGCGGCCTCCGCGCTTGTTGGCGGGGACAGCCGGGGCGGGTTCGGGACGCGCCAGTTCATTGTCGGCCAGCGGCTTGAGCACCACCACATGGCGCGCGCCCTGCACCTGGGCGAGCGGTATGCAATAGATGCGCGCAAACGCAGAGTCGGCACGGCGCTCCACCCGCACCACGCGCGCCACAGGCAGGCCGGGCGGGTACAGACCGTCCACACCGCTGGTGGTCAGCAGGTCGTCCTCGCGAATGTCTGCATTGGCGGGCATGAAGCGCAGCTCCATGCCACCGCCATGGCCCGCTACCGGGTCGCCATAGGCCACGCCGCGCACACCGGTACGGATGTTCAGCACCGGAATCGCCTGATCGCGGTCTACCAGCAAGGTGACTTCGCTGACCAGCGGGAACACGCGGGTGACCTGACCCAGCACACCGGCTTCATCCATCACGGGGGCGCCCAGTTCCACGCCACCCATCTGCCCCCGGTCCAGCACCACGCGGCGCGTGTAGGGGTCGGCCGTGTCGTAGATCACCTCGGCCGCCTGGGCGGGTGTCTGCAGCCGGTCGCGCAGCTCCAGCAGTTTGCGCAGCCGCTGGTTTTCCATCGCCAGCTGATCTGCCTGGTTGGCCCGCTGGCCCATCACGGTCATTTTCTTGCGGGCGGCATCCAGGTCATCCTGCGCGGTTTGCAGCGACTGGAAATAGCTGCGCCCGTGGCTGGCGAATTCCACGGGCTGCAGCATGAGCCACTGCACGGGGTACAGCACCGTGGCCACGGCCTGACGGAAGGGGCCGGTGATCTGAAAGCGTGCATCGGCCACCATGAGGAAAAGCGCCAGCGCGCTGAACACAGCCAAACGCGACAGGGCCGAAGGGCCCTGTTTGAAGAAAGGGGGAGCGCTGCGCTCCAGAGTACCCAGGGGCATGGTGCGCAGCGGTCAGGGTCGGCACCGTGGAGACACATCCACGGGCGGGTGCTCAGAAACAAGCATTGGAGCAGGTGCAGTCATGCAATTCAGAGCGAAAAAAGTGCCTGCAGCATACAGGCCCGCTGGCTTACTCGCTCGTGAAAATGCTGCCCAGACGGTCCATGCGCTCCAGGGCGATGCCGCAGCCGCGCACCACGCAGGTCAGCGGGTCTTCGGCCACCAGCACGGGCAGGCCGGTTTCCTCGGCCAGCAGGCGGTCCAGGTCGCGCAGCAGAGCGCCACCGCCGGTCAGCATCATGCCCCGGTCGGCAATGTCGGCGCCCAGCTCAGGAGGGGTTTGTTCCAGCGCGTTCTTCACGGCCGAGACGATCTGGTTGAGCGGGTCGGTCAGGGCTTCCAGCACTTCGTTGGACGAAATGGTGAAGCTGCGTGGCACGCCCTCGCTGAGGTTGCGGCCCTTGACTTCCATCTCGCGCACTTCGGAGCCCGGGAAGGCCGAACCGATGTTCTTCTTGATGGCTTCGGCCGTGGGCTCGCCGATCAACATGCCGTAGTTGCGGCGGATGTAGCTGATGATGGCCTCGTCAAACTTGTCACCGCCCACGCGGACGCTGCCCTTGTAGACCATGCCGCCCAGCGAGATCACGCCCACTTCGGTGGTGCCGCCACCGATGTCCACGACCATGGAGCCCGAGGCTTCCGAGACGGGCAGACCAGCGCCGATGCCAGCAGCCATGGGTTCTTCGATCAGGTACACCGCCGTGGCGCCCGCAGCCTCGGCCGCGTCCTTGATGGCGCGGCGCTCGACCTGGGTGGAGCCGCAGGGCACACAGATGATGATGCGCGGGCTGGGGGTGAACAGCGTGCGCGGGTGCACCATCTTGATGAACTGCTTGATCATCTGCTCGGTGATCACGAAGTCGGCGATCACGCCATCCTTCATGGGCCGGATGGCTTCGATGTTGCCGGGCACCTTGCCCAACATGGCCTTGGCTTCACGACCTACGGCCTGGATGACTTTCTTGCCGTGGGGGCCACCTTCGTGGCGGATGGCGACGACGGAAGGTTCATCAAGAACGATACCTTTGTCGCGGGCGAAGATGAGGGTGTTGGCTGTGCCAAGGTCAATGGCAAGGTCGGTGGAGAAGTACCGACGGAAAGCTCCGAACATTCAAAAGTCCTCTCGGGCACGGCATGCACGTCGGCCTGCCATCGCCAGGTATTTCAGGGGTGTTTATTGGCTTTTTTCACGCAATTGACTCCCATTCCGGGAGCTTTGCGGCAAAGCCGGGATAATACCCCATCCCCTGTGAATAACTCCCTCCGGCGAGCACCGGATCACAGCTTTACTTCTGGTTTCTCTAGATTCTCCTCCCTATGGCACTGACCCCCCAGGACATCGGCCGCATTGCCAACTTGGCGCGGCTTGAGCTGACACCTTCCGAAAGTGAGCGCATACTCACGCAGCTCAATGGTTTCTTTGACATCGTGGAACAGATGCGGGCTGTGGATACCTCGGGCGTCACGCCCCTGGCCCACCCCGTGGCCGCCATCCAGGACGTGCAGCTGCGCCTGCGCGAAGACCTGGCCAGCGAGCCCAACCAGCGCGAAGCCAACCAGCAAAGCGCCCCCGCTGTCGAACGAGGCCTGTTCCTCGTGCCCAAAGTGATCGAGTAAGAGCCCCGCCGCATGACTTCCACCGCATTGCATGACCTGGGCGTGGCCCAGCTGGCCACCGAGCTGCGCGAGCGCCGCGTCTCGGCCGTCGAGGCCGCCCAGCATTTCCTCGCCCGCGCACAGGCCCACCAGAACCTGGGCGCCTACGTGGCCGTGAACCCGGACATCACCCTGGCCCAGGCCCGCGCGCAAGACGCAGCCATCGCCGCAGGCACCGCCGGCCCGCTGGCGGGCGTGCCGATTGCGCACAAGGACATCTTTGTCACCAAGGATTTCCCCAGCACCGCCGGCTCCAAGATGCTCGCGGGCTACCAGTCGCCCTTTGACGCCACCGTGGTCACCAAGCTCGCCGACGCGGGCGCCGTGACACTGGGCAAGCTCAACTGCGACGAGTTCGCCATGGGCTCGGCCAACGAAAACTCGGCCGTCGCCCCCGTGGGCTTTGACGCCCCCGCCCCCGTGCGCAACCCCTGGGCCACCGACCGCATCCCGGGCGGCTCGTCCGGCGGCAGCGCCGTGGCCGTGGCCGCACGCCTGGCCCCGGCCGTCACCGGCACCGACACCGGCGGCTCCATCCGCCAGCCCGCCTCGTTCTGCGGCATTACCGGCATCAAGCCCACCTATGGGCGCGCCAGCCGCTACGGCATGATCGCGTTTGCCTCCAGCCTCGACCAGGCCGGCCCCATGGCCCGCTCGGCCGAAGACTGCGCGCTGCTGCTGTCCGCCATGTGCGGCCCCGACCCGGACCGCGACTCCACGTCGCTCGATGTGCCTGCAGAAAACTTCAGCGCCAAGCTCAACGACAGCATCGACGGCCTGCGCATCGGCATCCCCGCCGAGTTCTTTGGAGAAGGCCTGGCGCCCGATGTGCGCGCCGCCGTAGATGGTGCCCTGAAGGAATACGAGAAGCTCGGCGCCAAGCTCGTGCCCATCAGCCTGCCGCGCACGCAGCTGTCCATTCCGGTCTACTACATCATTGCTCCGGCCGAAGCATCGTCCAACCTCTCCCGCTTTGACGGCGTGAAGTTCGGCCATCGCGCCAAGGACTACACCGATCTGGTGGACATGTACAAGAAGACCCGCGCCGAAGGTTTTGGCGACGAGGTCAAGCGCCGCATCATGATCGGCGCCTATGTGCTCTCGCACGGCTACTACGACGCCTATTACCTGCAGGCACAGAAGATCCGCCGCATGATCGCCGACGACTTCCAGAATGCCTTCAAGGACTGCGACCTGATCGCCGGCCCGGTGGCCCCCACGGTGGCCTGGAAGCTGGGCGACCATGGCAACGACCCGCTGGCCGACTACCTGGCCGACATTTTCACCCTGCCCGGCTCGCTGGCCGGGCTGCCCGGCATGAGCGTGCCCGCCGGTTTTGGCGAGGGCGGCATGCCAGTGGGCCTGCAGTTGCTGGGCAACTACTTCCAGGAAGCCCGCCTCCTGAACGCTGCGCACCGCCTGCAGCAAGCCACCGACTTCCACCTCCGCCGTCCGGAGGGCTTCTGACATGACCGCCAAACTGATCCATGGCTACGAAGTTGTCATCGGCTTCGAAACCCACACCCAGCTCGCCACCCAGAGCAAAATTTTCAGCCGCGCGCCCACCGCTTTTGGCGCCGAGCCCAACACGCAAGCCTGCGCGGTGGACCTGGCCCTGCCGGGCACCCTGCCCGTGATGAACCGCGAGGCCGTGGCCTGCGCTATCAAATTAGGACTGGCACTGGGCTCCTACATTGCGCCAGTGAGCATTTTTGCGCGCAAGAATTACTTCTACCCCGACCTGCCCAAGGGCTACCAGATCAGCCAGTTCGAGATTCCGGTGGTGCAAGGCGGTGAGGTGGAATTCTTTCTGGGCGATGAGAAAAAGACCGTGCGCCTGGTGCGCGCCCACCTCGAAGAAGACGCAGGCAAGTCCTTGCATGAAGACTTCATCGGCCAGAGTGGTATCGACCTGAACCGCGCGGGCACACCGCTCCTGGAGATCGTGACGGAGCCCGACATGCGCTCGTCCGAAGAGGCCGTGGCCTACGCGAAAGAGCTGCACAAGATCGTGACCTGGATCGGCATCTGCGACGGCAACATGCAGGAAGGCAGCTTCCGCTGCGACGCCAACGTGTCGGTGCGCAAGCCCGGCGCCGAATTGGGCACGCGACGCGAGATCAAGAACCTGAACTCGTTCAAGTTCATGCAGCAGGCCATCGACTACGAGATCCGCTGGCAGATCGAGCAGATCGAGGACGGCCACGCGATCCAGCAGGCCACCGTGCTGTTCGACCCGGACACGGGCGAAACGCGCGCGATGCGGACCAAGGAAGATGCGGCGGACTACCGCTACTTCCCAGACCCCGACCTGCCTCCACTACACATTTCAGAGCAGTGGGTGCAGGATGAACGTGCGCAGATGGCTGAATTGCCTCGCACCATGGCCGCCCGTTTTGTGGCGGACTATGGCCTGCCCGAGTACGACGCCACCACGCTCACGCAGAGCAAGGCCATGGCGGCGTACTTTGAAGCGGCCGCCAAAGCCTGCAGCCAGCCCAAGCTGGCCAGCAACTGGATCATGGGAGAGGTGTCGCGCCGCCTGAATATGGCGGAGACCGGTATCGAGCAAGCTCCTGTAACTGCAGCGCAGCTGGCCGCATTGATCGGCCGCATTGCCGACGGCACGATCTCCAACAACGCCGCCAAGCAGGTGTTTGATGCGCTGTGGACCGGAGAGTCCAACGACGTGGATGCCGTCATCGAATCCAAGGGCCTCAAACAGATGAACGACTCCGGCGCGCTGGAGAAGATCATCGACGAAGTGATTGCCGCCAACCCCGACAACGTGACGCAGTTCCGCGCGGGCAAGGACAAGGCCTTCAACGCGCTGGTCGGCCAGATCATGAAGGCCAGCAAGGGCAAGGCCAATCCGACGCAGGTCAACGAACTGCTGCGCGCCAAACTGGCGGGCTGAGCGCAAGACTGTTGAAACTGCCGCAAAAACAAAGGGGCCTTTCGGCCCCTTTGTTTTCATGCTGTCCATCCGAGGCAGCGATGCGGCGCGTTCTCTGGTCCGCTGCGACCCTAACTTGGTGGGTTATCGGCTGCCGCCCGCGGGCACCGCGCTGGCAGCGGGCGCCGCGACAGCAGACGCTGCGGAGGGGGGCACACGCTGCGCATCCCACAGCTTGCGCAACTGCGACAGCTCGGTGTCAAACCGCGCATGCACGCGGCGCTTTTCCTGGTCTTGCCCCGCGATGAAGCGCTGCTGCTCGGCCAGGCTGTCGTCAATCTCAGCGATCTTGCGGCGCAGCGTCATGGGGGCCTTGTTGGGGTCCTTCTTGTAGAACTCCATCTCCACATCGAGCTTCTTGCGCTCCGCCTTCAGCTCCAGCGTTCGCTTTTCTGCGGTGGCCGTCACGTCATCCACCATCTGGATGGCCGCAGCGCGCTCCACATCGTGGGCGGCCTTGTCGGGGTAGCGGGCCACCAGCACGCGTTCGCGGCGGCGCTCTTCCACCACACGGGCGCGCTCTTCGGCATCCTTGCGGTTCTGGGCGTCCTGGGCTGCGCGCTCCAGCTCGGTGAGCGAGGGGCCAATCTGGCGGCGCGTGATGCCCGAAGGGCTGAGTTCGCGCTGCTCGCGGTCCAGGCATTCCGGGATGGGCCGGTCGGCCGTCAGCCGACGGCCGTTGCGGTCCACGCACGTGTAAATACCGCCCGTCGCACCCTGGGACTGTGCCGAGGCCAGCTCTGCGCCCAGGGTGAGCAGCATCACCCCGCCCATGATCCACGCCGACTTGCTCAAATGGTCTACCCTTCGTTAACACCGTACCGCTGGCGATAGGCCAGCACCTTTTCGTGATGCGAGCGCATCCCCTCTTCCCCGTTTTGGGAGAGATACAGCAATAAGTCTGCCAACCGGGCAATGGCACACACCTGCATGCCCAGTTGCTCGCGCACGTACTGCACGGCGCTGTGGTCCACGTCCTGGCCATTCTCCGTGGCTTTTTCCTGGCGGTCCAGCGCAATTGCAACCGCATGCGGCGTAGCACCCGCAGCGCGGATGATGGCGATGGACTCGCGGGCGGCGGTGCCAGCCGACATCACGTCGTCCACGATCAGCACCCGGCCTTTGAGGGGTGCGCCCACCAGCGTGCCGCCCTCGCCGTGGTCCTTGGCCTCCTTGCGGTTGTAAGCAAAGGGCACGTTGCGGCCCAGGCGCGCCAGCTCCACGGCCACGGTAGCGGCCAGCGGAATGCCCTTGTAGGCAGGGCCAAACACCATGTCGAATTCGATGCCGCTGGCCAGCAGGGCTTTTGCATAGAATTCCGCGAGCCGCCCGATCTTGCTGCCATCGTCGAACAGCCCTGCATTGAAGAAATACGGGCTCAGGCGCCCCGCCTTGGTCTTGAATTCGCCAAACCGCAGCACGCCCGATTCGACGGCAAAACGTACAAAATCCTGCGCCAGCTGGCCCTGTTCAGAGGTTTGCGCGCCAACATCCACCATGGGGAATTCCTTGTTCAAGTTAACCAGCCTCAATCTCAATGGCATCCGCTCGGCCACCAGCAAAGGCGTGGAAAGCTGGATGGCAGCCACGCGGCCGGATTGTATTTGTGTGCAGGAAGTGAAGGCCCAGGCGGCCGACATGGCCAACCGGTTCGAGCGCATGGCGGGCCTGCAGGGCCACTTCCACTTTGCCCAGAAAAAGGGCTATTCCGGCGTGGGCATCTATACCCGGCACGAACCCTCTGATGTAGTCATTGGCTATGGGTCAGCAGAGTTCGATACAGAAGGTCGATATGTGGAGCTGCGTTTTGACACACCGGCCCGCAAGCTGTCGATCATCAGCGCTTACTTTCCGAGTGGTTCCTCGGGCGAAGAACGCCAGCAGGCGAAGTTCCGGTTCCTGGCCGAGATCCATCCCCACCTGATGAAAGTCAAGCGCGAACGTGACTTCATTCTGTGCGGCGACATCAACATTGCGCACCAGCAAATCGACCTCAAAAACTGGCGCAGCAACCAGAAAAACAGTGGTTTTTTACCCGAAGAACGGGCCTGGATGACAAAACTGTTGCACACAACTGATGAGGGCGGCGGCATCATAGACGTTTACCGTCAGTTACAACCTACCGCCACAGATACCGCCTACACATGGTGGAGCAACCGGGGGCAGGCGTATGCCAACAACGTGGGTTGGCGGCTGGACTACCACCTGGCCACCCCCGCGCTCGCGGCGCTGGCACGTGCTGAATCCATCTACAAAGGTGAAAAGTTCTCAGACCACGCTCCCATCACGGTGGACTACGACTTCAGCCTTTGACGATGCCCGCTCCTGACCCTCGATGAACGACACCGCTGTTTCCACCGCCCTCCCCGCCCACGGATTCCGCCCGCCCAATGCGGAATCCTTGTGGAAACAGCTCTCCGCCCCCCACCCCACCGTCGGCAAGGCGCGGCACCTGGGTGAAGCGCTGATCCACGCCGGCATGTTGTCCCCGTCGGCCCTGCAAGACGGCCTGCAGGCCCAGCAGCAGGAGCGCAGCGCCGGGCAGAACCGGCTGATCGGGCAGATCCTGGTGGATGACGGTATCTTGACCCAGGAGCAGTTGCGCCAGGTCATTGCCGCGTGGCTGGGCGACTACACCGTGCACCCCGGTGACATCACGCCCGATGCGGCGGCCCTGGCCATGGTGCCCCGGGCGATGGCAGAGCGTGAATCGGTGCTGCCGCTGATTGCCCGCGATGACGCGCTGGTGCTGCTGATGGCCGACCCGCTCGATCGCGTGCTGCTGGACGAACTGCGGTTTCTCACGCAGCGGCGGCTCATTCCGCTGCAGGCCGCGCCAGGCACACTGATGCCCGCCATCCACCGCGCCTACCGCACCCAGTCTGGCGGCGCCGACGCCACCACCGCCGCCCGAGCCACCTCGCGCGAGCTGGCCGCCAACCTAGGCAGCACCGTCCCGGACGCAGACTCCGAGCAGGCCGACGTGATCAGCGAGTCGGACAACACCCTGGTGCGGCTCATCAACTCGGTGATCGACGAAGCCATCCACCACCGCGCGTCCGACATCCACATCGAGACCGAGCCCGCGCCGCAGAACGTGCGCATCCGCCTGCGCATCGACGGCGACCTCACGCCCTACCTGGAGCTGCCCGCGCGCTACCGCTTTGCGATGGTGGCGCGCATCAAGATCATGGCGGGCATGGACATCTCCGAGCACCGCAAGCCCCAGGACGGCAAGATCGACTTCGCGCGCTTCGGAGGCCCGCCCGTGGAGCTGCGCGTAGTCACCGTGCCCACCTCGCGCGGACTGGAAGACGTGGTGCTGCGCCTGCTGGCGGGTGCCAAGCCCCTGCCGCTGGAGAACATCGGCCTGAGCCAGCCCAACCTGCTGGCGCTGCGCTCCGTGGTGCAAAAAAGTTATGGCCTGGTGCTGGTGTGCGGCCCTACGGGCTGCGGCAAGACGACCACGCTGCACTCGGTGGTGCGCGACATCAACACCGCAGGCCGCAAGATCTGGACGGCCGAAGACCCCATCGAGATCACGCAGGAAGGCCTGCGCCAGGTGCAGGTGAACCCGCGCATCGGCTGGACCTTTGCCGCCGCCATGCGCACCTTTTTGCGCGCCGACCCCGACGTGATCATGATCGGCGAGATGCGCGACGAGGAAACCGCGCGCATCGCCATCGAGGCCTCGCTGACGGGACACCTGGTGCTGTCCACCCTGCACACTAACTCGGCGCCCGAGAGCATTGCGCGGCTGCTGGAGATTGGCCTGGACCCGTTCAACTTCTCCGATTCGCTGCTCGCCATCCTGGCCCAGCGCCTGGTGCGCCGCCTGTGCACAGCCTGCCGCGAGCCGCGTGTGGCCGACCACGACACGCTGCTGGGCCTGGCATCGCAGTACCTGGACAGTGGCACCAACAACTCCCCCGAGGCCCGCGAAGCACAGGTGGCGCGCTGGCGCCAGCAGCACGGCGGCGCACAGGGCGAGCTGCGCCTGTGGCGCCATGTGGGCTGCACGAAGTGCGAAGGCCATGGCTACCACGGCCGGCTGGGCATCCATGAGCTGATGATGAGCGACGAGACTATTCGCCAGCACATCCGCCACCGCGCCCCCGCCTCGGACATCCGCCACTCGGCACTGGCCGCTGGCATGCTGACCCTGCGCCAGGACGGCATCGAGAAGGTGCTGCAGGGGCTGACCGACATGTCGGAAGTGGTCGCGGCAACCAACCTGTGAGGCGGGCCCACCGCCGGTGATGCCTGCCGCCGGTTTTTTAGCCAAATTGGGCTCTAGCGCTTATCTGACAAGCGCTAGAAGCTATCAATCAATGAGTCCTTCCGAGAAGAGGAACTCGCCCACCGGCTTGCGCGCACCGCCGCCTCAGCGATCCAGCTCGTAGTGAAACACCTTGGCAATGATCTGCCAGCGCCCGTCCACGTGGATCAGGGTCAGCAGGTCGGTGAAGTGCTTGGGCAGGATGGCGCATTCCACCCTGGCCAAAGCGGTCACCGGCCCGGCAAACTCGATGGACAGGATGCGCTCCTGCACCGTCTCGCCCCGGCTGGCGGGCGAGGGGCGCTGGTCCACGATGGGGAAATATTCCTCCATGCGCAGGATCAGCGCAGGCTCGGCCGTGGCGCAGGCATAGACCGCCTGCGGGTGGAACACGCGGCGCAGGCGCTGTGTATCGCTGTGGCACAGACCGTCGAAATATTCCTGCAGCACGGCGGCGACTGCGTCAAAGCGCGGGTCACTCATGGCGCGCTCCCGTCGGCGGCGGCGCGAGCGCGCTGGCGGCGCACGGTCACCGTTTCACCCGCCACGCCCCAGTTGTCGGTCTCGACCTCGTCGATTACCACAAAGGTGGTGGCGGGCTCCTTGTTCAGAACGCGCACCAGCAAATCGGTTGCGCCTTGGATCAGCGCCGCTTTTTGCGCACTGCTGACGCCTTCACGGGTCACTTTGATGTTGATGTAAGGCATGGCTATTTTCCTTGGGATGAAGCAATGGCCTCTCAGCCCAGCAACCCTTCGGCCCGCATCGCGGCCTGCACGGCGGGGCGCGCGGCCACACGGCGCAGGAAAGCCTGCAGATGGGCCAGGTCGCTGATATCCAGCTTCACGAACTTGGCCCAGCCCAGCACCACAAAAAGGTAGGCATCGGCCGCCGTGAAGTGCTCGCCCGTCAGGTAGGGGCCGTGCTGCAGCTGCGCGTCCAGCCAGCCCATCTTCTTGCGCAGCAGAGCGGCCAGCGTGGCCTTGGCGTTGTCGTCCAGCCCGGCGTGGAACAAGGGCGTGAAGGACTTGTGCAGCTCGGTGCTCACGTAGTTCTGCCACTCCATCACCCGGTAGCGCGCCAGCGTACCAGCTGCGGGCATGAGCTGCGTGGCCTGGGCCTGGTCGGCGATGTATTGCGCAATGACCGGGCCTTCGGTGAGGCGGGAGCCGTCCGCCAGCTCCAGCACAGGCACCTGGCCTTTGGGGTTGATGGCATAAAAATCGCGCCCGTCTGCCGTGCGGTGGCGCTCGGTATCGACCTTTTCCAATTCGAAAGTGAGGCCACATTCGCGCAGCAGGATGTGGGGCGACAGGGAGCAGGCGGCGGGAGAAAAGTACAGCTTCATGGGGTTGCCTTTGGAGCGTGGTGGAAAGATGAAGCAATGGTATTGAGGATGCAAACAGCAATAAACTAGGCGTCCGGAATTTCACTGATTACATCAAGTAATAAACAGAACATGGCGCGCCAATTTGACGACCTGAAGCTGGGCAGCATCGAACTGTTCTGCCTGACCGCGCAGTGGCAAAGCTTCACGGCCGCCGCCCAGGCGGCCGGGCTGACGGCGGCGGCCGTGAGCCGATCGGTGGCGCGCATGGAGGCGCGCCTGGGCGTGCGGCTGTTCCAGCGCACCACGCGCCAGGTGCGGCTGACCGACGCAGGCAAGCGCTACTACGAGCAATGCCGCCAGGCGCTGGGCCAGCTGGCCGAGGCAGAACGCGAGCTGTCGGGCCAACAGCAAAGCCCGGCAGGCCTCGTGCGCTTCAGCCTGCCCACCTCCTACGGGCACTGCCGCATCCTGCCCCTGCTGCCCGCATTTGCGCAGGCCTACCCCGACGTGGAGCTGGAGCTGCAGTTGAGCAACCGCAACGTGGACTTCACCGAAGAAGGCTTTGACCTGGCCGTGCGCGGTCGAGCCCCCATCGACTCGGGGCTGGTGGCGCGCAAGCTGGAGGACGCCGCCCTGGTGGTGGTCGCTGCCCCGGCGTACCTGGCGCGTTGCGGCACGCCGCATGCCATCGCCGACCTGGCGGCGCACGAATGCATCCAGTTTGTGCTGCCCAGCAGCGGCCAGGCGGTGCCATGGATACTGCGCGACGCCGCCGGGCGCGATGTGGAGGTGCCCACCCAAGGCCACCTGCGCTGCGCCGACGACATCCTGGGCCCCGTGACCCTGGCGCGTGCAGGCGCAGGGCTGCTGCAGACCTACCGTTTCATTGTGGAAGCCGATCTGCACGGCGGCGCCTTGCAGGAGGTGCTGCCCGCCCATGCCGATGCCTCTCGCCCGTTTTCGCTGCTGTACCCCGCCAACCGGCACATGCCGCTGCGCGTACGCGTGCTGGTGGATTTCCTGGTGCAGCGGCTCGCTGCGCGATAAAGCTCCCCCGTGACCAGGGCGCAAACAGACGGGTCAGGATGCGGGCGCACCCTCCTCTTGCACGCCCACGATGGCGTCGAGCAGTTCACTGATGCGCACCGGCTTGCCCAGCACCCGCGCCACTCCCAGGCCCTGCAGACGTTCGACGTCCACTGGGTTGCCACCGCCCGCCAGCACCACCACCCGCGCATCGCGCGGCGCAGCGAACCGACCCTGCCGGAGATCGCTGAGTAGCTCCAGGGCCTGCGGGCCCTCTTGGAGGTCCAGGACCATTCCATCAAAAGCGTCGGCTGCCAGCATCGCGCGGGCCCGGCCCACGCTGCTGGCCTCGTGGAAATCCACCATGCCGAGATCGCGGGCCACCATGACCATGGTGCGCCGCAGCACGAACTGGGGTTCGATCAGCAAGATCCGGGGCAGCGGCGCGGTCATTCCTCGCCCTCTTGTCCCGCCAAGGTCTCGTTGGCGAGACGGCGCAGTGCATCCAGAATCGACCGTTCCACCCGCCCCAGGGTGCGCGGCACGGTGTCGATCACGCACAGCGTGCCAATGTGGTGCCCACCCGGGGCGCTGAGCGGCGCCCCCGCATAAAAGCGGATGTGGGGGTCTCCGGTCACCAACGGGTTGTCGGAAAAGCGCGGGTCACTGCTGGCATCCTCGACCACAAACAGCTCATCCTTCAGGATGGCGTGCCCACAGAAAGAGATCTCGCGCGGAGTTTCTGTGGCATCCAGGCCCACACGCGACTTGAACCACTGACGCTGCCCGTCCACCAGCGTGAGCAGGGCAATGGGCGTACCCAGCTGCTCGGCGGCAAAGCGTGCGAGGCGGTCAAAGCGCTCTTCGGGCGGCGTATCCAGAAGCAACAGGGCGCGCAAGGCGTTCAGTCGTTCGTCCTCATCAGCAGGAAGGGGTGCGGGGGTCATGGTGAATCCTGTGTTGGCGGTAGGGTGGTGTTTTGGCAGCTCAGCCCAGCAGATAGGCCATCTGAGCAAGATCGACGACCACCAGATTGGCGTGGTCGTCCACCGCGCCTTGTGCATTGATCAGCCCCAGCTCCCCCATGGCACCCATGCGCATGCCGCTGCGCCGAGCGCTGTGCGCGGGCAGCCAGTCGCACAGGCTGCGGATGCCGATGCCGATAGGTGCTGCACTGTCCCCGGGTGCCTGGACGAGTACCGCCAAGAGCGGGTCGGGCGCCGCCGCCGACCGGGCAATGGCGGGCAGGTTGACGACACGGATGGTCTGGTCACGCCAGGCAAGAACGGCCTGCCGCCCCTGACGAAGATCGTCCCGGGCCTGCGGAGGTATCTCCACCACACCCACAATACCCTCGACCGGAGAGGCATAGCGCTGATCGGCATCGAAGACCAGATAAGGCACGGGCTCGGCAGCGTCTGAAGACACGGCGCCGTTGCGAGGCGCCGATGCGGCAGGGGCGACACGGCTGATCGATGCACCCGGGGTGAGGCTGAACAGCTTGTCAACATCCAGTATCTGCAACTTGCCCAGATCGGGTCTCAGGACCACACCGGCCATCACGGCATCCTCGGGCGTGCGGGCTACCTCGTCGGGTGCCACATCGACAAACTGCTCGCACTCCGACACCGTCAGCCCAAGCACGAGCGGCCCCTGACCCACCAGCACCATCCACGGTGCCGCCTGGCGATCGCTGGCCTGGCGGCCTTGGCTGATGTCCACCAGCGGCAGCTTGCGCTCCCGCCACTGGCCAATGGCCCAGGTGCGGTCATTGCGCCCCAGCGCAAGATCCGTCGCAGGCAGGGGCACCACCTGCTGCACGGCGGCCACAGGCACCGCCCACCGCTCCCGTCCGATCAGGAACACCGCGAACCGCTGCGCTCTGGCGCCCGACCTTTGCGCCGCCAACGCCGCTGCGCCCGCAGACCTTGCGGGGGCCAGCTCCGCCGCCGCACACCAGGCCTGGGCCAGCCGCATCAGCCGTGCCACTTCCAGAATGCACAGCGTGGGGGCCGCCGCAGACGCGGGTACCACCGACTCGAACAGCTCGTTGTCGTCCGGCGTGTGGTGCACCCTGCGCACGCCTTCCGCAGCCACTGGCTTCACGCCCAGCACGGCGTCCACGCGCACGCCCACCAGGGCATCTGCATGCTGCAGCACCAGCAGCCTTGAAGCGCTGTTGTCCTCATCGTCCGCCGCCGACAGCGGCAGCCAGCGCTCTAGCGCCACGATGGGCACGGCCGCACCCGCCACATCGGCGACACCCAGCAACGCGCCACTGCGGCGCGGCAGCACCGTCAGGCCCTGCGGCGGCAGCGGTACGGCCTGGCGAACCTGTTCAATGGGAACGGCGATATCGCAGCCGCCCACACGCACATGCACATGCGGAATCACCGCAGGGCTGGTAGTGGCCGGGGGCGGGTTCAGGTCCTGCATCG
The DNA here is from genome assembly GCF_003634645.1 of Acidovorax sp. 94. Lineage (NCBI taxonomy): Bacteria > Pseudomonadati > Pseudomonadota > Betaproteobacteria > Burkholderiales > Comamonadaceae > Acidovorax > Acidovorax sp. 94. Next base: position 4,354,538 of record NZ_RBJA01000001.1, on the reverse strand, counting down.
CAAGCAAGGCTCAATCCGCCTGGCGCGGGCTGCCACGGCCCTGCAAGTCTTCAAGCAGCCGGGCCACATCTTGCGTCGAATGCTCCTGCTCCTCGGTCGCAATGCGGATCTCGCTGATCGAGCGCGTTGTGGCTTCGACCGCGCCCAGGATGCGCGAGAACGCCGCATCCACCTCCTCGGACAGGCGACTGCCCTCGGCAACGCGGCTGACGGTCTGGTGGATCAGCTTGGCAATCTCGCGCGCGGCCAGCGACGACTTCTCGGCCAGCTTGCGCACTTCGTCCGCCACCACCGAAAAGCCCACCCCTTGCTCGCCAGCGCGCGCGGCCTCGATGGCCGCGTTGAAGGCCAGCAGATGGGTCTGGCTGGAGATCTCGCTGATCGTGTCCACAATTTCATGGATGTCCGAAGATGAACGCTCGATGGCGAGGATCGCGTCCCGCGAACGGCGCACCAGCCCGCTGCCGTCGCCCGCCTCGCGCTGGGTCTGCTCGGCCAGCTCGGTGGAGCGGCCGGCACTGCGCGCCAGCCGCTTGATCGCATCGCTCATGGCATGGAGCACGGCGGTGATGTCCTGCACTTTCTGCGCCACCGCACGCTCGCGCTGCACCTGTGCGGTGATGTCGATCGCGTACTTGACCACCTTGTAGGGGCGGCCATCGACATCGAGGATGGGGTTGTACGTGGCCTGGATCCAGACCTCTGCGCCGTGCTTGCCGATGCGGCGGTAGCGTGCGCTCTGGAACTTGCCCTCGCCCAGATCCGCCCAGAAGTCGCGGTAAGCCCGGCTTTGCACCAGGCCGGGCTCGCAGAACATGCTGTGGTGCTGGCCGCGAATTTCTGCCAGTGTGTAGCCCATGGTGCGCAGGAAGTTCGGATTCGCCACCAGCACGTTCCCTTGCATATCGAACTCGATCACCGCTTGCGACAGGCTGATGGCGTCGATCTTGCCCTTGGTCTCGGCGGCCGACGTCATGTCGTGCGTGATGTCGACAGCGAACTTGACCACCTTGTACGGCTTGCCGGTGACATCCAGGATCGGGTTGTACGAAGCCTGCAGCCAGATCTCTTTGCCCTCCTTGGAAAGGCGGCGATAGCGCCCGGCAAAGAACTCGCCACGGCCCAGGCGCGCCCAAAGGTCTGCATATTCGCTGGAGGCTGCAAACTCGGGTTGGCAGAACATGCGGTGGTGCTGGCCCACGACCTCGTCACGCCCATAGCCGAAGGTGTCCAGAAAGTTCGTGTTGGCGTCCAGAATCCGGCCCGTCAGGTCGAACTCGATCACAGCCTGCACCCGATGGATCGCTGCGATCTTGCCCTCAAAGTCTGCCTGCTGTGCCCGCTGCGCGGTGATGTCGGTGGCCAGCTTGACCACACCCACCGTACGGCCTTCGGCATCCCGCACGGGGTTGTAAGAGGCCTGCAGCCAGACCGGCTTGCCCGCCTTGGTGACCCGCAAAAACACATCCTCGCGCACCTGCCCTGCGCGCAGTCCCTCCCACAGTGCCCGGTACGACTCGCTGGCCGTCACCTCGGGCGGACAGAACATGCGGTGGTGCTGGCCCAGGACCTCATGGGCGCTGTAGCCCATCAGGTTCAGAAACAGGCTGTTGGCCCGCAGCACCCGGCCCTCCAGGTCAAACTCGACCACGGCCTGCACATGCTCTAGCGCCGCCAGCAAAGCAGCAGTGCGCGCGGCCTCCTGGGGGGTGGATGGGAGGGTTTCGGTAGAAATGTTCATGGTGAAGTGTCGGTTGGGGCCCCAAGCGCCACGGGCTGATCGCCTGGATGAGGGATTCGGGGTAGAGCCCTTTGCGCGGTGGCGGCGAGCCGCCAGCATCTGGCGGCAAATGCAACCAGATGAAACGCTTGAACGAGTATGGCTTAATTTTGCTTTTCTGGCACAACCAACCCCATGCTCCGGTACCTCACCATCCCCGTCACCGCGTTCCAGCAAAACTGCTCCCTCGTCTGGTGCGACGCCACCCACAAAGCTGCCGTGATCGACCCCGGCGGCGACCTGGAGGTGCTGCTGACAGAGATCCAGCGCCTGGGCCTCACGCTCGAACAGATCTGGCTCACCCACGCCCACATCGACCACGCGGGCGGCACGGGCGAGCTGGCAGAGCGGCTTTCGCTGCCCATCGTCGGCCCGCACCCGGGTGACCAGTTCTGGATTGACGGCCTGCCGCAGCAAAGCGCGATGTTTGGGTTTCCGCCCGCGCAGCACTTCACGCCAACGCGCTGGCTGCACGATGGCGACACGGTGCAGATCGGCAACGAGACCCTGAACGTGCGCCACTGCCCCGGGCACACCCCCGGGCATGTGGTATTCCACGCGCCGCAGATCGACCGGGCGTTTGTGGGCGATGTGCTGTTTGCGGGCAGCATGGGCCGCACCGACTTTCCACAGGGCAACCACCAGCAGCTCATCGACAGCATCACCCAGCGCTTGTGGCCCATGGGTAACCAGACCGTTTTCATCCCCGGGCACGGTCCGGAGAGCACGTTTGGGCGAGAGCGCCAGAGCAATCCCTACGTGGGCGGGACCTGAGACGTGCCTGAAGAGCCTCAGAAACGTCCCGCAGTGCTTCGCTGCACATCGCCTCACTAGTATCTTTTTGATAGCTGCCAGCGCTTGATGGACAAGCGCTAGCGGAAAATTTGACTACTACATTCTCCTTTTAGGAGGTCGCCTCGCCCCACCCAGGCGCCCGCCCGGGGCGGATATGCGCGGCAAAAGCGGCCAGTTCTGCGGACCGCCGATGGTCTGCATGCTTACGATGTATCGTGTTGTAAGCAGCTTGTGGCACCCTTGCCCAGGCTCCATCCTCCCCGCCCCGCTTTCGCGCCATGAACCCCACCTTCAAGCCACGCCCTCCCCTAGCACCGCAGCGCGGCTCCAGCCTGGCGGGCAAGGCTTACTGGGCCATGGTGCAGCGGGTGGCGCTGACCGCAGCGGCCATTGATGTGGGCTACATCGTGCTGTTTCTGTGGCTGGGCTCGCTGCCCCTGGCGGCCATCAACGTGATCAGCATCGGCATGTACCTGGGCGCATACCGGCTCATACAGAAACGCTACAACGTGGCCGGGCTGGTGCTGATCTGGCTGGAGGTGGTGGGGCATTCGGCATTGGGATCGCTGCTCATCGGCTGGGACAGCGGATTTCACTACTACCTGCTGATGTTCATTCCTGCCATCGTGATTGCCAATACGCGCGGGTATGCCGCGCCGATGGTGCTGGCGTTGCTGGCGTACTACCTGGGCCTGCATGCACTGAGCAGCCACCTGGGCCCGCTCGACCCTCTGCCCGCCCGCAGCGTCAACATCGTGAACTGGGTACACATCTGCCTGGTGTTCGCCATGTCGGCCGCGCTGTCGGCCTTTTACCGCCGCACGATCCTGATCGCGGAGGCCCGCTTGCGCAAGCAGGCCACGCTCGACCCGCTGACCGGCCTGGCCAACCGCAGCCACTTCGAAGCCCTGTCCACCAACGCGCTGGCGCGCAGCCAGCGCGACGGCGCGCCAGTGACCCTGCTGCTGTGTGATGTGGACTTGTTCAAACGGATCAACGACCAATACGGCCACGCCGTGGGTGACGAGGTACTGGTGGCCATGGCCAAAGTGCTGGCCGCCAACCTGCGCGAAGGGGACGTGCTGGCGCGTTGGGGCGGCGAGGAGTTTTTGGCGCTGATGCCCGCCAGCCCGCTGGACGCCGCCTGCGCTACCGCCGAACGCATCCGCGCCGCCATCGAGCAAACGCCACTGGACGTGGGCCAGGCGCCCATCGCGCTGACCATGTCGTTTGGCGTGGCCCAGGTGCACAGCGCCGAAGACCTGCAAGCTGCCATTGCACGCGCCGACAAGGCGCTGTACCAAAGCAAGAACGCGGGCCGCAACCGGGTGAGCGTGGCATAGCTCCACGGCAGCCAGATTCCTAGTCAAATTAGCCCCTATCGCTTACTCATCAAGCGCTATAAGCTATTAAAACAGTAGCATCAGGATTCCCAGGCACCTTTCGATGGCGCGCCTCTGCCACCCACCCGCCGTCCACGACTACCCGTTGCGCCGCGCCGCCTCGTACAGGCCCTGCACTTTGGGCACATTCACCTCCAGCTCACGGATGCGCGCGGGGCCTGAAGGGTGTGTGGACAAAAACGCCAGCCCGCCCTGCTTGCTGCCGCTGGCGTTGCCCATCTTCTGCCACAGGCTTACGGCGGCCGAGGGCTGGTAGCCTGCGCGGGCGGCCAGCTCCAGCCCCACCAGGTCGGCATCCGTCTCGTCCGAGCGGCTGAACTGCAGCGTGAGCAGCTGCCCACCCAGCCCCGCCGCCGCCTGGCCCAGGTCGCCAAGCCCCAGCAGCTGCGAGCCCAGGCGCAGTGCCAGGTTGGTGCCCTGCGTCTTGGCGATGCGCTCGCGCGCGTGTTCACGCAGGGCGTGGGCCATTTCGTGGCCCATGATCATGGCGGTCTCATCGTCGGTGAGCTTGAGCTGGTCCAGGATGCCGGTGTAGAACGCAATCTTGCCGCCGGGCATGCAGAAGGCGTTGATCTGCGAACTGCCGATGAGGTTGACCTCCCAGCGCCATTGTTTGGCGCGGTCGTTCCACGGCATGGTGTGCGGAATCAGCCGCTTGGCGATGGCGTGCAGGCGCTGCAGCTGCGGGTGGTCGCTGGGTGCCAGCGCGCGCTTGGCCTTGGCCTGCTGCAGCATCTGCTGGTACTGCTGGGCGGCGGAGTTTTCCAGCGTTTCAGCGGGCACCAGCTTGCGCAGGCTGGATGCCGAGCCCACCTCGACCTGCGCGAGCACTGGCGCCGCAGCGCTGGCGCCTGCCGCCAGCAGGAAGGCGCGGCGCGCCGACCACGGGGACGAGGGCGCAACAGAGGGAGCGGGGCAGAAAAGACACATACAAGGCGATCCCAGAAGGAATAATGAGCAGAGCTGGCACACAACACACCAGAGTCTGCCGCGCAGATGGAGGCCGGCAGGCTGGCTACAAGGGTGTGTCGGCGATGATAGACAAAACCTCCGCGCGACCATGTCAGACACCTCCACTTCATCCGCCCCCAACCTCACCCCGGAAAAGCCGCCCCGCACGCCCTGGCTGCAGACCCTGCGCGTGTACCTGGAGCCCGCCAGCCTGCGCATGTTGACGCTCGGCTTTTCGGCCGGGCTGCCACTGCTGCTGGTGCTGGGCACGCTGAGCTTTCGCCTGCGCGAGGCGGGTATTGACCGCAGCACCATCGGGTATCTGAGCTGGGTGGGCCTGGCCTACGGCTTCAAGTGGGTGTGGGCGCCACTGGTAGACCGGCTGCCGATTCCGCTGCTCACAAACGCGCTGGGGCGCAGGCGCAGCTGGCTGCTGCTGTCGCAGGCGCTGATCGTGGGCGGGCTCATCGGCATGGCGCTGGCCGACCCGCGCCAGACCCTGGGGCCCATCGTGTGGTGCGCGTTGGCCGTGGCATTTGGCTCGGCCACGCAGGACATCGCGCTCGATGCGTTTCGCATCGAATCCGCCGACGCCAACCACCAGGCGGCGCTGGCAGCGTCGTACCAGACGGGCTACCGCCTGGCCATGATCTGGGCCGGAGCGGGCGTGTTGTGGATTGCAGCGCGCTCCGAGGTGGCGCCCGCCGTGGGCCAGGCCATCGCACAAGGCGCTGCGGCCTACCAGAACAGCGCGTGGCAAGTGGCGTACCTGGTGATGGCGGCCTCGATGGCCGTGGGCGTGGTCACCGTGCTGTTCTCACGCGAGCCCGCGCCCGTGCAACTGCCCCCTGCGCGCAACGCGGCGGAGTGGATCCAGAGCGCCATGGTGGAGCCCTTTGCCGATTTTCTGCGCCGCTACGGCTGGCACGCGGCGCTGATCTTGGCGCTGATCGCCGTGTACCGCATCAGCGATGTGGTGATGGGCATCATGGCCAACCCGTTTTATGTGGACATGGGCTTCACCAAGGACGAGGTCGCCGCCGTGACCAAGATCTACGGCGTGATCATGACGCTGGCCGGCGCCTTTGTGGGCGGCGTGTTGTCGATGCGGTTTGGCGTGATGCGCATCCTGATGCTGGGCGCCATCCTGAGCGCGGCCAGCAATCTGCTGTTCGCGTGGCTGGCGGGCCACGGACACGACGTGACGGCGTTAATTGCCGTGGTGTCGGCCGACAACCTGGCCAGCGGCATTGCGTCGGCCGCATTCATTGCCTATCTGTCGAGCCTGACGAACGTGAGTTACTCGGCCACGCAGTACGCACTGTTCAGCTCGATGATGTTGCTGCTGCCCAAGTTTGTGGCGGGTTTCTCGGGCGACTACGTGAATGCGTTTGGCTATGCGCAGTTCTTCACATCGACGGCGCTGCTGGGGTTGCCGGTGCTGGTGCTGGTGTGGCTGGCATCGCGGGTGCAGGCTCCCCCAGCAACGCAATCCGCACACACGTCCCCTGGCCCGGCACAGACGTGACATCCAGGTGCGCGCCGATAGCCTGCGCGCGTGCGCGCATGTTGGCCAGGCCCTGGCCCCCGGCTGTAGCCGGGCCGGGCATGCCGATGCCGTTGTCGGCGATCTCCAGTACCAGACACGGCGACTCATCATCGGGCTGGCGTGCCGGCCCCGGCTGCTGGCGCGCGCTGACCCGTACGCGGGTGGCCTGCGCATGCCGCAGCACGTTGGTGAATGCCTCCAGCAGGATGCGCTGGATCTGAAGCACCCTGTGCGGCGTGAGGCTTTCCAGCGTGGGCAGTTCTTCGTCCACCTGCCAATCGACCGAGATGCCCGAGGCGGCCAGCCGCGGCTGCAGCCGGTAGCGCAGCGTGGCCAGCACGGTGGCCAGGTCACCGTCCACCGGCTGCATGGCGTCCACGGCCATGCGCAGTTCATCGAGCGCTGCGTGAGCATGCTCACGCAGCTCGGCGCGGCTGGACCGGCCTTTGCCAATGAGGCTGAGCAGCCCTACGAGTTGCGACCCCACGCCGTCGTGGATGTCGCGCATGATGCGCTGGCGCTCCTGCAGGGCCGCGTGCTGCTCATGCTCCTGCTGCAGGAGCGCGTAGCTGACCTCCAGCTCACGCTCACGCTGGCGCACCTTCTCGTCCAGGGAATTGCTCAGGGCCTGGTATGCACGCACCTGGCGGGCATAACGATCCAGGATGAGCCAGCCCATCAGGAGCACGAAGAGCATGGTCGCCAGCGGAAGGTACGAAGAGCGCCCCACGCTTTCTGTCGCGATGCGGATCTCCAGGAAGTCGTACAGGCCCGCGCCTATGGGAACGAAGCTGGCAATACAGAAGGCGATGGCCTCGGGCTTGCGGGCCACGATCGCTTCCCGTGCAGCGATGACATAGGCCCCAACCGCAGGCACGAACAGCAATCCCAGGGCGGCGGTCCAGTACTCCGGCTGGAACAGGCCAAAAGCTGCTGACACCAGGAGGGTTTCAGCGAGCAGCAGCACCCAGAACGCCCGCCGGGCCCCGAGCCCGTCGCGGCCGATCAAAGCCAGCGAGAAGCGCACCAGCAGCAGGACGTGCACCGCCAGCGAGAGCGCCACGATGCCACCCCACACCGGCCATCCCAGGGGCGAGGTGCTCCACAGCCGGTCGCCGAAGCGCAGCATCCCGAACGGCGCGCACAGCGCGAAATAGCCGTACACCGGCTCCCGGTTGAGGTGCCATAGCCCTGCGGCAATCACGCCCGTGAGGGCCAGTGCAAACACCACGGCCACTGCGCCCCACTGCCGCCAGACATAGCGCTCGCGGTACTGCGGCTGAAGCACGGCCTCGGGCCCGAAGCGCGGTGCGGCCAGTCCACCCCAGCGCACCGCTTGCACGGCTACACGAACCTCCAGCACGGTGGGGACGCTTGGGGACAACAGGCGCGCAGGCACGGGCACCCACAGCGGCGCCTTGGTCGCATCGGTGCGGCCGTCGCCCAGCACGCCGCGGTGTGCAATCAGATCGCCGCCGACGAAGACTTCGACCTGGTTGCCCACCCGGGGAAAATAGACCCCCCTGAGGATTCCATCGGACGGCACGGGGGGAAGCGTCAGCAGGTAGCGCGCGCGCCCGGACTTGCCGGGGTAGGCCTTGTCCCAGAGATGCGGAAGCGCCACCAGCCCCGCCCAGGGTTCGGCGCCATCGGGTTCGAGGTACGCATGGGCCTGCGCAATCGTCCCTACCTCCGGTTGGGCCTGCACCGTGCCGCCGAGAAGCACCCACAGCACCGCAATCCAGAGCACGCGCAGCGGCGCCTCCCGCGGCATGCCCGGTAGCCTGCTACAGAAGCCCCAGCTGCCGCGCCTCGTGAATCGCCTCCGTCTTTGAATGAACCGCCAGCTTGCTGTAGATGTTCTTGACATGCGATTGGACCGTGGAAGGCGAGATGCCCAGGATCTCTGCGGTTTCGGCGTAGGTGTAGCCGCGCGCAAGCTTGGCGAGGATATCCCGCTCCCGCGCCGTCAAGGTCGCATCGGCGGGAGGCGCACTGGTCGTCGCTGGCGCGGGCGACAGACGTGTCAGCAACTGGCGCGCGATGATGGGGGTCATGGGCGATCCGCCGGCATTCAGGCTCAGGACGTGGTCGGCGAGATCGTCTTCGGTCCCGTCCTTGAGGAGGTAGCCGCGTGCGCCGGCTTCGAAGGCGCGCATCATGTTGGCCTCGTCACCGAACATGCTGATGACCATGATCTCGGTTCCGGGCGAAAGCTTGCGGCAATGGCTGATGACCTGAAGGCCGGAGCCGTCGGGCAACCCGAGGTCCACGAGGAGCACGTCCACACGGTTGTCGCGCAGCCAAGCCACCATCTCGCCCACCGTGCCCGCAGAGTAGGCCAGCCACAGGCGGTCGGCCCGCGCCAGCGCGTGCTCGAACCGCCGCCGCGTGCGCGGATCGTCCTCCACGATCGCCACGGAGATGTCGCGCCCGGACGGGGCAAGGCGAGGCTCCGGGAGCGTCATGCGGACGGCGGGCTGGCGCCGTGGCATCCCGGCGTAAGGAAGGGGGAATTCATGCTCCGAGCGTAGGGGCAAAGCAGTGCCCACACAAGAAGAAGCTGCGCCTCCTGCGCATGGCATGCGTGCAACACAAGCGGCCCGGGCGGGACCGCGCGGCAGGGCAAGTTTGACCGCGGTCGTACGGCTGCACGGGCTTGGTGGCTTTACGGGAGGTTTACATGGCCGACAACGCACCGAGACAGCCCTTGGCGACCATGAAGCCACCCGCTACTACACTGCCCCCATGAGTTCCCAACTGCTGATGATCGAAGACGACGCCCGCCTCGCACAGATGGTGGGCGAGTACCTGGGCCAGTCGGGCCTGCAGGTCACGCACCGCGCGGACGGCAAGAGTGGCCTAGCGCAGCTGCAGGGACCCGACGCCGGGCCGCTGCCCGACCTCGTGATCCTGGACCTCATGCTGCCCGACATGGACGGCCTGGAAGTGTGCCGGCGCATCCGCTCGTTGCAAGGCCATGCGGCCCAGGTGCCGGTGCTCATGCTCACCGCCAAGGGCGACCCCATGGACCGCATCATCGGCCTGGAGCTGGGTGCCGACGATTACCTGCCCAAGCCGTTTGAGCCGCGCGAGCTGCTGGCCCGCATCCGCGCCATCCTGCGCCGCCGCACCGATGGCGGCAATGCAACGGCGGCCACGCAGGTCCTGCGTTTTGGCACGCTGGAGATCGACCGCGACGCCCGCACCGTGACCGTGGCAGGCGAGCTGGCCGACCTCACCTCCTACCAGTTCGACCTGCTGGTGGCGCTGGCCGAGCGCGCGGGCCGGGTGCTCACGCGCGACCAGATCATGGAGGCCGTGCGCGGCCGCGAGCTGGAGGCGTTTGACCGTTCCATCGACGTGCACATGGGCCGCATCCGTGCCGCCATAGAGGCCGACGCCAAGAACCCGCGCCGCATCCTCACGGTGCGTGGCGTGGGCTACGTTTTTGCGAAACAACAAGACTGACCGGTAGGGCGCGGCCCCGCTGCGGCGCGCACCTCCACTTTTGCTGAATGTCCCTTTCCACCCCCTTCTCCCGCCGTCTGTACCTGCGCATCTGGCTGGCCGTGGTCGGCGGCATCGCGGTGCTGACGCTGACCGTGGGCTGGGCCTGGCGCATGGCCGAGGAACAAAAGGCGCAAAACGCCCAGCCGTTCGTGCCGCCCTCGCGCGAGATGGTGCTGCGCGATCCCAACGGCACGCAGGTGCTCAAGGGCCTGGCCACGCGCCAGCCCAGCGAGCCGGGCGAAGGCATTGAATTCCAGATCCAATCGGACACCGGGCAGGTCTTTCTGCTGCAGATGGCGCCTCGCCAGCCACGCGGCGATCGGGGCGGCCGACCCGGAGGTCCGAACCAGGGCGACGCCGCGTTCTGGACCCGGCCACCGTTCGGCTTTTTGTGGCTGCTGGGCATCGTGGGCCTGGCCGTGGCCGTGGGTGTGTACCCCATCATCCGGCGCCTCACGCTGCGGCTCGAAGCCCTGCAACGCAGCGTGCAAAAGTTTGGCGAGGGTGACCTGTCGGTGCGTGTGCCCGAGCAAGGGCAGGACGAAGTGGCCGACCTCGCGCGCCAGTTCAACGCCGCCGCTGCGCGCGTGGAAACGCTGGTCAAGTCGCACAAGTCGCTGCTGGCCAACGCCTCGCACGAACTGCGCTCACCGCTCACCCGCATCCGCATGGGGCTGGAGCTGATGGGCGGTCAGCAGCCCTCGCCCGCGTTCCGTGAGGAAATCCTGCGCAACATTGCCGAGCTGGACCAGCTGGTGGACGAGATCCTGCTGGCCAGTCGCCTGGATGCACGCGAAGCCGATGTGGGTACTGTGGAGCTGGTGGATCTGATCGGCCTGGCCGCCGAAGAGTGTGCACGCGTGGACGCCGATCTGGACGTGAGTTCGGACTCCGTGGACGTGCGCGGCATCCCCAAGCTTCTGCGCCGCGCCATCCGCAACCTGTTGGAAAACGCCCGGCGCTACAGCACCGGCGAGATCACCCTGGTGGTCGAACGCCGCCAGGGTCACGCCGAGGTGCGCGTGTGCGACCGGGGTCCCGGCGTGCCGGTGACCCACCGCGAACGCATCTTCGAGCCCTTCTACCGCCTGCCCGGCGCCAGCGAACGCGCAGGCGGCGTGGGCCTGGGGCTGGCGCTGGTGCGCTCGATTGCAGGGCGCCACAACGGCACGGTGCACTGCGAGGACCGGCCGGATGGCGCCCCTGGGGCCTGCTTTGTGCTGCGGCTACCGCTACAAAAATAGTAGCTTCTAGCGCTTTACAGATAAGCGCTAGCAACCAAATCGACCTGAATTTTTACGATCCAGCAACGGCCTGCCATTGAAGCTGCGCCAGGTCGAGCCGCCAACGCCCCGGCACGGCCTGCCATTGGTCGGCGCCGGTGCAGCGCTCTCCACCCCACACCTCCACCACGCTCGGCGCCACCCGCTGCGCCTGGTGCTTGTGCAGCCAGCCCGGCCCGGTGCCCGTGACATCGAGCCTCTGCATCTGAAAGGTGTGCGCATCCAATGCGTAGACAGGCGTCTCGCCAGGACGGCGCTGCGCGGGGTAGCCCAGGCAGCCGATGACGATGATGCGGCCATCCACCAGGGTGGCGGTGTGGGAGTCGGTGGGCGGGAACACATCCTCCGGGTAGGCGAACACGCGCCGGTCCCAGGCGCCACCCGGCTCGCTGGGCGGGGTGTGGACGATCACATCCGCGTAGATGAAGAAGTCGGGGTCGTAGCCGTCCTCATGCTCTCCGCCGATCTGCACCCAGCGACCATCGGGCAGGCCGGTCAGGCTTTGGCCGAAGCGGTCGGCGTTCCAGATGTGCTGCCAGGGTGTATCGCTGAAGCTGCGGTTCAATCCGAACGCCTCGCCCGCGCCATATGCGCTTTCACCCGACTCCAGCATGGCAAGGTGAAAGGCGGTGGTGACGTCCTCGCCGTTGTGCCGCCCTGGGCGGGGCGTGTGGTGCTGCTTGAACTCGTCGGGCGTGCAGGTGACGAGCCAGCCTGGCTCGCGCTCGTCCCACAGCGGCTGGCCCAGCCAGAGGCGCGTGCCATCGCGGCCCAGGTGCTGGATCTGGCCGCCGTGGGCGACCAGCAGCTCCAGCATGGCGCGACTGCGGGCGCTGTTGATGGGACAGCCGTTGTTGTCGTTGTAACGTTGAGGGTCGGCGCCAGCTTGCAGCAGCGCACTGGCCATGGGCAGGTCGTCGTTCTCGACCGCAGCGAGCAAGGGAGTGTCGCGTAGGCCGCCCAGCGGCGTTTCCACATCCGCTCCCGGCTGGGCCAGCCACCAGCGCAGCGCATCGGGCTGGCGGGAGTCGATGATCCACTGAAGCAGCGGTAAATCGCGCCACTTCACCTGCAAGTCGGCGCCTGCGTCGCGCAGCAGTGCGAGCTTGTCCACCGCACCTTGTGCCGCCGCGTGGATGGCGGGCGTGCGGTTCCAGCCGTCGCGGACTTCAAGCTGCATGCGCAGAGCCGCACCATCCGGCCCCTGCAGCGCAGAGCCCACCTCCTTCGCCGTGCCCAGCGCCACCAACCGGTGCAACGGCGGCCAATCCAGCTTTTCCATGTCCAGGCCATGCGTTTGCAGGCAGCGCAGCGCCTCATAACGGCCCCAGCGCACCACGCTGCAGGCGACGCGGCCCCCGTGGCGGCATGTCCCATCCGTGGACACGCCCTGAACCAGCAGCCAGTCCAGCATTTCCGGTGTGCGGGCCCGTTGGATGGCGTTGTCGCCTTTGGCATCGTGGTGGTGCAGGTCAGCCCCCACTGCCACCCACCACTCCACACGCGCCACATCGCCGCCGGACACCGCCCAGCGCAACCCTTCATTGAGCCAGGCATGCAAAGTGGAGGGCGCAGCAGGCCACTTGCCGCGCTCCCACTCGGCCAACTCGCGGGCCTGCGCGGCCACCTGGGCGTCGCTGCCTGGAAGGCCGCCCAGGCGGCGAAGGCCATCGAGCGTTGCCACGGACGCGGCGGCGCAGGCGCTGGCGCGGTACAGAAACGGAGTGAACCCCTTGGGCCGAAGCAGTTCACTGGCACCCGGCCGCCCCCACAGCCGGGCTAGCGCGAGCAGGGCGTCCCAGCGTTGATGGTCAGCCAGCAGCGCCAGGGCCTGCGCCTGCCGCGCGGGGACGCGGCCCGCCAACGTGGAAAGGGTTTGCGCCAAAGGCTGCGCGGCCAGGGTCAGGTCGAGGCGCTTCACGGTATTTTTGGGTCAGATGGGCAGCCAAGCCTTATACAGCAAGCGCTAGCAGCTACTTTTTTTGATGCACTTCCCGCCAGTGCCACGCCATAAAGCCGTAAAGCGCCGCCCCCAACCCCAGCGCAGCCCCCGCCACACCCAGCGCCCAGTCAAACCCCTGCGCCTGCGAGCCCGCGCGCGCCAAGAGTGCAGCCGCCATGGGCGGCCCCGCGATCTGGCCGATGCCGTAAAGCGCGGTCATCAGGCCGGTGAAGCCTGCGCCAGCCTGGGGCCACTGATGTCGCGCCTCCTGCAACGCAAAGAACGTGATGGCCGTGAAGGGCAGGCCCAGCAGCAGGCTACCGAATGCAAAGCCCGCCGGGCCGGGCCAGAGCAGGCCCAGGCCGATGGCCGCCGCCTGCAACAGGTAGGCCCCCGCCAGCAGCAGGCGCCGGTCCCGCGCAGGGTGAATGCGCGTGGACAGCAGCGCCCCCAGCGCCACACCCGCGCCGAAGATGGGCCAGAACAGGTCGGGCCAGGCCGAGCCTGCAGGCAGCGCGGCACGCGCGATCACGGGCAGGAAGGTGGCCGTGACGATGTAGCCCAGGCCGGCCAGGCCATAGGCCAGCGCCAGCAGGGCGCGCTCGGCTGCCGGATGCGGCGCGGGCGGAGGTGGCGCCGTGGCCACCGTGCTTGCGGCGCTTGGCACCACCGAGGAGGCTTCGCTGCCCCGCACCACCGGCCACACCAGCGCGCACAGCAAGGCGGCAAGCACGGCGAACACCGCCCAGCCCATGGCGGCGCTCCAGCCCGCTGCCACCATGGCGCTGGTGGGCAGGCCGGTGGCGACGATGCCCAGGCCCGGGCCGCAAAAGATCAACCCGCCCAGGGCGGGATGCCCCAGGTGGGCCAGCCGGCCCATGCACCAGTTGGCCGTGCCCAGGAACACCATGGCGCTGGCCACACCGGCCAGCAACCGCATCAGGGGCCACAGCCAGGGCCATGGCAAGGCCAGCGCGGCCGTGAGCAGCACCGTGGCCACCAGCCCGCTGCGCACCAGGGCTGCATTGCCAGGCACCGCGTTCAGGCGCCGGCCCAGCCAGGGCAAGGCCATGTACAGCAGCGCACCCCCCAGGTAGCCCGCGTAGTTGGCCGTGGCCAGCCAGCTGCCGGTGGCGATGTCCACCACGCCGTCGTGCAGCATCATGGGCAACAGCGGTGTGAAGGCGAAGCGGCCGATGCCCATGGCGGCCGCCAGCGCGGCCATGCCCGCCAGTGCGACCTGGAGCGCGGAGGAGCCGGTGTCGCCACGGCGGATGGATGCAAGCGTGGAAGAAGAAGTGGCCTGGGTCACGGCATGGGGGCGATTGCGCGGTGGGACGATGGGACGGGAGTTGCGGCGTCGGATGCGGGGTCTTATGATCTTAGCAAGAGATTGAATTTTTGACATTCATACTTTTTCAAGATGGATAAAGCATCCCCCCCGCTCGATCTGGCCGCCCTCGACATCTTCCGCACCGTGGCGGCAGAGGGTAGCGTCACGCGCGCGGCCGAGCGGCTGCAGCGCGTGCAGTCCAATGTGACCACGCGGGTGCGCCAGCTGGAGGCCGACCTGGGCACTCCGCTGTTCCTGCGCGAGGGCAAGCGCATGGCGCTCACGCCCGAGGGCGAGGTGCTGCGGGGCTACGCTGACCGGCTGCTGGCGCTGGCCGAGGAGGCTCGGCAGGCCGTGCGGCCAGGCCAGCCCACGGGACGCCTGCGCCTGGGCTCGATGGAAAGCACCGCCGCCAGCCGCCTGCCCGCCCCGCTGGCGCAACTGCACCGCCAGTGGCCCGGGGTGGCGCTGGAGCTGTCGACCGCCCCCACGCGCGAACTGCTGGAGCGGCTGCGCGCCCATGCGCTCGACGCCGTGCTGGTGGCCTGGCCGCCAGGGCAGTCGCCCGACCCTGCGCTGGAAGCCAGCCCCGTGTTCGCCGAGGAACTGATCCTGGTGCTGCCCACGGGGCATCCGCCCGTGTCCGGCCCGCAGGATGTGGTGCCCGGCACGCTGGCGGTGTTCGAGCCTGGCTGCACCTACCGGGGGGTGGCGCAGGACTGGTTCGCAACCCGCACCCCGCCCATGCAGACGCTGGAACTGGGCTCGTACCACGCCATCCTGGCCAGCGTGGCGGGGGGTGGCAGCGTGGGCATCGTGCCACGCTCGGTGCTCCAGCTCTCGCCCCACGCCGCGCTGCTGGCCCAGCACCCCCTGACCACCCTGCAGACGCTGCTGGTGTGGCGCCACGGCTACCGGTCCGCGGCGCTGGATGCGCTGCAGCAAGTGCTGCCCGACTGACAACCCTTCTCTTCTTCCCTTTTTTAGCGAACGGAACGCCACCATGCCCCACCCCAGCCTGCGCACCGCCCTCTCCCTGCGCCTGCCCATCATCCAGGGGCCCATGACGGGTGCCGACACCCCGGCGCTGGCTGCCGCCGTGTCTGCGGCGGGCGGGCTGGGCACCCTGGGCTGCGGCATGCGTTCGCCCGCCGCCATGGCCGAGGCGGCGGCCGAGGTGCGGCGGCGCACCGACCGGCCCTTCGGGCTCAATCTCTTCGTGCAGGACACGCCCGCGCCCGATGCGGCCACGGTGGAGCAGGCCGTGGCCCGTCTGGCGCCGCTGTATGCGGAGTTCGGCCTCACGCCCGCCGTGCCCGCGCGCTGGTGCGAGGACTTTGCGGCCCAGTTCGACGCCCTGGTCGAAGCGCGCCCGGCCGTAGCGAGTTTTACCTTCGGCATCCTGAACGCCGCGCAGGTCGAGCGGCTGCACAGCGCGGGCTGCACCGTCATCGGCACGGCCACCACCGTGGCCGAGGCCGTGGCCTGGGCCGATGTGGGCGCGGACGCGGTGGTCGCATCGGGCATGGAGGCGGGCGGCCACCGGGGCACTTTTTTGCCCACGGGCCGTCTGCAGGCCGAGGGCCTTGCGCCCGCAGAAAAGGCCCCTGCCGCCAAGGGCCCCTCGCAGGCCGACTTTGCGGCGTCCATGGTGGGCACCATGGCCCTCATCCCGCAGTGCGTGGATGCGCTGCGCCCCCGGGGCGTGGCGGTGATCGCGGCCGGCGGGATCATGGACGGGCGAGGCATCGCCGCGGCGCAGGCTCTGGGCGCCGAGGCGGTGCAGATGGGCACGGCCTTCCTGGCCTGCGACGAGTCGGGCATCGGCCCGGCCTACCGTGATGCGCTGGCCCACGCCACCGGCACGGACACGCGTACCACCCGCGTCTTCTCGGGCCGCCCGGCGCGCGGCATCGTCAACACGATGCTGCAGCGGCTGCACGCGCACGAGGCCGATGTGCCAGCCTACCCGGTGCAGAACGCCCTCACCGGCGCGCTGCGCCGGGCGTCTGCCGAGGCGGGGCGGGCGGACTACCTCTCACTGTGGGCCGGCCAGGGCGTGGCGGCGGTGCGCCCCATGCCAGCGGCGGCGCTCGTGGCCGTGCTGGAAGCGGAATGGCGGGCTGCGCTGGCAGCCGTGGGAGCGCTGGGCGTGGAGCAGCCGTAAAATGCTATTATTTTGATAGCATTTAGCGATTTATAGATAAGCGCTAGAGGCCAATTCGGCTAAACATTAGACCGCACCAGTCAGCCACACGTGTGCCGAGCCATCTGACCAGGTGTGCACCCTGGCGTAGACAGGCTCAGCCCGAACGGCCGGGGGTGGGGAGACGGGCGCGGCGTCAAAATCCGCGCGGTCCCAACACCAGTGCACCCGTGGAACCGGCTTTGCCGGGCCACTGGGTGCGTCCCCCTGCGGGGGAAGGCGCGCAGCGCCTCAGGGGGGTTTCAGTTCTTCCAGGGCAGTTCGCGTGCAGGCCCCAGGATGACAGGCGGCTGGGCGTTGATCTTCTCACCCGCCAGCACGCGCTCGTACATGCGCAGGTAGTTGCGGGCCATGCGCTCGGCGCCGAAGTGATCGACCACATGCTGGTGACAGGCGCGGGCGTCAAAGCGGTTGTTGCGCACCGCCTCGGCCAGCACGGAGGCTTCGGCCGACAGCACGCCGCAGTGCACCGGCACCAGCTCGGGCAATGCGCCGTAGGGCGTGGAAAACACCGGGCAGCCGAAGTACAGGCTTTCGATCACGGCCAGGCCAAAGGGCTCGTGCCAGCGCACCGGAAAGATCAGCCCGCGCGAGGCATTGAGCAGGCTGGTCTTCTGCGTGCCGCCCACCATGCCGTGAAAGTGGATCTTGCGCGACAGCGTCCAGCGAAAGCCGCGCTTGAAGTTGATGCGGTCTCCGCCCAGCACGTCCAGCTCCACGCCAGCCATCTTGGCCACCTTGATCGCGCCGCGCACGTTCTTCACGCCCCAGGCCGCCTTGCCCAGAAAGTGGTAGTGGGGCCGTGGGCGGTCAAAGTCCACAGGGCCATAGCCGCTCCAATCGAGTCCGTTGTAGACAAACTCGGTGGAACCGTAACGCGCGGCGTGGTCACGCGAGAGGAACACGGTGTTCAGCGGCAGCGGCTTGGGCTTGCGCGCGTTGCCGTGCTCGGTGACCAGATAGGGCCGGCTCAGCTCGGTGCGGGGGTTGAACTGGAAATGCGCAATGTCCACATCGGCCGGGATCTGGCCCTCCCACGGTGCGTCGGGGCGGATGGGCAGCACATGCCCGAAGTCGCAGCTGGAGCCATCGGGCACCAGATAGCTCACGCGGTGGCCAAGCTGCACCAGCGTCTTGCCCAGATCCCAGATCACACGCTCGGTACCGCCGTAGCCGTAGACGGGGATGGGGGAGTTGTTGATGAGCAGAATGTGCATAGGGAAATCTTTCGTCTCAGTTTTCCATGGCGCTACGCGACACCCGCAGACCATGAAACTGGCGCGGCCCAAGCCAGTGCCACCGTGGAACTGGCTTTGCCAGGCCACGGGTGGCGTCCCCCTCCCGCGCAGCGAGAGAGGGGGAAGGCGCGAAGCGACTCAGGGGGTGCTTCATCTAAAGCGGTCTTGGGCAGCCCATGCGCGTGCGCCGCTCGTGCAGGGCCGCCAGCACCAGGGGGCACATGAAGAGGTAGAACATGTTGCCGCTGTTGTGAGCCAGAAACACTTGCGTGAGCCCAAAACCGATGTACGACAGGGGCACCATCACACCCACCAGGCACAGCGAGAGCGACTCCTTGTCCATCTTGCCGGCACCGTCGCGAATGCGCCGCGCCGTGGGCCAGAACATCGCGAGCGGAATGCCGTAGAACGCCATGAGCAACAGCACGCCAGGCAGCCCGCGTTTGGCAAACAGGTCCAGGATTTCGTTGTGCGCATGGCCAAATTCGAGCACCACGGGATGCGCCAGCCCGGCGGCCACGCGCCGGGCCTTCTCGTCGGTGTACCCGGCCCGGCCCCAGCCGGTGAAGGGCCGGTCCCAGCCCATCTGCCACGCCAGGCGCCAATGCGCCAGCCGCTGGCCAACCGAGCTGCGGCCGTCACCGTGGTCCTTGTAGACCTGCACTTCCTGGCGCGCCTCGTCCACCCGCTGCTCCACCGCAGGCACCTGCGACAGCGCCGCCGCCGCCAGCGCCAGCGCACACAGGCCCCAGTACACGCGCCGCTGCCCGGTGGTGCGCACCAGCAGCCAGGCACACACGGGCAGCAACAGCACCAGCGCCAGCCAGCCGCCGCGCGACTGGGAGAGCACCGAGCCGGCAGCACCCAGCCCGATGGCGCTGGCCAGCAGCAACCGCTGCCACAGGCACCAGCGCTTCCATTGCACGACGAGCAGCAGGCCGCTCATCACGGCCAGCAGCATGCTCAGGTTGCCGTACTGGATGGCGTTGGTAAATCCATTGGCACGCGGCAGCTCCATCACGAAGGTCTGGTACAGCGCCACCAGCCCGCTGCCCACTGCGCCGACCGCCACCCCCATCCACAGCCAGGCGGCACGGGGCTCGAACGTCATCAGGAAAAAGATGCAAGGCAAGGCCAGGAGGTATTTGACCGGCCGATCCATGCTGCCCCAGCCCCAGGTGGCGCCCACATCCAGCATCCACAGCGCAGCCATGCACGAAAAAGCCGCCGTCAGCCACCAGGCGGCACGCGGCGCAGGGCGGCGCCACCACAGCGGCGCGCTGGCCAGCGTGGCCAGCAGCAGCAGCACGGCGCCGTAGGAATAGCCCGAGGGCAGCCACAGCGCCAGCCCCGGGACCATGAACGCGCCAATGCTGGCGCAACGGGAAAACCAGCGGTGGGTATCCTGCGGAGACGTCATCAGCGAATCACCCGCCCCGTCAGGCTGTCGCGGTCGTAATGCAGGGCGGCGTACCGGAAAAAGCCCTCCAGCGCCACAAACAGGCAGTACAGAAAGCCCGCGCCGCCACACAAAAAGCCCAGCCGGAACACATACAGACGCAAGAACATCGACCCGCCCGACGCCAGGCCCCGCAAGACCCCGCCGCGTTTGCCCGCCTCCGCCCGCTTGGCGGCACCGAGCATCACGTACTGGGTAAGCTTCTCCAGGCTGCCGCGCACCGTGGTGCGTGAGTAGTGCAGCAGCCGCGCCTTGATGAGGCGACGCGGCACCGCTGCGCCACCGGGCAGGGCATGGAGCTGGGCCTGCTCGTGCACCACCCCGGTGTATTCCTTCACCAGCGCACGCACAAACAGGCGCTCGATCTGCGACTGCGACCGGAAATACTTGAGCTCGTGCCCATAGGCCACCATGCGCCAGCGGATGGTCCACACTGCCTGCTCGCCCGAACGGACGATGGCCTGCAGTTCCTGCGCAAACGCGGGTGTCATCACCTCGTCAGCGTCGAGGAAAAACACATAGTCGCCGCACGAATGCGCCAGCAGCCGGTTGCGCTGCACGGCAAAGCCCTGCCAGTCGGGATAGCTGTGGACTTCGGCACCCAGGCTTTGGGCGATGGCCACGGTGTTGTCCGTGCTGCCGCTGTCCACCACCAACAGCTGGTCGGCGAACGCGGCGCTTTTCAGGCAGGCCTCAATACGGTGCGCCTCGTTGTGGGTCAGCACCGCCACGGTCAACGTGGGCGGCGCCGATGCGCCGCCGGTTCCCACGGGCATCAATCAGTGGCCAGCGTGTACGTGCTCGCCCGCCTTCAGGCGGTACACCGTGCCACAGTACGGGCACTTGGCCTCGCCGGTGCGGGCCACATCCAGGTACACCTTGGGGTGGCTGTTCCAGATTTTCATATCGGCCTTGGGGCTGGGGCAGAAAACCCCACCCTGGGCATTGAGGTCCTTGGCCAGGAGTTCGATGGCGGCTTGGGACATGGTGTTCAGACTTTCGCGAGCCAGTGGGCGTAGTTGGAGTTGCGGCCGTTGACGATGTCAAAGAAGGCGCTCTGGATTTTTTCGGTGATGGGGCCGCGTGATCCGCTGCCCAGCTCGATCCGGTCGAGTTCGCGGATGGGGGTCACTTCAGCCGCCGTGCCGGTGAAGAACGCTTCGTCGGCGATGTACACCTCGTCGCGCGTGATGCGCTTTTGCACGATCTCCAGGCCCAGGTCCTTGGCGATGTGGAACACGGTGTTGCGGGTGATGCCGTTGAGGGCACCGGCCGACAGGTCGGGCGTGTAGATCACGCCGTTCTTGATGACAAAGATGTTTTCGCCCGCACCTTCGGACACGAAGCCAGAGCTGTCGAGCAGCAGTGCTTCGTCGTAGCCGTCGTCCAGCGCTTCCATGTTGGCGAGGATGGAATTGGTGTAGTTGCTCACCGCCTTGGCCTGCGTCATGGTGATGTTGACGTGGTGGCGGGTGTAGCTGCTGGTCTTGACGCGGATGCCGCGCTTCATGCCTTCTTCGCCCAGGTAGGCGCCCCAGGCCCAGGCGGCCACCATGAGGTGGATCTGGTTGCCCTTGGGCGAAACACCCAGCTTTTGCGAGCCGATCCAGGTCAATGGACGCAGATAGCAGGATTCGAGCTTGTTTTCACGCACCACAGCCTTCTGGGCTTCGTTCACTTCTTCCTTGGTGAACGGGATCTTCATGCGCAGGATCTTGGCGCTGTTGAAGAGGCGGTCGGTGTGCTCTTCCAGTCGGAAGATCGCCGTGCCGTTGGCCGTGTTGTACGCGCGCACGCCTTCGAAGGCGCCGCAGCCGTAGTGCAGGGTGTGGGTCAGCACATGGATCTTGGCGTCGCGCCAATCGACCATCTGGCCGTCCATCCAGATCTTGCCGTCACGGTCGGCCATCGAGGGAACTACGGGGCTCATGGGAATCCTTTGGTTGCTGTGGGTCGCAAAATCGGGATTTTACGGGGCCGCAGCGGGCCAGGAACCGGGGCACCAGGGTGCAGTGCAGCAAATGGTGCCCCGCCAAGGGCAAGGGCCTGTGCAGCGGTCAGCCTTGGGGGGGAGTGGCGGCCGCTTCGCCCTCCGGCCGCACCAGCGTCCATTTCACCAATTTGCCATGGCGAAACTCGCAGGTCACATGCGACTGGGTGCCGTCTGTCCAGCGGTACACCTCGGGGTCAGCGCCCTCGGGCGACAGCAGTTCCCCCAGCGCCTGCGTCATGGCCACCACATGCATCAGGTTCACGCCCTCAACCAGCCGGGCATTGAGCATGACCGCACTGCCCACATAGCCGATGGGGCGCTTGGCGGCCTTCTTCATCACATTCACCAGCCGCGTGAAATGCAGCAGGGCCCACATGACCAGCCCGCCCACCACGGCCGCCACACCGGCCCAACCGTAGGCTGTAAAACCAAACCCGACCAGGGCCACCGCCCCCAAGGGCACCAGGATATTGCGCAGATTCATAGGCTGGGATTGTCTTACGGCCTCAACCGTGTGTGGCTGTGGGCATTGCTTACAAGCCCCGCACCACGTTCATGGCCTCTTCCACCCGCTCCACCGCGTGGATGGTCAGCCCCTCAATGGGTTTCTTGGGCGCATTGGCCTTGGGCACCACGGCCACACTGAAACCGAGCTTGGCAGCTTCCTTCAGGCGCTCCTGGCCGCGGGGCGCGGGCCGCACCTCGCCCGCCAGCCCCACCTCGCCAAACGCCAGAAAGCCGCGCGGCAGCGCCTTGCCGCGCAGGCTGGAGGTGATGGACAGCATCACCGCCAGGTCGGCCGCTGGCTCGCTGATGCGCACGCCGCCCACGGCATTCACGAACACGTCCTGGTCCATGCACGCAACCCCCGCGTGGCGGTGCAGCACGGCCAGCAGCATGGCCAAGCGGTCCTTGTCCAGGCCCACGGACAGGCGCCGGGGGCTGGGGCCACCGCTGTCCACCAGGGCCTGGATCTCCACCAGCAGCGGGCGTGTGCCCTCCAGCGTCACCATCACGCAGCTGCCGGGCACGGGCTCGGAATGCTGGCTCAAAAAAATGGCGCTGGGGTTGCTCACGCCCTTGAGGCCCTTCTCGGTCATTGCAAACACGCCGATTTCGTTGACCGCGCCGAAGCGGTTCTTGATGGCCCGCACCAGGCGGAACTGGCTGTGCGTGTCGCCTTCGAAGTACAGCACCGTGTCCACCATGTGCTCCAGCACGCGCGGCCCCGCCAGCGCACCTTCCTTGGTCACATGGCCCACCAGCACGATGGCCACGCCCGAGGCCTTGGCACAACGCGTGAGGTGCGCCGCACATTCGCGCACCTGCGCCACGGAGCCGGGCGCGGACGTGAGCTGGTCGGAGTACACGGTCTGGATCGAGTCGATCACGGCCACCGCAGGCTGCATGGACTCGATGGTCGCCAGGATCTTTTCGAGCTGGATCTCGGCCAGCACGTTGACCTGGCTGTGGTCGAGCCCCAGGCGGCGCGAGCGCAGGGCCACCTGGGCACCGCTTTCCTCACCCGTCACATACAAGGTGGGCAGCCCTGCGCGCTGAAGCGCATCCAGCGCCTGCAACAGCAGGGTGGATTTTCCGATGCCCGGGTCGCCACCGATCAGTACCACACCACCTTCGACAATGCCGCCGCCCAGCACCCGGTCCAGCTCGTCGATGCCGCTCGGTGTGCGCTCCACATCGCTGGCCTCGATGGCCGACAGCGGCATCACGGCCTGCGCCTGGGCCAAGCCCGCAAACTGCGATCCGCTGTAGCGGTTCTTGCCCGGCCCGGCCTCGGCCACCGATTCGATCAGCGTGTTCCAGGCGCCGCAGGCCGGGCATTTGCCCAGCCAGCGCGGGCTGGTGCCGCCGCATTCGGTGCAGGTGAACGTGGTTTTTTCTTTGGCCATGGTGGGTGGGTGTGGGCAGACTCAAAAGCGGGGCAGCCGACTATAGCGGCCATGCCCACTGGAATAGCAACAGCCCGTACGATGGCGGGCTTGGCACTGCCGCATGGAGTTCAGATTGCAGACACCCACCAACCGCTTCAAACAGGCCATGGCCCAGGGCCAGGCGCAGATCGGCCTGTGGCTCGGGCTGGCCGATGCCTACAGCGCCGAAATCCTAGCGGGCACCGGCTACGACTGGCTGCTGGTCGATGGCGAACATGCGCCCAATGACCTGCGCTCCATCCTGCACCAGCTGCAGGCCATCGCCAGCGCCAGCAGCGCGCTGCCCCCCGGCGTGCAGGCGCCCCACCCCATCGCACGCGTCCCCGTGGGCGACACGGCACTGATCAAGCAGTACCTGGACATCGGCGCACAGACCCTGCTGGTGCCCATGGTGGACACGGCCGAGCAAGCCCAGCAGCTGGTGCGCGCCACGCGCTACGCGCCCGAGGGCGTGCGCGGCATGGGCAGCGCGCTGGCCCGCTCGTCACGCTGGCAGGCCTACCCCCAGTATGTGCACGAGGCCAACCAGCAGATCTGCTTGCTGGTGCAGGCCGAGACGGTGGAGGCCATGACCCACCTCGATGCGATTGCCGCCACGCCCGGCGTGGACGGCGTGTTCATCGGCCCGGCAGACCTGTCGGCTTCCATGGGCCACCCCGGCAACCCAGGGCACCCAGACGTGCAGGCCGCCATCCACGACGGCATCACCCGCATCCTGCGTGCGGGCAAGGCGCCAGGCATTCTGGCCACCACCGAATCCCAGGCGCACCAGTGGCTGGCGGCGGGCGCACTGTTTGTGGCCGTGGGCGTGGACACCATGCTGCTGGCCAGCGCTGCGCAGAATCTGCTGGCGCGCTTTCGCGCCGACGCTGGGGGCACACCAGCGCGCCCTGCGGGCTACTGAAGCCCACAAGACACCACACACCGATTCACCACAACACTCACCGGAAGACAAAGGCACGACCACCATGAAATTTTGTATTTACGGCGCAGGCGCCATCGGAGGTTGGCTGGGTGTGGCCCTGGCGCAAGCGGGCCACCCGGTCAGCATGGTGGCGCGCGGCGACACGCTGCGCGCCCTGCAGGCCGACGGGCTGCGCATGCGGCGCGCGGACGGCACGCTGGCGCAGGTGCCCGTCACGGCCCACAGCGACCCGACAGCGCTGGGCGTGCAAGACCTGGTCGTGGTCGCCGTCAAGGCCCCGGGCCTGCCCGACGTGGCGCGCGCCATGGCGCCCTTGCTCGGGCCCGACACCGTCGCGCTAACCGCCATGAACGGCGTGCCGTGGTGGTTTCTCGACGGCTTCGGCGGAGCCGCGCAGGGGCGTGCCCTCGAATCCGTGGACGCGGGGGGCGTGATTGCCCAGGCCATCCCGGCGCGCAACGTGGTGGGCAGCGTGGTGCACACCAGCTGCTCGCTGGAGGCTCCGGGTTTCGTCCGCCAGCACTTTGGCAACCGCCTCATCGTGGGCGAGCCGGACGGCAGCCGCAGCCCGCGCCTGCAAGCACTGGCCGACACGCTGCAGCGCGGCGGCATCGATGTGGAAGTGAGCGACTGCATCCAGAAGGACATCTGGTTCAAGCTGTGGGGCAACCTCACCATGAACCCCATCAGCGCCCTCACCGGCGCCACCACCGACCGCATCCTGGACGACGACCTGGTGCGCGGCTTTGTCAGCGCCGTGATGCTGGAAGCCAAGGCCATCGGCGACCAACTGGGCCTGCCGATTGACCAGCAGCCCGAGGACCGCCACGCCGTCACGCGCAAGCTGGGCGCGTTCAAGACCTCGATGCTGCAGGACGTGGAAGCGAACAAGCCGATGGAGATCGACGCCCTGGTGGGCGCGGTGCGCGAGCTGGGGCAGATCACCGGCACGCCCACGCCGCACACCGACGCCCTGCTGGGCCTCACGCGGCTGATGGCGCGCACGCGTGGCCTGTACTGAGTCATTTCAAGCAAAATCGGCTGCAGGCGCTAGTGGAATATGCGTCAACAGCTATTTAATTCATAGCAAACCAACCATGACCCAACTCACGCTGTACTACACCCCCGGCACCTGCGCGCAGGCCGTTCGCATCGCTTTGGAAGAAGCGGGCGCCCCCTACGACCTGGTGCGCGTGGACTTCGCCGCTGGCCAGCAACGCACGCCCGAATACCTGGCGGTGAACCCCAAGGGCCGCGTGCCCGCGCTGGCCACGCCGCACGGCACCCTGACCGAAACCCCGGCGCTGCTGGCCTATGTGGCGCAGAGCTTTCCAGAGGCGCGCCTGGCGCCCGCCGACGCGCATGGCTTTGCGCGCCTGCAAGAGTTCCACAGCTACCTCGCGTCCACGGTGCACATCGCCCACGCCCACCGCCCCCGCGCCAGCCGCTGGGCGGACGAGCCCGAAGCCCACGCTGCCATGCAGCGCAAGGTGCCACAGAACATGACCGAGTGCTTTCACCTCATCGAAACCCACTACCTGCCGCAAGCGGACCAGGGGCCCTGGGTGATGGGCGAGCAATACACCGTGGCCGACGGCTACCTGTTCACCATCGGCACCTGGCTGCACAGCGATGGCGTGGACATCGCCCAGTTCCCGAAGGTGTTTGCACACACGCAGCGCATGCTGCAGCGCCCCGCCGTGCAGCGCGCACTTGCCTGATACGCCACCTGCGGACGCAAAAAAGCCCCGGTGCTTCTGGCTCGAAGCACCGGGGCTTTTTGCTGGCAACCGGGATCAGTTCACCTTCAGATACCGCCAGTCGATGCGGTTGTCGGCGCGGTGGATGATGTCCACCTTCTTGGTGCCCGCCCACGGAATCACCTGGTTGTACAGCGGGATGTGCGACACCAGCTCGTGCTCCTTGATCAGCGCCTGCTCGATCAGGCCGTTGCGCGTGGTGGCATCCGTTTCCTTCTTCACGCGCTCGATCAGCGCATCCATCTGCGGATCGGAAAAGCGGCCCAGGTTGAAGTTGCCATCCCCACCCGCGCCGGGCGAGCGCACCAGCGACTGCAGGCTGTAGAACGCGTCGAACGTGGGCACGCCCCAGCCCAGCAGGTAGATGCTGGCTTCGTTGCGCTGGATCATCGGGAAGTAGGTGGCAAACGGCAGCGAGCGCAGCTTGGCCTTCACGCCCACCTTGGCCCAGTGCGAGGTGATGGCCTGGCACAGCTGCTCGTCGTTGATGTAGCGGCCCGCGCTGCAGGCAAAGTCCACTTCAAACCCGTTGGGGTAGCCCGCGTCGGCCAGCAGCTTTTGCGCGGCCTTGGAGTCGTAGGGATAGCGCACATCGGCCTTCTTGGTCCAGCCGTTGACCTGGTTGGCAATCAGCGTGCCCGTGGGCTGGGCCAGGCCGCGCAGCACCACGCGCTGGATGGACTGGATGTCGATCGCCTGGTACAGCGCCTTGCGCACGCGCAGGTCTTTCAGCGGGTTCTTGCCCTTCACATCCGAGCCGGGCAGCTCGTCGCGGAACTGGTCCAGACCCAGGAAGATGGTGCGGTACTCCGGCCCTTCGAGCACCTGCAGGGTGGGCGTCTGCTTGATGCGCGCTAGGTCCTGCAGGCTGGGGTCGATCACAAAGTCAATCTCACCCGACAGCAGCGCCGCCGTGCGCGTGGCGTCGGCCTTGATGGGGGTGTAGACGATCTCGGTCAGGTTGGTGGGGTACTTGCCCTTGCCCCACCAGTTCGGGTTGGGCTCCAGCACCACGCGCTGGTCGGGTGCCCACTGCTTGAGCTGGTACGGGCCGGTGCCCAGCGCATTGCGGTGGGCGTACGTTTCATCCTTGGTCTTGATGTCCTTGGGCTCGACCGACTTGTTCTTTTCGGCCCAGGCGCGGCTCATGATGCGCAGCTCGGTCAGCTGGTTCACCAGCACCGGGTTGGGCAGGTCGGAGTGGATGTCGATGGTGTAGGCATCAACCTTTTCCACGCGGTCAATGCCCTGGGTGTAGACGGCGAAGTTGGAGGTCTTGGCCTTGGCCCGTTCCAGCGAGAACTTGGCATCGTCGGCCGTGAACTCGCTGCCATCGCTGAACTTCACGCCCTTGCGCAACGTCAGGCGCAGCTGCGTGGGCTTGATGAGCTTCCACTCGGTGGCGAGCGACGGCTCGGGCTTAAAGGTCTTGCTGTTGTATTCGACCAGCGTGTCGTACACCGCGCCGTGCATCGTGTTGTTCACGCCCACGTTCTGGGTGTGGATGTCCCAGGTGGAAATATCCACCGAGCGGGACCAGCGGAAGGTCTTGGCCTGCACAGCCATCGGAAGCGCCGTGGCCAGCGCGGCCGCGAGCAAGAGGGTCTTGAAACGCATGGGGGAATCACTCCAGGTCAGTCAGTCCCCCACTATGGCGCAAGTCGCTTCTCCGTGTAACGAACTTGTATTTGTTAGCTTAGAACCATCACCATGGCCAAACCCATCATCGTGACGGCCGTGCCAGCGTCCAGCACCCGCCACGCACCGGGCGATGCGAACAAAGGCGCCAGCCAGCGCGAGCCAAACCCAAGGGTCAGGAACCACAAGGCGCTGGCCAGCGAGCCCCCGGCGGCAAAGGTGGCACGGCCCCAGGTGGGGTACGGGGTGGCCATGGTGCCCAGCAGCAGCACGGTGTCCAGGTACACATGCGGGTTCAGCCAGGTCAGCGCCAGCACCGTGAGCACGGTGGTGCGCAGGCTGGCGCCCGGCCCATTGGCGGACACCAGCAGTTGGGCGGGCTTGAAGGCCCGGCTGGCGGCCTGCACGGCGTAGGCGGCCAGGAAGAGCGCGCCCGCCCAGCGCATGAACTGCGCCCACTCGGGCCGCGCCAGCAGCACCCCGCCCATGCCCCACACGCCCGCCTGCAACAGCAACGCATCGGACAGCGCGCACACCAGCACCACCGGCATCACATGCTCGCGCCGCAGGCCCTGGCGCAGCACAAAGGCGTTTTGCGCGCCAATGGCCATGATCAGAAGGGCCGTCGAAGTGAATCCGTGAAGAAAGGCAGTGGTGCTCATGGGCGTGGATTGTGGGGATCGCATTCTCGTCACGCCAGCTATACTTTTTAACGATCCGTCAAAATGGCTAACGCACCATGCGCCTCGACTCTGCCCAGCTCAACGCCTTCGCCACCGTAATCGACGAGGGCAGCTTCGAGCGGGCCGCCGCCGCGCTGCACGTCACCCGCTCGGCGGTTTCACAGCGCGTGAAGCTGCTGGAAGAACGCGTGGGCCAGGTGCTGGTGCGCCGCGCCACGCCCTGCACACCCACCGAAGCCGGGCGGGCGCTGTACCGGCACGCACGCGAAGTGGCACTGAGCGAGTCCGACGCGCTGGCCACCATTGGCGGTGGGCAGCACACGTCCACGCGCCTGGCCATTGGCGTCAATGCTGACTCGCTGGCCACCTGGTTCCCGCACGCCATGGCCCAGGCGGCCGAGGGCCAGAGCATCACCTTCGACATCCATGTGGAGGACCAGGACCATTCGGCCAACCTGCTGCGCGAAGGCCGCGTGATGGCCGCCGTGACGGCCGACCCGCAGCCCGTGCAGGGCTGCAAGGTGCTGCCGCTGGGCACGCTGCGCTACCGGGCGTTGGCCAGCCCCGCGTTCATGCAGCGCTACTTTGCTCAAGGGGTAACCGCTGCTGCGCTGGCTACGGCGCCCATGCTGGTGTTCAACCGCAAGGATGCGCTGCAGGCCCGGTTTGTGGGGCGCATCACGCGCCGCAAACTCACGTCGCCCGTGCACTGGCTGCCCGAGGCGCACGCGTTTGTCATGGCCACCCGGGCCGGACTGGGCTGGGGCATGACGCCCGACCCGATGGTGCAGCACGACCTGGAGGCTGGCACGCTGGTCGAGCTGATTCCAGGCAAGCCGGTGGACGTGCCGCTGTACTGGCAATCCTGGCGCCTGAACGTGCAGGCGCTGCACCACATGACCGCAGCAGTGCAGCGGGCGGCGGGGCTTACCCTGCTGCGCTGACCAGGTCTTCGTGGTGGTCGGCGGCGCCACGTTTCCAGTAGGCGGAGATGCGCATGCGCTTGGCATCCACACCCGGCTTGGCGAGCATGGCGCGGCGCACGGCGGCCATCTCGCTGTGTTCGCCGGCTGCCCAGACAAACCCGGCGCCGGTTGGCAGGGCCAGCGCTTCCACGGCGGCGGGCAGCGCGCTCACCCATTGCAGGTCGAGCTGTGCCGCACTGGCCAGCACGCGCTGGTCGGCTGGGTTGCGCACCTGGATGCGCACCGTGGCCTGGGTGTGGGCGGGCAGCTCGGCCAGGCGGCGGGCGATGGCGGGCAGCGCGGTTTCGTCGCCCAGCAGCCAGTGCCAGTCAAACCCGGTGGGTACCACCATGCTGCCGCGGGGCCCGGCAATGCCCACCCACTGGCCGACGGCGGCACTGGCGGCCCAGTCAGTGGCGGGGCCTGCGTCGTGCAGGGCGACTTCGATGTCCAGCTCGCCCGTGGCGGCGTCATAACGTGCAGGGGTGTAGTCGCGCAGCACGGGGCGCGGATCGGGGAAAACCGGGCGGCCGTCGTGCAGGGACGGCAGCGAGGGGCGCTCCTGGCCCGGCTGAGGCAGGATGAGCTTGAGATGGTCGTCGAACCCCGCGCTCACAAACCCGGCCAGCTCGGGCCCGGCCAGGGTGAGCCGCACGAAACCGGGGCTGACGGCGGTGCGCCGCACCACCTGGAGGTGGCGGGCTTGCAATGGGTGGCGGACGCGTTCGACGGCAAGGTGTGCGGAGTCAACCGGGGGAGTGGCGGTAGGCAGAGGTGCGTTCATGGCTTAAAATGTTGATTTAGTCAACCAATGATCTTCGCATTGGTTGATTTTGTCAACCACATATCGCCATGACCACCCACGCACCCGCCGATGTCTTTGAAGCCATGCACGACCTGCTGCATGCCTACCGGGCGCACATGGTGCGCACGATGGCCGCCATCCACCCCGACCTGACGCACAACGAAGTGCGGGCGCTGATGTTCGTGGGGCGCCACCCTGGCACCACGCAGCGCGAACTGGTGGCGCACAGCGGTGCCGACAAGGCACAGGTGGCCCGCATGGTGGGGATGCTGCAGGACAAGGGTTGGCTGGAGAGCGCACCGAATGCCGAGGACAAGCGCAGCCGCTGCCTGCGCCTGAGCGCCCAGGGTGCGGCCCTGCACCAGGCGCTGCGCGACGCCCGCCGGGGGCTGGCGGCGTCGCTGCTCAAGGGGTGTGACGACGCCACGCAGGCCCAGCTGCTCGCCCTGCTGGCACAGGTACGCAGCAACCTGGACGCCATCGACACCGGCTGCCAGGGCGGCCGGGACTGCCGCAGCTAGCGACGGGAAGGGAGACGCAGGAGGCCCGCCCCCGCTCCAAGAGGGAAAAATGGTGAAAACCGGGGCCTAGCGCTTGATGGATCTACATTTATAGCTATCAATTTGGTTGCATTCCATTTTTTCCATCACTGCCCCTGGATCACCCGCACGGCCTGGGGCAGCGACTGCACGCCGGGCATGAAATGGTCGATGGTGGCGCCCAGCACCACGGCGCAGACCAGCGCGCCCAGCAGCGGCTTCCAGGTCAGGCGCACGGCAGCCGTGAGCCAGCCCTCGCGCTCCACGCCCACAGCGGCACGGGCGGTGGCCACCGAGAAGGCGATTTCGACCGCCACCGTGAGCAGCAAGTCCCAACCAAAGAACAGCATGGCCAGCGAGCCCGCGCCAAAGATGATCGCCGCGCCGATGAGAAAAATCGCCACCACGGGCACCACCACCACCGCGCCTTCGTCGGCGCTGCCAATGGCGTCGGCGGCGCCGCTGGCCAGGTCGCCCAGCGCGCTGGAATCGCTGCCGGAGCCCCCGCTGGACAGGCCCTGCGTCCACGCACCGCCAAAGTCACCGGATGCGCCGCCGCCGCCAAAATCACCGCCGCCGGTGCGCGGCAGCGGCACCTGGCCACTGCCACCGCCGGACGACCCGCTGGGCCAGGACACATCGGGCACATCCAGGCTGCTGCCGTCGTGATGGGATGCTCGTTCCTGCCGCACCAGCCGCGCCGCCCAGGCGCGCAACACCAGCAGGTAGCCCAGGTAGCCGACCGAGAGGGTCACGAAATACCGCAGCGCCAGCGACTCCACGCCCAGCAGCATCTGCACATGGGAGGTGCACCACATCAGCAGCAGCGTGAAACTGCCGATCAGCAGCCCATGCCAGCGCAGGCTGTAGCGCTGCTGCAGGGTGCGCGCCACCGTGCCGTGGTGCGGCATGCGCACGGAGCGCCAGGTAGAGGTTTTCTTCTTGCCGTGGTTGCTGGTGTTGCTGCTGCGGTCGCTGCGGGAAGTGGCCATGGAGGGAACGCCTGCGGTGAAAAGTGGGTGATCGCCAGCCGCGTGCGCGACCAGAACCGCGCCATTTCACACCAGTTTGCCGCGCCGCTGCAGCCCTGCATACGGCCGTGCGTGAACTTGTCGACGAATCAGGCGTTGCCGTCCACCGACACCGGCACCCGCTGGGCCAGCGCCGTCAGCAGCTCCCAGCTCACGGTGCCCGCAGCGGCGGCCACCTCGTCCACACCCAGCACCGTGCCGTTGCTGGCCTGGCCCCACAGCGTGACTTCCGCGCCAAACCCTGCGGCCACGCCCGCCTGCTGCAGCGGCGTGAGATCCACTGTGATCATGTCCATGCTCACCCGCCCCACCAGCCGCGTGCGGATGCCGTTGACCAGCACGGGTGTGCCGGTGTCGCAGTGGCGCGGGTAGCCGTCGGCATAGCCGCAGGCCGCCACGCCAATCAAGAGCGGCCCCTCGGCCGTGAAGCGCGAGCCATAGCCCACGGTGTCGCCCGCCTGCAGCTGCTGCGTAGCGATGAGGCGGGTGGCGAGGGTCATGGTGGGGCGCATGCCCCAGTGGGTGGCGGTGTGCTCCGGGTAGTCGGGGGCGCTGCCATACAGCGCGATGCCGGCCCGCACCCAGTCGGCACGCACGCGTGCGTCCGCCGCATGGCGCAGGGTGGCGGCGCTGTTGCTCAGCGTGCGCTCACCCGGCAGGTCTTGCGCTGCGGTGTTGAACACGGCCAGCTGGTGCGCCACGCCCCGGGGGCCATCGGCGTCGCTGAAGTGGGTCATGAACGAAATCTCGTCCACCTGCGGCAGCGCATTGAGGCGCGCCCAGGCCGCGCGAAAGCGCTGCGGCGCGAAGCCCAGCCGGTTCATGCCCGAGTTCATCTTGAGG
This sequence comes from Acidovorax sp. 94, assembly GCF_003634645.1. Classification (NCBI taxonomy): domain Bacteria; kingdom Pseudomonadati; phylum Pseudomonadota; class Betaproteobacteria; order Burkholderiales; family Comamonadaceae; genus Acidovorax; species Acidovorax sp. 94. The sequence goes on along the minus strand of NZ_RBJA01000001.1, from coordinate 4,321,952 downwards.
AACACACGGTGCGGCACCTGCGTCTTGTGGGCTGCCAGCATGTCGATCTGCTCGTCGCAATGCACTGCGTGCCACAGGCCCAGGCGCGAACACAGCTCCAGGTCGCGCGGCTCGAACACGCCTTCGAGCAGCAGGATGGGCCCGCGCCAGCCCAGGTGGCGCACGCGCTCGGCCTCGGCCAGGTCCAGCAGCGCGAAACCATCGGCGCCGCGCAGGCCTTCGTACGCGCGCTCGATGCCGTGCCCGTAGGCATTGGCCTTGACCACGGCCCAGACCTTGGCATCAGGGGCCGCCTGTCGGACACGCTCCAGGTTGTGGTGCAGGGCGGCGGTGTGGATGGTGGCGGCAATGGGACGGGGCATGGGGTTTGACCGGGTGGGAAGCACCGGATTCTGGCACCGTGGCCGTTTATCCGCGTGATATAACCGTCCGTCACTTGCCAGGGTCCCCACATTTAACAGGGCATCAGCCGAACTGATGCTGCCACCAGCCATTCGATGAAGCGCGGTTTTTACACCATCATGTCGGCGCAGTTTTTCAGCTCGCTGGCCGACAACGCACTTTTCGTGGCCGCCGTGGAGCTTCTGCGTACAGAAGGTGCCCCCGAGTGGCAGCGCGCCGCCCTGGTGCCCATGTTTGCGCTCTTCTATGTGGTGCTGGCGCCTTTTGTCGGCGCCTTTGCCGACGCCCTGCCCAAAGGCAAGGTCATGTTTGTCAGCAACGCCATCAAGGTGGTGGGCTGCCTCATGATGCTGTTTGGCTCGCACCCGCTCATGGCTTATGCGGTGGTGGGGCTGGGTGCGGCGGCCTACTCGCCCGCCAAATACGGCATCCTCACCGAGTTGCTTCCGGCCTCGCAACTGGTCAAGGCCAATGGCTGGATCGAGGGGCTCACCATCGCGTCCATCATCCTCGGCGTGCTGTTTGGCGGCCAGCTGGTGGGGCAGCACCTGTCGCACATGCTGCTGGGCATCGACATCCCCATGATCGACACCGGCGTGGACACGCCCGCTGAATCCGCCATCGCCGCACTGATTGCGGTGTATGCGCTGGCGGCCTGGTTCAACACCCGCATCCCGCACACCGGGGTGGAGATGCGCCCCCTGCGCGCCGACCCTTCGCGCAGCGTGCTGGCCAACGCACTCAATCTGCTGCCCGACTTCTGGGCCTGCAACGGCCGCCTGTGGCGCGACAAGCTCGGCCAGATCTCGCTGGCCACCACCACCCTGTTCTGGGGCGCAGGCGGCAACCTCAAGTTCATCGTGCTGGCCTGGGCGGCCGTGGCGCTGGGCTACAACACCACGCAGGCCTCGGCCCTCACCGGTGTGGTGGCCATCGGCACGGCCGTGGGCGCGGTGGTGGCGTCCATGCGCATGCGCCTGGACATGGCCACCAAGGTGATCCCGCTGGGTATTGGCATGGGGCTGTTGCTGATCCTCATGGTGTTCATCAGCAACATCTGGCTGGCGATCCCCTTCCTCATCCTGCTGGGCGGCCTGGGCGGCTACCTGGTCGTGCCCATGAACGCGCTGCTGCAGCACCGGGGCCACAACCTGATGGGCGCGGGCCGGTCGATTGCTGTGCAGAACTTCAACGAACAGGCCTGCATCCTGGGCCTGGGCGCGTTCTACAGCCTGTCGCTCAAGCTGGGGCTGTCGGTGTTTGGCGCGATCATCACCTTCGGCCTTGTTGTGGCCGGGATCATGTGGATCATCCGCCGCTGGCACCAGCGCAACTGCATCAACTACCGCGACGAAGTGAACCACTTGCTGGACATTGCGCGGCACGATACGCACCACTGAATCCCCCTGAGTCGCCTTCGGCGCCTTCCCCCTGAGGGGGACGCACCCGGTGGCCTGGCAGAGCCAGTTCCACGGGTGCACTGGCCTTGGGGCGTGCCTGTTTTGAGCGCTGTGTGACTTGGCGCAAATTGCTACATAATTTATAGCTTCCAGCGCTTATCCATAAAGCGCTAGAGCCTATTTTTACTCTCAATGCAATCTCCCCTGCCCTTTGCCGCCCTGCTGTTCAACGCCTTCGTCTGGGGCCTGGCGTGGTGGCCGTTTCAGCGCATGCACCAGGCGGGGCTGCATCCGCTGTGGGCCACGGCGTCGATGTACGCCGTGGTGCTGGTGGCGCTGCTGGCCTGGCGGCCGGGGATCCTGGCGCAGGTGCGGGCGCACCCGCAGTTGTGGCTGTTGGCGCTGGCCTCGGGGCTGAACAACGTGGCCTTCAACTGGGCCGTGACCATTGGCGACGTGGTGCGCGTGATCCTGCTGTTCTACCTGATGCCCGCCTGGGCCGTGCTGCTGGCCTGGCGCATTCTGGGCGAGCGCCCCACGCCCTCGGCGCTGCTGCGCCTGGCGCTGGCCTTTGCAGGCGTGGTGCTGGTGCTGCTGCCCGAGGGCGCACCCGCCACGCGCCTGCTACAGAACCTGTCGCTGGCCGATGGCCTGGCCTTGCTGGGCGGCTTCATGTTCGCGCTCACCAACGTCACGCTGCGCCGCCTGCACGCCGTGCCGGGGCCTGCGCGCATGGTCACCATGTTCGGCGGCTGCATGCTCATGGCGCTGGTGGTGGCCTGCATCGGGCTGCAAGTGGGGGTGGTGGAGCCCTTCCCTGCCCCCAACACCACCTGGGTCGTCACCGGCCTGCTGCTGGCGGGGGTGCTCATGCTGGGCAACTGGGCGCTGCAGTTCGGCGCCGCGCGCCTTGCGGCGGGCACCACGGCGCTGGTGATGCTCTCGGAGGTGATGTTTGCCAGCGTGTCGTCGGCCCTGCTGGGCGCCTCCACCCTGAGCACGCGGACCGTGCTGGGTGGGGCGCTGATCCTGCTGGCATCCTTGCTCGCGGCGCTGCAGTTTCGCCGCCCCGGCGCCACGGCCCACTGAGCAGGCCACGCGCCGCACGCGGATGGGCAGCAGGGGCTACCATGGCCCGTCAATCCCAACCCCGGAGGTTCCGCATGCCCACCAGCATCTACGACTTTGAAGCCCAGCAGATGAACGGCAAGACCGTGCCCTTGTCGCAATACAAGGACAAGGTGCTGCTCATCGTGAACACCGCCAGCGCCTGCGGCTTCACGCCCCAGTTCGGCGGGCTCGAAGATCTGCACAAGCAATACGCCGACAAGGGCCTCGTCGTGCTGGGTTTTCCCTGCAACCAGTTCGGCAGCCAGGACCCCGGCAGCAACGACGAGATCGCCAGCTTCTGCCAGCTCAACTACGGCGTGAGCTTTCCGATGATGGCCAAGATCGACGTGAACGGCGCCAATGCCTCGCCCCTGTACCAGTGGCTGGCCGCCGAAGCCCCGGGCCTGCTGGGCAGCAAGGCGATCAAGTGGAATTTCACCAAATTCCTGGTCGGCAAGGATGGCCGCGTGATCCGCCGCTATGCGCCGCAGGATGCGCCGAAGAAGCTGGCGGGGGATATCGAGGCAGCGCTGGCGGGTTGATCCCAACGCAGCCATCGATGCAGGGTGCTCATCGCACCAGCGGTCGTGGTCGTGGTCGTGGTCGTGGTCGTGGTCGTGGTCGTGGTCGTGGTCGTGCGTCCTATCCCAGGCTTGCTGGGGCCCGTTTGACCAACGGCTTTTCGCCCTGGCCCGGCAACCCGAACAGCGGCCGCAACCACCCCACGCGCCGCACCACCGCCGTCAGCCCCCAGCAGAGCCCCACCGTCCCGGCCACCAGGGCCAGCGGCTCCACCACCGGCCCCAGCTGCGCAGGCGCCAGCCACACCACCAGCACGATGATGGCCGTCTGGTGCAGCAGGTACCAGGGGTAGACCGACTCACTGGCCCAGCGCAGCCAGGGCCAGGGCCGATTGAGGCGGTGATGGGCCCAACCCAGGATAGTGAGCAGGGCCGCCCACAGGTACACGTCTGCCAGCACGCGCAGCGGCCAGCGCGCGGACCGCACGCCGTGCTGCTGCGCCAGGCCCAGCAGACCCAGGTACAGAACCAGCAGCACCAGCGCCAGGCCGAGGGTGCGCCAGCGCAGGCGCACCAGTTCGGCCCACAGACCGGTATCCAGCCCGATCCAGTAGCCGTAGACAAACACCGTGAAGTACACGGCGTGCAGCCACCCGTCATGGACCAGGTCGTGCGTGGGCGGCAAATGCGGCCACAGCAGCACCGAATACAGCGCCAGCGGCAGCACGGGCACCACCATCAGTGCAGCGCCCCGCAGCCCGGTGAAGGCACGGCGCAGGCGCTGCCCGGCGGCGGATTCGGCCAAGGGCAGCAGCGCCGCCAGCACCACGGTGTAGGCCCACAGGTAGGCCAGGTACCACAGATGGTTCCAGGTGACGCCCGCGTGCCAGCCGTCAAATGCGCCCGGCGGCCAGGTGCTGCCGCTGTAGTAGCGCAGCAGAAAGGCGCCGAAGCCCGGCGCGATGAGCCCGTTGGCCACCCCCTGCGCGTAGGGCTGGTAGGGCACGATGACGGCCATGCCAAAGGCCAGCGGCACCAGCAGGCGCAGGCTGCGCAGCCGCACCAGCCCCGCCACCGACTGCCCCCGCCGGACCAGCCCGAAGGCCAGGCCCGAGACCAGGAACACCAGGTCCATGCGCCAGAGGTTGAGCGCGCGCATGGGCGCCTGCAGCCATTCCGCCACGTACGGGCTTTTGAGGTGCCAGTGCCAGTCGGCCACGTAATACATGGCCACGTGGTACAGGATGACCAGGGCAAAGGCCAGCGCCCGCAGCGCGTCGATGTCATGGCGGCGGACGGGGGTGGAGGCACAGGAAGGTGTAGACATGGCACAACGCAGACAGGGTGGGCACAGGGCCCGATGCTGCGGCCCCGCCCCTTCTCACGGCACCGCCGGGGGACGGGCTGGGGTGCCACTGGGACCAGTGGCGGGCAGGAGGGACGAAAAGAAACCGCCCCAGGGAAACTCCCGCCCGGCGGCGCACGGCCCTGCCTACACTTGCCACCCATGACCGCCCCCGCGCCCGCCTGGATCGACCGCTACCCCCACGACCGCGCCCTGCGGCGCCGTGCGGAAGTCAGCTTCTGGGCCGTGGTGCTGCTGGTGCAGGCGACCTTCAACACGGTGGTGACCCGGATCGAACTGCGCAGCGCCGGGCGGACCGTGGCCGCGTGGGAGCCGCTGCTGTGGGAGCTGACGAGCGCGCTTGTGGTGGCTGCGCTGATCCCGGCCGTGGTGGCGTTCGAGCGGCGCTTTATGCTGCGCTGGGGCACGCTGCGGCGCCATCTGCCCTGGCACGTGCTGGCCAGCGTGGCCTACTGCACCGTGCACCTGGCGGGCATGTGGGCGCTGCGCCATGCGGGCTATGCGGCCCTGGGCGAGCGCTACCAGCCGCCAAGCTGGTGGGCGCAGTGGGGGTATGAATACCTGAAAGACGTGCGCAGCTACGCGCTCACGGTGTGCGCGCTGGTCAGCTACCGCTTCCTGCTGCTGCGCCTGCAGGGCGAGGCGCGCGTGCTGGATGCCCCCGAACCGCCCGCGTCACAAGTGCAGGACGTGCCCGAAACGCCCGCCGCGCAAGCCCCGGCATCAACGCCCGAAACCCCGCACGCCCCGCCCGCACAACGCCCCGAACGCTTCCTGGTGCGCAAGCTGCGCCGCGAGTTCCTGATCGCCGCAGGCGACATCGCCTGGCTGCAGGCCCAGGCCAACTACGTGGGCCTGCATGTGAATGGGCACGACTACCTGCTGCGCTCCACGCTCACCGACTTCCTCACCCAGCTGGACCCGTCACGCTTCGTGCGCGTGCACCGCAGCTACGCGGTCAACCTGGACGCCATCGCCGTGATCGAGCCGCTGGACAGCGGCGACGCGCGCCTGGTGATGAAGGATGGGAGCAGCGTGCCCTGCAGCCGGCGCTACCGGGACGGGCTGGCACCCCGCGCGGGCTAAATACCTCGGGAGCTGTTCAAGCCCCATACCCGACTGCGTTCACAAAACACAACCCTTCACGCTGAGCGTGGACGGCTTGCGGCGATCAAACGCGAATCGATGTCAGCTATTCATTGTGCTGCGTGCCACCCTCCACGCATAAAACTGGCGCGGCCAAGGCCAGTGCCCCCGCGCAAGGGCCGCCCCGCCGCGCTGGGGGCGTCCCCCTCCCGACTCGCGCAGCGAGGAGAGAGAGGGGGAAGGCGCGAAGCGACTCAGGGGGTGCTTCACTTCACGCATTGAGCCCCGGCGTCTGCGCAGCCCCCCATTCGGGCGGGCAGGCGGCCATCTCCGCCTCCACCTTGCGCAGCATGTCGGCCAGGGTCTTGCCAGGCTCCTGGCGGAACTGTTCGTCGAGCACCACCAGATCCACGATGCGGTCGATGCGAAAACCCCGGAAGTCATTGCGCAGCTCGCACCAGGCCGACAGCGTCCAGACCTTGCCCCAGTAGAAGCAACCCAGCGGGCGCAGGCGGCGCAGGCTGGGGCGGCCGTGTACGTCGGCGTAGTTGATCTGCACCACGTGGCGACTGTGCACAGCCTCGCGCAGGGCCTGCAGGGTGGCCTGCACGCGCGGGTCCAGCCCCACCGATGGCGCATACAGCGCCTGCGCCTCGGCCGCCACGCGGGCAGCGGGGGGCAGCACCGACAGGATCTTGCCCAGCGCCCCTTCGACCTCGCGCGCCAGCCCGGCGTCGAGCCAGGCCTGGGCCAGGCGCGCGGCGGCCACCAGGGCGTTGGCCTCGCCCTGGCTGAACATCAGCGGCGGCAGTTCGAAACCCGCGCCCAGGCGGTAGCCCACACCGGCTTCGCCCTCAATGGGCACGCCCTGGTGCTGGAGGTCCGCCACGTCGCGGTAGATGGTGCGCTGCGAGACTTCGAGCCGCTCGGCCAGGAAGGCGGCCGTGGACAAGCGCCGACCCCGGATGAGCTGGACGATCTGAAACAGGCGGTCGGCGCGGCGCATGGTGGTTTATTTTTGCAGAGTTCTAAGGCCCTAGCGCTTATCCATCAAGCGCTACAAGCTATTAATTTTGAAGCAGCACTCCGATATGGATGGCCACCTGGTCCGGGCCCTCATAGGCCTCGAAGTCGGTTCCAAAGCGGCGTTGCACCTGTGGGTTCTCGGCAAAGTAATGCCAGATGCGCACCCAGGTGTCGATCACCATTTGGGGCATATCGCCCTGGCCGGTAAAGACCAGGTAGTCGCCAGCCTGAATGTCAACGCGGGTGGCGCCGGGTACGGCCTGGGCCCCATCGGGGTCGGCCACGGCCACACCGGCGGTCACATCAAAGGCGCCGTGCTCGTTCGACTCGTAGCCGCTGTACACGCCGAAGATGCGTCCATCGTCGCCCCGGCTGGGCAGTTTGCGCTCCCAGCTCTGGCTGAAGAAACGGTTCCACAGGCCTCCGAGGCGCGCGATGGCGGGGTTCATCTCTTCGCTGTTGCGGGTGCGCACGGCGATGCCGGCCACGCTGAATGCTGGAATCTGGATTATTGCGGGGGTGTTTGTCATGGCGGGTCCTCTCTGGTCTTCAATGAATGGAATTGGCGCGCGGGCCGCTGGGCGCCGTGCAGGAGAGGCATGGTGCGTGCACGCTACTGACAACCTGATGTCAGTAGCGTGCACGCACGCTGGTGACTCCGGGTGGGCGCAGCACATGGGCGGCGTGAGGGTGCCCACCGCCCGCCACGCGATCGATCAGCGCGGCTGCTCGACGATAGCCGCCGTGATGCGGCGCACCACAGGCAGCACCAGCAACAGCGTGGGGAAGGCCACTACCCAGGACAGCGCCCAGGCACTCAGCCACAGGCGCGGGAGGTCCAGCGAGAAGCCCGCCACGCGCACGGTGCTGATCAGGGACACGATGAAGGTCATGAGCAGCGACAGCAGCAGTGGCATGACCCAGGCCGCCGAGCGTGCGGGCAATCTGCGCAGCCCGAGGAAGGTCTGGCGGGACGACGGCGGGAGCGAGGAAGGTTGGTTCATTGAAATTCCAGAAAGCAGACCGGTCAAGCAAGGTGCCGCCCCCACCCTGCAGCAGATGCAGGCCAGGGACCACAACCCCGGCAGGGCCGGTGTTGGTTGGCACGTTGATTGACGTAAACGCTTACGGCAACCCATGAACCGGGTCGCGGGGAGATTCTAGGCCCCGTCGGCCCGGGCCGCGCTGGCCTTAGCTGCTTTGGCCCGCAGGCGCCGCAGCCACGGTGGCCTGGGCCCGCGCGGCGGCCAGGCGGCGCGCGCGTTCGACCTGCTGGGCCGCAGTGCGAGGCACCATGCCGTACATGTCGGCAAAGGCCTCCAGCGTCTGGCCGCTGGCTTCAAAGGCGCGCAGCAGGGCTTCGTCCTTGGCATTGCGGGCTGCCCATTCGGCAAAGGCTTCTTCGAGGATGGCGTTGGCGGCCTCGTCGCGGCTTTGCACCAGCTCGGTATACGCCTCGCGCGTGAGGCCCGAGGACTCGAACGCGGCGATCATGCGGTTGCGCAGCTTGGGCAGCAGGTCATCGGTGGCGCGGGCCTTCTTGCGGCGGTAGACCTCCAGCAGCGCGTGGTGCACATGCTCGGGCGCCATGTCTTCCACAGGCTGGCCTTGCAGGTCGTGGCGCTTGTCGCCCGCCGCCACGCTTTGCAGATACCGTGTGGAGCGGGTGTGGATGCCCAGAGCCACCTTGAGCGCCTCGCGCTCAAATAGCTCGGGGTGCGCAGCCAGCAGGTCCTGGAAGATGCCGCGCTTGAGCGGGCGGAACACGGCGCCAAACAGATGGGGATAGAGCCCCGCCAGTTGTTCCAGCGCGGGGTGAACACGCTGGGGCGCACGCGGGCCCGGGGCGCCAGCTGGCACGGTGGCGCCCTCGGCACCCTCCGCGCTCCGGGGCGCCTGGCGCCCGTCAGCATTGCGGCGGTTGCGGCCACCACGGCGCGAGCCCCCTGTACGCTGGGGGGGAGCCCCAGCCTCCGTGGGCGCGGCTGCCACAGGCGCTGCCAAGGGTTCGACAGGGGCTGTGTGGGGTTGTTCGTGTGCGGACACGGAGTCGGTCATGGCGGTGCAGTTCCGGGGCAAAAATGGGGGCGACAAAACCCTCGATCATGCCAGCGTTGGGTCGGCGGGCGCAAAACAGCCCCTGACAGAGGCCTGAATTACCCTGTGCCTGTGCAGCAGGGCATGGGAGGGTCAGCCTGCGCGCAGCGCCTCGTCCAGCACCTCCACCCAGTGCCGCACGGGTGTGCCCGTGCCACTTTGCAGGTGCGTGATGCAGCCGATGTTGGCCGACAGGATCATGTCCGGTGGCTGATCGCCAAAGGCCTCGCCGAGCACGCCGAGCTTGCGGTCGCGCAGCTGGTACGACAGCTCGGGGTTGAGCACGGAATAGGTGCCCGCCGAGCCGCAGCACAGGTGGGCATCGTTGCGCGCCGTGCGCAACTTGAAGCCCAGCTGGTTCAGGTGCATCTCCACCCCGCCACGCAGCTTCTGGCCGTGCTGCAGCGTGCAGGGCGGGTGGTAGGCGAACAGCGTGTCGGGCTTTTGCACGCGCCCAGCGAGCTTGTGGGCCAGCTCGGGCAGCAGGGCGGGCAGCAGTTCCGACAGGTCGCGCGTGAGGGCGCTGATGCGCTCGGCCTTGGCCGCGTACATCGTGTCGTCTTTGAGGATGTGGCCGTATTCCTTGACCGTCACGCCACAGCCGGATGCGTTCATGACGATGGACTCCACCCCCTGCTCCACCAGCGGCCACCAGGCGTCGATGTTGGCGCGCATCTCGGCCTTGCCGCCTTCCTGGTCGTTGAGGTGGAACTTGACGGCGCCGCAGCACCCAGCCTTGGGCGCGATCACGGTCTGGATGCCCACTGCATCCAGCACGCGGGCGGTGGCGGTGTTGATGTTGGGCATCATGGCCGGTTGCACGCAGCCCGCCAGCATGAGCACCTTGCGGGCATGCTCGCGTGTGGGCCAGGCGCCGGCATTTTGGGGCGCGGGCACCTTGGCCTTGAGGGATGCGGGCAGCAGGCCGCGCACCAGTTGCCCGGCCTTCATGGCGGGGGCGAACAGCGGCGAAGGCAGGCCCTCCTTCAGCGCCCAGCGCAGGGCTTTTTCTCCCACGGGGCGGGCCACCTTTTCGTCGACGATCTTGCGGCCGATGTCCACCAGGTGGCCGTATTGCACGCCGCTGGGGCAGGTGCTTTCGCAGTTGCGGCAGGTCAGGCACCGGTCCAGGTGCATCTGGGTCTTGCGCGTGGGGGTCTCGCCTTCAAGCACCTGCTTGATGAGGTAGATACGGCCGCGCGGACCGTCCAGCTCGTCGCCCAGCAGCTGGTAGGTGGGGCAGGTGGCGGTGCAAAAGCCGCAGTGCACGCACTTGCGCAGGATGGATTCGGCCTCCAGGCCATCGGCGCGGGCGCGGTATTCAGGAGAGAGCTGGGTTTGCATGGTGCATGCCTGGGCGAAAAGACAGAAAGATCAGGGCCGATTCAGCGCGGCGCGGTCGGTGGGTCCAAGGGCGCTTCCAGCGCCAGCGGCTTGCGCAAGGGGTGGCGCAGCCTTGCGCGGTCGGCCCACAGCGGGGGCAGCGACAGGGCCAGCAGCACCAGCGCCAGCGGCACCACAAACACAAAGCCCACATGCTTGAAGCCCGCCGCGCCCGCAATGCCGCCCACCAGGAACATGCCCACCAGCCCGGCAAACAGCCGCAGCCGGGCCTGGTTGGCGCGCACTTGTGATTCGGGCGCAGTGCCGGTGCGGTTCCAGTAGAGCATCTTGCCCATCTCGATGCCCAGGTCGGTCACCACGCCCGTCATATGGGTGGTGCGGATCTGCGACGACGACATCTTGGTCACCGTGGCGTTCTGCAGGCCCATGATGAAGGAGAGCAGCAACACCGCCAGCGGCACGGCAAACGGTGTGGGCCAGGTGAGCGTGATGGCCCCCACCAGGCCGAACAGCAGCATGAGCACGGACTCCAGCACCAGCGGCAGGGCAAAGGTGCTGCGCAGCTTGCGCTGGCGCGCCCAGTTGATCATGATGGCCGTGGTGCCTGCGCCCGACATGAAGGCCCACAGCGCACCGATGGCACCTAGCACGATCTTCATCTGGCCCAGTACCAGGTTGTCGGCCAGCGAGGACAAAAAGCCGGTCATGTGCGAGGTGTACAGGTGCACCACCAGAAAGCCCCCTGCATTGACGGCCCCCGCATTGAACGCCAGCAGCAGGCCCAGCACCCGGTTGCTGGCGACCGTGCGGCGGTTTCCGGTGAGGTGGCGAAGGCGTCGCATGGCCAAGGTGACGGTGAAAACGGTGGTGGTGATGGAACTGACCCCGCCTACCAGGCCCGCGCCATGCGGCCGGGGTTGAAGATGCCAGCCGGGTCAAAGCTGTGCTTGAGCCGGGCGTGGATGTAATCCAGCGCCTTGGAATGAAGGTCAAATGTGCCGCTGGCGCTTGCGCCACCTGCGCTAGCAGCTACAAAAATAGAAGCATTTCCACCCACAGCCCGAGCGGCTTCGCGCAGGGCGTCGCCTGCGGATTCGGGCGCTTGCACCCAGCGCAGCGCGCCATGCCACTCGACCAGCGGCTGCGCGCCGCCCGGCAAGCTCAGCACCGGGGCTGTGGCGGGCACGGACAGGCGCCACAGGGCGTGGCCGGGCTGTGCAGCACGTGCGGTGAACCAGGGCAGGGTCTGCTCGCGGCAGGCCGTCCAGTCGGCAGCCACCGTGGCGTTGTCCATGCGCGTGCCACCCATCGTTTTGCAGGCGGCCTCGACCGCCGCCACGGCGCCGCGCAGGCGCACATAGAGCGTGCCCACGCCACCGTCTTGCACCCAGCAGCTGGCGTTCAGGGGCAGCGGCTGGCCGCCCCAGGCGTGCAGCTTGCGCAATGCGTCGGCCTGGTTGATGTCGTCAAACCGCAGCGTGGCCTCGCCGGGCGCCACGGGCAGCACCTTGAGGCTGACCTCGGTCAGCAAACCCAGCGTGCCCCAGGCACCGGCCATGAGGCGGGACACGTCATACCCCGCCACGTTTTTCATGACCTGTCCGCCAAAAGTCAGCAGCTCGGCTTTGCCGTTGAGCAGGGTCACGCCCAGAAGATAGTCGCGCACAGCCCCTACGCTGGCGCGGGCGGGGCCTGAGAGGCCTGCCGCGACCATGCCGCCCACGGTGGCGGCATCCGAGGAGGCCTTGGCGAAATGCGGGGGCTCAAAAGGCAGGCATTGGCCTTGTTCGGCCAGCGCGGCTTCCAACTCAGCCAACGGGGTGCCCGCCCGCACGGTGACAACCAGCTCGCTCGGCTCGTAGCTCACGATGCCGCGCAGCACCCGCGTGTCGAGCACTTCGCCATGCAGTGCGAGGCCATGAAAATCCTTGGTGCCCCCGCCACGGATGCGCAAGGGGGTCTGGTCGGCGGCGGCGGTGCGCACACGTTCGGTGATCTGGGCAAGGGCGAGGTCCATGCCTTGCATCGTAGCGGCAGCCATGTCCGGTGCTACACCCGCAGTGCGTGAATTTTTTGAACAGGGCGCGTGCAAAGGACTCGGGCCTGCGGGCAAGTTGTCTGGGGGAACATGCCTTGGCAACCCTGCCAAAGCCAACAGCGAGCCCCCCCACCGGTACGAAAAAAACCCGCCGTTGCCGGCGGGCTCAACAACCAGAGGAGTGACTCGCTTGTTCTTGTTGCGACGCTGCGGTGCCACCAGACACCGCAGCGCGTGGGGTGCAGGCGGATCAGCGGTTGTACGCCGTCTCGCCGTGCGAAGTGATGTCCAGGCCTTCGCGTTCGTCTTCTTCCGTGACACGCAGGCCCACCGTGAGGTCAACGATCTTGTAGGCGACGAAGGAGACCACACCCGACCACACGATGGTCAGCAGCACAGCCTTGGCTTGTGTCCAGACTTGCGCGGCGATGGAGTAGTCGGCCGATGTCACCATCGTTGCCGTCACCCAGTCGGCCACGTAGCCAGGGCCACCCAGGCCAGGGGCGTTGAACACGCCGGTCAGCAGGGCACCCACGATACCGCCGATGCCGTGCACGCCGAACACGTCGAGCGAGTCGTCCGCGCCCAGCAGCTTCTTGAGACCGTTGACACCCCACAGGCAGGCAAAACCGCCCACCAGGCCGATCACCAGGGCGCCGCCGATACCGACGTTGCCAGCGGCAGGCGTGATGGCCACGAGGCCGGCCACGGCACCCGATGCTGCACCCAGCATCGAAGCCTTGCCACGCATCAGCGCTTCGCCGATGCACCATGCCAGCACGGCAGCGGCGGTGGCCACCAGCGTGTTGATGAAGGCCAGGGCGGCAAAGCCGTTGGCTTCCAGGGCAGAGCCGGCGTTGAAACCGAACCAGCCCACCCACAGCAGCGAGGCACCGACCATGGTCAGCGTCAGGCTGTGAGGCGCCATGGCTTCCTTGCCGTAACCGATGCGCTTGCCCACCATGAACGCGCCCACCAGGCCCGCCACAGCAGCGTTGATGTGCACCACGGTACCGCCAGCGAAGTCCAGAGCACCCCACTGCCAGATCTGGCCAGCCTTGCCGGTCATGGCGTCGGCCACTTCCTTGGAGGCGTAGGCATCAGGGCCCATCCAGAACCACACCATGTGGGCAATAGGCAGGTAGCTGAAGGTGAACCACAGCACCATGAACATCATGACGGCGCTGAACTTGATGCGCTCTGCGAACGCACCGACGATCAGGGCGCAGGTGATGCCGGCGAACGTGGCCTGGAAGGCGGCGAACACCACTTCAGGAATCACGACACCCTTGCTGAACGTGGCCGCGTTGGCAAACGTGCCTGCGGCGTTGTCCCAGATGCCTTTCATGAACAGGCGGTCAAAGCCACCGATGAACGCGCCGCCTTCGGTGAAGGCCAGGCTGTAGCCGTAGATGAACCACAGCACCACGATCATCGAGAACGTGACCATCACCTGCATGAGCACGGACAGCATGTTCTTGCTGCGCACCAGGCCACCGTAGAACAGCGCCAGGCCGGGCAGGACCATCAGGATCACGAGGATGGTGGAGGTCATCATCCAGGCGGTGTCACCCTTGTTGGGGACAGGAGCGGGTGCCTCGGCGGCAGCTGCGGGAGCGGCGGCTGCTGCCGCTGCGGGGGCTGCGGCAGCAGCAGGAGCCGGGGCTTCTGCGGCAGCAGCGGGCGCGGCAGCAGCCGGCTCGGAGGCGGCGGGCGCCTGTGCCAGGGACAAGTTGCCCATGGTCAGCAGACCCAGCCCCAGAATGAAGGAAGCAAGCAGTTTTTTCATGGCGTTTCTCTTCTTGGATGTAGTACGGCCGCGCCCTTACAGCGCTTCCTTGCCGGTTTCGCCAGTGCGGATGCGCACCACCTGCTCCAGGTGGGTCACGAAGATCTTGCCGTCGCCGATCTTGCCGGTGCGGGCGGCGCTCTCGATGGACTCGATCACGCGGTCCACGAGGTCGTCCGCCACAGCGGCTTCGATCTTGACCTTGGGCAGGAAGTCAACCACGTATTCCGCGCCGCGGTACAACTCGGTGTGGCCCTTCTGGCGGCCAAAGCCCTTGACCTCAGTGACCGTGATGCCTTGCACGCCGATGTCCGAAAGCGCTTCACGCACCTCGTCCAGCTTGAAGGGCTTGATGATGGCTGTCACCATTTTCATTTTGGTTCCTCCGACATGGGCGCAGCAAGCGCCCATTGAGACTTGCTTACAGGGTTTTGGTGAGCGTGACGATCACGCGCGACTTGTTGACGTGGCCGAAGAAGGCCTTCTTGTTGGCACCCACCACGGCAGCGCCCAGCGACAGGCCACCGCCGAAGTCGTAGGCACCGCCCACGCTGTAGTCCATGTAGTTGGGCACGCCCAGGTCCTTGATGTCGCTGGCAAAGCGCGTGAAGCCGACCGAGGCCTTCACCGTCACGCTGGGGGCAACTTCCTGCGCAAACGCGAAGTTCAGGTAGCCGGTGTTGCGGCCCTTCAGGCCCGAGCCAGCCTTGGCGCCGGCAAAGCCGAAGTAGTCCTTGGAGATGGTGTGCGAATACTTGGCAGTGAAGGGGCCCATGGTGGCCGCGCCATACAACTCGGTGGTGTTGCCGTTGCTGTTGCCAGGGTAGATGTAGGTCAGGGCGCCCACGTCCAGGTCGGCGCCGCCAGCCTTGAACTTGTAGCCGCCGTACAGGTCGGATTCGAGCGAGTTGTTGGCCAGCCAGTCCACGCTGGAGTTCCAGTTGCCCACGTACCAGCCGGTGTCGCCGAAGGCGTAGTCAAAACCGCCTTGCAGTGCAGGCTTGACCGCTTTGGACTTGGAAACGTCCTGGTCCTGGCCACGGAACTTGTAGTTGGTGGTCAGGCTGACATTGCCGGTGAGCTGGGCACTGGCCAGCATGGGAAGGGTTGCAACAAGGGCAACGCCCAGGGTCTTGATGATGGCGCGGGTCATGTTTCCTCCGGTTGGACAAAGTAGGGACGAGCGTTTTAAGCACGGACCGTGCCACGCCAGTGCAACCATTGCATCGCCCTCACATCGCCGTTGCGTTGCGTTACACCGATCCCCAAGTACAGTGACGGTGTGCGCGCGGACCATGCTGCACCTTGTTGGTGCACTACACAACAAGGCCGCGCTAAAAAACCATAAAACGCACCCATCTGGGGAGAAACCGCTTCATGAGTCTTGCTTTGGTGCAAAGCCGCGCCCTTCTGGGGCTGCAGGCGCCTTCTGTCACCGTCGAAGTGCATCTGGCCAATGGTTTGCCCAGCTTCACGCTGGTGGGCCTGGCCGAGGTGGAGGTCAAGGAGGCCCGCGAACGGGTGCGCTCGGCGCTGCAGAACGCGGGGTTGGAGTTCCCGCATAACAAGCGCATCACGGTGAACCTGGCACCAGCCGATCTGCCCAAGGACTCAGGGCGCTTCGATCTGCCGATTGCGCTTGGCATCCTCGCCGCCAGCGGGCAGGTGGACGCAAGCCGTCTTGCGGGCTATGAGTTTGCGGGCGAGCTGTCGCTGTCGGGCGAACTGCGCCCCGTGCGCGGCGCGCTGGCCACCAGCCTGGCGCTGCAGACCCAGCAGATCACCGCGCAACTGGTGCTGCCCCCCGGCAGCGCTGAAGAAGCCGCCCTGGTGCCCGCCGCGCAGGTGGTGCGCGCACGGCATCTTCTGGATGTGGTGCGCGCCTTCCTGCCGCCGGGCAGCGTGGCTACGGGCGATGCCGACGTGGCCAACGACGGCTGGACCCGCCTGCAGGCCACCCCCATGGCGGCGAGCACAGCAGGGCCCGACATGT
Organism: Acidovorax sp. 94; assembly: GCF_003634645.1. Lineage (NCBI taxonomy): Bacteria > Pseudomonadati > Pseudomonadota > Betaproteobacteria > Burkholderiales > Comamonadaceae > Acidovorax > Acidovorax sp. 94. The sequence goes on along the minus strand of NZ_RBJA01000001.1, from coordinate 4,305,780 downwards.
GCGACGTGAAAGGCCAGGCCAGCGCCAAACGCGCGCTCGAGATTGCTGCCGTTGGCGGGCACAGCGTGCTCATGGCCGGGCCACCGGGGTCGGGCAAGTCGATGCTGGCGCTGCGGTTTGCGGGGCTGCTGCCCGCGATGACCGTGGACGAGGCGCTGGAGAGCGCCGCCATTGCCAGCCTGGCCGGGCGCTTTCGCACCGACCAGTGGGGCCACAGGCCCACAGCCGCGCCACACCACACCGCCAGCGCAGTGGCCCTGGTGGGCGGCGGATCACCCCCCAGGCCCGGCGAAATTTCGTTGGCGCACAACGGAATCTTGTTTCTAGACGAACTGCCCGAGTTTCCGCGCGCTGCGCTGGAGGCCCTGCGCGAACCGCTGGAGACAGGACACATCACCATCTCCCGAGCGGCGCAGCGTGCGGATTTCCCCGCCCGGTTCCAGATGATTGCGGCCATGAACCCCTGCCCCTGCGGCTACCTGGGCTCCACCCAGCGCGCGTGCCGCTGCACGCCCGACCAGGTGAACCGCTACCAAGCCAAGCTCAGCGGCCCGCTGCTGGACCGCATTGACCTGCATGTGGAGGTGCCCGCCCTGCCCGCCGATCAGCTGGTGCAGGCACCCGCGGGCGAACCCAGCGAGGCGATCCGCGAACGCGTGGCGCAGGCCCGCGCCGTTGCACTGGCGCGGCAAGGCAAGACCAACCAGGCGCTGCAGGGCCAGGAGATCGACACCCACCTGCACCTGCAGGATGCCGCCGCCAAATTCCTCAACACCGCCGCCGCCCGCTTGGGCTGGTCGGCCCGCAGCACGCACCGTGCGCTGAAGGTGGCGCGCACCATTGCCGACCTGACGGGTGCACCCTCGACCGAAGTGGGCCATGTGGCCGAGGCCGTGCAATACCGGCGCGTGTTGCGCAGCCCCGTCTGAGAGCCACAAGCGCCGATGCTGCACCGTGTGTGTCGCCTGCCACACATCAAATACTATAATTATGATAGCAATAAATATCCGTCAAATAAGCGCTAGCGGCTGATTTGAATCAAATTTCCGCGCAACCTGCTGCCAACACCCGCCCACCCCCCGCCACAATCACCCCATGTCCAGCGTTCGCCCCACCAAAAAGACCACCGCCTCCATGGTTCCAGCCAACCCGGCGCCCGCACCCGAATCGGTGGATACCGGCTTTCTGCGCACCCTGGTGGGCTACAACGCGCGGCGCGCATCGCTGGCCGTGATCGAGGTGTTCATGGAGCGCATGGCGGTGTACCGCCTCAAGGTGGTGGATTTCTCGGTGCTGTCGCTGGTGGCGCACAACCCGGGCGTGACCTCGCGCCAGCTGTGCGTGACGCTGGGCGTGTTGCCGCCCAACCTGGTGGGCCTGGTGGCTGCGCTGGAGCGGCGCGGCCTGATCGAGCGTCGCCCCCACCCCAGCGACGGCCGCGCCATGGGCCTGCACCTAACGCCCGCCGGTGTGGAGCTGACGGCCCAGGCCGAGCAGACCGCCGCGCAGCTGGAGGTGGACGCCACCGCCGGCCTCACGGCCGCCGAACGCAAGACGCTGATCCGCCTGCTGCAAAAGGTCTACGCCCGCGACGGGGCCTGACAAAGAAAAGTGGCGCTGCAGCCAGCGCCCCTTGGTCTTTGGTTTTGTGCCCGGCTTCGGGCAGCTTCTGCGCCCCGGTTACAGGCCTGCGGCCGCCGGTGCCACGGTCTCAGACTTCGCGGCCATGGCCGCCGCCAGCCCGCCCCACTTTTCGTGGAACAGGCCCGCGTCCATGGTCTTCACATTGCGCATGATCGGCTTGAAGCCCATGTGCGCCAGCACGTCGCGCTCCAGGTCAATGCCGGGCGCAATCTCTGTCAGCTCCAGCCCTTCGGTGGTCAGGTGGAACACGGCGCGCTCGGTCACGAAGAGCACGTTCTGCTCCCGCTGGGCAGCATCCAGCCCGTTGAAGGTGATCTGCTCGACCTTCTCGATGAACTTGCGCGAGCGGCCTTCCTTGACAATGGTGAGCTGGCCGTCGGCCACCTTCACCTCCAGGCCACCTGCCGTGAAGGTGCCGCAGAACACCAGGTTCTTGGTGGACCGCGTGATGTTCACAAAGCCGCCACAGCCCACGGGCCGGCCGTTGAACTTGCTCACGTTCACGTTGCCGTGGTTGTCGGCCTGCGCCAGGCCCAGGAAGCTCGCGTCCAGCCCGCCGCCGTCGTAGAAGTCGAACTGCAACGACTGCTCAATGATCGCGTCGGCGTTGTAGGCCGTGCCAAAGTCGCCCAGCTGCGCCGGAATGCCGCCGGTGATGCCACTTTCCACGCTCAGCGTGAACTGGTCCGCCACGCCCTCTTCCGCCGCCACCGACGGCACACCGGCCGGAATACCGATGCCCAGGTTGGTGATGGCGCCCGGCTTCAGCTCCAGCGCGGTGCGGCGTGCGATGACCTTGCGTTCGTCCAGTGCCATGGGCGCCAGCGAGTTCACCGGCACGCGCACGTCGCCACACAGCGCGGCGTTGAACTGTGTGGTGATGGTCTGCATGTGGTTCTCGGGCTGGCCGACCACCACATAGTCCACCGACACGCCCGGCACCTTGACCGACTTGGGGTGCAGGCTGCCCGCCTTGACGATGCGCTCCACCTGCGCGATCACGATGCCGCCGCAGGCCTTGGCCGCGTGGGCGATGTTGATCTGCTCCAGCAGCACGCCTTCCTTGTCGAGCGTGATGTTGCCGTTCTCGTCGGCCAGCGTGCCGCGGATGATGGCGACATCGACCTTGGGCGCGGGGTAGAACAGCCACTCCTCGCCGTTGAATTCAACGAGCTTGACCAGGTCTTCGGTGGACTTGCTGTTGAGCTTGCCGCCCTCGATGCGTGGGTCCACAAACGTGCCCAGGCCCACCTTGGTCAGCAGCCCGGGGCTGCGGCTGGCAATGTGGCGCGTGAGGTGCGAGAGACTGCCCTGCGGGAAGTTGTAGGCCTCCACCTCGCCGTCAAACACCATCTTCATCATCTCGGCGCCCGTCTGGCCGAAGTGGCCCGCCACGGTGCGCTTGATCATGCCGGGGTGGGCAAAGTGCACCATGCCCGCGTCCTTGCTGTTGCCAATGGCGCCGCAGGCCCAGGTGGTCACGTTCTTCGGACTGCCGTGGTCGAGGAAGTTTTTCTCAATGCCCTTGAGCACTTCCTCGGGCAGGCTGGAGACGGCCAAGCCGCCCAGGAAGATGGTGGCGTTGTCGGGGATGAGTGCCCCGGCCTGGGCTGCGGTGATGATTTTCATGGTGTGCTTTGCAAAATGTGGGTTCAGGGTTCAGGCGTCGGGGTTCTCGATCAGCAGCGCAATGCCCTGACCGCCGCCCACGCAGGCGCTGGAGATGCCGTAGCGCAGGCCACGGCGGCGCAGTTCGCGCGCCAGCGTCACGGTCAGGCGCACGCCGGTGGCGGCCAGCGGGTGGCCCAGGGCAATCGCACCGCCGTTCACGTTGAGCTTGTTCAGGTCGAGCCCCAGCTCGCGCCCCACGGCGAGGGTCTGTGCGCCCTGGGCTTCGTTGATCTCGAACAGGCCGATGTCATCCAGCGTGAGGCCGGTGCGCGCCAGCAGCGCGCGGATGGCCGGGGCCGGGCCGATGCCCATGTACTCGGGCGCCACACCCACAGCGGCCACACCGCGCAGGCGCGCCAGCGGCTTGAGGCCACGCTGCTGCACATAGGCATCGCTGGCCACCACGGCACCCACGGCGCCGTCCACCAGGGCCGAGCTGTTGCCGGCGGTCTGCACGCCGCCCGGGTACACGGTGCGCAGCGCGGCCAGGGCCTCGACCGGCGAAGGACGCGGGTGCGTGTCGCGGTCGAGCTGCGCGACCTTACGCGGCAGCGTAATGCCGCGCGTGGCGTAGCCTGCCAGTTCGAACTTTTCGCTGGTCACGGGCACGATCTCGCCCGCCAGGAAGCCATCCTCCTGCGCCTTGAGCGCGCGGGCAAAGGACTGCGAGGCGTAGGCGTCCACGTCCTCGCGGGTGATGCCGTATTTCTTGGCCAGGTTCTCGGCCGTCTCGATCATCGTCACCGGGCCTGCGGTGTCGATCAATGCCTCCATCAGGAAGTCCTTGAACTCCACGGGCGCGCCCAGCTTGAAGCCGGTGCGGTGTGTGTAGGCCGCAATCGGGTTGCGCGTCATGGACTCGGTGCCCACCACCAGCGCCACGTCGGTGTAGCCCAGCGCGATCTGGTCTGCGGCCTGGCGGAACAGCTCAAAGCCCGTGCCGCAGATGCGTTGCACCAGGATGGCGGGCACGGCCTGCGGCACGCCTGCATACAGGCCAATGTGGCGCGGCAACACAAAGGCGTCGAAATCGGCCTGCGCCATGGAGCCGGTGATGACCGAGCCCACATCGGCTGCGGGCACGCGGCTGCGCTCCAGCACGGCGCGCGCCACCTTGATACCCATGTCGGTGGGCGACACATGGCCCAGCGGGCCGCAGTAATCGACCATGGGCGTGCGCACGCCGTCCACCAGCCAGGCGTTCAGGGGCGCGGAGAAAGAGCTTGTCGAAGTGGTAGTCATGGTCAGGCCTTGGAAGTGGTTTTGGTGTCGGTCACACGCAGCACGGTGGCATAGCCGGTGTCGCCCGCAGCGCATCCGGTGAACAGGCCCACGCCGCCGCCGCGCAGCACCAGCTCTTCGATCAGTTCGATGATGGCGCGCATGCCGGTGGGCGCCTGCGGGTGGCCCCAGATGATGGAGCTACCGTAGTTGTTCATGCGCTCCCAGGCAAAGCCGGTGTCGCGCGCCAGGGCGATGTCGTTCACGGCAAAGGGGTTGTGCGTCTTGATGGCCGCCACGTCGCTGATGGAAAGGCCCGCGTTCTTGAGCGCGTTGAACGCGGCAGGCGACGGCGCCATGGGCATGTAGCCCGCCTCCACGCGCGCCATGCCAAAGCCCAGGATCTCGACCTCGATGCCGGGGTCGGTCGCCACGGCACGGGCCCGTTCGCGCGTGGTGACGATGGCGCCCGCGTTGCCGTCGGCCGGATGCGTCTGGCCGCCGAAGGTCACCGTGCCACCCTCTTTGACGGGCTTGAGCTTGGCCAGGCCTTCGGCGGTGGTCGGGAAGATGCCTTCATCGGTGCTCAGCGTGCCCGTCTGCTTGCGGAACTTGGAGTCGGTGACGGGCACATCGGCCATGTAGCGCTTTTGGAAGGCGCGGTCGTCGGCCAGCGCCTCCTGGTACTGGTGGTAGCGGTGCAGCTTGAGGGCGTGCTGCTCTTCGGTGCTGATGCCATAGCGCGCGGCCACGTTCTCGCCGGTCTGCAGCATGGGATTTTTGGCGTACGGGTCGTGGCCCATGTTGTCGGGCACCCAGTGCTCGGTGATGCCGTAGCCGCCGGTGCCGCTGGAGTCGGGGTAGTAGACCACCGGGCCATTGGACTGGCGGTCGGCCATCACCAGCAGCGCGCTGGTGGCCGTGCCGCACGCCACTTCTTGCGCGGCCATCTGCAGCGCGCGCACACTGGTGGCGCAGGCCTGCTGCACCGTGGGCCCGGCCACACGGTCGATACCCATCATGCCGGTGACCCAGGGCAGGCCGTAGAAGCTGCCCTTTTGCGGGTTGGTGATGCCGAGGATCGCCAGGTCCACCGCGGCCAGGTCGTAGCCCCGCGCGGCGAGCGCCTGCTTGCCCACGGCGGCGGCCAGCGGCAGCGCGTTGAGGTTGGCCAGCGTGCCCTGCCACTTGGCAAACGGGGACGACCAGTAGATACCGTAGGGGATGAAGGCGTTCATGACAGGGTCCTTGCTTGGATTGCGCACCAATTTTAGTTATTTATCATAACCATATGAGTCGCTTGAAAAGCTAGGGAAACCCCCTAGCAAAGAGCGGCCTTGCGGCCTTGTTTTAGTTATTTTTGATAACCATAATTTCCCTAACTCACTCACACCACCATGACCAAGAACTCCGACATCTCCCTTGAAATCCGTGGCGAACGCGAGGAAATCGCGGTCATCCGCCTCACCCGCCCCGCCAAGCGCAATGCCTTGAACGACGGCCTGATCCTGGCTCTGCGCGACGTGATGGACAACCTGCCCGCCAGCGTGGGCGCCGCCGTGATCGATGGCGATGGCGAACACTTCTGCTCGGGCCTCGACCTCTCGGAGCTGAAAGAGCGCGACGCGGGCCAGGGCCTGCACCACTCGCGCATGTGGCATGCAGCGCTGGACCGCGTGCAGTTCGGCCCCGTGCCCGTGGTGGCCGCGCTGCACGGCGCGGTGGTGGGCGGCGGGCTGGAGCTGGCCAGCGCCTGCCACATCCGCGTGGCCGATGAATCCACCTTCTACGCGCTGCCCGAAGGCTCGCGCGGCATCTTCGTGGGCGGCGGCGGTGCGGTGCGCATCCCGCGCCTGATCGGCACGGCCCGCATGACCGACATGATGATGACCGGCCGCGTCTACAACGCCGTGGACGGCGAGCGTGTGGGTTTTGCCCAATACCTCGTGCCCACCGGCACCGCATTCGACAAGGCCTTTGAGCTGGCCCAGCGCATTGCGCAGAACGCACCGCTGACCAACTACGCACTCATGCACGCGCTGCCCCGCATTGCCGAACAGCCGTCCGACCAGGGCCTGATGACCGAAGCCATGATGGCCGCCATTGCCCAGAGCGCGCCCGAAGCCAAGGCCCGCGTGCGCGCCTTCCTCGACGGCAAGGCAGCCAAGGTCCAGAAGGCCTGAAGATGCGAGCCCCCGCCCGCGCCAGTGAGTTCTTGAAAGCACCCATGATGGCAACCGCCCCCACCCCCCGCTACCGGCCGCTGCGCTTTGGCGTGACCGAGGTCACCACCCGCCAGGGCGACAACGGCGTGGTCTATGTGCGCGCCACGCAAGACCTGCAGCCCCACCCCGTGCGCCTGACCGACCGCCTGGCGCACTGGGCGCAGACGACGCCCGACCGCACCTGGATGGCGCAGCGTGTGAAGAACGCCGACGGCAGCCTGGGCGACTGGCGGCACATCAGCTACCGCGAGGCATGGGACAGTGCGCGCCGCATTGCGCAAGCGCTGCTCGACCGCAACCTGAGTGCCGACCGCCCCGTGGTCATGCTCAGCGAAAACGACCTGGAGCACGCCCTGCTGTCGCTGGGCTGCCTGGTGGCGGGCGTGCCGCAGTGCACCGTGTCGGCCGCCTACTCCACCGTGAGCAAGGACTACGACAAGCTGCGCCACGCCATCGACACCCTCACGCCCGGCCTGGTGTTTGCGAGCAGCGGCGAGCGCTTTGCCGCCGCCATCAACGCCACGGTGGGCGCCGACGTAGAGGTGGCGCTGATCGAGGGCACACTGCCCGGCCGCAGTACCACCCCATTCAGCGCGCTGCTGGCCACCGAGGCCACGCCCGCCGTGGATGCCGCACACGCCGCCATCACGGGCGACAGCATCGCCAAGTTCATGTTCACCTCGGGCTCCACCAAGGCGCCCAAGGCCGTGATCATCACGCACGGCATGTGGGCCGCCAACCTGCAGCAGATGAACCAGTCCATGCCCGTGCTGGCCGAGGAAGATCTAGTGCTGGTGGACTGGCTGCCGTGGAACCACACCTTCGGCGGCAACCACAACTTCGGCATCGTCATCTACAACGGCGGCACGCTGTACCTGGACGAAGGCCGCCCCACGCCCGCGGGCATGGCCGAGACCATCCGCAACCTGCGCGAGATCGCGCCCACGGTGTACTTCAACGTGCCCACGGGCTTTGAGGTGCTGGCGCACACCATGAAGACCGACGCGCAGCTGCGCAAGAACCTGCTCAGCCGCGTGAAGATGTTCTTCTTTGCCGCTGCCGCACTCTCGCAACCCATCTGGGATGCCCTCTTTGAGGTGGCCGAGCAGGAGGTGGGCGAGCGCATCGTGATGAACACTGGCCTGGGCATGACCGAGGGCTGCCCCTTCTGCGTGGCCGTGAACAGCCCCAACGTGCAGGCGGGCGACATCGGCGTGCCCACGCCGGGGCTGGAGTTGAAGCTGGTGCCGATTGATGGCAAGGTCGAGGTGCGTTATCGCGGCCCCAACATCACGCAGGGCTACTGGCGCAACGCAGAGGCCACGCAAGAGGCGTTCGACGAAGAAGGCTTCTACCGCTCCGGCGACGCCGTGAAGTGGATCGACGAGGCCGACCACAACAAGGGCCTGAAGTTCGACGGCCGCATTGCCGAGGACTTCAAGCTCTCCACCGGCACCTTCGTGAGCGTGGGCCCCATGCGCGCCAAGATCATCGCGGCCTGCGCACCCTATGTGCAGGATGCCGTCATCACCGGCATCAACCTCAAGGAAGTGGGCGCGCTGCTGATCCCCACGCCCCATATCCGCACATTGGCGGGGCTGCCCAGCGACGCCAGCCTGCCACAGGTGCTGGAGAGCGCGCCCGTGCAGCAGCACTTTCAGCAGGTGATCAACCAGCTGGCCGCACAAGCCACTGGCAGTGCCACGCGTGTGGCCCGCATGCACCTGATGGCCGAGCCGCCCTCGCTCGACAAGGGCGAGGTCACCGACAAGGGCTCCATCAACCAGCGCGCCGTGCTCAAGCACCGCGCCGACCTGGTGGAAGCCATGCACGAAGGCAAGTTGCCATTCACCCTCGTGCCCCAGAAATGAATTGACCTGAACTGAACGACTACCCAAGGACACCACCATGCAGATTCAAGGACAAGCCGCCCTCGTGACCGGCGGCGCATCGGGCCTCGGTGAAGCCACCGCACGCGCACTGGCCGCCCAGGGCGCCAAGGTCGCGGTGCTGGACCGCAATGCCGAACTGGCTGAAAAAGTCGCCGCAGACATTGGTGGCATAGCCTGCCCCTGCGACATCACCGACGCCGCCAGCGTGCAGGCCGCCATCGACAAGGCCGCCGCCGCCCACGGCCCCGCGCGCATTCTCATGAATGTTGCAGGCATCGGCAGCGCCAAACGCGTGGTGCAGCGCGACGGCAGTGCCGCGCCGCTGGAAGACTTTGTGCGCGTGGTCAACATCAACCTGATCGGCACCTACAACGTGAGCCGTTTGTTTGCCGCCGCCTGCAGCAAGCTCGACGTGCTGGACAACGGCGAGCGCGGCGTGATGATGTTCACCGCCTCCGTCGCCGCCTTTGACGGCCAGGTGGGCCAGCAGGCCTACAGCGCCTCCAAGGCGGGCCTGGCGGGCATGACCCTGCCCATGGCGCGCGACCTGGCACAGCACGCGATCCGCGTGTGCACCGTGGCGCCCGGCCTGTTTGCCACGCCGCTGATGAAGGAACTGCCCGAGGCCGTGCAGCAGTCGCTGGCCGCCAGCATCCCCTTCCCGCCACGCCTGGGCAAGCCCGAGGAGTTTGCCGAGCTGGCCTGCCACATCGTGACCAACGGCCATCTCAACGGCGAAGTCATCCGCCTCGATGGCGCACTGCGCATGGCGCCGAGATGAGAAGCCCCACTGAGTCGCTTCGCGCCATCCCCCCTGGGGGACGCCACCCGTGGCCTGGCAAAGCCAGTTCCACGGTGGCGCTGGCTTATGCAGCGCCCGTTTGGAGCGCCTCAGGAAATGCGTCGCCATTTGCCAGATAACGAGAGGGCGTGAAAAGCCCCGTTCCAATTTTTTGAGTTTTACCCCGTCATACCAGGAGACAACACCATGACCATCACCCGCCGACAACTCGTCCAGGCCTTTGGCGCCAGCGCCGCGCTGGGCGCCCTGCACCCCTTTGCTGCCCACGCCCAGGTGGACCAGGTGAAGGTGTATTTCGGCTTCCCCGCTGGCAGCTCGGGCGACACCGTGGCCCGCCGCGTGGCAGAAAAGTGGGGCGGCAGCGCCTTCAGCAAGAACGCTGGCGTGGTGGAGAACAAGCCCGGCGCGGGCGGCCGCATTGCGCTGGAGACGCTGAAGGCAGCACCCGCCGACGGCTCGGTGCTGGCGCTGGCGCAGGTCTCGGCCATTGCCAACTACCCGCACATCTACAGCAAGATGAACTACACCGACAAGGACTTCGCGCCCGTGTCGATTGCCGCCGTGATGCACCACGGACTGGCCGTGGGCCCCATGGTGCCCGCCAGCGTGAAGAACGTGAAGGACTTCCTGGCCTGGGCCAAGGCCAACCCCAAGGACGCCAGCTACGGCTCGCCCGGCGCGGGCTCCACGCCGCACTTCCTGGGTGCGCTCTTGGGCATCAACAGCAGCGTGGACCTGCGCCACGTGCCCTACCGTGGCTCCATTCCCGGCGTGACGGACGTGGTGGGCGGCCAGGTGGCTGCCATGGTCACGCCGCACGGTGACTTCATTGCCAACTACAAGGCGGGCAAGCTGCGCATCCTGGCCACCTCGGGCCCCAAGCGCTCGCAGTACGTTCCTGATGTGCCCACGTTCGCCGAGCAGGGCTTCCCCGAGCTGACCACCGAAGAATGGTTTGGCTTCTACGCCCCCGCCGCCACGCCCAAGCCCGTGATTGCCGCCGCCAACGCTGCCATCAACGCCGCCCTGAAGGAAAAGTCTGTCATCGACAGTCTGGCCATCGTGGGCCTGATGCCCCACGGCTCCACGCCCGAGGAACAAGCGCGCTGGCAGAAGGCCGAGTACGACACCTGGGGTCCGCTGATCAAGAAGATTGGTTTCACCGCAGATTCTTGATTCCCCCCTGAGGCGCTGACGCGCCTTCCCCCCTGAGGGGGGACGCCACCCGTGGCCTGGCAAAGCCAGTTCCACGGTGGCGCTGGCCTCGGCCGCGACAGTGTTTGCGGCTTGGGTCACTACACAGGGCACTGCGCCATCACTGCAGCGACCCACCTCACACGTTCGGGCTGAGCCTGTCGAAGCCAGCGCGCAAGCAGCCACCAGGCTTGTGCAGACGAAATTCAGAAGAAAACGGCCTCCAGCGCTTATCCATCAAGCGCCAATAGCTATCAAATAGTGAGCATTTAATGCAAGCACGCCAAGCCCTTGCCGACATCCAGCATCTGCTGACCCACGTGTTGCAGGCGCCCAGCCGCTGGCAGGCGCTGGCGCCGTTTGCCGACACCGATGGCGAGCTGGCTGCGCAGGTGCTGGACGAGGCAGCCAAGTTCGTCGACAACGCCATCGCCCCGTTGCAGCGCACGGGCGATGAGGAAGGCTGCCGGTTTGCCGCAGGCAAAGTGCACACGCCCGCAGGATTTCGCGATGCCTACCAGGCCTTCTGGCAGGCGGGCTGGCCGTCGCTGTCGTGCGCACCCGACGACGGCGGCCAGGGCCTGCCTGCGGTGCTGGAGTGTGTGCTGTTTGAATGGCTGGCCGGTGCCAACCATGGCTGGACCATGGCGCCCGGCCTGCTGCATGGCGCGTACGAATGCATCAAGCACCACGCCAGCGATGCCCTCAAGGCGCAGTACCTGGAGAAGGTCTCCACGGGCGAATGGCTGGCCACCATGTGCCTGACCGAAGCCCACGCGGGCAGCGACCTGGGCCTGGTGCGCACGCGCGGTGTGCCGCAGCCCGATGGCAGCGCGCGGGTGAACGGCAGCAAGATTTTTATCTCTGGCGGCGAGCACGACCTGACAGACAACATCGTGCACCTGGTGCTGGCGCGCTTGCCCGATGCACCGGCGGGGCCCAAGGGGTTGTCGCTGTTCCTCGTACCGAAAGTGCTCCCAGACGGCAGCCGCAATGCCGTGGTGTGCGAGCGCATCGAAGAAAAGATGGGCCTGCACGGCAGCCCCACCTGCGTGATGCGCTTTGACGACGCCACCGGCTGGCTGGTGGGCGAGCCGAACAAGGGCCTGAACGCCATGTTCGTGATGATGAACGCCGCGCGCCTGCATGTGGGCCTGCAAGGCATCGGCCTGCTGGAAGCCGCATGGCAAAAGGCCAGCGCCTACGCGGCAGAGCGCCGCCAGATGCGCGCGCCCGGCGCCAAAGACACCAGCCTCATCCAGGACCACCCCGCCATCCGCCGCACGCTGCAAACCCAGCGCGCCTGGATCGACGGCGGCCGTGTGCTGGCCTACCACACGGCACTGCAGCTCGATGTGGCCAAACACAGCACCGACGCGGGCGAGCGCGCCGCCGCCCAGCGCTGGTGTGCACTGGTCACGCCCGTGCTCAAGGCCGCGCTCACCGACCAGGGCTTTCACGGCGCCAGCGCCTGCCTGCAGGTGTTTGGCGGCCACGGCTATGTGCGCGAATGGGGCATCGAGCAGATCGTGCGCGATGCGCGCGTGGCCATGATCTACGAGGGCACCAACGAGATCCAGGCCATCGACCTGCTGGTGCGCAAGGTGCTGGCCGATGGCGGCCAGGGCCTGGCGGCGCTGCTGGCCACACTGCCCGGCACAGCGCCCAGCCCTGCGGCCAGCGCACGACGCCATGCGCTGGTGGAGATCACACAGACGCTGGCGATTGCCGCCCAGTCCGACGCCGAGCTGCCCTACTGGGTGGCCGACGACTACCTGCGCGCCGTGGCGCTGGTGCTGCTGGACTGGGCCTGGTGCCAGATCGGCGCGGCCAGCCACGGCGAGCGCTGGAACGCCCCTGCCCAGGCACTCACCCAGTGGGTGCTGCCCGAATTCGACATGCGCGCCGCCATCCTGCGCCAACGCATTGCACAGTCTCTGGAAATCAAAAACAAATTGGCCGCCAGCGCTTGATGGACAAGCGCTAACAGCTACAACATCAGTAGCAATCGCTGGTAGGGCTGCACCAACTCCTGCAGTGCATTGAGGCCGCGCTGCGGGTTTCCCTGGGCCTCAGATAACAAACGGAGACAACAGCATGACCATTACGAAAAGAAGAATGCGCATCCACCCCCTCGCCCTGTCGGCCCTGCCGGCAGCCCTGCTGATCGGGTGCGGAGGGGGATCGTCAGATGCAGGGCTGCCGCAGCTGGCAGCCGCCAACCCGGGCACCTTGAAATCGTGCAGCGACCTGGCCGCACGCATCAACTTTCCCAACACCACCATCACGGCGGCCAGCCCCGTAGCGGCAGGTACGCTGACCGTGGCGGGCACCCCCGTGGCAGCGCACTGCCAGATCACCGGCACCATGCACTCGCGCGTCAGCGCTGTGGATGGCAAGAACTACGCCATCGGTTTCGAGATGCGCCTGCCCAACGCCTGGAACGGCCGCTTCTACTACCAGGCAAACGGTGGGCTGGACGGCAGCGTGGTGCCCGCCACCGGCAGCTACAGCTCGGGCGTGCAGGTGACCAGCGCCTTGCTCCAAGGCTTTGCGGTCATCAGCTCGGATGCCGGCCACACCGGCGCACAGAACAACACCTTCGGTTTCGATCCGCAAGCCCGCCTGGACTACGGCTACCAGGCGCCCCAGAAGCTCACACCCATGGCCAAGAACGCCATCGAGCTGGCCTATGGCCGCGCGCCAGACCGCTCGTACTTCGGCGGCTGCTCCAACGGCGGGCGCCACACCATGGTGGCCATGTCGCGGCTGGCCAATGAATACGACGGCTTCCTCGCGGGCGACCCAGGCTTCAACCTGCCCAAGGCAGCAGTCAGCCAGGTGTGGGGCGCCAAGAAGTACGCGGCCCTGGCCACGCCCGGCGCCATGACCACCGCGCCCGCCTGGCTGGGCGGCTTTCCGGTGCCCGACATCGGCACCGCATTCACCCCCGCCGAGCGCACGCTGGTATCGAACCGCATCCTGGCCAAGTGCGATGCGCTGGACGGCGTGACCGACGGCATCGTCGGCGATGTGGCGGCCTGCCAGACCCAGTTCAAGCTGAACGACGACGTGCCCACCTGCACCGGCGCGCGCGATGGCAGTTGCCTCACTGCCGAACAAAAGACGATGGTGGCCGAGATCCACACCGGGGCCAAGACATCGGCAGGCGCCGCCATCTACAGCACCTTCCCGCTGGACCCCGGCATCGCCAACCAGGACTGGGCGACCTGGGAGTTCGTGATCGGCCAGGTGCTGGACCCATTGTCCTCGGGCACCGTGTTCAGCACGCCCCCCGTGCAGCAGACGCTGGCCACGGCCAACATTGACCAGTTGGCCGCCTCCATCTTTGCCACCAACGCCACGTTCACCGAATCGTCCATGTCGTTCATGACGCCGCCCAACCCCACCGACCTGGCCAAGCTGAAAGGCCGTGGCGCCAAGGTCATGGTGTTCCACGGCACGGGCGATGCCGTGTTCTCGTACGACGACACCGTGAACTGGTACAAGGGCGTGGCCGCTGCCAACCAGGGCGATGCGAGCAACTTTGCGCGCCTGTTCCCCGTGCCCGCCATGGGCCACTGCGGCAGCGGCATCACCACCGACCAGTTCGACATGCTGACCCCGCTGGTCAACTGGGTCGAAAAGGGCCAGGCCCCCGACAAGGTGATCGCCCAGGCGCGCGGCGCTGGCAATGCCGCCGGTGCCAACCTGGAGCTGCCCGCCAGCTGGTCTGCTAACCGCACCCGCCCGCTGTGCGCCTACCCCAAGGTGGCGCGCTACAACGGCACGGGTGATATCGAAAGCGCCAGCAGCTTCAGCTGCAAGTAGTGCCCCGGCCCTGGCCACTGCGGCCAGGGCCTTTTTTGACTGCGCCCTTCCCCCGCCCACCTGGAGACATCGCATGCCACACCCCCTCCCGCGCACCCTCCCTTTTTCGGCCCTGGCCATGGCTCTGGGCACCGCCACGCTGCTGGCGGGCTGCGCCAATGCGCCGCGCACCACGCCCCCGCCGCAGCTGGGCGCCGCCACACCCGCCACGCTGAAAAACTGCACCACCCTGGCCCAGAGCCTTGCGCTGCCCGACACGCGCATCACCTCGGCAGAGATGGTGGCCGAGGGCCCAATCACGCTGCAGGGCAACACCACCCAGGCACCGGCGCACTGCCTCGTCAAAGGCAAGATGAAAGAGCGCACCGGCCCCGTGGACGGCGCCAGCTACGCCATCGGTTTTGAGATCCGCATGCCCGTCAACTGGAACGGCCGCTTTCTGCACCAGGCCAACGGCGGGCTGGACGGCAGCGTGGTGACTGCACTCGGCGCGGTGAGCGGCGCCGCCCCCGTGGCCCCCGGCCTGGTGCAAGGCTTTGCCGTGCTCAGCTCTGACGCGGGCCACGGCGCGCCCACGCCCTTCTTTGGCCTGGACCCCCAGGCCCGACGCGACTATGGCTACCAGGCCGTGGGCACCCTCACCCCCATGGCCAAGGACCTGATCAAGGGCGCCTACGGCAAGGGCCCCGACCGCTCGTACATCGCCGGCTGCTCCAACGGCGGCCGCCACGCCATGGTGGCCGCATCGCGCTATGCCGACCAGTACGACGGCGTGCTGGCGGGTAACCCCGGCTTCAGCCTGCCCAAGGCCGCCACCGCGCAGCTGTGGAAGGCCCAACAGTACGCCAAGGTGGCCACCAAGGACGCCAACGGCCAGCCCGACCTGACCAAGGCCGTGAGCCCCGCCGAATTCCAGCTCATCGGCCGCAAGATCGTGGAGCGCTGCGACGCGCTGGACGGCGCCACCGACGGCCAGGTGAACGACGTGCAAGCCTGCCAAGCCGCCTTCAACCTGCAACGCGACGTGCCCACCTGTACCGCTGCCAACACCGCGCGGGACGGGTCGTGCATCTCTGCCGAGCAAAAGAACGTGCTGGCCAGCATCTTTGCCGGGCCCCAAAACAGCAAGGGCGAAGCCCTGTACACCGGCACCTGGTTCGACCCCGGCGTGGCAGGCAGCAACTTTGCGTTCTGGCACTTCAACGCGCCCACCACGCGCGACGCGGGTGCCGTGGCCTTCTTGTTCACCACACCGCCCTCCACCCTGGACGCCTTCAAGGCCACCACCGGCCTGCAGTACGCAATGAACTTCAGCATGGACGCGGACTACCCCAAGATGTTCGCCACCACACCGGTCTACACCGAGTCATCCTGGTCGTACATGACTCCCCCCAACGCGGCTGACCTGAGCGCCCTGCGCAACCGGGGCGCCAAGATGATGGTCTACCACGGCGTGGCCGACGGCGTGTTCTCGCCCATCGACACCGCGAACTGGATGGACCGCGTGCAGGCCCACCACGGTGGCAAGGCCGACGACTTTGCCCGCCTGTACCTGGTGCCCGGCATGAACCACTGCTCCGGCGGCCCCGCCACCGACCAGTTCGACATGCTGGCGCCGCTGGTGGCCTGGGTGGAACAGGGTAAGGCGCCGGAGAGCGTGACGGCGAAGGCACGTGGTGCGGGGGCCAAGGTGGTCAACGCCGAACTGCCTGCCAGCTGGTCTGCCAACCGCACCCGGCCGCTGTGTGTGTACCCGAAAGTGGCGAGGTACAACGGGACGGGGGATGTGGAGAGTGCGAGCAGTTTTAGCTGTAAGTGAGGGGAGATTGAAAATACGAAGCCCGGCTGATGCCGGGCTTTTTGTTTGTGCGAAGGGGCAGCTAAAAGCCCCTCATGCTGACGTCGCAGGGCTTGAGCGGTTTTCTGCTTACCAATGATCTGCAGGGTCCTATTTCCGCCGGTGGCAACACCTGTCAGCGAGCGCTGCCCTCGCGCACCGCATTCAGCCAGTTCTTGACATGAGTACCGTGCTCATTGAACCAATCCTGGAACAGAATTCGACGAACGTTGACGATGTCGCCCCACAAGCGGTGTGACTGCTCCAAGAACTGCTCAGCAGCATCTGGCCTTCCATGCCAGGAGGCCTCTGCATTGCTGATCCAGCGGAGATACTGGAGCCAGGACTCCTTCACCCAAAGCTTCGTAGAGCCCGTCTGTATCAGCTCCATGATCCGGCCGCTGGCCGGGTTGTCAGAAAGGTCCTTATCGCCAAACCAACCGTCTCTCCGAAGGCGTTCAACGTCGGCGCTGCGAAGCAAGGTCAGCAGGCTTCCTTCCGTCCAGTAGGCGGCCTGCTGCCCTCCACCCTTCTCCTCTTGCCACCGTCCGGGCGAGAACCGTCGCAGGTTCATGTATTTACCCGAAGAGATATCCGTCGCACCAGCGTACTTCCACATCACCAAGTCGTGAGACGCGAAGGCGACGTGGACGCGCATCTGGGCGGAGAGCAGCTTGACGAGGTGCACCGCAGTAGGAAGGCCTGCAGGGTCAGCAAGTGGCTCGCGCTGCTGCTTGACGTCTTCGTTGAGGAACGTGAGATAAATCCGGTCACAGCGGCTACGCGATAAGACGGATGCAATCGCGTAAGCCCTGGATGGATTGGCTAGGTCGCTTAGGCTAACGATTGCTGTTAGTAGCGTCTGGAGCCCATGAATAGACGCTTCCTGCCACGTAGCGTCTGCTATTTCGACCATAAGGCTGTAGTACGCGTCTTCGAAACGCCTAGGTAGCAGAGCTGGTGAACAAATTGCGTTTACACCTAACTTGGCCCCCTCCTCTACCACTTCGATTCCACGACGAATCCACCATGCCGCATCAGCATGGTTGGCAGTCGCGAAATCCGAGGGGAAGTACGACCACCGATCCATAAGCCCCTTGTCTACTGCGGGGTTGTATAGCTGTGGGTCGAGGATGACGTCGAGGTTGGGGCGCAAATCCCCAAGCCTGGTTAGCCCTGCAGCAACGTCGGCAGGACTATCGTTTACCGGGCTGAGCACCATCCCCGCGTACCTACCAATGTCAGGTTCTTCGAAGAGGTTCCAAGAGTTGTGACCCAGTTGTAGATATGCAGCCATAGCGCTACTCCTCTCAATTGCGTTTCAAGGCGTCGATGAAATCCGTGGGTCTTCGGTAGCGTGCTACAGGCCAGACTTTGAGTGCCTGGGTCAAGCTGGCGAAGCCGAGGTCATGCAGACGCTGCGCGCTTGCTGCCGGTAGTTCCTGGCGGGAAGCAACCGTAAGGATGGCGTCATGGATTGACTTGCCAGACGCGGCCCAAGGGTGGTGCCCCAAGAGACACTCCGCGAGCACGAGCCCAAGATCGAACTGGTCAGTCCGCCAGTCGATCAAGCTCTTTTCGTTGTTGAGTTGCTCAGGTGCTGCATATGCAGGTGTCCCGGGGCCCATTTGCATGAACGCATGAGTCAACGTAGGCTGATCCAACATCCGGACAATGCCGAAGTCTGTCAACACCGGGCGCTTGTCACTACCCCCCCGAAACATAATGTTGGCGGGCTTGATATCGCGATGGACCAACCGCTTATCGTGTAGATGCTCCAGGGCTTCCGCGAGGCCGATCCCGACGTAGCGTACTGAATCAGGCGTGATAGGCCACTGCTTAAGGCCCGCTTCCAAAGTGCCTCCTCCGAGATACTCCTCGTAAACCACCCAGAGTTGGTGACCAGCGTGGCTATGTGCGAAGGCCTGAAATAGCTTGGCGAGGGAAGGATGCTCACAGTCCCGGAGAGCCTCCGCCTCACGGACGAGCCGATCCGTCCCACCTGAAACAGCGGCGAGCTTCAGAGCAAACGGAGCGCCGTTATAGACCGCGAGATAGGCACTTTTGAAGGCGCCCCTGCCGAGGAGCCCTCGGAACTCAAACCCGCATTGCTGGCAAAGCTGAGCGGCAGCTGCGTCGAGGTTCAACGCGGCGCTCATCTTCCAGCGCGTCGAAATGCTCGTGCGCCTGCGCGCGCAGCCATGTCAATAGCGCGCCCTGCTCGGATGCTTCGATGAGCACTTGCACGGACTTCCCGTCGAATGAACATAGTCCCACCCCTCTCAACTCGAACTCACCTCGCTCCCTGAGGGCTCTGATGGCCACATGAGCAGGGACGATGACGTATGACTTGTTGGCGTACGCTGTACTGCGATACGCCTGATGAAACGCTCTCTTCCAGTTATCCAACTTGGCCTCGAAGGCCACCAGGGTCTTTCGACGATGTCGAACAAGGACATCAACGAATCCGGTGTGGTGATCCCACTCCTTCGTGATTTGCACCTTGCCAAACGTGGTCCTGCCTTGAGCAAGCTTGCCGATGAAGCGGTCAACGAATTCCGCCTCGGTCGCGAATTCGGCTCGGCGCTCAATCGAGGTTGCCGTGGTGATCATGAAACGAATTGAAACAGCTAAAAAAATAGTCTAACAGCATGCCGAGGGGGACCAGCGAATCGGCGAAGGGATACAGCATGGTCGTCATCCACCACGAGAAGGCTGGGCCTTCCGAACGCGGGGCGGCAGCCGCCTACTCCAACGTCCCCGGCGCGCGCTCAGCCGCCGTCTGCAATCTGCGAGCTTCTTCTTTCGCCTTCTTCCCTTGGTCGTAATGCCACTTGATGGCGAAGAACATGCCGGTGCCGAAAACGACCACCTTGAACACAATGAAGACTATCGGGACCCAATCCATTTTTGAGATTTTCCTGGCTGCTGATTGGCACCATCGGATGTGAAGTGCACTGCCTTAAAACGCTGCATCGGCAGCTTCATCGTGTTCAAGCCATCGTCGAACCTCACATCGACAGCACTGGGCAAATGATCTGAAAACTTGGTGCGATGCTATCGGGCCTGCTGTGCGGGCGTAAGCATCAGTTCCGCCTAAATTTTGCGTAGCAGATGGAGACCGCTGCCCAACGCGACTGCCTGCACCGAATGCCGATCTGGGCGCAAAAAAGGCCTGCATGAGAGAACCCCATGCAAGCCTTTGATTGGGTGGCAGTACGAATGCCGGATGCTCAGAACGGCAACCCCACGTAGTTCTCCGCCAGCGACCCCAGCGCCTTCTCCGACGAGAACAGATACGCCAGGTCCGTGTCCTGCAGCTTCTGGTCGTACGCGATGGAATCCGGGAAGGTGTGCAGCATCGTCGTCATCCACCACGAGAAGCGCTGGGCCTTCCACACGCGGGCCAGGGCCTTTTCGGAATACTTGTCCAGGCCGGTGCTGTCGCCATCCTTGTAGTGCGCCACCATGGCGTGGTACAGGTAGTAGATGTCAGACGCCGCGCTGTTCAGGCCCCGTGCGCCGGTGGGCGGCACGATGTGGGCGGCGTCGCCCGCCAGGAACAGGTTGCCGTAGCGCATGGGCTCGGCCACGAAGGAGCGCAGGGGGGCGATGGACTTTTCGATGGATGCGCCGGTGATGAGCTGTGCGGCCACCTCGGCGGGCAGGCGGCGCTTGAGCTCGGCCCAGAAGGCTTCGTCGGACCAGTCTTCCACCGTGTCGGTCAGCGGCACCTGGATGTAGTAGCGGCTCAGCACCTGCGAGCGCAGCGAGCACAGCGCAAAGCCGCGTTCGTGCTTGGCGTAGATCAGCTCGGGCGAGACGGGCTTGGTGCGCGAGAGCACGCCCAGCCAGCCGAAGGGGTAGACCTTTTCGTATTCCTTGAGCACGTCGCGCGGGATGGACTTGCGGCTCACGCCGTGGAAGCCGTCGGCGCCGATGACGAAGTCGCAGTCGATGCGCACCACTTCGTCGCCACTGCGGTAGGTGACATACGGGTTGGCGCTTTTCAGGTCGTGGGGCTGCACGTCTTCGGCGTTGTGGATGACGACGCCCTTCATGCGGTCGCGCGCTTCGTAGAGGTCGCGCGTCAGCTCGGTCTGGCCGTAGACCACTACGGAGCTGCCGCCGCTGTACTTGTGCAAATCGACCCGGTCCATCTTGCCGTCGTGGGCGATGATGAAGCCGTCGTGGATCTCGCCTTCCTTGTCCATGCGCTCGCCGCACTGGGCCTCTCGCATCAGTGCGGCAAAGCCGTGCTCCAGCACGCCGGCGCGGATGCGGCCGAGCACGTATTCGCGGCTTTGGCGCTCCAGCACGATGGTGTCGATGCCCTTGAGGTGCAAGAGCTGCGAGAGCATGAGGCCCGAGGGGCCTCCGCCGATGATGCAAACCTGGGTTTTCATGGTGTCTCCTGGTGTGGTTGGTGCGTTCATGACATGGGTCAAACGGACCACCCAAAGATACGTGGCACAGTCGCCGCGTTGAATGGACGGATGGAGCCAGAACATGCACTTTTCGAACATGGCGGAGAACCACAGCAGCATCCAGTCGTACAGCCTGTTCGGCGAGTCGCAGCACCTGCCCGATGTGCTGCACTGCGAGACGATTGCCGCGCGATCGGTGCTGCACGACTGGGAGCTGGCCCCGCACCGGCACACGCGGCTGCACCAGGTGCTGCTGATCGAATCGGGCGGCGGCGTGGCGCACCTGGATGGCGAGCAGCACGCGCTGGCCGCCGGTGCGCTCATCAACGTGCCGCCGGGCCATGTGCACGCGTTTCGGTTCACGCAGCACACACAGGGCTGGGTGGCCACGCTGGCCGATGAATTGATGGACGAAATTTTTGTGCGCGTGGGCGATGTGCGTCGCGATCTGGCGCGGCCCGCCGTGGTCACCGCCAGCCCACCCATCAGCCAGGCCATGGGGCAGATCTGGCAGGAGTTCTCGGGCCGCGCCAAGGCGCGTGCGCTGGTGCTGCGGGGCCTGAGCGCCACGCTGCTGGGCTGGGTGGCACGGGCCATTGAAGACCACAGCCCGGGCGACACCGCTGCACCAGAGTCCAGCCTGGTGCAGCGGCTGGAGGCGCTAATTGAGGCGCATTTTCTGGAGCACTGGCAGGTGGCGGACTATGCGCGCGCGCTGGCCGTGTCGCCCACGCACCTGAGCCGCGTGGCACGGGCCACCACGGGCGTATCGGCCCAGCGGCTGATTGAAGCGCGCCTGATGCGCGAGGCGCGGCGCAACCTGGCCTACACGCACCTGGGCGTGGCCACCATTGCCTACACGCTGGGCTATGCCGACCCGGCGTACTTCACCCGCGCCTTCACGCGCGATGCAGGCTTGTCGCCGCGCAGCTTTCGCGCGCAGGTTGCGGCATCAAGCCCGGGCCGGAGCGCGTGAGCCCGGTGACACGCTGCTGACACTGCGCTGTCAGCAGGCCGCCGCGACCATCAAGGCTTCTTTTTTGAGTTTGCACACACAAGGAGCCTTTGCATGAAAAACGCCATCACCTGGTTTGAAATCCCCACCACCCAACTCGACCGCGCCCAGACTTTTTATGAAACCGTGCTGGGCCAGCCCCTGCGCCGCGAGAACATGGGGCCCAGCGAAGGTGCTGTGTTTCCCTACGACGGCGCATCAGACGGCGTGGGCGGCGCGTTGATGATGGGCCCGACGGCACCGCAGGTATCGGGCAGCGGCACCCTGGTGTACCTGGACGCATCGCCCTCGCTCGACGCCGCACTGGAGCGCGTGGTGGCGCAGGGCGGCCAGGTGGCCCTGCCGCGCCAGGCCCTGCCGCCGGGCATGGGATTTTTTGCGCACATCCATGACCTGGATGGCAACCGCGTGGGTTTGCACGCACTTTCTTGAAGAAGGGACAACCGCATGGAAACACAGGAACTGCACCGGGGCCGGCTGATTGACCACATCCAGCTCGTTGTGCGCGATCTGGCGGCCAGCCAGGCGTTTTACACAGCCGCGCTGGGGGCGCTGAAGGTGCCGATGGGTGGCGCGGACGAGGGCTATTTCTGGGCGGACGAGCTGTTTGTGTCGTCAGCCGACAGCCTTGCTGCGCAAGGCCACCTCACCGGCCGCACGCACCTGGCCTTTCAGGCGCAGGACCGGGCAATGGTGGATGCCTTCTACCAAGCCGCGCTGGCCCACGGCGGCACCGACAACGGCGCACCGGGCGAACGCCCCTACCACCCCGGCTACTACGCCGCCTTTGTGCTGGACCCGGATGGCAACAACATCGAGGCCGTGTTCCATGGCGACGCGCAGCGCAGTGCGGCGTCGGTGAAGATCACGTTCTGAGGGGTGGATCAGCCCGCCTCCGGGCGGGCCAGGCCGCGCAGCGGGATGGGCGTGGAGAACACGATGGACGTGCGTGTTTCGCCATAGCCGTTGATGTCGCCCAGAAAGCGCTCCAGATCGGGCAGGTCGCGCGCCACGACCTGCATCACGTACGAGTCGTTGCCGCTGACATGGTGGCATTCGAGCACCTGGGGCGACTGACGCAGCTTGTCGATCAGCGCCTTCTTGCCGGGCTGCGGCACGTTGATGCCCACCACGGCGCGCACGCCGTAGCCAACCTTGGCGGGGTCGATGTCGGCATGCACGCCGCGCACCACGCCCGCCTCTTGCAGGCGGCGCAGGCGCTCGAGCGTGGCGGGCACCGACAGGCCCACGGCCTCGGCCAGTTCCTTGAGCGAGGCGCGGCCATCGGCCTGCAGCGCGCTGATCAAGCGCCAGGCTTTGTCATCGACTTCCATAAAAGCCTTTATCGGTTGGCACAGAAAAAAACGAAACCCAATTCTGGATTCGCCGAATTTTCTGCATTCTCCACCGCCCGCCGCCGACCTAGCATTGGTGCATGGACTTGACCTCAATCACCGTGTTTCTGCAAGCCGCCGTCATCGGCGTGCTCATCGCGGCCCCCGTGGGCCCCATTGGCTTGTTGACCATGCAACGCACCCTGGAGCGGGGCCTGGCGGCCGGGCTGGCCACCGGCCTGGGCGCCGCTGCGGCCGATGCGGTGTATGGCGCCGTGGGTGCCTTCAGCGTGCGCTGGCTCATCGATGGGCTGACCCAGGCCAAGACGCCGCTGGCGCTGGGCGGCGGCGCACTGCTGCTGGTGCTGGCGTGGCGCACCTGGCACGCGCCGGTGGCCCACAGCGCCGCCCCGGCGCGCGATGCGCGGGGGCTGCTGGGCCTGGCGGCAGGCACGTTTGCGCTGACGCTGGCCAACCCAGCCACCATCGTGTCGTTCATTGCGGTGTTTGGCTCGCTGGGGGCAGGTCGACCCAGCCTGCCGTCGCCGCTTTGGATGGTGGCGGGCGTGCTGGTGGGCTCTGCCGCCTGGTGGCTGCTGCTGACCGGCGCGATTGCCTACCAGCGGCAGCGCTTTACGCCCGCCTGGCGCCAGCGCATCAACCGGGCGTCGGCCCTGCTGCTGGGCGGGTTTGCACTGTGGCAGTGGGGGCAGTTGGTCTGAGAACCCGTGCGCTGCTGACAGGGATGCTGCAAAGGTACTGACACTGCGGTGTCAGCAGCACGTCTGCACCATCGGTGGCTTCTCTGACCAGGAGCTTTCTCATGACCGACGCCGTGCTGCAACACCCCCTTTGGCCGGATGCCGAGCCTGCGCGCAACGACATGCCTGTGTCGGCAGCGCCCCCCGTAGCCACCACGCGCCGCAACTGGATTGCCGTGGCCTGCGCCCAGCACGCCCGCCGGGGCTGCGCCACGCCTGGCGCGGGCTACATGCAGGTGTGCCATGGCAAGGTGGCGCCGCTGCAGCGCATACGGCCCGGCGACCGCGTGGCGTACTACGCGCCCACCATCACGATGGGTGGCAAGGACCGGCTGCAGGCGTTTGTTTCCATCGGCATCGTGCAGTCGGGCGCGCCGTATGCGTTTGACATGGGCGGCGGGTTTGTGCCGTCGCGGCGGGACGTGGCCTATGTGCCTGCACGTGAGGCGGCGATTGCGCCGCTGCTGGACGCGCTGGAGTTTGTGGACGACCGCCAGCGCTGGAGCAGCAAGTTCCGCTTTGGGTTGTTTGCCGTGAGCGACCACGACATGCGCCTCATTGCGCGGGCCATGCGAGCCGAATTGCAATTGCTACATTTTTAGTAGCTACCAGTGCAATCGGGACCAGCGCTAGGGCCCTAAAAGACTCAAAATTGACTTTGAATGGCCGCGTGGCGCGTCAGCACACCGCCATCAGCGTGTCTACCACCCTGCGTTGGGCGGCGGTCAGGGCGGCATAGCCTTCACGCAGCAATCGCAGCACGATCTCGTGGATTTCCAGTTCACTAGCGGGCATGGTCTTCTCCTTGAACGACAGTGGACGGCCGCTGCTTGGGCAGGCCGATGACGTGGGCGCCTGCCACAACAATGCGGGCGCCCGGGCCTGCCCCACCATGGACCAAGCCCCGATGCCACTGTGCCGAGGTGGCGGCGCAGGCGGTGGCGCGATAAATGGGGAAGTTCGCGGCCTTTTTTGCGCACCGCTCCATTGCCAATGCGCCTAAGGAGCGGGGGCCCCTGGCGCATAGGCGTCGATGACCGGCGGCTCGCTGTCCCCCGCAGCGGTGCGGGCCAGCTTGAGCCAGGTCCAGGTCTCCACATCGGGCGCGTCGTAGCTGCCGTAGGACTGCCCGCCCCACGAGAAGTACGAGCCCTTGTTGCCCGTGCTGACGGTGCGCTTGCCCACGGCCAGCCCGCCGTCCTTTAGCAGCGCCAGCCTGAAACCCTGCAGCACGCCGGAGGTCCCCGGCTCGTTGCCGGACGGCGCGGTCTGCGGAGCCAGGTCGAGCATGCCGGAGCTGCAGCGGGCCTGCGCGCCGCCGTAGGTGACCAGGCTCCACTGCCGGGTGAGCGAGGTGCGCACGTTGCGCGCGCGGTTGATGGTGCGTGTGCGCAGCGTGGTTTCGCCGCGCTGCTGCTGCACCCATACCTGCATCTCGGCCGAGCCAGTAAAAAACGGCAGGCGGCCCCGCACACCCGCAGGCTCCACCGGCGGCCAGGCGTACACGCCTTGCAGGGATGGGCAGCCGAACCAGCTGCTCTGCACGGGACCAAACGCCGGGGGCGGCTTGGGCGACCCCTGCACGTCCGGCCCGCAGGCCGTGAGGGCCAGGCAACACAGGGCCAGCGTTGCGGCCCCGCCTATGCGCTGCGCGCGCCGGTGCGGGGTGCGCAAGGCGCTGTGCGATGGCAATGCGAGGGCTTGTGTCATGGTGTGTGCAGGTGTTGCTGGCCCGATTGTCGGGCTGAACACTGCGCCTGCAGATGCTCGAATTTTTATAGCATCTAGCGATTACCCAACAAGCGCTAGCGGCCTAAAACACTTCAAAACTTGATGATCAAGGATGTGCGGGCCCCGCCCGCACACGCGCCAGCGCCTCGGGCACATCACGCCACGCAGGGCGGCCCGGCGCGTAGCGCTGGCGCATGTAGCCCGCCAGCTCGGTGATCTGCGCGTCGCTGAGCGCGTGGCCAAAGCCGGGCATGAAGCCGATGCCCCGCGCGGCGGGCTCGCGGATGCCGTGCACGATGACCTGCAGCAGGTTGTCGGGCCGGTCGCTGTGCAGGTTGCTGTTCAGCGCCAGGGGCACGTTCACGCCCAGCAGGCGCGGGCCGTCGCCGTCGTGGTGGCAGGCGGCGCAGGCGCCGTCGAACAGGCGCTGGGCCTGGCCGGGCTGCGGGGCCAGCGCGGCGGCCTGGGCCACGGCGGTTTGGGCGCGCTGCTGCGGGTCAGACACAGGCAGGGTGGCTGGCTGGGTAGCCGCTTCCGTAGCGGTGAACGAGGCCAGGTAGCCCGCCATGGCGCGGATGTCGTCGTCGGGCAGATGCGCCAGCTCGCGTACCACGGGCGCCATGGGGCCGGAGGCGCTGCCGTGCTGCGGGCTGTGGCCGTGGCGCAGGTAGCCATACAACGCATCGGCCGTCCAGGGCACGGGCGCCTTCGACAGGCCGGTGAGTGCAGGCGCCTCCCAGCCATCCACCATGGCGCCCGACAAAAACGCAGCGCCACCCAGCTCAGCCCCCAGCGCATTGCGCGGCGTGTGGCAGGCGCCGCAGTGGCCCACGCCCTGCACCAGGTAGGCGCCCCGATTCCATTCGGGCGGGCGGGTCGGGTCGGGCTTGAACGGGGTCGCCTCGTGGAACAGCGCGTTCCAGCCCGCCATGAGCGGGCGCACGCTGAAGGGGAAGGTCAACTCGGCCTTGGGCACCTCGGCCCGCACGGCGGGTTGCGCCATCAGGTAGGCGTACAGCGCGGTCAGGTCGTCGTCGCTCATCTTGGCGAACGACGTGTAGGGGAACGCGGGGTACAGGTGTTTGCCGTCACGCGAGATGCCTTCGCGCATGGCGCGCTGGAAAGCGCTGAAGGACCACTGGCCGATGCCGGTCTCGGCGTCGGGCGTGAGGTTGGTGGTGTAGACCTTGCCGAACGGGGTGTCCATGGCGCGGCCCCCCGTGTTGGGCATGCCACCGGGGGCGGTGTGGCACACCACGCAGTCGCCCGCAGCAGCCAGCAGGCGGCCGCGCTCGATGGTGGCGGCGTTGTAAACCGACGCGCCCGCCGTCTGCACCACGGGCGCGATGGAGGGGCGCCAGCCCAGCAGCGCCGCGCCCACGGCGATGCCACCAGCGGCCAGGGCCAAGGCGCGGGCCCAGGGGCTGCGCTGGGCGGGCCATGTGGCGCTGGTGGGCACGGTGGGTGCGGGCAGTTCCAGCGTGGGCAATACCTCGGCCTGCTCAGTGGGTGGGGTGCTGCCTGCAGCCGCCTCGCCTGCGCCGCCGGGCAAGGGGTTGAGCCCGGCGCGCACCACCTCGGGTGTGAAGGGCGGCGCGCGGAAGCGTACGCCCGTCGCATCAAAGATTGCATTGGCAATGGCCGCCGTTCCCGGCACGGACGACGACTCGCCCGAGCCCAGCGGCGCCTCGTCCTGCCGGGGCATGTGCATGACCTCGATGACCGGCACCTCGCGGAAGCTCAGGATGGGGTAACTGCCCCACTCGCGGTTGTCCACGGCCTGCTTGACGGGCTCGAACGTCACCTGCTCCTTGAGCGCGCGGCTGGTGGTCTGCAGCACGTTGCCGTGCACCTGCTGCTCCACCCCGGCGGGGTTCACCATCAGGCCAGCGTCGTGCCCCACAACCACGCGGCGCACGTGCACCTCGCCGGTCTTTTTGTTAACCTCCACATCGGCCACCCAGGCGGCCCAGGCGGCGCCAAAGCCGGGCCATTTGCTGTGGATGTAGCGGGCATAGGCAAAGCCCTGGCCTTGCACCCAGTCTCCACCCAGCGGCCGCTGCTGCGGGCCGGTGCGGCGAATCCAGCCCGCCTTTTCGGCGGTGGCCTGCACCAGCTCGGCGGCGCGCGGGTCGTTCAGCAGTTGCAAGCGGAATTGCACCGGGTCCACCCCCGCAGCAGTGGCCAGCTCGTCCACATACGACTCGTGCGCAAACGAATTGGGCAGGGCCGACACGCCGCGCAGCCACGACGCGCGCACGATGGGCGGCATGTCGTTGACGGCCACGCGCAGGTTGTCGTACTGGTAGGGCGGGCGCGCGGTGCGGTCGCCCATCTCGTAGGCCTGGGCCACGGGCTCGATGGTGCGGGTGAGCAGCAGGGCCAGCGTGGGCGCGCCGTTGGAGGGGTAGGACGTTTCAAAGTCATACGCCGCCACGGTGCCATCGGCCTTGAGCCCGCCGCGCACCTGCATGAGCTGCGCCGTGCCCTTGGGCTCCCACTGGTGCTCCTGCTCGCGCGTGAGCTGCACGCGCACCGGGGCGCCCACCGCGCGCGAGAGCAGCGCGGCATCGGCCGCCACATCGTCGGCACCGTTGCGGCCATAGCAGCCTGCGGCCTCCATGCGGATGAGGTCGATGTCCACATCGGGCAGACCCATCAGGCGGGCCAGGTCGGCGCGCAGCACATGGGGGTTTTGCGTGCCCGCCCACACCGCCATGCGCGGGCGGCCCGTGCTGTCATCACTGCGCCATTCGGCCACCGCGCAGGACGGGCCGATGGAGCCGTGCATCTGGTAGGGCCACACATAGGTGCGCGGCATGGGCCGGCCGTTGGCAGACAGCGCGGCCAGGGCACCCTCTACATCGCCTTCGTCCACCAGACGGCGCTGCGTGGCGGGGTTGGCGCGGATGGCTTGTTCCAGCGCCTCGGTGCTGTCCTGGCGCGGGAAGCCGGGCCAGTCCTTCCAGCGCACTTTCAGATCGCGCAGCGCCTGCTCGGCCTGTTCCTCGCGCTCGGCGACGATGCCCACAAAGTCACGGATCACCACCACGGCGCGGATGCCGGGGATGTGGGCGATGGACTGCTGGTCCACCGATTCGAGCGTGTTGCCGATGAAGTCGCCATGGTCCGCCCCCGCATACGGCGGGCGCACCACGCGGCCGTGCAGCATGCCGGGCACGCGCATGTCGTGCACAAACACCAGCTCGCCATTGACCTTGGCGGGGATGTCCACGCGCGGCACGGATTGGCCGACCAAGGTGTAATCGGCGGCGGCCTTGGTGGCCGTGGCATCCACCAGCTCCAGCGTGGTGTGAGCGCCCGCCAGCAGCGCGGCGTAGGCCACTTGGTGCGAAGGGTCTGCAGTGACCTGCACCACCCCCGCGCGCACCTGCAATTGATCCACCGGCACGCCCAGCCGCTCTGCGGCCTGCGCCACCAGCCAGTGGCGCGCCTGCGCGGCGGCGGTGCGCAGGGGCTTGGCGTGGATCTGGATGGAAGCACTGGCGATGGTGGCGCCCTGGTTGGGCGCGCGGGTGGTGTCGCCCAGCACCATGTTCACCTGGGCCAGCGGCACATCGAGTTCTTCGGCCACGATCTGCGCGAGTGCGGTGCGGATGCCGGTGCCCAGGTCCACATGGCCGTTGAGTGCGGTCACGCTGCCGTCGTCCCACACGGCGATCAGTATCTCCACGCCCTCGGCCGGGTTGCCCGCCACCAGGGCGGGCTGGCCCCTGACGGGCGGCGGTGCGGGCGGCGGGTTGCGCACCACCAGCAGCACGCCCTGGGCGGCATGGAAGTCGGCGCGGGTGAGCGGGCTGTGGGCGCGCAGGGGCGCGGCGTTGTCAGGTGTGGCGCTCATGCCTGGGCCTCGCGCATCAGCTGGGCCGCGCGCAGCACGGCGCGAATGATTTCGACATGTGTGCCGCAGCGGCACAGGTTGCCCGACAGCTCGCGGCGCACGGCGGCTTCGTCGGGGTCTGGGTCGCGCTCCAGCAAGGCCACGGCCGTCATCACCATGCCGTTGAGGCAGTAGCCGCACTGCGCGGCCTGTTCATCCACAAAGGCCTGCTGGACCGGGTGAAGACCTTCGGTGCGGCTGCAGCGGCCGGGCAGGCCTTCCAGCGTGGTCACCTCGCGGCCTGCCACGCCCTGCGCCGGGATCACGCAGGCCCGCGCGGCAATGCCGTCCACCAGCACCGTGCACGCCCCGCACTGCCCCAGGCCACAGCCGTATTTGGGGCCGTTGAGCGACAGGTCATTGCGCAGCAAGTGCAGCAGCGTGGCATGGGTGGAGGTACTTGCTGGCAAGGCACAAGGCTGGCCGTTGACGACCATGGTGTGAAGCGAAGCGGGCGCGTGCATGTCTCTTTGGGGTGCCCTCAGCGCCGGAGACTGCCGGTGCGCGTGTACATCTCCAGATCCACAAAGTTGGAGCCATTGTGGTTGCCCGGGCCGTACTGCAGCGGAAAGTCACCGATCTTGGTGGTGCCCATGTCTTCCATGGCCTTGATGAAGCCTTCGCGCGTGAGCGCTTTGCCCGCGCGTTTGAGGCCCTCCACAAACACGCGGGCGGCAATGTAGCCCTCCAGCATGGTGTAGCTGTCGATCTTCTCGCCCGCGTCAACGCGGTCCTTGCGGTAGTCCGCCACGATGGGCAGGCGGCTGGCCTGTGGCGAGGGCACGATGCTGGCCGTGACCAGCCCTTCGATGCCGCCGTTCAAGCGCTGCGCAGAGCCCGGCGCATCCGTGATGCCCACCGATATCGTGTACAGCGGCGAGGCGCCGCCCCCGGCACGGTAGTCGCGCAGGAACACCTCCACCATCTTGCCCGCCATGATCATCACCACCGCACCAGGCTGCGCCTTGGTGAGCGAGGCTACCTGGGCCTTGGCGTCGGTGGCGGCGATCTCCATGGGCACGGACTCCACCACCTTGACCTTGAGCCCCTGTGCAATCTGCAGGCAGGTGTCGAGGTTGGATTTGCCAAATGCGCTGTTCTGGTAGATGACCGCAATGTTGTGGATGCCCAGCGTGGCCAGGTGCCCCACGATCTTGCGCAGTTCAGCCTCGTAGCTGGCACGCACGTGGAACAGGTAGCGGTTGTGGTTGGTGCGAAACGATGTGGTGCCGACCAGCGGGGCAAACATGGGCACACCGGCCTTCTCCGCAATGGGCATGGCAGCGATCAGGTTGCCTGTGGCCACGTAGCCGATGAGGGCGAACACCTTGTCCTCATCGATCAGCTTGGTCGTGTTCTCGGCCGTCTTCTTGGGGTCGTAAGCGTCGTCGTGGGACACCAGCTCCAGCGTGCGCCCCAACACGCCACCCGTTTTATTGACCTTGTCGAAGTAGAGCGCGATGCCCGCCTTGTAGTCCACCCCAAAATCCTTGGCGGGCCCGGTAAACACGGCCGACTGTCCCACCTTGATGCGGGTGTCCGTCACTCCGGTCTCGGCAGCGGCCGGCCCCGCCCAGGCCCATCCCGCTGTTGCCACCAGCCCCGCCATGGCAGTCCGGCGGTCGATGCATCCATCCTCCACTCCTCGACACTTCATGTAGTGCTCCTTACATCAAAGGCGCCAGTTTCGGGGCTTGTGCTCGCATCGCGCAAGTGTTTGAAGAGGTGTTTTTTGTAACCAACAGCACCCGTGTGCGGCGCACCACATCGCACGGCTGCGCAGGTGCATCACACGCTCAGGTAAGCGCGCCGCACCTCTTCGTTGGCGGCCAGCTCTTCCATGCTGGCCTGGTAGCGGATCTGGCCCTTTTCGAGCACATAGGCGCGGTCGGACACCAGCTCGGCAAAGTGCATGTTCTGCTCGGACAGCAGAATGCTGACGCCCTGCTCCTTCAGCTCCAGGATCATGTGCGCCATCTGCTCCACGATGACGGGCGCCACACCTTCGGAGGGCTCGTCCAGCAGCACCAGGTAGGGGTTGCCCATGAGCGTGCGCGCCACGGTGAGCATCTGCTGCTCGCCGCCGCTCATGCGCCCGCCGGGGCGCTGGGGCATTTCGCCCAGGTTGGGAAAGAGCTTGAACAGGCGCTCGGGCGTCCACACCGGGGCGGCCATGCCGTCGGGCCAGGTGCGGGCGGGCTGGCGGCCTACCTCCAGGTTCTCCATCACCGTGAGGTCGGTGAACACGCGGCGGTCTTCGGGCACAAAGCCCAGGCCCAGGCGCGCGGCATCGTGCGGGTCGCTTTTGGAGATGTCCTTGCCCATGAACTGGATGCTGCCCTTGCGTTTGGCCAGCATGCCCATCAGCGTCTTGAGCGTGGTGGACTTGCCTGCGCCGTTGCGGCCCATCAGGGCCACGACTTCGCCACGGCGCACGTCCAGATCCACGTCGTACAGGATTTGCGCCGCACCATACCAGGCCTGCAGCCCTTTGGCCTGGAGCAGCAGTTCTTTGGGTTCGTTGGTCTTCATGGTCATGCCGCCTCCGCATTGGCTGCGGCTTTCTTCTCAAACGTCTTGCCGGTGCCGAAGTAGACCTCCTGTACCTTGGGGTGGTCACGCAGCTCCAGCGGCTTGCCCTCAGCGATGAGGCGCCCGCGCGCCAGCACGATCATGCGGTCGGCGTATGCAAACACCACATCCATGCTGTGCTCGGTGAAGAGCACGGCCATGTTGCGGTCGATCACCAGCTGCTTGGTCAGCGCCATGAGTTCGTTGCGCTCCTTGGGCGCCATGCCGGCGGTGGGCTCGTCCATGAGCAGCAGCTTGGGGCTGTTGGCCATGGCGATGGCCAGCTCCACGCGCTTCACATCGCCATAGGCCAGCACGCTGCAGGGGCGGTCGGCCTGCGACTTCATACCCACCTGGTCCAGCAGCGCCAGGGCCTCGTCGCGCTTGTGGTCTGCCGCCTTGCGCCACATCGCAAACAGGCGGTTGTCGTTGGAGATCAGTGCCATCTGCACGTTCTCCACCACCGTGAGCGATGCAAAGGTTTCAGCGATCTGAAAAGTGCGGCCCACACCCATGCGCCAGATGTCGCGCGGCTTGCGGCCCACCAGCTCCTGGCCATTGAGCTGGATGGAGCCTGCATCGGCTGGCAGCTGGCCGTTGACCATGTTGAAGGTGGTGGACTTGCCCGCGCCGTTGGGGCCGATCAGCGCCAGCAGCTCGCCAGCAGCCAGCTCGAAGTGGATGCCATCCACTGCCTTCACGCCGCCAAAGGACTTGCCCAGGCCAGAGACTTTGAGCAGGCTCATGCCGTGCCCTCCTTCATGTTCTTGGCTTCGCGCTTGTTGTCGAAGATCTGCTTGATGGCCCCCGCAATACCCTGCGGAAACAGCAGCACCAGGATGAGGATGATGGCGCCCAGCATGGCGCGCCAGTAGTCGGTGTTGCGCGCCACGGTGTCGTGCAGCCAGGTGAAGGTGACCGCGCCCACCACAGGGCCCGCCAGCGTCTGGATGCCGCCGAGCAGCACCATGACGAGGCCATCGACCGAGCGGCCCACATGCAGCGTCTCGGGCGAGATGCTGCCTTTGGAGAACGCGAACAGCGCACCACCCAGGCCGGCGAACAGGCCGGCGATGACGAAAGCCGTCCACTGCATGCGCTTGACGTCAATGCCGATCGCATCGGCCCGGAGCACGGAATCCCGCCCGGCCCGCAGCGCGTAACCAAACGGCGAGAACAATACGCGGCGCAACAACAGCACACCACCCACCACCAGGGCCAGCGTGAGGTAGTAGTAGTTGCGCTTGTCTGACAGCCACTCGGCCGGCCATACGCCCGTGAGGCCGTTGCTGCCGCCCGTGAAGCCGTCCCACTGGTAGCAGATGGCCCAGGTGATCTGGGCAAACGCCAGCGTCAGCATGGCCAGGTAGACGCCCGACAGGCGCACGCAGAACCAGCCATAGAGCAGCGCGCCCGCCGCCGCCGCCAGCGGCGCCAGCACCAGCGCCAGCTCCATGGGGATACCCGCCGAGCGCACCAGCAGCGCTGCGGCATAGGCGCCCAGGCCAAAGTACGCAGCGTGGCCGAACGAATGCATGCCCGCCGGGCCCATGATGAAGTGCAGGCTGGCCGCAAACAGCGCGGCAATCAGCAGGTCGATCATCAGCACCGTGAGGTATGGCGAGCCCGTCGTCAGCAACGGCAACAGCACCAGAGCAACCACCAACGCCGCGCCACCGAGCTTGAACCAGCGCTCGGGCTGGCGCAGAGGCGCCTCGGGCAGGCCGGTGTTGCGGCTCACGCCCTGCGGCTTGCCCATGAGGCCCCAGGGGCGCCAGACCAGCACCACGGCCATCACCAGAAACTCCACCACCAGCGTGAGCTTGGAGAACGACACGCTGAAACCGAAGATGTCCACCACGCCCAGCCAGATGCAGATGGCCTTGATTTCGGCGATCAACAGGGCCGCGACATAGGCGCCCGGAATGGAGCCCATGCCCCCCACCACGACCACCACAAACGCTGCGCCGATGGTGTTGAGGTCCATCTCCAGCGTGGCGGGTTCGCGCGGCAGCTGCAACGCACCGCCCAGGCCCGCCAGCAGCGCGCCCAGGGCAAACACCGCCGTAAACAGCCAGGCCTGGTTCACGCCCAGCGCGCTTACCATTTCGCGGTCTTGCGTAGCAGCGCGCACCAGCGTGCCCCAGCGTGTGCGGGTGAGCAGCAGCCACAACAGGCCCAGCACCACCGGGCCTACGACGATCAGAAACAGGTCATACGAAGGGAACTGCCGCCCCAGGATGTTGACCGAGCCCGACAGCCCCGGCGCGCGCGGGCCCAGCAGTTCTTCCGGCCCCCAGAACCACAGCGCTGCGTCCTTGATGACCAGCACCAGTGCAAACGTGGCCAGCAGCTGGAACAGCTCGGGCGCCTTGTAGATGCGGCGCAGCAGCACCACCTCCACCAAAGCGCCCAGCGCCCCCACCACCACCGCCGCCAGCAGCAGCGCGGGCCAGAAGCCCAGGCCGGTGCCCAGCTTGGCCACCAGCGAATAGGCCACATAGATGCCGACCATGAAGAACGAGCCATGCGCAAAGTTGACGATGCGCGTGACACCGAAGATCAGCGACAGCCCGGCGCCCACCAGGAACAGCGAGGAGGCCCCCGCCAGTCCGTTGAGCAGCTGAACGATAAAACTCGAAAAACTCATTCCACATCCTTCGGGGTCACGGCAAGGTCCATCCCTGCAGGTCGGCGCCTGCGCTATGGTTCAGAGATCAGGGGCAGTTGGCAGGGAGGGAGCCCTCCCCGGCCTTGCGCGGCCGTCAGTCGGCGGGGCGCATTTTCTTGACTTCGTCGTTCGAGGGCTGGACTTTGCTGCCATCCACATAGCGGTAGTCCACCATCACACCCTTGCCGCCTTCGTTCTTGGTGCGGCCCACATAGCCGCCCATCGTGGACTGGTTGTCCTCAGGGCGGTAGGTGATGCGGCCAAACGGCGTGGGCACCTGCAAGCCCTTGAACGCTGCCACAAGCTTTTCAGTGTCGGTGGAGCCGGCCTTCTTTATGCCTTCGGCCAGCGACTTGATGGCGCTGTAGCCCACGATGGAGCCCAGGCGCGGGTAGTCATTGAACTTGGCCTGGTAGGCAGTCTGAAAGGCCTTGTGCTCAGGCGTCTGGATGCCGTACCAGGGGTAGCCGGTGACGATCCAGCCGTTCGGCGCTTCGTCCTTGAGCGGGTCCATGTATTCGGGCTCGCCCGTCAGCAGGCTGACCACTTCACGGCCCTGGAACAGGCCACGCGTGTTGCCTTCGCGCACAAACTTGGACAGGTCGGCACCGAACAGCACGTTGAAGATCGCATCCGGCTTGGCGTCGGCCAGGGCCTGCACCACGCTACCCGAATCGACCTTGCCCAACGGGGGCGCCTGCTCGGCCACAAACTCCACATCGGGCTGGGCCGCCTTGAGCAGCTGCTTGAACGTGGCCACGGCCGACTGGCCATACTCGTAGTTGGGGTACACCAGCGCCCAGCGCTTTTTCTTGAGGGCCGCAGCCTCGGGCACCATCATCGACACTTGCATGTAGGTGGAGGGACGCAGGCGGTAGGTATAGCGGTTGCCGTTTTGCCAGACGATCTTGTCGGTCAGTGGCTCACCGGCCAGGAAGAAGAATTTCTTTTGCTTGGCAAAGTCGGTCAGCGCCAGCCCGATGTGCGAGAGGAACGAGCCCGTGAGCACATCGACCTTTTCGCGCGACACCAGTTCTTCGGCAGCGCGCACGGCGTCGCCAGGGTTGGCGTTGTCGTCGCGGATGATGAGCTGGACCTTCTTGCCCAGCACCCCACCCGATGCGTTGATCTCATCGACCGCCAGCTCCATGCCTTTCTTGTAGGGCTCCAGGAAGGCGGGCTGCGCCTTGTAGCTGTTGATCTCGCCAATCTTGATGACATCCTGGGCGTGCACCACAGGGGCCAGCGTGAATGCCAGCGCGGCTGCGGCCGTGGCACGCATGAGGTTTCGTCGCATCGTCATGGGGAAACTCCTGAAAGGTGGGTTGGGGAAGGGGAACTGGTGAGCCTGCTCGGGATGGTAGTGCGCGCTCAGATCAGCGCAGTCCATCCTCGCCTTTGATTTCGGAGGCCTGAAGGCCGCCAATGCGTGCCAGCGGACGGCCGCTGTCGGTCACGACGATGGCGACCACGATTTCGTTGGCGCGGGGGGCGTCGGCCACGCGGGCCTCCATGGCGTCGAAGTGGCTGCGCACATAGGCGGCATCCTTGTGGCCCAGGGGCACGTCGATGGCGGTGCCCAGGCCGCCGATCTTCTTGCTGGACGGCACCAGGGCAGCGCCTTTCTCGACCGCCACACGCAGTGGCGCCCCCAGCTTTGGGTGCAGGATGGCGGCGGCATGTTCCAGCTCGCCCGCCTCGCCCACGATGGCGGCCTTGCCGTAGCTCTGTGCCTGGCCAGGTTCAATGCCCAGGGCTGCGACGCAACGGGCACCCAGCAGTGCGCCCAGCTCTTCACCGATGGCCACGAGTTCGTCGAGGTTCTCGACATAGCGGCCCGCGCAGGGGTTCTCGATGACGGCCATGGCCAGGGCCTTGCGCACAGGCGGCTGTACGTCGCGCCCCATCTCCACGCGGACTTCGTCGGTTTGAACAATGATCTTGCGGATCTTGGCGGACATGTGTGGGTCTCCTAGGGTCTTGTGGTTGGCAGTGGATCAGCGCAGGCCGTTCCACTGGCTGATGTCTGCGGCCTTGAGGCCTCCAACGCGTGCATGGATGCGAGCGCCGGTGGACATGGCCAGGATGAAGACGATTTCATCCGATGTGGGTGCGCCGGGCACCCGCACTTCGATGGCATCGAAATGGCTGCGCACGTAGCTCGCGTTGATGTGGGTGAGCGGCACATCCAGCGCCGCGCCCGGGCCACCCACCTTCTTGGTGGAAGGCACGATAGACAGTGCATTGGCGGGTTGCCCGGTCTTCTCTTCGGCCAGGCCTTTGGCGTAGGCGTTGCGGTCACCCTTCCAGCCCAGCAGCTCGCGCATGGCATAACCACCAGGCACATGCCACAGCGCGCCGTGCTCCAGCTCGCCAGCTGCCCCCACGATGGCGCCCTTGCCGTAAGTCTCGATGCGCTCGGAGGGCACAGCCATGGCCTTGAGCAGGCGCTGGGCCATGTCCAGCCCCACGTCCTGCAGGGCATCCATCATGGGGAGGATGTCGGGTTCGTACCGGCCCGCAAACGGGTTGGTCAGCACCGCGCCGATGGCACCACGCAGCAGCGGCACCTCAGCCACCGGCCCGAATTCGTGCCGGATTTCCTCAAGATGGGTGAAAACGCGTCGTATCTGGATCATTTTGGAGACCTGTGCAATTCGTTAAGCAAATACTGAACCAACTTCCGATTTCATCACCGCTTGTGGGGACCACACAGCACCGGCCAGGGCTTGCGGTGTGGCGGTCGCCAGAAACTGCCCCTGGCACGCCAGCAGCGCAAACCACAGCAGGCCGCTGGACTGCAATTCTTGCGCTTTTTGCAACCCCTGCTGCAAAGCCCGGCGAACCTGCTCTTCGGGCAAGTCAGGCACATCCACGGTGACAGGAATGGCACCCAGGTCACTGTCGTCCCGCACCAGCCACGCGGGCATGCGACCAATGCGCGCGTTCTGCACATTGACCGCATTGGCCACAATGGTCGCTGCCGCATCGGCCTGCGCGGCCGTGCGCGCCAGCACCGTCACGCTGTCCGCAATGCCCAGCGACTGGCTGCGCCCCCTCCAGCCGCTGGTGGCCACACCGCGCACCGGCATGGCGCTGTCGATGCAGATCTGCCCATCCAGCACCAAACCGTTGCGCAACTGTGCAGCATTCAGTGCGGCGATATCAGCGTACACCCCCACCGTGACCGACTGGCCGGGCGCCAGGTGCAGCGCAATGTCGCCGCCGTTGTTGACCCAGGCGCGGTCTATGCCTTGCTGGTCGTAGCACGCCAGAATTTCCTGGGCCACCGCACCCGCCACCGCCGCCATCGATGTGATGAAGCCTGCGCGGTAGGGACTGCAGGCCGCCCACATGCGGCGCGCCACCACGCCCTGCAACGTGCAGTGCGCACCCACCGGCGCCCGCAGGCTGGGGAGTTCACGCACCAGCTCCTGCAGCAGCCCTTCAAAACGTTGCCAGGCGCGTTCGTGCGCCTGGGCCACGGCGTCGCGCGCCCCTTCGGCCTGAAGGATGAGGTCCATCGGGCCATGCTGGAAGTGCCAGCGGCCGTCGGAAAGGAGTTTGCGGCAAGCGTTCACAGCGCGGCTCACTCAGCCTAGCAGGGGTGGGCGGCCCAGCGGCCACGGATTGGCCGCGGGCAAGGTCTGCCACACGCGCGCCTGCGGCGCACCGTCGTTGTGCCACGCACCGCGCTCCAGCACTTCGCGCAGGCTGCGAATTTGTTCGGTGTGCCCGCCCAGCGCTTCGTAGTCCGCGCGGCGCATGCTGAACTCGATGGGCGCCACGATGGCGGGGGTGGGCACGGTGCCAAAGCTGTTGTCCGGCATGCGCAGCACGTCGGCCATCACGGTGATACCGCCGCCCGGCCACACATAGGCGGGGGCACCGCCACAGGTCACATTGACCAGCGCGTTCTTGATGGAGCGCGTGAGCAGCACCGGGTTCTCTGTGACCCCTGCGCGCAGGCTACCGCCGGCTCCGCCGAGGAACAACACTGACGCCAGCGAAGGCTCGCAGTTTTCGCCGATGCGGTCCACGATGCGGCGCACCTCGACGGGCATCTCGGCTTCCACCGGATTCAATTGCTCGTCCAGCACGTACCAGGAGGCATGCTCCCCGGTGGTAGAGGTCATCAACAAGCGCAGCCCCGGCCAGGCCACGGATTCGTCCCAGCCCTCGATGATGGACAGCGGATCGGCAATGTCGGTGCCACCCCAGCCGGTGCCCGGGTTGGCCACCTGAAAGTAGCGGCCCGGCGTGGACTTGCGCCCGCGCATCTGGATGCCCGAAGGCTTCATGTCCAGACAGCGACCCGCCTGGTGTTCAGTAAGCACACCGGTGATGTGGTCGTCCACCACCACCACCTCGTCGGCATGGCCGAAGAACTGGCGCGCAAAGATACCAATGGCCGCAGAGCCGCAGCCCACGCGCATGCGCTGTTCGGCCACACCGTTGACGATGGGTGCGCGCCCTGCCTGGATCACGAGCTGCGAGCCGCCGTCGATGGTGAACTCCACGGCCTGCTTGTTGCCCAGCGCCTGCATCATCTCAGCGGTGATGCGGCCCTCCTTCTTGGTGCCACCCGTGAGGTGGTGCACGCCGCCGAGCGACAGCATCTGTGAGCCATATTCCGCCGTGGTCACGTGGCCCACCACCTCGCCCTTGCAACGCACGTTGGCCTGCTCGGAGCCGAGGAAGCGATCGGTGTCGATCTTCACCTTGAAGCTGCAGTAGCTGAAGATGCCCTCAGTGACCACCGTGACCATGTCCACACCATCGGTTTTGGAGCCCACGATGAAGGGCGCGGGCTTGTAGTCGGGGTAGGTGGTGGATGAGCCCACGCCCGTCACGAACACCTCTTCAGACAGCAGCAGATCGCCGTTCCATGCGGGTTCTGGAGTCACCTCGGTCTCAGCGCCTTCTGCAGCGGGGGCGCGGCCCGCAAACGGCACCAGTGTGGCCTCGCCCGTTTCCAGCGTCTTGCGCAGCAACACCACCGGGTCCAGCCGTACGAGTACGCCCGCGTGGTTGGCATAACGGTCGCAAGCACCTGCGCGGCCTTCGGAGATCTGGCACAGCACCGGGCACGCATTGCACTCGACCTTGGCAGCGTTCATGCGCTCATTGCGAGGCCGGGCGCGCTCGAGCACCTGCGGCAGATCTGGCGCATCCATGCCCGGCAGCCCATCGGTCTTGGTGTGTTCAGTCATCGTGGCAACCCATTCATTGCTTTGTTGCAAGTGCTTGTATGCGCTTTGCATTTTGTGTAGCATTCACTTAACTTAAATGTTGTGAACACTACATTTGATGTCAATGTAGCGGAATCAACCAGACTCTGCAATGGTGTTTTCGCACCCCCAAAAACGGTGCATGAGGAGCCCCAAAATGACGCACGTTGTGACGGACGCATGCATTCGGTGCAAGTACACCGACTGCGTCGATGTGTGCCCCGTGGATTGCTTCAAGGAAGGGCCGGAATACCTGGTCATCGACCCTGACGAATGCATCGACTGCGCGGTGTGCATTCCGGAGTGCCCGGCCAATGCGATCTATGCCGAAGACGACCTGCCCGAGGGCATGGAAATCTTCCTGCAGTTCAACAAAAAGCTGGCGCCCACGCTGCCCACAATCACCAAAAGAAAAGCGGCTTTGCCAGATGCGGAACAATGGAGGGTTGTGAGCCACAAGCTTTCAGGCCTGAACATTGCGCTGTAGAGCGCTTGGGGCCCTGAATCTGAGCCAGCTTCAGCCAGATTTCTTATTTGTTTCCAACTTTTCCATCTAACGCACCATGAGCGCCTTTCTTGACGAACGCGTCCTGACGGTCCACCACTGGACGGACCGACTTTTCTCCTTCACCACCACGCGCGACACCGCGCTGCGCTTTTCCAACGGGCATTTCACGATGATTGGCCTGCGTGGCGAAAACGGCAAACCCCTGCTGCGCGCCTACAGCATCGTGAGCCCCAACTACGAAGAGCACCTGGAGTTCCTGTCCATCAAGGTGCCCGACGGCCCGCTGACCTCGCGCCTGCAGCACATCAAGGTGGGCGACACCATCGTGGTCGGCAAGAAGCCCACTGGCACCCTGCTGATCGACTACCTGCTGCCCGCCAAGCGCCTGTACATGCTGTCCACCGGCACGGGCGTGGCCCCGTTCCTGAGCCTGATCCGCGACCCCGAGACTTACGAGAAATTCGAGGAAGTCATCTTGGTGCACGGCGTGCGCGAGGTGAAGGAGCTGGCCTACCACGACTACATCACGCAGGAGCTGCCACAACACGAGTTCCTGGGCGAGATGGTCACCAAGCAGCTCAAGTACTACCCCACCGTGACGCGCGAGCCTTTCAAGCACCAGGGCCGTGTGACCACCGTGATCGAAAACGGCCAGATGGCCCGCGACCTGGGCCTGCCCGCGCTCAACCCCGTGGAAGACCGCGTGATGATCTGCGGCAGCCCCGAGATGCTGCGCGACCTCAAGCACATGATGGAAGAGCGTGGCTTCAAGGAAGGCAACACCACGAAGCCTGGCGACTTCGTGATCGAACGCGCGTTCGCAGAGCAGTGATCCCCCGGCGGCCCCCGCACCGGGGGCCCGCCTCATCCACCAGGACCCGCCATGTCTGCCACTCCCACCAAGACCCGGACCGCGTCCCCCCGCGCCGCCTCTGCCCGCAAGACGGGCGTGCGCGAGCAGGCCGCACAGACCACGCGCGACAACATCCTGAAGGCGGCGACCAAAGTGTTCGCCCGCTACGGCTACGAAGGCGGCAGCGTGGAGAAGATCTCCAAGGCGGCGAAGTCGTTCGACCGGATGATTTACTACTACTTTGGCAGCAAGGAAGGCCTGTTCATCGAGGTGCTGGAGGAAACCTACCGGCGCATGAACGATGCGGAATCCAAGCTGGACCTGGACACCGCCAAACCGGTGGAGGCGCTGCAGGCGGTAATCCGCTTTGTGGTGGGCTACTACCGCAAGAACCCCGAGTTCATCACGCTGCTCAACACTGAGAACCTGCACAAGGGCAAGCACATCTCCAAGTCCATGCGGGCCCGTGAATACTCGTCGCCCGCCATCGAGGTGATCCGCCGCGTGCTCGAAAGCGGCCAGACGCAGGGGCTGTTTCGCAAGGACGTGTCGGCGCGCGATGTGTACCTGCTGATTGCCGCCACGGGCTACTTCTACATGTCCAACCGGCACACGCTGTCGGCCTTTCTGGGCGAAGACCTGGAGACGCCCGACGCGCTGGCGCACTGGGAATCGTTTGTCATCGACAGCGTGCTGCGCACTGTGGCGCCCGGCCCCAGCCTGCCCAAGGGCAGGGTCGCAGCGGCCTGAATCAACTAGAGATTTTTCCCTGCGGGGTGCCGCGTGGTGCCCCGCCCACCACCCCACGAGGAGAATCCATGGCAGAACCAGCAGCAGGCGGCAAATCGGGCAAGGTCGTCATCCAGAACATCGGTCTTTTGTTGTCGGGCGACCTGGACCGCCCCATCCTCGACGCCGACACCATCGTGGTGAATGACGGCCTCATCGTGGCCGTGGGCCGCTACAAGGATTGCGACACCGACCACGCCAACACCGTGATCGACGCACGCCAGACCTGCGTGGCGCCGGGCCTGATCGACAGCCATGTGCACCCCGTGTTCGGAGACTGGACGCCGCGCCAGAACCAGATCGGCTGGATCGACTCCACCATGAACGGCGGCGTGACCACCATGGTGTCGGCCGGCGAAGTGCACCTGCCCGGCCGCCCCAAGGACATCGTGGGCCTGAAGGCGCTGGCCATCACGGCGCAGCGCTCTTTCGACAACTTCCGCCCCGGCGGCGTGAAGGTGATTGCAGGCGCCCCGGTGATCGAGAAAGGCATGACCGAGCAGGACTTCAAGGACCTGGCCGACGCGGGCGTGACGCTGCTGGGCGAGGTGGGCCTGGGCTCCGTCAAGGCGGGCTACGAGGCACAGCAGATGGTGGCCTGGGCGCGCAAGCACGGCATCCAGAGCACCATCCACACGGGCGGGCCGTCCATCCCGGGCTCTGGGCTGATCGACAAGGACGTGGTGCTGGAGGCCGATGCCGACGTGATCGGCCACATCAACGGCGGCCACACCGCGCTGCCCTGGAAGCATGTGTGCGAGCTGTGCGAGAAGTCGTCCCGCGCGATCGAGCTGGTGCACAACGGCAACGAAAAGATCGCCATCCAGGCCGCGCGCGCGGCCATCGAGCTCAAGTGCCCACACCGCGTGATTTTGGGCACCGACGGCCCGGCTGGCTCGGGCGTGCAGCCCCTGGGCATGCTGCGCATGATTGCGCTGATATCGAGCTTTGCCGACATCCCCGCCGAGCTGGTGTTCTGCTTTGCCACGGGCAACACGGCGCGCATCCGCAACCTGAACTGCGGCCTCATCGAGGTAGGCCGCGCGGCCGACTTCGTCTTCATGGACCGCGCCCAGCACACCGCCGGCGCCACGCTGCTCGAAAGCGTACAGCTGGGCGACATCCCGGGCATCGGCATGGTGATGATCGACGGCCTGGTGCGCTGCGGGCGCAGCCGCAATACACCACCCGCGACCGAGATCCCGGTGGTGCTGTAGCCCACGCTCATCCCACAAAAAAGCCCGCAATCAGCGGGCTTTCTGTTGGGAGAGGTGCAGTCGAATCAATACGTGTCCGCCACACGCACCGCGCCGGGCTGTGCACGCGGGTAAGGTTCTTCAGCGCGCATGGCGGCGCCATCGTCCACGCGGAAGCCTTTGCCCTGCAGCACGACGGGCGTGCCCACGGCGGTGGGCTGTGCGCGGGTGAAGCGGCGCACCGAGCCGTCTTCCATACGCACCGCGATCTGGTAGACCGTCTGCGTGCGCGTGCGCTCTTCCACCTTGTGGCCCACGTAGCCGCCGCCCACGGCGCCCAGCACAGTGGCGGCCGTACGGCCCGAGCCCTTGCCCACCTGGTTGCCCACCACGGCCCCTAACACACCGCCCGCCACCGCCCCTACGCCTGTGGCCGGGGCCGCCTGCTGCACGGCTTGCACCGACTCGACGCGGCCGCAGGTGGCACACAGGGGAGCCTGTGTGGCAGTGCGCAGCGGTGGCTGCTGCTGTGGCTGGTATTGCTGCGGGGGTTGCCCGGCATAACCTTGCGAAGCTGCGGGCGGTTGATTTGCTACATTATTAGTAGCAATGTTTCTATTACCAACAAGCGCTGGCGCCGGTTTTTTTTGCAAATTCTCAGCTCTTGGCGCTCCTGGCGCAGGCTGCGCCGTCATGGCCAAGGATTGCGCGTCGGCGGAGGCGGGCTTGCCCGCGTTCTGCACCACCAGGGTCGTGCCCAGCGCCACCACACTCACGCCCAGCACGCCGATAGCGACCCACAGCCACTTGAGGGAAGGGCTGGCCGCGCCGCCAAAGGCGCCAGCCTGTGCCACAGGAACGGCGGAAGTGTTGGTGGAAGGCGAAACGATAAGACTCATGATTTTTCTCCGGAAGATCCAGAAAGCTCTGGATGAAT
Source organism: Acidovorax sp. 94 (assembly GCF_003634645.1). NCBI lineage: Bacteria > Pseudomonadati > Pseudomonadota > Betaproteobacteria > Burkholderiales > Comamonadaceae > Acidovorax > Acidovorax sp. 94. Next base: position 4,261,538 of record NZ_RBJA01000001.1, on the reverse strand, counting down.
GGCCGCCAGCGTAACCAGCCAGCCCGGAAATCCGGGCGTAGCGTCTGTAAAGGACGTAAGAACCTGTTTAAGAACCAGCCTATTGCGGCACATGCAGACGCCCCCGCGCTGCAGGCAGCGCACCCAGCTCCTGAAAAGCCCGGGCGCAGCTGGCTGAAAACAACAGCACCGCCGACGAGAAATAGATCCACATCAGCAGCACCACCAGCGACCCCGCTGCGCCATAGGCCGACACCACTGCCGCCGTGGCCAGGTACCAGGCCAGCAGCTGCTTGCCCACCGTGAACAGCGTGGCGCCCACCACGGCCCCAGCCATGATGCAGCGCGGCGGCGGCTTGGCCCCGGCGCCAATGCGCATCAAGCCCACAAACAGTGCCACGGCAAAGCCAAAGGCCACCACTTCATTGACCAGCTGCATGGCCGGTGCCAGCGGCGCCAGCGCCAGGCGCGAGCCCGCCCAGCCCGCCAACAGGTGGATCAGCGTGGACAGCGCCAGCGACACCAGCAGCAAGAAACCCAGCGCCAGCACATAGGCCAGCCCCCGCAGGCGCAGCGACGCCATGCGCCACCAGGCGGCCCGCTGCGGCACAGGGCCTTCGCCGCGCCACAGGTGCTCCAGTGCCGACTGCAACTCGACAAACACCCCGGTGGCGCCTGATACCAGCACCACAAACCCCACCAGCGATGCCAGCCGCCCCTCGGCCGGGGCCTGTGCACTGGCCATCGCCTGCCGCACCACGTCGGCCACCTGCTGCCCCATCACAGCCTGCACCTGCGCGATGAGATTGCTTTCCAGATAGCTGCGGTCCATCCACCAGCCCAGCACCCCCACCAGCAACAGCAACAGGGGCGCCAGGCTGAGCATGCCGTAGAACGACATGGCGGCGCTCATGCGCAGCCCGTCGGCGTCCAGCCAGAGCGTGGTGGCGCGCCAGAAAGGCTGGAGCAGGGTCCACACGGGTTTGACAAGGCGCAGTGCGCGGCGCTTCAGGGAGGGTGCTGCCATATGCGGCTAGCCTACGGCGGCAGCCCCCGCGCGTCCACCCGCGTTTCGCTGCAACTGCGGTAGGCCCGATCCCACATCGATCCCATAGCCCCCTGCAACAGTGGCCCTGCCTGTTGCCCAGGTGACCCGCCAACCCCCACGCGCGCGGATATTCTCAGGGCCGACACCCATCCACCCGGAGACACCGCCCCATGCACCCCCACGCCTTTGCCCACCTGCGCGCCGCACTCCAGACCCACGTCGACCAGGGTCTGCTGCCCGGCGCAGTGGCCCTGGTGCACCACCAAGGGCGCACGGTGCTGCACGAAGCCGTGGGCGCCCAGCGGCCCGGGGCAGGCGCGCCCGCCATGGCGCCCGACACCGTGTTCCGCATCTATTCCATGACCAAACCCATCGCCTCGCTGGCGGCGCTGATGCTCATGGAAGAAGGCCGCCTGCTGCTGTCGCACCCTGTCTCGCACTACCTGCCGGCGTTTGCAGGCCAGCGGGTGTACGACGAAGCCACCGGCACCACCGCCCCCCTGCAGCGCGAAGCCACGGTGCACGACCTGCTGCGCCACACCGCAGGGCTGAGCTATGCGTGGGAGGCCGGCACGGTGCCCGACCAATACCGGGCGGCCCGCGTCGGCTCGCGGCGCCACAGCAATGCCGAGCTGGTGGCCGCGCTCGGCCCGCTGCCGCTGGTGCACCAGCCTGGCAGCTGCTGGGAATACAGCCGCGCCACCGATGTGCTGGGTGCGGTACTGGAGGTGGTCGAAGGCGAGAGCCTGGGCACCCTCCTGAAACGCCGTATTCTGGAACCCCTGGGCATGCACGACACCGGGTTTTCGGTACTGCCCCACCGCTTGGCCGACCTGGCCGAGCCGTTCGCGCGCGACCCGCAGACCGGGGCCGAGGTGGCGTTGATCGATGTCTCGGCCCCGCCCGCGTTTGAATCCGCTGGCGGCGGGCTGGTGTCCACCGCCAGCGACTACGCACGCTTTTTGCAGCTGATGCTGGGCCAGGGCACCGTACAAGGCCCGGACGGCCACACCATCCGCCTGGCCAGCCGCGCCACCGTCGGTTTCATGACCGCCGACCATCTGGGCGGCATCCCCACAGCGGGCGACATCCTGCCCGCAGGCTACGGCTTTGGCCTGGGCGTGGCCGTTCGCAAGGCCACCGGCCTGGCATCCAGCCCCGGTTCGGCAGGCACCTACAGCTGGAGCGGACTGGGCGGCACCTTCTTTTTGGTAGACCCCGCCGAAGACCTGTTCGCCATCCTGCTCACCCAGGCGCCGGGCCAACTGCGCACCCTGTGCGAGCTGTATCCGGCGCTGGTGTACGCGGCGCTTTGATGAGCACACCTCCTTGAGGAGCTGCGTCCCAGGCCGGGGCAGCGCCAGCTGCAACCGCTGCGCATGGCAACGGAGGCCACGGCTTACACTCAACGCCCAATCACGGCACGCGACGCAGCTCCACCCGCAGCACGCATACCCGTCTCCCAGACCTCTTTTTTGAACCTATGCAGATCCGCTGCGCACTGGTCGGCATGCCCGGCTCCGGCAAATCCACCATCGGCCGCCAGCTGGCCCACCGGGCGGGGGTGCCCTTCATCGACCTGGATCACCGGCTGGAACAGACCATCGGCACCACCATCCGCAGCTTCTTCGAGGCCGAGGGCGAAGCCCGCTTTCGCGATCTGGAGTCGCAGGCCCTGGCCGACGTGGCCGGGCAAGCTGGTGGCATGGTCCTGTCCACCGGCGGCGGCGCCGTGCTGCGCCCCGAAAACCGCGAAACCCTGCGCCAGTTTGGCAACGTGCTGTACCTGCGCGCCTCGCCCGAAGAAATCTACCGGCGCGTCAAACACGACCGGACCCGCCCCCTGCTGCAAGGCGGCAACCCCATGGACAAGCTGCGCGACCTGTACGCCCAGCGCGATGGCCTGTACCGCGAAACCGCCCACTACGTCATCGAAACCGGCCGCCCCACTGTGCACACGCTGGTCAATATGATCATGATGCAGCTGGAGATGGCGGCGGGGGCACAGGGGGAGCAAGTGCCGCACGGCGCGTCCGATGCCCCAACCTCTGCGGGCACGCCGCACGCCGACCGCTCTTGAATCAATTGCTATTAAATCAATAGCTTTTTGCGCTTTACTGGCAAGCGCTAGCCGCCATTTTCATGCCCCCTGCAGCAGCGAGCAGCCCCCCTACCGCGCCTGCAACTGCCCCTCAAACACACAGGCAGCGCCCCGATAGGCACCGCAACCCGTCTCGGACACCCTGGCCCGGCGCCCGTCGGGATCCACCCGCACCTGGACCTCGCAAGCAGCAGCGTCGGGCTCGGGCCGGTAGGGCTTGAGCACCAAGGTGCCTCGTTGCCACTGCCCCAGGCTGTCCAGACCGCCGCTGCACTGCGGCGATCCAACCGTGAGCGCTGCCGCCACCGCGCCGCGTTCAGCATCCAACACGATGAGTCGCAACTGCAACTGCCCCACCAAGGCCGGGCCTTCCCACTGCGCCGCGAGGCGGCTGGCTGGCAAGGTCGAACTGGCGGCAAGAGCAGGCGCCTGGGCCTGGGCCCAGCAGACGGGCTGGGCCAGTGCCAGCGCGGCCCACAGCGCTTTTGGTGCTCCAGCACACGCCACGCTCCGCGCCACGGCACCAAAACGTACAAGGGAGCGAAGTCGAGCGGACAAGGAACAAGTCATGGCAGAAGTCGGGCGTTTCAACGGAAGTTGGCGGGCACTATGCGCTGCTCAATGTACTGCCACAGGTAAGCCGTGTAAGCCTTGGCTGCACTGCCGTCGTGGGCGTCGATCATCGCCCGGCGCTTGTCGGCATCAGCCACGTGGTTTTTCAGCAGGCCTTCAGCGCGCGCATCGGTCAGCGTGCCTTTGAGGATTTGCGCGGCACCATTCGCCCCCTCGTGGTGGACCAGATAGATGTACTGCGCTTTCTTGTCTGCGGGCAGATCGGCAGGCACCAGAGGGGTGCCATCGTCGTTGGTGCGGGCGCTCAGCTGGGTGAAGTAACCCTTGTCCAGCTCAGCCGCAGCCACGATGGAGGTGGTGGCGTCAAAGCGCAAGTCCAGCAGCGCAGCCCGGTCCACCACCTGGTTGGCATTGTTCACCTGCCCCAGGGACTTGGCCTGTTCATTGACGTAGCTGCCCGGCTTGGTGGCCGATTCGATCCAGGTGCTTTCCAGAAATTGCGTCAAGCCCCCAGCCTTGCTGGTGGTGTTGTAGCTCTGCGGGTCCCAGGTGGCCGAGAGTTCACGGCGCAGGGCCTTCCACTCGGCGGCCCCCGCCTTGTCCAGCTTGGCTTTTGGGTCCAGCTGCGGATGCAGCTCGCCAAAAAAGCGCTGGTTGGTGGCATCGTCCAGACGCTTGCCGCGCAGCGGGCCCGCTTCTGCAGATATCACGGCCGCAATCGTGGCGCGTGGGTAGCCCGTGCGATCCGCAGCCAGGGTAATGGCGTCGCGGTAAATCTCGTTCACGCCCAGGCGCAATGGATCGGTCCGGTCGCGCTCGGCATTCCGCAACGCTGTCAGGGCATTGGGCGCAGGCACGGTGCCAGCCCCCCAGAACGGCGTGGAGTTGGCGCTTTGCGCGGTGTTGCTGCTGGCGGTGGGGTTGAGGGTGTCGGCCTGCGCCAGCATCAAGCCGGATTGCAAAGACGTCGCGGTGCTTTCGTTAGCAAAGCCCGTCTCCTGAGACAAACTGGGGTCCGTAGGCGCTGCAGCAGCGCCACTGCCGGACAGTGCCCAAGTACTGGTGTTGGTAGTGATTTGCATGGTGAAGAGCTGTCGGTATTGATCCATCCCTGGGCACGATGGGCAGTGGGCCTCAGGCCATCCCTTGGGGCATCTGCCACTTGATGCAGCCATGGGGGATGAACGTGATTGAACCGGTTTTACCTTCGTATAGCTATACAGGCGATTCCTAGCTAGGAATCTCCCTAGTTGGGAAGAACACCTACCCACAGAGAGAAGAACCGCCCGGCCACACCAAGGGCTCGGGACGGAGCCCTGCGTTCGATCTAGCGGAAAGTCTGGCCAGGAGCCTTGATCGGGCAGCCCGAGCTTTCGCCCTGCCTGTCGAGGGGCTGTTCAGCGGAGACGCCCTGGCTTGGACAGGGCCAGCCCGAACGGGCGGGGGGAAACGGGCGGGACAAAGGACGAGGGCAACGGGTGCGACATGTTGTCACAAGGTCCTCAAAATCAAGCCGAATCAGCCTCCAGCGCTTTTTCTGCAAGCGTAAATTGCTACACAATTAGTAGCAATATGCATCCAATGGCATCACAGATTAGGCGCCAGCAACCGCTCCAACACCTTCTCATCCATGCCCCGGCGCTGGGCCATGTCGTGCAGCTGGTCTTCGCCGATCTTGCCGACGTTGAAGTACACGGCATCAGGGTGGCCGATGTAGAAGCCGCTCACGCTGGCGGCGGGCATCATGGCCAGGCTTTCGGTGAGCGACATGCCGATCTCGCCAGCCTGCAGCACGCGGAACAGGTCGGTCTTGGCGCTGTGGTCCGGACAGGCGGGGTAGCCGGGCGCGGGGCGGATGCCCTGGTACTTCTCGGCAATCATGTCGTCGTTGCTCAGCGCCTCGCCCGCGGCGTAGCCCCACAGGTCAGTGCGCACGCGGTGGTGCAAGGCCTCGGCAAAGGCTTCGGCCAGGCGGTCGGCCAGGCTCTTGAACATGATGGCGGAGTAGTCGTCCAGCGCGTCGATGAAGGCCTTTTCCTTCTTCTCGATCCCGAGGCCCGCCGTCACGGCGAACATGCCGGCGTAGTCGGCAATGCCGCTTTCCTTGGGCGCTACAAAGTCGGCCAGGCAGCGGCTGGGGCGGGTCACGCCGTCGATGGTGTGTTTTTCGGCCTGCTGGCGCAGGCCGTACCAGGTCATGGCCACTTCGGTGCGGGTGTCGTCGGTGTAGAACTCGATGTCGTCGTCATTCACGCTGTTGGCGGGCAGCAGGGCCATCACGCCGCTGGCCGTGAGCCACCGGCCTTCGATGATCTTCTTGAGCATGGCCTGCCCATCGGCAAACACACGCGTGGCTTCCACGCCCACGATCTCGTCGGTGAGGATGGCGGGGTACGGGCCGGCCAGGTCCCAGGTCTGGAAGAACGGACCCCAGTCGATGTACTTGGCCAGCTCGCCCAGGTCGAAGTTCTTGAACACGCGGCGGCCCAGCGCGCGCGGCACGGTGGGCTGGTAGGCCGACCAGTCGATCGGCGTCTTGTTGGCGCGGATCTTGGCCAGGGGCCACAGGGGCGTGGCCTTTTTGTTGGCGTGCTGGGTGCGGACCTTGTCGTAGTCCGCGTTGAGCTCGTCCACGTAGTTCTGCACGCCGTCGCCCAGCAGGCTCTGCGCCACGCTCACGCTGCGCGAGGCGTCGGGCACATAGACCACGGGACCTTCGTAGTGCGGAGCGATCTTGACGGCGGTGTGCACGCGGCTGGTGGTGGCGCCGCCGATCAGCAGCGGGATCTTCTTGATGCGGAAGTGCTCGTCCTTCTGCATCTCGCCCGCCACATACTGCATTTCTTCGAGGCTGGGGGTGATCAGGCCCGACAGGCCCACGATGTCGGCCCCCTCCACCTTGGCGCGCGCCAAAATCTCGTGGCAGGGCACCATCACGCCCATGTTCACCACCTCGAAGTTATTGCACTGAAGCACCACGGTGACGATGTTCTTGCCGATGTCGTGCACGTCGCCCTTCACGGTGGCGATGACGATCTTGCCCTTGCTGCGCACGTCGCGCCCGGCCAGTTCGTCCTGGCGCTTTTCTTCCTCGATGTAGGGGATGAGATGGGCCACGGCCTGCTTCATCACGCGTGCGCTTTTCACCACCTGGGGCAAAAACATCTTGCCCGCACCAAACAGATCGCCCACCACGTTCATGCCGTCCATGAGCGGGCCTTCGATCACGTGCAGCGGGCGGCCGCCCTTGGCCAGGATCTCGCGGTATGCCTCTTCGGTGTCTTCGGTGATGAAGTCGGTGATGCCATGCACCAGCGCGTGCGACAGGCGTTCGCCCACGGTCTTGGGGTGCTCGGGCGTTCCGCGCCATTCGAGCTTCTTGCTTTCGTCCTTGGCGCCGCTCTTGGCGGTTTCGGCGATCTCGACCAGGCGCTCACCAGCATCCGGGCGGCGGTTGAGCACCACGTCTTCCACGCGCTCGCGCAGCACGGGCTCCAGGTCGTCGTACACGCCCACCATGCCCGCGTTGACGATGCCCATGTCCATGCCGGCCTTGATGGCGTGGTACAGAAACACGGTGTGGATGGCTTCGCGCACCGGGTCGTTGCCGCGGAAGCTGAACGACACGTTCGATACCCCACCCGACACCTTGGCGCCGGGCAGGTTCTGCTTGATCCAGCGCGTGGCCTCGATGAAATCGACGGCGTAGTTGTTGTGCTCTTCAATGCCGGTGGCTACGGCAAAGATGTTGGGGTCGAAGATGATGTCCTCGGGCGGGAAGCCCACTTCATCGACCAGGATGCGGTAGGCGCGTTCGCAGATTTCGATCTTGCGCTCGTAGGTGTCGGCCTGGCCTTTTTCGTCAAACGCCATGACCACGGCAGCGGCGCCGTAGCGGCGCACCAGGCGCGCCTCGTGCTTGAACTTGTCCACGCCCTCCTTCATGGAGATGGAGTTGACGATGCCCTTGCCCTGCACGCAGCGCAGACCGGCCTCGATCACCTCCCACTTGGAGCTGTCCACCATGATGGGCACGCGCGCGATGTCGGGCTCGGACGCGATGAGCTGCAGAAAGCGCACCATGGCGGCCTTGCTGTCGAGCATGGCCTCGTCCATGTTGATGTCGATGACCTGGGCGCCGTTCTCCACCTGCTGGCGCGCCACGGCCAGGGCTTCTTCGTACTGGCCGTTCAAAATCATGCGCGCGAACGCCTTGGAGCCGGTGACGTTGGTGCGCTCGCCGATGTTGACGAACAAGGTGCCCTCGCCAATGGAGACGGGCTCCAGACCGGACAGCTTCATGGGGGGCAGGGATACAGCAGACATAGGACTCACTCACCTGTGCAGGGGCAGCAGAAAAACAGGTGAGCGTCGTTGCGGTGTACGGTGGGGTGCGCGGGGCCCAAGCCTGACGAATCGCCATGCACCAAGCCGGGCATGGCAAGTCGCTGCAACGCTCCTTGGGCCGAGGGGCGATTGTAAGTTGCCCGCGCGGGATCAGCGCACTGGGCGGCGGCCCCGGAGTGCGGCCAGCAGCATCAAGCCCGCCATCAGCCACAAAGCCCACTCGGACAACGACGGAATCGCGCTCGCGGCCACTGCCGTGATGGTGTCGGTATCGGTGGCGCTGTTGTTGCCGGGGTTAGGGTCGGTCACGCCACCCGGGGCCGCGACCGTCGCGGTGTTGACCAGTGTCCCCGTTGCCGACGCGCTCACCGTGGCGGTGACGGTGTAGGTCACCGATCCGCCCGCAGGCAGATTGACCACGTCGTTGATGTTGCCGCTGCCCGCCGCCGTGCAGGTGCCGCCGCCGGAGCCCACGCAGGTCCAGGTGCCGGTCAGCACGGCGGGCAGGGTGTCTGCCACCGTCGCGCCAGGGGCGTTGGACGGTCCGGCATTGCTGGCGGTGATGGTGTAGGTCACCGAGCCGCCAGCGTTGGCCGTAGTCACGCCATCGGTCTTGGTGATGGTCAGGTCGGCTTGCGATGCGATGGTGTCGGAATCCGTGGCGCTGTTGTTGCCCGGATTGGGGTCGGTCACCCCGCCCGGCGCTGTCACCGTCGCGGTGTTCACCAGCGTTCCGCTGGCCGCAGCACTCACTGTTGCGCTCACCGTATAGGTCACCGATCCACCGGCGGGCAGGTTGACGCTATCGTTGATGTTGCCGCTGCCCGCTGCCGTGCAGGTGCCGCCACCCGCGCCTACGCAGGTCCAGGTGCCGGTGAGCGCTGCGGGGAAGGTATCCGCCACCGTGGCCCCCGACGCATTGGACGGCCCCGCGTTGCTGGCGGTGATGGTGTATGAGACTGAGCCGCCAGGTATGGCCGTGGTCACGCCGTCCGTTTTGGTAATGGACAGATCGGCCTGCGGCGTGATGGTGTCGGAGTCCGTGGCGCTGTTGTTGCCCGGGTTGGGGTCGGTTACACCGCCCGGAGCCGCGACCGTCGCGGTGTTGACCAGCGTCCCTGTGGCCGCTGCACTCACCGTGGCGCTGACGGTGTAGGTAACCGATCCTCCGGCGGGCAGATTGACGGTGTCGTTGATGTTGCCGCTGCCTGCTACCGTGCAGGTGCCGCCGCCCGCGCCCACGCAGGTCCAGGTGCCGGTAAGTGATGCGGGGAAGGTGTCCGCCACCGTGGCCCCCGGCGCATTGGATGGCCCCGCGTTGCTGGCGGTGATGGTGTAGGTGACCGATCCGCCCGGCGTGGCCGTGGTCACCCCGTCGGTCTTGGTGATGGCCAGATCGGCCTGTGGCGTGAGCGTGTCGGAATCGGTGGCACTGTTGTTGGCGGGAACCGGGTCGTTCACGGCGGACGTCACTGTCGCGGTGTTGGTCAGTGTTCCGGTCGCAGAAGCGTTGATCGTGGCGCTCACCGTGTAGGTGACCGATCCCCCCGCTGGCAGGTTGACGCTGTCGTTGATGTTGCCACTGCCTGCGGCGGTGCAGGTACCACCGCCCGCGCCCACGCAGGTCCAGGTGCCGGTGAGCACGGCGGGAAAGGTGTCCGCAATCGTGGCGCCGACGACGGGGTCCGGCCCTGCGTTGCTGGCGGTGATGGTGTAGGTCACCGACCCGCCCGGGACGGCCGTGGCCACACCATCGGTCTTCGTGATGGACAGGTCCGCATCTTGGGCATGCGCCGTGGTCGCAGCCACCATGGCCAACAAGAGCGCAGTGAGCCACAGCAAAACACGTTGGAGCATGGCGAAGTCCCGATTCGAAGTGGAGGGGTGACCAAAGTGTAACGCCACGTTTCCACCCGGAATCTTCGTGCATGGCGGCACGCGCTGACCGCGCGTCCCGCGTTTGAAGCGGCTGAATCGCTCTCAACGCACCGGCAGGAACTGCAGGAACGTGCCGCCCACAATGCCCTGCACATAGCTGATGGCGGCGCGGCGGTACTTTTCGGTGGTCAGGGCAGCCAGCAGGTCGAGGCGCGCGATGATCTTGCCAAACTCGCGCTCAAAGCTCAGGTTGCGGCCTTGGGGGCCGATCTCGTCCGCCAGCAGCCACACGGCGCTTTCCACATTGCGGGCGGCGTTGTAGAGGTGCTGGGCATCCATGCCGTCGAGCAAGAAGAATTCGATCTTTCCGCCATGGGCCGTGATGATCATGTCGGCCGTGGCATGGATGAAGGCTGCCACGCGGTCCCCGTTGAACTCCGGCGCGAACGCGAAGCCCATCGCGGCAATGTCGCGCCGCCCCTGCAGTGGTGCCCAGGGCTGGCGCTGCAGGATGGCTGTGCGCACCTGCTCCGCGGCGTGCTCGCGGCTGGTGGCGCTGGTTTTGCGCCATTCGGCGGGGTTGCGGCGGTAGAGCTTGTCCATGAGGCGGAACAAGCCCTCCAGGTTCTCGTGCATGGCCAGCGTGGCCACGCGGTTCATGTCGGACTGGGCCAGCTCGGCGGGCGTTGTGGCGGCACCCTTGACCTCGCCGCGTGGCGTGGGCGCATTCGCCGCGCAGCCAGCGAGCACGGTGCACAGCAGTGCACACGATGACATCCACAGGAGAGAAAGGAACGGCCCACGCATGGGGGCCGATTATCGGGCGCAGTGTGGGCGCCTCACAGCCGGTTAACACTGTTTGAAGATCTCAGTCCACGGCCCTGAATCCCGTTGCCTCAGCAGCGGTCTGCGCTGTCGGGGTTGGGGATACCCTCGATCGGGCACTCCTCGGTGCCCACCATGGGCCGCGTGATGGCCTCCACGGCCTTGCGCGTGCCTTCGGGGTCAGTCACCCAGCGGGTGTAAAAGTCATACGGGCAGGCGGCCACACCCTGGTCTCCACCGCCGGAGTTGATCAGCCCTGTGTAGCCCCGGTGCAGCAGCTTGAAGAGGTGATTCTCAGACTGCCCGTTCTTGCGGAAGTCGCGGATCAGGCTCTTCGACAACGCGGCGTACTGCACGCCGTATTCCTCCTCGCCGCATTCACCGAGCGTCCGGCCATCAAAGCCAATCAGGGCGCTGTGACCGAAGTAGCTGTACACGCCGTCAAACCCGGCGGCATTGGCCACGGCCACATACGTGTTGTTGGCAAAGGCCATGGCCTTGCTCATCAGAATCTGCTGCTCCTTGGCGGGGTACATGTAGCCCTGGCACCGCACGATCAACTCGGCACCCTTCATGGCGCAGTCGCGCCAGATCTCGGGGTAGTTGCCGTCGTCGCAGATGATGAGGCTGATCTTCAGGCCCTTCGGGCCGTCGCTGACGTAGGTGGTGTCCCCGGGGTACCAGCCTTCGATGGGGGTCCAGGGCATGATCTTGCGGTACTTCTGCACGATCTCGCCCTGGTCGTTCATGAGGATCAGGGTGTTGTAGGGCACCTTGTGCGGGTGCTCCTCATGGCGCTCGCCGGTGAGCGAGAAGACGCCCCACACCTTGGCCTTACGGCAGGCGGCGGCGAAGATTTCGGTCTCTTCACCCGGTACGGTGGCCGCCGTGTCCATCATCTCCTGGGCGTCGTACATGATGCCGTGGGTGCTGTACTCCGGAAAGATCACCAGGTCCATGCCGGGCAAGCCGGTCTTCATGCCCACCAGCATGTCTGCGATCTTGCGCGCGTTGTCCAGCACCTCGGCCTTGGTATGCAGGCGCGGCATCTTGTAGTTGACCACCGCCACGCCGACGGTGTCCTTGCTGCTTGAAATATCGCCGTGAATCATGGTGAAGCATCCCTATCAATGAGAAATCATCCAGGGCCGTTTGCTCGGAAACGCCTTGGCGCCGCTGGGCGCCGTCACCGTGGCCTTGCGGCTTTGCGATGACGAACAGCAGCCACAGCCTGCAGGGTGTTTGAGGCGGGCGTAGTCGCCCGAGCGCTGCGGCTCGTGCCGCGCACGCTCGTTGGTGGCGATGACGCTGCGCGCGGACGCGCTCATGAGCGCCAGGCGCGGTGCGGTGGCAAACACGCGCGGCGATGCTGCGCCGCAGTCTGGGCAGGCGGCGGGTTCGTTGCGGTCGGCCAGCAGGCGAAAGGCATCAAAGCCGCCACACTGGGCACAGGCGTAGTCGTAGGTGGGCATGGCGGGTCCTTCTGCAGCAATGGTGTTTGACTGTCAGACCAGGTCGGGCGACAGCGGCATGGCCACCGAGCCATCCAGGTGCTTGATCGGCCCCGCCGCACTCGGGTTGATGTCAAAGTCAAAGATCTGCGTGGGCAGCCACAGCGTGGCGCAGGCGTTGGGCACATCCACCACGCCGCTGATGTGGCCCTGCACCGGGGCTGTGCCCAGGATGGAATACGCCTGCGCGCCCGAATAGCCGAACTTCTTGAGGTACTCGATGGCGTTCAGGCAGGCCTGGCGGTAGGCCACGTTCACGTCCAGGTAGTACTGCTTGCCACTCTCATCCACGCTGATGCCCTCGAAGATCAGGTAGTCGTTGTAGGTGGGCGTGATGGGGCTGGGCTTGAAGATGGGGTTCTTGATGCCGTACTTGGCCATGCCGCCCTTGATGAGCGTGACCTTCATATGCACCCAGCCTGCCATCTCGATGGCGCCGCAAAAGGTGATCTCGCCGTCGCCCTGGCTGAAGTGCAGGTCGCCCACCGACAGCCCGGCGCCGTCTACATACACCGGGAAGAACACCTTGGCGCCGCGCGACAAATCCTTGATGTCGCAGTTGCCACCATGCTCGCGCGGGGGCACCGTGCGGGCGCCTTCGGCAGCCGCTTTGGCCTTGGCATCGCCCGTGAGGCGGCCCATGTGCGCGGTGCCCACCGAGGGTGGGTTGGCCAGCCCAGCCGTGGGGTCTGAGTCGATGAGCGCCTGCTCGCGCGCATTCCACTGCTCCAGCATCTTGCGGTCGGGCAAGCAGCCAATCAGGCCGGGGTGGATGAGCCCGGCGTATTTCACGCCCGGCACATGGCGCGAGCTGGTGAACATGCCATGAAAGTCCCAGATGGACTTTTGCGCCTGCGGGAAGTGCTCGGTCAAGAAGCCGCCGCCGTTGTTCTTGCTGAAAAAGCCGTTGAACCCCCACAGGCTGTCCTGCTTGGCGCCAATGTCCAGCAGGTCCACCACCAGCAGGTCACCGGGCTCGGCCCCCTTCACGCCCACGGGGCCGCTGAGGTAGTGCACCGTCGTCAGGTCAATGTCGCGCACGTCGTCCGCGCTGTCGTTGTTTTGGATGAAACCGCCGGTCCAGTCAAACGTCTCCAGCACAAACTCATCGCCCGGGTTGACCCAGCAGGCCATGGGAATGTCTGGGTGCCAGCGGTTGTGGATGTTTTCGTTCTCGGTGGGCGACTTGCTCAGATCGACCTTGATCAGGGTTTCAGCCATGGCGTGCTCCTTGGAAGGGGTGGGTGGACAGAGGAAAAAGTGGGGGAAGAGAGTCCAGGGCTTGCACGGCAAGCGGCCTGCGAAACTGTCACGGCGAAGGCCAGTGCCCCCGCGCTGGGGGTGCCCCCCTCCCGCAGCGCGCAGCGATGCGAGAGAGGGGAAAGGCGCGAAGCGACACAGGGGTGCCTCATACAGACAAATAAGCTTTGATGCGTTGCTGGTCGGTGTCGGCACGCGCTGTCTCATGCACCAGGCGGCCGCCCTCGATAACGAACAGCCGGTCGGCCACGTCCATGGCAAACGACAGCACCTGCTCGCTCACCACGATGGTGATCTGGCGCAGCTTGCGGATCTCGTTGAGCGCCTTGGCGATGTCCTTGATGATGGAAGGCTGGATGCCCTCGGTGGGCTCGTCGAGCAGCAGCACCTTGGGGTCGGTGACGAGCGCTCGCGCAATGGCCAGTTGCTGCTGCTGCCCGCCCGATAGGTTGCCTCCCTTGCGCCGACGCATGTCCCACAGCACGGGAAACAGTGCGTAGATGTCTTCGGGAATCTGTCGCGTCTTGGAGTTTTCCAGCCCGGTCTCGATGTTCTCTTCGACCGTGAGGGTCGGGAAGATCATGCGGCCTTGCGGCACATAGGCGATGCCCTTGGCCACGCGGCGAAAGCTCTCGTCCTTCGTCACGTCCTGGCCTGCCACGGTGATCTGGCCGCTCTTGACGGGCATCACACCCATGAGGCTTTTGAACAGCGTGGTTTTGCCCATGCCATTGCGGCCCATGATGGCCACGGTCTCGTTGGCACGGCCGTCAAACGAGATGCCGTGCAGCGCCTCGCTCTGGCCGTAGGCCACAAACAGATCTTTGACTTCCAGCATGCGATGCTCCTGTGGGGTTCGATGGGGTATGGAAGTCAATGACCTAAGTACACGTCGATGACCTTGGGATCCGCTTGCACCTTCTCCATGGGACCTTCGGCCAGGATCTTTCCCTGGTGCATGACGGTGACCTTGTGCGCAATGCGCTTGACGAACTCCATGTCGTGCTCGATGACGATCACCGCGCGGTTCTTGCAGATGCGCTGAAGCAGCTCGGCCGTCAGCTCGCGCTCGCGCGCGCTCATGCCGGCAATGGGCTCGTCCAGCATCAGCAGCTCGGGCTCCTGCATCAGCAGCATGCCGATCTCCAGCCACTGCTTTTGCCCGTGACTCAGCAGGCCCGCTTCGGTGTCGAGCTTGTCCCCCAGGCCGATGTCCTCGGCCACCACCTGCACACGCGCCTTGACTTCATCGGTGCACTTGAACGCCAGCGCGCCCAGCACCGAGCGGCCTGCGGGGTAAGACACCTCCAGGTTCTGGAAGACCGACAGGTTCTCGTAAATCGATGGCGTCTGGAACTTGCGGCCAATGCCCAGCCGTACGCGCTGGTGCTCGGCCATTCGCGTGAGTTCTTCGTTCTTGAACTTGATGCTGCCGCCCGTGGCGCGGGTCTTGCCGCAGATCAGATCGAGCAGCGTGGTCTTGCCCGCGCCGTTGGGGCCGATGATCACGCGCAGCTCGTTCTTGTCGATGTACAGGGTCAGGGCGTCGATGGCCTTGAAGCCGTCAAACGACACCGTGAGGTCTTCCACGGCGAGGGCGAAGTCGGTATTGCTCATGGGGTGCTCCAGCGGTGGTTGCGCGTCATGCGCCCTGGCGGCTCACGCCGTCGGGCAGGGCTGCAGGTGTTGTGCTGGCTGGCGATGCAGATGGAGCAGATGCGGCTGGCGAGGCCTCTGCCACCAGCCGCGGCTGCACCGATGCCTGGCGCAGCGCTTCGCGGCGGCCCTTCCACCAGGGCACCACATGGCTCTCCCACAGGCCCGCCAGGCCCATGGGGAAGGCCATGGTCACGCCGATGAAAAGCCCGGCCATGAGGAACAGCCACAGCTCGGGAAAGCTCTCCGAGAAATACGTCTTGCCCGCGTTCACCAGCAAGGTGCCATACACGGCACCCACCAGGCTCATGCGCCCGCCCACGGCGGCGTAGATCACCATCTCGATGGATGGCACGATGCCTACAAAGCTGGGTGACATGAAGCCCACCTGCAGCGAGAACATGGCGCCCCCGATGCCCGACAGCGCTGCGGCCAGGCAGAAGGTGAACACCTTGAAATTGGCCACGTCATAGCCCGAAAACCGCACGCGGTCTTCCTTGTCGCGCATGGCCAGCAGCAGCGTGCCCACCTTGCCGGTCTGTATCCAGCGGCACAGGATGATCGAGCCTATGAGCAGCGCCACGCACACGTAGTACAGGATGTATTTGGCGCTGTCGGTGCGCGTGTCCCAGCCCCACAGGGTCTTCAGATCCGTCATGCCGTTCACGCCACCGGTGTAGCCCTGCTGGCCGATGATGAGCACCGTCAGAATCAGCGCCACGGCCTGCGTGATGATGGCGAAATACACACCGCCCACGCGGCGCTTGAACATCGCAAAGCTGATGATCCAGGCCAGCAGCGTGGGCACGACGATGACCGCCGCCAGCGCAAACGGCAGGCTCTTGAACGGAATCCAGAAGCTGGGCAGCTCGGTGATCTGGTTCCAGTCCATGAAGTCGGGGATGCCGGGCGTGGACTGGATCTTGGTACTGATGGGGTCAGACGCTTCGAGCTTGAGGAACATGGCCATGGCATAGCCCCCCAGGCCAAAGAAAACGCCCTGCCCAAGGCTGAGAACGCCGCCGTAGCCCCACACCATCACGAGGCCGATAGCGACGAACGCATAGGTGAGGTACTTGCCCACCAGGTTCAGCCGAAAGATGTCGAGTGCCAGCGGCAGCACCACGGCCAGCAGCACGGTGAGCAGTACCAGGCTGGCGAGCTGGTAGCGCAGGATCCAGGCTTTGAGGGCGTTCATGCGGAGACTCCGGTGGGCTCGAAGGAAATGGACAGTTGGGCGAATTTCATCGGCGAACTTTGGAGGCGAACAAGCCCTGTGGCCGCACCATCAGGATCAGCACGATCAGCGACAGCGTGATCATCTTGGCCATGGAGCCCGCCATGAAGAATTCGGTGATGGACTGCGTCTGCGCAATGCCGAAGGCAGACACCACGGTGCCCAAAAGGCTGGCCGCGCCGCCAAAGGTGACCACCAGGAAGGCGTCCACGATGTAGAGCGATCCCGATGTGGGGCCGGTGGAGCCGATGGTGGTAAACGCCGCGCCCGCCACACCGGCAATGCCGCAACCGATGGCGAAGGTCAGGCGGTCGGTCTTCTGGGTGTCGATGCCAATGGCGTTGGCCATGACTCGGTTGCTCACCGTGGCGCGCACCCGCAGGCCCCAGCGGCTCTTGTGCAGGGCCAGCAGCACGCCCCCCGTGACCACCGCCGTCAACGCCAGCACAAACAGGCCATTGATCGGGATGTCCAACCCCTCAGCAGGCGCCCACGAGCCCAGCAGCCAGTCGGGCAAAGTGGGGCTGACCTCCTTGGGGCCGATGAAGGTGCGAAAGCACTGCTGCAGGGCCAGGCTGATGCCCCAGGTGGCCAGCAGGGTGTCCAGCGGGCGCTTGTACAGGTGGCGGATCAGCCCCCATTCCACCAGCCAGCCCGCTACAAACGCAAACCCAAACGCCGCCACGATGGCCAGCGGAAAGTAATACGGAATCATTTGCGGCGCATGGTTGGCCGCGAGGGTGGAGCCCAGGTAGATCGTATAGGCGCCAATGGTCATGAACTCGCCATGGGCCATGTTGATCACGCCCATCTGCCCAAAGATGATGGCCAGGCCCAGCCCCATGAGCAGCAGCACGGCAAACAGACTCAGGCCCGCAAAGCCCTGCATCAGGCCGATGTTCATCATTTCGGAAAAGGTCATGTTGCAGCTCCTGCGTGGGCAGCGTTGGAAAACGAACAGCGGTGCCATGGGGCGGCCTCTTGCGAGGGACACCGAGGAAGGGCCGCCCCGCACCGAGGGTGTCGTCCCCCTCCCGCGCAGCGAGAGAGGGGGGAAGACGCGAAGCGCCTCAGGGGGTGTTTATTGATAACCTTTGGGAAATGGATCCGGCTTGATCAGCGCAGGCGACTCGGACACCACCTTGAACGAAGCATCCGGCATGCCCATGGCGATGCGCGACTTGCTCCACAGGTGGTGGTTGGCGTCCACCTTCACATAGCCCTCGGGTGCGGTGGTCAGCTCGATGCCGGGCGATGCGGCCACCACCTTGTCCACGTCAAAGCTCTTGGCTTTTTCGACCGCCGCCTTCCACAGCCAGGGGCCCAGGTAGCCCGCCTGCGTCACGTCGCCGATCACGGCGTCCTTGCCGTACTTGGCCTTGAAGGCCGCCACAAACTTCTTGTTGTTCTCGTTGTCGAGCGACTGGAAGTACTTCATCGACGAGTAGAAACCGTTGAAGTTCTCGCCGCCCACGCCGGTCATTTCGTCTTCGGTGACCGACAGCGTGACCAGCAGCTGCTTGTCGCCCGTGATGCCCGCGGCCTTGAGCGCCTTGTAGAACGCCACGTTGGAGCCGCCCACCACCGCCACAAACAGGCAGTCGGGCTTTTGCACCTTGATCTTGTTCATCAGCGAGCCGAAGTTGGTGCTGCCCAGCGGGTAGTACTCCTCGCCCACGACCTTGCCCTTCTGGAAGTTCTCGATGTGCTTGCGCGCAATCTTCATCGAGGTGCGGGGCCAGATGTAGTCGGAGCCGATGAGGAAGAAGGTCTTGGCCTTCTTCTCGGTCTTGGCCCATTCCAGGCTGTACAGAATCTGCTGGGTAGCTTCCTGGCCCGTGTAGATCACGTTCTTGGATTGCTCCAGGCCTTCGTAGAAGGTAGGGTAGTAGAGCAGGCCGTTTTCTTTCTCGAACACCGGCAGCACGGCCTTGCGCGAGGCGCTGGTCCAGCAGCCAAACACAGCGGCGCAGCGGTCGTTGATGAGCAGCTTCTTGGACTTTTCGGCAAACGTGGGCCAGTCGGAGGCACCGTCCTCCTTGATGACCTTGATCTTGCGGCCCAGCACACCGCCCATGGCGTTGATCTGGTCAATGGCCAGCTGTTCGGCCTGGATGGAGCCGGTTTCGGAAATCGCCATGGTGCCGGTGGCCGAGTGCAACTGGCCCACGGTGACCTCGGTGTCGGTGATGGCCAGCTTGGTGGTGTTGACCTGCGCCGTGGGCTGGCCAAACGACCAGGCAGGCAGGCCCGCCACGGATGCGGCGCCCAGCGCCTGCAGGATGCGACGGCGGCCGGGTTCGGCCTGGGCGGAGTCACTAAAGCGGGGGTCGGAGGGGTGGCTCATGAAGACGCTCCTTGCAGGATCGGTGTGAATGAAGGGACGGGACCAAAGCGGGTTGTGTGCGCTGTGGAATGAAGGTTAGGGACAACCCTTGAATGCGCCCATACGTCAATTAACGTAGGGCTGCGTACGCACCCCGGTGCATGCACTGCAAATACACCTGCACATGGACCTGCCCATGGCAACGCGTGCCCGTGCAACGCCCCAACGCGGTGCGCGCCTAGAACGCTTCTTGCTTTGTGCTGGGCATGGCCTCACCACAAGCACCCGATGCCCAGAGCGCACCACAAACGATTTTTCGTTTCCGGCGCGAGTACAACGCCTGGGTGGCCGACGAGACCATGGAGGACTACGCGCTGCGCTACACGCCCAAGAGCTTTCGGCGCTGGAGCGAATTCCGCGTGGCCAACACGGCGTTCGGTTCGCTGTCATTCCTGGCACTGGAGGCCATTGGTGGCGCGATTGCGCTGAACTACGGCTTCAGCAACGCCATGTGGGCCATCCTCACCGTGGGCTTGCTGATCTTTCTGACCGGCCTGCCCATTGCCTACTACGCAGCGCGCTATGGGCTGGACATGGACCTGCTCACGCGCGGTGCGGGCTTTGGCTACCTGGGCTCCACCATCACCTCGCTGATCTACGCAGTGTTCACGTTCATCTTCTTTGCACTGGAGGCTGCCATCATGGCGCTGGCGCTGCAGATGGTGGTGGACTGGCCGCTAGAGTGGTGCTACATCGCGTCGTCGCTGGTGGTGCTGCCCCTGGCCATGCGCGGCATCACACTCATATCGCGCCTGCAGGCGTGGACGCAGCCGCTGTGGCTGTTCTTGCTGCTGCTGCCCTTTGTGTGGATTGCGCTGGCCCAGCCGCAGCTGTACCGCGACTTTGCGGGACTGTCGGGCCTCAAGAGCGGCAGCAGCCAGTTCGACCCGCTCATGTTTGGTGCAGCCGCGGCGGTGATCTTTTCGCTGGTGGTGCAGATTGGCGAGCAGGTGGACTTTTTGCGCTTTCTGCCCGAGCGCACTGCCGCCAACCGCCTGCGCTGGTGGGGCGCGGTGCTGGTGGCGGGGCCGGGCTGGGTGGTGATGGGCATGCTCAAGATGGCGGGTGGGGCCTTTCTGGCGTTTGCCGCGCTGCAGTTCGAGGTGGGCGCCCAGCGCGCGGCCGAGCCCACGCAGATGTTCCTCGCAGGCTTTCACCAGGTCATGCAGGCGCTGGGCCTGCCGGGCCTGGCGGTGGCCGTGACGGTGGTGTTTGTGGTGGTCTCGCAGATCAAGATCAACCTCACCAACGCCTACGCGGGCTCGCTGGCGTGGTCCAACTTTTTTGCGCGCGTCACCCGCAGCCACCCGGGGCGCGTGGTGTGGCTGGTGTTCAACGTGTTGATCGCCACCTTGCTGATGACGCTGGGTGTGTTTGGCGCGCTGGAGAAAGTGCTGGCCGTGTACAGCAACGTGGCCATTGCCTGGGTGGGTGCGCTGGTGGCAGACCTGGTCATCAACAAGCCGCTGGGCCTGTCGCCCAAAGGCATCGAGTTTCGGCGCGCGCACCTGTATGACTTCAACCCCGTGGGCCTGGGCGCCATGGTGCTGGCGGCCACGGTGGCCTGCTGTGCCTATGCAGGGCTGCTGGGCGAAGAGGCGGCCGCGTTTTCGCCCTTCATTGCGCTGGTGCTGTCGATGGCGCTGGCGCCGCTGCTGGCCTGGCTGACGCAGGGCCGCTACTACCTGGCGCGCGCTCCCGGCAACGAGTGGCGGCCCGGCGAGATCGTGCGCTGCGCCGTGTGCGAGAACCAGTTCGAGTCCGAAGACATGGCGCGCTGTCCGGCCTATGCCGCGCCCATCTGCTCGCTGTGCTGCTCGCTCGAATCGCGCTGCCACGACCGCTGCAAGACCGGCTCGCGCGCGGCCGACCAGCTGCGCAATGTGGTGGAAGCCTTGCTGCCGCAGCGCTGGGCCATCAAGGTGAACTTTCGCCTGGGGCAGTACCTGATGGTGATGGTGTCGCTGTGCGCGGTGATGGCGTTTCTGGTGGGCGTGGTGTATGTGCAGGAAAGCCTGCAGACCCCGGTGCCCGGGCAAATGCTGCAGATGCCGTTTCTCAAGGTGTTTGCGCTGCTGGCGCTGCTGGCCGCCGTATGCGCCTGGTGGGTGGTGCTGAGCACCGACAGCCGGCGCATGGCGCAGGACGAGTCGGAGCGGCAGACCCAGTTGCTGCTGCAGGAGATCGAAGCCCACAAGCGCACCGACGCCGAGCTGCAGGCGGCCAAGGACCAGGCCGAGTCCGCCAACCAGGCCAAGACGCGCTACGTGGCAGGCATGACGCACGAGCTGCGTTCGCCGCTCAACAGCATCCTGGGCTACACACAGATCCTGCTCAAGAACCCGCATACCGAGGGCTGGATGCGCGAGACGTTGTCCACCATGCAGCACAGCGGCCAGCACATGCATGCGCTCATCGATGGATCGCTGGAGCTGGCGCGCATCGAGGCGGGGCGCCTGAGGCTGGACATGGCCCCCCTGCCACTGCCCGAGCTGATCGAGAACATCGAAGCCATGCTGCGCCCGCAGGCCGAGGCCAAGGGCCTGCACTTTGTGGTGGAGACACTGGGCACCATGCCGGGCTGGATACGGGCCGACGCCAAGCGGCTGCGGCAGATTCTGATCAACCTGCTGTCCAACGCCGTGCGGTTTACCGAGCGCGGCGAGGTGCGGCTGCGCATGGACTTTCGCCAGCATGTCTCGCGCATTGAAGTGATCGACACCGGCATCGGCATCGAGCCGCAAGACCTGGAGCGCATCTTTGTGCCGTTTGAACGCGGCAGCGCCGGGCGCCGCGCCAGCGAGGCGGGCACGGGCCTGGGCCTGACCATCACGCACCTGCTTGCCGAACTGATGGGTGGCCAGCTCACGCTAACCAGCACCCCCGGCCAGGGCAGCACCTTCACCGTGCGGCTGTACCTGCCCAGCATTGCGGTAGACCCGGCCTGGACCACGCCCAGCCGCGCCACGCTGCGCCCCGTCATCGGCTACCTGGCGCCCCGGCGCACGCTGCTGGTGGTGGACGACCAGCCCCTGCAGCGCCAGCTGCTGGCCGGCCTGCTGGTGCCCCTGGGTTTTGAGGTGCGCGAGGCCGCCAGCGGGCGCGAATGCATCGAGATCGTGCGCCAGACACCGCCCGACCTGGTGCTGCTCGATATCACCATGGACGACCTGGACGGCTGGCAGACCGCCGCCCTGCTCCGCGAGTTGCGGCCTGCGTCCGAGCTGCCCATCGTGTTCGTTTCGGCCAATCTGTTCGAGCACGAGGCCTCACGATTGGCGGCGCAGCAGTGCCAGGCCTTTGTCGGAAAGCCGGTGATCGAATCCGAACTGCTCCAGGCGCTGGAGCACGCGCTGCAGCTCGAATGGGTGCGCGACAACACGCCGCTTGCGCCCAGCCCCGAGCCCGCCGCGGGCCCCGTCAACCCGAACGACACCCCGGCCACGCTGCCCGACGAACTGCGCGAAGACCTGACCCGCCTGGCGCGGTCTGGCCAGGCCGCCGCGCTGCGCGAGCGGCTGCGGCGCGCACGCGTCGACCTGCCCGGCCACGCTGCCACGCTGGCGCTGCTGCAGGCCAGTGCCGACCGCTTCGACTTTGAGACCCTGGCCCACCACCTGCGCGAGCCCGAAGAGGGAACCCTATGAACGACGAATCCCATCCAGGCCAGCAGGTCAGCCAGCGCGTGATCCTGGTGGTGGACGACGCGCTCGACACCCTGCGCATGCTGTGCGACGCCCTGGCCGCCGAGGGCTACGCCGTGCTGGCCGCGCGCGACGCCGAAGAAGCCCTGCAGCGTTTTGACCTGACCGTGCCCGACGGCGTGCTGCTGGACGCCGTGATGCCCGGCATGGACGGCTTTGCGCTATGCCGCCAGCTCAAGGCCACGCCGCCCTGGTCGCACGTGCCGGTGGTGTTCATGACGGGCTTGTCGGACACCGAGCAGATCCTGCGGGGCTTTGCCAGTGGCGGGGTGGACTATGTGGTCAAGCCCCTGCGCATCCCCGAGGTGCTGGCCCGGCTCGCCACCCATGTGCGCAACGCCCAGGCCACGCGGCTGGCGCGCGAGGCGGTGGACGTGGCCGGGCTGGGTGTGGTGGTGCTGGACGGGCAAGGCCGCGTGGCCTGGCGCTCACCCCAGGCATTGCGCTGGCTGGAAGCCGCCTTTGCCGCCGACCCCGCCCCCGCAGATGCCGCCGCTGCCTGGCTGGTGCGCGCGCAAGCCACCGGCGACCAGACCCTGGCGCTGGCCGGCGGCCGCCAGTTGCTGGCCCGCCACCTGGGCGCAAGCGGCCTGGCCGAGTCGATGCTGCTGCTCAGCCACACCACGCCCGAGGCCATCGCCCCGCGCCACCTGCAGCAGGTGGCACTGACCCCGCGCGAGACCGAGGTGCTGTCCTGGCTGAGCAAGGGCAAGACCAACCGCGACATCGCCGACATCCTGGGCATGAGCCCGCGCACGGTGAACAAACACCTGGAGCACATTTTTGAAAAGCTGGGGGTGGAGACACGCACCGCCGCTGCGGCCATTGCGGGGCAGCTACTACAGGCCTGAGTTCGGATTTTCCGGATGGGCCACACCTGCCCCGTCCCTGCGAGCTGAGCCTGCCAAAGCCAGGGCCCTTCGACGGGCTCAGGGCGAACGATTCGTCCGATATTCCTGAGCCAGCGCCACATCAGGTGGTTTATGGGTCAAATTGGCATCTGGCGCTTGTCTGAAGAGGACTCGAAGCTATTAAATCAATAGCACATTATTTTGCAACCTCAAACAGACACCGGCTCCATGGCCGACGCCGGCAGGCCGAACAGGTGGTCGAACACCCAGTTGAAAACAAAGGTGTAGCAAAGGAAGAACACGATCAGCCCCAGGTCCATCACAAACGCGTGCCACAGGGTGATGTCGAACCACCAGGCAAACAGCGGCACGAGGGTGAAGACCAGCCCGCCTTCAAAACCGATGGCATGCGCCACGCGCCGCGCAACGCTGCGACCGCGCACGGGCTGGCGAGCTTCCCAGCGCTCAAACGCCCAGTTGAAGACGATATTCCAGACGATGGCAATCACCGAGGCTGCCACGGCCACCACGCTCGAATGGCCCGCACCCTGGCCCGAGAGCAAGGCCAGCCCGGCCGTGGCCGCCGCGATGGCGATCAGCTCGTACAGGCTCACATAGATCAGTCGGCGCTTGAGGCCCTGCAGGCCGAAAAGGGTGGGTTGCTTGTCCATGGTGGCGACTTTATGTGCCTGCAGCTGATATATAAAGTCAGCTTGTTTCAGGTTATTTGATAGATCACACCCATGGCCTTCTCTTCAGATAGCGTGCAGGTGTTCCTGGCAGCGCTGGACCACGGCTCTTTTTCGGCGGCGGCGCGGGCGCTGTCGCGGGTGCCGTCGGCCGTGAGCATGACCATTGCCCACCTGGAAGCCGAGCTGGATGTGCAGCTGTTTGACCGCAGCGGTCGCGAGCCCAGGCCCACCGCCGCCGCACGCGCGCTGGAACCGCAGGCCCGGTTGCTCGCCGGGCAGCTGCAGCAGCTCAACGCCCAGGCGCTGGCGCTGACGCAGGGGCTGGAAGAGCGGCTGACGCTGGCCATCGCGCCCGAGCTGCTGGCCGCCCGCTGGACAGGCCCCCTGGCCACGCTGGCGTCGGAATACCCGCTGCTGCAGGTGGAGGTGCTGACCGCCCCGCAGGTGGATGCGCTGGCCCTGCTGCACAGCGGCCGCGCACAGCTGGCGCTGGTGTTCGAGCGGCCCAGCATCGACGGGCGCGAGGGTTTTCAGGAGGTGGGCACCGAAACCCTGGTGGCGGTGATGGCGCCGGACCATGCGGTATTGCAGGGCGCGCGCGCCTCGGCCCTGGCCCGGGGCGAGCCGCCCGAGCGCGCCATGCTGCGCGAAGAACACCTGACCACCACGCGCCAGATCGTGGTGGCCAGCCGTGACCTGGGGCAAACCGACCCACGTTTTGTATTTGCCCGTCACCACTGGCGCACCGACAACCACCTGGCCGCGCTGGGCATGATCGAAGCAGGCCTGGGCTGGGGCTGGCAGCCCCGGGCGTTGGTGCAGCCGCGCATCGAGGCGGGGCGGCTGGTGGAGATGCCGTTTGAGAACCTGAGCAACGGCACCGCACTGTGGGTGGATGTGGTGTGGTCGAAGGAACGGCCGTTGGGCCTGGGCGCGGCGCGGTTTGTGGCGCTGATGGCCACGGCGGCCAAGGCAGCACCCCGCTGAGCGCTCCTGCAAGGCAGGCGCTGCCCGCCCCCATGCGCACCCAGAAGGCAAGGGAGCGTTGCCGCAAAAGCAAATGCGAATTGTTTGCATTTGCATGGATAATGGCGGCCTTTCATTTGCACCCCGCCCGTGCCCCGTTCAACGCGACCTCTCTCCCGTGCGGCGGTTTGCACGGCGCGCGGGAGCTAGCCCCGCCGTTTTCTCTCTACCGATCTGCACCATGCATCCCTCGATTCCCCGGCCCGCCCGGCCGACTGCTACGGCCCGCGCCACCCTGGCGCTGTGCGCCTTTACCGCCAGCGCCGCCATGGCCCAGACGGCACCCCCTGTTTCATCGGCTCTACCGACCGACGCCGTCCCCACCAGCCCCGCCCTGTCGGAAGTGCAGGTGCGTGACAGCAGCGCCACCACCGGCTACCAGGGCGCGCAGCGCAACACCGCAGCCACACGCACCGACACGCCGCTGATCGAAACCCCGCAGTCCGTGCGCGTGGTGCCCCAGCAGCTGATGGAAGACCTGGGCGCCACGCGCCTGGCCGACACCGTGGACTATGTGAGCGGCATCACCCGCCTGAACGACTTTGGCGGCACCTGGGACAACTATGCGATCCGTGGCTTCAGCAACACCGACGGCGGCCAGCTGCTCAACGGCTTTGCCTCCAACCGGGGCTATGGCCCGCAGCGCGACGTGAGCTCGGTCGAGCGCATTGAATTTCTCAAAGGCCCGGCGGCAGCGTTGTATGGCAGCAGCGAGCCGGGCGGCACGCTCAACATCGTCACCAAAAAGCCGCAGTTCACTCCCGCGCACAAGGCGGGTGTGCAGGTGGGCGGGCATGGCTACCGCCGTGCCACGCTCGACACCACCGGCCCGCTGGGCACGGACGTTGCCTACCGCCTGAACGTGGCGGCCGAGGACGGCGCGAGCCGTACCGCGCTGGTGGACAACCGCAAGATGGTGGTGGCCCCGTCCCTCACCTGGAACCTGGGCGCCAACACCGTGTTGAACTACGAGGCGGAGTTCATCCGCATCCGCACCCCGCTGGACCGGGGCATCGTGCAGGTGCGAGGCAACGTGGGCGCGCTGCCGTCCGACCGCTACCTGGGCGACCCCAGCCGCGAGAACCTGCATGTCAACGGCGACACACACCAGGTGAC
Organism: Acidovorax sp. 94; assembly: GCF_003634645.1. NCBI lineage: Bacteria > Pseudomonadati > Pseudomonadota > Betaproteobacteria > Burkholderiales > Comamonadaceae > Acidovorax > Acidovorax sp. 94. Next base: position 4,235,348 of record NZ_RBJA01000001.1, on the reverse strand, counting down.
GCTGGACCACGACCTGGGCCAGGGCTGGCGAACCCGCGTGGGTGCGTCGTACCGCGAGACGGACCTGTATGGCGCCGCCGTGGACCTGACCGGCACCCTGGCCGCCGACGGCCGTACCCTGACCCGCCGCGACAGCTGGCGCAGCCTGCCAGCGCGCGATGCATCGCTGCAGGGCGAAGTCGAAGGCAAGCTGCAAGCGGGCGGCTTCAGCCACACCGTGCTGGCAGGTGTGGAGACCTGGCGGCTCACTGCGGCGCAGGACATCCGCTATTCCAGCCTGGCCAGCCAGCCGTTTGCCATCGACATCTACAACCCGGTCTACAACCAGCCAGTGGGCAACCTCACGCCGGGTTTTGACCTGGTGGACCGCACCCGCGCCACGGGCGTATTTGTGCAGGACCAGATCGATCTGAGCGCAAAGTGGAAACTGCTGGCCGGCGTGCGCTTTGACCGCTTTCACCAGGACAGCGAAAACCGCCTGGCCGCCACCCGCCAAGTGCAGGAGCATTCGGCCACCACGCCGCGCATCGGGCTGACATACCTGATCAACCCCAACACCTCGGTCTATGCCTCGGCCGGGCGCTCGTTCCGCCCCAACGCGGGCGCCGATGAAAGCGGCAAGGCGTTTGACCCGCAAAAGGGCCAAGCGCTGGAGCTGGGCGCCAAATGGCAGTCGGCCGACCAGCGCCTGACCGCGAGCGTGGCGCTGTTCGATATCCGCAAGACCAATGTGCTCACGCGCAGCCCCACCAACGCCAACTTCAGCATCGCCGCGGGCGAGGTGCAAAGCCGGGGCCTGGAGCTGGATGTGGCCGGGCAGATAGACACCCACTGGCGCATGACGGCCAACATGGCCTACACCGACACCGAGGTGACCCGCGACAACAACCCCGCACTGCTGGGCAAGCGCCTGCTGAATGTGCCGCGCGTGAGCGCCGGGCTGTTTGCCATCCGCGAAGACCAGGCGCCCTGGGGCGGCCGCTACGGCATCGGCGGCGGCCTGGTGCATGTGGGCGAGCGCACGGGCACCGCCACCGACACCTACCGCCTGCCCGCCTACACCACGGCGCGCATCACCGGCTACTGGCAGATCGACAAGCGCACGCGCCTGACGCTGGACGTCCACAACCTGTTCGACAAGGCGTACTACACGGCCTCGTGGGGCGCACTCACCGTGATCCCGGGCCTGGGGCGCCAGGTGGTGGCGGGGGTGCAGGTGGTTTTTTGAGCCAAATAGGGCTCTAGCGCTTGTTTATCAAGCGCTAATAGCTATACATTTAATAGCAATCAACTACTGCACGACAAGGAAAACTTCTGCTGTCACCATCCTCCGGCACCCAGAGGCGGTCTGCCCAGCCACCGTCCACCGCCAATTGGCACACCGCTGCGCGCGTGGTGGGGCAGTGGTCCAGCGCCTGCAGGTGGTTCACCACCAGCGTGCCGTGGGCCAGCTGCGCGGCTTCGGCCATGTCGGCGGCATCCATGAGGATTTCTGCCCCCACATCGAACCGGGCCCCGCCCGCAGGCAACACCGACACCGTAGGCTGAAGGCGCGCCAGGCAGTCGCGCACCGTGGGCGTGAGCATGGTATCGCCCGCCAGGTAGACGCTGGGCTCGCCCGGCAGCTCCAGCAGGTAGCCGTGGCCGTGCTCCATGAAGCGGCCTACCCAGCCGGTACCGTGCACACACGGAATCGGCGTGACATGGCCGCCCAGCGCCCACGGCTGGCGCGCTGGCCCCGCCAGCGGCCACACCAGCAGGCCGCGCTGCGCCAGGTAGTCAGCATCGCGTGGCATGCAGATCACCGGAATCTGCCGCTCGCGCAGAAAGCGCTTGCCAGCTCGGTCCAGGTGGTCGAAATGGCCGCGTTGGCAGTGCGTGATGAGGGCGTGGGTCACACGCTCCAGCAGCGCATCGGTGCCCCCGGGCAGCTCCACAATGGGATTGCGCTGGCGCCCCCTGCCCAGATAGCGCAGCGCGGGCAGGCTGCCCCGGGGGGCGAGCATGGGGTCCACCAGCAGGCCCACGGGGCGTCCCTGGGATTGGAATTCAAGAAGCACGGTGGCGTTGCGCAATTGGGTGATCTGCATGGTGTGGGCTCCGAAGCCAGTGGGTATGCAGTGGATTGTTGGGAATCGGACGCCCGGCGAGAATGGCCTGGTTTGACAATTTCTTTCCATTTCTAGCCAAACTACCCCGCCACCATGCGCCGCACCACCGCACCACCTGCACCACCCTTGCGCCTGGCACTGTTGCTGTACCCCGGTTGCATGCCCGCAGGCCTCTTTGCCACCGCCGACCTGGCCCGCGCCGCCAACCTGCGCGCGCAGCGGCCGGTGATCACCACCTGCTGGGCCGGTGCAGACCTGCAGTCTGTGCCCACCTGGCAAGGCCCCGCCCTCACGCCCAGCGTCAGCCTGGTGCAGGCCGAGGTGGACGCGGTGCTGGTGCCAGGCCTGTGGCTGTCTTCGCCCGACGGACTGCAGGCGCCGCAGCAGCAACAGCACATCGCACCCGCCATCGCGGCACTGCGCGCCCTGCCCCGCCGCACCCAGGTGTGGAGCTATTGCGCGGGCGTAGCGCTGGCTGCGGCCAGCGGCCGGATGCGCGGGCGTGGCGCCACGGCCACCTGGTGGCTGCGGGCCCCGCTTCAACAGCAGTTTGGCGCGGTGCACTGGCGTTTTGACGAACCTTTGGTGGAAGACGGCCCCATCACCACCGCGGCAGGCGCCAACGGCTACCTGCCGCTGATGCTGCACGCACTGGCAACGCGGCTGGACGCTGAAGCCCTGGCAGATCTGCAGTCGCTGCTGATGCTGCCCCGCCCGCGCACCACCCACCCGGCGTTTGCGGGGCACGACCTCATGGCAGTGGCCGACGCCGAACTGCGGCGCGCGATGCTCTGGGTGCAGCGTTGCCCCGCCACCGCACTGCGCCTGCCCGCACTGGCCGAGGCGCTGGGCCTGTCGCCCCGCACGCTGGCGCGGCGGGTGCAGGCGCACACGGGGCTCTCTGCCGCGCACTGGATGCGGCGCATCAAGCTGCGGCAGGTGAGCGAGGCCCTGTGCGACACACCCCTGCCGCTCAAGCGCATTGCCGAGGACCTGGGGTTTGCCAGCGAGGCGGGCCTGCACCGCGCTTTTCAGCAGGCCACGGGGCAGACGCCGCTGGCCTACCGCATGGCGCACGGGTGAAGGTGCAGGGGCGGGTGCAGCCAGCGCACGGGATCGTTCACAAGGAGGATGCCGCCGAGCGCAAAGTTTGCGATCATGCCCCCGCTCCCTCTGCATCAACTCTTAGCACCACGACAGGACGAACACCCATGCCTGCTTCCACCTACACCGCTACCTGCCACTGCGGCGCCGTCGAAGTCGAGGCCACGCTGGACCTGGCCCAGCCCACCTACCGCTGCAACTGCAGCATCTGCCGCCGCACGCGCTTCTGGCCTTCCGTGGCACTGCCCGGGGGCTTTCGCATCACCCAGGGCGAAGGCGACCTCACGCGATACACCTTCGGCACCCACAAGAACCACCACTACTTCTGCCGCCACTGCGGCGTGCGCGTGTTCGGCCACGGCACCGACACACCGATGGGCGAAATGCACGGCGTGAACGTGGGATGTATCAATGGCCTGACCGACGAAGACCTTGCGCGCCTGGCCATCGTGCGGGTGGACGGGCTGCACGACCAGTGGCAGCAGGCACCTGCGCACAGCGGATATCTTTGAGGGCCCCGCAGTGTTCCAATAGCGCCACTGCCGCTGCCCTGCCTGGAGTCTCCATGCCTTTTCCGCTTGATCCGAGCAAGTCCTCTTTGATGCAGCGCCTGCTGCCCTGGCAGCCTGCGCCTGCAAAGCCTGCGACCGAAGAACGGCGCCGCGAGCCCCCACGGCACACCGTGTCACTGGAAGACTTCGATCCCGGCGCCAAACCCTTCTCGCTGGGCGACAAGGCCCAGGACAAGGCAGCCGTCGAAGACCTGGCGGTGGAACTGGACGGACTGCAGAACCTGTTCTACGCCGACAAGCGCTACAAGCTGCTCGTGGTGCTGCAAGGTACCGACACCTCGGGCAAGGACGGTACCATCCGTGGCGTGTTTGGCCGCATGAGCGCCCTGGGCGTACACGCTGTGGGCTGGAAGGCCCCCACCGAAACCGAGCGCGCACACGACTACCTCTGGCGCATCCACCAGCAGGTGCCGCAGGCGGGCGACATCACCGTGTTCAACCGCAGCCACTACGAGGACGTGCTGGTGCCCGTGGTCAACGGTTGGATCACGCCGGAGCAGCACCAGCAGCGTCTGGCGCACATCAACGACTTTGAACGCATGCTCAGCGAGACGGGCACCATCGTGCTCAAGTTTCTGCTGCACATCGGGTTTGATGAGCAGCGCGAGCGGCTGCAAGAGCGCCTGGATGACCCGGCCAAACACTGGAAGTTCAGCATGGGCGACATTGAAGTGCGCAAGCAGTGGGCGCAGTACCAAGATGCCTATGGCACCCTGCTCGCTGCCACCCACACGCCCTGGGCGCCCTGGACCATCGTGCCCGCCAACTCCAAGACGCACCGCAACCTGATGATCGCCACGGTGCTGCGCGAGGTGCTGCAGAAGCTGGACCTGCGCTACCCAGCTGGCGACCCCGCGCTGGCCGGCTTCACGGTGAAATGACCGCTCGTGCGGCGGTGCAGCACGCTGCCTTCTCGGCGTTTTCACTGGCCACATTTTTGTTGCAGTGCCGCATTGGGCGGTGTTTTCCCGTGGTTATGCATTAATTGCATAGCACCAAAACACTACGGCCTTAGACAGCGTGCAGCGGCAGGCATAAGCTTCGCAGCCTGAACTGATCCCACAAGGAATTCACCATGTCGCAACCCGTCGGCGCCCCTGCCGCACAATCCCACCCCCTGCCCTCGTACCTGCAGGCCGACCACCTCGGCCCCTGGGGCAACTACCTGCAGCAGGTAGACCGCGTCACCCCCTACCTGGGCAGCCTGGCGCGTTGGGTGGAAACCCTCAAGCGTCCCAAGCGCATCCTGATCGTGGACGTGCCGATCGAGCTGGACAACGGCACCATCGCCCACTACGAAGGCTACCGCGTGCAGCACAACCTGAGCCGGGGCCCCGGCAAGGGCGGCGTGCGTTTTCACCAGGACGTGACGCTGTCGGAAGTGATGGCCCTGTCGGCCTGGATGTCGGTGAAGAACGCTGCGGTGAACGTGCCCTACGGCGGCGCCAAGGGCGGTATCCGCGTGGACCCCAAGAAGCTCTCGATGGGTGAGCTGGAGCGCCTGACGCGCCGCTACACCAGCGAGATCGGCCTGCTGATCGGCCCGTCCAAGGACATCCCTGCGCCTGATGTGAACACCAACGGCCAGATCATGGCCTGGATGATGGACACGTATTCGATGAACACCGGCGCCACCGCCACCGGCGTGGTGACCGGCAAGCCCGTGGACCTGGGCGGCTCGCTGGGCCGCGTCGAGGCCACCGGCCGCGGCGTGTACACAGTGGGCGTGGAAGCCGCCAAGCTGACCGGCCTGGCGCTGGAAGGTGCCCGCATCGCAGTCCAAGGCTTTGGCAACGTGGGCGGCATTGCGGCCAAGCTGTTCGCCGAAGCAGGCGCCAAGGTGGTGGCTGTGCAAGATCACACCGGCACCATCTTCAACAGCAAGGGCCTCGATGTGCCCGCGCTGCTGGCGCATGTGAAGACCCGTGGCGGCGTGGGCGGCTTTGCCGGCGCCGATGTGATGAAGGCCGAGGAGTTCTGGGGCGTGGATTGCGAGATCCTGATCCCTGCTGCGCTGGAAGGCCAGATCACCAAGGACAACGCAGGCCAGATCAAGGCCAAGCTCGTGATTGAAGGCGCCAACGGCCCCACGACCACCGAGGCCGATGACATCCTGCACGACAAGGGCGTGCTGGTGCTGCCCGACGTGATCGCCAACGCGGGCGGTGTGACGGTGAGCTACTTTGAATGGGTGCAGGATTTCTCCAGCTTCTTCTGGAGCGAAGACGAGATCAACGCCCGCCTGGTGCGCATCATGCAGGAGGCCTTTGCGGGCATCTGGCAAGTGGCGCAAGAGCACAAGGTGAGCCTGCGCACCGCCACCTTCATCGTGGCCTGCCAGCGCATTCTCCATGCGCGCGAAATGCGCGGACTGTATCCGTAAGCCCCCCTGAGCGGCTGCGCCGCTTCCCCCGAGGGGGACGCACCCGGTGGCCTGGCGGAGCCAGTTCCACGGGTGCACTGGTGTGAGGGCTGCGCGCCCCGCAAAGGCCACGCCCATCCAGGCGGCGAGTCCCTTTCAAAACCGCCAGCACCGCGATCCGGTCCTGGCGGTTTTTGCTTTTCTCCGTGTTGGCACACATGCGCTGTGGCGCTGTGGCGCCGCAGCGACGGTGCCGGGATGCCGTGTGCCGTTGGCTGGTCCAAACCGACCGCACAGCCACGCCAGCAACAACAAGATACGTGCACATACAAATTGTGGCGGCTTGCAACCTGCGTACATGAAAGACTGGCTGGCCATGCCTTCTGTCGGAGACTTCCGTGGCCTTTCCATCCCTGCGCAGCCTGGTGGTGCGCTTTCTGCTCAGCCGCCTGCGCACGGCGCGGTCGGTGGCACGCCTGGCCTACCGCCGCCATGCCCACAAACCCGCGCTCATCGACCGGCGTGGCACCCTCACCTACGCACAGCTGCAAGAGCGCGTGCAGCGGCTGCAGGCCTGGATGCAGGCGCAGGGCGTGAAGAAGGGCGACGTTGTGTTCACCCTGCTGCCCGAGACCGGTGAACAGTACGAAGCCCGGCTCGCCACGTTCGAGAACGGCACCATCTTCGCGAGCTTTCACAAACACCTGCCGGCCGATGCGGCGCTGGCCACCATGGTCCGCGTCCGGCCGGCGGTGCTCATCCACGACCCGCTGCTGAGCGCGCCCATCCTCCAGGCCGTGCGCGAACAACTGCCAGGGATACACCTGCTGGCGCTGGGCGAAGACTACGAGCAGGCACTGGCGCAGCATGCGCCTGCCCCCGGCACGGCCGCGCTGCACGAAGACGATATCTTTGCGCTGCACATGACCTCGGGCACCACGGGGCTGCCCAAGTCCATCGGCTACAGCAACCGCAAGTACCTCGACAGCGTGCGGCTGATCTCCAAGTCCATCGATTTCCGCCCCCCCGCCAGCCGCCAGGATGTGAACATGCTGGGCCTGCCCCTCACCGGCCCTGGCTCGGGCCTGGTGCTGCCCACCCTGCTGGCGGGCGCCACGCTCGTGATGCCCGAAGACTTCAGCGCCGCCACGCTGGCCGCGCTGATCCAGAAGCACCGCGTCTCCCGCGCCTTTTTGTCGCCCTCGGCCATCATCGACCTGCTCGACGAGCCCACGCTGGGCCAGTACGACCTCTCGTCCCTTACGCACGTGCCCTATGGCTCCGAGATGATGCCGGCGCCCAAGATTGCCGAGGCCATCCGCCGTTTCGGGCCGATCTTCCAGCAAGGTTACGGCTGCCTGGAGGCGCTGCCGCCCATCACCTGGCTGCTGCCTCACCAGCATGTGGACGCGCAGGGCCAGCCACTGGGCAATGACATCCTCTCCACCGTGGGCCGGTTGATGCCCGGGGTGCAGGTGGTCATCCGCGACGAACAGTTTGCGCCCCTGCCTTTGGGCCAGATGGGCCTCATCACCGTGTTGACGCCGGTGCGTTTTGACGGCTACTGGCTCGACCCCGAAAAAACCCAGGAGACGCTGCGCGACGGCTGGGTGGTGATGGGCGATGTGGGCTATTTCGACGCGGCTGGCTACCTGCATGTGCTGGGCCGCAGCGCCGACCGCGTATTGCGCCACGGGCAGTGGCTCAACCCCCGCGAGGTGGAAGAGGTGGCGCACACCCACCCCGCCGTCAAGGAGGCCTGCCTGGTGCAGCACGGTGCCCGTGCTGTGCTGGTGCTGAGCCTGCGCCAGAGCTGGCGCACCGGGCATGACTGGCAAGCGCTGGAGCACGACATTGCCCAGTATCTGGCGCACAAGCTGCCCGCCGACCACCAGCCGGACGATGTACGCATCGTCGAAGAGATCCCGCGCAGCTTCCTCAACAAGATGCTGCGCCGCGAGGTGCGCCTGATGCTGGAGGCCGCCCCGCCCCGCATGGCCCCTGCCCCCACCACCGCGAGCCCGACGGCGTCTCTTTCGGCCGCGCATCCATGACGGCCCCAGCCACCCGGCTCTCGCTGGGCACCAAGCTGGGCTATGCCACCGGCAATGTCGGCCTGCAGATGCAGATTGCCGCCATGAACTTCATGCTCATGATCTTCTACACCGACGTGGCCCTGGTGGCGCCTGCCGTGGCTGGCGCGGCGCTGCTGGTGGGCAAGGTGTGGGACACCATCAACGACCCGCTGTTTGGCTGGATGACCGACCGCACCCGCTCGCGCCTTGGCCGCCACCGGGTCTATCTGATCTATGGTGCGGCTCCGCTCGCCATCGCAGCAGCAGCGGTGTGGATGGTGCCCCCGGGCCTCAGCCCGTGGGCCGCGTTCCTGTGGATCGCCCTGACCTACACCGTGTTCGACACGCTCATGACCCTGGTGCAGCTGCCCTACCAGGCCATGGCCGCCAACATGACCCGCGACTACGACGAGCGCACCAGCCTCACAGCCTACGCGTCGATGGGCGCCCTGCTGGGGTTTTTTGCGGGCAGCGTGTTCATGCCGATGCTGGTCCGGGCAGCGCCGGACGCCCGCACGGGCTATGCGCTGGCGGGCTCGTGTTTCGGGCTGGTCGCGGGCGTAGCCGTCGCCGTGGTGGCCTGGCGCGTGCGCGAACCGGCAGAAAGTGTGGCGGAACAGGCGGTGCGGCCTGTGGATGCCGATACCCCCGCAATGTGGGAGTCGGTGCGCGAGACCTTGCGGACCACGCTGCACAACCGCCCCTTCCTGATGCTGATGGGCGCTGCAACGCTGGTGCGCCTGGGCCTCACGCTCGTGCAGGCCTCGCTCGCGTATTTCGTGATCTACCAGCTGCAGGGCGACAAGGGCGACCTGCCGCGCTTCATGGGCACCCTGCTGGGCGTGGTGGGCCTCTCGTTGTTCATGTGGAAGCGCGTGGTGGACCGCTGGGAAAAGAACCTGGCCTACATCCTGGGCCTGGTGTTCTGCGCGGCCGGGCTGGTGGCGCTGTACTGGGTGGGCCCGGGTGACCAGCGCCTGGTCACCGCCATTTTGGTGGTGGTCGGTATCGGCATGGGAGCCCACTGGATCGTGCCTTTTGCCATGGTGCCCGACACCATCGATCACGGCCACATGCAAACGGGCGAACGCAAGACCGGCATGTACTACGGCCTGTACGGCCTGATGGACAAGCTGGCACGCACGCTGGCCACCGTGCTGGTGGCTGGCATGCTGGACGTGACGGGCTATGTGCCCAACGTGGCGCAGTCCGCCACGGCGCTGCAGGGCATCACGCTGATGACGGGCATCCTGCCGGCGGTGTGCCTGGTGCTGGCCATTCCGCTGCTGGTGGCCTATCCGATCACCCGGTCACGCCACGCAGACATACTGGAGCGCAGTGGCAGGCACTGAGCCCCGGCAATCGCCCCGCCCTACACGGCCTGTTGCGGGCAGTGGGTCGCCAGGTCATTCCAGCCAGCGTACGTTCAGCAGAATCTCGTCGAAGAAACTGCGCAAGGTGACTGCAGACATGCTGTAGGGATCGAAATCTGCAGTCCCTGAGTATTTCAGGAACAGCTGGCGATTGGATTCGAGTGACGCAATCAGCCCCATCGACCAACCGGTGAAGCGCCGGCAAGGAATTTCGCTCATGTCCAGGACCGCCGTGTCGCGGTGGCGGCCGTCTTTCAGCAAGCGGTGGTACAGCGCGTTGACGGCAGCCCGGTCACCTTCGAGCAGCTGCAGAAAGATGCCGTTGTTCAGGCACAGGGCGCCCGTGATCCCGGTGCGGGTGTTGTTGCGCTGCGAGGCCCCCAAAATGTCCTTCACGTCTGCAGGCCCCAGCACACGCGAAGAACGGCTCGCGTAGATCAGTTGTATCAACATGTGTGTCTCCAATACGCCGAGTGTGTCAGCGCTGGCCTTGCCCGGTGGCCCGCTCGGAAAAAACCCCTCAAAACCCATCGCCGAATCCGCCCGAAGGGACTTCAAACGGACTTCGAATACCCGGGATGGGGCATGGGTGGAGGGTCTTTGCGCGCAAGAGCACCGCAGCCAGAGGGGATCGTGTAACTTTCGGTAGCTCAACTCGGTACCCGGTACGACACCCATGACGGAATTGCCGCCTCCCCTGCCTGCCGACGACGCCCGGATACAGGCGGCGCTCACCGACACGCTGCGGTTGGCTGCGGTGCGCGAAACCGGCTTGCTCGACAGCATCGCCGAAGAGAGCTTTGACCGATTGACCCGGCTGGCCTCCACGATCACTGGCGCTCCCGTCACCTTCATCTCGCTGCTCGACGCGCACCGCGACTTCTACAAAAGCACATTTGGCATGGGCGAGCCTTTGAGCACGCTGCGACAGCTCACCGGGCGGACGTTCTGCCACTACTCCATGGTGTCTGACGGGCCCCTGGTGCTGGAAGATGCCACGCAGTTGCCCGTGTTCCGCGACGTGCCCACCGTGGCATCGCTGGGGGTGCGCGCCTACGCAGGCATCCCCCTGAAAACCGAAGCGGGCGAGGTTCTGGGCAGCTTTTGTGCGGTGGATTTCAAGGCCAAGCAGTGGACGGAAAAGGACATCGAAATCCTGGTCGAACTGGCCCACTCCACGATGCGCGAGATCCGGCTGCGCCGGGCATTGCGCGACGCCGAGGTGCTCAACCAGCAGCTGGTCGAACAAATCCAGAAGGTGGACGCACTGAACCTGGCGCTCAACGAGCTGGCCCGGACCGACCCGCTCACCGGCCTGCGCAACCGGCGCGCATTTGACGACAGCCTGGAGCTGGAACTGGCCGTGGTGGAGCGCACGCAGTCGCCCCTGAGCCTGCTCATGCTGGACGTGGACCATTTCAAGCAGATCAACGACAACTTCGGCCACGAGGCTGGCGACAAGGTGCTGCGGTCCATCGCGCAGGTGCTCAGTGGCTGCGTCAGGATCATCGACATCGTGGCCCGGGTGGGCGGCGAGGAGTTTGCCGTGATCCTGCCCCACACCGATGCACAGGGCGCCCACGAAGTTGCCCAGCGCATGCGTGTTGCGGTGGCCCAGGCGGGCTGGCTGAGCCAGCCCACCACCATCAGCATTGGTGCGGCCAGCTTGCGGGATGCAGAGAGCGCGTGCAGCCTCTTTGCACGGGCGGACGCAGCGCTGTACGCCGCCAAGAAATCCGGGCGAAACCGCGTGGTGACGGCGTGAACCGCCTGAGGGCGTTCAGCGCGATACGCTGCCGTACGCTGAAGCGTCCACCGTGGCCACCGAACGAAAAGCCGGCTTGGCAAACAGATAGCCTTGCATCAGGTGTATCCCCACATCGAACAGAAAGTCACGCTCGGCCGGTGTCTCGATGCCTTCGGCCACGACCTTGATGTCCATTTCCTCGCACAGCCGCACCAGACTGCGCACGATGGCCTGGCGGGCGCGGTTGGCATCCACGTTGCGGATCAGGTCCATGTCGATCTTGATGATGTCGGGCTGAAAATCCGACAGCAGCTTCATGCCCGCATAGCCTGCACCGAAGTCGTCAATGGCGGTCTGGAAACCGCAGCGCTTGTACTCGCGCAGGATCTGGGCAAACCAGGGGCCGTCTTCAATGCGCTCGCCCTCGGTCACCTCAAAGATGATCTGAGAGAGCGGAAAACCGTTTGCCCTGGCAGCCTCCAGGGTCGTGCGGATGCACACCTCAGGTTTGTAGATCGCATTGGGCAGAAAGTTGATCGACACCGGCTGCGCCATCCCCAGCTCTGCTGCGCCCTTGATGGCCTTGACCCGGCAGGCCTGGTCGAAGCGGTAGCGGTTGTGGTCGTTGACCTGCGCCAACACGGTCATCGCGCCCTCGCCACCCGGCCCCCTCACCAGTGCTTCGTGCGCAAAGACCACTCGGCGCTCCACGTCCACGATGGGCTGGTACGCGTAGTCAAACTGAAACCCCAGCCCGACGGCCTTGCCGCAATCCTCGCAGTCCTTCGGAGTGCCGCCCAACGGGACGAAATCGACGGGGAAAGAGGCATTGGACGGGGAGAGGGGAAGCACGCGCATGGCCAGAATTCTCCGTTCGATTCGCCAAACAAGGGGGTTGGGCTGGATTTGACCTCACACAGGCCATTGCTTGCAAATGGCCTGTGTGCAATGAGCCTGACTGGCGCCCGGATTGCCATCAAGCGCTGGACGCCGGGCCCACCGGATCGGGCGGCAGCACGCCGCGCATTGCCAGGCAAAACGGCTGCACACATTCAGCCCGCGCGGCATAGGGGCAGCCCACCGTTTCGCACAGGCCGGATGCGCCATTGCGCGCACGCTCATCCTCACGCGGCACCTGGCCGCTGGCCTGGAGCACGGCCATCTGCGTCCACGGGTCCAGACGGCCCGTAGCCTGCTGGAGCATGTCGCGGCCGTACACCGTGGCGGCCAGTTGCGGCTGCAAGTCCAGCACCAGCAGCGCACTGGTGCGCGGTGCGGCGGCGTCCATGCCCTGCAACACCAAAGCCATCACGCCCGACTGCAGCGGCTGGCCGCCCCCGGCAAACGGCACCTGCAGCGCGGCGCCTGCAGCACTGGCGTTTGCGCTGGCCTGTGCTGCGGCTGCACCGGTCGCTGGCGACGCCTGCGTCGCCAGCCATGGCACCGGTGCACGCAAGGTCAGCGCCAGCCCGCGCGGCCCCTCGGGTGTCAACACCACCCCCTGACGTACCAGCCAGGTCTGCAGCGGCGGCTGGTCGGCATCCAGCGCCCCACTCTCCAGCGCCTGCGCCATGCCGATGGGCCAGGGCTGCGCGGCCACTACGCGCTGCGGCACCCCGGCCTGGGCCGTGACCTGCGCCACGAGCGCGCTCACCAAACGCAGCAGCGGCGCACCCAGCCCCGTGGCAGGCCAGTCAACGCCTGACAACGATGCCGCCGAAGGGGTGGACACGGCGGGTGCCGACGTTGGCGCCCCCACGGGAAGTGGGGGCGGCGCCAGCGGCAGTAACGGCCCACGCGGCGCAGGTCCCGCCTTCACCCCTGAAGCGGCAGCATGGCCCGCTACTTCGCGCCGTGGGTCAAAACCCGCGCCCAACTGCTCGCGCGCCTGGGCTGAAATGCTGGCCTTGTCGGCCGGTGCGGGCAAAGGCCCAGCGGGGGGGCTGGGCGAGGTGGTTGTGGGCGGCGGCGCGCTCGGGTCGGCCGTGGGCAGCGGTGCGGGCGCAGGCGTGGGTTTGTCCAGCCCCAGCAGTGCGCTCTGCCGCTGCAGCGCCGCCTCGGCCAGAAACTGGGCCACGGGCGGAAGCGCGTTGCGGGAGGGGTCGATGGGGAGGGACATACCGTACGTGCAAAGGGATGCCCGATTCTGTAGCGATTCCGCCAGTGTGAACAGGGCGCGCTGCCCACAGTGCGGCAGCTCATTAATGCGCTATTAAATAGATAGCATAAAATACAATACAGTAAAACGCCAGCGGCCTATTTGATTCAAAATCTTATCGCCCCGCCTGCCTGCCCGACGCCAGCACCCCGTGGTTCCAAACCCCGCCATGCCCCAGCACCCCACCCTCCGGTTATCCGACAACACGCCAGGCCCCAGACCAGCGCCTCACCGCTGGGTCGCACCCGCCCTGCTGGGCGCGGTGGCGGGATTTCTGCTGTTCAGCGCGTGGATCTTTGCACCGGGCTGGGAGCGCGCATTCCGCTCCGACAACTCGCCCGCATCGTGGCTATCGAGTGCGCTGCTGCTCACGCTGTGCGTCACCGCGCTGCGCCTCACGGCCGAACGCTGTCTGCCCTGGCGGCTGGGTGTGTGGCTGGTGCTGGCCTTTGGCGCGCTGGCGCTGGACGAACAGTTCATGCTGCACGAGCTGTGGAAGTTCCGCTGCCACGAATGGATGGATGCATGCCGCTGGAGCGCCGTGCGCGAGGTGCCGATGCTGGCGGTGCCCTTGGTGGGTTTGGTCACGCTGGCCCGGCTGCACTGGGCACTGTCGCACCGCAGCACCCGCTGCCTGCTGTGGGCAGGGTTTGCCGTGGGGCTAGCGGCCATTGCGGTGGACCAATGGCCCGCGGTTCAGCCGTATTGGCCCTGGTTACCAGAGGTTCCGGAGTTGCTGGCTACGCTGGAAGAAGCGTTGGAGGTGATGGCGGAGGCACTGGTCCTGGGAGCGTTGTTGCGGCAACCGGCGGTCACCAGGACAAGCCAAACGACGGCAGCTGTCTAACCGGAATCTGTATGCGAATTTCCACCTTCCCGTACGCGCATCGGATACTTTGCATGCGAGCGGTTCGTGCCAAGGCAACGGTCGCTCTGCCCCGTTGTCGGCCGCACATAGCTGCATTGCGTACGTTTTTCTTCAACACAGGAACGTCGATGGCACGTGCTCTTTTCCTATCTATCGCTGCTTTATTTCTCGTAGCAGGGTGCGAAAACGCTGATAGTTTGCGCATTGAGGAAACACGAAGCAAATTAGTCGGTACTTGGCTGAGGGACGATGGTACGGACGGGGAAAAGTCGCTCCGATTGCTCCATCTAGGCGCCGATGGCAAATTCGTCGACAGCATTTCAATGTCAAATTCAGAGGGCCGCATAGAGCGCACTGAGCTTTCTGGCGAATGGTCTTATGACGGGAAAAGCCTCAAACGCCGATTTCTGCAGGAGAACGGACGTCAATTTTCTGGCGGACGAATGCGGTACGCCACTTTTACGCTCGTCTCTGCGGAAACATCGGAGTTCGTGGTGAACGACAACATCGTTGGCCGCGAAGTCAGATATCGCAGGACTTTCGAGGGAGCGCAAAAATGAGTCGAGGCACCCACACACCTCGCTCAGCCATCAAGTGCACTCCTCATCCACCCAGTGCCCCGCCCGGAACCACTGGCCACCGATATTGAGGTACCAGCGCCATTCAAAGATCGGCTCGAAGCTCATGCCGCCGGGCGAAGGGGTGTCGATGCGCAGGATGTCCGCCACGCCGTCACGGTCCAGGTCGATCTCGTGCACCAGCACGGCAGTGCTCTTGCGCTGGGGCTTGTCCCGGATGGGCGGGTCGGCGGGCTGCATCCAGCTCGTGGAATATCGCCGGGTCTTCACCTTCACCGCATCAGGCGGCAGCTTTCCGGGCAGCACCAGGCGGGTCAGCACCTCGGCACTGTCGGACAGCCTGGCATAGCCGCGTACGGGCTGGGCTTCTTCGCCAGGGTCGTTGAACCCGCGGCCGGGGTAGTGGCCGCCGCAGTAATGGTCTTCGTTGCTGATGTCCCAATAGCGCTGGCGCACGGTGTGGGCCCCCACCAGGCCCTGGTGGGTGATGGCATAGAGGGTCAGCGCAGGGGCAAAGGCCTGGTCGGCAGAGCCCACGTCCCAGAAGCCGGTGATGTATTCGATTTCAGGCCCATTGTGGCGGTTGAACCGGCCCACGGGCGCCCCGGTAGGAATGACGCTGATGCGGGCGCCCGCCACGGCGGCCAGACCGTCGGCATCGGTCTCGTGCAGCAGGGCCACGCTGGTGTGGCTGCGAAAGTACGACGGGGCAATCGTCGGCAAGGTCGGCTTGGCGGCCAAAGGGGCCACGGCGGGGATGTGGTCCACGGCGCGGGTGGCCAGCTTCAGGTCGTCCAGCGGGTTGACGGGGCGGCCCCGGTCGATCTCCTGCTCGGGCCGCAGCACCACGCCAGCGCGCATGAGCTTCTTGGCAGCTTCCCACTCAGCTCGGGTGGGGTACTGCACCGGCATTTCATGCGCGTGGCTCTTGACCAGCGCAGGCAGTTGCAGGGCTGGCGGACGCGGCAGAGCGTTGCCGTAGGCGCGCAGGCGGTTGGGTGACGGCGCCACCCAGAAGGCACGGGCCGCGTCCTTGCCCGCCTGGGCCAGGGTGAGGGGCTGGTCGGCCAGCAAATTGCAGGCGATGTGAGCCTGGAGCGGCTCTGCCAGCGGGGTCCCCAGGCGGGCATCGCCCGCATAGAGCACTGCACACCAGCCGTCGCGCTCGGTGAGCTGTTGCAGCACGGTGTTGGCGGGTACTTGGGCGACGATGCGGGCCTGGGATTGAGCCGACTCGCGCAGGTTGACCCACGAGCCTTGCACATAGCGCTGCTTGGCGGGTGCTACAGCCGGGGCCTGGGCCCACGCGCTGGCGCCCGTCAGCGCGGCAACCGCCGCAGCCGCTATGGCGACCGCTAACGCGGCGGGAACTCGGAAGCGTTGCTGGGCTTTCGATGTCGTGCTCATGTGTGTTGACTCCCTTCGCGATGGGCGTGAGTATCGCCCGCCCGAGAGACCCACTCCGGTCGAGCCCTTCGGCCTGTCTGAAGCACACAGCCCCCGAACCCACACTCAAGGCAACGACTTCACACCCTCAAAAGCCGCATTCAAGGCAGCCTCAGCCCCCAGGAGCCGCTGCCGCGCTTCGCCCGACCACACGCGGTCTTTGGCCAGGGTGTCCTTGGCAACGGTCGCCATGCGCGTGACCTCCTGCGGCTGCGGCCCGCCTGTGCCGGTGCGTGTGGTCACCATGTCTGCGGGCGACAAAGCGCGGCGGAATGCGGCTTCACCCAGCGGCAGACGCTGGTCCTTGAGGTCGTATTTCTTGCCCGCTTCGCGGTAGATGCGCACGGCTTCGGCGTACGGAAAATCCTTGGGGCGAATGTTGCGCTCCTTGGCAAACAGCACCACATCCGACGCAAAGTGGTGCCCCACCCGGAACGGCACGCCATGGCTGCGTTGCAGCGCTTCGGCCAGCTCCATCGAGGTGGTCCACTCGGATTCGAGTTCGTCCAACGCGCGTGCGGGGTCGATGCGCAATGAGTCCAGCACATCGGCAAACTGCTGCAGCATCTCCACGCCCTGCACAAAGGTCTTGGCGCTGGCCGGGCTCCAGGTGTTCTTGTAGTCGATCATGCCGGGCGTGACGTTATGCGCCCGCCACAGCGACGCCTGGGCTGAGGCCACCACATCGCTGGCCTTGGCCCGCGTGTTCTGGATGATGCCGGGGTTGGCCTTTTGCGGCATGGCGCTGCTGGTGTAGGTCTTGCCGCTGGCCAGCAGCAGCCAAGGCCGCGTCTGGTGGTACTGGGTGTGCACATCCTGCATGAAGGCCCCCACGCGGATGGCGGTGGAGCCGGCGATGGACGTGGCTTCGATGGGGATGTCGTAGGTGCTGATCTGCCCTGCATCCAGCGAATTCACGATGAGACCGTCGAACCCCAGCAACTGCGCCAGGCGCTCCCGATTGATCCCCCAGCTGGAGTTGGACAGCACCGCCGTGCCCATGGGGCTGAGGTTGATGCGGGCGTAGGCCTCGCGAATGCGCGCCGAGTCGCGCGCGAACGAGTCGGCCCAGGCCATGAGGTAGTGCCCGTAGCTGATGGGCATAGCCTGCACGCCGTTGGTGTAGGCGGGCACATAGGTGGCTGTGTGTGCCTGCGCCGTGGTGATGAGCCGTGCGCGCACCTGGTCCAGCGCATCGGCAAAGTCCAGCATTTCCAGACGCAACTGCGCGGCATTCAGGGTGGAGTGGATGTCCTGGCGGCTGCGCCCGGTGTGGATCAGCGTTGCCTCGGGGCCCACGGCGTCCGTGATGATCTTCTCGACCTGCAGCACATCGGTGGGGCGCTTGCCACCCGGCGTAGCGGCCTGGGTGATCGAATGCTCCACACCACGCGCGATGCGACCCGCCTGGGCCTTGGGGATGATGCCCTGCTCGGCATTCACCACCGTCGATGCCATGTTGATGCGACCGAACCAGTAGAACGTGTCTTGCGACTTGGACAGCGCGCTGGTGGCGTCCCCTTTGACCACCCCCTGGATCTTGGCCACCTGCGCCTGGCACTCGGCCGTGGTCTTGCACGCGGTGTCGAGGGTATCGGCGGCGTTGGCCTGGCCCATGGCGAAGATGGCCGCCATCACCGGGGCGATGAGGAAACGGGACGGGCGCGAAGTGTTCTCGCCCAAGGTGGGGCGCTGCAATGACGGCATGAAGTTTTGTCTCCTGAGTTCCTGCGCACTGGCTTGCACACGGTGCGGGAATAAGATTCGTTAGTTGAATGACCCCAGGGCAGGCTCGCGCCCAACCGAAGGCAAGCGATGGTTGCACAGCAGGCAACACAGGGCCAATGCTTCTTTTTCAACATGATTCAAATTTTGAATACCCCATGCCAGACCTGACGCCATCCGTCCTGTTCAATCGCATCCTGGGCCGTGTGCGCCTCAAGCACCTGCAGTTGGCGATTGCGATTGCCGATTTGCAAAGCCTGCACCGCGCGGCCTCTGCCATTGGCCTGAGCCAGCCCGCAGCGACCCATGCGCTGGCGGAGCTGGAGAGTTCTATGGGCGGCGCCCTCTTTGAAAGGCACGCCAAGGGCATGCGCCTGACCCGCCTGGGTGAGACGGTCCTACCGCTGCTGCGCGCTTCGCTGGTGCCCCTGCAAGCGGCTGCTGGCAACGCGGCGCTGATGCAGCAAGGTGCCGCATCCGCGCTGATCCGCATCGGCAGCATCGCGGCGGGCATCCACGGGGTACTGACGCAGGCGATCCCGGCCTACTGCGCCTTGCACCCAGACGCCGCCATTGATGTCCACGAAGTCACCATCGACAACCTGCTGGAGAGCATCCAGGAAGGAACCCTGGACCTGGCGATCTGCCGCGAACCGACCCCGCTGCCGCAGGGGTTCGAGTTTCACGCCGCGCTGCCGGATGAATTCGTCATCGCTTGCCGCCCTGAGCACCCTTTGGCGCAACAGGCAATCGTCACGTCCGCCGAGCTGCTGTCACAACGCTGGCTGAGCCCACCACTCACAGGGCTGGGCCCACAACAGGTGGATAGCCTGTTCGACGATTTAGGCGGGGTGCCGGAACTGTGTCGCGTGTCGAGCCGCTCGACGGAAATCATCTACGCCATGCTGGCGGACAGCGACATGCTCGTCTGCGTGCCAGCGAGCCTTGTGCGGCCCTTGGTGCGGCGCAAAAATCTGGCCGTCTTGTCGTGGAAACCCCAGGACGTGGGCCCTCTGGGTGTGTTGGTGAAAGCGGCGGTGTGGGCGGATAGCTCACATCCCTGTCGTGCTTTCATCGAGCATGTGCTCGGTGTGCGCGGTGTGCTTGACGTGTTGACCATCGGCAAAGAGCCCGAGCCTGGCGCGATGTGCCCCGGTTGAACACGGGCAGGCTATTGCACGCCAGGGCAATTACTTCTATTTTGATAGCAACAAATCCAATACAGTAAAGCGCTATCAGGCAATTTACCAAAAACCCGCCCCCCCAGAAGCCCGACCCCACCACCGCGCCACCTTGTGGCGCCCTCACCATGCCATCGTCTACCCCGTTGAACCTACCCGCCAAGATTTCGATCGCCGCGCTCGCGGTGCTGGGTCTGCTGGGCGGATCGCTGATCGTGGCCCACGCAGGCTTTGCGACATCACCACGGCGCGGCGGGCCGTCCACCTTCGTACCGGCGCCCGAGGCCTACATCCTGTCTGCGGTGATGTATGCGATGTCATTCCTTGCGCTCTGGGTCTTGCTGCGAGACCGCCAAGCATCCAAGGCCACCACCCTGGCGGCAATGGGCGCCTACGGTGTCATGGCCTGGGCCACGGTGCATGTGATAGCCGCCTGGTAGGCCGTCCAATCTGCTCACACAACGGCAGCAGCCAACGGACAGCAAACAGGCAGCGCCCTGGCAGGCTATGCAGCCAGGGCAGGCTCGGCAGCCGCTGGTGCAAGCGGTTGCGCTTCGATCACGCGCGCCAGCAAGGCCCCGCTGTAGTGCGCTGGCAGCGCAATCCACACACGCACGGGGCTGCCCTGGGCTACGTTGACCGGCTGGCCTTCGACATTGCGCATCTCCTGCAGCCGTACGGTGATATTCCCACTCGGGTGGACCACCTCAATCAGGTCTCCCACGGCAAAGTGGTTCTTCGTCTCCACCTGCACCCAGTCACCTTGCAAGCCCACATCGGCCTGACCCTCTGCACCCAGCACCTCTCCCACGTACTGGCTGCGCTGTGTGGCCGAGTGGCCGCTGATGTAGTTCTGGTAGTCGTTGCTGGGGCGGCGCTCCAGCAGGCCGCCGGTGTAGCCGCGGTTGGACAAGCCTTCCAGCTCGATCAGCAGCTCGGGGTTGAAGGGGCGACCGGCCACGGCATCGTCAATCGCGCGGCGGTAGACCTGGGCGGTGCGGGCCACGTAGTACAGGCTCTTGGTGCGGCCTTCGATCTTGAGCGAATCCACGCCGATCTGCGCCAGGCGCGCCACGTGCTCCACCGCGCGCAGGTCCTTGCTGTTCATGATGTACGTGCCGTGCTCGTCTTCCATGATGGGCATCATCTGCCCGGGGCGGCCGGCCTCTTCGATCAGGTAGACCTTGTCGGCCTTGGGGTGGCGCTCGCCGTTGCCGGTGGTCGATGCGAAGGCCTGCTCGGCCTTTTGCTGCGCGGCTTCGAAGTTGAAGTCGCCCTCCATTTTTTGCGCAATGGCTTCGCCCGTGGTGGGGTCGATGTCGGCGTCGTGCGTGGCGTAGTTCCAGCGGCAGGCGTTGGTGCAGGTGCCCTGGTTGGGGTCGCGGTGGTTGAAGTAGCCGCTGAGCAGGCAGCGGCCCGAGTACGCAATGCACAGCGCGCCGTGCACGAACACTTCCAGCTCCATGTCGGGGCATTCCTGGCGGATTTTTTCGATCTCGTCCAGGCTGAGTTCGCGCGAGAGGATGATGCGCTCCACACCCATCTTCTGCCAGAACTTCACCGCCGCCCAGTTGGTGGTGTTGGCCTGCACCGAGAGGTGCACCACCTGCTCGGGCCATTTTTCCTTGACCATCATGATCAGGCCCGCGTCGGCCATGATGAGGGCATCCGGCTTGCAGTCGATCACGGGCTCGATGTCGCGCAGGTAGGTGCGGATCTTGTCGTTGTGCGCAATCAGGTTGCTGGTCACAAAGAACTTCTTGCCGCGTGCGTGGGCCTCGTCAATGCCTTGCTTGATCTGCTCCAGGCGGAACTCGTTGTTGCGCGCGCGCAAGGAGTAGCGCGGCTGGCCTGCGTACACGGCGTCGGCGCCAAAGTCGTAGGCGGCGCGCATCTTGTCGAGCGAGCCAGCGGGCAGGAGCAGTTCGGGGGCTTTGAGGGTGGTCATGGGGTGGCCCAATCTAAAAATCGTCGGGGGTCGGGTTCAGCGGGGCATCAGGGGCAGGCCCGCGAGCATGCCCACGGCCTGCGCAGGCAGTTCTTCGGCGTCAAAGGCCTTGTCACCATCGGCGTCGGCCACGCCGTTGGGTACCAACGCCTTGAAGTCAAACTGGCGCGGGTCCATGAAGTGCGACGGCACCAGGTTGCGCAGCGCCACGGCCATGTTCTCGATGCGGCCGGGGTAGAGCTGCTGCCAGTCGCGCAGCATCTGGCCGATCTGCTTGCGTTTCAGGTTCTCCTGGCTGCCGCACAGGGTGCAGGGGATGATGGGGAAGTTGCGGTGCTCGGCCCAGCGGGTGAGGTCGTCCTCGGCCACATAAGCCAACGGGCGGATGATGAGGTGGTCGCCCCGGTCGCTCTGCACCTTGGGCGGCATGCCCTTGAGCTTGCCGCCGAAGAACATGTTGAGGAAGAACGTCTGCAGCATGTCGTCGCGGTGGTGGCCCAGCGCTATTTTTGTGCAGCCCAGCTCGTCGGCCACACGGTAGAGGATGCCCCGGCGCAGGCGGCTGCAGAGGCTGCACATGGTTTTTCCCTCGGGGATGTGCTCCTTGACGACGCTGTAGGTGTCCTGCGTCTCGATGTGAAAGGGCACGCCCACCTGGGTCAGGTACTCAGGCAGCACATGGGCCGGAAAGCCGGGCTGCTTCTGGTCGAGGTTGACGGCGATCAGCTCGAACTTGTGGCCGTTGCGCTGCTGCAGCAAACGCAGCACGTCGAGCAGGCCGTAGCTGTCCTTGCCGCCCGACACGCACACCATCACCTTGTCACCGTCTTCGATAAGGCCGAAGTCGGTGATGGCCTGCGCGACCTGGCGCACCAGGCGCTTTTCGAGCTTGAGCGCGGCGTGGGCGGCGGCTTTTTGAGCAGCATCGTCGGCAGGTGCCGTGTCGGCGGGCAAGATAGCGTTGTCGATCATGGTGGGCTGCCTGGAACGGCACTGCGTTGCCGCACTTCAGAGCGGCAACAATCGCTATTAATTAGATAGCACCTGACACTTGACCATCAAGCGCCAGGTGCCAATTTTCCTACAAACCGTTCATTCAGCGCGAATCTCTCACCCTTGGGTGGGCGTTGCAAAACCCGCAGCGCGCGGAACCGGCGCGGCCCAGACCAAAGGCCGCCGCGCAAGGGCCGCCCCGCCGCGCTGGCGGCGTCCCCCTTGGGGGAAGGCGCCGCAGGCGACTCAGGGGGGCAGCTACTCTAGGCTTCTGCTGGGTAGAACATCTTGCGGGTGGGCACGTTCTCGACTGCCTTGGCGATGGCGCCGATGTGGTCCGGCGTGGTGCCACAGCAGCCGCCCAGAATGTTGACCAGCCCCTCGGCCGCGAACTCATGCACCAGGCGGCTGGTGATTTCAGGCGTTTCGTCAAAGCCGGTGTCGCTCATGGGGTTGGGCAGGCCGGCGTTGGGGTAGCAGCTGATGAAGGTGTCCTCGGCCACGCGGTTCAGCTCCTGGATGTAGGGGCGCATCAGCGTGGCACCCAAGGCGCAGTTCAGGCCTATGGCCAGCGGGCGGGAATGGCGCACGCTGTGCCAGAAGGCCGTGACCGTCTGGCCCGAGAGGATGCGGCCCGAGGCATCGGTGACGGTGCCGCTGATGATGAGCGGCAGGCGCTCGCCGCTGTTTTCAAAGAACTCGTCGATGGCGAACAGCGCGGCCTTGGCGTTGAGCGTGTCGAAGATCGTCTCGACCAGCAGCACGTCGGAGCCGCCCTCGACCAGCGCTTCCACCTGCTCGTAGTAAGCGGCGCGCAGCTGCTCGAAGTCCACATTGCGCGCGCCGGGGTCGTTCACGTCGGGGCTGATGCTGGCCGTCTTGGGCGTGGGGCCGAGGGCGCCTGCGACAAAGCGGGGCTTGTCGGGCGTGCTGTACTTGTCACAGGCGGCGCGGGCCAGCTGGGCGGACTTGAGATTCATCTCGCGCGCCAGATCGGCCATCTTGTAGTCCTCCTGCGCCACGGTGGTGGCGCCGAAGGTGTTGGTCTCGATCAGGTCGGCGCCTGCGGCCAGGTAGCGCTCGTGGATGTCGCGGATCACGTCCGGGCGGGTGATGCTGAGCAGCTCGTTGTTGCCCTTCACGTCACGCGGGAAGTCTTTGAACCGGTCGCCCGCCCCATCCGGGCCGGTGTAGCCCTCGCCCCGATACTGCGCCTCGCCCAACTTGAAGCGCTGGATCATGGTGCCCATGGCGCCGTCGAGGATGACGATGCGTTGGGCGAGGATGTCGGGCAGTTGCGCGGCGCGGGTGTAATGAAGGGCTTGCATAGCCCGCTATTGTAGAAAGCCGGGCCGCGCCGCCGCCAGGGCGCGGCGGTAACCCGCGTGGACCCGTGGCTAGCGCGCAATACCACACTAGCGCAGCTGCCGCAGGTAGTTCCACTCGAACGCCCTCTTGGCCCAGTGCAGGGCTCTCAAAGGCGGCAGCATGAAGTGGCGGGTGGGCGTGCGGTACACCAGGGTGCCGCTGTCCAGCGCGTCCACGATGCAGGCCAGCTCGGCCTCGAACGTGGCGTTGCACACGTCGCCGCGCAGGTCTGCCAGCAGGTTGGGCGCTGCGGCCTTGGCTTGCAACTCGGCCATGTGGGCTTGTTTGGGCATCCATTCCGGGCCGGGAAAGCTGCCGGAGTCTCCCACCACATAGACACCGGGCAGACCCGGCACGCGGCAGTGGGCATCGGCCTGCACCAATCCGCCCGGTGAGCGCAGCAGCGGGGCGTTGTCAAACCACAGGTTGCCCGTGAGGCCGGGCATGAACAGGGTGAGGTCGCTGGCGATCTCGCCGCCCTGGGTCACAACCTTGTCGCTTTCCAACCGGACCAGCGGGTGCCCCAGGTGGGTGTGGATGCCGCGCCGGGCCATTTCTGCCAACAGGTGCTGCACCACGCCGGGGCCCAGGCGGGCGCCGGGCTCGGCAGCGGGGCTGAAGAAGGTGAGTTCAAATTTGTCTCTGCGCCCTTCGCGGCGCAGCTGGGCATCCAGCCCGAACAGGAACTCGAAGATCGGGCCGCCGCGCATGGACTGGGGCTCTTGCGGGTTGCCCGCAAAGCCCAGCGCAATGGAGCCGCCAGCCATGGCACGCACGCGGTCGCGGATCTGCTCTGCCGCAGCAATGCCTTCGCAGGGGGTGATCGCATGCTCGATGCCTGGCAGCTTGCGGATGAAGCGGCCGCCCGTGGCAATGACCAGGGCGTCGTTGCGCACCTCGCCCGCGCTGGTCAGCACGGTGCGCCCGCCGTCCGACAGGCCCGTGACGTCCGCCTTGACGTAACGGACCCCCATGCGCTCAAAGAATGGCGCCAGGGGCACCACCAGGTCCTGCGCACGCCGCAGCCCGGAGGGGATCCAGATGATGCTGGGCAGGTAGTGAAACTCCGGCCGTGCCGCGATGACCGTGATGGCGACGTTGGGGTCTTGCTTGCGCAGCGCGCGCACGGTGGCCAAGGCGCCAAAACCCGTGCCAAGCACACAGATGTGGGGGGAGGATTGCATGGGGGCTTTCTGGATGGGTTTCTCTGCGGCTCACGCACGCAGGCGCAGCCAGCGCACGTGCATGGGGCGGGTGAAGTGCGCCCCGCCCGCGCCCAGGTGGGGTGCAAATGCCTGGGCCACGCGGGCGATCTTGGCGGCGTCCAGCGCGTGGTCCGCAAAGGTCGGTCGCATCATGCGGCGTTCAAACTCGTCAAAGTTCTGGAAATGCGCGGGCATGTCAAAGCGCCGCTCTTCGATCTGCTCAAAGGGCGCGTCCGGGCCGGTCGTGGCCCGGTCCACCGCCTGCTGCGCGGCCCGGCGCACGGCCTGCTCGTCATTGAAGAGGCGGACGATCTCGTTCAGGCTGCCGTCAAACACGGGCTCGGACACATACAAAAATCCCCCCGGGCGCAGCACACGGGCCACCTCGCGCAGCGCCGCGTCCATGCGCTCCACCGGCACATGGTGCAGGGACTTGAGCATGAGGGCAAGACCAAAGCGGTGGTCTGGCGCATGGATCTTCTCGGCACTTTCGAGGCGAAATTCCATGCGGGGGTGCGGCTCGGCCAGGTTGGCCGCATGCTGGCGGGTGTCCACTTCCAGCCCCAGGTAGTTCAGTGCGGGCCAGCGTTCGACCATGGCGCGCGCCATGCGCGCCGCGCCGCAGCCCAGTTCGATCACGCGGCCGATGGGCGCCGGCCAGAGTGCGGCCAATACGTCCAGTTCATTCGCTATCAGGGGGTGCAGAGGGTGGGTGGAGGTTGTCATGCAATGGGCCTTGTGCGATGGCTTGAAGGGCTTCGTCCCGGCTTTTGCTGCTGAGCCAGGGGTGGTGTTTGCGCTGGGTGAACACGTTGCTCACCGTCCAGCCCGCGCAGGAGTGCCCGGGGAACAGCAGCGTTTCGGCAGGCTGGCGGAACACACGGGCCATGATGCTCTCCCACAGCTGCGCTGGGTTGTCCACCCCCGCCGCCTCGGGGCACAGCCAGGGGCTGAGCACGCCGCCGCAAAAAAGGCGGTCGCGCCAGAGGTAGCTGCGCCCTTGCCGGGTGTGGCCGGGGGTGTCCAGGCAGCGCAGGTGCTGCGCGCCGAAGGTGAGCAGGTCGCCATCGTTCATCCGCGCTGGCGCGGGCCAGGGGGTGGGGGCAAGAGCAGAAGGCAGCGCGGGTGCGTGCGGCCCATCAGCAATGTGGTCGGCAGCGTGGTCGTCCGTATGGACCACCGCCACGGGCTGGAGGTGGTGCTCGGACAGCATGGCGTGGATCACCGCCGCGTCTGCGAGCCGGGGGTCGATGAGGACCGCCTCGCGCGCATCCAGGTCCGCCAGCAGGTAGGTGATGAGGCCGCTGCCATCGTCATGGAGCATGCGGAAATACATGGCGCGGGCCCCGTCAGTGCACCCACTTGGCGGCAGCCGCCAGCGCCAGGCCCAGGGCGCAGGTCCAGCCCGAAAAAAGCACGCGCCACAACCACCAGCGGGGAATGAACCCCACGCCCCGCACAAACCCGGCGGACATGGCCAGAAACAGGAAACTGGCCAGCAGGTGGTCGGCCGCGCCGCTGGGATGGGCCAGCAGGCGCGGGTCCAGGGTGGCGATGACCATGATCATCACTGCGGCCGTCAGGCTCGGCCAATGGGTGGACGCCCCCGGCATGGAGCCGGTGGTGGCGCAGGTGTTGGCGTCAGCGCTTTCGGCAGGCGTTGGGATGGGCTTTTGCATCTCAAGCCTCGTCGCGGGCGCGGTGCGATTGGTGGCGCGTGGCTTCCGTCTCGCCCCACATGGCGTTGAGGATGGCCAGCAGGACGGCAAACCCCACACCCAGAATCCATGCGAAATACCACATCGATGTACTCCTTGAAAAATTGCTCAGAAGGCGTTCAGGGGCGCTGAGAGGCGTTCAATAGGCCGCGTGGTCGTTCTCGCGGATGTACGCCTCGGTCACCTTGCCGCGCATCACGCGGTAGGCCCAGCTGGTGTAGACCACGATAAGGGGCATAAAGATCAGCGTGGCCCAGAACATGATGCCCAGCGTGAGGTGGCTGGAGACGCTGTCCCACACCGTGAGGCTGGAGGCCAGGTGGGTGCTGGAGGGCATGACAAACGGGAACATGCTGGCCCCGGCCGTGCCAATCACGCCCACCACCGCCAGTGAAGAGGCAACGAACGCGCTGAGCGTGCGGCGGGCCGCCAGCAACGCTGCTGCGCCAAGGGCACCGGCAACGCCCAGCCCAGGCAGCAGCCACAGCAGCGGTGCGGTGGTGTAGTTGGCTATCCAGGCGCCCACCTCGCGCACCACGGTTTTGCTCAGCGGGTCAGGCAGCGCGGCGGCCTGCACGGCCGAGCTGATGCGGTAGCCGTCAATGCCCTGCAGCCAGATGCCAGCCCCCACAAAGCCCACCACCAGCACCAATGCAGCACCGATGCCCGCTGCCACGGCGCGGCGCTGGATCTGTGCCTCGGTGCGGTGGGCCAGGTAGGTGGCGCCTTGCAGCGTGATCATGGCGCTGCTCACCACGCCTGCCAGCAGCGCAAACGGATTGAGCAGGGCCCAGAACGATCCGCTGTAGGTGGGCATGAGGTAGTCATCAAACCGGAAAGGCACGCCCTGCAGCAGGTTGCCAAACGCCACGCCAAAGATGACGGGGGGCACGGCGCCGCCAATGAACAGGCCCCAGTCCCAGGTGGAGCGCCACAGCGGGTGGTGGATCTTGCTGCGGTAGTCAAAGCCCACGGGCCGAAAGAACAGCGCCCACAACACGGCGAGCATGGCCCAGTAAAAGCCGCTGAAGGCCGTGGCATACACCAGGGGCCAGGCGGCAAAGATGGCGCCGCCGCCGGTGATGAACCAGACCTGGTTGCCGTCCCAGTGGGGGCCGACGGTATTGATGACCACGCGGCGTTCCACGTCGCTGCGGCCCACGAAGGGCAGCAGGGTGCCAACGCCCATGTCGTGCCCGTCCATGATGGCAAACCCGACGAGCAGCACGCCCACCAGCAGCCACCAGATCAGTTTGAGTGTGGGGTAGTCCAGCATTTTGTTGACTCCTGTGCAAGATTCAGTGGGCAGCCGCGTGGGCAGGCTCGTTCAGGTAGCGCCCCGTGCCCAGGCTCCCCGGCCCCATGCGGGCAAACTTGACCATCAAGAACATCTCTACGACGAGCAGCACGGTGTAGAAGCCCACAAAGCCCGCCAGCGACCCGTACAGGCTCTCCACGCTGAGGCTGGAGACGCTCAGATGCGTGGGCAGCACACCGTAGATCGTCCACGGCTGGCGGCCGTACTCGGCCACAAACCATCCCAGCTCGCAGGCAATCCACGGCGCAGGCAGCATGAACAGTGCCCAGCGCAGCAGCCAGCGCTTTTGCATGCAGGCGCCGCGCAGCGTGGACCAGAAGCTCAGCGCAAACAGCGCCAGCATGAGGAACCCGAGCCCCACCATCACGCGGAACGACCAGAACATGGGCGTGACGCGGGGCACCGTGCTGTCCACGGCTTTCTGGATCATCTCGGGCGTGGCCTGGCTCACGTCGTTGGTGTACTTGCGCAGCAGCAGGCCAAAGCCGAGGTCTGCCTTCAGCTGATCAAAGCGTTCGCGCGCCGCAGCGTCCTCGCGGTTGGCGCGCAGCGCCTCCAGGGCCTTGACGGCATCGATACCGCGCACGATGCGTTCGCGGTTCTTGGCCTTGATCTCGTGGATGCCGGGGATCTGCTTGTCGGTGGACCGCGTGCCGATCAACCCCATCACGTACGGCACTTCGATCTCCCAGTCGTTCTTTTGCTGCGCCTCATTGATGCCTGCCACCAGCTTCAGTCCGGCGGGTGCGGGCTCGGTCTCCCACATGGCCTCCAGCGCGGCCATCTTGGTCTGCTGCGCCTCGCCCACCGTGTAGCCCGATTCATCGCCCAGCACGATCACGCTGAGCACCGAGGCCAGCCCAAAGGCCGACGCCACACGGAAGCTGCGCTTAGCAAATTCGATGTCCCGGCCCTTGAGCAGGTACCAGGCCGACACGCTGAGCACAAACATGGCGCCGGTGACGTACCCGGCCGACACGGTGTGCACGAACTTGGCCTGGGCATCGGGGTTGAACACCACGGCCCAGAAGTCCACCATCTCCATGCGCATGGTGTGGTAGCTGAACTCGGCGCCCACGGGGTTCTGCATCCAGCCGTTGGCGATCAGGATCCACAGCGCCGAGAGGTTGGTGCCAATCGCCATCAGCAGGGTCACCATCAGGTGCTGGGTGCGGCTCAGGCGGTCCCACCCAAAGAAGAAGAGCCCGATGAAGGTGGACTCCAGAAAGAAAGCCATCAGCCCTTCGATGGCCAGCGGCGCGCCAAAGATGTCGCCCACGTAGTGCGAGTAGTACGCCCAGTTGGTGCCAAACTGAAACTCCAGCGTGATGCCGGTGGTCACGCCCAGCGCGAAGTTGATGCCAAAGAGCTTGCCCCAGAAACGGGTCATGTCCTTCCACACCGCCTGCCCCGTCATCACGTACACGCTCTCCATGATGACCAGCAGCCACACCATGCCCAGCGTCAGCGGCACGAAGAGAAAGTGGTACATCGCGGTGGCCGCGAACTGCAAGCGCGACAAATCCACCAGTTGTTCGGAAATCACTTGGAAGCTCCTTCGGTAGAAACCGCCGCTGTTCCCACCTGGCGCGCTGCGGCGTCGGCGTCCACCGCCACGCGGGCGTCGCGGACAAAGGCAAGCCACAAGAGCGTCAACACCGCCAGCTTGATCAGCACGGCGTGGACGAGGTAGCGCAGGAGGCGGCGGTCGTTCAAGTTCACGCCTGGGTTGTTCCAAGTTCCGTGCCAGCGCCATCCGTGATATGAATCAATGACTTAGCCTGGTTTTAGGCCATGACTGCGCCAACTTGGCAGACAATGACTGCCAAATTGGCAGTATCTCTGCCAAGGAGCGCAGCATGTCCACCCCACCGCCCGAGCTGGTCTCTTATCTCGAAAGCGTGCCCACGCCGCACATCCTCATCGACCCGCGCTACCGCATCCTGGCTGCGAATGCGGCCTACCGGCGGCAGTTCGGGACAGGCGCTTCCGTCATCGGGCGCACCTGCCATGAGGTGTCGCACCACTTCGAGCGCCCCTGCGACCAGTCGGGCGAAAGCTGCCCCATGGCCATGGCCAGGGAATCCGGGCAGCGCGAACGGGTGCTGCACCTGCACCACACCGCCCATGGCGAGGCCTACGTCAACATCGAGCTCGTGCCCCTGGCCAACGCGCAGGGCGAACAGGCGTTTTTCGTGGAGAAGATGGAGGAGTTGCATGGGGCCGAAGGCATGCAGAGCCAGCACGGACTGGTCGGGCGCTCGCCCGCTTTCCGCAAGATGCTGGAGCTGGTCAGCCGCGTGGGCCCCTCCAAAGCCGCCGTGCTGCTGGTGGGCGAGTCGGGCACCGGCAAGGAGCTGGTCGCGCGCGCCATCCATGAGGCGAGCCCCAGGGCGCGCAGCCCGCTGGTGGTGGTGGAATGCTCCTCCCTGACCGAAACCCTGTTCGAGAGCGAACTCTTCGGGCACGAACGGGGCGCCTTCACGGGTGCCACTGCCAGCAAGGCCGGGCTGGTGGAGTCCGCCAGCGGGGGCACCCTGTTTCTGGACGAGGTGGGGGACATCCCGCTGTCGATGCAGGTCAAGCTGCTGCGCCTGCTGGAAACCGGCACCTACCGCCGGGTGGGCAGCACCGCCCTGCGCCAGGCCGACATCCGCATCGTGTCCGCCACCCACCGTGATCTGGCCACCCGCGTGGCCTCGGGCCTCTTCCGGGAGGATCTGCTGCACCGGCTGGGTGTGTTCCCCATCCGGCTGCCGCCGCTGCGCGAGCGCATGGAAGACCTGCCCCTGCTGGTGCAATCCCTGCTCAGCCGCGTGGCGCCCGACCGTGCATTCAGCATTTCCGAAGAGGGAATGGCCCAGCTGATGCGCTACCCCTTCTCGGGCAACATCCGCGAACTGCGCAACGTGCTGGAGCGGCTGACCCTGCTGTGCGAGGGCGACGTGGCCACGGCGGCCCACGTAGACATGGCGCTGGGGGCCTCGCTGGTCTTGCAGGGGCGCGATGCGGTCGTTGCACCACCCGCAGCTCGAGCACTTCTGCGCAACCCAACACTGAGGGAATCGGACAACGCGGCCTTTTTGGCGACCGTGTCACAACACCGAGGAACCAAGCCGGAGCTGGCTGCCAAACTGGGGATCAGCGAGCGGTCGCTGTATCGGCGGCTGAAGGCGATACGGCTGGATGGTGGGGCAAGATAGCGCCACCGCCGGATGACCTGGAGCGGAGTTCACCACGGACCCATCGCGCCTGGCTCAACACACGAGCGTGTAGCGTTGCTTGGCCAGCCGCGTTGCGCCCAGGCGGTCATAGAAGCGGATGGCGCCCTCGTTCCACAAGGGCGTCTGCCACTGCATCGCCTCGCAGCCCAGCATTTGGGCGCGGTGCTGCACAGCGGCCATCATCTCGGCGCCCCGGCCGCAGTCACGCGCTTCAGGCTCCAGGTACAGGCAGTCCAGATGCAGGTAAGAGCGCGCGGCGAGAGTCGAATAGTCCAGCGTGGCGCTGGCATATCCCACTGCCTGCTCACCCCAATAGCCCAGCCAGGCGAACAACCGCCCCGCCTCCAGCCCCTGGGCCAGCCGGTGGGCGTGGCCGTCGGCGCTGTACGGGATGCGCTCGTACGCCGCGTGGGCGGCGCACAGGTCGGCCAGCGCGGGCGCGTCAGCGGCGCCTGCGGCGCGCAGGGTCCAGCCGGTGCGATGCGGCGGATGGCTCAGCATGCGCACTCGATGGCGGGGCGGGCCGACGGCATGGCGCCGCGCTCCGGGCCGGTGGCTACAGGCTGGCCGTCGCGGATCCAGAAGTCCAGCCCGCCCAGCATCTCCTTGACCGTGAAGCCCAGCCGCGCCAGCTTGTACGCGCCCCGGGTCGAGCCATTGCAGCCGATGCCGTCGCAGTACGTGACATAGACCTTGCTGCGGTCGAGGTGCGCCGTGCTTTGCTCGTCCATGGTGCGGTGGGGAAAGCTGATGGCGCCCGGCACATGGCCCTGTTCGTAATGCGCCGTGGAGCGGGTGTCGACCACCACGATGGCGTCGATGCCGTTGCGCAGGTCTTCGGCCACGTCCCAGGCATCGGCGTGGTAGCTGAGCTTGGCGGCCATGAAGTCCCGCGACTGCTCGGGGCTGGGCGCGGGGAACGCCAGGACGGCGGAGGCGGGGGCGGAGGCGGGGGCTGCGTGGGTCATGGAAAAGTCCTCTCGTGTGGCTGTGTGGTGTTGCGATGGGAGGAAGTTTCCGACGATTTGGCCTGATTGATAATGCCAATCCTCCATCACAGATAAGACCAATTACCGATGAAACCACGGCTGTTGCTCACGCTGCTGGAGGACGCCCACGGAGGCAGCCGCCGCGAGCGCCTGTGCGCGGCGCTGCGCGAGGCCGTGCGCACCGGCCAGGCCGTATTGGGCGAACGCCTGCCCTCCACCCGCGATCTGGCGCGCGACCTGGGTCTTTCACGGGTCACGGTGGAGGCGGCCTACGCCCAGCTGGAAACCGAGGGCTACCTGCACCGGCATGTCGGCCAGGGCAGCTTCGTGGCCATCGACATGCAGCGTGCCGGGGCGGCGCGGTCCCGGGCGGGCCATATGGCCCCGGCGGCGGCACTGCCCGCGCTGTCTCGGCGCGGGCAGCGCATGGTCGATACCGGCGGTTGCGCCGAGCCCGACCGCGCCCGCGCGTTCGTGGCGGGCAGCCCGGACCTGGGGGCCTTCCCGGTCGATCTGTGGCGCCAGCTGATGCAGCGCCGCCTGCGCCAGGACGCCGGGCCCCTGCTGTTCTACGGTGACCCCCAAGGCCTGCCCGCACTGCGCGAGGCCATCGCGCGCTACCTCGCGCAGTCGCGCGGCGTGCGTTGCCATGCGGGCCAGGTGCTGGTGCTGACCAGCTCGCAACAGGCCCTGCAGCTGCTGGCCGCGACGCTGCTGGACGAAGGCGATACCGTCTGGATGGAGGACCCGGGCTACGCAGGCGCGCGCACCGCGTTCCACGCCAGCGGGGCCCAGGTGGTGGACATGCCGCTGGACGGCGAAGGCGCCCAGCTGGTGCCCGCCCAGACGCCGCCACGCCTGATCTACCTCACGCCATCGCACCAGTTCCCCACCGGGCGCGCCATGTCCCTGCAGCGCCGCCTGGCCTTCATCGACCACGCACAGGCCACGGGGGCCTGGCTGATCGAGGACGACTACGACAGCGAATTCCTCTACGACCACCAGCCCACGCCCGCCTTGCAGGGCCTCGACGCGCACGGCCGCGTGCTCTACATCGGCACGTTCTCGAAGTCCTTGTTTCCTTCGGTGCGGCTGGCCTACATGGTGCTGCCCGAACCGCTGGTAAAGCCCCTGGTGACCGCCCGCACCATCTACGACGGCCACCCTTCGCAGCCCATGCAGGCGGTGGCGGCCGACTTCATGGACCAGGGCCACTTTGCCGCCCACCTGCGGCTGATGCGCCAGCTGTACCGCAGCCGACGCGACGCCTTGCTGCAGGCGCTGCACACCCACCTGCCCTGGGCCGAGCCCCTGGACAGCCGGGGCGGGCTGCAGATGGCCGTGTGGCTGACCGAGGGCAGCGAGCGGCAGCAAACGCGCCGCGCGCTGGCGCGCGGCATTGCAACCCCCAGCCTCAGCGAGCTCTACCATGCAGCGCCTCCCATCGCGGGATGGCGGCTGGGCTTTGCCGCCATCCCGCCTGAGGTGATCGAAAGCGCTGTCCGCGCGCTGCGCTGACCCGCAACCGTCGGCGCAGGCCCGCAGCGCACAATACGGGCCTTGCATCGCACGGTTCGTAGCACGGGCCCGCACACAAATTTTTGGCTTTATTGGCGTCCAGCGCAGGTGGGTTCAGCGTGGGGCGCTCTCATTTTAAGAGTATTCGCTTGGTGTCTCGCCCGTCTTCCGTGTTGTCCCCTGCCCAGTCTGTCTTGCAGGATGTCTTCGGCTACGAACAGTTCCGCGGCCCGCAGCAAGCGATCGTCGAGCATGTGATTGGCGGCGGCGACGCGCTGGTGCTGATGCCCACGGGCGGAGGCAAGTCGCTGTGCTACCAGGTGCCGGCCATCGTGCGCCAGCAGCAGGGGCGCGGGGTGACCATCGTGATTTCGCCGCTGATCGCGCTGATGCACGACCAGGTGGGCGCGCTGCACGAGGCGGGGGTGGACGCCGCGTTCCTGAACTCGACGCTGAGCTACGACGAGACCCAGGACGTGGAGCTGCGCCTGCAGACAGGCGACCTCACGCTGCTGTATGCCGCGCCCGAGCGGCTGAACACGCCCCGTTTCCTGGGCCTGCTCGACAGCCTGTACAGCGGCGGCCACCTGAGCCTGTTCGCCATCGACGAAGCACACTGCGTCAGCCAGTGGGGCCACGATTTCCGCCCCGAATACCGCGCGCTCACGCTGCTGCAC
This sequence comes from Acidovorax sp. 94, assembly GCF_003634645.1. Classification (NCBI taxonomy): domain Bacteria; kingdom Pseudomonadati; phylum Pseudomonadota; class Betaproteobacteria; order Burkholderiales; family Comamonadaceae; genus Acidovorax; species Acidovorax sp. 94. The sequence continues at coordinate 4,201,090 of NZ_RBJA01000001.1, read as the reverse complement.
GAGCGTTACCCGCAAGCACCGCGCATTGCGCTCACCGCCACGGCCGATGCGCTCACGCGCGAGGACATCGTCGAGCGGCTGCAGCTGCAGGATGCACGGCTGTTCATCAGCAGCTTTGACCGGCCCAACATCCGCTACCGCATCGAGGAAAAGAAGGACGCCACCACGCAGCTGCTGCGCTTCATCGAGCGCGAGCATGCGGGCGAGGCGGGCGTGGTGTATTGCCAGTCGCGCAAGCGCGTGGAAGAGCTGGCCACCACGCTGAGCGACGCGGGCATCACCGCCCTGCCCTACCACGCGGGTCTGGACACGAAAGTGCGTCAGAAGAACCAGGATCGCTTCCTGCGCGAGGAAGGCATCGTGATGGTGGCCACCATCGCGTTCGGCATGGGCATCGACAAGCCGGATGTGCGTTTTGTGGCCCATGTGGACATGCCCAAGAACATCGAGGGCTACTACCAGGAAACGGGCCGCGCGGGCCGCGACGGGCTGAACGCCGATGCCTGGATGGCGTATGGCCTGAACGACGTGGTCAACCAGCGCCGCATGATCGACGAAAGCCCGGCGGGCGAGGAGTTCAAGCAGGCGCTGCGCGGCAAGCTCGACGCGCTGCTGGCGCTGGCCGAGGCCACCGACTGCCGCCGCGTGCGGCTGCTGGCGTACTTTGGGGAGCAGTCCACGCCCTGCGGCAACTGCGACAACTGCCTGAACCCACCGGCGGTGTGGGACGCCACGGATGCGGCACGCAAGCTGCTCTCCACCATCTACCGCGTGAACCAGGCCAGCGGCATCAACTTTGGCACGGGACACATCATGGACATCCTGCGCGGCAAGAAGACCGAGAAGGTCGCGCAGTTCGGGCACGAAAAAATCTCCACCTTCGGCATTGGTGCAGACCTGACCGAGCCCCAGCTGCGCGGCGTGCTGCGCCAGCTGATCGCCACCGGCGCGTTAGGCCTGCAGAAGGTGATGCTGGACAGCGGCCACAGCTTTGACACGCTGTGCCTCACCGAGGGTTCGCGCGCGGTGCTCAAGGGCGAGGTGCCGGTGCAGTTGCGCGAGTCGGTGTCGTCCGCACCGGCCAAACGCACGCGCACCCGCACGGGCAGCGCGCCGCCCGCCGCGGCCGCCAATCTTGGCCCCGATGCGCAGGTGCGTTTCATCAACCTCAAGGCCTGGCGCGCCGAGGTGGCACGCGAGCACAACCTGCCTGCGTATGTGATCTTTCACGATGCCACTTTGGCCGCGATTGCCGAGCGCAACCCCGGCACGCTCGACGACCTGCAGGGCATCAGCGGGATGGGGGCGAAAAAGCTGGAGGCGTACGGGGCAGACGTGCTGCGCGTGGTGCGCGCGGGGTAGCCCCGCTGCCGCGCTTTGCTGCCCCGCGATGCGATGCGTGCGGGCCTACGTGAACAGATCCTTCGCGCTCAGGCGGCCGACGCTGCCCGCGCCCGCAGCGCCCGGATGCCTTCCGAAAACCGCCGCAGTGTGGGCGTGCTGTCGCCCGGTGGCACCATCAGCTCGATGAGCTGAAAGCGACCGCGCTCGGCAAACGCGGCATCGAGTGCCGCCTTGAACTGCGCCCGCGTGTGCACCCGGTGGCCGCGCCCGCCCAGCGCATCGGCGGCCTGGGCCAGGTGCCAGTCGCCCAGGGCGGCGCAGCGCGATTCGGTCTGGAAGGCGCGGATCATTTCCCAGGTCTGGTTGTTGAGCACGATGGCGATGGGGTCCAGCCCCAGGCGCGGGCAGTTGCCCAGCTCCCAGCCCGTCATTTGAAAGGCGCCGTCGCCCACCAGGATCAGGCTGCGCTGGCCCGTGGCCACCTGCGCACCGATGCCGGCCGGCACGCCGAAGCCCATGGAGGCGTAGTAGCCCGGCGCCACCAGCGGGGTGGGCAGCAGCTCCATCGCAGCAAACAGGCAGTCGCCAATGTCCGCGACGATGTTCATGGGGCCGTGCGCGCGGATGCGGTCGTTGAGCGCGCGGGAGAGGTCGGCCGCACACACGGGCGCATCGTCGGCCACCAGGCCTTCGGGGCAAGTGGGCGGGGGCGGCAGGGCGCGCGACGGCTTGGCGCCTGCGGCCGGGGCGCGAGCCAGCAGCGCTTCCACCAGCGCGGCCAGCGGGATGTTCGGGTACAGGTGGTGGCCCACGCGCACCTCGCGGTGCGCGGCGATGAGCGCGCGGCGAAAGTCCATGCGCTGGGCGCTCACGCCGAAATTGCTGTCCGACAGGATGGCGCCCAGCATCACGGGCAGGTCGGAGTCGTCGAGCAGCGCACTGGTCTCGGGCGCGCCCGCCACGCCCAGGTAGGTGCCGTGCAGCTGTACGCCGGAGTGCACGCCCTCCTCCGCCAGCAGCCCCCGGCCCATGAAGGTGGTGAGCACCGGCAGCTGCAGGCGCCGCGCCAGCTCGGCCACGCGGGCCTCCAGGCCAAAGCGGCGCACCTCCACGTCCACCACCAGCACGGGGCGCTGGGCTGCCTGGATGCGGGCCATCCATTCGTCGGCGCACTCGGCCACGGCGGCTTCATTGAAGGTGCTGGGCGGCAGCAGGGGCACCTCGGCCATGGGGTGCAGCGTCATGTCGCGCGGCACCTCGATGAGCACGGGCTGCGAGTATTCGCGGCAGCTGCGCAGCACGCGGGCCAGCTCGGCGGGCGCGGTGGCAGGGTCGGACAGGCGCACCTGGTCGCAGGTGATCTCGCGGAAGATCCGCCATTGCGAATCGACATGGCGCACCTGGTGGTGCAGCACCAGGCCCGAGTGCGCCTCGACCTCGCCGGGGCAGCCGGCCAGCACCACCAGCGGCGAGCGCTCGGCATAGGCCCCCGCCACGGCGTTGACCACGTTGAGCGCGCCCGCGCCGTAGGTGACGGCCACCACGCCCAGGCCGCAGTGCATGCGCGCGGCGGCATCGGCGGCAAAGCCCAGCGAGGGCTCGTGGCTGAGCGTGACCAGGGGCAGGATGCCGCTCTCCTCGATCTGCTTGAACAGGGGGAGGATGAAGTCGCCGGGGATGCCGAAGATTTCGCGCGCGCCATGGGTTTTGAGCGCGTGCAGCAGCTGGAGGCCGAGGGGGGTCATGGACGTGTTCCTTGCGGGTGATGCCGTTGTGCGGCGGTGGCGGATGATCCACGCGGCGTGACCAAGGCGGCTCTGATGCGCATCAAACCCAGCGACTCCTAGCGCGAGTTCGCAGATTCGTTCTGTTTTCGACCTAGAAGCGCAACAAATCTGCGCGAAGCACCGACCAAACCCGGAGCCCCGCCCGCTCAGGCCCGGCGCAGCGTGAAGGAGGGGAACCACGCGGCCAGTTGCTGCTGGTGCGCCGTGGTCAGCGCCCAGGCCGGTGCGCCAGGTGCGCGGCATTCCTGCAGCGCCCAGCGGCGCACGCCGCGCGCGGCCAGGGCCTGGGCCAGGTCCAGCAACTCATCCACACCAAACAGGCCCGCGTGCCAGGTGGTGCGGCATTCGTGGTCGGTGCCATAGGCCAGAAGCACCTCCAGCCCGGCCCAGGCGCGCGCACCGCTGCCGGGCGTGGCGGTGATGGCGTTGTAGCGCTGCGGCAGGGCCTTGATGTCCAGACCCACCCAGTCCAGTTGCGGCAGCACGGCCGCCAGCCGCTCGGGGTACATGCCGCCGGTGTGCAGGGCGGTCTGCAGGCCCAGGCTGCGCACTGCGTTCAGCGCCACGCCCAGGCCCGCCTGCAGCGTGGGCTCGCCGCCCGAGAAAACCACGCCGTCCAGCAGGCCACGTCGGCTTTCCAAAAAGGCCAGCGCCTGCGCCCAGGGCAGCGCCCCCGCAGCAGTGGCGTCCAGCAGTTCGGGGTTGTGGCAATAGCCGCAACGCCAGGGGCAACCCTGGCAATACAAAACGGCCGCGAGGCGGCCGGGGAAGTCGATGGTGGTGAGCGGTGTCATGCCGCCCAGCCGCAGCGCGGACGCGGGTGCCCGTGCCTCAGCAGGCGTTGCTGCTGCAGCCACGGCCCTGCTCGGCGAAGAAGCGGCGCTCGGCATGTTCGCCCTGCTTGCCGGTATTGAAGCTGGCTACAGGGCGGTGATAGCCCATCACGCGGGTCCAGACCTCGCAGGGCTGGCGCTCGTCGTCGGTGAGTTGCACGGCGGCCAGAGCGGCCTGTTCGGGGGTAGAAAAATGGCTCACGAAAACTCCTTCAGGGTTGAGAAATTTGCTATCTTTTTAATAGCTTCATGCGCTTGATGGACATGCGATTGATGCCAATCAAGCTTGATATTCGGCGTCAGGCGGCCAGGCGCCGCCGCTTGGCATCCAGCCGCTCTTCGTCGCAGCGCGGGCAGAACGGGTGCTCGCCCGCCAGGTAGCCGTGCGTGGGGCAGATGGAGAACGTGGGCGTGACGGTGATGTAGGGCAGGCGGAAGTTCGTCAGCGCGCGCCGCACCAGCTCGCGGCAGGCCACGCCGCTGGAAACGCGCTCGCCCATGTACAGGTGCAGCACGGTGCCGCCGGTGTATTTGCCCTGCAGTGCCTCCTGCCGCATCAGCGCCTCGAACGGGTCGTCGGTGAAGCCCACGGGCAGCTGCGAGGAGTTGGTGTAGTACGGCTGCTCGGCCGTGCCCGCCTGCAGGATGGCGGGCCAGCGCTTCTTGTCTTCCTTGGCGAAGCGGTAGGTAGTGCCTTCGGCGGGCGTGGCCTCCAGGTTGTAGAGGTGGCCGGTTTCTTCCTGGAAGGCGGTCATGCGCTCGCGCACGTGGTCGAGCAGGCGCACGGCAAACGCATGGCCCCATTCGCTGGTGATGTCGTGCTGGTCTGCCGTGAAGTTGCGCACCATCTCGTTGATGCCGTTCACACCCAGCGTGCTGAAGTGGTTGCGCAAGGTGCCCAGGTAGCGCTTGGTGTAGGGGAACAGGCCCTGGTCCATGAGGCGCTGGATGAGCTTGCGTTTGGTCTCCAGGCTCTGCTTGCCCAGCTCCATGAGGCGGTCCAGCGCGGCAAAAAGACCGGCTTCATCGCCCGCATGCAAATACCCGAGGCGTGCGCAGTTGATCGTCACCACGCCCAGGCTGCCCGTCTGCTCGGCGCTGCCGAACAGGCCGTTGCCGCGCTTGAGCAGCTCGCGCAAATCCAGCTGCAGGCGGCAGCACATGGAGCGCACCATGTTCGGCTCCAGTTCGGAGTTGATGAAGTTCTGGAAGTACGGCAGACCGTACTTGGCTGTCATGTCAAACAGCAGCTGCGCGTTCTCGCTCTCCCACGGAAAATCTTTGGTGATGTTGTAGGTGGGGATGGGGAAGGTGAACACCCGGCCCTTGGCATCGCCGGTGGTCATCACATCGATGTAGGCGCGGTTGATGAGGTCCATCTCGGCCTGCAGGTCGCCGTAGGCGAAGGGCATCTCCTGGCCCGCGATCACGGGCACCTGCTCGCGCAGGTCTTCGGGGCAGGTCCAGTCGAAGGTGAGGTTGGTGAACGGCGTTTGCGTGCCCCAGCGCGAGGGCACGTTGAGGTTGTAGACCAGCTCCTGGATGCATTGGCGCACCTGCGCGTAGTCCATGCCGTCCTTGCGCACGAAGGGTGCCATGTAGGTGTCGAACGACGAGAACGCCTGCGCGCCCGCCCACTCGTTCTGCAGCGTGCCCAGGAAGTTCACGATCTGCCCCACGGCGGAACTCATGTGCTTGGGCGGCCCCGCCTCCACCTTGCCCGGCACGCCGTTGAGCCCCTCGTGCAGCAGCGTGCGCAGCGACCAGCCCGCGCAGTAGCCGCTGAGCATGTCGAGATCGTGGATGTGGATATCGCCATTGCGGTGCGCCTCGCCGATCTCCGGCGTGTAGACGTGCGACAGCCAGTAGTTGGCCGTAACCTTGCCCGCCACGTTCAGGATCAGCCCGCCCAGCGAGTAGCCCTGGTTGGCGTTGGCGTTCACCCGCCAGTCGGCGCGCGTGAGGTATTCGTTGATGGAGCTTTCCACATCCACCAGCGTCTGCCGGTCGGCGCGCAGCGTGGCGTGCTGCTCACGGTAGACGATGTAGGCACGCGCCGTGGCCAGGTGGTTGGCGGCGATCAGCGTCTGCTCGGCCACGTCCTGGATCTGCTCGATGGTGGGGGCCTCGCCCTGGAAGCGGTGGATCAGCACCTTGGTGACCTGCGCGGTGAGCAGCGCCGCTTCTTCGGCGCCATATTCACCCGAAGCCTGGCCCGCGCTGGCCAGCGCAGCGCGGATGCGTTCGGCATCAAAAGGAACGCGCTGGCCACTGCGCAAAACGACTTCGCGGGGCAAGGTGGCAAGGGTGGACGCCATGGGTTCGACCAATCTGTGGAACGGGTTAAAAACACTACCTATGGTGTCCACGATACCCACCAAACACCATAGGTAGTTTGATTCAACACAATCGAGGCGGTAAGCAGGGGTAAAAAAATGCCGGCACAGGGGCCGGCAGAAAGGAAGGTGCCGTCAGGCCCTACCGATGGATCAGAGGTGCATGCGCAGGCATGCAGTGGGGTGCAGGAGGGTGCTGCTCAATGGCAGGCGGTGGCTTCTTCCTCCTCGATGCGCGGATAGAAGTCATGGTCTTCGCGCTGCATGCGCTCGAACACACGGCGCAGCACCACGTTGGCCTCGTTGCGAAAGCCCTGGGCATCGCGGCGCACGCCCTCGGCGGTGTTCCAGCGGCGCGCAAACGCGTCGTAGGCGCTGGCGATCGATGCCATCTCGCTTTGGTACTGGCGGCCCAGGCGCGCCAGTTCGGCGTTGCCGCCGCGCTGCAGTGCGGGGTACAGCACCTGGTCTTCCACGGCCAGGTGCAGCTTGATGGTGCCGCTCATCGCCACGATGCCGTGCGCGATGGCGCTGGCATTGGCCTCCACGCCCGCCTGGGCCAGGGCGCGCAAGGTGGCGATGCTGCGCAGGATGTCGGTGTGCTGGTGTTTGAATTTGTCGAGGTTCATGGTCAGTCCTTGTGGGCAAACGGTGTGTGAGCGCGGTGGCCGCTTGTGGCAGCCGCCGCACACAGTGCATTTCAGCGACGGGCCTGTGCCAGGTAGGGGCCCGCTTGCGCCGGGGCGCGCGAGCCGAACAGCCCGCTCACCACCTGCCAGGCCATGGCCAGTGCGCCGACGATGAAGACCACGTCGCCAAAGGTGCGCACCCAGCGCAGGGTCTGCATGAAGGGCTGCTGCATGAAGGCTTCGCCCCGGGCGTACCACAGGCCTTCGCTCACGCTGGCGTGGAACTGGAACAGTCCGATGGGCAGCAGGCTGGTGGCAATCATCAGCACCAGGCCCGCATTGAGCCACCAGAAGCCCGTCTTCATGAGCCATTCGCTGAACACCAATTGCGGGCGGATGTAGCGCAGCACCAGCAGCGTGAAGCCCAGCGCCAGGAAGCCATACACACCGAACAGCGCAGCGTGGGCATGCACCGGCGTGGTGTTGAGGCCCTGCAGGTAATACAGCGCAATTGGCGGGTTGATCATGAAGCCGAAGACGCCCGCGCCCAGCATGTTCCAGAAGGCCACGGCCACGAAGCACATGAGGGGCCACTTGAGGTTGGCCATCCACTTCGCGCGGTGCTGCAGGCGCCAGTGTTCCCAGGCCTCATGACCCAGCACCACCAGGGGCACCACTTCCAGCGCGCTGAACGATGCGCCCACGGCCATCACCGGCGTGGTGGTGCCGCTGAAGTACAGGTGGTGGAAAGTGCCGGGCACGCCGCCCAGCATGAACAGCGAGGCCGAGGCCAGGCTGGCGGCCGTGGCCATGCGTGGCGACACGAGGCCGAGCGTCGAGAAGATGAAGGCCAGCGCCGTGGTGGCGAACACTTCAAAGAAGCCCTCGACCCACAGGTGCACCACCCACCAGCGCCAGTACTCCATCACCGACAGGTGGGTACGCTCGCCGTAGAAGAAGCCCGCGCCGTAGAACAGGCCGATGGCCACCACCGACGCCGTCAGCAGCGCCAGCAGGTTCTTGTCGCCGCCGGGGGTGCGCAGCGCCGGAACGATGCCGCGCAGCATGAGCACCAGCCAGAAGGCGATGCCGGTGAACTTGCCGATCTGCCACAGGCGGCCCAGGTCCACGTATTCATAGCCCTGGTGGCCCAGCCAGAAGTTCCACTCGGGCGGCATGATCTGCGCGATGGCCAGGTAGTTGCCGACGAACGAGCCCACTACCACCACGACCAGCGCCCAGAACAGGATGTCCACACCGAGCTTCTGGTAGGCCGGGTCCTTGCCCCCATTGATGAGCGGCGCGAGGAACAGGCCGGCAGCCAGGAAGCCCGTGGCGATCCAGAACAGCGCGCTCTGGATGTGCCAGGTGCGCACCAGCGAATACGGGAACCACTGCGACACGTTGATGCCGTAGAACTGCTGGCCTTCCACCGTGTAATGCGCGGTGAAGCCGCCCAGCAGCACCTGGAAGCTGAACAGCGCAACGATGAGGAACAGGTATTTGCCCAGCCCGCGCTGCGAGGGCGTGAGCGGCACGCGCGAGAGCGGGTCGTGCTGGGGTGGTGTCGGCTCTACCTCTTCGTGTTTGCGCAGGAAGGCCCAGCCCCACACGAGGAAGCCCACGCCCGCCATCATCACGACCACGCTCATCACCGACCAGACCATGTTCTCGGCCGTGGGCTTGTTGCCGACCAGCGGCTCGTGGGGCCAGTTGTTGGTGTACGTTGCCGTGGTTCCAGGGCGCTCGGTGGCGGCGGCCCAGGCCGTCCAGAAGAAGAAACCCGTCATCTGCGCGCGCCGCTCGGGGCTGGGCAGGGTGTTCTCCTTCATGGCGAAGTGCTCGCGGGTCTTGTGCAGCGCGGGCACGTCGCTGAAGAGCTGGTCGTAGTACAGCGCGGTCATCGCGATCGCGTCGGCCCGCACCGAGGACACCGTGGCCACGCCCGTCTCGGGGCTGTAGGTGTTGGTGCGGTACTCGGTCTTCATGCGGTCGCGCAGCACAGCCTGGGCGGCGGCGTCGAGCTCGGCAAAGGGCTTGCCGTGCGCACGCTCAGCGGCCACGTCAAGCCAGTTGAGCAGCTCGCGGTGCAGCCAGTCGGCTGTCCAGTCGGGCGCCTGGTAGGCGCCGTGGCCCCAGATGGAACCCAGCTGCATGCCGCCCACCGACTGCCAGGCGGTCTGTCCGTCGAGGATGCTGTCATGGGTGAAAAGCACTTCACCCCCTGCCGTGGCGATCTTCGCGGGGATGGGCGGCGCGGTGCGGTAGACCTCGGCGCCGTAGTAGCCCAGCAGGCTGAAGGTGACGATGAGCACGCCAATCAGCGTGAACCAGAGCTTGCGGTAGTTACCCATGGCGGGCCTCCTGCTTCAACAGAACAACAACGAAGGGGCTGCGCCAGCGTGCGCTGGCGGCGTGGGGTCGGGGTCTTGTGGTCATGGCTTTTCTGAACGAGTGAATCGATGTCCCTGCCCACATCGCAAGCGCCGGGCCAGGGCTGCAGGCCTGTCAAATCAACCACTTACACCGGCCATGGTTTTTGTGACCCTTCCCAAATGGGGTTTAATTCACCCACTGAAGGTAAATATCACCATGGACCATAGCCTCCTGCTGGCCGACTTGGCCACCGACCTGCCCCAGGCCGTGCGCCTGCAGCGGCTGGCCGACCACCTGCGCACCCGCTTTCACTGCGGCGCCGTGGCCCTGCTGCAGCTGGAAGAAGACCACCTGCGCCCCGTGGCCGTGGAGGGTCTGGTGCGCGAGTCGCTGGGCCGGCGCTTTGTGGTCAGCCAGCACCCCCGGCTCGCGGCCATCCTGGCGCGGCGCGAGGTGACCTGCTTCGACCACGACAGCACCCTGCCCGACCCCTACGACGGCCTGCTCGACACCCTGGTGGGCGAGCCCCTGCCCGTGCACGACTGCATGGGCGTGAGCCTGTGGGTGGACGGCAAGGCCTGGGGCGTGCTGACGCTGGACGCGCTGCAGACCGGCACCTTCGGCGATGCCGCACGCGCCGCCCTGGCCGACTGCAAGGTGCTGGTGGAGGCGGCCGTGCGCATCTCGCGGCTGGAGCGCGAGGTGCAGGCGCTGCGCAGCGCCCCCCACACCCGCAGCGCCGACGACGAGCGCACCACCCGCGCGGGCGATGGCGACATGGAGATCGTCGGCCAGAGCGAGCCCCTGCTGCGGCTGCTGCACGAGCTCACGGTGGTGGCGGGCTCGGACCTGCCCGTGTTGTTGCTGGGCGAAACCGGTGTGGGCAAGGAGCTGTTTGCACGCCTGCTGCACCGCCAGTCCACGCGCGCTGCCCGCCCGCTGGTGCACGTGAACTGCGCGGCGCTGCCTGAGTCGCTGGCCGAGAGCGAGCTCTTCGGCCACGTGCGCGGTGCGTTCTCCGGCGCAGTGGCCGACCGGCCGGGGCGCTTTGAAGCGGCCGAGGGCGGCACGCTGTTCCTTGATGAGGTGGGCGAGTTGCCGCTGGCCGTGCAGGCCAAGCTGCTGCGCACGCTGCAGAACGGCGAGATCCAGCGCCTGGGCGCCGACCGACCGCGCCGCGTGGACGTGCGCGTGATCGCCGCCACCAACCGCAACCTGCGCGAGCAGGTGCGCGACGGCGCGTTCCGCGCCGACCTGTACCACCGGCTGTCGGTGTACCCCGTGCCCATCCCGCCGCTGCGCGAACGGGGCAACGATGTGCTGCTGCTGGCAGGCCGCTTTCTGGAACTGAACCGTGCCCGCCTGGGCCTGCGCAGCCTGCGGCTGTCGGCCAGCGCGCAGGATGCACTGCGCCGCTACCCCTGGCCGGGCAACATCCGCGAGCTGGAGCATGTGGTCAGCCGCGCCGCCCTCAAGGCCCTGAGCCGGGGCGTGAACCGCGCCGACATCGTGACGCTGGAGCCCGCGCTGCTCGACCTGGACGCCGACGCCGCCAGCGTGGCCCACGCCCCCCTGGATGCCGGTGCCCCCGCTGTGGCCACCACGCCGCCCACCCCCACCACCGCCGAAGGCCCGCTGCGCGATGCCGTGGATGCCTGCCAGCGGCTCGCCATCACGCAGGCCCTGGCACGTCACCAGGGCAACTGGGCTCAGGCCGCGCGTGCGCTGGAGGTGGATGCGAGCAACCTGCACAAGCTGGCGCGCAGGCTGGGGATCAAGTAAGCAGTTTCAAAAACAATAGCTGCTAGCGCTTTACAGATAAGCGCTAGCGGCCTATTTGATGCCAAATCACACATCATCGGGCCCCTGCGAACGCCGCTGCGCCACAATCGGCCCATGCTGACCCTTCAAGACATCCGTGATGCCGCCACCCGCCTACAAGGCCACGTGCTGGACACTCCATGCGTTGAATCCAAAACGCTTTCGCAAATCGTGGGCGCGCAGGTGTTTCTCAAGTTCGAGAACCTGCAATTCACCGCCTCGTTCAAGGAACGCGGCGCCTGCAACCGGCTCACGCTGCTGACCGACGCTGAGCGCGCACGCGGCGTGGTGGCCATGAGCGCGGGCAACCATGCGCAGGGCGTGGCCTACCACGCGCAGCGACTGGGCCTGCGCGCCGTGATCGTGATGCCGCGTTTTACCCCCGGCGTGAAAGTGGAGCGCACGCGCGGTTTTGGCGCCGAGGTGGTGCTGCATGGCGACACCCTGGAAGAGGCACGCGCCCACGCCTACGCGCTGGCCGATGCGCAGGGCTTGACCTTTGTGCATCCGTATGACGATGAAGGCGTGGCCGCCGGCCAGGGCACGCTGGGCCTGGAGATGCTGCAGGCCGTGCCCGACCTGGACACGCTGGTGATCGCCGTGGGCGGCGGCGGGCTGATCTCGGGCGTGGCCACGGCGGCCAAGGCGATCAAGCCCGGGATCGAGATCATTGGCGTACAAACCACCCGTTTCCCTGCGATGGTCAACGCGGTCAAGGGCACAAGCCACCCGCAGGGCACATCCACCATCGCCGAAGGCATTGCCGTGGGCACGCCGGGCAAGATCACGCAGGAGATCGTGAAGCGCCTGGTGGACGATCTGGTGCTGGTGGATGAGGGGGACATCGAGCAGGCCGTGCTGATGCTGCTGGAAATCGAAAAGACCCTGGTCGAGGGCGCAGGCGCCGCAGGTCTGGCTGCGCTGGTGCGCTACCCCGAACGCTTCAAGGGCAAGCGCGTAGGCCTGGTGCTGTGCGGTGGCAACATCGACCCGCTGCTGCTGGCGGCGATCATCGAGCGAGGCATGGTGCGCTCGGGGCGCCTGGCGCGCATCAAGGTCAGCGCACGCGATGTGCCCGGCGTGCTGGCGCGTATCACCGCCACCGTGGCCGACGCGGGTGCCAACATCGAGGAGGTGCACCACCAGCGCGCCTTCACCATGCTGGCCGCGCAGAACGTGGAGATCGAATTGGTGCTGCAAACCCGCGGCAAGACCCATGTGGATGAGGTGCTGGCGCAGTTGCGCACGGCGGGCATGCAGGCCGATCTGATCTGAGGGACAGCAGGGTTTTGCGCCCTGAAGGGACAGTCGCAGCTAGAATTGCGCAAGTTTTAAGCATCTGGAGCCCACCATGTCTGACCACAACACCTCGCACGCCCCTGAAACGCACTCGGCAGACGCCGTTGAAAACGTGGTGCCGCTCATGCCCGTGGTGCTGCCCGTGGTTGGCGGCATCATGATGTTCTTGCTGGCATTCATTGCCGTGACAATGGCCTGATTGCCCTGCGCTGGCATGTCACCCGAAGCCCCGCACAGCGGGGCTTTTTTTCGTCCCGCACCACCCCCTTATCCCCGTCTGACCTGGAGAACCGCATGAGACCCGGACACGCACTCGTTTTATTTTCCGGCGGTCAGGACTCCACGACCTGCTTGGCCTGGGCGCTGGAGAACTTTGCCCACGTGGAAACCATCGGCTTTGACTATGGCCAGCGCCACCACATCGAGCTGCAGGCACGGCAGACGGTGCTGTCATCGCTGCGCGCGCAGTTCCCGCACTGGGCGGCCAAGCTGGGGGACGACCACATGCTCGACCTGGCGGTGCTGGGCCACATCAGTGACACGGCGTTGACCAGCGACACCGAAATCCAGATGACCGCTGCCGGCCTGCCCAACACCTTTGTGCCCGGGCGCAACCTGCTGTTCTTCCAGTTGGCGGCTGCCGTGGGCTACCGGCGTGGCCTGCACACCATGGTGGGCGGCATGTGCGAGACCGATTTTTCGGGCTACCCCGATTGCCGCGACGACACGCTCAAGGCGCTGCAGGTGGCGGTGTCGCTGGGCATGGGCCAGCGTTTCACCTTCGACGCACCGCTGATGTGGCTGGACAAGGCCGAGACCTGGGAATTGGCCCGGACCCTCGGTGGGCAAGCGCTGGTCGATCTGATCGTGAACGACTCGCACACCTGCTACCACGGTGTGCGCGACACGCTGCATGCCTGGGGATACGGCTGTGGCACGTGCCCCGCCTGCGCGCTGCGCAGGAGCGGCTACGAACGGTGGAAGGGCGGTTCGGCCAGCCTTTGATGCGAGGGAGCGGACAAATCCATGCATAACCTCATGTTTTTTTTGCATGGCTTTGACCCCTGTCTGACAGACAAAAGGGCGGCAGGTTCATAAAATTGACATCCCAGCCGACCCGCGGAATCCGTGGAACTAGCCTCCACCCGTGGGGCTGACACACGCTCCCGCCCGCCGACTGAGCACGAAAGCCGTTTTTTCAAAGGCAGCGCTCAGCACCGCAACTGCGCCAGGCCTCGCCGTGACCCGCCCGGTCCGCTTCCTTTGAAAAAACGTTTTTTCAACTTAGGAAGCTCCCCGATGAACGCACCCACGATGCAGGGCCTGAACCTCAACGCCCCCGCTTACGTCAAAAACGCCCGGCTGCTTGCCTGGGTGGCCGACATGGCCGCCCTGTGCAAACCCGACACCATTTACTGGTGCGATGGCTCCAAGGAAGAGTACGACCGCCTGTGCGAGCAACTGGTCCAGGCAGGCACCTTCAAGAAGCTCAACCCCGCCAAGCGCCCCGGCAGCTTCTTGGCCTGGTCCGATCCATCGGACGTGGCCCGTGTGGAAGACCGCACCTACATCTGCTCGGCCGCCAAGGAAGACGCCGGCCCCACCAACAACTGGATGGCTCCCGCCGAAATGCGCGCCACGCTGCAGCCCCTGTTTGACGGCTGCATGAAGGGCCGCACCATGTACGTGGTGCCCTTCAGCATGGGCCCGCTGGGCAGCCACATCGCCCACATCGGCGTGGAACTGACCGACAGCGCCTATGTGGCCGTGAACCAGCGCCTGATGACCCGCATGGGCAAGGCCGTGTACGACGTGCTGGGCGTGGAAGGCGAGTTCGTTCCCTGCATGCACACCGTGGGTGCCCCCCTGGCCGAAGGTGAGAAGGACACGACGAGCTGGCCTTGCAACCCCAAGGTCAAGTACATCGTCCACTACCCCGAAACGCGCGAAATCTGGTCCTACGGCTCGGGTTACGGCGGCAACGCGCTGCTGGGCAAGAAGTGCCTGGCATTGCGCATCGCGTCCACCATGGGCCGTGACCAGGGCTGGTTGGCTGAGCACATGCTCATCCTGGGCGTGACCAACCCCCAAGGCAAGAAGTACCACGTGGCAGCGGCCTTCCCCAGCGCCTGCGGCAAGACCAACTTCTCGATGCTGGTGCCGCCCGAGGCGGGCTTTGCCGGCTGGAAGGTCACCACCATCGGTGACGACATCGCCTGGATCAAGCCCCATGCCGACGGCAAGATGTACGCCATCAACCCCGAGGCGGGTTACTTTGGCGTGGCCCCCGGCACCAACATGCACACCAACCCCAACTGCATGCGCAGCCTGGACAAGGACGTGATCTTCACCAACGTGGCCCTGACGGACGACGGCGACGTGTGGTGGGAAGGCATGGAAAAGGACACCGGCAAGCTGCCGGACCACTTGATCGACTGGCAAGGCAAGGACTGGACGCCCCAGATCGCGAAGGAAACCGGCGCCAAGGCTGCCCACCCCAACTCGCGCTTCACGGTGGCTGCCACCAACAACCCGGCGCTCGACCCCCAGTGGGACGACGCCAATGGTGTGGCCATCGACGCCTTCATCTTCGGCGGCCGCCGCTCCACCACCGTCCCGCTGGTGACCGAAGCCCGCACCTGGACCGAAGGCGTGTACATGGCTGCCACCATGGGTTCCGAAACCACCGCTGCCGCTTTTGGCGCCCAAGGCGTGGTGCGCCGCGACCCCTTCGCCATGCTGCCCTTCTGCGGCTACAACATGAGCGACTACTTCCAGCACTGGCTCAACATGGAAGGCAAGATTGCCGCCACCGGCAAGGCGCTGCCCAAGGTGTTCTGCGTGAACTGGTTCCGAAAGGACGAAGCCGGCAAGTTCGTCTGGCCCGGTTATGGCGACAACATGCGTGTGCTCAAGTGGATGATCGACCGCATTGAAGGCCAGGCCCAAGGCCAGGAAACCATGTTTGGAGTGGCTCCGCAGTACGCGGAAATCAACTGGACGGGGCTGGATTTCAATGCCCAGCAGTTTGCTGCTGTGACCAGCATCGACAAGGCCGCTTGGGCCGATGAGTTCAAGCTGCACGATGCCCACTTTGAGCAGTTGGCTTACCACCTGCCCCCGGCTTTGCTCGCCACCAAGGCTGCGCTCGAAAAGCGCCTGGCAAGCTGATTCCGGGATCTTCTCAGTCCTGACAACCGCCCCTTCTGAAAAGGAGGGGCGGTTTTTTTGCGCTTGTGGATGCGGATACTGGATCAGCGCGATCCGTCCCGCGGCCATGAAAAAAGCCGTGGCGAACGCTCGCCACGGCTTCAAAAAATCCGATCACTGCACGGCGGACCGTGCATCATCTTCTCAGTAGTACTTGCGGATGTCTTCCACGGTGGCAATGCCCATGGCGTGGTTCAGTTCGGCCATGATGCGGGGGTCCTTCACAGCCACTTGCCAAGTACGCTCGTCATCCGCAGCGCGGCGGCGGGCTTCGGCCCAGCCGAGGGCGGCCACACGCAGGGCAGCACCGGCACGGCGTGCTGGGGCGGTCAGCAAAGCCAGGGCCGCAAACGCGACCAGCCACAGCACCATCCAAGCCGCGAGCAGGTGGCCTTCGCTCCAGGTGTCGATGACCTGGTTGGCCACTACCAGCAAGGCCGATACCACGGCCGCGAGCAGAAGCGTGGCAGCGCCACGGGCGCCATCAAAGTTGGCGGCTACGCTCTTGAGGGCGGCAGCGGCGTTTTCGGCGCGGACAACGCCGGGGTGTTCGGTGGGGTACTCAACGTGTGCAAAGCTGGTCATTTCGGTTTCCCTTTTCTAACGCTTGTGGCGAGATTGCCGGGCGATGGGGTGATATTAGGGTTTACCCTTTGCATGTTCAAGTTTATATTTTGAATCATTGATATTCATATTGATGATGAATTGACCATGACCCCCTTGAACTTCCGCTCCTTGGACCTGAACCTGCTGCGTGTTTTTGACGAGGTCATGGCCGAGCGCAGCCTCACACGCGCAGCGCACAAGCTGTCCGTCACCCAGCCTGCCGTGAGCAACGCCATGCGGCGCCTGCGCGATGTGCTGGGGGATGAGTTGGTGGTGCGCAGCGGCCAGGGCGTGGAGCCCACTGCGCGTGCGCTGGCCCTGTGGCCCCCTGTGCGCGAGGCCCTGGCCCACCTGCAAGAATCCCTGGCGCCGGGACACTTTAAGCCCGCCACGGCCGAATCCACCTTTGTGCTCGCCATGGCCGATGCCACGGCCGCCACCCTGGTACCGGCCTTGGTCGAAATCATCGAGCGGGAGGCGCCCGGTATTTCGATCCGGGTATTGCCCCTGACCACGCGCGACCCCCGCCGCCTGCTGGACGAAGAGGCGGCCGACATGGCGGTGGGCTATTTCCCAGCGGTGCTGGCAGACCTGACCGCCCGCGCGCAATCCGGGGGCGCAGTGGCCTTTGAAAGCCGCCGCCTGTACGACGGCGAATACGTGTGCGTGATGCGGCAAGGCCACCCTCTGGCCGATGCGCCCCTGACGCTGGACACCTATTGCGCCGCACGCCACATGCTCGTGAGCTTCTCAGGGCGCCCCTTCGGCTTCATCGACGAGGCCCTGGCGTCCCTGGGCCGCGAGCGCAAGGTGGTGATCACGGTCAACCAGTTCTTCACTGCCGGCCGGGTAGTCTCGGGCTCGGACCTGTTGACGGTGCTGCCCCGCCACTTTGTTCCCGTGACCGGCATTGCCGATGCGCTGGTGCAGCGGGCCCTGCCGCTGGATGTCCCACCCGTGCATGTGGACGCACTCTGGCGCCGGCGCGGGCCTCAGCAGGCCGCGATGACCTGGCTGCTGCACGCCCTGGCGCGCTCGGCGCGCCGGACTTTCCCCGAGGAGTGAGGCGCCCAGCCTGAACCCGTAGACTGCGCCCAGCATGAATATCCAGCTTTTGTCCGATCTGCACCTTGAGGCGCATCCCCACTTCGTCCCCGAACCGGCTCCCGGCGCCGATGTGCTGGTGCTTGCTGGCGACGTGGGCTCCTACCAGGAAGGCTCGCAGCTGGGCGACGAAGACTTTGGCCTGGCCCGGTTTTCACCATTGCCCGGGGGCGCAGGCTGGCCCACCCCCGTGCTTTTTGTGCCCGGCAACCACGAATACGATGCACAGGATTTCGACGCTGCCCACGAGCGGCTGCGCCGCACCTGTGACCGCCTGGGAATCACCTGGCTGGAGCGCGAGACCGTCGAGCTTCAAGGTGTGCGCTTCGTGGGCACCACACTCTGGAGCGATTTCGATGCACTCGCAGACCATGAAGGCAGCACCGACCTTGGCAGGCGGCTGAAACTGCGCGACAAGGCCTTTCGCGCAGCGAACTTCTACCTGCGCAAGACGGGCGGCACCCGCCACGCGGAGCCCTTTCTGGCCGAAGCCATGCGCGACCACGCACTGGTCTGCCAGCAGTGGCTGGCGCAAGCACTTGCGGTGCCTTTTGAAGGCCCCACGGTGGCCGTCACCCACTTTGCACCCAGCCTGCGCAGTGCCGATCCACGCTACGGACTGGTGCCCGGCACTGCGGGGTTCTGCAACGCCCTGGACAGCTTGTTGCCCCACGCGCAGCTGTGGCTGCACGGCCATCTGCACGCCCCGAGCGACTACACGGTGCAAGGTTTTCACGGCGACGGCACCCCCTGGCAGTGCCGCGTGGTGGCCAACCCCCTGGGCTATGCGCGCAAAGGCGAACAGGCGGCTTTCAAGGCGCAATGCTGCATCCCCGTATGATCAAGAGACGGGGCTCTGCCGCCCCGCAGCGCAGAAGAAAAACATGACCCAGGTCAAGACAACAGAAGTCCGCGCACGGTAGTCTGACCCAACCCTATTCCGGAGAACACCATGAACATCCTGCTTGCTGTCGATGGCAGCGCCTACACCAAAAAAATGCTGGCCTACCTGGCTACCCACGAGGAGCTGCTCGGTGGCAACCACCAGTACACCGCGCTCACCGTGCAGGCCCCGCTGCCGACACGCGCGCGCGCCGCTCTGGGCAAGGAAGTGGTGGACAGCTACCACGCCGAAGAGGCAGAAAAAATCCTGTCGCCCGTTTGCAAATTCCTGGCGCGCCATGGTGTGGACGCCAAGCGCGTCGTCAAGGTGGGCGCCGTGGGTGAGAACATCGCCAAGGTGGCTGACAGCGGCAAGTTCGACCTGCTGGTGATGGGCTCCCACGGCCATGGAGCCTTGGCCACCCTGGTCATGGGCTCGGTCACCACACAGGTGTTGGCCCATTGCAAGGTGCCATTGCTGATCGTTCGCTAAGCCGAACCACAAACAGCCCGGCCCACCACCAAAGCCCTGCTCCGGCAGGGCTTTTTTTTGCCCAAATGAAACCGATCGGTTACAACATAACTTATTGGTTTACTTAACGACCAATTAGTTATACATTCTCGCTGCGCCCATCCTGGCGTGTCATTTCCATCGAAACCGAGGAACGACCCATGAAAAAAACCCTGATCGCATTGGCCCTGACCGCAGGCGCCACCTTCACCGTGATGGCCCAGGACATCGTCGATACCGCCGTGAAGGCGGGTAATTTCAAGACCCTGGTGGCGGCCGTGCAGGCTGCGGGCCTGGTGGACACCCTCAAGGGCCCCGGCCCCTTCACGGTGTTTGCGCCCACCGACGAGGCTTTCGCCAAGATCCCCAAGGCCACCCTGGACGGCCTGCTGGCTGACAAGGCCGCACTGACCAAGGTGCTGACCTACCACGTGGTCCCCGGCAAGGTGATGGCCAAGGACGTCAAGGCCGGAAAGGTCAAGACCGTGCAGGGCCAGGAGATCACCGTGTCCACCAGCATGGGCGTGATGGTGGACCAGTCCAAGGTCATCGCGACCGATGTGGCTGCCAGCAATGGCGTGATCCACGCCATCGACACCGTTCTGATGCCCAAGTAAGCCCGCGGACTAACCGCTCGTCCCTTCCACCACCATCCACTAGCGAGGAGAAGCCCCATGAACACCGCATTCAACCGCCGTACCGTCTTGCTGGCCGCCGCCGTGGGCGCCAGCGCCACCTTGTTGCAGGCCTGTGGCGGCGGCGACGATGAGCCCCAGCGCAACATCGTCGAAGTCGCCCAGAACAATCCTGACCTCAGCATCCTCGTCGAAGCAGTGGTCGCCGCTGGTCTGGCGCCCACTCTGAGCACCGGCATGCTCACGGTTTTCGCCCCGACCAACGCCGCCTTTGCAGCATTGCTCAGCGAGCTGGGCGTGACCAAGGAGGCCCTGCTGGCCGACAAGCCCCTGCTGACAGCGGTACTGACCTACCACGTGCTCGGCAGCAGGGTCCCGCGTGCAGACGTCCCCCTGGGCAAGGCCATCACGCCCGTGTCAGGCGGCTTCTTCAAGATCGAGTCGGCCAACGGCCTGAAGATCACCGATGGTCGCAACCGCGTTTCCACCATCACGGCCACGGACATCCAGGCCAGCAACGGCGTGGTGCATCTGGTGGACCGCGTGCTGCTGCCAGCCAACAAGGACATCGTCGCCACCGCCTCGGCGCTGCCGGACTTCAGCATCCTGGTGGAAGCCGTGGTGGCTGCCGGCTTGGCCACCACCTTGCAGGGAGCCGGCCCGTTCACGGTGTTTGCGCCGACCAACGCCGCGTTTGCAGCGCTGCTGGCCGAGCTCGGGGTGACCAAGGAAGCCCTGCTGGCGGACACCGCGCTGCTGACCACGGTGCTTACCTACCACGTGGTACCCGCGCGCGTGCTCAAGGCCGAGGTCCCTATCAATACCGCCATTGCCACCGTCCAGGGACAAACCTTCACGGTGAACGCAAGCCTCGTGATCACCGACCAGAACCTGCGCACCAGCAACATCACCATGGCCGACGTGTTCACCAGCAACGGTGTGATCCATGTCGTGGACAAGGTGATCCTGCCCAAGTAAGCCGGTGGCTGTGAGCCCCGTGAGCCCCACGCAAGAAAGCCCGGCATGCCGGGCTTTCTTTTTTGGGTGCGTACGAAACGCTGGAAAGGAGACGCGACTACCGCGCTGCCAGCCCGTCGAAACAGGTGCGCACCACCAGATCCACGATTTCCGCATCGGAATACTGGCCGCCTTCCTTGAGAAAACTCACCACCGGGTCGCAGGCGCGCGCATACAACGTGTAGAGCACCACCAGCGGCGGCAAGGTGGGGCTGATCACGCCCTGTGCCTGGGCCTGGGTGATCCATTCACCAATCTGGTCGCTCACGGCCACGAGGCCGTTGAGGTAGTCCTTGTTGGCCATCAGCACCGCGCGCAGCGTGGAATTGCGGCTGGGCAGCAGCGGCATTTCGTTGCTCAGCAGCCGCTCCAGCGACCAGCGCACCAGCGCATGGAGCTTTTCAAGCGGGGGCATCTCGGTGGGCAGATCTGCCAGGTAGGCCTGCACACGGCCCAGAATCTGCACCATGGCGGCGCTGCACAGCTCTTCCTTGCTGCAGAAGTGCTTGTACAGACTGGCTTTGGCAATGCCCACGGCATTGGCCACGTCGTCCATGGTCATGGCATCGAAGGCCTTTTCGCCCAGGAGCTGGCAGGTCGACTGGAGGATGGCATCCTCGCGCGCCTGGTGCATCTGCTCTTTGAACGAAACTTTGGGTTGCGGCGTTTGCATGGCTTGTATTTTATACATTGCAGTAAAAAAATAAATGACTAAGTTGCAATACAACTACGTCGTTCACGTTTTACCCTGCAGGAATCATGCCGCAGGCGCCTCCAGCGTCCGCGCGGCGGTGGCGGTCAGGGCCGCCGTCAGGGCGTCCAGCACGGCCGATTCCAGGTTCCAGCAGTGCCAGTACAGCTGGATGGGCAGGGAGCGGCCTGGTGCCAGATTCACCATGCTGCCGTCCGCCAGCGCCTCGCGCGCCATCAGCTCGGGCATCACACCCACTGCCCAGCCTGCGGCCACGGCGCGCATCTGCGCCTCGGAACCCGGCACGAACAGGTGGTTGAGCGCCACGCGCTTGAGCCCGAATGCACGCGCCACAAACTCGGCAGCCATGTCGTCCTTGCGGTTGAACGACAGGAACGACACCTCGCGAAAGTTGTGCGGCGTGAGCCCCTGGGGCAGGTACTGCTCCGCATAGCTGGCCGACGCCACGGCCACGTAGTGCATGGCGCCCAGCGGCACCATCTTGCACCCACGCAGTGCCTGCTTGAGCGTGGTCACGCAGCCCAGCACCTGACCAGAGCGCAGCCATTCCTGCGTGAAATCCTGGTCGTCCACGATGATTTCCAGCGGCAGGCGCTGGCGCACCAACTCGTGCAGCGCGCCCATCGCCCAAGTGGCGATGCTGTCTGCGTTGATGGCAATCGAGATGCGCTCATCCTCGCGCGTGCCGCCCGGGGCGCTGGGCGCCAGCTCGTGCAGGTCGCGCTCCAGGTCTGCGCGCAGCAGGCGCATCTGCTTGGTGTGCTTGAGCAGCAGCTGCCCGGCCGACGTGGGCCGCAGGGGTCGGCTGCGCACGATGAGCACCGAGCCCACCTGCGCCTCCAGGGCGCGCAGGCGCTGTGAGACGGCCGACTGTGTGACGTTCAGGCGCTGCGCAGCGCGCTCGAAGCCGCCCTCTTCAACGATGGCGGCAAGGCATTCCAGGGCGGCGGGATCGTAGGTGCTCATGGTCTCGGGCTCGAACAAAAGAGGGTTGTCTCTACCGCACCGTTTATTAGGTGCGCTGATGTTTTTGGAGTAAGTTTAATTTTGCTTTTAGTTGAATGCAATGTCGCGCACACTGCGCCCCATCGTGTCCCGCACTGGGGCGGGTGGCACGCAAAGGCTCACAAGGCATTCCGCATATGAAAACCATTGTTCTCGGCGCCGGCATCATCGGCATCAGCACGGCGTGGCACCTGCTTGAACGCGGTCACGAGGTCATCGTGATCGACCGCCAGCCCGATGCTGCGCTCGAAACCAGTTTTGCCAATGCAGCACAGATCTCGGTGAGCTACTGCGAGCCCTGGGCCAACCGCGAGGCGCCGCTCAAGGCGCTCAAGTGGATGTTCGACAAGGAAGCCCCGCTGCTGTTTCGCCCGCAGATGGACTGGCAGCAGTGGCGCTGGGGCCTGCAGTTTCTGGCGCAGTGCAACGACGCCGCGTTCGAGCGCAATGTGCAGCAGATCGTGGCGCTGGGCGCCTACAGCCATGCCGCGCTCAAGGACCTGGTCAGCACCACGGGCATTGAATACAACCGGCTCGAACGCGGCATTGCCCACTTCTACACCGACCAGAAATCCTTTGACGCCGCCGGCCACGCCGTGGAGCTCATGCGCAAGCACGGCGTGCAGCGCCGCCTGGTCAGCCGCGATGAGCTGCTCAAGATTGAGCCCGCGTTCAAGGCCTACGGCGACAAGATCACCGGCGGCACCTACACCAGCACCGACGAAAGCGGCGACGCCCGCGTGTTCACGCAGGAGCTGGCCCGCCGCTGCATGGCACGCGGCGCGCAGTTCCTCTACGGCCACGATGTGCTGCGCCTGAATAAAATCGGCAATGCTATTGATTCAGTAGCTGTCATGCCAAAACAGACAAGCGCTGGCGGCAAAAAAGACTTCATATTGAAGGCCGACGCCGTCGTCGTCGCCTGCGGTTCCTACAGCGCGCCGCTGCTGCGCAGCGTGGGCGTGGACCTGCCGATCTACCCTGGCAAGGGCTACAGCGCCACGTTCCCGCTGCTCAAGCCCGAGGGCGCGCCCATGGTCTCCACCATCGACGATGGCAAGAAGATCGCCATGAGCCGCCTGGGCAACCACCTGCGCGTGGCGGGCACCATCGAGCTCAACGGCTGGGACCTGACGCTCGACAGCTCCCTGGCGCGCGCACGCTGCCACATGCTCTCGCGCCGCATCGAAGCCATCCTGCCCGGCGTGTGCGACACCCGCACGCCCGAACAAGGCGGCGACCCGCAGTACTGGACCGGCCTGCGCCCGGCCACCCCCACCAACATCCCGTTCATCGGGCAGACCCGCGTGGGCAAGCTCTGGGTGAATGCGGGCCACGGCACGCTGGGCTGGACACACGGTGCCGGTTCAGGCAAGGCGCTGGCCGAGCTGATCAGCGGCGAACAGCCTGCGATGAACTTCGGCTTCCTGGGCCACCAAGGATCTGCACGGCGCGCATCGGCCACGGCGCTGGCCGCCTGAGAGCACCCACACAGCCTGCCCGGGTTGGGCGGGTCCATCACACCAACCCGCTCATTGCGCGCGGGCACTCAGGTGGCCAGCGCGAGGCCGCCGTCCACCCGCAGGTTCTGCCCGTTGATGTAGCCCGCGCCTTCCGAGGCCAGGAACGCGATGGTCGCGGCCACTTCGGCGGCCTGCCCATACCGCTGCAGCGGCACTGCGGCGCGGCGCTCTTCCCACACGGGCAAGGTGTCGATCCATCCCGGCAACACGTTGTTCATGCGGATGTTGTGCTGCGAATGGCTGTCTACAAAGATCCTCGTGAACGAAGCCAGCCCGGCGCGCACCAGCGCCGATGTCGGAAACAGCGCACTCGGGTCCACCGCCCAGGCCGCCGACAGGTTCACGATCACGCCACCACGCTGCGCTTGCATCAAGGGGGCCACCAGCCGCGTGGGCCGGATCACGCTCTGCAGATAGGTGTCCGTCCCCTGCAGCCACCGCTCATCCGCCAGAGACAACAACGGCGCGCGCGGTTCATGGCCGGTGCTGTTGATGAGCACATCGACCCGGCCCCAGCGGGCTTGCGCCAGATCCACCAGGCGGCCCAGATCCGCCAGGCACTGGCTGGACCCCGTGACGCCAACGCCTCCGAGCTCCTGGGCCATGGCCTCGCCTTTGCCCGACGACGAAAGAATGCCGACCTGAAAACCATCCTCTGCCAACCGGCGGGCGGTGGCAGCGGCAACGCCGGTGCCGCCCGCGGTGATGAGCGCTACTTTTTCTACTGCCATGATCGTCCTTGAATGCCGCACACCGGCATCTGGCAATTGTTCCGCATCATTCTTGTGTTGGACGACCGGACGGAGCAGCCGCCGTGCTTCGATCCAGTAGAAAATCTACACCCATGACCTCCCCGTTGGGGCCTACGCCCTCTCTCAATGCGCTGCGAGCGTTCGAAGCCGCCAGCCGCCATCTCAACTTTCGGCTGGCCGGGCTGGAGCTCGGCGTGACCCAGGGCGCCGTGGCGCAGCAGATTCGTGCGCTGGAGGCGGAGCTGGGCCTCAAGCTGTTCGAGCGGCACCCGCGCACCCTCGTGTTGACCCACAACGGCCAGCGCTATGCCACCAGCGTGCGGCGCGCGTTCGAGATGCTCGCCGATGCCACACAGGGCCTGCGGCCCGAGCCCCTGCATGTGACGGTCAGCGTCACCCCGACCTTCGCCACCAAGTGGCTCATCCCACGGCTGGCGGACTACACGCGCCTTCACCCTGGGGTTGATCTGCGGATCCTGGCGACCGAGCACCTTTCGCACTTTCAGACCGAGGCCGTGGACCTGGCGGTGCGGTACGGCCGCCCCCCATTCGGCCCGGGGCTCACGGCCGATCTCCTGTTCGAAGAGTGCCTGGTGGCGGTGGGCAGCCCGCTGTTGCTGCACCGCTCCGGGCCACCCGACACCGCGGGTGACATCGGCCGCTACGTGCTCCTGCACGACTCCCAGTCTCCGTGGGCCGACTACCTTGCGCAGCACACGCCGCCCGCTCCCGGGGCTTCAGATCCCACACCGCAGGCCATCTGGTTCAACCAGACGACACTCGCGATCGACGCGGCCCTGACCGGCCAGGGACTCGCGCTGGTGCAGAAAGATTTTGTGGCGCAGGACCTGTCCGCCGGTCGGCTGGCCAAGGTGTTTGAGGAAGAAGCGCACACGGGCGCTGGCTACTACCTGGTGGCTCCGCGCAAGCAACGCGCACCGGAGGTCGTTGCGGGCGTGAGGGCTTGGCTGCGAAGCCAGGCCGGCGCATAAACCGCAAAGACCGCAGGCAGCGCGGATGCTCTGGCCCCCTTCAACCCCGACCTGCGGGCCCGGCCAGGGGGGCCAGGTAACGAGCCGGAATCTCCAGCGCATGGAATCCGCCCGCCAGCAGCACCACCAAACAAACAGCCAGCATCCAGCCCGCCAGCATGGCCCCCACCAACGCTCGCGCCCGCAGAGGCTCTGGCAGGTTCCAGTACAAAGCGCAACCCACGTGCGTGCCCAGCGCGAACACGGCGAAAAAGTAGTACGGGCCAAAGAACCACTGCCAGGGCGGTGTGTGCATGCCCGCCGCTGCAAACTGCAGGTTCGTGTCCACGCCCTGAAACCGGCCCGCCAAGACGGCCGTCACATGGATCAACAGGAACAGCGCCAGATAGCCCCCCGAGATGGCCTGCATCCACGCCACGCCCCCACGGCGCCGGCCCCGCCCGCGCCACAGCAAGGTGAGGCCGCTGCCCATCTGGAACAGCAGACAGCCAAGCAGCACGCCTTCGACCAACGGCTGGCGATAGACCAGGCGCAGGGCTTCCAGCAAGGATTGGTGCGCTGCCGCTCCGGCCAGCCCCGCCAGGTGACCCAGCAAGTGGGCCGCCAGGAACAATGCCAGCGCGATGGCACTGGCGCGGTGCACGGGCCGCAGTGCAAGGCGCTGGCGCCATGCCCAGGTGCCAGCCAGGCCGACGGCGGCGGCTCCCAGGGCGAGTTGGCTGGTTTCGTGCATGAAGGTTTTCTCCGGATGTTGCAAGGGACTGGCGGCAGAATAGGCAGCAGCGCCATCTCCGCCTACTCGCATTGCGCTCAGGTTTTCCATGCCCCCTGTCTCCTCCGCCCCCCGCCGTTCGCCCCGCCAGGAACGCTCGCAGTTCACAGTCGATGCCATCTTCGAAGCCGTCGCACGCATCGTGGCCACCCAGGGCGAGGACGCGCTCACAACCAACCGCATCGCCGATGTTGCGGGTGTTTCCGTGGGCTCGCTCTACCAGTACTTTCCCAGCAAGGAAGCCATCCTCCTGGCCATGCTCGACCAGCACTGCGACCGGGTGATGCTGGAGCTGGACGCCCTGCTCGCCCAGGCCCGCACCGAAGGCTGGACGCCCGAGCAGCAGGTGCGCGGGTAAGTGCGCCACTACCTGCTGGCCTTTGGCGGCGGCCCCCAGGAAGGGCGCGCACTTGCCCGCCTGTCGTGGAAGCTCGACTACCGCGCGTCCGTGCTGATCTCGGTGCGCGGCGCCAGCGAGCGGCTGGCCCTGCACCTGCAGCGTGTGGCGCAAGAGCAGCAGATGCCCGCACCCTCGGCAACCCAGCTGTTTGTGCTCACCCGCGCCTTCATGGGCGCGGTGCGGGCGGCATCGCTGGAACAGTCGCCCCTGCTGGACAGCCCCGAATTCGAGCAGGCGCTGGTGGAGCTGTGCATCGCAACCCTGGCACCCGGCGCAGGTCTGGGGGGCGGCGCTACGATGGCACCATGACCACGCCCACCGCACCGCACTACCTCTTCCTCACCACCTCCACCCGCGAACCAGGCCACACCGGCAATACCGAATGGCTGGCGCGCCAGGCCGCCGCCGCACTCCCTGCCGGTACTGCGCAAACCTGGCACCACCTGGCCCGCATGAACCTGCCGCCCTTCGTGGACCAGCGCCACACCTCGGGTACCTATGCACCGCCCGAAGGCGACATGAAGACCTTGCTCGACGCCACGCTGGCAGCCACGCACATCGTCTTTGTGGCGCCGGTTTACTGGTACAGCATTCCCTCGCCGCTCAAGACCTACCTGGACCACTGGAGCGCGTGGATGCGCGTCCCCGGCCTGGCCTTCAAGGAGCCGATGGCCTCCAAGACGCTGGCGCTTGTCACCACCAGCGGCGACCGCACCAAGGCCCAGCCGATGATCGACTCGGTGGCGCTGTGCGCACAGTTCCTGTCGATGACCTGGGGCGGCGCCCTGTGGGGCAAAGGCGGGCCGCCCGGAGCGGTGCAGGCCGATGCGCAGGCGATGGAGGCAGCCAGCCGTTTTCTGCTGACACCGGCCGCAGATTGACGGCTTAGCGATCCAGCGACCCGTGCTGGGCCAGGATGCCCAGCCATTCGTGCAGCGCCAGGCTGCTGTCGGCCAGCGCGGAGGCGCGCGGCAACACCCGGTACAGCTTGCGCGCCTGGCCGCCCTTGAAGCCCATGGGCGCGGGCAGCACCTGCAGACCGGCGCGCTCGAAGGTCTTGGCCGCGCGCACCATGTGCCAGCCGTGGGTGACGAGCGCAATGCGCTCGATGCCAGCGGCCTTGAGCAACACGGCAGATCTTTCGGCGTTGCTGCGGGTGTCAAGGGATTCCACCTCGGTCCACCGCACCCGGCCCCTGAACTCACGCTCCACCACATCTTTCATCACCAGCGCTTCGGCCCGCGTTCCGCCGGTGGAGCCCCCCGTGGCCAGGATGGGAAGCCCGGTCTGCTGCTGCAGGTACACGGCGTAGCGCACCCGCTCACGCGCGCCCCGGCTGAGCACGTCCACGCCGTATTCAGGCGCCACCGTGTCGGCGCCGCCGCCCAGCACGACGATGGCCTGCACCTTTGACGAAGGCAAGTCCTTGGGGACGACCGCCGGATAGCGCTCCAGGCTGCGCACCAGCGCGTCCGACACCGGCGGCCAGGACAGCACCAGCACCGACAGCAATGACAGCACCACCACCGTGATGCCCGTGCGGCGGTGGTAGCGCGCGATCCACAGCCCCACCAGCGCCAGCAAGATGCTGGACACCGGGGGCAGCAGCAGCGCAGACAGTATTTTTTTCAGGGCAAACCACATAAAACAAGAGGAGCAATCAGACCCGCGCGAACCCGCCCGGTGGCGCCAGGGCATGGCAGGGAAAAAGAATCGTTTGAAGGGCCGAAAAATCGGCTACGCCGGGTGGGGCAAACTCAGTGCAGCACCCGCCGCTGCGCCAGAAAGTCCAGCAGCGCGGCATCGAAACCCTCCGGGTCCTCCAGTTGCGGCCAGTGCCCGATGTGGGGCAACAACACCGTCTGCGCATCGGGCATCACCTGGGCCAGGGCCTCCAGGGCAGCCGGCGGTGTGCAGCGGTCGAGCTCGCCCCCCACCAGCAGCGCGGGTATGGCCAGCTGCGCCAAGGCAGAGGCTCCGCGATCAAACGTGGACAAGGCCTCCAGCGCGCGCCGGTAGGCCCCTGGATACACCTGGCCCAGCGCGTGGCTGGCCAGCCGCACGCCTTCGGGCAACGCACCGGTGCCGATGAACTGGGGCACCAGCGTCTGCGCCAGCTGCTCCATGCTGCCACCGGCGTCCAGCGCCTTCAGGGCACCCAAGCGGGGCGCCACCCAGTCATCCATGGCCTGCGCATCCAGCGCTGGCCCACCTGCGCAGAGCAGCAGGCGGCGCACCTGCGACGGGCTGCGCACGGCGGCCTCCAGCGCCACCATGGCGCCCATGCCATGCCCCACCAGGGTCATGGGGCCTCCCTGCAGGGCATCGATCAAGGCCAGGCAGCTCTGCGCCAGCGCCTTGAAGGTGTACGGCTCCACGGGCGCGCTGCGGCCATAGCCCGGCATGTTCCAGGCCACGGCGCGGTAACCGGCCGTGGCCAGCGTTTCCACCTGGGGGGCAAAGGTGAGGTGGTCGCCATCGGCGTCGTGCAGCAGGAGCACGGTGGGGCCGGAGCCCAGGGTGGTGAAGGTAGGTAGGACGGCCATGCGGTGGAAAAACCAGTAAACCCCGCAACAGCGCGGTGGTGGGTGGCGCCTGATAATAGTTGCTCCCCCATGCTGCCACCGCTGGCACCGCTTTTGTGAACCCTTCGCTCCCCCGCCCCACCCTCGCCCTGCCACCGAGCTTCTCCACGCGCGAGTTTCGCGATGCGCTGGGCATGTTTGCCACGGGCGTGACCATCGTCACGGCCCGCACGGCTGCGGGCGACCTGGTGGGGCTCACGGCCAGTTCCTTCAATTCGGTGTCGCTGGCACCCCCGCTGGTGCTGTGGAGCCTGTCGCACGGCGCCAGCACCTTGCCCACCTTTGCCGATGGCTCGCACTACGCCATCCACGTGCTGGCCGCAGACCAGAAGGCGCTGGCCGAGCGTTTTGCAACGCGCGGCATCGACCGCTGGGCAGGCCTGGAACACCGGCCCGGCATCAGCGGCGCCCCGCTGCTAGCCGGGGCAGCCGCCACGTTCGAGTGCTTCAACCGCAGCCAGTACAAGGAGGGCGACCACACCATCTTTGTGGGCGAGGTCGAGCGCTGCGAGCATCGCGAAGGCATCTCGCCCCTGCTGTACCACGGCGGCAAGTTCTACACCGAGCACCCGCTGTGACGACCCCCACCGTGGTCGTGCGCCACGTGAACATCGGCCTGGCCCGGCGCCTGAAGGTGGGCGAGCGCTCGGTGCTCACTGCCATCGGCAAGGCCCCCGTCACCGGCCCCGTGGCTGTGGGCCCGCTAGGGCTGGCAGGCGACGAGCAGGCCGACCCGAGCGTGCATGGCGGCCTGGGCAAGGCCGTATACGCCTACCCCGCCGCCCACTACGCGTTCTGGCAGGCCCAACGCCGCGAACGGGGCGTGAGCCTGTTCGATGAAACGCTGCCGCCGGGTTTCATGGGCGAGAACCTCACGATCGACGGGCCGCTGGAAGCGGATGTGTTTGTGGGCGATGAATGGCATTTCCCCCACTGCGTGCTGCGGGTGAGTGCACCGCGCGAGCCATGCTTCAAGTTCAACGCCGTCATGGGTTTTGCGCAGGCGGGCCGCACCATGGCCCTGGCCGGATGCTGCGGCTACTACCTTGCGGTGGACCAGCCCGGCACCATCGCCGCCGGAGAGACCGCCACGCTGGTGCCCGGGCAGCGCGGGCTGAGCATCGCCCAGGCGCTGGCGGGCAAGTGGGCAAAACACGCGCGCTAGCCAGGCCCCACTGGATTCATCAATTTTGATAGCTACTGGCGCTTACCAGATAAGCGCCAGAGCCCAATTTGGCTCGAAACCGAGCCTTCAACGCACCGTATCGGGCAGCTCGATCTTGACTTCCAGGACTTCCAGGTTGTCCTGGCGCTCCAGGTGCACCTTGAGGTCTTCGGGGTTGATCTTGACGTACTTGGAGATCACGGCCACCAGCTCGCGCTGCAGCGCAGGCAGGTAGTCGGGCTCGGCGGCGTTGCGGCCGTTGCGCTCGTGCGCCAGGATGATCTGCAGGCGCTCTTTGGCGACGCTGGCGGTTTTCTTCTTCTCGCCGAGCAGGAAGGACAGGAAAGAAGCCATGGCTTATTTGCTCCCGAACAGGCGTTTGAAGAAGCCTGGCTTTTCCGCATCGATGAAACGCAGCGGCTTGTCGGTGGCACCCAGGAAGCGGTCGATCACATCCTTGTAGGCCTCGGACACATCAGTGCCCTGGGCATGGATGGCGGGCGTGCCCTGGTTGGACGACTGCAGCACCACTTCCGACTCGGGGATCACGCCGATCAGCTTGATGCGCAGGATGTCCTGGATGTCTTCCAGGCTCAGCATCTGGCCGTCCTGCACGCGGCTGGGGTTGTAGCGCGTGATGAGCAGGTGCTCCTTGATGGGCTCACCGCCTTCAATCGCACGCTTGGTCTTGCTGCCCAGCATGCCCAGGATGCGGTCAGAGTCGCGCACCGACGAGACTTCGGGGTTGGTCACCAGCAGCGCCTCGTCGGCAAAGTGCATGGCCATGAGCGCGCCGCTTTCGATGCCGGCAGGCGAATCGCAGACGATGTACTCAAAGCCCATCTCGGCCAGGTCCTTGAGCACCTTTTCCACGCCGTCTTGCGTGAGCGCATCCTTGTCGCGGGTCTGGCTGGCGGCCAGCACGAACAGGTTGTCGCACTGCTTGTCCTTGATGAGCGCCTGGTTCAGGTTGGCCTCACCGTGGATCACGTTGATGAGGTCATACACCACGCGGCGTTCGCAGCCCATGATGAGGTCGAGGTTGCGCAGGCCGACGTCAAAGTCGATCACAGCGGTCTTGTGGCCGCGCAGGGCGAGGCCGGTGGCAAAGCTGGCACTGGTGGTGGTCTTGCCCACGCCACCCTTGCCGGAGGTCACGACGACGATTTTGGCCATGTGTTGCTGATTCTCTGTGGGGTTGGTACGAATGAAATGGGAACTCAGGCCAGCGGCTCGATGATGAGCTTCTCGCCGTCGAGCCGCACCTGGGCGGGCTTGCCACGCACATCGGCGGGCAACTCGGTCTCGGTGGTGCGGTAGATGCCCGCGATGGAGACCAGCTGCGGCTCCAGGCAGGTCGAAAAAATACGTGCTTCGGTGTTGCCCCGCGCGCCGGCAATCGCACGGCCGCGCAGCGGGGCATAGACGTGGATGTTGCCGTCGGCAATCACCTCGGCGCCAAAACTCACCACGGCCATCACCACCAGGTCGGCGCCGCGCGCATACACCTGCTGGCCGGAGCGCAGGGGCTTGTCCACCACCACGGTGCCGGGGCCTGGCATGGGCACTTCGCGAACGACCTCCACCTCGCGCACGACTTCGCGGATGACCTCGCGCACCTCGGGGGCGGGGGGCTCCGCACGGGCAGGCGGTGCATCGGGCGCTACCGCCAGCCCTGCGGCGCGCGCAGCGTCCATCTGGGCGGGGTTGCCGCCGCGCACGGCCACGGGCAGGGTGCTGCGGCTGCGCAGCTCGGCCACGATGGCAGCAAAGTCGATGGGTGCCTCGGCCTCGCGCACGGCGGCCAGGTCGATCAGCACGGGGTCGTTGTCAAAAAAGCCCGGGGCGTCGGCCACGCGCTCGGCCAGGTCGGCGGCGAACTGCGCGGCGTCGGTGGTCTTGAGCACCACGGCCACCACGGGCAGCGAGGCGCTCTTGAGGTCAAAGCTGGTGCGGGACTGCGCCGCCGTCGTAAGGGCCATGAATGGGGTGTGGAAAGGAGCGCGGGAACCGTTTCAGAAGGCGCAAAGTGTACCGTGGGGCCACGTAAGCGCTTGTTCACGGCGTGTTTGCACTGTTCGCGCGCCCTCACCCACAAAAAAGCCGGGCGTACCCGGCATTCTTGCTATTGCCAGGGTTCCCCGGCTTAGTTGCGGTCAGCGCGCATGGGGCGGGTTGTCGCACCGCCGGAGCCCGACATGGTCCTGTCTGTGGTTACGGGGGCTGCAGCGGCAGGTGCTGGAGCGGCTTGCGTGGTCGCCGTCGCGGCGCCCCCACCGCCAACGCCCGTGGTGCCCATCGGCGTGCCTTGCGAGCTTTGCTGGCCGGCGCCCGTGGCAGCGTTGGGGCTTGCGGTGGTGGGTGGCGTGCCCTGCGCCATAGCGGTGCCAACAACGGCGACGGTAGCCAGGCCCGCGAGCAATGTCTTGAGCGTGTTCGATGCAGTCATGTGGAGACTCCTTGGTGTGTGGTGAATTTGGAAATCGCCAGCAACATCGCCAGCTGTACCCAGGCTAGTTGTTTGCGGCTGGCGCCACGTCAGCTGGAGACCGGAGCGCGTGTCGGACAGGGACGGGCCTGCACGGTGTGGGTCTTGCCATCGCACTCCGAAAACACCCTGTTCTACAAGCCCGCACACACCGTGGGTCAATGGGCATCACTGCGCAGGCAGGTCATAGGCGCCAAAAAGTGCGGCGGCCGGTTGTGTCTCGGGCAGCACGTACACCACAGCGCCCGTGCCACGCACCAGGGGGCTCAGCACTTTTTCGTAGAAAGAGACGGGAAGGTTGATGCAACCGAAGGAGATACGGTTGTCTGCGGCGGTGCTGGAGGCCAGCCGCTCCAACCGACGCTCGGCTTTGACGTTGGCCCGCACTCGGTGCATGGACACCGCCGCGTCGTAGTCCACCCAAACCACGTCTTCGCCATTGGCGTTCAAACCGGTTTCGGCAACGAACCGGCCTGCGGGGGTGGTGCGCTCTTCGGGCAGTACCTGGCCGACGGGCTTGTGCCCCACGCCGGGAACGGTGTGATCGCCGATGGCCGACCCCATCAACGCCGGGGCCGCGCCCTGGAGCGCACCGTCGCGGTCAAACACATAGACCTTTGCGTGCATTTTGTCGACCACCACGACCGCGCGGTTCTGGTTGTCACCCGAGTGCAAGGCCCACGCCGCGATCTGGCGGGCTTCGGCCGAGGCGGGCTCCTTACCGAACTGTGCCCTGCGCGGTACCTGGGTTGGCTGCGGCGCTGGCGACGCGACCTTCGCGGGTGATGTGTCTACAGAGTTCGCCAAGCCGACGCCCAAGAACAGCGCTCCTGTGGTCTGCGATGGCTGCTGCATCGCTGGCCACAGCCGCATAAACCCCAGCAGCAGGACAACCAAAACCAGCAGTGCAGCGCCGGACAGCAGCCGGTCCTTGTGCCGTCCATGCCTTTGCCCTTCGCTCCTTGGCTCGGCGCGGTCCGGATCTGTGTGGGATACGTTCATGTTGGATCTTTGAAGGGCAAAGGCAAGGGCTTTCGCCGCAGGGTGGTGCAGAGTTGGTGCGTACCCGAAAGCCACACACTAACCAGATCACCCGCCTGGCAGCGTCCGCCAAAAGCGCAACCGCTGTAGGACCAACTACCCACGCTTAGCGTTGCCTGTCGTCGCCGCGGCGCTGCGCAGGGCCAGAAGGTCACGGCACACAGGCGACCTGAAGCGCAAGGCTTGCCTTTCATAATCGACCGATGTCCCTGTCTGCCCGCAAAACCCATATCGACTCCCTCGCCATCTCCCTGCTGCTCGCGTGCTGCATGTTCTGGGGCTTCCAGCAGGTGCTGGTCAAGGCCACGGTGGCTGAGGTGGCGCCCGTGTTCCAGGCCTTTGTGCGCTTTGCGCTGGCCACGGTCGCGGTAGCGGCCTGGTGCTTGTGGCGTGGTGTAGGCCTTTCCGGCGCGGGCGAGCCCGCCGGGGCCACGCGTGCCGGGCTGTTGGCGGGGGCGCTGTTTGCAGGCGAGTTCGCGTGCATCTATCTGGGCCTGCAGTACACCACCGCCTCGCGGCTCACGGTGTTTTTGTATGCGTCGCCCTTCTGGGTGGCATTGCTGCTGCCGCGTTTCATCCCCGGTGAGCGCCTGCAAGGCTGGCAGTGGCTGGGCCTGGCGGCTGCGTTTGTGGGCGTGGGGCTGGCGCTGGGCGACGGGCTGCTGGGCCATGCCAGCACGGCGCTGCCCAAAGGCTGGCTGGGAGATTTGCTAGGACTAGCCGCAGGCCTGATGTGGGCGCTGACCACGGTAGTTATCCGCACCACGCCCCTGGCACGCGTGGCGCCTGCCAAGCAGCTTTTCTATCAAGTGGCGGTGAGCACGGCGGTATTGCCAGTGCTATCGCTGGGCCTGGGTGAGGCCTGGGTATGGCAGTTCAGCGGCTTTGCCTGGGGTTCGCTACTGGTGCAGGCGCTGGTGGGTGCGTTTGTGAGCTACCTCGCCTGGATGTGGATGCTGGCGCACTACCCTGCCACCAAGATCTCGGTGTTTGTGTTCCTCACGCCGGTGTTTGCGCTGCTATTTGGCGCGCTGTGGCTGGGTGAGCCCGTGACGCCCGGGCTGGTGGCGGCACTGGTGCTGGTGGCGGCGGGCATTGTGCTGGTGAACCGGCGGCCTGCGTCAGGCATAGGGGTGCAACATTGACGCATAGAGCAATTGAGTCCTAGTCAATGATCAAAACGTTGTCAGCTGCATTTTCCATAGTAGCCAGCACCAAGGCGTGGTAGAGCGCTATCAAGTCTCTGAGATAGAGCAACGCAAAGGCGGAAAGTAACAAGACATTGCGCTGGTGGTGATTTCTCTCTATCTCGCTAGAGTACGCGGCATGCGGCCACAAATCCCGCGTTCTTTTTATGACCTTAAGAAAGAGCATGCATGACTGACAACGTTTTCTTCCGCCCCTCCCTTCAACGCTCTCCAATTGAATCACAACAAGGCTGGCGCCACGCGCTGGTCTTGGGAGTCGCGGCGCTGGTCCTCACGGGCTGCGGAGGGGGTTCTGACTCTGAATCAACACCTCCCGCACCAACTCCCTCCGCGCCTGCAGCACCCGAAAACTTCACCGTCGGTTCGTCCCTTGATTTCTCCTGGACACCTACTGCGACTGCGACACGTTACGAGCTTTTCGTAGACCCGGACGGCTCGGGCCCTCTTGCGGAAACACAGCGTGATCCCCAAAGGTTCAGCTACTCACTCGCTTCCGACGGCAGTCGAGTCACCGGTTCGTTCGGCGCCTATGTCAATTTTCCTGAAGCCCTCAACGCCAGCTACCGCCTGCGAGCATGCAATGCGGCCGGTTGCGGGAGCTTCTCGGACACCAAGGCATTCGACATCACGAAGGGCATAAGCCACGAATTTCCTTCGGGCTCTGTTCCCCTCGTCCAATATGCAAGTGCATATCTCTCCACGGGCATGCTGTCCAAGGATGCTCTCACTCTAGTGCTCACCGCAGCAAGCTATGGCTCGAATACCACAATGCTCGTTTTCGCACGCAGCGGCAAAAATCAGCCGTGGCTGCAGCAAGCGTCACTGCAATCGGGTGCCTACTACGTCGGTGGGGCCGTGCTGTCGGCCGACGGGAATACCTTGGCAGTGCGATCCATGAAACAAATCTCGACCAGCACAGGCACCCGCGTCGTGACAGACGCGGTGTATATGTACCGGCGCAACGGCAGCACATGGAACGAGCAGGCCCGGCTAGACACCAGCACCGCACCGTCAACTTGCGCCCAACCCTGCCAAGCTGAGATCGCCGATCACATGGCGCTTTCAGCGGACGGCAACCTGCTGACTGTTTCTGCTGTCATCTCCTCGGGCACCACATCCTCCAGCGCCGTTTTCACATACACCCGCACTGGAACCTCCTGGGCACCCCAGACCTCGTTGAATACCGAAGGCACCTTCATCGCGAGCATGGCCCTGTCGGCCGACGGCAGCACCTTGGCCGTGACCGACCGTGATCTGTTGCAGACAGCCACCACTCCTGTAGTCATCGTCTTCGCGCACGATGG
The DNA here is from genome assembly GCF_003634645.1 of Acidovorax sp. 94. Classification (NCBI taxonomy): domain Bacteria; kingdom Pseudomonadati; phylum Pseudomonadota; class Betaproteobacteria; order Burkholderiales; family Comamonadaceae; genus Acidovorax; species Acidovorax sp. 94. The sequence continues at coordinate 4,164,753 of NZ_RBJA01000001.1, read as the reverse complement.
CAACGGTGCTTGGTCCCAGCAAAGTCGGATTCCAGCCACGCTCTACACCTACACGCCTCCGCTCTCTGGCGGAAGGGCGTACGGCTCCATGGTGTTCTCAAGCGACGGCAATACCCTCGCCGTGAATACCGCCAAAGTGCCCGGACAGGCGGCATGCGGCGCCCCGGCGACCTACTCTGGCGAGACGCAGCGCATTGCACTTTATTCACGCAGCAGTGACACATGGACTCTTCAAGGGCAGGCCGTGAGCGCTGCTCAGCCGCTGACCCCGTGGGCCTTTGCCAACGACGGGAGTGCGTTGATCTATGGAAACACGCTGTTCACACGAAGCAATGGCATATGGGCCTGTAACTGACCTAGCAAAGGCGAGTAATTGACACGGTGGCTGTGGGAATCTTGCGGTTGAACGTCACCCCGCAGCCACCCCAAACGGGCACGCGTGCAGACATGCCTGAAACTAACGCATTGCACGAACCATCACAGCTCCGGTAGCTTGATCCGACTGATAGTCAACGCCCCGAGATCGCAAACAGCGGCGCCAGGAGGCGAGGTGTGTAACCGCTGACGGGCGGCTTGTCTAGCAATCATTTCTCGCCGGACGATTTTGACGGCGTCGCATGCGTGTGAACCTCACCCGCATGTTGTAGCACCCGCCCCTGCTGGACGCGGTCCGGGCCTTTGTTGCGACGCTATGGCACCAGAGCTTGACCCACGCCGCGCTGGAGCTGCACATCCAGCCACATCGCCCTCGTGTGGGCGCTGACCAGAGTGGTCATCCGCACGACGCCTCTGGCGAGCGTGGCCCCTGCCAAGCAGTTGTGTACTAGATGGGCGTGAGCACGGCGGTGCTGTCGCTGGATCTGGGCGAGTCCTGGGTCTGGCAGTTCAGCGCGTTTGCCTGGGGCTCGCTGCTGGTGCAGGCCCTGGTGGGCGCATTTGTGAGCTACCTGGCCTGGATGTGGATGCTGGCGCACTACCCGGCGACCAAGATTTCGGTGTTTGTGTTCCTCACGCCCGTGTTTGCGCTGCTGTTTGGCGCGCTGTGGCTGGGCGAACCGGTCACGCCGGGGCTGGTGGCGGCACTGGTGCTGGTGGCGGCGGGGATTGTGCTGGTGAACCGACGGGCGGGTTGAGCATTTGTATCAAATGGTGCCATAGGGCTACCTGCGTAGTGATGGCAGCTATCATTTTCATGACACTCGCTGTCGAAGATTCCTGGTCCAGGTGTGTGGGAAGAACACACTGGGACGGTCTGAATCACCGCTGCGAAGTACCGCCACCGGTACCTGGGCACCATTTCACGCTTTCTTCAAAAAGGTATCCATGCGTCACGTCACACTGACCTTTGCACCCGAAGCCGTTCACCAGTGGGCCCCCCGGGCCTTGCCGACCTTGCGAGCCACGCTGGCCCTGGGCTGTGCCGCACTGGCCTTGGCAGGCTGCGGCGGCGGCTCAGGCTCCGCAGAGCCTGGCCAGCCCCCCGTCACCAGCACGCTGCCCGCCCCCGAGAACTTTGAGAACAGCGGGGCCCTGAGTTTTGCGTGGAGCGCCACACCGGGCGCCACGCGCTATGAGCTCTTTGCCGACATGGATGGCCCAGGGCCTCAGACGGAAGTACAGATGGGCGCGGCGCAAGGCCTCAGTTTCTACTCCACGACGCAACGACAGTTCGGCCACCTGAATCTCGCCCGAATCCCTGATTTCATCAACGCAACCTTCCGCCTGCGGGCTTGTAACAGCGATGGATGTGGAGCCTTCACCGCAGCAAAGGCGCTGGACCTTCCCAGCCGCATCAGCTACGAATTCTCCTCGGGACGTGCCCCCCTCAAATCCTCATCAAGCAATTTCGACCCCATATCCCAAGACGGCCTGACCCTGGTCCTTCGCAGCTACAACGGCTCGACGAGCACCTTGTTGGTGTTCGCGCGCACGGCCGCTGGCCAGCCATGGCAGCAGCAGGCGGAAATCCCCACCAGTGCGTACTGGATCGCGCTTTCAGCGGACGGCAACACGCTGGCCGCCAGCGAAGAGTCCAAGGTACAGATTTACCAGCGCAGCAGCGGCACCTGGAGCCAGCCAACCACGATTGCCTCGACCCAGACGCCCGCTGCCTGCCCCCAGCCCTGCCAGATAGTCCCCGACCGGCTGGCACTGTCGGCCAACGGCAACCTGCTGGCGGTCACGGGGCGCTTTGGGGCGGCAACCAACGACTCCAACGCCGTTTTCACCTATGTGCGCACGGGCACCACGTGGGCCGCGCAAAGCCATTTCGCGCCAGGCGACAGCATCGTGGGCACAGCCCTCGCCCTGTCGGGCGACGGCAGTACGCTGGCACTGAACAGCGGCGCCATCACCCGCGGCGTGAACTTCACGCCACCGCACGTGCATATCTACGCGCAGAACGGGGTCGATGGATGGACCGAACAAGCGCGGCTGCCTGTGGGCATCGTGAATTTCCTGGACATTGCCGCATCGCGGTACAGCGCCATGACGCTCTCCCACGACGGCAACACCATGGCGGTGGAAGCCCGGAACGCGCCCAACGCGCTACCGGCGGAATACCACATCACGGCCGCAGACCTCACGTGCGCAAGCCCGGGCACCGGAAGCACAGCACCGGGGTGGCACATCGCCCTGTTTGCGCGCGACGGCGCAGCATGGCAGCGGCAGGCTGTCATTGCACGTGAGACTGCCGCCTCATGGGCACTAGCCAACAATGGCAATGCTCTTTTTTACGGCGAGCTTTTCAACCGCCGCAACGGGGTCTGGGCCTGCCCCTGACCCCTGTGCACCCGGCCTATACAGCCCGTTGGCCGGGTTCACCGCCTCAGAATCAGATTCCGGGGATTGCCGACAACGGAACCTAAAGGCGCAGCATGCAGCCTCTGACAAACGACTTGCCAAACGACCGTTTCACGCCAGACGATTTCGCGACGTCCCACGCGTTTGAAAATCGCCAGCATGCCACCCAGCGTGCCCCTCGCTGAACGCGGTCCGCGCCATTGTGGTGGCGGCGCGGCAGCGGAGCTTTGCCCGCGCCACACTGGAACTGCGGGTCACCCACAGCGCCAACACGTGGGCGCTGACCACGGTGGTCATCCGCACCACACCGCTGGCACGCGTGGCGCCTGCCAAGCAGCTTTTCTATCAAGTGGCGGTGAGCACGGCGGTATTGCCAGTGCTATCGCTGGGCCTGGGTGAGGCCTGGGTATGGCAGTTCAGCGGCTTTGCCTGGGGTTCGCTACTGGTGCAGGCGCTGGTGGGTGCGTTTGTGAGCTACCTCGCCTGGATGTGGATGCTGGCGCACTACCCTGCCACCAAGATCTCGGTGTTTGTGTTCCTCACGCCGGTGTTTGCGCTGCTATTTGGCGCGCTGTGGCTGGGTGAGCCGGTAACGCCGGGGCTGGTGGCGGCACTGGTGTTGGTGGCGGCGGGCATCGTGCTGGTGAACCGGCGGCCTGCGGTGGCGTAGTACCCGTGACAAAAGGGTTTGCATAAAAATACGGCCTAGCGCTTTATTAACAAGCACTTAGAGCTACTATTTTTATAGCAATTCTTTTGCAGGCGGGTGTCGTCAGCCCACCAGACTCAGTGCATACCGCGTATCCAGCAACACCTGAATGCGCGCACCCAGCGCGGCGCCTTCATCGTCCTCCAGCCGTGTGAACTGCTGGGTCCAAGCCTCAGACTGCGCAAAATTCGGGAACCGGGGTGGTTCGCCCCACAGCCAGTCCGGGTGCGTGGCCCTGGGGCTTCGTCCAAACACATGCAGGTGCATCTTGCGGTGCAGCGCGGGGGTTTTCGGCCCCTGGGGATGGGCCAGTGGGTTCAGCGCGTTGTTGCCCGCCTCCCAGTAGTTCAGGCAGCCACCGGCAAGCTGCGGCAAGGTGTCGAGCATGGCCCGGCCCGTTGCGGCCACCAGGCACGACCAATGCGCCAGCTCTTCGGGCGTCAGCTCGCTGCGTTCCCAGACGGGACGCGGCGGGTGGACCAGCACATGCCCGCCATCGCCGCGGTGGTTCATGGGCCGCGCGGGGAGGTCGACCGTGCCACCGGCACAGCGGATCAGGGTGGTGTGAATGTTCAAGGGCAATTCTCCAAAGCAGAGGTTTGTGAAAAGGGGGCGGTGGCCGCTGCGTGCCTTATCCATCGCCGCGGGGCACCCAGCAGGCGATGGCCGTGGCCGACAGCAGCAAGGCTGCGACGCCATACACCCAGGCGGACGGCGCAATGGGCAGCAGCACACCCGCCAGCACCGGGCCCGCACCGGCGCCCAGGTCCCGCCAGACCGACCGCGTTGCCAGGGCCTGGATGCGCCCCGGCCCCGGTGTGCGGCGCGCGACCAGCGGCGGCAACAGTGGCAGCAACAGGGCCCGCAAAACCACGATGGCCAGTGCGCTGGTCCACAGCCACCCTAGGCCAAAACCCACCAGGGCCACCGACGTGAGCACGGCGAAACCTACGAGCAGCACTTCGGCGCCATAGCGCTCGGCCAGGCCGCCACCCACCGCACTCAGCACGATCTCGGCGAGGTAGCGCACCGACAGCAACAGCCCCGCCACGACTACCGGATGGCCCGGCAGCACATCGCGGCCGAGGTAGGACAGGCCGATGATGAACAGGCCGTCCAGCACCAGCCCCTCGACGAATGAAAAACGGTCCAGGCGGCCCGGCAACTTGCCCCAGCGCTTGGGCGGTGGCGGCAGGGCATGCGGCTGGGCGGGCAAGTGCCGCGTGGCCAGCAAGGCGCACAACGCAACAGCCGCAAACACAAAGAAGATGGCCCGGGGCTCCCACCACAGCGCGCAGACACCCCCGGCAGGCAGGGCCAGCATGGGCCCCAACGCTGCAAAGGCGCGCGACTGCCCGGCGCGGCGCGCTGCGCCCGCAGACTCGGCCGTGGCCAGCGCCTGCGTGGCGAGGTTCAGCGCCGCAAACGCCAGGCCCCACAGCAGCCGCAGGCCCAACAAGGCGATGAAGCCGCTGAGGGTGGCGTACCCCAGCGCACACGCAGCGGCGGCCAGCACGGCCAGCGAGCAGGTGAGACGCTCGCCATGGCGGGCATAGAACCGCGCCACCGCCCCGTAGCCCGCAATGCGCACGAGGCGATTTGCGGCCAGCAGAATGCCCGCTTCAAACAGGGTGACGCCAAACGCCGGGGCAAACATCGGCAGCAGCAGGTAGAGCACCGTGTCCCCGGGGAGTGACAGGCCCAGCGCCAAGGCGGCGCGGCGCGAGTGGAGGTCTGAGGCAGAGGGGTTGGCTGAAGGCTGTGGCATGGCCCGCATGGTGCGCGGCGGTGCCCGGCGCGACAAACGATATTGCTGCGCGCCATGCGTGACAAAATTGCACGCATGTCACCCCGCCTGCCCCCGCTGAATGCCGTCCGCGCCTTTGCAGCGGCGGCGCGCCACCAGAGCTTTACCCGCGCCGCGCTGGAGCTGCACGTCACCCACAGCGCCATCAGCCGCCAGATCAAGGCGCTGGAGGAGCACCTGGGTGTGGAGCTGTTCGAGCGCAAGACGCGGCAGGTGCTGCTCACGGCGGCGGGCCACCAGTTCCAAGCACAGGTCGGGCCGGCGCTCGCGCAGATCGGCGCTGCCGCCCAGTCGCTGCGGGGCGATGCCGGGCTGCGCAGCGTGAAGATCAATGTGCGGCCCAGCTTTGCGGTGCGGTGGCTGATCCCCCGGCTGCCGGGTTTTGTGGCCCAGCACCCGGACATCGAACCCCAGGTCATCACCAGCACGCTGGCACCCGACCACGCGGCCGAGGCTTTCGACCTGGCCCTGCGACGCGGCCCACGCGGGTGGCCGCCGGGCATGCAGGTCCACCCGTTTCTGGAAGACGAGGCGCTGGTGGTGGGGGCACCCGCCCTGTTCGTCCAGCGCTCGGTGGCGCAGCCCGAGGCGTTGTCGTCCCACGTGCTGCTGCTGTCCAAATCGCGCAGCAAGGACTGGGAAAGCTGGAAGAAGCTGGTGAACGCGCCAAGGCTCCAGCCCGCCAGCTGTCTGCAGTTTGACCACCTGCACTTTGTGCTGCAGGCCGCCGTGGATGGGCTGGGTTTTGCGGTGGCCCCGGTGTCGTTGATCACCCACGACTTGGCCTCGGGGCGGCTGGTGTCGCCCCTGCCCACCTTGCGGCTGCCGCTCACGCGGCACTACCTGGGCATGGCGCCGGACCCGTCACCGGAGACGCTGCGTTTTGTGCAGTGGCTCCAGGACGAGATCAGCGCCTGAGCGGAAGACCGGGCAGGGCGCACAGAGCCCCGCGTGCTCGGCTTGCCCGCTTTTTGCACAAATCGGGCGGTAGCGCTAGTGAATCATGCGCCAGCAGCTATATTTTCAATAGCAAAAATCATTCGCCATCGCCCATCCATCGTGCCGTTCCCGACACGCGGATGGAGCCGCCAGCCACCGGCCCGATCTCGGCCCGCAGGCGCGAGCGAATGCCCATGTCTTCGCCCTGCACCACGTCAATGGCACCGCCGTGCGGCCAGCCCAGGTCGCGCAGGTAGCCCGCCAGCGCGGCCGTGGCGGCACCTGTGGCCGGGTCTTCCAGCACGCCGCCCGACGCAAAGGCATTTCGGGTGTGCAGCAGCCGGTCGGACTCCACCCACACCAGCACAATGGTGACCAGCTTGGCGTTCACCATCAGCGTGCGGCCAACGTCCAGCGCGTAGTGCATGGCCGCCAGAGCCTCGCGACTGCGCAGCGCCAGCACCAGGTGGTCCGCACCGCCGTGGATGAGCGCGGGCGGAATGCGCGGGTCCAGATCGACCGCGCTGAGGCCAAACAGGGCCAGCGCATCGGCCAGCAGCGCCGCTGGCACAGGCCCGCTGCGCGTGGGGGGCGACTGCAGCGCCGCCTGCACCAGATCGCCCGCGCGACGGCCTTCGACCGTGATCTCGGCCTGGCTCAGCGACAGCGCAAACACGCCGTCGCCCTTGCGCTGCGCGAGCGCGGCGCCCAGGGCAATCGTGGCGTGGCCACAGAAGGGCACCTCGCTCTCGGGCGAAAAATAGCGCACCCGCCAGCGGCCATCGCCCAGCGGGGCGGCAAACGCAGTTTCAGAAAAACCGACCTCAGCGGCGATGCGCTGCATGTCTGCGGGGCTGGGCAGCGCGTCACCGATCCATACACCGGCGGGGTTGCCGCCCTGGGGGCCGTCGGAGAACGCTGCGATTTTTTGGAGTGCCATGGTGTTCAACATCCACAAAGAAAGGACGCGCTAGCCAGCGGCTCAGAGCTTCGGAATGCGAATCCGGCTGATCATCAGCGACCCCGACACCGCAAACAGCAGCACCAGCGGGTGCAGCGTGAAGCCGCCGATCAGCAGCTTGCCAAACCACAGGTTCTCGCGCACTGCGCCCAGCCAGGCGGCCAGGGCCAGCAGGCCCACCAGCACGATGGAGGTAGGGATGGGGGTGCCCTCGAAGTATTTGACCTTGCCGTCGTCGCCCGACAGCGTTTCGGCCGTGACGTTGTAGCGCGCCAGGCGCGACACGCCGCAGGCCACAAAGTAGGCCAGCACGATGCGGTCGTACAGGCCCTGCATGCCGCAGCCATAGGCAATGATGGCCGGGGCCACGCCAAACGAGATCACGTCGGCCAGCGAGTCCAGCTCGCGGCCCATGGCCGAGCTTTTCTGGCGCCAGCGGGCGATGCGGCCGTCCAGCACATCAAAGATCAGCGCGGCCAGCACCAGGGCACATGCGAAGTACACATGCACCACATTGCTGGTCTCCAGGTACGACATGACCGAGAACAGCGCGCCCACGCCGCAGACCGCGTTGCCCAGCGTGAACCAGTCGGCCAAGTGGAACTCACGGATCATCGAAAAACGTTTGGGCGGCTGCGGTGTGTTCATGAAGTAAAGGCGCGCAGCGGGGCGCGCAGTGGCAATCAACAAGGTCCATTATGGGTGTGCTGCAGCGCCACCGGCGCGTCAAGACGCCTGGTGTCCATCGCGCAGCGGATCGCCTGTATGCCCTGAAAACCTGCCCTGACATCTGCGTGACTGCTTTTGCGCTGGCACACGGACAGACTGTGGGCAAGCGGCGGTCGCCGCCAGGTAGGACGACGCCGCATATGTGCACCGTCGGTGACCGACCTGATTCCCCACAAGACCCGAGACAACCCCATGCGCCACCCCTCGTTGCCCCCACTGCACAGTCCTTTTGCCCCAGGTGCCCCGGTGCGCAGCCTGCAGGATGTGGAACGGCTCGAAGCCCGCCCCCTGGCCGAGGCGCTACCGGTGCAAAGCACCTACGAAATTTTTGTGAATTCGGCGGCGGCGTTTGGCGACAAGACGGCGCTGGCCTTTTTGCCCGCCGCCGACCCGGCTGCCGAACCCATCCGCTGGTCGTATGCGCAGCTGCTCACCGGCATCCACCAGACAGCCAACCTGCTGCACCACCTGGGCGTGGGCCCGCAGGACGCCGTGGCCGTGCTGCTGCCCGGCTGCCTGGAATACCACCTGGCCCTGTGGGGTGGCGAGGCGGCGGGCATCGTGCAGCCGCTCAATCCCATGCTCACCGACGAGAAGATCGCGGCCATGATGACCTTGGCCCGGGCCAAGGTGCTGATTGCCTACGGCGGCGAGGGCGACCTGGGCTACTGGAGCAAGGCCCTGCGCCTGCGCGCCCTGGTACCCACCCTGACCACAGTGCTGCGCGTAGCCCCGCACGACGAGGCAGCGGGCGCAACAACCGCCCTGCCCCCAGGCATGCTCGACCTGGCCGCGCGCCACCAGCACCCGGGCGACCACCTGGTGAGCGGCCGCCGCATTGTGGCCAGCGACATCGCCGCGTACTTCCACACCGGCGGCACCACCGGCGCGCCCAAGCTGGCCCGCCACAGCCACGGCGCGCAGGTATTCACCGCCTGGGGCAGCGTGCAGATGCAGGGCATACGGCCCGAGGACGTGGGCATCAACGGCTACCCGCTGTTCCATGTGGCGGGAGTGCTGCCCGGCTCGCTGGCGGCGCTGTCGGCAGGGGTGGAGACCATCATCCCCACCACCGGCCTGTTCCGCAACCGCGAGGTGATTGCGAACTACTGGCGGCTGGTAGAGCGCTACCGCTGCACCTACCTCTCGGCCGTGCCCACAGTGCTGGCGGCGCTGGCCAACGTGCCGCTGGACGGGGCCGACATTGCCACGCTGCGCTACTGCCGCACCGGCGCGGCCATCCTGGCGCCCGAGCTGGCGGCGCGGTTTGAGCGCCTGTTTGGCCTGCACATCCACGAAAGCCTGGGCATGACTGAGATGGCGGGCATCTCCACCATCACCCCGCCCGGGGTCAACGCGCCCGCAGGCTGCGTGGGCTGGCGGCTGCCGTACACCCAGCTGCGCGTGGTGGCGCTGGATGCGCAGGGCAATGCGTCCGACCAGGACCTGCCGCCCGGCCAGCCGGGCATGGTGCTGTTCCAGTCGCCCAACCTGTTCTCCGGCTTTCTCGACGCAGCCGACACGGCCAAGGCCTTCACGCCCGATGGCTGGCTGGCCACGGGTGACCTGGGCTTTGTGGATGAGCAGGGCCGCCTGCACCTGAGTGGTCGCTCCAAGGACCTCATCATCCGCAGCGGCCACAACATCGACCCCAAGGTGATCGAAGACGCGCTGGGCGCCCACCCCGCCGTGCAGCTGTGCGCCGCCGTGGGCGCGCCCGATGCTTATGCGGGCGAGCTGCCCGTGGTCTACGCCACGCTGGTGCCCGGTGCACCGGCTGTGACCGAGGCCGAACTGCTGGCCTTCACCGCCGACCGCGTGGACGAGGCCGTGGCCCGCCCGCGCTGGGTGCAGGTGCTGCAGACCATGCCCGTGACCAACGTGGGCAAGATCTACAAGCCCGATCTGCGCCAGCGCGCGGCCTGCCACACGGTGCAGGCGCTGGTCGATGGGGTGTGCGGACAAGCCCCAGGCAGCCCCTGCCCCCAGGTACAGCCCGAGGGCGACAACGCCGTGCGCGTGACCGTGGCCCCGGGCCCAGACACCGACGCGCTGCAGGCCCGCCTGCGCGAAGTGCTCGCGCCCCTGCCCCTCACCGTGCACGTCACCACCGGCCCCGCCCCAGGGAGCCCCCAGACCGCATAAGCCCATGGCGTGACAGCCAGGCCCCGGCCCGCCACCATGCATCGCGGAGCCCGCTGAGTGATTTTTATAACCATGACAGGAGACAAACCCATGCCCTTCCACGCCCTGACCCGCCGTTCCTGGCTCGGCGCTGCCGCGCTGGCCACTGCCACCGCCTGCACCGGCACCGCCGCCTGGGCGCAGGCCGCCTACCCCAACAAGCCCATCAAGGTGGTGGTGCCCTTTGCTCCCGGCGGCGCCACCGACGTGCTGGCGCGCGTGCTGGCCGAGAAGATGGCCGTGGGCCTGGGCCAGCCCATGGTCATCGACAACAAGCCCGGCGCGGCAGGCATCATCGGCACCGACGCGGTGGCCAAGGCCGCACCGGACGGCTACACCCTGCTGCTGGCGCTGAGCAATTCGATGCTCACCAACCAGTTCCTGTACACCAAGCTGCCCTACAGCCCCGAGAAGGACATCGCGCCCATCTACCAGATCGCCATCGCGCCCCTGGTGCTGGTGGCCCACCCCAGCGTGCCGGTGGCCACGGGGCCTGAGCTGCTGAAATACATCGCCGCCAACAAAGGCAAGGTGGCCTATGGTTCGTACGGCACGGGTGCCTACCCGCACCTGGCCGGCGCGTACATGAGCCAGTCGCAGAACGCCGACATGAGCCACGTGGCCTACCGGGGTGAGGCGCCCATGGTGCAGGACCTGCTGGGCGGGCAGATCCAGATTGCTTTTGCGAGTGCACTGCAAGTCAAGGCGCACATCGACGCCGGCAAGCTCAAGGCCATTGGCGTGAGCGGCGAGCGCCGCATGGGCACGCTGCCCAACGTGCCCACGCTGGGCGAACAGGGCCTGAACGACGAGGCCTACCGCGTGGCGGGCTGGCTGGCGTTTGGAGCCCCCGCAGGCACACCGCCCGCCATCCTGGAGCGCGTTGCGGCCGAGGTGCGCAAAGCCACCGAGCATCCCGATGTGGCCCAGCGCATCACGGCCATGGGCTTTGACGTGCAAAAGAGCTCACCGGCTTTGTTCACTGCAGCCATGAACAAGGAGCGGCCGGTGTGGGAACGGCTGATCAAGGCATCGGGCGCGAAGCTGGACTGACCCACTGGGGCGCAGCGCGCCTCGGTGCCGCACGAATCCTTGCATCCAAACAAGGCGCTAGCGCTATTCAATAAGCGCTAGTAGCTATTATTTTTGGAGCGTACTCGCCCGCTGCGCCGCAAACGCCACATACCAGTCCAGACACCCCGGGTTGGCCATCGCGTCCTTGTTGACCACCTTTTCGATGGGCTGGCCCAGCAGCAGTTTCTTGATGGGCAGCTCCTGCTTCTTGCCGCTCAGCGTGCGCGGCACCTCGGCCACGGCAAAGATGTCGTCGGGCACAAAACGCGGGCTCAGCGCCGTGCGCACCGCGCCATTGATGCGCGCGCGCAGGGCATCGTCCAGCGCGTAGCCGGGGCGCAGCACCACAAACAGCGGCATGTAGCTCTCGCAGCCCAGGTACTCCAGGTCCACCACCAGGCTGTCGAGCACCTCGGGCAGCGATTCGACCGCGCTGTAGATCTCGCTCGTGCCCATGCGCAGGCCGTGGCGGTTGATGGTGGCGTCAGAGCGGCCATAGATCACGCAACCGCCGTTGGCGCCGATCTTGAGCCAGTCGCCATGCCGCCACACCGCGCCCATGCTCGCGGGGCCATCGCCACCGCCGGGCTGGCGGCCGTGGCCTGCGGGGTACATGTCGAAGTAGCTTGACAGGTAGCGGCTGCCGTCCTTGTCGCCCCACAGAAACAAAGGCATCGACGGAATCGGCTGCGCGCAGACCAGCTCGCCCACCGCGTCCTGCACGGGTCGGCCCTCGGCGTCCCAAGACTCCACGGCCGCGCCCAGCATGCGGCATTGCATCTCGCCGGGCACCTGGGGCATCTCGCGGTTGCCACCGATGAAGGCGCCGCAAAAATCCGTACCGCCCGAGATGTTGTTCCACCAGATATCGTGCGTGCCCAGCGTCTCGAACTGCGCCGTGCCCCACTCCTGCACCTCAGGCGACAGCGGCGAACCGGTCGTGCCCAAAGCGCGGATACGCGTCAAGTCGCCATAGTCCGCGAGCGTAATGCCCGCCTTCATGCAGTTGGCAAAAAACGCCGCGCCCGCACCGAAGAAAGTCACGCCCGTCTCGGCCGCAAAGCGCCACAGCACGCCCCAGTCGGGGTGGTCCTTGCTGCCACCGGGGTTGCCGTCGTAGATCACGCAGGTGGTGCCCGACAGCAGGCCGCTGAGCTGCGCATTCCACATCACCCAGCCCGTGGAGCTGTACCAGTGGTAGCGCTCGCCAAAGCTGTTGGGCTCGTAGCTGCAGCCGATGTCGTTGTGCAGCACCTTGAGCTGCAACGCCACCAGCACCGTGCCGCCGTGGCCATGCACGATGGGCTTCGGGAGCCCCGTGGTGCCGCTGGAATAGACGATCCATAGCGGGTGGTCAAACGGCAGCCACATCGGTTCAAACGCTGCGGTTTCCGCATCATTTTGTGCCGTAGCGCTTGTCCAGCCTGCGCAACCAGCTATCGAAACAGAAGCATTCAGATTGCCCAGCAGCACCACATGCTGCACGCTGGGCAGGGCCGCGCGCAGCTCGGCCAGCACGCCGGTGCGGTCGTGGTCGCGGCCGCCGTAGGTCACGCCGTCCACGCTGATCAGCACCTTGGGCTCGATCTGGCGGAAGCGGTCGAGCACTGCGTGCGTGCCCATGTCGGGCGCGCAGATGCTCCACACGCCGCCAATGCTCACCGTGGCCAGAAAGGCGATCATGGCCTCGGGCACGTTGGGCAAGTAGGCGGCCACGCGGTCGCCGGGCTGGATGCCCTGGACCTTGAGGTGCAGCGCCAGCGACGCGACCTGGCGGCGCAGCTCGGGCCAGCTCAGCTCGCGGTGCTGGCCTTTTTCGTTGCGGCTGATGATGGCGGGCAGACCTGCGGCGTGCGCCGCATCGACATGGCGCAGCGCCTGGCGCGCGTAGTTGACCTGAGCGCCAGGAAACCACTGAGCGCCGGGCATGGTGTTTTTGCCCAGCACGGCGGTGTGGGGGGTGGGCGATTCGATCCGGAAATAGTCCCACACGCTTTGCCAGAACGCATCCAGCTCGGTGGTGGACCAGCGCCACAGCGCGTCGTAGCTGTCGAACTGCAGGCCGCGCTGGTCGCGCAGCCAGTTCTGGTACAGGCGGATCTGGGGAACGTAGGGCGGGGATTTGGTATTTGTCTCCATGGCGACGCAGCGTAGCAGCGCATCCGGGCGCGGACCAGCCGTATCCGTCCCCGGCTTGACACTTGCAGTCAACGGCGCAAAGGCGTTCGATCCCAGCCCAGGGCAAGCAAGCTGCGCGCTATTAATTACTTTAATGACAATATTGGACTAACCAAATTGTTCATTTCCCCGTTCTTGCCTGTGAGCTCTGGGCATAGAACCCGGCACACCGCCCATTTTTCGCAGGGCGCCCTGCCTGGCACAACGATTGCCTGGAATCGCCGATGGAACGACCAAAAGGCACGGCACTCCGCCCACCCCAATCCCCCAAAGCAATGGACCAAGAACTGAACAACGGCACGAATTTCACGGCCCGGCGCCGGGTACTCAAGGGAATGGCCGCCATGCCGCTGGCCGGCACGCTGGTGGCCTGTGGTGGCAACCCGGCCGACGCCACCAACACACCGCCCACCACCTCCGCGCCTATTGGCGGGGACACCCCGCCCCCCGCGCCACCGCCAGATACCACGCCCCCCACAGCACCACCGACGCCGGCAGTGCCCCCCACCGTGCCGCCTTCCCCCGCGACGCCTCCCTCCACACCGCCTGGCACCCCGCCTCCGCCTTCGGCCCCCCCTCCCCCTGCAGCGCCACCGCCTCCCCCCGCAGCGCCACCACCACCACCACCACCACCCCCTCCCCCTCCTCCTCCTCCTCCTCCTCCTCCTCCTCCTCCTCCTCCTCCTCCTCCTCCTCCTCCTCCTCCTCCTCCTCCTCCTCCTCCACCTCCACCACCGGCCCCCAGCGCCTTTGTGCACCCTGGCGGGCTGCACACGGACGCTGACTTTGCGCGCATGCGTACCAAAATTGCCGAGAACGCAGCGCCTTGGGTGAGCGGCTGGAACGCGCTTCAGTTTTCGGGGCATTCCTCACTGAACAGCGATATGTGGCCCCACCCGCTCACCGTGGTGATCCGTGGCGGCGATGGGCAGAACTTTGGCACCATGATCAAGGACATGCAGCGGGCCTACCAGCTGGCGCTGCGCTGGAAGGTGTCCCAGGACAACGCCTATGCCGACCGTGCCGTGGCGTTCCTGGATGCGTGGTCGAGCACCATGACCACGCTCACCGGCAATGCGGACCGCTACCTTGCTGCTGGCATCTACGGCTACCAGTGGGCCAATACGGTGGAACTCCTGCGCAGCTACCCCGGCTGGTCGCCCGAGGGCCTGGCCCGGTTCCAGAAACTGCTGCTGGAAGTGTTTTACCCGCTGAGCCACCGCTTTCTAGAGGAACACAACGGCGCCAACATCACCAACTACTGGGCCAACTGGGACCTGTGCAACATCAACGCCATCATGGCCATCGGCATCTGCTGTGACCGGCGCGACCTGTACAACGAGGCGATCAGTTATTACAAGAACGGCCGGGGCAACGGCGCAGCCGCGCACAACGTCTACGCCATCCACCCCGGGCACCTGGGGCAATGGCAGGAGAGCGGGCGCGACCAGGGGCATGCCACGCTGGGCATGTCGCTGTGCGGCGCGCTGTGCGAAATGGCCTGGTCGCAGGGCGACGATCTGTACGGCTACTGGAACAACCGGCTGCTCTCAGCCGCCGAATACGTGGCGGCCAGCAACCTGGCCGATGCGGGCGGCGCGTATCCGGCGCTGCCGTTCTCACGCTATGCCAACCGCCAGGGCATCTTCACCGGCGTCTCTCCTGCGGGGCGGCCACACCTGCGCCAGTGCTGGGAGCTGCTGTACAACCACTACGTCAACCGCAAGGGGCTCTCTGCGCCCTACACAACGGCCATGGCGGCCAAACTGCGGCCCGAGCAGCGCGGCACCGGGGACGACCCCGGCATGGGCACCTTGACCTTCTCGCGCGCGCCGATTGCAGCCGGGGCCGCGCCCAGCGGCCTCACGGCCTACCTCGTCAACGGTCAGGTGCTGCTGTCGTGGTGGGGCAGCGCCTACGCCACGGCCTATGAGGTGCAGCGCGCACCCGCAGCGTCGGGCCCGTTCACCACACTCACCACCGTGGGCGAGGAACGCACCCATACCGACACACCCGGCACGGGCACCTGGCACTACCGCATCGTGGCAGTCACCCCAACGGGCCGGCTCACGGGCGCCGAGGTCCGCAGTGTTGCCACCACGCCGCAGCTGAGGTTGCATCTGCCCTTGAACGAGGGCAGCGGAACGTCGGCCACCGACCAGAGCGGCAATGCGCTGCATGGCCGACTGGTGGGCGGCACGTCCTGGGGCGCTGGCCGCACGGCGGGCAGCGGCGCCGTAGCACTCGACGGCGCCAGCGGCCACGTGGCCCTGCCCACGGGCATCATGAAAGACTTGGCCGACTTCACGATCGCAGTCTGGGTCTACCGGCAAAGCGCCAGCGCCGGGAACGCCCGCGTGTTTGACATCGGCTCCAGCGACATCGCCTACCTGGCCCTGCTGGCCAACACCAGTACGCTGCGCTTTGCCTCCACCGGCACCACCTATTTCGGCGAGGAAAACGTCACGTCTTCGGTGGCGCTGGGCACAGGCCGGTGGGTGCACCTGGCGGTGACCCGCCGGGGCAACACCGTGACCCTGTTTGTGGACGGGCAGGCCACCGGCACCTTGGCCGACGCGCCCTTTGCGCCCCACCAGCTGGGCGCCACCACGCAGAACTGGCTGGGCCGCGCGCAGTACGGGGCCGACCCGTACTTTGCGGGCCGCATGCAGGATTTCCGCCTCTACAGTGGGGCGCTGACTTCCGTGCAGATCACGGCCCTGGCCCAGTGACGCGCTGCACAGCCCCGGCGGCACACCGGGGCTGTGCCCGATACCGGCTTTCAAAACACTGCTGGCAACACGGGTAGATTTATTTCGCACAGTTGTGCTAAATTTCGCCCCATGGATGCCAAGACCCAGAAATCAGAACTCACCCGCGCGGCCATTGTGGGCGCAGCGCTGGACCTGGCTGCGGCCGAAGGGCTGGAGTCGATCACGCTGCAGGCCGTGGCCGACCGCGTGGGTCTGTCCAAGAGCGGCGTGTTCTCGCGCGCCGGCTCGCGCGAGGCGCTGCAGAAGGCGGTGATCGAGGAGTTTGGCCGCCGCTTCCTGGCCGATGTGTTTGTGCCCGCCATGCAGCACCCCAAGGGCCTGCCGCGCCTCCAAGAAATCGTGCGCCGCTGGATTGCCCGCACGCGCGATGTGGAGGCTTTCACCGGCTGCATCTACACCGCAGGGGCCTTCGAGCTGGACGACCGCGAAGGCGAGCTGCGCGACCTGCTGCATTCAGAGATCACACGCTGGCGCGCGGCACTGCGCCGCACGGTGATCCAGTCCATCGAGGCCGGCCACCTGCCCGCCGACACCCCGCCCGACCAGCTGGTGGGCGAGATCTATTCCATGATCATGGGCTTGTTGCACGACGTCCGCTTCCTGCGCGATCCGCAGGCAGTGTCACGCACCGAGGCGTCCTGGGCGCGCCTCGTCAAGAGCTACCTCCCTTCCCCCGCCTGAGACGCGGTGGTGTGCCAGGGAGACCTCTTGTTTTTTTATGCCCCAATTTCGCACAACCGTGCGAAGAAAGGAACCACCATGTTGATCATCCTGGGCATTGCCGCCATTGCGGCCGCAGTGGGCGCCATCCGGTCGCTGCGCAGCACCCTCACCAGCCTCCCGCGCAGCAACCGGGACTGGGTCTTTTTCTGAGGCGCGCGCCGCGCGCCCCACTCCATCCCTTCAGGAACCCCACCATGAACACATCCTCTTCATCCACCGCCCTGCGGGCCACGTCCAGCTTCTACGGCGAGCACCCCGGCATGCGCCTACTGCGCCTGGCGCTGGGCGCCACCGAGCGACTGTGGCCCGCACTGGCCGTGCGCGTGGCTGCGCGCCTGTTTGGCACGCCCCAGCCCCTGCGCAAACCCGGCCGCCAAGCCGTGCCGCCCGGCCACTGGCGCACAGAGCGCTGGCCGTTTGAAGACGCCGAGATCACGCTGTACCTGCCCCAGGCCCAGCCGCACGGCCCCGCGGTGCTCCTGCTGCACGGCTGGGGCGGGCATGCGCGCCAGATGCTGCCGCTGGCCAACGCCCTGACTGCCCGCGGCCTGCGCCCGGTGCTGGTGGACCTGCCTGCGCACGGTGGCAGCCGGGGCCGCGTGAGCAACCTGCCCCAGTTCGCCCGCGCCATCGAATACGCCACCGCCCGCCTGCACGTGCAGGACTCGGCGCCCCATGCCGTGGTGGCCCATTCGCTGGCTGCCAACGCAGCGGCGCACGCGGCCAGCCGGGGCCTGGCCACCCAGCGGCTGGTGTTGCTGGCACCGCCCGCGTCGCCGCACGAATACACGCGCCTGTTTGCGCAGGTGTTCGGCCTGTCGGAGCGCACGCGTGCCGCCCTGCAGCGGCGCATCGAAGCCCGAGAAGGCATCCTGATGCGCCAGTTCGAGCCCCCGGCTGTGGGCCCACGCATCGCGCTGCCCACGCTGGTGGTGCACGACCGGGGCGACCGCATCAACCGCTTTGCCGACGGCGAGGCCTACCGCGACCACATCCCGGGCGCCACGCTGCTGGCCACCGAGGGGCTGGGGCACCGCAAGATCCTGCAGCAGGCAGAGGTGCTGCAGTCGGTGGTGGACTTCGTGGCGAGCTAGTGTCCCGAATTGGAAATTCGTTTCATAAAGACGTCGAGAATCGCCGCCATGCTGCGTTGCAAATCCTCGCGATAGCACCGGCTATCGCTGTGGTTTGCGCCTTGCCTGACGACGATTTCGACATCCTTATTTCATCAACGAACTTCCAACTCGGGACACTTGGCGCCGGTCAGCCCAGACTGCTGAACGCCTGTGCCAGGTCCGCGCGCAGGTCGCGGGCGTCTTCCAGCCCCACATGCAGGCGGACAAGGCGCCCCTCGTCCGGCAGCGTTGCCAGGTGGCGCTGGTCATAGGGCACGGCGGGCAGCACCAGGCTTTCGTACCCGCCCCAGCTGGTGCCCAGGCTAAAGAGCGCAAGCGCGTCGATGAAAGCCGCAAATGCGGCTTCACCGCAGGGCGCCAGCTCAAAGGTGAACGGCCCCGCGGCGCCCGAAAACTGCGCGCGCCAGAGCGCGTGGCCCGGGTCGGAGGGGAGCGCCGGGAACAGCACGCGCCGGACCTGCGGCTGCTCTTGCAGCCACTGGGCCGTCGCCAGCGCGGTCTGCTGGTGCCGTTCGAGCCGCACCGCCAGGGTGCGCAGGCCGCGCAGCGCGAGCCAGCACACATCGGGCGCCGCGTGGGCGCCGCTGCGGTCGCAAAAGCGCCGGGTGCTGGCCAGGTCTGCGTGCGAACCCGTGATGAGCCCCAGCATGAGGTCGGAGTGCCCGTTGATGTATTTGGTGGCCGAATGGATGGCGATGTGCACACCCAGGGCGTGGGCGTCAAAAAACACTGGAGTGCCCCAGGTGGCATCCACCGCCACCGGGATGTGGCGCTGGCGTGCCGCCGCGCACACGGCGCGCACGTCCAGCATCTCCATGGTCAGCGACGCGGGGGTCTCGATGTAGACCAGGCTGGTGTTGTCCCGCAGGTAGGGCGCGATGTCGGCGCCTTCCGGAAAGTACTCGACGGTGGTGCCCTGCGGCACCAGTTCCTGGTCGCAGAAGATGCGCGTGGGCCCGTACACACCCTGGTTCAGCAGCAGGTGGCGGCCCGGCCCCGCATGGGCACTGAGCACGGCCACGATGGCCGCCAGTCCGCTGGCTGTGGCCAGGCAGGTTTCTGCGCCCGACAACGCGGCCATGCAGCGCTGCAGCTCAAACGTGGTGGAGGTGCCCGAGCGGCCGTAGCGCGGCGAGTCGAACACGGTCTGGTGGTGCGCGTGTTTGTAGGCAGCCAGGGTGTCGAACACGACGGTCGAGGCCCGCACCAGCGGCGGGTTGATGGCCTGGGCGGCGCGGGCCGTCTGGCGGCCCGAATGGACAAGGAAGGTGGTGGTGTGCATGGGCTGGGGGCGGGTTTCGGGGAAGGAGTGGGGAGGAGGTGGTTTCATAATAGGACGGCATGTCAGCACCAGAACGCCAACAAACATCGCCAGGGCGCCAAGACGCCGGCCTGTGGGCCACGCTCGCAAAAACGCACGCGGCCGGCACACTTTTGCCAGCGCACCAGCACCGCAGCGGCCAGCTGGTGTTTGCCACGCGGGGCGTGATGCTGGTGGAGACACCCCACGCGCGCTGGACCGTGCCGCCGCAGCGGGCGCTGTGGGTGCCCCCGCACCACGCCCATGCGATCGAAATCCTCTCCGCCACCGACCTGCGCACGGTGTACTGCCAGCCGGCGCTGGTGGCGCAGTGCGCATCGTTTGCCCGCCGGGACGAGGTGCACGCGGTGGTCGCGTCGCCGCTGATCCAGCAGCTGGTGCTGGGGCTCTTCAACGGCGGGTTCGACCACCCCACGCGGCAGTTGATGGTGTCCCTGCTGCTGCATACGCTGCAGCACACGCCCTGCCTGCCCACCCACCTGCCGATGCCTGCCAGCGAAGGGCTGCGGCGCGCGCTCGCGCTGTTGCTGCAGGCCCACCAGTGGCAGCTCTCGCTGCACGAACTCGCGGCCGAGGCCGCGATGTCCGACCGCACCTTCACCCGGCGCTTCACGGCGGAAGCGGGCCTGAGCTTTCGCGCCTGGCGCCAGCGTGCGCGCATCATTGCCTCGCTCGATCTGCTGGCCTCGGGCCGCCCGGTCAAGGGCATCGCACACGCCCTGCAGTTCGAGAGCCCCGCCGCGTACATCGCCTCGTTCCGCACGCTGCTGGGCTGCACACCGAACACCTTCCGCCAGGGACAGCACGGCGACACGCACCCATAGCCACCGTACGGGCAGACCCTGCCCTGGGGCCGCGCTGGGTGCCGGGAGCCTCCTCTATCATTCGCAGTCCGCAGCCCTGGCGCTGCCCGACACACTCTCCGATCCGCCCCCACATTCTTCCGATGCATCTCCTCATGTCCGCCTGGCCTGCCCTGGCCCTGCTGCTGCCCGCCCTGGTGCTGGTGTCGGCCATCTACTTCCTGGCCAAGGGCGACCGCAGGGCGTTTGCGCAGCTCCTGGCCCTGCTGGCCTGCTGGGTCATCGGTGCGTTGCTGATGGAGTTCTTCATCTTCATGGCGGCACGCATGGCACGTTCGGGCAGCGCGGCCATGCCGGTGCTGGGCACGGGCACACGCCAGCTGCTGGAGACCATGGCCAGCCCGCGCTCCATCGCCGCACCACCGCTGTCGCTGGCCGCCATGGCGGCCTACAGCGTGCTGGCGGCGTACCTGTGGGTGCTGGTCACCTGGGGGCTGCACCTGCGCGGCAAGCCAGCGGGTGGCGCCCGTAAGAAGCCCGCCAAGGGCGCGCGCAAACCGGCACGCTCGTAACGCACCATAATTTTTGATGCTTTAAGGCCCTAGCGCTCATCCCGTATCATTTTTTAGCTATTTAATTTATAGCATTCAGGCACACTGCCTTGATGCAGGGCAAACCGCCGCGCGGAGTGCCCGCCCACAATGGCAAGCCCCACCCCACGGTTGCAGGGTGGATGCCGAGCTGCTTCGCCCGGTCTTCTTGCCATGACCTCCTCCTCACACAGCGACGTTCTCATCGTCGGCGCGGGCCCTGCGGGCCTGTCGCTGGCCATTTCCCTGGCGCAGGCCGGGTTCACCACCACCGTGGTCGAACAGCAGTCTGAGGCCACGTTGGCCCACCCCGCGCCCGATGGCCGCGAGATCGCGCTCACCCACCCCAGCGTGGCCACGCTACAGCGGCTAGGCACCTGGGCCGGCCTGGCGCCACACGAGGTGGGCACCATCCGCGAAGCGCAGGTGCACGACGGCCCGCTGGGCCAGCGCAGCGCCCTGCAGCTGGGCACCCAGGGTACGGGGCTGGAGGCTCTGGGCTTCATCGTGCCCAACCACGCACTGCGCCGCACGGCCTATGCCGTGGCGGCACGCACACCGGGTGTCCGCATCGTGACCGGCGCCCAGGTGGTGCGCGTGGCCACGCAAGCCGCCCATGCCGAGCTGGAGTACCTGCCGCAGCCTTCCGCCGATGGCGCTGCGGCACCGCCACAGCGCCTGCAGGCCCCGCTGCTGGTGGCGGCGGACAGTCGCTTCTCGGCCACGCGGCGGCAGCTGGGCATTGGCGCACGCATGACGGACTTTGGCCGCACCGTGATCGTTTGCCGCATGCGCCATGCCCAACCCCATGGCGGCGTGGCGCACGAGTGTTTTGGCTATGAACGCACGCTGGCGGTGCTGCCCTTGCCCAATGACCCCCAAGAGGGGCATGCGCTGTGCTCGGTGGTGGTCACGGCGGGCACTGCCGACGCAGGTGCGCTGATGGCCCAGAGCCCGCAGGCCTTCGCCGCTACGGTGCAGGCCCAGCTGGGCGACCGCCTGGGGCCTTTGCAGCTGGAGGGCGAACGCCACGCCTACCCGCTGGTGGCTGTGTATGCGCAGCGTTTTGCAGACCACCGCTGCGCGCTGCTGGGCGATGCCGCCGTGGGCATGCACCCCGTGACGGCGCATGGCTACAACCTGGGTCTGGCCGGTGTGGAACGCCTGACAGCCGCCGTGGTGGCGGCCCGCAGCCAGGGCCACGACATCGGCAATGGCGAAGCCCTGGCCACCTATGCGCGGGCGCACCACCGCCACGCATGGCCGATGTACGAGGGCACCAATGCCATCGTGCGGCTGTATACCGACACGCGCCCCGTGCCGCGCCTGCTGCGGCAGCTGGTGCTGCAGGGCGCGCGGCGGCTGCCGCCGCTGCAGGCCGCCATCGTGGGGCAGCTGACGGGCAAGGCGCCGGTGTGGGCGCAGCTGGCGCGCTCCTAGGAGCGTGCTGCCAAGCAGCCACCGGCGAGCAGCTTTACGCGCCGTCCACGCCGAGAGTCGCCATGCCATACAGCGGCGCCCCCAGCCACGGCCACCACAACGTTTCCAGCACCACACCCGGCCAGCCATAACACTCCGACACGCTCTGCTGGCGCAGCAGCGCCAGGCGCGGGTGTGCGGCGGCCAGCTCGTCCATGCTGCCCACGCCCCAGTGGAACTCCGCCCCCGTGGGGCCCACGCTGGCGTGCTGCGCCGCGCGGCCCACGGCACGGTGCGTCATGACATCAATCACCAGGCGAGAGCCTTCCGGCGCGCACTGGGCAAACTCGCGCAGCACGGCCTGCACCTGCGCGGGCTGCAGGTACATGAGCACTCCTTCGCAGACGATGAACACCGGCTGCACGCCCGCGCCATCGCCCTCCCCTTCCTCCTTTGGCAGCCCCAGCCGCTGCCACCAGCCAGGCTGCGTGATGTCCACCGTGGCATGGCGCGTGCGCGGGCAGCGCACCGGCAGCAGCTCGCGGCGCAGGTCCATGACCTCGGGCAGATCAGCATCGAGCCACTGGTTGGCGCCCGTATCGAGCCACTGAAAGTGGTGCGACAGGCCACAGCCCAGGCTCACGCCGCCAGCCTTCGGGTGCGCAAGGAAGAAACTGCGGCCCGCGTCCTTGATGGCGCGCGTGCGCCACAGTACGTTGAGCACCGTGGGCAAGTCGTCCAGGCACGGTTCCACATCGGCACCCAGGCGCTCCACCAGGCTGGTGGCCACCACGTCGTTGCAGGCCAGCCAGGGAAAGTAACGGCTCCCGCGCGCGCGCGCGGCCAGCGGGATCAGGAGGGTGCTGGGCACGGCCCGCAGGTGGGCGCGCTGCAGCAGGCAGGGGGTAGCGGAGTCGGAGGCGGCGGCGCCATCCCCCGCGTTCTCAGGGTTGCGCTGCGCCGGGGCGGCGGTGGTGCGGGCACGGCGTCGGGTTGGGGGCGGATGCGGCTGCAAGGTCCTCTCCTCCTGTGGCCACCGGGTGCCACGGCTGGTTGGTTGTTTGCGACGGGGCCCACCAGAACACAGGCCTGCGCCATTGTGAACGGGTTGGAGTGTGGTGCGGGGGATGGGCTGGGTGCGTGAAGGGACACCATCACGCCCTCCATCCGGCGCTGCCGCTGTGTCAACGCTCCATGATCCGCGCAAACGCAAGTGGCCGCCAGAGCCTGCGTGGGGTGTTCTTGATGGATCGCAAGGGCGTGGCTACACTGCGGCCCTTCACCATCTGGGTACCGCTTCATCGTACTGCCCGTGTCACTCGGTACAAGTGACAAACGGGCATGTTCGGCCAAGGTGCCCCATGAATCCAAACCTATCGGCCTGGCTGCTCGTCGCAGCCAGCGTCATTGCAGAAGTTGCCGGAACCGTCGCGCTCAAGTACTCCGATGGCTTCTCCAGACTCCTCCCGTCCGGTATGGCAGCTGCTTGCTACGCACTCGCCATCTGGCTCATGGCCGTGGCCATGCGCCAGCTCGACATGGGCCTCACCTATGCAGTCTGGGCGGCCAGCGGCACGGCGGCCGCAGCCGTGGTGGGGATGGCGCTGTTTGGCGAGCCAGTGGGTGTCATCAAAGTAGTGGGTCTGGTGTGCGTGGTGGGAGGCGTTGTCATGCTCCACCTCGGAAGCCCTCAGTGATGGCTTCTGGTGTTGATCAAGGCCCACACCAATTCCACCCCGACCGTCAGCAGATCGCCCGTGAATGAGCTGTCGCTCGCATCACTGGCGCTGGTGAACGCGCGCTTTTGCCGCTCGCGTTCGGCGCGGCTGCGGTCGCGCTCCAGGGCCACCAGGGCGTCGCCGATGTCCACCGAGGGGGTGGCGTGGGTGGTGCGCTCGCTGCTGGCCTTGGCGTAGCCTTCCATGGCGCGCACCACGGCGTCGGGGTCGATGAGGGAGAACGCAGCGCGGCAGTAGGGGCAGGCGTGGTCCTTGCGGATGTCCACGGGGGCGCCGCAGCTGGTGCAGTAGATGGCGCCCACGCGTTTGGCCAGGTCGTCGATCTCGGGGCGCGTCATGTGGCGCACAAAGCCTTTTTCGACCATGAAGGACGAGAAGGTGCTGAAGCGGCCATGCAGGCGGGCGCAGCGGTAGATCATGTAGCGGCCGCTGCGCACCACGTCGAAGCCTTTGGCCAGGCTTGTGTTGCAGCGCGGGCAGGCCATGCGTTCTGCCAGGGGCTGGTGCTGGTCGGTACGGTGTTCGTGCAGCAGGCGGAACAGCTCGACCACCGACTGGGGCGCGAGCTTGAGGTTTTCGTGCCGGTCAAACCACAGGCCCTGGCAGGCAAAACAGATGTCCAGTTCCAGCGAGTGCCCCTGGTTGCTGGTGAACCGGTGGGCCTGCATGGGCTGGCGGCAGTTGGGGCAGGACGGCTGAGAGTGCATGGCGGCGGTGCCCACAAGGGGCAGAGCGGGGTAGGCCCAAATGCTAACCCGGGGCACGGCTGACGCCCGGCGAAAGAGTTGCAGCTTCGCGGCATTGCCTCACCCATCCACTAGCATTCGCGCCTCAACAACAAGGAACCGACAAGATGGGATTCATGAACTGGCGCACAAAAAGCGCTGAGGTGCTGCAACAAGGTGGGGTGATTGGGCCCGATGAGCGGCTGCCCTGGCCGCAGACGGCGGTGATGGGGGTGCAGCACGTGATTGCGATGTTTGGGGCCACGGTGCTGGCGCCCATCCTGATGGGCTTTGACCCGAACGTGGCGATTTTGATGAGCGGCGTGGGCACGCTGATCTTCTTCCTGGTCACGGGCGGCAAAGTGCCCAGCTACCTGGGGTCGAGCTTTGCGTTCATTGGCGTGGTGATTGCGGCCACGGGCTACGCGGGCAAAGGTGCCAACGCCAACATTGCCGTGGCGCTGGGCGGCATCATTGCGTGTGGCCTGGTCTACACGCTCATCGGCGCGCTGGTGCAGGCCATTGGCACGGGCTGGATCGAGCGCTTCATGCCGCCCGTGGTCACGGGCTCGGTGGTGGCGGTGATCGGGCTGAACCTCGCGGGCATTCCCATCAAGAACATGGCGGCCAGCAACTTTGACAGCTGGATGCAGGTGGTGACCTTTGTGAGCGTGGGCCTGGTGGCCGTGCTCACGCGCGGCATGGTGCAGCGCCTGCTGATTCTGGTGGGCTTGATCGTGGCGAGCATCATCTACGCGGTGCTGACCAATGGCCTGGGGCTGGGCAAGCCCATGGACCTGTCCGCACTGGCCAACGCCGCATGGTTTGGTTTGCCCAACTTTGCTGCGCCGGTGTTCGAAGCCAATGCCATGCTGCTGATTGCGCCCGTGGCCATCATCCTGGTGGCCGAGAACCTGGGCCACATCAAGGCCGTGACGGCCATGACGGGCCACGACCTGGACCGCTACATGGGCCGCGCGTTCATTGGCGACGGCGTGGCCACCATGGTGAGCGGCGCTGCTGGCGGCACAGGCGTGACCACCTACGCCGAAAACATTGGTGTGATGGCCGCCACCAAGATCTATTCCACCGCCGTGTTCTTGCTGGCGGGCGTGTTTGCGCTGGTGCTGGGCTTTTCCCCCAAGTTCGGCGCGCTGATCCAGACCATTCCGCTGCCGGTGATGGGTGGTGTGTCCATCGTGGTGTTTGGCCTGATCGCGGTGGCGGGAGCCAAGATCTGGGTGGACAACAAGGTGGACTTTTCGAAGAACAAGAACCTCATCGTGGCGGCCATCACCCTCATCCTGGGCACGGGCGACTTCACGCTCAAGTTCGGCCAGTTTGCGCTGGGCGGCATCGGCACCGCCACGTTCGGGGCGATCCTGCTGTACGCGCTGCTCAACCGCAAAGCGGCGTAATCTGCGGGTATGGGGACGCCGGACCGCATTTGTAAGGGTTAACCCTTAATTTGTAAGGAACGAAGGCTAGCATCCTGGGTTTTGTCCACAGGGCCATCCGCTCACCGGGCGGGTGGCCTTTTTCTTTTTGCGGAGTTTGTTCATGTCCCTGGCCGATCGGGTGCTGTACCCCGACTTTCTCTCCCGCACCATGTCCGCCGATGAAGCGGCCGCCCTGATCCCTGCCGGCGCCCATGTGGGCATGAGCGGATTCACCGGCGCGGGCTACCCCAAGGCTGTGCCGGGCGCGCTGGCCCGCCGCATCGAAAGCCTGAACGCGCAGGGCCATGGCTTCAAGATCGGTCTGTGGACGGGGGCCAGCACCGCGCCTGAGCTGGACGGCGCGCTGGCCCAGGTGGACGGCATCGAGATGCGCCTGCCCTACCAGTCCGACCCGACGGTGCGCCGCCAGATCAATGCGGGGCAAATGCAGTATGTGGACATCCACCTGTCGCACGTGGCGCAGTTTGTGTGGTTTGGCTTTCTGGGCAAGCTCGACGTGGCCGTGGTCGAGGTGGCGGGCGTGTTGCCCGACGGGCGGCTGATCCCCTCGTCTTCGGTGGGCAACAACAAGACCTGGCTGGACCAGGCCGACAAAATCATCCTGGAGGTGAACGCATGGCACCACCCGGGGCTCGAAGGCATGCACGACATCTACTACGGCACCGATGTGCCGCCGCACCGCAAGCCGATCCCGATGACACGGCCCGACGAGCGCATCGGCGAGCCCTATCTGCGCTGCGACCCGAGCAAGGTGATCGCCGTGGTGATGACCAACCAGCCCGACCGCAACAGTGTGTATGCCGCGCCGGACGACACCTCCAACCGCATCGCAGGCCACATCATTGAGTTTTTGCAGCACGAGGTGAAAAAGGGCCGCCTGCCCAAAGACCTGCTGCCGCTGCAGTCGGGCGTGGGCAACATCGCCAACGCGGTGCTGGCGGGGCTGAACAACGGGCCGTTCGAGAACCTCACGGCGTACACCGAGGTGCTGCAGGACGGCATGCTGGACATGCTGCGCTCGGGCACGCTGGCGAGCGCCTCGGCCACCGCCCTGTCGCTGAGCCCGGCGGCCATGCAGGACTTCAACGAGCGCATCGACTATTACAAGCAGCGCATCGTGCTGCGCCCGCAGGAGATCAGCAACCACCCCGAGCTGATCCGCCGCATGGGCCTGATTGCCATGAACGGCATGATCGAGGCCGACATCTACGGCAACGTGAACTCGACCCACATCATGGGCTCGGCCATCATGAACGGCATCGGCGGCTCGGGCGACTTTGCGCGCAATGCCTACCTGTCGATCTTCATGACGCCGTCGCTGGCCAAGAACGGCCGCATCTCCTGCATCGTGCCCATGGCCTCGCATGTGGACCACACCGAGCACGATGTGCAGATCCTTGTGACCGAGCAGGGTTTGGCCGACCTGCGTGGGCACTCGCCCTCGCAACGGGCGCAGATCATCATCGACCGCTGCGCGCACCCCGACTTCCGCCCTGCGCTGCACGACTACGTAGCCCGCGCCAAGCGGGGCGCCGTGGGCCAGCACACACCGCACCTGCTGAACGAGGCGCTGTCGTGGCACCAGCGGTATGTGGAGACGGGCAGCATGCGCGCGCCAGCGGGCCCTGGCAGCACTGTGTAAAGAGGACACCCCCAGGCCTGCCAGGCCTTTGACAGCCAATTGCCAGCCTGGGCAGATAAAATCAGGGTTAACCCTAGGTCTATCGACCTCCCCCAGTCCACCCTCCACCAGCCCCCATCCGGGGCTGGTGGCTTTTTTGCCTGCGAGTTTTTTTGACCATGCAACGCCGTCAGTTCACCCAATCCCTTGTGGCCGCCAGCACCGGCCTGCTGCTTGCCACCTCTTCGCGCGCCGTGGGCGTGCAGGACCCCATGGACGCCAAGAGCGTGACCATTGGCTGCTCCATCGGCATGACCGGCGCACTGGCCAGCCTGGGCAAGGAATTGAAGCAAGGGCTGGATGCGGGCATTGCACAGGCCAACGCCAAGGGCATCCATGGCCGCGAGATCAAGCTGCTGGCACTGGACGACGGCTACGACGCCGCGCGCTCCGAAGACAACGTGCGAAAGCTGATTGCCGACGCCAACGTGGTCTCGCTGATCTCCTGCATGGGCACGGCCAACAACCAGCGCATCCTGCCGCTGGTGGACGAGGCGCAGATCCCCTATGTGGCCCCACAGAGCGGTGCCACGTCGCTGCGCAAGGCCGAGTACCGCTCGGTGTTCCACGTGCGCGCCAGCTACGCCGACGAAGCCCAGCGCCTGACGCAAAAGCTGGTGTCCATGGGCATGAACGACCTGGCCATCGTGTACCAAGACACGGCGTTTGGCCGCGAGTTTCTGGCGGACGTGAACAAGGCCATGGCAGCCGCCAAGCAACCAGCACCCAAGGCTTTCAAGCTGGATGCACAGGGCACGCAGGTGCCCGATGTGGTGGGTAAGGCCGTGGCCGCCAAGGCCGCCGCTGTGCTTCTCGGAACCGCAGGTGACGTTACCGCCACACTGATCAACGAGTTCAAGAAAGTGTCGTCCAGCACGCCGCTGGCCGCCACCAGCGTGGCGCTGTCGGGCGACAACCTGCGCCAGCTGGGCGGCAAGGCCTCGGGCATTGCGCTGTCGATGGTGCTGCCTGACGCGGCCCGCACCAGCGTGGCCGTGGTGCGCGACTACCAGAAAGCCATGCGCGCGCTGGGCTACCAGGAGTTTTCGGCCCGCAGCTTTGAAGGCTATGTGAATGCCCGCGTGCTCACCGAAGGCCTGGAACGCGCCGGACGTGAGCTCACCCGCGCCAAATTGCGCAGCGCACTGGCCGGTATCCGCAGCAGCGACCTGGGCGGCCTGTCCATCGACTACGCCGGCGGCGCGCCGTATGTGGGCTCGCGCTTTCTGGACCTGGGGGTGATGGGCGCCAACGGCAAGTTTGTGGGCTGAGGATTGATCGTCCGAACCATGCCGTGTCAGCTGTGCTAGGCGTCTGTAACGCCCTTTCCTTGGACCGACTATAGAGGGTTGTTGTCTGGCAATTGCTTCTGCATGCACAGCATCTATCCGCTGCGCATACTGCACAATGCCCCGGCCGAAGAGAGGGAGAAACTTCGGCTCCACACAAGCCTCTGTGGTGTGTCACCGCCGAGGCCACGACCATCTTCAGTGATCGATTGCATGAAAAATCTCGCATTGTTGACCTTGCCTCGGATGATTGGGGCCGCCCTGGTGGCGTGCAGCTTTCAGGTGTATGCGCAGACTCCCATTGACGTAAAAATCCTGGGCGTGACTTTTATCGAGGCCCCTCCTGGCAGAGACAAAAATCTGGTTCCGTTTGCTGCCACCGGCGACATGGAAAAGGTGGAGGTCAACGCTATTGCCACCACGCGCTCCGGTCTTTTCACCCAGTGGACGAACTCGTTCTTTGACAAAGGCGACGTGCGAGTGACGGCGGTGTTCCCCGACAAAACCACCCAGAGCCTGGGTCAGGCGGACATCGCCAGCTTTCCGAAATTTTCAACCGACGCTCGCTCACGCAGCTTCGCACTGACCCTCAACCGGCTGCCCGACAAGGCGGTGACCGGACTGATCTTCGAAGGGACGGTCCCCCTCAGCGTGGCCAAGCGGACCACAAAAGCGGCCCAGGCTTTCGACCCGGAACGCCCAGGCCCCATCAAGCTGGGCGGGGCAGACATCAAGCAGTTCAAGGTGGATGGAAAGAGCGTCCAGTTCCAGGGCAATGACACGCTGTTGCGCATCAAGACGCTGTCCTTCAAGCTCTCCTCCGGCCAAGTGGTGCAAGCCGAGCGCGGCGCGTGGGCGCGTATGAACAACGAACACCAGCAAACGTGGAATATCGACACAGCCTTTACCCGCGGCGAACTGCAGGCCGAGCTGTACGAAGACATGGAGACCGTGCGCCAACCCGTGCGTTTTGTCATCGGCCGCCCCTGGTAAAGCCGCTTGCGTAGTGAGCGCACTGACAGAGGGCATACAGCAAAGCTGAGAGCGTACATAGGAAGCTCCACCTGCTCACCGCGGGCCATAGGCACAATCGCGGCTCGTACTGACCCGGCTCTGACGCCCGTTGAACACCATGCCCATCTGGAAAAAACCCATCGACCTGGCCCTG
The DNA here is from genome assembly GCF_003634645.1 of Acidovorax sp. 94. Lineage (NCBI taxonomy): Bacteria > Pseudomonadati > Pseudomonadota > Betaproteobacteria > Burkholderiales > Comamonadaceae > Acidovorax > Acidovorax sp. 94. Next base: position 4,134,542 of record NZ_RBJA01000001.1, on the reverse strand, counting down.
CTGGAGGCCGCCAACCGCAACACCGCCGTAGAGCACCTGGGCATTGAATTTGTCGAGGTGGGTGACGATTTTCTGCGTGCACGGGTGCCCGTGGACCACCGCACCGTGCAACCCTTTCGCCTGCTGCACGGCGGGGTCAGCGTGGTGCTGGCCGAGTCGCTGGGCTCCACCGGCGCCTACTACACCCTGCCCGAGGGCTACCGCGCCGTGGGCCTGGACATCAACGCCAACCACCTGCGCTCTGCCACCAGCGGCTGGGTGACCGGGACGGCACGGCCCGTGCACATTGGCCGCACCACGCATGTGTGGCACATCGATATGCACAACGAAGCGGGTGAGCTGACCTGCGTGTCGCGGCTGACGATGGCGATCCTGGCACCCCGGTAGGGTTCATCCCCCTGAGGCGCTGCGCGCCTTCCCCCTTCTCTCGAATCGCTTACGCGATTCGGGAAGGGGAACACCGCCAGCGCGGCGGGGCGGCCCTTGCGCGGCGGTCCTGGCCGGGGGCACGCCAGTTTCTGAAATGGCGGGAATTTGAGAGAAATAAGGCTCTCTTCCGTTTCGGGTGGAACACTACAGTTCAAATAAATCCATTGACACCCCCTGAACAGGAGCCCTCCCGATGCAAGAAGCGTTGTTCTGCCAAGCGTTGGGGCTGGCCGCGCCCTGGGCTGTGGAGCGTGTTGCACTGGATGTCGAGCGCAGCCGCATCGACCTGTACGTGGTCTGGCAATCGGGCAGTGCCGCCTGCCCCGTTTGCGCCGCAGCTGAGCAGAAACTGCATGACCACCGCCAGCGCAGCTGGCGGCATCTTGATTTCTTTCAGTTCGAAGCCTACGTGCACTGCGCGCTGCCTCGCGTGTCATGCAGCGCCTGCAGCTCTACGACCCAGCTGAGTGTTCCCTGGGCGCGAGAGGGCAGCCGCTTCACGCTCATGTTCGAGGCTCTGGCTCTGACGCTGGCCCGTGAGATGCCGGTGGCCGCGTGTGCACGCATCCTGCGCTGTGCGGACAACGCCTTGTGGCGCCAGATCGATGCCCATGTCAGCTTGGCGCGCGCCAAGGAGAGCTACGCGGGTGTGGCGGTCATCGGTATCGATGAGACCAGCTGCGCCAAAGGCCACAGCTACATCACCCTGGTGCACGATCTTGAGCGGGCGCGACTGATCTACGCCACACCCGGCAAGGATGCCAGCACCGTGCAGCGCTTTGCGGCGGACCTCAAGAGCCACCAAGGCAGGCCCGAAGCCATCCAGGTGGTGTGCATGGACATGTCCAAGGCCTTTATCGCAGGAGCAGGCCAGCACTTGCCCCAGGCGGCCATTGCCTTTGATGGCTTTCATGTGGTGCAGATGGCCAACCGGGCAGTGGACGCAGTGCGGCGGGAAGAGGCCCGGGGCGAGCGCTGGCTCAAGAAGACCCGTTGGTGCTGGCTCAAGGACAAAGCCAAGTGGACGGACAAAGAGCAGGCAAAGATGGATTGGCTGCCTCGCACCCGATTGAAGACCGCCAGGGCGTGGCGGATGAAGGAGGCGCTGCGCGATGTTTACAGGAACTCAGACGCGGATGCCGCCAGCAGTGCACAGGCACTCAAGAAATGGCTGCACTGGGCGCAACGCAGCCGCTTGCAGCCCTTCAAGGACTTGGCCAAGACCATCCAGCAACACTGGGCGGGAATACTCCAGGCGTTTGATGCTTCTCATCTGCACACCGGCTATGTGGAGGCGGTGAACTCACTGTTGCAAGCAGCTAAGGCCAAGGCGCGTGGCTATGGCACCACCGATCACTTCATCGCCATGGCGTTCTTGATTGCTGGCAAGCTCACTCACCTGCCAGGCAGTCCTTTGCGAAAAGCAAGGGCCTGACCATGGCTCTGGTGGGGAATGTGGCGTTCCACCCGAAATGGAAGAGAGCCGAAATAAGCCTCCAGCGCTTGATATAAAAGCGCTGATAGCTATCTATTCAGTAGCATTCTGCTGCGCCAGGCGCTCGCTTTTCCAGTACACGTCATCGCCACCGTCCATGCGGTTGAGCACGCGGGCGAGCACGAACATCAGGTCGGACAGGCGGTTGAGGTACTGCCGGGGTGCGTCGTTGATGGCCTCTTCGTTGCCCAGCGCCACCACCACACGCTCCGCGCGGCGCGCCACTGTGCGGCAGACATGGGCTTGCGCGGCGGCGCGGGTGCCTGCGGGAAGGATGAACTCCTGCAGCCGGGGCAGCGCCGCGTTGTGGTGGGCCAGCGCCTCGTCGAGCGCCAGCACCGCCTCGGCCTTGAGCAGTTCGTAGCCGGGAATCGACAACTCGCCCCCCAGGTTGAACAGCTGGTGCTGTACCTCGACAAGCAGCTCGCGCACATCGGCGGGAACGCGCTCGCACAGCAGCAGGCCGATGTGGGAGTTGAGTTCGTCCACGTCGCCCAGAGCATGGATGCGCAGGCTGTTTTTGGAAACGCGTTGGTTGTTGCCCAGTCCGGTGGTACCGGCGTCGCCGGTGCGTGTGGCGATCTGTGTGAGTCGGTTGCCCATGGGGTGCCTCGGTAAGGTGTAGCGCAGGTGGCAGGGGCGCCGCATGCGGTGGAAGAATTCGCAGATTCTCCGCCACCCAGGCCTACTGGGGTGAGAGGGGGCCTATCACCCTGCTCTCCGCACAAGAAGCCACATTACGATATGGCTTCACCGTGCTCCGCGCTGCCCAGACAGACCAACGCCCCTGCCATCACATGCAGGGGCGTTGGTTCGAACCCGTTGGCTACGCACGGCCCGATCAGTGGGTCATGGGGGTGCGGTTGAGCTTGTCAATGTCGGCGGTGGATACGCCCGTGTTCGTGGGCTGCAGGGTGTTCCAGGCGTTCGCATGGTAGGTGTCCCACTCCTTGCGCGACACCATCCCGTCGCCATTGCTGTCCATCAAGCGTGCATTGACACGCGTCTGTGCGGTGGCTGCGGCCTTGCCGCCTGCTGCACTCGGGTTGATTTCGGCCACAGGGGCGGCACGGCCGTCACCCGCGGTGGGGTTGGCGGGTGCTGCGCTGCTCTGGCTGCTGCGCATGTCCACCTTGTTCTGGGCATTGGCAGCCGCAGCGCCGCCCGATGCGGTGGGGTTGACTTCTGCAGGCGGACGCGCGGTGACATTGGCGGGGGCTTGTGCCAAGGCGGCGGTGCACGCCAGTGTGGCCAGGGCGGCGAGGATGGTTTGCTTTTGCATGAAAGGCTCCTTCGATAAAACACCAGAACAAGCGAATTGCTTGGATTCATTGTTTTGGCGCGCACGTCCGTCGCTTGTAGGACGTACACGGGCCTGCCGGTCATCCTGCGCACAAGCGCCACCGTGGGCATGCCGCCCCAAGCCTCTCTCACCGATGCCAGGGCTGCAGGCAACCTGCGAGCTACTTCTGGCTACATCCACCCGCAAAAACTACATGTGCCGGTACTGCCGGGTTACACCACGCTGGGAAATGTTGACCTGGGCAACAGCAGGCAAGAGTGCTGGCCTTCACCACCGTGCTGCGGTGCAATGCAACCCTGTTCAACTTCGAAGGAGCTTAGCTTCCATGAAAGCACTGCAACGACGCACCTATTCGTTCGACACGCGCAGCGTGATGCTTTTCGCCGCCATCTCCCTGGGCGGCGCGGGCGCATTGCAAGCACAGACCACTTCGGCATCCCCCCAGCCCGCCCCAGCCAGTAAAACGGCACCCCAGGCGGACTCCAAATATTCGTATGGCCCCGGCACCGGCAACCCGTCCAGGGCGGCCACCACGGCATTCAACCGCGCAGACCTCGACAAGGACGGCCAGCTGACCGAGAAGGAAGCGACCCAGCTGCCGGCCATCAGCCAGCGCTTCAAGGAACTGGACAAGGACCAGAGCGGCGCACTGTCACCCTCAGAATTCGAGAAGGGCCTTCTGTCCTGATTTTTTTGTAAGGCGCCTGGACCTGGCACGGTACCAGCCTCCGGGTGGCCTCTGGGATGTAGCGGGCCATTGGGGCCTGCGGACCCGCCTGCACTGGAACTCTCCAGACCGCAGGCGGGCTTTGTTTTGGGTCAGTCGTGCAGCGACGACAGGAACTGCTGCAGCTCCGGCGTCTGCGGGTTGCCAAACAGCTCGGCGGGCGCACCTGTTTCATGCACACGGCCCTGGTGCATGAAGATCACGCGGTCACTCACCTTGCGGGCAAACGCCATCTCGTGTGTGACCATCATCAGTGTCATGCCTTCAAGTGCCAGCGACTCCACCACGCGCAGCACCTCGCCCACCAGCTCTGGATCCAGCGCCGAGGTGATCTCGTCGCACAGCAGCACCTGCGGCTCCATGGCCAGCGCGCGCGCAATGGCCACGCGCTGCTGCTGCCCGCCCGAGAGCTGATCGGGCATGGCGTCAAACTTTTCGGCCAGACCCACACGTTCGAGCAGCTTGCGCGCCTGCGCTTCTGCCGTCTTGGCATCACGCGCCTTCACCAGCGTGGGGGCCAGCATGATGTTGCGGCCCACGCTCAGGTGCGGGAACAAGTTGAAGCTCTGAAAGATCATGCCCACCTGCTGGCGCAACTCCCGCATCGCAGTGGGGCTGTCGTGCATGAGCTTCTTGCCGTTGACGCTCAGAGCGCCTTCCTGAAAAACCTCCAGCCCGTTCACGCAGCGCAGCAGCGTGCTCTTGCCCGAGCCACTTTTTCCGATGATGGCAATCACCTCGCCCTTTTGCACTTTGAGGTCGATGCCTTTGAGCACTTCGTTCGTGCCATAGGACTTGCGCAAGGCGGTGATGTCCACGATGGGTGGCTCGCCCACCACGATGCCGTCGTGGGCGGGAGTGGGGGTAGCCGTGGTGGCTTCAGCGGCGGTTGCCATGGAGTTTCCTTTCAAGCGATTGCGCCACCAGGCTTACCGGAAAGCACAAAACAAAATACAGCAGGGCGACACAGGCGTAGACGAGGAAGGGCTGGTAGGTGGCGTTGGAGATCATGCTGCCCGCCTTAGTCAGCTCGACAAAACCAATCACCGAAGCCAGCGCCGTACCCTTGATCACCTGCACCAGAAAACCCACCGTGGGCGGCACCGCAATGCGCAGCGCCTGCGGCAGCACCACATGGCGCAGCTGCTCGACAAAGTTGAGTGCCAGGCTTTGCGCCGCCTCCCACTGCCCCTTGGGGATGGAGGCCACGCAGCCTCGCCAGATCTCGGTGAGGTAGGCACTGGTGTAGAGCGTGAGGGCCACCGCAGCGGCCGTCCAGGGCGATGTCTTGATGCCAAACAGCGCAATGCCGAAGTACGCCAGGAACAGCTGCATGAGCAGCGGCGTGCCCTGGAACACCTGCACATAGGCGCCCACTGCCCGTTCCACGCCACGCACCTTGGACAGGCGCAGCACCAGCAGCACCAGGCCTACCAGGCCACCACCGATGAAGGCGATGAGAGACAGGGATACCGTCCAGCGCGCTGCCAGCAGCAGGTTGCGCAGGATGTCCCACAGAGAGAACTCGACCATGGCGGCTTACCTCCCGACCAGGAAACGTGCACCCGCCCACATCAGCAGGCGGCGGGTGAGCATGGACAGCACCAGGTACACGGCAGTGGCCAGGATGAAGGCCTCGAAAGCGCGGAAGGTGTTGCTGGAGATGAGGTTGGCGGCGTAGCTCAGCTCGGGTGTGGAGATCTGCCCGCACACGGCCGATCCCAGCATCACGATGATGATCTGGCTGACCATGGCGGGCCACACCTTTTGCAGCGCGGGCGGCAGCACCACGCGCCGGAAGGTCTGGCCCGGCGTCAGCGCCAGACTGTGCGCGGCTTCGATCTGGCCGCGTGGCGTGGCCTCGATGCCTGCGCGGATGATTTCGGCGGAATACGCGCCCAGGTTGATCACCATGGCCAGCACCGATGCAAACTCGGGCGAGAGCTTGAGCCCCAGCGCGGGCAGCCCGAAGAACAGGAAGAACAGCTGCACGATGAAAGGCGTGTTGCGCACTAGCTCCACATAGCTGGCCACCGCCCAGCGCAGTGGCAGTGCACGCGGCCCGAGGTTGCGGGCGCGTGCCCAGGCACAGGCGGTGCCCAGCAGCAGGCCCAGCACGGTGCCCACGATGGTCAGGCCAATGGTCCAGAGCACGCCGCGCACCAGCAACGGCCACGAGGACAGCACGGCAGAAAAGTCAAGCGCAATCAGCATGGTGCGAATGCCCTGTGGCGCTTGTCACGCCACGGTCCTGTTCGGTTCTTTCAGCAGGGGCGACAACAGCGATTACAGGGGCAGATCGCCCGCAGGGCGGCCCAGCCACTTGCTGGACATCTTGTCGATGTCGCCGGATTTGCGCGCCTCGGCAATGATTTCGTTCACACGCAGGCGCAGCTTGTCCTCGCCCTTGGCCACGCCGATGAAGTTGGGGCTGTCTTTCAGCAGCAGCTTGTATTCGGTCTGCAGATTGGGGTTCTTGACCATGATGGTGCCCGCCGTGGAGGCGCTGGTGGCAATCGCCTGCGTCTGGCCCGACACGAAAGCCGAGATGCTGGCCGCGTGGTCTTCAAAGCGTTTCACGTCCACGCCGGGGGGGGCGACCTTGGCCAGTTCCTGGTCTTCCATGGCGCCACGCGTCACGGCCACGCTCTTGCCCGTGAGGTCGGCAAAACTCTTGATGTTCAGGCTCTTGCTGGCAAACACGGCCTGGAAGAACGGCGCATAGGCCGCAGTGAAGTCGACCACCTTTTCGCGCTCGGGGTTCTTGCCCAGCGTGGAGATGACGAGGTCGGCCTTCTGCGTCTGCAGGTAGGGGATACGGTTGGCGCTGGTCACGGGGATCAGCTCGACCTTCACGCCCAGCTTGGTGGCGATGTAATTGGCCATCTCGACATCCAGGCCCTGGGGCTTGAGGTCCGTGCCGACAAAGCCGTAGGGCGGGTAGTCGGTGGGGATGGCGATCTTGATTTCCTTGGCCTTGAGGATGTTGTCCAGCGCGTTCTGCGCGTAGGCGGCAGGCGCCATCAGGGCAGCTGCGAGGCCGGTGGCGGTAAGCACGCCCAGGGTCAGGCGGCGGGTGGACGAGGTGACGGTGCGGACGGTGGTCATAGCAGGGCTCCTAGGTAGGTGGATGCGTCGGCAGGCGCGTCTGGGTCAGACGCTGGGGGGGTGGAACTCTTGGGGGTGGCGCGGGGCTTGCGCGCGCGAGCCGGTGGGGTGGCTTGTGCGGGGCTCTTGCTCACCGGTGCCAGCGCATCGCGCAGCCCGGCCAGCGGGTCGCTGCTGGCCTGCAGGCGCAGGGCCGACTGCACCGTGCCGATGTGCTCGGACATCAGCGCTTCGGCGCGGGCAATGTCGCCTGCCTCCAGCGCCTCGACGATGCGCACGTGGTCGGCGCAGCTCTGCGCCGCATCGTGCGACGACTGGTAGAGCATGGCGATGAGCGTGGTGCGCGCCGTGAAGTCGCGCAGCGTGTCGGCCAGCAGGCTGTTGCCCAGGCACTCGGCCAGGCACACATGGAAGTCGCCCAGCAGAAAGCTGCGCATGCCCACATCGGTGCCCGCCAGCGCGGCCTTTTCGCGCTGCAGATGGCTTTTGAGCTGGCGCAACGCGGCTTTGTCCACCACCTTGAGCTGGTGCAGCAAGCCCAGTTCGATCACGCGGCGCGCCTCGAAGGCCTCGCGCGCTTCGTCTTGCGAAGGCTCGATCACGTACCAGCCGCGCCGGGCGCTCACGGTGACGATGCCCCGCGTGGCCAGCCGCGTGAGCGCCTCGCGCACGATGGTGCGGCTGCAGTCGAACAGCATGGCCAGTTGCTGCTCGCCCAGGCGGGAGCCGGGCGCGAGTTTCTGCGCCATCACGGCTTCGATGATGCGGTTGCTGATCTCGGTGGCGGTGGTCATTGCCTGCGGTTACGCAGATTCCGTGCCAACTGGTATACAAGCCGAAAGCACCAGTCTGGCGCACGGATGCTGTGCACCGGGCGGTTCCCTGGCACCACGGACACGCCACTTTGCATGCAAGTGGTGCGCGCACATCACAAGCGGTGCACGCGCGTGCCCGAAAAGTTGGAAGGGAATAGGGAGAGAGAGAAGAACGAGAAAGAAGGCTGGGCACCCAGCTACGCCAGCCCCGCAAGGCGCAGCAGCCAGGGCAGCAGCAATCCGCCGCCCACAGCCACCGGCACTGCCGGATGCCACCACGGCCAGCGCACCGTGCGGCGGTGGCCCAGCGTGCCTTCCACCACCGCCTGGCCCGCCAGCAGCACCAGCCACGCCAGCAACAGCACCGCGCCCGGGTTGGCGGCCCAGGCGGCCGCCCAATCGCCCTGCACCAGCGCCGCACACGCATGTGTGCCGCCACACAGCGGGCAGGGCATGCCCGTCAGCGCGCGAAACCCGCAGCCCAGGCCCAGCCCGCCCTGCCCCAGCCACCAGGGCGTGGCGGCCATGGCCAGCGGCCAGCCCAGGCCGAACGCCAGCCGCAGCCGCCGAGCGTTCCCGTCCAGCGGCTGCCAGGCGGGCGATCTGGTCACCGGCACCACCACAGGCCCGGGGTCAGAGGGGAGGGAGTGCCACCGGTTCATCGCCCACCAGCTGGCGCGCCATGTAGTAAGAGCCGATGGTGGACAGCGGCAGCGTCAGCAGCGCGCCCACCCCGCAGAGCAAAAAGCCCAGCGAACCCACGATGCCCAGCACCAGCGAACAGAAAAACGCCGAGCCCAGGTTCTTCGTCACGATGCTCCAGGCCTGGTTGAAGGCGGCCACACCATCGCGCTCGCCGCGCGCCACGAGGAACAGCGCCACCGGGGGCAGCGCCATGACCAGCAGACCGGGGATGAAACACAGCATGAAGCCCAGCGACACCACCAGCGAGCTGATGAGCCCGGCCACAAACGCGGGCACAAAGTCGTCAAAGCCCCGGAAGATGTCGCCGATCTGCACCGCCTCACCGCGCGCCTCGCGCTCGATCATGCGCATGTAGCCCACCACCATGGGCCCGGCCAGCAGGCCCGCGCTGATGCTGGCCACCACCATCACCAGCAAGGTGCACACCACATGGGTGATGGCGTTGTTCTTGAAGATGCCCCAGGCACCCGACAGGCAATCCCCCACATTGGCTGAAGCCATGGCAACCCCCTCTGTTTGAAGTAGTCAACAAGACGCCGGACCAGTGTAGCGAGCCACCGCTCCGGCATCTACCTCTGCAGCTACCTCGGCGGCTACTTTGTCAGAGAAGACCGTCCCACAGCGAGAGCCGCACAGGCTCCGGATGGGGCGCATACGCAGGCGATGCCACACCGAACCGCTGAACCAGCGGTTGCACGCCCGCGTACGGCGCCCATCCGGGGTCGCCCCTTTGTGCAAACGCCACCCAGCCCTGGTGCATGGTCGCAGCCAGCGCGGTGGGTGGCCTGGGCCCTGTCAGTTCCTGCCCCGTGGTGGTGTGGAGGTTGCCGAAAACAAACGGCAGCTCTACCCCATGCGCCGCCCCCAGGCGCCCCCGCCACTGCGGCGAAGGCCAGGCGAATTCGTAGGCATGGGCACTGCGGGCCCAGCGGCTGGCCAGCGCTGCAATGCGCTGGGCGGGCACGCGGTAGTAAAAGTCGGACTGCAGGGCACACAGCAGCTCGCCGGGCGTTGGGTGTGTGGGCGGCAATGTGGCGCGCAGGGCCTGCACCGCATCCGCGCCCAAACCCACCTCCTGCGCAAAAGCCAGCACCTGCGCCTCGGTCACGCGGTCCATCGCGCCGCCCGGCACGTGGTACAGGCGCATCTCCTCGGCATTGCAACCCACCAGCACCTGCAAGTCTGGCGGGTGCGCTGCCCACTGCTGCGCCAGCGCCTGCAGCGGCGACGCAACAAGCACCTGCCCGTCCACCACGGGCCGCAGGGGAAAGAAGTTGCGGATGCCCAGGCCGTGCTGCTGCCGCAGGGCCGGGTCTGCCGCGAGGCGGTGCACCGCGTGCAGCACGGCAGGCCGGGCTGCCGCACCCAGCGCAGCCAGAGAGGGCGCCACCCCCACCAGTGCAGCCACAGCGCGGCGTGCAGCTGCGGCCTCTTGCAGCGTCTGGCAGGCCACGCTCGGGCTCTGCAAGATGGCGCGCTGCAAGAGCCCGCGCGATGCGGGCATGCCCAGCACACAGGCCAGTGCGCCCGCACCGGCCGACTGGCCGAACACCGTGACCTGCGCCGGGTCGCCGCCCCAGGCGGAGATGTGCTCGCGCACCCACTGCAGCGCGGCCAACAAGTCCAGCAGGCCGCGATTGGCGGGCGCTGCGCCGCCCCGCGAACCAGCCTCGTCCTCGAAATGCAGGAAACCGTCGATGCCCAAGCGGTACTGCAGCGACACAAACACCAAGCCCTGCCGGGCAAATGAAGCGCCGTCGTACAGCGGCTCGCTGGCCGCCCCGCGAAAGAACCCGCCGCCATGCACCCACACCATCACGGGCAGGCGGGCGCCGGGCTCGGCAGGCGGGGCCCATACGTTCACGGCCAGGCAGTCCTCGCCCCCCAGTATCGGCGCATCCGCACGCGCCGTGCGGGGCAGCTGCGGTGCCATCGGCGCAAACTCGGTGGCATCGCGCACGCCAGGCCACGGTAGCGCTGGCACCGGCGTCGCAAAGCGCAAAGTGCCGCTCGGCGCCTGCGCATATGGCACACCCCGGAACACACGCACACCCTGCTCCCACAGGCCGCGCAGCTGCCCGCCATGGGACAACGTGACCAGCGGCGCCGCTGTGCTCGCACTCATTCCGTGGCCAGGCCCAGCTTGTCGATCAGCGGGCGCCACACTGCCGCATCGCGGGCCGCCCAGGTGCGGGCATCGCCGGGTGTGGAAGTGGTCAGTGTGACGTTCATGGCTTCCAGGCGGGACTTGTACTGCGCATCACCACCACGGCATCTTTCGGTGACGGCATTGAGCCGGTTCAGCAGCTCGGGCGAGGTGCCTGCCTTGGCCACCACCGCAATCCACGCAGGCCGCGCCAAGTCGCTGGCGGCGGGCAGGGCCTCAGCGATGGTGGGCACATCGGGCAGCAGCGCCGAGCGCTGGGCACCGAACAGCGCCAGCGGCACCAGCTTGCCCGCCTTGACCTGCGCCGCCGCCGTGCCAATCACCAACGTCATCGCGTGGATCTGCTGGCCCATGAGCGCAGTCAGGCCCGCGCCCTCACCCACAAAGGGCACATGGGTGCCGGGCACGCCCAGCTTGTCCACCAGCGCCGAGGTGAGCAGGTGCGCAGGGCTGCCTTTGCCCGGTGAGCCAAAGTTGATGCCGCCGGGCGTGGACCGCGCCAGCTTCTGCAGGTCAGCCAGGCTGGCGATGCCCATGCCGGGCGGAACGGCCAGCACCAGGGGCGATGTGCCCAGCACGGCCACACCGTCAAAGTCGTGTTGCGGGTCATACGGCGGCTGCTTGTAGACATAGGGCGTGATCGTCATCTGCGACATGCCGATGCTCAGCAGGCTGTAGCCGTCGGCCGGCTGGGACTTGAGGTAGTTGATGGCCAGGATGCCATTGGCCCCGGGCTTGTTCTGCACCACCACGGGCTGGCCCAGCTCGCGCGCAGCGCAGTCGGCCCACACGCGCGTCATCGCGTCCGAGCCACTGCCGGGCGGCTGCTGAGCGATGAGCTGGATGGGCTTGGTCGGATAGCCACCCGGCTGCTGCGCCAGGGCGCCACCGGCCAGGCAAGCGAGTGCGGCGAGCGCGAGGAGGCGCGGAGCGCGCGTGGAAGCCGAAGTCATGGTGTGTCTCCTGGTGATTTTTTAAGCGAGGGATGCCTGATCGGCGCGGCGTGCAGGCAAAGACGGGTCAGCGACGGCGCGTGCGCACCTTCGCGGGCGTGGCCGCAGAGGCTGCTGCGGCCTCGCACCGGGTGGCGATCCAGTCGGCCAGGCAGGCCAGCTGCGCCTGCTGGACGGCATCGGGCGCTGATGGCTGTGCTGGCGCAAACAGTTGCAGCATCCCCAGCCCGCGCAACGACGACAGCACCAGGCCCAACAGGCCATCGCGGTCGGGTTCTGCCGCCAGCTCGGGGAAGGCCGTGAAGAAGCCTTCGTGCATGCGCGCCTGCACACTCTGGCGCAGCTCGGCGATGTGGCCCAGCACCTCGGGCTGGTTGCGGCAGCCCAGGTAGATGTTCCAGGCCACGATGAAGCGCGGCTGCGCATAGACCAGACTCCACACCGCCTGCACAAACTTCGCGGCCCGTTCGCGCGCGGGCAGCGCGGGGCTGGGCCAGAGTTCGCCCGAGCGCACGGTGGACTCGATCAGCTCGCTCAGCACATTCATCATCAGCACCGCCTTCGACTCGAAGTGGTGCTGCACCGCACCCGAGGTCATGCCCGCCGACTTGGCCAGCTCGTGGATAGACATCTCCTCCAGGCTGCGGTGCTGGATCACATCGATGGCCGTGGCGATCAGGTGCTGGCGCGTGGCGGCGCTGCGCTCGGCATGGGTGCGGCGCACCCCGGCCTTGGGGGAAACACGGTGGGTCATGGCGTTTTGACAATATACATTTCGAACGTAATGTATTTATGCTGCCGTGGACCAGCAAGCCCGTGAATACCCGCATCCCTGCACAGGCCCAAGTTGGATCACCCAGAGCCCTTGCACGGGGCCGAACCTAGAATGCTTCTCACTGACCGCACCCACCGGAGACACACACCATGAACGCCCCCACCGCTGCCGCACACCTGCTGCCCGAAATCAAGCTGCGCGACGTGCCCCAGGCCCTCATCGATGCGCTGCAGGCCCGCTTTGCCGCGCAATGCTCGCTGGCCCAGGCCGTGCGCGAGCAGCACGGGCGCGACGAGGGCTCGCTGCAGGCCCCGCCGCCCAGCGCCGTGGTGTTTGCCGAAAGCACGCAGGATGTGGCCGACGCGGTGAAGCTGGCCAGCCAGTACGAAGTGCCCGTCATCCCTTACGGCGCGGGCTCGTCGCTTGAAGGCCACCTGCTGGCCGTGCAGGGCGGCATCAGCATCGACGTGAGCCGCATGAACCAGGTGCTGAGCATCAATGCCGAAGACCTCACGGTGACCGTGCAGCCCGGCATCACGCGCAAAGCACTGAACGATGCGATCAAGGACACCGGCCTGTTTTTCCCCATCGACCCCGGCGCCGACGCCAGCATTGGCGGCATGGCCGCCACCCGCGCCAGCGGCACCAACGCCGTGCGCTACGGCACCATGCGCGAGAACGTGCTGGCGCTGGAGGTAGTGACCGCCAGCGGCGAGGTCATCCACACCGGCACGCGCGCCAAAAAGAGCAGCGCGGGCTACGACCTCACGCGCCTACTGGTGGGCAGCGAAGGCACGCTGGGCATCATGACGCAGATCACCGTGCGCCTGTACCCCCTGCCCGAGGCCGTGAGCGCGGCCATCTGCTCGTTCCCGAGCATCGAGGCCGCCGTGCGCACCACCATCCAGACCATCCAGCTGGGTGTGCCCATCGCCCGCGTGGAACTGATCGACCACCACACCGTGCGCATGGTGAACGCGCACAGCAAGCTCAATCTGCGCGAAGAACCCATGCTGCTCATGGAGTTCCACGGCTCGCCCGCCAGCGTGAAGGAACAGGCCGAGATGGTGCAAGACATCGCCAGCGAATTCGGCGGCCAGGCCTTTGAATGGGCCAGCACACCCGAAGAGCGCACCCGCCTGTGGACGGCCCGGCACAACGCCTACTTTGCCGCCGTGCAAAGCCGCCCCGGCTGCCGCGCCATCAGCACCGACACCTGCGTGCCCATCAGCCGCCTGGCCGACTGCCTGCTCGAATCCGTGGACGAAGTCGAAGCCAGCGGCATCCCCTACTTCCTCGTCGGCCACGTGGGCGACGGCAACTTCCATTTCGGCTACCTCATCGACCCCAACAGCGCCGAAGAACGCACCAAGGCCGAAGCCATGAACCACACGCTGGTGGCCCGCGCCCTCAGCATGGGCGGCACCTGCACCGGTGAGCATGGCGTGGGCATCCACAAGATGGGCTTTTTGCTGGACGAGACCGGCACGGGCGCGGTGGACATGATGCGCGCCATCAAGCGGGCGCTGGACCCGAAGAACATCCTGAATCCGGGGAAAATTTTTGCGCTGTGAGTAGGCCGCCGCGTGAACGGGCTCGCTGACTGGCGCGGCTCGGATTGGAGGTTTTTTTGGCACCTGGCGCTTGTCTGACAAGCGCGAAAAGCTATTGTTTTTATAGCATTTGTGGTGCTCGGCTCGCTTTCACGCCGCTCGATCTGTCCCAGCGCTCCGCCCCGCTTCCATCGGCTGCTGGAAGCGGCACGCTGGAACCGTGCAGCGTTGGTTGGCCGCATGAAGGGCTTGCGCGCCGCTGTGCTGGTCGGTATTGGTTTCTCGGCGGCTGTCGGCGCGTTGGCACTGGGGGGTCCTGCCGCCTGGATGGGCTTCGACCGCCTGCCTGTGGCCCGGCATCCAAACGGCTGAACTCCTTGTGCACATCACTCCCACTGCGGTGGTGTACTGGCTCGTGCCCGAGGGCGGGGCCCCGGCCTACCTCCTGCACGTACTGACCGGAGCTTCCGTCTCGTGGGCCGTGCTCTTTGCGCTTGCGGCGTTTGCAATTCGGCGTGACGCCAGGGCGCTCCTCATGCGCAGATCACAGGCTCCTAGAATGAGGCAATGATCAAGTACTCCTTCCCAGCTGCGCCGGTGACTTACAGGCCTCCAGCAAACACCCCCGCAGTCCTGGCCAATGAGTTGATCGACTACCAGGCATGCCCGTTGTGCGAGAGCAAAGCCTTTCGTCCGCTGCGCAGTGCGGACTGTTCCCACCACCCTCGCTACAGCCAAGAACTCTCTCGCACCATGCATTGGAGCCAATGCGCGGCGTGCCAGCATGTTTTTCGCAGCGGCTACTACACCGAAGCAGCGCTGAATATCGTTTTCCGTGGCACCAACGAATCCCAGGTGGTGGGCTATGACCTGGAGCGGCAGCGTTATGTGTCTGCGCAGATGATTGAGAAAGTGCTGCCCTACCAGACCGGCGGCACGTGGCTGGACGTGGGGTTTGGCAATGCATCGCTTCTGTTCACGGCGCACGAGTACGGCTTCGAGCCTGTGGGCCTGGACCTGCGTCCGCAATCGGTGGAAGAGTTGCGCCGATGGGGCGTGGCAGCCCATTGCCAGGATGTCAAAGGGTTCGAGCTGTCTCGCCCCGCCAGTGTGATCAGCATGGCAGATGTGCTGGAGCACATGCCGTATCCCAAGGTAGGCCTGCATGCCGCCCACCGACTGTTGCAACCGGGGGGCGTGCTGCTGATCTCCATGCCCAACTCGGGCTCCATGGTCTGGAAGGCACTGGATGCCGGCAATGCGAACCCGTACTGGGGTGAAATCGAGCACTATCACAACTTCGACCGCGACCGCCTGTATGCATTGCTGGCCGAATGTGGCTTCAAGCCCGTGCGCTATGGCATCAGCCAGCGGTACCGCGTCTGTATGGAAGTGATTGCGGTGAAAGCCTAGGCAGCCGGTACACACAACGCACGCCCACGGTCGGCATGGCCCACGGAAGTCCTGACCAACTATCCCCTGCGCGAAGCACGCCGCAGGGCGTGTACCGACTGTGATGCGATGGCCATTGGACACGCAGGAGGGGCCAGAATGCGCGGCTCGTCCTGTTGCAGACGCTTCCTGGTGAGAAAACCATATGCAGGCCCCCCATCCCACAAAACACCGCTTTCGTATTGAGCTGGTCGCCGAACACCAGCATGCATCACTGGTCGACCTGCTGTGCGAACTGCACGCCTTCTACAACCAAGGCGCCACACCCCCTCGGCAGGTGGTGATGGAGCATCTTCGCCAGAACCTCTTGGCGCCCGGCTCCGCCCAGCGTTTGCTGGTGGCTTCGCGCAGCGATGGCGTTGTGGTGGGCCTGGCGGCCTTCTCGCTGGTGTATTCGTTGGTCGAATTTGCAGAGGACCAGCGCAGACACTGCCAGCTCAAAGAGTTGTATGTAAGTTCGGCCGCAAGAAGCCAGGGCGCGGGCCGGGCGCTCATGCACGGGCTCGCCCGATATGCCATGGAACACGGCTGCCGCCGCATCGACTGGCCTGTGAAGGCTTCAAACGCCCGGGGGATCCTGTTCTACGAAAGCCTGGGTGCCGAGCGCGTGGCCGAACGGCTGAGCTACCGGCTCACGGAGCCCGCACTGGGCCGGCTGGTACTCGAAAGTGGATGTGCCGACGTGCGGTCTGCGCAGAGCTAAGCTGCACCGAACATCGGAGATCTCCACCTTGTTTCGCTCTTTCGTACTCCTGCTGTCCCTGCTGGGCAGCGCCGCCTTCGGCGGGTTGCTGCTGGTATCGCTGCTGCAACCTACCTGGATTGAACACGGTGCGCGCGAGCTGATCCGCCAGCAGATCGAGCACAAGACGGGCGAAAAGCTCCGGGCCCTGGACGAACGCTTTCTGAGCGCCCAGGCGCGGGTCTTCTTGCGCGGCAAGGAACAGGAGATCGACGCCGCTCGCAAGGCGCTGTCTGCGGGCCTGCCCGCCCGGGTCGCGGCCATTGCGGCCGAGATGGGGATTCCGGCGTGCGAGTGCCGCAAACGGCGGCAACAACGGCTGGAACTGCAGATTGGCACCGCGCAGCAGATGCAGGCCCAGCTCGATGCGCTGATCCGCAGCGCCTACATGGACACGGCCGAAAAGCTGTTGCGCGAATTGCGCATCTTCAGCGGCGCCAATGCCCTGGCATTCGCCCTGCTGGGCCTGGCCGCATGGCGGCGACCCCACGGCGCCGGTGGGGTATCGCTGGTGCCGGCCACCGCCACCCTCCTTCTGGCCACGCTGGCAAGCAGCGCCATCTACCTTTGGGGCCAGAACTGGCTGCACACCGTCGTGTTCGGCAGCTACGTGGGCTGGGCGCAACTGGCATACATCGCGCTGGTGTACGCGTGGCTGTGCGATCTGCTATTGAACCGGGCGCGGGTCAGCCTGCACCTGTGCCAGGGCAGCGTGAGCGGCGCTGTGTCACCTTGCTGAAGGCCTGCCCCTCCTGCGGATCTCTCCCGTCTCCGCATCCGCCGCCGGTGGGCGCTGACCCGGCAGCAAATCTGGGTGGCAACCCCCTTTCTCCTGCGCTGGTGCAGACCACCACAGTTCGAAACGCGGCCATGGCGAGGCTTGCCCGGCAGCACGGCCGTCGTAGCCGGGAGCGCAGGCTCCCGTCAGGTGTGCACTGATCGTGAATCTGCGGGAGCCTGATTGCGGTCGTGCATGCCGTAGTCGCGCACCACGGCGGCGACGCGCAGGCGGTAGTTGTCGAAGATCCGCTCGCGGCCTGCTTTCTGCGTAGCGCGGTGGGCTTCCATCTGGCGCCATTGCGCCACCGCTTCCTCGTCACGCCAGAACGAAAGCGACAGCAGTTTGCCGGGAGCACTGAGGCTCTCGAACCGTTCGATGGAGATAAACCCGTCGATCTGCTCCAGCAAAGGCCGCAACGCAGCGGCAGCGCCCAGATAAGCGTCCTGCTGGCCCGGAGCGGGCTGTACCTCGAAAATGACGGCCATCATGCGCTGATCTCCAGTGGGTGTGCGGGCAGGTCCAGCGTGCCTTCCACGCCCTGCGTGAACGTGCGCTCCTCGCGCAGGATGAACCGCTTTTCCTGCGCCATGGCGAAGTTGGCACGGCCTTCGGGGTCGGAGCGCAGGCGGGCGCGGTAGGCCTCGTAGGCAGCCAGCGACTCAAAGCCGATGAGCCCCCAGGCCTCGTAGTTGCTGCCCTCGTGCGGCAGAAAATAGCCGATCAGGTGGCCCCCGCAGCGCGGGATGATCTGGCCCCAGCGGCGCGCGTATTCGGCAAACAGCTCGCGCTGGAAGGGGTCGATGTCGTAGCGGATAAAGCAGGTGATCATGGTGTTCAGAAGTCGTTGGTGGACAGGGCTTCACGATAGGCGGTTGACGTCCTTCGATGGTTCGCCCAAGATCGAACCATGAAAGATGGCCCCCACATCGCGCGCATTGCCGCGCTCATTGGCGACAGCGCGCGCGCCGAAGTCCTCACGGCCCTGATGGCCGACCGCGCACTCACGGCCACCGAACTGGCGGCGGTGGCAGGCGTGACCAAGCAGACCATCAGTGCCCACCTGGCCAAGCTGCTCGATGCGGGCCTGCTGACCGTCGAGCACCAGGGCCGCCACCGCTACTACCGGCTGGCTGATCGCGATGTGGCGCACCTGCTGGAATCGCTCATGAACGTGGCCTTCCGCGCCGGTGCCGTGCGCCTGCGCGCAAGCCCCCGGGAGCCCGCGTTGCGCCGCGCGCGCATGTGCTACGACCACCTGGCCGGCGAAGTGGGCGTGCAGTTCTACGAAGCCCTGGTGCGCCAGGGGCTGCTGCACGCCACGCCCCAGGGTGCAGCGGTGACGCCCGCAGGCGCGCAGTGGTTTGCACAGGTGGGCATTGACACCACGGCACTGGCGCAACAGCGGCGCATGCTGTGCCGCCCTTGCCTGGACTGGAGCGAGCGCCGCCACCACCTGGGCGGCGCGCTGGGCGCTGCGCTGCTGCAGCGCCTGTTCGACGGCGGATGGGCGCACCGGGCGCAGGGCTCGCGCGTCGTGCACTTCACCGCCAAGGGCGAACTGGCGCTGCGCCAGTGGCTGGCAACCAGCCCAGAGGCACCACCATCCACCGCCCTTCGCGGCCCCGAACAATGATGAAGACCTTGCTGCTCTTCATCGCCACCGCCCTGGCTGAAATCGTGGGTTGCTACCTGCCCTGGCTGTGGCTCAAACAGGGCAAGCCGATGTGGCTGCTGCTCCCTGCAGCGCTGAGCCTCGCCCTGTTCGCGTGGCTGCTCACTCTGCATGACACCGCAGGCGCGGGTCGCGTGTATGCGGCCTATGGCGGGGTCTATATCGGCGCGGCGCTGGCCTGGCTGTGGATAGTCGATGGCATTCGGCCCACCGCCTGGGATGCGGCGGGCGTACTGGTGGCGCTGGCGGGCATGGCGATCATCATGCTGCAGCCCGCGCGCTAACGCCCGCGCACTCTGCGTGCCCGCAGTGCTCGGCGCTCACAGCTGGCACGCGCGTCACTGCAACTCCTGGTAACAACCTCCACATTTGCAACCGGGGTGTTTTATAAGCAGTCATTTCTCAACTTTCACAAGACTGTCCATGCGCACTTCGACCGAGAAGGTGTCCTCTGCCCTCACTCGCCGCCACTTTGCCCTGTGGATGACGGCCTCTGGTTTGTCGGCCTGCGGCGGTGGCGGGGGAGAGGGCGCCCCCGCGCCAGCCCCACCGCCCGGACCCGCGCCGGGACCAGCCTCGCTCAGTTTGATGGCGGGCGCATTGGGCGGCTCAGGTTTTCTGTCTGGCGCGTTGACCGATGCACGTTTGCCCCCAGTGATGGCGGGGCATGCCTTCAACAGCAAGGGCGATCTTTGGTTCGTTGGCAGGTACGGCCGTGAACAAAAAGTCGGAAGGATCACCCCGGAAGGTACGCTGTCGTACTTTGCGTTCAACCAACAGGTGCCCGTGAATCTCGGGGTCTTTGATGCGCAAGACCGGTACGTGATCGCCCATGCTGCGGTGGGCGATTCCAGCACTGTGGTTTCGTTCTTCGACAATGAAACGCTTGTGACGCTGGCAGGCCAACCCAACGCCACCACCATGCAGGATGGCAAAGGCCCTGCGGCGCAGATCCTCTGGTTCGGGAACCCGCTGCTGGCGGGCGATGGGCTGGTGTACTTTCTGGACCGCGATGCTGGCGCCACCAACTACACGCTGCGAACTTTGGCCCCCGATGGAACCGTGGTTTCCTTGCTGCCGGTGCCCAATAACAGCCGCTTGATCGCCTCCCCCACTGGGGCAGTGCGCAGGTTTACCGATGATTTTCAGAACAACCGCGTGCAATGGGCGGAACTGGCGAGGGCCTCGTCAGGGCAATACTTCTGGGAAGTCCTGCCGAACAACTGGCGAAGTGTGGCCCACGCCGAACCCTTCGCGCCCGTCAAAGGCAGCATCGACATGTACTGGGGCTTTGACGCTGCGTTCAACACGATGGCCCACTACGCGCTGGATGGCAAGCGTACGGACGTCTGGCAGCTGCCAGGGCGGGTGGATGCGGCGGTGTCCAACCCCCTCACCGGACACTTGGTGGCGCATGCGTGGCGGGGCCCTCTGGACCAATCCTCCCTCGAGAGCCCCGGCGTACTCTTGGTGCTGGACAGGGTGAAAACTCCGACCGCTGTGCCGCAGCCCTGGGTCGGCCTGGCCGATCAGCGCGGGCACACGGACGGCCAGGGCGATGCAGCACGGTTTGATTTTGAACGCGGTGCTCGCGCCACCTCGGAAGCATCGGGCCCGCTGTATGTGGCAGTGGGGGCTCAGATCCCACTGCCCGGTACGCCGCCGCAGTCGGTCCCTACGCCGCTGCGTACCGTCACACCGGCAGGCCAGGTGACTTCGATGCCTGTCACATACCCATGGGGATACCAGCTGCTGTCCAGCGCGTACGGCTACCTCTTGGCCTACGACAAGGAAAACCAAACCCTGCTGCGCGCACCCAAGGCGGGGAGCACTGCCTGGGAGCCATGGGTAAGGAGCGAATACTTTGGCGCAAACCCGGGGTTCTCAGGCATGTGCGCTCTGCGCGCCGACACCACAGGCCTGCTATGGTTTGCGACACGGACGCTGCCCATCACCCTGGATTGGCTACCTCCCGGTTCAGGAACTTCCCTGATCGGCACGATATCCGCCACGGGGCAAGTGCAGGTGGTGGTAGGCGATCCACAGCTCGTCCATACTGCCGCCAACTATCCCCCGCTGGATCAGCGCCCCTGGTACATGGATGTGACAGATATGGCGTTCGAAGGAGGAAGCTCCCCAATCTCCTGGGTGCTGTGCAACCGGGCCATCTTGAGCACCGACAGGAAACTCTTGGGCTATGCACCAGAGCTGGTGCGCCTCGAAGGTGCCACGCGCCAGTCCTTCGCCCTGCCCTCCGCGAACGAGACCGACTACGCCTCCATGCACTACAACCAGCTGTGCGTTGTATCCGGCCGCCCGGGGGAGGTCTTCCTGTGCAGCGCATGCGGCGTGTACCGATGGACGGTAGCCAAGGGCCTGGAGTTGCTGGCTGGGCAGAACCAACCCACGCCAGCTGGCGTGCGCCTGGGCGCCCTGCCCACCAGCCTGAACGTGGTGAAGTTCATCAGCCCCGGCCCCGATGCCAACAGCCTGTACGTAGGCAGCGAAAACAGCGTACTGCGATTGGGTCTTCCCGGTTGAGACGGCATGCGCGCGCATCCGCCGCTGACTGACCGCACCCCCTGTTCACACTTCGGAGATTCTTCATGAACCCACCTGACGAGACAGCCGCTTCCGCTCTCACACGACGTCACTTTGCCTTGTGGATGACTGCTTCCGGGCTTACCGCCTGCGGCGGTGGCGGGGGCAGCGAAGTACCCGCCCCACCCCCTGCACCGCCCCCTCCGGCGCCAGGCCCTGCTTCACTCAGCCTTGTGGCGGGCGCGTTGGGTGGGGCGGGATCAATGGCGGGAACCTCCACCGACGCCCGCTTGCCAGTAACGGCAGCAGGGCATTCGTTCAATAGCCAGGGGGAACTTTGGTTCACTGGGTATTCCGGCAACGAACCTGACGCAGGAAATATGGTGGGGCGGGTGTCCGCGCAGGGCACCCTGTCGTACTTTCCCCTCGCACTTGCGGCTAGCTCAGGGGTCTTTGACGCGCAGGACCGCTACCTCGTTGCGCAGTTCCGCTCTGGTGACAGCGGATACGTGGTCTCGTTCCTGCAAGACGGAACACCAGTGCCCCTGGCCGGTGGATTCGGCGCCACCGTGCCGCAGGACGGCAAGGGCTCGGCCGCCCGGATCGCTTCTTTCGGAAGTCCCGTGCTCGCGGGTGATGGCCTGGTGTACTTCCTGGACAGGGTGGTATCTGATCCGAACGGGATGGACACCCTGCGTACCCTGGCCCCCGATGGAACTGTTACCTCACTACTATCCACGCCCCGAAACAGCCTTTTGGTCGTCTCCCACGCCGGGGCCATTCGGCGGTTCACGACCGAATCACCGAGCAACTTCGTGGAATGGGCGGAACTTGCCAGGTCGCCCTCGGGGGAATACACATGGAACATCCTGCCCCACAGCTGGCCAGCCAATGTCACGCCCGTTGCTCCGGTCAAGAATGACAGCAACAGGTACTGGGGGGTGAACGCTACGTCCGGCACAGCGGCACATTACGCGCTGGACGGAACACGCCAACTGGAATGGCAATTGCCAGGGCGCGTGAAAACAGCCATAGCCCACCCCCTCAACGGCAACCTGATCGTCAGCGTTTCGAGCGTGAACAGTGCATACGGTGATGCGCTCTACCGCCTGGACCTTGTCAAGTTCCTCAAATCCGTACCTGAGCTGTGGGTGGGCCTGGAGGACCACCGTGGGCATAGCGACGGCACTGGCGATTCAGCCCGTTTCGACTTCGAAAGCGGTGTTGATGCGTGTACGGATACCTCGGGGCTCTTGTATCTGGTCACGGCCGAAGCAACCGGGTACGGTGCGCCCGCGCCCATCCGTACCGTAAGCCCTACCGGGCAAGTGGCCTCGCTATTGCTCAAACGCCCACCAGCCTACCGACACCTGGCAGAAGCATACGGCTACTTTCTGACCTACGACCCCGCTACCGACACGGTTCTGCGTTCGCCCAAAGGCGGCGCCAGCAATGCCTGGGAACCCTGGGTCCAGAGTACCTATTTCCATCACTTCCCACCCGTACCACGCTCTCCCCTACCGACGTCCGGCCCGCAGGTTCTTCGCACCGACACCACGGGCCTGCTGTGGTTTGCGACGCGGGTGGTGCCGCTCTCCGGCATTGCCGAACTACCTCCGGCCTCGGGCGTCTCCGTGATCGGCACCATCAGCGCCACCGGGCAGGTTCAGGTGGTCGCTGGCGATCCGCAGCTGGTTCATTCCGCCGCCAACTACCCACCGCTGGAGCAGCGCCCGTGGTACATGGACGTGACGGATCTCGCGTTCGAAGGCGGCAGCTCACCTGTCTCGTGGGTGTTGTGCAACCGCACCGTGGCCACCGCAGAAGGCAAGCTGGTGCGTTACGTACCTGAGCTGGTGCGGCTGGAAGGCGGCACACGCCAGTCCTTTACGCTGCCATCTGCAAATGTCACCCATGCGTTCTCTCTGCACTACCTGCAGTTGTGCGTGCTGCCCAGCCGCCCTGGCGAGGTCTTCCTGTCCAGCGCATGCGGCGTCTACCGCTTTACCGTGGCCAAAGGCCTGGAATTGCTGGCAGGGCAAAACCAGCCCACACCGGTCGGCGTGCGCCTGGGTGCGCTGCCCGCGAGCCTGAACCTGGTGAAGTTCATCAGCCCCGGCCCGGACGCCAACAGCCTCTACGTGGGCAGCGAGAACAGCGTGCTGCGGCTGAATCTGCCGGCTTGAAGGTGCCACGAAGGCCGTCCGTGGCTGGAGGGCCTTTCGTGTCCCTGCCCGTCAATTCACCTTGATCAGCCGCCAGTCGATCCGGTTGTCCGGCCGCTGCACCAGCTCCACGTTTTTCTTCATCGCCCAGGCCAGCATCTGGTTGTGCAGGGGAATGTGGGCGATGGTGTCGTTCTGCAGCTGCAGCGCCTCGGTGAGCAAGCGGTTGCGCACGGGCAGGTCGGTCTCGGTCTTCACGCGGTCGACGATGTAGTCCATGCGTTCGTTGCTGTAGCGGCCCAGGTTGTAGTTGCCGTCGGCGCCCATGGTCTTGGTGCGCGTGAGCGACTGCAGCGTGTACAGCGCGTCAAACGTGGGCACGCCCCAGCTCAGCAGCGCGATGCTGGCCTCGTGGCGCTGGGCCATGGGGTAGTAGCTCACGGCGGGCATCGTGCGCAGCTTGGCCTTGACGCCGATGCGCGACCACATGGAGGTGATGGCCTGGCACAGCTCCTCATCCTGGATGATGGCGTTGTTGCTGCAGGCGAAGTCCACCTCGAAACCGTCCTTGTAGCCGGCCTCGGCCAGCAGGGCCTTGGCGGCGGCGGCGTCATAGGGCAGGCGCTTGTCCACGCCTTCGGTCCAGCCGTTGACCTGGGGCGGCACGATGGCCCCGGTGGGCTTGGACATGCCGCGCATGGTCACGCGCTGCAGCGTGGCGCTGTCGATGGCCTGGTAGAGCGCCTTGCGCACGCGCAGGTCCTTGAGTGGGTTCTTGCCCTTGATGTTGCTGCCCACCAGCTCTTCGCGGAACTGGTCCATGGCGAGGTACACGGTGCGGTTCTCCACCATCTCCATGACCTTGAGGGCGGGGTTGGCCTTGATGCGTGCGAGATCCTGAATGCTGGTGTCGCGCACCATGTCCACCTCGCCCGACAGCAGCGCGGCGATGCGCGTGGCTTCAGACTTGATGGGGGTGTAGGTGATCTCCGTGACGTTGCCCTCGGCCTTGCCTGAATTCCACCAGTGGGGGTTGGCCGCGAACACGATCTTCTGGTCGGGCACCCATTCCTTGAGCACGAAGGGGCCGGTGCCCATGGCATTGCGGTGCGAATAGGTTTCGTCCTTGGCCTTGATGTCCTTGGGCTCGACCGAGTTGTTCTTCTCGGCCCAGGCCTTGCTCATCACACGCAGCTCGGTGAGCTGGTTCAGGATCACCGGGTTGGGGTTCTTCAGGAAGATGTCAATGGTCTCGCCGTCTACCTTGGCGATGCGGTCCATGCCCTGGGTGTAGATGGAGTACGTGGAGGTCTTGCTCATCGCGCGCTGCAGCGAATAAACCACGTCATCGGCCGTCATGGCCGAGCCGTCGCTGAACTTCACCCCCTGTCGCAGCTTCACGCGCAGCTGCGTGGGGCTGACCTGCTGCCACGAGGTGGCCAG
Source organism: Acidovorax sp. 94 (assembly GCF_003634645.1). Taxonomy (NCBI): domain Bacteria; kingdom Pseudomonadati; phylum Pseudomonadota; class Betaproteobacteria; order Burkholderiales; family Comamonadaceae; genus Acidovorax; species Acidovorax sp. 94. The sequence continues at coordinate 4,109,716 of NZ_RBJA01000001.1, read as the reverse complement.
CAGCGGCTCGACCTTGAGCGTGCGGCTGTTGAACATCACCAGCGACTCATACACAGCCGCATGGATGCCATTGCCCAGGGCGCTGTTTTGCGAATGGATGTCCATGGTCTGGATGTCGCTGGAGCCTGCCCACTTGAACGGTTTTGCCGACGCGGTGGGAGCAACGGTTGCCAGGGCCAGGGTAGCGGCCGCAAGCAGGGAACGCTTGAATTGCATGGCGAAATTTCCTTGATGAAATAGGAGAAACGGCAATATGCAGCAGGAAACAGGCCAGCCCAAGCCCCCACGCGCCATGTGTGGCACCGGCGATGCAAGCCCCGTGTCGGGACCGATTGCGCGCCGGGTGCGGCTGGGATAAAAGGGCCGCGGCAGGCCGGTGCACCGGCTACGGCACTGACCGCACCGGGTAGCGCACGCCATCGCGCTCAACGCCCACCTGCAGCAGGTTGATCACCCCCATCACGTCGTCCACCAGCCACACGGCTTTCTCCAGCGCCTCGGCCTGCGCCTGCGACCGCACACAACCCATCAGTGTCACCAGCCGCCGCTCGCCCAGCACCCACACGCTGGTGTCGTCAAAACGGCCATCCTGCTGGATGTAGCGCTGCACGCGCGGAATGATCTCGGCGTCGTACAGGTACGAGTTGGGCAGGCGGCAGCGCCCCACGCGGTGGCAGCTGCCGCCGTGTTGCGATCGCACATGCGCCAGCTCGCGCACCTCGGCCTCGGTGTAGAGCGGGCCTTCGGGCACGGGGCAGTGCGGGAGAGCGCTGGTGACCTGCACGAACGGGTCGTTGAAGGCGTTGGTTCGCGGGGCGGCATTGCCAGCCACCTGGGCAGTGGTCAGGAAGGGGGCCATGGCGACGGCCACCAACAACGCCATGACGAACCGGCGGAACACACAAACACGGCGCATGAATCGTTCCTTCCTGAAGATGGTCACAGCGCGGCTACAGCACGATCTGGTACCGCGCAAACTCTCTGCTGCCTTTGCGCACACAGTCGTTCAGGGTAAAACCAAAGCCCTCATACAGCCTTCGCAGCGGTTGCCGGTCGGCCACGCAGTCCAGCCGCAGATAGCGCAGGCCCAGGCTGCGTGCGTGCTGGCACCCAAATGCCAGCAGTGCCGTAGATACCCCCTGCCCCGCCCAAGCACGCCGCACGGCCAGCTTGTGCAAGAACGCGGAGGTGCCCGGTTCAGCGTCCGGCCAGAAGACTGGGTCTTCGCGCTGGAAGCGCACCACACCCACTACCGCTTCGCTCGCTTTGGCGACCACATACAACCCGCCATCCACATCACGCTGCACGCTGCACGCTGCACGCTGTCATCTGTGAAATCAGACACGAGCCAGAGCGGAATTTTTTGATCGACCAACCACTGCGCGGCCTCGCGCAACACGGCAGCAATGGCAACGGCGTCTGACGGGCGGGCGATTTCGGTGCGCATACAAAAGCGGTGTTGGCCTGCAGACAGGGAGAAGCTGCACAAGATGATGGGACGAGGCGTTGACAGCGCTGACGGAATGAATCACGCCCAGCGCAATTGCTCACATATTTATAGCTGCCAGCACTCATCATATAAGCGCTAGCAGCCATTTTTATTCAAATTTTAGTCATGAAGCGTCGTCACGCAATCCCCAGCCCGCGCCCCGGCTTTGGCCCGCCGCCTACGATGTCCTGACCATGCACGCAAGCGACCTGATCGTCCACCGCTCCGAAGGCCTGTATTGCCCGCAGGGCAATTTCTACATCGACCCCTGGCGGCCGGTGGAGCGGGCCGTGATCACGCATGCCCATTCAGACCACGCACGCATGGGCTCGGCGCACTACCTGGCGCACACGGACAGCGAAGGCACGCTGCGCAATCGGCTGGGTGCGAACATCGACCTGCAGACGCTGGCCTATGGCGAGGTCATCGACCACCATGGCGTGCGCGTGTCGCTGCACCCTGCGGGGCATGTGCTGGGCTCGGCCCAGGTGCGCGTCGAACAAAGCGGCCAGGTGTGGGTGGCCTCGGGCGACTACAAGCTCGAAGAAGACGGCACCTGCGCGCCCTTCGAGCCGGTGCGCTGTCACACCTTCATCACCGAATCCACCTTTGGCCTGCCCATCTACCGCTGGCCGTCGCAGCCCGCGCTGTTTGCCGACATCAATGCCTGGTGGGCTGCCAATGCTGCGGCGGGCAAGGCCAGCGTGCTGTACGCCTACGCCTTCGGCAAAGCGCAGCGGCTGCTGCATGGGGTGGACGCCAGCATCGGGCCCATCGTGGTGCATGGGGCGGTGGAGCCGCTCAACGCCGTGTATCGCGCGGCGGGCGTGGACCTGCCGCCCACGCTGCGCGTGACGGACCCTGGCCTCACCAAGGCCGACCTGAAACGCGCGCTGGTGCTGGCGCCGCCCTCGGCCGCCGGCACCCCCTGGCTCAAGCGCTTTGGGGAGTTTTCCGACGCGTTTGCCAGCGGCTGGATGCTGGTGCGCGGCGCACGCCGACGCCGGGGCGTGGACCGGGGCTTTGTGATGAGCGACCACGCCGACTGGCCCAGCTTGCAAAAAGCCATTGGCGCCACGGGCGCGGAGCGCGTCATCGTGACGCACGGCAGCACGGCCGTGATGGTGCGCTGGCTGCGCGAGCAGGGGCTGGACGCCCAGGTGTTCGCCACCGAATACGGCGCCGATGACAACGAGGACGATGCAGGGGCGGCGCTTGAGGTGCCAGGCAGCACACCCACACCTGAGGCAGCCGCATGAAGGCCTTTGCCCAGCTTTTCCAGGCGCTCGACGCCACCACCGCGCAGTCGGCCAAACTCGCGGCACTGGTGGCTTACCTGCGCGTGGCACCGCCCGCCGATGCAGCCTGGGCCACGTACTTTCTCGCAGGCGGCAAACCCCGCCAGATGGTGCCCACCAAGCGCCTGAAAACGCTGGCGCAGGAGGCTGCGGGCCTGCCCGAGTGGCTGTTTGAAGAAAGCTACCAGGCCGTGGGCGACCTGGCCGAAACGCTGGCGCTGCTGCTGCCGCTGCCCACCCAGCCCACCGAACTGACACTGGCCGAATGGATGGCCCAGCTGCTGCCCCTGCGCGCCCTGCCGCAGGGTGACGCCGATACCCGTCTGCGCACGCAATGGGACATGCTGGCGCCCGAGCAGCGCTTTGTGTACTTCAAGCTCATCACCGGCAACTTCCGCGTAGGAGTGTCGCGCCTGCAGGTGACGCAAGCGCTGGCCACGGTGAGCGCGCTGGACCCCAAACGCATCGCCCACCGGCTGATGGGCTACACGCAGATCGGCCGGCAGCCGCAGGCCAGCGACTACCAGGCGCTGATCGCGCCGGTGGACGACGATGAAAGTGCTCAGGATGCTGCCGATGCGGGCCAGCCCTACCCGTTCTTCCTGGCCCACCCGTTCAACCAGCCCGTGGCTGAGATGCCCGCACTGCTGGGCACGCCCGACGACTGGCTGGTGGAATGGAAGTGGGACGGCATCCGCGCGCAGATCGTGTGCCGGGGCGGCGCGGTGTGGATCTGGTCGCGCGGGGAGGAGCTGGTGACCGACCGCTTCCCTGAACTGGCCGAGGCTGCGATGGCGCAGCTGCCCAATGGCTCGGCGATCGATGGCGAGATCTTGGTGTGGCTGCCCGATGAGCCCCAGCCCCGCCCCTTTGCCGACCTGCAAAAACGCCTGGGCCGCAAGACGCTGACCCCCAAGCTGCTGCGCGAGCTGCCCGTGGTGCTGGTGGCCTACGACCTGCTCGAACACGCCGGGCAGGACCTGCGCCAAGAGCCGCAGCAGGCCCGCCGTACGCTGCTGGAGGCCACGCTGCAACAGCGTGATGACACCACCATCGCACCCGCACCGCACCCGGCCCTGCGCCTGAGCGAGTTGCTGCATGGCGCCGACTGGCAAGACCTGGCACGCCAGCGCGAGGCCGCGCGCAGCATGGGCACCGAGGGTTTCATGCTCAAGCACCGCAGCGCCCACTATGGCGTGGGCCGCACCAAGGATGTGGGCGTGTGGTGGAAGTGGAAGATCGACCCCATGAGCGTGGACGCGGTGCTCATCTACGCCCAGCGCGGCCACGGCCGCCGCGCAAGCCTCTACACCGACTACACCTTTGCCGTATGGACCGGGCCGCAGGACGACCCGGACCGGCAACTGGTGCCTTTTGCCAAGGCCTATTCGGGCCTGACGGATGCCGAGATTGCGCAGGTGGACGCCATCATCCGCAAGACCACGCGCGAGAGCTTTGGGCCCGTGCGCAGCGTGGACGCGACGCTGGTGTTTGAGCTGGGCTTCGAAGGCATTGCGCGCAGCCCGCGCCACAAGAGCGGCATTGCGGTGCGCTTTCCGCGCATGCTGCGCTGGCGGCAAGACAAACCCGTGGCCGAGGCCGATACCTTGCAAACGCTGATGGCACTGCTGCCGGGGCAGGACGCGGCCATATGAGCACGACACGCCGCCCGCGCAAGCCCCTGCCCCCGGTGGCACCGAGTGCCGCAGCCGCCTGGATGGCGGCGCGCGGGTGGCAGCCCTTCGGCTTCCAGCAAGACGTGTGGCGCGCGATGGGCGAGGACCGCTCGGGCCTGCTGCACGCCACCACGGGCGCGGGCAAGACCTATGCGGTGTGGCTGGGCGCGCTGCAGCATCTGGCGCGGGCCGATGCAGCACCAGCGCCCGAAGAAGCCCCCAACGCCCGCACCGCGCTGCGCACGCGCCGCGCTGCGGCACCACCGCTCACCGTGCTGTGGATCACGCCCATGCGTGCACTCGCTGCCGATTCGCTGCGCGCCCTGCAGGCACCGCTGCCCGAACTGGCCCCCACCTGGACCAGCGGCCTGCGCACCGGCGACACCGCCAGCGGCGAACGCGCTGCGCAAGACCGCCGCCTGCCCACGCTGCTGGTAACGACGCCCGAAAGCGTGTCGCTGCTGCTGGCGCGCGCCGATGCGCGTGAGCGCCTGGCCAGCGTGCGGCTGGTGGTGGTGGACGAGTGGCACGAGCTGGTGGGCAACAAACGCGGCGTGCAGGTGCAGCTGGCGCTGGCGCGCCTGTCGGGCTGGAACCCGGCGCTGCAGGTGTGGGGCATGTCGGCCACGCTGGGCAACCTGGAGGAGGCCCTGCACACCTTGCTGCCCCAGCCCTTGCCCAGAACGGCGGAAGCGCCACATCCACCGCCCGCCGTGCTGGTGCAGGGCCGCATCGACAAGCGGCTGGAGGTGCAGGTGATGCTGCCCGCGCGGGCCGACCGCTTTGCGTGGGCGGGCCACATGGGGCTGAGCCTGCTGCCGCAGGTGGTGCAGTCGATCGAAGCGGCGGCGTCCACCTTGGTGTTCACCAACACCCGGTCTCAGGCGGAGCGCTGGTACCAGGCGCTGCTGGAGGCACGGCCCGACTGGGCCGGCACCATCGCACTGCACCATGGGTCGCTGGGGCATGAGGTGCGCGACTGGGTGGAGCGAGGCCTGAAGGCCGGGCAGCTCAAGGCCGTGGTGTGCACATCGAGCCTGGACCTGGGCGTGGACTTTTTGCCGGTGGAGCAGGTGCTGCAGATCGGTTCGGCCAAGGGCGTGGCGCGGCTGGTGCAGCGTGCAGGCCGCTCAGGCCATGCGCCGGGGCGCAGCTCCAGCATCACGCTGGTGCCCACGCACAGCCTGGAGCTGGTGGAGGCAGCCGCTGCGCGCCACGCACTGGCGCAGGGCCGCATTGAAGACCGGCACACGCCGCGTGCGCCGCTTGACGTGCTGGTGCAGCACCTGGTCACCGTGGCGCTCGGCGGCGGCTTTGTGCCCGATGCGCTGCTGGCCGAAGTGCGGCGCGCACCGGCCTATGCTGCATTGGCCGACAACGACTGGCAGTGGGCGCTGCAGTTCGTGCGCCAGGGCGGCGCATCGCTGGCCACCTACCCGGATTTTCACCGCGTGGTGCCCGACGACGAAGGTGTGTGGCGCGTGCCCGATGCGCGCCTGGCGCGCCGCCACCGCAGCAACATCGGCACCATCGTGAGTGATGCCAGCATGCAGGTGCAGTTTGTGAGCGGCGGGCGCCTGGGGTCGGTGGAAGAGAGCTTCATCGCCCGGTTGCGCAAGGGCGATGTGTTCATGTTCGCGGGCCGCCTGCTGGAGCTGGTGCGCACTCAGCAGATGACGGCCTATGTGCGCATCGCCCCCAAGGGCAGCGCTGCGCTACCGCGCTGGAGCGGAGGACGCATGCCGCTGTCGAACACGCTGGCCGATGCGATGCTGGAACAGCTGGCGCAGGCCGAGCGCGGCAAGTTCACCACGCCCGAGATGTGCTGCGCCCAGCCACTGCTGGAGCTGCAGCAGGCCTGGTCGGCCCTGCCCACACCCAGTCGCCTGGTGGCCGAGACCCTGCACACGCGCGAGGGCTGGCACCTGTACCTGTACCCACTGGCAGGCCGCCTGGTGCACCTGGGCCTGGCCGGGCTGCTGGGCTGGCGCGCGTCGCAGCATGTGCCCAACACCTTCTCCATCGCGGTCAATGACTACGGGCTGGAACTGCTGTCGGCCAAGCCCGTGGACTGGCCCGCGCTACTGCCGCGCCTGATCGGCGAAGGCACGCACACCACCATCTGTAGCGGGCTCGAAGATGAAGTGCTGGCCAGCCTGAACGCCACCGAAATGGCGCGCAGGCGCTTTCGCGAGATCGCGCGCATTGCGGGCCTGATCTTCCAGAGCCACCCCGGCGAGGAGCGCAGCAGCCGCCAGCTGCAGGCCTCGTCGTCGCTCTATTACGACGTGTTTGCCCAGTACGACCCCGACAACCTGCTGCTGGCCCAGGCCCGTGCCGAGCTGCTAGCGAACGAGCTGGACATGGAGCGACTGGCCCGCACGCTGCGCGGCATGCAGGCGCAGACCCTGTCCATCCATGCCCTCACGCGCCCCACCCCGTTTGCCCTGCCGCTGATGGTGGAGCGCTTTCGCGAGCGCCTGAGCACCGAGACCCTGACCGACCGGCTGGCGCGCATGGTGCAGGCGCTGGAGCAGGCGGCCGACGCCACCACGGGCACCCACCTGGCGCAGCACCCGGTGCAATCCACGGACATGGCGTGGGACCTCCCTGAAGGCTCCGCGACCTCGGCACGGCGCACGCGCCGCGACCCGGCCGGGGACAGCCCTCGTCGCGCCCGCAGACGCCACGGATTCTGAGCTCCATGACCTCGCTGGCTATCCCCACGCCCACCATCGGTGCGCACGCCATCACCCTGCCCTGCGGCACCGCGCTGCAGCTGCTGCCCCAGCGCGCCCTGTGGTGGCCCGCTGCCCGCATGGTGCTGGTGGCGGATGTGCATTTCGGCAAGGCAGCCACCTTCCGCCGCGCGGGCCAGCCGGTGCCGCATGGCACCACGGCCGACAACCTGGCGCGGCTGGATGCGGTGCTCGCTGCCACCGGCGCCGACCACCTGGTGTTTCTGGGCGACTTTCTGCACGCACGCAGCGGCGCGGCCGATTCGCTGTGGCAGCAGTTGCTGCCCTGGCGCCAGCGCCATGCCCGTGTGGCGATGACCCTGGTGCGCGGCAACCACGACCTGCATGCGGGCGACCCACCGGCCACGCTGGCTCTGGCGCTGGTCAACGAGCCCTGGTTGCCTCGCGCCGATGTGCCGGTGCTGGGCTGCCACCACCCGCAGGCCGTTGCGGGCCACACGGTGATTGCCGGGCACCTGCACCCCACGCTGCGGCTGCGCGGCCCGGCGCGGGATGCGCTGCGGGCGCCGTGCTTTGGGTGGGGCGATGGACAGTTGATCCTGCCCGCCTTCGGGGCTTTCACCGGCACGGCGCCCGAAGCCCTGCCCGCGCACTGGGCGCAGTTTGCCGTCCTGCCTGGCCGCGTGGTGGCTGTTCCAGGGGGCCTTTCGTAGGGTGTACAGGGGGTGGCGCGCTGCCGCCAACGCGGTCAAACTGCAGAGCGCCGCAGGGTGATTACCACCTATTTGGTGAAAAAAAGTGCCCTGGGCTTATGATAATTTTGCATTGTGAGATTCGATTGCAAAAACAGCGGGCTGTGACAGCCCCGAGCAAGGAGAATCAGAGAGCATCCGCGTTTGGCCCCGCTGCGACGCAGCCGGGGGCACCTACCTACTCTGTTTCGTGAGACAAGCCATGACGACCCAGCAACCGACCATCATCTACACCCTGACCGACGAAGCACCCCGTCTGGCCACGGCCTCCTTCCTGCCCATCGTCCGCACGTTCGCGGCGCCCGCAGGCATCAATGTGACGGAGAGCGACATCTCCGTGGCCGCCCGCGTGCTGGGCGAGTTTCCCGAGTTTTTGAAGGAAGACCAGCGCGCTCCCAACACCCTGGCCGAGCTGGGCAAGAAAACGCTGCAGCCCGACGCCAACATCATCAAGCTGCCCAACATCAGTGCGTCCGTCTCGCAGCTCAAGGCCGCCATCGCCGAGCTGCAGGCCAAGGGCTACGCCCTGCCCGACTACCCGGACCAGCCCAAGGACGACAAGGAAAAAGAGATCAAGGCCCGCTACGGCAAGTGCATCGGCTCGGCCGTGAACCCCGTGCTGCGCGAAGGCAACTCTGACCGCCGCGCGCCCAAGGCCGTGAAGGAATACGCACGCAAGAACCCGCACAGCATGGCCGAGTGGAGTCAGGCCTCGCGTTCGCACGTGTCGCACATGCACGCTGGCGACTTCTACCACGGCGAAAAGTCCATGACGCTGGACCGCGCCCGTGACGTGAAGATGGAGCTGATCACCAAGAGCGGCAAGGCCATCATCCTCAAGCCCAAGGTCAGCCTGCTCGACCGCGAAGTGATCGACAGCATGTTCATGAGCAAGAAGGCGCTGCTGGAGTTCTACGAAAAGGAAATCGAAGACGCGCGCAAGACCGGCGTGATGTTCTCGCTGCACGTGAAGGCCACGATGATGAAGGTGTCGCACCCCATCGTGTTCGGCCACTGCGTGAAGATCTTCTACAAGGATGCGTTCGAGAAACACGCCAAGACCTTTGAAGAACTCGGCGTGAACGTGAACAACGGCATGGTCGATCTGTACACCAAGATCGAGACGCTGCCACAAAGCCAGCGCGACGAGATCAAGCGCGACCTGCATGCCTGCCACGAGCACCGCCCCGAGCTGGCCATGGTGGATTCGGCCAAGGGCATCACCAACTTCCACTCGCCCAACGACATCATCGTGGACGCCTCCATGCCCGCGATGATCCGCAACGGCGGCAAGATGTGGGACGCCAACGGCCGCCTGAAGGACGTGAAGGCCGTGATGCCCGAATCGACCTTCGCCCGCATCTACCAGGAGATCATCAACTTCTGCAAGTGGCACGGCGCGTTCGACCCCAAGACCATGGGCACCGTGCCCAACGTGGGCCTGATGGCCCAGCAGGCCGAGGAATACGGCAGCCACGACAAGACCTTCGAGATCGCTGAAGACGGCGTGGCCAACATCACCGACCTGGCCACGGGCGAAGTGCTGCTGAGCCAGAACGTGGAAGCTGGCGACATCTGGCGCATGTGCCAGGTCAAGGACGCCGCGATCCGCGACTGGGTGAAGCTGGCCGTCAACCGCGCCCGCAACTCCGGCATGCCCGTGGTGTTCTGGCTCGACTCGTACCGCCCGCACGAAAAGGAACTCATCACCAAGGTGAAGATGTACCTGCACGAGCACAACACCGTCGGCCTCGATATCCAGATCATGAGCCAGGTGCGTGCGATGCGCTACACGCTGGAGCGCGTGATCCGTGGCCTGGACACCATCAGCGCCACCGGCAACATCCTGCGCGACTACCTGACCGACCTGTTCCCCATCATGGAACTGGGCACCTCGGCCAAGATGCTGTCCATCGTTCCGCTGATGGCCGGTGGCGGCATGTACGAAACGGGCGCGGGCGGCTCGGCCCCCAAGCACGTGCAGCAGCTGGTGGAAGAAAACCACCTGCGCTGGGATTCGCTGGGTGAGTTCCTGGCGCTGGCCGTGTCACTGGAAGACCTGGGCCTGAAGACCGGCAACGGCAAGGCCAAGGTGCTGGCCCAGACGCTGGACGCTGCCACGGGCAAGCTGCTGGACAACAACAAGAACCCCAGCCCCAAGACGGGCCAGCTGGACAACCGCGGCAGCCAGTTCTACCTGGCGCTGTACTGGGCGCAGGAACTGGCCGCACAGACCGAAGACGCCGAGCTGGCCGCCAAGTTTGCGCCCCTGGCCAAGCAGTTGACCGACAACGAGCAGACCATCGTGGCCGAGCTGGCGGCCGTGCAGGGCGCACCTGCCGACATCGGCGGCTACTACCTGCCCGACGTGGCCAAGCTGGACGCCGTGATGCGCCCGAGCGCCACGCTGAACAAGGCGCTTGCCTCCGTCAAGTAAGCAGAGGCGGCGGGGCGGCCCCGGCCGGGGCTGCACCCGGTGTGAGAAGACAGGTGCTCTGACTGTGTTTTTTTGGAGATATTGGCACCTGGCGCTTATCTAGAAAGCGCAATCAGCTATGAATTTTGTAGCACCTTGACACAAGGCCCCTCTGTTCCAGCGGGGCCTTTGTTTTTTGCGCTGGCGGCTGGTTTACGGCCGCTCGCGCTCTGCCACCCGGCTGACCAGCGGCGCAGGCACATAGCCGGGCAGGAAGGCGCAGCCCTTGCCAAATGGGGGCTCCATGCCTGCGCACTGCCGCGCAATGCCCTCGGGCGTGGGCTTGTCGCCCGTGTCCACCCAGCGCAGCAGCGCCGCCAAAAGCGTGGGGTAGGTCGAGTCGCTCAGGTAGCTGTGGGTGTTGTGCTGGGTGAAGGTCTGCACCAGGCGCGCCGCGCTGCCGCCCTGCGCCATGGTGGCCTTGAAGGCTGCATCCAGCTCGACGAAGGCGGTGGGGTCGTCCACGCCTTTCACGGTGAGCACAGGCACGGGAATGCGGCCGGTCAGGTCCGTGTCCTGCGCGAAGCGGGCCACGGCCGCAGGGTCGGCGCGGTAGCGCAGCACGGCCGCGTTCAGGGCGGCATCGTCGGGCGAGCCCCGGTACAACACCCCCTGGTTGCCAAACGGACTGGCGCCGCCCGTGCGGTGCTGCACCACGTCGCGGAAGTGGAAGGTGGCCCAGTTCATGTGGCCCTGGATGGAGCTGGCCGGGATGCGGATCACATCCACGATGGTTTTGACTTTTCGCTGCTGCTCGGGCGTGCGCTCGGCCACCGGCTTGTTCAGCGCCAGGCATTCGTTCACGCGTGCGGCCAGGTCCGCCTGGGTCATCGCCGCATCGGCAGGCAGGCCGATGTTCAGCGGATACTGCACCTCGGTGGGCCGGGGGTGGTTGTTGCACAGGTACTGGTAGACCACGCGCAGGTCGGTGCGGAAGTCGTAGGACCGCGTGCCGCCTGCCAGCACGCCGCTGGTGAGCAGCACGGCGTCGTAAGGGCGCTTGCCATTGGCGGTGGTCTGGAACATCTCAGCCCCCTTGGCTGCCACGCTGGCGCCCCAGGACTGGCCGTGCAGCACCGTGCGCTGCGGCTGCGCTACGTGCTGCACAAAGATCTGCCGCAGGCGCTCGGTGTCCTCGGCCGCTGCGCGCACCTCCACGCCGCCCTGGCGGAAGGTGCTGCCCGCCCAGGCGTAGCCCGCACGGACCATGATGGACCAGCGCGTGAGGTCTTCGACCGACCGCTCCATCCTGGGCGCACCCAGCGCGGGGCCCCCGTGGGCATGCAGCACAAGGCGGCCGTTCCATTGCTGCGGCATGGCGATCAGGTAATACGCACCCGCCGAATCCTGGCCCGACAGGCAGCGGGCGATGGGTGCCAGATCCTTGGGGCAGGCCACAGCCACGGGGGCGGCCTCGGCCTTGGCAGAGACCGCGCTGGCCGCTGGTGCACTGCTGGGTGCCATGGGCGCACAGGCGGCCACCGCAAGGCACGCCAGGCCCAGCAGGGCCAGGCGGGGCAGAGGCAAATGGGGTTGCGGGGCAGTCATGGTGGATGTGTCTCCTTGAGGATTCTTATGGGCCGTTTCAAACCGGATGCCGCTGCATCGTAGAAACCGGCTTTCAATACGTCAAATAGGCAAAAATGCCCTAGGCGATACGATTTGCATATGAACATCCTGCCATCTGCACCCGACCTCTGACATGGACATCCGCCAGTTGCGCTACTTTCTCGCCGTGGCCGAAGCCGGGCACATGACCCGTGCGGCCGAGCTGCTGGGCATGGCCCAGCCGCCTCTGAGCCAACAAATCAAGGCCCTGGAAAACACGGTGGGCCTGGTGCTGTTCAAGCGTCACGCCAAGGGCGTCACGCTGACCGAGGCGGGGCAGACACTGCAGGCCGATGCCGCCCGCCTGGTGCATGACTTCGACGCACTGCAAAGCCGCATGCAGCTGCTGGCCGAGGGCAAGACCGGCCGGCTCGTGATTGCCTTCACCAGCTCGGCCGCCGCCCATGAATTCACCCCGTTTGCCTTGCGGGAGTGCCGCGCCCGCCACCCCGGCCTGGTGCTGGAGATTGGCGAGAACAACGCCGCCGAGATCACCGAGGCCGTGGCCGATGGCCGCCTGCACTGCGGCCTGCTGCGCGTACCCGTGGCGAGGCCTGCGGGCCTGGTGTTCGATACGCTGCAGCACGAGCCCGCCATGGTGGCCCTGCCCATCGACCACCCGCTGGCACAACGCCAGCGGCGCGGCAAGCCGCTGCCCATCCAGATTGCCGACCTGGAGGGCGAGCCCATGATCCTGGTGCGCCGCCCGGGCGCGCCCGGCCTGTATGCCAACCTACTTGCGCTGTGTGCCGAGCAGGGCGTGCGCCCCCGCGTGGTGGCCGAGGTGGCGCGCATGCTGACCAACCTCAACCTGGTGGCTGCGGGCACGGGCATTTCCGTGGTGCCTTCATCGATGCAGGGCGTGCACCGCCACGCCATTGCCTACCGGCCGTTGGTGGATGGCGGGCGGCTGAATGTGCCCCTGACGCTGGTCTATCGCGCCGAGGACAACGTGGGCCCGACAGCGACCTTCACCCGCTTGCTCCAGACGCTGGCGGGCGAAAAGCACCCGGCGGTCACCACGGAGCACCCACAAAAAAAGGCTGCCCGGTAGTCCACCCGGCAGCCTTCATCAGTATCAGCGCAGCCCCTGCTCTGGAGCCGCCACCGATCACATTGCGTAGCTCAGTTGTTGCCCAGCGCAATCCCCTCCCGGCGGGGATCGGCGCCGCCGGCATAGGTGCCCGCACCTGGGTTGCGCGACAGCAGGCCCGCATTGCCGTTGGACCGCACACCGTTGAACACCGCTCCATGCAGGCCGCTGGTGAAGGAGTCGGTCTGCGCCACGGTGTGGCCACGCGCCTTGAGTCCGTCGCGGATGGCAGCGGTGTCGATGAGCGAGCCCTTTTCGATGGACGTGGTGGCGTTGGTCTGCGCACCGAAGTTCGGCAGGTTGATGGCCTGCTGGACGTTCAGACCCCAGTCCGTCATGCCCAGGATGGTCTTGGCGGTGTACTGGATGATGGCACTGCCTCCTGGCGAGCCGACCACACCTTCGAGGTCGCCCGTGGCGGCGTTGAAGATGATGGTGGGTGCCATGGAACTGCGGGGGCGCTTACCAGCCTGCACGCTGTTGGCAATGGGGTTGCCTGCCGCGTCGGTGGCCGTGAACGAGAAGTCGGTGAGCTGGTTGTTCAGCAAGAAGCCGCGCACCATCTGCAGGCTGCCGAAGCCGTTCTCGATGGTGGTGGTCATGGACACCGCGTTGCCTGCGTTGTCGATGATGGACATGTGCGTGGTCGATGGCAGGGCCAGTGAGCTGTCCTTGCCCGTGGCGCCCGTGACACCAGGCGGGATGCCAGCCACCGGCACGCCCATGCTCTTTTGCAGGCTGATGAGCTTGGCGCGCTCCTTGAGGTAGTCGGCATTGATCAGGCCGGCCTGGGGCACGTTGACGAAGTCAGGGTCGGCCACATACAGCGCGCGGTCGGCATAGGCCAGGCGGTAGGCCTCGGACACCACGTGCACGGAGTCGAGCGTGTTGGGCTTCATGGCCGCCAGGTCAAAGCCCTGCAGCAGGCCCAGCGTCTGCAGCACCGCGATGCCGCCCGAGCTGGGCGCGGGCATGCCACACACGCGGTACTGCACACGGTAGACGCCGCACACGGGCTCGCGCACCTTGTGGGTGTAATCGCTCAGGTCATCGAGCGCGAGCTTGCCGGGGTTGGTGGGATGGCTGACCACCTTGGCCACGATGTCCTTGGCGATGTCCCCCTTGTAGAACGCATCGGCACCGCCCGCTGCAATGGCCTTGAGCGTGGCTGCAAATTCAGGGTTCTTGAGCAGCGTGCCAGCCGCCTTTGCCGTGCCGTCGGCGTTGAGGAAATAGCTGGATCCGGGCTCGCCCTGGGCCTTGATGCGCGCGGCCGATCCGGCAATGGACACACTCATGCGCTGCGAGATCGCAAAGCCGTCTTCGCTGAGCTTGATGGCGGGCTCGAACAGGTCCTTCCAGGGCAGCTTGCCGTGGGCCTTGTGCGCGGCTTCGAGCATGCGCAGCACGCCCGGCGTGCCCACCGACAGGCCGCCGTCCACCGCCGCCAGAAACGCCAGCGGCTTGCCATCGGCGCCGATGAAGAGGTTGGGCGTGGCGGCCTTGGGCGCGGTCTCGCGGCCGTCGTAGGCCAGCAGCTTGTTGGCGCCCTTGTCGTAGTGCAGCATGAAGGCGCCGCCACCAATGCCCGACGACTGCGGTTCCACTAAGTTCAGCACCATCTGCACCGCAATGGCGGCATCTGTGGCCGTGCCGCCCTTGGCCAGGATGTCGACACCTGCCTTTACCGCCAGCGGGTTGGCCGCCGCCACCATGTCCTTGTTGGCATAGCTGATGGTTTTGGGCGTGTAGCCCGAGGGCGGCTCGGGCGGCACGTACTGCTCGGCGGGCTCAGGCGTGGCCACCGGGGTGGTGGGGCCGTCACTGCCGCCACAGGCGGCCAGCACGGCCAATGCGGCAATGCTCAGTCCCAGGGCGTAGGGGTTGCGTCGAAAAACAGAAAGCGACATGGATGAGATCCTTGAAAAAAGGGCGACGGGAGGGGCCAGGAACGGCGTGCCATGGGGAGACAGCGCACCACGCACCGGGTGGATGCACGGTGCGAAATTACGGGGACTTGACGCAGATTCCGTGCCAACGATGCCTTGACAGTATGTAACGACAGCCCTGAAAAAACTTTGCTTTTATGCCCTGATTAACGCCCAATAAGGGAAACGATTTCTCACATATCCCTTGAAACAGAATCTGGATTCCATTGACCGCCAGCTGCTGGCGATGCTGCAACACAACGCCGAGACGCCACTGGCCGAGCTGGCCGAGGCCGTGCACCTGTCCAACACGCCCTGCTGGCGGCGCATTCAGTGGTTGCGCGAGAAGGGCTACATCACCCGCCATGTCGCCCTGGTGGACCCGCGCAAGGTGAATGTGGGTGTGACGGTGTTCGTGGCCGTGAAGACCAACCAGCACCACCAGCAATGGTTTGACACCCTGCGGGATGCCGTGATGGGCATCCCTGAGATCGTCGAGTTCTACCGCATGAGCGGGGATGTGGACTACCTGTTGCGCGTGGTGGTGCCCGACATCCGCGCCTACGATTCGGTCTACAAGCGGCTCACGCAGGCCGTGGCGCTGTCAGACGTGAGTTCGAGCTTTGCGATGGAAGAAATCAAGTTCACCACGGCGCTGCCGCTGAACTATGCGCAGTAGCGGCCACCGAGGTGACCGTCTGCGCACAGGCACTGATCAGTACTTGCCCATGTAGTCGCGTTTGCCCAGCTCCACGCCGTTGTGCCGCGCAATGGCATAGGTCGCGTTCACGTGGAAGAAGAACTGAGGCAGACCGTAGTGCAGCAGGTAATGCTCGCCGACGAACTGTTTTTCGCGCGGGGTGCCGGGCTGGATGGTGATCTGGCGTGTGGCGGCATCGGCAAACGCAGCCTCTGGCAGGCCTTCGACAAACGTGAGCACGGTGTCGATGCGTTCATTCAGGTCGGCAAAACCGGGACGCTCGGCGTCGGGGAAGGACGGCACCTCCACCCCGGCCAGGCGCGCCGCCACGCCCTTGGCAAAGTCGCAGGCAATCAGCACCTGGCGCGCCATGGGGAACATGTCGGGGAACAGCCGGGCCTGCAGCAGGGCATCCGGCTCGATCTTGCGCGCCGTGGCATGGGCCTCGGTCTTGGCCAGCACGTCTTTCAGGGAGCCCAGCATCTGGCGAAAGACGGGGATGCTGGCGTTGTAGATGGGGTGGGTCATGGGGTGTCCTGGAAATGGTGTGAGGCAGCAGCAGGGGCCACTTGATGCCCCATCGCCGGGCCGCATTGCAACACACCCCACCCAGGCTTGCAGCTGAAAGGTCAAGCAGCAGGCCGCGACTGGGCCAGTGCAATGGCCGCCTGGATCGCTGCGCGGGCCTGGGGGCTGTTCTTCCAGCAGGTGGAGCCCACCATGGCCGAGGCCGTGGAAACAATGTCCAGGGCATTGGCCTTGCCCAGATGCGCCAGCGATTCAAAGCCCATCTGTTCAAGCCGGGCGACGACGGTCGGCCCCACGCCCTTCACGTTGAGCAAGGCGCGGCGTTCTTCAAGGGGAAATGGCATGGTCCGAGTATGCAGGAGACAGGCCAACCCGGCGGGCGTGCCCGTCAAACGTCCGGCGTCCTTCAGACCGCCGTCGCCAGGGGCCTGGCAGCCCGTGCCGCAACCCCCACCCCCACCAGCGCCGCTGACACCACACTCAGCGCCAGCGTAAAGGCCGAGCCGTAGAAGATGCCTGAGGTCATGCCGTGGTCCAGCATGGCGCCAAACACCGGGGCGGCCAGGCAAAAGCCCAGGTCCAGACCCGAATACACGGTACCGTACACACGGCCCGTGGCGCCCGGGGGCGCAGCGCGCTTGATCAGCATGTCGCGCGAAGGGCCGGCCAGGCCTGTGCCAAGGCCAGCCACCGAAGCCACCACCACGGCAGCCATGGCGGGCAGGAGCCCCAGGCCCACCACCACCAGCAGCGCGGCCGAGCCGAGCAGGCACACCGAGATGATCTTCTCCAGCCGCTGCACACGCCCCACCAGGAAGCCGCCGATCAACATGCCCACCGCGCCACACAGCATGTAGCCGGTAACCACCATGGCCGTGATACTCAGCGGCAGGCCATACATGGACTGCAGCGCCGGGCTGGCAAAGCTCTGGATGGCGCTCAGGGCGCAGGTGCTCCAGAAGAAGAACGAGAAACACAGCCACACCGAGGGCAGCTTGAGGAAGGCCATGGGGTGCTCGGGCTTGGCAGCCCCTGCCCCGCCCTTGGCCTGGTGCGCCCAGGCGCCCTGGCGGTCGTCGAGCGCATCGCGGTTCCAGACCATGATGGCCAGCACCACCAGGGCGAACAGGCCCCCGCACAGGCAGGCCGTGCGCCACGAGCCCGTGGCCGTGGCAATGCCCGCCATGAACACCGGCGCCGTGGCCCAGCCCAGGTTACCGCTGATGCCGTGCACCGAAAAGCCATGCCCCAGGCGCTGGGGCGACACGCGCTTATTGAGGATGGTGAAGTCCACCGGGTGGAACGGCGCATTGCCCAGCCCGGCCAGCGCGGCCGCCAGCAACAGGCCCCAGTAGCCCTGCGCCGTGCCCGCCGCCAGGCCCGCCGCCGCAAAACTCGACAACGCAAAAAACATCACCGGCCGCGCGCCCACGCGGTCCACGATGAAGCCCGACAGCGCCTGGCCCACGCCCGAGATCACAAAAAACACCGACACCAGCAGGCCGAGCTCGGAATAGCTGAAGCCAAACTCGCCGATCAGCCACGGGAACAGCGGCGGCAGCAGCATGTGGAAGAAGTGCGAGCTGCCATGGGCCAGGCCGACGAGGCCGATGGTGCGGGCGTCCTGCCGCAAGGGCACGGGGTTGGCGGTGGCGCCAGAGGATGAAGCGGTCATGGGCTTGATCTTAGGCAGGCAGGCTTCGGCAGGTTTACGATAGGCGGCCAACTTTTGTCGCAAACATGCCAAACCCCGCCGCCGCACCCCGAACACCCCCCGAGCCGGTGGTTGAGCACTTTGCCGCCCAGGTCGTACCCCGTCCAAAAGCCGGAAGCTCGCGCGGAGCGGGGCGCGGGATGTCGTACGTGGGCTCGCTCACGCCCGAGCTGTTTGTGCCCACCCCCGCCCGCCCGGTGCGCGCCAAGCTGCGCTGGCTGGCCGCCGACACCCAGGTGATGCCCCACAGCCACCCCTGGGCGCAGGTGGCGATCTCCACCACGGGCGTGATCCGGCTCACGGTGAACCACGGCACCTACATCGTTCCGCCGTCGCGCGCGCTCTGGATTCCACCCGGCGTGGAACATGCCGTGACCATGGTGGAAGACGCCGACCTGCGCACGCTGTACTTCCACCAGCCGCGCGGCCGGTGCGGCCCGGGCGCCCTCGGCGGCGATGGCGCCGGCCCCAGTCATCGCGGCGAAGACGATTCGGCCGCCTGGCGCCAGTGCCGCGTGCTGGAGGTGTCCGACCTGCTGCGCTCGCTGGTGCGCGAGATGCCCACCACGCCCGACGGCGGCCCCGCTCTCACGCCCGCCCAGCGGCTGCGCGAGCAGCACCTGAGCGCCCTCATCCGCGATGAACTGGCCCGCGCCGCCGCCGTGAAGCTGGGCGTGGACCTGCCCCAGGACAAGCGCCTGCGCCACCTGTGCGAGGCCGTGCTGGCCGACCCCACGCGCCATGAAACACTGGCCGACTGGGCGCAGGACACCGGCGCCAGCCCGCGCACCGTGGCACGGCTGTTCCGCTCCGAACTGGGCAGCACCTTCACCCAGTGGCGCCAGCAGGTCATCCTGGCCAAGGCCGTGTCGCTGGCTGCCGGGCGCATGCCCATGGGCCAGATCGCCGCTGAGCTGGGCTACAGCCCCAGCGCGTTCAGCGCGATGGTGCGCAAGTCGGTGGGGCAGCCACCGGGGCGGTTTCTGGGGCAGCAACACCCGGCGCCTGAGCAATAGAGGCTGTGCAAGGCTGCACCACCGGCCTACGCGCGTGAAAGGGCTCAAAACGGCGCGCTCCTGACGCGCCAACGGCGTCTTGTCCTTCGAACTTGTCGCTGCCCGCCTACGTTTGGAAACATGTGTTGCGCCCACAGTGAGTTCATCCCTAGCACCAGGTTTGAACCCCATGACAAAACAGATTCGCCACCATGTGGCAGCCCTTTTCCTGCTTCTTCCCATCGCCAGCGCACTGATGGTCGTTCCAGGTACGGTCATGGCGCAGCCCGCCGCCCCTGAATTGCGATCACTGCAGGTAGCGACAGACGACGGTCTGCGGGCCGGCGCCGACCTGCAGTTCACGGTAGAAGGCACACCGCGGGGCACGGTTCAGCTCCGTGTGGCTGGCGTGCCCCGCGCCATCGTGCTGCAGGAAACCGAACGGGGCGTATACACGGGCAGCTACACAGTCCGCCGCCAGGACCGGCTCAACGAAGGCAGCTCTGTGCGCGCCACGCTGAAGGTGCGCAACCGCACCATCACCAGCAATTACTCGCTTCCGGCCAACATTGGTGACCGGAACGGTGTGGCCGCACCGCCACCGGGACTGAAGATCGACCGTTTCTCGGTAGCCCCCATTGACAAGATGGAGCCCGGCGCCGAATTGCGCTTTACGCTGAACGGCGCGCCCGGAGGCCGGGCGGATTTCGACATTCCCGGTGTCATCGACAACGTGCCGATGCGCGAGGTATCGCCCGGCGTGTATGAGGGCGCGTACACCATCCGCCGCATGGACAACTTGGCGCCATCGCGGCCCACGGTCGCCACCTTGCGTGTCGGGGACCGCACGGTTTCGTCAACCCTGACCCAGCCTTTGATCGCCGATGCCAAGCCGCCGGTGATTCGCCACGTGTCGCCGCGCGACGGGGAAACAGTCCCGCGCAGTGCGGCCACTTCGGTGTCCGGCACGTTTGATGACGTCGGTGGTGTGGGTGTAGACCCCAAGAGCGTTCGCATCGTTATCGCGGGTCGCGATGTCACGTCCGCCTCGCAGGTCACGCCGCAGTTTTTCACCTACCGCGCTGACCTGCCCACCGGCCGGTATCCGGTCGAAGTGACCGCCCGGGACCTGGTGGGCAACGGCATGCGCCAGAACTGGACCTTCAACATCGCTTCGCAAGTGAACGCCGCGCCCACCACGGTGCAGCTGCAGGTGACCAGCCACGCCAACCATGCCACAGTGGACAGAGGCGCCGTGGTCGTGCGCGGCCGCACCGTGCCTGGCGCGGTGGTGGATGTCAAGGTGAATGCGGTCGGCACGCTCGTCGGTGCGTTTGGCCTGAACCAGGAATTGCTGTCGCAGCGTGTGCAGGCAGATGGCAACGGTGACTTCTCGTTCAGCTTCACATCGCAAATACCGCTACCCGGCACACGCTACGAAGTGACGATGAACGCCGAAAGGGGCGGCATGGCCCCGACAGAGGCTCAGCTGGTGCTGTTCCAGAAATAAGATGCAGCCGGTATCTCGATGGGAAACTGTCGGTAGCCGGTAGGCTTCCCAAATCGATATCGCTGTGGCTCAAGGTGTGGCACACGCTTGACCCAGCGATACCAAGCTGGACTGAGGCACAGCGGGATGGTGCTGCGAGTGGCGGCCTGTTCAGTTTCAGTGATGGGGTCAGGCAGTCAATATATGTATTCAGATTGGCGCAGCGGCACACAAAGTGCCGCACATCCACTACGCCTTCGTACCATCCGGGCGGCTTTCGGGCGAGCAGTCAAACGACATCTCCAAAGCGTAGTCCCTCTCCCCCAGCTCCACGCAGACGGTGCCCATGTCCACCATCTTGAACGGCTGAAAACACCCACCATCGGACTGAAAATAGAGTTCCCTTTTTACGCCCCAATCCCGTACCCAGTCGCGGGAGCCTGGGCCGACTTTCCGACCACTTTCTGCGAGGACAAGAAAGTCCTCACCAGTCCACATCCCGATATTTGCATTGCGCCCCCGCCCTACGTACCAGCGGCCAACGATCAATGCCTCTTTGGGAATTTGCATGCACGTCATCAATGTGGATAGCCTCCAAATCAACCTTCGCATCAAACAGGAACCTACACAGGCTTTGCTCCAACGGAGCTGAGTTATCCGCCGTTGCGCAACTTCTCGACGTGCGCCAGGAACTGGTCACCCGCAATCCAGTTGCTACCAAGTTTATTGCCCACGCCACCTTCTGCAAGATCACACTTGTAGGCCTTAGCGCGCAGTTGTTCAAGGGTCATGGACGGGAGCACTGAGCGCCAGTTCTTCAGACCCACAACCCAAGAGCCACCCTCCGTGCGGCACCGAGCCAAGAGCGCATCGAAATCGAGCATGTCCCGGTAGTTCCTGGCCCCGGAGGCCGAGGGCGCATCGCCATTGCGCAACCGGCGCGTGAGCGCATCCAGCGACAGCAGGCTGCTTCGCACGGCGGGCCACTGGTCGGCATAGCCGCGCGCATCGAGCGACTCCGGCAGGTCCGCGAACGACATCCACGTCCAACCTTCTTCGCTGGTCGGCCAATCCACGGGCTTGCTCACCTGCGGGGCCAGATAGATGACCCTGGCGCACTTGCAGTGGCCCAGCGCCTCGCGCAGTTCATTGCCGTCAGCGGCACCAAACCCTTGTGCCAGCAGGTTGCGAACGTTTTGGTATTTGCCCCGCTCCTGGGAGGCGGCTCCGATGGCGTCCAGATCATCCAGAAGGAATGCCGCCGACCCCTCGCGGGCAATCTTGCTCTGGAGCTCTCGGTAGATCGCGGCCTGCTCTGGGCGGAAGGTAGTGTCCGTGGTCTTCAGCTCCACCAACAGCAGTTCTTGCGTTGCACGGTTGAGCATCAGCCAGTCGATATTGGTGGACTGATTGTTGCCAGCTTTCTGGATAGGAAACTCCGGGCACAGCATCACTACTTTAGTGTCTAGCTTAGTCGCGAAAACATCGGCCAGGAAGAACCCGATGATCGGGCCGATGGAGCGCTCCACCTGCACCTTTGGAATCATCGTGCCTTGCATCAGGTGCTGCATAAGGGCCGTGAAGAAGGGGGTACCGCTTGCGGTTTCGGAGTGCGCCGGGGATTGCATCAACATGTCTTTTTCTCCTTGGGTATTGCCTGTGGGTTGGGGTATCAAAAGGTTTTGCGAAATTTTTCTCCAGATCTCCACCATCGCCCGGGTGTCCAGCGCGCAATAGGCCAAGAGCTCATCCCGAATCAAGGCCTTGCGCTGTGGCGATGTGGCCGGAGCAGTGGCTTCGAGGTAGGCCGCCATTGCCATGCCTCCGTCCTGGGCACCAGGCAGTGCGTCATATCCCAGGTCGGGTGTGATGGTGGGCAGCACTTTCTTGATGCTCCAGCTTCCGTGCTGGCGTGGGTCGTAATACCGTGCCCGTGCGATCGACAGCAAATCCACCAGTCGGCCGCGAATCTCCTCCATTTGGACACAGACAGCAGGAAAGCGCTGGGCGAGTTCCTTCAAACGGCTGCCCTCGAATCCAGCGTGATAGACGAAGACGGGGATCGGCTCTGCGCAGGCGCGGGCCAGCTGCACAGCAAACGCCTCTGAAGGATCATTGCCGGAAAGGTCTAGAAAATCCTGATGACTCAGTTGCCCCTGCGCATCCATCCTGTGCAGGCTGAACTGAAAAGGCAGCATCTGAAATGGCCGGGTCCCTGCCCACCGAGGTACACCGAACTGGATAGTTTCGAAATCCAGGAAGTACGCAGGCAATGGGTATTTGAGCAAGTCTTTCTTGGCCCCTTCCGCATCAAAGTACGCTTGCCCCAAAAGGGTTGCATCACGCACACGGCGTTGTAGAGACGTCAGCAATGCATCGGGGACATCCCTCATGTCTTGCACACCGCTTTGAATCAGAAAATCCTTGAGCGCTTTGGACGAGATGCGCGGAAGCCAGGCGATGGGAAATTCCGCTGAGGGCTCGTTCTTTCGGCAATGCTTCTGAAACCCGCAGGGAAAGGGGGTTTCGCACTGTGCCCCCGTCTGCACATATGGAGGCACGGCCTGCGCGGCCACTTGCTGCGCGCAGGCAATCCACGCCGCCACTTCCGCGCCGCGCGCTAAGGCGGCTTCGGTCACGTCTTTCTCGACGAGCAGACCCTTGTAGTTGCCACCACCCGGGTAAATCCACGCCGCGTCGATGTGCGCGATGGACACACTGCGAACATCAACGCCAGCAGCCCGAGCGATATAGCTTTGAATGGCTGCGTCTTCTTCCTGGTAGGCTTTGACAGACGTCGATGATTTGACCTCCACTATCTTCCAGGCAGGCGTTTCGCACACAGTGATCGGCAGCATCACGTCGGCGAACGCGAGTCCACCTGCAGCCGCAAAACCTGCTTCAAACAGTGGCTTGCGAGTCTGGAGAAGCATGCGGGTGCTCCCCACCGCCCCAGCCACGCCCTCGGCCTGCAAATCGATGGTTGCGCCGTCACCCGCCGGGTCATAAATTTGCTGCGCCACGGCTCCGACCTCATGGCCTGTCTGGAAAACGGCTTGTGTGGTGCGGGAGTCTTCCCGCGCATCAGGTTGGTGGACTTCCAGCCAGAGGCGTTTGGGGCATTGCCTGAAGGCGATCAGCTTGGATTTCGACAGGGCACGCATTGCGTTCCTCCGCATAAAAACAGTTCTGAACCACGGCTCTGAATGCTGTCGAGCGAGCGTGGCAACAGACGGAAAATCACAGGGGCGCTGTTTTTAGCGCTCTTTGCGAGCCCGGATCCCATCTCGCCAGCGCTTGCTCCAAGCCCTGCACCAGGGTCTGGTGCCACGCCAAAGGCTGCAGAATGCGAGCATGCGGCAACCAGTAGCGCACCACAGGGAATAGCTGGCTCAGATGACTGACATGGGTAGTGAGGAGCAATGAACCATCCTCATCCTTCCTATGCTGCTGCTCAGGGAGGATGGCGCGGCGCACAAAGTAGTGCGCTATCTCAGAATCAACGCGCAGCAGCACCTCGGTGGTGCTGGCGGTGAACCACACATCGTCCTTGCGATTGATGTAGTCGTGGTGCTGCGGGTCAGGGGTGAAATGGCGGGCCTCGTACGGTTGCAGTGACTGAATCAGCGCCACGCTGAAGTTCTTGAGCTGCAGCCCTTCCACTGCGGCCACATACCACACACCGTTCTTGTGAATCAGCCGATATGGCTGGACGTGACAATGTTTGTCCTTGTAGGTAAAACAACATTCGTACTGCTGCTCAATGGCCCTTTGCAGCTGGGCAAACTGCGGCCCATGCCCCTGCAGATCTTCATTCGGCATGGACTGGACCCGCAAAGCGTGCTGGGCTGGCTGCTGCGCCTCCAATTGCTCCAGCAGATAGCGCACGCTGCTGTCAGGGAACAAGTACTCGGTGCCTACAAGCCGAGCATAAGCGCCAAGATAGCGCGCCGGGATCGTAGCGCGTGCAGCCAGAGCCAATTGCCACCGTCCTTCGACGGTGCGCTCGGCAATTCCGTATAGGCGTTCGCCAAGGTCGCGCTCGATGGTTCGCACATTCACCTGAAAATCTTGTGCCAGCCGATGCTTGTCGATAGCGCCCCCCTGATGCAACTGCGCCAAGATGTGGGACAAACGTTGCGCCAGCTTTTCTGCTTTGGCGCTGGCCTGGCGGGGTGCACAGGTGTTCATAGACGGTGGCGGGTTGGTTGCGACTGGACGAATGTAGACACACGCCCCGACAGGTGGTGTCGCAGCGCGGGTGTGCCACCAGGAAAGAAATGTAACTTTTTCATCTCGTCCTGGCGTTCGTTTTCGGAGGGAACGGCGCCAACGCTATGGTGCGCAAGTTGATGGGCCAGCATCAACCGGGGCGCAGCATTGCGTAAGATGCCAAAGAAGAATGCCATGGGTGTCAATGCCACACACCCCACGACCGCCTGGTGCGCTGTCTCGTGAAATTTGAGAAAAATTGGGGTCCAGCGCTTAACAGTCCTGGGTAAAATGCTGCAAAAATAATAGCAATCTGATGCCTAGCTGCCTGCAGCGCCCGCCCGGTACCGCTAAGGTGGCGGCACATCCCCCGCGCCGCACCCCCATGACCACCGCCCCACCCCGCCGCGATGACATCCACAGCTACGAGCCCCGCCTGGGCCACGGCCTGCCGCACGACCCGTTCAATGCCATCGTGGGGCCGCGCCCCATTGGCTGGATCTCCACGCAGAACGCGCAGGGCGCCACCAACCTGGCGCCCTACAGCTTTTTCAACGCCTTCAACTACGTGCCGCCCATCGTGGGCTTTGCCAGCATCGGCTTCAAAGACACGGTGCGCAACGTGCAGGAGACGGGCGAATTCGTGTGGAACCTGGCCACGCGCGATTTGGCCGAGGTGATGAACCAAAGCTGCGCCGCTGTGCCGCCCGAGGTCAGCGAGTTCGCGCTGACGGGCCTCACCCCCCTGCCCTCCACTTTGGTCGCACCGCCGCGCGTGGCCGAAAGTCCGGTCACCTTTGAATGCCGCAGCACGCAGATCCTGCAGCTGCAGGGCGTGGACGGCGTCCCGGTGGACACCTGGCTGGTGCTGGGCGAGGTGGTGGCCGTGCACATCGACAAGGCGCTGCTCAAGGACGGGGTGTACGACACGGCGAACGCAGGCCACATCCTGCGCGGCGGGGGCCCGGCCGATTACTTCACGGTGGGGCCGGAGCAGTTGTTCAGGATGTTCCGGCCCCGGTAGCGGGTGCCACGGTTCAGGCTGCCGCGTTGTTTTGCACCAGGTCCATCGCAAACCGCCCGTGGCCCACGGACCAGTCGGAATAGTCGTTTTCGTGCATGAAGATGAACACGTCGGCCGGGGCCACGCCCGCCATGGTCTGCAGGTTGCGCGCAATGGCGGCATAGAGGGCGCGCTTCATCGCATCGCTGCGCCCGCGCCGCAGCGTGATCTCGATCACCACCACGCGGTCGGAGCGCGCCACGCCGTTGAAGGTGGGGCTGCAGGCGAATTCGCCGGGGGCGTAGCCGGCCACCAGGTTGAACAGCTCGTCCGGCGGCATGCCGATGGCGTCTACCAGCGCTTGGTGGATGCCTTGAACGATGGCATTGCGCATAGCGGCTGGGGTGTCGTGCGGGACGTTGGTGCGGATAAAGGGCATGGGTTTTCCTATGTTCATTCAAATCAAATAAAGACATTCAAACCAGCGCTTGCCAATTTGCAAGCATTTCAAGCAGCTATCGCTTGAAATTCCATCTATTTTTGCTATCAATTTCTTGATTGAAAAGCGATGATTTGGCTGAATTTATGTGCTCTAAAATCACATAGATGAGCCACCGCCTGCCCCCACTGAGTGCCCTGCGCGCGTTCGAGGCCGCCGCCCGGCTGGGCCGCATGACGGCGGCCGCGGACGAGTTGGCAGTCACGCCCGGCGCCATCAGCCGCCAGGTGCGCCAGCTGGAGCAGCACCTGGGCGTGGCCCTGTTTGACGGCACCAAGGCCCGCCCTACCCTCACCCCGGCAGCGCATGTGCTGCAGCCGGTGCTGACCACCGCCTTTGCCCACATCGCCGATGCGGTGCGTGAGGTCAGCGACCCCAGCCGGGGGCCGCTGGACGTGGCCTGCTTCAGCACCTTCACCGTGAAGTGGCTGATCCCCCGGTTGTTCGACTTCCAGGCGCAGCACCCGGGCATCGAGGTGCGCCTGCGCACCACCGACGCAGGCACCGGTGCGGGCCGCATGCACGGCGACCTGGCCATCACTGCCGAAGAGGCCACCGGGGCGTGGGATACCAGCAAGGAACAACGGTTGTTCCCCGAACACCTGGGCCCGGTGTTGAGCCCCGAACTGGCGCAACGAGTGGCGCTGCACCAGTCCGCCGATCTGGCCGACCCGGCCCTCGCTCCCTTGCGCCTGCACACCCGCACGCGGCGCAACGCCTGGGCCATGTGGGGGGCTGCGGCGGGCGCTACCGTGCCGCTACCCGCGCCTATGCAGGCAGGGCCCGAGTTCGAGCACTACTACTTCACGCTGGAGGCCGCCGTGCGCGGGCTGGGCATTGCCGTCGCCCCCTGGCATCTGGTGATGGACGACGTGTTGGCGGGGCGGCTGGTGGCCCCGCTGGGTTTTGTGGCCTCCGGCTATGACTACGTGGTGCGCCGCCGCACCAGCGGCCCCCTGCCCCGGCTGGATGTGTTCTGTGCCTGGCTGCAGGCGCAGGCCCTTGCCAATCCCGTCCCTCCCGGGCCGCAAGGGCCACCGTCGGGCTGAGGGTCCTTTTTTTTACCGCATCGGCAGCAGCGGAGCTGGCTGCGGTGCGATCCTGGCTCAGGGAACGCCCACTGATGGCAACAGCATCAGGGGCCGGTCCAGCAACGGCGCGCACAGCCCTGAGGCCGGGTTGCGTGCCCATTGCTCGATCCAGGCCCAGACCAGCTGCACGCCGTCTGTGAGCGGCCCCGCACCGCGCTGCAAGCCGTGGTTGGCGCCGTCCAGGCGGCGCGCGCAATAGGGCACGGTGCGCAAGGAGGCCAGCTCTGCAAAACGCTCGTAGGCCGCAAGGGGCACCAGCGCATCGTCGCCACCCCACACCTGCAGCAACGGCCAGGGGCTTCGCACCAGCGGCAGGGTCAATGACCAGTTCCACAGGTCGCGCCAGTAGCCCACGCTGCGGCCCTGCGCTACGGCGCTGTCGGGGCGGCGTCCAGCCACCATGCGGCCCAGTTCCTCCCAGTCGGCTTGCGCCCCCAGGCGCTGGGCTTGCAGGGCTCCCGCCTCCTGCGGATCAAGGCCACTGGACGCCAGCACCACCAGGCCCGCGAGTTGCGGAACCTCGGGTGCCAGGGCGGGCAGCAGTTCGGCGCCTTCGGAGATGCCCACCAGCAGTTGCGGCAGCGCGGGTGCGCCTTCGCGCGCGCGTTGCTGCGCATCTGCCACCAACGCCGCGCGGGCGTGGGCCAGCCAGCTGGAGAGGCGGTCTTGCTGCACGAAATCGCGTGCGCAGTCTGCGGGCGCCGTGCGCGCCTGCGGGTCCACGCCGGGCTTGTGCAACACCAGCACCTGGGCATGGAGCAGGCCGGCAAAGTAGCGGTCGGCAATCGGCCCCATGCCCGCGCAGCCGGAGCCGGGGATGACGATCACGCGGTAGCGCAGCGAGGCGGTGCGCTCGCTGCGCGTAAGGGCCAGGAGCGTAGCGCCATCAGCGCCTGGCAAGGGCCGCAGTACAAAGCGCTCCGCAGGGGGTGGCGTCTGGGTGGCTGCAGGAGCCTCCTGTGCATTGGCCTGTGCAGGCGCCGCGGGCGTCTCTGTGGAAGCCTCTGGCCCGTACACATTCACCAGCGATTCAGACGCTGCCGCCGCATAGAACGGCGGGGGCGAGGCGCAGCCACCGAGCACCACGGCAATGGCCGTGGCGACGAAAAACGCCAGCACCGGGCTGGCCAGGGGCCGCAAAGGTGCAGTAGAAGCAGAAAGGTGTTTTACGTTGAGCACAGGCCACAGTCTGGCATGACTGCGACCACCCCGGGCGCTGCACCTGCTACGGGTGGCCGCCCAGCGCGAGATGCCGAGCAAGGGGCTGCAGCCCCCGGCGGTCGGCACCCAGTGGCAGCGCCTCACGGGGTTGCCACCCCTGCTACTTCAAGATGATGACCTGCTCAGGCTGCTGGGGCTGCGGCATGGGCATGGGCTGGCCGCCCTGTTGGTAGACCACGGGCGGGCGCACGCCGCGCGACAGGTTGGCGTCGGTGTAGCCCAGCTGCATGGCGAGCTGCTGGTACACGTCCTGCGCCAGCGACAGCGAGGTTTCGCGCATCACCTTGGCGCGGTTGGGGGGGGCGATGTCGCCACGGATCGACAAAATCTTGGTGTCGTTGCCTTCGCCCTGGGCAGAGAACGCGGCCTTGATCTCGTAGGTCTTGGTGTTGATGAGCGAGAAGTCGGCCAGAAGCTGCAGGCCGTACTGGCGCGTGGCGCTGGTGGTGCCTTGCAGGGGCGAGAGCGCGTCGGTGAAGTCGATGCTGGAGACCACGCCGAACAGCACGTAGTCGGCGCCGTTGAACTCGCCCTTCTTGATGCGGCTGATCACGTCGTTGACCTGGGGCTGAACCTGCGGCGTGGCCATCTTGCCGCCCTGCACCTGGTTGAGCACCTGCTCGGCCTTGCTCGGCTGGGGCTTGCCTGCGTCAAAGCCCTTGCCCTGGATCAGGCGGAAGTACGTGCCCTGCAGGATGGCGCCCTTGATGTCGTTGGTGTAGCCGCCCAGCTCGCGCTGCTCGATGTAGCTGTAGCGCCCGGCCACGTAGGTGCCGCTGGCCTGCTCGGACGCCTGCATCGAGTGGCTGCCCGAGTGCGAGCCGCCACCGCCATAGGGGCCGTGGCTGTAGCCACCGCTGTGGCTGCCGCCTGCGCTCATCTGGCTGCTGCGCTGGTAGGTACCGGCCACAAAGTATTCGGACACACGCTGGGCGTAGGCCAGGTCGGTCACGGCGATCTTGGGCGCCGCGCCCGGCTGCTGCGCCTGGGCGGCAGTGCCCCAGGCCAGGGTGGTGGCGGCGATCACGGCCAGGGCCGTGTGCAAAGTGGTTCTGCGTTGCATGGTGTGCTCCTTGTGAGCTAACGGGAATTCATGAATCCATCGAGCGATGTGGCCTTAGCGCTCACATCCTTCGAAACTGGCGCGGCCCAGGCCAGCGGCCGCCGCGCTAGGGCCGCCCCGCCGCGCTGGCGGCGTCCCCCTTCCCGCGCGCAGCGCGAGAGAAAGGGGGAAGCGGCGCAGCCGCTCAGGGGGTTACCTCTTACTCGTCTTTCGGATTTCCTTTTCGTCCTGCCACTCGATCGTGCCTTCCTGCACATCAAACAGCTTGAGCGTGAACTTGTAGTACACGTCCTTGGTGTTGTTGTTCTGCTTGACGATGCTGGTCAGCTCGCCTTCCATGCTGTACTTGGCGGCCGTCATCTGGCCGACCTTGGCGGTGGTGCCTTGCTTGTACAGGCCGCTCTGGTTCTGGCGCTGCAGCTCGTCCACACCGGCCTGCATCTCGTTGATGGAGCGCACGAAACGCACCTTGCCCGACTTGACCAGCGAGGTCTGGATCGAGTTCATCACGTTGGTGGTGTCGATGTATTCGCTGGTCTTGTTCTTCACGGTGGAGATCGTCACCGTGGGGCGGCCCTGGAAGATACCGGTTTCGAGCAAACCGCCGGTCATCTTCTCGGCAATCATCTGCAGGTCGGTGGAGCCGAATTCGTTGGTCACCAGCTCGACGGCCTTGGCATCGCCGTAGTTGACCTGGCGGTCAAAACGCACGGTGGGCGACGACAGGTTCTGGCAGGCCGACAGGGCCAGGGTGCTGGCCGCAAAGGCCAGGACCAGCGCGCTGCGCTGGATGCGGTTCTTGGTGTTCATGTTGGTTTACTCCTCACTCAAACAGGGATTGGCGCGGCGCGATCAGCGCGGCTCCACATTCATTTCCAGGCGCAGGTCCACGGCAGCGCTGGTGGGCGCCACGCTCTTGACGGTCTGCTGGCCCAGGCCCAGCACGCTCATCTGCTTCCAGGACTCGCCATCGCCCACCTGGTTGCCCACGTTGTCCAGCCACTTGAAGCGGTAGAACACGGTACGGTCGGTGCGGCCCATGTTGGCCATGTCGGCCTGCACCACCAGGATGTCGTTCTTGCGCACGATGCGCATCTCGCGCACGGCGATGCTGTTGGCTTCGCCACGCAGGGCGACCTTGGACGCCACGGCCAGCGGGGTGGCCGGGTCGTGCAGCTGGGCGCGGGCAGCGGTGGCCAGGGTCATCGCGAGGACCGCGCACGCAACGGCGGGTGCGGCGGCGGCAAGGGCAAAACGGGTTCTCATGCCAGAGGCTCCTTGAAAATGGGACATGTTCGGTTTCAGTTCTTGGCGGCAGGCGTGGCCGAGGTGGACTTGACCGCCGACTTGGGCACCGAGCGCGTGCGGGTGGTGGTGGTGGTCGTCGTGCGCACGGTGGTGGCAGGCTCTGCGGCGGGCTGCGGTGCCGCCGCCACGGTGGGCAGCTGGCCGAGCATGGCCACGTCGCCGGTCAGCACGCTGTTTTCATACATGCGCAGGGGCACGAGGGCGTACTGGCCGTCGATCTTGATGGGCTGGGGCAGCTGGCGGCCATTCACGCTCACCACATGCTCGCCGGGCGGCAGGTAGCCACGGGCCACATACACGCGGCCGGGCAGCATGCGCCACATGCGGTCGTCGGCCTGCTCGGTGGCCACCGAGGCGGCCGCGCCGATGATGCCGCCGATGAGGCCGCCGCGCTTTTGCAGTTCGTTCTGCAGCACGCCCTTGGCCACGGCGCGGGTGAAGCCACGCAGCACCATGCCGGGCATTTCGTCCTTGAGCGCGCGGCGCGCCATCACGTTCACGTCCACCACTTTTTCCAGCTTGAGGTCGGTGCCAGCAGCGGAGATGGTGGTCAGCAGTGGATCGGAAGACGGCTCGATCACGGGGTAGGAGATGCTGGCCGTGACCAAACCACGGCCCGTGGGCACGGGAATGGTGAAGGCCTTGGGCTTGCGCGCCGGGGCGTCACCGGCTTCGACGATGAAGAGCACGTCGGTCATGCGCTGGCGGCGCTTCCAGGTGAAGCCCGTGCGCGTGTCCAGGCCGCGCAGGCCTTCTTCCAGCACGCCGGTTTCGGGCTTGAGCTCGATGGCCTTGCGGTAGCCGGGCGCGGCCAGGCCGGGCTCGTTGAGCATTTCGTACAGAAAACCGGCCAGGTAGTGCGAAAGCGCGTTCTGGTAGCCGTTCTTGAGCGCCAGCACTTCGGGATCGTTCAGCGTCTCGACGGGGTAGCCGTTGAGTTCCTTGCCGCCAGAGGTGGCGCCCTTGGACTTTGCTTCTTCTTCAGCGGCCAGGGTTTCCTTGGCGCGGAACTCGGCAATGATGGCTTCGCGCTCGTGGGTGCGCTTGATATCCACGCGGGCGTTTTCGAAATCGCCCACGGCCATGCGGTTGAGCGCCAGGCGTGTGGTCACCCACACTTTTTCATAGTCCTGGCCTTCATAGACCTTCAGGCGTTCGCTGATCAGCGCAGCGCCCACGGTGCCCATGAGCTTGCTGGGGTTGGTCTTGGCAGTCTCTTCCCATTCCTTGACCTTGATGTCGGCCAGCAAGAAAGCGTTGGTGCTGTCGGGGTAGCGGCGGTCCATGCGCAGCAATTCGCCGCGTTCCATGTTGTAGAGCAGCGCGGTTTTTTCTTCCTCGCTCTTGGCCGTGCTTTCGAGCTGGGCGATGGCGGCGGGAATGCCGCCGCTGCGGCCAGCGTTTTGCATGTCGGTCGCCAGCTTGTCATGGCTCTGCATGGTGGCGCAGCCGGTCAGGGCGGCGCTCAGGGCCAGCACCCACAGAAGGCGTGGGCGGAAACGGGATGGGTGGGCGGTCATGAATGCTCCTTGCAGATCGGTCGGTTGTGCACCAGAAAACCCCGGCCATGTCCACGCGCAAGACGGCACCGCATTGCAGGCACACCCGTCAGGGTGGTGCGCCGCAGAAGCCGGTGTGGCCTGCAGGATGGGAAGTCCGGACAAGGAAGGTGCTGGCGGCCGGTGCGCCCCCTCCCGGCGCGTTCACGTGCTGCTGGCAGCCCCCTCTGGCTGTGAGTTTCTTGGTAGTTTTGTATGGGGTTGTAGCCAGGGACGCAATGTAGCAAAAGCTTGTATCTTTTCTGTAACCGCGCCGAACAGCTCAAATCGCAATGGAACATGGGCATCTCATGCCTCCAGGCGGTTCAGGGGAAGGCGGTACAGCCACACCACGCGGCCACCGGGCGCGCGCAGCTGCGCGCAAGGCAATACGCCGGGCACTGCGAACTCCAGGCTCACCAGCCACGCGCCGGGTGCCAGCTCGGCCTGGGCCTTGGCGGCGGCGCGGGCCATGCTCTCGGGCCGTTGGAACAGGTACACCATGCGGTAGGGGCTCCAGTCCTCGGCCCACATGTCGGCGCGCCGCACCCGGGCCCAGGGGCACCGCAGGGCGCACAGCAGGCGCAGGGGCCAGCTCCATTCGATGCCCTCCAGTTGCGCAGCCGGGTAGGCATGGCGCAGCGCCTTCAGGCCATCGCCCACGCCGCTGCCCGCATCCAGCACCCGGGCCCCCAGCGGCAGCGGGGCCTGCGAGGCCAGGGACTGCAGCGCATGGTGGGGCGTGGGAAACAGCGGCGCATCGCGCCAGGCGTTCAGGGGGTACACCAGCAGCAGCAGCGCCAGCGGCACCAGCCACGCCCAGGTCGGCAGGCTGGCCGCGCCCAGCAGCGCCAGCGACAGCGGAAAGCCCGCCGCAATCAGCCCGCGCCGCCACCAGCTCTCGCCCAGCACACTGGCCGCCGTCCCGAGCAGGCAGGCAGCCAGCAAGGCCGCCACGGGCGGGACCGCGCGCTGCAGGGCCACAAAAATCAGCCAAGCGCACGCCCACGCCACCAACGCGGGCAGGGGCCAGGGCATGCGCAGAGCCAACATGGGTTCGTTCTCAGCGGCCAAAAATGCCGCGCAGCAGGTTGACGGGGTTCACCACGTTGCCCGCATCCGTGCCACCCTCGCCCGCCGGCTGTTGGCCTGCCGGCGCGCCACCCATGCCACTCGAATAGGCACCGCCTGAGGCAGCCGCTGGAGCAGCCCCCATGCCGCCGCGCCGCCCCTGCATCTCTTCGCCCAGCATCGCCATGGTGTGCGACTTGACGCGCACGCGCACGGCCCACTCGGGCTCCCACGCGGCCTTGGGGTCGGCCGGGCGCGGCGGGTGCACGATGTGGCTTTCGCCGCCATAGGCCATCATGCGCAGCATGGGCGTGGCGTCACGCCCGCCGCCCGCAAAGATGCCCTGCGGAATGGCGCACTGCGTGGTTTCGGGCTGCAGCAGCACACGCTCCTTGAGCCAGCGGTCGATGGTGGCGGGCGACAGGTAGTCGAACAGGCCCATGCCCGTGTCGGGCGTCTCGGCGCTGGACCACATGATGAGGTCGTCCCCACTTTGCGACATGGCATGCAGGTAATAGGCGCGCGCATTGCGCACGGGCTGCCAGCTGGTGCCCATGCTGTCCTGCGGCTTGCCGGTGGTGCGCAGGTCGATGGCGGGCATGAGGTCTTGTGCCGCACCCAGCGTGAACTTCATGGACGCAGGCACACCGTCGCCGCGCACCTGGTGTTCGCCCACCAGCGAGCTGTCCCGCGACAGGCTCACCTGGTTGCGTTCGTTGGGGTACAGCGCATAGGCCGGGCCCACGCGCGGCCCCCGGTCGGGCACGGCGCGGCCGGCAAAGGCCTGTGCGTAGTCGGTCGGCTTGGCGCGCGCCAGATCGATGACGCGCGGCTGGCCCGCACGCACCGAGGCGCCGCAGCCCCAGTACAGCAGGATGCGGCCCTTGGGCTGGTGCTGCTGGTATTCCTGCGGCACCTCGCCCGGCTCGGTCTGGGTGGGCTGGGCACGGGGCGGGATCAGCGGAAGGGATTCGCCCATGCGCATGCCAGGCGGTATGGCCTGGCTGGCTTCGACGCCGGGGCGCAGGGTGTTGTGCAAGGCGATGTCGATGACACGCGGCGGCATGATGGACATGGCGCGGGCGTGGCCATAGGACGTGTTACCACCACCCGCCCTGCCCTGCGCGCCACCGCCCACCCCCCCATCAGGCCGCCGAGCATGCCGCCGCCACCGGGCAGGCTGTCCATCTCAGGCATGCCCGCCATGGTGCCGGTGGAGACATCCATCCACAGCTGGACTTTGGGGGCCTTGGTGGTTTGGGCCTGGGCGCCCAGGCTGGCGATGCACAGGCCAATGGCCAGGCAGGCGGGGGTCAGGACGAAGCGCAAAGAGGTCATGGGGGTCTGCTCCAGGAGATACATGGATCACCCGGCAAACCATCGTGGGCCACAGGGCGGCACCTTCGCCGCCCTGTGAAGAGGCCTTGCGGCCAACCCGGGTGTGTTGAACGCAGCGCAGTGTAGGCCCCGCACAGACGCATTTTGCCTGCGCAAGTTACCTGTGGAAACCGTTTGTGTGCGCTATTTCACGCATGTTTGCGCGGCGACAGCGCCGCGCCCCGGACCAACGGTCGATCAGCCGCGCAGGCGGTCGATCAAGCCATTCAAAGCTTCGAGCGAGCCGAACTGAATCGCCAGCTCGCCCATGTCCTCCACCCGGCCATGGCGCTTCACGCGCTTTTTCACGCGCACCTCGACCTCGGCCATGAGCAGGTCCGAGAGTTCTTCTTCCACGCGCTTCAAGTCGCGCGACTTTTCCTTCTGGGGCTTTTGCGGCACCAGGCTGAACTCGGCACCGATCTTCTTGACTAGCGCTTCGGCCTCGCGCACGGACAGCTTCTTGGCCGCGATCTGGTTGCCCGCGGTGATCTGGGCCGCGCGGTCCAGCGACAGCAGCGCGCGCGCATGGCCCATGTCGATGTCGCCCGCCATCAGCATGGTCTGCACGGGCTCGGCGAGGTTGAGCAGGCGCAACAGGTTGCTGGCGGCGCTGCGCGAGCGGCCCACGGCCTGCGCGGCCAGTTCGTGCGTGAGGCCAAACTCCTTGACCAGGCGCTGCAGGCCATGGGCTTCTTCCAGCGGGTTGAGGTCTTCGCGCTGGATGTTCTCGATGAGCGCCATGGCCGCCGCCGACTCGTCGGGCACGTCGCGCACCAGCACTGGCACCTCGGCCAGGCCCGCCAGGCGCGAGGCGCGGAACCGCCGCTCGCCCGCAATGATTTCGTACTTGCCCGCGTTGTCCCCACCCGTCAGGCGCCGCACCAGGATGGGCTGCATGATGCCCTGGGCCTTGATGGATTCGGCCAGCTCGTACAGCGCACCCTCGTCCATGCGCGTGCGGGGCTGGTACACGCCGGGCACCAGCTCGGACAGCGGCAGGCTGCTGGGCAGCCCGGCTTCGGCCGCCTGGGCCTGCTCCACTTTTTCTTCGACCTTGGGGCCCAGCAGGGCTTCCAGGCCTCGGCCGAGGCCCTTGGGTTTTTTGGTGACCATGAAATGCTTCTCGCGAAAAGGAATGGGGGAAAGAGTCTTCAGCGGTCGATGATGACCAGCGTGCCATGGCTGCCGGGCGCGACGGCGTGGGGCACACCCGCGGGCACGATGAACACCTCGCCCGCATTCACCTCGGTGACCTGCCCTTGCAGGTCCAGGCGCATGCAGCCGTCGAGCACCAGCAGCGCCTCGTCAAAGTCGTGCGACTCGTCGGGGTAGGCGGCGTCGTCCATGCGCAGCACCTTGACGTTGGCGCCTGCGGCCTGGCCCACGATGGTGGAGTTCCAGGCGCGGGGCAATTGGTCGGCGATGGCGGACAGGTTGATTTTGGTCATGGGTCAGAAGCACAAGTATTTCAAAACGTGGGGCGGCGCGCCGCTCGGCGCTTCTTGCGGCTGCGCCACAAACGAAGCCATACACCGAATGCGATGGCCAACAGCACCAGGGCCAGCATGAACTGCCCCAGCGCGCCCACCACCACGGCCCCGCTGGGCAGCAGCCAGGCCAGCACCAGCTGCAAGGCATCGACCAACCCGTAGGCATCGACGGGGCGCCGCCGGGTTGCGGGGACAGCATCCGGTGCAGTGACGTCTGCAGTCACCGGCGGGCGCTTGCGCCACAAGGCCCAGCGGCTCATGCCGGGTTGGCCAGCTGCATCAGCCAGCCGTGCCCCTCGTCCCAATCGCCCAGGCCCGATTCGGCATTGATGTGGCCGCGCTCGCCGTAGTCGATGAAGCGAGCGCCCCAAGCCTGCGCCAAACCCTCAGCGCGCTCCAGGCTGCAATACGGATCATTGCGGCTGCCCACCAGCAGGGCCGGGAACGGCAGCGGCTGGCGTGTAATGGGCGCCCAGCCGTGGATCTGCGCGGCCAGATCGGGCCGCTCCACATCGCCCGGTGCCACCAGCAACGCACCCAACACGCGGTGCGCGTTGGCCGAATGCGCAGCCCACCACGCGGTGAGAACGCAGCCCAGGCTGTGCGCCACCAGCACCACGGGGCCGTCGGCATCGACCACGGTTTCTTCCAGCCGCGCCGACCAGTCACCGCGCAGCGGGCGCATCCAGTCGTGCTGCTCTACGCGCTGGTAGCCGTGCACAGCCTCCCAGCGGCTTTGCCAGTGGTCGGGGCCGGAGTTCTGCCAGCCGGGCAGCAACAGGATGTTGGTTGCCTTCATTACTATCAATTTAATAGCTGTTAGCGCTTGTCTATCAAGCGCCAGGTGCCATTTTTGCCATGGAAGATGCAGCAGCAGGCATGTTTTTCACGCGGTCCACCATCTCTTGCGCAAACTCGACGAAGGCTTGGCTGCCCTTGGCCGCCGGGTCAAACACCACGCCGGGCAAGCCGTAGCTGGGCGCTTCGGCCAGGCGCACGTTGCGCGGGATGACGCTGTTGAACACCTTCTCGCCAAAGTGGCCCTTGAGCTGGTCGCTGACCTGCTGCTGCAGGGTGATGCGCGGGTCGAACATCACGCGCAGCAGGCCGATGATCTGCAGGTCGGCATTGAGGTTGGCGTGCACCTGCTTGATGGTGTTGACCAGGTCGGTCAGCCCTTCGAGCGCGAAGTACTCGCACTGCATGGGCACGATCACGCCATGGGCGCTGCACAGGCCGTTGAGCGTGAGCATGGAGAGCGACGGCGGGCAGTCGATGAGCACGAAATCGAAGTCGGTATCGGCCTCGGCCAGCGCGGCCTTGAGGCGCTTTTCGCGGTGCTCCAGCGCCACCAGCTCCACCTCGGCGCCCGCCAGTTCGCGGTTGGCGCCCAGCACCCAGTAACCACATTTTTCCGACAGCACGGCTGCCTCTTTGACCGAGGCGGATTCGAGCAGCACGTCATACACCGTGAGGTCGAGGCTGCGCTTGTCCACGCCCGAGCCCATGGTGGCGTTGCCCTGCGGGTCCAGGTCCACCATCAACACGCGCTGGCCGATCTTGGCCAGGCCCGCAGCAAGGTTGACGGTGGTGGTGGTCTTGCCAACGCCACCCTTTTGGTTGGCAACGCAGAAAATTTTGGCCATGTGGGTGTTGCAGTCCGTGTTGTTGTTGTCGTTGTCGTTGTTTTATTTGGAGATGGCGAGCTTGATGCCAAAGCCGATCAGAAAGACGCCCGCCACCTTTTCCAGCACGCGGCCGATGCGTGGGTTGGCGCGCATGCGCTCGGCCAGGTGGTGCGTGAGCAGCACGGCGACCAACCCGTAGATAAACGTCAGCACCGCCACCGTCGCTGCCATCACGCCAAAGGTCAGCAACCCCTGATGCAGGGCCGGGTCCACAAACAGAGGGAAGAACGCCATGTAAAACACGATGGCCTTGGGGTTGAGCAAGGTGATCAGGCCGGCCTGTTTGAAGTAGTGGCGCGGCTGGATGTTGAGGATGGGTTGCGCGCCGGGCTTGGCCGTCAGCATCTTGAAGCCCAGCCAAGCCAAGTAGGCCGCGCCCAACCACTGCACTGCATTGAACGCTGTGGGGTACGTGGCCAGCAGCGCCGCCACACCGGCCACCGCGGCCCACATCAACACTTGGTCACCCGCGATCACCCCCATCGTGGCCGCCAGGCCGCCCCGCACGCCGCCCTTGCTGGTGGAGG
This sequence comes from Acidovorax sp. 94, assembly GCF_003634645.1. Taxonomy (NCBI): domain Bacteria; kingdom Pseudomonadati; phylum Pseudomonadota; class Betaproteobacteria; order Burkholderiales; family Comamonadaceae; genus Acidovorax; species Acidovorax sp. 94. The sequence goes on along the minus strand of NZ_RBJA01000001.1, from coordinate 4,071,180 downwards.
TGATGAGCGCCAGATTGCCGGGGCCCGGAATGAGCAGGAACAACACAATGGCGGCGACAAAGGCGCCGTAGTCTGCGATGCCGAACATGATCTCTCCCGGTGTGCTGGACGGGTGCGCAGATGGATGCACCCGAAGTGAGGTGCCGAGTTTACGCGACCACTCCGCCCCGGCCGCTGACAAGCTAGCGGCCGACGGTCAGACCGGCTTCATCCAGATGATGCAGCGCTCGGCGTCGAGGCGTGGGACGGTGAGCTGTTCCACGTGAAACACCGACACATCGGTGGGCAGGGCCGTAATTTCATCCTCGGGGTGCTTGCCCTTCATGGCCAGCCAGACCCCGTGCGACGCCACCAGCGCAGCGCGTGACCAGGTCACAAAGTCAGGCAACGAAGCAAATGCGCGGCAGCTGATGATGTCAAAGGGGGTGGTCAGCGTCTCGACCCGTGCGTGCACACCATGCAGATTGCGCAGCTTGAGCGCCACCGCCGCCTGCTGGATGAACGCAGCCTTTTTGCCCACGGTGTCTACGCAGCTCACATCCACCTCCGGGCAGCAGATGGCAAACACCACACCGGGCAAACCTCCGCCCGAGCCGACGTCGAGCAAGCGCACAGCGTGATGACCCTCCCCTGCAAGCACAGCAACATGGCGGCGCAGCGGCGGCACAGCGGCCAGGCTGTCCAGCAGATGGTGCGTCATCATCTCCTGCGGATCGCGCACCGAGGTCAGGTTGTAGACCTTGTTCCACTTCTGCAGCAGGGCCAGAAAATCCATCAACAGGGTGATCTGGGCATCGGTCAGACCCAGGGCCAAGGCATCGGCCCCTGCCTGCAGCTGTTGGCGCAAGCTGTCGTTTGTCACTGCCATCGTCATGCCGCCACTTCCCCTTCTGCCTTGACAGCCGCAGCCACGGCAAACTCCTTGAACCCGCCCTTCTTGAGATGCACCATCAGCAGCGAGATCGCCGCCGGTGTGATGCCCGTGATGCGCGAGGCATGGCCCAGCGTTTCCGGACGGTGGCGGTTCAAAACCTGTCGGGCCTCGATGCTCAGGGCCGTGACCTGCATGTAGTCCAGGTCGGGCGGCAGACGCAGTTTCTCGAAATGCGCGGCACGCTCCACCTCGCCCTTTTGCCGGTCGATGTAGCCCGCGTACTTGGCGGCAATCTCCACCTGCTCCAGCACCGGCTCGCTCAGCTCGCCCAGGGTTTCACGTGAAACATCGGCCGATGCGTACTTGCCGCCGTCCATGGACATCAGATTGGCATAGCTCACATCGGGGCGGCGCAGCAGCTCGAACAGGTTGTACTCGTGCTCAATGCTCTTGCCCAGCACGCGCTCGGATTCCGCCGCAGGCAGGTTGCGCGGGTTCACCCAGGTCGCCTTCAAGCGCTCTGTTTCACGTGAAACCGCATCGCGCTTGCGGCTGAACGCATCCCAGCGCGCATCGTCCACCAGGCCCATACGGCGCCCCACTTCGGTCAGGCGCATGTCCGCGTTGTCCTCGCGCAGTTGCAGGCGGAACTCGGCCCGGCTGGTGAACATGCGGTAGGGCTCTGTCACGCCCTTGGTGATGAGGTCGTCCACCAGCACGCCCAGGTAGGCCTCGTCGCGGCCAGGCAGCCAAGGCGCGTCGCCCCGGCACTGCAGGGCGGCGTTGATGCCTGCGAACAGGCCCTGGGCCGCCGCCTCTTCATAACCGGTGGTGCCGTTGATCTGCCCGGCAAAGAACAGGCCCTGGATCTGCCGCGTTTCAAAACTGCTCTTGAGCGAGCGCGGGTCAAAGTAGTCGTATTCGATGGCGTAGCCGGGGCGCAGGATGTGCGCGTTCTCCAGCCCCTTCATGCTGCGCACCAGCTCGTACTGGATGTCGAATGGCAGGCTGGTGCTGATGCCGTTGGGGTAGAACTCGTGCGTGGTCAGACCCTCGGGCTCCAGGAAGATCTGGTGGCTGTCCTTGTCGGCAAAGCGGTTGATCTTGTCTTCTACGCTGGGGCAGTAACGCGGGCCCACGCCCTCGATCTTGCCGGTGAACATGGGGCTGCGGTCAAAGCCGCTGCGGATGATCTCGTGGGTGCGCTCGTTGGTGTGCGTCACCCAGCAAGGCATCTGGCGCGGGTGCATTTCTGCGTTGCCCATGAAGCTGAACACGGGCACCGTGCCCTCGTTCACACCACCGGGCATGCCGTCTCCGGGCTGCTCAGTGCACTGCGAGAAGTCGATGCTGCGCCCATCCAGCCGGGGCGGCGTGCCGGTCTTCAGGCGCCCCTGGGGCAGCTTTAGCTCCTTGAGGCGTGCCGACAGCGACACGGCAGGTGGGTCACCCGCCCTGCCCGCCGCGTAGTTGTTCAGCCCCACGTGGATCTTGCCGTCCAGGAACGTCCCGGCGGTGAGCACCACCGTGCGCGAGCGGAACCGGATGCCCACCTGCGTCACGGCGCCCACCACGCGGTCGCCCTCCACCATCAAGTCGTCCACCGCCTGCTGGAACAGCCACAGGTTGGGCTGGTTCTCCAGCATGCGGCGGATGGCGGCCTTGTACAGAATGCGGTCGGCCTGGGCGCGCGTGGCACGCACGGCAGGGCCTTTGGAGCTGTTGAGAATGCGGAACTGGATGCCGCCCTCGTCCGTGGCCAGCGCCATCGCCCCGCCCAGCGCATCCACCTCTTTCACTAGGTGGCCCTTACCGATGCCGCCAATGCTGGGGTTGCAGCTCATCTGGCCCAGCGTCTCGATGTTGTGGGTCAGCAGCAGGGTTCTTTGCCCTAAGCGCGCAGCGGCCAGCGCGGCCTCGGTGCCTGCATGGCCACCGCCGACAACGATCACATCAAATTCCTGGGGGTACAACATGGGGAACACTCCGGGGCCTGGCGGGCCCGATAATCAAAACACCCGGTGCGCTAGGGTGCCCTGTCAAAGGCGCCGCACACCGGCCCTGCTGGTGGTGGGCGCACTTGGCGCCCCAGCAGGCAACCCGCGATTTTCCCACTTTGCGCAGGCCGTGTCTGTTTCCAGCCCCCTCACCCTCTTCCTGACCGAGTTGCTTGGCGTCCCGCCTCCGGCCGTGGAGACCTGGTGGGTACGCGCCGAACGGCGCTTGCTGGAGCGTGGCCAGCCCCTGCTGCGGGCGGGCGAACACTGGCGGCACCTGTGGTGGGTAGAGCGCGGCGCCCTGCGGCTGTACTACCTGGACCGCGACGGGGCCGAGTCCAACAAGAACTTCTTTCTGGACGGCGCCCTGTGCTGGCCCATCACCCCCACACTGCGCCAGCAGCCGGTGATGTTTCACGTGGAACCGATGGAAGACAGCGTGGTGTGGGCGCTGCCCTTGCCCACCCATCCCAGTGACCCACTGCCCAGCGCGGGCTGGGCACCGTGGGACGCGCTGGAGCACCGGGTGCTCTGCGCCCTGCTCGACGGCAAGATGCAACGCGAACAGGAGTTCTTGCAGCTCAGCGCCCGCCAGCGCTACGCCAGTTTGCTGGAGCAGCACCCGCAGTGGGCGGATCGCATCGCCCTCAAACACCTCGCGTCCTACCTGGGCGTGACCGATGTCTCTCTGTCGCGCCTGCGCAGCGAGATGGGGCTTATCAAAGGATAAGGCGCGGGGTGCGGGGCATCGGCAGACTGCGGGCATCGTTCTACATGCCCGCCATGACCACCATCCCACGCCCCCACAACCCGCCGCCTGCCCTGCTCGTCCTCATCCCGCACGCCTTCGCCGTGTTGTGGCTCGGCCTCATGGCGGGGTTCTTCGGCACCTACAGCGCCAACGTCAACCTGGCCATGTTGCAGATGGACGGCGCCACCTACACCACCGTGCAGTCCGCCTTCAACCGCAACGTCCGGCACGCCCTGTTCTTTGCGCTGTTCTTTGGCCCCCCGCTGTGGTGCGCGCTGGCCGTGGCTACGGCTTGGCGTGAACACCGCACGCTGTGGTGGCGCCTGCTGGCCGTGGTCGGCGTGGCCTACCTGCTGGGCATTGTGTTCTTCACCCAGCAGGTCAACCTGCCCCTGAACTACACAACAGAAGCCTGGAACCCCAAGGCCCTGCCCGCCGACTGGGCCAAAGTGCGTGACCAGTGGAATGCCGCCAACCTGTGGCGTGCGCTGCTCAGCCTGGGTTGCTTTGCCACAGCGCTGGGGACGCTGGTGGGGCGGCTTGCCGGTCGCGGCACGTAGATCGCTACATCTGCCCCGAACACCGTGCAGCCACACCACGGAATAACCCTGCCCGGCATGCCTCGCTTGCAGGATTCCTGCCGTACGCCTGTGATTCAATCGCAGGCACCATGCCACACACCACTCCCTCCCTCCTCATCTTTGCCGGCAGCACGCGCCAGCAATCCTTCAACCGCAAACTGGCCCACGCCACAGCCGCCATCGCACGCGACGCGGGCGCCAGCGTCACGCTGCTGGAGCTGTCCGAGTTCGACATCCCGCTGTACAACGCCGACCTCGAAGCCCAGGGCACGCCCGCCGACGTGATCCGGCTCAAGAAAATCCTGTGGCAGCACCCCGCCTGGGTCATCTGCTCGCCCGAGTACAACGGCAGCTACACCGCCCTGCTCAAGAACACCATCGACTGGGCCTCCAGCCCGGTCAAGGGCAACCCTGACTGGCAGGACGGCGGCAAGAGCTTTCGCGGCAAGGTGGTGGGCATGCTCAGCGCGTCGCCGGGGGCACTGGGCGGCCTGCGCTCGCAAAGCCATCTGGCCCCTTTGCTCATCAACGCCGAATGCTGGCTGGCGCCCAAGGCGTTTGCGCTGGGCTCGGCGGGCAGCGCGTTTGACGACAGCGGCGCCCTCATCCAGCAAGCCCACCGCGACCGCGTGCGCGCCGTGGTCGACCAGGTGCTGTGGGCATCCAGCCGCCTGCACGGCGACGCTGCCGCTGGCCAGTGAACACCAAAATTTGAGTTAAATTGGCCTCTAGCGCTTACCCGACAAGCGCCAGAAGCTACACAAACAATAGCAAATACCCATGAACTGCCGCCCTGGCTGCGGCGCCTGCTGCACCGCCCCCTCCATCAGCTCGCCCATCCCGGGCATGCCGCAGGGCAAACCTGCGGGGGTGCGGTGCGTTCAACTGGGGGACGATGCGCGCTGCCGCATTTTTGGGCAGCCTGAACGACCGGCGGTGTGCGGCGGGTTGATGCCGTCGGTGGAAATGTGCGGAACCAGCAATGGGCAGGCGCTGGCGTATCTAACGCGGCTGGAGCGCCTCACGCAGCCGGGAAGTGTTGGCGAACGGGTGGCGTAGGCGGTCCTGTTTCCATCGGGCGGGGTACCCACTACTTCATCGAGTGCAGCCCAACCTTGTTGCCCTCGGTGTCCACAAAATGGGCAAAAAAGCCAAAGTCGTTGCCAATCTCCGTCTTGGGCACCACCACCGCCCCACCCGCCTGCGCTACGCGCGCCAGCATCGGGGCCAGGTCCTCTCCGCCATTGAGATACACCATGGTCCCGTTCCGGGAGGGCATGCTGCCCTCGCCCTGCACGAGGGCGCCGCCCACGGCAGTGGGGTCTGTGGACAACATGCCCATTTTGGTCGGGCCCATTTCCATGGGTGCAATGGTGATGCCCAGCACCATTTCATAGAAGGTCTTGGCGCGGGTGAAGTCGGTCACAGGGATCTCGAACCAATTCAATGCGTGGGACATGGTGCTCTCCTTGGGTGGGTGAAATTGGGAACCGCAGTCGGATATTTGCGCAGAGTGGCGCAGCACCACAAGCATATTTTTTGGGGGCATCCGCTTACCGACTGCCTCAAGGCTTCGGCAAAGCCCTATCTTGCCGACACGCCTTCAAAGGCTTTGCCGTGGCTGATGCAATGCGCAGCACCCGCCCGTCGCTGCGGTCCACCACCACCTTCATGCACGCACACCCGTAGCCATAGTGGCCATTGGTTTTCTTCCACTGCGCGTCGGTGAACACGGGCCAGTCGCCTTCGGCACTGTCTCCACCCTGGGTGGAGACCACCCACTCGCCATCACGGTCGGTCAGGGTGGCGTTGTTGGGGGTGGGGTTGTGAAACCAGCCGCAGCGGTTTTCCAGCGGCTGGGCAACACCAGCGGCGGATAGCGGTGTTTGCGTTTGGGCCTGGACTGGGGTCGCCCACGGCACCAGCGCGAACAAGAGCATTGCCACCGCCGCCTTCGCGCCATTCCCCATCCGGCCCACGCGCGGGGTTGCTTGCGCGCGCTGGGTTGCGTACAAAGCGGCCATCTCTGCATCCTTTCCATTTCAGATCAAAAGTGCTTCTAGCGCTTATACAGCAAGCGCTGGCAGCTATCAAAACAAAAGCGACTGCGGAGACCTTGTCACAAGACAGCGACCTCCAACGTCTGTAAAAGACCCGCAGGTCTCTCACGTACACCACCATGACCACACAGCCCGCATCCGCCGCCCCACCCGCCACCGACCCCTTCACCACCCTGCGCCCCCGCCTCTTCGGCATTGCCTACCGCATGCTGGGCGTGCGCGCCGATGCCGAGGATGTGCTGCAGGACACCTGGCTGCGCTGGAGCCGCCAGGACCCCACCGCGCTGCAGTCGGCCGAGGCCTGGCTGGTGACGGTGGTCACGCGGCTGTCCATCGACCGGCTGCGGGCACTGAAGGCCGAGCGCGAGGCCTATGTGGGCTGGTGGCTGCCCGAGCCGCTGGTGGAGCTGCGCGACCACACCACCGGCGACGCGCAACACCACAACACGCCGGAGGCAGCCGCCGAGCTGGCGGGCGAGCTGTCGGTGGCCTTCTTGTATGTGCTGGAGCGCCTGGGGCCCGAGGAGCGCGCTGCATTCTTGCTGCGCCAGGTGTTTGACTACGACTACCCCGAGATTGCCGCGCAGCTGGGCAAAACCGAGGCCAGCTGCCGCCAGATGGTGCACCGCGCCAGCGAACGTGTGCAGCAGGCGCGCACACGCTTTGAGGTGCCCCACGCCGTGCATCACCAGTTGCTGCAGCGTTTCATGCTGGCCGCCAAAAGTGGCGACCGCAACGCCATCGAGGCGCTGCTGAGCGAAGACGCGCAGCTGATTGGCGACGGCGGCGGCAAGGTACCGTCCTTCCCCAAGCCGCTGCAGGGCCGGTTCCGTATTGCCATGCTGTACTGGGCGCAACACCGCCGCTTGGGCGAACAGCTGGCCTACCGCATCGCCCTCATCAACGGCGAGCCGGGGCTGCTGTACTACGCCAACGGCCGCCTCGACTCCGCACAGGCATTTGTGACGGATGGGGAGCAGATTGTGGCGATCTATGCGGTGCGCAACCCGGACAAGCTGGCGGGGGTGCCGGCCGTGCTGTGATGGCTAACACGGCCCGGCAGATACATCACTCTTCCGCGCTCTGGTCGTCTTCGGGTGGAGGATGGCCGTCATGCGCAACCTCGAAATGCAGCAGCTGAGCATCGTCGGCGGCTTTCAATGCAAGGTAGCAACGGTCCGCAGAGGAGTCTTTTGGAACATCAATCACCACAAACGGCATGTTGCCGATTTGGCCTGATTCGAATCTGCACCCCTCTGTCTTGAGGAACTCCAACGTGACTTCCATAGGGACAAGCACACCGTCCACACGCTGCGGAATGACACGGTAGGTGGAGTGTCCGCTGCGCGCGACGACATGCAGGAACATGCGAGCACCGCCACGAAGTTGAGTGGCCACGCGGTCGCCATATGAAACACCGCGAACAAAAAAAGGGGCGTTCTCAATCACGAATTCATCAGGCGTATCGGTGTGGCTGGCCCATAGCGTTTCACTGGAGTGTCCGTGCCAATCATCAGCATCCACTTCGAATCCAACTTTTATCATCGCCAACGCCTCCTATAACGATCAATGTTAAGCGGAGCCCCTACAGCCTCACGGCAACGTTTCGACCAACAAGGGGCCAACCTGTCACAACCGCGCACAGCGCAACGTCTTGAAGGACATGGAAGGCGGCAACAGCCGGTTCGCTGCGCCTTCTTCCAGCCCGCCTTGTTTTCTTTCCATCCCTTCAGGAGCTTTCCATGTCCCAACACACCGCCCGCCTGCCCTATCACAAGCTGTCTTCCAAAGCCTTCATGGGCCTGGTGGGCCTTTCCGAAACCATCAAGAAGGGCCCGCTGGGCGCGCGCCTGGCCGAGCTGGTGTTTCTGCGCGTGTCGCAGATCAACGGCTGCGCATACTGCATGGACATGCACTGGACCTACCTGGTCAAGGACGGTATGGACCCGCGCCACCTGAACGCCGTGGCGGGCTGGCGCGAGGCGCCGTTCTTCGGCGAACGTGAACGCGCTGCGTTCCGCTGGGCCGAGATCATCACCGCCACGCCCCACAGCGATGCGAGCGACGAGGAATATGCCAAGCTGCAGACGGTGTTCGACGAAGCGGAAATCTCCGAACTGGGCTTTGCCATTGGCGTGATCAACGCGTGGAACCTCATCAACGCGGGCATGCGGGCGCCGATTCCGCAAGCGGGCTGAGCACAGGCGCAGGGCTTTTCCGCAGCGCGACCCCTGGCATTACTCGATTGACGATCTGGCATCGCTCGGCCAGACTCGTCGCCACTGATGGGCCGCTGGTTCTGCGGGCGGCAATGGCCATATTGGCGCCCTGGGCAGCCCATGCCCACCTTCGAGAAAGCCCCATGAAACCCCTGCACCGAGCCACCATCGCCCTGATGGCAACCCTCGCGGCTGCCACCTGTGCTGCCCAATCCCCGGCCCAGGCCATCTCCACCACGCGCCAGGCTGACCGCATCACCTGGACGGCTGCGGCCCCCCACGGCGCTGCCAAGCTGCGGCTGGCCCGCCCGGATGGCACGGTCAGCGACCTGCCGTTTGCGCGCGGCCCCGTGGTGCTGGAGCCCCAGCGTGCAGGGCTGGCCGATGGCCGCTATTTTTATGAATTGAGCCTGGAGCCCCCTGCGGCCATGGACCCCGCCCAGGCCCAGGCCACGATGCAGCAGCGCATCACGGCGGGCTCGTTCGTGGTCATTCAGGGCCAGTTGGTGGTGGATGCGACCGAGCCAGGCGCCCCTGTGCTGCCCACCAAGACCGGCAGCACCTTCACCACCAAGGACCAGGTGGTGGCCGACGACCTGATCGTGCAGGGCAGCCTGTGCGCGGGCTTTGATTGCGTCAACAACGAATCCTTCGGCTTTGACACGCTCCGGCTCAAGGAGAACAACCTCGGCATCCATTTCGACGACACCAGCGTTGGCACCTTTCCGGCCAACGACTGGCGGATCCGTGTCAATGACACCGCCTCGGGCGGGGCATCGTATTTCACGGTCGAGGATGCCACGGCCAACCGCCAGGTCTTCACCGTCAGTGCTGGCGCCCCCAGCAACAGCCTGTACGTCAGCTCGACGGGCCGGCTGGGCCTGCGCACTGCCACGCCAGTGCTGGACGTGCACACACTGACCGGCAACACCCCCGCCATTCGCCTGGAGCAGTCCTCGGCAGGCGGCTTCACGGCGCAGACCTGGGACATCGGCGCCAACGAGGCCAACTTCTTCGTGCGCGACGTCACCAACGGCTCGCGCCTGCCCTTGCGCATTCGCCCCGGCGCGCCCACCAGCAGCCTGGACATTGCGGCCTCGGGCGCAGTGGGCATAGGCACCGCTTCGCCCGGCGCGGCGCTGCACGTCCGGCGCACCGATGGCACGGCCCAGGTGCTGGTGCAGGAAACCAGCGGCACAACGGCCCCGCGCACGCTGCTGAATCTGGCCAACAACGGGCCTGCCGTGCTGCGCTTTACCACGGCACCGGCCACGGGCTGGGACATGACGTCAGGCACCGCGCTCACGCTGGCGACCCAGGGCGCTGGCACCCCCCAGTTCACGCTGGCGGCCAACGGCAACCTGGCAATCACCGGCACGCTGAGCACAGGCTCCAGCCGCACGCTCAAGACCGGCATCGAGCCGGTCAATGGCACCGCCCTGCTGGAGAAAGTGCTGGCCCTGCCGCTCTACCACTGGCGCTACAAATCCAGCCCCACACAAGAGCGCCACGTCGGCCCCATGGCCGAGGACTTCCGCAAGATCTTCCAGCTGGGGCAGGACGACAAAAGCCTGGCCCCCGGCGATCTGGCCGGCGTGACCCTGGGCGCCGTGCAGGCGCTGGCCCGCAAGGTGAACGAGCGCGAGGCAGACATCGCCGCGATCCGGGCCCGCATCTCCCTGCTCGAAGCGCAGATGGCCCCGACGGGTGCTCCGGGCGCTTCGGGCGTGCCCACCAAGAACGCCACGCCCGCAGCACGCTAGGGATTGCCAACATGCCTGCCCACCATTGCTTGCCCCTCCTGACCAGGCTGCGGCCGCGCGCTGCCGCCCTGGTTGCCGCCACCCTGGCATCCCTGCTGAGCCCACCCCTCGTGCACGCACAAACCGGCAGCGAAGTGCAGCCCCCCGCCATTGCGGCACGGCTTCAGGCCACCCGGCTGGAGTGGACCCCCACCGCACCCCATGGCCGCGCCGTGCTGCGCATCGCCCGCGAGGGCGATGCGCCCCAGGACCTGGTGCTGTCCGGCCCGCTGGTGTTGTCGCTGCAAGACCATCCCTTGCCCGACGGGCGCTACACCTACGAGTTGACGCTGGCCCCCACCACCGCTGCCGTGCGGCCCGACGATGCAACCCCCGTGGCGGCCAACCCCGTGGGTGCCTCCAGCGCTGCCGGGCCCAGGGGCGCCATGCTGGCCGGCAACGTGTCGGTGGCGGGCGGTGCGTTTGTGCTGCCACCCGCACTTTTGCCCCCGGGCGAAGGGGATACAGCCGACGGCCCCGCCGCGCAGTCCGCCCCATCTTCAAAGGCCGCCCGCACCCTCCGCCTTGCCACCAAAGACCAGTTGGTCGCCGACGACCAGATCGTGCAAGGCAGCATCTGCATGGGGTTTGACTGCGTCAACAACGAGAGCTTTGGCTTCGACACCCTGCGCCTGAAGGAAAACAACCTGCGCATCAAGTTTGAAGACACCAGTGCGGGCGCGTTTCCCGGCAACGACTGGCAGATCATCGCCAACGACAGCGCCAGCGGCGGGGCCAGCTACCTCGGCATCGACGATGTCACAGGCAGCTTGACCCCCGTGCGCTGGCTGGCCGGAGCGCCCGCCAACAGTCTGGTTGTGGACCCGCAAGGGCGCGTGGGGGTGGGCACCGGCGTACCCGTGCTTGATCTGCATGTGCTGTCCTCCAACACCCCGGCGCTGCGGCAAGAGCAGAACAACACTGACGGCTACACAGCCCAGACCTGGGATGTGGCGGGCAACGAAGCCAATTTCTTCGTGCGCGATGTCACCGGAGGCTCCCTCCTTCCCCTGCGCATCCGGCCGGGGGCGCCACATGCCAGCGTTGATATTGCGGGCAACGGCAGCGTGGGCCTGGGCACGCCGCGCCCTGCTGCCCCGTTGCACCTGCGGCGCGCGGACGGCAGCGGAGCCCTGCTGGTGGACAACACCAGCGCCACCGCCCTGCCCCGCGTGCAGATGGAGCTGCAGAACAACGGCGCCATCGCTGCGCGGCTTGCACATGGCACAGGCACCGCGTACTGGACGCAACACGCTACGGCTTCGGCCTTCAGCCTGGCGCCCAGCGGCAGTGGCAGCAATGCGCTGTCGATGCAGACAGGCGGCGGCCTGGTGGTGGCCGGCACGCTCAGCCAGGGCTCCAGCCGCACGCTCAAACACGACATCAGCCCGGCCCCGGTCCATGCAGTCCTTGGCGAAGTGCTGAACCTGCCGCTGTATGCCTGGCGCTATCTGAGCGATCTCAATGCCAGCCTGCACCTGGGGCCCATGGCCGAGGATGTACACCAGCGCTTTCAGGTGGGCGCCAGCCCCCGGACGCTTGCGCCCAGCGATGTCGCCGGCCTTGCGGCCGCCACGGTCCAGGCCCTCCACCAGAAGCTGGACGCCAAGGATGCAGAACTCATGGCCCTGGCGGAACGCCTTTCGGCCCTGGAGCAACAGCTCGCACGCAAAAACGGGAGCGCGCGATGATGGCCCGCGCAGCGCAGGCACTGCGCCACGGCTTGCGCCGCTTCACCACATGGCTCGGCGTTGCCAGCCTGGTGCTGTGGGCCGCCAGCGCCGCCGCGCAGGACATCACCGTTACCCCGTCCAGCATTCCCACCCCCGCGCTGGGCGTGCCCTACAGCGTGACCTTTGTCGGCAGCGATGGTGTGGCGCCCTACCAGTTCCTCGTCAGCGCAGGGCTTCTTCCGGCGGGCCTGAGCCTGTCGGGCACGGGCGATCTCACGGGCACGCCCACCAGCTCGGCGCCCTACAGCTTCACCATCACGGTGTCCGACGCCCTGGGGCGCGAGCTGGACCTGCTGGGTGCAGGCACCGTGACAGGTGCGCTGACCATCACCCCTCCGCCCGTGCTGGTCGCGAACACCGCCTACAGTGGACAGATCCAGGTCACCGGCGGCACCGGCCCCTACACCTTCACCGTGAACTCCGGCCCCCTGCCCCCGGGCATGACCTTGGGGCCCAACGGCCTGCTGAGCGGAACACCGACCACACCGGGACTCTATGTCCTGGTCATCCAGGTCACGGACGCCAACGGCCTGTCCTCCACCATCACACTGAACCTCCAAGTGATGGCCCTCTCCACGGGGATTCCGGTGAACGATCCATGGATGCTGGTGCTGGCGGCCCTGGGACTGGGCTGGCTGGGGCGGCGCCAGATACGGCAGCAGCAAGGACACGGGCGCTGATAGACCGGGCAGGGCCCCAGGGCACAGGAATTTGAACAAAATTCGGCCCTGGCGCTTGATGGATGGACTTAGGAAGCTATTATTTCCATAGCATCCACAAAAAGCGCAACACCTGTAGCCTGCCTGACAGACCCGCCCGCCCTACCGCCCTACAGTGGGGTCTCCTACCCCCACCATCGGAGACACCCCATGCTTAACATCCCTTCGCTGCAAGAAAGCGTCAGCCCCGAAGAATGGCAGCTGCGCTGCGACCTGGCCGCGTGCTACCGGCTCGTTGCGCTGTACGGCTGGAGCGACCTGGTCTTCACCCACATCAGCGCCAAATTGCCCGAATCGGTGTCGGGTCCGGGCGAGCACCAGTTCCTCATCAACCCCTATGGCCTCATGTTCGACGAGATCACGGCATCGAGCCTGATCAAGGTGGACATGCAATGCAACAAGCTGCACGACTCGCACTTCCCGGTGAACCCGGCCGGTTTTGTGATCCACAGCGCCGTGCACGAGGCGCGGCCTGAGGCGGGCTGCGTGCTGCACACCCACACGCGTGCCGGTGTGGCCGTCAGCGCCCAGAAGGGCGGCGTGCTGCCCATCAGCCAGCAAAGTACCTTCGTGCTGGGCTCGCTGGCGTACCACGCGTACGAGGGCGTGGCCTTCCGCGACGAAGAAAAGCCACGCCTGCAGGCCGACCTGGGTGAGGCCAACTTCCTCATGCTGCGCAACCACGGGCTGCTCACCGTGGGCAAGACGATTGCCGACGCGTTCTTGTCGATGTACACCTTCGAGAACACCTGCCGCATTCAGATCGACGCGCAGGCAGGTGGCGAGTTGATCGCCGTAAACCCCCAGATCGTGAGCGGCGTGGCCCAGGCCATGCGTGTGCAGACGGGCGGCCTGGGCGGCGCCTTTGCCTGGCCTGCACTGCTGCGCAAGGTGCAGCGCGACCTGCCAGGCTGGAATACCTGAGACGTCCTACAGCCCCCGACAGCGGACGCACCAGAAGGCCCTAACGGTGTCAACGCTGATGCCGAGGGTGACCACAAGGCCGATCTGGTTGTGCGAGTTGAGCGGGAGGGTGCCTGGAAAGATGGGCCACCCTTTGCCAGTTGGGCCGTTGTGCAGGAGCGACCATATGATCGTCGGAGATGCGACACCTAGCTGAGAAACGCTATCTAATTGATAGCTTCTTGCGCTTGATGATTAATCGCTGTAGCCTGATTTGGCTTGAAGTGCATGAATGCCAGGGGGCAAGATGCAAGACTTGACCCCGGCGCCCGCTCTCTCTTCTGGCTGCAAGTGTTCGTATCTCGTTCCCATTTGCGTACATTACCCTCGGTGAGGGTGTTGCACTTCAGATTTGAAACCGCCCTCCAGCACTCCGCACTCATTTACAGAGAGACACCGTCCTGGACAGCTAGCTCTCCTGCTACGCGAATGTAGTCTCCAATATTCAGTTCCAAATTAGACTCAAACTGAGCTTCAATTTGATCATTTTTTTCAATTTCAATTAAATAGGTGTCCGAGGATATCTTCCCGATAACTTCACCGATCACAATCGCATGAGGCGACCCATAAGCGTCTTGGCTCATCGCGTTATCAGCCCTGCCTTCAAGCACCCTATGATCGGCGATAAAAAATAATCCAACTTTCAATTGAACAGGCTCATCCATCTTTAAATAAATGGACGACTGCCCTGGCTCTAAATATTCATTTGGTTGGACAAGATTGCACCAAACCAATCGATCGTCCGTCTGAATTGATAAGAGTCGCTCATATCCGTCGACGTCAATGCTCTTAATTTTTCCACTAATTTTCATGACATCACTCCATTTTCATAAAGGTCTTTGGATCGCTTGGCATGATTGTCTGAAATTTCCCATCTTTCACGATAACAAGAACACCTTTATTTAAATTCTCGACACCTTTAACGAAATAAATGGATTTTCCATTATCTAAGTGTCTTGCTTCACCATTTTTAACCACTGATTCGGCGGCATTGGTGAATGCATCAAATCCTTCTTGAGACTTACCAAAAGTCCCGGCTTCCAATCCAAGTCGGGTCTCAAGCGATGGAATACGTTCAGGAAATTTTTCCCAATAGCCAGCAAAATGCTTTACGCCCTGGTTAGTGCCATTTTCAAGAGTCCCCCATTGGTTGCTCGATGGACGTTCTAAGATCAACTCTGACAGCGACCTACTAGCTCCTCTTGCGGCAGCATCCCCTGCGCCTTCGGCCACCACACCGCCAATACCCGACCCCGCCTGAGGCCCTCCATCCGGCGTCTTGTCGACGGCCCCCAGCGCATTGTCAACTCTGTTGCCAAGCCCATTGCCGATACCTCGACCCAGCGCACCACCTATCGCCACCCCCGTCTGTGCATGCAGCCCTTCTTCCGTCGCAAAGCCGGTGATGTCATTGATCACCTCTTGCCCCCATCCGCCGCCTGCTGCAGCGTCCAACGCTGCGGCTCGGGTCCACAGGCCGTTGTAGATGCTGTCCCGCCGGAAGTCCTCTCCCATGCTCGCTCGGTACTGCGCGGCGGCGTCCCGGTACTCCTGGGCACTGTAGCTGTCAACGGGGCTGTGGGACATCTCCACCAGTTCCGTGAAGCTGTACTGTGGTGGTTGTACCTCTGTGCTGTTGCGATACTCGATCTCTTGTCTGCGAAAGTCCTCTGGCAGCATCGGCTGCGCAGTCTCACGCACCTCGGTCTCTGACAGCATGGGCTCGCCATTGCTGCTTTGTGCCAGCGTGCTGGTGGTGCCGTCAGGCCAGATCAGTTGGGCGGGCTCTATGTAAGCGCCACTGTCATCAAAGTAACCCGCATCACCCACTGTACCGTTGGGGGCTGATGCGACCTGGATGCCTTGCGACGATGGCAATGTGGCGGGGTTGGCAAATGCCTCTACCCACTGCGCCGTCTGCGCATCCACCTCACTGGCCCCCAGGTTCTTCACCCAGTCGCTGGAGGGCCTGTCTCCTGGCTGTGCAGCTTGTCCCGGTTGTCCCTCATTCCCCACCTGGCTCTGTTCCTGCCCTTGCCCCGTTCCTTGCGCCCCCTGGAGCCCGTCGCCCAGCACTCCGCTCAGAAACTCGCTCGCAAACCCCGCCGCCGGGTCGTTGGTGCCCGCGATCTTCAATGCGCTGCTGGCAGCTTTGCTCAGGAGCTTGAGCACGCTGACCTGCTCGGGGCTGATGTCCTGGAGCTCGCCGATCTGCTGATTCAGATGGTCTCCCACCCCTTGCGCGATGCTGGCCAGGGCGCTGTTCATGAAGCCGTCTTTGAATTGGCCGCCCGTGGCTTCTTGCAATAACCCCGTGAGGCCCGCCTTGCCCAGATGTGCGAGGCTGCTCTTGGCCAGGTCGGCGCTGTCGAGCATGTCCTTCAGGCCTGTGTATTGCATGACGCTGCCTGCAATGCCTCCCGTCAGGGCCGAGCGCAGCAGGTTGCCGAAGTCGATTCCGCCGGTCATCACCGTCTGGGAGATCGCGCTGCCCATGGCCCCCATGGCAGCGCCTTGAACGAAGGTGCCTGCCCCTGCCTGTGACAGCAGGGTGCCCACAGGCGGCAAGGCCACCATGCACATCAGTGCGCTGAATGCGACGGGCAGGGCTTTGTCCAGAAAGCCCGTCGGGGCCTGGATGTTGTCTGCGCTGGTGCTCCAGCCGTTGACGGGGTCAAACCACAGGTATTCCTTGTTGATAAGGTCTGCGCTGTGTTCTGGGCTGAGTTGGGTGTAGTCCCGCAGCAGGCAGGCGTCAGGCAGGCTGGAGTCGCTGCCGTAGGGCTGGCCTTGGGCCAGCCTGAAGGGGCCTAGCGTGTGGTAGCTGGGTTCGCTGTGGGCGTCACCTTCCCTGCCCTCATGGAACACCAGGGGGTCTTGGCCGTGCATGTCGGCAAAGGCGCGTTGGGCCAGGCTGTCGCCTTGGGCGTAGTGGCGCGAGAACGCTGCGGGGTCCAGTGTCCAGCGCCCAGGCTCGGCGGTCTCGCCTTGCCCGGTGCCAGGGACCCATTGACTGCCCGGGGTGTCGGGGCCGGGGCTCTGGGTGGCTTGGTCGAGTGCGTGCAGGTATTCGTTGCGCACGCCATCCTGGGCTTCTTGCAGCTGGGTCAGGCGCGCGCCCAGGTCGGGGCCAAAGCGCGCAAGGATGCCTTGGCCGACGTTGGTGTCGGTGTTCAGCGGGCGCAGGGGCGGGCCGTACTGGGCAATGATGTCCTGGTTGGCGGGCTCGGCCAGCAGCAGTTCCAGGGCGGCGATCTCGGTGGGGCTGGCGTTGGGGGCTGCTGCCTGGGCGCCGACGGTGCCAATGGCTGGGTTCTCGGGGGTGATCTGCAGGGGTTTGGTCTGCACCAGCTCGATGCCGAGACCTGCTGCGTTCTCCGGGGTGACGGTCAGGGGCTTGGTGCTCACCAGGTCGATGCCCAGGCCCGCTGCGTTCTCAGGGGTGACGGTCAGGGGCTTGGTGCTCACCAGGTCGATGCCCAGGCCCGCTGCGTTCTCAGGGGTGACCAGCAGAGGCTTGGTCTGTGCCTGCACCATCAGGGCCAGCGTGGTACTGGGGGTGTGGTCGGTGGGGGCGAAGAGGGAGGTGCTGGCCAGGGCGTGGTCAGCCTGGGGGTACTGAGGATCGGGCTGGGCGTAGCCGCCTGGGCCGCTGTCGGTGAAGGCGCCAGCGTTGTCCTGGGGTTGGTCTGTGTAGCTGTTGAATGCGCTGCCAGGGGCGGGCTGGCTGGCCAGGTCGCCAGGGGCGGGAGCGTAGGTGGAGGCTGAGGGGGCGACTTGCATGGCGCGCGACTGTGCCTACAGGCATCAGCGCGCGAAACTGGGAAGGCTCCTAGCTAGGAGTGTTCCTAGCTAGGAATGACCCCTACATGGGACGGGCCAGTGTGGGCGGCGGTGAATGCAAGGAATCGTGCTGTAGGGGCTGTGGAGAATGCGCAAGCAGCTACTAAATCAGGAGCATTCTACGCGCGGGGAATGCAGGAGGCGGGCTGCGCGGGTTACAGATTTTTACCAGGGTGAGGGCCGCAGAGGAATGACCGAGGCCACCACGCACTGTCGGCCGACATAAAAACAGCGAAGCGCATAGCATCGACAGCTTCACCGTTTGTCACTCTTTCACGAATTCAAGGACCGATCCATGAAGCTCTACTACTCCCCCGGCGCCTGCTCCCTGTCTCCCCACATCGCCCTGCAAGAGGCCGGCCTGGCCTACACCCCCGTGCTGGCCAGCACCAAGAGCCACAAGCTGCAGGATGGTACCGACTACTACACCATCAATGCGCTGGGTTACGTGCCCGTGCTGGAGCTGGACAACGGCGAGCGCCTGCGCGAAGGGCCGGCCATCGTGCAATACATCGCCGACCAAGTGCCCGACAAGCAACTGGCCCCCGCCAACGGCACCCTGGCGCGCTACCGCCTGCAGGAGTGGCTGACCTTCATCGGCACCGAGTTGCACAAAGGCTTCAGCCCCCTGTTCAACCCCGCCACCCCCGAGGACTACAAACCCATGGTGCGCGAGCGGCTGCTGCAACGCCTGCAGTGGGTAGATGGCCAGCTGGCGGGCAAGCAGTACCTGATGGGCGACCAGTTCACCGTGGCCGACGGCTACTTGTTCACCGTGACCAACTGGACCCAACCCACCAAGCTCGACATCTCCGGCTTGGCGAATCTGGCGGCCTACCGCGAGCGTGTGGGTGCACGGCCTGCGGTGCAGGCGGCCATGAAGGCAGAAGGCCTGCTGAAATAGGGACACCCCCCTGAGGCGCTGCGCGCCTTCCCCCCGCTCTCGCTACGCAGGCAGGGGGACAACACCCTCGCTGCGGGGCGGCCCTTGCTCGGCGTTCCTGGCCTAGGCCCCGCCAGTATCGATTGGGAGCACGTAGCTCGACGCGCGGCCAAAACCCCAGTTGCGCTACAGCGGCTTCTGCCGCCACGCCACCAGCGCCCCCACCCACAACGCGCAGGCTGAGAACACCAGCCCGCGCGCGAGGCCTCCAGCGCCATCGGCAATCCAGCCCACCACCGTGGGCCCCACGATCTGCCCAGCCGCAAACACGATGGTGAACGCGCTGATGCCGCTGGCCCACAGCGCCTGCGGCAGGTTGTGCCGCACCAGCGCCGTGGTCGAGGCCACCACCGACAGGAACACCCCGCCAAACAACAGCCCCGAGGCCAGCACCACGGGCCAGGCGCCCGTGATGGCGGGCAGGATCGTGGCCACGCCCAGCAGCGCATTCAGGCGGGCCAGCGCCTCACCGCCCCTGCTGCGGTCCAGCAACCCAGCCCAGATGCGTGACGACAGCACCACGGCCAGCCCCAGCAGGGCGTAGAACAGCGTCACCTCACCCGCGCCCCGGCCCTGCTCGCGCAGCAGCGCCACCACAAACGTCATATAGCCGATGTAGCCCACGCCAAAGAGGCCATAACCCAGCAGCGCCGGGGCCAGCGCCCGCCAACGCACCCGCTCGGGCGATGCGGCCGCCGATGGGGCGCCCAGACCGGCAGCCACGGGCAGGGCCAACCAGTTCAGCACCCGCGCAGGCCACAGCAGCACCGCCGTGGCCGCCACGCAGGCCAGCGCCAGAGCCCACCAGGCCCAGGTCCAGCCGTGCGGTGCGGGGGCCGCTGCCAGGACCGCAGGCACCAGCAAGGCCGACAGGCTGATGCCCCAGCCCGTGCCGCCGTAGTACAGGCCCAGCAGCAAACCGCTGCGCCCCGGCACCTGGGCGCCCAGCCGCGCCGCCAGCAAGCCACCCGC
Organism: Acidovorax sp. 94; assembly: GCF_003634645.1. NCBI lineage: Bacteria > Pseudomonadati > Pseudomonadota > Betaproteobacteria > Burkholderiales > Comamonadaceae > Acidovorax > Acidovorax sp. 94. Next base: position 4,051,723 of record NZ_RBJA01000001.1, on the reverse strand, counting down.
AATGAACACCAGCGCACTGGCACCACCGGCCAGCAGTCGCTGCACCAGCAGGGGCGCTGCCTGCGTGAAAAATCCGCTCAGGCCCATGAACACCGTGGCCATCACCGCACCTGCCACCAGCACCGTCCCCGGGGCCACGCGCCGCAACAGCAGCGGCGTGGCAAGAGCCCCCAGCAGATAGCCCAGCGCGTTCACCGTGTTCATGCCGCCCGCCAGCGTGTACGACCAGCCCAGGTCTTCCCGCATGGGCGGCAACAACAAGGCATAGGCAAACCGCGTGATGCCCAGCGAGATAGCGGCGCCCATCGACAAGGCAACGGCCAGCCACAGGCTGCGCAACGGGGAGACGAACAACGGTGCGGAAGGCGGTGGCAAGGGCATGGCGGTCCATTCTCGTGCAACAGCCCCCGCGCCGCTGGCACGACAGTCAGCGGACCGGGCTAACACAAAACCTGTGCCCTTGTTGACGCAAGTGTGCTGCACGTTTTGCGCTGCAGCATTAAGCTGAAAGGCTGCTTTTCTTGCACACAGCCCCTCAGGACACCCTCACCATGACCTCTTTGTTTGAACCCACCCGCGCGGGCGACCTTCAGCTGGCCAACCGCATTGCCATGGCGCCCCTGACGCGCAACCGCTCGCCCGAGGCCATCCCCACCGACCTGGTTGCCACCTACTACGCGCAGCGCGCCAGTGCCGGCCTCATCATTTCCGAGGCCACGGCCATCAGCCCACAAGCCCAGGGCTATGCCGATGTGCCCGGTCTGTACGGCACCGAGCAGCTGGATGGCTGGAAGAAGGTGACACGCGCCGTGCATGACGCCGGCGGCAAGATCGTTGTGCAGCTGTGGCACGTGGGCCGTGTCTCGCACACCGACCTGCAACCCGGCAACGCCGCCCCCGTCGCGCCCTCGGCCGTGCAGGCCAACACCAAGACCGTGCTCATCAAGGACGGCGTGCCCACCTTCACACCCACCTCCATGCCCCGCGCGCTCGATGCCGAAGAGATCCCCGGCATCGTGCAGGACTACCGCCATGCCGCACGCAACGCCATTGCGTCAGGCTTTGACGGTGTGGAGATCCACGCGGCCAACGGCTACCTGATCGACCAGTTCCTCAAGACCGGTGCCAACCAGCGCACCGACGACTACGGCGGCAGCATTGCCAACCGCGCCCGTCTGCTGCTGGAAGTGACCCGCGCCATCGTCGAAGAAATCGGCGGTGGCCGCACCGGCATCCGCCTGTCGCCCGTCACCCCCGCCAACGACATCGTGGACGCCGCCCCCCAGCCGCTGTTCGACCACGTGGTGCGCCAGCTCGCGCCCCTGGGCCTGGCCTACATCCACATCATCGAAGGCGCCACCGGCGGCCCGCGCGAGGTGGAAGGCCGCCCGTTTGACTACGCTGCTCTCAAGGCCGCCTACCGCGCAGCCGGTGGCAAGGGCGCCTGGATGGTCAACAACGCCTACACCCGCGAACTGGCCGATGCCGCCCTGGCCCACGGTGCCGACATCGTGGCCTTTGGCCGCCCCTTCATCGCCAACCCCGACCTGGTGGCGCGCCTGAAAGCCAACGCACCGCTCAACGAGGTGAACCGGGCCACGCTGTACGGCGGTGGGGCGGAGGGGTACACGGACTATCCGGCGCTGAGCGCCTGAGACTGCGGGATAAAGCCAAAGCTGCGGTGCTTGGCATACGCCGGATGAAACTGGCGCTGCCCAGGCACGCGGCCGCCGCGCAAGGGCCGCCAAGCGGCTTAGGCAGCGCTGCGCTTGCGTGCGCTGGCGGCGTCCCACTGCCCGCGCAGCGTAGCGAGAGCGGGGGCTGAAGGCCGCGGCTCCAAGCCTGCCTGCGCAGGCTTGGACGGCCCGAAGAGCTGTCGCCTCTGGCGACCAGCACCGAGCGGCGAAGCCGCTCAGGGGGGTGAACCCAATCCTATCGGGCTGGGCGCCCGCATCACGATGCGGGTGAACAACCGGTCATACGCCGCATCGCGCGGCTTGCCCGGGGCCAGCGGGTTGGTGTTGCTGGCAAAGGCCGCATCAATGGCCACCCAATCACCGGGCTGCAGGCACTCCTGCGCAGCAGGCAGGACCACGGTTTCCTCGGTGCGCATGTGCTCCAGGTAAAAGCGCACATAGCGCTGCAGCGCGTCGGCGAAGGCCTCGCGGCGGCCATCACCCATCAGCTCCCAGCCCAGCAGCAGGTGCTGCAGCTCCCGCACCGCTGCCTCGCCACCTTCGTGGTCGCGCTCCAGCTGCGCAATGGCCTCAGCGGCCTGGGGCGCGCGCTCGGCCACTTTGGGGAAAAGCCACTGCGACTCTTTGGGGTGGTGCTGCCTTTCGGGAAACTCGTCGATGTAGAACAGCATGGCCCGCATCACGTCAAAGAACGCGGCAGGCGCATCGCCCGGGCCCTGGTCCAGCATCAGGCGCAAGGAATGGAGCACCGCCGCAAGCGACGCATGCTCTTCGCGAATGGTCCGCAGGCTGATCGACGGCATGGTGCACTCCCCAGGGTGATACGGGGTTTCAAGATTGCCACGATGCGCGCCGACACCGCCTGACGCAGATCAAGAGATACCGGGGCTGCCACGCCCGGGGCCCCAAGACGCCTCACCCATCCGAGGCCAGGATCATCCGGTCCGTCAGCTGCGGCCCGGATACCCGATCTTCAAAGGCTGTTGCGCAACTGGATGATGGCGGCACCGACCGCGCTGGAGGCCTGCGAGAACGGGGTATTGCCCGCCAATGCCTGTTCGGCGTCCGCGTAGTTGCCCCGGTTGATGGTTTGGGCAATGGCGCCTGCCACTTCATGGAAATCGCGGTGCTTGTCCAGCAACGACTGGAAGGCAGGCAAGGCGCCATAAGACCCCTGTCCTTTCCCATGCAGCCAACGGCCCAGCTCGCAGCAGTCATCGCGCCTGATCGTGTCGGCATCAAGCTGCTGATGCTTCTTGGCGGCGTCGCGCAACTTGGTGCGCCACTGCGCATGGGCCTTGATGGCCGAATCAAGGTCAACACCCTGGACGGATGGAGCCGCCAGCGCCATGGATGTACCGTGCTGTAGGGCGACGGTCTGCCGCACGCCAACGGAATGCCGATCGTCAGCCAGATGGAACTGCTGCACCACCTGCGACAGCCGCGCGGCCTGCTCGCGAAGTGATTCGGCGGCGGCGGCGGACTCTTCCACCAACGCCGCGTTCTGCTGCGTCATGCGGTCGATCTCGCCCACCGAGCCATTCACCTGGCCGATGCCGGCCGACTGCTCGGACGCCGCTGCCGTGATCTCGCCAATGATGTCGCCCACGCGCTGCACACTGCTCACGATGTCCTTCATGGCCGTGCCCGCTTCTTCCACGTGGCGCACGCCACCGTCCACGGCAGTCACGCTGTTCTGGATCAACCCCTTGATGTCGCTGGCTGCTGCGGCAGAGCGCTGCGCCAGGCTGCGCACTTCACTGGCCACCACCGCAAAGCCCCGGCCCTGTTCCCCCGCGCGGGCGGCCTCGACGGCAGCATTCAGCGCGAGGATGTTGGTCTGGAACGCAATCGAGTCGATCAGGCCGATGATGTCGCCGATCTTGCGGCTGGAGGTGGAGATCTCGTGCATGCTGGCCACGGCCTGCTGCACCACGCCACCGCCGTGCGTGGCCATCTGCGAGGCCGAGGCCGCCAACTGGTTCGCCATCTGCGACGACGACGCCGTCTGCTGCACCGTGGCGGTCAGCTGCGACAGCGAAGACACGGCCTCCTGGGCGTTGCTGGCCGTCTGCTCGGTGCGCTGCGACAGGTCCTGGTTGCCCGTGGCAATCTCCTGGCTGGCCGTGGCGATGTTGCCGCTGGCATCGCGCACCTGCGCCACCAGCGCGCCCAGGCCCTGCTGCATGTCGCGCAGAGCGCGCTGCAGGTCGGCCACTTCGTCCTTGCCCTCGGCCGCGATGTTCTGCGACAGGTCACCCCCCGCAATCGCCTGCGCCATCCTGCGTGCGTCTTCCAACGGGCGGCAGATGGAGTTCATGTTCATCAGCGTGGTGGGCACCACCACCACCACGGTGATCAGCACGGCCAGCACAAACAGCCACTTGGTCTGGTCAGACACCTCGCCCTGCTGCTCCACCGACTTGGCCACCTCGGCGCGCAGCACGGAATCAAGCTCAGCCATCAGCTTGTCGGCCTCGGCAAACTCGGCCACGGCCTTGCCGCTCATGCGGTTGGCAATCGTGGCCGTGTCATAGCCGCTGGCCTCCAGCTGGCGCGCCACGTGCGCGAACAGCTCGCGGTAGCTGTCCAGGCGCTTGACGATGTTGCGCACCACAGGGTTGTCAGAGTCTTCCTCGCCTTCCAGGAACTTGTTCGCAATCTTCTTGGCCTTGTCCTGGCTTTCCAGCCATTTGGCGTGTGCCGCTTTCACCGCCTCGGGCTTTTCGTAGCCAATGATCATGTCCTTCTCGAACTGGCGAATGGCCCCCATCTCGCCCCGCAGCTCAGCCATGTAGCCCACCTCGGCAAACGAGTGGTCCATGAAGTCCTGGCTCATGTTGTGGATGCGGAACATGCCCAGCATGCCCGCGCCCCCCAGCAGCCCCAGCAGCCCCAGCACCACGCCAATGGCCCCCAGCATGCGCAAACGTATGGTGAACTGCCGCATGAGCGAGAAGAGATTCATGATCTGTCGTCCTTCATATATTGGTATGCCTGTGCGCCCGTCGCACCTCCCCCGAGGCCACGGATTCGCAACAAATCGTTGCAGTTTGCCAGACATCGATGACCGTGTTGTACGTATTTATCACATGCGCCACCGCTTGAGTAAGAGGGCATTCGCCATCACGCTCACCGAACTCAGCGCCATCGCAGCCCCCGCCACCACCGGGCTCAGAAAGCCCAGGGCCGCCAGCGGGATGCCCGCCACGTTGTATGCAAACGCCCAGAACAGGTTCTGCCGGATCTTCATCACCGTGCGGTGCGAGATATCGAGCGCCGCTGCCACCAGCATCGGGTCGCCCCGCATCAGCGTGATGCCCGCCGCGTGCATGGCCACGTCGGTCCCATTGCCCATGGCCATGCCCACATCCGCAGCCGCGAGGGCCGGGGCATCGTTAACGCCGTCGCCCACCATCGCCACTTGATGGCGCTTGCCATCAGGCCCTTGTTGCAATGCCACCACCTTCGCAGCCTTGTCACCCGGCAGCACCTCGGCCATCACCTCGCCCGCGTCGGGGTCCAGCCCCAGGCGCCGGGCCATGGCCTCGGCCGCGCCGCGGTTGTCCCCCGAAATCATCACGGTGCGGATGCCACGCGCCTTCAGTGCCGCCAGCGCCTCGCGCGCACCGGGCTTGGGTTCATCACCAAAAGCCATCAGGGCCCGAAGCGCTAACCCTTCCGTCACGCGCTGGGCCACAGCCGATACGGTGGCCCCCTCGTTCTGCAGCTGCTGTGCCCGCACCGCGAGCGGGCCCAGGCCCACCCCCAGCTCCTGCATCCAGCGGAGGCTGCCCACCAGGTAGCTCTGGCCGTCCACCTCGCCCTCGGTGCCGCGCCCCGGCACGGCGCGCACATCCTGCGCGGTGGACACGTGGATCTGGCGCTCGCCCGCGGCCGCCACCACCGCGCGCGCCAGCGGGTGTTCGCTGCCGCTTTGCACCGCCGCCACAGCCGCCATCACCGCAGCGTCGTCCAGGCCGGGCACCACCTCAAACGCCGTGAGCCGGGGCTGGCCCACGGTCAGCGTGCCGGTCTTGTCAAAGGCCACCGTGTCCACCTTGTGCGCCAGCTCCAGCGCCTGCACATCCTTGATCAAAATGCCGTGTTTGGCCGCCACGCCCGTGCCCGCCATGATGGCCGCCGGCGTGGCCAATCCCAGCGCACAGGGGCAGGCAATCACCATCACGGCCACGGCGTGGATCAGCGCGGCCTCCATGCCCACGCCCATCCACAGCCAGCCCAGCAGCGTGACCACCGCCACCACCAGCACCACGGGCACAAACACGGCTGATACCTGGTCCACCAGCCGCTGGATGGGCGCCTTGGCCGCCTGCGCGTCTTCCACCAGCCGGATGATCTGGGCCAGCACCGTCTCGGCGCCCACGGCCGTCACCGCCATCACGATGCGGCCATCGCCGTTGATTGAGCCCCCCGTCAGCGCCGCGCCCACATCACGCGCCACGGGCAAGGGCTCGCCCGTCAGCATGGATTCGTCCACCTGCGTGTGGCCCTCGTGCACTGTGCCGTCCACGGGGATGCGCTCCCCCGGCCGCACCACCAGCTGATCGCCCACCAGCACCTCGGACACCGGCACATCCACCTCGCCCTGCTTGGTCAGCAAATGCACCACATCGGGCCGCAGCGCATGCAGCGCGCGGATGGCCGCCGTGGTCTGGCGCTTGGCGCGTGCCTCCAGCCACTTGCCCAGCAGCACCAGCGTGACCACCACGGCCGAGGCCTCGAAGTACAGGTGCGGCACATGCCCAGGGTGGTCGGTGGGGGCCGTGAGCCACAGCCACATCGACAGGCCCCAGCCCGCACTGGTGCCCAGCGCCACCAGCAAATCCATGTTGCCGCTCAGCGCCTTGGCCGCATGCCAGCCCGCCTTGTAAAACCGCGCCCCCAGGATGAACTGCACCGGCGTGGCCAGCACAAACTGCACCCAGGCGGGCAGCATCCAGTGCTGGCCGAACAGGTCGCCGCTCATCGGCAGCACCAGCGGCGCAGACAGCAGCAGGCCAATGCCCACAGGCATGAAGCCCGCCCAGGGTGACAAGTCCTCCGGAGCATCCTCCTGCCCCGCCGCACGCGGCTCGTAGCCCGCATTGCGCACCGCGCGGCGCAGCACGGCCTCCATGGCGGCGGCGTCGGCGCCCACCTGCGTGACAAAGGCAATGCGTGCGGACTCGGTCGCCAGGTTGACCGAGGCCTCCTGCACGCCCGGCACCTTGCGCAGTGCACGCTCCACACGGCCCACGCAGCTTGCGCAGGTCATGCCAGAAATGCCCAGGTCCAGCGAGTGCACAGACCCGGGCGCGGTGTTGGGGGGGGTGGTGATGGTGTTCATGGCGGGGATGCTGATCCTTGACGTGATGGCAAGGTCAAGCATTGATATTGATCAACCCTCACATCATGAGTGTCTTGAGCGGTGTTTGACTCTGCCACGATGTCAAGCTTCAACATTCGCTTCGGTCGCATCCACGGCCACTTTTTTTCCACCCCCAACAAGGACACACCATGGCAACCACCACCACATTCCAAGTGCAGGGCATGACCTGCGGACACTGCGAACGCGCCGTCACCCAGGCCGTGCAGCAGGTAGACCCCGACGCCCAGGTCCGCATCGACCGCGCCAGCGGCAAGGTGGACGTGGACAGCACCGCCCCCCGCGAAGCCCTGGCCGCCGCCATTGCCGAAGAAGGCTACACCGTCGCGGCCTGAGCGCCGCGCCACCACACACCCAGCGAGGGCCACACCATGACCACGCCCCATTCCCCTGATACAGCACAGGCCCCGCGCACCCGGGCCACAGCGCCCCGCCCCATCGCCTGGCCCGTGCCCATCGGCGTCGCTGCCAAGCGCGCAGGCATCTCGGCGCGCATGGTGCGGCACTACGAATCGCTGGGCCTCATCAACGGCGTCGCGCGCACCGACAGCGGCTACCGCCAGTACACCGAGGCCGACGTGCACGCCCTGCACTTCATCCGCCGCAGCCGCGACCTCGGCTTTTCGATGGAAGAAATCGCCGAGCTGCTGGGCCTGTGGCACGACCGCAGCCGCGCCAGCAGCCAGGTCAAGCGCATCGCCCAGCAACACATCGACGACCTGAGCGAACGCATCGCCCAGATGCAGGCCATGCAGCGCAGTCTGCAAACCCTGGTGTCCTGCTGCAAGGGCAACGACCGGCCGGACTGTCCGATATTGGATGACCTGGCGGCAGGGCAGGCGGAACACCAAGCCCCCAGGGCACCGCGCAAAACGCTACCAAATCAATAGCATTTAGCGCTTATCCATAAAGCGCTAGAGGCCAGTTTTGCTTAAAATCCGACCCACCGAGGCACATCAGCCCCCGCTGGGCCGAACAGCGGTCTTGGCTTTGCTGCTCGCCGCCCTGCGTTTGGGGGTGGGCACAGCGGCGGTGTTCAGCGCAGTGCTGTCAGCTGGCCGCCGCAACACCCCGTCACACAGCGTCGCAATGCACTGCTGTGCCACCTGCTCGGCCGTGTACTCGCCGCCGGGCTGGTACCAGCGGCCGATCCAGCTGAGCGCACCTGCAATCACAAAGGCCGTGATCTTGGGGTCGCAGGGCTGGATCGAGCCCTCGGCCACGCCCTCAGCCACTAGGCGGCGGAACTCCTGGTCGATGGCGGACTTGAGGCGGCGCAGCTCCTTGCGGCTTTCGGGGGGCACCTGCTCGTCGCCCACGCGGATCAGGCACATGCCGAAGTCCATGGTGACGATGCGCGCATACACCTGCATGCAGGTCATGAGCTGGTCGATGGCCTTGCCGCCTGCGGCGCGGGATGCGTCGATGCCTTCGAGCATCATCGCCAGCCCCTTGCCCACGCACTGCAACAGGATCTCGTCCTTGTTCTTCACGTAGTAGTACAGCGTGGGCTTGGTCACGTTCAGGCGCGCGGCGATGTCGTCGAGCGAGGTGGCGTGAAAGCCGCGTTCATTGAACAGCTGGGCCGCCGCCTGCAGCACGGCGTTGCGCTTGGCCTCACGCTGTCGTTCGCGGTGCGAGACAGGAGCCCAGGGCGAAGCGGCGTCGGGCGCGTCTTCGGGCCCGGGGGCCGGGGCTGCGGATGAGGGCTTGGGGGCCGCGCGCTGGGGGCTGCTGCCGCTGCTCGTGCTGCTTTTGCTGCTGCGTCGGGTCGATGCCGCTTTGGCCTGGGGCATGGGGGGCGATTCCTCGGGAAAGTACGGATGCTGAACGGGGTGGCGGCTTCCAGAATCTACTCACGAGTAAACAGTTTACGCACAAGTAGGAAATTTCTGCAGGGTCTGCAAGAAATTTCTGTTCAGAAGCTGCGAACAACCCGTATTAGAAAGCCAATGGAGACAACCCCTTCCGGCCCCTTTGCTGCCACGCCCCTGCTCCAGGTGCAGGGCGTGACCCTGGCGTTTGGCGGCGTGAAGGCGCTGACCGGTGTGGGGTTTGATGTGCAGCCGGGCTCCATCACCGCCGTCATCGGCCCCAACGGCGCAGGCAAGACCTCGCTGTTCAACACCATCTCGGGCTTTTACCGGCCCAGCCAGGGCTCCATCCGCTTTCAGGGGCAGGACATCACCCGCGTGCCCGCACCGCAGCGCGCCAAGCTGGGCCTGGGACGCAGCTTTCAGAACATTGCGCTGTTTCGGGGCATGACCGTGCTCGACAACATCAAGCTGGGCCGCCACGCGCACCTCAAAACCAACGTGCTCGACGCGCTGTTCTACCTGGGCCGCGCGCGCCGCGAAGAGGCCGCACTGCGCCGCGACATCGAGGAGCGCATCATCGACTTCCTCGAAATCGACCACATTCGCCATGCGCCTGTTTCGGCCCTTCCCTACGGCTTGCAAAAACGCGTGGAGATGGCCCGGGCCCTCGCCATGCAGCCGCAGATCCTGATGCTGGACGAGCCCGTGGCTGGCATGAACCGTGAAGAGACCGAAGACATGGCGCGCTTCATCCTCGACGTGCGCGAGGAGTGGGGCGTGACGGTGCTCATGGTCGAACACGACATGGGCATGGTGATGGACTTGTCGGACCACGTGGTGGTGCTCAACTTCGGCCAGGTCATTGCCCAAGGCAGCCCCGCTGCCGTGCAGGCGGATCCCGAAGTCGTCCGCGCTTACCTGGGTGCCGGTGATGTGGGCGACCTGCGCGCAAGGCTACGCTCCGGCAACACTCCTGCCACCGCACAGGAAGCCGCGTGATGGACTGGGCGTACCTTTTTGAAATCAGCCTTACCGGTATTGCGGGCGGCGGTCTCTATGCGCTGGCCGCCCTCGCGTTCGTCATGGTCTACAAGGCCACCCGCGTGGTCAACATTGCCATTGGCGAAATGCTGATGGTGGGTGCCTACCTGTTCTTCACCTTTGCCGCCACGTTTGCGCTGCCGCTGTGGCTGGCCATTCCGGCCGCCGTGCTGGGCACGGGCCTGCTGGGCGCGGTGATCGAGCGCACCATGATCCGCCCGCTGCTGGGAGAGCCGCCGATCTCGGTCTTCATGGTCACCGTGGGCCTGGCCTCGGTGCTGGTGGGCCTGGTCGAGATGATCTGGACAGCCGACCAGCGCCGCCTGCCCGAGTTCATGCCGACCAAGCCGATCATGATCGGCGAGGCCTTCCTCGCGCCCAAGGTGTTCTGGGGCGCGTTGATCGCGGTGGTGTTCATCGCAGCGGTGCTGGTGGTGTTCCGCTTCTGGCGCGGCGGCGTGGCCCTGCGCGCCACGGCCAGCGACCAGGCGGCCGCGTATTCGGTGGGCATCAACGTGCCGCGCGTGTTCTCGCTGGCCTGGGTGGCGTCGGCCATGCTCGCGGCCATCTCCGGGATCATCGTTGGCTCGATTGGCGGCATCTCTTCCAGCATGGGCGTGTTCGGACTGTCGGTGCTGGTGGTAGTCATCGTGGGCGGGCTCGACAGCGTGCTGGGCGCGCTCGTCGGCGGCATCCTCATCGGCCTGATCGAGGCGCTGGCTGGCGCCTACCTGGGTGGCGAATACAAGCTGCTGGCCACGTTCATCGTGCTGGTCGCGGTGCTGCTGGTGCGCCCGTACGGCCTGTTCGGCACCCACGAAATCGAAAGACTATGAAACACCCCCTGCGCCGCTTCGCGTCTTCCCCCTCAAGGGGGACACCGCCGGTGGTCCGGCAAAGCCGGTTCCACGGCGGTCACTCGCATGGCCTGCTCCGCGGCCTTTCGCACAAAGGCTTGGCAAATGTCAGGCCGACGATGCCAAAACACATCTGCGCCTTGGAGGCTTGATCCATGCGCATCGGAACCCTCAAGGAAACCTACATCGCCGACGCGGCGCTGTTCGACTCGCGCACGCAAAAAGTGTGGCTGGCCGTGGGCGCTGCGCTGCTGGTGCTGTTCCCCTTCATGGCCAGCGACTACTGGCTGTACCTGGCCTGCCTGGTCAGCATCAATGTGGCCAGCGCCACGGGCCTCAACATCCTCACGGGCTACACGGGGCTGGTCAGCCTGGGGCAGGCCGCCTTCATGGGCCTGGGGGCTTACACGGTGGCCGTGCTGGAAACCAAGGTGGGCACGCCCTTTGTGCTCAACCTGCTGGCCGGTGGCTTTGTCGCCATGCTGGGCGGCATCGTGGTGGGCATCCCTTCGCTGCGCGTGAAGGGGCTGTACCTGGCGATTGCCACCATTGCCGCATCGTTCATCGCGCACTTCATCTTTGCCAACTGGAAGTTCACCGGCGGCACCGGTGGCCTGAGCGTGCCGCCCGCCAAGCTGTTCGGCATGGCGCTCGACACCTCGTTCCGCCTGTACTGGCTCATCGTGCCGGTCACCCTCCTCATGCTGCTGGGCGCGGCCAACCTGTTCCGCACGCGCGTAGGCCGCGCCTTCATCGCCATCCGCGACCGCGACATCTCGGCCGAGGTGCTGGGCATTCCGCTGCTGCGCTACAAGCTGCTGTCGTTTGGCCTGTCCTCGTTCTACGCAGGCGTGGCGGGCGGGCTGTGGGCCTACTTCTTTCGCGTGGTCACGCCCGAGAGTTTTCCGCTGCTCATGTCCATCTTCTTCCTCGCGGCCATCATCGTCGGCGGCATGGGCTCCATCCTGGGCGGCATCCTGGGCGCGGTGTTCATGACCATGGTGCCTGAGCTGCTCAAGCTCGTGGTGGGCCTGCTGCCCGGGGGTGCGGAACTCACCGTGTTCCTCTCGCCTGTGCGCACCGTCATTTTTGGCCTGCTCATCATCGGTTTTCTCGTCTTCGAGCCCCATGGCCTGGCCGAAGTGTGGCGGCGCGTCCGTCGTTTTTTCCATCTCTGGCCTTTCCGCAACTAAACCTACAGGAGACAACCATGGACACACCACACACTTCCTTCCAGCGCCGCCAACTCTTGCTCGGAGCCGCTGGCGCCGCCGCCCTCACCAGCCCGCTGTCGGTGCTGGCGCAAAGCGCCGACGAGATCGTGATCGGCGGCTCCATCCCGCTCACCGGCGTGTTCGCGTTTGCGGGCGTGGGCATCAACGCGGGCATGGGCGACTACGTGAAGATGCTCAACGACGCGGGTGGCATCAAGGGCCGCAAGGTCAAGTACGTGCCCGAGGACACGGGCTACAAAGTCGATGTGTCGGTGGCTGCGTTCAAGAAGATCACCAGCCAGAACAAGGTCAATCTGTACTACGGCGACTCCACGGGCTTCTCCAAAACCATCAACCCCGAGCTGGACCGCAACGGCAACATCCTGATGGCGGGCGCATCGTTTGCCACCGAACTCAACGACCCCAAGAAATACCCCAACCAGTTCCTCGTGGGCCCCGACTACACCGAGATGTTCGGCATCCTGCTCAAGCACATCGCCAAGGAAAAGCCTGGTGCCAAGGTGGCCTTCGTGTACTCCGATTCGGAATTCGGCCGCGACCCCATCGAGTCCAGCGAAGCCATGGCCAAGCAGCTGGGCCTGTCGGTGCCCATCAAGATCATGACGCCCGCCGGCAGCGTGGACGTGTCCACCGAGGTCATCAAGTTGCGCCGCGCGGCGCCCGACTACACCATCTTTCACGGCTACATCCTCGCGCCCATCCCTGAGTTCATCACCCAGGGCAAGCAGCAGGGCATGACCAGCAAGTGGATGGGCACCTTCTGGACCATGGACAGCTCCACCGTCATGAAGATGGGCGAAGCCGCCGACGGCTTCATGGGTGTGATGCCGTATCGCTACTACTACGACACCGAGAAGGCGCCCATGCTGGAGAAGATCCGCGCCCTGCGGCCCGAGTACCAGAGCACGGCCTACATCCAGGGCTTCCTGGCCGCCATGCTGTTCACCGAATCGGCCAAGCGCTGCCTGGATGCGGGCAAACCGCTCACCGGCCCCAACCTCAAGGCCGCGCTCAACTCCATCAAGGACTTCGACACGGGCGGGCTGATCGGCGTGCCGATCACCATCAGTGGCAACTCCATCCCCGTGGGCCGTGTGTACCGCGCGGACATGAAGGCCCAGAAGATGGTTGCCGCCTCGGACTGGATCAAGCTCTGACCTCGCCTTTGCCATGACCCAGCCAACCCCGGCCAACGTCCTCGAAGTCAACAATATCGAGGTCATCTACAACAAGGTGGTGCAGGCCCTGCGCGGCCTGTCGCTGGCCGTGCCACATGGGCAGATCGTGGCGCTGCTGGGCAGCAACGGGGCGGGCAAAAGCACCACCCTCAAAGCGGTGTCGGGGCTGCTGGCGCTCGAAGATGGCACGGTGGAGAGCGGCAGCATCCACTTCAATGGCCAGCCCACAGCGGCCCTGGCGCCGCAGCAGCTGGTGCGCAACGGCCTGAGCCATGTGATGGAAGGCCGCCGCGTGTTTGAAGACCTCACGGTCGAAGAAAACCTAGTGGCCGCGACCTATGCGCTCACGGGGCGGAAAGACGCAAAACCGGATTTCGACCTGGTCTACAGCTACTTTCCGCGTCTGCATGAGCGGCGCAAGGGCCTGGCCGGGTACCTGTCGGGCGGCGAGCAGCAGATGCTGGCCATTGGCCGCGCGCTCATCGCGCAGCCCCAGCTCATCCTGCTCGACGAGCCCTCGCTGGGCCTCAGCCCCAAGCTGGTCGAAGACATCTTCACCATCATCGCGCGCATCAATGCCGAGCGTGGCACGAGCATGCTGCTGGTGGAGCAGAACGCCACCGTGGCGCTGGCCGTGGCGCACCGGGGCTACATCATGGAGAACGGCAAGATCGTGATCGACGGCACGGCCGAGCGCCTGGCCAATGACCCGGACGTGCGCGAGTTCTACCTTGGCATGGGCGGTGGTGGCGAGGCGAAAAGCTTCAAGGACATCAAGCACTACAAGCGTCGCAAACGCTGGCTGTCATGAGCACACTCCCCGACCTCACCCTGCCCCAGATGCTGCGCGAGCGCGCACGCACCGACGCGCAGCGCATCGCCATACGGCAAAAGGACTTCGGTATCTGGAAGCCCTTCACCTGGGCGCAGTACCACCAGCGTGCCACTCACTTCGGCCTGGGCCTCAAGGCACTGGGCCTGCCGGTGGGCGGGCATGTGGGCGTGATCTCCGAGAACCGCATCGAATGGGTGCTGGCCCAGATGGGCGCAGGCCTGGTGGGCGCCGTGACGGTGGGTGTGTACCCCACCAGCCCCACCAACGAGGTGGCTTACGTGGTGGGCCATGCCGACATCGAGATCATGGTCTGCGAAGACCAGGAGCAGACCGACAAGCTGCTGGCCGCGCTGCCCGAGCTGCCGCGCCTGAAAAAGATCGTGGTCATGGAGACCAAAGGCCTGCGCAGTTTTACACCGGAGGTGCGGCGGTTCATCACCACGTTCGACGAAGTGGAACAGCTGGGCGCGGCATCGGGCCAGCAGGCGCCCATTGACGACGCGCTGGCGCGGCAGACGCTGGACGATGTGGGCCTGATGATCTACACCTCGGGCTCCACCGGCAAGCCCAAGGGCGCGATGATTTCGTACCGCAACATCCGGGGCGTGGTGCCCGGCATCATGGACCGGCTGGAGCTGTCGCAAGGCACCACCCACCTGTCGTACCTGCCCCTGTGCCATGTGGCCGAGCAGATGCTGACCAGCTTTGTGCCGGTGTACATCGGCTCGCAGGTGAACTTTGGCGAGTCCATCCGCACCGTGCAGGAAGATCTGCGCGAGGTCGCACCCACCATGTTCCTGGGCGTGCCGCGCATCTGGGAAAAGCTGCACGCCGCCATCCACATCAAGGTGCAGGAAACCGGTGGCCTGCGCCGCGCGCTGTTCCACAAGGCCTACAACGCCTGCAAGCCGCTGGCCGAAAAGCCGCGCAGTGCCTGGAGCGCTGCCGACAAGCTGACTTTTGCTGCCAGCTACTGGCTGGTTTTCCGCGCGCTGCAGAACTTCATTGGCCTGCGCAATGCCCATGTGGCGCTCACCGGCGCCGCGCCCATTCCGCCCGATGTGGTGCGCTTCTTCCGCGTGTTGGGCGTGCCGCTCATCGAGGTGTATGGCCTGACCGAATCCACCGGCATGGTCACGGGCCACCGGTTGGACCATGTAGTGGTGGGCACCGTGGGCGTGCCCACGCAGGGCGTGGAGCACCGCATTGCGGACAACGGCGAATTGCAGCTCAAAGGCGAGATGGTGTTTGCGGGCTACTACAAGAACCCCGAGGCCACGGCCAGCAGCATCATCGACGGCTGGCTGCACACGGGCGACGTGGTGCGTGAATCGCAAGGCCAGATCCAGATCGTAGACCGCCTCAAGGACATCATGATCACGGCGGGTGGCAAGAACCTCACCCCGTCCGAGATCGAGAACACGATGAAGGGCAGCCCCTTCATCAAGGAATGCATCATCGTGGCCGAGGCGCGCAAGTTCGTCGGCGCACTGGTGATGATCGATTACGAGACCGTGGGCAAGTGGGCCGAGGCGCGGCGCATTCCGTTCACGCACTTTCGCTCGCTGGTGGAGCACCCCGAGGTGCGCAGTCTCATCGATGCGGAAATCAACCAGGGCAACCAGCGCCTCGCGCAGGTATCGCAGATCCGCAAGTTCCACCTGCTCACCAAGGAGCTGGACCACGACGACGGCGAGGTGACCGCAACCATGAAGGTGCGCCGCTCCAGCATCTACAAGACCTATGCGGCCGAGATCGAGGCGCTGTACCACTAGCCCGGGGCTCACCACTTGTCGCGTAGATTACTATCAAAACAGGAGCTATCTGCGCGTATATAGCAAGCGCTAGAGGCCAATTTGACATGAAAACCACCGCCGCCGACCCGACCGCCCCCCTGCTGCTGGAACGAAACGGCGCCATCGCCACGCTGCGTTTCAACCGGCCCGATGCGCTCAACGCCATCGACGTGCCCATGGCCAACGCCGTCCTCGCCGCCGTGCAGACCATTGCCGCCGACCCTGGCGTGCGCGCAGTGGTGTTGTGTGGCAACGGCCGGGGTTTCATGGCCGGTGGCGACCTGGCCACGCTGCGCGCCGACCCGGTGCAGGGTGCCATCGACATTCTCACGCCGCTCAACGCAGCACTGCTCCTGTTGGCGCAGATGAACGCGCCCGTCATTGCGCAAGTGCACGGTGTGGCCGCTGGCGCGGGCCTGAGCCTGCTGCTCATGGCCGACTACGTGATCGCCGCCGAAGGCACACGCCTGAACCTGGCCTACATCAACCTGGGCACCAGCTGCGACGTGGGCGCCTCGTGGGCGCTGCCGCGTACCGTGGGCGTGCGCAAGGCGCTGGAGATCGCGCTGCTGGGCGAAGCCTTCACCGCCGACGACGCGCTGCGCCTGGGCCTCATCAACCGCGTCGTGCCTGCCGCTGAACTGGACAGTGCCACCACCACCCTGGCCCAGCGCCTGGCCGCCGGACCTACCGTGGCCTACGGCGCAATGAAGCGCCTCATGCGCGCATCGATGGACCGCACTCTGCCCGAACAACTGGCGGCCGAAAAAGACGCCTTTGTGCATTGCGCGGGCACCGACGACTTCCGTGCGGGGGTGGAGGCTTTTCACCAACGCCAAAGCGCACAATTTGTGGGCCGCTGACGGCCCTCGCCACGGCGGCGCCCCCTTCTTTCATGGCCTCTGCCGTAACACGTCACCGCGCGCCGCCATCAACACCATCGCTGGAACACTGAGTTGTCAGTCGGCCCATTGATCCAACCGTTCTCGGACCACTACAGTAGAGCTTGCCCCACGATCTCCTGCAGCCCCAGCACATGACGCCCCCTGCCTTTGTGCACCTTCCCGAACTTCAAGGACGGCTCATCCCCGCCCACGCCTGCGGACTGCGGTTGACCGACGAGGTCCTGGCGGAATGGGACGCGCAGGCGCGCAGCCAGGGCCTGCCCATCGATTGGCGCCTGCCCGACGGCGACGTCGAGCGCTCGCGCCGCCAGGTGCTGGCGGGCGTGTCCGAACGCCGGGACGACCTGTGGGTGTTTGCATATGGCTCGCTGATGTGGAACCCCGGCCTGGAGTTTGCCGAAGTCCGCAGGGCGCACCTGCCGGGATTCGCCCGGCGCTTTGCGCTGAGCACCACCATCGGCCGGGGCACACCGGATTGCCCCGGCCTCGTGCTCACGCTGCAGCGCGACGCAGCGCAGTCTTGCGACGGGCTGGTGTTCCGCATTTCGGCCTGTGCGGTTGAAGAGGAGTCACGCCTGCTCTGGCGTCGCGAGATGATCACCGGCGCCTACAGCCCCGCCCTGCTGCCGTTGCAGACGCCACAGGGTGCTGTCAACCAGGCGCTGGTGCTGACAGCCAATACAGCCCATCCACACTACCGGGGCGACCTGTCCATGCAGGCCACCGCCGCCACCATAGCCAGCGCCTGTGGCCGCATCGGCAGCAACCGCGAATACCTCGATCAGCTGGTCACGCAATTCGGCGTGCTGGGCATCGAAGACCCCTATGTGCATGCGCTGGCGGAGATGGTGCAGACGGCCTGCTGAAAGGGCTTCCGAGCAGGTGGTGGTGCACTACCTACCCGTGCCGGTGTGCGCAGCACATGATCAAGGTACCCCTGTTGTTCATGGAACAATGGAATGGAAATCCCTCTTGTTGCCAGCGCTTTGACCGCCCAGCGAGGGGCGCATTTTGTGAATCCATGCAGCCCAACGCCTCCTACGGAACCCTTCTTCCAGCGCTTTCATGAAAAAAATTCTCCGCATTGTCGCCCTCCTTGTTTCGCTGGTTGCGCTGGCCAGCCATGCAACCCCACCTCCACCCGCCCCTGTCTCCAGCACCATCGTCATGCCCTGGGAGTTGAATCACAACCAGAACCTGCCCCGCGAACTCAAGGCCCAGGGCTTCAGCCACGCCACCTTCTATCTCAACTGGTCCGACATCGAGACCAGCAAGGGCCAGTACGAATTTGCCCACTACCACCGCCATCTGGACGCCATCGTCAACAGCGGCCTGTCGCTGCTGCTGGTCATTGACATGGGTGGACGCACTTTCAAGGACGACCCCAGCCAGTTGATGCACAACATGTCCTCGTTACCGCTATGGATCATTACGGGACATCCCGAAACGGCCATGCGTGACTTCTCGGGTGAGCCCACCTGGCAGCCCGACTTCACCGATGCGTCGATCAGGAAGTACGCTGAACCGTTCATTGCACAGACTATCGATCACTTCTCAAAGCGCTATCCCGGCAAGATCCTGGGCTACGCCATCGGCCTGCAAGAGGAGCACGAGATCAAGTACGGGCAAACGAACTACCAGTGGCGGGACTACAAAGACTCCACCCAGGCTGCGTTTGCCAAAAAGTACAACGCCAAACAGCCCATCATCAACTACAACACCCACATCGCAGCAGGTGTGCCAAAAGCAGAGCCCTTGCTGCACGCCCACAAGGAGTTCCGGGAAACCCGGCTCCAGGAAGCCACCTGCGCCTACGCCAATGTGATCCGGAGCAAGGGGGCAGAGGCGATTGGCTACTTCGCAGAAACCTTCACATCGCACGACGCCATCTATGCCACGGGCATTGTCGAAAAGCTGGCCCCGTGCATCGACATCGCGGTCATCGACTTCAACTTCTACGACGGCTACAGCCTGGTGCCAGACGCTGAAGTGCTACCCACCCTGGCCAACTACATGGGTTCACTGGGCTACAAGAAAGTCATGGTGGGTGCCTACGGTGAATGGTGGGAGTCCGCCAAGAAGACCCCAGAGCTGGTGCCCATCATCCGGCAAACAGTGGTGCAATCGCTGACCCAGCCCCATGTGATCGGCTACGAGATCGGGGGCTTTCGCCACCAAGCAGGTGGGGGTGCGCTGGCTGGTCTGCAGCTCAATCAGCTTCACGCCCGTATTGCCAAACAAGGCCACGCCACGGCGGCAAGCGCAAAACCACAGATCAACATTGGAATCCTAGGCTCTACCACCAACTTCCACGTGTGGCACGGTGAGAGAAGCACAGGCAGAAACATCCACCGCGATGCACTGTTCGCGTCTTACAAGATCCTGAGCAACGAACCCGGCGTGCAGGTCCACATCATCGGCGAAAAGAACCTTCTCGCGGACGACCCCATCATCGGGCAGCTGGATGCCATCCTGGTGCCCCACCAGGCAGCCATGCCGCAGAGCATCAAGGCTAAGTTAACCGCCTACTGGAAGAACGGCGGCGCACTCATCCAAGACATGCGCCTGGGTGAGTTCGACGAAAACGGCAAACCCACCTTTGACTGGATGCATGAGGTGTTCGGCATTGCCAATGTTGAGTGGAAAAACCGCGGGGGCGTTTTCCTGATCGACGGCAAGGTATACCGGCTCAAGCCTTCAAAGCGCATGTACACGAACTATGCCTCCATGACGCCCCGCCCCGGCTACAAAGTGCTGGCCACTGAACCCCTGCAAAGCGGCCACGGCATCATGGTGCGTGGGGATCGCACGCTGGTCTTCGGCTTCATGCCCCAGCTGATTGAAGACCAGGGCAAAAACGACTGGCGAAAGCTGTTCGTTCGCGAAATCATGGACGTGGTGCCCAGAAAGTCAGGACCTTCCAGCCTCTGACAGGTTCAGCAGACCGGTACCGGGACGATGTAGCCAGCGCCACAGCGCTTTCACCTCCCTAGCGCTTCTTCGACTTTTCGTGCGAGGGCAGCACCCATGATCTGGCTGCCAGCCGTAGTGAAATGCCCCGAGTCAATGTACATCTGGACCCCATCGCGGTTGATGTAGCAATACTGCGCATCGCAAAGCTCATCCAACGTATTGAAGACATACACGCCTTGGAGCCCAGCGATCAAACGGTCTACCATGGCGTCGTACTCTCGTCTTTCTGCCTCGACAGCATCTCTGGAACGCACGCACTCAACGGGTTGCCGCCGCCAGGTAGGCCGGACCTCATCCAGGCAGCCAGTCACATTGAGCAGCACCGAATGGGTGGGAATGGACTTGACCAGCACCACCTTTTTCTGCCCTGCCAGCAGGCGTTGCACGGTACGCTGCAGCCCCCGTTCATAAGCCTGGGTTGACGTTTCGTCCGGCCCTGCTCCCTGGATGCTGCGCAGGCTGTTCCCCACGAAATAAATCCGGTACACATTGGACAAGATAACTAACCGAATCTCAGGATCGGACTCGATGCGGCGCAACACCTGCTCGGTCATCTCCGGAGCGCCCACATGCTCTGGATGACGAGTGTGTCCATCGCGGTACTTGACACCATCAAAGTATGGCCAGCCGGGTGTGGCAGTGACGTCAAGCCGGTCTCCGTAAAGCACCGAAAGGCCATACGAAAAGTGCCCGGCATTGCTGTCCCCCAGCAAAGCCACGCGGCCCTGGCTTTTCACCTCAGGCTTGTCATAGGCCACCAAAGCCGCATTCGGATACGGTGCTGCAGTCAGTGGAATCTTGCCACTGGAGCCCATCCAAGCGAGCGCTGTCACCACGGCCATCAACAACACCAGACTCAAAGCGAGCAGGTTCTTGCGGCCCACCCGCTGGACCAGCGGTCTTTCGACACCGTGGTGCGTCAGTACCGCCAGGACCACCGACGCTGCGACGGCCAGATTTCGATGGGAAGACGACCACTGCCCGTCACCGACCAGACGTGCAAAGACAAGCAGGGGCCAATGCCACAGGTACAACGGATAGCTGAGCCTACCCACATAGACCAGCGCGGGATGCGCCAGCACTTTGCAGTTGAACCAAGCGTCCGGCCCCGCCAGTATCAGCAGGGCCGCAGCCAGTACAACAGCCACCGCGTAGAAGCCCGGGAAAGCGTCGGCATTCATCGACGCACCCTGCGTGGCCGCCAACAACGCAATGCCCGACCATCCCATCACGTTCCGGACACCCAGCCCCTGGATTTCGCCATTGGACCCGCCGCCGGACTCCTGGCGGCGATTCCACTGGATACATGCGATCAGCCCACCCGAAGCCAGCTCCCACAGCCGCCCGAACGGCAAATAAAACCCAGCAGCCTGGCTTTTGCTCGTAAGCAGCAGATTGACAACCAGCGAACCAAACAACACCGCCAGCGCCACGGACACCATCGAGCACTTGGTGCGGTGGGCCCACAGCAAGATCAACGGCCACACGAGGTAGAACTGCTCTTCCACCCCTAGTGACCACAGATGCAGCAGCGGCTTGAGCTTGCTCGCCACATCCCAATAACCCGACTCCATATAGAAATGAATATTGGCTGAGAACAAGGCACTGAAAAGCGCCGACTTGCTCATCTGCCCATACTCGCCCGGGTACATCAACGCGGGGCCTATCAACATGCATAAGAGCAGTACCAAGACCAGTGCGGGAAAAATCCGGTTCACCCGACGAACATAAAAATCGCGAATGGAAAATCGGCCCTCTGCCAATTCTCTGCATAGGATGGCTGTAATGAGATAGCCGGAGATGACGAAAAACAGGTCTACGCCTACATACCCATTGGGCAGAGTGAGCGGAGAGGCATGAACCGCAAGCACCATTAGCACCGCAATAGCGCGCAGGCCGTCGATGTCTGGTCGATATTCTAGTTTATTATCAAGACTCACAATTTCCCTGCTGCGCGACCTGTCACTAGCGACGTTGCCATTTCTACTGGATGGCAAAATTGTTAAGTAAGAATTCGATGGCTTAACAAATTATATTAAACCTCTGAAATATAGCTAAGCAATCGAATCCGCTGCCTTGCCTTTCAGCATAGAATTTTCTGATTTGCGTTTCGCCATTCTCATAAATGGCTGTTCAATCCATCGATAGCTCAAATATGAAAAACCCAGAGTGGCAGCAATCGATACAATTACCACCAGGGCGTCATTTTCTATTTTTTCCGAAACTATGGAAATGACTGGGAAATGAATCAGATAAAAAGAATATGAAATTTCCGACAAAAACACAACATACTTTCTATTGGTGTACTCCATATCCTTCAGAATAAGAAAAAGAGCCGCAATTCCAAAACCGGTGATAAATATTGGATCTGGAAAATGGACTTTCCACGCAGACGACAAGACGACTGTCACCAAAAAGATGCATGCCAGTCCCGCTTTATCAAAGCGAGGATTCTTTACAGCGATGTACGCGCCGAAGAAAAAGAAGGGCAGCTGGTTGATAAAATTATTATTGACAAAGAAATATTTCAATCCAGGCTCCATCGTCGCCTGAGACGGGAAGTACGACGAGCCCCAAAATATCCAGACGTATGAAAACACCATGAACAGCAAGGTAATACCAGCTGGATTTTTCTTGAAACGGGCCGCACATAAAAATGCAACAAAATACCAGACCAACTCTATGGTCAAGGTCCAGCTGACGTGCAGAGAATCATATTTGAAATACTGGCCAGGAAACAGATGCTGCAGAAAAGTCAGATGAATCAGCAAAGCTTTAAAATCGATATCCATCCACACAAGTTGATTGAAAAAAATTGCAAACGCAATGAACCAGAACAAGTATGCAGGGTATATTCTAAAAACTCGATGAATTACGTAATCTTTTGCTGAATAGCGCAGTGCGCTCAAAATTATCAAATAACCACTGATTACAAAAAATATTTGCACCCCCACCCAACCACCGAAGTGTGCAATATAAGGCAGTGTAATATTGGCTATAGAATGAAGATGATGAATAAACACCAAAACCACAGCCAAGGCCCGCAAAGTTTCAATGGAAGGGTGCTTCAATTTTGAAAGGTTGTTCATTTTTTCCTGATGCAACGCGTGGGCATCATGATGATTTTTTAAAATTTTCACGACACATACTAAAAGCGATGCTTATTAAAAAATATTCATAAAGAGTGCGCAACTACCAATTCTGGTAGGGTCACTCTGCATTCAGGATTGTTTACAACTTCATCTTCGCGCTCAATCCGATTTTCCTGGATCAATATAGAGAAGCTAAGCGCAGATTTTTGATCAGGGGTATTTGCAAGACGCTTATCCCATCAGAGACTTCCGCTCACGCCCTCAAAACGGCGCCGACTCCGGATCCGTATCCACCGGGACTTGCGCAGGCCCCGTCACCACGCCACCAGCGCCACTCTTTCGCGCAGGCGCTGAATTCGTGGGGGCGCGTGATTCCACTGAAGGCGCCGGCATGCTGGCCCCCTCCGAAGCCACCGCAGCTGCCGCACTGGCCACGCCACTCTCCGCCTCTCCCCCCAGCGCCTCGATCAGGTCCGGGATCAGCTTGACCAGCTCGCCGGTGGCAATCGCCACATCGGTGTCAAAACCACCGTCATCCGCTTTGGTCCCCTCGAACACGGTGTCCAGGAACGACACTTTTTTGATCTGCAGCCCCTCTGTGAGCATGAAGGACACGCGGTCGTCCCAGGTCAGTGCCAGCTTGGTGGGCAGCTTGCCGGCGTCGATGTGGGCCTGCACCTCTTCGATATCGAGCGGGTGGCGGGCGTAGCGCACCACGGCTTTTTCCTCGTTGGCGCTTTTGAGTTCGCACTCGCGGTCCACCGTGAAGCCCACGGGCGGCTCCTGTTCCTTGAGCCAGTGGGCCATGGCGGCCTGCGGGCTGGTCTGGGTGTTCAGCAGCGACACCGACAGGCCGGGCAGCGCCTCGACCAGCAGGGTGACCACTTCGTCCGCGCGGCCCTGGCTGGAGGTGTCCAGCACCAGCAGGCGCGAGGTGGTGTCGATCCACACCCACATCGAGCCCTGCTTGGTGAAGGCCATGGGCAGCAGGTCCAGCTTGGCCTCGTCTTTCAGCTCCTTGCTTTCCTTCTTGCCGGGCTTGCGGCCGGTTTCCTTTTCAATGCGCTCTGCTTTTTCCTTCACGCGGCGTGCCAGCACGCTGCCGGGCAGCACTTTGGATTCGACCATGAAGCGCAGGATCCACTGGCCCCCGACCGACTCGGCCAGCGGGCCGTGTGCATCACCGCGCGGGGGCACCCAGCCCAGGGACTTTTCCTGGGTGGCGCCACATTCCATGAAGGGCGCCTTTGCCAGGGCTTCTTCTACTTGCGTCAATTCAACCTGCCATTGCGGGGCAATGCGGTACACGATCATGTTCTTGAACACAGATAACCTTTTGTTCGGGAGCGTTGGTGGTGAAGCGCTTTCAGCGAGAGCACTTTCTCTATGGGTGAAGCTGTTGCCAACGGATGATCGAGCGATCGAACCCGCGAACAAAACAGCCCGCCCGACACGGAACATGCCATTGTCGGTGGTCGTCGGCACGCAGCCTGCCGCCGGAGCGCACAAGCAACGATGGTCGCCTGAATTAGCTATAAACATAATAGCTACTAGCGCTTTATGGATAAGCGCTAGCGGCCATTATTTATCAAAACCTTGATCGCGCAGGCCTGCAGGTTCTTGGCACAACTTTACACAGCGTCATCCAACGCGCACGGCCACGATACATGCGGGGCGGACACTGACTCTCAATCGCCGGAACGGTCGTTCCAGCGAGCCACCCCCGTTAAAGGACCCACACCATGGCTTTCCGCTTCCAACACCGCCTTGCCGCCACCGCTGTTCTGGCCGCGCTGGCCCTGCCTGTTCTGGCCCAGCCAGCCCCGGCCACCCCACCCGCTGCTGGCGCCTCCACAACCGAAGCCGCCCCGCGCTACAAGGCCGGAGAACGGCACGAACGCCACCATGGCGACCGTGCAGAAAAACGTGCCGAACACCATGCCAAACGCCTGGCCGCCCTCAAGGGCCAACTCAAGCTGACCGCCGCGCAAGAACCCGCGTGGACAACGTTCACTGCGGCCATGCAACCGGGCGAACGCCCTGCCCGTCTGGACCGCCAGAACATGGACAAACTGACCACCCCCGAGCGCATCGACCGCATGCGGGCCATGCGCGCCCAGCACGCCGCCGAGGCCGACCGCCGTGGCGAGGCCACCAAGGCCTTCTACGCGGCACTGACGCCCGAGCAGCAAAAAACCTTTGACGCCCAGGCCCACCACGGCCACCGTATGGGAGGCATGGCAGGCATGAAGGGCGACGGCGAAGGCCGACACGGGCACCACGGCATGCGGGGTGGCGAAGGCCGCCATCAGCAACCTCAGGCAGCACCCGCGAAGTAAATCCCCCTCCTGGGACCGCCCTGACGCAGGGGGCGGCTCCAAGGTGGGCGGCGGTTCCCCTCTCTTCTTGCCTGACAAAGCCCGGAGTCCTCCCCGGACCCCGGGCTTTGTGCTTTGTGCTTTGTGCTTTGTGCTTTGTGGGATGGAAAAGGTTGCCGACGGGCACCCGTTGTGGATAACACTGGGAACAGTTCTGGCACAACTGAACAGTTATCCACACAAAACGGCGATGGCCCGAAGTTGTTGTCTGCGAGCCCCGCCCTTTGTGCAGACCGCCACACAGACTTTGCAGCTGCGCAACCCCGCGCCAACATTGAACAAATTGGCCTTGTCCACAGAAAGTGGCTTGCTCTACTACTACTGCTATTTATATATAGAACTATAGAAGAATAACCAGAACCCTTCGAAACACCATTCCGCAGCGCACACGCGTTCTGGTGGGCTGCCCCAAAAGCAGGGGGCATGAACAAGACCTGGGTGCGGACCTCCGTTTTTGGGCACCGCTTTGCTGAGGTGGAGGTGGAGCGGCACTCGCAGCACGGCACCTGCGAATGTGTGTTTACTATCAATAAGATAGCTAATAGCGCTTATGCAGCAAGCGCTACAGCCAATTTTTGGCAAAAATTCATGACGAACCAGGGCCGGTGCGCAAGACTGGGGATAGTTCTGGCACAACCACGTGGTTATCCACAGAAAAAGACAGCCGCTGTGTTTTGTCCCCGTTCCCGTGACAACGGCAAGAGGGATCGGTGCACAGGGTTGGCGCACCTGCAAGTGCGCGCTGCGGTTGGGAAAAAAGCGGTTGTCCACATTCCGTGCCGCCTTCTACTACTACGACTATGTATTTATAGACAACATAAGAAGAAGACAGAGGGACAACTTGGTGCACACCCGAGGGCATGGGTTGTCATCTGGACGGGACGATGTTTGGGGGCGCACGGGACACAACCCCAGGGAGAAAAACGCAGCCGACCACCGTGCACATGGGCCGGTTGCGGCAAGGCGATCGGGGAAAACGCGGGGCCGTGCAGGCCGTCTACGCAGCCGCAGGGCGCAGGAAGGCCCCCAGGAGGTCCGCAGACAGGGGGCGGCTGAAGAGGTAGCCCTGGTAGAGCTGGCAGCCCGCGCGGGCCAGCAGCTCGCGTTGCTCGGGGGTTTCCACGCCTTCGGCGATGACTTCCAGGCCCAGGCTGCGCGACAGGCCGATGATGGTGTCCACAATGGCGGCGTCGTTGGGGTCGGTCAGCAGGTCGCGCACAAAGCTCTGGTCGATCTTGAGCTGGTCGAGCGGCATGCGCTTCAAGTAGCTCAGCGACGAGTACCCGGTGCCGAAGTCGTCCAGCGAGAAGCCCACGCCGTGCGAACGCAGCGCGGCCATGGTGGCGATGGTGGTCTCCATGTCTTCCACCAGCAGGCTTTCGGTCAGCTCCAGCTTAAGCAGGTGGGCCGGTGCCCCGGTGATGGCCAGCACCCGGGCCACGTCGTCCACAAAACTGGCGTGGCGGAACTGCCGCGAACTCACGTTCACCGCCATGGTCAGGTGGGCCAGCTGCGGGTCGGCCTGCCAGGTGGCCAGGAGCTTGCACGCCGTGTGCAGCACCCAGCGGCCCAGTGGCAGGATGAGCCCGGTTTCCTCGGCCAGCGGTATGAATACGGCAGGGGGCACCATGCCGCGCTGCGGGTGGGCCCAGCGCACCAGGGCCTCTACGCCCACACAGCGGCCCGACTGGTGCATCTGCGGCTGGAAGTGCAGCAAAAATTCCTCCTGCGCCAGTGCGGCACGCAGGTCGGTTTCCAGCCCGGCGCGGGCCGTTACCACGGCCTGCATGTCGGGGTCGAAAAAGCGCAGGGTGTTGCGCCCTGCCGTCTTGGCCTGGTACATGGCCAGGTCGGCCTGCTTGAGCAGCTCGCCCACGCTGGTCAACTCGCCGGTGAAGGGCGCGATGCCGATGCTCGGTGTGCTGCGGTATTGGTAGCCTGCCAGCGCATAGGGCACGGCCAGCATGGCCAAGATCTTCTCGCCCACCCCCCGCGCGTGCAGGGCCAGTTCGTGGGATTTGGGGCTCAGCTCTTCCAGCATCACCACAAACTCGTCGCCGCCCAGCCGGGCCACCGTGTCCACGCTGCGCACGCAGGTGTTCAGGCGCTGCGCCACCTGCTGCAGCAGCAGGTCACCCTGGTCGTGGCCCAGGGTGTCGTTCAGGGTCTTGAAGTTGTCGAGGTCGATGAACAGCAGCGCCCCGCCCTGCTGGCGCCGCTGGGCATTGGCCAGCGCATGGGCCATGCGGTCCATGAGCAGCATGCGGTTGGGCAGGCCGGTGAGCGCGTCGTAGAACGCCAGACGCTGGATTTCGCGCTCGCTGGCCTTGCGCTGGCGAATGTCGGTGTTGATGGCCAGAATGGATTGCGGCTGGCCGTCATCACCGCGCACCAGGGTCCAGCGGCCCTCGACCTCGATGGTGCTGCCATCGCGGTGGCGCTGCACGATCTCGCCAGTCCACTCGCCTTGCTCCAGCACCGACTGGGTGGCATGGCGAAAGTGGGCGGGGTCGTCGTAAAGCAGGGTCTCGATGGACTGGCCCAGCGCCTGCAGCTGCGACCAGCCGTACAGGCGCTCGGCGCTTTTGTTCCAGAAGATGATGCGGTGTTCCAGGTCGCGCACCAGGATGGCATCCTGCGCCTTGTCCAGCAGCGAGGCCTGGTGGCGGATGCGGGCGTCGGCCAGTTGTCGGTCGATCTCGGACGAAGCGCGCGCGGCAAAGATCTGCAGCGTGGAGGCGATGAAATCCGTCTCTGCAATGGCCTGGCGGAACAGCACGAACACAATGCCCACCACCTCGCCGTCGGCATTGCACAGCTGTTGTCCTGCGTAGGCCTGAGCGCCCACGTAACGGAGCACGGGCGCATCCGGGTAGCGCTGCTGCACCTTGTCGGTCACCACGTACTCGCGCTGCGTCAGCAGCATGAGGCTGGGCGTGCCCTCCAGGCTGTATTCGTCGTTGGGCAGCATCTGGCCGTCCAGCACCGCCGCCAGCGTGACCACCCGGGGTGGTTGCCCTTGCGCTTGGGGCAGCAACCGCACCACGCAGCCGCCCTGGGCCCCCAGGGCATCGGCCATGTTGCGCACCAGCTGCACAAAAAACTCGGTGCCCGTGCTGGCCGACACGGCCGCCGCCACCTTGAGCACCGAGGCCTGCAGCCGCTGCTGCGCCTTGTGCGCGCGCAGGCTGGTGATGCCAAAGGCCAGGTCGTTGGAGAGTTCCTGCAGCAGGGCGGCCTCTTCAGGGCTGATCTGCAGAATGTCCGGCGCGTAGAGGTACAGCAGGCCAAAGGTACGGTCGCGATTGCGATCACGGTCCTGCAAAGGCAGGCAGATCACACCGTGGAAGCCGTGGTCCAGCATGCGCTCGGTCCAGTCGGCAAAGTCGCCTTCGGTGCGGATGTCCTGCACGATCACGGGCTTGCCCGAACGCACCGCCATGCCCGCCGGCCCCCGGCCGTAGGGGTCATCGGCCGACCAGGAAAGCTGCAGGTTTTCGAGGTAGTTCTGGTTGTAGCCCGCGTGGGCTACAGGCTGGATGGACTTGCGTTCGTCGTCCAGCGCAAACCCCACCCAGCCCATGCGGTAGCCGCCAATGTCCACGGCAATCTGGCAGATGGCCTGCAGCAGCGCGGTTTCGGAGGTGGCGCGCACCAGGGTTTCGTTGCAGGCGCTCAGAAGGCGCTGCGCACGGCCCATGCGGGCCAGTTCGCGCTCGGTGCGCAGGCGTTCGGTCACGTCGGTGGCCAGCACCTGGCGTGCCGGGCGGCCATTGAAGCTGATGCTGCCAGCCGTGATCTCCACATCCATGAAGCTGCCGTCCTTCTTGACGTGGCGGCTGATCACTGGCTTGTTGCGCTGGTCGATCGCAATCGCATGCAGGGCCTCCCGGATGGTTGCGTGCCGCTCGGCGGGCCACAGATCGGTCATGTCCATGGCCAGCAGCTCGGCCTCGCTGTAGCCGTAGTGGGTTTCCATCGACTGGTTCACAGCCTGCAGGCGCAGCGTTTCCTTGTCGTACACCCACATGGGATGGGGATGCTCGTTGAACAGCATGCGGTACTGCTGCTCCGACGCCTTGAGCTGCCCGGCCACATGCCGCAGCTGCACCATGGCCCCCAGGGATTCGGTAAGGATCTCCAGGTGCGCCACGTCGCGACGCGAGAACGCGTTGGGCTTGTCAGACGTCACCTTGAGCGAGCCCACCACCCCCTGCGCCGTGCGCAGCGGCACCGCCATCACGGAGCGCACGCCATGGCGGTGGGGCAGCGAAGCCATGTCCCAGCCCTCGGCCTCGGTGTCGTTACACACCACGGTGCGCCCTTCGCGCAGTGCGGGCCAGAGCAGGCTCTGGTCCACGGCCAGCAGGTGCCCCACGGGCCGCACATGGTCGCCTGCCGAGGCCTGCGCCACCAGCTGGTGGCCCTGCAACAGCTCCACCAGCGCGCCCCGGGCCAGCGTCTGGCGCAGCACCGTGTCGGCCACCAGTTGCAGCACGTCGGGCAGGGGCATGTCCAGCGACGAGATGCGCTGCTGCACATGCAGCAGCTCGGCATGGTTCTGCGCATCACGCTGCGCGTCGAGCTCGGTCAGCTTCTGTACGCTGATGTCGGTCATGCCGCCCACCATGCGCACGGCCTTGCCGGAGGAGTCGCGGATCAGGAAGCCCCGGTCCAGCACCCAGGCATACGTGCCGTCCTTCCGAAGAAAGCGGTACTCGGCCGACCAGTGGTTGTCGGTGCCATCAATGGCTGCGTGGATGCTGTGGAGGATTTCCTGGCTGTCGTCGGGGTGCAGCCGCAGGGTCCAGGAGGTGCTGTCGGGGGGCAGCTCGTCCAGCGGTACGCCGAACAGGTTCTGCATGCCCTCGTTCCACCACATGGCATCCGTGTGCAGGTTCCAGTCCCACACGGCATCGGCCGTGGCACGCGAGACCAGGTGAAAGCGTTCTTCGCTTTCGCGGCGTGCCTGCCGCGCCTGGTGCTGGACCGAGATGTCCTGGAAGGCGCCCTGGATGCGGATGATCTGGCCATGGGCATCACGCGCCGCCTGTCCTGCTGTGCGCACCCAGAATCGCCCGCCACCAGGCATGGCCACCTCAGCCTCGACGTCGAAGGGGGTGCCATGGTGCATGCATTCATCAAAGGCCTTTTGCATGAGCACCCGGTAGGGCGGGGTGTACAGCTGCAGCACCTGGGCCAGGCTGCCTACGCGGTGGGTGAGCCCGTAGGCGGCAGCGATCTCCTGTGACCAGGTCAGTTGGAGGCTGGGGAGCTCTACCGTCCATCCCCCGATGCGCGCAATCTGTCCTGCTACACGCAGCGCATCGCTCTGGGCCAGCATCTCCGCATGCATCTGGTCGCGCTCTTGGACCAGCTGGGCCAGCAGGCGCTTCTGGCGGCGCAGCTCCAGCTGCACCATGGCCTGGCCTGCCAGGATCTTCAGACCGTCGAGCTGCTCGTCCCCCAGCGTGCGGGGCACGGTGTCCAGCACCGCCAGCGTTCCCAGTGCAAAGCCCTCCGGCGTAACAAGGGGCACGCAGGCGTAAAAACGAACACGGGGTTCGCCCACCACCAGCGGATTGCCCGCAAATGCGGGGTGCTGGCGGGCGTCCGGCACCACCACGGCATCGCGGTTGCCATCCAGCGCATGGACGCAAAAGGCAATGGCACGGTCGGTCTGCGCGAAAGGCACGCCCACAGCTGCCTTGAACCACTGGCGCTCGCTGTCTACAAAGTTGACCACGGCCATGGGGCAGCCGCAGACGCGCGCGGCCAGTGTGGCCAACTGGTCAAACGCGTCTTCCGGGGGGGTATCCAGGATGGCGTAGGACTGCAGTGCGTGGAGCCGCGCGGCCTCTTGGGGTGCGTGCGCAGGCGGCATGGTGGTTACGCTGGGGCCAGGCCCAGGGGCACGCATCCGACCTCCAGGCGCCTTGCTGCCTGGGGAGGGTTGTAGGAGGGCCGGAGTTGCGTCAACAAGGAAGTGGAGCGGTAAGGCGGCACATGCCGGACGGCCCAGCCGCTGCAGGAAGTCGCAAACGCCGGGGCCACAACTTGTAATAAAGCAGCAATGCTACACCGCACAGACCCATGTTGACGCACCGCAGCATGCGGGTTTGCCCCAAAGGGGAAACCGGCCCAGCGACCACGGGCAGCGCGGAAACAGTCGCCAAGGCAACCTTCGCGCAGCATCAGGCTTGCTAGCCTGTGTGCCATGCAGATCTCCGAACTTGCCCGCCAGGCCTCTGTGTCCGTCCACGCCCTGCGCCACTATGAACGGCTGGGGCTGATTCGCCCGCACCGCCGGGCCAACGGATACCGGGACTATCCCGCCAGCATCAAGCGCGAGGTGGTGTTCATCGCCATGTCCCGCCAGCTGGGCTTTGCGCTGCCGCAGATTGCCCGGCGGCTTGACGACTACCGCGCCGGCACGCTGGGCATCGACGACATGGTGCTGGCCCTGCAGGAACGCGTGGCCATGCTGGAGCAGCAGATCGGCCAGTTGCAGGCCCAAAAGCAGGTGGTGCTCGACCACCAGGCGTGGCTGCAGGCGCAACAGACACGCAAGCGAGAGACCCCCCGCGCCTGGCCGCGCGTGCGGCCCAGCACATCCACCAAGTCCCCCTCCCAAACCCCAACCTCCAGGAAAACGCCATGACTTTGTCTTCGCCATCCCCTTTGCCCACGGCCTCCATCGCCGCATTGCAGGCCTTTGTGCTGGCCATGCCCATGGCCCGCACGCTCGGGCTGCGCTTCGTCCACGCCGAACCGGGCCGGGTCGAGATGGAGATTCCGGTGAGTGAGGCCTTCAGTTTTCGCCCCGGCCAGTTGCAGGCCACGGCTGTGTTTGCCGTGGCCGACTTTGCGGCGGTGGCGGCAGCGGGCAGCGTGTTGCCGCCGGGGTGGACCAATGCCACGGTGGACGCGACCGTGAAACTCGTGGCGCCTGCCCGGGGCGTTTGCCTGCGCGCGCGCGGGCGTGTGGTGGATGCGGGGCGGTTACTCACCGTCTGCGCGTCCGACGTTTTTGCGGTGGACGGGAACGGCCAGGAAACCCTGTGCGCCACGCTCCTGGCCACGGCGCGCAATATCGATCCCGCCGCTGCGCGGTAGGTGGCGGGCCGTCCCGTTCTGCGGTGGGATTACGCCCGCGAGCGCCGCGCCCGCACGGCGGCCGCCAACCCTTCAAGCACCGGCACGGTCTGCGCCAGGCTGATGCAGGCGTCAGTCACCGACACACCGTGTTGCAGCGGCTGGCCGGGCACGATGTCCTGTCGGCCTTCGTTCAGATGGCTTTCGATCATCAGACCAGTGATGCGCGCATCACCGGCTGCAATCTGCTCGGCCACTTCTGCCGCCACCGTGATCTGACG
Organism: Acidovorax sp. 94; assembly: GCF_003634645.1. Taxonomy (NCBI): domain Bacteria; kingdom Pseudomonadati; phylum Pseudomonadota; class Betaproteobacteria; order Burkholderiales; family Comamonadaceae; genus Acidovorax; species Acidovorax sp. 94. Next base: position 4,019,154 of record NZ_RBJA01000001.1, on the reverse strand, counting down.
CTGGTGCTGCTTGCTGCTGTTGGCATGGCTCACGTCGATCATCACCTGCTCGCGCAGGCCCGCCGCCTTGAGCATGGCGCAGGCAGCATCCACATCGGCAGCGCTGTAGTTAGGCTGCTTGCCGCCGCGCAGGATCACATGGCAGTCCTGGTTGCCGCGCGTCTCAAAAATGGCGGCCTGGCCCATTTTGGTCATGCCCATGAACGCGTGCGATGCCTGCGCGGCCTGGATGGCGTCGCTGGCCACCTTCACGCCGCCATCCGTGCCGTTCTTGAAGCCCACGGGGCACGACAGGCCACTGGCCAGCTGGCGGTGGCTCTGGCTCTCGGTGGTGCGCGCGCCTATCGCGCCCCAGCTCACCAGGTCGCTGATGAACTGTGGCGAGAGCAGGTCCAGAAATTCGGTGCCCACCGGCAGGCCCGTGGCCAGCACATCGAGCAGCAACTGGCGCGCCAGCTCCAGCCCTTCGTTGATGGCAAAACTTCCATCCAGGTGCGGATCGTTGATGTAGCCCTTCCAGCCCACCGTGGTGCGCGGCTTTTCAAAGTACACGCGCATCACGACGAGCAGGTCGGCCTGCAGCGCATCCGCCTGTTGCTTGAGCTGGCGCGCATAGTCCATGGCCTGGTCGTGGTCGTGGATGGAGCAGGGCCCCACCACCACGATGAGCCGGTCGTCCTGCCCGTGCAGGACGCGTGAGATGGCGGCGCGGCTCGATTCGACCAGCGCCTGCGCCGCATCGGGCGCGGGCAGCCACTCCTGCAGCAACGCAGGCGTAATCAGCGGGCGCACGGCCTTGATGCGCGTGTCATCAATGCGTGTGGTGTCGTGGGTGGAAATGGGGTTGGCGGAGCGGTGTGCGTGGGTCATGGTGGCCCCGATTGTCGCGGAGCCGCCGTTGCCTGCTGGTCAAGGAGGTGGTCACACGGCTCGGAACTGGCGCGGCCCAGGCCAGTGACGCAGAGCAAGGGCCGCCCCGCAGCGAGTGCGTCGTCCCCCTCAGGGGGAAGGCGCCGAAGGCGACTCAGGGGGAGCCTCTATGGCCTGCGGAACGCCGCATTCTGCCGCGCCCAATGGCGCGACTGCAAATGGTCGAGCCGCACCGTTCCGCCCGTGGAGGGCGCGTGCACAAAACGCCCTTCCCCCACATAAATGCCCGCATGGTTGGGCTGGCGGCCGGTGCCAAACACCACCAGGTCTCCGGCGCGCAACTCGCCACCGTCGATTCGGTATCCCCAGTTGTTGAGCTGCGCCACCGTGCGCGGCGGCGGTGTGCCGACCTGGTTGCGGTACACGTAACCAATCAGCCCGCTGCAGTCGAAACCCGAGTCGGGCGTGTTGCCGCCGTAACGGTACGGCGTGCCCACCAGGCCCAGTGCGTGGATGGCGATGTCGTGTGCCTGCTCGGCGGTCAGGGGCGGCGTGGTGCGGATCGGGGCGGACGAAGAAGAAGACGTCGAAGGCGGCCGTGAGGTGCCACAGCCGCCCAGGGCCAGCAGGGCGGCGGTGCAGGCGGCAGAGGCCAGGCTGTGAAAAACGCGCATAGACCGAAGGGTAACGGATGGAGCCCGGCGCATGCGCTGACCCCGTTCCTGCCTTGGGGATATTGGTCAAAAATGCCGCCAGCGCTTGTGCATCAAGCGTTGGCAGCTATCTTTTTTACAACACTTGGGAGCTCATGCCGTCGCAGTGATTTCGGCCGTCTGGCGCCGCAGCAGCAACCGGTTGGCTACGCTCACGATGGCCTGTACCGACGCCGTCACGATGTTGTGGCTCGCGCCCGCGCCAAAGGTGGAGCCCGCCACGCCGTCCATGGCCGCTTCCACAATCGCCAGCGCCTGGGCGTTGGCGCCCGTGCCGGTGGCGCGCTCTTCATAGTGGTCCACGCGCAGCGGCAGGCCGAGGGCATCCACCGTGGCGGCAATCGGCCCGTTGCCCTGGCCGCGCAAATGCTGGCGCGTGCCGTCGATGGTCACGTCCAGCTCGATGCCCTGCCCGTCTTCATCGAGCTTGTGGCTGTGGCAGGTGATGGCGGCGTGCGCAGGCGCTTTCAGGTATGTGGTCTGGAACAAGTCCCACAGCGCCTCGCCGCTCATTTCGCCCTCGCTCGCGTCCGTCTGCCGTTGCACTACCGCGCTGAATTCGACCTGCATGCGGCGCGGCATCACCACGCCGTGTTCGCGTTCGAGCAGGAAAGCAATGCCGCCCTTGCCCGATTGGCTGTTCACGCGGATCACGCTGTCGTAGGTGCGGCCGAGGTCCGCCGGGTCGATGGGCAGGTACGGCACTTCCCACAAGGCGTTCGGGTCCTGCGCGGCAAAGCCCTTTTTGATCGCATCCTGGTGCGAGCCCGAGAATGCGGTGAACACCAGGTCGCCCGCGTAGGGGTGGCGCGGGTGCACGGGCAGCGAGGTGCATTCCTCCGCAATGCGCGCCACCGAGGTGATGTCCGAAAAATCGAGGTTCGGGTGTACGCCCTGCGTGTAAAGGTTGAGCGCCAGCGTCACGATGTCCACGTTGCCGCAGCGCTCGCCGTTGCCAAAGAGGCAGCCTTCCACGCGGTCGGCGCCGGCCATCATCGCGAGTTCTGCCGCCGCCACGCCGGTGCCCCGGTCGTTGTGCGGGTGCACCGAGAGCGTGATGTGCTCGCGCGGGCTGAGGTGCCGGTCCATCCACTCGATCTGGTCGGCGAACACGTTGGGCGTGGCGTTCTCCACCGTGGTGGGCAGGTTGATGATGATGGGACGGCCGGGGCCCGCGTTCCATGCGGCAATCGCGGTTTGGCAGGCCTTGAGGGAAACGCTGAGCTCGGTGGCGCTGAAGGTTTCGGGCGAATACTGCAAGGTCCACTGTGTTTCGGGCTGTGCATCGGTAAGCTGCTTGAGGTAGCCCACGTGGTGCGCGATGAGCTGCATCACCTGCGTCACGTTCATGCCGAACACGATGCGCCGCCATGCGGGGGCCGTGGCGTTGTAGAGGTGCACGATGGCGCGGGGGGCTCCTTTCACGGCCTCCACGGTGCGCGCAATGAGGTCTTCGCGCGACTGGGTCATGACCATGATGGTCACGTCATCGGGGATGAGGTTCTCGTCGATGAGGCGGCGCACAAAGTCGAAGTCCGTCTGCGATGCTGCCGGAAAACCGACCTCGATCTCCTTGAAGCCGATGCGCACCAGCTCTTCAAAGAGCTTCATCTTGCGCTCGCCGTTCATGGGCTCGAACAAGGCCTGGTTGCCGTCGCGCAAATCGGTGGACAGCCACACGGGCGCGTGGGTGATGCTGCGAGTGGGCCACTGGCGGTCGGTCAACGCGACCGGGGCAATGGGCTGGTACTTGGTGGCGGGTTTGGAAATCATGACAAAGGCTCCACGAACGGTGTGTGCGGTGTGAAAGACACGGTGCACAGGTCAAACGAATCTAGAAACGAATGACATCCCCTGCAGCCCTTTGCATGTGCAAAGGCTGGTTCGCGGGCCGGGGTCAGGGGGAGATCAGGTGTTGCGCTGAGCGGATCAGGCAACGGTGGCGAACGCAGGCAGACCCCGGCCAGGCACTAGGCCTAGCGATAGGGTGGATAGGAGCATGCTGCGTTGCATAGGGGGCAAAGATAGCACAGGCTTGCTGCGGTGCGCAATAATTTTGATGAAAATTGCCGATAGCGCTTGATGGATAAGCGCTGGTAGCTATCAAAATAATAGTGAATACTGCTGATAGGATGGCGCCTTTCGCTGTGTGTCCTCCCCATCTGTTTCGTCAGGAGATCTTTTCATGGCCTACATGCTGCTCATCATGGAACCCCACGGCCAACGGGCCGAGCGGGGGCTGGCGGGGGGCCAGGAGGCCTATGCGCGCATGCTGCGTTTTGGCGAAGGCCTGCAGGCCCGGGGCCTGCTGCGTGCCTCCGAATCGCTGGCCTCCACCGAGCAGGCCGTGCGCCTGCAGGTGCGCGAAGGCCAGGCCCGCATGGTCGATGGACCCTTTGCCGAGACGAAAGAAATGGTGGGTGGCTTTTACCTGCTCGACTGCGCCACGCGCGAGGAGGCTGTGGCCATTGCCCGTGAATGCCCGGCCGCCGAATGGGCCACTGTCGAGGTGCGCGAAGTGGCGCCGTGTTACCACGGGGCTTTGTGATCCGGGGCGCTGACGCTTTTCACACTCCCCGGCGCGCAGTGCCTTCCTGCAGCTGTGCCTGAAACTCCCCCACTGGCATGGGCCGCGCAAACAGGTAGCCCTGCAGCACATCGCAGCCCTGGCGCACCAGGTAGTCGGCCTGCTCGGGCGTTTCCACCCCTTCGGCTGTGATCTGCAGCCCCAGCCCGTGGGCCAGCGCCACGATGGCGGTGACGATGGTGCGGCTGTGTTCCTGGCCGGGCAGGTCCTTGACAAAGCTGCGGTCGATCTTGAGGCGCCGCATCGGCAACTGCCGCAGGTAGGCCAGGGAGGAGTAGCCGGTGCCAAAGTCGTCAATGGCCAGGTGGATGCCCAGCTGGCTCAGGCGGTGCAGGGTGTGCGCACCGGCCTCCATGTTGTCCATCAGCACGGTTTCGGTGAGTTCGATTTCGAGCAGGTGAGCGGGCAGGCCCTCTTCGCGCAGGATGTCCATCACGCGCTCCAGAAACTGCGGGTCGCCCAGCTGCCGGGCCGAGATGTTGACCGACACCCGGAGCGGCCCGCCCGCCTGCCACCGGGCGGCATCGCGGCAGGCCGTGCGCATCACCCAGTAGCCCAGCGGCACGATGAGGCCGCAGTCCTCGGCCACCATCACGGCCTCCAGCGGCGAAACGTTGCCCAGTTCCGCATGCGACCAGCGCAGCAGCGCCTCGGCGCCCACCAGGGCGCGGTCGGTGGCGGCAAAAAGCGGCTGGTAGTGCAGCGCGAGGCCCTCGCCCTGCTGGAGCGCGGCGCGCAGTGCATGCTCGATGGCCTGGCGCCGGACCACCGCCTGGTTCATCGACGCGTCAAACCGCACACAGCGGTTCTTGCCCATTTCCTTGGCGCGGTACATGGCCGTATCGGCATTGCTGACCAGGCCGTCCATGTCGGCCGCATCACCCGGAAAGGTGGCGATGCCCGCGCTGCAGGTCATGGTCATCTGCTGGCCGACTTCGGTGAACGAATGGTGGAAGGTGCCGACAATCCGCTGGCCATAGGTGTTGAGCGCTGCGTCGTCCATGTCCAGCGGCAGGATCACGGCGAACTCGTCGCCCCCCAGGCGCGAGATCGCATCGGTGCTGCGCACCACGGATTGCAGGCGCCGCGCCACCTGGCGCAGCAAACCATCTCCGGCCGCATGCCCGAAGGTGTCGTTGAGCGTCTTGAAATTGTCGAGATCGATGTACACCAGGGCCACGCGGGTGCCTTGGTCCCGGGCGGCTTCGATCGCTGCGGCCAAGCGTTCATTGAAGGCGTGCCGGTTGCCCGTGCCCGTGACGGCATCGGTATGGGCGAGCGCGTGCAGCCGGTTCTCGGCGTTGCGCACGGCCGCCTGGCTGCGCAGCACCATGGCGGCGGCCATGGCCATCACACACCCGGCAATCAGCAACGCGCTGACAAAACGAATGGCCAGGCGCGAGTACACCGCACGCATGGACTTGCGAAAGTACAGGGTTCCCTCTGCCACGCCCGCCGTTTCAACCGGCCGGGCAATCTCCAGCACGCTCACCCCCGCACGCTCGGTCAACCCGCCCATGCCAGCGGCCGCCAGCGTGGCGGGGAAGCTGTCGCCTGGCCCGCGTGTGTAGTGCGCCAGCAGCAGGCCCTGCGCGTCGTACACCCCGGCGCCCAGCACCATGGGCGACGACTTCAGCGCCGCGAGCATCTCGTTGGCCGTGCGCGCATCTCGGAACATGACAGCGGCCGCAATGTTGTCCGCGACGATGGCGGCCTCCACGCGGCTGTCCTGCAGCATGGACTGGCGCGTGCTCCAGTAGTCCAACCCCGTGAGTGCCAGCACCACCGTCAAAAGCGCCAGGCCCGCCGCCAGGATGCCCGTTACCACCAGCCTGGACGACAGCAGCACGGGCGGCAGCGGTGGCGCCGGGATGGCAATCTGGGGTTCGGGGGCCTGGGTTCTCATCGGTTCACCTTGGCCAGCCGCAGCAGTCGGGAGCTGATCGTGAGACCCGCCTTGGCGGCGGCGTCGGGGCTGATGCCGAACACGATACGCCCTTCCTGCTGGGTGAGAGCGATGACGATCTCCGGGTTGACGAAGGTCAGCTCGTCCGAGACCGTCAACACGCCATGGCCCTGAGACAGGGTTCGAAGCGCTCGCAATGCCTGCTCCACGTCTGCGTTTTGCAGGATGAGCACCCTGCAGTCGCGCAGGCTGGCCATCTCCAGCAGCCTGATCCGCACGGTACGGCCTTTGGCGGCCTGTTTGCCTTCCAGGGCGGTCAGGGGGCGCTTGAGTGGACTGAAGGGCGAGACGCAGACGGTCAGTTCGCTGCCCATGGCGCTGTCGTTGTCAGGCCATTCGATGAACTGGATGAAGTTGAAGATATAGGCGGCCTTGAGGTCGGGTTCTTCCACGGGGTTGGTGGCATGCGCCAGGCCGACCAACCCGCCCAGCAAACACAGGCCGAACCACAGTATCTTGCCCAGGTGGATGGCGTTGTACATGGCTCAGAACGCGTAGGTGAGCTTGAGCCGGTAGGTCCGTCCATCCTGCCGGATCGATTCTTCGCGGATCTCGTACGAGGCGGGGTCTGCATGCCGGTGGTTGAACAGGTTGTAGACGCCCATCGACACGTCCACATCCGCAAAGCGTTGTGTGTAGACGAGGTTGGTGACGATGGTCCCCGGCAGGCGTGCGCCCGAACGGGTTGCGCGCGCGCCCACGCCGATGGCCTCCACGGCATATTGGCCCGGCCTGCCAGCGCCTTGCGTTCCCCACGCGCCCAGCGCCAGGGTGTCCGACCACTGGACCTTGAGCAAGTGCCGGGGAGAGTTCGTCAGCGGCTGGGGGGTGCTGGTGTTGCGTGCCTTTTGCCAGCCATAGGCCACACGCAGGCGCGAGCCGCCTTGCCAGCGCTGTTCCACCTCGGCTTCCAGCCCGTGAACGCGCACGCTGCCGGTGTTGCCGAAGGTCAGTCTTTCCGCTGCGTTCGCATCGCCCAGCGCGATCAGGTCGGTCACCTGCGACCGGAACGCCGTCAGCAGCATGCGGGTGGCGCCGGTGGGGGCATGTTCGAGGGCCAGCTCTGTGGTGCGCACCTTTTCCGACCGAAGCCCCTCCGAGCTGACGATGCCGCCGGGCAGGTCCACGCGGTAGTCGCGTTCGTAGGCATTGGGGGGCCGGTAGGCCGTGCCGTGCAGCAGCTTGAGGGCGGTGGAGGGGGTCCACCAATACACCAGGCCCAGCCGGGGATGGAAGCTGCCCGCACTGCCGGACTGCTTGCCCCAGCGCAGCCCGGTGTGCAGCGTGAGTGTGGGCGCCAGCGCAAATTCATCCTGCATGTAGATGCCCAGCGCATCGCCCGAGCGGCGGGTGTCCAGGTACTGGGCGGGTGGGTCCAGATCGACGTTGAGCTGCTGGATGCGGGTGTCGCGCCGGTAGTCGATGCCCCAGGCGAGCTTGTGGCGTGCAAACGCCGTGCTGACCCACTGCCAGTCGGTGCCCCACCACTGCCCGGTGCCGACGTCGCGGTTGACCGTGAGGGGTGGGTAGTCGTACACATAGTCGCCCACGAAGCGGTAGCGCCCGGCGTGTACGCGGCCGGTGAGCGCCAGTGAGGACGAAATCTGGTGCGTGGTTTCGGCCGCCAGGCGGGTGGTGGTGTCGATGTAGCGCGAGCGTGGGTCGTTGAAGGCCTGTGAGAACGAAGCCGTGGGCGTGCCCTTGGTGCGCTCGCCATGGGCCAGGGTGAGCGTGAGCCCCTCCCGTTGCATGCGGGCAAACAGCTGCGTGCTGCGGTCGAAATCCAGGCGGTGTGCCACACCATGGTGGGTCTCGGGCGCGTCGAACGCTGAAAAGTACTGGTCTGCCCCCCGGCTGCTGGAGCGCGTCACCGCGATGAGCCAGTCGCTGCCCTGGGCATCCACCGTGCCCAGCGAGAAGCGTGCCTTGGCGCTGCCTTGGCTGCCCGCCTCCACGCTGATCTGCGGCCCGGCCAGCTGGCGGCCGTTGCGCGTGATGACATTGACCACGCCAAAGAACGCATTGGCGCCATACACCGCCGAGCCCGGCCCGGGAACGAACTCCACGCGGTCCACCAGGTCCAGGTCGAGCGGGAAATCCGTGCCGATGGTGGCCTGGTCGTAGAGGTTGTCGTTAAAGCGCACGCCGTTGACCAGCAGCAGCACCCGGGTGTTGTAGTCGCCCGGTGTGGCAAAGCCGCGTGTGCCAAGGTAATGGTAAGAGCGGTCGTACGAGACATACAGCCCGCGCATGCTGCCCAGCACTTCCGCCAGCGTGCGGTAGCCAAAAAGCCGGATGTCGTCTGCGGTCACCACGCTCACCACGGCGGGCGCTTCCAGGGCGGTTTGCGCATACCGGCTGGCCGTCCGGACCTCCATCTGCATGAGCTGTTCCAGCGGCAGCTGGGCAATGTCCGCCTGCGCGGCAGCGTGGGATGCAAAGCCACACAGCAGCGCCAGCACCAGCTGCTGTGTCCGCTGGGTTGTATTGGGTTCCGATCCTCTTTGCATGGGTGGTGCTCCCGCTGTGGTGAGGGCCCGCGCATGCAGGCCAAGGCGTTCTCGAGGTTCGTGAATCAGTGGGGCGAAAGGTTTACAAAGTGTATCCATCGCCGGGACCGAACAGTCCCTCCGGGGATCGGTGATGACCCCTAGAAAACTGTAAAAAATGCAGTGGCCGCCCCTGTGAACCCCTGCCGGTGCTCACTCGACGGGCGTGATGCCCTCACGTGCCGCGTAGGCCAGCCCCACGCGGCGGTACAGGCGGCGCCAGCCGAACACGTACACCACCACCAGGGTGGCCGCAAGCGCCAGCCAGGGGCTCCAGGGGCTGGACGCTACAAAACGCCACGCCCAGTACAGCTCCGCAAATCCCATCAGTGCGAAGGTGCCCAGCCCGATCCACGGGCCCTCGGCCCGCCAGGCCGCGACCGAGACGAATGCATGGCCCACCAAGGCTGCGAGGCCCAGCAGCAGGTGGGCCACTAGCGCCAGCACTGGCCGCTGCTCGAACCACCCCGCCATCCCCCGGAGGGTGGGGGGCGTGTCTGACTTGGCGGTCAGTGCTGCCTGCATCACAAACGCTGCCAAAAACCACTTGTGCTGGAGCCTGCGTGCCGTGGTGTCCTGGCCTCGCAGGGCCGAGCCCACCACGCGGCGCGACAACCAGTCGCCCAGGTCGCCACCCGCGCGTGGCGGGTCTTCTTCCTGTGCATCCGGGGGTAGCTGGGCCATCGCTTCGCGCGCCTGTGCACGCAGGGATTCGGGCACGTGTTCCAGCGCACTGGGGCTGCGGCGCAGCGCGTGCGCACAGACAGCGACGGTGCGCAAGGTCTCGGGCACCTGTTCCAGGTGCCAGCCACCGCCCTGCACGTGGGCGATGCAGGCGTCCTCGCTGAGCATCCCGGCCGGTATTTGCGCAAAGCTCTTCACACCCTGCCGCAGCGCGGTGGCATAGCGTGCGGGTGTCATGAGCCGCCTGGGCACAAAGCGCACGGTGTCTTCATCGGCGGCCAGCGCGGCGTCCACCATGGCGTGGGTGATGTGTTCACGCGGCACATCGGCCAGCGTACGTGGGTGCGACTGCAGCTGTGCCATCAGCGTGGTCTCGTCGGCGGCTTGGGCCTGGGGTGCTGGCTGTGCAGAACGCGCACGTTGCGCCAGCTGCAGCGCATCCACGCTGGGCGCTGCCATCAGCCACAGCTCCCACCATGCGTCGCCATCGCCGGAATCCGCGTGTTGGTACAGCGTGAGCCACTGCTCTCGCGATTCGCGCAGCACTCCGCCATCACCGGGCAGGGGTCTGGCCAGCGGCGAGGCCCAGGCCTGGGTGTGGTCGCCGCTGCGGTGCCAGGGGGCGGCGTGTTCGGGGTCCGGGTCGGCCGGGCCAAAGCGCGCTGACAGGCGCTGCACCATGGCCTCGCGGGCTTCGTTCACCGCGCGGTGGAGGTCGGCAGACAGGAATTCATACGGGCCGTTGTGCGAATCGCTCAGGTAGGCGCGCATGACCCGGCGCACGACCACGGTGCGGTCGGCCTGCACCTGGTCTGGGTCGTCCGCATCTTCCTCATCGTCGGTGCCGTCATCGTCCTTTTCCGTGCCCGCGCGGTCAGCTTGCAGCATGTCGCCCGCAGCCAGTTGGTGCAGGCGTGTCTCGGCCTGGGCCAGCAGGCGGCTGGCCAGGGGCACGATGCCGTCGAGCGTGTCCAGGCCTTCCAGGTGGTCGGTCAGGGGGGCATGGAAAAAGGGCCGGGGCGGCCAGCAGTTCTCGCGCACGCCGCTGCGCCACAGGGGCGCACCTTCGGCGCCGAGCAAGGCCACCTGCTGGCCGTCATAGTGCGCGCGCCAGACCACAACCCCTTCGCCGTCGATGTACGCCAGCTGACCATCGCGGGTGAGGAACGGCACCAGCGGGGTATCGGGCGTATTGCCCACCAGCCAGCCATCGCCGTTGGTCAGCGGCTCCAGCAGATGCGCCGGTGCCGGCACGAAACGGCCATCGGGATGCAGCAGGCCCCAGGTGGCGCAGGCCGACGGACCTTGCGCGGCGGTGCGCACCACGGCAAAGCCGCTCTCGGCAGAAAAGTCCGAGCCATAGCTCAGGCGCGGGCCGGGCAAGGGCTTGCCTTCGGCTGTGAGAAAACCCGTGCCGTCGTAGCTGTTGGCCACCACGCCGCAGACCATGCGCCGAGACAGGTGGCGGCCACCCTTGACCACCACCTTGCCCCGGGCGTCGAGATAGCCGTGGCCGTTGTCCCAGGCGTTGGGTTCGTCAAAGTAGGCCAGGCCATCGCTGTTGAAGGCGTCGATGCTGGGGTAATGCGGCTTCAGCACCCAATCGCCCCGGGCATTGATCAGCCCGTAGCGTTCTCCATCGAGCGATGCGGCCGTGGTGGGGGACTCGCCAAACGGCTTGGCATCGCGAAAGCGGGGTTCAATCACCCAGCGGCCCGCGCGGTCCACAAAGCCCTGGGTGCGCTGGTTGCTATCCTTTTTCCACAGCGTGGCGCGGGCCAGGCCGTTCGCGCCGAACAGGCCCAGTTCATGAAAAACTTCGTCGCTGGTGGGCTGGCCCTGGCGGTCGATGGGGCGCCATGCATCCTGGCCCACCTGCACGGCGCTCACCCCGTTGCGGAATGGGTGGGCGTTGTCGAAGGTCGGGGGGATGACCACCGCACCCGCCAGGTCCACAAAGCCCCAGCGGCCCCCGTCGCAAAAGCGCGCCAGTCCGTCTTCTGAAAAGTTGCGTGCGTTCTGCAGCGCGGGCGGCACGCGCCAGCAGCCTTCGCCATCGATATAGCCCCACAGCGAGTTGTCGGCCTGGGCAGCGCTGACCCAGCCGCCGCGCCCGTCGGCGTTGAAGCGCAATACCGCCTTCAAGCCTTCTGGTGGCACCACGGCCCGCCCTGGGTGGACGATGACCAGGGCCGGGGTCTGGCAGCTGGGTTCCAGCGGAATGCTGGCCAGCCAGGGAGGGGCCGGTTCGGTGGTGATGTCGCTGTCTTCGTTCATTGTGCTCGGGGGCTCTCCGCGCGGCATCCTACCGAGGGTGTCTGGCCGGGCGCGTAACCATTTGCACGCCTTGGCAAATGCCCCACACCTTGGGCTGCACCTGACACCTTGGCGACTTTTTTCTACGTAGTTACCCTGATTTTTTGAACCGTCCTGTCGATCTGCCCGGCCTTCGTTCGTCGTGCAAGTGAAGGTCCACCCATGGGCCCTCAACCCATCACTTTCTGGAGAACCCCATGCGATTCATGATCATTGTCAAAGCCACCGCCGAATCCGAACAAGGCTGCATGCCCAGCGCCGCCCTGATGGCCGAGATGGCCCGCTACCACGAAGAACTGGCCCATGCGGGCGTGCTGCTGGACGGCAGCGGCCTCAAGCCCAGCGCGCAGGGCTGGCGCGTGCGCTACACCGCCAGCGGCCGCACCGTGACCGACGGACCGTTCACAGAAACCAAGGAACTCATTGCCGGCTACACCCTGATCCAGGTGCGCAGCAAGGGCGAGGCGCTGGAGTGGTCGCGCCGCTTTCCCAATCCGCGGGGTGAGGGGCTCGATGCCGAGATCGAAGTGCGCCAGCTCTTTGAGATGGAGGACTTTGCCGACGTCGAAGGCGTGGAGAAATTCCATGACCTCGAAGCGATGCGCGGCTGAAACCATCCGGGAGGACCCTCTACCATGATCAAGACCGTTGCCCTTGTGCTGCTGGCGGCGCTGGGACTTTTCCTGGCGTTTGCTGCCACCCGCCCCGACACCTTCCGCGTGGAGCGCAGCCGCGTCATCTCCGCCCCGCCCGAGCGTGTGTACGGCCTCATCCACGACCTGCGCCAGTTCAACACCTGGAACCCGTACGAACGCAAGGACCCCGCCGCCAAGGGCGAGTACAGCGCCAACACCATCGGCCCCGGCGCGCGCTATGCGTGGCAGGGCGACAAGTTGGGCACCGGCAGCATGGAGATCGTCGATGCCACGGCCCCGGCGCGCGTGGCCATGAAGCTCGACTTTGTGGCCCCGTTCGAAGCCCACAACCAGGTCGAGTTCACACTGCAGCCCGAAGGGGCAGGCGCCACCCGCGTCACCTGGGCCATGTACGGCCCTGTGCCCTACCTGGCCAAGATTGCGCACCTGGTTTTCAACATGGACCGCATGGTGGGCCAGGACTTTGAAGACGGCCTGGTCAACCTGCAGGCTGTGGCGCAAAAGCCTGCCGGCTGAGCCCCATCCCCTGTTGCGCTTTGCAAAACCTTTCGTTTCGCTTTACCTTCCTTACTCCTCAGGAGCACCTCATGCACCAACAAATCTTCGTGAACCTGCCCATCGAGAACATGGCCCGCTCGCAGGCGTTCTTCCGCGCACTGGGCTATGACTTCAACCCCCAGTTCACCAACGACCAGGGCGCCTGCCTGGTGGTGGGCGAAAACCTCTTCGTGATGCTGCTGGTCAAGGACTTCTACCAGACCTTCACCAGCAAGACGATTGCCGATGCACGCACTACCTCCGAGGTGCTGGTGTGCTTCTCTTGCCAAAGCCGTGCAGAAGTCGATGCGCTGGTGGACAAGGCCGTGGCTGCGGGCGGCACCACCCCCCGCCCCGCGCAGGACCTGGGCTTCATGTACTCGCGCAGCTTTGACGACCTGGATGGGCACACCTGGGAGTTTGTGCACATGGTGGACGCCAGCAAGGCGCTGGGATGAGAACGTGTGAATGAATGCGCCGGATTCATTCACACCTTTTGATCGCGTGAAACCCTCTACCCTTCCCGACCGCGATGCCCTGCACCGCACCATCGACTCGGTGTGGCGTATCGAGGCCGCGCGCATCATCGCCAGCGTGGCGCGCATGACGCGGGACGTGGGCCGGGCCGAGGAACTGGCGCAGGACGCGCTGGTGGCCGCGCTGGAGCACTGGCCTACCACCGGCCTGCCCGCCAATCCGGCGGCGTGGCTGATGACCACGGCCAAGCGCCGCGCCATCGACCACCTGCGCCAGCAGGCGCTGCACACGCGCGAGAACGAAGCCCTGGGCCACGACCTCGAAGCGCTCGAAGCGCAGTACGCGCCCGACGTGGTGGAGACCCTGATGCACGTACAGCAGGACGACATTGGTGACGACCTGCTGCGCCTCATCTTCACCGCCTGCCACCCCGTGCTGCCCACCGAGGCGCGTGTGGCGCTCACCTTGCGGCTGTTGGGCGGGCTCACCACGGCTGAAATCGCACGCGCGTTTCTCGTGCCCGAGCCCACGGTGGCCCAGCGCATTGTTCGCGCCAAGCGAAGCCTGTCTGCGGCCCACGTCCCGTTTGAAGTGCCCGGCCCTGCGGAGCGCGCGCCGCGACTGGCCTCGGTGCTGGAGGTGATCTACCTCATCTTCAACGAAGGTTATGCCGCCACGGCGGGCGATGACTGGATGCGCCCCGCTTTGTGTGGCGAGGCGCAGCGACTGGTGCGCGTGCTGGCCAGCCTGGTGCCCGATGAGCCCGAGGTGCAGGGGCTGGTGGCACTGCTCGAAATCCAGGCCTCCCGCCTGCCCGCACGCACCAACGCACAAGGCCAGCCCGTGCTGCTGATGGACCAGGACCGTGCGCGCTGGGACCACCTGCTGGTGCGACGGGGGCTGGTGGCCCTCGACAAGGCCGAGCAGCTGGCACGCGCAGGCCATGCCTGGGGGCCCTATGCGCTGCAGGGTGCGATTGCGGCCTGCCATGCGCGCGCGCACCGCGCACAAGACACCGACTGGCACCATATCGTGGCGCTGTATGACGCACTGCTGCAGGTGGCGCCCTCGCCTGTGGTCGCTCTCAATCGCGCCGTGTCGGTGGGCATGGCCCTGGGTCCGGCCGCAGCACTGGCCCTGGTGGATGAACTGGCCGCAGAACCCAGCCTGCGCCACTACCACTGGCTGCCCAGTGTGCGGGGTGACCTGCTGGCCAAGCTGGGGCGCCAGACGGAAGCTTGTGCAGAGTTTGAACGGGCCGCCAGCCTGACGCGCAATGCGCAGGAAAAGGCCTTGCTGCTGGCGCGAGCGCGAGCGTGATGGACATGCATTCCAGCCCGCGCGCTGCGTGAAGCAGGCCGGAGCAGGGCAGGATCAGCGCCGCCGCTTCTGGGTGCGGCCGTGTGGCGTGGCCACCTTGGGCGCCAGGCCCAGCGCGGCACGCGCCAGCGCATCGGCCGCCCCATTGCGGTGGCGGGGAACCCATTGCAGGTCCACCTGTGCAAACCGCTGCAGCACACGGCGCGCCTCGTCAAACAGCGGTGCCAGCCGCTCGATAGGCGCTACGGCCTGCTTGCCCAGTTGCTCCACCAGCACGCTGCTGTCGCTGAGCACCTGCACGGTGGTTGCCGTCGCCACCACCTGGGGTTCCAGCCACTGCAGCGCCCGCAGCAGCGCGCGCAGTTCGGCCTCGTTGTTGCAACCGGTGAAGGTCGTGGCTTCAGAAATGGTGTGTTGCGTGGCCCCACCGGGCCCCACCAGCACTGCCCCCAGCCCCATGCGCCCGGGGTTGGGCACGGCGCTGCCGTCGCAGTGCACCACCCAGTGGGCGGGTTCGGTGGCCACGGCCTATTTGTAGAAAGCTTCGACTTTGCCCTTGAGCTTGATCATCAATGGCTGGCCCTTGCGGTCCACCGTCTTGCCTGCGGGCACTCTCACCCAGCCTTCGCTGACGCAGTATTCCTCGACATCGCTGCGGTCCTTGCCGTTGAAGCGGATGCCGATGTCGTGCTTGAACACCTCCGCCACATGGTGCGGGCTGCGGGGGTCCACCGACAGGTGATCGGGCAAGGGGGGTGGCGTGGTGGAGGTGGTTGCGTCGGTCATGCAGAAGGCTCAGTGTGAAAAGGCAATGGGAAAGAAAACAAAAACGGAAAGCGCGGATTCTCCGGGATTTGGTCCTGCAGTGCTGCGCCAAGCCCCTACCGCCCTACCGCGCGAGAGGCGCAACGCCGATCAGCCAGGCATGCGCCCAGAACGCAAAGCCCACCCAGGCCACAGCGCCCACCACCACGGCCACGCCCGTGCCCGCCGCAGTGCCGGGCGCGTAGCCGGTGTTCATCGCCCGGTCGCGCTGCCGTGCGGCCCGAAAGCTCAGCACGGCCCACAGCAAAAAGCTGCCAAACAGCAATACATCGGCCAGGTTGCCGTTGGACAGCAAATGCGCCAGCGCCCACACCTTCACGCCCAGCACCATGGGGTGGTGCAGCCGGGCCTTGATGGCATTGCGCGGCACGTAGGTGGCGGCCAGCAGGATGAAGGCAATGAGCGTCAGCAGCGACGCAGCGTGCCGCATGCCAATGGGCGGCACCCACAGCACCACCGGCTGCTGCCGCGCCAAGCCATAGCCCCACACGATGAGTGCCAGGCCCACGGCGGAGACCAGTGAATACAACCCCTTCCACGGCATCTCACCCATGCGTGCCAGCGTCTGCGTGCGCCAGCCATCGGCCACGATGCGCACCGAATGCACACCCAGAAACAGCACCAGTCCAAGAACCAGAATTTCCATGGCAAGACCTTTCATCGGGGGTTGTTGTGGGCGCAGCCACCTTGTGTGGGATTGTCGCGGCCTCAGTATGCAAGAAATTTGAATAAAAATGGCCTTCTGCGCTCGTCCATCATGCACTGATAGCTATCAAATTGATAGTTAATGGGTGTTGCTTGACGTGCCCTCAGCGGGCTCTCGCTAGGCCACCGCATGCTGCGCCAGCAGCGCCCCCACCTTGGGCTTGGCGCAGCGCTGCAGCGTTTGCAGCAGCGTGTAGCTGGGCTCCGCCACCCTCCAACGCGTGCGCAGGTCGTGCTGCATGCGGGCCAGCAGCGCAGCGGCCATCTCGGCATCGGCCAGCGCCCGGTGCGCCTGGCCCGTGCGCGGCAGGCCGTGGTAGTCCACCAGCGAGCCCAGCTTGTGGCTGGGCGCCTGCGGGTACAGCCGCCGCGACAGCAGCACCGTGCACGCAAACGGCTGCGGCGCGGGCAGCCCGGCCAGGGCCAGCTCGGCCTGCCAGAACTTGCTGTCAAACGAAGCGTTGTGCGCCACCATGGGCGCATCGCCCACAAAACGCGCCGCGTCCTGCATCACCCCCGCCGCATCGGGCGCGGCGTTCACCATCGCGTTGGTAATGCCGGTGAGCTGGGTGATGAACGACGGTATCCACACCCCCGTTTTCATCAGGCTTTGAAAACGGTCCACCACCTGCCCTTTTTCCAGCAGCACGATCGCCACCTCGGTCGCACGCGCGCCCTGGCCGGGCGAGATGCCGGTGGTTTCAAAGTCGATGACGGCGATGGGGGGCATGGAGTGGAGGTGCAAAAAGAAAGAATTGTGCCGCTGCACTTGGCCATCGTTGTGTGAACCGGACGGGAATGCGCGTTCTACACTGCCCCACGCACTTTTCTGGAAGGGCGATTTCATTGCTTTTTTGGCGACGCCCGGCGACCTGGGCCTGGTGCGCAAGGTGGTGCGGTCTTTTCGGTCCCACGCCGCGTTTGCGTCCGAGGGCATTGCGGCGCCCCGGCGCATCCCCGGCGTGGACTATTCAGACCACGCGGCCTACCTCGACGCAGGCTATCCCGCGTTGATGGTGACCGACACCGCCCCCTACCGCTATCCGCACTATCACACCCGCCAGGACACCCCGGACAAGGTGGATTTCGACCGGCTGGCCCGCGTGGTTCAGGGGCTCGAAGGCGTGGTGCGCGACCTCGCGCATTAGGGCAACGCTGAACAAGTCCCTCGCGCACCGCGCATCCCTGCTTTGGGCGGTCTGCCGCGTTGCAAATCCTCGCGATAGCTACGGCCATCGCTGTGGCTTGCGCCTTGCATCCCATCCCAAACCATGGCGCGCGCCATCGCGGGGACTTGTTCAGCGTCGCCTTAGCCGGGCGCACCAAAGACCGAGGAGTCGCGGTGGGGGGAGTGATGCCATCGCACACGGTGGCGAGACTCTCTGGCACGGAGAGCCTTTTCTTGGCGCCCTGTAATGGCCTGTAATCGTCAGCGCGCATTCGGCTGCCTACATTGACTCCCCCGGCCCGACACATCGTCGAGCTTCATCTTTGAGGAGTTCCACATGGCTACCACCGTCACCATCGCCCAAGACACCACCCGCGAAATCGATCTCGGCAATTCCAACGGCATGAGCATTGCTGCT
Source organism: Acidovorax sp. 94 (assembly GCF_003634645.1). Taxonomy (NCBI): domain Bacteria; kingdom Pseudomonadati; phylum Pseudomonadota; class Betaproteobacteria; order Burkholderiales; family Comamonadaceae; genus Acidovorax; species Acidovorax sp. 94. The sequence continues at coordinate 4,001,363 of NZ_RBJA01000001.1, read as the reverse complement.
CCGGGTGCCAAGGCCAGCGTGCACGTCGACTATCAGAATCCGGCGGGCTCTGGAAACTACAGCAGCGCGATCAAGGGATCGGCCGGCTATGGCAATCCGTTTACGGTGCCCGCCGGTGGCACCAAGGCCGTCCTCAAGACGGATCTTGAATCGGAGCATGTGCGCGTCGGCGCCAGGGATGCCGGCATCACCGTCACCTATTGAATGTTGTGCGCGATCTTGCGCGGGTGCTTGTCAATCCCTCGCAGCGCGCGGATGCTCCAGAAAAAACCTCAGCATCTCCTGCGTGGCAGCCACGCCGCGTGGGTCGGTGTGGCTGCCACCCGCGTGCCCGCCGGCCCACGCGTGGCCTGCGCCGTGCAGCACCCAGTGTTCTGCCACCACGGGGCTGGGCGATGCCCTGCTGGAAGAGGCCGGGCCTGGCCGCGCATACACCCTGCGCGTGTAGCCCTGCCCGCTGGCGGACTGGCCTGTGTGCACGGCCTCCACCGTCTGCGCTGCACCGCCCGGGGCGGTGGCCAGGGCGGTGAGCGTGGCCTGGACCAGTTGCTCGCCGTTGTGGGCGTGCACGGTGGTGTCGGCGTCGCCATGGAACACGATCATCGGCGGAGGCGGCAGTGCAGGGGCCTCGGCGGTGGCGTGGGTGGCGGCGCCGGGTTTGGCGCCGTTCTTCATCGCCGACAGCGCGCCCATCACGTTGTGTGCCGCGCCCGCCTGCAGGCCGGAGTGCACGCCTACGGCGGCAAATAGCTCGGGGTATTCGCGGCCCAGCAGTGCGGCCATGGCGCCGCCAGCCGACAGGCCCGCCACGTAAACGCGTTGCGCATCCACCGGGTGGCGCGCCATCACGTCCTGCAGCATGGCGACGAGCAGCGCGGGCTCGCCGCTGCCCCGGTGCTGGTCGCCAGGGCGAAACCAGTTCCAGCAGCCGTTGGGGTTGGCGCTGTGGGGTTGCTCGGGATACAGCACCAGGGCGTTGGCGGGGGCGGCTGCGTCGTTCATGCCTGTGCCGGTGGCAAAGTCCACGGGGTTCTGCGTGCAGCCGTGCAGCATAAGCACCAGCGGCATGGGGGTGCCTGCCGTGGCGCCCGGGGGCACGTACAGGTGGTAGTGGTGTGGGTGGTGCCGTGCACTCGGGTGGGTGAAGACCACGCGGGTGAAGCTGCCGGGCGGCTCCGCCAGCGGGTGATTGCTGGCGGCGGGGCGTGGTGCTGTGGGGGCCTTTGGCTCGGCCTGGGGGGTGGGGGCGCTGCGGTCGATGACCACGGCGTCTTCCACATCTTGCGCGGCGGCGGCGCTGCGCCAGCGTGGGGCCTCGTCGCCTGCGGGTGATGGCGCTTGCAACGGCATAGCCTCTGCGCTGGCAGGTGTCGGTTCGTTGCTGTGGCGCGCCACGGCTGCGCCCAGGGTCTGCTGGATGGCCCGCGTGGCGTCGGCCAGCTGGCCACTGCGCACCAGCTGGGTGGCTTCGCCCATCAGGCGCTTGAGATTGAGGTTCCAGTCCATGGGGACTCCTTGGTGGTTGGTGCGTCCGGCAGCGGCGGCGCGCTGCGGTCCGGGTCGGTGGTGTTCAATGCATGCGCCCGGCCAGGGCGGCCTTGACGGCCGCACTGGCATGGAATGCGCCCAATACCGTCACCGAGGCAATCGTGGCCTGCGCCAGGGCGGGCGGCACGTCGTCGTCGATGCTGGCCAGGCCCAGCACGCGGATCTCCAGCGCCTGGCCCGCCGCCAATACGGCCTCCAGCTCGGCCCGGCCAAAACGCTGCAGCCCCAGCACAAGCATCTTGCGGGCCACCACCTGGCGCACGGCGTCGTTCTGGGCGGTCAGCTGGTTGCGGATGGCGGTGCGGATGAAGTCGGTGCGGTTGGCGTAAAAGCCTTCGGAGACCAGCAGATCAATGTGGCCCAGGTCCACGAAGCCCAGGTTGATCGTGACCTTCTCGGACTCGGGCACCTTGCCGCGCGACGGGGCGATGGGAACGATATTGTTCATCGGGGGAACTCCATAAAACATCCAATGGGATGGTGTATGGATGGCATGTGGATGCCTTGGCGCGCTGTTTCAAGAGCCGTGGCCCAAAGAAAAAGGAGCCCGTGGGCTCCATGGTTCGATGGTTTTGCTATGAAATATGTAGCTATTAGCGCTTGATAGAAAAGCGCTGGAGCCCATTTTTTCTTGAATTTCTGTGCAAGACGCTGACGCTCTTCCTGGCATCGCGGCAGGGTGCGGCGTGCCTCCGGCCCCTGCCCCACCTTGGGGAAACAGCCGCCCGGGGGCCTGCCGCTCAGCTCAATACAAGGTCAGTTCCTTGTGCTCGCCCAGGCTGCGCGGTGGTTCGCCCGTGATGGCGGCCTTGGCCATCTTGAAGAGCTGCACCATCTTGCTTTCATCCACATCCCAGTATTCGGCATGGCGGATGCGCACGGCCAGCAACGCCAGGTTGGGGTCGGACACGCCACCAGGGAACCACGCCTGGGCCATGGGGGACCACAGGGCTTGTTTTTGCGCATGGTCGTCCACAGCGCGTGCCTGGCCCGACAGCGACACGTAGCTGTCGTCGTCCGGGTTGGCATACGACACGTTGACTTCGCCATCGGTCAGCAGGCGTTCGTACAGCTCGCCCGACTTGGGGATGAAGAAATACAGCTCGCCGTGTTCGTCAAACTGGCGGTTTTGCGTGGTGAGCGGGTGCGCGTGCAGCATGCCCGTGGAGGTGCGGTGCGTGAGCATGCCAAACCGAATGTCCTTGATGAGCTTCCACAAGGTTTCGTGGCCGGGGGTGTCGTGGTGCATGGGGGGCTTCCGTGAAATGGAGGGGGTGCTACGACTCTAGGCCGCCCGCGCCATGCGCCGCGTCGTCCCCCTGCCCGCCTGTGCGTGGGCGCTTGTCCGACATCCCGTCCGACCCGCCCAGACAGGATGGGCCAGGACCGGGCGTTACCTATGCCGCCCGTGCGGCTGCACCGGTACCTCCACCTTGCGCAGCACCTGCCGTGCTGTCACGGTAAAGCGTGGTACGCCAGGTGGAGGGAAGGCGCTTCACGCCTTCTTCAAAAACTCCGACTTCAGCAGCATGCTGCCCAGGTCGGTCTTGCAGTCCACGTTGTGGCCATCGGCGCCATCCACCAGGCGGATGCTCTTGATCTTGGTACCCTTCTTGAGCGTGGACGACGAACCCTTGACCTTGAGGTCTTTCACCAGGATCACCGCGTCGCCGTCTGCGAGTGGATTGCCGTTGGCATCGCGCACCACGCCGTCGCCTGCTTCTGCGGCATCGGACTCGGCAGTATCGGCCACCTGCGGCCATTCAAACGCGCAGTCGGGGCACACATAGTTGCTGCCATCGGGGTAGGTGTTCTCCAGGCCGCATTGGGGGCAGGCAGGGGTGGTGTGGGGCATGGTGGGGTCCTCTCTGTCGTTGTTGTAGTGGTTGTGAAATCGGTGCGCAAAGTGTCGCCGCTTCACAGCGGCGCGCGTTGCTCCAGCGCAAACGGTGGCAGCCCTTTGAGCAGCCGCTGGCCGTAGCTGGTGCGCGTCAGGCGCTTGTCGTAGCAGTACACATGCGCCATGTCTTCTTCGGTGCGAATCGCGCGGCCCACCCATTGCGCCAAGCGGATGGCGGTGGCGGGCACCACCAGCTCGCTGAACGGGTCGCGTCCCACGGCGCGCAGCCACTCGGCGCGGGCCTCGCCCACGGGGTCGTCGGGCGGGGCGAAGGGCAGCTTGGTGATGAAGACCGACTCGCACAGCCGCCCCGGCAGGTCCAGCCCTTCGCCGAAGGACTGCATGCCGAAGATGACCGAGGGCTCGCCGTTTTCCACCCGCTCGCGGTGGCGGCGCAGCAGCTGTGTGCGCGGCAGCGCGTTCTGCACCAGCACCACGCTGCGCATGGCGGTGGGCAATGCATCCACGGCCTGGCGCATCTGCTCGCGCGAGGTGAACAACACCAGCGCGCCGTATTCCACGCGGGCGATGTCGTGCAGCAGCGCATCGACCATCTCGGTGGTGAACTGCGCGGCGTTCTTGGGGTCGGCGCGGGTTTCGGCCGCAATCAGCGTGCCCTGCGCGGCGTAGTTGAAGGGGCTGGGCACTTCGAGCGTGGTGGTGGCTTCATCGCCATGCAGGCCCGCCTCGCGCAAGAAGAAGTCAAAGTGCCCGCAGCTGGTGAGCGTGGCCGATGTCAGCACCGCGCCGCGCACGGCGCTCCACAGGTGGTTGCGCAGCGTGGTCCCGGGCAGGATGGGGCTGGCATGCGCCTTGACCACGATGAAGTCGCCATCCACCTCCAGTGTGAACCACTTGGCGGCGGGCACCGCGCCTTCGGGCGCATCCTGCAGCAGCAACTGGGCCGTGGCGTGCAGCGCTTCCAGGCGCGGGGCCAGCATGCCGATCTGTGCGTACAGCGTGGACAGGCGCTTGGCCTCGTCGGGCTTGTCGCGCATCTCGGCGCGCAGGGCTTTGCTGATGGCGCGCAGGGCGTCGAGGAAGCCCTCAGCGCTGGCGGCCAGCAGGCCCAGCGGGGCAATCAATTGCTCTGGCAATTCGCCGCGTGGCACGCGCACGCGCGCCGGGCCCCAGGCGCTGGGCTGGCTCTTGAGCTGGGCGCCGTACACATCCATCACGATGCGCGCCAGGTCCTGCAGCGTCTGCCGCAGCTGGGCCGAATGTTTGGGGATGTCGGCAATCTCCTCAACTTCCAGCAGCGCACCGATGCGCAGGCCCCGGCTGGCCAGCCGCTCGATCCAGGTGATGCGCGACAGGTCCATGCTGCACGCGAACTGGTCGAGCGCCGTGGCGGGCAGGTGGTGGGCTTCGTCCAGCACCAGCAGGCAGTTGTCCAGCTCGGGCAGCACGCGCGCGCCCAGCGACGACAGCAGCAGGTCGTGGTTGGCTACGATCACCTGCGCGCCCACCAGCTCCTTGCGTTTGTCGTAGTACGTGCACTGGCTGAAGGCGGGGCAGTGCTTGCCGGTGCACGATGCGCCCTCGGCCGCCACGGGGCTCCACACCTCGGGCTCGGGCGGCGTATCGAGGCTGTCGCGGTCGCCATCCCAGGCGCCTTTCGACAGCGTCTGCGCCATCGTCGAATAGAACTGGATGCGCGCCTCGGTCTCGTGCCGGGGGCGCTTGGCGCGGGCGGCGGCTTCCTCCTCGGCAAACAGGTCGTCGTCGGCCTCTTCCTCGGCCTCGCCCGTGCCCGCCAGGCGGTCGAGTTTGAGCTTGCACACATAGCGGCCGCGCCCCTTGGCCAGCGCAAACTTGAAGGGCTGGGGCAGCAGCGCGGCCAGCGCGGGCAGGTCTTTGTTGACCAGCTGCTCTTGCAACGCCACGGTGGCGGTAGAGATCAGCACCCGCGTGCCGCGCGACAGCGCCAGGGCGATGGCGGGCGCGCAGTACGCCAGCGACTTGCCCACGCCCGTGCCCGCCTGGATCACGGCGATGGACCGCGTAGGCGCGTCTTCACCGCTTTCTTCATCCACCTTGCCCAGCGTGGCGCTGCTGAACGTGCGCGCCACCTGCTCGGCCATCAGCCGCTGGCCGGCACGGCTGCGAAAACCCTCGGTGGCTGACACCACCGCATCGAAAGATTCAAGGGCCTGCGCGGCCCACACCTGTTGAGACATACAGTAGTGTCGCATGCCGAAGACAGGTTGACGCTGGGCAGTGCCTTGTGGCAGATGGGCGGGCTGTCCCCCTGCTGCTGCCTTGAAAGAAAATCCCCGCACAGCTACAGGAGAGCAAAGATGCAGGGGGGAAATGCGTGGGGATTTGCGCTGAACTGCGGTCCGCTGCTGCGCTGCAGGCCATGGGCAATGGCAAGCGCAAGCTGTGTTCCGGGTGGGGCGAAAAGTGTGCAACGCATCCTGCTGCGGGTGCTGTGGTTTGCGGTGGTGCTGTGCATGGTGGGTGCATCGGGCGCATGGGCACAACAACCCGCATCGTCGGCTGCCCAGGCAGGCAGCCCTGCGCGCCAGCAGTTGCTGGCGCAGGAGCTGGTGCCGCAGCACCCTGCCCGGTACGCATGGATGCGTGCGGCAGAGGCCCAGGGACAAGGGGCCGATGCGCTTTATCTGCGGCTTGCATTGCTCGACGAATGGTTGCTCGCCCTGGAAGGGCGGCCGGCGAAGGCCAGTCGCACCATCGAAGTTGCCATCGCTCACGGGCGCGAGGTCGATGCGGACGATCTGCAGCGCCGAGCGCGTGCGGTCTGGCCCTCCCTCCTCAAAGCCCAGCTGCGGCCGCTATGGGACATGGACGGCCCCGATGTTCCGCTGCCGTCCGAGCTGGATGCCCTGGGCGCGGACAGCATTGCCCAAGAAGGCCCTGGCCTCTGGGTGCACCGGGCCAAAGATGGCCGGCCTCGGGGCCTTTACCTTTGGCTGGGCGTGCGCAATGGGCTGGGCGAGCCCGTGCCTTTGCCGGAGTTTGCGCTGCGCCTGGGCCGCCCCGGCCAGCAGGCGGCTGCGCCGTTGATGCAATGCTATTTGCCCCGGTACAGCACGCGGCAGCTCATCCCGCCGCAAAGCACGCAGCATTACCTGTGCCGCGCGGGCGAGGGTGGCCTTGGGCTGCCGCCGCCCGGCGTGGGGTGGCTGGCGCAGATGGGTGAGTGGTTCAGCCAGGGGGCGTCCCTGCAGACCGAACTGCCCCAGCGCGACCAGGCCTTGTCGCGCACGGGCCGGATCCTGGGCCAGGTGGACAACCCAGCGGTGGACGACTTCCTGCGTGGTGCCCGTGAATCCACCGAGAAGCAGCAACAACTGCAAAAAGAACGGGCCCAGGCGGAGGCCGCAGCGGCGAAGAAGGCCCGTGAAGCCACGCCAGCGCGCCGCTCTGCTGAGCCGCTACCGCTCTGGCTCAAGCGGGTGGCGTTCTTGGGCGGGGTGGTGGGCGCATTGGTGCTCTATGGCCTGCTCGCGCACCACGTCAGCGTGGCAGTGGCGTCCGGGGTGCTGTGGTTGGGCCTGGCCATTCCGAGCGCGATCTACTTGCGTTCGATCTGGACCATGGGCGGGACCGACGGCTGGGGCAAGCTCGTGGCCATCGTCCTGTCCGGGGCCGCCATCGCTGCGCCTTTTGTGGGCACGCTCACCGCGTACACGGTTTACAAGCTGGTGGTGAGCGCGCGGGCGCGCCGCAAGGCGATCCTCTTTTTGCTCGGCGTGATCGTGGTCATCGTGCTCCATGCGCTGGAGCGGTGGTTGTTCTGGTGACAGCAGGCTCCGCACGCCCGCAGCGGCGCAGGGCCTGGGCCTACAGAGCGGGGAGGCCAGCGGCGCTAGGGTGAAGGGACTCCACGTTGCATACCAAGGCCCCGCATGAAAACGACCCCCACAGCCCCCCGCAAGGAAGAGGAGATCATCCCCTCCGCTCCTGTGCCCGCCCGCACCGAGCGGCGCGTGAACACCACCCAGCCCCAGCCGCACCCTGGCAGCGGACCCGAAGACCTGAGCGGGCCCGAACCCCGCCTGCCCCACGAGCGCGACGAGGCGGTCAACATGACCGACGGCGAACCCGACGCCAAGATGGAGCAGGCCTACCGTGATGTGAAACGTGGCCTGCAGGACACCGACCGGGGGCCACCGGCCGACAAGGCGTACCAGAAGCAGAAACGGTAATGCTACAAATTTGATAGCTGTTTGCGATTGATGGATAAGCGCTAGAGGCCGATTCTTATCAGTTTTACGGCACCCGCGCCGCCCTGAACCAGCGCGGCAGGTGGTCATGGGCGTGCACCAGCGATTCGAGCACGCCGTGGCTGCGCTCCACCACCTCGATGCCCGGCGCTCTGAGGTCCGGCACGATCACTACCGCGACCCCTGCGGCTTGCGCTGCGCGTGCACCGTTCTCGCTGTCTTCAAACGCCAGGCACTGTGCGGGGTCCACGCCCAAGCGCACAGCCGCCAGCTGGTACAGGGCGGGGTCGGGTTTGCCGCGCGGCACCTCGTTGCCGCCAGCCCAGGCGTGAAAGTGCTGCAGCACGCCCACCCTGCCCAGGCGGTGCTCGATCTCGTCGCGCCGCGAGGATGAGGCCACCGCGCAGGGCACGCCTGCTTGCCGCAAGGCGTGCAGCAGCGATGCGGCGCCGGGTTTGAGGGGAAACAGGGGCTCTGGCCCTGCGTCCCACAGGCGCGCAGCCACATCGGACTGCACCTGTTCGAACATCTGCGGACCACCCAGCAAAGCCGTGAGCATGGTGTCGGAGTCGGTGGACGCGCGCCCCACCACCTGCAGGTAGTCGGCCTCTGCCAGTGCAATGCCCCGCGCCCGCGTGGCGTCCAGCCAGGCGCGCAGGGTCACGCGCTCGGAGTCGACCAGCAGTCCGTCCATGTCGAAGATGGCGGCGGTGAAGGGCGGGCGGGGTATCTGCATCGAAATATGATGCCTGCAAAAACCACTGCTTCAGTCCATCCGAGGGAACATGGAAGCCACGACGCGATTCACGCTGGTCTGCAAGAACGATACCGATGCCGACACACTGCATGCGGTTTTCAGCACTCCCGGTGGTGCCGGGCTTGAAGCGGCAGTCAGGGCCTTCTTCGCGGCCCGCAAGATCAGCATCCACCCCACGGACCACCTGGGCTTTGACCACTACGAGCGTTCGGGCCTGGTGATCGACGCGGCATTCACCTCGGGCTCTGCCGATGTTGGTGATTTCATCAAGCCCTTGTCCAAGGTCTGCCATGCGCTGCATGCCGAACTGGTCGATGATGAGGTCGCCCGCAAGCTTGAATATGGCTTCATCGACGGCAAGAAAAAGCCGCCCGTAGATGTCGTGGCCTTGATGAAGACCCTGGCCCCGACCGCCCAGCTCGGCCGTGTGGGAAAGATCATCGAGGCCGCCGAGCGCGAGCAGAACGACCCGACCTATGCCTTCATCCGCGCCATCGGGTTCTCCAAGAACCAGGCCACCGTGCAGGCCCTGCTGGAGAAGGGGGCCGACCCCAACAGCACATTCTCTTCCGGCTACTCCTGCCTGAACAAGGCCATCACCGACAAGCGCGTGAAGGTCGTGCAGCTCATGCTGGAGCATGGCGCCGACCCCAACCTGCCGCACAAGGGCTATCCCAACCTGTACGAGGCCTGTCGGTTCTCTGCACCCAAGATCGTGGACCTGCTGCTGCAGCACGGTGCCGACCCCGATGGGCGCGCTCAGGGCGCATCGGAAACCAGCTACCCCATCGAGATCGCCATCTACTACCACCAAGCCAAGATCGTGCAGTTGCTGCTGGACAAGGGCGCCACAACCCGCGGCCTGCCCAAGCTGGCCAATTTGCTGGAGCTCACGGCCCGCTCGTTCGACGCCATGTATGAGAACCTGGACGGCAAGCTCGCTATCCTGAAACTGCTGGTGCGCGACCCGGCGTGGAAGGCCGAACTCGTGCAACGCCGTGACCGGCTGACCGGAATGCTCCAGCAGTCGTTCGCTGCCTACAAGTACCTGACGCCCAAGGACCGCAAGGACTTCGACGACATCCTGGATTTCATGGCGGCTGCTTGAAGAAATACTGCGGGCTCAGCCGCGCTGCTGCAGCGCCCGCTCGATCCGGTCACGTCGCACCGTCGTCTTGGGCACCTTGAATGGGAACCACGTGCGTACGTCCTCTTCGAGCCCGATGCCGTGCATGTAGTTGTAGATGGCCTTCTTGAGCGCGCCACCCAGCGCGTCGTGGTCCACGCCGGTGGGGTCGATGAAGGCCACGTCGTTCTTGGCAAAGTCACCGGGGGGCAGCGGCGCCAGCGTCACGCCGTATTCCTCGGGGTTCTTGCCGACGGGTGAGTGCACGGTGCAGGCAAAGCGGTGGAAGAACCCGCTCTGGATGCAGCCGTTGGCGAACAGCTGGCGCACGTATTCGAGCGCATCCACCGTGTCCTGCACCGTCTGGGTGGGAAAGCCGTACATCAGGTACGCATGCACCAGGATGCCCGCGTCGGTGAAGGCCCGGGTCACGCGCGCCACCTGGTCCACCGACACGCCTTTTTTCATGAGCTGCAGCAGCCTGTCCGATGCAACCTCCAGCCCGCCCGAGATCGCGATGCAGCCGCTGTCGGCCATCAGCTCGGCCAGGTCGGGCGTGAAGGTTTTTTCAAACCGCACATTGCCCCACCAGCTGATGCCTGCGTTGCGCGCGATGAGCTCGGTAGCCAGCGCCTTGAGCGCCTTGGGCGGTGCGGCTTCGTCCACGAAATGAAAGCCGGTCTGCCCCGTCTCGCGCACGATCTGCTCGATGCGGTCGGCCAGCACGGCGGCGCTGGCGCCTTCGTAGCGGCTGATGTAGTCCAGGCTCACGTCGCAAAAGCTGCACTTCTTCCAGTAGCAGCCATGCGCCACGGTGAGCTTGTTCCAGCGCCCATCGCTCCACAGGCGGTGCATGGGGTTGAGCATGTCCAGGAGCGACAGATACCGGTCCAGCGGCAGGCCGTCCCAGGTGGGTGTTCCCACCTCGGCAAAGGCGATGTCGGCTTCCATCATGTTGATGTACTGCACCGCGCCATCGTCACCGCGCACGAAGGTGCGCACCAAGCGCTGGCGGCCGCGCTCGCCGCGCAGGTGTTCGAGCAGCGCCAGCAAAGGGCGTTCGCCAGCGTCCAGCGTCACATAGTCAAAAAAGTCGAACACACGCGGGTCGGCCAGTTCGCGCAGTTCCGTGTTCACAAAGCCGCCGCCCAGCACGGTGGCGATGTGCGGGTGCCGCGCCTTGATGGCCTGCGCAACGCGGAACGCCGCATACACGGACCCCGGGAACGGCACGGACAGCAGCACCACGCTGGGCTGGTGCTTGGCAATCGCCTCGTGCGTGAGCTGCTCCAGCAGCGTGTCCACCAGCGTGGGTGTTGCCGCCAGCGCGTTGGCCAGCGGGTCAAACGTGGGCTGGCTGCCCGCCAGCGATTCGGCATAGCGCACAAACTCAAAGCGCTCGTCCACCGCGTCGCGCAGCACATCGGCCAGGTCGTTCAGGTACAGCGTGGCCAGGTGCTTGGCCTTGTCCGTCAGGCCGAGCGCGCCAAAGGCCCAGCCCAGCGGGTCCCCGCCTTCGTCATCCACATACACATCCAGTGTGGCAAAGCGCGGGCCCTCGGGCAGGTAGTTCCGTCCCACGATGCGGTGCGCCAGCGTGCTGTCGCGGCCTTGCAAAAAGGCAATGGCGGGGCCGATGGTGGCGAGGTAGCGGTCCTTTTGCTCCGCAAAACTTTGCACGGCGGGGCTCTGCTTTTTGGCGGGCAGCGCATCCACCTGGGCGGCCACCGCGCGCAGCCCTTCGGGCGAGAGCAGGCGCAGCACCAGCGCCAATGCCAGGTCTTCCTGGAACGCCGTCACCCCCCGCGAGCGCAGAAAGCCCGTGAGGTAGGCGGTGGAGGGGTATGGCGTGTTCAGCTGCGTCATCGGGGGGATGACGGAGAGGACGCGCTGGACGGGTGAGGCGGGGGCGACGGCAGACATGGTGGAAACAGGCAATGGGGCGATGCGGTGCCGCCGCAGGGGTCGTGGAACCCCCGATTATCCCGGCCCGGCTTTATCCCTGGTGGGCGGGGGGCGCCGGGGGCACCGCAGCCGCGTGGGGTGTGCCACAGGTCATCCCTGGTAGTTGTTCTTCACCCGCACATAGTGCTCGGCCGAATACTTCAGATAAGAAATCTCCGCATCGGTGAGCGCCCGCTGGCGCACCGCCGGGCGGCCGATGTAGAGGTACCCGCTCTCCAGCACCTTGCCGGGCGAGACCAGGCTGCCCGCGCCCAGCATCACGCGGTCTTCGATGATGGCGTCATCCATCACGATGGAACCCATGCCGATGAGGCATTCGTTGCCGATGCGGCAGCCGTGCAGGATCACCGAGTGGCCCACCGTCACGTAGTCGCCGATGACCAGCGGCGAGCCTTCGGGCTTGCTGGCGTTGCGGTGCGACACATGGCCCATGGTCAGGTCCTGCACGTTGCTGCACACGCCCACGGTGATGCGGTTCACATCGCCGCGCAGCACGGCGTTGCACCACACCGAGCTGTCGCGGCCCAGCCTGACGTCGCCGATGACCTGGGCAGAGTCGTGGATGAAAACGCCGGTGTCCAGGACCGGGGCGGTGTCGAGGTAGGGAGCGAGGGGCATCTTGGTGTCAGGCTGCATGGAAAGAACGGGTGAGCGTAGTGCAAATCGCTCCTCACGCCGGTTTGCTGGCCAGGGTGGTGGCGTGGGTCAGCGCGCTGGGGCGCGGCGAGGGGCAGGTTTCGCAGAGGTTGCAATAGGGGCTGTCGCTGCCTTGCCCGTGCTTCCAGCCGGGGCCTTTTTTGCGGGGGACTTGGCCTCCTTGGTGGGCGCGGCGTAGAACCCCAGAAACATGTCCACCGCATCCTCTACCACTTGCGCTTGCTGTGCGGCGCTCAGGGGCGGCTGGCCCATGGCCAGCTGGGGCCAGAACGCGAAGGCCTTGACCATGCCCTGCAGTTGCTGCGCGGCGTAGGGCACATCCATGGTGGCGCGCAGGCGGCCATCCTGCTGGGCCGCGCGCAGCCAGCGCGGCAGGCCCTCTTCCTTGGCCGAGAGCTTGGCGGTGATGCCGCGCGCGCGCTCGGGGGTGTGCATCATGTCGGCCATGGCCACGCGGCTCAGGTCGATGAAGCTCGCGTCGTTGAGCAGGCGCATCTTTTGCGCCAGCAGCTCCAGCAGCTGGTCACGCAGCGGGCGCGTGGGGGTGTAGGCCAGTTCGTCGGGTGACTGGCTGCGCTCCCACATCAGCAGCAGGATGGCTTCGAACAGTTCTTCCTTGCTTGGGAAGTGGTTGTACACCGTGCGTTTGGACACATCCGCCGCTGCGGCCACGCGGTCCATGCTGGTGCCGTTGAAGCCGTGTTCGCGGAACTCGCCGATGGCGGCCTGCACGATGGCATCGCGCTTGCGGTCGGTCAGGCGAGGGATGGGCTGGGAGGCGATCATGCGCAAATTTTACACCGGGTAGTTTACTTTTCTAAAAAGTGAACTACACTGTGCAGTGTAATTTCTATGTCGCAGATCCGGTGTCACTCTCCATCGCCCGCCGCCGCCGTCTGCTCCCGGCACTTTGTGTCGCCTTCGTTGTACTGATCGTCATGGCCTACAGCCTCTTTTCCCGCGCCGCCCAGCCGGTGGCCGCCTATGAACAGTCGCCGCAGTTTGCGGGTGGCAAATTTCGCAACGTGGCACCCCGCCATGCGCTGGGCGCCCTCAAGACGCTGGAGGTGATGTGGCGCTTTGCCACCGGCAAGCCCGACGACTCGGTTCCGCGCCAGCCCGTGCCGGTGTACGCGGTGATGCGGTCAGACCTGCTGGCAGCGCCCGACCTGAGCCTGTGGCGCCTGGGGCACTCCACCCTGCTCTTTAAGATCAACGGCCAGTTCTGGCTGACCGACCCGGTGTTTTCCGAGCGCGCCTCGCCGTTCCAGTTCCTGGGCCCCAAGCGTTTTCATGCGCCGCCCATCACGATTGACGAGCTGCCGCCCATTACCGGCGTGATCCTGTCGCACGACCACTACGACCACCTGGACTACGCAGCCATCCAGAAGCTTGCGCCCAAGGTGGAGCACTTCATCACGCCGCTGGGCGTGGGCGACCGGCTGATTGGCTGGGGCGTGCCTGCGGCCAAGGTGCAGCAGTTTGACTGGTGGCAGGGCACCACCATTGGCGGGCTGCAGCTGGTGGCCACGCCTGCGCAGCATTTCTCGGGCCGGGGCTTGTCGGACGGCAACAGCACGCTGTGGGCCTCGTGGGTGCTGATCGCGGGTCAAGGCGCTGACCAAGTCCGCGTCTTCTTCAGCGGCGACACGGGCTATTTCGACGGCTTCAAGGCCATTGGCGAGCGGTTCGGCCCGTTCGATCTGACGCTGATCGAAACCGGCGCCTACAACGCCGACTGGCCCGACATCCACATGCACCCCGAGGAGAGCCTGCAAGCCCATCTGGACGTGAAGGGGCGCCATTTGTTCCCCATCCACAACGGCACGTTCGACCTGTCGCTGCACCCCTGGGTGGAGCCGTTCGAGCGCATCACCGCGCTCGCAGCGGCAGCGCAGGTGCCGCTGGTGGCGCCCATCATGGGCGAGCGGCTGGACATCCGCGCGCCCGCGCTGTCCACCCACTGGTGGCGCAAGGTGGAGCCGCAGGCCGAGGCCACGACAGTGGACCGAAGCGTGGCCCTGGCCCCGCAGCCCGGCGCGTGGTGATTTACCGCATGCGCGCCAGCCCGCCCACCACGCGCGCGGCGGCCACGATCTCGGCTTCGCTATAGCCTGCATACCCCAACAGCCAGCCACGCCGCGTGGACTGCATCGCATAGCGCGATAGTGGCGCCAGCATCACCCCGGCGGTGAGCGCCTTGCGGCTCAGGGTCTCGTCGTCACTGCCTGGGGCGGCTTCGTACAGCAGGTGCATGCCCCGGTCGCTGGGCGCCAGCTGAAGGGCCCCACCGCTCGTATCGGCCAGCGCGTCAACCAGCACCCGCTGGCGCGCCTGGTACAGCTCGCGCATCTGCCGCAGATGGCGCAGCAGGTGGCCTTCTGCAATGAAGCGCGCCAGCACCGCCTGGGTGTCGCCCGGCGCGTGCCGGTCGGTGATGGCCCGGGCCATGGCAAAGGCCTCCACCAGTGCGGGCGGCACCACCACAAAACCCAGGCGCAGGCCGGGGTGTAGTGTCTTGCTGAAGGTGCCTACATACAGCACGCGCTCCGAGCCCGGCAGGCTGCACAGGGCGGGTACGCGCTGGGCAGCGCCGCCGTACTGAAACTCGCCGTCGTAGTCGTCTTCCACCACCCAGGCGTCGTGCGTGCGCGCCCATTGCAGCAGCGCCTGCCGCCGGGCCAGGCCCATGCACACGCCGGTGGGGAACTGGTGCGTGGGCGTGACCACCGCCATGCGCGCGCCGGGCCACTGGGCCGCACCCTCGTCGATGCGAAGGCCCTGCGCATCCAGCGCCACGGGCCGCGCCAGCACGCCGTGGCCCAGCAGGCTGGCGCGGATGCCTGGGTAGCCAGGGTCTTCCACCAGCACCTCATCGCCCACGTCCAGCAGCAGCCGCGCGATCAGGTCGATGCCCTGCTGCGAGCCCGAGCACACCACCACCTGCGCCGCATCGCAGCGGATGCCGCGCGAAGCCCACAGCCACAGTGCCACGGCCTGGCGCAGTTCGGGGTCGCCCGCAGGGTCCAGGTACTGCGCGCGTGCGCTGCGCTGGCCGGGGCGGGCCTGGCGCGCGAGGCGGTCCCACAGCGCAAACGGAAACGTGTCCACCTCGGGCGCGCCGATGCGGAACGCGCGTGCCGCCACATGCGGCGGCCGCCAGCGGGCAGCCGTCTCGGCAATGAGCTGCCCGCGCCGCGAGAGCCCACGCGGAGGCGCCACCAGCCCTTGCGTGGGCGGTGCGCCCGCGGCCTGCGAGACATAGGTGCCGTCGCCGACACGCGCCTCCACATATCCTTCGGCCTGCAGGCGCTGCACGGCCCACAGCACGGTGTTGCGTGACACGCCCAGGCTGGCTGCGTGCTCGCGCGACGGCGGCAGGCGCGTGCCCGCCGGCAGCCGGCCCTGTTCGATGGCGCTGCGCAGCTGCTCGTACACCTGCTGGCGCAACTGGCCCAGGCGCCCGTCCCGGGGGGCTGTGGTTTTGGGATTGGCTCCGGCAACTGGCATGAATTGGCCCCTTGGTTGTGGTAGTGCAACCATAAACTGAAGAGCCATTTTAGAAATCCCGGGCTTGTGTTTCCTCCAAGGCCCGGCCACCGCAAGAAAGACCTATCCATGGCCGAGCACACCGCCACTATCACCTGGTCCCGTGGCAACGATGACTTTCTGGACAAGCGCTACCACCGCGCCCACACCTGGCAGTTCGATGGCGGCGCCACCGTGGCCGCGTCGTCGTCACCCCATGTCGTGCCGCTGCCGTATTCCGACGCGGCAGCGGTGGACCCGGAAGAAGCCTATGTCGCCGCGCTGTCGAGCTGTCACATGCTGTGGTTCATGGACTTCGCCAGCCGCGCGGGCTATCGGCTCAACCACTATGCCGACGCGGCCGTGGGCACCATGGCCAAGAACGCAGAGGGCCAGCTAGTGGTCACCCATGTGCAGCTGAGGCCCGTCGCGCGCTTTGATGCGGCGCACGCGCCCAGCGCTGCCCAGCTGGACGACCTGCACCACCGCGCCCACACATCGTGCTTTCTGGCCAACTCGGTCAAGACGCAGATCGACTGCGCGCCCGTGCTCGAAGTGGATGGAGCCTGACATGACCATTGCCAACCGCCAGTTTCAAGTCACCGACCCGGCCGCGCAGCGGGGACTGCTGCAGGCCCAGCCCCTGGCCACCCTGGTCGTGTCGCACGAGGGCACGCTGCACGTGAACCATGTGCCTTTGTATCTGGACCCCTCGCGCGGACCGCACGGCACGCTGGTGGGCCATGTGGGGCGCGGCAACGGCGTGTGGCCGCTGCTGCCGCAAACAGCGGTGGCGGTCTTCCACGGCCCCCAGGCCTATGTGTCGCCCTCGTGGTATCCGTCCAAGGCCATCGACGGCAAGCAGGTGCCCACCTGGAACTACGCCACCGTGCACGCCCACGGCACGCTCAGCGCGGTGGACGATCCAGTGCAGTTGCGCGCCATCCTGCACATTCTGAGCGAGCGGCACGAGGCGCACCGCCCCGACCCTTGGCGCATTGACGATGCCCCGCCCGACTACATCCACAAGCTGCTGGGCGCCATCGTGGGCATCGAGCTGGCGGTGGAGCGTTGGGAAGGCGTCTGGAAGGTGAGCCAGAACCGCACCGACACCGACCGCGCGGGCGTGGTGCAAGGCCTGATGGCCGAGGGCACATCTGCAGCACAAGACATGGCCGCGCTGGTGCTGGCGGCTTGATGCCTTGAGTACACGCCAGTATCAAAATTGATAGCTTGTGGCGCTTGATAGATAAGCGCTAGAGCCTGTTTTGATCATATTTTTTAGGTGGCTGAAATCGTTCATCACCGTTCGGGCTGAGCCTGTCGAAGCCGTGCGCGGCGCTTCGGCAGCCTCAGCGTGAACGGGTTATGGACGAATCATCCCTCCAGCAGCTCCACCCGCAGCGCCACCACTGGCCCGGCCACCGCAGGGTGGGCGGCCAGTGCGTGCACGGCCAGGTCTACCGTGGCTTGGGCAACGGCATCGGTCAGCACCAGCACTTGGGGCTCGCTGCCCGTGGGCAGCGCTTTGTCGCAGGCCAGCTCCACACGCTGCACGGGCACGTGCTGCGCCGCCAGCCAGGCACCCACGGCTTCGATCTGCTGGGCGCTGTGCACAGGCACGCGCAGGTAGTGGCGGGTATGCACGGCTGCGCTGGGCAGCACGGCCAGTTGCTCGTCCATCGCCTGGGGGTGAAACCCCAGGTGCGGCACGCGCTGCTGTGCACGGGTGCCATCCAGGCGCGCCACGTCCACCAGGTCGGCAATCACGGCCGATGCGGTTTGCTCGGACCCCGCACCCGCGCCGTAGAACATCGTCACGCCCGAAGCATCGCCCTTGACCATCACCGCGTTCATGGAGCCGTTCACTTGCGCCAGCAAATGCGCGGCAGGCACCAGCGCAGGTTGCACGCGCAGCTCCACGCCGTCCACATCGCTCTCTTTGCGCCGCTTGGCCACGCCCAGCAGCTTGATGCGAAAGCCCAGCTGCTCGGCGCAGGACACGTCCAGCCCCTGCAGGCGGGTGATGCCCTCCACCTGCGCATCGGCAAAGCGCACCGGCATGCCAAACGCATTGGCCGCCAGCAGCGAGATCTTGTGCGCAGCGTCGACGCCCTCGATGTCAAATGTCGGGTCCGCCTCGGCATAGCCCAGCGCCTGGGCCTGCGCCAGCGCTTCGGCAAAGCCCACACCCTCATCGCGCATCTTGCTCAGGATGAAGTTGGTGGTGCCGTTGATGATGCCCGCCACCCACTCGATGCGGTTGGCCGTCAGGCCCTCGCGCAGCGCCTTTACGATGGGGATGCTCACCGCCACCGCGCCTTCATAGGCCACGGCCACGCCGTGCTGGCGGGCGGCGGCAAAGATCTCGTTGCCGTGCGTGGCCAGCAGCGCCTTGTTGGCCGTGACCACATGCTTGCCCGCGCGGATGGCGGCCAGCACCCAGTCGCGCGCAGGGCCGGTGCCGCCAGCGGCTTCCACCAGCACATCCACATCGGGGTGTGTGGCCACCTGCATGGGGTCGTTGGTCAGGGCCACATCTTTGCCCACCACGCTCATGGCGCGGGCGAGGCTGCGGGCGCAGACCACCACCAGCTTGATGTCCCGCCCTGCGCGGCCTGCGATGAGCGCCTGGTTGCGTGCCAGCACGCGAAAGGTGCCCGCGCCCACGGTGCCAATGCCGATCATGCCCACGCGCAGGGGGCGCATGGCCGCAGTGGGCGACTGCAACGACGGGGCTTCGAGGGACTGGACGGGATCGCGGTACATGGACTTCTCCGGCTAACGAACGAACAAACAAAAAAACCCAGCTGCCAGAGCTGGGTTTCGTGCATTCGTCTTGGGGGAGAAGAGAGCGATCACCAGGTGGCTGCCGAAACGGCCACCTGCGCGTGCTCAGGTGGCCGCGGTGGTAATGGTGGTAATCATTCGTGCACCCAGTGCCCGCTGTTCACCATTGGCCCGCGTGAATGCGGGCGGCATCATGCCCATGCCTTGGAAGGCAGCGGCGCGTGCGGTGAAGGGGATGGAGGTGTACGACATGAAGGGCACAGTGTACCGGATGCGTGCCGGGGCCCGTCAACCCGTTTCTGTGGGCCTGTGGCGCGAAGGACTCACCGACCTTCGGTGGCTGCCACGCGCACCATGCGGATCGCATCGAACGGGCAGCGCACCGCACACAGCGCGCACCCGGTGCAGCCCGGCGCATCGTGCAGGGTGGAACACTTGGGACCCCAGGGCCCTGTGCCTTGCACCTGCAGCGACAGCACATGCGGCGGGCACACCGCAATGCACCAGCCGCAGCCGGTGCAGCGCTGGGGGTCGATGGTGGGCAGTGCCTTGGGGGGGGTCGTGGTCATGGGGTGCGGTGCTGCTGGCAGTGTGCCCCTGGAGCGGGCTCCCCACAAGGAGCGCGCTACAGTGCCCCTCATGAACGCAGAACCCCACTCCACCATCACCCGCCATCTGTTGATCACCGGCCATGTGCAGGGCGTGGGCTACCGCTGGTCCATGGTGCAGGCCGCCGAACGCCTGGGCGTAAAGGGCTGGGTGCGCAACCGCCAGGATGGCCGCGTGGAGGCCTGCGCCTGGGGCACCGAGCAGGCCGTGCTGGCCCTCATCGACTGGGCGCATCAGGGGCCTGTGCATGCGCGGGTGGAACGTGTGGTGGTGGGCAATGTGCCCGATGGTGGCGAGGCCCCGCAGGGGTTTGTGCAGCGAGAAACGCTGTAGCTGCGCCGCTGCTAAGCGCGCAGGCCCAGTTGCCTCAGCAACTCCATCGCGCCCGCAGGCGCTCGCTCTTTCGCGCCGTTGATGAAGTACACGAACACATCGCGCGGCCGCTCGCCGCCGGTCCAGGTGCGCACGCCATCGGCCCACTGTGCAATCGCCTCGTGCGTGTAGCCGGTGGGCACATCGGCCTGGCTGCGCATCAGCCGCAGGTAGGCAAAATCGGCCTCTGCATCTGCGATGGCGGGAAACTTTTCGGAGTCCGTGTAGACAGGCACGCAGCCGTATTGGCGGGCCAGCGCCACGAACTCTGGCGTGGCAAAACTCGGGTGGCGCACATCCAGGGCGTGGCGCAGCCGCAGGCCATCCACCTGTTGTGGCAGCAGGGCCAGAAAGGCCTCGAAGTCCCGTGGCTCAAACACCTTGGTCGGCATGAACTGCCACACGATGGGCCCGAGCTTGTGCTTGAGTTCCGAGATGCCGCTCTCCACAAACCGCGTGATCGACTCGCCTGCCTGCGCCAGCACGCGCCGGTGCGTGGCAAAACGGTTGGCTTTGAGCGAGAACAGGAAACCTTCGGGCGTTTCATCCCGCCACTTGGCGAAGGTGGGCGGCTTGAAGGTGCTGTAGTACGTGCCGTTGACCTCGATGGAGGTGAGCTGGCGGCTGGCGTACTGCAGCTCCTTGCTGTGCGCGAGGCCTGCGGGGTAGAAGTTGTCGCGCCAGGGCTCGAAGGTCCAGCCGCCGATGCCGATGCGGATGCGTGGGTTGTTGCTCTGGTGGTTAGCGCTGGTGGTTAGCGCTGGTTTGCATGGCGTTCCCCGTCGCGGGTTTGCGGACTGGCCACTGTAGCAGTGGCCAACAGGCGCGGTGCGAGGTGGCACTGGGCAGCCTCTGTTCAACCCCGGCGCTGCAGATCCCTTGCGCCATAGGCGCAGTAGCCCGGCTTGGGGCTCTTCTTCTGCGGGTGCAGGCGGCAGGTCTCGGGACGCTTGTCGTACACCGTGCAGAGCCGCGTTTTGGGGGCGAGAAAGTTGCAGTCCCCACTGGCCCGCCGCGCCATCGTGAAGACCGCGTTCTTGTGGTTGAAGTGATCAATCAGCCGCGCCTTCTGCAGCCGCTTGGCAATGTGGCGGATTTCTTCATGCTCGGCCTCGAACGGGTCCACCAGCTCCAGGCGCACCAGGTCGGGCAGCTGTACCTCCAGCGGCATCGTGCAGCAGTTGGCCGCGCAGGTGTCGCACAGGCCCGCGCGGTAGCGGGACCAGGTGTCCAGGCGGTCTACGTCAACGATGGCAATGGGGGAGCGCATGGGGGTGGGATTGTGCCTAATCTCGATCTGCCCAGGCGCACACGGCGCGGTGCACAGCGTCTGTGGGCACAAACTCCTGCTCCAGTCGGCCCTTGTCCTGTGCGCGCAGGTGCGCGTCCAGCGCTCTCTCCTCGGGCGTCCACGTGCCTGTAGCGGTATTGAGAGCATGCACCGGTTCGGCCACGGCCAAGCTCTGATGGACCGTGAAGGTGGCGCGGTCCATCAGCAGTGCCTGCAGGTGCGGCAAATGGCTGCGTGCCTTGGCCAGCATGTGCAAGCCCCAGGTGTCCAGGTCGCCCCAGTAGCCCACGCTGCGCGCCTGCAGCCAGGGCGCGGCCAGCCAGCCCAGGTTGAGGCCCGCGCCCAGCACGGCGATGGTGTCCGCCACGGGCTGCGGTAACTGGTGCAGGCACCGCTCGTTTTCCACCAGCAGGATGCGGCGGGCGGGCAGCGGTGTGGTCAGCAGCTCGCTGGCGCGGACGCGCAGGCGTGCGAAAGGCAGCAGGCCGGGGTACAGCGGGGCGATGAGCAGCCAGTGGTCGTCCTCGGGTAGCGCGCCCAAAAAGCCCACCAGCCCCTGGCGGCTGGCCTCGCCGTCAAAGCGCTCGTCCAGCAAGGCGGTGAGCAGGCTGGCATGGCGCTCGAAGAATTTGCTGTCGTTGCCTTGCACGGCCAAGGCACGCAGGGGCCTGCCTTGGGCGCAGCCGGGCTCCAGTTGCAGCGCCATGCGTGCGGCGGCGATGACCGCTTCGGCGGGGGCGTCGCGCCACTGCACGAGGCGGCGCACCAGCAGGCGCTGAAAGCCGGGGCGCTCTACCTCGGCGATGAGGGTGCTGAGTCGGGCGTAGTCGCTTTTCACCTGCGCATGCCCCGGCACCTTGAAGTGAACGATGGCCGCCACGCACTGCGAGGGCTTGGCCAGTTGCCAGTGGGTGGGCACGGCAATGGCATCGCTACTGCCCCGGTAGCGCCGCTCTTGCCATTGCACGCTGCCCAAGCCGTGCTGCTCCACTGCGCGCCACTGTTGCAGATGGCTGCGCAGCGCGACGGCGTCTCCGATGAAGACAGCAGAATCGGGTTGTCCGATAGACAGTGTCAGCGGCCACGCAGCAGCCGCACCCAGAAGCTGGCGTTCACGCCAATCGGCGCTGGCCCATTGCTGTGCCAGCCGTGCGGCCAGTTCCTGGGGCGACTTCATGCCTCTATACCGGTAGAGCCGCGTGGAGTGCTTGGAGCGCTGCGGCGGAATGCGTCAATCTCTTCCCAGCGCAGCGACGCCAGCGTGGCCTGTGCGCCGCGTCGGTGCACCACCACCGCGCTGCGCGTGTGGTTGCGCAGCAGGCGCACTTCCTTGTTGGGCGTGACGAACAGAGCGTGCAGGCCAAACTCGCGCAGCGCCTGGATGATGCGCGCGGCCACGGCCTGCGAGCTTTTCGAAAACGCCTCGTCCAGCACGATGGTGCCGAACACCGGGCGGCTGGCGCCATCGGGGCACAGCGCGTAGCTCAGCGAGGCGGTGAGCACGTAGCTGGCGATGATCTCTTTTTCGCCCCCGCTGCCGCCTTGCGAGCCGGTGCGCCGCTCCAGCATCTGGCCGCTGGCCCGGTCCAGCACCAGCACGGCAAACTGCAGGCGGTAGCGGGCGTCCAGCAGCGCTTGCGCAGCCTTGTTGCGGCGGTTGCTGACGTGGGTTTGCAGAATCTCCACGATGGCGCGCAGCGCGCGGTAGTGGCTTTGGCCGCCATCGTCGCGCAGGCTCTCGGTGCGCAACTGGGCCTGGGCGCGGTTCAGCTCTTGCAAGCTTTGGTGGACCACGGCGCGGGGCTCCAGCTGCAAATAGCGGCCGGGCTGAAAGTCCACGCGTTGGAGCGTGTGGTTGAGCTGGGCAATGCGCTCTTCAATGTCGGCCACCTGCGCGGCGATGCCGTTGAGCAGCGTGTCCACGCCCTGCTGCGAGGTGTTGTTGAGGTATTCCTGAAACCGCTGGCGCTTGTGCGGCAGGGCTTCTTCCTCCAGCACCTGCAGGCGCTGAAGGTAGTGGGGCAGCGCGTCCACCTCTTGCGCGTGGTCGGCCAGTGCGCCCCGGTCTTCGCCTTTGGCCTTGCCCATCTGGCGCACGATGTCGGTGTGCAGGGTGCTGAGCTTTTTGCTGGCGTCGGAGGTTTTGGCTTGTACCGCAGTGCCTGCGTCGCGCTCCTGGGCTTCGAGGTTGTCGCCATCGAGCAGAGGCAAGCGGTGCCCGGTGCTGGCCAGTTGCGCGGCAAAGTCGGTGTCGATGGCGAATGTGTCGGTGCTGCGCGCTTGGTACGCGCCGTGCTGCTTCTGTGCCGCCGCCCGCAAGGTCTCGTCTTGCGTCTGTGCCGCTTGCAGATCGCGCAGTTGGCCCTCCGCAGCGCGGGTGTGGGTTTGCGCGGCCTCCCAGCGCTGCTGGGCCTGTGCGGTGTCGGAGTCGGGGTGGAGCAGCGCCTGCAGTTGCTGCTCTTTGTGCTGCAACTGCGTTTGGGCGGCGGTGGTGTCCAGGTCTTCGGTCCGCAGTGCCTGGAGCGCGGCCCACAGCTGGCGCTGCTCTTGCGCGCGGCGCTGGGCGTGCAAAGTTTTGGTCTTTTTGGCCTCCAGCGCTTGATGGTCAAGCGCTAGCAGCTCCTTTTGTTGTAGCAAATGCACCAGCCGGTCACGGTTGTCAAACCCCGTCATCCAGTCCTGGTCCAGCCGCTTTTGGTCTTGTTTGTCGAAGTGGCCAGATTGGCTGGACATCAGCCCCTGCGCCGTCATGGCGTGGGGTGTGCGCTCCAGGGTTTGCACGTCGGGCACGCAGTGGCGGTCCAGGCCGTGCAGCAGTTGGCGTAGCGTGTTCAGGTGGGCCGTGGACGCTGCGGGCTTGAGGTTGAGCTTGCGTGCAAAGCCGTCGGCCAGGAAGGCCGCAGGCGTGGCATCGCGCACTTCGAGCAGGCGCACATGCAGCTTGTTGTGCCGCTGGTTCACCCACTGAAGGGCGGCGTGCATCGCTGCGTGGGGCACCAAAATGCGCAGCCGGTGGCTGCCCAGTGCGCGCTCGATGGCGCCGCGCCACGCCTGTTCGGCCTTGCGCACCTCCACCAGTTCGGCGGTGAAGGGCAGATCGCTTTCCGGCAAGTCCAGGTGGTCGGCCAGCTCGGCACGAAAGCGCTGGTGCTCCATCGGCAGGTTGGAGCCGGGGCGCTGGCGCACGGCGTCGTATTCGGCCTGGATCTCGTTCAGGCGGGTGTGGGCGTTGTGGGCCTGGGCGATGGCGCGTTCGGCGTCGGCCTGCAGCCCGGCGTCTTGGGCGTCAATCTGCGCCATCGCCGCCTGGGCTTGGGCCTGGTGGCTGGCCAGGTGGTCAGCCCCTGCGTGGGCCCCCAGCCCCAGGTTGCGCGCCAGTGCCTGGTATTGCGCCAGGTTGCTCTGGACGCGCGCCAGCTCCTTGCGTGCGTGGTCAATGTTCTCGCGCAGCACGTCGATGTTGGCGCCACCGGCTTGCAGGTAGTGGCCGTGCAAGTCCTGTTCGACCTTTCGCGTGGTGTTGACACGCTCTTGCGCGGCATGCAGCGCGTCACCCCGCGCTGCCATCTGTGCCTGCAGTTGCGTGATGCGATCGCCCCACCATTGCACGCCCTGCGCGGCAAACCATTGCGGCAGTTGTTGCTGCAGCGCCTGCAAGCGCGCTAGGTGCTGGGCTTGCTGCTGCTCGCGCGCAGCCAGATCGCGCAGCGGCAGCAGTGACACATACTGCGCGTTGGCCAGCTCCAGGTCGGCGTGGATGGAAGCCAATTCGGCAAACCCATCCACCACCTTTTGTGCGTCTTCAAAGGCCGAGTGATCGTCCAGCACCAGCTCGCGAAAAATCTCGTCAATGCTGTTGAGCTGCTTGAGCCCCGCCGCGCGGTTGAGCAGCGTGAAGGCATTCGGCCCCACTTCGAAGAAGCTGTGCAGCTTGGCTAGGTATGGCGCCTTGCTGCTGAACATCTGTAGGCCGTCGCTGTCCTTGGCCAGCCGCGTCAGGGCCCGTGCGCCGCCGCTGTGCTGCTCTTCCAGCCACAGGTCCAGGCTGTGATTCTGCCCCTGCGCAAAGAACCAGCGCTTTTGCATGTCGGCGGCAGATTGGCTGCTGCCGTCAAACCACAGCAGCGCGCCGAGCCAGACCGATTCAGCCCCGCGCACCAGCCGTGCGGCGATGCCCGTGGCGCAGCGCCCGGCGCGCGCAATGTGGTCGCCGCTGTCGTTGCCCTGGCCGCTGGCGCCGCGCACATAGCTCACCAGGTCGCGGTCGCTTTCGTGCCCACCGGTGGAGGCCAGGTTGTAGCGCGGGCTGGCGCACAGCAGCGTCATCAGCGCATCGACCAGCGTGGTCTTGCCGCTGCCCGTGGGGCCGATGATGGCGCTGTTGCCAGAGTCGATGGCCACCTGGTGGCGGCCCGCGAACGCGCCCCAGTTGTACAGGTGCAGCTCTTGCAGAATGTAGGAGGCGTCAGCGCTCATGGCGTGCCCTCTGCGTTATCTGCGCCGCCTGGTTCCGCCACCGCACGCAGGCGCAGCAGCAGTGTCTGCAGGTTCTCGGGGTTGAGCAGGTGCACGATCATCGGGCGGATGGTGATGCAGTCTTGCGCATCCACCTCGGTCACCATGCCGTGCGTGCGCAGGTTCTCCAGCAGCTGGCCCAGGCGCTTGCGCTCTTGCATGTCGCTGCCAGTGGCCCCGAGGTAGGTTTCGAGCTGCGGCAGCAGGCTGTCTACGGTAACGCGCACCGCCGTGCCGGTGCCGCTTTCCTGCTCGCGCTGCAAGAACTCGCGCCGCAATAGGGCCAGCAGCAGCGACTGCTCCAGCGTCAGCCGCTGGCGCTTCATCAGCGGGTGCGTCCAGTCATCTTGCTCGCTCTCGTCGGTATCGTCGCCCGCGTAGTCGGGCACCACGGCCAGAAAGGCCAGGCCACGCACGTCGTCCACCACCACGCGCAAGTCCAGGGACTCCAGCAGCGCATCGAGCAGCGTGGTTTGCGCCGCAATCAGGTTAAACAGCTTCGGCTTGGTCGCAGATTCGAGCCAGCCGTGCGCTAGCAAAAACTGTAGCGCCTGGCGCACGTTGGGCGGCGTTCTTGAGCTACTTTGTGCCGCAATGCCGCTTTCAACCAGCGCAGGTAGCTCTTCTTCTGATAGCGATTGTTCTGGTTGCGCGCCCGCACCCTGCGCGGCCATGCGGTCAAAAATATCCGGCTCCTGCTGCATCACAGCTCCCACTCTCTTTGCGCCAGCTGCGCACCATCCAGCGCCACGCGCGGCACGGTAAAGCGCCAGTGCTGGATGTCGTCTTGTGTGTCGATGTGCTCCTCGCCCGGCTGCAGCGCCACACCCGCCTCGCGCGCCATGGCCAGCCACAGCGCAAAGGTCTCCAGGTCGTGCTCGCCCGGCGGCAGCGCGGCGGCCAGTTCGGCCAGGGTCATAGGCTGGCCCCGCTCGGCCAACGTTTGCAAGGTGCGCTGCACCAGAGCATCGCGGTCCAGCCCTTCAAACGCCTGCCAGAACTCACCGTCCATCTCGCCCAGGTCGGTGTATTGGGTGGTGAGCAGCAGCGCGGCCTGATCGCCGCCGTCCAGCGATTTGGCGCGCAGCCGTTCCACCAGCGGCACGCTGCCCAGGGCCACGCCCAGCGGCGGCAGCGGTGTGCTTTGGCGGCGCACGGCCTGGCGCTGCCAGTCGATGCGCAGGGCCTGCTCCAGCACGTCGTTGAGCAGCTGGCCCACGCGCTGGTTCTCGGCCACCTGGCCGGTTTTCATGAACTGGCTGACCTCGCGCTCGCTGCGCGCGCGCACGGCCTGCACCACCTTGGCCTCTTTGATCAGCTGCTGCACCAGCAGATGCAGCGTGCTGTGCTGCAGGCCATCGAGCGCCTTGTCCGCTGCCGGGTGCTCCAGGATCTGGCGAATGCGCTGGCGCATTTCTGTCAGCTCGGTTTGGTTGGAAAGTTGCTGGTGAAAGCTGTCGAACACACGGCCCTCTTGCGTGTTCAGCAAGTTGGCATGGCCATCGAGCAACTGGTCCATCACCGCGCCCCGGTGGTGGCGGGCGCTGATGATGGCCTCGCGCAGCGCACGGTCGGCTTCGCGCCACGAATCCTCCACCCGCCGAAAGTCGGCGCGAAGGCTGACGGAGAGTGCATACACCTCGCGAATGCCCTCAATGGCCTGCTCTGGCGTGAGCTCAGCGATGCGCCCCGCCTGCACGTCATCGAGCTGCTGCTGCAGATCGGCCATGCGGCGCTGCAAATGCTCGGTGCGGCTTTGCGGGTCGGGGTTCAGCGCGGCGGCCAGGTTGTCGATTTCGCGCTGCACCACGGCCAGGCGCGATGCGGTGGAGGTCATCATCCGCCCATCGAGTTGCGCGATAAAACGCAGCGCGGTCTTGAGCGCATCGGTCTCAAACACCCGCCCCTCGCGCTCGACCACCAGCCCGCGCCGTATCCACTCGCGCACCTCGCGCCGGGCCTGACTCAGCGTGTCGGTGCTATCGATTTCAAAGTCCACCTCGTTGGCGTGCACTGCCAACATGTCCGCCAGCGCCTGCACGGCGGCGTCGAACGGGACTCCATCGCGCTGGTGTTCAAACAGGGCATCCAGACAGCTCAGCACCAACGGTGCTCGCCGCGAGGCCAGCAACAGCCAGGCTGGGTGCTGCTGGCGGGCTGCGATGTATTTTTGGGTGCGCTGCTGGTTGAGGGTGGGCATGTGCGAAGCCGGAGATGTTCCAATGGCTTGCGCCAAGTATTCAACACTTTTCGCACGGGAGGACACACAAGATGGCAAATCACATGAGTGATGCCGAGTCGCGGGTTGCGGTACTGGTGGACTGCGACAACACGACGCCTGAAATTTTGGAATACGCGTTGCGCGTGGTCGCGCAGTTTGGGCGCGTGGTCCTGCGGCGTGGCTATGGCAACCACAGCACCCTGGCGAACAAGTGGCAGGAAGCGCTGGTGCGCTTGGCGTTTACTCCTTGCCTGCAATATCAGTACGCGGCGGGAAAGAACACTTCTGACATCGCGCTGGCACTGGATGCCGTTGAGGCGCTGTTTGATGGTCGGGCCAGCACGTTCTGCATCGTCACCAGCGACTCCGACTTTGCCTACTTGTGTCGCAAGCTTCGTGAACGCGGCGCAACGGTGCACATCGTGGGAGAAGCCAAGTCGCCCGATGCGCTGCGCAACGCGAGTGACCAGTTTTTTGAATGGACGAAACCCGCGCCGGAGGTTGAGCCCGCATCGGCTGAGTCTGCAGTGACCAAGCCCACCCACAAGGCGGAAGCCGTCAAACCCGTCCCAAAGCTGCGTCCCAGGTTCATTGTTGAGGCTGTCACCCTATTGGCAGCAGACACCGCAGAGGGCAAGGTCAGCGTGGGTGGGCTGGGCTCCTATCTGAAGCGGGCCGACCCGTCGTTTTCTCCCAAGAGCTATGGCCACTCCGGATTGCTGGACATGCTCAAGACCTACGATCTGCTCAAGGTGCAGCAGGAGACTGGCGGTCACTGGACGGCGCGACTGGCCGATAAGCCGATGGCGTGAGCTACGCCGGGCACCATGAAAATCGAAAGTGGCGTTTTCGATTTTCATGGCGAAAAGCCCTTCCAAGTGTCGATATTTCCCGCTAGCGGGGCACCTGTTTCTATGAGGTCCCACCGCGACTCCACCTCCTCCCCTGCTGCATCGCGAACAACCGGTCCGCCGCACATATTGTTGATTTGCACGCGTAGCAACTGGCGTATGGGGGCCATCGTGGTTTCTGTAGCTGTTCGGGGTTCACCTTGTCCCGAGCCGCTGTAGCCCTGACGACTGATGCGTAGGACTGCTTGTCAGCGCATCAGTGGAGCGCTCCAGTTACTCGCATCAGGATGGAAATTTACTTAATAGTAATAAAATAAAGTAAATCATCACCAAGAAGTCCGCATGAGCACAAAGTCACTGATTGCCCTGGCGCTCGCCCATCAGGGCTGTAGCCAGAAGGACCTGGCACTCCGCCTTGGGGTTTCGCCCGCACAGATCAGCAAATGGAAAAACGGCGAGTACATCTCGATGGACATGAGCACAAAGCTGGTTGAGTTGGCCGGTATCGGAAGAAACGATCCCGACTTTGTGCTCTTGGCGGGGTCGGTGCGCGACGCAGAGAAATGGGCGTTGTTGCTGCGATATTTGGCCGATATGGCGGTCCAGCAGGCGGAAACGGGATATCACACCTATCGACTAGAAGAGGAGGAGGAAGCCGATCTTTTGAATGGGCACACCTTCCACGTTCTTCAGCAGATGGGCGTCGAGATTCCCAAGCCATTCCCACCAGAGCTGGAGTTTGACTATCAGGACAGTGATGCGCTTGATGAGCGTCTGGATGACATGTTTTCCCAGCCACATGTCTCGCTCATCATGGCGATCTATAAGTCATACACGGATGTCTATGGGTTCTACGCGGCCTACCTCGACCATATCATTGAAGAACTAGAGCTGTACGACTCTCCCGCATGCGACATCGAGCCTTGCCTCATGGAACTTGCTGCTTCCAAAATCGAAGAGCCTCCTGCCATGGCAACAAGGTTCAGCGGGTTTAAGCGCGAAACAATCAAGGCCTATACGGAGCGACTGACTTTTGTGAAGGAGAAGGCGTTCCAAGCCGGGCTCCCCCTGCGGGCAGAATTGCTCGAACTTGTCTATGAAACCCATGACAGCTTAGGGGCGGAAGCAGAAGCCGAGAGCCTCGGATTCCATGAATCGCGACTGCACCCGGACATCTACATGAACGAATTGCTGGTCGGCATGCGTGTCATTCACCAAGTTCTGCCAGCGATCATGGAAAAATTAGGAATGGATACATTCGAGCTTGACCCATCGAAGCTGCGGCTTCGATGAAGTCTGCCTCCACGCCCCCGTCTCCGCGCGGGATGCCAGCTGCTTCTTAACAACTGCGTTGCGCAGCTGCAGAGCCCAGGCGTTGACAGGTAGATCCCTAGTTGGCCTATACTCGCGCCCTAAGTGGATTGGGAGTTCCTGGTCGGCGTCGCAGCCTCGGTGGTTTCACCGGGGCTTTTCGCTTTCTGGCGTGGGGAGTATCTTCAAGCCCCACCCGTCATAGCCCTCTCCCACCCGGTTCCTGCCTCCGCTGCAGAAGAATTTTCTTTTCAGCACCTCGAAGGCCCGATTAGGTTGACCGGGGCGAAGGACACTCAGCCCGACAGGTCTAGCGACCAGATCGGCGAGTTGCAGTCCCACGGAGTTCACCTTCTTATCCGCAAAGATGATGTCGAACGGCAAGGAGCGGCCGAGCCGATCAGCGCGATCACAGAAGCGTCGGAATTCCAGTTCGAGCTCGTCGTCTTCTTTCTTGCCTCGGCATTCCACAACGACATGGGTCAGCCGGTCCTGCTGCCCTTTCTCTTGCACAAACTCAAAAAGTGTCTCCAGGCAGAAGCCGAGCGCCAAGTGATACGGATTGGAGTGCAAGCCGCTGTGCTTGACCCGCAGCTGCTCCTTGTTCACTACCGAGCTGATGAGGATGAAGTTGCTCTGTTCAATCAGGCCGTGCAGCTGTTCGATGAACTGCCCTTTCGCAGCGCGATGGGCGAACTTGAAATCCCCCTTCTCCTTACGGATCTCATGCTCGTGCAACACCACAAGGTCATGGCCGAAGTGGTCAAACTTGAACTGGTGGAGCGCGGGAACCACTTTTTCGCTGTAGTGCTTCTTGTAGAAAACACAAAAGCTGAGAACAAAGACGGGATAAGCAGGGTCCAGCGTCTGCATGCCATGGTCGCCGCTTTCATCGACATAGACGATGAAATCGCTGAACTGACGAGGCGAACTGGGCGCCCCTTCGGTGGGCGCCGCATCCTGCCCTGTAAACAGCGAAAACTGCGAGCCCACCCCTACCATGGCTATCTAACTGCGTTTAAACGTCAATATTCCCCGCCCGCAGCGCATTCGTTTCAATGAAGTCCCGGCGCGGCTCCACCTCATCCCCCATCAGCATCGTGAACACCCGGTCCGCCTCGATCGCGTCGTCGATCTGCACGCGCAGCAGGCGGCGCACGTTGGGGTCCATCGTGGTTTCCCACAGCTGCTCGGGGTTCATCTCGCCCAGGCCCTTGTAGCGCTGGCGGGATGTGCTGCGTTCGGCTTCGCTGATCAGCCACTTCATGGCCTGGCGGAAGTCGCCGACCTTTTCTTCCTTCTGCTTTTCGCCCTCGCCGCGCAGGGCCTTGGCGCCCTCGCCCAGCAGGCCGCGGAAGGTCTCGGCAGCTTCGGCCAGGGCGGCGTAGTCGGCGCCGTGCACGAAGTCTTGCGTGATGACGCTGCTCTTGATGTTGCCGTGGTGGCGGCGGCTGATGCGCAGCAGGGGCTTGTCGGTGCGGGCGTCGAACTCGCCAGCCACTTCGGCGGGGGCGCCGGTGGTGTTCAGTTCGCGCAGCTTGGCCTGCAGGGCCACGGCGCTGGCTTCAGCGTCGGCCACGGTGTCGAGCTTCAAGCTCACGCCGTCGGCAATGGCGCGCAGGGCTTCGGCGTCCATGAAGTTGCCCAGGCGCGCAATGACGCTCTCGGCGATCTGGTGCTTGCGCGCCAGTTCGGCCAGGGTGTCGCCAGTCAGGGTTTGCGGGTTGGCGCCGCCGGTGGTCACGCTGGCGTGGTTGAGCGCAATGCGCAGCAAGAAGCCATCGAGCGCGGGGGCGTCCTTCAGGTACAGCTCTTCCTTGCCAGCTTTCACCTTGTACAGCGGTGGCTGGGCAATGTAGATGTGGCCGCGCTCGACCAGCTCGGGCATCTGGCGGTAGAAGAAGGTGAGCAGCAGGGTGCGGATGTGGGCGCCGTCGACGTCGGCGTCGGTCATGATGATGATGCGGTGGTAGCGCAGCTTGGCCACGTCGAAGTCATCGCCACCCGTGGTGCCCCCGGCCTTGCCGATGCCGGTGCCGAGGGCCGTGATCAGCGTGAGGATTTCGTTGCTGGTCAGCAGCTTTTCGTAGCGGGCCTTTTCCACGTTCAGGATCTTGCCGCGCAGCGGCAGGATGGCCTGGAACTTGCGGTCGCGGCCCTGCTTGGCAGAGCCTCCGGCGGAGTCGCCCTCGACGATGTAGATTTCGCACAGGGCGGGGTCTTTTTCCTGGCAGTCGGCCAGCTTGCCGGGCAGGCCCATGCCGTCGAGCACGCCCTTGCGGCGGGTCATTTCCCGGGCCTTGCGGGCGGCTTCGCGGGCGCGGGCGGCTTCCACGATCTTGCCGCAGATGATCTTGGCGTCGGCGGGGCGCTCTTGCAGGTAGTCGGTCAGCAGCTTGCCGACGATGTCTTCCACGGGCGCGCGCACTTCGCTCGACACCAGCTTGTCCTTGGTCTGGCTGCTGAACTTGGGCTCGGGCACCTTCACGCTGAGCACGCAGCACAGGCCTTCGCGCATGTCGTCGCCGGTCACTTCGACCTTGGCCTTCTTGGCGAACTCGTTTTCTTCGATGTACTTGTTGATGACGCGGGTCATCGCGGCGCGCAGGCCGGTCAGGTGGGTGCCGCCGTCACGCTGGGGGATGTTGTTGGTAAAGCAGAGCACCTGTTCGCTGTAGGCGCTGTTCCACTGCATGGCCACTTCCACGCCAATGTGCGTGCCGGGGATGCCGCCATACGTCTCGGCCGGGCGTTCACCGGCTGCGTAGAACGAGGTGGGGTGCAGGACGGTCTTGCCCTTGTTGATGAACTCCACAAAGCCGCGCACGCCACCAGCGCCCGAGAAGTCGTCTTCTTTGCCGCTGCGCTCGTCCTTCAGGCGAATGCGCACGCCGTTGTTCAGGAACGAGAGTTCGCGCAGGCGCTTGGCCAGGATCTCGTAGTGGAACTCGTTGTTCTCTTTGAAGATTTCGGTGTCGGGCAAGAAGTGCACTTCGGTGCCGCGCTTGTCGGTGTCGTCCAGCACCTGCATGGGCGAGACTTCCACGCCGTCCACCGTCTGCACGATGCGGTTCTGCACGAAGCCCTTGCTGAACTCCAGCGCGTGCACCTTGCCTTCGCGGCGCACGGTCAAGCGCAGCATCTTGCTGAGCGCGTTCACGCAGCTCACGCCCACGCCGTGCAGGCCGCCCGAGACCTTGTAGCTGTTCTGGTTGAACTTGCCGCCCGCGTGCAGTTCGGTCAGTGCGATCTCGGCGGCCGAGCGCTTGGGCTCGTGCTTGTCGTCCATCTTCACGCCGGTCGGAATGCCCCGGCCGTTGTCGGTCACGCTGATGGAGTTGTCGGAATGGATGGTGACGACGATGTCGTCGCAGTGGCCGGCCAGGGCTTCGTCGATGGAGTTGTCGACCACCTCGAACACCAGGTGGTGCAAACCGGTGCCGTCGCTGGTATCGCCGATGTACATGCCGGGGCGCTTGCGCACGGCCTCCAGGCCTTCGAGGATGGTGATGGCGCCTTCGCCGTAGCTTTCGCTGGCCCCGGCTTGGTTGGTGTCGATCTTGGCGAGGGTGGGCTCAACATGGCCGGAGACGCCGGTGTCTTCGGGCTCGGAGGGAATGTTGTCAACGGTCATGGTGGGCCTTGGGATCCGTGGAAACCGGGGTTTCCAATGTGTCAATATGGGTCAAATTGGGCTCTAGCGCTTATCCAGTAAGCGCTAGCAGCTATCAAAACGGTAGTCGTCGTGGTCAGGCTGTGCAGCAGGGCGGGGCCGCCTCAAATGCGCATTGGCATGACCACGTACTTGAAGCTGTCGTTCTCGGGGATGGTCAGCAGCGCAGAGCTGTTGCCGTCCGAAAGCTCCACCTTCACCATGTCCTGGCCCATGTTGGCCAGGGCGTCGATGAGGTAGGTCACGTTGAAGCCGATCTCGATGGTGTCGCCACCGTAGTCGATGTCGAGCTCGTCCACGGCCTCTTCCTGCTCGGCGTTGTTCGACGCCACGCGCAGGGTGCCGGGCTCCAGGTTCAGGCGCACGCCCTTGAACTTGTCGCTGGTCATGATGGCCGTGCGCTGCAGGCTGGCCAGCAGCGGGGCGCGGCCCAGGGTGATGCTGTTCTTGTGGTTCTTGGGGATCACGCGGTTGTAGTCGGGGAACTTGCCCTCGACCAGCTTGGTGACGAACTCCATGCCGCCAAAGGTGAACTTGGCCTGGTTGTTGGCGAACTGCATCTCGATGTGGGGCTGGTTCTCGCCGCCCGCATCGCTGAGCAAACGCTGCAACTCGATCACGGTCTTGCGCGGCAGGATGACTTCCTGCTTGGGCACTTCCACATCCAGCGTGGCGCTGGCAAAAGCCAGGCGGTGGCCGTCGGTGGCCACCAGGGACAGTTGCTTGCCCTCAGCCACGAACAGGATGCCGTTGAGGTAGTAGCGGATGTCCTGCACCGCCATGGCAAACGACACCTGACCGAGCAGATCTTTCAGCGTCTTTTGCGGCACGGCGAACACGGGGCCGAAGGCGGCAGACTCTTGCACCAGCGGGAAGTCTTCAGCCGGCAGGCTTTGCAGCGTGAAGCGGCTCTTGCCGCCTTTCAGGATGAGCTTGGACTGTGCCGATTCGAGGCTAACGGTCTGGTCGCCCGGCATGGTGCGCAGGATGTCGATGAGCTTGCGCGCCCCCACGGTGGTGGTGAAGTCGCCGGTGTCGCCGCCCAGCTCAGCCGTGGTGCGGATCTGGATTTCGAGGTCGCTGGTCGTCAGCTGCAGGGCATTGCCCGTCTTGCGGATCAGCACATTGGCCAGGATGGGCAGCGTGTGGCGGCGCTCCACGATGCCAGCCACGGATTGCAGAACCGCGAGAACCTTGTCTTGTGTTGCCTTCAGGACGATCATGTCTTCAACCTCTTGTGGTTTTTGGGACGGTGCGTGGACAGCGGCACAGGTCGTGCCTCCCCCTGCTGTATAACCCGCCATTTTGCCCGTTTACCGGGCGGGTTCTTTTCGGGGTCTCTCCCACCGGTTGTCAGCCTTTCAGGGTCTGTTCCAGCACATGCAACTGCTGGTTCAACTCGGTCAGCTGCTGACGCTCGCCCGAAATCTTGCGCACGGCATGCAAAACGGTGGTGTGGTCGCGCCCACCAAACAATTCTCCGATCTCGGGAAGACTCTTTTGCGTCAGTTCCTTGGCCAGGTACATCGCAATCTGGCGCGGCCGGGCAATGCTGGCCGGGCGCTTCTTGCTGTACATGTCGGCGACCTTGATCTTGTAGTAGTCAGCCACCGTTTTCTGGATGTTTTCCACAGAAATCTGCCGGTTCTGGATCGACAGCAGATCGCGCAGCGCCTCGCGGGCGAGCTGGATGGAAATCTCTTTCTGGTTGAAGCGCGAGTAAGCCAGGATCTTGCGCAGCGCGCCTTCGAGCTCGCGAACGTTGGAGCGCACGTTCTTGGCCACGAAAAATGCCACTTCTTCGGGCATCTCGGTGCCTTCGACGCGGGCCTTGTTGATCAGGATGGCCACGCGCATTTCCAGCTCGGGTGGCTCGATGGCCACCGTCAGGCCCGAGTCGAAGCGCGACACCAGCCGCTCGTGGATGTTGGCCAGGCCCTTCGGATACGTGTCCGACGTCATCACGATGTGCGACTTCTTGGCCAGCAAGGCTTCGAACGCGTTGAAGAATTCTTCCTGCGTGCGGTCCTTGTTGGCGAAGAACTGCACATCGTCGATCAGCAGCAGGTCGAGCGAATGGTAGCGCTCCTTGAATTCATCAAAGGTGCGGCGCTGGTAGGCCTTAACCACATCCGACACAAACTGCTCGGCATGGATGTAGAGAACTTTGGCGTCGGGCTTGTCCTGCAGCAGGCGGTTGCCCACAGCGTGCACTAGGTGGGTCTTGCCCAGACCCACGCCGCCATAGATAAACAGCGGGTTGTACAGGTGGCCGGGCATGCCCGCCACGTGCATGGCGGCCGAGCGCGCCATGCGGTTGGCCGTGCCTTCCACCAGCGTCTCAAAGGTGAGGCCTGCATTGAGCCGGTTGCGGAAGGCGCCCGCTGAGGCTTCATCGCTGTGGCTCGATGGCGGTTCGGACTGCGTTGCGGTGTTCGATGGTTCAGACGCTGCGGGTCGTGCGTAAGTGCGTACAACGGATTCCCGCTGAGCGAGCGCTAACTCCAGGGTGACGGGCTGGCCATACAGGCCTTCGAGCAATGCGGCGATGCGGCCCGCATACTGTGCCCGGATCCAGTCGAGCTTGAACCGGTTGCCCACCAGCACTGTGACCTTGGAGAAGTCTTCGGCCACCTGGGCAATCAGGGGTTTGATCCAGGTGTTGAACTGCTGCTCGGGCAGGTCTTGCGCCAGTTGCTCTACGCAGGCTTGCCACAGGCCCTGGCCGGCATCTGCACCGGGTGAATGTTGGGGGCTGCGGGAGGGTTCCTCGATCATTTCAGGGGGATTCTTGTTGTGGATAGGAGGAACGGGGCTGGGCGGCGGATTGTAGCTTGTCAAATAGTTATCCACAATTTGAAAACTGCGGTGGTCAGAGGTGTTGATAGTCGTTCAGGGGGCGCTGTGGTGCTGGCGTGTACCCATTGAAAACCGCCGCTGTAATTGCCGCGAACCCGCGATAAGCCGCGATAAAACAAGCCGAAACGTGATCCGGAGATAAGCCTGCCAGCCAAAAGGCATTGCCAGCAGCTGGCTAGCCTGCGATAATCTCGGGTTTCCCTGAATGTGTTCAGGGTGATTTGACCCGGCGCGCCGTTATTTCTGCCCCGTGGATCTGCCGCCAAAGTCCTGTTGTACAGGGCGTGGCTGCGCAGATTGCAGGGGGTTCAAGAGCAGCAGTCCGGAACTGAACCTCAAGGAATAGCACCATGAAACGTACTTATCAGCCCTCCAAGACGCGCCGCGCGCGCACCCACGGTTTCCTCGTCCGCATGAAGACCCGCGGCGGCCGTGCCGTTATCAACGCACGCCGCGCCAAGGGCCGCAAGCGCCTGGCCGTCTAAGGCCGCTACGGTCTACGGCCTGCTCCCCGCCTGTTCCCGGCTTGTACCGCCAGGTTCCAAACGGGGCGCTTGCATGCACAGGCTGAAAACCCGTCCGCAGTTCCAGGCCACCATGGCGGGGGGCACTGTCTCCCGTACAGCGCATTTTGTGCTGCACCGTCTGGTGCTGGATGCCGAAGGTGCTGCGACTGACCGCCAAGCCAGTGCTGCTTTACCCACAGGGCCCGGCTCCTTGCCACAACAGCAAGGGCCGCAGGCCCTGTTTGCCGTGCAGGGCGTCTGGCTGGGTGCCATGGTGCCCAAGCGCTGGGCGCGCCGCGCGGTGACGCGCAACACCATCAAGCGACAGATCTACACCGTGGGCGCCACGTTTGAAGCGCGGCTCCCGCAGGCTGCCCATGTGGTGCGTCTGCGCACGGCGTTTGACCGCAAGCAGTTCGTGAGCGCTACGTCCGACCAGCTCAAGCAGGCGGTGCGGGCAGAGCTGTTGCAGCTGTTTGGCTACGCCGCACGGCGTGCAGGTGGGGCCGGTGCTGCTTCCCCCGCGCAGCAACAAGGTGGTGTTGCAGAGCCGGTGGTGCCATGCTGATGCAGCGCCTCTTGATCGGTGTCGTCAAGGGCTACCGGCTGTTCCTGAGCCCTTGGCTGGGTTCGTCGTGCCGGTTTGAACCGACCTGCTCGGCCTATTCGCTGCAGGCGCTGGAGCAGCATGGCGCTGCGGCGGGTAGCTATCTCACGGTGTGCAGGCTGGTACGCTGCCACCCCTGGTGTGACGGGGGCCATGACCCGGTCCCGCAACAATTGCCGCGCAGCATGCGGCTTTTCTCGCGGCTTCATCCTTCCAACACCCAACCATCCTCACCAAAGAAGTCTTCATGAACGACATTCGCCGCACCATCCTGTGGGTGATTTTTGGCTTTTCCATGGTTCTGCTGTGGGACAAGTGGCAGCTGCACAACGGCAACAAAGCCACCTTTTTCCCCACCACGCCCGCCGTGACGGCACCCGCCGCTGCTGGCGCTGCGTCGGGCGCGACCGGGGCTGCCAGCGTGCCTTCCACGAGTGCACCCGTGGCCGCTGCAGCGACGGGGGCCTCCGCCGTGCCGGGCCAGCCAGCGGCTGCTGCGGCAGCACCTGCCCCCCGCGAGCGCATCGAAGTCAAGACCGACCTGTATCGCCTGGTGTTTGACAGCGAAGGCGGCTCGCTCACGCATGCCGAGCTGCTCAAGCACGCCGACATGGCCGACAAGGCCCGCAATTTCCTGTTGCTGGACGAAAGCGCCCAGCGCGTTTATGTGGCGCAAACCGGCCTGATCGGTGGCACGTTCCCCACCCACAAGACTGCCATGACCGTGGTGCCCGGCCCGCGTGAACTCAAGGACGGTGAAGATGAAATCAGCGTTCGCTTCGAATCGCCTGCGCAGGGCGGCGTGAAGCTGGTCAAGACCTGGACCATCAAGCGTGGCGCCTATGACATCGCGGTCAAGCACGACATCGTCAATACGGGCAGCGCGGCGGTGTCGCCCCAGCTGTACCTGCAATTGGTGCGCGATGGCAACAAGCCTCCCGGAGAGTCGTCGTTCTACTCCACCTTCACCGGCCCGGCCGTCTACACCGACGCCAAGAAGTACCAGAAGATCGAGTTCAAGGACATCGACAACGGCAAGATCGACATCCCCAAGGACTCGCCCAACGGCTACGTGGCCATGGTGCAGCATTACTTCGCCACAGCATGGCTGCTGGCCGACGGCGTGCAGCGCGAGCCCTTCACCCGCAAGGTGGACACCAACCTGTACTCCGTGGGCATGCTGACCTCGCTGGGCGCCATCGAGCCCGGTGCCACCAAGACCATCGATGCGCGCCTGTTCGCTGGCCCGCAGGTCGAAACGATGATGGAAAAGCTGTACCCCGGCCTGGAGCTGGTCAAGGACTATGGCTGGCTCACCATCCTGTCCAAGCCGCTGTACTGGCTGCTGGACCAGCTGCACAAGCTGCTGAACAACTGGGGCTGGTCCATCGTCGCCCTGGTGCTGTTGCTCAAGATCGCGTTCTACTGGCTCAACGCCAAGGCCTACGCCAGCATGGCCAAGATGAAGGCCATCAACCCCAAGATCATGGAGATGCGCGAGCGCCTGAAGGACAAGCCACAGCAGATGCAGCAGGAGATGATGCGCATCTACCGCGAGGAGAAGGTCAACCCGATGGGCGGCTGCTTCCCTATCATGATCCAGATCCCTGTGTTCATTGCGCTGTACTGGGTGCTGCTGTCCAGCGTGGAAATGCGCAACGCGCCCTGGATCGGCTGGATCCACGACCTCTCCACGCCTGACCCGTTCTTCATCCTGCCCTTGCTGATGACGGCCAGCTCGCTGCTGCAGACAGCCCTGAACCCCGCGCCGCCAGACCCGATGCAGGCCAAGATGATGTGGTTCATGCCGCTGATCTTCAGCGTGATGTTCTTCTTCTTCCCGGCCGGCCTGGTGCTGTACTGGCTGACCAACAACATCCTGTCGATTGCGCAGCAGTGGCTCATCAACACCCGCATGGGCGTGCCACCGCAGTTCAACCTGCCAAAATTTAAGTAACCCCTGAGCGGCTGCGCCGCTGCCCCCTTTCTCTCGCGCTGCGCGCGGGAAGGGGGACGACACCAGCGCGGCGGGGCGGCCCTTGCGCGGTGTCTCGCGCTTGGGCCGCGCCAATTTTTGGCGCTCTCTTCCCAAAATCGCCGCACATGCTTGCCCGCCACCAAGACCCCATCGTCGCCATTGCCACCGCCCCGGGGCGTGGGGCCGTCGGCATCGTGCGCGTGTCAGGGCGCGGGTTGGATGCGCTGGTGCAGGCGGTTTGCGGGCGCACCCTCAAGCCCCGCGAGGCCACCTACCTGCCCTTTCGCGATGCGCAGGGCCAGGCCATCGACCAGGGGCTGGCGCTGTACTTTCCCGGCCCGCACAGCTACACCGGCGAAGACGTGCTGGAGCTGCAGGCCCACGGCGGCCCGGTGGTGCTGCAACTGCTGCTGGCACGCTGCCTGGAGGCGGGTGCCGCCACCGACCCTGCTACCGGCCAGCCCAATCTGCGCGGCTTGCGCGTCGCCCAGCCGGGCGAGTTCACCGAACGAGCCTTCCTGAACGACAAGATCGACCTAGCCCAGGCCGAGGCGATTGCCGACCTGATCGACGCCAGCACCGAGGCGGCTGCCCGCAGCGCCAGCCGCTCGCTGACCGGGGCTTTTTCGGCCGAGATCCATGGCCTGCGTGATGCCCTCATCCACCTGCGCATGCTGGTGGAGGCCACGCTGGACTTCCCTGAGGAAGAAATCGACTTCCTGCGCAAGGCAGATGCGCATGGACAGCTATCGAATTTGCAGCAAACATTGGCCTCTGTGATGCAGCGGGCGCGCCAGGGCGCGCTGCTGCGCGAGGGCATCAAGGTGGTGATCGCAGGCCAGCCCAATGCCGGTAAAAGCTCGTTGCTCAACGCGCTGGCGGGGGCCGAGCTGGCCATCGTCACCCCCATTGCAGGCACCACCCGCGACAAGGTGCAGCAGACCATCCAGATCGAAGGTGTGCCCCTGCACATCATCGACACCGCCGGCCTGCGCGACAGCAGCGACGAGGTGGAGCGCATCGGCATCGCCCGCGCCTGGGACGAAATTGCCGGGGCCGACGCGGTGCTGTTCCTGCATGACCTAGAGCGTGCGGATGCTCCTGAATACATAGCTGGTGACGCCGATATAGCAAGCGCGATGGCCCAAAAAATGCCCAAGAGCATTCCCGTGATTGACGTCTGGAACAAGCTCGACCGGGCGCCAGGGGCGGCTGCGGCGGCGGGTGAAAACGCCCGGCCTGGCGTGCACCTGTCTGCCCGGACGGGCGAGGGCCTGGATGGTCTGCGGCGCCTGCTTCTGGAAGTAACCGGCTGGCAGTCTGCGCCGGAAGGCCTCTACATTGCCCGTGCCCGGCATGTGGAGGCTTTGCAGGCCGTGGGGGCTCACTTGCAAGAGGCGGCCGACCAGCTGCAGGCCCAGGGCCCGGCGCTGGATCTGCTGGCCGAAGAGTTGCGCCTGGCTCAGAACGCCCTCAGCGCCATCACCGGCGAGTTCAGCTCGGACGACCTGCTGGGCGTCATTTTTTCCAGTTTTTGTATTGGCAAATAGGTCCGCAGAAGTGCGACTGTTCGTGCAGTTTGAACGGGCTGGCCTCCGACCAGGGCACACAGGCCGCCGCCTGTCGCTTATGTTGTAAATGGACGTAAACAGCGCTTGTGCGCAATCTGTAACAAGGGTACTTTCGGCAGACCATGAATGTTCCCACGCCTGTTGTTTCCAAGGTAGACCTGCAAGGTCTGATCGATGCCATCGCACAGGCCAGTGCCGACGACAGCATGACCAACCCACTGACCCAGGCGCAGTGGGACATCCTCTCGTCTTACCTTCTGCCCGTGGTCATGCCCGCCGGACAGGTGTTGTTCACGCAGGGCGCTACAGACCGTACCTTGTACCTGGTGGAAAGCGGCAGCCTGAGCGTGCACTACCAGGACGAAAAAGAGCGCTTGCGTCTGGCGATCGTCGGAGCAGGCTCCGTGGTGGGCGAAGGTGCGTTTTTCTCGCACCGCTCCCGTAGCGCCACCGTGCAGGCCAGCGCGCCCTGCAAGCTGTGGAGCCTGACCGCCATCCGCTTCACCGAACTTTCCATCCGCCAGCCTGCCATTGCGCTGGGCCTGGTGATGGCCGCTGGGGCGGTACTGGCCAAGCGGCTGGGCAATCGCCGCCGCCGCGTTGCGGCCACCTGACAGACCACCGATGTGGTGGTGGCCTGCGGGCTTTTGCGGGGCAAGAATGGGTGTACAGCAAGTTACACTCAATTTGGATTTTTCTGGCGCCGTCCCGTAGAAAGCAAGCCATGTCTCTGTTCAGTTGGTTTAGCCGCAAACCTGCTCCCCCCAAGCCCCGGCCCATGGCCGAACCGTCGGGCCTGTTGAATGCCGATGCCACGGTACCGCTCTCGCCAGGCCGCCAGGGCAAACCGCTGGTGGAGCCCCTGCCTCCCGAGCACGCCGCCAACCGCAAGAACGAACGCATGGAGCGCCGCGAGCTGCTCTACACGGTGGTCCGCGACGCGATGGTGCGGGCCGGTGTGCTGTCGGCCAGCTACAAGTTCAAGGTGCTGTCGCTGGACCAGCGTGGGCGCCAGTTTCTGGTCATGATGGACCTGGCGCGTGAATACGGTGGAGAAACTGTGCGCCTGTCCGAAATCGAGGCGCTGATTGC
This sequence comes from Acidovorax sp. 94, assembly GCF_003634645.1. Lineage (NCBI taxonomy): Bacteria > Pseudomonadati > Pseudomonadota > Betaproteobacteria > Burkholderiales > Comamonadaceae > Acidovorax > Acidovorax sp. 94. The sequence continues at coordinate 3,959,443 of NZ_RBJA01000001.1, read as the reverse complement.
CCAGACGGCCAAAACCCGCTACGACATCCTGGTAACCGCCGTGTACTGGCGCATCAATGACCACGTGGCAGTGGGTATCCCCCAGAAGGGGGTTGCGCCCCAGGGGGCTTCCCTGCAGGCAGCACCACCGCTGGCCCGGCGGCCGGTTCCGGTGGCTACGGCACCCGCTCCGGTGGTGGCCACCCCGGCCCGCCCGGTGGCGCCCGTGCCGACAGCCGCCGCCACGGCCCCCGCGCCACTGCGCCCTCCCCTGGCTGCTCCGGCGGTTGCGCCTGCTGCGGCGCCCACTGCGCCCGCCGCCGCACCACGCCCAGCACCACGGTACGAACCCATCGAGGCGGACGAAGTGGCGGCGTTCAAGCGCGCCCTGGCCTCGGCGGCAGGCACCACCGCCGCAGTGCCGCTGGCAGCGGCCAAGCCCGGTGTGCCTGTGCGTTCGGGGCCTTTGCTGCCGCCTTCGCAGCCCACGGGGTTTGAAGACACCGAAATGCCCGGGTCCGATGGCCCCGCGCCGGACCTGAGCAGCACCCAGTACGGCGAGCTGAACTGACCCTGCGGGCCGCAGCTCGTCGGACTCTGGGCGGCCGTGATCAGTGGCCCTCGAAGTCCACCAGCGTGTACAGCGGCAGGCCGGATTCGCGCAGCCGTTTGGAGCCTCCCAGCTCGGGCAGGTCCACGATGGCGGCGCCCTCGGTCACCGTCGCGCCCAGTTTCTCCAGCAGCTTGCGGCCCGCCATCATCGTGCCGCCCGTGGCAATGAGGTCATCGATCAGCAGCACGCGGTCGCCTGCCTTTACGGCGTCGGTGTGCAGCTCCACCGTGGCGCTGCCGTATTCAAGTTCATAGGTTTCCTCTACCGTGGTGAAGGGTAGCTTGCCCTTCTTGCGGATGGGCACAAAACCCACGTTGAGTTCATAGGCCACCACGGCACCCAGGATGAAGCCGCGTGCATCCAGCCCGGCCACCACATCCGGGCGCAGCGCCTTGTCCATGTAACGGTGCACAAAGGCGTCGATCAGCACGCGGAACACCTTGGGGTCCTGCAGCAGCGGGGTGATGTCCCGGAACTGCACACCGGGCGCGGGCCAGTCGGGTACGGTGCGGATGTGCTGGCGGAGGTATTCGTTGACGCTGAGTGGCTGCATGGGGTCGGGGGGGTAAAGAAAGGCTGCACGCGCAAACGTGCGCAGGCCAAAGGCCGTTGTGGGGCAAAGTGTATCCAGCCAGGGGTGGTTGCCGTGGGGGTGTGCCCGGAGCGCTGCAAGCCCCCATAATGTTTCCGTGCTGTTACACCCTTGGTAACGCCCCCCGTTGGACCACTCCACAACGCCGATCGGCCATGCCCATCTCCATCCTGCTGATCGAAAGCGATCACCACCACGCGCAGGCGGTGGTGGATGCGCTCGCAGACCCCTGGTCCGGCTGGCGGGTGGATGTGGCTCAGTCGCTGGCGCAGGCCCGGGACCACCTGGAGCACAGCAGGCCGGACATTGTGCTGGCGGCGCAGCGCAGCGTCGATGGCTCGGTCTTTGACCTGCTGCGGCTGCTCGATGGCGTCCCGGCCATGATCATCGTGCGCAAGGGCGCCGAGACCCATGCGGCCCAGGCCCTGCGCCACGGCTTTGATGACTATGCTGTGCAGGACCCTGCGCTGGACTACCTGCTGACCCTGCCCGCGCAGATCGATGCGGTGCTGGAGCGCAGTTCCAGCGCCCGTGCCCGGCTGGTGGCAGAGGCCATGCTGACGCGCCAGCACCGGTTGCTGCAGGCGATATCGCTCGCGCAGGCCATGTTCATCGCCAGTTCGGGCCCGCGCGCCGCGTTCGAGGCCCTGCTCAAGGAGCTGATGTCGCTCACGCAAAGTGCCTTTGGCCTGGTGGGCCAGGTACAACGGGCCGCCGACGGGCATCCCTTCCTGCGGGTGCATGCGATGACGGACATCAGTTGGGACGAGGCCTCCCATGCCCTCTATGCCCAGCACGCAGAAGAAGGCATGGTGTTCGACAACCTGCAGTCCCTGGTGGGCGCGGCGCTGGTGTCGGGCGAGCCGGTGCTCACCAACGATGCAGGCCACGACACGCGCAGCGCGGGCACGCCCCCGGGCCATCCCCCGCTGCACACCTACCTGGGGCTGCCCATCCATGCGGCGGGCGAACTGGTGGCCATGGTGGGCCTGGCCAATCGGCCCGAGGGGTATTCGGCGGCAGACGTGCAGTTTCTCCAGCCCCTGCTCAACACCGTGGGCCAGCTGGAAATGGCCCGCCGAGCCGAGCTGGCGCGCAGCGCGGTTGAGGTGGAACTCGCGCGCACCAGCGCGTTGCTGGCGGAGAAGACGCGCGCCCTCGAAGGCACGCTGGCCAGCGTGTCGCAAGGCATTACCAACGTGGATGCGGAGGGACGTATCCGGGTCTACAACCGGCGCTATCTGGAACTGCTGGACCTGCCCGAATCCCTGCTGGCCGCCCAGCCCAAAGTCGAGGACGTGGTGCGGTTTCAGACCGAACGGGGCGATTTCGGCACCGGGTTTGAGCTGATAGAACCCACGGCGCGCAACTATGTGGCGTCGGAATATGCGGCCCACGGTGGCAAGCTCACCATGCCGGACGCCTATGTGCGGCGCACCCACAACGGCCGCTACATCGAAGTGCGCACCCGGGCCCTGGAGCCAGGGGGGCGCGTGCGCACTTTCACGGACGTGACCGACTACCTGAGCACCCTGGAGGCCTTGCGCCTGAGCGAATCGCGCTGGCGCAGTCTCACCCACCTGTCCTCCGACTGGTACTGGGAGCAGGACGCGCAGTTCCGCTTTGTGCGCCTGGACGGCAGCCCCTACAACGATGCCGGCGTGCCCGACGAGATGCACTACGGGCGCACGCGCTGGGAGCTGCCCAATACCTTTGTGAGCGAGGGCCAATGGCGGGAGCACCGCAGGCAACTGGAGGCGCACGAGGTGTTCCACGACTTTGAAATGCAGCGCCTGACCGAAGACGGAAAGCCCGTGTGGGTCTCCATCAGCGGGGAGCCCATCTTTGATGACGCCGGCCAGTTCACGGGCTACCGGGGCGTGGCGCGCGACATCACCGAACGCAAGCTGGCCGAGGCCGAGATCCAGCGCCTGGCCTTCTATGACGAACTCACAGGCCTGCCCAACCGGCGGCTGCTCATGGACCGGCTGGACCGCGCGGCCAACGCGTGTGCGCGGGAGGGATGCCACGGGGCCTTGCTGTTCCTGGACCTCGACAACTTCAAGGGCATCAACGACACCATGGGGCACGAGTGGGGAGACCGGCTGCTCGTGCAGGTGGGCGGGCGCATCGGCGCGTGCGTGCGCGCCACCGACACGGTGGCGCGTTTGGGTGGCGACGAGTTCGTGGTGGTGCTGCAGGGCCTCCACGCCGAGGTGGACGTTGCGGCCGCCGAAGCCGAGGCCGTGGCGCAAAAGGTGCTGGCGGCGCTGAACGAGCCCTACGTGGTGCAAAACAGCGAAGTGCACAGCACGCCCAGCATTGGCATTGCCCTTTTTCGCGGTGTGCAGCTGCCCGTGCAGGAGCTGCTCCAGCGCGCCGATCTGGCCATGTACCAGGCCAAGGCGCAGGGCCGCAACACGCTGTGTTTCTTTGACCCTGCCATGCAGGCGGCGGCGTCTGCGAGGTCGGCGCTGGAAGGCGACATGCGGCAGGGCATTCTGCGCAACGAGTTCCTGCTGCACTACCAGCCGGTGGTGGACGAGGCCGGCAAGGTGCTGGGGGCCGAGGCGCTGGTGCGCTGGAACCACCCGCAGCGCGGCATGGTGCCTCCCGGCGACTTCATCCCCCTGGCAGAGCAGACCGGACTGATCCTGGCGCTAGGGCGCCAGGTGCTGACCATGGCCTGCCGCCAGCTGGCGCTCTGGGCAACAGCGCCGCACACTGCGGACTGGACCGTGGCCGTGAACGTGAGCGCGCAGGAGTTTCGCCAACCCGGCTTTGCCGACGAAGTACTCAGCGTGCTGCGCGATTGCGGGGCGGACCCGGCCCACCTCAAGCTCGAACTGACCGAAAGCCTGCTGCTGCATGATGTGGAAGACAGCATCCTCAAGATGCAGGCGCTGCGCACGCTCGGCGTGGGCTTCTCGCTGGACGACTTTGGCACGGGCTATTCGAGCCTGAGCTACCTCAAGCGCCTGCCACTGGACCAGCTCAAGATCGACCAGAGCTTTGTGCGCGACGTGCTCACCGACCCCAACGACGCCACCATCGCCTGCACCATCATCACCCTGGCCCACAGCCTGGGCCTGGACGTGGTGGCCGAAGGGGTGGAAACCGAAGGGCAGCGCGCGTTCCTGTTGCGTAACGGTTGCCAGCAGTTCCAGGGCTACCTGTTCGGGCGGCCCGGGCCCGCCGAGCTTTTGTAGTTTGCTATTAAATGGATAGCTATTGACGCTTGATAGATAAGCGCTAGAGCCATATTTAATTCAAATTTTGGCGCCAGCCTCAGCCACTGGCACGCACTAGGCGAGAGATGCCAAGCAAGGGCCGCCCCGCAGCGAGGGCATCGTCCCCCTTCCCGGAGCGCGTAGCGCGTAGAGAGAAGGGGGAAGGCACGCGGTGCCTCAGGGGAATGTACCCTGCCTCTACCCCCGCAACAACTTGTCCTCCGCCAGCGCCAGCGCCGCCGGGTGCCCTGAGAGCACCAGCGTGTCGCCTTCGGCCAGCTGTGCGTCGTCCTCCGCTGCGCTGATGTGGCCGTTGCCACGCCGCAGGTTCACCACCCGAACGCCCATGGCGGGCAGGGCCAGCTGGCCCAGGCTGCGGCCCAGGGCCGTGGAGCCGGGCGGCAGGTTGATGGTGGACAGGCGTTCTTGGTCGCGCTCGTTGGCCGTGTCGTCGTCGGCGCCGTGGAAGTAGCCGCGCAGCAGGTTGTAGCGCGCATCGCGCTGGTCCTGCACCAGGCGCAGCACGCGGCGCATGGGTACGCCCACCAGGGCCAGCGCGTGGCTGGCGAGCATGAGCGAGCCTTCGATGGCCTCGGGCACGACCTCGGTGGCGCCCGCCTCTTGCAGCTTGTCCAGGTGCAGGTCGTCCTGCGTGCGCACCACCACGGGCACCTGTGGTGCGTGCGAGCGCGCGTTGGCCAGCACCTTCAGGGCGGCCGGCACGTCGATGTAGGTGATCGCCACCGCGCTGGCACGCACCAGGCCAGCGGCCATCAGCGCCTGCAGGCGGGTGGCGTCGCCATACACCACCGAATCGCCCGCAGCGGCGGCCTGGCGCACACGGTCCGGGTCCAGGTCCAGCGCCATGTAGGGGATGCCTTCATGCTCCAGCATGCGCGCCAGGTTTTGTCCGCAGCGGCCGTAGCCGCAGATGATCACGTGTTTGCTGGTGTTGATGGATTTGCGCGCGATGGACGTCATCTGCAGCGACTGCTGCAGCCAGTCGCTGGCCACCAGCTTCATCACGATGCGGTTGCTGTACATGATGAGAAACGGCGTCGCCAGCATCGACAGCACCATGGCGGCCAGGATGGGGTTCATCAGCGCGGGCTGCACCAGCCCGTTGGCCTGCGTGAGCGACAGCAGCACAAATCCGAACTCCCCCGCCTGGGCCAGGTAGAGCCCGGTGCGCAGGGCCACGCCCGTGGTGGCCCCCATGCTGCGGGCCAGCACCAGGATGATCCCCAGCTTGACCACCAGCGGCACCGTCAGCAGGGCCAGCACCAGCGCCCAGCGGTCCACCAGGATGTGCCAGTCCAGCATCATGCCGATGGTGATGAAAAACAGCCCCAGCAACACATCGTGAAACGGGCGGATGTCCGTGCCCACCTGGTGCTTGTACTCTGTCTCGGACACCAGCACGCCCGCGATGAAGGCGCCCAGCGCCAGGCTCAGCCCCGCCAGTTCGGTCAGCCAGGCCAGGCCCAGCGTGATCAGCAGCAGGTTGAGCATGAACAGCTCCTCGCTCTTGCGCCGCGCCACCAGCGTAAGCCACCAGCGCATGAACCGCTGCCCGCCCGTGAGCAGAATGCCCACCAGCACCGTGGCCTTGACCAGCGCCCACGCCAGCGCGGTCAGCAGCTGGTCTGACGAGGAACTCAGCGCGGGGATCAACACCAGCAGCGGCACCACGGCCAGATCCTGGAACAGCAGAATGCCCATCACGCGGCGGCCATGTTCGCTTTCGAGCTCAGCCCGCTCGGCCATGAGCTTGACCACAATGGCCGTGCTGCTCATCGCCATCACGCCCGAGAGCGCCAGCGCCGTCTGCCAGCCCATATCCCACACGCCGCCCACCCAGCGGGAGAGCACCAGTGCCGCGCCGGTGACCACCACCATCGTCAGCACCACCTGCATCAGCCCCAGGCCGAACACCTGGCGCCGCATGGCGCGCAGCTTGGGCAGGCTGAACTCCAGCCCGATGGCGAACATCAGGAACACCACGCCAAACTCGCCCAGGTGCCGCACCCCTTCCGAGTTCTGCGTCAGCGCCAGCGCATGGGGGCCGATGAGCACCCCCGCAGCCAGGTAGCCGAGCATGGGTGGCAGCTTGAGGCTGCGGCAGACCACAACACCCAGCACTGCGGCCAACAGATAAAGCAAGGTGAGGGCGAGTGAGGACATGGTTCGATGCTATCCGAGCCTTCCTGCGGCCCTCGGTGTTTTCTGTCCGAAGCAGGGTCCATGCCAGAGCCAGGGCAAAAAATCTGCCACCCGCGCAGGCATGCCCGGTCGATAGAATCCACCGGATGACCCCTGTGCCCGCCACGCTGCCCCCTTTTGACGCCGAACAGGCCCTGCGCCTGGCCCGCGAGACCTTTGACATTGAGGCGGCGGCGCTGACCGGGCTGGCGGCCCGCGTCGATGGCGTGTTTGCCGAGGCCGTGTTGATGGTGCTGCAGGCCCGTGGCCGTGTGGTGGTGATGGGCATGGGCAAAAGCGGCCACGTGGGCCGCAAATTTGCAGCCACGTTGGCATCTACGGGCACGCCGGCGTTTTTTGTGCACCCGGCCGAGGCCAGCCACGGCGATCTGGGCATGGTCACGGGCGACGACCTGGTCCTGGCGATCTCCAACAGCGGCGAAAGTGGTGAACTGACGGCCATCCTGCCCGTGCTCAAGCGCCTGGGCGCCCCGCTGATCGCGATGACCGGCGGGCTGCAGTCCACGCTCGCCCGCCATGCCGACCTGGTGCTCGACTGCAGCGTGGAGCGTGAGGCCTGCCCCCTGAACCTGGCCCCCACCGCCAGCACCACGGCCCAGCTGGCCATGGGCGACGCGCTGGCCGTGGCCCTGCTCGACGCCCGGGGCTTCCGCCCTGAAGACTTTGCCCGTTCGCACCCTGGCGGTGCGTTGGGGCGCAAGCTGCTCACCCATGTGAGCGATGTCATGCGCACCGGCAGCGAGGTGCCGCGTGTGGCTCCCGACGCCTCCTTCAGCGACCTCATGCGCGAAATGAGTGCCAAGGGCCTGGGCGCCTCGGCCGTCGTGGATGCCGCCGGCCAGGTGCTGGGCATCTTCACCGACGGCGACCTGCGCCGCCGCATCGAGGCCGGGGCCGACCTGCGCACTGCCACGGCGGGCCAGGTCATGCACCCCCACCCGCGCCGCATTGCCCCGGACGCCCTTGCGGTGGACGCCGCCGAAATGATGGAGGCGCATGCCATCACCAGCGTGCTGGTGGTGGATGCGGGAGGGGTGCTCACGGGGGTGGTGCACATCGGCGACCTGATGCGAGCCAAAGTCATATGACCTCACTTCAAATGACCCCCCTGAGTCGCTGCGCGCCTTCCCCCTTAAGGGACGCACCCGGTGGCCCGGCGAAGCCGGTTCCACGGGTGCACTGGTCTTGGCTGTGCCCGTTCGATCTGCATGCCCCTTATTGAAATGACCCTGCCCGTGCTGCAATTTCCCCCCGAGCTGCTGCTGCGCGCCCAAGGCGTGCGCATTGCCTTCTTCGATGTCGATGGCGTGCTGACCGATGGCGGCCTGTATTTCAGCGAATCGGGCGAAACGCTCAAGCGCTTCAATACGCTGGACGGGCATGGGCTCAAGCTGCTGCAAAAGGCGGGCATCACGCCTGCGGTCATCACGGGCCGCGACTCCGCGCCGCTGCGCGTGCGCCTGAAGGCGCTGGGGGTCGAACACGCGGTGTTCGGCACCGAAGACAAACGCCCCGCCGCAGAACAGATGCTGGCCACGCTGGGGCTGGACTGGTCCCAGGCTGCTGCGATGGGTGACGACTGGCCCGACCTGCCGGTGATGTGCCGCAGTGCTTTCGCGTGCGCCCCGGCCAACGCCCAGGCCGAAGTGCGCCACGCCGCCCATTTTGTGACGCAGGCCCGGGGCGGCGATGGTGCCGCGCGCGAGCTGTGTGATCTGCTGCTGGTGGCCTCGGGCCGCTATGCCGCACTGCTGGCGGAGTACACCGCATGAACCGGGGTTTTCTGCGCTCTTTCCCCACCTGCCAGGTTGTCGTGCCTGGCCCGGAGGCAACACCGTGATGCGCAACTGGGTCCGCCAGGGCTGGGAACAGTTCTCGCTCTATCTGCCCGTCGTGCTCATGGGGCTGCTGGCGCTGGGCACCTGGTGGCTGGTGCGCAACGCGCCCATGCCCCTGCTGCCTGCCATCGAGCGCCAACAAGGCAACCAGCCCGACTATTTCATGAAGTCGTTCTCGGTAAAAAGCTTTGACGCGAGCGGGCGCTTGCAAAGCGAAGTGCAGGGCGAAGAAGCGCGGCACTACCCCGACTCCGACACGCTGGAGATCGACAAAGCGCGCATGCGCTCGGTGACGCCGCAGGGTCGCCTCACCGTGGCCACGGCAGACCGCGCCCTGACCAACGCCGATGGTTCGGAGGTGCAGCTGTTTGGCAATGCCATCGTCACGCGCGAGCCCCTGCCCGCCAAGCCAGGGTCACCCGCCCAGCCTCGGCTGGAGTTCCGCAGCGAATTCCTGCACGCCTACACCAACACCGAGCGCGTGCGTTCCGACAAGCCCGTTACCCTCACGCGCGGCAATGATCGCTTCACGGCCGACGGCATGGACTACGACAACCTCGACCAGGTGCTGCAGCTGCGCGGACGTGTGCGTGGCGTGCTCCAGCCTGGCGCGGCCAAACCCTAGTACGCGTTGCCCACGTCCGGAACCTGCATGACCACTCCCCTTGTCTTCATCACCGGCGCGTCCAGCGGCATCGGCCAGGCCCTGGCCCTGCGCTTTCACCGGTCGGGCTACCGCCTGGCCCTGGTGGCGCGCCGCACTTCTGAGGTCAAAACATGGGCTAGCGCTCAAGGAATAAGCGCTGACAGCTACGAAATTTATAGTGCAGATGTAGCCGTGACCGACAGCATCGTTGCTGCGGGCCGCGATTGCATCGCACGCCAAGGGGTGCCTGACGTGGTCATTGCCAATGCGGGCATCAGTGTGGGCATGGACACGGCAGTGCGCGACGACATCGAGGTGATGGCACGCACCTTTGCCACCAACAACATCGGCGTGGCGGCCACCTTCCATCCCTTTGCGGACGCGATGGCGCAGCGTGGCAGCGGCACGCTGGTGGGCATCGGCAGCGTGGCAGGCATCCGTGGCCTGCCCGGGCATGGTGCGTATTGCGCCAGCAAGGCGGCCGTCATCAGCTACTGCGAGAGCCTGCGCGGGGAGATGCGCCCCCACGGAGTGCGTGTGGTCACCATTTCTCCGGGCTACATCGACACGCCGCTCACCCGCCAGAACCGCTACAGCATGCCGTTTCTGATGCAGGCCGATGATTTTGCGGGCCGTGCCTTCCGGGCCATCACGGCCGGTGTCAGCTACCGGGTCATCCCCTGGCAAATGGGGGTGGTTGCCAAGTTGCTGCGCATGGTGCCGAACGTGCTGTTTGACAAGCTGCTGGCCGGGCGCCCGCGCAAGCGGCGGCAGAGCGAGCAGTAGCTCCTAGGTCCACCGGAGGTGGTTTTTGGCCGCCGGTTCGGGGCGGTCCTGGCTGCGATAGAAGCAAGGCGTGGCGGTTGTGCATGAAAAAAGCCCCCGAGGGGGCTTTCAGAGAAACGTCGCAGGTCTGCTTCAGTAGCCGTTGCCACCACCGCCACCATAGCCGCCGCCACCACCGCCGTTACGGCCACCGCCGCCACCGCCGTTGCGGGAGCCAGAACCGTAGGGGCTGCGGAATCCGCCTTCGCTGCGGCCACCGCCACCACCACCGCCGTAACCGCCGCCACCCTCGCGGCCGCCGCCATAGCCACCACCGCCGCCGCCTTCACGGCCACCGCCGTAACCGCCGCCACCACTGCGACCACCGCCGCCGCCGTAACCGCCACCACCGCCGCCAAATCCGCCACTGCGGGGTGGGCGGGGCTCCATGGGGCGTGCCTCGTTCACGACGATGCTGCGGCCACCCAGTGGCTGGCCATTCATGCCATTGATGGCGGCCTGGGCTTCCGCGTCACTGCCCATTTCCACGAAACCAAAGCCCTTGGAGCGGCCTGTGTCGCGCTCCATCATGACCTTGGCGCTGGTCACTGCGCCGAATTGGCCAAAGGCCTGTTCGAGATCGCTGTCGCGCACCGAGTACGGCAGGTTGCCGACGTACAGTTTGTTGCCCATTGAGGGACTCCTCAAAAACACATGGAAAAAGCGATGGAGTCCCGAAAACGCAGCCAGCTAATCTCAATGACGCTCTCAGCGCGAAACTGACGGATCACCGCAAACTTTAAGCGGGGGAAACCCCGCTGGCTCATTATGCGCCACACTTTTGCGGAAAAAGCAAGCGGCAATGCCGACTGTGGTGGCGATGCCGCGCAGGCATGAAAAAAGGAGCCCAGGGGCTCCTTTGTGTTGCCTTTGGCAGACCGCAAAGGTCTGCCAGCAAGGTCTTTTTAGTAGCTGCTACGGCCACCGCCGTAACCACCACCACCGCCGCCGCCGCTACGGCCACCGCCGTAACCGCCGCCGCCACCACCGCCGTAGCCGCCGCCACCGTTGCCGCCGCCGAAGCCGCCGCTACGGGGAGCGCGGGGCTCCATGGGACGGGCTTCGTTGACCACGAGGTCACGGCCGCCGAAATTGGTGCCATGCACGCCTTGGATGGCGGCTTGGGCTTCAGCATCGCTGCCCATTTCGACAAAGCCGAAACCCTTGGAGCGGCCGGTGTCGCGCTCCATCATGACCTTGGCGCTGCCGACCGAGCCGTACTGGCTGAAGGTCTGTTGCAGATCTTCGTCGCGGAAAGAGTAGGGCAGGTTGCCCACGTAAAGTTTGTTGCCCATGAAGGACTCCTGAAAAAACACAAAAACGCGATGGAGTCCGACGCAATCAACAAACCTGTGACGACTTCAAAGACGCGAAACTGACCATTCACCGCTAAGCTAACTGCTTTCCTGCAAGCAGAAAAGCGAACCCATTATTAATCACTTTATGAGGCGTGTGGGGTTTATTTCTGGATCAAGCCATCCATCCTGCACAAATTTGTGGGTATTTTGGAGCGTGCAACGGCGGTTTTCAGGGGAAACCCGCAGGGTCTGAACAGCCACCCGAACCTGGCCCGTCGCCACCTTTCGGCAACCACCCGCCTGTTTTCCGTGTCGGAAGCAGGGTAAAATCCGCGAGTCTTTGGGGAGTAGCCCGCCCGGCCGCGCAATGCGCCGGGGGCATGCGTCAACACACTTGGGTTCTTCGAAACCTATGGCGTATGCGGCTTTTGAGCTGGGCGAGACCATTGACTGCAAACCGATCCACATGGCCGGAGTCGGGGTGCAGTCAATGCGTTTTCCACCCATCCGGCCGGATAGGACCCCCTCCCCCATGGAAGCCTTTTTCATTTCTACCGCCATCGTCGCGCTCGCCGAGATGGGCGACAAGACGCAGCTGCTCGCGCTCGTGCTGGCCGCACGTTTTCGCAAACCCTGGCCGATCGTGCTTGGCATCCTGGTGGCGACCCTGGTGAATCACGGCCTGGCCGGGGCTTTGGGTGCCTGGGTGACCACGTTCCTCGGCCCCCAGGTACTGCGCTGGATCCTGGGTGCATCGTTCATCGCCATGGCGGTGTGGATGCTGATCCCCGACAAGCTGGACGAAGGCGAAGCCGACGGATCGCCACGCTGGGGGGTGTTTGGCACCACCGTGGTCGCATTCTTCCTGGCCGAAATGGGCGACAAGACCCAGATCGCCACCGTCATGCTGGCCGCGCAGTACAACGCCTACCTGTGGGTGGTGGCGGGCACCACGCTCGGCATGATGATCGCCAACGCGCCGGTGGTATGGCTGGGCGAGCGCATCACTCGCCGTGTGCCCATTCGCGCTGTCCATGTGGTCTCGGCGGTGATTTTTCTGGTGCTGGGGCTGGTGGCGATCTTCACGCCCGCCGGGTGAGCAGCAGCGGCCGTTTTGGTATATTTGCCAGACGCGCCGATTTGCCACAGCTTGCGGGCGCTTTATAAATCCTGCTAAAGACCCGTCCGACACATCCGCCCGGCCTCGTTTTTAGCGACGCCGGGTTTTTTTATGTCGTTTCTTGCCACGCCCCAGTCCATGCATTTTCCGGAGGTGCTCCCGCTGCAAAGCGGTGCGACCATCCGCGACTACCACCTGGCCTACGAGACCTACGGCACGCTCAATGCCGACCGCTCGAACGCCGTGCTCGTGTGCCACGCCCTCAATGCCTCGCACCACGTCGCGGGCGTCTACGCCGGGCAGGACAAGAGTGAGGGCTGGTGGGACAACATGATCGGCCCCGGCAAGCCCGTGGACACCGACCGATTCTTCGTGATCGGCGTGAACAACCTGGGCTCCTGCTTTGGCTCCACCGGCCCCATGCACAACCATCCCGATACGGGCGAGGTCTATGGCGCGGACTTCCCCGTGGTCACGGTGGAAGACTGGGTCAACGCCCAGGCGCGGTTGCTCGACCGTCTGGGCATCCAGCAACTGGCCGCCGTGCTGGGCGGCAGCCTGGGCGGCATGCAGGCGCTGAGCTGGACGCTCCAGTATCCCGAGCGCATGCGCCACGCGGTGGTGGTGGCCAGCGCCCCCAACCTCACGGCCGAGAACATTGCCTTCAATGAGGTGGCCCGCCGCGCCATCGTGACCGACCCGGACTTCCACGGCGGCCACTTTTATCGCCACGGCGTGATCCCCAAGCGTGGCCTGCGCATCGCCCGCATGATCGGCCACATCACGTACCTGAGCGACGATGTGATGAACGAGAAGTTCGGCCGGCAGCTGCGCGAAGGCCTGGAACTGAAATACAGCACCCAGGACATCGAGTTTCAGATCGAAAGCTACCTGCGCTACCAGGGCGACAAGTTCAGCGACTACTTCGACGCCAATACTTACCTGCTCATCACCCGCGCGCTCGACTACTTCGACCCCGCGCGCACCCATGCCGGCAACCTCACGCGGGCCCTGGCCCGGGCGCAGGCCAGGTTCCTGCTGGTGAGCTTCACCACCGACTGGCGCTTCTCACCCAAGCGCAGCCGCGAGATCGTGAAGGCCTTGCTCGACAACCGCCGCAGCGTGAGCTACGCCGAGATCGACGCGCCCCACGGGCACGATGCCTTTTTGCTCGATGACGCCCGGTACATGGGCGTCATGCGCTCTTACTTTGATAGCATTGCCAAGGAGTTGCAACCATGACCGAAAAAGCGGCGATGCAAGCCTTGGCGCGCCTGGTGCCCCCCGGCTCGCGCGTGCTCGACCTGGGCTGTGGCAACGGCGCCATGCTCGACTACCTGCAGCGCGAGCGCGGCTGCAGTGGCTATGGCGTGGAGATCGACGACGCCAACGTGCTGGCCTGCGTGCAGCGCGGTGTGGATGTGATCCAGCTCAACCTCGACGAGGGGCTGGCCATGTTCGACGACAACAGCTTTGACGTGGTGCTGCAGATCGACACGCTGCAGCATCTGCGCAATGCCGAAACCATGCTGCGCGAGACAGCGCGTGTGGGCCGCACGGGTGTGGTGGCCTTCCCTAACTTTGCGCACTGGCCCAACCGCCTGTCCATCCTGCGCGGGCGCATGCCGGTGACGCGGCGCCTGCCCTACCAGTGGTACGACACGCCCAACATCCGCGTGGGTACCTACAAAGACTTCGAAGTGCTGGCCACCAAGAACAGCCTGCGCATCCTCGACTCCTTCGGGCTGCAGGACGGGCAAGAGGTGCGTTGGCTGCCCAATGCACGCGCGGGCACGGCCGTTTTTCACTTCGAACACGCGTAGGCCTCCTCGCGACACGACGCTGTCAAGCGCATCGGCTAAGGTGCGGGCTCCGTTTGTAGGAGACCCGCATGAAACGCATTGCACTGCGCGCCGTGACTGCCGCCGCGCTGCTCACCACCTGGGCGCTGGGCGCCGTCGCCCAGGCCTGGCTGCCCACCCCCACCGTCATTGCCCACCGGGGCGCATCGGCCCTGCGGCCGGAGCACACGCTCGCCGCGTACCAGAAGGCCATTGACGACGGCGCCGACATCATTGAGCCCGACCTGGTGATCACCAAGGACGGCGTGCTGGTGGCCCGGCACGAGAACGCCATTGCCATCCTGGGCCCCGATGGCTCTGTGAAGGAAGCCACCACCGACGTGGTGGACCGCACCGAGTTCGCGGGCCGCAAAACCACCAAGACCATCGACGGCCAAGCCATCACCGGCTGGTTCACCGAAGACTTCACGCTGGCCGAGCTCAAAACCCTGCGCGCCCGCGAACGCATCCCTGCACAGCGCCCGGCCAACGTGGCCTACAACGGCCAGTTCGAGGTGCCCACCTTGCAGGAAGTGATCGACCTGGCCAAGGCGGCCACGGCCAAGACCGGTCGCACCATCGGCATCTACCCCGAGACCAAACACCCCACCTACTTCCAGTCCATCGGCCTGCCGCTGGAGGCGCCGCTGCTGGCCGTGCTGGAGAAGAACGGCTGGAACCACAAGGACGCGCCCGTGTTCGTGCAGTCGTTCGAGGTCAGCAACCTGCAGGCGATCCGCAAGCTCAGCAGCGTGCGCCTGGTGCAGCTGGTTGCCCCTTCGGGCCGGCCATATGACTTTGTGGCCCAGGGCGCGGCCAACACGCGCGCTTATGCCGACCTGATCACGCCCGAGGGCCTGAAGCAGGTGGCCACTTACGCCAACGCCATTGGGCCATTCAAGACCCTGGTGGTGCCGGTGAAGGACGGTGTGCCCGGCGAGCCCACGCCGCTGGTCGCGCAGGCCCATGCCGCCGGGCTGGCAGTGCATATCTGGACGCTGCGTCCCGAAAACGCCTTCCTGCCCGCCGGTCTGAAGAAGGCGCCCACCACCGATGGCACCGTGCGCGGCGACAGCGTGGCCGAGATCACGGCCTATCTGCGCGCGGGCATCGACGGTTTCTTCACCGACGACTCGGCGGTGGGCCGTGCTGCAGTGCAGGCCTTCACGGCGAAGGCGACGAAGTAACAGGTGCCGGGCGCGGCTTGCCCGGTGCGGAACGCGCCCCCTGGCGCAACCCCAGTTGCCGCGCCTTCTCCACCCACAGCGCCAGCCGGTCAGCGCTGGCGCTGCGCACGGGGCCAAAGCTGTGCACCTGCACGGGCCGGATGCCGCAGAACTCCAGGATGGCTTTCTTCATCTGCTGGTGCCCCGGCATGCGCGTGACCCAGCGGAAGTACCAGGGCGGCGAGTCCATGGTCACCAGCAGCTCGGCCGAGCGGCCTGCCAGCAGCTTGTCCCACAACGATGAGCCCTTGCGGTACTTGAAGGCGTAACCCGGCAGCAGCACGCGGTCGATAAAACCCTTGAGCAGCGCGGGCATGGCGCCCCACCAGATGGGGTACACCCACACCAGGTGGTGCGCCCAGCTGATGTCGGCCTGCGCGGCCAGCAAATCGGGTTCCAGCGGCTGGGCAGCGCCATAGCCCTGGAACAGGGGGTTGAAGGTCAGCTGACCCACGTCCAGAAACCGCACCTGCGCCCCTGCGCGCCGGGCGCCCTCGGCATAGGCACGTGCCATGCCTGCGCACAGGCTCTCGGCGGTGGGGTGGCCCAGGATGACCAGAATGTTTTGTTGCTCTGCCACAGACGCTCCATCACGGTGTTGTTGATGGCGCCATGGTCACCCTGCCCCACGGGGCAGAGTCAAGCGGTCAGGTCAAGTCGCGGTGAATCTCGCAGCGCCCGCCGTGGTAGCTGCACCAAATTGCGCGGGGTTGTGCGCTGGAGGTGCCACCGCCAGTGTGGAGGGCGCAGCGCAGGCTTCGGGTGCCACGGGCACGGCCAGCGTGTCGCAGGTGTGCAGCTCGGCTTCCAACAGCGCCAGCTGTGCGTCCAGCGCTGACAGGCGCGCCAGCTCCTGCGCCACGGCGGCCCGCCGCCGGGCCACCAGCTGGGCCATGCGTTCCCAGCCTGCAGCGGTGTCGATGTGGGGCAGGCCATCCAGCTCCGACAGCCGAAAACCCAGCGCCTGGGCCTGGCGGATCAGCAACACGCGGGCCACATCGGCCTCGCCATAGTGGCGGTAGCTGCCCGCGCGCGCCACCGTGCCCAGCAGGCCCCGCGACTCATACAGCCGGATGGCCTTGGGCGTGGTGCCGGTGCGTTGGGCGAGTTCTCCGATGCGCATTGGGTGTCCTGGTAGGAGAGCAAAATACTATCAAATTAGTAGCTACTGGCGCTTATCCATTAAGCGCTAGGTGCCAATTTGGCTCATATTTTTCATGGGTGGAGCCTGGTTGAGGCTTGTCAAGAGCTGCTGGCCCCGATGCTGCACGATAAGCTGCTGCGCTCTGATTCCACCTTCCGCCCGCGCCCGCCATGCCCCAGTTTGCCGCCAATCTGAGCCTGATGTACACCGAGCTGCCGTTTCTGGACCGCTTTGCCGCTGCGGCGCGCGACCGGTTCACGGCGGTGGAGTTCTTGTTTCCCTATGCCTTCGAGCCCGTCGAGGTGGCGGCCCGGCTTGCGGACAACGGCTTGCAGCTGGTGCTGTTCAATGCCCCGCCTGGCGGCACCGACCGCAGCCGCATGGCGGCGGCGTGGGACCAGAACGCGCGCGGCACCGCAGCGCTGCCTGGGCATGAGGCCGAGTTCCGCGCGGGCGTGCAAGAAGCCCTGCGCTATGCCGAGGTGCTGGGCTGCCCGCGCATCCACGTGCTCTCGGGCATCGTGCCGCCCGGCGTGGAGCGCGAATCCCTCAAGGACCTGTGCGTTGGCAACCTGCGCTGGGCGGCGGCCGAGGCTGCGCGCGCGGGGTGCGACATCCTCATCGAGCCCATCAACCTGCGCGACGTGCCGCGCTACTTTCTGAACCGGCAGGATCACGCGCACGAGCTGCTCGATGCGGCGCAGGCCCCCAACCTCAAGGTGCTGATGGACCTCTACCACTGCCAGATCGTGGAGGGTGACGTGGCCACCAAGCTGCACCAGTACCTGCCCACGGGCCGGGTGGCGCATGTTCAGATTGCCGGTGTGCCCGGCCGCCACGAGCCCGACCGGGGCGAGCTGCACTACCCTTTCCTGTTCGAGATGCTGGACGCTCTGGGCTACAGCGGCTGGGTGGGGTGTGAATACCGCCCGGAGGCCGATACCTCGGCCGGTCTGGCGTGGCGGGACCGGGCGCTGGCGGAGTCTGCAGCGGATTCCTAGGCGCAATTGCCCCGCGCCTCCAGTCCGCGCAATTGCGTAAGGGAATGCGTGAATAAATGTAACAAGACTCTGGCCGTAGATTCAAAGCAGACCGGCCCAGCTGGTTTTGTGCATTTGTATTCACCCGCAGGAGACATCCCCCATGGCAGCATCCCTGGCCAACAACCGTTCCGTCGCGCGCCAGGTCACGCTGACCGCCATTGCGCTGGTGGCCCTGGTGCTGGTGCTGGTGGGGCTGGCCATTGCCGTGCTGACCGAGCGCAGCACCCGCGCCCTGGTCGCCTCCAGTGTGGGCGACACCGCGCAGAGCGTGGCGCAGTCGCTGGACGCCGCTGACAACACCAACCGCGAGCTGGTGCAGCTGACCATGAAGGGCTTTCAGCGCTACTTCGAGGCCACCATGCAGCTCGACGAGGCCACGGGCGAGCTGCGCAGCTACGGCGCGCTGGTCAATGAGGACTACGGCTCGGTCGACAAGTTCGCCAGCGAGACCGGCGGTATCGCCACCGTGTTCGCCAAGAAGGGCGATGACTTCGTGCGCATCACCACCTCGGTCAAGAACGAACAGGGCGCGCGCCAGCAGGGCACGCCGCTGGGCAAGGACGACCCGGCCTATGCCACCGTGTCCAAGGGCGAGCCCTACACCGGCGTCACCGTGGTGGGCGGCAAGCCCTTCATGGGCCACTACCTGCCCGCCAAAGACGCTTCGGGCAAGGTGATTGCGCTGCTGTTCATCGGCAACGACATCAGCGTGTTCCACGCCATGCTGCAAAAGCAGGTAGCGCAGACCAAATTCTTCGAGCATGGCGGCACGTACGTGATCAACCCCGGCACCTCGCTCGACAAGGCGGTGTTTGTGTACCACCCCACCGCACGCGGCAAGCGTGTGCTGGAGGCCTACCCCCAGGCCCGCCCGTTTTTTGAAGCCTTGGCCGCATCGCCCGATGGCTTTGTTCGTGAAGCCGTCCCTGTGTTGGGCGCAGGCGCCGAAGACCCCTGGGCCCTGGTGCGCAAAACCGGCGGCGGCTGGTGGGTGGTGGCCGAGGTGGCCGATGGCGAGGCCATGGCCAGCCAGCGCCGCGTCACGCTCGCCGTGTGGGGGTTGATGGCCGTGGCCGTGGTGCTGCTGGCCATCGGCCTGTTCCTCATGCTGCGCCGGGGCGTAAGCCGCCCGCTGCAGGACCTGACCCAGGCCATCACCTTGGTAGCGCAGGGCGATCTGACCGAAGAATTCCGCACCACGCGGCGCGACGAAATCGGCGCGCTGGTGCAGGAGGTGGAAGGCATGCGCCAGCGCTACACGCAGATGCTGCAGCAGGTGCGCACGGCGGTGGACAGCATCACCACCGCCAGCGCCGAGATCGCCAGCGGCAACCAGGACCTGTCGGCCCGCACCGAGGCCACGGCCAGTAGCCTCGCACAGACCGCGCAGAGCATGGAGCACCTCACCTCCACCGTGCGCCAGTCGGCCGACGCCGCGCGCCAGGCCAATCAGCTGGCCAGCACCGCCGCGGCCGTGGCCGCACGCGGTGGCCAGGTGGTGGGCGAGGTGGTCACCACCATGGGCGACATCAACCAAAGCTCGCGCAAGATTGCCGACATCATCGGCGTGATCGATTCCATTGCGTTCCAGACCAACATCCTCGCGCTGAATGCGGCAGTGGAAGCTGCCCGTGCTGGCGAACAGGGCCGGGGCTTTGCCGTGGTGGCCAGCGAGGTCCGCAACCTAGCCGGGCGCAGTGCCGAGGCCGCGCGCGAGATCAAGGCGCTCATCGGCGCCTCGGTGGAGCGGGTGGAATCGGGCGCACGCCTGGTGCAGAACGCGGGCACCACCATGGACGAGATCGTGGGCTCGGTCAAACGCGTAGGCGACATCATTGGTGAGATCACAGCGGCATCGAGCGAGCAGTCCGACGGTATCGGCCAGGTCAATACTGCCGTGAACCAACTGGACCAGATGACACAGCAGAACGCTGCCCTGGTGGAGGAATCCGCTGCCGCAGCCCAAAGCCTGCGGGAGCAGGCCTCCCGCCTGGCGGGGGCGGTGCAGGTGTTCAAGCTCTCGCGGACCGAGGGCGCTGCCGGTGGCGGTATCGGCTACACCCAGCGCGCGGCCCTGGCCGCGCCCATGGCACAAAAGGGCGAGGGCGAGGTGGTGCACGCCCCCGGCAGTGGCGCGCGCGCACCCGCCCAGTTGCAATAGCCCACTGCATCCGACCAATCGGCTGTGCGGCGGGGGCGCGTGGTCATCTGGCGGTTTGCGGTCTGCAGACCTTCGTTTATGCTGATCTGAAACCCCCCACCACACCGCCCACCCCCATCCATGGCCGCCCACGTTCCCACCATGCTGGTCATGATCATCGTGAGTTCGCTCATGATGGCCGCCTCCATGGCTGTGGTGGGCTGGGGGCGTCGGCGCGATGGCCTGGGGCGGTGGGCGGCCGCCCTGATGGTCAATGCCGTCGGGCATTTGCTGATCATGCTGCGGGGCCTGGTGCCGGATGTGGTGTCCATCGTGCTGGGCAACCTGCTGCTGTCCTGCGTGTTTGTGGGGATGATCGCCGCGATCTACCAGTTCCAGGGGCGCCCGCCACGGTGGCTGCTGCTGCTCACACCGTCGGCGCTGGTCACGTGTTTTGTCATCGTGTTTATCGACAACTTTCCGGCGCGCGCGAGTTTTGTGGGCCTGGTCATCGGGCTGCAGGCCGTGTGGGCTCTGGTAGCGGCCCTGGAGCGCCGCCATGCCACCGTGGGGCGCGGGCAGTGGCTGCTGGTGGCAGGGCTGGGCCTGGAGGCCCTGGTGCTGGGCGGCCGCGCGCTGCTGGCCTTGGGCGAAAGCCAGACGGCCACCAGCATCCTCCAGGGCAGCCTGCTGCAGACGCTGACCTTCATGGCCACGTTTTCTGTGGTGCTCATCAGCTCCATGGGATTTGTGTTCATGTCACGCGACCGTGCCGACGAGAACAACCGCATCATGGCGGCGCTGGATCCGCTTACCGGCGTGGCCAACCGCCGCTCGCTGATCGCGGCGCTGGACCGCGACGTCTCGCGCGCCGTGCGCTCGCGCGAATCCATCGCGCTCATGATGGTGGACATCGACCACTTCAAGCGGGTCAACGACCGCTACGGGCACCCCGCCGGTGACCAGGTGCTGTGCAGCGTGGTCAATGTGCTGAGCGAGCGCGTGCGGGCGCAGGACCTGGTGGGCCGCTACGGGGGTGAGGAATTCATGGTGGTGCTGCCCGACACCACGTTGCTGGGGGCCGAGCAGCTGGCGCGGGAACTGTGCAAGGCGGTGGAGGAATCGCGTTGCCGCATCCGCGCAGTCGGCGGAGCCGCGCCAGATGCAACCACCGACGCGGCCCTGGGCATTGCCGTCACGGTCAGCATTGGCGTCTTTGGCGGCCGGCTGGAGCCCGGCGACAGCTGGGACATGCTGATCGCCGCAGCCGACCGTGCGCTCTACCAGGCCAAGGAAAACGGCCGCAACCGGGTGGAGGTGTCCACCAGCCTGCGGCGCCCCGCCTCCCTGGCGGCGGCACAGGCCAATCCCGACACGCATCCTGTTTCCCGGTATTGACCCCCAAGAGGGACGCGGGACGGGCCACGCTGGGCACACCACCCGAAGAAGAGCTGCGCCCCCTGCCACAGCGCTGCCAGACTATGTCGCGGGTGTATGGATACCTGCCATGGCGCCCGCACAGGCGTTGTGTTGGAATGCTGGTTTCGGTCCACAAGATCCGCCGTATTCAGGAGAGCTGCCCATGAACGCCCGAGTCCCCCCCACGCCCTGCAACCCGCCCTGGCCCTCGAACGGGTCAGCCAAGCCTGGGACAACGACATTGTTCGCCAGCTCACCGACTACATCGCCATCCCCGCCAAGTCGCCCATGTTCTCGCCCGATTGGGCCGAGCAGGGCCTGCTCGACACCGTGGTGCGCAACGCCGCCGCGTGGGTCGAGTCGCAGAAGGTTGAAGGCCTCACGCTCGAAATCGTGCGTCTGGAAGGCCGCACCCCCGTGCTGTTCTTTGAAATCGACGCCACCCAGGCCGGCGCCACCGATACCGTGCTCATGTACGGCCACCTCGACAAGCAACCCGAGTTCAGCGGCTGGCGCAACGACCTCGGCCCTTGGACGCCCAAGTACGAAGACGGCAAGCTCTATGGCCGGGGCGGCGCCGACGACGGCTACGCGGTCTATGCCAGCATCGCCGCCGTGCAGGAGCTCAAGCGCCAGAACGTGCCCCACCCGCGCATCGTGGGCCTCATTGAAACCTGCGAAGAAAGCGGCTCGCGCGACCTGCTGCCCTACATCGATGCACTGAAGCCCCGCATGGGCAACGTGGCGCTGGTCGTGTGCCTGGACTCGGGCGCCGGCAACTACGACCAGCTGTGGCTCACCACCAGCCTGCGCGGCATGGCCACCGGCACGCTCAAGGTCGAGATCCTCACCGAAGGCATCCACTCCGGTGACGCCTCGGGCCTGGTGCCTTCGTCGTTCCGCATCATGCGGCAGGTGCTCGACCGGCTCGAAGACAGCGCCACCGGCCGTCTCCTGCCCCAGAGCTTTCATTGCGAAGTGCCTGCCGACCGCCTGGCCCAGGCCCGCGCCACGGCGGGCATCCTGGGCGAAGAGGTGTACAAGCGCTTCCCCTGGGCGCACTACGACTGCGGCGGCTCCACCACCTTTGCATTGCCCACCACCACCGACCCGCTGCAGGCCCTGCTCAAGCGCACCTGGGAGCCCACGCTGAGCGTGACCGGCGCCGAAGGCTTCCCGGCCCTGCAGGACGCAGGCAATGTGCTGCGCCCCTACACCGCCTTCAAGCTCAGCCTGCGCCTGCCGCCCCTGGTAGATGCCGCCCAGGCTGTGCAGGAACTCAAGGCCTTGCTGGAAGACAACGCGCCCTACCAGGCCAAGGTCACCTTCCAGAGCATGAGCGGCGCCACAGGCTGGAATGCCCCCGCCACCACGCCCTGGTTCGAGCAGGCGCTCAACGCCGCCTCGCAGGCCCACTTTGGTGCGCCCTGCGGCTACATCGGCCAGGGCGGCACCATCCCGCTCATGAACATGCTCAGCGAAGGCTTCCCCACCGCGCAAATGATGGTGTGTGGTGTGCTCGGCCCCAAGAGCAACGCCCACGGCCCCAACGAGTTCCTGCATGTGCCCTACGCCAAGAAGCTCACCGCCGCCGTGGCGCAGGTGATTGCAGGCATGGCGAAAAGCTCGGGTACAACCCCCTGAGTCGCTGCGCGCCTTCCCCCTTCTCTCGAAGTCGCTGCGTGACTTCGGGAAGGGGGACGATGCCCTCGCTGCGGGGCGGCCCTTGCTCGGCATCCCCCGTGTTGCGCCCCGCCTGATCCGCGTTCTGCTCCCCTGTCTGTGCCAGCCCTTTCACCATGACCCTCGACGCCGACGAACTCGCTCCCTCCACCCTCACCACCTTCACCGCCAGCGATGGCGAAAACCTGGCTGTGCAGGACTGGCCCCTGCCCGAGGGCGAGCCCTGCCGGGGCACCGTGCTGCTGGTGCATGGCCTGGGCGAACATGTGGGCCGCTACGACGCGGTGGCCCGCCGCCTCAACGACTGGGGTTTTGCCGTGCGGGGTTACGACCAGTATGGTCACGGCGAATCCGGCGGGCCGCGTGGCGGCCTCACTTCGGACCTGCGCCTGCTGGATGACCTGGCCGACCTGGTGGACGCCACGCGCGCCCGCATGCCCGCAGGCCAGCCCCTGGTGTTGCTGGGCCACAGCATGGGCGGGCTTGTGGCTTCGCGTTTTGTGTCGTTGAAGATACGGCCTGTGGACGCCCTGGTGTTGTCATCCCCCGCGCTGGATGCGGGCCTGGGCGCCGTGCAAAAGCTGCTGCTGGCCACGCTGCCGCGCATCGCACCCAACCTGCGCGTGGGCAATGGGCTCGATGCGCAGTACCTCTCGCACGACCCGGCCGTGGTCGCGGCCTACCTGGCCGACCCGCTGTGCCACGACCGCATCAGCGCCCGCCTGGCCCGCTTCATCGCCAACGGCGGCGCCGCCACCGTGGCCCGCGCCGCGCACTGGAGCGTGCCCACGCTGCTGATGTGGGCGGGCAGCGACAAGCTGGTCCACCCTGCGGGCAGCCGTGCCTTTGCGGCCGCAGCCCCCAAGGCCGTCGTGCATGCACACTGCTTTGAACCCCTGTTCCACGAGCTGTTCAATGAAAGCCCGGAACTGGCCGAGCCGGTGTTCGACCTGCTGCAGCAGTGGCTGGTGCGGCGCTGTCCGGCAGTGAGGTAGCTGGGTCGTCGCGGTTACCCAAAATTTCAAGCCAAAATGGCCACCAGCGCTTATCTATCAAGCGCTAGCAGCTATCATTTTTGTAACAATCCGCCCAGCATTCCGAACAGGTCGTTCGAGGTACCAAACCCGCCCTGCGGCGCCTCGCCGCGCGGGCTGAGCTGGTCGATCAGGCCCGGCAGCACCTGGGCCAGCTGGCCTGCTGCAGCGCCGGGGCCCACGCCCAGTTGCGATGCGATCTGCGACAGCGGGCCGCTGCCCAGCACGTTGGACAACTGTTCGCCTGAGATCGCCTGGTTCGGCCCCGCGCTCAGCCAGGACGCAATCACATTGCCCAGCCCCGCCTGCTGAAACTTGGCCATCAGCCCCGGCAGACCACCCACCGGGCCGTCGTTGCTGATCAGGGACATCACGGCCTGCACCAGCTGCGGGTTCTGCGCAGCCAGGCTGATCAGCCCTCCCAGGCCACCACCGGCCCCACCGGCTGCAGCGGCGCCATTGCCGCCTTGCGATGCATTGTTGATAACGGCACCCAGAACGGAATCGAGCAAACCCATGGTGTTCTCCTGCAGAGGGATAAAAGACGGCGGTGCGCCGCCCCGGACGGAACCACCCATGGTACGCACCTTGGCGTCTCCTTCATGTCAACAATCGTGAATTGTGGTGCTGCGGGCCCTGCCCGGCAGGGCACGCGGCAACACGCCACCCACGGCCCGCACCACTCCCGCGCTGGTGTGTGTCGCTGAGAGGGCGCCCCGCTGCCGCGCAACTACTTGGTGCGGGGTGGACGCTTGTCCAGCAGCGGTGCGCTCACACCCTGCACCCCCACCAGCCCCAGCACCGTGACCAGCGAGGTCTGAGCACCCTTCCAGGCGTCCGTCAGGTCAATCCACTCGGACAGTGCGTGGAAGCCGCCCGTCTTGCCGCCGCCCCCGATCACGATGGCGGGGATGCCCAGCGACATCGGCACGTTGGCGTCGGTGCTGGCGCCGCCCAGCACGGTCTTGCGGCCAAACGCCGTGTTGGCGCGCACGGCCGCTTCCACAATGACCGAATCCGCCGCCGTGCGGCCACCGGGCCGGTCGCCGATGAGTTTGGTCGATGCGCTCAGGGTGTTCACACCCCAGCGTGCGTTCTCTTCGGTCACGGCGCTGTCCACGGCGGCCAGCACCTGCTTTTCGGTGGCCAGCATCGGGGCTGTTTCGTCGGAGCGGATGTCCACCGCCATGCGCGCATCCGGCGCGATGGTGTTGACCGATGTGCCGCCGCCCACAGTGCCCACGGTGAACGTGGTCTTGGGGCTCTTGGGCGTGCGGATGTCGGCGATCTTGGCAATGGCGCGGCCCATGCCGTGGATGGCGCTGGGCACCTCGCCAAACGCGGCGTAGCTGTGGCCGCCGGGGCCCTTGAAGGTCACCTCGTGGCGGTGGCTGCCCGTGCCCAGCACCAGCACCGTGCCATCGGGCGCGGGCTCCAGCGCCACCATGCCGTCGATGTCCAGGTGTTCCTTGAAAAGGTGCTTCATGCCGCGCAGGTTGCCCAGCTCTTCCTCGCCCACATTGCCCACAAACACCAGGTCGCCCACGGTGGCGATCTTCTGGTCGTTCAGCACCTTGAGCCACGACAGCAGCACGGCCAGGCCGCGCGTGTTGTCGGAAATGCCGGGCGCATAGAGCTTGCCGTCGCGCTCTTTCACCTTCACATCGGTGCCGGATGGGAACACCGTGTCCAGGTGGGCCGAGATGACCAGCTTGGGGCCGTTGCCCGTGCCCTTGCGCACGCCCACGACATTGCCTTCGGCATCGATGGCGGCGTTGGTCAGGCCCAGGGCCTGGAGCCGGGCCAGGAAGGCTTCGGCGCGCTTTTGTTCCTTGAACGGCGGCGCCTCGATCTCGGTGAGCATGCGCAGGTCTTCGGTGGCGCGGTCGTGGTCGGCCTTCACGGCGTCGAGCAGCTGCAGGATCTGGGGCGCAGCCATGAGCTGGCCGTAGGCCTTGTCCACGGCGGGTCGCAGCGTGGTGGGTGTGGGCGCCACGGCGCCGAACTGCGCATGGGCGGCACCGGGCAGCAAGGCGGCGCAGACGAGGGCCATGGCACCCGCAAGGGCTGTGGCACGGAAGGTATGGAGAGGGAGAGTCATGGTGATCCAGCGAAACACGAACACAAACGGAAGGGTGACCGGCCTGTCCAGCCATCGTGGATGGAGCCGTGGGCCGGCATGCAGTGCCATGCAATTGTTGGACCGAACCCTGCCCCTGGGCTCTGCTTTAATCTGCCCAGCCGACAGTTTTTCTTACATGCGCAAACACATCCCCAGCACCCGCGCCCTGCTTGTTTTCGATGCCGTGGCACGCCACCACGGCGTGAGCAAAGCCGCCGAAGAACTCTGCCTCACCCACAGCGCCGTGAGCCAGCAGCTGCGCCTGCTGGAGGGCCAGCTGGGCCTGCAGCTCGTGCAGCGCGGCGCACGCGGCTCCACGCTCACCGACGTAGGCCGCCGCTACCACGCGCAGGTGGTGGGCGACTTGCTGCGGCTGCAGAACCACACCCTCGAAGCCATGGCCCAGCGGCCCGATGGAGCGCGCCTGCTGGTGGGTTGCGTGCCGGTGTTTGCCGAGCGCTGGCTGCTCCCCCGGCTGCCTGCCTTCCTTGCGCAGCACAAAGGCTGCAGCCTGCACCTGCAGGTGTACCCCACGCAGATCTACATGGCGGAGATCCCGTTTGATGTGGCCGTGCAGTACAACGACGCGGCCTGGCCCGGCGTGGTACCAGCGCCCCTGATGCCCGAGGTCTGCGTGGCCGTGTGTGCACCGCAGTCGCGCCACCGGCGCGCGACAGAGCGCGGCGACTTCCGGGCTGTGCCGCTGTTGCAGCTCAGCTCCCGCCTGGGGGCGTGGGACGACTGGCTGGGCCGCGCGGGCATCACGCGCGTGCCGGCCCACACCCTGGGCGGCCACCGCTTTGATCTGTTCTCGATGCTGGTGGAGGCGGTGCGCGCCGATCTGGGTATTGGCCTGGTGCCCCGGTATTTTGTGGAGCGCGAACTGCAATCGGGCGAGCTGGTGCTGGCCCACCCGCACCACGACAGCGGTGCGCGGGGCTACAGCCTCTTTGTGGCGCCGGGGCGCCTGGAAGACCCTGCGGCGGCGGCCTTTGCACAGTGGCTGCGCACCACGGCGCGGGCAGAAGGCGCTGCGGTAGGCCGGTCTTCAGGCGCCGCTTGAAACACGCTGGCGCTGCAGACCCAGCCAGGCCAGCGCCAGCCCCGTCACCACAATGGGCACCAGCGAGCCGGCGTTCAGCAGCGTCCAGCCCTGTGTGGTGACCAGCACGCCCGACGAGAACGCGCTCAGCGCCAGCGTGGCGTACACGCAGAAGTTGATGGCCGCCTGGGCGCGGTCTTTTTCCTCGGGGCGGTAGGCCGTCATGGCCAGCGTGGTGGAGCCGGTGAACAGGAAGTTCCAGCCCACGCCCAGGAAGAACAGCGCAATGCCAAAGTGGTGCAGCTCCACGCCCATCAGCGCCACCGCCACACACGCCAGATTGAGCAACACCCCCGTACCCATGATGGGCAGCACGCCAAAGCGCTTGATGAGGTGGCCGGTGACAAAGCCGGGCGCGAACATGCCGATCACATGCCATTCCAGCACCAGCGCCGAGGCATCAAAGTCAAAGCCACACACCTGCATGGCCAGCGGCGTGGCCGCCATCAGCAGGTTCATCACCCCATAGCCCAGCGCGGCGCCCACAATGGCCACGATGAAGGCAGGCTGGCGCATCAGCACAGAAAGGGGGCGCCCTGGCTCGCGTTGGCCCGCAGCGTTGAGCACCACGGGTTGCACCTCGAACCGGATGGCTGTCATGCACAGCATGGACAGCAGTGCCACGCCGATGAGCGCGATGTACGCGCCCGCAAACGGCACCGGGAACAGCGTGCGCGTGGCGCTGGCCAGGTTGGGGCCCGCCACGGCGCCCAGCAGGCCACCAGCCAGCACCAGCGACACCGCCTTCTCGCGGTAGTCCGGCGCCGCCAGCTCGGCGGCCGCAAAGCGGTACAGCCCGCCATTGGCGCTGTAGTAGCCCGCCACCACCGTGGCCGTGCACAGCAGCCAGAAGCTGGCGCTGAACGCGGCCCAGGCACACAGCGCAGCCGACACGACGGCCACGGCCAGCCCGATCTGGAACGACACCTTGCGGCCCCAGCGCATCTGCGTCCTGGCCACCAGGGGCGTGGACAGCGCACCGCCCACCACGTAGCCCATCACCGGCAGCGTGGCCATCCAGCCAAAGGGCGCCAGCTGCAGGCCCACCAGGCCGTTGATGGCGATGAAGACGACGTTGTTGGTGAGGAAAAGGCCTTGGCACAGGGCCAGCAACCATAGGTTCTTGTTCACAGCAGAGGGCGCCTTTTGGCGTCTTTATGAAATGGATGTCGCACGCAGGGCACTGGACGCAAGTCAAGGCCGGTGGGCAGTGTGGAACGCCGGGAAGGCTGGAGCACATCAAAACCCGACTGCTTTGCTCCGGCATTGTGCACTGCCGTTGATGAAGATCAGCGGATGCGCGGAGAGCCCCCCGTATGGTGGCGCCCAGTGCTGTGGCTCCCCACCGGGGCCAGCGTTTGAATGCTTGTGATGGATCCCTTGAAATCGACGGCCACCGCCTTGCCCGGGGCGGCTGGCCCTGCCATGGAACTGGTTTGCCCCGCCGGCAGCCTGCCCGCCCTGAAGGCCGCTGTGGACCACGGCGCCAACTGTGTCTACCTGGGCTTGCGCGACGCCACCAACGCGCGCAACTTTGCGGGCCTCAACTTCGACGAGGCGGCCATTGCCCAGGGCATTGGCCATGCGCATGCGCGCGGCTGCAAGGTCTTCATGGCGCTCAACACCTACCCGCAGGCGGCCAACCCCGGGCCGTGGCGCAGCGCACTGGACAAGGCGGTGGACCTGGGCGTGGACGCGGTCATCCTGGCCGACCCCGGCCTCATGCACTACGCGGTGCAGCACCATCCCCGGCTGCGCCTGCACCTATCGGTGCAGGGCTCGGCTACCAACTACGAGGCCATCAACTTCTACCGCGAGCAGTTCGGCATCGTGCGCGCCGTGCTCCCGCGTGTGCTGTCGATGGAGCAGGTACGCCAGGTCATCGACCGCACGCCGGTCGAGATCGAGGTGTTCGGTTTTGGCAGTCTGTGCGTAATGGTCGAGGGGCGCTGTGCGCTGTCGTCGTACGCGACGGGCGAATCGCCCAACACGCACGGCGTGTGTTCACCGCCGAAGGCCGTGCGCTGGGTGGAGACCCCGCAGGGCCGCGAGTCGCGCCTGAACGGCGTGCTCATCGACCGCTATGCGCCCGGCGAGAACGCGGGCTACCCCACGCTGTGCAAAGGCCGCTTCGACGTGGGGGATGACGAGAACTACTACGCCATCGAAGAGCCCACCAGCCTCAACACGCTGGAGCTGCTGCCCCAGCTGCTCAAGATGGGTGTGCGCGCGATCAAGATCGAAGGCCGGCAGCGCAGCCCCGCCTATGTGGCGCAGGTCACCCAGGTCTGGCGCGAGGCCATGGACCAGTGCCTGGCCTACCCGCACCGCTATGTGCCCAAGACGCGCTGGATGGCCAGCCTGGACCAGGTGGCAGAAGGCCAGCAGCACACGCTGGGCGCTTACCACCGCCCCTGGAAGTAGTGTTTCTCCACAATGACAAAACCCCCGGAGACCGCCCCATGAAACTCTCTCTCGGCCCGCTGCTGTACTACTGGCCCCGCGACACCGTGTTCGCGTTCTACGAGGCCATGGCCGCCACGCCTGTGGATGTGGTGTACCTGGGCGAGACGGTATGCTCGCGCCGCCATGAGCTGCGCCTGGCCGACTGGCTGGCGTTGGCGCGCATGCTGCGGGACTCGGGCAAGGAGGCGGTCTTGTCCAGCCAGGTGCTCATCGAGTCCAGCGCCGACGTGGGCGTGATGCACAAGATCACGGGCAACGGCGAGTTTCTGGTCGAGGCCAATGATATGGGGGCCGTGAGCTGCCTTGCGCGTGCTCCCGCCGGGCCGCAGGCCTTTGTGGCCGGACCGCACCTGAACCTGTACAACGCGCACTCGCTGCAATGGATGGCGCAGCTGGGCGCCACCCGCTGGGTGATGCCGCTCGAAATGTCGCAGGACGCCCTCTCCGCCGTGCTGGCGCAGCGGCCCGCAGGGTTGGAGACCGAGGTGTTTGCTTACGGGCGCATGCCACTGGCCTATTCGGCACGCTGCTTCACCGCGCGCCACCGCAACCTGCCCAAGGACGACTGCCAGTTCAGCTGCCTCGACCATGCTGACGGACTGCCGCTGCGCACGCGCGAGAGCGAGGGTTTTCTGGTGCTCAATGGCACACAAACGCAATCGGCCCGCGTCTACAACCTGGCCAACGAATTGGCCGCGATGCGCGCCCGGGGCGTGGACGTGGTGCGCCTGAGCCCGCAGGCCCAGCACATGCCGCAGGTGATCGCCGCGTTTGACGAAGCCCGCCGCGCAGTGGTTGCGAAAGAGACTCCTAAAAAGACCCCCGACTTTGTGAAGCGCATGCAGCCCTTCATGCCCGATCTGCCCTGCAATGGCTACTGGTTCGGGCGCCCGGGCCTGGAGCAGGGGCTGCAAGGGGCAGCGCGTGGTGCTGCCGCGCGGCCTGCGATGCATCCATAACGCGAAGCGAATCACCGCATGTACCCCGGCGAACGTTTCAACAGCATCAGCCACCTGGTGGGCGCCCTGCTCGCCATGGCAGGCACGGCCGTGCTCATCACCCTTGCTGCACGCCTGGGCGATCCGTGGAAGGTGGTGGCGTTCAGCATCTACGGCGCCATGCTGGTGGCGCTGTACGCCGCCTCCACCGCGTACCACAGCGTGCGCCGGCGCACCATCAAGGCCGTGCTGCAAAAGCTGGACCACTGCAGCATCTACCTGCTGATTGCGGGCAGCTACACGCCGTTTGCGCTGGTGTCGCTGCGCGGTGCCTGGGGCTGGTCGCTGCTGGGCGTGGTGTGGGGGCTGGCCCTGCTGGGCATCGCGCAGGAGATCTGGTGGGCGCGGGGTGCACGCGTGCTGTCGCTGGTCATCTACGTGCTCATGGGCTGGCTGGCGCTGGTGGCCGTGGTGCCGCTGTGGCAGGCGCTTACGCCAGCCGGGTTTGCCTGGCTGCTGGCGGGCGGGGCCTGCTACACGCTGGGCATCGTTTTCTATGCGCTGGACCACCGCGTGCGCCACGGCCACGGGCTGTGGCACCTGTTTGTGCTGGGCGGCAGCGTCTGCCACTTCTTCACCGTGTTTTTCTATGTGGCCTGAGGGCCCGTCTTCTACCTATGGCTGCTTTCCCTTCTTCGCCCACGCCTGCCGCGAACCCACGGCTGGTGCCGCCGCCCGTGGGGGCTTTGCTGGCGCGCCTGCCCGCCTACCCCGGCTCGATGCTGCTGGTGACGGCGCTCAACCTGGCGCTCGCGCGGCACCTGCCCGATGACGTGGGCCGCTTGCTGCTGCACAAGAAGATGCGCGTGCAAGTGCGCGATGCGCGTCTGGCCTTCGACTTTGCCTGGACAGGCCAGCGCTTCGCCCCCCACGCCCCGCTGGTGGCCCCGGCGGTGGCCGACGTGACGCTGAGCGCCACAGCGCATGATTTTTTGCTGCTGGCCCAGCGCCAGCAAGACCCGGACACGCTGTTCTTCAGCCGCCGCCTGTCGATGGAGGGCGACACCGAGCTGGGCCTGGTGGTGAAGAACGCGCTCGATGCCATCGAGTTGCCGGTGCTGGACCCGCGCCAGTGGGCGCCGAAGTTGGCGCCGCGCGAGGTGCTGGGCCACCTGCGGCGCCGCCTGGACCCAACACCACGCAACGGAGGATAAGCATGACCACCGACACCCATCCCCAGAACCACCCCTTGGTCTATTCCTGCTCGGGCTGCTCCAGCGCCGCCCAGCTGGCCAACCACGTGGCGCTGCAGCTCGACCGGCGCGGGGTGGCCGAGATGTCGTGCATCGCCGGGGTGGGTGGCGATGTGCCGCACCTCATGAAAACCGTGCGCTCGGGCCGGCCCATCATCGCGCTCGACGGCTGCCCGCTGGTCTGCGTCAAAAGCACGCTCGCGCGCCACGGCATCGTTGCCGACCGGCATTACCAGCTGCAGCAGTACGGCGTGAAGAAGCGCGCGCACGAAGACTTCGACCCCGTGCAGGCCGCGCTGGTGCTGGAGCAGGTGGAGGCCGATCAGCAGGCGCAGCCCTTGGTTCACTCTGCCGCCATGGAGCCCTCGCATGGCTGATGCTGCCCACACCCGCCGCATCATCGTCGCGATCTCGGGCGCCAGCGGCGCCGTGTACGGCGCGCGCCTGCTACAGGTGCTGCAGGGCCAAAGCGGCATCGAGACCCACCTGGTCGTCTCCGACGCCGGCTGGCGCAACCTGCAGCACGAGCTGGACATGGACCGCCCCGCCGTAGAGGCCCTGGCCCAATGCGTGCACGACGTGGCCAACGTGGGCGCGGCCATCGCCAGCGGCTCGTTCCAGTGCCATGCCATGGTGGTGGCACCCTGCTCCATGCGCACACTCGCCGCCATTGCGCACGGCCTGGCCGACAACCTGCTCACGCGCGCGGCCGACGTGGCGCTCAAGGAGCGCCGCCGCCTGGTGCTGATGGTGCGCGAGTCGCCCCTGCACCTCACGCACCTGCGCAACATGGTGGCCGTGACCGAGATGGGCGGCATCATCTGTCCGCCGCTGCCCGCCTTCTACCTGCGCCCGCAGACCGTGGGCGAGGTGGTGGACTACAGCGTGGCGCGCGTGCTCGACCTCATGGATGTGCCGCACGCCCTGGCGCCCCGGTGGCAGGGTCTGGAGCTGAACGCTTCTTAATTGATAGCTGTTTACGCTCATTGAACAAGCGCTAGCGGCCAATTTCATTCAAATTCTGGACCCGATATGGCCTACAGCGACCTGCGCGACTTCATGGCCCAGCTCGAAGCCACGGGCGACCTGCGCCGCGTGACGGAGCCCGTGTCGCCCCACCTGGAGATGACTGCGCTCAGCGACCGCGTGCTGCGCGCAGGCGGCCCGGCGCTGTTCTTCACCCAGCCCACGGGCCACCGCATGCCGGTACTCACCAACCTGTTTGGCACCACAGACCGCGTGGCCCGCGCCATGGGCGTGGCCGACCTGCACGGCGTGCGCGCCCTGGGCGAACTGCTGGCCAAGCTCAAGGAGCCCGAGGCGCCCAAAGGCTTCAAGGACATGCTGGGCATGGGCCAGCTGCTCAAGACCCTGTGGAGCATGGCGCCGCACACCGTGGCGCGCGGCGCACCCTGCCAGCAGGAGGTGTGGGAGGGGCCGGATGTCGATCTGGCCCGCCTGCCCGTGCAGCACTGCTGGCCCGGCGACGTGGCACCCCTCATCACCTGGGGCCTGACCATCACGCGCGGGCCGCGCAAGGCCCGGCAGAACCTGGGCATCTACCGCCAGCAGGTGCTCTCGCGCAACCAGGTCATCGTGCGCTGGCTGGCCCACCGGGGCGGGGCGCTGGATTTTGCCGACCACTGCGCCGCCCACCCCGGCCAGCCCTACCCCGTGGCCGTGGCGCTGGGGGCCGACCCGGCCACGCTGCTGGGGGCTGTCACGCCCGTGCCCGATGCGTTAAGCGAATACCAGTTCGCCGGCCTGCTGCGCGGCGCCCGCACCGAGGTCACGCCCGCGCTGGGCGTGCCTCTGCAGGTGCCCGCCACCGCCGAGGTCGTGCTCGAAGGCCACATCCAGCCCGACGCGAGCCACCCGAGCGGCTGGCAGCACGCGCTGGAAGGCCCGTACGGCGACCACACCGGCTACTACAACGAATGCGCCGAGTTCCCCGTCCTCACCGTGGACCGCATCACCCTGCGCAAGGACGCGATCTACCACAGCACCTACACGGGCAAGCCGCCCGACGAACCCGCCGTGCTGGGCCTGGCGATGAACGAGCTGTTCATCCCGCTCTTGCAAAAGCAGTTCCCCGAGATCGTGGACTTCTACCTGCCGCCCGAAGGCTGCAGTTACCGCATGGCGGTGGTCAGCATCCGCAAGGCCTACGCCGGCCACGCGCGCCGCGTGATGATGGGCGTGTGGAGCCACCTGCGCCAGTTCATGTACACGAAATTCATCGTGGTGGTGGACGACGACGTGAACGTGCGCGATTGGAAAGACGTGATCTGGGCCATCACCACCCGCATGGACCCTGCCCGCGACACCCTGCTGGTGGAGCACACGCCCATCGACTACCTGGACTTTGCCTCGCCCGTGAGCGGCCTGGGCAGCAAGATGGGGATGGACGCCACGAACAAGTGGCCGGGGGAAACGCAGCGGGAGTGGGGCCGCCCCATGGTCATGGAGGCCGCCGTGCAGGCGCGCGTGGACGGGCTTTTTGCGGCGCTGGGCCTGTGACACCATCGCGCACCGCGGCGGTGCAGCGCTCCCCAGTCACGTAGAAGACAAGCACGCCCCGCGTTGTTTGCGACGATGTGCCAGCCCCGGTAAAGAGGGCTCTGCACCGGCACCGACGGTTGCCGCGATGCAGCACAGCGCACATTCCTAGGAGACAACGGCAATGCAGCAGCACCAGCCCGGCAGCATGATGGACCGGCCATTACTGGTCTCGGCCATCCTCGAACATGGCGAGAACCAGTACGGCGATCAGCAGGTCGTCTCGCGCGACACCAATGGCAGCCTGCACCGCTACCGTTTCGCCGACATGGCCCGGCGCGCCCGGCAGCTGGCCAACGCACTGCAGGCGCTGGGCCTGCGCCCCGGCAGCGTGGTGGGGTCGCTGGCCTGGAACAACCACCGCCACCTGGAGGCGTACTACGCCGTGTCCGGCAGCGGCATGGTCATGCACACCTGCAACCCGCGTCTGCACCCCGAGCAGCTGGCCTACATCGTCAACCACGCCGACGACGAGGTGGTGCTGTTTGACACCAGCTTTGCCCCGCTGGTGCGCGCCATTGCGGCGTCGTGCCCCCGCGTGCGGCACTGGGTGGCGCTGTGTGATGCAGACACGCTGGGCACCATCGACCTGCAAGGGGTGCCCGGGGTCGAGGCCTACGAGACCCTGGTGGCCGGCCAGCATGACCGTTTTGCGTGGCCCGAATGTGATGAAAAGACCGGCGCAGCGCTGTGCTACACCTCGGGCACCACCGGCAACCCCAAGGGCGTGCTGTATTCGCACCGGGCGCTGGCGCTCAGCGCCCTGTCGGCCTGCATGCCGGGCGTGCTGAGCATCAGCGCGCGAGAGACCATCCTGCCCGTGGTGCCCATGTTCCACATCAACGCCTGGTGCCTGCCCTATGCGGCTTTGATTGGCGGGGCCAAGCTGGTGCTGCCCGGCCCGCGCCTGGACGCCGCCAGCCTGTACGAGCTGATGGAGACCGAGCGCGTCACCGTCAGCGCGGGCGTGCCCACGATCTGGATGGGCCTGATCCAGCATGTGGAGCAGAACCAGCTGCGCTTTACCACCATGCGGCGCACGGGCGTGGGCGGCTCGGCCATGCCCAAGGCGCTCATCGCCAAGTTCAGCGACGTGTACGACGTGGAGGTGCGCCATGGCTGGGGCATGACTGAGACCACCGCCATCGCCACCATGAGCGTGCTGGGCGCTGCCGATGCCGAACTGCCGGCCGAAGACCGCCATGCGCTGGTGGCCAAGCAGGGCAAATCGGTGTTTGGCATCGAACTCAAGCTCGTGGATGAAAACGGCGCCAGCCTGCCCCGCGACGGGGTGGCGCAGGGCGAGCTGATGGTGCGCGGCCAGTGGATCGTGGACCGGTACCACAAGGCCGAGCGTTCGGCGCTGGCCGATGGCTGGTTCCCCACCGGCGACATCGCCACCATCAGCCCCCAGGGCGTGGTGCAGATTCGCGACCGCACCAAGGACGTGATCAAGTCGGGCGGAGAGTGGATCAGCTCCATCGACCTGGAGAACGCCGCCGTGGCCCACCCGGCGGTGGCCATGGCCGCTGTCATCGGCGTCAAGCATCCCAAGTGGGACGAACGCCCGCTGCTCTTCATCGTGCGCAAGCCCGGCCAGTCGCTCGACAAGGCGCAGATACAGGACTTCCTCGCAGAGCGTGTTGCCAAGTGGTGGCTGCCCGACGAGGTGCTGTTTGTCGAAAGCCTGCCGTTGGGCGGCACCGGCAAGGTCCAGAAAAACGAGCTGCGGCAACGCCATGGCGCGGTGTTCGGCGGCGAGTGACGCAGCCACGCACTGACGGCTTTCGGCTTTCCTTTCTTTTCCACTCACCCACCCCACGGAGACAGACATGAATTTGGTTCCCAGGAAATGGCTTCAGGTCGGCGCATGCGCCGCAGCGCTGGTGATGGCGGCGCACGCCGGCGCGGCCGAGACGGTGAAGATCGGCTTCATCGATCTGCTGTCAGGCCCGTTCGCGCTCACCGGCCAAAGCTCGCTCAACCAGCTGCGCGAGGTGGTGGCGCAGGTCAATGCCAAGGCGGGGCCCAACGAGCCCAAGTTCGAGGTGATGGACTTCGACAACAAGGGCACGCCGCAGGAGAGCCTGAACGCACTCAAGGCTGCCACCGACCGGGGCGTACGCTACATCACCCAAGGGGGCGGATCGGGGGTGGCGCTGGCGCTGGTGGACGGCCTCAACAAGCTCGCCGAGCGCGATCCGGAGCGCGCCACCGTGTACCTCAACTACGCCGCCATGGACCCGCAGCTCACCAACGAGCGCTGCAGCTTTTGGCACTTCCGCTTCTATCCATCAAGTGAGATGAAGATGGAGGCGCTGACCACCTACCTGCAAGGCCGCAAGGACGTGAAGCGCGTGTACCTGCTCAACCAGGACTACACCCACGGCCGCCAGGTCTCCAAGGCCGCCAAGGAATACCTGGCGCGCAAACGGCCGGACATCGAGATCGTGGGCGACGACTTCATCCCCATCGCGCAGACGCGCGACTTTGCGCCCTACGTGGCCAAGATGGCTGCCGCCAAGGCCGACACGGTCATCACCTCCAACTGGGGCAGCGACCTGACGCTGCTGTTCAAGTCCTCGCGCGACTATGGCCTGAACATCAACTACTTCACCCTCAACGCCAACAACCCCGGCACGCCCGCGCAAATCGGGCCCTGGGGAGAAGGCAAGGTGGGGGTGATCTGGAACTGGGTGCACAACGCCCCCACCCCCGATCTGGAAAAGATCTACGTGGACTACAAGAAGAAGACCGGCGACGACTTTGTGTTTGCCGCGCACTGGAACAGCATGCACATGCTGCGCGAGGCCATGCGCAAAGCCCAGTCCACCGATGCGAAGAAGGTGGCCTTTGCGCTGGAAAATATGACCTACAAGAGCCCCATGGGCGAGGTGCGCATGCGCAAGACCGACCACCAGCTCGAAGCGCCGCTGTACCTGGGCATCTGGGCCAAGCAAGGCAGCAAGGGCGTGAAGTACGACGCGGAGAAGACCGGCTACGGCTTCCGCTCCGAAGTGGCCTGGGACAACTACATCAGCGCCCAGCCCACGTCCTGCCAGATGAAGCGGCCGTCCTGAGTCTCCCACCGCGCCACCGTGCCGCTCACGCGGCGCGGCATCAGCCCAGCAGACCCTTGGGCACCTTGTCCGCCTTTTTTTCCACCGGGTTGGCCGTGAGCCACTGCGCCGCGTACTGGCGCATGAACTCCTTGGCCTTCTCTGGCCGGGCCGTGAGCCACGCGTCGTAGGCGCCTTCGTTCAGGATGGCGGGCATGCTTTTTTCGCTGCCGGGCTGGCCGTAGCGGTGCAGCAGTGCGTGGTTGTTGGCGTTCACCGTGAGCAGGCAGTAGCTGATGATCACCTCGCCATCGGCCCCCTGCCAGCGCGCCCACAGGCCCGCCACGCCCATGGGCTTGCCGTCCACGCGCGCCACGCGAGTAGGCACGGCCTTGCCGCTGCGCAGGTCGTCTTCGTAAAACGCCACCATGGGCACGATGCAGCGCTGGCCATTCAGCCACGCGTCGCGGAACGCGGTGCCGGTGGAGGCGGTGTCGGACTTGGCATTGACCAGCTTGGGCGCGCGCAGCTTGGCATCGGATGCCGACTTGACCCAGTGCGGCACCAGGCCCCATTGCGCGGGCACGAGCACGCGTTCCGTGCTGGCGGCGGGTGCGTCTGTGGGCGTGTCTGCCGGGGGGCTGGGTTCGGCGTCGGCCGCCGCTTTGGCCACCACTGGCTGGGCAATGGCGGCTGCCGTGGCCGCATGCACGATGAAGAAGCCGGGCTTGCGTGGCCACAGGTGGCGTTCACCCAGGGCCTGCGGTGGCTCGACCGCAAAGGCCTCGCGGTAGGTGTCGGCGTGGGGCAGGGTTTCGTAATGGGTGCTCATGGGGCGATGGTAGCGTGTGGCGTTGAGGTTCTTGCATGAAGTAGGGCTCTAGCGCTTGTTTGATAAGCGTTAACAGCTATAAAAACAGAAGCATTTTCGAGCCCGCTGTGTCACCCATCCGGCCCGGTCCTGACTTGTATCAAGCCCGTTGTCGCCTGCGTTGTGACGCGCGCTGGCGCTGTTTTCACAATGCCCTCATGGACTTCGCACCTTCCCCTCTGGCCCTTCAATGCCGTGATCGCCTGCTGGCGTTCATGGACCGGTATCTGCTGCCCTACAACCCTGCCTGGCATGCGGCCGTGCTGGCGGGCGACTACCCGCCGCCTTTTGTGGAGGACCTGAAGGCGCTGGCGCGCGAAGAAGGCCTGTGGAACCTGTTCCTGCCCACGCTTGAGGACGACGAGCCCGGCACGCGCCTGTCCAACCTGGACTACGCGCCGCTGGCCGAGGCCATGGGCCGCCTGCCCTGGGCGGCCGAGGTGTTCAACTGCCAGGCGCCAGACACCGGCAACATCGAGCTGCTGCACCGCTTTGCCACACCCGCGCAGCGCGCCCGCTGGCTGGTGCCGTTGCTGCACGGCCAGATGCGATCAGCCTTTGCGATGAGCGAGCCCGACGTGGCCTCGTCCGACCCCACCAACCTGCAGACCACGGTGCGGCGCGAGGGCGATGGCCTGGTGCTCTGCGGCCGCAAGTGGTTCATCACCGGCGCGGCGCATCCGCACTGCCAACTGCTCATCGTGCTGTGCCGCAATGCGGATGCCGATGGTGCAGACAGCCACCACCGCCACAGCATGGTGCTGGTGCCCGTGGACACGCCGGGTGTGCAGATCGTGCGCAACATCAGCGTGCTGCACCACCATGCGCCCGAGGGGCATTGCGAGATCCTGCTGCAGGGCGTGCGTGTGCCTGCGGACCACCTGCTGGGCGACTGGGGCGCGGGGTTTGCGATGGCGCAGGCGCGCCTGGGCCCCGGCCGTGTGCACCACTGCATGCGCACCATCGGCCAGTGCGAGCTGGCGCTGCACCTGGCCACTGAGCGAGCGCTGGAGCGCACGGCGTTTGGCAAGCCGCTGGCCGAGCAGGCCAATGTGCAGGAATGGCTGGCCGAGTCGCGCATCGAGATCGACCAGGCGCGCCTGCTGGTGCTGCATGCGGCCTGGCTGCTGGACCAGGGCGACGCTTCGGATGCGCGCACTGTGCGTGCCCAGGTTGCCGCCATCAAGGTGGTGGCCGCGCGCCTGCAGCAGCGCGTGGTGGACCGCGCCATGCAGATCTTTGGCGCCATGGGCCTGTCGCCCGACACGCCGCTGGCGGCGTTCTGGACCTGGGGCCGCGCGCTGCGGCTGATGGATGGGCCCGACGAGGTGCACCTGCGCACTGTGGCGCGGCACGAACTGCGTCAGGCGCGCGAGCAGCTCGGCACCTTAGCAGCCTACTTCACCACCCCGGAGCAGATGCGCGCGCCGCCACGGCTTAGTGCCTGAGCACCTGCACCGGACAGTGCGGCGGGAGTCAGGAGGACGCGGCCGAGGCCCGCGCGGCGCGCGGGCCGGAGGGCGCCACCACAACGCGGTTGCGCCCCAGCGACTTGGCGGTGTACAGCGCCTGGTCGGCGCGCTCCAGCGTCTGCTCCACCATGTCGCCGGGCAGGTGCAGTGCCAGGCCAGCCGATACCGTCATGCGCAGCACGCCGGCAGCGTGCGGAATCTCCATCGCGGCCACGGCCTGGCGCACGCGCTCCAGCAGGTCGCGGGCATCGTCCATCTGGGTGTCGGACAGCAGCAGCACAAACTCTTCGCCACCCCAGCGGGCCAGCACATCGGTGTCGCGCACGCTGGCCCGCACGATGCCCGCAAAGGCCTGCAGCGCCCGGTCGCCCGTGGCGTGGCCATGGGTGTCGTTGACGCGCTTGAAGTGGTCAATGTCCAGCTGGGCCAGCAGCAGGGGGCGGCCGTTGCGCAGGTTGCGGCGGCGTTCCAGCTCCATCAGGTCCTGCATGGCGCGGCGGTTGGGCAGGGCGGTCAGCTCGTCGCGGGTGGCCAGATCGCGGTTGACGGCGAGCGCCTGGGCCAGCGCCTCGCGCTGCTCCTGCAGCCGCGCGCGGATGCGCTGGATGCGCAGGTTCAGCGCAATGCTGCCCCCCAGCACGATCAGCACCATGAGCGCATAGGCGGTATCCAGGTAGCCAAACGGGCTGGCGTTAAAACGCGTGGTGGCCGCCACCGCACAGCCGAAGGCCAGCAGTGCATACACGCCGATGCCGATCACCTCGGCCACGGTCAGGCCAAAGGTGCCAAAGAACAGGATCATGGCCAGCACCGCGGGCACCACGCCCCGCGCGTCGCCCGCCAGCACATAAGCCACGGCGCCGCTGGTGATGGTCCAGACCATCTGGGGCACGGTGAGTGAGGGGTCGCTGAGCCGCGCGGTCTCGCCCGAACGGATGAACGCGGTCATCACCACCATCCCGCCGACCGAGATGGCGGCCCACCATTGCACGGCAACGGCGTTCACTGCGCTGCTCGCCGTTGCCACCATCAGCATGACGCCCGCACTGCTGGTCATGAGCACCAGCGCGAGCAACGCCATGGCCACCAGCGTGCGCCGCCGACGGTCGGTGGAGAGAACCACGTCCCGAATGCGGTGCCAGCGGGAAGGTGTGCGCAAGGTGGGTGCTCCTGCCCGGGCGGTCGGGTGGCGTGTGGATGGGTGGGGCTGCGCTGCGGCGTGCAACGGGGCCTGGCCGTGCGCTTTTCATTCTAGGAGGGTCATCGCCCGGCGTACAGCCCTGCCCAGGCGCGGCCTGGGGTTTCGCCGAAGGACCCTGACCCCGTTAAGGATGTCCTGCATAACCCTCGCGAGTCGGTGGTAGTGCGGATCGGGATGGGGCGCAAGGCGTCTTCTGGCAGCCAATAGCCGGGCTATTGGCAAGAAAAGCAACGCAGCGAACCGCCCGAGGCCGCGCTATCACAGACCGCAGGGAGTTATGCAGGTCATCCTTAAAGAAGCGTGAGTGCCGCCAAGGCGGCCAGCGGTGCGGTCTCGGCGCGCAGCACACGGGGGCCCAGCGTGACCGGGGCAAAGCTGTGTTGCAGTGCCAGGTCTTCCTCGGTGCTGGAGAGCCCGCCTTCGGGGCCGGAGAGAAACACCACGGGCCCGGCCGGGCCCGCCGCCGTGTGCAGCGGCGCCGTGCCCGCGCGCAGCGACAGCAGCAGGCGCTGCACTGTGGTGGCCTGGGCCTGGGCGCGTACCCAGCCGGCCAGGTCCACGGCGTTGTGCACCACGGGCACGCGGTTGCGGCCGCACTGCTCGCAGGCGGCCACGGCCACGGCCTGCCAGTGGGCGATTTTTTTCTCGGCCCGCTCGCCTTTGAGCTTGAGCACGCT
The DNA here is from genome assembly GCF_003634645.1 of Acidovorax sp. 94. Taxonomy (NCBI): domain Bacteria; kingdom Pseudomonadati; phylum Pseudomonadota; class Betaproteobacteria; order Burkholderiales; family Comamonadaceae; genus Acidovorax; species Acidovorax sp. 94. The sequence goes on along the minus strand of NZ_RBJA01000001.1, from coordinate 3,917,829 downwards.
GCGCTCGGCCACCAGGGGCGTGATGCTCGCCACGCCCAGCTCGGTGGCTTTCTCCACCAGCCAGTCCATGCGTTCGTTGGCGGTGATACCGGCCAGCAGGTGCACGGCACGCGGGGCTTCACGTTCGGTGGCATGGTGGGCGCCCACCACCACACGCACGTCACTGCGGCCCATCTTCAGTATGGTGGCGTCGAATTCGCCGCCCGGGTCGCTCTCGGCTTGCCCGCCGTGGAACAGCGTGATGGTGTCGCCCGGCTGCAGGCGCAGCACCTGCACGTGGCGCGCAGCGCCGGGGGGCAGGTCTAGCTCGGCGCCGGTGGCCAGAAGGGCCGGGCAATGGAAACGGGGCATTTGCTACTTAATTTATAGCTACTTGCGCTTGATAGACAAGCGCTAGAGCCTAGTTTTATTCTGTTTTACTGTGTGCGCCCAGTCGCGCCGCTACATCCGGCCGTAGGCAAAGCCCACCACCGGCTCGGTACCTTCGATCTGGTCGAGCATCTTGAGCAGCGGCCCCAGCTGCCGGTAGCGGTTGGCCGTGGCGCGGATGTAGGCCATGAAACGCGGCGCATCGGCCAGGTACTTGGGCTTGCCGTCGCGCAGGGTCAGGCGCGCAAAGATGCCGGCGACCTTGAGGTGGCGCTGCAGGCCCATCCATTCCACGGCACGGTAGAACTCGCCGAAGTCATCGCCCCAGCCGCTGGCGCTGCGGGCCCCCAGCAGTCCGGCCTTGCGCGCCTTCTCCCAGTAACGCACCGTAATGTCGATGACAAATTCCTCTTCCCAGCTGATGAACGCATCGCGCAGCAGGCTGGCAATGTCGTAGGTGATAGGGCCGTAGACGGCGTCCTGGAAGTCCAGCACCCCCAGGGGCGCGCCCTGTTCGGTGGGGGCCATCAGGTTCCGGGTCATGAAATCGCGGTGCACATAGACCTGGGGGGCGGCCAGGTTGTGGGCGACGATGGCATCAAAGGCGCTGGCCAGCGTGGCCTGCTGCTTGTCGTCCAGCGTGACGCTGCGGTGCCTGGCCAGGTACCAGTCGGGGAACAGCGCCAGTTCGCGGCGCAGCAGCGCCTCGTCATAGGCCGGCAGCACGCCCGGCTGGGAGGCTTTTTGCCAGTCCAGCAGCACGTCGGTGGCCTGCTGGTACCAAGCGTAGGCGTCCTGGGGCTTTTCGGGGTTCAGCAGCTCAATCAGCGTCTGGTGGCCCAGGTCGGACAGCAGCATGAAGCCGGTCGGTTCATCGTACGCAAGGATCTCGGGCACGTTTAAACCGGCGGCGGCCATCAGGCCCTGCACCTGCACGAAGGGCTTGCAGTTTTCCTTGTCCGGCGGCGCATCCATCACGATGCGGCTGCAGCCCATGGCGCTGTCGATGCGCAGGTAGCGCCGAAAGCTCGCGTCCGCCGAGGCGGGGCGCAGCGTGGCGGGCAGTAGCTGGTGCGGGCCCACCAGGGGCGCCAGCCAGGCCTCGAAGGCTGTCTGGCGGGCCGCATCGGGCCAGGCCACGGTGGAAGTTGCGGGGGTTGCCACGGCCGTGCCCGGGGGCGGGCAGGCGGGAGAAGGGGAAGATGGGTGGCTCATGGATAATCCGATTTTACAAACCCGCTCCCCCCAGGCTCTGAGGTGGGCGGGTTCCTCCTTCTTTGATCCGCCCCTGCCCACCGCCCCACGTGCCACGCTGCAAGCCCCCCACCGTGCAGACATCCTCCCTCCGGCCCCGGCCCGCCAAGGCGAAGCCCGAGCGGCTGCGCGCTCCCGTACCCCGGGCCCTGGCTTATGGCGTGGCGCTGGCCTGGTGCGGTCTGCCGCTCTCTGTGCTGGCGCAGGCGCCTGACGCCGACCCGCCTGCCAGCGCCTGGGATGCACCTCCTGCGCTGCGCACCTCGCCCCTGCTTCAGGAAAAGATTCCCGAGGCGGTCCGGCCCCAGCTCCCCGTTTTTGTGACGGGGGACCGGATCAGCGGCCAGACCGACCTGAACGCCGTCATCGAAGGCAATGCCGAATTGCGCCGGGGCGACACCGTGATCCGTGCCGACCGCCTGGACTACAACGTGCCCGAAGACCTGGCCAAGGCCAACGGCAAGGTGCGCATCAACCGCGCGGGCAACGTGTACGAAGGCACGGCGCTGGAGCTGCGGGTGGATGCTTTTGAGGGTTTCTTCAGCGACGCGCGCTACCGATTTTTGGCCACCCAGGCGCACGGCGACGCCACGCGCGTGGATTTCATCGACCGCGACCGTGCCGTGGTGCACAACGCCACCTACACCACCTGCGAGCGCGGCAATGAAGAAAGCTGGCAGCCCGACTGGGTGCTGCGCGCCGCCACCATTCGCATCGACAACGAGGAAGAGGTCGGCACCGCCGAAGACGCGGTGCTGGAGTTCAAGGGCGTCTCTGTGCTGCCCATTCCGTACATCACCTTCCCGCTGTCGGACAAGCGCAAGTCCGGCCTGCTGCCGCCCACCATCGGGCTGGACAGCCGCGACGGGGTGGCGTACATCCAGCCCTACTACTGGAACATCGCACCCAACCGCGACGCCACGCTGCGCGCCGCGCTCATGACCAAGCGTGGCGCCAATCTAGGGGGCGAGTTCCGCTACCTGGAGCCCAGCTACACCGGCCAGATCAGCGCCGATGTCATGCCCACCGACCGCCTGCGCGACCGCATGCGCTGGAGCTTTTCGGGCCAGCACCAGGGCGCCTTTGACACCGCCATCGGCGGGCTGGGGCTCAATCTGAACGTCAATCGCGTGAGCGATGACAACTACTGGCGCGACTTTGGCCGGGCGTCCGACCTGCTGCGCCAGCGCCTGCTGCCGGGCGACGCCACGCTGTCGTGGGCGCGCAATGACATGTCCGCCAGCGTGCGCACCCTCAAGTGGCAGACATTGCAGGACGTGACCTCGCCCATCGTGCCGCCGTATGACCGGCTGCCCCAGTTGCAGTGGCGCTATGCACCGTCGCAGCTGGGTGGCGGGCTCGATGCCAGCGTGGAGCTGGACACCACCCGCTTCCAGGCCGCCCGCGAGCTGACAGGCCAGCCCAATGCCAACCGCAGCTATGCGATGGCGCAGATCAGCCGGCCGTTTCTGGCGCCGGGCGGCTTCGTGACCCCGCGCCTGCAATTGCACGCCACGCAGTACCAGTTTGACTCGGCGCTGTCCAACGGGCAGCGTTCAGCCAACCGCACCCTGCCCACCTTCAGCCTGGACAGCGGGCTGGTGTTCGAACGCGATGCCGCCTACTTTGGCCGCGCCTTTTTGCAGACGCTGGAGCCGCGCGCGTTCTACACCTACACGCCCTACCGCGACCAGAGCATGCTGCCCGTGTACGACACGGCGGCCAATGATTTCAACTTCGCCACCATCTACACCGAGAACGCTTTCGGGGGTAACGACCGGCTGGCCGACAACAACCTGCTCACACTGGGCGTGACCACCCGGCTGCTGGACCCGAACACGGGCGCCGAGGCCGCACGCTTTGGCATTGCCCAGCGGCTGCGGTTCTCGGACCAGAAGGTCACCTTGCCCGGCGGTACCCCCGTGAGCGAGCGCCTGTCGGACCTGTTGCTGGGCGCGGGCATCAGCTGGACGCCCCAGTGGGGCTTTGACTCCACCGTGCAGTACAACCCCAAGACGGGCCGCTCCATCCGCTCGACCATCGGCGCGCGCTACAGCCCCGGCAATTACCGCACCGTGAGCGCGGCTTACCGCCTGCAGCGCGGCACCAGCGAACAGATCGACATCGGCTGGCAGTGGCCGCTGAACGACCTGTGGGGCGACAAGGGCAAGGACCTGGGCGCGGGCAGAGGGCAGGGCGGCGGGCGCTGGTACAGCGTAGGCCGTCTGAACTACAGCCTGCAGGACCGCAAGCTGGTGGACACCGTGGTGGGACTGGAGTACGACAGCTGCTGCTGGATTGGCCGTGTGGTGCTGGAGCGCCTGCAAAGCAGCGTGACCACCTCCAACACCCGCCTGTTGTTCCAGATCGAGTTCGTCGGCTTCTCGCGCCTGAGCCTGGGCTCCAGCCCCCTGGACACCTTCAAGCAGAATGTGCCGCGTTACCAGAACCTGCGCGAGCAGGTCACAACGCCCAGCCGTTTCAGCAACTACGACTAACGCCCAACGCTCCTACGCTTAACGCCATGAATCACCGTGTCATTGCACTGGCCATTGCCACCCTGGCTTCCCTGCTCTCCCAGGGCGTCCTGGCCCAAGGGCTGCGCCCTTCCGGCGCACCGTCGGGCAAAGGGCTGACGGCGCGCCCGGCGGCCGCACCATCGATCACGCTGCCTGCAGAAACGGCGAGTGGTAGCAGCAGCTCGGCACCCCGGCAGGCGGATTTCATTGTCGCCGTGGTCAATTCCGAGCCCGTGACCAACAACGAGGTCCGCGCGCGCCTGGCCCGCGCCGAAGCCCAGCTGGCCCAGCAAGGGGGTGCCATGCCGCCCCGGGAGCTGCTGGCGCGCGAGGTGCTGGAGCGCCTCATCCTGGAGCGCGCACAGCTGCAGCAAGCCAAGGAATCGGGCCTCAAGGTGGATGACTACGCCGTGTCGCAGGCCGAACAGGGCGTGGCCCGCCAGAACAACATGTCGGTCGATGACCTCTACCGCCGCCTGGCGCGGGACGGCATGGGCAAGGAGCGCTTCCGCGAGGAATTGCGCAACCAGTTGCTGCTGCAGCGCCTGCGCGAGCGCGAGGTGGAGGCGCGCGTGAAAGTCACCGACCTGGACATCGACCAGTACCTGCGCGAGCAGCAAAAGGGCAACGACGTCGCTTCGATGGAGATCAACCTGGGCCATGTGCTGGTGCTGGTGCCCGAGAACGCGAGCCCCGTGCAGGTGGCCGAGCGCCAGGCACGCGCCCAGCGCGCGGCCGACAAGGTGCGCGCGGGGGAAGACTTTGCGGCCGTGGCCCGCGAGTTTTCGGATGCGCCAGAGGGACAGCGCGCGGGCGGCCAGCTGGGCATGCGCCCGGCCGACCGGTATCCCGAGCTGTTTGTGAACTCCACGCTGGGCCTGCCTGTGGGCAGCATCGTCGGGCCCGTGCGCTCGCCAGCGGGCTTCCACGTGCTCAAGGTGATCGAGCGAGTCACGGCTGGCGTGCCCACCACGGTGGTGCAAAACCATGCCCGCCACATCCTGCTGCGCACGGGGCCGCAACTTTCCGAAAGCGCCGCCGCCGCTCGCCTGGCCGACTACCGCCGCCGTGTGCAGATGGGGCAGGCCGATTTTGCGGCGCTGGCCCGTGAGCACTCGCAGGACGGTAGCTCCAAGGAAGGTGGCGACTTGGGCTGGGCCACCCCCGGCCGCTATGTGCCTGAGTTCGAGCAGGCCCTGAACGCCCTCAAGCCCGGCGACATCAGCGAACCCGTGGTTTCGCGTTTCGGCGTGCACCTGATCCAGCTGCTGGAGCGCCGCGAGGCCAAACTCACCCAGCGCGAGCAGCGCGACATGGCGCGCGACACCGTGCGCGAGAAGAAACTGGACGAGGCCTACGCCACCTGGGCGCAGGAGCTGCGCGGACGCGCGTATGTCGAATACCGCGACCCACCGCAGTGACCGATCGATGATCAGACAGGTAAGCACGCGTTGAAACACATCCCCCGCAAGCGCTTCGGACAGCATTTTCTGTCCGACAAGGGCATCATCGAAGATATCGTGCAGGCCATTGCACCCCATCCGGGCCAGCCCATGGTTGAGATCGGGCCGGGCCTCGCGGCGCTGACCCAGCCCCTGGTCGAGCGCCTGGGGCGCCTCACGGTCATCGAGCTGGACCGCGATCTGGCCTTGCGCCTGCGTCTGCACGGCCAGCTGGAAGTGATCGAGTCCGACGTGCTCAAGGTGGACTTCACCGCGCTGGCACTGGCGATGCGCGAGAAAGCCGCGTTGCCCGACCTCAAGCTGCGCGTGGTGGGCAACCTGCCCTACAACATCTCCACGCCCATCCTGTTCCACTTGCTGGACCATGTGCAGGTCATCGAAGACCAGCACTTCATGCTGCAAAAGGAAGTGATCGACCGCATGGTGGCCGAGCCCGCCACCAGCGACTATGGGCGCCTGTCAGTCATGCTGCAGTGGCGCTACGCCATGGAAAACGTGCTGTTCGTGCCGCCTGAGAGCTTTGACCCACCCCCACGCGTGGACAGCGCCGTGGTCCGCATGGTGCCGCACGCAGAGCCTGCGCCTTTGTCGGTGCCCCTGCTGGAAGAACTGGTGCAGGTCGCCTTCAGCCAGCGCCGCAAGCTGCTGCGCCACACCTTGGGCCGCTGGCTCGAAGCGCGCCAGTTCGCCGGCACCTTCGACACCCAGCGCCGCGCCGAGGAAGTGCCGGTGAGCGAGTTTGTCGCTCTGGCGCAGGAATGCTCATAAATCAATAGCTGCTAGCGCTTGATGCATAAGCGCTAGTGCCTGATTTGGCTGCAAAGCGTCAACAACTGGCGCGCCCCAGGCGAGAGATGCCAAGCAAGGGCCGCCCCGCCGCGAGGGCATCGTCCACCTTCCCGAATTGCGCAGCAATTCGAGAGAAGGGGGAAGGCGCAAAGCGCCTCAGGGGGATGTCTCTGTTACGCCGCGCTCAGCCAGTAACCCGCGTTGAAAGGGCTGCTCATGCGCAGCGCCATCGGGGAGACATCGACAAGCTTGTCGGTCGGCATTTTTTCGGCGGAATCCGTGCCGATTTCTATGCCCTCGACACCTTGTTGGGTGCCGGTAGCCTCGTTCGCCCGTTCTGCTTGGCTGGTGGATGCAGAACGGGCTACAGAAAAGAATAGAAACACCGGAACGGTATCTTGCGGTCGCCCCAGTAGTCGGCGGCGTCGCGGAAGATATCGAGCAGTTGTTCACGCGCTTCCTTGTCGAACTTGCCCGTGGCGGGGATCTGCTCCAGCACCACGATGAAACCAGGCTGCGGGCCCGATTTATGCAAGGGATCCGTCATGCAGTCGTACAACGCATCAAAGTTCTTGCCGAAGTGCGACGGGAAGGTGAATTGCCCGGCAATCAGGTCCAGCACATCCTGCTTGGACTGTGCGTGGGCCAGGTTGGCGTACAAGAAATGGTGACCCATGGAGGTGGCCGCATCCTGCAGGTCCTGCACGCGGAAAGCGCGAATGGACTGCACGATGTTGGTGCGCACGCCACGCAGTGGCGTTTCCAGGTCTTTACGAAGTGGCGTCTGCATCTCCGCTACTCTTTCTTTTTAAAGTCCACAAACTTCTGGCATTTCGCAGGGCTGCGGGATGCAGCCTGCGGGTGGGGGATTCAAGGGGGCGCGCTTACCGCTGCCAGCGTATCTCTGGCCTGCGTGCAGCGCAACGGGGGTCACTCGACGATCTCGCGAAAACTGGCGTAGTGATCGCTGGTGTAGTAGCAGGCGTCCGGAACCCGGGGCTTGCCGCCACACACAATGCGCCGGGCTCCCCGGTTGCGCGATCCTGGTGTTCTGACGGTGTACTCACGGTAGTAGCCCCGCTTGTGGGCGGGCAACAGCCGCTCGCGATTGCCAAAAACTGTTCCGTCCTTGTCATACGGAAAGGGCCCTCCTTCACGGATCAGCGCATACGTCGCCCGCCCTTGGGGCGGCAACTCGGCCAATGCGATAGGGGGGATGGAGCCGTCGGTGGACGGGGAGTTCCGGGCATGCCCCGCTACCGGGGACAACACGAACGCAACACCCAAAACACACAAAAACCCTGCTTTGCGCGCCCGGGTGGCTACAGCCTTCAGCATCAACGAACCTTTCAGAAACTACGGGTTAACCCGAAATTTCGAGCCGCTAGTGTCGCTCAACGGCCCCCAAAAAGCAAGCGTCTGCACAAAGATTGGGCAGACGCTGAAGGGAAAAACAAGCTCTTTAAGTTAGCGCTTGCTATCAATTTTTGGCTTATCTTGACACGTTGGCATCGGCCACGGTAAGTGCTGTCATGTTCACAATGCGGCGCACGGTGGCGCTGGGCGTCAGGATGTGGACCGGCTTGGCCGCACCCAGCAGCACGGGGCCGATGGCGATGCCGCCGCCTGCGGCGGTCTTGAGCAGGTTGTAGGCGATGTTGGCGGCGTCGATGTTGGGGAACACCAGCAGGTTGGCGTCACCCGTCAGTTCGCTGCTGGGCATGAGGGCCGCACGGGCCTTGCCGTCCAGCGCCACGTCGCCATGCATTTCACCGTCCACTTCCAGCCAGGGGGCTTGCTGGCGCAGCAGTTCGAGCGTCTGGCGCATTTTGACGGCGCTGGGGTGGTTGCTGGTGCCGAAGTTGGAGTGCGACAGCAGCGCGGCCTTGGGCTTGACGCCAAAGCGCATCATTTCCTCGGCAGCCAGGGCGGTGATCTCGGCCAGCTCCTGGGGGGTTGGGTCGTAGTTGACGTGGGTGTCCACCAGGAACACCTGGCGCCCGGGCAGCATGAGGCCATTCATGCAGGCGTATACCGGCACATCCTGCGCAGTGCTGTCGGCGCCGCCGGCGTGTTTGCCGATCACCTGGTCGATGTAGAGCAGGTGGTTGGCCGTGGTGCCCCAGGTGCCGCAGATCAGGCCGTCCACCTCGCCCTTGTGCAGCATCATGGCGCCGATGAGCGTGAGGCGCCGGCGCATTTCGATCTTGGCGACCTGCTGGGTGATGCCCTTGCGCTCGGTCATGCGGTGGTAGGTCTGCCAGAAGTCGCGGTAGCGGTGGTCGAAGTCGGTGTTGACCACGTCGTAGTCCACGCCTTCCTTCAGGCGCAGGCCAAACTTTTCGATGCGCTGGGCAATGATGGCGGGGCGGCCGATCAGCGTCGGGCGGGCCACCTTTTCGTCCACCACGATCTGCGCGGCGCGCAACACGCGTTCTTCCTCACCCTCGGCGTAGGCCACGCGCTTCTTGGCGGCAGTGCGGGCGGCGTCGAAGATGGGTTTCATCGTCGTGCCGGAGGCGTAGACAAAGGTCTGCAGCCGGTCGCGGTATGCGTCCATGTCGGCGATGGGGCGCTGGGCTACGCCGCTGTCCATGGCGGCCTGGGCCACGGCCGGCGCAATTTTCATCATCAGGCGCGGGTCGAACGGCTTGGGAATCAGGTATTCGGGGCCGAACGACAGCTTCTCGCCCACATAGGCGGCGGCCACCACTTCGCTCTGCTCGGCCTGGGCCAGCTCGGCGATGGCGTGCACGGCCGCGATTTCCATCTCATCGGTGATGGTGGTGGCGCCGCAGTCGAGTGCGCCGCGGAAGATATACGGGAAGCACAGGACGTTGTTGACCTGGTTCGGGTAGTCCGAACGCCCCGTGGCCATGATGATGTCGCTGCGCACGCTGTGCGCCAGCTCGGGCGTGATTTCGGGGTTAGGGTTGGCCAGCGCGAAGATCACCGGGCGCTCGGCCATGGTGGCCACCATCTCGGGCTTGAGCACGTTGCCCGCCGACAGGCCCAGGAACACGTCCGCGCCCACCATCACCTCGGCCAGCTTGCGCGCGTCGGTCTTTTGCATGAACTGGCGCTTGTCGTCGTCCATCAGCTCTTCGCGGCCCTCGTAGACCACACCAGCCAGGTCGGTGACAAACACGTTCTTGCGCTGCACACCCACCTTGAGCAACAGGTTCAGGCAGGCCAGCGCCGCTGCACCCGCGCCGCTGGTGACCAGCTTCACCTCCTCGATCTTCTTGCCCGCCACCTTCAGCGCATTCACGATGGCCGCCGCCACCGTGATGGCCGTGCCGTGCTGGTCGTCGTGGAAGACCGGGATCTTCATGCGCTTGCGCAGCTCGCGCTCCACGTAGAAGCAGTCAGGGGCCTTTATGTCTTCGAGGTTGATGGCGCCGAAGGTCGGCTCCAGCGCGGCGATCACTTCCACCAGCTTCTGGGGGTCTTTTTCGTCGATCTCGATGTCGAACACATCCACGCCGGCGAATTTCTTGAACAGAACGCCCTTGCCTTCCATCACAGGCTTGGAGGCCAGCGCGCCGATGTCGCCCAGGCCCAGCACGGCGGTGCCGTTGGTGATGACGGCCACCAGGTTGCCGCGCGAGGTGTAGCGGAAGGCATTGGCCGGGTCCTTGACGATTTCTTCGCAAGGTGCGGCCACACCGGGCGAGTAGGCCAGCGCCAGGTCATGCTGGTTGACCATCTGCTTGGTGGCGGCAATGGCGATCTTGCCGGGCTTGGGAAACTCGTGGTACTCGAGAGCGGCACGGCGCAACTGGGCGCGCTTGTCGGAATCGTTGTTGTTCTGGGCCGTGGTGTTCTCGGGCATTCAGTGTCTCCAACTCAGTCAGGATGGGTGCAAAAAACCATGCCGCAGAGACTCCGCAGCGGTTGTCAGCTTTGTAAGGGTCTGCGATTGTAGGGCGGAGACGGTAAAAACCCTAGTAAGCGAATCTGCTTATATGGGTACATCAGTGATGACCTGTGCCGCAGCAATCCTGCCCCAGCAAAAACGCCCCGAGACCTCTGGGGCTTCGGGGCGCTGGCAGATGGAGGCGACGGGGTGCCTGCTCAGCGGCTGCTCGGAAAGCTGAACACCGCGCCCTCGCGCACACCGGCGCTGGGCCAGCGCTGGGTGATGGTCTTGCGCTTGGTGTAGAAGCGCATGGCGTCGGGGCCGTAGGCGTGCAGGTCGCCGAACAGCGAACGCTTCCAGCCGCCGAACGAGTGGTAAGCCACCGGCACGGGCAGGGGCACGTTCACGCCCACCATGCCCACCTGGATGTGGTCGGTGAAGTAGCGGGCGGCCTCGCCGTCGCGCGTGAAGATGCAGGTGCCGTTGCCGTACTCGTGGTCGTTGATGAGCTGCATGGCTTCCTGCAGGGTCTTCACGCGCACCACACCGAGCACGGGGCCGAAGATCTCTTCCTGGTAGATCTTCATGCCGGGCTTGACGTTGTCGAACAGGCACGCCCCCAAAAAGTAGCCTTCCTCATGGCCCGCCACCTGAACGCCCCGGCCATCGACCACCAGCGTGGCGCCTTCCGCCACGCCCTGGTCCACATAGCCCTTCACCTTCTCGAAGTGCGGCTTCGTGACCAGCGGGCCCATGTCGTTGCTGTTGTCGGTGCCTGGGCCGACCTTCATCTTGGCGATCTCGGTCTTCAGGCCCGCGATCACGGCGTCGCCCACTTCGTCGCCCACGGCCACCAGCAGCGGGATGGCCATGCAGCGCTCGCCGCACGATCCGTAGGCCGCGCCCATCAGGGCGCTCACGGCGTTGTCCACGTCCGCGTCGGGCATGAGCACGGCGTGGTTCTTGGCGCCGCCCAGGGCCTGCACGCGCTTGCCGTGTTTGCAGCCTTCGGCGTAGATGTATTCAGCGATCGGGGTCGAACCCACAAAGCTCACGGCTTTCACGCGAGGGTCTTGCAGCAGCGTATCGACGGCCAGCTTGTCGCCGTTGACCACGTTGAGCACGCCGGGCGGCAGGCCCGCTTCCAGCGCGAGCTGGGCGATGAACAGCGTGCTGCTCGGATCACGCTCCGAGGGCTTGAGCACAAAGGTGTTGCCGCAGGCCACGGCCATGGGCCACATCCACAGCGGCACCATGGCCGGGAAGTTGAAGGGCGTGATGCCTGCGGTGACGCCCAGCGCCTGGAACTCACTCCACGAGTCGATGCTGGGGCCCACGTTGCGGCTGTGCTCGCCCTTGAGCAGCTCGGGCGCGTAGCTCGCGTATTCGACGTTTTCAATGCCACGCTGCAGCTCACCGTGTGCATCGGCCAGCACCTTGCCGTGTTCGGCGGTGATCAGGGCGGCAATCTTGTCGGCGTTTTCTTCGAGCAGGACTTTCAGCTTGCTCATCACGCGGGCGCGCTTCAGGGGCGGCGTGTTGCGCCAGGCGGGGAAGGCGGCTTCGGCTGAAGCGATGGCGGCCTCCACAGTAGCCTTGCTGGCCAGCGCCACGCTGGTGGTCGACTGGCCCGTGGCGGGGTTGAACACCGGCTGCGTGCGCGCCGTGTCCGCAACGATCTTGCCGTCGATCAGGTGGCCGACGGTGGTGGTGACGTTCTTGTCGTGGTTCATGGCAAAAATATAGGTAAAAAGTGCCGCTAGCGCTTATCTAGAAAGCGCTAGCAGCTATTGAATCAGGAGTATTCCCGCTGGCGGATGAAACGGCGCGCGCCAAGCCAGCGGCCGCCGTGCACGGGCCGGAGTGTGTCATCACGCCGTTTCAGCCAGGGCATCGCCCAGTGCGTTGATCAGGCGGTCGATTTCGGCCTTCTCGCTGATGAAGGGCGGCGCCAGCTGGATAGTGTCGCCACCGTAACGCACGTAAAAGCCCTTCTTCCAGCAGTTCATCGCAATTTCATAGGGGCGGCGGGCCGGCTCGCCCGGCAGCGCGGCAATGGTGAAGCCAGCAGCCAGCCCAAAGTTGCGGATGTCAGCCACATGCTTGGCGCCCTTCAAGCTGTGCACGGCTTGCTCGAAGTACGGCGCCAGCGCGTTCACGCGGCCGATCATGTCTTCCTTCTGCAGGATGTCGAGCGCCGCAATGCCCGCCGCGCAGGCCACGGGGTGGGCCGAGTACGTATAGCCGTGCGCGAACTCCAGCATGTACTCCGGGCCGCCCGCCGCCATGAAGGTGTCGTAGATCTCCTTGGTGGCCACCACGCCGCCCAGCGGTTGCGCGCCGTTGGTCACTTGTTTGGCAAAGTTCAGGATGTCGGGCGTCACGCCAAAGGCTTCGGCCCCGGTCCAGGCGCCGCTGCGGCCAAAGCCGCTGATCACTTCGTCAAAAATCAGCAGGATGTTGTTCTGCGTGCAGATCTCGCGCAGGCGCTGCAGGTAGCCCACGGGCGGGATCACCACGCCGGCCGAGCCCGAGAAAGGTTCCACGATCACGGCGGCAATGTTCGATGCGTCGTGCAGCGCAATCACGTCCAGCAGGCGGTCGGCCAGCTCTTTGCCCGTGGGCGGCATGCCTTTGTGGAACGAGCCAGCGGGTGGCTGGGTGTGGGGCAGGTGGTCGGCTTCAATGCCCTGGCCGAACATCTTGCGGTTGGCAACAATGCCGCCCACCGAGATGCCGCCGAAGTTCACGCCGTGGTAGCCCTTTTCGCGGCCGATCAGGCGGGTTTTGCTCGCCTGGCCCTTGTTGCGCCAGTAAGCGCGTGCCATCTTCAGCGAGGTGTCGGCCGACTCGGAGCCAGAGCCGGTGAAGAACACATAGTCCAGGCCCGCAGGCGTCAGTTCCTTGACCCGATTGGCCAGCTCGAACGACAGGGGGTGGCCGAACTGGAAGGCGGGCGCGTAGTCCAGCTTCATCGCCTGCTTGCCAATGGCCTCGGCGATCTCGCGGCGGCCATGGCCCAGGCCCGCACACCACAGGCCCGAGAGGCCATCAAAAATCTTGCGACCGTCCGCGTCGGTGTAGTAGGCGCCGCTGCCCTCCACGATCATGCGAGGGTTGGCCTTGAACTGGCGGTTGGCCGTGTAGGGCATCCAGTGCGCGTCCAGCCACTCGGCGTCCATGCGGGGGCCTTCGGCACCTGCGTCGGGTTTTTCGATGTTGACGAAGCTCATGGGGTTCTCCAGTGCAAAGGCGGCGACAAAAGGCAGACAACCCCAGCGGTCTGGGGCTTGACGTAGGGCATTGTTGCGCTGCCTGTTAATCTCTCCAATACTCCAATATCAATGTTTACTTGACGGTTTATGCAAGTAAAAACACCTCCACCCCACCCTTCCCCCAAACACCGCGCCGTACTGGGCCAGCTCAGCGACATGGACCTGCGCCTGCTGCAGGTGTTCAAGAGCGTGGTCGAGTGCGGCGGCATGTCGGCCGCAGAGCTGGAGCTGAACATCGGCACCAGCACCGTCAGCCGCCACATGAAGGACCTGGAGACCCGCCTGGGCCTCACCTTGTGCCGCCGGGGCCGGGCCGGTTTTGCCCTCACGGCCGAGGGGCAGCGCGTGTACGACGAGACCCTGCGCCTGCTGTCGGCCGTGGACGCCTTTCGCAGCAGCATCGACGACATCCACCGCCGCATGGGCGGGCGGCTGGAGGTGGCGGTGTTCGACAAGACCGCCAGCAACCCGGCCGCGCACATCGGCGATGCGATTGCGCTCTTTGCCAGCCAAGCGCCCGAAGTCAGCCTGCAGATGCACGTGGCGTCCATCCCGGCCATCGAGCGCGGGCTGATCGACGGCAGCTTCCACGTTGGCATCATCCCGGCGCACCGCACGTCGCAAAGCCTGGTCTATGCCGACCTGTTCGCCGAAACGATGTTGCTGTACTGCGGCGCGCGCCACCCGCTGTACGGCACCGACCATGCTGCGCTCACCTGGGAATCCCTGCGCGCCTACCAGTTTGCGGGCCTGGGCTACCACTCGCCCAACATGGAGCTGAGCCACAGCACCCGCCTGCCGCGCAAGGCCACCGGGTTCGACCAGGAGTCGATTGCCACGCTGATCCTCTCAGGCCGCTACCTGGGTTTTCTGCCCGACCACTACGCCGAAGGCTTCGAGCGCCAGGGGCTCATGCAGGCCGTTCTGCCCGCGCAGTTCCACTACCGCTGCCAGTTTGTGAGCGTGCTGCGCAAGTCGCCGCAACCGCCGAGGGCGGCGCAGGCGTTTGCACAATGCCTACTGGAGGCCCATGGTTGATGACTTGCCCGCAGCGCGGCGCAGGCAGACAATGCCAACTCTTTGGCGCTTTTGAGCGGGGCACACCATGGCAACCATTTCTTCGATTGGCAGTTCCGGCCTGCAGGCCGCGCAGTTGCGGCTGGATGCCTCGGCCAACAACGTGGCCAACATGAACACCCCCAACTACCGCCGCCAAGTGGTGGCCCAGGAAGAGGCCGCCGACAGCGCTGGCGTGCGCGCCACCGTGCAGCGCCAGCAAGAGGCCGAGGGCGTGGCGCTGGAGAAGGAGGCGGTCGAGCAGATGTCGGCCACCTACGCCTTCAAAGCCAATCTGCAGACCATCAAGGCACAAGACGAAATGATGGGTTCGCTGCTGGACGTAAAGGCCTGAGTCGTTTCTCCCGCGCTCCCCACAATGCCCCGCCAGCCGGGGCATTGTTGTTTTCAGCGCCAGCGCTGGAGTGGCCTCGGGCGACCTCAGCTGGCTACAACCAGCCCGGCCAGCCGGTGAACGAGCCAGCGTTGAAAGGCCAAGCCGGTAGCGGTGCGGCTGCGCAAGGGAATGCTATACATGGGGGCTCCTTCGTACGGGTGGTTCAGACGGTGGTTCAAACGGCCTGCAAGGCGGCTGGGCTGGGTGCCTGTGTGGCGTCGTCAGCGCCGCGCCGGGCAGCCCGGTCCCAGGCCTTTTCATGGAAGAAGAACGCGACCGCCTGCACCGTGGGCTCCAGCAGGCTCAGCGTGAGCGAGGCCCACAGGTTGCCCGTGACGGCATAGGCCACCAGGGCGGCCACGCAAATGTGGATCACGTAGTAGCTGCCAGTTTTCATCAGCATGGTTTTGTTCTGGCGGGCAGCGCGGCGGACGTGGGACATGGCGGACTCCTTTTCACTTCTTCATCAGGGCCTGCCGTGGTGAGCAGGGATGTTGAAATGGTAGTAATTCTCAATAGCGTTGGCTAATTGATCATCACTAAGCCGGAGATAGCCACTATCAAGCGGCCATGCATCCCGGTCGGGCGGCGCCATGCCAACCAAACTGGTTCAGCGCGTGAACCAGTTCACCGATGGGGCTCAAAAAAAGCCGCTCCGCGCCATGCCCCCGTTGCTATGATGGCCGCTCTTTTCAACCCCCTCTTTTGCTTTGGGAGCACACATGGCCCTCATGGACTTCATCAAGAAACAGTTCATTGACATCATTCAATGGACCGAAGAGGGGGACGGCACGCTGGCTTGGCGCTTCCCCATGGCGGGCATGGAAATCCAGAACGGCGGCACGCTGGTGGTGCGCGAGTCGCAGATGGCCATCTTCGTCAACGAAGGCCAGGTGGCCGACGTGTTTGGTCCCGGCACCTACAAGCTCACCACGCAGACGCTGCCGGTGCTCACGTACCTGAAGAACTGGGACAAGCTCTTCGAGTCCCCCTTCAAGAGCGATGTGTACTTCTTCAGCACACGCCAGCAGATCGACCAGAAGTGGGGCACGCCCCAGCCCATCACGATCCGCGACAAGGACTTTGGCGCCGTGCGCCTGCGCGCGTTCGGCAACTACGCCTTCCGCATTGCCGACCCCAAGGCTTTCCACACCGAAATCTCGGGCACGCGCGAGTCGTATCCCGTGGCCGACCTGGAAGGCCAGCTGCGCGGCCTGGTGCTGCAGAACATCAGCAACGCCATTGCGGGCAGCGGCCTGCCGTTCCTCGACCTGGCGGCCAACCAGGTGATGTTTGCGGAGGCGATGGTCAAGGAACTGGCGCCCATCTTTGCCAAGCTGGGCATCTTGATCGAATCTCTCACGGTGCAGAACGTCTCGCTGCCCGAAGAGCTGCAAAAGATCCTCGACCAGAAGATCGGCATGGGCATGGTGGGCAACGACATGGCCAAATTCATGCAGTACCAGACGGCGCAGGCCATCCCCAAGTTCGCCGAAGCCAGTGGCGGTGGTGGCGGCATTGCGGGCGATGCGATGGGCCTCGGCGCGGGCGTGGCGCTGGGCCAGGTGCTGGCGCAAAACCTGCAGCAGGGCCTGCAGACCCCGGTGGCTCCCGCTGCTGCTGCGGCAGCGCAGGCCGCTGCGACCCCGGTGGGTGTCAAGCCCGAAGAGGTCATGGCAACGCTGGAAAAGCTGGGCGAACTCAAGTCCAAGGGCATCCTCACGCAGGAAGAGTTCGACGCCAAGAAGGCTGAGCTGCTCAAGAAGCTGGTCTGAACTCGGTTGCTATCATAAATATAGCTGTTTGCGCTGGAGGGATAAGCGCTAGAGGCCAAAAAGGCCTCAAAGCCGTGTAGCGCGGCGCAGGCAGCAGCCCCACGATGGCCACCGACCCCACACAGCGTTACTACCGCGCGCCCTGCCCGGGCTGCGGCGCGCCGGTTGAATTCCGCAGCGCGCAGTCCACGCACGCCGTCTGCGGCTACTGCCAGAGCACCGTTGTGCGCAGCGGCGACGTGCTCACGCGCCTGGGCAAGATGGCCGAGCTGTTCGACGACCACAGCCCCCTGCAGCTCATGGCCAGCGGGCGCATCCAGCTCGACGGCAAGGATGTGCCCTTCACCCTGGTGGGTCGCCTGCAATACAAAGGCGATGCAGGGGTCTGGACCGAATGGGCCGCCTTCCTGAACGACGGCACCCTGGCCACGCTGGGCGAGGACAACGGTGCCTATGTCTTCACGCGCCCCATCGACCCCGGCCGCGAAATGCCTGCGCCCGAGCGCTTTCGCATCGGCACCACCACCGCCATCAACGGCAAGCCCTACAGCGTGGCCTACACCGGCCAGGCATCGCTGATCTCTGCCCAGGGCGAGCTGCCCAAGCTGCCGCCGCTGGGCCAGCCCTTTGGCATGGTCGAGCTGCGCAGCGCCGACGGTGAAGTGGTCAGCATCGACTACGGCCACACCCCGCCCAACGTGGAGCGCGGCAAGTCGGTACTGCTGGAAGACCTGCAGCTCCAGGGCCTCAAGGACGAATCCGCCAAGGACGAAAAAGGCCGCCAGTTCAACTGCCCGCACTGCGGCGCGCCCGTGCAGGTGAAGCTGGCGGGCACCAAAAGCATCACCTGCGGTTCCTGCGCCAGCATCATCAGCCTCGATAGCGGCGTGGGCGGCGAACTGCGCTCGGCCGAGCAGGACGAGCCCGTGCAGCCCCTCATTCCGCTGGGCAGCAAGGGCCAGCTGCAGGGTGTGCACTGGCAGGTGGTGGGTTTTCAGCACCGCATGGGCGTGGAGCCGGGCGACGACGAGCACTTTGGCTGGAGCGAATACCTGCTCTACAACCAGAAGCGCGGGTTTGCCTTCCTGGTCGATTCCGAAGAAGGCTGGAGCATGGTGCGCCCCACCACCGGCGCGCCGCAGCTCTCCTCCAACGGTCGCACCGCCACCTACATGGGCACCAAATACGAGCTCAAGTACACCTACGAGGCTGAAACCACCTACGTGCTGGGCGAGTTCTACTGGCAGGTCACGCGGGGCCAGAAAACCAGCAACCGCGACTTTGCGAGCGCCAAGGGCCTGCTGTCGCTGGAGCAGACGCCGAACGAAGTCACCTGGTCCGCCGGTGACAAGCTGGCCAGCGACACCGTGGCCAAGGCCTTCAAGCTCGAAGACAAGGCCGATGTACTGCAGCGCGACGACCCCGGCCCCTTCACCGCCAAGTCGGGCCTGGGCTGCGGCACCATCATCCTGATTGCGATCATCATCATCATCCTGCTGATCATCCTGAGCAATTGTTCGGGGTCATCGGGCAGCGGCTACCGCAGCTCGGGCGGCTCGTTCGGCGGATACTCGTCCGGCGGAAGCCACAAGTAGGCGGGCGCTCCAAGGCGCCTGCCTGCAGACAGATCCATGAGCCCCGTCTTCACCACCCCACCACCACCTACACACCACCGTTTCAAGGAGTTCACACCATGATGGGAATCGAATGGCTCCGGCCCGCAGCCTTCCTCGGGTCCATGCTGTACGCGCTGATTGGCGTGGTCATTTTCTGGCTGTGTTTTGTCATCGTGGACAAGATCACGCCCTACGACCTGTGGCGCGAGATCGTCGAGAAACAAAACAAGGCCCTGGCCATGGTGGTGGCGGCGATGTGCCTGGGGATCAGCATCATCGTGGCGGCGGCCATTCACTGACGCACCTTGCCTGAAACGGCGCGCGCGCCTGCGGCGCGCCGGTACCTGCCTTGCAATCCGACCTGACTTCTCCTGCCTCGCCGTCCGAGGCCCCGGGCGCCACCGCCGGCCCCCGCCCCATCGAAATCGCCCTGCTCATCAGCGTGTTCGTGGTGGCCGCCTGCGGCCTGCTGTACGAGCTGGCGGCGGGCGCGCTGGCGTCGTATGTGCTGGGCGACTCGGTGCTGCAGTTTTCCACCATCATCGGCACCTACCTGTTTGCCATGGGCGTGGGCTCGTGGCTGTCGCGGTACTTCGAGCGGCAACTGCCCGCGCACTTCTTGCGCATCGAATTGCTGGTGGCGCTGATTGGCGGAGCCTTGCCAGCCACGCTGTTCCTGGCCAATGCGTACACGCCTGGCGCTTTCCGGTTTCTGCTGTACGGCATGGTGTTGATGGTGGGCACGCTGGTGGGGCTGGAGATCCCCCTGGTCATGCGCATCTTGAAGCGTAACGTGGCGCTCAAGGACCTGGTCTCGCAGGTGCTCACGTTTGACTACCTGGGCGCGCTGGCGGTGTCGATGGCGTTTCCGCTGCTCCTGGTGCCGCACCTGGGGCTCATCCGCACGGGGCTGCTGTTTGGGGTGATGAATGCGGCCGTGGCGCTGTGGGCGGTGTGGCTGTTCCGGCACGAATTGCGGCGCCTGAAGGCGCACCTGGCGGCCTGCGTGATGGTGCTGGGCATCTTGCTGGCCGCGCTGGCGGGGGCCGAGCAGATCACCAGCGTGGCCGAAGACAAGTTCTACCAGGACCGCATCGTCTTCAGCACTGCGTCGCCCTACCAGCGCATCGTGGTCACGCAGGGGCGCGCGGGCCACCGGCTGTACCTCAATGGCAACCTGCAGTTTGCGCAGGCCGACGAGTACCGCTACCACGAGGCCCTGGTGCACCCCGCCATGGCCGCCCACGGCGCGCCCAAGAAGGTGGCGGTGCTGGGCGGCGGCGACGGCATGGCCGTGCGCGAGATCCTCAAGTACCCCTCGGTCGAGTCCGTGACGCTGGTGGAGCTGGACCCGGCCATGACGAAGATCTTCAGCGAGAACCCACGCCTCGCGCAGCTCAACGGCCACGCGCTGCAGAACCCCAAGGTGAAGATCGTCAACACCGATGCATTTGGCTGGCTGCAGGAAGGATCGGACGCGTTTGATGTCATCGTGGTGGACTTTCCCGACCCTACCAATTTCTCCATCGGAAAGCTCTACACCAACAGCTTTTACGCGCTGCTGGACAAGCGCCTGGCCGCCAGCGGCTACGCGGTGGTGCAGACCACCTCCCCGCTGGTGGCCCGCAAAAGCTACTGGACGGTGGCGCAGACCATCGAATCCAGCGGCCTGCAGACGGCGCCCTACCACGCGCATGTGCCCAGCTTTGGCGAATGGGGTTTCATCATCGCCAGCCGCAGGCCCTGGCGCCTGCCGGAGGCACTGCCAGCCGATTTGCGGTTCTTGGGTGCCGACACGCTGCCGCTGTTGTTCGACTTTCCGCTCGACATGGCGCGCGTGCCTGCCGAGGTGAACCGGCTGTCGAACCAGGCGCTGGTGCACACGTACGAACGCGAATGGGGAAAGCACTAGATGGGACACCCCCCTGAGCCGCTTCGCGTCTTCCCCCCAGGGGGACGCACCCGGTGGCCTGGCAGAGCCAGTTCCACGGGTGCGCTGGCATCGGAGCGTGCCGGTTGCGAGCGCTGCGCCCTTCAACGCTGAATCAGAGTCAGCCTCCCATGCAACGCCGCCACTTCCTTGCCACCGCTGCAGCCTCGGCCGCCACGGGCATGCTCCTGCCGGGTTGCGACAAGGCCCCTCGCGTCTTGGAAGGCGGCTTCACCGGCATCGACATGGCGCGTGGCCACCAGCTGCGCAACCTGCTCAAGACCGGCACCTTGCCCGCCCCCAGCGTAGTCCGCCGTGCCCAGGTCATCATCGCGGGCGGTGGCGTGGCGGGGCTCGCTGCGGCGCGGTCGCTGCGGCTGGCGGGGGTGGAGGACTTTGCGCTGCTGGAGCTGGAAGACGGTGCTGGCGGCAACAGCCGGGGCGGGGCCGTGAGCGGCATTGCCTGCCCGCTGGGCGCGCACTACCTGCCCGTGCCCGGCGACGATGCGCGCGAGGTGCAGGATCTGCTGGAAGAGCTGGGCCTGCGCCGCCGCGTGGCTGGCCGCTGGCAGTACGACGAACGCCACCTGTGCCACAGCCCGCAGGAGCGCCTGTTTTTTGACGGCGAGTGGCAAGAAGGCCTGCTGCCCGTGCACGGTGTGGGCGAAGCCACGCTGGCCCAATACCGCCGCTTTGCACAGGCGGTGGAGCGAGAGGCGAAGGCCGCGCGGTTTGCCATGCCTGCGCTCAAGCTGTTGGGGCCAAAAAAGCCTCTAGCGCCCGCCCATCAAGCGCTGGATGCCATGACTTTCAGTGCTTGGCTGGCGCAAGAGGGCCTGGATGACGAGCACCTGCTCTGGTACCTGAACTACTGCTGCCGCGACGACTACGGCGCGGGCGTGGCGCGCGTGTCGGCCTGGGCGGGCATCCACTACTTTGCCAGCCGCCACGGTTTTCACGCGCCGGGCGAGGCGGTGGATGAGGCGCGCGAAAGCGTGCTCACCTGGCCTGAAGGCAACGGCTGGATCACCCAGCGCCTGGCCGAGCCGCTTGCCAACACTGTGAATGGGGGCGGCCAGCTGCGCACCGCCACCAGCGTGCTGCGCATTGCCGAAACCCGCCACGGCGTGGAGGTGGACGCCTTCAACCATGCCACTGACAGCGTGGAGCGCTGGCAGGCGCCGCGCTGCGTCGTGGCGCTGCCCGTGTTCGTGGCGGCGCGGGTGGTGCACAACCCGCCCGCTTTTTTGACCGGCGCTGCGCAGCGCCTGCAGTCGGCCCCCTGGCTGGTGGCCAACATCCACATCGACAGCCCGCTCACCGACCGCCCCGGCGCTGCCCCCGCGTGGGACAACGTGCTCTACGCCGACCCCACCGCCGGCGGCCTGGGCTACGTGAACGCCGGGCACCAGCGGCTGGACACAGGGGCCGCGCTGGCCGGGCCCACCGTGCTCACCTACTACCAGGCGCTGGGCGATGTGCAGGGCGGCCGCCAGCAGCTGGCCACCCAGCCCTGGCAACTATGGGCTGAGGCCGCGCTGGCCACCCTGGCCGTGCCCCACCCCGACCTGCGCCAGCGCGCCACACGCGTGGACATCACCCGCTACGGCCACGCCATGGCCATCCCGGTACCTGGCATGCAGGGCTTTTTAAGCCAAATTGGCCTCCAGCGCTTATCAGGTAAGCGCAAACAGCTATCAAATGGTGAGCAATCGCCCTGGATTCCCACCCCCACCACGGCGCGGCTCGCGTTTGCGCACAGCGACTGGTCGGGCTATTCGGTGTTTGAAGAGGCCTTCACGCGCGGGCACGGTGCCGGGCTGGTGGCGGCAGGCTGAACCCCGATGGCGGGCCCCGAGGTGCACATCGACGTGGCGCGGCAGCAGCTCCACCTGATGCTGGACGGGGCCATCCTGCGCACCTACCCGGTATCCACCGCCCTGAACGGCGTGGGCGAACACAACGGCAGCGGCTGCACTCCCCGCGGTCTGCACCGCGTGCGCGCAAAGGTGGGCGCGGGCTGTGCGCCTGGCACGGTTTTTGTGGGGCGGCGCACCACGGGCGAGTTGTATGCCCCCGAGCTGGCTGCAGCACACCCTGGCCGCGACTGGATCCTGAGCCGTATCCTCTGGCTCACCGGCTGTGAGCCTGGCGTGAACCGGGGCTGCGCGGTGGACACGCTGCGCCGCTACATCTACATCCACGGCTGCCCGGACGACTGCCCCATGGGCGTGCCGCGGTCGCACGGCTGCGTGCGCATGACCAACGCCGATGTGATCGACCTGTTTGACCGGGTGGCCGTGGGCACGCGGGTGTGCATCCACAGCATCCAGACCCCCGGGCTCATGGAGGGCGCAGCACCATGACGGACAAGGCCCACCCCGGCAGCCCGCCGCCTTCGCTCGACCGGCGCTTTCTCGTGTTCCTGGGCCCCTTGGTGCTCACCAACATCCTGCAGGCGCTCACCGGCACGGTGAACCACATCTACGTGGGGCGGCTGCTGGGTGCGGGCTCGCTGGCGGCGGTGGCCTCGTTCATGCCGCTGTTCCTGCTGCTCAGTGCCTTCATCTTTGGGCTGGGCAATGGGTCGTCCATCCTGGTGGGCCAGGCCTTTGGCGCGCGCAACCACGCGCGGCTGCATGCCGTGGCGGGCACCACGCTGTGCGCCGGGGTGCTGCTGGGCCTGGTGCTGGCCGCCCTGGGGCTGTTGGCCGTGCGGCCTCTGATGCTGCTGCTGGGCACGCCGGCCGACGTGCTGCCCCAGGCGGTGGCCTATGCGCGGGGGATGATGGTGCTGTTCCCTGTGCTGTTCACCTCCATGCTCACGGCGGCGCTGCTGCGTGGCACGGGCGACACCGTCACGCCGCTGCGCGCGCTGGTGGTGTCGCTGTCGGTCACGCTGGTGTGCGCGCCGCTGTTCATCCGGGGCGTGCCTGCCCTCGGGCTGCCTGCGCTGGGCATCCTGGGTGGCGTGGCCGCGCTGCTGCTGGCCACGCTGTGCTCGCTGGGCTACACGGCCTGGCACCTGCGGCGCCGCGCCCATGTGCTGGCCCCCACGCGGGCACTGCTGGCGCAGGTGCGGCTGGACGCGGCCTTGCTGCGCACCCTGGTGCGGCTGGGTGTGCCCACGGGCCTGTTCTTCATCACCGGCTCGCTGGCCGACCTGGGCCTGCTCAGCCTGGTCAACGCGCATGGCTCGGCAGCCACGGCGGCGTGGGGGGCCGCCAGCCAGGTGATGTCGTATGTGCTGTTCCCGGCGATGGCCGTGGCCATTGCGTCGTCGGTGTTTGCGGCGCAGGCCATTGGTGCGGGCCACGGGCAGCAGCTGGCGGCCGTCACGCGCACCGGCATGCGCATGAACCTGCTCCTCACCGGCGGCCTGGCCCTGCTGATGTTTGGCGCAGCGCCCTGGGTAGTGGGCCTGTTTGTGGCCGACGCCCGCGTGATCGACATCGCCGCACGCGTGCTGCCCATCACGGTGTGGGGCGCGGTGTTTTTTGGATGGGCCAGCGTGTATTCCGGCGTGATGCGTGCCAGTGGCACGGTGCTGGCACCCACGCTCATTTCACTGGGGTGCCTGGCCTGCCTCATCGTGCCGCTGGGCTGGCTGCTGGGGCTCCAGTTTGGGCTGGTGGCCACCTGGGTGGCCTACCCTGCCACGTACCTGTGCGCCCTGGTGCTGCAGGGGCTGTATTTCCACGGGGTATGGCGGCGCCAGGCATTGCAGCGGCTGGTGTGATGCGCCAGAAATTTGCACCAAAAATGGCCCTGTCGCTTATCCATCAAGCGCAATAAGCTATGAAAATCATAGCGTTTGCGCGCAGCCCTGGCCTGCGTTTCAGCCGCGCCGCATGTCCAGCCACAGACCCGCACACAGCGCCACGCCCACCGCAAACAGCATCCAGGTCCGCGAAACCGCGTAGGGGTAGAACATGAGCGCCACGCCCCACCAGCGGGTGCGTGGCTGCTGCGCTCTTTTGCCGTGCCAGAAAGCCGCCATGCCGATCAGGCCAAACACGATGGCGCCCGCGATGTAGGCGGGGCTGGGCAGTTCCAGTCCGAGGGATTGCAATGCAGAAAGGGTGTCCATAGGGAATAGGTGCTGTCCAGCGTTGTGGGTGGGGAATGGTGGGGGAGCGCAAGGCGGGTGTGACTCTCGAACCTGGCAAAAGGTCCGTGTCCATCGGCTGTATGCCAGGGCATATCCTGGTGCCTGCCTTTCATGGTGGCGTCACAAGGGCGCGGCATCGTGCGGGTTTTGGCTTTATTCCCCATGAACATGTCCCGACTCTCCTTCATCGCCGCCAGTGCAGCCCTGCTGTGCGCCGCCTCTTCTGCAGCCCTGGCCCAGCAGGCCTACCCCGCCACGCTGACCGGCCACGCGGTGCTGCCCGCCCTGACGATGATTGCCGCGCCCAAGGATGCGCCACACGACCTGCAGGTGGCGGGCAAGTTCACCACGCCCCGCCGGGTGGACGCCGTGGGCAGCGTGATGGGCCAGTCGGGCGGCCGCGACACCGGCGTATCGCTGCCGTTCCAGGGCCAGCCCATCCAGGGCCACTCGGGCATCAAGCGCATGGCCGATGGATCGTTCTGGATCCTGACCGACAACGGTGCCGGTTCCAAGGCCAACTCGCCCGACTTCATGCTGCACCTGAGCCACTACACCGTGGACTTCAAAAGCGGCCAGTTCAATCGCCACAAGACCATCTTCCTGCACGACCCGGACAAGAAGATCCCGTTTCGCATCACGCACGAAGGCACCAGCAGCCGCTACCTGACCGGCGCCGACTTCGACCCCGAAAGCTTCCAGTTCGCCGGTGGCGCGCTGTGGATTGGCGATGAGTTCGGCCCCTTCCTCATCAAGGCCGACCTGAATGGCAAGGTGCTCGGCGTTTTCGAGACCCAGGTGGACGGCAAGACCGTGCGCTCGCCCGATGCGCCCGGCGTGCTCATGCCCGGCGCGCCTGATGCCAAGCCCACTGCGTTTGTGGTCAAGCGCTCCAAGGGCTACGAAGGCATGGCCGCCAGCAAGGATGGCAGCAAGCTCTACGCGCTGCTGGAAGGCGCGCTGTGGAACGACGATGCCAAGGCGTATGAAAACGTGGGCGGTAAGCAGTACCTGCGCGTGCTGGAGTTCGACGTGACGACCGAGCAATGGACCGGCCGCCACTGGAAGTACGTGCTGGAGGCCAACCACCACGCGATTGGCGACTTCAACATGATCGACGCCAGCATGGGCCTCATCATCGAGCGCGACAACGGCGAAGGCACGGCCGACAAGGCCTGCCCCGAAGGCCAGAAGCGCACGGATTGCTTCCACGACCTGGCCAAGTTCAAGCGCGTCTACAAGGTGGAGATGAGCGACGCCAACGTGGGCGGCGAGATCCGCAAGGTGGGCTACATCGACCTCATGAACATCCAGGACCCGCAGCGCCTGGCCAAGAAGCCGCTGAACAACGGTGTGTTGACCTTCCCGTTCTTCACCATCGAGAACGTGGACATCGTGGACAGCACGCACATCGTGGTGGGCAACGACAACAACCTTCCCTTCAGCAGCAGCCGCGACCCCAACAAGGCGGATGACAACGAGCTGGTGCTGCTGGAAGTGGGCGGGCTACTGCAAGCCAAGTAACCCGGCGCCAGCGCGCGGTGGGGGCCGGGTGGCAAAATTCCCGGTTCCCGTTCCAACGTACCCGGAAGCCGCGCCACCATGTTCACAGGCATCGTCCAAGCCACGGCAGGCATTGCCGCCATCCACGACCGCGCAGGGCTGCGCACGTTCACGCTCGATTTCCCCGAGGGCTTCTGCCAGGACCTGGCCATTGGCGCCAGCGTGGCCACCGATGGCGTGTGCCTCACGGTCACCGAGATCCTGTCGCCCACGCAGGCCAACTTCGACGTGATGCTGCAGAGCCTGAACATCACCACGCTGGGCAGCTACGCGCAGGGCGACCGCGTGAACGTGGAGCGCGCGGCCAAGGACGGTGCCGAGATTGGCGGCCATCCGCTGTCGGGCCATGTGGACTTCACCGGCACGCTCATCGAGCGGCGCGAGTTTGACAACAACCTGGTGTGGCGCGTGGCCGTGCCCGAGGCGTTTCGCCGCTACATCTTTGCCAAGGGCTACATTGCCATCCACGGCGCCAGCCTGACGGTGGCCGAGGTGAACCGGCAGGAGGGCTGGTTCGAGATCTGGATGATTCCCGAAACGCGCCGCGCCACGGTGTTTGAAGCCAAGAAGGTGGGCGACCGCCTGAATATCGAGATCGAGCGCAGCACCCAGGTGGTGGTGGACACCGTGCGCGAGGCGGTGCAGGAAAGCCTGGGCCGCCTGCAACCGGTGCTGGAGGCGTTGTTGAAAGAAAAGGGCCTGTCGCTCGACGACTTTGTGCAGGCGCCCGTGCTGCCGCACTGATTGAACCAAGCTCACTCATGTCCGTGGTGGTGCGCCCGCTGGCGCTGAGCGATCTGGCCGACCTGCTGGCCGTGCAGCTGGCCTGCTATGGCGTGGGGTTTGTGGAAAGTGGCGAGGTGTTTGCCCGCCGCCTCGCCAGCCCTGCCAATTGCTCGCTGGTGCTGGAGCGCGGCGGCTCGGTGTGCGCCTACCTGGCGGCCTACCGCAGCGTGCGCGGCAAGGTCACCCCGCTGCACGGCCACTTTGAAGCCGCTGCCCCCGCCGATACGCTGTACCTGCACGACATGGCCGTGCTGCCTGCCCATGCGGGGCAAGGCATGGCCCACGCTTTGCTGCAGCCCCTGTGGGCGCAGGCCCGCGCAGAAGGGCTGCGGCACAGCGCGCTGGTCTCGGTGCAGGGCTCGCAGGCCTACTGGCAGCGGCAGGGCTACGCGCTGCACCCCTTGCCGGACGCCGCCCAGCAGGCCCGCCTGGCCAGCTACGGCGAAGGCGCTGTGTACATGGCGCGCACGCTGTAGGCTTGGCGTCACCGCCCCTCGTCATAATGCGCGCCATGCCCCACCGCTGGAAACCCAACGTCACCGTGGCCGCCCTCATTGAGCGCGATGGCCGCTTTCTGCTGGTCGAGGAAGAAACCACCGACGGCCTCAAGCTCAACAACCCCGCCGGCCACCTGGACCCGGGCGAATCGCCCATCCAGGCCTGCGCCCGCGAGGTGCTGGAAGAAACCGCGCACGACTTCGAGCCCACGGCGCTGATCGGCGTGTACCTCAACCGCTTCACCAAGACGCGCACGGGCGACGACATCACCTACATGCGCTTTGCGTTTGCGGGCTCGCTGGGCACGCACCACGACTGGCGCACGCTCGACACCGGCATCGTGCGCACGCTGTGGCTCACGGCCGATGAGATCCGCGCCTGCCCCGAGCGCCATCGCAGCCCCCTGCTGCTGCGCTGCCTGGAGGACTACCTGGCGGGCCAGCGGTTTCCGCTGACGCTGGTGCACACCGACATTTCGGTGACCGAACCTTCTGCGCAATAGCGCCGAGGCACCACGCAAAAAAGTTTTTTGGACTGCATGTAACCCGCAGCGTGCGGGGGACGAATTACCAGGCAGAGAGCGCGGCACGGTGCAGCGCGATCTAACCACCTGATTACTCATCCCTTAACGCCTACGGAGTTACCCGCCATGCTGTCCACGAACACCAAGACCACTGCATCTTTCGCCCTGTCTGCCGCGCTGCTGGCACTGGCATCCAGCAGCTTTGCAGCCGACGCGCCCAAGGGCTCCAAAGGCGCCGCCATCGGCGCCAACGACAAGGTGCACTGCTACAACGTGCACGACTGCAAGGGCAATAGCGACTGCTCCACGGCCGAGCACAGCTGCAAGGGCCAGAACGCTTGCAAGGGCCACGGCTTCAAGGCCAAGACCGCGGCCCAGTGCCTGATGGAGAAGGGCACCATCGGCGACATCAAGGGATAAGGCAACAAGCCCCCCTGAGGCGCTGCGCGCCATCCCCCCAGGGGGACACCGCCAGCGCGGCGGGGCGGCCCTTGCGCGGCGGTGCTGGCATCAGGGCGTGCCAGTCTTGGCGATCATGCCCAGTGCCCGCACTTTGATACCTTGATTTCGCCATGGCACATGACCTCATCGCTACGCGCGGCACCGGCTTTGGCCTGGGGCTGCGCACGCAGCACTACGCCGATTTCCTCGCGCGCAAGCAGCCGCTCGACTGGCTGGAAATCATCACCGACAACTACCTCATCGACGGTGGAAAACCTCTGGCGGTGATCGATGCCATCCGGCGCGACTACCCCGTGGCCATGCATGGCGTGGCGATGTCCATCGGTGCGTCGCAGGGCGTGGATGTGCCGTATCTGCAACGCGTGAAGGCGCTGGCTGACCGTATCGAGCCGCTGTGGGTGTCCGACCACCTGTGCTGGACGGGCCCTGGCCCCGAGCAGTTGCACGACCTGTACCCGCTGCCCTACACCGACGAATCTGCACGGCATGTCATCGCGCAAATCCGTCGCGCACAGGATGTGCTGGGACGCAGGCTGGTGCTGGAGAACGTGTCGAGCTATATCCGCTACCGGCATGACAGCGCGAGCGAGTGGCAGTTTCTGGCCCACATCGCGCAAGAGGCAGACTGCCTGCTGCTCGTGGATGTGAACAACATCTACGTGAGCAGCGTGAACCATGGATTCGACCCACTGACCTATCTGCATGCCCTGCCCGCGCACCGGGTGCAGCAAATTCACCTGGCTGGGCACAGCGACAACGGCGACCACATCATCGACACGCACGACCACCCGGTGGCGCAGCCGGTGTGGGACCTGTACGCACAGGCCTGCCAGCGTTTTGGCGCTGTGGCCGCGATGATCGAGCGCGACGACCACATCCCGCCGCTGGCCGAGCTGCTGGATGAAATGGCCATCGCCCGGCGCGTTGCCGCGGAGCATGGGGCCCCACCCGAGCCTGTCGCGATCACCTCCATCACCCTGGCCCCCACGGCAGACCTGACTGGGTTGGCTGCGGTGCAGCGCCACTTTGCCGACCGCGTGCTGGCGAATGCGCTGCCGCCCGAAATGCCCGAAGACCTCATCACAGGTCGCCTGCCCATCTACCACCATGCCTACCGCGCTCGGCTGGCCGAGGTGCTGGCCGACACCTATGCCAAGACTTACCTCTACATGGGGTCAGACACCTTCGAGGCCCATGCGCGCGACTACGCCGTGGTCCATCCGCCGCGCACGCGCAGCCTGAACCGCTATGGCGAAGGCCTGGTGGGCACGCTGCGCGCGGCGTACCCCGACAACCCCGAGCTGCATGAACTGGCCCAGCTCGACTGGGATCTGCGCACCCGCTTTGACAGTGCCGATGTGCCGACCTTGGAGACTGCGGCTGCTCAGGCGTCGGACACCTGGACCACCCGCCCTGGTGTACTGCACCCCAGCGCCTTGCTGCGCGCGATCACGACGAACGTTGTGGGGGTGTGGAACGCCATCCATACCGACGACGACGTGCCCGAGGCCGTGGCCCTGCCTGCACCGGCCACGCTGCTGGTCTGGCGCAAAGGCCACCAGCCGCACTTTCGCACGCTCGACGCGGCCGAGGCCGCCTGGGTGCAAGCGCTGCACGCCGGTGCCTCGGTGCACGACGCCTGCGCGGCGCTGCTGGGCAGCGGCCTGTGGCAAGGCGACCCCACCGTGCTCGGCGGCTGGCTTGCGCAGTTGCTGGATGATGGGCTGGTGCGAGCGGATGGGCCAGTTGAAGGCGATGTTCCAACGTACTGATGGCTTGCCCACATGCCCGCATGCGCACGAGGTCGGGGATATGTTTCGTCCATTCCGCACGGATGGGGAGTGGGCACTATTGATCCACGGAGATCTTGTGGGTCTTCACGATGTTCTTGTAAAAACCGATGCGCTGCTGAATCTCCTTGCGAAACTCTGCGGGCTTCACGGTATCAGGCAGCATAGCGCCGCGGTCATTCCATGCCCTTTGTGTTTGCGGATCACGCAACACGGTACGCATCGCTTCGTAGAGCTGCGCAACGATGGATTCCGGCGTTTTTGCAGGTGCGGCAAGACCTGTCCAGGAAGTCAGGTTCAGCTCCGGCAACTTCAGCTCGTCGAAGGTCGGGACATCCGGCAGCTGGGGAGCGCGGATTGGCGATGCCACCGCCAGAGCGCGCAGGCGACCGTTCTGAGCCATGCTGAGGTTGGAGGACAGGTTGTTCCAGGTCATGTGCACCTGGCCCGCCTGCAGGTCGGTCAGCGCGGGGCCAGCGCCCCTGTAGGGGATGTGGGTGATGGACAGCCCCAGCTTGGCCTTGAGCAGCTCCATGCTCAGGTACGCCAGCGAGCCATTGCCCGAGGAGGCGTAGTTCAGCTTGCCCGGGTTCTCCTTCACGTATTTCACGAACTCGGCGAAGTTCTTCACGGGCAGGCCGGGGGTGATCAAGAGCACATTGGCCAGGCGATCAATCAGCGTGATGGGGGCAAAGTCATTGACCGCGTCGTAGGGCAGGCTGGGCGACAGGGCGGGGTTGATCACATGCGTGGTCTGCGAGGTGACGATCAGCGTGTAGCCATCGGGCTGGGCCTTGGCCACCTGTGTGGTGCCGATGGTGCCGCCAGCGCCCCCTTTGTTTTCCACAATCACGGGCTGCCCCAGCACTCGGCCCAGCCTGTCGGCTATCGCCCGGCCGGAGTTGTCTACGGCGCCTCCGGGCGGAAACGGCACCACCAGCGTGATCGGACGTGTGGGATAGCGGTCGGGCGCCTGGGCCAGTGCCGGCAGGGCAATGGCGCTCGTCACGGCGCTGGTCGATGCGATAAAACGGCGGCGGTTCATGGGGGTGGGCATGGTGGCTCCTCTTGGTTGAAATCAGGCGTTGTCCAGGCAAGCGCTGCGGATATGGGCGGCCATCTCGTGCAGCAGGTCGGTGATGTCCGCGCGCACGCGGTTGGCGTGTGGCAGCGGCTCCCGCGTCTGCTCGTTCAGGTAGATGGCCCGGTTGATCTCGATCTGCAGGCTTTCATGACCCCGCGAAGGCGCCCCGAACCGGCGCAGCAGCTCCTGGCCTGCATAGGGGTCGTTGATGGCCA
The DNA here is from genome assembly GCF_003634645.1 of Acidovorax sp. 94. Classification (NCBI taxonomy): domain Bacteria; kingdom Pseudomonadati; phylum Pseudomonadota; class Betaproteobacteria; order Burkholderiales; family Comamonadaceae; genus Acidovorax; species Acidovorax sp. 94. Next base: position 3,886,492 of record NZ_RBJA01000001.1, on the reverse strand, counting down.
CGCAGTAGCCGCGGCGGCGGAAAGCTTCGGCCACGCGCTGGGTGAATGCGCTGCTGCAGCTGCGACCGTTCAGGTCGCCCAGCACCACGTCGGCCAGCGGGCCGGGCGCCACGCGGCCCAGTCGCTCGTAGGCGTTGCTGGGCATGGAATGCAAGTTCAAGTGCCAACGCGGGCCACGCTGGGCGGCGGCCTCCAGTGCCTGCGCCAGCGCATGTTGGTATGGGCGCCAGTAGTGGGTGATGCGGTGCGCAACCTCCTGGGCCGACAGGCGGCGCGCGTAGATGAGCTGGTGCGTGGGGGTGTGGCTGGGAACCAGCCCCATGCCCAGCTCCAGGGTGCGGGCGGTAGGGGCGGTATTGCCGGGCCAGGCATCGGCCAGCATGGCGGGGTCGATGTCGTGCTCATGGCGGTTCGGGTCGATGTAGCTGCGCGCAAAGGTGGCGTGCACCAGCGTGCCGCCCACACGCGGCACGGCGTCCCACAGCCAGTGCACATGGGTGTCTTCGCACTTGCGCAGATCGGCGGTGGAGACGGTATAGCCAAAGTCGGGCGGATAGTCGGTGCCGCTGTGCGGAGAGTCGCAGACCAAGGGGATGGCGGCATCGGTGGCGGGCAGGAGCACCTGGACGGGCGCGGCGGGGAGAAGGGCTTCGGGCAGCTGCATGGTTCTCGGGAATCAAGGTGGGACAGATGGGCGAAGCGTAGGGAGCCAGGTGCCTGCGGGCAAACGACAATTTGATCTGCGCTGATAACCGGATGTAATCACCACCATGCAGTTCAAGTCCCCCTCGCTGCCCGAGTTGCACGCCTTTCTTGCGGTCTGCCAGCTTGGCAGTTTTCGACAGGCGGCGGGTGTGCTGTTCGTGACCCAGGCGGCTGTCAGCCGGGCAGTGCAGCGGCTGGAGCAGCGGCTGGAATGCACGCTGCTGGACCGCTCCGGCCCCCGGGTGCTACCCACGGCGCGGGGCCGCGAGTTTCAGCAATTGGTGGAGGCCCATGTGGCAGGCCTGGAGACCGCCGTGAGCCGGTTCGGGGTGCGTGCTTCAAAGCGTCGGCTGCGGGTCAGCGTAGTACCCACCCTGGCCACCCGCTGGCTGGTCCCACGGCTGGGCCAGTTCCACACGCTGCACCCTGACATCGAGATCGAGCTGCGGCCGTTCCACCACGATGAGAGCTTCACGCGCGACGACGTGGACCTGTGGGTCAATGTGAAGCGCCCCGGGCGCGCTTGGCCGCGCGGCATCCGTGCACGCTACTTGGCGGGGCGAGAGATCGTGCCCGCTTGCACCCCGGCGCTGGCGGCCAAGCTGCGCCAACCGCGTGATCTGCTCAAGGCAACGCTGCTGCAGCACATCAACTTTCCCGGCAATTGGGCGCTGTGGCTGCAAAAGGCCGCAGGGATAGACGTAGCCCCCGTACTGGGCCCGGGGTTTGATCTGGGCAACAACCTGATCGTTGCAGCCTGTGCGGGCATGGGGGTCACGGTGATCCAGCCCATGCTGATCGAAGCCGAACTGGCGTCGGGCCAGCTGGTGTTGCCCTTCAGCCCGGCCGTGAACACGGACCGGGGCTATTACCTGTGCAGCCGTGCAGCACTGGCCGAGAACGAAGCGGTCGCGCAGTTCACACGCTGGCTGCTGGGTGAGGCCCAGGCCAGCAGCGGACGGGCCGGCTTTTCAGCACGCGGCAGCGCGGCGCGCAAGGAGATGGCCTGACCTGCATGGGGCAGCGGGGGCACCGCTTTGCCGCAGAGGCCAGCTCAGTCCGCCGTGAGCTTGCGCTCCTTGATGATGGCAGCCCACTGGGTCGACTCCTTCTTCATGAAGGCGGTGAGTTCGGCGCGTGAGGTGGGCTGGGGCGTCAGGCCGTGCTTGTTCAGTGCGTCCTTCACGGCCGGGTCGTTCAGCACCTTGACGATCTCCTGGTTCCAGCGCTCCAGCAGCGGCACCGGCGTTTTGCCCGGCGCCACAAACGCATACCAGTTGAGCGCCTCAAAGCCCGGTAATCCCGATTCCGCCACGGTGGGGATATTGGGCAGATAGGCCGGCCGCGTGAGACCCGTGGTGGCCAGCGGGATCAGCCTGCCCGTTTCGATGTGCGGCAGGGCCGTGGGTGGGGCTGCAAAGTAGGAAGTGATGCGCTCGCCCAGCAAATCCTGCAAGGCGGGTGCCCCACCTTTGTAGGGCACGTGGGTCATGTCGATGCCCGCCCGCTGGTTGAACAGCTCGCCCGCCAGGTGCGATGCCGAGCCCGCGCCCGTGGAGGCAAAGTCAACGCTGCCAGGCTTCTTCTTGGACAGCTGCACAAACTCTGCCAGCGTCTTTGCGCCTGCAGCCTTGTGCACGACCAGCACGTTGGGGAAGTTCACGCCGCCTGAGATCGCCGCCAGGTCCTTGAACGGGTCATAGGTGAGTTTCATCAAGTGCGGCGCAATGGTGAGCGGGCCCACCGACCCGAACAGCAGCACCGTGCCGTCGGGTGCCGCATTGGCCACGAACTGGTGCGCGATATTGCCGCCTGCGCCGCCTTTGTTGTCCACCACCACCGACTGGCCGATGTTCTCACCCAGCTTCTTGGCGATGAGCCGCGCTGCCGCATCGGCCGCGCCGCCTGCGGCAAAGCCCACGACCAGCGTGACGGGCTTCTTGGGCGGGAAATCCTGCGCGTGGGCTGAGCCAGACAGTGTTGCGGCAGCGGTGGCAAGTGCCAGCGCGTTCATCAAGAGGGTGCGTTTTTTCATGGGTGTCTCCTTCATCGTGGGTGGTGTATGGATCGTTGGCTCAGTCGGCGCTCAAACCGATGGGGTGGGGCTGGCGCTTTTCCACCGCGTGGCGCAGCAGCGAAGCGGTGCGGAAAATGCCGTGCGCAAACTTGCCGTAGGGCATGGTGGCGAACAGCGCCATCACCGCGCCCAGGTGCAGGCACAGCAGCAGCGGCAGGCCTGCGGTGCCGCGCGCGGCCCACAAGGCCAGGCCGCTGGTGGCGGTGAGGAACAGCAGGGCGATGAAGGCGCGGTCCATGGGCTTTTGCGCGGCGTCGCCGTGTTGCGGGTGGCGGCGCAGGTTCAGCCGCCACAGGCCGGCCGTGCCAACGGCCAGGCTGACACCGCCCAAGCCGCCCAGCAGCTTGGGCAGGCTGGGCAGGTCATACGGTGCAGGCAAGGCCAGCAGGTAGTGGTACAGCGTGGCCACGCTGGTGGCCGCAAAACACAGCATGAAGCCGTAGAAGGTGAGGTGGTGCATGCGCCTGCGCGACAAGGTGTAGGCATCGTCCTCGTTGTGGCAGCCATCGCCATGGCCACCGTCCAGGTACTTGAGGCGCAGCACGGCATCGGTGGCCTCGGCCGTGGCGGGCGCGCTCAGCGGCGCGCCGCTGGTGGCAGGTGTGATATCGCGCCAGAAGCGGCGCACGCCCAGGCCCAGCGCCAGCACGGCGAACAGGAACACCGGCGCGAACAGGCCCACCAGCAGGTTGTGCGGGAAGATGCCGTAGAAGCCGCCCACGGGCGCGTGCCACAGCGCCGCCAGCCCTTGCCCGTGCAGCGCCACGGCCAGCAGCATGAACAGCGTGAGCCCGGCCACCAGCGCCAGGGCCAACGTGAGGCCGTTGCGCTGGTACAGCTGGCCCAGCGCGGGCGGCCAGGCGTAGTCCGCATAGGTCTGGCCGCGCACCTGGGCCATGGCCTGCGGAATGTTCACCGCAAACTCGTGCGGCGGCGCGTACTGGCAGGCGTGCAGGCAGGCACCACAGTTGTGACACAGGTTGGCGATGAAGTGGATGTCGGCCTTGCCAAACTCCAGCCGCCGCGTCATGGCCGGGAACACGGCGCAAAAGCCTTCGCAGTAGCGGCAGGCATTGCAGATCTGCAGCTGGCGCGCCACCTCGGTTTCGGGGGCCGACAGCACAATGCCGCCATTCGCCAGCGCTTTAGCGTCACGCGCCAGGGCTTCAAGCGTTTGCATCGTTTACTCCTGTTTTTATAGCTGTTTGCGCTTGTGGGATGTGCGCTGGGGCCTGTTTTGATGCCAATGCCGCCTGCGTGCCTGCAATGCGGCCAAACGCGGTGCCAATGCTCATGCCGACCCCGGCGGTGTAGCCTTTGCCCAGCACGTTGCCCGCCATCATTTCGCCAGCCACAAACAGGTTGGGGCTGGGCACGTTGCCAAAGCGCACGGCAGCGGTGTCGTCGGTGTGCAGGCCCAGGTAGGTGAAGGTGACGCCGGGCTTGAGCGCATAGCCATAGAACGGCCCGGTGTCGATGGGCCGGGCCCAGTGCGTCTTGGCGGGTGTCACGCCTTCGGTGTGGCAGTCGTCCAGCGTGGTGTGGTCGAACTGGCCCACGCGGCAGGCGGCGTTGTAGGCATCGAGCGTGTGGGTGAACGTGTCCACGGGCAGGCCAAGCTTCTGCGCCAGCTCGGGCAGGGTGTCGGCTTTCACGCCCGGGAACACGGGCGGCATGAAGCGGCCGATGGCCTTGCTGTCGATGATGGAGTAGCCGATCTGCCCCGGCTGCTGCGCCACCAGGCGGCCCCAGATGGCATAGCGCTTGGGCCAGAAGTCCTCGCCCTCGTCGTAGAAGCGCTCGCCATTGCGGTTGACCACCACGCCCAGCGACACGCAGTCGATGCGGGTGCAGATGCCGCCGTCGTACAGCGGCGCGCGGGCGTCGATGGCCACCATGTGTGCCTGCGTGGGGTCGCCAATGCGGTCCGCGCCATGGTCTTCAAGCAGATGCTTGAGCAACACGCCCTTGTTGTAGGCCGTACCGCGGATCAGGAAGTTGTCTGCTGGCCACTCGCCGCGCTCGTTCTGGCCCCAGGCCTCGCGCAGCCACTCGCGGTTCGATTCAAAGCCGCCCGCGGCCAGCACGCAGCTTTTGGAGGCAATGCGGTCGCCGTTGGCCAGGTGGGCAGCGACGAAGCGGGGGCCGTCCATCTCGATGCGCTCCACGGGCGCTTCGTAGCGAATCTGCACGCCCAGCTGCTCCGCGCTGCGGTAGTAGGCATTGACCAGCGCCTTGCCGCCACCCATGAAGAACGCGTTGGTGCGCGCCACATGGAGCGTGCCCGCCAGCGCGGGCTGAAAGTGCACGCCGTGGCGGCGCATCCAGGGCCGGCAGGTGCTCGACTCGCGGATCACCAGGCGCGCCAGGTGTTCGTTGGTGAGGCCGCCCGTTACCTTGAGCAGGTCTTGCCAGAACTCTTCCTCGGGGTAGGCATCCACCAGCACATCCTGCGGCGCATCGTGCATGCAGCGCAGGTTGCGCGTGTGGGCCGAGTTGCCGCCGCGCCAGGCGCGCGGGGCGGATTCGAGCAGCAGCACGCTGGCGCCCGCCTCGCGTGCCATCAGGGCGGCGCACAGGGCGGCGTTGCCGCCACCGATCACCAGCACATCGACCACAGCATCGCCGCTCATGGCTGGCGGCTCCAGGCGGTGCGCTGCGCGCGGGGGAATGAAGAAGGGGATGTGGGGCCCATGGGGTGTCTCCTGGCGCGGTCGCCGTGTCGTTCATCGGGGTGATGGCGACTGTAGGGAGACGCAGGCCCGCCGTGCAGCGGGTTCAGGTCATGGGGGTATCACGGATCGTGATGGCTGCGGGGTGGACGCTCAGGCGCTCGTGCCTTGTCCGCCTATCCATGTCGTGCCAAACCACTGGCCGCTCGTCACCAATTCACGCACGCAGTCCGTCAGCACCACCCGCGCGGCCAGCGCAGCGGGCGAGAGCTCTTCGTCGGGCAGGCTGCACAGCAGGTTGACGCGGCGCGCGGGCGCGTCGGTGAGGCGTGCGCACTGAAAGCGCTCGGCCGCATCGGGGTAGCGGCCCATGGCAGCCCAGGGCTGCACGGTGGAGCCCAGGCCTGCGTCCACAGCGGCCATCACCATGGCGAGCGAGTCCACCTCCAGCACCACGTGTGGCGCCACGCGGTCGCGGGCAAAGGCCGTGTCCAGGGTGCTGCGCAGGCCGTGTGGGCCGGTGGGCAGGATCAGCGGTTCTTGCACCAGCTCGGCGACGGTGATGGTTTCCGGCAGCTGCCGGCCACGGGAGTTGCCGGGGCCCTCCCCTCGGTCACGGGCGCAGATGAGGAACAGGTCTTCCTCCAGCAGCGGCGCCATGTCCCAGCGGCGCGCGCCGGTGGCCTGCTGCGCCTGGTGCAGGCGCGTGTCGAACAGCACGGCCAGGTCCAACTCGCGCGCATGCAGCATGGCCGTGAGGTGGCCCGACATGCTCTCCACCATGTGCAGCCGCACGTCCGGGTAGCGTGTGCGCATGGCCTGCATCAGTGGCAGGCCGAGTACGCCCGAAGTGGTGGGCGCCAGCCCCACGGTGACGGTGCCCGACAGCCGCGCCTGCTGCGCCGCGCGCACGGCCTGGTCGGCATGGCGCAGGGTGAGCTGCGCCTCGCGAAAGAACGCCAGCCCCGCCTCGGTGGGCGTGACGCCGCGCGGCGTGCGCTGCAGCAGGCGCGTGGCCAGCTCGCTCTCCAGCCGGGTGATTTGCTGGCTCAGCGCGGACTGCACCACGTCCAGGTCCAGCGCAGCGCGGCTCATGGAGCCTTGCTCCACCACACGCACGAAATAGCGCAGTTGTCTCAGTTCCATGGGCGTGCCTCAGGGTGCGTGGCGTGACTCGGATGCAGGGCGGTCAACAGGGTGGTGGAAAGGCAGGGGAAGCATTGGTTTGAAGCAAAATTGCCATCTGGCGCTGGTCCATCCATCGCTGAAAGCTATCATTTTTGTAGTAATTGCCTCGGTGGCGTTCGGGGCGTCAGCAGGCTGGCATCGTCCGTCTGCGGCTTGCCAGAGTGTGCCGCAGACCCGCTCAGATGCCATTGGGCAGGTGCGCCGCCAGCGCCTCGCGCATCCAGCGCGCGATGAGCTGCTGGCGGTCGCGCGGCATGCGGTCCACGGTCGATGCCACGCTGATCGCCGCCACCGGTTCGCCCGCTGCGTTGCGCACGGCCATGCCAGCCGCCAGCACGCCCTGCGTGGCGTGGTTGCCCACCACCGACCAGCCGCGCTCGCGCGTGGCGCGCACCAGGATCTGCAGTCGCTCGGGCGTCATGCCGCCGTAGCGCGGCAGCTCTTGCGCGTTGGCGTCGATGCAGGCCTGCATCTCGGCATCGGGCAGCGCCGCCAGCAACGCCAGGCCCGCAGCGCCCACGCCCAGCGGCTGGCGCGTGCCCACCTGGATCACCAGGATCTGCACCGGGTGCGTGCCCACATGGCGTGCAATGCAGTGCGAGGTGGGGCCTTCGCGCACGATGGCAAAGGCGGCGTCACCACAGGCGCGACTCACACGCTCCAGCACGGGCTTCAGGCGCATGGCCAGGTTGGGCTGGCCGGCGGGCTCGGCCACAGCAGCCAGCCGGGGGCCTGCTATGTATCGGAAACGGCCCCGTTGTGCGACGTAGCCGCTCTCCAGCAGCGTGGCCAGAAGGCGGTAGATGGTGGCGCGCTCCAGCGCGGCTGCACGGCACAGGTCCACCACGCGCGCGCCGTCACGGCCGTGGGCCAGGACCGCGTCCAGCACCTGCAAACCCCGGCGCAGAGTGCGGCTGCCGGGGTCGTCGGCCGGCTCGTCGGGGGTGCGTGTACTCGCACGTTCGTCCGGCTGCCGGACGTTTGAATTCGCAGGTCGGGAGGGCATGGGAAAGAATTTGTTCGTCAACGCAACCAGTGCGCAGTGTGCCGCAGAGCACGCAGCAGGGCGCCACGACGGCATTTTTCCAAGAACCACCGGAGACAGACACCATGAGCCCACACACCCCCGCCGCGCTGGGTCAGCGCAAAGCTTCGCCATCCCTGCCGCGCCGCGCCCTGCTGGCGCTGGTCGCCACCCTGGCCTGCGGCGCCGCCATGCCATTGCAGGCACAGCCCAATGCCTCGGGCTGGCCCGCCAAGCCGGTCAAGCTGGTGGTGGGCTATGCAGCGGGCGGCGCCACGGACGTGATTGCGCGCCTGGTGGCCGTCAAGCTCGGCGACCAGCTGGGCCAGCCCGTGGTGGTGGACAACCGCGCCGGTGCCAACAGCAACGTGGGCGCCGAGGCCGTGGCGCGCGCGCCGGCCGATGGCTACACGCTGTACGTCTACACCATCGCCAACACCATCAACGCCACGCTGTACCCCAAGCTGGGCTACGACCCGGTCAAGGACTTCGAGCCCATCGGCATGATCGCCAAGATTCCGAACATCCTGGTGGTCAACCCCAAGCTGCCCATCAAGAACCTGGCCGACTACGTGCGCTACGCCAAGGAGTCCAAGGACGGCATCACGTTTGCGTCGTCGGGCAGCGGCTCGTCCATCCACCTCTCGGGCGAGATGTTCAAGATGCAGTCCAAGCTCAAGATGCTGCACGTGCCCTACCGGGGCAGCGCACCCGCCGTCACCGACCTGCTGGGCGGCCAGGTGGATTCGATGTTCGACAACACGCCGTCGGCCCTGCCGCATGTGCAGGCGGGCAAGCTGCGCGCCATTGCCATCACCAGTGCCCAGCGCTCCCCCCTGTTGCCGGATGTACCCACGCTGGCCGAGTCGGGCTATGCTGGCTTTGATGTGCAGTCGTGGTTTGGCCTGGCCGCACCGGCGGGCACACCGCGCGCCGTGGTCGAGCAGGTCAACATCGCATTGAACAAGGTGCTGGCCCAGCCCGAGGTGCGCACGCGTCTGCAGGAGCTGGCCGCCACGCCCGACGGTGGCACCCCCGACAAGATGCGCCAGTTTGCCGCCGCCGAGATCAAGCGGTGGCGCGAAGTGGTGAAGGAGTCCGGCGCATCGGCCGAGTGACAGATCACCCACACAACATCACCTCTTTCATGTTCCCCATCGACTTCTTCTGGCGGGCCGCCCAGCGCTGGCCTGACCGCATTGCCATCGACGCGCCCGAGGGCGCCATCCGCTACGACGCGCTGGCCGCCCGCGTGGCCGCGCTCGCGGCGGGCTTTACGGCCATCGACCCCACCCCCCAAAGCCGCGTGGGCATCTGCGCGGGCAACAGCGCCGACCACATCGCCGCGCTGCTGGCCGTGCTGGCCTGCGGCAAGGTGTGGGTGCCGCTCAACCCCAAGAGCACGCGGCCCGAGATCCGCCGCATCATCGACGCCACCGAGCCCACCCTGCTGGTGCTGGACGCCGCGTGCGCCGACCTGCTCGAAGGCGCGCCCGGCGCCCGCGTGCTGACTGGGGCGCCGGCCACCGAGGACGCCACCACGCTGGCGAGCCTGGCCGCTGCGCACGCTGGCGCACCCCGCCCGCAGCTGGACCTGCCGGACGACGCCACCCAGGCCATCAAGTTCACCGGCGGCACCACGGGCGCACCCAAGGGCGTGATGCAGCCATACCGCGCGTGGATGGCCAATGTCACCAACCAGATCCATGCCTGGGGCTTTGACGAGCACGAGCGCTACATCGTGGCCGCACCCATCACACACGGCACCTCCACGTACATCCTGCCTATCCTGGCGCAGGGTGGCTGCCACGTGGTGCTGGCCGGCGCGGGCGCCGAGGCGGTGCGCACGGCCTTCCGCGAGCGCGGCGGCACCGTGTGCTTCATGCCGCCCACGCTGGTCTACATGCTGATGGCGCTGCCCGGCGCGTCGCGCGCGGACTTTCCGCGCCTGCGCCGATTGATCTACGGCGGCGCGCCCATGCCGCCCGACAAGATCCGCCAGGTGCGCGAGTTCTTCGGCCCGGTGCTGGGCACCACCTACGGCCAGACCGAGGCGCCGCAGATCCTCACCGTGCTGTGCCCCGAGGATTTCGAGGACGAGCGCAATCTGGCCTCGGTGGGCCGCACCACCTGGTGCAGCGACGTGGCCATCATGGCGCCCGATGGCCGCCTGCTGCCTCCGGGCGAAGTGGGCGAGGTGGTGGCGCGCGGCGACCTGCTGATGACCGGCTACTGGCGCCTGCCCGAGAAGACGGCCGAGACCCTGGTGAACGGCTGGCTGCACACCGGCGACCGGGGTCTGATCGACGAGCGGGGGTTTCTCTACCTCAAGGACCGGCTCAAGGACATGGTGATCACCGGCGGCTTCAACGTCTACCCGGTGGACGTAGAGAACGCGCTGGGCCAGCACCCTGCTGTGCACGAATGCACCGTGTTCGGACTGCCCGACGACAAATGGGGCGAGACCGTGCAGGCCGCCGTGCAACTGCGCACCGGCGAGCACGCGAGTGAGGCCGAGCTGATCGCCTTTGTGCGCGAACGCCTGGGCCCGGTGCAGACCCCCAAGCGCATCCACTTTCACGAGAGCCTGCCGCGCTCGCCCGTGGGCAAGGTGCTCAAGTCTGCCGTGCGCGATGCGGCCCTGGCTGGTACGGCCACTGCCTGAACGAAGGAACCCATTTCATGACCCACCCTGCTTCCAAGACCCCCGTCACCCGCCTGTGCACCCACACCCTCACCAGCCTCCATTACCGCGATGCGGACCTGGTCGAGGACCTGATGGGCAAAAAGACCTTCACCGAGGTGATGCTCATGCAGATCCTGGGCCGCACGCCGCGCGGCGTGGACCTGCGCATCACCGACGTGGTGCTCATCGTGCTGATGGAGCACGGCCTCACGCCCAGCGCCATTGCCACGCGGCTCATCTACATGAGCGCGCCCGAGAACCTGCAGGGCGCCGTGAGCGCGGGCCTGCTGGCCGTGGGCAGCTCCTTCGTGGGCACCATGGAGAACTGCTCGGGCCTGCTCGACCGCATTGCAGCGGCGCAAGACCCTGGGGCGGAGGCGCTGGCCATTGCGCGCCACTACAAGGGCCTCAAATCCCCCGTGCCCGGCTTTGGCCACCACCTGCACAAACCGGTAGACCCGCGCGCCTACAAACTGCTGGAGATGGGCCGTGCCGAGCCGGAGCTGCAGGGCGACAAGATCCGCGCGCTGGAGACGCTGTCCAAGGCCGTCGATGAGGTGGCAGGCCGCCCCATCACCATCAACGCCACGGGCGCTGTGGCCGCGCTGTTGGGCGAGATCGGCGTGCCCACGGCCGTGATGCGCGGTTTTGCCGTGATCTCGCGCGCGGCCGGACTGGTGGCGCACATTGTGGAAGAGCAGCAGAGCCCCTCGGGCCGCTTCATCTGGGACACGGTGGAGCACGCCATTCCCTTCGTTGGCGGCAGTGCCGGCCAGGGCACGGACGCATGAGCGCGCAGCCAGGCCATCATCCCGCCCTGCCGCTCGACCTGTCGGGCCGCGTGGTCTTCGTGGCAGGCGGCGGGTCCGCCGGCCCGGGCTGGAGCATTGGCCGCGCCGCCTGCGTGACCTACGCGCGCCTGGGTGCCAGCGTGTGTGTGGTGGACCGCGACGCAGCCTCGGCCGAAGAGACCACGGCGCTCATCCATGCCGAGGGCGGAACGGCCGCAACTCTGGTGGGCGACGTGGCCGACGCGGCCGATGTGCAGCGCCTGTTTGCCGAGGCACGCGAGCGCTTTGGCGGCGCCATCGATGTGCTGCACCACAACGTGGGCATCGGCAAGACCGGCGGCCCGCTGGAGACGAGCGTTGAAGACTTCGACCGCATCCATTCCGTCAATGTGAACAGCCTGCTGCTGGCCTGCCAGCAGGTGCTGCCCGCCATGGTGGAGCGCGGGCGGGGTTCCATCATTGCGATCTCGTCCATCGCGGGCATGCGCTACCTCGGCTACCCGCACCTGGCCTATGGCGTGACCAAGGCGGCCGTCACGCACTTCACACGCATGGTGGCGCAGCAGTACGCGGGCCAGGGCGTGCGCGCCAACACGGTGGTGCCCGGGCTCATCGACACGCCGCGCATTGCCACCACGGTGGTGAAGATGTTCTCGGACACCAGCCTCGACGAGGCCCGCGCCGCGCGCGCCCGGCAGGTGCCCATGGGCCGCATGGGCACGGTGTGGGATGTGGCGCATGCCTGCGCCTTCCTTGCCAGCGATGCCGCCGCCTACGTGACCGGCACCGAGCTGGTGGTGGACGGGGGCATCACCGGCAAGTTCGTGTAAGGCAGGTTCAGAACGTATGCACCACACCGGCGGAGATGCCGGTGGCCGTGGCCTTGTTCGCCGCGCCCTGGAAGCCGCTGCGCCAGCGGGTGTTGTCCAGCTCGGCATACACCTTGGTGCGGCGCGATAGCTTGTATTCGGCAAACGTCACCAGGCGGCCATAGCCGTCGTCGGCGGAGCCGGTGCGCGAGCGGTCCACCTTGTAGTAGGCCGCCGTCAGATCGAACAGGGGCGTGACGGACCAGGTCGCGCCTGCCGAGAACACGCGCTGCACCGTGTGTTTGCCGACCGCTGTCTCGGCCTCGCTGCGTGCCGCGTTGGCCGCCAGGCGCACGGTGTTCCATTGGTAGGCCGCGCCCAGGGTGGCTCCGTCCAGGGTGCGCTGGTTCGTGTCCTTGAAGGTCTGGAATGCGCCCGACAGTGTGACGCCGCTGGCCGCATAGGCCATGCCGACCCCGCGCGACGACAGGGCCGATGTCTTTCCAGCCACTTCACCCGTGCCCAACATCGCCCGTGCGGTGAGGCCGCCAAATCGCGCTGTGTACTTGATCGCGTTGTCCAGCCGGTACGAGCCTGATGTGGACCCCGCACTGCCGAACTCGATGCCCAGGCCATGCTGGCTGAGCGCGGCCACGCCGATGCTGGGGTTGAAGCTGGCAAAGCGCATGCCCAGCGGGTCCACGGGCGAGATGGCATCCGCCAGTGTGGTGGTCTGGCGGCCCAGGGCCAGCGTGCCCCATCCGCCCTCCAGACCGACCCAGGATGCGCGATCAAAGGTCTTGCTGGCGTTGGTAGAAGCGCCGGTGTCGGCGTTCAGTCCGCTCTCGAACTGAAACAGCGCCTTGGCACCGCCCCCCAGGTCTTCGCTGCCGCGAAGCCCCCAGCGGCTGGTGGTGTGTATGCCGCTGCCCAGGCTGTGCGACGAACCTGGGGCTGCCGCATTGGCCGCCGTGAGGCCGCTGCCGTGGCGCAGCCCCAGGTCCACGGTTCCATACAGCGTGACGCCGCTGGTTTGTGCCGCGATGCAACTGCTGGCCAGTGCGGCACAAAGCGCACCGATGTTGCCTATTCTTTTTCTCATAGATGTCTCCTGCCTGATTGAAATCTGAAAGGGGTGCGAGGGTATTTCTGGGGCCTCAATCGGGGGTGAGCTGGGCTTTGTGCACCACGCCCTTCCACTTGGCGATCTCCTGGCGTACGGTCAGGGCCAATTGCTCGGGCGTGCTGGGGTCCACCACGGCGCCTTGTTCTTCAATGCGCCGTGCCACGTCCTTGTCGGCCAGGGCAGTGTTGAGCGCTTTGTTGAGCTGGTCGATGACGGGCCGGGGCGTTTTTCCAGGGGCAAACAGGGCATACCACTGCGTGATCTCGACGCCTTTCACGCCCGCCTCTTCGAGCGTGGGTACATCGGGCAACAGCGATGAACGCTTGGGGCCTGCCAGCGCCAGGGCGCGCAGCTTGCCGTTCTTGACGTGGGGGTAGGCTGAGAACAGGCTGGGGAACATGACCTGGGTCTGCCCGGCCATGGTGTCATTCATCGCGGGCGCGGCACCCCGGTAGGGGACGTGGGCCATCTGCGCACCGCTTTCCAGCTTGAAAATTTCGGCGGAGAAGTGCGGGGCTGTGCCGTTGCCGGCCGAGGCGTAGTTGAAGTCCTGGGGCTTGGCTTTGGTCAACGCCACCAGCTCGCCCACCGACTTGGCTGGCACCTTGGGGTGAACCACCATGAGCGTGGGCGAGTAGCTCACCATGCCAATGGGCTCGAACTGCGTGATGGGGTCGTAGCGCAGCTTTTGCAGCGCAGGGCTCATCCCGTGGGTGCCGATGTAGCCAAAAAGAATCGTGTGACCATCGGGCGCCGCGCGGGCCACAAACTCCGCCGCAATGGCACCGTTGGCACCCGCCTTGTTCTCCACAATGACCTGTTGCCCCAGCAGGGTGGACAGCTTGAGCGCTACCACGCGCGCCATGCCATCGTTGCCACCGCCAGCGGCGGTCGGCACCACGAGCGTGATGGGCTTATCGGGATAGGCCGCATGTGCCAGGGTGGGGATCATTTGCACAGCGGTGGCGAGGGCCGCCGCGGTGAGCAGGGTGCGGCGTGCGCGCGATGGCGCAAAGTGTTGGCGAATCATTTTTTTGTCTCCTGTCATCCAAAGGGTTGGGGTGTGAAATCAGTGGGTGAATGCGTTTTCTGAAACGAACAGCGTGCCCTCCAGAATTTTTCGCGCCGTGCGAACCAGCGCGGCCTGCACCAGCTTGAATTGGCCGTCCACTTCGGTGAGTTCCACGTCTACATGAATGCGGCCGGCGGGGTGCAGCACTTCCACACGGCGTGTGCCTGCAATGGCGTGCTGCAGGGAGTCGGTGATCACCGTGCCTGGCAGCACGTGGGCAGCAGCCACGCCAATCGCACCGGTCACGGCGTGTGAGCGGTGGCAGCGGTGGGGTGTGAAATAGCGCGAGACGACGCTGCCCGGTTGATCGCCCGCAGACACGATCACGGGCTTGGGCAGCACGCTGTTCGATACGTCGCCCATGCCCATGCGCAGACCGGCTTCGCACCGCAATGCTTCCAGCCTGGACAGCAGCTCGGCATTGGCATCCAGCTCCGCAGGGCTCTCGTTGCCACGCAGGTCCAGGTCGGCTGCGCGCACCAGCACCATGACCTGTGCTGCGTCGATACAGGTGACCTGCAGGCCGTGGATGGTGTCGATGCGCTGGCCGGTCGGGAAAATCTGGCCCGTGACGGCGCCCCAGGCGTCCAGGAAGTTCATCAGCACCGGTGCCGCAGTGCCCTGCACGCCGTCAATATGCACATCGCCGTCGTAGTGCACGCGTCCGCCAGCGGTACACACATGCACATCAATGCGTGAACGGGTGTTGACGTTGTAGACCCGTACCGTGGTGGTGTTTCCATGGCCGGAAGCGGGCACCAGCCCCTGCTCGATGGCAAAGGGCCCCACGCCCGCCAGCATGTTGCCGCAGTTGGGCCGCGTGTCCACGCGGGCCTCTTCCACACTGACTTGGGCGAAGAGGTAGTCCACATCGCAGTCGGCATGTACCGACCTGGAAACGATCGCCACCTTGCTGGTCAGCGAGTTTCCTCCGCCCAGGCCGTCAATCTGCAATTCATGCGGCGAGCCCAGCGCGGCGATCAGGGTGCGGTCGCGCGCCGCAGGGTCTTGCGGAAGCCAGTCGGCCAGGAAGAACGGCCCCCGGGAAGTGCCGCCACGCATCAGAACGCAAGGAAGGTTGTAGCTCATGGGTCGGCATGGTGCGACGCTTCATCTGTTCTGTGAATTGCATTGTTGACAATGATTGATGCATGCAGCGCAATAGGCTATGAGCCCTTGTACATGGTGAAATCACGTTCGTGAATTGCAATGTTCTGATCGTTTGATGCGTGCTGCGCAACAGCGAAACGTCTTGAAAGCCCATGCCCATGAACAACAAATTCGATCTTGCTGACATCCAGGCCTTTGCCGCGGTGGCTGAGCTGCAGAGCTTTCGTGCTGCGGCCGAGGCGATCCACTTGTCGCAGCCTGCCTTCAGCCGTCGCATCGACAAGCTCGAAGAAGCCCTGGGCGTGCGCCTGCTTGACCGCACCACCCGCCGTGTCACGCTCACGGCCGTGGGCCGTGACTTTGCGCGCAAGACCCGCGTGTGGCTGGATGACCTGGACGGCATGCTCATGGGCCTGGGCGACGTGGCCGCGCGCCGCATGGGCGAGGTGACGATTGCCTGCGTGCCGTCGGCCGTGTATTACTTTTTGCCGCAGGTGGTCAAGCGCTACCACGAGCGGTTTCCGAAAATCCGCGTCAAGGTGCACGATGCCAGCGCCAACGAGGTGCTGGTGGCCGTGGCGCAGGGCGATGCGGACTTTGGCCTCAATTTCATCGGCAGCCAGGAGGCCGAGATCGAGTTCAAGCCCGTGTTGGCCGAGCGCTTCGTAGCCGCCTGCCGACGCGACCATGTGCTGGCGCGGCGCAAGAAGGTCACCTGGGCAGAGCTGGGCCAGCACGACTTCATGTCGGTGGGCAAGACCTCGGGAAACCGTCTGTTGATGGACCTGGCGCTGGCCAACGTGCCCGACCGCCCCCAGTGCCTGTACGAGGCCAAGCACGTGACCACGCTGCTCGGCCTGGTGGAGGCGGGCCTGGGCGTGGCTGCCGTGCCCAGCCTGGCCATGCCGGGCAAGGACCATCCCACGCTGGTGAGCATTCCGCTGATCGAGCCCGTGGTGACGCGCCAGATGGGGCTGATCAAACGCAGAGGCAAATCGCTGTCGCCCGCTGCGCAGCAGCTCTATGACCTGCTGGTGGCTACGCGTTCTGTGCGCCCACGCAGTGCTGCCACGGCGCAAAAAATACAATCGGGGCAATGACTGCCAATACCAAACCGCCCAAACAACGTGTTGTCGTGGGCCTTTCGGGCGGAGTGGACTCTGCCGTGACCGCCCACCTGCTCAAGCAACAGGGCCACGAAGTCGTCGGCATCTTCATGAAGAACTGGGAAGATGACGACGACAGCGAATACTGCTCGTCCAACATCGACTTCGTGGACGCCGCCGCCGTGGCCGATGTGATCGGCATCGAGATCGAACACGTCAACTTCGCAGCCGACTACAAGGACCGCGTGTTTGCCGAGTTCCTGCGTGAGTACCAGGCGGGCCGCACGCCCAACCCAGACGTGTTGTGCAACGCCGAGATCAAGTTCAAGGCTTTTCTGGACCATGCCATGCGCCTGGGCGCGGAGAAGATCGCCACGGGGCACTACGCCCGCGTGCGTCAGAACCCATCCTCCGGCCTGTTCGAGCTGCTCAAGGGGCTGGATCCCTCCAAGGACCAGAGCTACTTTCTGCACCGCCTGAACCAGGCGCAGCTGTCCAAGACGTTGTTCCCGGTGGGCGAGTTGCACAAGACCGAGGTGCGCCGGATCGCCGAGGAGATTGGCCTGCCCAATGCCAAGAAGAAGGATTCCACGGGCATCTGCTTCATTGGCGAGCGGCCGTTCCGCGAGTTCCTGAACCGATACATCAGCCATGAGCCCGGCCCCATCCTGGACGACCGGGGCCGCAAGCTGGGCCAGCATGTGGGCTTGTCGTTCTACACCTTGGGCCAGCGCCAGGGCCTGGGCATCGGCGGAATCAAGGAGAAGGGCGCACAGCGTGGCGGCGGCGAGCATGCGCCCTGGTTTGTGGCCCGCAAGGACCTGGCCAGGAACACGCTGCGCGTGGTGCAGGGGCACGACCACCCCTGGCTGCTGTCCTCCGCCCTGGATGCGCAAGATGCCAGCTGGACGTCCGGCCACCCCCCTGTGCCGGGGAACTATGCCGCCAAGACCCGCTACCGGCAGCAGGACGCCGCGTGCACCGTCGTCAGTGCGGACGGCGCGGGTTTTCAGCTGCGTTTCCCACAGGCGCAGTGGGCGGTGACGCCGGGGCAAAGTGCGGTCTTGTACGACGGGGAGGTCTGCCTCGGGGGCGGGGTCATTTTTGGTGCGACAGACTGAAACATCTGGGAAACATTAGCCCTCTAGCCGATTGTGGTGCACCCCCACAAATGGGGTTTTCTAATTAATTAAGACTATGGATTGACTAATCCAAATAGTAAATAATTAATTCTTGTGGCGTGACACCCACAAACTTCTACGTAGTTACCGCCAGTTGAACTAAGTTGACCTTTGGTTCGTCGCCACAAGCGTCATTTGTCACGGCGTGGCTTCTAGAATTCCCGAAAACGCTGTTTGAAACCACATGTATCAAAAAATGCACGTGGTAAACCCTTAGTTCATCTTGCTGACGGCCGTCAAAAACGGGCCCGAAGCTTGCTCGTGCTTGCACCATGTCTCATATTGTTTCCATGCCTTCGAGCCCCGACATCGCCGCGCACCTGGTCCGGCAGCAGTGTTCGGTGCAATGGCGAGGGTTTTTCCAGGCTCTTGCGGCGGAATTTGTCGCGGCCCTGCCACCGGAAGACCTTCGCGCGCTGATGTTCCGGGTGGGCGCGCGGTTTGCGGCAGACCATCCTTTGCCAGCGTGTGCCACTGTGGAAGACCTGCAGCGCAGCATGACGGCGGTCTGGACGAGCATCGACTGGGGCTGGGTCGATTTGACGCAGGAAGTTGCACAGTTGAACATCCACCACAGCCTCTCGCCCGTATCTGCTGCATTCGGGCCGGACCACGTGCAGTGGTCGGGTGGTTTCCTCGAAGGGGTCTACCAAAGCTGGTTCGACCAAGCGGGTGCCGGGCAACTCAAGGTGGTGCAGTGCGTACCTGCAGATGCCTGGGGGTGTGTACACCTTCAGCTGTCGCGCTGAGCACCGGGTATCGGATCTATATGTTGCGGCATTGGCGGTGACCCATGAAACACTCAGACGACATCGTGAACCTCTTTCAGCAGTTTGGGGCCAAGGCAGACCCCTACCATGAGCTGGCCCGCAAGCAGGAGCACCAACTCTCCAACGAGCGCTGGCCCCTTGTTTCCGCCGTGCGCAATGCCGTGGCCGATGACGTGCCCTCGGTAGACCGAAGCGCCGGTACCGCTGCGGCGCCGCTTCCCCAGCAGGCTCAGGCCTCCGCTTCGGCGCGACCAGAGCCCGTTGTGGCAGTGCAGCGTACTGCACCCGTCGCCGCCGAGTTGCCCCGCCCGGTGGCCGCGCCCGCAGCAGTAGCGGCAGACCGTCTGCCGCCAGCGGCTGCGCTGGCCTCGCGTTCCCCCCTGGCGGGTCTTGCGGGCCTGCGTGGACAGGCTGCGCCGACTGTTGCTGAAGAGCAGGCCGTGCACCAGGAGTCCTTGCCGGTGGACCTCCCATCGGTTTTTGCGCGTCTGGCGGGTGCTCCCGTGGCCGCCGGCGCTGCGCCAGCGCCCGCCTGGCAGCCTCGCAAGGGCCACCTATGAAAGTGATTGCCATCGTTTCTGCCAAAGGTGGCGTGGGCAAGACGACCCTGACTGCCAACCTGGCCACCGCACTGCAGCGCGAAGGTGTTGCGACGTTGCTGGTGGTGGACATGGACCCCCAGAATGCGCTGGGCTTGCATTTCGGCGCCGATCCCCGTTCTCTGGCCGGCGTATCCCGCGCCAGCCTGGCAGGCGAAGACTGGGGCTCGGTCTGCGTGCAAAGCCCATCGGGTGTGCATGTGCTGCCCTATGGCGTGGTGAACGAGTCTGACCGCGTGGCTTTCGAGCGGCACCTGGACGCACACCCGAACTGGCTGGAGCAGCAATTGCAGGGCCTGGAACTGCCGGAGGATGCCGTGGTGCTGATCGACACGCCGCCGGGTCCTTCTGTTTATATGCAGCAGGCGCTGTCGGCGGCCCAGGTGGTGGTGGTGGTCAGCCTGCCCGATGCGGCATCTTATGCGGCGCTGGCCCTGATGCAGCGGCTGGTGCACACCTATTGCACACCGCGCCCTGATTTTTCCGAAACGCTGTACGTGCTCAATCAGGTGGACGGCGCGCGCCAGTTGTCCAAAGACATCACGCGTGTGATGCAGGACAACCTGGGTGAGCGTCTGGTGGGCGTGGTCCATGAAGACCAGGCGGTGCGCGAGGCGCTCGCCTACGACCAGAGCGTGCTGGAGTATGACCCCCAAGGCCAGGCGGCCGATGACCTGCGCAAGTGCGCGCGCGTCCTTGCGCAGCGCCTGCGACTGCCACTGGCTGGAGCCGCGCAATGAGTATCGACCAACGCCCGCAGGCCGACGAGGTAGCTGACGCCGATTCCCACAGTCCCCAGGCACACTGGCGCACCGTGGTGCATGCCATCACCGGGTGGGATCTGTGGCAGCACCCCGTAGCGCGTGTCGCGGCTGTGGTGTTCAGTGCCTTGCTGATGGGGTTGGTCATCAGCGTACCGCTGGATCTCCAGGGGCAGATTCTCTTTTCGGTGGGTTCGTTTGGTGCGGCCTTGCTGCTGAGCAGGACCCCCGGCCGCCTGTCCACGCTGGCAATGATCGTGCTGTCGATCTCGGCCTCGTCGCGTTACATCTACTGGCGTTTTACCGACACCATCGGCTTTACCAACTGGCTGGATGCGGCATTCGGCTATGGCCTGGTGCTGGCAGAGCTGTATGCCTTTGCGGTGCTGCTCATTGGCTACTTCCAGACGGCGTGGCCCCTGCAGCGCCGCCCGGTTCCCATGCCCCAGGACATCAGCACCTGGCCCAGCGTGGATGTGTTCATTCCGACCTACAACGAGCCGCTTGAAGTGGTGCGCCAGACGGTGTTCTCGGCCATGAGCCTGGACTGGCCCGCCGATCGCCTGCACGTGTATGTGCTCGACGACGGCCGCCGTCCCGAGTTCCGTGAGTTCTGCGAAGAGCTGGGCGTCGGCTACCTGATCCGCGACAACAACCACCACGCCAAGGCGGGCAACATCAACGCGGCGCTCAAAGTCACGAGTTCCGAATACATCGCCATCTTTGACTGTGACCACATCCCCACGCGTTCCTTCCTGCAGGTCTGCATGGGCTGGTTCTTCAAGGACACCAACCTGGTCATGCTGCAGACGCCGCACGTGTTCTTCTCACCCGATCCGTTTGAGCGCAACCTGGACACGTTCCACCGGATGCCCAACGAGGGCGAGTTGTTCTACGGCATCGTCCAGGACGGCAACGACCTCTGGAACGCGTCGTTCTTCTGCGGTTCTTGCGCCATCATCCGCCGCAAGGAATTGCTGGAAGTGGGTGGCATTGCGGTAGAAACCGTGACCGAGGACGCCCACACGGCGCTCAAGCTCAGCCGCCTGGGCTACAACACGGCTTACCTCGAAGTGCCTCAGGCTGCGGGCCTGGCCACCGAGAGCCTTTCCGGCCACGTAGGCCAGCGCATTCGCTGGGCGCGGGGCATGGCGCAGATCGCGCGTACCGACAACCCGCTCTTTGGCAAGGGTCTCAAGTTCGGCCAGCGGCTGTGCTACCTGAATGCGATGCTGCATTTCTTCTACGGACTGCCGCGCCTGGTGTTTCTGACTGCACCGCTGGCCTACCTGTTCTTCGGGGCCCACGTGTTCCAGGCCACGGCGCTGATGATCACCGCCTATGCGCTGCCCCACCTGGCCCACGCCAGCGTGACCAACTCCCGCATCCAGGGGCGCTTTCGCCACTCGTTCTGGAATGAGGTGTACGAGTCAGTGCTGGCCTGGTACATCATGCGCCCGGTGATCGTTGCCTTCATCAACCCCAAGCTGGGCAAGTTCAACGTGACGGCCAAGGGGGGCGTGATCGAGAAAGCCTATTTCGACTGGACCATTGCACGGCCTTATGTGGTGCTGTTGGTGATCAATCTGGTGGGTTTTGCGGTGGGGATCTGGAAGCTGTTCTCCTCCGCAGGCGACGAAACCACCACGCTGGTCATCAACATGGTCTGGACCACCTACAACGTCATCCTGCTGGGCGCCAGTGTGGCGGTGGCCAGTGAGACGCGCCAGATCCGTGGCACACCGCGCGTGGCGGCTGCCCTGCCCGCTGTCATCCGCTTTGATAACGGCCGCACGCTGGTTTGCAAGACCGAAGATTTCTCGCAGCACGGGCTGGGCCTGTCCGTTCCGGCGGACAGCGACATTCCCATGGGCAGCCGCCTTTCCGTGTCGCTGTTCCGGTCCGACGAAGAAGGTGTTTTTCCGGCCGTTGTCACGTTCAGTGGCAAGGGGCGTCTGGGCGTGAAGTTCGACAACCTCAGTCTGCGCCAGCAGGCCGAACTGGCATCGCTGACCTTTGCACGGGCGGATGCCTGGATTGCCACTTGGGGCACGGGCCAGCGCGACAAGCCGCTGCGCTCGCTCTGGAGCGTGATTGCGATCGGAGTGCGCGGCATGGGACAACTGACCGTCTCCGCCGTCAAGTCCCTCAAGCCCCGTTAAGCCTTTCCCTGTTTCCAAAGACTCGACACCATGATTCCCAAAAGACATCCGACAGCGCGGCTGCCGCGCAAGCGCATGCTGCCTGCCATGCTGGCCTTGGTACTGACAGGGACGGCCGTGCCCGTATCCCAACTTGCTGCGGCCCCTGCACCAGCGGGCTTGGCTGGGGCGGAAATGCTGGCTGCGGCGCAACCGACCGAGAGTGGAGTGCGTGTACACCGCACCAGTTTCAAGGACCTGGGGGCCCTGTTTCCGCTGCAATTGCGGGGTGTGGACGGCACCAGCGGTGTGGCGTTCAGCGTGCGCAACGACGAAGTGGTCACAGGCGCGCGACTGAAGCTGAACTACTCCTACTCGCCCGCCCTGCTCCCCAACCTGTCCCATATCAAGGTGCTGGTGAACGAGCAGGTGGCCGCCACCATTCCGGTGACCACGCAGCAGGCGGGCGAAAACCTGCAGCGCGAGATCGTCATCCCGCCGCGCCTCATCACCGAGTTCAACCGGCTCAACCTGCAGCTGATCGGCCACTACACGATGGAGTGCGAAGACCCGCTGCACTCCAGCCTGTGGGCCAACGTCGGCAACGACAGCGTGCTGGAACTGACGGTGGCGCCCGTGGCCCAGACAAACGATCTGGCGCTGCTGCCGCAGCCTTTCTTTGATCGCCGCGATGTGCGCCCGCTGGAGCTGCCGATGGTGTTCGGCGCAGTGCCCAACACGGGCACCTTGCAGGCCGCAGGCACGATGTCGTCCTGGTTTGGCGCGCTAGCGGGTTTCCGGGGAGCGAGGTTCCCGTCACTGGTGGGCGAACTCCCCGCGCGCGGCAACGCGGTGGTGATGATCGCGGGCAAGGCGCAAGCGCCCGCCGGGCTGACCCTGCCAGACATCCAGGGCCCCACCGTGGCCGTGGTGAGCCACCCGGCAGACCGCCATGGCAAGCTGCTGCTGGTCATGGGGCGGGACGAGGCCGAGCTTGGCGTTGCCGCCAAGGCACTGGCCATCGGTTCCTCGGCCCTGTCCGGCCCGCTGGCACGGATCACCGAGGTCACGGAACTCAAGCCCCGCAAGCCGTACGACGCGCCCAACTGGCTTTCCAATGACCGGCCCGTGAAATTTGGTGAACTGGTCGAGGCCGATGCGCTCAACGTGTCCGGCTACTCGCCAGACCTGATCCGCCTGAACTTCTTCCTGCCGCCCGACCTGTTCGCATGGCGCCAGAAGGGCATCCCGGTGGACCTGCGGTATCGCTATACCCCGCGCCCGAACCCGGACAAGTCCACCCTCAACATCAATGTGAACCAGCAGTTCCTGCGTTCGTTGCCCCTGCACGCAGTGAACCATGAAGAACCCGGCGCTCTGGACCGCCTGCTGACCAAAGTGGTCCCCAAGGGCGAGATGGCGCCGGAGCGCGAGACTTTCCACATCCCGCTGTTCAAGCTGCCGGCCCAGTCCCAGCTGCAGATGCATTACTACTACGACGTGGTCAAGCAGGGCGCCTGCAAGGACGTGCCACTCGACAACGTCCGGGGCTCTGTCGAGGCCGACTCGACCATCGACATCTCCGGTTTTCCGCATTTCATCGCCATGCCGGATCTGGCGGCCTTTGGCAATGCAGGGTTCCCGTTCACACGCATGGCAGACCTTTCAGAATCTGCGGTGGTGATGCCCGACAAGCCGGGTGCGCAGGAATATGCGGCCTATCTGGGCCTGATGGGTGTCATGGGGCGCGTCACGGGATACCCTGCCCTGGGCGTGACCGTGGCGCAGGCCCAGCAGGTGGAGCGGCTTGCCGACAAGGACCTGCTGGTCATTGCCTCCGGCGGCAACCAGCCCCTGCTCAAGCAATGGGCCAGTTCCATTCCGGCCCTCCTGCAGGGCGAAACCAAGAGTTTCCAGATGTCGGACTTTGCCAACCGCCTGCTGCGCTGGTGGGGCTTTGGCGAGGACTCCAGCGTGCACGCACGGCGCAGCCAGGTTGCGTTTTCCAGCGACAGCACCGATGCTCTGGTGGCAGGTTTTGAATCGCCTTTGCGCGGTGGCCGCAGTGTGGTGCTGGTTGCCAGCAACCAGCCTGCAGGTCTGTCGCAAGTGATGGATGCACTGCTGGATGCCGAAATGCTCAAACACGTGCAGGGCAGCACCACGGTCATCCGGGGCAAGCAGGTGGACAGCCTGGTGGCCGAGAAAAACTACCATGTGGGTCAGTTGGGCCCCTTGCTGTATACCCAGTGGTTTCTTTCGCGCAATCCGCTGTTGCTGATTGTCCTGGGCGTGTCGGCGGCGGTGCTGATAGCGATCATCATGTACCTGTCGCTGAGAGCGCGCGCACGGGCCCGGCTGAAGCAAAAAGGCTGAGGCGGTGCAAAGCACGCCCGGCTGTTTCTGAATCACGCAACACATTCCCGGCACCTCGGTGGCCGGGAGCCTCGCAGGGAGAAGGAAGGCATGTCCTCCAAACGTCGTCGTCATCAAACACTTGCCATGGGGTTGCTGGCCTCGCTGATGGCCCCCGTTGCCTGGGCGCAAACCGGGGCCGAGCAGACCCTGCTGGACCAGGGGCAGTACTGGCAGGAGCGCGGCGACACGGAACGCGCGGGTGAGGCGTGGCAGAAGCTGCTGCGCATCAACCCCCAGAACGCCCAGGCCCTCTATGGGATGGCGTTGGTGGAGCTCAACGCCCGCCGCCCCGAGGGCGCCCAGCGCTACCTGAACCAGTTGCAGGCAGCCCATCCGCGCAGCCCGCTGGTCAGCCGGTTGCAGGAATCCATCCGCACGGGCCGCAGCGCACCCCAGATCGAAACTGCGCGCCAGCAGGCCCGCAGCGGGCAGGCCAGCCAGGCCTTGAGCACCTACCAGGCGGCACTGGGAGACCGCGCTCCCACCGGCCCCCTGGCGCTGGAGTACTACCAGACGCTGGGCGCCACAGCAGGCGGCTGGGACGAGGCCCGTCGGGGTTTGAACCGCCTGGCGCAGGAATCGCCCGAAGACCCGCAGATTGCGCTGGCCCTGGCGCAACACCTGACCTACCGCGAATCCACACGCCGCGAAGGCATCGCCCAGCTGGCGCGGCTGGCCGGGCGCCCCGATGTGGGCAAGGCGGCGACGGAAAGCTGGCGCAAGGCGCTGGCCTGGACGGGCAATCGCTCGGCCGACATCCCGCTGTACCAGGAATTCCTGCGCGCCAATCCCGGAGACACGGCCGTGCAGACGCGCCTGGTGCAGGCCCAGAACCTGCAAAAACAGTCTCAGGCAGCTTCCGTCCGGACGGCCGACCCGCTGCGCCAGCGGACGACAGCAGGGTTCCAGGCCCTGGACGATGGCGAGCTGGATGCTGCAGAGGCCGCATTTCTGAACGTGCTCGAATCCCGTCCCACCGACGGCGATGCGCTGGGTGGCCTGGGCATTCTGCGTTTACGCCAGGAACGGTTTGCCGACGCGCGCGGGCTGCTGGAGCGGGCCTCGCGTGCGGGCTCGGCCAGCCGCTGGAAACAGGCGCTCGACAGTGCCACCTACTGGAGCCTGGTCGAGCAGGCCACCTCCGAACGCGAACGCGGTGAGACAGCGGCAGCGCGGCGTTCGCTGGAGCAGGCTGTGCGGCTGAATCCGGCCGAAGTCACGGCCGAAACCGACCTGGCAGACCTGTTGGTCGAAGATGGCCAGTACGACGCCGCCGAGGCGGCCTACCGCCGTGTGCTCGCGCGCCAGGCCGACAACCCCGACGCGGTGCGGGGCCTCGTGGGCGTGCTGGCGCAGAACAACAAGGCGGCCGAAGCCCTGGCGCTGGTGGAGAAGCTGTCACCCTCGCAGCAAGAAAAGGTGGGAGCCCTGGGGCGCCTGCGTGCTGCGCAGGCATTGGGCCAGGCCCGCGCAGCGACGGAGCGTGGCGATACCGCCGCCGCCCGCGCAGCGCTGGAAGATGCCCTGCTGAACGATCCGGCCAGCCCCTGGGTGCGGCTGGACCTGGCCCGCCTGTACCTGCGCATGGGCGCGGTGGCCGAGGCGCGGGGCGTGATGGACGGACTGCTGCTGTCCAACCCCAACATGCCCGAGGCCCTGTATGCCAGCGCCCTGCTGGCCTCGGAGGCTGGTGACTGGCCCAGCGCCTTGGCGCTGCTGGACCGCGTTCCAGAAAAGCACCGCACCCGTGACATCGCCGCGCTGCAAAAGCGGGTGTGGGTGCATGTGCAGGCATCAGCTGCGTCGGCGTTGGCGGCCGAAGGTCGCCAGACGGAAGCCCTGGCCACCCTGGCCCAGGCCGAGTCCTTTGCCACCCAAGACCCCGAATTGCTGGGCGCCATGGCCTTGGCCTACGCGGACGCTGGCGATCCGCAGCGCGCGCTCGGCATGGTGCGCCAAGTGCTGGCGCGCACCCCCCGGCCCGATGTCGGCCTGCGCCTGCAGTACGCTGCCACCTTGCTCAAGACCCAGCAGGATGTGGAACTGGCGGGCATCCTGCGGCAGCTGCAGACGGCCCCGATGAATGACCGCGAGCGCAAGAGTTTCAGCGACATCCGCCGCGCCTACATCGTGCGCCAGGCCGATGGCCTGCGCGAGGCGGGCGACCTGGTCGCGGCCTACGACACGCTCGTTCCCTTGCTGGCCGAGCAGCCCGACGAGCCCCTGGCCATGGCGGCACTGGCCCGCATGTACGCGGCCAACAACGACTATGCCCAGGCGCAGGCGCTGTATGCGCGGTTGCTGGAAAGGTCTCCCAATGACGTGCCCCTCATCCTGCAGACCGCAGCCATGGCCACGGGCGCCAAGGACTACGGCTATGCGGAGTCGCTGCTGTCCGTGGCGCTCGCGCGCGCTCCGCGTGATCCCGAAGTGCTGACGGCCGCTGGTCGGTTGTACCGGGCGCAGGGCAAGAATTCCAAGGCCACCGAGTTCTTCACGGCTGCCGTTGCTGCCGAAAACGCGCAGCGCGATGCCGTGCTGGCCGCCAGTGGCGTGGCGGCGGGGCCTGCACGTTCGGGCAATCCATTTGCCCAGCGCGCGGCATTGCAGCAGCGTGCCGGGGGCGGCCTGTCAGTGCCTGGTGCTGCAGCCGTCGCACGGTCGCCGGTGGGCTACACCCCCCAGCAGTACGCGCCCCAGCCAGTAGCGCGCAGCAACAACGCACCTGCAGGCCTCTACATTCCCGACCCGGCCGGTGCAAGCCGCTTTGGCACGGCACCGCAGGCCTATGCGCAGGCCGCTCCCATGACGCCCGCCAGTTACTACCCCGAGGCGTCCAGCCCGGTGGCGGCGGCTGACACGGCGGCTTCGACCAGCGCTGCGCGGCGCAACGCTGCGGCACTGCCTTCTTCGACCCCACGGTCGGTGGGTGCCTCTGCGGCGGCGGCGCCGGCCATGTCACCTGTGTACGTGCCGCCAGCACAACCCATGCAGCCGATGGGCGCTACGGCCCCGGCTGCGGCGGGCTACTACACGCCTGCACAGGCCTACGGTGGTGGGTATGCGGGCGGCGCCCAGTCCTTGCCTGCGCAACGCGCAATGCCTGCTCCTGCAGCACCTTCTGCCTGGTCCACGGCGGGCCTGGGCAACGTGCCCGACCCCACGCGGCCCCGCACGGCCCGCGATGAGCTGCGCGAAGTGCAGCAAAGCCAGATTTCTTCGTTCTCCGTGGGCGCAGTTGCGCGCGCACGGCAGGGCGAGGCGGGCATGAGCCAGCTTTCCGAGATCGAAGCGCCCGTGCAGCTCAAGATGAGCGTGGGTGACGGTCACCTGCTGCTGGGCGTAACGCCCACGGGCGCCAGCGCAGGTTCGCCCGGCTCGCCCTACGGCACCATCAGCCGCTTTGGTGGTGGTCCGGTCACGGCCCTGGCCATGCCCGAACGCGGTGCGGGCTCGCAAAGCGACAGCGGCGTCGGCCTGAGCGTAGGCTATGAAAGCGGAGGCTTCCGGGCAGACATCGGCAGCACGCCGCTGGGCTTCGGCCAGTCCGATGTGACGGCAGGCGCAAGATACCGCACAGCCCTCACCGACGACCTGACCGTGGCCGTGGACCTCTCGCGCCGCCCGGTGACCGACAGCCTGCTGTCGTTTGCCGGTGTCCGTGATGCCCGGACCGACGACCGCTGGGGCGGCGTGTCCGCTTCCGGGGGCCGCGTTGATCTGACCTGGGACGATGGTGAACTGGGGATCTATGGGTACGGTTCGCTGCATGGCCTGACCGGTACCCGCGTGCGCAGCAATGCGCGGGCCGAGCTGGGTGGCGGGATGTACTGGCATGTGCACCGCACATCGAACGCCGACCTCACGGCGGGCCTGAGCTTTACGGGGCTGTCGTACCAGCGCAACCTGCGCTACTTCACGGTGGGCCATGGTGGCTATTTCAGTCCCCAGCAGTTCGTGTCCTTTGGCATTCCCGTCGAATGGGCGCAGCGCAATGGCCGCCTGTCCTACCAGCTCAAGGGCTCGGTAGGCGTGCAGTATTTCAAGGAAGATGCGGCGCCGTATTTCCCCAACAGCCCATCGCGGCAAGTCTCGGCAGTCCAGGCAGCCGCCGACGCGCTGGCCTTTGGCGAAACGGGCGCCACGGCCATCTACCCCGGCCAGTCCCGCACGGGCCTGGGCTACAACCTGGGTGCAGCCATGGAATACCAGATGCATCCGCAGGTGTTCGTGGGTGGACACCTGTCGCTCAACAACGCACGCAACTACCGCGAGTTCGCGGGTGGCCTGTATGTGCGCTATGCCTTCCAGCCCTACAACGGCCTGCAGGCGTTCCCGGTGAACCCCTTGCGGTCACCGTATAGCTACTGAACTTTTCAGGACGCTCACTCACCCGCTCTCTGCAGTCCACAAAAAGGCCCGTCGCACTTCACGTGCGACGGGCCTTTTTTGGCTCTCTTCCATTTCGGGTGGAACGCCACATTCCCCACCAGAGCCATGGTCAGGCCCTTGCTTTTCGCAAAGGACTGCCTGGCAGGTGAGTGAGCTTGCCAGCAATCAAGAACGCCATGGCGATGAAGTGATCGGTGGTGCCATAGCCACGCGCCTTGGCCTTAGCTGCTTGCAACAGTGAGTTCACCGCCTCCACATAGCCGGTGTGCAGATGAGAAGCATCAAACGCCTGGAGTATTCCCGCCCAGTGTTGCTGGATGGTCTTGGCCAAGTCCTTGAAGGGCTGCAAGCGGCTGCGTTGCGCCCAGTGCAGCCATTTCTTGAGTGCCTGTGCACTGCTGGCGGCATCCGCGTCTGAGTTCCTGTAAACATCGCGCAGCGCCTCCTTCATCCGCCACGCCCTGGCGGTCTTCAATCGGGTGCGAGGCAGCCAATCCATCTTTGCCTGCTCTTTGTCCGTCCACTTGGCTTTGTCCTTGAGCCAGCACCAACGGGTCTTCTTGAGCCAGCGCTCGCCCCGGGCCTCTTCCCGCCGCACTGCGTCCACTGCCCGGTTGGCCATCTGCACCACATGAAAGCCATCAAAGGCAATGGCCGCCTGGGGCAAGTGCTGGCCTGCTCCTGCGATAAAGGCCTTGGACATGTCCATGCACACCACCTGGATGGCTTCGGGCCTGCCTTGGTGGCTCTTGAGGTCCGCCGCAAAGCGCTGCACGGTGCTGGCATCCTTGCCGGGTGTGGCGTAGATCAGTCGCGCCCGCTCAAGATCGTGCACCAGGGTGATGTAGCTGTGGCCTTTGGCGCAGCTGGTCTCATCGATACCGATGACCGCCACACCCGCGTAGCTCTCCTTGGCGCGCGCCAAGCTGACATGGGCATCGATCTGGCGCCACAAGGCGTTGTCCGCACAGCGCAGGATGCGTGCACACGCGGCCACCGGCATCTCACGGGCCAGCGTCAGAGCCAGAGCCTCGAACATGAGCGTGAAGCGGCTGCCCTCTCGCGCCCAGGGAACACTCAGCTGGGTCGTAGAGCTGCAGGCGCTGCATGACACGCGAGGCAGCGCGCAGTGCACGTAGGCTTCGAACTGAAAGAAATCAAGATGCCGCCAGCTGCGCTGGCGGTGGTCATGCAGTTTCTGCTCAGCTGCGGCGCAAACGGGGCAGGCGGCACTGCCCGATTGCCAGACCACGTACAGGTCGATGCGGCTGCGCTCGACATCCAGTGCAACACGCTCCACAGCCCAGGGCGCGGCCAGCCCCAACGCTTGGCAGAACAACGCTTCTTGCATCGGGAGGGCTCCTGTTCAGGGGGTGTCAATGGATTTATTTGAACTGTAGTGTTCCACCCGAAACGGAAGAGAGCCCCTTTTTTATGGGCAACCCGCTTGTGGCGGGAGCGCTGTCTGCGTGCTAAATGGCGCTTGCGCGGGGTGAAGGCGCTGTAAGCCAAGGCCCATGGGCCGACCACAGGGGTACCGCAGTGATTGCTCGATTGGAGCACCCCCCCGCCTAGCGCGAGGGGGGCTCCCTTGCCGTTACGGCGTGGTCTGCTTGGCGCCCACAAACACGGTGTGGGCACGTGTGCCAGCCACGGACAACCCGGCAGTCAGAATGCGCAGGCCAATGACCTTGCCATTCGCATCGAACTGTGCCGATGCCGAGCCGGACTGCGGCGGGCCCGAGGACAGGCCGCAGGTGATGGGTGCGTTGGGGCTGTTGAGGTAGCCGAATGCCTCGACGCGGTACAGGTTCAGACCACTGCCCAGTTCGCCCAGGAGCTTGCCCGCCACTTCACAGCCGCTGGTGGTCAGGCCCGTGATGGCGCCATCGGCAAACACCGTCAGCGTTGTAGTGTCGCCACCAAAACCCGTGCCAGCCATCTTGTAGGTACCAACGATCAGAGCCGCGTTGGGCACCTTGCCGGAGGGCAGGGCGTACAGCGGGTCGGGCGTCACGCTGAAGCGGGTGGGGAAACCACCTGGCTGCGTTGGGTAGCTGAAGCTGCCGCTGAACAGGCCGGCGGTGCTGGTGCCATCGCCACTTTGGAGCGTGCCGTCGATCAGCACGGACTCGTTGTAGGCGCCCGTGTTGGCCAGCAGGCGATTGAAGAACACGCCGTCGTTGGCCGTCACAAAACGGTTGTTCGTGACGTTGTTCTCGTAGCGGATAAGGCGGCCATACAGCGCGTTGTGGTCCAGGCTGCTGTTGGTGTAGAAGAACAGGCCACCGTCCGGCAGCACGCTGCCCCAGACGGTCGTATCGCCAATCACGCCTGCAGGCAGCGTGAAGGAGCCCTGCCAGTTGCCTGCCACCGACAACGGCGTGGTGGAAGGCGGTACTGTGGTGCGGGGGTCGGCAATGCCGTTGAGGGTGAAGGTGTTGTTCGGGCCCGTCGCATTGCGCGTGAACACCCAGATGCCGTTGGGCACCCCTGCCGCATCAAACCGCAGCACGGCGATGCCGGATTGCTGCGTGCCGCTGGCCTCGCAGGAGGTGGTGTCGCCCGAGAGATTGAGCGTCATCGAATACAGCGGAGAGTCTGCGGCGCGTGGCGTGGCCGTGCCCGTGACCAGGCAGCCGCCGATGCGACCCGAGAGCTGGCCCTGTGGGGTGACGGTGAGTACCCATCCACCGCCAAACAGGCCGGTACCCCGGTAGGTGCCCTCGACCAGGCTCGCGCGTGCGGGGTGGAAGTTCAGGCTGCTGTACGAGAGCTTGATCGGCACCACCGCGCCGGACGCAGCGGCCGTCTGCACCGGGTCGGAGTAATTGCCGCTGATGCCGTCGGTGCGGCCGATCTTGCCGCTGTTCGATGCCGTGCCACGCAGCGTCAGGCCCGTGGCAAATTTGCCGTCCTGGACCGAGTAGTACGTGACGCCAGTGGCCAGCACTGCCGTGACGTTGACATTCAAACGCCCGTAAATCGCATCAAAGCCCGCTGCGCCCGGGGCCTCGCGTGCCATGTAGAACTCGCCCCCGGTGCCCAGCGGGCCGGGATCGATGTAGCCCACCACCTGCCGCTGCGCAGCGCCGGTGCCCACCGTGCCCTCCCATATGCCGCCGGGGTATTGCTGTACGCCAGGGGCGGGGCCCACGTCTTCGCCGTCGGACGAGCCGCCGCCGCAACTGGCGAGCAGGGCCGCACAGGTCAAGGATAGCCAGAAGTATTTGCGCATGATGGACAGAAAGAGGATCAGTAGGTAATTGGGGAGTCTTCGAGATGCCGCCGTGGCGCGCGAGGCGTTATCGACGGGCCAGCGAGCGCGCACTGGTGCATGCTGGCTGTCTTGCTGTTTCTAATTGTGCCAGCAGCGGGCGCAAGGGACGACAGGAAAATGGCATGCCAGAGTTGGGCGGCAGGCTGTGGGGCTGCGGTGCGCCCACGGGGAATGCGAGCTCGGATGTCGGCTGGGCCACGCCTGTCAGGTGCACCTGAATGCATCTACGATCATTTGCTATCAATAATATAGCTATTCCCGCTTGTTCATCAAGCGCCAGAGCCTGTTTTTTCTTGGATTTCAGCCTGCTGCAAAGAAAAGGGCCGACCCCTTTGCAGGAGCCGGCCCTTGCCACCGCGCGGGGCTTCGAGGATGGCGGCTCAGTCGTCGTTGGTCGCCAGGCTGATCAGGATGCGCAGCACGTACCAGAGCATCAGCGCGATCGATGCAAACAGGTGCAGCGCAGCGCCCGCAGGGCGGTCGGCGGGGTAGTCGTGGATGATGCGCGAGGTGTCGTACAGCACGCAGGCGCCGGCAAACAGCACCATGATCCCCGAGAACCAGATGCCCAGCTTGAAGCCAAAGATGGCGCCGGCAATGATGGTGCCCAGGGCCACCAGGCCACCCACCTTCAGGATGCCCCCCAGGAACGAGAAGTTGGTCTTGGTGGTGAACGCCGTCCAGGTGAGCGCGCCCACCAGCAGCAGCGTGATGAAGGCCGCAGCGCCAATGGCACCGGGGGCCACGATCTGGGCGATGCCGAACATCGGCGCGAAGATCAGGCCTTCGGCCAGCACATACAGGCCCAGGCCCATCAGCTGTGTTTGCGGGCTCTCTGCGTTGTCGGCCATGTACGAGGCCAGCCAGCCCACCAGCATGAACGCGCCCATGACGCCCAGCCACAGGAACTTGTTGCCGCTGGCCAGCAGCATCTTGGCCGCTGTGCCGGAAAATCCGGTCGCCATCAGGACGGCGGAAAGCACCACGAAGGCCAGCATGGCCACACCGAGGTGCTTGTAGGTAGCAACGATGAAATCGCGCCGTTCAAACGGTGCGCCTTCCGGCGTCGAAGGGGTCAGGACATTGGGATTCATAGCGTATTCCTCGCTCTGTGTGTTGGTTGTGAAATCACGGGAGGGGCGCACCAGGCGCCTCCTCCCTCCCTCTCTGTGAAAATTTCTCAGGCCGCGCTGAGCTGCTGGCTGGAGTCCGCTGCACGCAGCCTGCGGTTGGACCACACACCGGCGGCGCCGATCAGCGTCAGCAGGATCGCGAAGATCCAGGTGCCAGCGCCGCTGAAGGACCGGGCGGAGGACGCTGCCTCGGCCTGCAGGCGCTGCCTGGTGGTCTCATAGCTGATCACGGGCTTGCCATCGACCGCCACTTCGTACACCAGGTCGTTGTCGCTCTTGTCCACCAAAGCGGTGATCTTTTCGTCGATCAGGTTGCCAACCAGTTCCTGGGGTGTGCTGTAGTCGATGCGCAGCTTGCGGGCCTCGGCGCCTGCGCCATCGGGCTGGACGCTGATTTCGTAGAACTGCTTGGTAGCGCGGCGCTTGCGCTTGACAGTGACCTCCGAAGCCTGCGTCACCGTGCCTGCCACGCTCTGCAGGCTTTCCCGCGCTGCGTAGGCATGGTCGCCATCGGCCTTCCAGCCGCTGTACAGCGACAGGCCGATCAGGCCGGGCCCGGCCAGTAGCAGCAGCCACGCGTAACCGGTGATGAAAATCAAAATCTTGCGAACAAAGCCTGGCATGGCTATCCCTCTCTTGTGCTGTTGAATGTTGTTGTGACTAACCAGAATTTGCTGGCGGCACCGCGGGCCAGCCGCCAACAAGCGCCCGATGATCTTCGAGTTGGGCGCAACCGGTGTAAGAAAGTGTTGGCGCCGTTGTCCCCGTGCCGCACTGGACAAACTGAGGGGGTGGTGAGGGCGCTGGCCGTTGTAGAAGAAGCGCTGCGTGCCGTTGCCTCAGCCTCTCAGCGCTTCTTGACCATCGTGCGGGCGCAAAAAAAGGCCCGCAGCGTCTGTGCTGCGGGCCTTTTTGCAAAAGCTGGAAAGCGCGGCTTTTAGAACGGGATGTCGTCATCCATGTCGTCAAACCCCGAGGCTGCGCGGGGTGGCTGTGCCACGGGCGCAGGCGCAGGGCGCTGGGCAGGGGCCGCCATGGGGCGTGGTGGGGGCGCGGCGCGGCGGGGGGCCTGGTCGTAGCCGCCGCCCTGGTCGCCACCGCCGTAGCCGCCATCGTCGTATCCGCCGCCTTGCTGGCCACCACCCTGGCCGCCGCCCATGCCCTGGCGGCTGCCCAGCATCTGCATCTGGTCGGCACGGATCTCGGTGCTGTACTTTTCCACGCCGCTCTGGTCAGTCCACTTGCGGGTGCGCAGGCTGCCTTCCACGTACACCTGCGAGCCCTTGCGCAGGTACTGGCCAGCGATCTCGGCGAGGCGGCCGTTGAAGACCACGCGGTGCCACTCGGTGGCTTCCTTCATTTCGCCAGACTGCTTGTCTTTCCACTTGTCGGTGGTGGCAATCGTCACGTTGGCCACCTGATCGCCACTGGGGAAAGTGCGCATTTCAGGGTCGCGGCCCAGGTTGCCGACGATGATGACTTTGTTTACGGATGCCATGGTGCTGTTTTTGCCTTAAAGGGATGAAAGAAGCGCCGGATTTGGAGAAGGATTCCGGGCGCCAAACGCGCCATTGTGCCGCAACCGGCTCGCAATGGAAGCTCTGGCGGCATGGCTCGATCCACCACTCAGTGGCCGCCGCGCCCCAAGGGCCGCAGGGGCCAGGTCAGTACCAGCCACAGGGCCGTGAGCACGGTGGTGGCGGCAAACAGGCCCGGCGCGCCGGCCCATTTCACCAAGGCGCCGCCCAGCGCGCCGCCCGCAAACAGGCCCAGCGATTGCAGCGTGTTGTAGCTGCCCAGCGCCGCGCCGCGCAGCTGCGGCGGCGCCATGCGCGACACCAGGCTGGGCTGGCTGGCCTCCAGCGCGTTGAATCCGCAGAAAAACACAAACAGCAACGGCCCCAGCACCCACAGTGTGGGTGTGCTGCCGCTGCCCGCCAGCAGGCCCAGGCCTGCCTGCACCAGCAGCACCAGTGCGATGGCACCCAGCAGGGCGGCGCGCAGGCGGCCCGCGCGCTCCAGCGCAAAGAGCCCGCCCATGGCCGCAAACGAGAGCACCACCGCAGGCAGGTAGACCTGCCAGTGGTGGTCTTTGGAAAGGCCCGCCTGCACCAGCATGGCCGGCACGGCCACCCACATGGACAACTGCACGGTGTGCAGAACGAAAACCCCCAGGTTCAGGCGCAGCAGGTCGGGGTGGGCCCACACATCGGCCAGGCGGCCCCGGGGCGCATTCTGGTGCTGCGCGGTTTCTGCAGGCACCCACCAAATCACCACCGCCACGCCCGCCAGCGCCAGGGCGCAGGTCAGGCCAAACAGGCCCGTCAGCCCGATGTGGGCTGTCAGCACCGGTGCGGCCACCAGCGCGACGGCAAACATCAGTCCGATGCTGCCGCCCACCAGCGCCATGGCCTTGGTGCGCACGGCGTCGCGGGTCTGGTCGGCCAGCAGGGCGGTCACGGCGGCCGATACGGCCCCGGCGCCCTGCAGCGCGCGGCCCACCAGCAGTCCCGTGAGCGAATCGGCCAGCGCGGCCAGCAGGCTGCCCGCCGCAAACACCAGCAGGCCCAGCACGATCACGCGCTTGCGCCCAAACCGGTCGGACGCCATGCCCAGCGGCAACTGCAGCACGGCTTGCGTCAGGCCGTAGATGCCCATGGCAAGCCCCACCAGCGCGGGGTCATCCCCACCGGGGTACTTGCGGGCCTCCAGGGCAAACACGGGCAACACCAGGAACAGGCCCAGCATACGCAGCGCAAAGATCAGCGCCAGGCTGAGGCTGGAGCGGCGCTCCTGCGGGGTCATGGCGGTGCTGGAAGGCGACTGTGGCAGGGGCTGGGATGCGGACGTCAAAACGGAAGAAGAGGGTTCCGGCACGATGATGCCCTGTGGGCGGGGTAAAGCGGCGATTCTCGCCCATCCGCGCGTTGAGGGTGGCAAGAGCACACCATGCACGCGCCCCTACCATGGGAGGACTACGCCGTACGGTGCCCCGCTGCGGCTGCGTTCTGCCCGGGATTACCGCTGCACCTGCCGACTCAGGGGAGCGCGGTCTGGGAGGGAGTCGGTCAGCGCAACGGCTCACAACGCGGCGCAGATTTTCTGTACTCATTCCGCGGGCGTGAGGTGGGCGGTGGGCAGCACCAGTTCGGTGGTCTGCCGTGGCTCGTAGGGCGACTCAATGCCTATGAACTGGGGCAGCGCGCCGGAGCGCACCTTGCGGTACAGACCCTTGGGGTCGCGTCCCTCCGCAACGGCAAGCGGCACGTCGACGAACACTTCCGGAAAGTCACCCTGAGCAAACAGCGCGCGGGCCGCATCGCGTTCGGCCCGGAAAAGTGAGATGAGCGCCACCGCCACTATCACGCCCGCATCCACAAAAAGGCGTGCCACCTGCGCGATGCGGTGGATGTTTTCTGCCCGGTCCGCATCCGAGAAACCCAGATCAGGGTTCAGGCCCTGCCGGATGTTGTCGCCGTCCAGGATGTAGGTGCGTTTGCCCTGGCGATGCAGTTCCCGCTCCAGCGCGTTGGCAATGGTGGTTTGCTGGTGCGGACAGGCCCGTCAGCCACACCACCCGGCTGGGATGGCCCGCTAGGTGCTCGCGCTCGCTGCGCGTGACGGTGAGCGCTTCGGTATGAAGAAAAGCAGCGGCAGGACGGCGGGTCGCGAGCGCCCAGGCGCCATGCCGTCCTGTGCCATCAGCAGGTGCGCCGCCGCAGCTGCCGCCATCCCAGCAATCCAGCCAGGGCCGCCAGCAGCAGCAATCCCCATTCATTCAGGGTGGGGATGCCCGTGGCGGCTAGGGGCGCGGCCAGGACCACGGGATCTACGAACGTGCCGTTCACCGCAGCATCTTCATCGCGTGCTCCGCCGTCCTGGATGGTGTAGATCACTTGGTTGCCGCTGACCGCGGGCGTGAACGGCTGCCAGGGCGGCGTCGCGGCCGGGTTGTACTTCATCAACACGGCCCCGGCGGGCACCGGGTTCGGGAACGTGATCGTCACCGTCAACACACTACCGGGGTCGCACTGCGCTGCGGTGAAGGCCGCCATGTTGTACGGGTAGGAATACCCCGCAGGTGGCGGCGTGCCGACCGACCCAGCGGGAGCGAACGACGTGCTGGTGAAGGTGCACGTGGGGCTGTTGTTCGCGATGGAGACCGTCATTCCGCTCGCTCCATCCACCACGCTTTGCAGCGGCGCACGTGTCACCGTCAGCGTGAACGTCTTGGTGGTAGTGCCATTGGGCGCGGTGACCACCACGGTGACGGTATTGCTGCCGATGTTGAGTGTGACGGCGCCGGACGCAGCGCCGCTGGCCACTGGTGTTCCGTTCACCGTCACGGTGGCGCCAGCTGCGGCGACAGTGGGGATTACCGTCAGGGTGTTGATCGCGTTGTTTACCGATGCCGTGTAGGCCGTGGTGCCCGCACTGAACGCCGGGACTAACGTCCCGCTGCTGAGCGCCAGCGCCGACAGGTCGGCGTTCGCCGAAGGCGCCACGGTCACCGAATAGGCCTGGGCGCCGGTGAAGGTGTTGGCGTCGGTCGCGGTGATGGTGAAACTGGCGGCGCCGGCCGTGGTGGGGGTGCCCGACACGGCGCCCGTGGTGGTGTTCAGCGCCAGGCCGGCGGGCAGGGTACCGGCCGTCACTGCGTAGCTGTAGGCGGCCAGGCCGCCGCTGGCCGTCACCGTCTGGCTATAGGCGGTGCCTACCGTTGGGTTGGGCAGGGTGCTGGGTGCAATGGTGATCGTGGGGACCGCGATCGTCACGCTGTATGCCCGCGCGCCCGTGAAAGGTGCTCCTGTGCCCGTGGTCGAATCCGTGGCCTGAACGCTGAAGGTGAAAGGACCCGCTGCGGTCGGCGTGCCAGAGAGCGTTCCTGCGGCGGAGAGAGTGAGCCCTGGGGGAAGGGCGCCCGCCACCACTGCGTAGCTGTAAGGGGCGGTGCCGCCGCTCGCACTCACCGCCTGGCTGTACGCCACACCCACCACCGGGGCGGGCAGCGAGACTGGCGCCACGGTGATCGTGGGCCCCGCTATCGTCACGGTGTATGCCCGGGAGCCTGTGAAGCTGCCGTTGTCCGTTGCCGTGACGGTGAAGTTGAACGTTCCAGCCGCCGTGGGGGTGCCGGTGACCGTCCCCGAAGTGGTATTCAGCACCAGGCCCGCTGGAAGTGCCCCCGCAGTCACCGCATAGCTGTAAGGCGATGCGCCGCCGCTGGCCGTCACCGTCTGGCTGTAGGCGGTGCCGGCGGTGGCATTGGGCAACGTGGTTGGTGCGATGGAGATGGTGGGTGCCACGATGTTCAGCGTCAGAGGCTGGGCAACGCTGCTGTAGGGGCCGGTGGCAGGCGGCGTGGAACTGCTGCTGTCGGTGGCGCGCACTGAGAAACTGGCGCTGACAACGGCCGTTGGCGTGCCGGAGAGGGTGCCGTTTGCTGCCAGGCTGAGCCCCGGGGGCAGGCTTCCGCTTGTCACCGAATACGTATAGGGGCCGGTCCCGCCGATGGCTCCCGCCAAAGGCTGGCTGTAGGCCACGCCGACCGTACCGCTGGGCGGGCTGCCTGGTGAGTACAGGATGGTGGGCGCGCTCACCGTGATGGTCACCGTGGCGGGGGCCGATGTGCCGCTGGCGTTGGTAGCCGTGTAGGTGAAGCTGTCGGGCCCGCCGTACCCCACTGTGGGGGTGTACGTGATGGACACGCCGCTGGCACTCGCTGTGCCGTGGCTGGCGGGCGTTGCGATGGCGACGCTGGTCGCCGTGCCCGTGATGTTCAGCGTGATTGGATTGCTGCTGCTACCGTAGGCCACGGTGGCGCTGACGGCATTGGCCACCGGGGGCGGGATGTAGGTGAACTGGTCGGCCGCGCTGGTGGCGCTGGTACCGCTGGGGGTGGTGACCCGCACATCCACCGTGCCCGTGCCCGCTGGCGCGGCGGCGGTGATCTGGGTGGCACTGTCCACGGTGAAGCCGGTGGCCGCAGTCCCTCCAAAAGACACCGCCGTAGCGCCCGTGAAACCCGTGCCGGTGATGACGACCGTGGTGCCGCCACTGGTCGGACCGCTGGTGGGCGAAATGCCGCTCACCGTAGGGCCCGCAATGTAGGTGAACTCGTCGGCCGCGCTGGTGGCACTGGTGCCGCCCACCGTGGCAACCCGCACATCCACCGTACCCGCCGCGCCGGCAGGTGCCGTGGCGGTGATCTGGGTGGCACTGTTGACGGTGAAGCCCGCGGCCGCTGTGGCACCAAAGACCACCGCCGTGGCGCCGCTGAGATTGGTGCCGGTGATGACCACCGAGGCACCTCCCGCCGTCGATCCGCTGGTGGGCGCGATGCTGGTCACCGTGGGCGGCGCGACGTAGGTGAACTGGTCGGCCGCGCTGGTGACGCTGGGGCCTCCGGCGGTGGTCACGGTGACATTCACGGTGCCTGTACCGGCAGGCGCGGTGGCGGTGATCTGCGTGTCATTGACCACCGAGGCGGTGGCCGTCGTGGCGCCGAATTTCACCACCGTTTCCGAGGGGGCGTTGGTTCCATTGAAGCCGGTTCCGGTGATCGTGACTGAGGTGCTGCCCACCGTGGGCCCGGCGGTGGGCGAAATGGCGGTCACCGTGGGCGTGGGGGCGATCCCCAGGTCGTCCATGGCGAA
This sequence comes from Acidovorax sp. 94, assembly GCF_003634645.1. Lineage (NCBI taxonomy): Bacteria > Pseudomonadati > Pseudomonadota > Betaproteobacteria > Burkholderiales > Comamonadaceae > Acidovorax > Acidovorax sp. 94. The sequence continues at coordinate 3,846,795 of NZ_RBJA01000001.1, read as the reverse complement.
GTCAAAGTTGTCGTAAGCAAAGCTCACGCGGTCAACGTTGGTCAGTCCAAGGTAGAACGACACCAGTTGCGAGGACGCCGTCGTGACTGCCAGCGGTACCGTCTTTACTGGGTTGCCATTGAGGTAACCCGTGACCGTAATGGTGGTGTCGGAGATGCCGTAGTAGTAGATCCGCACGGCGCTGAGGTTGAACGTGTCGCCGGGGGTGGCGGCGCGGAAATGAGCCACGGAAGGCCCTGTCGCTTCCGGGAGCAAGAAGTCCCCCTGTCCTGCGCAGTTAGTGCAACTGGTACTGGCGGCAGAGTCGCCGTAAAGCCATCCAAGGCCGTCCGGTCCCGCTAAGCCATCGAAGGCGATTCCGTTGTGGATGCCGGCCAGGGAAAGGCTGGTATGTCCGGTGCCAAAGTCCACCACCCCTGTCGTGACGGCAGCCTGCGCGGGCAGGGCCAGCGCCAGCAGCAGAGCCCCCAGCCATGCAAGCCAGAGGCGCACGAAATGGGACACGGGTTTTATGCCCGGGACGGGTGCGGTGTTGGGGTGCATGGCAAGGGCTCTCACAATGACAAGGGTGGATGCGATGGGCTCGGCGAGGGGGTTAGCTGCGCACGGGGAATTCGCCCGAAAGGCAAATGCAGAAGTTCAGCGCCAGATAGGGCTGCATGTTGGTGTGCGGCTGCCCGCCGCCCGTGAAGGGCGCCAGCGCACTGCCCGCCAGCGGGGTGGTGGTGGCGCCTGCCGCATAAGTGGGGCGAGGGCTGGGCCGCGCGCCCGGCACAAGGCCTTTCGCCAGAAAATTGTCCTGTGGCACGGCGGCGGTCGCGTTACCGCCTTCCGCGGTCACGGCGTGGCTGTGCTGCGGCATCTCGCCGGGCTGCAGTGTTTCCGATGCCGTGCCTGCCGCATCCCCCACGGTGCGCGGCGTCAGTCCGGGCCCCGTGCCGCTGCCCATGGGGGCCGTGCCCTGCAGGTTGGGCAGGCCGAAGGTGGTCGTGCCGTTGCCGCCAAATTGCGTACCGATTACCGAGAACAACGCCGTGTTCTGCGATATGGCAACGAGTTGGCCTTGGCAAAAAGCCCAGTGCACGGGCGCATAGTCGAAAGCGAAGGCGCGGATCTCGCCGTAGAACGGGTCTGCCATGCGGGTACTCCTGACTCAGTTGCGGGATGGATAGAGGCCGACGGTGGCGATGCACCAGCTTACGGCCAACGAAGGCTGCATGTTCTCGTGCGCCAGGCCTGTGCCGCTGGGGGCCACAGCGGCCGCGGCCAGCGTGGCGCTGCCGGGCACGGCATATGCAGCAGACGCGGCGTTGGCCGTCTGTGCCAGCACGCCGCCCGCAGGGTTGTTGGTGCTTGCCTGCTCACTGGTGCCTCGCAGAGCGTGGGTATGCGATGGCACTTGCGCGGTCGTCAACGCCACGGCTTCTGCCCCAGCGCTGGTGCCCAGCGGCAGGCTGACGCCCACCACCTGCCCGTACCCCACGGGGGTGCGGCCGCGCAGGTCGGGCAGCGCGAACGTAGTCTGTCCGTTGCCGCCGTAGCGCACCCCGAGCAGAGAAAACAGTGCCTGGTTCTGTGCAATGGCCAGCAGGCTTCCGTTGCACAGCGCCCAGCCCTTGGGGATCTGGCCGAATGCAAACGCGCGAATTTCGCCAATGAAGGGTTCCATGACGTGTTCCTTTCAGTTGGAGCTGGGGTAGATGCCATTCAGGCAGATGATGAAACTCAGCGGCAGCGAGGGCATCACGTTGTTGTGCGGCAGCCCCCCGCCCGCCACGTCCACCGTGCTCGCCGCAAGAGTCTGCGGGGAGGTGGTGCTGGCCGCATACAGGTTGAAGCCGGTCACGGCGGCGGGTACCAGGCCGGCGGGGTTGGTACTGCTGGCCGCACCGCCCCCGACCATCGCATGCGTGTGGGCCGGAGCGTTGTTGGGCAGCAGGGTGACTTGCTCTACCCCGACTCGCTCGCCCAGGACGCGGACGCTCAGGCCCGTGCCCTGCCCAACACCGATTGGCAGCCGACCTCGCAGGTCGGGCAGTGCGAACGTGGTCACCCCGTCTCCGCCGTAGGTGGTCCCCAGCAGGGCAAAAACGACGTCGTATTCTGAAATGGGCAGCGACCTACCGTCGCACAGGGCCCAGTTCTGGGGCGCGTAGTTGCCCGCAAAAAGGCGAATTTCGCCAATGAATGCTTCACTCATGTCAGGGGTTCCTCCTCGGGTGGTGAATTCAGGCGGGTGATGACCGCCTGGTAGGACAAGTCCCCTGCCGCGCCGCCCGTGACGGGACCGAGGAACAACGGAAAACGCCCGAGGTGGGGATGCACCAAGGTGTAGGTGTCGTGGGCCGGGCGGCCCATATCGGGCCCGGTGAAGTACAGCGAGCAGACCTGGTTGCGTTGGCCTTTCCAGGGCGTGACTTCCACCAGGCGCAACGAAGCGGGGGGAGCGCCGCTCGGAAGCACAAGCACGAAGTCCGTTCCCACCCACGGCGCGAAGTCTTGCGCAGGGGGCAGCGGGCCGAGCGCGCTGGGCCGCCGCATGTACAGGTAGACGTCCTTGTCCGCCTCCAGCTGGAATCCCAGGCGTTGGTAGTAGCCAAGGATGGGGTTGTTTCTTTCAACATGCAGGCCGATGGGGATTCCGTTAGTGTCGGACTCCACGACCAGCGATTCGAGCAGCAGCCTCCCGATGCCCCGGCGGCGCCAGGCCGGCAGCAGCGCGATGTCCACCAGACGGGTTTCGCCCGGGTTGCGGTCCAGGTACAGGCGCCCGGCCACTTCGCCGTCGCACAACACCAGCAGAAATGAGGGGTTGGCGTAGGCGGTCTGGTACTGCGTGTGCTGAAAGGAGAACTGCTGGCGCACAAACGCGTCCCACGCTGCGTCGGGCCAGCCCAGCAGTTGGCGCTCCTCTTCACGCGTGGAGGCGAAGATGGCGAGCAATAAATTTTCGTCCTCGGACTGAATGGGACGAAGGGCCAAGTTGGCCGGGGCAACGCAAGGGCTAGAGTCGCTGGCAGGGGCAGTACTCATACAAAAAGATCGACCCCGGCCTCCTCTTGCTCACACTCTCTCAGCCAGCGGGTCGAATTGTGAAGAATTATTAAAAATCAGTATAGGCACAGCATTTCCAAACACGCAAGAAACGGTTGCGCATGGGCCGGGGGTGGAAGCGCAGCGCACACAGGACCTCTGGCGACGCTGCATGAGTCTGCGCAAGGCGGCGGGCCCGGATGAAAGGGGGACCGGCGTCGGCGAGCGTATAACTCGTTGCAATTGAAAGTAATTGCAACGAGGCCCGCCGCGCGGGCCACGGTGCGCGGCACGGCAGGAAATTGTGCGGTGCTGCTTTCAAGCAAATGACCGAAAACCGGGTGGACCTCTGCGGTCCAACCAGGGTAGGCCCCTGTGCAGAGTGCCAAGGAGGGTTTGCCCCCGCCCCCGGATGCGCCTTCGACCGCACCGCCTCTGCAGAAGATGGTCCGCGCCTATCATGGTGGGTTCGACCTTTTCTGCCGCACCATGCCCGTTTCCGATCTTCCCCTTGATGCACGTCCCGATGACGGCCTTTACCTCGCCCGCGCCCTGCGCGAGCAGCGCATCAGCATCCGGGGGGCGCGCACGCACAACCTCAAGAACATCGACCTCGACATCCCGCGCAACCAGCTGGTGGTGATCACCGGGCTGTCGGGCTCGGGCAAGTCCAGCCTGGCGTTCGACACGCTGTATGCCGAGGGCCAGCGGCGCTATGTGGAGAGCCTGTCGGCCTATGCGCGGCAGTTTCTGGGGCGGCTGGACAAGCCCGATGTAGACCTGATCGAAGGCCTCTCGCCCGCGATTTCCATCGAGCAGAAGGCCACCAGCCACAACCCGCGCTCCACCGTGGGCACGGTGACCGAGATCCACGACTACCTGCGTCTGCTGTACGCCCGCGCTGGCACGCCGTATTGCCCCGACCACAACCTGCCGCTGGCCGCGCAAACGGTGAGCCAGATGGTGGATGCCGTGCTGGCCTTGCCCGAAGACACCAAGCTCATGCTGCTGGCCCCCGTGGCGCGCGAGAAAAAAGGCGAGTTCACCGAGCTGTTCGCGCAGATGCAGGCGCTGGGCTACGTCCGCTTTCGGGTGGATGGCCAGATTTACGAGCACGAGAACCTGCCCGCGCTCAAGAAAACCGAGAAGCACAACATCGACGTGGTGATCGACCGCATCAAGGTGCGGGCCGACCTGCAGCAGCGCCTGGCCGAGAGCATCGAGGCGGTGCTGCGCGTGGGCGGGCACGAGGGCAATGGCCGCGTGCTGGCGTTGGAGATGGACACGGGGCAAGAGCACCTGTTCAGCAGCAAGTTCGCCTGCCCCGTCTGCAGCTATTCGCTGCCGGAGCTGGAGCCGCGCCTGTTCTCGTTCAACTCGCCCATGGGCGCGTGCCCCGCGTGTGACGGCATTGGCCAGCGCGATGTGTTCGACCCGGCGCGTGTGGTGGCCTTCCCCACGCTGAGCCTGGCCAGCGGTGCCATCAAGGGCTGGGACCGGCGCAACGGCTACTACTTTGCGATGCTGGAGAGCCTGGCCAAGCACTACGCGTTTGACATCGAGGCGCCGTTTGAATCTCTGCCCGCACCGGTGCAGCACGCCATCCTGCACGGCTCGGGCGAGGAAGAAATCGCCTTCAGCTACATCATGGACAGCGGTGCTTCCAAGGGCAAGGTGTATGCCAAGAAGCACCCCTTCGAAGGCATCATCCCCAACATGTCACGGCGCTACCGCGAGACCGATTCGGTGGTGGTGCGCGAGGACCTGGCGCGCTTTCGCAGCACCCAGCCCTGCCCCGAATGCCACGGCACGCGCCTGCGCCGCGAAGCCCGCCATGTGCGCCTGGGCGAGGGCGATCAGGCCCGCGCCATCTACGAAGTGAGCCACGCCACGCTGAACACCGCCCATGGCTGGTTCAACGACCTGAGGCTGACCGGCGCCAAGGCCGAGATCGCCGACAAGGTGGTGCGTGAGATCGCCACGCGCCTGCAGTTCTTGAACGACGTGGGCCTGAGCTACCTGAGCCTGGACCGCAGCGCCGAAACGCTCAGCGGCGGCGAGGCGCAGCGCATCCGCCTCGCGTCCCAGATCGGCTCGGGCCTCACGGGCGTGATGTATGTGCTGGACGAGCCCAGCATCGGCTTGCACCAGCGCGACAACGACCGCCTGATCGCCACCCTCAAGCACCTGCGCGACATTGGCAACAGCGTGATCGTGGTCGAGCACGACGAAGACATGATGCGCGCCGCCGACCACGTGATCGACATGGGCCCCGGCGCGGGTGTGCACGGCGGGCGCGTGATGGCGCAGGGCACGTACGACGAAGTGCGTGGCAACACCCAGTCGCTCACGGGCCAGTACCTGTCGGGCGCGCGCTCGATTGCCGTGCCCCCGCGCCGCACGCCCTGGCTGCCGGTGCTGGAGCAGGCCGCTCCCGTGGTCGAGGCCAAGGCCAAGTCACGCTTTCCGCAAACCGAGGCCAGCAAACGCCGCGCCGAACGCATGGCCGAACACCACGCGCGCCAGGGTGCCCTGCAGGCGCTGCGCGTGGCAGGCGCCACGGGCAACAACCTGAAGGGCGTCACAGTGGACTTCCCCGTAGGGCTGCTCACCTGCGTGACGGGCGTGTCGGGCTCGGGCAAGAGCACGCTGGTCAACGACACGCTGTACGCTGCCGTGGCCCGCCAGCTGTACCGCGCGCACGAAGAGCCGGCCGCGCACGACGAGATCGTGGGCATCGAGTACTTCGACAAGGTCATCAACGTCGACCAGAGCCCCATCGGCCGCACGCCGCGCAGCAACCCGGCCACCTACACCGGCCTGTTCACACCCATCCGCGAGCTGATGGCCGAGGTCAATACCGCCAAGGAGCGCGGCTATGGCCCCGGGCGCTTCAGCTTCAACGTGGCCGGAGGCCGCTGCGAGGCCTGCCAGGGCGATGGCGTGGTGAAGGTGGAGATGCACTTTTTGCCCGACGTGTACGTGCCCTGCGACATCTGCCACGGCCAGCGCTACAACCGCGAAACGCTGGAAGTGCTGTGGAAGGGCAAGAACATCGCGCAGATCCTGGAATTGACGGTGGAAGACGCCGCCGCCTTCTTCAAGGACGTACCGACCATCGCGCGCAAGCTGCAGACGCTGCTGGATGTGGGCCTGTCGTACATCCGCCTGGGCCAGGCGGCCACCACGCTGTCGGGCGGCGAGGCGCAGCGCGTGAAGCTGGCGCAGGAGCTTTCCAAGCGCGACACCGGCCGCACGCTCTACATCCTGGACGAGCCCACCACGGGCCTGCACTTTGCCGACATTGACCTGCTGCTCAAGGTGCTGCACCAGCTGCGCGACGCGGGCAACACCATCGTCATCATCGAGCACAACCTCGACGTGATCAAAACCGCCGATTGGCTCATCGACATGGGGCCGGAGGGTGGTGCGGGCGGTGGCACCGTGGTGGGCGTGGGCACGCCGGAGGAGCTGGCAGCCAACCCGGCCAGCCATACGGGGCGGTATCTGGCGCCCTACCTGCAGGCGAAATCTGAATGAAAATGGCTGCTAGCGCTTATCTATCAAGCGTTAATAGCTATTGATGCAGTAGCAAATTGCCACTGCATCACTGCAAGCGACGGGCCACCTCCGCATCCAGCGATCCCATGAAGGCCTCCACCGCGCGGGTGTAGTCGCTGTCCAGGCCCAGTTGGGCGTTGATTTCGCCATGGTCCAGGTCCTGCGGCAACACCTCGGCGCGGCCGCCCTGGTTGCGCACGTGGCGGGCCATGGCATCGGATTGCTGGCAGGGGTCGTCCGCCCGCTGGGTGGAGCACACCATCTGCAGGGGCGGGGCGCCTACCGTCCACTGGTGGAAGGGCGACATGGCCACCCAATAAGCCGGGTCAGTGCCAAAGGCGTCGTCGTACAGCGGCAGGTGCGGGGCGCGCATGCGGGCGGGCACGTTCATCATGGCGCTGTCCAGCGAGACCGTGCCCAGCCACGGCCAGGCGCCTTCGCGCAGTGCCTGCGGGGCGCGGGCATTGAGCAGGGCCACCAGGTGGGCTCCGGCCGAGTGGCCCATGAGGATGAAGCGGCTCGGGTCTCCCCCCCAGGTGCCCGCGCGCTGCTGCGCGGCCATGAGGGCGGCCTGCACATCGCGCTCCTGCACGGCCACGGGCGCGTCGGGCAGCATGCGGTAATTGATGGAGATGAGGATGAAGCCCTTGGGCACCCAGCGGTTCACCTTCTCCTGCACCACGCGGCCCATGGCCTTGTCGCCATGCCGCCAGCCGCCGCCATGCACCATGAAGATGACCGGCGCGCGCACCGCGCTGGCTACCAGGCTGTTGGTGCCTGTGGTGGGACTGGTGGGCACATACACGTCCATGCGCTGTGCCGGGTCGGTGCCGTAGGGCACATCGGCGATGCGCTGCACGCCTGCAGACAGGGCTGCCGGTGCGGCGGCTGCCTGCTTTTGCGCGATGAGAGCGCGCAGGCGGCCACCGTTGTGCGCGGTGGTCTGGGCCTGCGCACTGGCAGTGGCCAGCGTGAGCGCGGCGAGGGTGGTCAAGGTGAGGGTGCGGCGCAGGGACATGGCAAGGCTCCTGAGTTCAGAGGGCGGCAATCGATGGCTGGGTACAGGCGGCGTCAAGGCCGCGTCGGACAAGCCATGGCTGTGCCGCTCGCGTCGTAGCAGGTGGCGCTGCGGCTCAAGCCGCTGTCCTTGCTGTAGCTGCTCTGCGTCTGCACGCTGTTGCCGGTGGCCGCACTGGTGGCGGTGGTGCTGCGGGCCTGCTCCACGCTGCCGTCGGCATTGCGGCTCGCCCCGCCGCTGCTGTGCAGGCTGCCCTGGGCATTCTGGGCGGACACCGTGCCGCTGTGGCTGGCGCTGCCGTCAACACTGCGGGTGGTGCTGCCCTGGCGTGCGGCCACCCCGCCCTGCACGCCGACTGCGGCGCCGCGGCGGGTCACGCTGCCGTTGCCCTGCCCATCGGTGGTGGCGGTGCGGCCGCGCAGCATCGCGCCGTTCGGGCCACTGCGGGCCACGCCGGTGTGGGTGGTGGTACTGCCATCGGCGTTGTGTTCCACACTGCGGCGGGTGCGGGCGTTGGCGTCTGCCGGGGCGGCCAATGCCAGCAAGGCAGCCAGCAGCACGGCCATGGAGGCCGAGAACATCAAAACGCCCGCTGCCATCGCGGGGCGCTGCAACAGGTCGTGCACGGTGGGGCGGTTCAGCGGGGTCATGGCGGCAGCTCCTTGGTAAGTCGGTGAACAGGTACCGACTGTGGCGGGCAGGTGTGTGCCAGTGATGGCAAACGCGCGCCCAGGTATGACAAACCATGACAGACGCCAGTGGCAACGCCATGCCTTGTCATGGCCGGGAGTGCATGCGCGCGGCAACCGCCTACCATTGGCAAACGCTGTCGCCTTTTGCCTACTCGCCCCCTTTGGTACCCATGACCGACCCCCTGGCCAAAATCCTGGTCGCCGATGACGAGCCCGACCTGCGTGCCCTGCTGCAGCGCTACCTCAGCGACCAGGGCTACACCGTGCGCACGGTCGATGGGGCGGGCCCGCTGGATGTGCTGCTGCAGCGCGAGCGCTTCGATGTGCTGGTGCTCGACGTGATGATGCCCGGCGAGGACGGCCTGGCCATCTGCCGCCGCCTGCGCGCACAGGGCGAGACCATTCCCATCCTGATGCTCACCGCACGCGGCGACCCGGTGGACCGCATCGTGGGCCTGGAGATGGGCGCAGACGACTACCTGCCCAAGCCCTTCAACCCGCGCGAGCTGCTGGCCCGGATCCAGGCCATGGTGCGCCGCCAGCGCGTGCTGGGCGCCCACACCGGGCCGCGCCAGGCGGGTGGGCGAATTGTGTTTGGCGCCTTCACGCTGTGGCTGGATGAGCGCCGGCTGGAGCGCAACGACAACCACAGTCAGGGTGCGCAGGACGTGCCCCTGACCACCGGCGAGTTCGCACTGCTGCAGGCGCTGGCCCAGCAGCCACACCGACCGCTCGGGCGCGACCGGCTTATCGCGCTGGCCTATGGGCCCGACCACACCGCCACCGACCGCAGCATCGACGTGCAGGTGATGCGCCTGCGCAAGCTCATCGAGGCAGACCCGGCCCAGCCGCGCCACATCCGCACGGTGTGGGGCGTGGGCTATGTGTTTGTGCCCGATGGCGCTGCGCCGGGCGGGGGGCGCCAGCCATGATGGCCTTTGCAACCACCCGCCGCTGGGGGCTCTGGCCACGCAGCCTGCTCGGGCGCAACCTGCTGCTGATGGCCGCGCTCATCGTGCTGGGGCAGCTGGTGGCGGCGGTGCTGGTGCGGCAGATGATCTTCAAGCCCCGTGTGGCGCAGGTGGCCGATGGCGTGGCGCGCAATGTGGCCGCGCTGCGTGCGGGGCTGCAGGCACTGTCCCCGGCGCAGCGTGTGGCATTTGTCGAGGCGTTCAACCGGCAGGCCGTGTTGTCCGCACCGCCGGCTGCGCCGGAGAGCGCTGCGCGGCGTGCGCTGCTGTCGCCCCTGGAGCGGCAGTTTGTGCAGGCCGTGTCGCGCCGTCTGGGTGCGGACGATGCTGCAACACAGACACCGCGACCGACGCAGCCGCCGCAACCGATATGGCGCCGCGACAGCACCGGCGTGCTGTCCCTGCGTGTGGTGCACGAGGGCGCGGAGGGGCCCGAGAGCTATTGGCTCAACCTGCCCAGCGTGTTCCCCAGCCGTGAGTTCACCGGCGCCTGGCTGGTGGCCACACTGGCCAGCATGCTGCTGGCGTTGCTGGGCGCGTGGTGGCTGCAGCGCCATATCAACCGCCCGCTGGTGCAGGTGGTGGGCGCGGCGCAGCAACTGGCGCACGGCCAGTCGCCCGCAACCCTGCCGGATGATGGGCCTGAAGAAATCGCCACCGTGGCGCGCAGCTTTAACCAGATGGCGCAGAGCCTGGCCGCCGCCGACCACGAGCGTGCACTGATGCTGGCCGGTGTGTCGCACGACCTGCGCACGCCGCTGACCAAGCTGCGCCTGGGGGTGGAGATTGCGGGTCCGCAGGTCGATGCGCCGCTGGCGGCCAGCATGGCGCGCAGCATTGACGAGATGGATGGCATCGTGGGCCAATTCCTTCAGTTCGCACGCAGCGGTGAGGCCGAGGCGCCCACCACCGCATCGCTCAACGACCTGGCCCAGGCCGTGGCCGAGGCGCAGGCCGACCATGGCCGCGCGCTGGTGCTGGAACTGGGTGCCCTGCCCGACGTGCCCGTGCGCCCCCAGGCCCTGCGCCGCGCGCTGGACAACCTGGTGGAAAACGCCTGGCGCCACGGTGCGCCGCCGGTGGTGTTGCGCACGGGGGCAGACGCCACCCAGGTATGGCTGGAGGTGCAGGACCAGGGCCCCGGCATCACCGCCGAAGAGATCGACCGCATGCGCCAGCCTTTTGCACGTGGCGGCGGCACGGCGCGTGCGGGCGCACCGGGGGCCGGGCTCGGGCTGGCGATTGCCGAGCGCGTGGCGCGCACCCATGGGGGTGCGCTGGAGTTGCACAGCGCCCTCGGCCAGGGGCTGCGTGCGCGGCTGGTGCTGCCGGTGGCGGTGGTGTAGAGCCCACGCAGGTGGGGCTTTTTTGTGAGCAGAGCCCAAAAACCAAGAAACCTAAAGAGCGCTGTTTTCGACGCTCTACACCTACACCGCCGCCCCCAGCGCAGCGCTCTCTAGCGCCGCGTGATGCACCTGCCACCCAGGCAGGTGCCGCGCCACCAAGGCCCAGAACGCGCGGGTGTGGCTCTTTTCTACCGTGTGGCACAGCTCGTGCACGATCACGTAGTCCAGCACGCTGGCAGGTAGCTCCATCACACGCGGGTGGAACTCCAGCACGTTATGTGTGTTGCAGTGGGCCCAGCGGGCCTGGAACGTGCGAACGCGCACCCCATGGGCCTGCAGGCCCGTCTGCCGCTCCCAGTGGCGCACGCGCAGCGGCAGTTTGCCCAGCGCGCGCTGGCGGTAGAAGTCCTCAAGCAACGGCGTCAGCACCGGGGGCGCCACGCTGCGGCCCGTGGGGCACTCCAGCACAAAGCGCGACGCAGTGAACGTGAGCCGCGGCAGGGGCAGCCCCGGCACATGGCGCACCTCGGTAAACCAGGTGCGCCCGGCATAACGCAGGCGGCTGCCGGTAATCACATCACCCGGCACCTGGGGTTGCTCCACCTGTGCCTGCTTGTCGCGGATCCAGCGCGCGCGCTGGCGCACCAGCGCTTCTTGCTCGGCCAGCTCCACGCGCGGGCCGCGCAGCAGCACCGGCTGGCCGCGCTCCACCGTCACGTAGTGGCGCTTCAGGCGCGAATCCGCACGAAAGCACCACGCAATGCGCGTCTGCCCGTACTGCAGCGTGTGAATGGGGGCCGCCATCTCAGTTTTTGAGCAGGATGTCCAGAACGCGCCCCGCGTGGTCGCGCGCCACGCTGCGCTCCCAACCTGCCAGCGGCACGAGCAACTGGCGCAGCAGGTCTTTCAGGTCGGGGTGCAGTTGCGGCATTTGCTTCCAGTTGGCCGCCAGGGTGCGGGCCAGTTCTGCATTGGCAAACAACTGCGCAGTGGCCGCCTTGGCGGTGTCGGCATCCAGCACCGTGCCCAGGTAGTGGTACACGGCAGACTGGGCGGCCGATGCAAAGCCCGTGTTGTCCTTGTCGCGAATGCGTGCCCCAAACAGCTCCAGCTGCTCCAGAAACTGCGCCTGGCTGATGCGGCCCGCCTTCTCTTCAGCCAGCAGCCGGTCCAGCTCCTCGGCCAGCTTGTCAAAAAAGCCGGGGTCTTTGTCGCGCCCGGTGGCAATGGTGTGCTTGAGCTGGTTCTTCATCACCAGCGCCTGGCTGCCGGGGCTGGCCAGCGCCTTCAGCCGCGCCATGTCGCCCGCGTTCAGGATGGACACCTCCTTGCCCAGCAGGCTGCGCGCCGGGCTGGCGTCCACATGCTCGTCCAGCAGGCGCTGCAGCAGCACGCTCTCCAGCCGGGTAATGCGCTCGCGCTGCGCGCCCTCGGGCAGCTTGTCGCGCAGCATTAGACGGATCTCGGCCAGCAGCGTGAAGTAGGGCTTGAACGGCACACCGCGCACGTCCGGCAAGATGATGTCCACGCTGCGGTTGAACTGTTTGACCAGCTCCAAAAAGTCCTCCACCGCATCCAGCCGCGTGGCCGGGTCCAGAAAGCGCTCGGCGGCCAGCTTGTAGGCCTCGCGCTCGCGCACCGGGTCGTGCTGGCGGGGCAGCAGGCGCAAGATGCGTTCCAGCGTGGCTTGCAGCCGGGGCAGCTCGCTCTCCACGCTTTGCCACACCTGCTGGGGCGTCACGTCGCCGCCATACAGCTTCAGCGCCGCGTCCAGCTCGTCCACCACGCCGTGGTAGTCCACGATGTAGCCCGCGTTCTTGTGCGGCGGCAGCGTGCGGTTTACCCGCGCAATGGCTTGTAGCAGCGTGTGCTCCTTGATGGGCTTGTCCAGGTACATGGTGCCCACAATGGGCGCGTCCCAGCCCGTCAGCAGCATGTCCGACACAATCACCAGCCCCACCGGGTTGTCCGCCTGCGCAAACTGCTTGCCCACAAAGTCGGCCACCTGCTCGGCGGGCAGGGCCACGGGCTCCAGGCCCGCGTCTCGCTCCTGGCGCACCCGCTCTTCGATGGTGATGACCTTGCGCAGGTCCACCCCATATCTCGCGGCCTCTTCCTGCACCGACAGGCCCGTGCGCGCCGCCGTCATGCCCGCCAGCGATACCACCACCCGGCTCTCAAACGTCGGCAGGCCCTGTGCCGTGCGCTGCACCATCAAGGCGTCCAGCAGGTCCTTGTAGGCCACGGCCCGGTCGCGCCCGTCGCACACCAGCATGGCCTTGAGCCCCTTGGCCTGCACGTTGCTGATGAAATGCGCCACCAGGTGCGCGGCCACCTGCTGCATGCGGCCCTGGGCCTCGCGCCAGCGGCCCAGCAGAACGCGCTGCAGGGCCAGTTGCTTGGCCTCGGGCAGGTGCGCAAACTGCTCTTTGAAGGCGGCATCCAGCCCCGCGTCTGCGGCCAGCGCCACCCAGGCGTCGATGTACTTGATGGGCAGTGTTGCCCCGTCGGCCACCGCCTCGTGCAGGCGGTACTCGTCGATGTACGAACCCCCGCCAAACTCGCCCAGCGTGTGCTTGTCGTCCTGCAAAAGCGGCGTGCCGGTAAAGGCAATGAATTGGGCCTGCGGCAGGCTGGCGCGCATAAACGCCGCCAAAAAGTCGTATTGGCTGCGGTGCGCCTCGTCCACCAGCACATAAAAGTTGGGCTTGCTGCTCAGCACGCGAAAGTGCACCTTTTCACGCCCCAGCTCCACCCAATGCGGGGGCTGTAGCACGCCATCGGCATCGACCTGGCCGTGGCGCACATTGCGCTCGTACAGCATGAAAAACTCTTTGCCCTCGCGCACACGGCGGCGGCGCTCGGCGTGGCCAGGGTCATCCTCATCGGGCAGCGCCTGCGCTGCGGTGGGCGGCGCAGGGTCGGCCCCACCCTCACGTTCACCCTCCTGAAACTTCTGCACCGTGCTGGTAAACACGCTGCCATAGTCGTTGCCCAGCAACTTCACCAGCCCGTCCACCGACACCGCCTGCACCGCCTTGATACCCACGGCGTGGAAGGTGTCCAGAATCTGCTTGTCCAGGTCCTTGCGGTCCGTCAGCACCAGCACCGTTGGGTTGCCCAGGCCGGTGCTGTCGGCCCGCAGCATGCGCGCCAACAGCGCCATCGTCAGCGACTTGCCGCTGCCCTGCGTGTGCCACACCACGCCGCCCTGCGGCACAGGGGCCGTCAGGCGCTGTACCGCCTTGCGCACCGCGCGCCACTGCTGGTAGCGCGGCAGCTTCTTCACCGTGGTCCCGTCACGGGTTTCAAACAGCACAAAGTGCACCACCAGTTGCACAAAGCGGCTGGGCTCAAACAGCGCCCACAGCAACTGGTCTTGCTCGGTGGGCTCCTCACCCGGCGGCAAGCCTTGCAACCCGGCCACCGTGGCCAGCTCATCGGCCTGCAGGCGGTAGCGCGCATACGCCTCGGGCTTGTTGCCCACCGCGCCGTAGCGCCCGGCGCGGGCGTTCAGCGCCACACACACCTGGTTGAACACAAACTGCGGCCCAAAGCTGCGCTGGTAGCCGTCCAGCTGGGCCAGCGCCTCGTCCAGCCGGTGGTGGCTGGCCTTGCACTCGATGGTGGCCAGCGGCAAGCCATTGACAAACACCAACAAGTCGGGCCGGAACACCGCCCCATCGGCATTGCGGCCCACGTACTGGCTCACCACATGAAAGTCGTTGTTCGCGGCGTCTCTGGCGTCCAGCCACTGCACGCTGCGCATGCGGCCCTGGGCGTCGGCCAGCTGGATGTCGCTGCGGTGCAGCACCTGCTGCCACAGCGCCTGGTTGGCCGCCAGCAGGTCTGCCGCCAGGCCGCTGGCAATGCGCTTGCGCAGCTCCAGCAGCGCCGCACCCACCCCGCCCGGCGCAGTGGCCAGCCAGGGGTTCAGCGCCAGCAGGCGCGGGCGCAGCACATCTTCCAGCACTGGGGCCTGGTGGCGTGCATCCACCTGCACCGCACTGCCCGGCACATGCGTGTAGCCCAGCATTTGCAGCCAGGCAATGGCGGGCAGTTCCACGCCCTGTTGTTCTGCGCTCATGCGGTTTTCCAAGCTCCCTTGAATGGCTGTATTTTGCGGGGCAATGTGCAACACTTGGCCGCAGTTGCATTCGTCGCCCACATTCCATGCGCCCTGAAGTCCGCAGTCTTCCCATCCCCGCTGAAGTGAGTGCTCTGTACCTGTTTGATGTAGACCAAGCCATCAAGCAACACGCAGCTTATGCCCAGGCCAAAGCAGGTGACGTGCCGTCGGCTCTGACTTTGGTGAGCGACATTGCGTTAGCGCAGATCTACCAACACCGTGACCGTTTTCCTGCCGATTGCATCTTTGTCGCGCCGCATGCCAAGGAAGCCAGCGGTGACAATGCCATCCCACAGGTGCTTGCCGAAGTAGCTGCAATCGTTTGCGGGGCAAAGGCCGACCAGAACATCGTCCAAACGACCAAGGTGTACCATACCGGCGCAGACCCGATGGAACGGCTGATCTCCCGCCCTGCTTTTGAGGGGGCCGTAAATGCCGGAGCGCGTTACGTGCTTGTGGATGATGTGACCAGCCTGGGTGGAACCCTCGCAGAGCTTGCGCACTACATACAGGCGCAAGGGGGCGTGGTTCACGATGTCTTTGTACTTGTGAACGCAGGGCGAAAGAAATCACTGCACGCAGACCGCATGGTGCTGCGAAAACTGGAAACGAGGTATGCCCATGAAATCCCAGACATCTTTGGCATCGAAGTCCGCGCACTCACAGCCAACGAAGCACAGTACCTCGTGGGCTTCCGTACCGTTGACGAGCTCCGAAATCGAGTCGCTAAGGCAGGGCAAGAGATCCATCTCCGCCTACGTGCAAAGGGAATTCGCCACGGTGGTCCAGCCCAAGCTTGACCAACTGAAAAAGCAGACAGCCTGAGAGGCTGTTTAATTCCTCCTCACTCATTCACCCCAGCCACCGGCCCCAGACTGAACCCACCCGCCTTGCGCAGTGCCGTGTAGCTTTCGGTATAGCTGCGCTTGTAGCCGGGGCCCAGCCATACGGGTTTTTGAATCAAACCGTCGCACACCCAGCGGCCCTTCAGTGGCACCAGCGCGGCCTGCATGACCAGGCCGCTGCCCATCACATAGCCCTCGCCCGCGTCGATGGTGCGCAGCGGCTGCGTGAGGCCCAGCACGCCATAGGCGCGGGTGGCCGCGTCGTCCAGCAGCACCGAATAGCCGCGTGTGTCCTTGAGGTGCACCCAGCGGCCAAACTGGCTTTGGGCAACAGCGTCCAGCATCTCGGCGTCGGTCTGGGGGTGCTTTTGGCGGTAGCGGTCCAGCAGCGTGCGGTCGGCCAAAAAGCGGGCGCGGCCCTTGTTCAGCAAGGGGATGACCGCCAGACCCTTGGTTTCCTGGGGCGTCAGTAGGCTTCCCAAGAAATGCATATAGGCTGCGATAAAGCGCTGCGCGGTAGGCTTGTCAATCACCATGCGGCGGCTCGCATCGGTGTGCGTTGTATTGGTAAAACTAGCGGGGTGCCAAGTTCTACAAGGCCCGTCATGCAGGGGCCTCTTCGTGCGCAGTTGCCTGCGCAGCCGCATCCACCTGCACCCGCCACTGGCCGGTGAGCAGCTTTTGCATCAGGCCGCGTTTGAGGGATTGGTAGTGGGCTTGTTGGGTGGTGAGTACTTCAAGTTTGTCGTCAATAGAACCCAAACTGCCAGCAATGTGCGCTTGCTCTGCAAGCGGTGGCAGCCCGAATGCGAAAGGACGCAGCACTTGCAAGTTGATGTTTTTCTGCGCGTTCTGCGTTGACTGGCTGTCAAAGTACTCCTTACTGTTCTTGAGCAAGTAGTAGAGCCACATGCCATCGCACTCAGCACTGCTTGGAAGGATTCCCACCAAGCTATCCGGGCACGCCATTGGTATCTTTGCCATCGCAACGTCGCCAATGTTGGCGGCTATGGTGATGAAGATCGTACCCACTGGGAACAGGCGGCTGACGGTCAAACCAGCTTCGTTGATGAACTGCGAGCTTTGGCTGACGTAGCGGGTCGCCCCAGCAATGTCGCCTGTCTGAATAAACGGAATGTCGCCCGCTTCAAAGTACTGAGGATCATTGCGCGGCCGTGCGGAGAATTTGCCACGCTCCACATTGGCCACTTGCTCCAACGTCGTCACCCGCCACCCCACCGGAATCCGCCCCAGCTCGGTGTCTTGAAACTCGGTGTGCGGGTGCCAGCGGCCTTGGGCGTCTGGGGTGCCTGCACCACGGGTGAAGAGGGTTTGCATCAGGCCCTGTTTGAGGGCCTGGGTGGCGCTGATCTGGCGGGCGATCAGGTCCAGCTTGTCGTCCACGGCGGTGAGGATGGCGGCGATTTTTTGTTGTTCGGGGAAAGGTGTATGAGGCGTAGGCAGCGTGAGCAGAACATCTTTGGAAATGTTCTTCATACTGTTGCTCGTTCCAGTTGCTCCCGCAGCGATCAAACTTTTGATGGCAGGCAACTGCAGCCAGTACGACAACCAGCGTTGCGAGTGCGGGCAATCAGAAGGAACGGTTTGCCATAGCCGATCCGGCAGGAACAGATGCGGTTGCGCTGTCGGCACATACCCAGACTCCCCGACAAGGGCCGGAGTGTTCATTCGACTGATCACAACGCGGTCCGCGAGAATCGGCGAAGCGACGCGGTCAACATCTTCGGGAACAACGACCTTGTGCTGGTGCGCGAAGAACTTGCCGCCCAATACGGCGCTGGTTTTCAAGACGCCCACCTGCCCATCCAGACAGCCTGTTTCTGTCTCGTTTGCATTGACACTCACACCTGCTTGAAGTGCAGCAACAAAGTCCCCCAGCTTGCCAAGCGTCCACTCCACCGGAATCCAACCCACCGCAGTCTCCTTGTACCCCGGCTTGCCCACCCCGCTCACAACCCACCCTCCACCAACCCCAGCTCCGCCAAATACCCATTCAACCGCGCATCCACCGCCTTCTCTTCCTCGGCCAGTTCGCGCAGCAGCGCCAGGGTGGCGGGCACGTCCACCACGTCTTCCTTTTGCCCGTTGTCGATGTAGCGGGCGATGTTGAGGTTGCCGTCGTTGGCGCGGATTTCGTCCAGGGGGACCACGCGGCAGTAGTGGTCAACCTCCGCTTGTTTTTCAAACGCGGCTTGGTGGGTGGTGACGATGCGTTGCACATCCTCGGGCCGCAGGCTGTTTTGCGCTTTGCCTTCGGCGTAGTCGCGGCTGGCGTCGATGATGATGACTTTGCCTTGCAGGGCCGTGGGCTTTTTCTTGTTGAGCACCAGCACGCAGGCGGGGATGCCGGTGTTGTAGAACAGGGCCGATGGCAGGCCGACGATGGCCTCGATCAAATCGCCCGGCTGGTGGCCTTGGGCGGCGCTGGTGCCAAAGAGCAGGCCTTCCCGAATCTTGCCTTCCTCGCCACTGCGGAACAGCACGCCGTGCGGCAGGATGATTCCCATGCGGCCATCGGCCTTGAGGCTGGCGAGCATGTGCTGGGCAAAGGCCAGGTCGCCATAGCCGCGTGGGGGTGTGCCGTAGAGGAAGCGGCTGTAGGGGTCGGCAATGGTTTTGTAGTTGGGTGACTTGTGCTTTTTGCCGTTGTCGGCGTTTTGCTCGGTCTCGGCCTCGATCTCCAGCCGGGGCCACCAGGCTTTGGCGCTGAAGGGCGGGTTGGCAATGACGCGGTCAAAGGTTTGCAGGTGGCCGCCGCTCAGGTGCTTGGGGTCGTCGAGCGTGTCGCCGTGGGCAATGTCGGCGCGCATGTTGTGCAAATACAGGTTGAGCTTGGCGATGGCCCAGGTGCCCAGGTTTTTCTCTTGCCCAAACAGGGTGACATCGGGCTGGCCCAGCACGGTGCCGCCGGGCAGCGCGGCCACGTGGTGGGCGCTTTCGACCAGCATGCCGCCGCTGCCGCAGGTGGGGTCGTACACGCTGTGGCCGGGGCGGGGGTCGATGAGTTCGACCACCAGTTGCACGACGGCCTTGGGGGTGTAGAACTCGCCGCCTTTTTTGCCCGCGTCGTCGGCAAATTGTTTGATGAGGTATTCGTAGGCGTCGCCCAGCATGTCGGCCTTGTACAGGTCGGCGTTGCCCAGTTTGTACTGGTTGAAGTGGCGCAGCAGGCGCTGCAAGGTGGCGTCGCTCAGCACGCGCTTGTCGCCGTATTGGGTGGCGGTGAGCACGTGTTGCAGGTCGGGGTTGTGCTCTTCGATTTTGGCGAAGGCTTGGTCCAGCGCCTCGCCAATGTTTTGGGTGCGTGCGATGAGGCTGGGCCAGCGGGCGCTGGGCGGGAACTCGCCCCGGGTGGCTTGCACGTCGGCGGCGGCGGTGTGGGCGTCCAGGCCCTCAGCGGTCATGAGGTGCTGCACGCGTTCGTCAAACACGTCGTTGTAGCGCTTCAAAAACAGCAGGCCAAAGATGTAGTTCTTGAAGTCGCTGGAGTCGATGGAGCCGCGCAGGATGTTGGCGGATTCCCAGAGCCAGGTTTCGAGGGTGTCGAGGGTGAGGCGGTTGGGGGTGCTGGGTGCGGGGGCTGCAGTGGAAGCGGTGGACATGGCGGGTGGCAGCGGGTGGCCGCAGATGGCGGCCAGGCAGGCAGGTAAACCCTGAATTCTGCCGTGCCGGCAAGACGCAGGGCTGCTTCACCCTGAAATATGGATCAAATTGGCCGCCAACGCTTGATGGAAAAGCGCAAGAAGCTATCGAATTTGTAGCGAACCTGTGCTGCGCGGTGCCGTGTGATGCGCAGCACCTTCGTCCCCCAGACGGAACACCGACACCACCTGCACCAGGTCTTCGGCCTGGTTCTGCAGGCTGCTGGCGGCGGCGGCCATTTCCTCGACCAGGGCGGCGTTTTGCTGCGTGACCTGGTCCATCTGCGTCACGGCCTCGCCCACCTGGGCCACGCCCAGCGATTGTTCGTGGCTGGCCGCGCTGATCTCGCCCACGATGTCGGTCACGCGGCGGATGGACGCCACCACCTCGGTCATGGTGCTGCCCGCCCGGTCCACCAGGGCCGTACCTTGCTCCACGCGCTCCACGCTGGCGCTGATGAGGGCCTTGATCTCGCGCGCGGCCTCGGCACTGCGTCCGGCCAGGCTGCGCACTTCGCTGGCCACCACCGCAAAGCCCCGGCCCTGCTCGCCCGCGCGGGCGGCTTCCACGGCCGCGTTGAGCGCGAGGATGTTGGTCTGGAAGGCGATGGAATCGATCACGCCGATGATGTCCGAGATCTTCTGCGACGCGGCGTTGATGCCCTGCATGGTGTTGACCACCTGGGCCACGACCTCGCCGCCCTGGGTGGCCACGGTGCTCGCGCTCGCGGCCAGCTGGCTGGCCTGCTGGGCGCTGTCGGCGTTCTGGCGCACGGTGGCGTTGAGCTGCTCCATCGAGGCGGCGGTTTCTTCGAGCGCACTGGCCTGGCTTTCGGTGCGGGCCGAGAGGTCGGTATTGCCCTGGGCGATCTGCACGCTGGCCGTGGCCACGTTTTCAGAACCGTTGCGCACCTGGCGCACCACCTGCGTGAGCTGGCTGCGCATCTGCTGCAGCGCCTGCAGCAGCTGGCCGACTTCGTTGGTGCCGTGGGCCAGCGGGGCGCCGCTCAGGTCACCCTGCGCCACCGCACGTGACAGCGCCACGGCCTGCGACAGCGGCACCGTCATCGAGCGCACAAACACCAGCGCCATGCCGCAGGTGGCCGAGAGCGCTACGACCAGCGCCAGAGCCTCCCACAACAGCCCCCGCTGCAGGTCGGACACCCGGGCCTGCAGCGCCTGGTCCAGGCTGGCCATGGACAGGTTGTTGAGTGCGTTCAGCGCTTCGATGGTGCGGGTGAAGGCGTCGAAATAGTCCTTGGAAGGCAGCTGGAGTTCGCTGGCGTTGATCACATCGCGCTCGGCCATCTGCAGCGATTGCTGGATCTGGCCCTGCACGGCCTGCGCGCTGCTGCCCAGGGCGCGCTTCAAATCGGTGTTGCCCTGCAGGGCGCGGTCCAGTCCCCGGAAGGTGTCGGCCTGCAGCTCGGCCACACGCTGCTGCAGCACCAGCAGCTGGCCCTTGCCCTGGGGCGTCAGCTCGTGTTTGCCCAAGGCGCTGGCGCCTTGCGCGCGCAGCATGCCCAGCTTTTCGCCCAGCATGGGCGCCTGCACCAGCGAGGCCTGGATCAGCGCGTGCGTGTCGGCGTCGGGGTCGATCTGCAGGCCATAGGCATGCAGCAAGGATTCGTTGAGCTGCAGCAGCGACGCGATGAGCTGCGTGTGCTGCGCCGTGCTCTGGGCCTGCTCGATGCTGCGTGCGGCCACGGCCTGCTCCAGCGTGCGCCAGGTCTGCTGGGCCTGGGTCCAGGCGGCCATCTGGGTGGCGGGCACCTTGGCGGCCGCAAAGCGGGTGGTGGCATCGTCCAGCGCCGCGTTGACGGCATCGCGCGCAGCGGGGCGGCGTGCTGCCAGGGTTTCGTCGCCGCCCAGCATGCCCACCGACAGGCCCCGGTGCACCTGCATCTGCTGCACGAGGCGGGTGAGTGCCTGCGCAGGGACCATGCCCTGCGCCTCGTGGCGCGCATGGCCAATGGCGTGCAGCGCATCGCGCACCGTCAGGTAGGTGGGCAGCGCACTCATCATGAGCCCGAGGGTTCCCAGGATGAGGAATTTTTCGAGCAGGTTCAAGCGGTGAAGAAGGGACATGGCAGTAGGCGCACGGTGGGTGTGTGCGCAAAAGGGTAGACCTCAGGGGGCGGGGTGTCGGCACCCGCCGACTGGGATGCGGCCCTCCATCAGGCCGCGCGGGATGTAACGCAATGTAGGGGGCTGTTTTGAGTAGGGTTTTGACTCAGGTCAATTTTCGCCGACCTGCGGGGCGTCTTTGGAGGCATGCAGGCGGGGCGGCGGCAGAGGGCGCGCTGGAGAATAATGGCTCCAACATCCGCCCCTTGGAGCACCTGGCATGCAATCGATCACCCTGCGTTTCCTGGCGTCGCAAAGCACCCTGCCCCAGGCCGGCCGTGTGCCCGGTGGCACCGTGCTGCGCTGGGTGGACGAGGCCGGCTTTGCCTGCGCCAGCGCCTGGGCCAAGGGGCCGTGCATCACCGAGTTTGTGGGCGGCGCGCATTTTGTGCACCCCATTCGCCCGGGGGATCTGGTGGAGGTGCATGCGCGCCTGGCGTCCACCACCGACACCGCCATGCACCTGGCCGTGGAGGTGCGCAGCGGTGGCATCCATGGCGAGCCGCTGCAAGAGGTGCTGCACTGCGTAGCGGTCTACACCGCCGTGGATGCCGACGAGCAGCCCCGTGCCATCGACAAATGGAGCCCCGAAACCCCCGGCGACATGGCCCTGGCCCAGCGGGTGAAGGCACACATTGACGCTGCGCGGGCTGCGCAGTGACGGCGCCTGTATCCGGCCCTCCAGGCCCGGTAGGTGGCCCGCTGCGTGCGCGCGACCTGCTGGCCGCCCTGGTGGTGGTGGTTCTGTGGGGCGTCAACTTCGTTGCGATGAAATGGGGGCTGCGCAGCTTCAGCCCCTTTCAGCTGGGCGCCGCGCGCTACCTGTGTGCCGCCTTGCCGCTGGTGCTGCTGGTGCGCCCGCCGCGCATGCACTGGCGCTGGGTGCTGTTGTTCGGGCTGTTCCAGGGCGTGGGGCAGTTCGGTTTTCTGTTTGTCGGGCTCAAGGTGGGCATGACGGCCGGGCTGGCCAGTGTGCTGCTGCAGACGCAGGTGTTCTTCACCGCGCTGTTCGGCTTTGCACTGCTGCGCGAGCGGCCGGGGTTGCCCTTGCGGTGGGGCATGGTGCTGGCCGCGCTGGGGCTGGTGTGTTTTGCGATGAACTACGTGGGGCCGGGCTCCGGGGTGGGTGTGGCGGCGGCCACCACGCTGGCCGGTTTGCTGCTGACGCTGTGCGGCGCTGCCATGTGGGCCTCGTCCAACATCGTGGCGCGCCTGGCGCAGCAGCAAAGCCCGGGGTTTGATCCGCTGGCGTTTGTGATCTGGAGCAGCCTGGTGCCGGTGCTGCCTTTTGTGGCGCTGTCTGCCGTGTTCGACCCTGACGCCGCACGCTGGCTGCAGTGGCAAACGCTGGCGGACGTGCCCTTGCTGTCGTGGGCGGCTGTGGCCTACCTGGGCTGGGCGGCCACCATTGTTGGCTATGCGCTGTGGACCAACCTGCTGCAGCGCTACCCTGCCAACCGCGTGGCCCCCTTCAGCCTGGCGGTGCCGGTGGTGGGGCTCACCGCAGGCTGGCTGCTGCTGGACGAGGGAGTGGCGCCCTGGCAGTGGGCGGGGATTGTGCTGGTGGTGGCAGCTCTGGCCTGTGTGGTGCTGGGGCCAAAAATACAAGCAAAAATGGCCTCTAGCGCTTGATAGATAAGCGCTAGAAGCTATTAAATTTATAGTATCTGAATAGGAAGAGGCGGGGGCTCCTGCCACCCACCGCCTCTGCAGTGCGCCTGTTGCGCCGCTACTGAGCTGTTGCTAAGCGCTTACAGCGCCCTGCGCCGCGCGAACCGCACCACCGTCACGCCCGCGCGCGCCTGGCGCACCGACGGCATCACCAGCACGCAGTTGTCATACGGCGTGGTCACCGGCACACCGTCGTTGTCGCCAATCACGGTGCCAGCCTTTTCAAACAGCTCCAGCCCCGTGTAGGGCGCCACAAAGCGGAAGGCGCTGCTGGTGGCCACCACGGGGCCGGTCACCTCCAGCGCCCACTGGCGGGGCGCATCGGGCAGGCGCCAGCCGGGCAGTTGCTGCGCCAGGGCGTCGGCGCTCAGGGCGCCGGACTGTTCGATGAAGCGCACGCACTGGTCCTGCGCCACGACGCGGCTGGCCGGGTCGCCATGGAAGCCACATTCAATGAGCAGCGAACGGGTGCTGTTGCCGTTGTGGTCCTCCAGCGCGCCAAACCGGCCGTAGTCGCGCATGCGCACGCCGTCCTTGTGGCCCGCATCCACCACGATGTGCTCGGGCGAGCGCATGGCCCGCGCCAGCTCCAGGTTGCGCGGCTGGATGCCGGTGAGCAGCAGCGGGGCCGAGGGCTCGTGCATCGAGTGGATGTCGAGCAGCCAGTCGGCCTGCGCCACAAACGGGCGCAGCGCGGCGGCGCGGCGGCGCTCGTTGGTATCGGCTGCGTTGATGCGCTCGTCCAGCCATTGGCGGTTGAGGTCTTCGTCGGTGAAGCGCGAGGCGTCGTGGTTGCTCGCGTCAAACCGGTCGAACGCATCGAGGTTGCAGAACGCCAGCGTGAGCGTGCCCTGCTGCGGCCGCACGCCCGCTTCGAGCAGGCCCTTCAAGGCCCAGGCGCCGCACAGCTCGTTGCCATGCACCAGCGCGCTGACCATCACGTGGCGGCCGGGTTCGCCCGAGTCGAAATGCCAGACGCCTTCGGTGCCGGTGTTGCCAACGCGCCAGGCGGTGATGTCGGGCGCGGGCAGCTCGAAGGCCAGCGGTGGAACGGCCGTGTTTTGGGGGGCGGTGCTGCTGCTCATTCTTCGATCTTGGCGAATTCCACAATCTTCTTGTACTTGGCGACTTCGGCCGCCAGGAACTGGTCGATGTTGACCGTGGTCGCAGCCACGGTGGAGCCGCTGGCTTCCATCTTCTTCTTGAACTCGGGCGACTGCAGGGTGTCGTTCAGCGCCTTCTTCACCTTGTCGAACACCGGCTTGGGCAGGTTGGCCGGGCCCATCAGCGCAAACCACACGCCAATGTCCACGTTCTTGTACTGCGGGGTTTCGGCCAGGGCCGGGATGTCCGGTGTGGCGGCGGAGCGTTTGGCTTCGGTGGTGCCCAGGGCGATCACCTTGCCGCTCTTGATGTGTGGCAGGCCGCTGGAGAGCACGAACACGCCGTATTCCAGGTTGTTGCCCATGAGGTCGTTGGTGAGCGGCGCGACGCCCCGGTAAGGGATGTGCGTCATGAAGAGCTTGCCCTGCTCCTTGACCATCTCGCCCGCCAGGTGCAGCGAGGTGCCCACGCCCGAACTGCCGTAGCTGAACTTGCCCGGGTTCTTGGACACCTTCTGCGTGAACTCGGCCAGGTTCTTCACGCCCGCGCCGGTGGATGCCACCAGCACCAGCGGTTGCGAGGCGATGAGGCCGATGGCGGTGAAGTCCTTCACGTCGTACTTCACCTTCTTGGTCACCAGCTTGTTGATGGCAATCTCGTTGCTGGCGCCCACCAGAAAGGTGTAGCCGTCGGGTGCGCTGCTCGCCACCTTCTGTGCACCAATCGCGCCGCCTGCGCCGCCGATGTTTTCAATCACCACCGGTACGCCCAGCTTGGCACTCAGCTCCAGGGCCACGTTGCGGCCGGTCAGGTCGGTGCTGCCGCCGGGTGGGTAGCCCACCACAATGGTGATGGGTTTGGAGGGATACACATCCTGTGCGAACGCAGGGGCCGCCAAGAGGGCCATGCCACACAGCAAGGCGGTGCGGCGCAGGGAGGGAGTGTTTTGCATGCGGGGCTCCAGTGAAGTTCTTGTGGGTGGAGCCATTGTGAAAAGGCGGGCACACGTCTGTGGTGCTGAAATGGCACCGAGGTGTGCCAAATGGGTTCTGCCCCCTCGGGCAAACCCTGGGGTGGTCAACGCTGCGCCAGGGCTTTCCAGAGCGCTTCGGCCACGGGGCCGAGTCGGCGTTTGGGTCGGTACAGGCGCACGTCGAAACGCACTTCCATGCGCGCATCGCCCGCAGGCGCGAGCCGTTTGGCCTGGCAATCGGCGTGCACCATGGACCAGGGCAGCCACGCCACGCCCAGGCCTTTTTGCACGTATTCGTAGTGCGCGTCGGCCGAGTCGCACTCCACCACCCGCTGCAGCCGGGGCGCATGCGGGTTCTGGGACAGATGGTCTTCCACCAGCCGCCCCAGCGCGAGCTGGGGGGCATAGGCCAGGTAGGGCACGGGCAGGTGGTCGTGCCCGAAGCGGTGCAGCGCCTGCCCTTGTGCCGTCGCCCGCGAAATGGGCACCAGCCGGTCGGACGCCACCGTGACATGCATGAACTGGCGCGCATCCAGCCGTATCGCCAGCGCCGGGTGGTGGTACACGAGCGAGAAGTCGGCTTCACCCCTCTCCAGCAGGGCCACGGTGTCTGCCAGGGCGCGGGTGCGTATGCACAGCTCGGCGTTTTGCAAAATGGGCTGCAGCCGCACCAGCCAGTCGGCCACCACCGTGCGTGCCAGCGTGCGGCCGGTGGCCAGCGTCACGGTGCGGGCCTGCCGCCCGGCCAGGCTCTGCAGCTCCTCATGCGACTGCGCCAAGCTGCGCGCCATGTGGCCCGCAGTTTCCAGAAAGCTCTGCCCGGCAGGCGTCAGGGTGACGGGGCCGCCACCGCGCTCCACCAGCGGCGTACCCGCCCAGGCCTCCAGCGCGCGGATGCGGCGGCCAAAGGCGGGGTGCGTGACATGCCGCAGCTCGGCTGCCCGCGTGTAGCTGCGCTCCTGCGCCAGCACGATGAAGTCTTCGAGCCACTTGAGCTGCATGGGTGTGATCCGGGTGCAGCTGGGGCGCGAAGGTTGTCGGAGCTGAAAGTGGGGTGTCAGCGCGCGCGGGCTGCTTCGAGCACCGCGCGGGTGCGCTGGGCCTCGGTGCGCGCCGCCGCTGCAAAGTCGTCGCCCTTGGATGCGTACAGGATGGATCGCGACGAGTTCACGATGATCGGCCCGCCATCGCGCAGCCCGGCGCGCACGGTGGCAGCGGCGTCGCCACCCTGGGCGCCCACGCCAGGGATCAGCAGCGGCAGTGTGGGCGCAATGGCACGCACGCGCTCGATCTCCTGTGGGTAGGTGGCACCCACCACCAAGCCCAGCTGGCCGTTCTTGTTCCAGGGGCCTTGCGCCAGCCGTGCCACATGCTCATACATGAGCGGCTGGCCCTCGACGCTGGCCAGGCGCTGGGTCTGCAGGTCGTCGCCGCCCGGGTTGGAGGTGCGGCACAGCAAAAAGGCGCCCTTGCCGTGGTAGGCCAGGTAGGGCTCGATGGAGTCGAAGCCCATGAAGGGCGACAGCGTGACCGCATCGGCACCGTAGCGCTCGAAGGCCTCCTTGGCGTACTGCTCGGCCGTGGAGCCAATGTCGCCGCGCTTGGCATCCAGGATCACCGGCACATGCGGCGCGTTGGCGCGCATGTGCTGCATCAGGCGTTCGAGCTGGTCTTCGGCGCCGTGGGCGGCAAAGTAGGCGATCTGTGGCTTGAAGGCACACACCAGATCGGCCGTGGCGTCCACGATGGCGGCGCAGAAGTCATAGATCTTGTGCGCATCGCCCTGCATTCCCGCAGGAAACCGCGTGGGCTCCGGGTCCAGGCCCACGCACAGCAGGGAGTTGTTTTGCGCCGTGGCGTCGCGCAGCATGTCGGTGAAGGTCATGGGGCGTGATTTTAGGTGGGGTGACAAGCACCGCCGCACGGTTTTCTGCCCACCGCTGCGGCGCAGAGGACTCCGGGGTGTGGTCACGAGCCCGCAGTGGGCAACAAAAAAGGCCGTCGAGACGGCCTTTTTGGGGGTGGTTCGGGAGTCCCCGTACGCAGCGGGAGCACCCCTACCGAATTCGCATTCACTCAGCGCGGTACCGCCAGCAGGCGCTGCACATCCCGGTCGTTGGGCAGTGCGTAGTCGTGACCTCGGATGATGCGGCTGTCTTCCGTGCGCACGAGCTTGAGGCTCACGTAGGTGAAATTGGCAGCGGCCGAGTAGGTGCCCACCAGCACCAGCGAGGCATTGTGGCTGCGGGCGATATCCTTGATTTCGCGGGACAGCAGCAACTCGCCAGCACCTTCGCGCACGAACACGTCGCCGCGCAGCTTGATTTCCTTCACGTTGAAACCGCTGGCCGCCATGTGCGAGGCGTATTGCTCGGACAGCGTGCGGCCCAGAGGGGCCGAGCGGCTCAGGTCGTTCACGTTGACCACGGTGGCCACCAGGACGGGGCCGCTGCCTGCAGCGCTCAGGTCGAAACCGGCGGTCAGCTTGGCCACGGCATCGCGGCTGCTGGTCAGGAACTGGTTGTTGGCGGCTTCCTGGTAGGTCGGATCGGTGCGCGTGGGCGCGCCATTGTTGGCACAGCCGGCCAGCAAAGCTGCTGCGGCCAGCGCGGTCAGAAGTGCTGCGGTTTTCATTGCGAAACTACCTTCATATTGACGTTCTTGTAGTACGACGGACGCATGAACAGCGGCGTGTCCGCGTTCTCGAGGTAGTACACATCGGTCTTGCGGGCCACATACTGGCCACCGCGTGTGACCGTGGTGGTCAGGATCAGCTCGGTGTTGGTGGGGCCGCCCGAGTTGATGCTAGCGCCGTAGTCAGCCAGCGACGTGGCACCCAGTGCGGCCAGCAGTTGAAGATCCAGGTGCTCGTGACGCAGGCCGTAGGCCGCCATCAGGCCCGCAGCGATCATCGTGAACTGGCCAGGAATGAAGTGGGGGCGGGGGCTGTTGTGACGCACCACCTGCGTGTTGTACGTCACGTTGAGTGCCTGGCCAGGATCCTGCAAAACAGGCGCACCGCTTTGCACGAGCTTGGTGATCAGGAAATCACGGAATGCCAGATCGAATGCGCTCGGGTTGGGGGGCAGCGCGACATGCAATTGCGTGCCAGGGGCCATGCCGGTCTTGTCGAGCGTGCTGAGGGTTTGCGCCACCACGTCGTTCGAGACCAGTTCCCAGTGGCCCGCCGAGCGGACCTTGGGTTGTACCGTCAGCTCAAAGTTCTCCGCCAGGGGAATGGGCGAACGATAAGCACATCCCGCCAAAGTAGCCACAGCGCCGGCCAATACCGCCAAGCTGACTGCCTTTGAAAATTTCATGATTCCCTCCTACGGACTTTGAGAGGCGGGGACATGAACAGATACATCCCACGCGATTGAAAAATAATTCTGGGCGCGATACTCAACAAAAACAAGAAAAAATTGAGGTAACTGCGCCCAGACACACGCAATTCGTTGTTTTTGGTCACAGATTGGCGTGCCTGCTTACGCGTGGCTGCATTTGCTTGTACCGGCGCGTGTAACAAATTTCAAACGATGGTAACGAAGCGTTTTTCGAGGATTTCGAACGCGGGCAGCGTCTTGCCTTCCAGCACTTCCAGAAAGGCGCCGCCGCCGGTGGAGATATAGCCCACCTGTTTTTCGATGCCGTATTTGGCGATGGCCGCCAGGGTGTCGCCACCGCCTGCAATGCTGAACGCGGGGGATTCGGCAATGGCCTTGGCAATCTCGCGGGTGCCGTTTTCAAAGGCCGCGAATTCAAACACGCCCACCGGGCCGTTCCAGACGATGGTGCCTGCGGACTTGAGCTGGGTGGCCAGGCGGGCGGCGGTTTCGGGGCCGATGTCCAGGATCAGATCGTCCTCGGCCACGTCCTTGGCTGCCTTGACGGTCGCTGGGGCATCGGCGGCAAAGGCCTTGGCGGTAACCACATCGGTGGGGATCGGCACTTCGGCGCCGCGCGCTTTCATGGCGGCGATCACGGCGCGCGCTTCGTCCAGCAGGTCGGGTTCGGCCAGGCTTTTGCCGATGGGCAGGCCCGCCGCCAGCATGAAGGTGTTGGCAATGCCGCCGCCCACGATGAGCTGGTCCACCTTGTCGGCCAGGCTCTTGAGGATGGTCAGCTTGGTCGAGACCTTGGAGCCCGCCACGATGGCAGCCAGCGGGCGCTGGGGATGGGCCAGGGCCTTGGTCAGGGCGTCGATCTCGGCCGACAGCAGCGGGCCGGCGCAGGCAATGGGGGCGAATTGTGCGATGCCGTAGGTCGTGCCTTCGGCGCGGTGGGCGGTGCCAAAGGCGTCGTTCACGAAGATGTCGCAAAGCGCAGCCATCTTGCGGGCCAGGTCTTCCTTGTTCTTTTTCTCGCCCACGTTCAGGCGGCAGTTTTCCAGCAGCACGACCTGGCCAGGGGCAACGGTGACGCCGTCCACCCAGTTCGAGACCAGCGGAACATCGCGGCCCAGCAGCTCGGCCAGGCGTGCGGCCACGGGGGCCAGCGAGTCCTCGGGCTTGAATTCGCCTTCGGTCGGCCGGCCCAGGTGGCTGGTCACCATGACGGCCGCTCCGGAGTCCAGCGCCATGCGGATGCAGGGGATCGATGCGCGGATGCGGGTGTCTTCGGTGATGCGGCCAGCATCGTCCTGGGGAACGTTCAGGTCGGCACGGATGAAAACGCGCTGGCCTTGGGCCTTGCCTTGGGCGCACAGATCGGAAAAGCGGAGGATGTTCATGGCGGGAGGGGTGGATTGAATCGGGCTCTTGAGGGCTGTCATTTTAGTGAGCGAAGCCCATGCGGCTCCCGCGCCCGTGCCAGTGCACCCGTGGAACTGGCTCTGCCAGGCCACTGGAGTCGTCCACCTGGGGGCTGAGGGGCAGCGGCTCCAAGCCTGCCTGCGCAGGCTTGGACTGCACCGAAGAGCCACCGCCTCTGGCGGCGGCACTGACGCACACGGCTCAGGGGGTGCTCTTCTACCAATTCCAGCCGATGTGCAGCGGCAGGTACACCACCATACCAACCACGATGGTGCCCAGGATGCCGCGCCGCCAGAAGTAGTAGGCAGTGGCACACAGGACGGCAGGGATGCGCGCGTCCATGAACGTGCCGATGAGTTCGCCCTGGGTCATCAGGATCTCGGGCGCGATCACGGCGGTGAGGGCGGCCAGCGGTGCGTACTTGAGCCCGCGCTTGAGCCAGTCGGGCAGGGGCAGCTCGCGCTCGGGGATCATGAAGAACGACCGCGACACCACCGTGATCACGGCCAGGCCGAAGATGGCGATGGCGGGTTCGATCCAGGACCAGTCGTTCATCATGGATGGCGCTCCTCGCGCAGTGGCACCACATCGCCCGCCTCAACCTGCTCGCGTTCTTCAGGGGGCAGCACGCTGTCGGCGGGCAGCAGGACCAGTTCGGGCTTGTGGCGGCGGCGGTCCACTGCTTCCATCAAGAGGCCCGCAGCCACCGCTGCCGCAATGGCCACCAGGATGTTGAGCTTGAGCGGCAGTGCAAACGCGGCAATCGCAGCCGTGGCGGCGACACCGGTGGCCAGCCAGGTGGCCCGGTCGAACAGCAGCGACAGCAGCACACCCAGCAGCGCCAGCACGCCCGCAAACCCCAAGCCCCAGGACAGCGGCACGGCATTGGCCAGCAGGATGCCAGCGATGGACGGCACCTGCCAGGCCAGCCAGTTGGTGCTGGCCGCGCCCCAGAAATACGGCACCTGCTCGGGTTGGGGGCGCGGCTCCGGAAAGCGCTTCATGAAGGCCACGTAGATCACATCGCCGCTGAAATAGCCCACCGCCAGGCGCTGGCGCAGCGGCAGGTGCGCGAAGTAGCTGCGCCACATACTGCTGAAGATCACAAAACGCAGGTTCACACAGCTCGCCGTGAGCCAGACCACCCACAGCGGTGCGCCCACCGCCATCAAAGGGATGACCGCCAGCTGCGCGCTGCCGGCATACACCACCAGCGACATGAAGATGGCCATCCCAACGGGCAGCCCGCTCTTGACCATGACCACTCCGGTGACCAGGCCCCAGGCCCCGATGCCCACGGCCGTGCCCGCCATGTCGACAGCGGCCACGCGAAAGGAGGGGTGGCGCAGTGTGTTGCCGATGGCGGCCCGGCGGCTCATGCCGGTGTCGCGGCGGTGGTGGGCGCAGCGCCCAGCACCATGCCGGGCTGCAGGTCAAAGCCCCGCAAGAAATCGGCCGCTGCGAGCCGCTTGCCCCCCGCCCGCTGCAAGGTGGTCAGGCGCAGCGTGCCTTCGCCGCAGGCGACCGTCACTCCGTCACCATTTACCGACAAAATTTGGCCCTGTCGCTTATCCGTATTCGATTTATTGCTATCAATTTCATAACTCCACACTTTGATCGTTTCCCCCGCGCATTCGGTGCTGGCTCCGGGGAACGGGTCAAACGCCCGAATACGCTGGCCGATCACCGTGGCGGGCAGCGACCAGTCGATGGTGCTCTCGGCCTTTTCGATCTTGTGGGCGTAGGTGATGCCCTCGGCGGGCTGGGGCACGGCCTTCAGCCCTCCACAGGCGGCCAGTTCCAGAGCCTCCACGATCATGCGGCCCCCGAGCGCGGCCAGCCGGTCGTGCAGGGTGGCGGTGGTGTCTGTGGGCGCAATGGCCAGCCGCTCCATCAGCAGCATGTCGCCGGTATCCAGGCCGGCATCCATCTGCATGATGGTGACGCCGGTTTCTGCATCCCCGGCCTCGATGGCGCGATGGATGGGCGCGGCGCCGCGCCAGCGCGGCAGCAGGCTGGCGTGGATGTTGAGGCATCCCAAACGCGCCCCCACGCTTCCCGCTGCGCGTGGTTCGCTGCCCCCCGAGGGGGCCTTCGCGCCTTCGGGCGGCCGTGCGGCGCTCATGGAATCCAGCACCCACTGGGGCAGGATGAGGCCATAGGCGGCCACCACCATCACGTCGGCCCGCGCAGCCAACAAGGCATCGCGGGCGGCGGCCGCATCATCGGGGTACTTGCCGTCCAGGCGCAGGCTGCGGGGCTGCGCGACGGCGATGCCATGCTCCAGCGCGCATTGCTTGACGGGGGAGGCCTGCAGCTTCATGCCGCGCCCCGCGGGGCGGTCGGGCTGGGTCAGGACCAGGGGCACCGTGAACCCTGCGGCCAGCAGCCGCTCCAGCGCCACGCGGGCAAATTCGGGCGTGCCGGCAAAAATGACTCTCATGGGAAACCGTTGTCAGGAGGTAAGTACGCACTCAGTCGCGCGCGTTGTCAAAATGGGGAAGCTCGTCCGTGAACATGACCAGCCGAACCACGCCCTGGCGGTCCAGGTGGACGTGGGCAAGGCGCGGGTCGGAGTTCTGGCGGAAGCGGTAGGTCCAGATGTCGCCCTCGAACCGCGCCACACGCTCCACGCGCAAAGGCGCGCCAAAGGTGCGCTGCACATCGGCGGCGGTCCATACGCCCACGGGAAGGTTCTCAAAGCGCGCCTGCGTCAGCACCTGCTCGTTGCGCACCAGCCTGCCGCGGGCGTCGAAATCCAGGTTGTAGGCTGCAAACCCCGCGGGCAGCTCGGAGTACAGGAGCCGCTCGCCGCTTGGCAAAGGGAAGGAGGCGGTGGGCGGCCCCAGACGGGCAACCACCTCGGCGCGCAGCGCGCCGGCTTTTTCGCGGGCTGGCAGCGCACAGCCCGAAATTTGCACCGCCAGCACAAGAAGCGCCAGGCGCGCCAGCACTCCGCCACCCATGTGGGTGCAGAGCGCCGGACCGGTCACTCGCGCGCCCCCCGCTGCTGCTTGACCATCTTGGTCTTGATGCGGTTGCGCTTGAGTGGGGAGAGGTATTCCACAAACACCTTGCCCATGAGATGGTCCATCTCGTGCTGGATGCACACCGCCAGAAGGCCATCGGCCTCAATGACGCGGGACTGGCCCTGGGCGTCCAGTGCCCGCACATGCACGGCATCGAAGCGTTCAACGCCGTCATAGATGCCGGGTACCGAGAGGCAACCTTCTTCGTTGAGGTGCTTTTCGGCACTGGTCCAGACCAGTTCGGGGTTGATGAGCACCAGCGGCTGGTTGCGTTCCTCAGAAACGTCGATGACCACCAGGCGCTCGTGCACGTCCACCTGGGTGGCGGCCAGGCCAATGCCATGGGCGTCGTACATGGTGGCCAGCATGTCGGAGACCAGCGTCCGGATGCGGTCGTCCACCGCCGCAATGGGGCGTGCAACCTTGTGAAGCCGGGGGTCCGGGTAACAGAGAATGGGAAGGATTGCCATGAAAGCTGCCAAGAGATGTCGCTATTTTCGCCACTTTTAAGGCCTGCTGCAGCGCCGCCAGCCAATAATCGTTGCCGAATCAAGGGCTTGAGCAGAGAATCTAAGAAGCTTTGTAACGTATTTGCCCGGCTGCGCGGTTGCTCCGTGCGTCGAGGTGCCAGCGAGGGGGCGTTTCCCAATGCATGAGAAAAGGAACAACATGACAGCATTCACCAGCGTGCGGCGGACCGCCCTGGGCGCGCTCACCATCATCGCTGGCGCTTTGCTGGTCGCACCGGCTCAGGCCCAGACCCCTCCCATCTCCAGCGGTCAGCGCGCCACGGCACAGCAAGTGTCGGAGCGTGGCATCCCGCTGTCCGAGCTGGCGCCTAACGCTCCGGACACCTACACGGTGCAGCGCGGCGACACGTTGTGGGGTATTTCGGGTCTGTACCTCAAGCGGCCCTGGCGCTGGCCCGAACTGTGGGGCATGAACCTCAAGGCCATTGCAAACCCGCACCTGATTTATCCGGGCCAGACGCTTTACCTGGACAAGGATGGCAGCTACGCCCGCCTGCGGACGACACCCCCTGGCGTGTCGGATTCAGAGCCTCAGACGGTGCGCGTGTCGCCCCGCACCCGCAGCGACAGTCTGGCCAGCACGGCGCTCCCCACTCTCAAGTCTCACCTGATTGAGCCCTTCCTCGTGGAGCCTCTGGTGGTGGATGCCGACGTGTTGCAACGGGCTCCCCGCATTGTGGCCACCACCGAAGATCGCGTGCTCATGGCCAGTGGCGACCGCGCCTATGTGCGCGGCGATGCATCCGCCCCCGTCCGTTCAGAACCTGGCGAGCCCCGCTTTTTCCGTGTTTTCCGCGATGCCGTGGCCATGAAGGATCCGGTGACGGGTGAAATCCTGGGGTACGAAGCACAGTACCTGGGCAAGGCCGAGCTGGTGCGTGGCGAGTCTTTTGAAGAGATTCCCAACGGCAAGGGCGGCTATGTCTCTGAATATGTGCCTGCCACTGTGGATCTGTCCGGCACCAAGGAAGAGATACGCGCAGGGGATCGCATCCTGCCAGCGCCTGCCCGGGTCTTCACCAGCTACACCCCACGAGCGCCCCACATCGATGTGGACGCGCGCATCGTCTCCATCTACGGCAGCTTCTCGGCAGCCTATGCCGCCCAGAACCAGGTGGTTGCGATCAACATGGGTTCGCAAGACGGCATTGAGCCAGGTCATGTCCTGTCGCTGCTGACCCAGGGCGACCGCATCAAGGATGTGACTGGTGAGGGGAAGACCATGATCAAGCTACCCAGCGAGAGCAACGGGACGGCCATGGTGTTCCGGACCTTCGACCGCGTCTCGTACGCGCTGCTGCTGGAAATCCGCAGCGGCGTGCGCGTGGGCGACCGCCTGATCAATCCTCAGGAATAACGGCGGACTGGCTGAAGCCGCACGGCTGCCTGTGGGTGGCGCGGCGGCGGGGCTGGCGTTGCCGTGGTTCTTCTATCAACTGCCTCCATGGACCGCGACGAGCTGGGCGCTTGGTTGCGCCTCACGCTTTCCCAGGGCGTGGGCAATGGCGCCGCGCGGCGCCTGCTGTGCCGTTTTGGGCTGCCGCAGGACATCTTCCGCCAACCCGAATCTGCCTTGCAGGACTGTGTGACCTTGGCCCAGGCCAAGGCGCTGTGTACCGTACCCAGCGGATGGGAGGCGTTGCTGGAGACCACCTGGCATTGGCTGGAGGGAGCAGACCGACAAGGACCTGCCCGTGCGGTGATCACATTGGGGGATGCCCGGTATCCCCAGTCGCTGCTGGACACCGAAGATCCGCCGCTGCTCATGTACCTGATGGGGGCGGCCCGGCTGGTGGCGCAAAACCCGTTCCCGACCGGCCGGTGCCTGGCCGTGGTCGGCAGCCGCAACCCGACGGCACAGGGCGCGGACAACGCGCGGCTCTTTTCGCGCGCGCTGCGGGGGGCGGGCTTCACCATCGTCTCGGGGCTCGCGCTGGGTGTGGATGCGGCAGCCCATGAAGGTGCGCTGGATGTGTCCTCCGACCCCTTTGCGGAGGCAACACCTGCCACCATTGCGGTCGTGGGCACCGGGTTGGATCGCGTCTACCCCCGCAAGAACCTTGACCTGGCCCACCGCATCGCAGCTCACGGGGTGTTGGTCAGCGAATACCCCCTGGGCACGCCACCGCTGGCCGCCAATTTCCCCAAGCGCAACCGCATCATCTCCGGCCTCTCTCAAGGCACTCTCGTGGTCGAGGCGGCGTTGGCGTCTGGTTCGCTGATCACCGCCCGAATGGCGGCGGAACAGGGCCGTGAGGTTTTTGCCATCCCCGGCTCCATTCACGCACCGCAATCGCGGGGTTGCCATGCGCTCATACGCCAGGGCGCCAAGCTGGTGGAGTCCGCGCAGGATGTGCTGGAAGAACTGCGCATGCCCCCTGCGGCAGGCAAGCAGAGCGCCTCTTCTGGCGCTGCCGTGCTTGACGAAGAAGGCAGCAGGGATATCGACACTCGCCAGACTGAAAGCCCCTTGTTGCAGGCGCTGGGTTTTGACCCCATGGGGGTGGATGCCCTGGTGGCCCGCACGGGCATGGATGCGGCGTCGCTGCAGGTGGAATTGCTGGAGCTGGAGTTGGATGGCCAGGTGGCGCGTCTGCCCGGCGGCCTGTACCAGCGGCTGGGCAGCGCCTGACGCTGGCGGTGACCTCTCGTTGCCCGGTGGCACAGGCATCGTCTTGATGCCCCTGAAACCGCGTCAGTCCAGCAGCCGCTCGGGGTTTGCGTCCAGCTTGGCCAGTGCATCGCGCGTGGCGCGCAAGGTCAGGCCTTCTTCGTCCTGGGCCACGAGCAAGCCCGCTTGCAAGTACGCAGCCAGCCTGCGCAGCTGGATCAGGTAGCTGCTGCCATCCACGGCTGCGAACAGGTGCAGCTGCTTGCGCTGGCTTTGCCACGCGTACTGCACCTGGGCCGATGCGCCGTTGTGGTCCAGTGTGTACCAGGTGCCAGGCTGCAGTTCCTGGGCCCAGGCCACCATGGCGTCTTCCACCGGGGCGCCGTTGTCGGCGACCACGTGAATGGACGAAGCGTCGATGCCCAGCATCATTTCGATGTTGTCGGCATTGAGCGGCATGTCGCCCAGCGTGGCGTCGCTAATAAAGTCCTCCAGATTGGCCAGGCGCTTGGCCATGGCGTCAATGTGGGCCTGCGGAATGGAGGCCGTCTTGGACAGGAAGGCATCGGCCAGGGTGTCGGTGAGGATCTTGATCTGGGCGTCCTGCGGCGCGCCGTTCACGCCCATGAGGGCCAGCCCCTGGCGCAGTCGCTGCAGCAGGCCAGGAAGATTCTGGATGACCTGCGCGCGGTCGCTGCGGTTGGGCTTGGCACTGGCGGCCCAGACGAGGTCGGCGGCTGTGCGCTTGAGCGAGATGGTGTCTGCGTGCTGGGGGCCGTCGCGCACGGCCGAGAGGGCCAGGACTTCGGCCCAGGTCTTGAACAGAAACTCGCGGATCTCGTCGCGCACCGGCATGTCGCGCAGCATGGTGCGCAGCTCGATGGTGTACTGGATCGCCAGCGTCTCCCTTTGCTCCACCTGTTGAGCCACCGTAACCAGGCGGGACGTAGCCTGTTTTTCGGTGAGGAACTTGGACAGGAATTTCTCGAACTCGTCGTAGACGAGCTGGAACACCCGGCGGCCGGTTTCAGGGTACTGCTCAATCACCTGTACCACGCGGCGGATTTCCGCCTCCAGTGCGCTGCCATTGATGCTGGTCGCATCAAAACCCATTACGCAGGCGCCCATGCGGTCGATCAGCTGGCGCGCTGGGTGGTTGAGGTTGCTGAAAAACTCTGGCTCGGCCAGTGCCACACGCAGCACAGGCACCTGAAGCCGCGCAAACCACACGCGCACGGCTGGCGGGATGCGGTCTTCGGCCAGGATGCTCTGGAACATCAGGGCCACCACTTCAATGATGGCTTTTTCACCGGCCGTCGAGGCTTTTTTCTTGAGTTCGGTCGAGCGTTCGCGCACGGCACCTGCCAACTGGACCACGGCCGCAGGGCTGTAGTCTTCCATCAGGGTGGCGACACCGCTGTAGTACGTGTCGGCGTGCACACGGTGGGCGGTCAGTGCATGGGCCAGCGCCGCGGACGCTGGTGGGGCATTGACCATGTCGAAGCCGGTGGCGGGCTGTGTGAGCAGCCTGCGCAGTTGCCCCATCACACCGTGGGCGCGCTGGCGGGCGCGTGCCAGCGGAGTCATGCCGGTGGCAAACGCAGTGGGCATTCCGTGCTGCGGGTAGCCCGGTGGGGGCATGCGGGACGGATGCTGGGGCATGGGCCGACCGCCTTGGGGGGGCATCATGCCCCCGCGCGCTGCCGCCATGGCATCCCGGGTCTGGGCCAGGGCCTGGGAGGCCAGGCCTCCGGCCCCGGAGTCGTTGCTCCCACCGCTGCCGGTGATCGCCCCCCCTGCCGTGCGCCGCACGCGGGACTTCAGGTCCGCCTGTGGCGTCACACCCTGTTCCACATAGAACACGTTGACGGCCTGGTACTGTTTCTGGAGCAAGTTGGCCAGTTCCCGCTGCAGCGGGTCCACCACGGTCTGCAGGTCGGTGCGGGGCAGTCCGGCCTCCACCCACTGCTCGACCAGCAGCAGGCACACGGCTTCCGGACGGAGGATATCGCTGCTGTCGAGTTCCTGGCCTTCCAGCGACTGGGTGCGCTGGCGCAGTGTGTCGAACTGCTGGCTCACCTGTTCGCTGACCGTCAGGGCCATGCGTGAAGCCAGGATCTTGTTTTCCACCACGTCGTCGCTCAACAGTTCGAACTGGGGGTTTGCGCCATTGGCTGCCAGGGCACCCCGGGTGGTGCTGCTGTGGGGGGCCAACGCATCGCGCCAAGCCTTGCCGGTGCGATCTGTCCAGGCTGCGTGGTGCTGTTGGTACCGCATCCAGGCATCGCGGTGCGACTGCATTTCGCGCGCCGTGCCCGTCTGGGTCATCAGCGTTGTCAGGAGGTCCAGGACCGTCTTGTCCAGGTCCGGGAGCCCTGCACAGATGCCCTCTACGAACCGCTGGCGCGCCTGGCGGGCCAGGCGGCGCTGCGGAACGGAAGAGGGCGTGGGCTGCATGGGCAGATATTAGCGGGTCAGACGGTGGCTCCGGCATGGGGATCATTCGGATCCCCATCTTTTCTGACGGGCTTGACAAGGTCCTCGCGTTTTACGCCCAGCCACATGGCGATGGCGGCTGCCACGAACACGGACGAGTAGATGCCGAACAGGATGCCGATCGTCAGCGCCAGCGCAAAGTAGTGCAGGCTGGGGCCGCCAAAGAAGAACATCGACAGCACCATGGCCTCGGTCGAAGCGTGGGTGATGATGGTGCGGCTCATCGTGCTCGTGATGGCGTGGTCGATCACCTCGTGCGTGCTCATCTTGCGGTACTTGCGGAAGGCCTCGCGGATCCGGTCGAAGATCACGACCGACTCGTTGACCGAGTATCCCAGCACGGCCAGCACAGCAGCCAGCACCGACAGTGAGAACTCCCACTGAAAGAACGCGAAGAAGCCCAGGATGATCACCACGTCATGCAGGTTGGCGATGATGGCGGCGACCCCGAACTTCCACTCGAAGCGGAAGGCCAGGTAGATCACGATGCCTACGACCACCATGGCCAGCGCCATAAGGCCGCCGTGCACCAGTTCCTCACCCACCTGCGGGCCGACGAACTCGGTGCGGCGCAGCGTGACCTCGGGGTCAGCGGCCTTGAGCGCGCCCAGTACCTGCTCGCTTTGCTGCGCGGATGTGACGCCCTTTTGCACGGGCAGCCGGATCATCACGTCGCGGGCGGTGCCGAAGTTCTGCACTTGCACGTCCGGATAGCCCAGGCCGGAAACCGTCTCGCGGACCTTGGCCAGTTCGGCGGGCTGGCTGTAGGCCACTTCCATGACCGTACCGCCGGTGAACTCCACCGACAGGTGCAGGCCGCGGGTCAGCAGGAAGAACACTGCGAGGGCAAAGGTGATGAAGGAGATCGCGTTGAAGATCAACGCGTGCTTCATGAAGGGGATATCTTTTTTGATGCGGAAGAATTCCATGGCCGTTGTCCTTTAGTTCGTCTTGGCCACGGCGGTGTCGGCATCTGGCTTCCAGACCGTACCGATCGACACGCTCTTGAGCTTCTTCTGGCGGCCGTACCACAGGTTCACCAGGCCCCGCGAGAAGAACACGGCCGAGAACATGCTGGTCAGGATGCCGATGCAATGCACCACGGCAAACCCGCGCACCGGGCCGGAGCCAAAGGCCAGCAGGGCCAGGCCTGCAATCAGCGTCGTCACGTTGGAGTCGAGAATCGTCGCCCAGGCACGCTCGTAGCCCGTATGGATGGCCGCCTGTGGCGATACACCCGAGCGCAACTCCTCGCGGATGCGTTCATTGATCAGCACGTTCGAGTCAATGGCCACACCAATCGCGAGGGCCATGGCGGCAATACCCGGCAAGGTCAATGTGGCCTGCAGCATCGAAAGTATGGCCACCAGCAGCAGCACGTTCACACCCAGCGCAATGCTGGAGAACACGCCAAACAGCATGTAGTAGATGCACATAAAGACGGCAATCGCCGCCAGGCCCCAGACCACGCTGTTGATGCCGCGCTCGATGTTGTCGGCGCCCAGGCTGGGGCCGATGGTGTATTCCTCGATGATCTCCATGGGCGCCGCCAGCGAACCGGCGCGCAGCAGCAGCGCGGTGTCGTTGGCTTCGGCCGTGGTCATGCGGCCCGAAATCTGCACGCGCCCACCGCCGATTTCGGTGCGGATCACTGGCGCGGTCACCACTTCGCCCTTGCCCTTTTCAAACAGCACGATGGCCATGCGCTTGCCGATGTTTTCCGAAGTGATCTGTTTGAAGATCTTCGCTCCCTTCGCGTCGAGGGACAGGTTCACAGTGGGTTCCTGCGTCTGGCCGTCAAAGCCCGGCTGGGCATCGGTCAGGTTCTCGCCGGTCAAGATCACCTGTTTCTTGACGATGACCGGCTGGCCGCTGCGTTCCAGATAGCGTTCCGAGCCGAACGGCACGGGGCCACGGCCAGTCTCGGCGGCGCGGGCTTCGGTGCCCTCGTCCACCAGGCGAACTTCCAGCGTGGCGGTGCGGCCCAGGATGTCCTTGGCCTTGGCCGTGTCCTGCACACCGGGCAGCTGCACCACGATGCGGTCCAGACCCTGCTGCTGGATCACGGGTTCGGCCACGCCCAGTTCGTTGATCCGGTTGTGCAGCGTGACCATGTTCTGCTTGAGCGCCTGCTCCTGCACCTTGCGCGTGGCTTCGGGCTTGATGGCAACGCGCAGCTTGAATTCAGTGCCCTCGGGCGTGCTGGTGACCTGGAGGTCGGGGAACTGGTCCGCAATCAGGTTGCGGGCTGCAGTCATCGTGGCTTCGTCGCGCACCTTGATGTCGATGTTCTGCCCTTCGCGGCTGATGCCACCGTGGCGGATGCTCTTGTCGCGCAGTGCGGTGCGGATGTCGCCTG
Organism: Acidovorax sp. 94; assembly: GCF_003634645.1. Taxonomy (NCBI): domain Bacteria; kingdom Pseudomonadati; phylum Pseudomonadota; class Betaproteobacteria; order Burkholderiales; family Comamonadaceae; genus Acidovorax; species Acidovorax sp. 94. The sequence continues at coordinate 3,805,887 of NZ_RBJA01000001.1, read as the reverse complement.
CGTACGACTCGGCTTTTTTGGTCAAGGCCGCCTGCATGTCCACCTGCAGCATGAAGTGCACGCCGCCGCGCAGGTCCAGGCCCAGGTACATGGGGTTGGCGTGCAGGGATTTGAGCCAGACGGGCGAGCGGGACACCAGGTTCAGCGCCACGATGTACGAGGGATCGCTGGCGTCGGGTACCAGGGCCTTCTGGATCGCGTCCTTGGCCTTGAGCTGCGTGTCGGGCGCATCGAAACGCGCGCGCACCGAGTTGCCTTCCAGTTCCACGAAGTCTGGCGTGACGCCAGCCGCCTTGAGTGCCTCTTCCACCCGCTGCTGCACGGCGGTGTCCACCTTGACGGTGGCTTTGGCCGACGAAACCTGCACGGCAGGTGCCTCGCCGAAGAAATTGGGCAGGGTGTACAACACCCCCACCAGCAGCACGATCACCAGGATCGCGTACTTCCAGACCGGATAACGGTTCATGATCGCGCTCTTATCTCAGTATTTCAGGCGCTGTGTGCGCCGATCCCCTCATGCCAGCGGACACCGTGGAACTGGCGTTACCAGGCCACGGGCGTCGTCCCCCTTCCCGCGCGCAGCGCGAGAGAAAGGGGAAGCGGCGCAGCCGCTCAGGGGGTTGATCCTCACTTCACCGAACCCTTGGGAAGCACCTGAACCACGGCGCTGCGCTGCAGCTGCACTTCCACGCCGCTGGCGATCTCGATGTGCAGGAAACCTTCGGACAGGCGCGTGACCTTGCCGACGATGCCGCCTGCGGTGGCCACTTCATCGCCCTTGGCAATGGCTTCGATCATGGCGCGGTGTTCCTTCTGGCGCTTCATCTGGGGGCGGATCATGACGAAGTACAGCACCACAAACATCAGCACCAGGGGCAGCATGCCCGTGAGCGTGGACATCATGTCGCCGCCGCCAGCGGCTGCTGCGGGTGCGGTTTGGGCAAAAGCGGAAGAAATAAACACGGACTGGACTCCACAACGGATGTTCAAAATTCACACAACCCGCCAGAGGCAAGCGCCATAGCGCCTGTCAGGGCAGAACAGGGCATTGTATGCGGCGCCTCGCCTGTGTCCCCAGGAGGAAGACCCAAGGCGGCAGCGGGTGTTTGCCGCGCCAGGCGGCGCAAGGGATGGATTGACAGTTATTTGGGTAAAAATGGCTGCTAGCGCTTGATGGTTATGCATTTATAGCTCATCAATTAATAGCAAAAAGCCCGCGCCAGGCGCGGGCTCTCCGCCCCAAACGGCCGCTGCGGGCCGTGTGTCAGGCCGCCTGGCGCCGGGGCTCGGTCACCTTGCCGCTGCGCCACTGGGCCATCAGGCCGTCCCATTTGGGGCGTGCCGCTTTCAGGTGGCGCTCCTTCACGTGGCCATAGCCCCGGATCTCTTCGGGGATGCGGGCGATCTCCACGGCCAGGGCCAGGTTGTCCGCATTCAGCGTGGACAGCAGTTCGTCGATGCAGGCGCGGTATTCCACGATCAGCGCACGCTCCATGCGGCGCTCCTCGGTCTTGCCGAACACATCCAGCGCCGTGCCGCGCAGGCCCTTCATCTTGGCCAGCAGGCCAAAAGCGCTGCGCATCCAGGGGCCGAAGGGCTGCTTGACGAGTTCGCCCTTGTCGTTCTTCTTGGCCGTCATGGGTGGTGCCAGGTGGTGCACCAGCTTGTAGTCGCCTTCGAACATATTCGCGATCTTGTCCGTGAAGGCCTTGTCGGTGTGCAGGCGCGCCACTTCGTACTCGTCCTTGTACGCCATGAGCTTGAACAGGTAGCGGGCCACGGCTTCGCTCAGGCGGGTGCCGACGTCCAGCCGCGACTCGGTCGCCTTCACCTTCTCGACAAACGCGTGGTACTCGGCCGCGTAGGCCGCGTTCTGGTAGCCAGTGAGGAATTCGACACGTTTGGCGATCATCTCGGTCAGCGAGGGCTTCTTCACAAACTGGATCACCTGCGCTGCCTGGAACAGCGCCTGCACCGACGCCAGATCGTGCGCGCAGCGGCGGCCCCATTCAAACGCGGCCTTGTTGTTGTCCACCTGCACGCCGTTGAGTTCCATGGCGCGCATCAGCGATGCCAGCGTGAGCGGCACGCGGCCCTTTTGCCAGGCGTAGCCCAGCATCAGTGGGTTGGTGTAGATGCTGTCGCCCAGCAGCTGGGTGGCCACCTGCTCAGCATCGAAGCTGCCCACACCGCCTGCGCCGACCGCCGCGGCAATCGCGCTGTCGCAATTGGCGCCGGGGAACTGCCAGTCCGGGTTGGTCACAAACGCCGCCGTGGGCGTGCCGTGCGTGTTGAGCGCCACAAAGGTACGGCCGGGCTGCATCACTGCCAGCGTGTACTTGTGGGCCGCCACGATGGAATCGCAGCCAATCACCAGGTCCGCCTTGGCCGTATCGACCTTGGTGGTGTAGATGGCTTCGGGGCGGTTGGCGATCTGGATGTGGCTCCAGGTGGCGCCACCCTTTTGCGCCAGGCCGCCAGCGTCCTGCGTGATGACGCCTTTGCCGTCCAGGTGCGCCGCCATGCCCAGCAGCGAGCCAATGGTGATCACGCCCGTGCCGCCCACACCGCCGACCACGATGCCCCAGGCCGTCTCGGCCACGGGCAGGATGGGTTCAGGAATGGAGGGCAGCGACGAAAGATCGCCCTTCTTTTCCTTCTTGGGCTTCTTGAGCTTGCCGCCCTCCACCGTGACGAAGCTCGGGCAGAAGCCGTTCACGCAGGAGTAGTCCTTGTTGCAGGTGCTCTGGTTGATGCGGCGCTTGCGGCCGAATTCCGTCTCCACCGGCTCCACGCTCAGGCAGTTGGACTTGGTCGAGCAGTCGCCACAGCCCTCGCACACCAGCTCGTTGATGACCACGGTCTTGTCGGGCGTGGCCAGCGTGCCGCGCTTCCTGCGGCGGCGCTTTTCGGTGGCGCAGGTCTGGTCGTAGATGATGACCGTGCAGCCCTTGATCTCGCGGAACTGGCGCTGCAGCGTGTCGAGCTCGTCGCGGTGGTGCACCGTCACGCCCTCGGCCAGCGGTACGCCGTCGTACTTCTGCGGCTCGTCGGTCACGATGATGAGTTTGACCACGCCCTCGGACTTCAGGCTGTTCATGATCTGCAGCACCGAGTGGCCTTCAGGCCGCTCGCCCACCTGCTGGCCGCCGGTCATGGCCACGGCGTCGTTATAGAGCACCTTGTAGGTGATGCTGGTGCCTGCCGCGATCGACTGGCGGATGGCCAGCAGCCCGCTGTGGAAGTAGGTGCCGTCGCCCAGGTTGGCGAACACATGCTGGTCGGTGGTGAACGGCGCCTGGCCCACCCAGGTCACGCCCTCGCCGCCCATCTGCGTGAAGGTGGACGTGTTGCGGTCGGGCATCCAGTTGGCCATGTAGTGGCAGCCAATGCCGGCCACGGCGCGCGAGCCCTCGGGCACGCGCGTGCTGGTGTTGTGCGGGCAGCCGCTGCAGAACCACGGGGCGCGCTCGCCGGTGTCCACCTTCAGCTCGGTCATCGCGCGCTCGCTGGCTTCGATGACGGCGATGCGCGAATCCATGCGCGCGATGATGTCGCTCGACACGCCCAGCTTCTTCAGGCGCTTGGCAATCGCCTTGGCGATGATGGCGGGGGTCAGGTCGGCCTTGGCACGCAGCAGCCAGTTCTGGCTGGGGTTGGGCATGCTCCATTCGCCGCCCGTGGCATCGCCTTCGGGCTCGTCGAACTTGCCCAGCACATTGGGGCGTACGTCGGCGCGCCAGTTGTACAGCTCTTCTTTCAGCTGGTATTCGATGACCTGGCGTTTTTCTTCCACCACCAGGATCTCTTGCAGGCCTTGTGCAAAGTCGCGGGTGATGGTCGCTTCGAGCGGCCACACCACGTTGACCTTGTGCACGCGGATGCCCAACTGGCGGCAGGTGTCGTCATCGAGGCCCAGGTCCACCAGCGCCTGGCGTGTGTCGTTGTAGGCCTTGCCGCTGGCAATGATGCCGAAGCGGTCGTTCTTGCCTTCGATGACGTTGTAGTTGAGCTTGTTGGCGCGGATGTACGCCAGGGCCGCGTACCACTTGTAGTCCATGAGACGCGCTTCCTGCTCCAGCGGCGCATCGGGCCAGCGGATGTGCAGGCCGCCGGGTGGCATCACGAAGTCCTCGGGCATCACGATCTTCACGCGGTCCGGGTCGATGTTGATGCTGCTGGAAGACTCCACCACCTCCTGGATGGTCTTCATGCCCGACCACACGCCCGAGAAACGGCTCATGGCAAAGGCGTGCAGGCCCATGTCCAGGATCTCTTGCACGCTGCTCGGGAAGAACACCGGCGTGCCGCAGGCCTTGAAGATGTGGTCGCTCTGGTGCGCGGCCGTGCTGCTCTTGCTGATGTGGTCGTCGCCCGCAATGGCGATCACGCCGCCATGCTTGGCGGTACCCGCCATGTTGGCGTGCTTGAACACGTCCGAGCAGCGGTCCACGCCCGGGCCCTTGCCGTACCAGATGCCGAAGACGCCGTCGAACTTCTTGCTCTGCGGGTACAGGTCCAGCTGCTGCGTGCCCCAGACGGCCGTGGCGCCCAGCTCTTCATTCACGCCGGGCTGGAAGACGATGTTGTTGGCCGCCAGGTGCTTCTTGGCTGCCCACAGCGCCTGGTCATAGGTGCCCAGCGGGGAGCCCCGGTAGCCGCTGATGAAACCGGCGGTGTTCAGCCCGGCGACCGCGTCGCGCTGGCGCTGCAGCATGGGCAGGCGCACCAGGGCCTGCACCCCGCTCATGAAAGCCCGGCCGTGGTCCAGGGAATACTTGTCGTCAAGCGTGACGGTTTCCAGCGCCTTGCGGACGGATTCGGGGAGTGGGGCATTCATGGCTATGTCTCCAATGGCTTTTTGTGGGGTCCGCGCCTTGTGGGCCGGTGGGGCAGAGTTCATCCGCCCGTTTAGGGCAGTGACTCCAGTGTGGAGAGAAGTGTATGTCTGCGCCGCTGATATGTCTTTGCGTTCTGTGCCGCGTTTGGGCTATTCTGAGAAAGGATCTTTCTTCTATCTGCCATTTTGTGAACACTCTCGACAAATTCGATATCGCCATCCTCAACGAACTGCAGGCTGACGCCCGCCTGACGAACGCCGAGCTGGCCCAGCGCGTGGGCCTGTCGGCCGCGCCCTGCTGGCGCCGCGTGCGGGCGCTGGAAGAGCAAGGCTTCATCAAGGGCTACCGCGCCGAGATCGACCGGCACAAGATTGGCCTGGGGGTGCTGGCCTTTGTGCGGCTCGATGCCGACCGCAGCACGGGCAACCTCACGCGCAAGATGGAAGAGGCCATCCGCCAGATCCCCGAGGTCGTGTCCTGCCACTACATCAGCGGCACCGGCACCTTCGAGCTGCAGGTGGTGGCGCGCGACCTGGACAGCTTTTCGCAGTTTGCGCGCGATGTGCTGCTGAACTTGCCTAATGTGAAAGACATGCACACCAGCTTCTCGCTGGGCGAGGTGAAGGCCAGCGGGGCGCTGCCGCTCACGCACCTGGCGCGGGTCAAAGGATAATTGCTACTATATTGATAGCTGCTATGGATTGATGGACGGGCGCAGAGGCCTGTTTTTGCCTCAAATCCGGGCAGCACAACCCCCCGCCCCGGGGCGAGGGGCTTGATGTGGCTGGGCGCCCTGCAAGGTAACAAGGCGTTAGGGAATGGTTCCTGCGCAGGGTGTGCTGTATAAGCCTGCGGAACCACAGCGGGGCTGCCAAGCTGCCGCGCGCACCCTCTCCGCCACGCGCCTGCAAGGCCCTGCACCTCGTGTCCCTGACCGGGGTGTTGGTTCGCAAGGTGGCTGCGCGAGCGGTTGCCGGTGGGTCTACCAATACAACGGCTTCTTTCGCGCACAGCCCCAGGGCCTGCCGACCGGAGCCCAAAAAAGAGGGCGAGGGCGGCATGATCATCTGGGGCATTTTCTGGGGCGCGGTGCTGGGCTCGTGGTTCGGCGGCTACGGCGACTTCGGGCCATTTGTGGGCGGCATCCTGGGCTTTTTCGCCGGGCTGTCGCTGCGCTGGGCGATCCGCTCGGCCATCCGCACCGAGCTGCAGGCGCACGCCACCAAGGCCACCGCCCAGCCCACGCGGGCACCGCAGGCGGCGGTTGCCGAAGACCGGCCTGAGGCGGCGGCGCCCGTGCCGCAAGGGCCCGTGCTACAGGCACCCCCTCCACCACCCACCCCCAGCGACGATCCCCGGGATGCGGACGACGCTTTTTGGGCCGGCGAACTCACGCCCCAAGGCCTGCCGCGCGTCCCTTCGTCGGCCCCGGTGGCCAACCGCACGGACGCGCCTGCCGCGCCCCGCAAGACAACAGCCCAGCCCGCCCCACCCAACCCCGTCGAGCTGGCCGTGCTCGCAGCCAAGAACTGGCTCCTGGGCGGCAACACCATCGTGCGTGTGGGCCTGGTGATCCTTTTCATCGGACTGTCTTTCCTCGCACGCTACGCCGCCTCGGCCGGGCTGCTGCCGGTCGAGTTCCGCCTGGCGGCGGTTGCCGCGGTGGGCATTGCGCTGCTGGGGGTGGGGTTCCGCAAGCGCACCGACAAGCCCGGTTTTGCGCTGGCCCTGCAGGGCGGCGGCGTGGCGGTGATGTACCTCACCGTGTTTGCGGCTTTCCGGCTCTATGGGCTGCTGCCGCCGCTCTGGGCCTTCGGGTTGATGATCGCGGTCTGCGCGGCCAGCTGCGCGCTGGCGCTGCTGCAGGATTCGCGCGCGCTCGCGGTGGCGGCGTTCGCCGGGGGCTTTGCGGCGCCCATCCTGCTGTCCACCGGCCAGGGCAGCCACGTGGGCCTGTTCAGCTACTACACCCTGCTCAACCTGGCGATTCTCTTCATCGCCCACCAGCGCTCCTGGCGCGTGCTCAACGTGGTGGGTTTTGTCGCCACCTTTGGCGTGGCCACGGCCTGGGGGGCGCTCAAGTATGTGCCCGCTCACTACGCCAGCACGCAACCCTTCCTCGCGGGCTTTGTGCTGATCTACCTCGCCACCGCCATCCTCTATGCGCGCAACACGCCCACGAAGCTGGGCAAGACGGTGGACAGCATGCTGGTCTTCGGCACGCCGCTGGTGGGTTTTGGGCTGCAGGCCGGGCTGGTGCAGCCGTTTGAGCTGGGCGCGGCCTTCTCGGCGCTGGCCTTTGCTGCGCTCTACCTGCTGACCGCGACCGTGCTGGTGCGCCGCGCGCAAGCCAGCTGGCGCCTGCTCACCGAATGTTTCATCGCCATCGGCGTGGGCTTTGCCACGCTGGCCGTGCCGCTCGCGCTGGATGCGCAGTGGACCTCGGCGGTGTGGGCGCTCGAAGGCGCGGGCGCCTTCTGGGTCGGCATGCGCCAGGCGCGCTGGATGCCGCGGGCCTTTGGCCTGGTGCTGCAGGTCGTCGCCATGCTGGCGTTCATGAGCGGTGTGGACGGCGGGGGCCTGCAGGTCTCGCCCCTGCCGCTGGCCAACCCGGCCTTCCTGGGTGCGATGCTGATTGCGCTGCCCGCGCTGCTGCTGGCCTGGTGGCTGCGCCAGCCGCTGTCACACAGCGGTTCGGCCTGGGCCCAGGGCTATGCCAGGGTGGAGGTGCTGCTGCCCAATCCGGCCTACCTCTACGGCTTTGTCTTCTGGTGCCTGGCCTGGTGGCTGGAGATCACGCGGCGCGTGCCTAGCCTGGAGGCGGGCCAGTGGCCCGTGCCGGTGTTCTCGGACCGCGTTGCCGAACTGCTGGGCATGTTGGCCGTGGTGCTGAGCGCCGCGCTGTCGATGGTGCTTGGCCTGCGCACGCGCTGGGCCGTGGCCACCTGGCCTGCGCGCGCCACCATCGGCGTGCTGGCGCTGGGGTTCGTGGCGCAGGTGGTGGACGGCCACCGCGTGCTGAACACGCCCGCCTGGGCCGTGTGGCCCATTGTGCTGGCGCTGCATGGGTGGATGCTGCGGCAGACCGATCGCTGGCAGGCGGCGGACGCTGAGGGCCCGTCCGCCCAAAGCGCGCCGCGCTTCGGCTGGTTCCACGCCGCCACGGCCTGGCTGGTGACCTTGCTGCTGGCCGACTGCCTGTGGTCCGGCATCGGCAAGGCCGAGCTGTGGCGCACCTCGTGGGCCGGTGTGGTCCTGCTGGTCAGCGCGATTGCGGTGCTGATGCTGCTCGCGCTCTGGGCAGGCCGTGGCAACCAGCCTGCGGCACGCGCGGCGCTGCCCTGGCCGCTGAACCCCCATGCCGAGGCCTACTACTGGCTGGCCGCCCTGCCCCTGGCGGTGCTGGTGTTCGGGGGCGCGCTGCTGGCCGCCGTGCATTCGTCCGGACACACGGCGCCGCTGCCCTACATCCCGCTGCTCAACCCCACCGACCTGACCCTGGCGCTCGCACTGGGCGGCCTGGTGTTCTGGCGGCGCGTGCTGCTCGCAGCGCTGCCGCCCCCGGCCCGCTCGGGCGGGCTCACCGGGCGCCATGCGCTGGTGGCCTTGGCGCTGCTCGCGTTCATCGTGATCAACACCGTGTGGCTGCGGGTGGCCCACCACTTCTTTGGCGTACGCTGGGATGCCTCGGCGCTGTTCAACAGCTTTGTGGTGCAGACCGGCTACGCGATCCTGTGGACGCTGCTGGCGCTCAGCATGATGGTGCTGGCACACCGCTGCGTGCAGCGGCCGCTGTGGCTGGTGGGCGCGGGCCTGCTGGGCGTGGTGGTGGTCAAGCTGCTGCTGATCGATCTGTCCAACGCGGGGGGGGCCGAACGCATCATTGCCTTCATCGCCGTGGGTGTGCTGATGCTGGTGGTGGGCTACTTTGCGCCGCTGCCGCCCAAGGCTGCGGCCCCTGCGGAGCCTGCTGCGCCACCGCCATCGCAACCAGAAACACTGCCATGAAGAAGCCTGTCGCCCTGAACCTGCCCCTGGTGCTGGCCGCAGCCGCCTTGTCCCTGTGCGCCGGCGTGGCCCAGGCGGCGGCCGATGCCAACAGCCCTGCGGCCTACGCCATCCGCGTTCCTGTCACGCTCGCGGCCGATGCGCCGCTGCAGCGCGTGGTGCTGCCCGCCGAGGTGCTGGTGCGCCTGCAAAGCCCGGGCTATGCCGATGTGCGCCTCTTCAACGGCGCGGGCCAGCCCGTGCCGATGGCCCTGGCCGGTGTGGCGGCGGCCAGCGCGCCCGAGGAATTGGTGACCTTGCCCGCGTATCCCATCCTGGGCGCCGCCAGCACGGGCACGGCCGGGCTGGAGGGGCTGTCGCTGCGCATCGAGGAGCGCCAGGGCCAGCGTGTGGTGCAGATCGACACGGCCGCCACGACCACCACGGCAGGCCCTGCCACCCCGCAGGCCGTGCGCGGCGCGCTGCTCGACGCGCGCAATGTGCAGCTGCCCGTGGCCCGCATGGCTCTGGACGTGGATCTGCCTGCGGGCCAACCCGTGACGTTCCGGGTGCAGGCCAGCAAGGACCTCAAACATTGGCAGCCACTGGCCGAGACCGTGCTCTACCGTGCCGACGCGGCAGCGGCGCCCACGGCACCAGGCCGCCTGGGCAACGAGCAGATCGACCTGCAGCGCGCCGACCTGAAGGGCCACTACCTGCGCGTGACCTGGGGCGACGCCGCCGTGACCCTGCGCGGCGCCACGCTGGCCACCTCGCGCAGCGCGGGCCCGCGCGAGCGCGTCAGCGCCAGCATGGCCACGCCCGCCCTGGCCAACCCGCGCGAGCTGGTGTTTGCGCTGCCGTTTGCCACACCGGTCGCCGCGCTCGCCATCACGCCGCCCGGCAGCAATGTGCTGATTCCGGTGCGCGTGCTGGGCCGCAACCACCGCGAGCAGCCCTGGTCGCCACTGGCCAGTGCCGTGGTCTACAAGATGGCAACCGGCGGCAAGGAACAGGCCAGCGGGCCCGTGGAGCTGGGCGGCATCTCAGTGCGCGAGATCAAGATCGAAGCCGACCCCAAGACCCCCGGTTTTGCTGCCGCGCCCGCTTTGGCGCTGCAGTTCGAGCCCGCGCAGCTGGTGTTCCTGGCCAGCGGACAGGGGCCCTTCACGCTGGCGGCAGGGCTGCCCGGGGCCACGGCTGCGGCCAGCGCCTTCCTGCCCCTGGCCAGCCTGGTGCCGGGCTACCAGCCCGCGCAGGAGAACCAACTGCCCGTGGCGCTGGCCGATGTGGCACGGGCTGACATCACCGGCGGCCAGCCCGCAGACGGCGCGCAGGTGCCCGCTGCGGCGGCCAGCGGCGGCATCTCCACGCGCAGCGCCGTGTTGTGGGGCGTGCTGCTGGCGGGCGTGGCGGCACTCGGGCTCATGGCCTGGCTGCTGCTGCGGCAGACCCGGCAGGCGGGCCACCAGGCCCCGGCTGCGCCGACCGATGCGGCGTGACGAGACGTGAAAAGGCGTGAAAAGGCGCGATGTTTGGCGCAGGCCCGCAGTGGGCTATTAGGCGCTGAGCCACCACGGCCGCGCCAACCGTCGCACAATGCGCAGACATGCCGCCATTGCCGTCCCACGAAAGCACGCGCAGCGTTGCGCCCCCGCCCTCCCCTGATGCCCCGGACTTGAGCCCGGGCGCCCCGCCGCAAAGCGATGCGGCTGCAGACCGTGCCGCGCGTGCGGATCTGGCGCATGGCACCGAAGAGTCCGTCGCCGCCCAGTTGGGGGACAGCGCGGCGCTGAACCAGGCGGCTTCGCTCTCACCGTTTGCGCCCTTGTCGGTGCCCGTGTTCCGCATGCTCTGGCTCACCTGGGTGGCGGCCAACACCTGCATGTGGATGAACGACGTGGCGGCCGCCTGGCTCATGACCACGCTCACTACCTCGCCCGTGCTGGTGGCGCTGGTGCAGACCGCTTCCACGCTGCCGGTGTTCCTGCTCGGCCTGCCCAGCGGTGCGCTGGCCGACATCCTAGACCGGCGCCGTTACTTCATCGCCACGCAGTTCTGGGTGGCTGCCGTGGCGCTGGTGCTGTGTGTGGCCATCCTGGCCGGGGGCATGACGGCGCCGCTGCTGCTGGCGCTGACCTTTGCCAACGGCATTGGCCTGGCCATGCGCTGGCCGGTGTTTGCGGCCATCGTGCCCGAGCTGGTCAGCCGCCCGCAGCTGCCCGCCGCGCTGGCACTCAACGGGGTGGCCATGAACGCCTCGCGCATCATCGGCCCGCTGCTGGCGGGCGCCATCATCGCCAGCGCGGGCAGTGCCTGGGTGTTTGTGCTCAACGCCGTGCTGTCCCTCATTTCCGGCTTCACCATCATGCGCTGGAAGCGGGTGCACACGCCCAGCCCGCTGGGGCGCGAAAAGCTGACCAGCGCCATGCGCGTGGGCCTGCAGTTTGTGCGCCAGTCGCCGCGCATGCGCGCCGTGCTGTGGCGCATCTCCATCTTCTTTCTGCACGCCACCGCGCTGCTGGCCCTGCTGCCGCTGCTCGCCAAGGGGCTCGAAGGCGGCGGCGCGGGCACCTTCACGCTGCTGCTGGCCAGCATGGGCGCGGGCGCCATCACGGCGGCCATGTTCCTGCCGCGCCTGCGCCAGGCCATGGCGCGCGATGTGCTGGTGATCCGCGGCACGGCGCTGCAGGCCGCCGCCACGGGCGTAATGGCCGTGGCGCCCAATGTGTACGTGGCCGTGCCCGCGATGTTCGTGGCGGGCATGGCGTGGATCACCACGGCCAACTCGCTGTCGGTGTCTGCCCAGCTCGCGCTGCCCAACTGGGTGCGCGCGCGTGGCATGTCCATCTACCAGATGGCCATCATGGGCTCCACCGCGCTGGGCGCCGCCGTGTGGGGCCAGGTGGCCACGCTCACCGATGTGCATGTGAGCCTGGGCATTGCCGCCGCCACCGGCGTGGTGGCCATGCTGCTGGTGCAGCGCCTGGTGGCCGACCGCAGCATGGAGGAAGACCTGAGCCCCTCGCGCGCCTTCAAGGCGCCCGTGGCCGACACACCGCCGGGATCAGGGCACCTGGTGGTCACCATCGAATACTTCATCGACCCCGCCCGCGCCGCTGAATTTCGCGCCGTGATGCAGGAAAGCCGCAGGAGCCGTCTGCGCCAGGGCGCCCTGGGCTGGCAGCTGCTGCACGACATCAGCCAGCCCGCGCGGTATGTGGAGCGCATCGAGGACGAGTCTTGGACGGAGCACCTGCGCCGCTTTGACCGCGTGACCGCCTCGGATGTGGCGCTGCGCGACCGCAAGCTGGCCTTCCATGTGGGCGATGCGCCGCCGCGCGTGACGCGGTGGACGGTGGAGCAATGAGGGGCCTCCCCGGGTAGCTATGAATCACCCGCACATGCCGCTGGTGCAGACAATGCGGTAGCCCGAAAAAAAGGGAACACACGATGGTGTTCCCTTTCAATAGGAGCGTGCAACGCCCCGAAGCCAATGAGCGGCTGTTGGATCAGTCGGGCGAACCGGCCCAGATATCGGAACGCAAGCCCGCATCTGCGCCCACGGCTGCAGACTTCGCGCTCGCCGCCTTTGCCGTGACGTCGGTCACGGAGATCGCCACCGGACGAAGCGCATCGCCGCCGGAAACTTCACGCGAAGTCACACAAAACCATTCGCCTGGAATCGCCGCGACCACTGTGCCAGCATCACTTTCGCGCCCTGGGTTGCGGCCCAGCCATCCTGCAGTATTCGTCCGGATGGGTTTGCCGCTAGCGTCGATAGATGTGGAATTCCAGTCGTCGTTGCTCCCGGTGGAGTTGTCGCTGAATCGGATCACCAGCGTGGGGTTGGAATCGGCAGCCATGCCTTCTGCCAGGACGACGAACACTTTGCTGCCGTCCGGCAACGTTTTCCCACCTGCGCCCACAATCGTGCACGCCGCTGTCAGCGTGTTCTGCGATTGCACCGCAATCGTGCTGATGTTGAGCAGCTCTGCATGCACACCCGTGGCCATCGCCAGGCCCAAGCTCATTCCCAAAACACTCTTCAAAATACCTTGTCGCATGGTGCGATCCTCTCATTGTTAATAACAAACACGATCTGTGCTGGGGCACAGACCTCCTCCCTGTCTTCGGCGCTGGAACAGAACAACTGCCATCGCCATGACGCCACCATGGCACCGCAATGAAGCCCATGCCGACGCAGGCCTGGCAGGTTCGGCGCCCCTGCACTCCGCTGTCAAAAGCGGCGGCTTTGTGCCATCCGTGCGCTTCGCGCGATTCTTGGCTGGCTGAAGGGTTACGGCGGCGATAGGCCGTTGGTCGCCCAGAGAGCCACTACCTGCCGAAGACGAGCGCAGATTCTCAAGGGCCAATCTGGTAGTGGTGCCGTTGACTTTGTAGTCATCTGTAAATGCACTTGGCCCGCAGGTATGGCCATTCACAGGAGGGTTTACAACCTCCGCACGCGCGTCGATGCGGGCGGCGGCGTTACTTCGTTCCGCGAGTGCCTCTTACAACGCGTCACAAAAACTCCATCGGTTTCACCATCCTGCTCCGGGGCATGTGGGGCTGGCCATTGCTGCATGGCATCAGCCAGTCCGTTCGGTTTGTGGAACGCATCCGCGAGGAAGCCCGGACGGAATACCTGCTGTGCTTTATCGGGTGATGGCTGTATGACGTGGCGCAGCGGGGCCACACGCTGGGGCTTTATGGGGGATGCGCCGCCGAGGGGGACAAGGTGGGCGTTGGGCCGTGGGCTGGGTTTTGTGCGATTTGAGATGTTTTTGGTCGCTAGCGCTTGTGAGGTAAGCGCTATAAGCTATAAATTTTGTAGCATTGTGGCTCGCCTCACTCCGCCCTTCGGGCTGAACGCCCCCGGCCAGTGCGACTCGGTTGAAAATCCCGGCCCATGACCTTCATTTTTCAGATGCTCTACCAAGTGCATCCGCTGCTTCCACTCGCGTATTTGATCGTGCTGGGGAACGGGGTTCTCGCCCCCGCTATCTATTGCGCCGCGCGCGGTATCCCGTATGACATCACGAAGATCTGGTCGTTGGCCAAGCACGGCCAGATCGGCGCGAGATATACCGTGATCTCGTGGGCCGCATTTGCCGCAGCGTCGGTCTTGGTTCTTGTTCTGTATGGGGTGAGATGAACCTATGAATCTCCTCGCGCGCTCCCGCCTGCTGCTTTCTTTCCTGTGTATCGTCCCCTGCGTCCACGCCGCCTCCGACCCAGCCCTGCTCGGCTGCTGGCGCGCCACCAACATCGTGCTGACCACCCCCGATGGCGAAAAGGCCGAAGACACCTCCGGCCGCTGCACCCTGCAGTTTAAGGAAGATCAGTTCGAATCGACCTGCAAGACCGCCAGCGGGACGGCCATTACCACGTACCGTTACCAGGTCGTCCGCCCCCAGGTGTATGCGGCTACCATGGCGGGCAGCACTTTCAGGACGGAGATGGTGGGCTCGACGCGCGAGTACGAGTACCGCATCACGGGCGATCACCTGCGCACTGTGACCGTGCCCCCAGCCATGGCGTTCGCGGCGGCGGCTGCGGCCCAGCGGGTGGAAACCGAAGCGGCAAGGGCGCCGTGCCCGTGAACCCCGGCGGCCAACCACTGGGCGTAGGTTCGCAGAGGGGTTGAGAGTTTGCTATTAATATAATAGCTATTGGCGCTTGCTGAATAAGCGCTGGCGGCAATAATCATCCAACAATCATCGGGGCCACAACGCCCACAGACGCAGGTTCTGCTTCAGGCGCCCGGCGATGTCGCCCGCTTCCGGGCCCCAGCCAGTGAAGAAGTCTGCACGCACCGCCCCCAGGATGGCGCTGCCCGTGTCCTGCGCCAGCACCATGCGATTGAGCTGTACCTGCGGGCCGCTGGAGGCCAGCCAGACGGGTGTGCCGTACGGGATGCTCTGGCGGTCCACGGCGATGGAGCGGCCGGGGGTGAGCGGTACACCCTGGGCGCCGCGCGGGCCGAAGCCTGCGTCCAGCGGGTTCAGAGGCTCCTCGCGAAAGAACACGTAGCGCGGGTTGGTCCACATCAGTTCGTTGGTGCGCTGGGGGTTGGCGGCCAGCCAGGCGCGGATGCCGGGCCAGGTGGCGTCGCGGGTGTAGCCCTGGTCCAGCAGCCAGCGGCCGATGCTTTGGTAGGGCTGGTCGTTGGTGCCCGCGTAAGCCACGCGCACCAGCGACACCGTGCCGTCTGCCTCGGCGATGCGCAGGCGGCCCGAGCCCTGGATGTGCAGCACCATCGATTCCACCGGGTCGCGCAGCCAGGCGATGGCGCGGCCCGCCAGCGCGGCCTGCGCTTCCGGCAGGGTCTCGATCTGCTGGCGCGTGTACCAGGGCTTGCGGGCCCCAAGGCTGGTCGGTACGCGGTAGATGGGCACGGTAAACCCATTGCCTGGCTGGCGGGTGGCCTCCATCATCGGCTCGTAGTACGCGGTGAGCAGGCCTTCGGGGTTGCCGTCGGTTGCTTCAACGCGGTAGGGCTGCAGGCGGGCGATGAGCCACGCGCGTTGCTCGTCGGCGGTGGCAATGCTGAGCTGGCGCACTTCGCTGCACAGCGCGGTGAAGGGGGGCTGGGGGCGTTCGCAGCTCTTGATCCAGGCGTTCCAGGCCTCGTGCAACGCATCGTCGGCAAAGCCCGGCAGCTCGGCCCAGCGCACGGGAATCCAGCGGCTTTTGGGCTGTGACATCGGTGGCGGCAGCGGGCCGGTGTCGCCGGGCAGCACCACGGTGCTGGGCGGTGGTGGCGCGGGGATGGCCCCGGGGCGGGAGGGGCTTGGGGCAGGGGGCGTGGAGCAGGCGGCCAGCGTTCCTACAATCAGCGCCGTCAAAGCAACGCGCAGGAGTGTCAATTTCATGGGGCTGATTTTGCTTGAAGCGCTGCTGGCGCTGGTGTTGCTGGTGGCCATCGTCTGGTGGACGATGTTCTCGGGCCGCAAGGGTGGCGAGCTGCAGCCGCCGCCGCAGGAGCCTTTGCCACCACCGCCAGCGGCATCCCCCCAGGCAGCTCCCCCACCACCTCCGGCGCAATGACCTTGCCCGCGTGCGGGCAGCGGGCCCAGGCGGCTTCGTCCTACAGCCAGGGTGCCGCTGTGCCGATGGTGCCCCGGCCCGGCTGCAGCCACGATGGCGATGAGCTGGGCGCACCCCATGCCTAGGCCCACCACAGGCCATGCGGCACGCGATCGGAAGTCCCGAAGCGCCCAGCTCCGTTGAATCTTTCAAGGAGCACCACCATGCGCAAACACATTCTTCTCGGCGCCACCGCCGTCATCGTTCTGGCCACTGGCTGTGCCAGCATGGACGACACCCAGCGCCGTACCGCCACCGGGGCCGGCGTGGGCGCGCTGGCAGGCGCCGTCATCGGTTCGGCCACCGGCGGCAGCGCAGGCACCGGGGCAGTGGTAGGTGCCGGTGTGGGGGCCCTGGGCACCTACATCTGGTCGCAGAACATGGAGCGCCAGAAGCGCGAGATGGAGCAGGCCACGCGAGGCACCGGCATCGGCGTGACGCAGACCGCCGACAACCAGCTCATGCTCAACATCCCCAGCGACATTTCGTTTGCCGTGGGCCGTTCGGACATCCAGCCCAATTTCGCGCCCGTGCTCGACCAGTTCGCTGCCGGGCTGCGCAACAACCCCAACACCGATGTCCGCATCGTGGGCCACACCGACAACACCGGCAGCGACGCCATCAACAACCCGCTCTCGATGGACCGCGCTGCCAGCACGCGCAGCTATCTCACGGGGCGGGGCGTGGACGGGCGCCGCATCGCCATCGACGGAATGGGGGAGCGGTATCCCATCGCCACGAACGAGTCGGCCGACGGCCGGGCGCGCAATCGGCGCGTGGAGATCTTTGTGGGCGAGCGGCCACGCGGGTAAGCAACCACACCCGAGAGGGCGTGGGGCGGGCGCGCAGAGCCCTACTTCTCTGTGCGCAGCAGGTTGGCCAACTCCACGGCCGACTTGACCTGCATCTTGTCGAACACGCGTGAGCGGTGCACCTCCACCGTGCGCACGCTGATATCGAGCTGGTCAGCGATCAGCTTGTTGGGCAGGCCCGCTACCACGAGGTCCATCACATCGCGCTCGCGGTCCGTCAGATCGCGCAGGCGCACCTGCAGGTCGCTGCGCTCACGCAGTTGCGCCAGGCGCTCGGCCGACTTGGTCAGCGCCTGCTCGACACGGTCTACCAGCGCGTTGTCGGAAAACGGTTTTTCGCAGAAATCAAACGCACCCCGCTTGACGGTGTCCACGGCAGTGGGCACGTCCGCGTGGCCGGTCAGGAAGATCACCGGCATGGTGGCCAGGTCACCACGCACCGCCAGCAGGTCGAACAGCGCCAGGCCGCTCATGCCGGGCATGCGCACGTCCAGCAGCAGGCAGCAGGGCTGGCGCTGCGCGGGCCGGCTTGAGAGCATGGCGTCAAAGGCCTCGGCACTTTCAAAGGACTCGCTGAATAGCCTGCGCGAACGCAATAGCCACGCCAGCGCTTCGCGCACGCTGGCGTCGTCGTCCACGATGTACACGGTGGCGTTGGTGGTGGGCTCCATGGTTTAACTCGGTTAACTAGTGCATTGTCGGTTACGCGCGGTCGACGCAACCGGCGCGACCTGGGCGGGGGCCGCCCCGCCGCGCTAGCGGCGTACCCCTTCCCGCGCGCAGCGCGAGAGAAGGGGGAAGCGACGTAGTCGCTCAGGGGCTTGTTGCTGGTAGCGTGAAGGTAAACACCGTACCACGCGGTTCATGGGGCGCAAATCCGAGAAAACCGCCATGCTGCTCGATCACCGTGCGGCACATGCTCAGCCCCAGACCCATGCCCTCGGGGCGGGTGGTGAAAAACGGGGTGAAAAGCCTTTCGGCTACTTCCTGGGGAATGCCCGATCCCAGGTCGGTCACCGCAAACTCGATCCAGCCGCTGTGCTGGTTTGACGCCGCACGCCGCACCCGAACGTCCAGAATGCGCGTGGGTAGGGCGGGGTCGTCCATGGCCTGCATGGCATTGCGCGCCAGGTTGAGCAGCACCTGCTCGACCATGGTGCGGTCGCACAACACGGGGGGCAGGTGGGGCTCCAGCGAGGTGTTCACGCGCACCCCCAGCTTGCGTGCCTGCAGGCTCACCAGCGGCAGGATGGCATCGAGCAACTGCTGCGCGTACACCGCTTCGCGCGCCTGGTCGCGGCGGCGCACAAAGTCGTGGACGCTCTTGATCACCTTGCCTGCGCGCTCGGCTTGCCGCGCAATATGTTGCATGGCCATGCGCACATCCTGCAGCTGCTCGGCATGGGCAGCGGCGCCTGCGCCCTGCTCTGCCGGTGCGGGCGCCTCCAGCAGGTTGATGGAGCCGGTGGCATAGCTGGAAATGGCGGCCAGGGGCTGATTGAGTTCGTGGCTCAGCAGCGAGGCCATTTCGCCCACGGTGGCCAGGCGGGCGGTGGCCTGCAGCCGCTCTTGTGACGCCCGCGACAGCTCTTCCACCCGCCGCTGCTCGCTGATGTCGAGGAACGCGCTCATCCAGCCCGTGTGCAGGCCCTGGGCGTTGATGAGCGGGGCCTCGATGATCAGCACAGGGAAGCGGGTGCCGTCCTTGCGCATGAATTCGGACTCGAAACCCTCGCGCGGCGGCATGGTGCCCGCAAAGCGGATGGCCTGGCGCTGGCGATACTCCTCCACCCGCTCGGGGGGCCAGTAGGGCGCGGTCACGCTTTGGCCCAGCAGCTCCGGCGCGCTGAACCCTACCATGGCGCAGAAGGCCGGGTTGACATAGGTGATGCGGCCTTCCAGATCGCGGGCGCGCAGGCCTGTGACCAGCGAGTCCTCCATGGCCTTGCGAAACGCCAGCGCGTCGGCCAGATCGCGCTCGGCGCGCAGGCGCCTGCGGTTGTCGCGCACCAGCACCACCATCACGGTGACCAGCGCAATCGACATGGCGGTGACCAGCGCGGTCAGCACGTTGGGGAACAGGCTGGGCGCGCTGTGCCAGGTGTCCATGCGCAGCACCAGGGTGCTGCCGGGCAGATCCAGCAGGTGCGTGGCCGTGAACATGCGCGAGCCGCGGCGCGCGGCGCCCAGCACGGCCAGCCGGGTGCCGTCGGCCTCGGTGAACGAGGCCTCCTGGCTGCGGGTGAGGTTGTGCGCCACCAGGTTGATCAGCACGTCCTGCAGCGAATACGTGACCACCAGGAAACCCGTGCTGCGCCCGCCCGAGGTGAGCGGCAGGCACAGCTCCATCATCTCCGAGCCCAGCCCGTCGCCGTGGGGCTGAAAGTAGCTGCTTGAATAGGCTGGGCTGCTCAGGCGGCGTGCGTTGGCACAGGCAATGGCGGCGTCGGACTGGTTACCCTCACGCAGCCGGGCGTCCCAGGCCACGGGGCGGTAGGGCGACTGTGCATGGGTGCGTACCCGCAGGTCGGCATCGCGCCACTCGATGCGCACGAGCTCCCGCCGGTTGCGCAGCAGCTCGGCTGCATCTACCTCCCAGGCCAGCTGGCCCGGGTCGCCCGCGTGCAGGGCCTGCAGGCTTTGCAGGTTGCGCGTAAGCGCCACGCGGATGTCGGACACCGCGTCGGCCGTGTCACGCTCCAGGCGCGACTGCACCTGACTGGCCTCGTAGCGCCCCGCAAGCCACACCATGGTGGCGAGCATGGAGATCACCAGGGCTACCAGCAGGGTCCACAGCGACCAGCGCCGCCATGCGCCGCGCCAGCGTCTGAAGAGTGTGCGCTGCTGCGGGATCTTCACAGGACGCGGTGCGACAAGGCGGGCAACTGAAGGCGAATGTCGCGCAGGCGCTGCGGGTCCACCACACCTGACACCACGCCCGCCAGTTGGTCCTGCTGGGCGAGCACGGTGCCCCAGGGGTCAACCAGCATGCTGTGGCCCCAGGTGTGCCGCCCGTTTTCGTGCACACCGCCCTGTGCGGGCGCCAGCACATACGCCAGGTTTTCCACGGCGCGGGCGCGCAGCAACAGCTCCCAGTGCGCCTGGCCGGTGGTGTGGGTGAACGCGCTGGGCACGAGCAGCAGGTCTGCACCCGCGCTGGCGTGGGCGCGGTACAGCTCGGGAAAGCGCAGGTCGTAGCACACCGAGAGGCCCACGCGCCAGCAGTGGCCGTCGCGCGATGGCAGCTCGAACTGCACGGGGGTGTTGCCCGCTTCGATAACCCGGCCTTCGTGGAATTGCTCGCGCCCGTTGTCAAAGTAGAAAAGGTGAATCTTGTCGTAACGTGCCACGCAGTTGCCAGCGGGGTTGAACACCAGGGTGGTGTTGCGCACCCGGTCGGGTGTGGTGGCCACCAGCGGCAAGGTGCCCCCCACGATCCACATCTGCAGCTCGCGTGCCGCGCTGGCCAGAAAGTGCTGGATACGGCCCTCGCCCGGTGCTTCGCGCAGGGCGAGCTTGTCGGTGTCCTTGTGGCCCATCACGCAGAAGTATTCGGGCAGCACGGCCAGCTCGGCACCTGCGCTGGCGGCCTGCTCCAGCAGGGCGCGTGCAGCGCGCAGGTTGTCGTCGAGCCGGGTGCAGGACACCATCTGGATCGCAGCAACTTTCATCATGACGGTTCTCCGGTGCGGGGTGCGCTGGGGCGTGTGGGCGTGCCGGTTGCAGGGCCTGCCTCGCGGTTGCGGCGGGCCACGCGCACCACGCGGGGGTCCGTCCAGGTGCCATCGATGCGGAACTCCTGCGTGGCCGCCTCGATCAGCGGGCCGCGCAGAAATACCTGGGCCAGGAAGCTGCCCAGCCCAATGACCGGGTTGATGGCTGTGGCCACCAGGGACGCGGTCATGGCGTTGATCTCGGGCACCACCACCACGCGCAGGTCCTGGGTTTCCTGATCGATGTTGGCGCTGCCCTCCATCAGCACGGCGGCGTTGACGCCCTTCATCTGCAGATTGTTCGTGGTGGCCACGCCCTGCTCGATGCGCACATCGCCCCGGACAAAGTCGAACGCAAAACCCTCGCTGAACACGTCGCGGAAGTCGAGCGTCAGGCGGCGTGGCAGCGATTGCAGGCTCAGCACGCCCAGCAGCTTGGCCAGGCCTGGGTCGGCCTTGAGGAACTGGCCGGACTCCACGTTCAGGTTGATCTGCCCGGTCATGCTGCGGTAGTCAGGGCTGAACGGCGCGCCGATCCAGGCCACCTGCCCTTCCATGCGGCCCTTGCCGCGCCGGACCACATTGGCCATGCCCATGCGGCCCAGCAGGTCGCCCGAGTCGCGGATGTCCAGCTTGAAGTTGAGCACCGTGCGCCGCTCCGGTGTGCGAGGCCCCACCCCTGCAGTGTTCAGCACCGCCCAGTTGCCGTTGGCAGTGAAGTTCGCCTCGGGCGCCAGGATATTGAATTTGGAGAGGCGCCATTCGCGCTGCGTGCCATCTCCGCCCCGGTTCTGCGCTTCTATCTCCACACGCCCGAGGCGTTTGCCGCGCAGTTCAAAGTCATCCACCACGATGTCCAGCGCGGGCAGGGCGCCGGGCTGCTCGTCCAGCAGGGCCTCGACTTGGGTGACGTCGCTCTGGGGCATGTTCACGCGCGAGAGCCGCGCAAACAAGCGCCCATTGGGGTGTTCGGCGCCGCCTGGCTGGCGGTATTCCAGATAGCCGTTGAGTTCCGTGGCGTCGAGGTTGGCACGCCAGGTGGTGCCGTCCCGCAGCGCGCCGGCCACGATGTTGTGCAGGGTGCGACCCTGCAACGTGAGTTCGCGGGCGCGCAAGGCCAGTGTGGTGGGCAGGTAGTCCTGCGCCGTGCTGGGCGTCCCCGTTGAGCCTGGCGATCCGGGTGCGGTTGCGGGGCGTGCAGCGGGTTCGCTGCCGGTTGCCTGGGTCAGCACGTCTTCCCAGGCATCCACATCGAGCTTGCCCTGGCTGATGTTGGCCGCCACACCCTGCGCGGGCACCGGGGCGGATTCCCCGCCCGACAGGCCGATGCCGATGGCACCGCGCAGCACCCGGGCCTGGGGCCCGCCCAGATCCCGAATGTAGGTGGCCGAGCCCAGTGCGCCCAGGTCCAGCGTCATCTGATCGCGCAAAGGCGGGGCTTCGGTGCCATTTCCAGTCTGCGTAAGGCCCACCAGCGATTCGCGGGCCACCTGGGTTTCAAACCGCAGTGGCAGGCTGCCTTCGGCCGTCTTGCCCAGCGGGGCGGGCAGCGCCAGCGCCAGCCCCTGTAGGCTGGTGGTCACCTGCACCTCCGGCACGCCACGGCGAAACGCGAGCGCCATGGAATACGCGGTGCTGCCCGTGGCGCGGCGCGCCAGCTGCGAGAGCATGCCCAGTTGTGATGCCTGCTGCAGCCCTTCGGCCGTGGCGGTGCCCTGTGCGCGAAGCTGCACGGCCGATTCGGTAGCCGGGGCATTGGAGGGCAGAGCGCGCATGCCGCCCTCCAGCCGCACAGGCCCTCCCAGTGCCTGGGCCTGCACGGTATTGAGCGAAAAACCGCCTTCGGTGAACTGCACCACGCCCCGCACCCGGCTCAGCGTCGGGGTGTCGGGGGTAATGCGCAGTTCGTTGCCCGCCAGCGTGACGCTGCCCTGGACCTTGGATTTTTCGATGTCGCTGATCGGCAAGGTCAGGCGCAACTTGAAATCTGCGTTGCCGGTGCCGCTGGCCTGCTCCAGTGCATTGCCGGTCATCCGGCCCAAAGGCGACGTGTTCATGAGCGTGAGCAGCTCGGTCAGCGGCCCCCGGGCATCGGCACTGACACCCACCACGGTATGGGAGAGGTCTGGAATCTTGGCATCCACCTTCGACAGGCGCAGGCCCGGGCGTCCCGCAAAACTGCCACTGGCGCCGCGCACCTGCATGGAGGAGCGTTCAAAGACCAGCTCCCCCGCCAGCTCCGTCAATGCAGGCCACGGCAACGTATTGGCCGGTTGCAGCTGCGTAGGGACGTAGGCGTAGGTGACATCCTTCACGCGGGCTGCGATGCGAAATTCGCCTTGTTTGGGGTCGTCGAAAGGCAGGTGGTGCAGATCCCCCTTGACGCGGAACTGCACGTTGCTCGCGCTGCCCGCCACCACGGCGTCGCGCACATAGTGGCGCGACTCCTGGGGGATGGACAGCGGCAGGTAGCGGTGCACACGGGTCCCGTCCGCCCGGTTCAGTGTGCCTGTGAGGTCCAGCACCCCCGGAAAGCGAGAGCGGTGTGCCACCTTGCCCGCATCGCTGGTATGCCAAGTGGCCCGGGCCTCGCCCTGGGCGTCGGCATTGGCAAACTGCACGTCGGTGGCCTGCACGGCGATGCGGTCGCCATCGAGTTGCCAGCGCACATCGGCGCTGAGCCGGTCCAGCGGCAGCACTGGGTCTTCGAACACGCCGGGCAGCACCAGCGCGCCGGAGGCAATGGTCAGCGCTGCCTTGCCGCCCGCCTGGGTCATGTCGATGTCCACCGTGGCACCCCGCAGGCCCAGTTGGGTGGAAGCGCTGGCGGGAGTGTCGCCTGCCAGCGCCAATCCGCGAATGCGCCCGCGTACCTGATACTGCTGCAGGTTTTCGAGAGGGCCTTTCCAGGTGGCCTGGATTTCGTCCACGAGCCCGTGGGGTGAATAGGTGCGCACGGCCTCATGTGCCGTGGCGCCCAGGGGCAGGCGGCTGGCGACCTGCGCCAGGGCAGCCAGGTCCAGGCGGTCGGCGCGGAACTCGCCTTGCGCGGGTGCCTTGCCGGCCGCCGCCGTGTGCACAAGCCTGACGTTGCCTCCGGGCCAGGTGAGACCATCGTCCGTCTTGAATTGCAGCGCCTGGGTCGAGAATTCGAACCCCCCGTTCAGTCGGCGCCCACCCAGCCGCCCCTGAATGGACGGCAGCACCAGCGCTTGCAAGCCTGCACCCAGTGTGGCATTGACATCGGCCAGCGCCAGGTCGGCTGTGCCGCCCACAATCTGCCCGCGCTGCACATCGGCCCAGGCTCGCAGCGCGCCCCGGCCCTGTGCGATATCCACGCCCACATCGGCATGGTGGCGCAGCCGCGAGACGTCCACCCGGGAAAAGTCGGCGAAGACCTGCCCATTCCAGTGTTTCCAGTTGCCGTCGCGCGCGCGCAGCAAGGGGGCGCGGAACAGCCCCGTCACCGTGAAGCGGTCTCCCCAGGCTTCGGGCGGCGTGGCATCCAGCCGCATGTGATGGTGCCAGTTGCCGTTGCGCAAGAGCAGGTCCACCTTCTCCAGCGCAAGCTCCGGGGCGCCGCGCTGCTCATCGGTCCAGCGCACCGTGCCACCCCGGATGAACACCTCGCCCTGTGAAAACAGCCAGTCGGCGGCGGCGTTGTCCTCGCCCTGCTGCTGGGAGAAATCCAGGCCCGCCACCTGGATGCGGCCGTCCGCAGTGCGGCGCACATCCAGCTCGGGCTCTTCGATGTACAGCTGCTCGAACCCGCCCTTGAGCAGGGAGCGCGGCGACAGCGCCACCACCACCCGTGGAAGGCGCAGGGCAGAGCGGCCGGCTGCGTCCAGCAGGGTGACATCCGAGAGTTCAATGGAAGGGATCAGGCCTTCGGTGTGCGCCGCGATGGCACCGATTTGGACAGGAACCCCCAGCGCCCGTGCGGCATGCGCCTCCAGCTGTGGGCGGAAATCACCGATTCGCGGCACAATCCAGCCATGAAGGGCCCCCCACGCGATGGTCAGCAGCAGCCAGAAGGCCAGCAGCAAGCCCAGTGACCACCGCGCGAGACCTGCCACAATTTTCAGCAGGCGGGTGGGGTGCGTGGTGGGATCGATCATGGTGGGATTGAATGTGGCAGGAATTATGACCCGCAGGCTTAGCGCGGGTTCACTACAAACCAGTGTTCTTATGTACGCAGCGTTGCGCTGCGGCTGCCATGTCGATCCCGTATCCTGAATCCCCCTGCAATCCCTCCGCGACCTTTGTTCACGGGGCCGCGCACTCGCGTTTCTATCAGCGCCTGCATCGCCGCTACGAGGCTGACCTGCTGCTCCTGCCGCCCGGTGTTCCCCGGTGGCCCAGCATGGAGCAGGCCTACGACGCGCTGCGCGCACGCGGTTGTGACACGGGCACCGCGCTCCGGGTGCTGCGCCAGCTGGTCATGGAGCGGCTGATCCAGATGGATTGCGAGGCGCAGGCTCCGCTGGCGGACATTACCAGCGCGGTCACCGAGCTGGCCGAGCTGGCGCTGGACAGGGCCTGCCAGCATGCCCGCCAGGAGCTGGACGAGCGCCACGGCGCGCCGCGCGGGCCGGACGGCCAGCCCGTGCAGCTGTGGATCATCGGCATGGGCAAGCTCGGTGCCCGCGAACTGAATGTCTCCAGCGACATCGACCTGATCTACGTGTACGAGCACGATGGCGAAACGGCGGGCACGGCTGATGGCCGGGGGCGCATCTCGAACCACGAATACTTTGCACGTGCGGTCAAGGCCATCTACAGCCTGGTGGGCGACACCACCGAGCACGGATTTGTGTTCCGCGTAGACCTGGCGCTGCGCCCCAATGGCAACTCCGGCCCGCCTTCGGTCTCGTTGTCGGCGCTGGAGGAATACCTGCAGCTGCATGGGCGCGAGTGGGAGCGTTTTGCCTGGCTCAAGAGCCGGGTGGTGGCACCGCGTGATTGCATTGCCAGCCCTGAGGTTCAGGCGCTGCGCGGTGTGGTGCTGCCCTTTGTGTTCCGCCGCTACCTGGACTACAGCGTGTTCGATGCGCTGCGGGTGCTGCACCGCCAGATCCGGGACCATGCCGCCAAGCGCAGCGCGGGCCACCCGGAGCGCGCCAACGACGTCAAGCTCTCGCGGGGCGGCATTCGTGAGATCGAGTTCACGGTTCAGCTGCTGCAGGTGGTGCGGGGCGGCCAGTTCCCCGAGTTGCGCCGCCGCCCCACGCTTGATGCGCTCACCCGCCTGTCCCAGGCGGGTCTGATGCCGCAGGAAACGGCTGATGCGCTCGCGCGGGCCTACGTCTTCTTGCGCCGTGTGGAGCACCGCATCCAGTACCTGGATGACCAGCAGACCCATGTGCTGCCCACGCGCGATGACGATCTTGCGTGGATCGCGCACACCCTGGGGTATCCCGATTGCTGCGCCTTCCTGCACGAGCTGGACGCACACCGTGAACTGGTGGCCCAGGAATTCGACACCCTGCTGGGCGGGGCGGGCAAGAAGCAGTGCAATGGCGGAGGCTGTGGCGGCCCCCGCGCTGCGGCAGCAGCCCCCCCCGAATTCGACACGCTGCTGGAGCAGTTGCCGCCCGGATTTCGCGAGCGCGTTGCCGAATGGCGCAACCACCCGCGCGTGGCGGGGCTGCGCGACGAAGCCCGTGCCCGCCTGTTCCGGCTGGTGCAGCGCACCGCACAGTGGCTCAAGGAAGGCCGCGTCACCGAGGAGGCCGCCCTGCGCCTTGCCAACTGGCTGGAGCCGCTGCTGCGCCGCGAGAGCTATCTGGCGCTGCTGCTGGAGCGCCCCTCTGTGCACGAGCAATTGCTGCACCTCCTGGGTGCGGCCAAATGGCCCGCCCGCTACCTGCTGCAGCACCCCGGCGTCATCGATGAACTGGTGGGGGATTCGCTGCTCGCCGAACGTTTTGTGGTGGCCGACTTCGAGCGCGAACTGGCCGTGCGGCTCGCGTCGCTGCAGTCCACGGGCGAGGACGATGACGAAACCTTGCTCAACCTGCTGCGCCGTGCCCAGCACGCGGAAACCTTCCGCACCCTCGCGCGCGACGTGGAGCGGCGCATCACCGTCGAGCAGGTGGCGGATGACCTGTCCGCCCTGGCTGACAGCGTGCTGCGCATCACGGCCCAGTGGTGCTGGAGCCGGCTCAAGACGCGCCACCGCGAGAGCCCGCAATTCGCCATCATTGGCTACGGCAAGCTGGGCGGCAAGGAACTGGGCTACGGCAGCGACCTGGACATCGTCTTTGTGTTCGATGACGACGACGAACGCGCCCCCGAGGTCTACGCGGCCTTTGTGCGCAAGCTCATCAACTGGCTCACCGTGAAGACGGGTGAAGGCGATCTGTACGAGATCGACACTGCGTTGCGGCCCAATGGCAGCTCAGGTCTGCTGGTCACGAGCTTCGAGGCCTACGCCAACTACCAGCAGCGCCGGGGCAGCAACACCGCGTGGACCTGGGAGCACCAGGCCATGACACGCGCGCGGTTTGTGATGGGCAGCGAGGCCTTGCAGGCGCGCTTCGATGCCGTGCGCGAGGCTGTCATCACCTCCGAACGCGACGCTGCCGCCCTGCGTGAGGAGATCGTGGCCATGCGCGAGCGTGTGCGCGCAGCGCACCCCACGCGCGACGGGCAGTTCGATGTGAAACACAGTCCGGGCGGCATGGTGGATGCGGAGTTTGCCGTTCAATACCTGGTGCTCTCGCAGTCTGCAAACCACCCGGAGCTGGTGGGCAATGTGGGCAACATCGCGCTGCTGCAGCGCGCCGAGCAGGTGGGGCTGTTGCCCCCTGGCGTGGGTGTGGCGGCTGCGGATGCGTACCGCGAACTGCGGCGCGTGCAACACGTGGCGCGCCTGGACGAGGCGCCCACCCAGGTTGCCCCCCCCGCACTGCTGGCCGAGCGCGATGCGGTGCTGGCCCTGTGGAGGTCCGTGTTCGGTTGAGTCGCACCAAGGTGTGACGTTTTGTTGCATTTTTGCGGGCTGAATTTTCCGCGTGGCATCGCTAATTCAAACGGTTGTTTGAATTCTGGTGTGTAATCCGGTGCCATGAGTTTCGGCGCCCATTTCATTCCCGCAGCCCAGCGCACCGCCCGCAGCGACGGAGAAGACACGCGCGTGCGCCTGCTGCGCGCCGCGCTGCAGCTGTTTTCCGAGCGGGGCTTTGCACAGACCTCGGTGCGTGCCATTGCCGAAGCCGCCGGCACCAACGTGGCAGCGATCGCCTACCATTTTGGCGACAAGGCGCGCCTCTACACAGCCACGTTCTACGAGCCCTTCGGCAGCGGCAGCGACCTCATCCCGGTGTTTGCCGACCCTGCGCTGACCTTGCAGCAGGCGCTGGCCGCCTACTTCGGTGGCTTTCTGGAGCCGCTCAAGCACGATGACCTCGTGACCCAGTCGCTGCGCTTGCATGTGCGCGAGCTGCTGGACCCCACCCATGTGTGGCCAGAGCTCATTGAGCGCGAGTGCCGTGCCCCCCACCTCGCCCTGGTTGAGGTGCTGTGCCGCCACATGGGCGTGGCCGAGGTGGACGACGACATGCACCGCCTCGCCTTCTCGCTGGCCGGGCTGGTTATGCAGATGTGGACCCAGCGCGACCCGCTGCAGGCTATTGCACCGCAGCTGGCGGGGTCTGGGGCTGTGGACGAATGGGTGGACCGGCTGACCGGTTACGCCCTGAGCATGGTGCAGGGCGAGATCGCCAGGCGGCAGGCCGTACAACAGCCCGCGCGCCGCAGTACTTCACGGAATTCGCACAAGGAATCCAACGCATGACTTTGAGCAAGACCCGATTCTTCTGGGCCACCTGCCTGCCCCTGGCCCTGGGCGCCTGTGCCATCACAGCGCCTCCCGCCCAAGTGCCCACCACTCCACCTGTGGCGTGGCAGGCGCCCTTGCCGCACCAGGGCTCTTTGGGGGATCTGACCCGATGGTGGACGCAGCTGGGCGACCCGCTGCTCGTGGAGTTGATCGACGCGGCCCAGGCCGTCAGCCCCGGTGTGGCGCAGGCCCAATCCCGCATTGCGCAGGCCCGGGCCACGCAGGTGGCCAGCCGCGCCGCGCTGCTGCCGTCGCTCGATGCGCAGGCCAGCGCCAGCCGAGGTTTCAACGAACAGCTTGCAGGCATCGCGACCACGGCGCAGGCCGGGCTGCAGGCGAGCTGGGAGATTGACCTCTTTGGTGCGAACCGCGCGTCCAAGACCGCTGCCGATGAGCGGCTGGCGGGCGCACAGGCGCTGTGGCACGAGGCGCGCGTGAGCGTGGCCGCCGAGGTGGCGCAGCAGACGAGCAGCCTGCGCACCTGCCTGGAGCAGCTGCGCGTGGCCGAGCGCGATGCGCAGTCGCGTGGCGAAACCTCGCGCCTGTCAGGTCTTAGCGAACGCGCCGGCTTCACGGCGCCCGCCACGGCTGCCCTGGCCCGAGCCAGTGCCGCCGAAGCGCAGGCGCGTGCATCGCAGCAGCGCATGCAGTGCGATGTGGAGGTCAAGACCCTGGTGGCACTGACCGGGTGGGAGGAGCCGGCGCTGCGTTCGCGCCTGTCCACGCCTGCCGCCACAGCCCCCGACACCCTGTTCGCCATCGCCACGCTACCCGCCCAGGTGCTGGCCCAGCGCCCTGATGTGTACAACGCCGAGCGCGAAGTCGCCGCTGCCAGTGCCGAAGTGGGCAGCGCCCAGGCCCAGCGTTACCCGCGCCTGTCTCTCAGCGGCTCGGTGGGCACGGCGTGGGTGCGCAGCGGTGGCGTGACCACCGACTTGAACACCTGGACCATCGGCCCGCTGGCGCTCAGCGTGCCGCTGTTCGATGGTGGCCGGCGCGGCGCGCAGGTGGACGCGGCGCAGGCGCGCTATGACGAAGCCGCCGCGCTCTACCGCGCCAAGGTGCGCCAGGCCGTGAGCGAGGTCGAACAGGCGCTGGTGCGGCTGCAGAGCACGGCCGAGCGCAGCACCAGCGCGCGAACGGCGGCTGCGGGCTATCGCACATCTTTCGATGCCACCGAAGCGCGCTGGCGCGGCGGCCTGGCGAGTCTGGTGGAGCTGGAAGACGCACGGCGCACATCCCTGGCGGCCGAGAACGCGCTGATCGCGCTGCAGCATGAACGCCAGGCCGCCTGGGTTGCGCTGTACCGCGCCGCAGGCGGTGGATGGGACGGGCAGACCACCACCACGGCAGCCTCCCCTTCTGCTGCGGCTACCGCCGCACGCTGAATGAAAAACCGGGGGGTGGGCTGATCGCTCACCCTTTCTCCTGACACCGACTGGATGAACGGATACACACAATGCAAACGCAAGGTTTCAAGATTTCTCCCACGGCCTTCGCCGTTATCGCTGCCTGCGCACTGGCCACCGGTGGCGCCCTGGTGTTCTCCAGCGCATCGCGCGCCGCCGATGAGCCCAAGGCGGGCCAGCCCCGCCCCGCGCTCACCGTGAGCACGGCCCAACCCCAGCGCACCTCGGTGCCGCTGCGCCTGGCGGCCAATGGCAATGTGGCCGCCTGGCAAGAGGCCAGCATTGGCGCCGAGAGCAACGGTCTGCGCCTGACCGACGTGCGTGTGAACGTGGGCGACGTGGTCAAGGCCGGCCAGGTGCTGGCAACTTTCTCTGCCGAAACCGTACAGGCCGATGTGGCCCAGGTCCGCGCCAGCCTGCTCGAAGCCCAGGCCAATGCGGCCGAAGCCGCTGCCAATGCCGACCGGGCCCGCTCGCTGCAGGCCACGGGCGCCTTGAGCCAGCAGCAGATCCAGCAGTACACCACGGCCGAGAAGACCGCGCAGGCTCGCGTGGAGGCGGCCAAGGCCACGCTGAACGCACAGCAGTTGCGTCTGAAGTACACCCAGGTGGTGGCGCCCGACAGCGGCGTGATCTCGGCCCGCACGGCCACCGTGGGCGCGGTGGTGGGCGCGGGCACCGAGCTGTTCCGCATGGTGCGCAAGGGGCGCCTCGAATGGCGCGCTGAAGTCACGTCTACCGAGCTGCGCCGCATTGCGCCGGGCGCCAAGGTCAGCGTGACGGCGGCCAGTGGTGCGGTGGCAGAAGGCACGGTGCGCATGATTGCGCCGACGGTGGACCCGCAGACGCGTAATGCGCTGGTGTACGTTGATCTACCCCTGAACACAGACTTCCGTGCGGGCATGTTTGCGCGTGGTGAGTTCGCGCTGGGCGCCAGCGATGCACTCACCGTGCCACAAGAGGCGCTGGTGGTGCGCGACGGCTTCTCGTACGTGTTTGTGGTGGGTGCCGAGCAGCGTGTGCAAATGCGCAAGGTGCAGACGGGCCGCCGCGTGGCTGACCGGGTCGAGGTGCTCTCGGGTCTGGACGCTAATGCCTCGGTAGCGGTGCGTGGCGCTGGCTTCCTGAACGACGGCGATCTGGTGCGGGTGGTGAGCACGCCGCCCGCCAGCAGCACCTCGCAAGCTCCGGATTTCAAGCAAAAAATGGCTCTAGCGCTTACCAATAAAGCGCAAACAGCTATCAATTGAGGAGCATTCGACATGAATGTATCCACCTGGTCGATCAAGAACCCCATACCGGCGCTGATGCTGTTTGTGCTGCTGACCTTCGGCGGCCTGCTGTCGTTCAACGCCATGAAGGTACAGAACTTTCCGGACATTGACCTGCCCACGATCTCCGTGACCGTGGCGCTGCCCGGCGCCTCGCCCGCGCAGCTCGAAAACGATGTGGCGCGCAAGATTGAAAACAGCATCGCCACGCTGCAAGACCTGAAGCACATCTACACCAAGGTGCAGGACGGTGGCGCCACCATCACGGCCGAGTTCCGCCTGGAAAAGCCCACGCAGGAAGCGCTGGACGACGTGCGCTCTGCCGTGGCCCGCGTGCGCGGTGACCTGCCTGGCGACGTGCGCGACCCCATCGTGACCAAGATGGACCTGGCCGCGCAGCCGGTGCTCGCGTTCACTATTGCCTCCACCCGCATGGACGACGAGGCGCTGTCCTGGTTTGTGGACGATGCCGTGGCCAAGAAGCTGCTCACGGTGCGGGGTGTGGGCGCGGTCAACCGCGTGGGCGGTGTGCAGCGTGAGGTGCATGTGTTGCTCGACCCGGTCAAGCTGCAGGCGTTGAACGCCACGGCGGCCGATGTCTCGCGCCAGCTGCGGCTGGTGCAGACCGAAAGTGCCGGTGGCCGCACCGACCTGGGCGGCAGCGAACAGCCTGTACGCACCCTGGCCACGGTGCAGTCGGCGCAGGAGCTCGCAGGGCTCACGCTGGCACTGTCCGACGGCCGCCATGTGCGGCTCGATCAGGTGGCCACGGTGACAGACACGATTGCCGAGCCGCGCGCCCTGGCCCTGCTCAACGGCAAGCCCGTGGTGGGCTTCGAGGTAGCGCGCAGCAAGGGCGCGAGCGAGGTGGAAGTCGGCTCTGCGGTGCAGGCGGCCCTCAAGGAAATTCGCGCTCAGCACCCCGATCTGGAGATCACCGAAGCTTTCAACTTTGTGCAGCCTGTGCAGGAGGAGTACGACGGCTCCATGCACCTGCTGTACGAAGGCGCGTTGCTGGCCGTGCTCGTGGTGTGGCTCTTTTTGCGCGACTGGCGCGCCACGTTCGTGTCGGCTGTGGCGCTGCCGCTGTCGGTGATCCCGGCGTTCATCGGCATGCACTGGCTGGGCTTCTCGATCAACGTGATCACGCTGCTGGCGCTGTCGCTGGTGGTGGGCATTTTGGTGGATGACGCCATCGTGGAAGTGGAGAACATCGTGCGCCACCTGCGCATGGGCAAGACGCCCTACCAGGCGGCCATGGAGGCGGCCGACGAAATTGGCCTGGCCGTGGTGGCCACCACGTTCACACTGATTGCGGTGTTTTTGCCCACCGCGTTCATGAGCGGCATTGCGGGCAAGTTCTTCAAGCAGTTCGGCTGGACGGCGTCGCTGGCGGTCTTTGCCAGCCTGGTGGTGGCGCGGGTGCTGACACCCATGATGGCGGCCTACATCCTCAAACCCATCGTGGACACGCACAAGGACCCGCGCTGGATGACGGTGTACCTGCGCTGGGCGGCCTGGTGCATCAAACACCGCTGGATGACCTTCATTGCCACGGCAGCGTTTTTCATCGGTTCTCTGGCGCTGATCCCGCTGCTGCCCACGGGCTTCATCCCGGCCGATGACAACTCGCAGACCCAGGTGTACCTGGAGCTGCCACCTGGCGCCACGCTGGCCCAGACCCGCGCCGTGGCCGAGGACGCGCGCCAGCGCATCGCCAAGGTGGACCATGTGCAAAGCGTGTACACCATCATCGGTGGGGGCTCGGCCGGTGGCGACCCGTTCATGGGCAGCGCCAATGCCGAAACGCGCAAGGCCACGCTCACCATCTTGCTGGCCGAGCGCGGCGACCGGCCGCGCAAGCAGGGCATCGAGAACCAGATCCGCGCCGCGCTGGAGACGCTGCCGGGCGTGCGCAGCAAGGTGGGCCTGGGGGGCTCCGGCGAGAAGTACGTGCTGGTGCTCTCGGGCGACGACCCGCAGGCGCTGACCTCGGCCGCGCTGGCGGTCGAGAAGGACCTGCGCACCATCCCGGGCCTGGGCAGCATCTCTTCCACCGCCAGCCTGGTGCGCTCCGAGATCGCGGTGCGCCCGGACTTTGCGCGCGCCGCCGACCTGGGGGTGACCAGCAGCGCGATTGCCGAAACGCTGCGCATTGCGACCGTGGGCGACTACGACGTGTCGCTGCCCAAGCTCAACCTGGCCTCGCGCCAAGTGCCGATCGTGGTCAAGCTGCAGGACGACGCGCGCAAGGACCTGTCGCTGCTGGAGCGCCTGTCGGTGCCGGGCAGCAAAGGCCCAGTGATGCTGGGCCAGGTGGCCACGCTCGAGTTCAGCGGCGGACCGGCCGTGGTGGACCGGTATGACCGCGCGCGCAATGTCAACTTTGAGATCGAGCTGTCAGGCCAGCCGCTGGGCGACGTGACGAAGGCGGTCGAAGCGCTGCCCTCCATCCAGAACCTGCCGCCGGGCGTGCGCCAGATCACCATTGGCGATGCCGAAATGATGGGGGAGCTGTTCGCCAGCTTCGGCCTGGCCATGCTGACCGGGGTGTTGTGCATCTACATCGTGCTGGTGCTGCTGTTCAAGGACTTCCTCCACCCGGTCACCATCCTGGCGGCGCTGCCGCTGTCGCTAGGCGGGGCGTTCGTGGGCCTGCTGATCGCGCAGAAGAGCTTCTCGATGCCCTCGCTCATCGGGCTGATCATGCTTATGGGCATTGCCACCAAGAACTCCATCCTGTTGGTGGAATACGCCATCCTGGCGCGGCGCGAGCATGGCATGACGCGCTTTGAGGCACTGATCGACGCTTGCCACAAGCGCGCACGGCCCATCATCATGACCACGCTGGCCATGGGTGCGGGGATGATGCCGATTGCGCTGGGCATTGGTGCGGCGGATGCCAGCTTCCGCTCGCCCATGGCGGTGGCGGTGATTGGCGGGCTGATCACGTCCACGCTGCTGAGCCTGCTGGTCATCCCCGCCGTGTTCACGGGGGTGGATGATCTGGGGCAGTGGTTTGGTCGCATGCTGCGGCGCTTGCGGGGTGCCCACCCGGTGCCCGCCCCAGAGGCGCCCGCTACACCCCCAGCGGGATGATGGAGGCCGGTGGTTGCTTGAAAAAGCAGGCAATCCCCGGGGTTGCCCCGGCTTAGCCGGGCGTGTGGCCGTTAGATAATGTAACGACCACCATGAACCTCGTCAGCCTGAACATCGAATCCATCCAGCTGGGCCACCCTCTGCCGTTTGTGCTGCGGGGTGCTGATGGCGTGTTGCTGGCGCAAAAAGGCTATGTCATCCGCACCCGGGAAGAGCTGGCCAAGATGGTGGGCCGGGGGCGGCAGCTGTGTGTGGATACCGATGAGTCCGGTGACAGCCACCGGGCCTACCTCGCGCAATTGCAGCGCATGCTGATCGCCGACACCAACCTGGGCGAAATTGCCGCGATGAAGATGACGGCGGCCGACGACGCAGGAGGGCGGGGCCGCACTGGCAAGACGCTGCCTGACTGGCCCGAACTGCAGTTGCGTGCCACACAGTTGCTGCGTGCACCTTCGCCCGCTGATTTTGGCGGGCGCTTCCAGACGCTGCACGACGAGCTGGCCCGCCACTGCGAGCAGACGCCCGACGCGACGCTGCTGGGCCTGATTTACCTGTCTGCGCAGGAAACGCGCATGTACAGCGCCACGCATTCGATGCTGGTGTGCTGTGTGTGCATGGTGGTGGCGCGCGAGATGCTGCGCTGGCCCGCCTCCCGCGTGCAGCAGCTGGGCCACGCGGCGCTCTCCATGAACATAGCCATGTCCGAGCTGCAGGACCAGCTGGCCCAGCAGACCCATCCGCTCACCGCCCAGCAGATTGCGGCGGTCGAGAGCCACGCGGAGCGTTCCGAGGCGCTGCTGCGCACGCTCGGCGTGGCCGACCCGGTGTGGCTGGAGGCGGTGCGCTCCCACCACCACCGCACCCCCGGCCCGCTGGCCAAGAAGACGGAGGCCCAGCAAATGGCCCGCCTGCTGCAGCGTGCCGACATTTTTGGCGCCCGCATGGCACCTCGCGCGGCCCGGTTGCCCATGCCCGTCACGGCGGCCATGCAGGCCAGCTACTACGACGAAGAGCACCAGGTG
Source organism: Acidovorax sp. 94 (assembly GCF_003634645.1). Lineage (NCBI taxonomy): Bacteria > Pseudomonadati > Pseudomonadota > Betaproteobacteria > Burkholderiales > Comamonadaceae > Acidovorax > Acidovorax sp. 94. The sequence goes on along the minus strand of NZ_RBJA01000001.1, from coordinate 3,770,795 downwards.
GACGAGGCTGGTGCCGCGCTCGTCAAGACCCTGGGTGTATACCCGCCCGGGGCCTTCGTGCGGCTGGCCAGCCAGGAGGTGGGCGTGGTCGTTCGCCGGGGCACCACGGCCACCACGCCCAAGGTGGCGGTGGTGACCAACCGTGACGGCATGCCCACGGGCGAGCCCATTCCGCGTGACACCGGCATGCCCCCCTGGAAGGTCACGGGCGTGGTGGCTTTCAAGGACGTGAGAGTCAAGCTCTCGCTGGACCGCCTGCTCAACCTGGTCTGACCCCGCGCCGGGCTGCGGGCGCATCCCCCCACCTGCAGCGGGTGGGCTGGCGCAGGCCCACGCCACCCAACGGCGCCCAGCGCCACTGGCGGGCAGCTTGTGCCCGGAACTCCCCCTCTCTTGCCACCACGATGGCAAACCTTCAGCCGTGCGACACCTGTCGCCCCGTTCCCGAGCGCGCCCGCAATACCCTTTCCTTTTGCAGGACTTTGAATCCGAGCGGTTCCCATTCCCGTAAACCAATCAGTCCAAATAAAAACTCATGTGGACAAAAAATGATGGAATGGTTAAATTGCCCACACCCACTGCGATCCCAAGTCCTATGAACACCTCTAAAAGACACTTTCTTTCGGCCGCCAGCCTTCTGTTGCTGGTTGCGGTGGCGGTCGGCTATGCCCCCCCGGTCCGCGCGGCGGGTTCCGAAAGCTGCCCGGCCACGCTGCAGCACACGTTTGCGAGGTTGCAGGACGAAAAGCCTCAGTCGCTGTGCCAGTACAGCGGCAAAGTGGTGCTGGTGGTGAACACGGCCAGCTTCTGTGGCTTTACGGGCCAGTACAAGGGCTTGGAGGAGCTGTACGCCCGCTACAAAGACAAGGGCCTGGTGGTGCTGGGTTTCCCGTCGAACGACTTTGCCCAGGAAAAAGGCAGCAACAAGGAGATTGCTGACTTCTGCGAAAACACCTTTGGCGTGAAATTTCCGATGTTCGCCAAGAGCAGCGTGAAGGGCCCCGAGGCTTCGCCGCTGTTCCAGCAACTGGCGCAGCTGTCGGGCACAGCGCCGCGCTGGAACTTCCACAAATACCTGCTAGGCCGCGACGGCAAGCTGGTGGACAGCTACTCCAGCCTGACCGCCCCAGACAACAAGGGCCTGGTGCGGGCCATCGAACAACAGCTGAACCAGCCTGTGCCCCGGTGACCGCCATGACTTCTTTACATTTCTTGAAAAAAAATACAGTGAGCCTCTGGAACTTCGCCAGCGTGACCCCACTCTATCCATTGCGCAAGACGATTGCGCAGCGTACAGTTTTAACGTTGCGAAGCCTTTCGGGCCCCCGGGTTCCGACTGACCTCCTGGAGCGCTTCTCCTCCCTCCCTCTCTTATTCGTTTCGGGACGCTTCGCAACCTTTTTATTCCGTGCACCGGCCAGAGGGAGCCGGTCATGAAAATCGCCATCATCGGCTCCGGCATCTCGGGGCTCTCGGTCGCGCACCAGCTGCGCGGCCAGGCGGACATCACGCTGTTTGAGGCGGGCGACTACTTCGGTGGCCACACCCACACCGTCGATGTCACCCTGCCCGATGCGTCAGGCAACCCAGTCACCCACGGCGTGGACACCGGCTTTCTGGTGTTCAACGAGCGCACCTACCCCCAACTGATCCGCCTGCTGGCCGAGCTGGGCGTGGAGACCGCCAAGTCGGACATGTCGTTCTCGGTGCAGGCGCCGGGCGCCCTGAGCGGCCCTGGCGGCGGCCGCGCGCTGGAGTGGAGCGGCACCAATCTCAGCACCGTGTTTGCCCAGCGCTCCAACCTGGTCAACCCGCGCTTTCTGGGCATGCTGCGCGACCTGCTGCGCTTCAACAAGCTTTGCACGCGCATTGCCGAAAAGCAGGCCGAGGCCGCGCTGATGCAGCCCCTGGGAGACTTCTTGCGCGAGCACCGCTTTGGCGACGCCTTCCGTGACTGGTACTTCTTGCCCATGCTGGGCTGCATCTGGAGCTGTCCCACCGACCAGATGCTGAAATTCCCCGTGGCCACCATGATCCGGTTCTGCCACAACCATGGCCTGATCCAGGTGAGCAACCGGCCGCAGTGGTGGACGGTGTCTGGCGGTGCGCGTCACTATGTGGACAAGATCGTCGCAGGCATTGCCGACAAGCGCCTGAACACCCCCGTGCGCCGCATCGAGCGTGACGCCGCCGGTGTGCGCGTGGTGACTGCAGGCCACACCGAGCACTTTGACAAGGTGGTGCTGGCCACCCATTCGGACCAGTCGCTCGCCCTGCTGGCACAGCCCACGCCGCACGAGCGCGCGGTGCTGGGTTCCGTTCGCTACCAGGCCAACCGCGCCGTGCTGCACACCGATACGTCCGTGCTGCCCGAGCGCCGCGCCGCCTGGGCCGCGTGGAACTACGAACGTGCCCCGCAGCGCAGCCGCGAGTCGGCCCGCGTGTGCCTGCACTACCTCATCAACCAGTTGCAGCCCGTGCCCTTTGCGCAGCCTGTGGTGGTGTCGCTCAACCCGGTGCGCGACATAGCGCCCGAACACGTGATCGGCAGCTACGAATACGCCCACCCGGTGTTCGACATGGCCGCCATCCGCGCGCAGCAGCAGGTGGGCAAGCTGCAAGGGCAGCAGCACACCTGGTTCTGCGGCGCCTGGACGGGCTACGGCTTCCACGAAGACGGCCTCAAGTCCGGCCTGGCCGTGGCCGAGCAACTGCTGGCGGCCCTGCCAGCGCCTTTGGCGGAGGCTGCGTGAGCCACGCCCCGGCCCCACCCGCAGCGCCCCTCATCGGCTTCGGCCAGGTGCGCCACACGCGGCTGAGGCCCCGGCGGCATGCGTTTGCCTACTCCACGTTTTTTCTGATGCTGCCCATGCGCAGCCTGCCCGGCCTGGGCAGCGCGCTGGCGGTGAACCGGCGTGGCGCCATCAGCTTCCATGACGTGGACCACGGCGACGGCCGCAGTGCCGCACAGGGTGGTGCGCTGGCCTGGCTGGACGAGCTGCTGCGTACCGAAGGCATCACCGACGCCACCGGCGAGGTTTGGCTGCACTGCTACCCGCGTGTGTTGGGCTACACCTTCAAGCCCGTGAGCTTCTGGTACTGCCACCGCGCCGACGGCCACCTGCGCGCCATCGTGGTGGAGGTCAACAACACCTTTGGCGAGCGCCACTGCTACCTGCTCGATGCGCCGCAGTACGGCGTGGAACAGCAGGCGCGCAAGGTGTTCCACGTCTCGCCGTTCTGCGAGGTGAACGGGGGCTACCGGTTCCGCTTCATGCGCACCGAGGCGGGGGCGCAGGACGCGGGCCGCACTGTGGTGCGCATCGACCACGACGACGACACCGGCCCACTCCTCCAGACCAGCGTGAGCGGCACCTTGCAGGCCATCACCCCGCAGACCCTGCGCCAGGCGCTCTGGGGCTACCCCGCCATGACGCTGGCCATCATTGCCCGCATTCACTGGCACGCGCTGCAGCTGTGGCTCAAGCGCGTGCGTTTCCACCGCAAGCCCGAGGCGCCTGCATCCATCGTGACCCGCTGAATTCCATGACGAACGAGAACGCCGCCATGAACTCCACCACCGCCCCCCGCACCGCCCTGGCCCTGCCCGCTGGCACCCCCGCTGCCGCCCGCACGGCGCTCAAGCTGCTGCAGCGCCTGCAGCATGGCCACCTCACGGTGCAGCTGCCCGACGGAACGCTGCAGCACTTCGGCCACGGTGATGGCCCCTCGGCGGCCATCACGCTCAAGAACTGGAACGTGTGCAGTGCCGCACTCCGGTCGGGCGACATCGGCTTTGCCGAGAGCTACATCGCGGGCGACTGGACCACGCCGCACCTGACCGACCTGCTCAAGCTCTTCATCGCCAACCGCCAGCAGGTGGAAGGCGTGATCTACGGCACCTGGGCCGGGCGTCTGCTGTATCGCATCAAACACCTGCTCAACCGCAACACACGCGCCAACAGCCAGAAGAACATCCACGCCCACTACGACCTGGGAAACGCGTTCTACGAACTCTGGCTGGACGACACAATGAACTATTCGTCCGCCTGGTTCGAGGGCGATGCAGGCGGCGACATGCGCAAAGCCCAGCACGCCAAGGTGCGCCGCGCGCTGCGCATGGCGGGGGTGCAGCCAAATTCTCGGGTGCTGGAAATTGGCTGTGGCTGGGGCGCGCTGGCCGAGATGGCGACCGTGGAATTCGGCGCCCACCTGACGGGAGTGACACTCTCCACTGAGCAGCTCGCATTCGCGCAAAAGCGCATGGCACAGCAGGGGGTGGCCGAGCACGCCGACCTGCGCCTGCAGGACTACCGTGACATCCAGGACGGCCCGTACGACGCCATCTGCTCCATCGAGATGGTCGAGGCCGTGGGCCGCGAATACTGGCCCACCTATTTCCAGTCGGTGAACCGCCTGCTCAAGCCCGGTGGCAAGGCCTGCATCCAGAGCATCGTGATCGACGACAGCCTGTTCGAGCGCTACATCAGTTCCACGGATTTCATCCAGCAGTACATCTTCCCCGGAGGCTGCCTGCCGTGTCCGCGCGAGTTCCGCCGAGAGGCCGAGGCGGCAGGCCTGCGCGTGGTCGACGAGTTTGCGTTTGGCCAGGACTACGCCGAAACCCTCAAGCGCTGGCGCGAGCGCTTTCTGGCGCAGCGCACGCAAATCCTGCAGCTGGGGTTTGACCAGCGCTTCCTGCACATCTGGGAGTTCTACCTGGCGTACTGCGAAGCGGCATTTGCGATGAGCAACATCGACCTGGTGCAGTACACGCTGGCGAAGGATTGAATGCTATGAAAAACATAGCTATTACCGCTTTATGGATAAGCGCTGGAGCCTGTTTTTATTCAAATTCCGCTATCGCGCAGGCCGTGCCAATGGCCCAGGCGGCAGAGTCGGCCACCGCCACGCCCCTGTCAGGCGTGCGCCTGGCGGGCCAGGGCGTGCTCCGGTTTCTGGGCTTCGAGATCTACCGCGCCCGCCTGTGGGTGCAGCCCGGCTTTGACGCAGACAACTACGGCGCCCAGCCGTTGGCGCTGGAGCTGACCTACCACCGCGACTTCACGGCCGAGGCCATCGCCAAACGCTCACTGGAAGAGATGCGCCGCGTGGGCAGCTTCACGCCCCAACAGGCCACGCGCTGGCAGCAGGCGCTGCAGGCCGCGTTGCCGGATGTGAAGTCGGGCGACCGCCTGCTGGGCATTCACCAGCCGGGCGTGGGTGCGGTGTTCAAGATGGCGGGGCGTGTCGTCGGTGAGGTGCCGGACGCCGAGTTCTCGCGCCTGTTCTTTGGCATCTGGCTGTCTCCGCAGACCTCCGAACCAGGGCTGCGCCAGGAATTGCTGGCCGCCACCCGCACTGCAGGCCAACCATGACCTCCACGCAGCCCATCCGCGCCAGCGCAGGCCTGGCCTATGGGCTGCTGGGCTTGCCGCTGGCGTTTGTGGCGCTGCCGCTGTATGTGCTGCTGCCCAACCACTATGCGCGCGAATTTGGCATGCCACTGGCCACGCTGGGCTCGGTGCTGCTGGCGGCGCGGCTGTTTGATGCGTTCACCGACCCGCTGCTGGGCCGCCTGTCTGACTACCTCTTCGGCCGTTCGGTGCGCGCCGTACTGGCGGTGGGCGCAGTGTCGGCGGTGGTGCTGGCACTGGGGCTGACCAGCCTGTTCTTTCCCCTGGTGCGCGGGGCCGATGCGCTCATTGCCTGGGCACTGGTGGCATTGCTCATCACTTACACCGCCTACAGCCAGCTCAGCATCGCACACCAGTCCTGGGGCGCACGCTTGGGCGGTGACGAGCTGCAGCGTGGCCGCATCGTGGCCTGGCGCGAGGGTGCTGCACTGGTCGGCGTGGTACTGGCATCGGTGCTGCCCGCGCTGCTGGGCCTGCCGATGATGCTCAGTGTGTTTGCCATCACCCTGCTGCTAGGCTGGTGGGCCTGGACCAGAGCCCCGCGCCCCGCAGCGCATGCGGGTGTCGCCGTGGCCGGTGTGTACCGCCCCCCGCAGCGCGCCAGCCTGTGGCGGCCCTGGGGCCGCCCTGCCTTCCGCCGCCTGCTGGCGGTGTTCATGCTCAACGGCATTGCCAGCGCCATACCGGCCACGCTGGTGCTGTTTTTTATTCAGGACCGGCTGCAGGCCCCGCCCGCGCAGGAGCCCATGTTCCTCGCGGCCTATTTCGTGTGCGCTGCGCTGTCCATCCCGCTGTGGCTGCATGCCGTGGCGCGCTGGGGCCTGGCGCGCACCTGGCTGGCGGGCATGCTGCTGGCGATTGCCGTGTTTGTGTGGACTGCGTTTCTGGGCGCGGGTGATGTGGTGCCGTTTCTCGTCGTCTGCGCGCTGTCCGGCGTGGCCCTGGGCACCGACCTGGCCCTGCCCAGCGCCTTGCTGGCTGGCGTGATTGCCGCCGAGGGCGACAGTGGCCAGCACGAGGGCGCGTACTTTGGCTGGTGGAACTTTGCCACCAAGCTCAACCTGGCACTGGCGGCAGGCCTGGCGCTGCCCCTGCTGGGATGGCTGGGCTACAGCCCTGGAATGCGAAGCGATGACGGTTTGCAGACCCTCGGCCTGGCCTATGCGGTGCTGCCCTGCGTGCTCAAGTTCACCGCTGCGGCCGCGCTCTATCTCCTCATTCTGCGGCGCCCGCGTGGCGCGGCGATTGTTTGAATTCGAACCGACCAAGGCCCACCACCATGATGCAAAGACGTCTCCTCCTTTCGGCCGCTGTGGCCGCACCTGTGGTGCTGTCTGGCTGCGCCAGCCAGAACCTCGATGGCTACGCCAGCGAAAAACCGGTGCTGGACCTGGCCCAGTATTTCAACGGCAAGATCGACGCCTACGGCATCTTCCAGGACCGCAGCGGCCAGATCGTCAAGCGCTTCACCGTGGTCATGGACTGCAGCTGGAAAGGCAACGAGGGCGTGCTCGACGAAGCCTTCACCTACTCCGACGGCACCACGCAACGCCGCATCTGGCGGCTGACGAAGCATGCCGACGGCCGCTACACCGGCACCGCCGACGATGTGGTGGGTACGGCCAACGGCCAGACGCGTGGCAATGCCTTCCGCTGGAACTACACGCTGGCCCTGCCTGTGGATGGCAAGGTCTACAACGTGGACCTGGACGACTGGATGTACCTCATCGATGACCGTGTGATGCTCAACCGCGCCACCATGAGTAAGTTCGGATTTCGCCTGGGCGAGATCACCCTGTCCTTCACCAAACGCGCACCATGAGCCTCAATCCTCCCCTGCGCGACTGGCATGGCCGCCGGGCCTGGCTCATCGGGGCTAGCAGCGGCATTGGCCGGGCCACAGCGGCTGCGCTGCATGCGCGCGGCGCGCAGGTCATCGTGTCGGCGCGCAGTGGTGATGCGCTGAACGCCTTTGCCCGGCAGCACCCCGGCAGCACGGCGCTGGCTTTTGACACCGCCGAACCGGCACAGGTGCAGGCCGCCGCCGCGCAGGTGCTGGCGGGTGGTGTTCCCGACATGGTGTGCTATTGCGCGGGCTACTACCGCGACATGCGCGCCACCGACTTCGATCTGGACGTGATGCTGCGCCACGAGCAGATCAACTACAACGGCGTGCTGCATGTGCTGGCTGGTGCGTTGCCCGCCATGCTGACCGCAGCGCAGGCCGGGCGCCCGGGCCATGTGAGCCTGATCAGCAGCGTGGCGGGCTTTCGGGGGCTGCCCAAGAGCCTGGCCTATGGCCCCACCAAGGCCGCGCTCATCAACCTGGCCGAGGCGCTCTACCTGGACCTGCATGACCTGGGTATGGGCGTGAGCGTGATCAACCCGGGCTTTGTGGCCACGCCGCTCACGGCGGGCAACGACTTCACCATGCCGGCCCTCATCTCACCCGAAGCAGCGGCGGCGGCCATCGTGCAGGGCTGGGAGCGGGGGCATTTCGACATCCACTTTCCCAAGCGCTTCACCCGGGTGATGAAACTGCTGCGCGTGCTGCCGTATCGGTGGTACTTTCCGGCGGTTCGCAAATTCACAGGTCTTTGAACTGTATGTACCCACCGGAAACCACGATCGCTACGGAAGAATCCGTTACGCGCGTCATTGCGTTCTTTGAAAACCTGTCGCCCGCCGATGTGGCGACCATCGGCCAGTTCTATGCGCCTCAGGCGCGCTTCAAGGACCCGTTCAACGAGGTGGTGGGCATGCCCGCCATCCAGGGCATTTTTGCTCACATGTTCGAGGCACTGGAGCAGCCGCGTTTTGTGGTCACCGGCCGCGTGGTGCAGGGTCAGCAATGTTTTCTGACCTGGGATTTCCTGTTTGCCTTCAAGAACTTTGAGAAGGGCGTGATGCAGACCGTGCGCGGCGCCTCGCACCTGGTGCTGGACGAACAAGGCCTGGTGACCTTGCACCGCGACTACTGGGACGCGGCCGAAGAGCTGTACGAAAAACTGCCCGTGGTGGGCGCGCTGATGCGCTGGCTCAAGAAGCGCGCCAACAGCTGATCGTTGGCCGCTGCCGCTTCGACCTGTTGGTCACGCCAGGGTCTTGATGCGCGGGTGTCCGGGCAGCGGCACGGCGCGCTGCAGCACCCCCTCCGCCAGCCACAGCGCACTGTTCCACGCGCGTTGCGCCACATAAGGCAGCGGCAGCTGCTGGTAGTCGTCGTTGAAAACCTCGAAGCTGTAGTCGCCCTGGTAGCCCATGCCATCGAGCGTGCGCACCAGCTCGGCCAGGGCCTGGCTGTGCACGCCCTCGCCAGGGAACACGCGAAAGTGCCGCGCGGTCTCGATGCGCTCCTGCATCGTGCGAGTCTCCTGCCACATGAAGTCTGACAGCTGCACCAGATAGATCTTGGCGGGGTCCACGTCTTCCAGGGCCGAGAGTGGCGTGCTGGTGGCGAACTGGTGGTACGAGTCGATGGCCAGACCGAGGTTGGGGCAATCGGCCTGCTCCACTGCAGCCCAGGCCTGGTGCACCTCGTTGATGTGCCGTCCCCACGAGAGTCCTTCAAACGCCACGCGGATGCCATGGGGCAGCGCCAGCAGGGCGAGCTTGCGCAGGTCGCGCGCAATCGCCTCGGCATCGGCCGTGGCGTGGGATGAGGTGGAGCTGCAGGCCAGCAGCACGGGCGCGCCCAGGTCGCGCGCCATCAGGATCATCTGCTTGGCAATGTCCACCTTGTAGCTGTGCAGGTGGCCCGACAGGCCCTCGAAGTCGCGCAACACCTGAAAGCCCGTCACGCGCAGGCCACTGTTGCGTACCGCGTCCACAGCGGCTTTGATGCCCTCAGGGTGGCCCACGATGTCGCGCGCGGCCAGCATGATCTGGCCGAAGCCGGCGGCTTTCACGGCGGCCAGCTTGGCCTCCAGTGGGCCCGCCAGGCTGATGGTGTCCATGCCGAAATCGGCGATGTTGCGTTGCATGGTGGATTGGCGCATGGGCGGTCTCCAGGCTCAGCGGGCGTCGAGCACCAGCTCGAAGCTGGGCGATGCGGTGTCGGCGCGCGTGAGGGCACCGCGCGTGCCGGTGTGCACGCCCGTGGGCGACTCGACAAACTCCACGCCGCGCGCACGCAGCGCTTGCACCGTGGCCAGCACGTCGGGTGTGCCAAAGGCCACGCGCTGCAGCAGCTCCTCGGGGTCGGCATCCAGCGCATCGACCAGCGGTTCAATCAGCTGCCAGTGCAGCGTGCCGCAGGGGCTGGCCAGGATGCGGCCATGGGTGAGCACGCCAAACGACTGGTCAGGTGCCAGCTCGGCAAAGCCGAACAACTCCGCGTAGAAGTGAATCCAGTCTGCTGCGCGGCCCAGGCCGATGTACTGCACCACGCCAAACAGGTGCAGGCCCTGCAGCGCGGGCGGGCGCGGGTTGACGGTGGGGATGGGCACAAAGTCCACGTCGTAGATCGAGAACTCTTTCCAGCGGTCCACAAAGTAGATGCGGCTCGCGCCCACGCCGTGGATGGCGGGGATGTTCAGCTCCATCACCTCGACCTCGGTGTGCACGGCCCACGCGCCCAGTTCCAGCACGCGGCGAAATGCTGCGGCTGCATTGCTCACGCGGAAGGCGATGGCGGCCAGCACCGGTGTTTCCGTGAGTGCGGGCGGCGCATGCACGCCGGTGCGTTCGGTGTCCTGGTGCGCGTTGACGATGATGTTCATGTCACCCTGGCGGTACAGCAGCACTTCGCGCGAGCGGTGGCGTGCCACGGGCTGGAAGCCCATGCGCTCCAGCGCCTGGCCCAGCGCCTGCGGGCGGCTGGTGGCGTATTCGATGAACTCGATGCCCTGCAGGCCCAGGGGGTTGGGCATGTCGCCCAGCGCTTCGCGGGTGGCCACCATCGGGGTGCTCATGGGTTCAGCTCCTTGTGTTGTCGTGCACGGAACGGGTCAGCGGGCGCTGACCAGGCGGCGAAAATGCGCGTCCATGCGGGCCGCATCCGGGGCCTCGCCAGTGAACAGCTCGAACGCGCCCACGGCCTGGCCCACGGCCATGCCACCGCCGTCCGACACCCGGCAGCCCAGCGCGCGTGCGGTCTGCAACAGGGCGGTGTCGAGCGGGAAGTAAACGACTTCGGACACCCACATGGCGGGGCGCAGCAGGCCCACATCCAGCGGCAGGCCGGGCAGCTTGTCCATGCCCGTGGGCGTGGCGTGGATCAGGCCGGTGGCCTGCGCCATGGCCGATTGGATGTCGGAGGCTTCGGCACGGGCTCCGTAGAGCGCATTCACGTCGGCTGCCAACTGCGCCGCACGCTCGGGTTGCGCATCGACGATGCTCAAGTGCTCGGCGCCCAGCCGCAGCACGGCGTGCGCAATGGCGGCGCCTGCGCCACCCGCGCCCAGCAGCACCACGCGGCGCAGGTCAGCGCCGGGCAACGCGCGGGTAAAGCCCCAGGCCCAGCCCGATCCGTCGGTGTTGTGTCCTACCAGTTGTCCGTCGCGGATGACCACCGTGTTCACTGCGCCCATGGCGCGCGCTTCTTCCGACAGGCTGTCGAGGTGCGGGATCACGGCCTGCTTGCAGGGGTAGGTCACGTTGCAGCCCGCATAGCCCATGATGCGCGCCGCCGACAACAGCGTGGGCAGATGCTCCGCCGACGACGCCGAGCGGTCCAGGTCGATGAGCTGGTAGTGCAGGCGCATGCCGTGGTGGCGCGCCTCTTCCTCGTGCAGGGCCGGCGACAGCGACTTCTGGATGCCGGCGCCGATCAGCCCGATCAGCACCTTGCGGGGGCTAGTGGAAGACATGGTGGACGTGGTGGGGATGACCGGGGGATCGAGGAGCTGGAGGCTCATGGGGCGGGCGGAATGCGGGGTGAGCGCGCTGCCGGGTTGGTGGTGTGTTCACCGCACGGCAGCGCAGGGGTTGCAGTGGTGGCTTACTTGCCGCCGCGCAGTTTGGCCAGCGTGGAATAGACCTCTTGCACGGTCTCGGCGCCCACCTTCTCGCTGTGTTTTTCAACGACGGGTTTCACCTTGGCGCGCAGCTTGTCCAGCTCGGCGGGCGAGAACTCGGACACCTGCATGCCCGCCTTCTTGAGGTCTTCGAGCGCCACGTTGGCCTGCACGCGCGACACGCCGCGCTGGAAGGTCGTGGCTTCGGCCATGGCGTCGTTCAGCGCCTTCTGGTCAGCGGGGTTCAGACTGTCCCAGAACTTCTTGCTCACGATCACGGCCTGGGGGTTGTACATGTGGCGCGTGACGGTGAGGTACTTCTGCACCTCGGCAAACTTGGACGACAGGATGGTGGAGAACGGGTTCTCCTGGCCGTCCACGGCCTTCTGTTCCATGGCGGTGTACAGCTCGGGGAAAGGCATGGGCACCGCGTTGGCGCCCAGCGCGTTGAAGAGGTCGATGTAGATCGGCGACTGGATCACGCGGATCTTGAGACCCGCGATGTCCTCGGCCTTGGTGATGGGTTTCTTGCTGTTGGTGAGGTTGCGGAAACCCAGCTCCCAGTAGCCCAGGCCCACCAGGTTCTTGGCCTGCAGCTTGTCGAGCAGCTTCTTGCCGAAGGGGCCATCGGTCACGGCATCGGCCTCTTGGGGCGTGGCGAACAGGAACGGGAAGTCGTAGATGCCGAATTCCTTGGACTGGGCGGCCAGGATACCGGCGTTGAGCACAGTCATTTCCACCGTGCCGCCCTGCAGCGCCGATACAGTCTGCAGGTCGCCACCCAGCGTGCCGCCGGGGAAGAGCTTGACGGCAATGCGGCCGCCGGTCTTGGCCGCCACCAGGTCGGCGAACTTTTGCGCGCCCTGGGCCTGCGGGTGGTCCTTCTGGTTCTGGAAGGCGAACTTGATGGTGCGCTCCTGGGCATGCGCGGCGGACAGCAGCGACGCGGCAACGAGGGCGGTGGCGAGCAGGGTTTTGAGCAGCTTCATGGAAATGTCTCCTTGGGTTTTTAGGCGGGGCAGAAACGGAGCGGAAAGAAAAGGGCCGGGGCGCAGATGGGGGTCAACCACTCAACCAGCGCAGCGGCACCATGACGATGGAGGGGAACAGCACCAGCAGGAACATCACGGCCAACTGGGCCAGCATGAAGGGCGTGACGCCGCGTGTGACCTGCGACATGGACATGCGCCCCACCCCGGCCACCACGTTGAGCACCGTGCCCACGGGTGGGGTGATGAGCCCGATGGCGTTGTTGATGATGAAGAGCACGCCGAAGTACACCGGGTCGATGCCTGCAGCCTTGACCACCGGCATCAGCACGGGCGTAAGGATGAGGATGGTCGGCGTCATGTCCATGGCCGTGCCCACCACCATGACCAGCAGCATGATGGCGATCAGCAGCAGCGTTGGGTTGCCCATGAACGGCTCCAGCATGCCGATGACCTTGGAGGGCAGGTCGGCCACGGTGATCAGCCAGGCAGACACCATGGCGGCAGCCACCAGGAACATCACCACCGCGCTGGTGCGGGCCGAGGCGCGGAAGATATCGGCCAGCTGGTGCCAGCTCAGCTCGCGGTAGACCACCATGGACACGAACAGCGCATACACGGCGGCCACCACGGCGGCTTCGGTGGGGGTGAAGACACCCATGCGCAGCCCCACCAGGATGATGATGGGCAGGCCCAGCGCCCACACGGCTTCGCGCAGGGCCACGGCCAGTTCGGCACGGGTGGCCCGCTTGGGGGGCGCCACATCTTCGCGCCGCACCAGCCACCACCAGGTGAGGGCCAGCGCCACCCCCAGCAGGATGCCCGGAACGATACCTGCCAGAAACAGCTTGCTGATAGACACGTTGGCCGCCACGCCAAAGATCACGAAACCGATGGACGGCGGGATCACCGGGGCGATGATGCCGGCCGACGCAATGAGCCCGGCCGAGCGTTCCTTGTTGTGGCCCGCAGCCACCATCATGGGCAGCAGCAGGGAGGCCAGCGCTGCAGCATCGGCCACGGCCGAGCCCGACACGGCAGCCAGGATTACCGCCGCCATGATGGCCACATAGCCGAGGCCGCCGGGCACATGGCCGACCAGCGTGAGCGCCAGCTTCACGATGCGCTTGGACAGGCCGCCCACATTCATGATCTCGCCCGCCAGCATGAAGAAGGGCACGGCCAGCAGCGGAAAGCTGTCGGCGCCGTTGATCACGTTCTGCGCCAGGATCTGCGCATCGAACAGGTCCAGATGCCACATCAGCGCCACGCCGCTGATGAGCAGCGCAAACGCGATGGGAATGCCGATCGCCATGGCGAGCAGCAGGGAGCCGAGGAAGATGGTGACGGTCATGGTGGAGAGCCTGTGCGGAGGGTTCAGGGGCGGTGGTTGCCGGGCGCTTCGTGGGATGCATCGGTGCCCGCAGGGCGGTGCGCCAGGGCCGCCAGTTCTTCGCTCTCCTGCACCATGACCAGCTCGTGCTCAGCCAGCGGAACGAACAGGGTGCGCAGCAGGTCGTGCAGCAAGATGGCAATCCCCGACCCGCCCATCAGCACGCCGCTGGCGTAGAAGATGCCCACCGAGGCGCCGGTCACGGGCGCTTCGGTTTCCCAGTTGATGAGCATCTGGGCCCAACTGCCACTGAGCAGCAGCCACGACACATAAAGCATGGCGATCTGTGCCAGCACCAGGCAGGCCTTCTTGCCCGCAGCGGGCAGGCGCGACACCAGCGCATCCGTGCCCAGGTGGCCGTGTTCGCGCAGCGCGACCACGGCGCCCATGAAGGTCAGCCACACGAACAGCCAGCGCGAGAGCTCTTCCGACACCGTGATGCCGGAGTTCAGGGTGTAGCGCAGCACCACATTGCCAAATACCAGCACCACCATCACCGCCAGGCACAGGCCAGCCAGTACATCCAGCACGCGGGTGTATCCCCGCAGCACGCGGTCGGCCAGTGCAAACATGGTGTCTCCAGTCGTTGTATTGAAACGCTGAAAGAATTTTGTACGAACTGGTTAGTATTTGATCTAGGTGCAAACCCTGCATGGTTTGTCATGGCAGCACGCAGCCATGCACGGCGCGCGCAGGGTGCTGATGAGGAGCTTTTTGACGCGGGCCGGTGTGCGCGCCCAGGCCGGGAGGGTCAGGGCCGCAGAAAGCGCACGATCATCTCGATGATCGATTCACGGCGTTGCGCCGTGGCGGCAGGGGTGTCGAGGGAGCGCTTGAAAATTGCGCCAAAGGTGTGGCGGTTGGCCTCGTTGAAGAAACACAGGGCCGAGATGGACATGTGCAGGTCCACCGGGTCCACGTCCGGTCGGAACACGCCCGCCGCCACACCACGCTGGTACACATCGCGCACGGCATGGATGACGGGGATGTTCAGTTCCTGGATCGTGGCCGACTTGCTGATGAACTCGCCCCGGTGCATGTTCTCGTTCATCACCAGGCGGATGAAGTCGGGGTTGGCGAGCTGGTAGTCCACCGTGAACCCCACCAGCGTGCGCAGGGCCTGCTCGGGTGCCAGGTCTTCCAGGTGCAGTTCCGATTCGATGCGCCGGATGCGGCGGTAGGCCTCCTCCAGCACCGCCACATACAGACCTTCCTTGCTACCGAAGTAGTAGTAGATCATGCGCTTGCTGGTGCTGGTCAATGCCGCGATCTCGTCGATGCGCGCCCCAGCCAGGCCCTTGTCGGCAAACTCCGCCGTGGCCACCTGCAGGATGTTGGCCATCGTGCGGTCGGGGTCGTTGACGCGCACGCGGTCCGCCCCGGGCGTGGTGGCGGCCTCGCGCGCTGCGCGCTGGCGGGTGGCCCGTACATCACCGGGTTTCGGAGGGTTTTGAACCATTTCGTTCATAAGCGCCCAAGCATACGGCAAGCCCGGCGCAGGGGGTTCAAAAAACCAATGCCCGCTCTCGCTGGCCGCTCAGGACGGCTTGGTATCGGCGAAGCTCGGGCGCAGCATCAGCTTGTCGAGCAGCTTGCCCAGGTTGGGGTACTCGCTGCGCCAGGCGATGTCGGGGAAGCGGAACTCCAGCCAGCCCAGGGCGCAGCCCACGGCAATGTCGGACAGACTGAGGTGGATGCCGCTGCAATACGGCTTGTCGCCCAGGCCCTGGCTCATGGACTTGAGGCCGTCGTTCACCTTGATCAGCTGGCGGTCGATCCAGGCCTGGCTGCGCTCGCTGTCCTTGCGGTGGGCCCAGGTGGCTTCCAGGCGGGCCAGGATGGCGGCATCCATCACACCATCGGCCAGTGCCTCCCAGGTCTTGACCTCGGCGCGTTCGCGGCCTTGCGACGGGATCAGCTTGCCCACGGGCGACAGGGTGTCGAGGTATTCGACGATCACGCGGGAGTCAAAAACGGCCTCGCCGCCTTCCATTACCAAGCAGGGCACTTTGCCCAAGGGGTTGGAGGTGGAAATATGGGTGTCGTCTGCCCAGACGTTTTCTTGCACGAACTGGTAGTCGAGCTTTTTCTCGGCCATCACGATACGTACCTTGCGCACGTAGGGGCTGGCGGTGGCTCCGATCAATTTCATGGTGTGTCTTCCAGGGCGCGGGATAGGCTGAACGATTCGAGATTGATTCTATCGGCAGCTGCCCGCCCGCAAGCTGACGGCTGCGTGGCGCTTACACACCACGCCTACAATGGCGCGCCATGAGCCTGTCCACCATTACCGCCCTGTCGCCGCTTGACGGCCGTTACGCCAGCAAACTTGCCGCCCTGCGCCCCATCATGAGCGAACACGGCTACATGCACCGCCGTGTGCAGGTGGAAGTGGCCTGGTTCATTGCCCTGTCGGATGCCGGTTTTGCCGAGTTCAAGCCCCTGACCACGGGCGCCCGCGCCTATCTGCTCGGCCTGATCAAGAACTTCTCCGAAGCTGACGCCGCCGCCATCAAAGAGATCGAAAAAACAACAAACCACGACGTCAAAGCCGTCGAATACTGGATCAAGAGCAAGTTCGAGGCGCGCCCCGAGCTGGAAAAGGCCTCCGAATTTGTGCACTTTGCCTGCACCAGCGAAGACATCAACAACACCAGCCATGCGCTGCAGCTGCGTTCGGGCCGCGACCAGGTCATCCTGCCGGGCCTGGACCGCATCGTGCTCAAGCTGCGCGAAATGTCGCACGCCTTTGCCGACGTGCCCATGCTCAGCCGCACCCACGGCCAGACCGCCAGCCCCACCACCGTGGGCAAGGAAATGGCCAACGTGGTGATGCGCCTGCAAACGGCCTGCGAGAAGATCGCCGCCGTCAAGATCATGGGCAAAATGAACGGCGCTGTGGGCAACTACAACGCCCACCTGTCCGCCTGGCCTGAGTTTGACTGGGAAGCCTTCAGCAAGAAGGTCATCGAAACACCCGAGCCGCTGGGCCTGGGCCTGACCTTCCAGCCGTACTCGATCCAGATCGAGCCGCACGACTACATGGCCGAGCTGTTCGATGCCGTGGCCCGCGCCAACACCATCCTGATCGACCTCTCGCGCGACATCTGGGGCTACGTGAGCCTGGGCTACTTCAAGCAGCGCCTGAAGGCGGGCGAGATTGGTTCCAGCACCATGCCGCACAAGGTCAACCCGATTGACTTTGAAAACGCCGAAGGCAATCTGGGCCTGGCCAACGCGCTGCTCAAGCACCTGTCTGAAAAGCTGCCCATCAGCCGTTGGCAGCGGGATCTGACCGACAGCACCGTGCTGCGCAACATGGGCGTGGCCCTGGGCTACGCGGCGCTGGCCTATGCCTCGCTGTTGACCGGCCTGAACAAGCTGGAGCTGAACGAAGAAGCGCTGGCCGAAGACCTGGATGCTTCGTGGGAAGTGCTGGCCGAGCCCATCCAGACGGTGATGCGCCGCTTTGGTGTGCAGGGCGCTTACGAAAAGCTCAAGGAAGTGACCCGTGGCAAGACCGTGACCGCCGAGGCGCTGCACGGCCTGATCGCCTCGCTGGAAATCCCCCAGGCCGAAAAAGACCGTCTTCTGGCCATGACGCCCGGCAGCTATGTGGGCAAAGCCGCCGAACTCGCACGGCGCGTCTAGCCTGCAGATTTATAGCCTTTCTGGCCTCCAGCGCTTGTAGATAAAGCGCTGGCAGCTATCTATTTAGTAGTGAGGCTGCATGGCCATCAAATCCACCATCTTCAAGGCGAACCTCCAGATCGCCGACATCGACCACGGCTACTACGCTGACCACGCCCTCACGCTGGCCCGCCACCCCAGCGAGACCGACGAGCGCATGATGGTCCGGCTGGCTGCTTTGGCCATCCAGGCGCACCAGCTCAACGACCTCTGCAACGGCGACGCCACGCTGGCATTTGGTGCGGGTCTGTCGGACCCGGATGACCCGGATGCCTCACTGACCGACTTCACCGGCCGCAAGCGCGTGTGGATTGAGGTGGGCCAGCCCGAAGACAAGCCGCTCACCAAGGCCTGCAGCAAGGCCGATTCTGTGATCGTCTACTGCTTCAACCACGCCGCCGAGATCTGGTGGAAAGGCATCGAGACCAAACTGTCACGCCTGGAAAAGCTGCAGGTCTGGCGCATCCCCACGGAGGCATCCCAGGCACTGGCGCAACTGGCCGAGCGCAGCATGCAACTGCAGGCTACGGTGCAGGAAGGCGCGATCACCCTGAGCAGCACGCAGGGCAGTGTGCATGTGGAGCCCGTGCGCTGGAAGTGACTGGAATACTGGTCAAAATGGCCTCTGGCGCTTGATGGATAAGCGCTAACAGCTATCAATTTGGTAGTTTCTGACTCAGTCTCGTGGCATGAGCGCGCCACACTGCCAGCACTGCTCGAATCCGCCTTCGACCGTCTCGCCGCACTGGCATGCCCAGCGGCGCTGTGGCAAATCCTGAAGCTCCTGCAGCAGCGCGCGTGCGCGGGTGGCGTGTTCGTCGTAGTCCAGCCAGATTTCGGGCAGGCACTGGTCCGGCGGCAGGTGCCCCGCTGCGGCACCCAGATACTGGCGCTGCACGGAGGCCGTCATGCCCGCTTCGCACAACAAGTCCGCCCACAGCGTGGCGATGGCGATGTTCGGGGCTTGGGTGAGGCGCAGCATGGGCCCACCATAGCCGTTTGACCGCCGGGCGTACAGCCCCCGCGTGTTTGCACGCTTGCGAGGCGGGGCGACGTGTTGAAAAGAAAATGAACGGGTTACGCCGCGCCCGCTGGCGCCGGCGCTTTGGAAACCCCTTCGGCCGCCCGTTCTGCATAGCGGTTGAACCGCCACGCAGAGTGCTCCAGCGTGATGCGTCGCCACACCGCGCGTTTTTCGGCAGGGCCCATCGCGGGCCAGAACTGCACTTCGTCAAACGTGCGCCCGCACCCCTTGCACAGGTCGTCGCCCTGGCTGGTGGAGCAGATGGCGATACAGGGTGTGTCGGGCGTGGTGCTGTACCAGGCATGCCAGGCATCCAGGGCATCCGGGGGCAGGCGGTCTTCTTCCACCACGTCCTCGCGCCGGAACACCATCTGCGCATAGACCTCAGCCAGCGCGCGGATCTCCGGGGCCAGGGAGACTCCGTCGGGCGAAGGCACCCGGCTGCGCCAGTGGTTGATGGCAGCTTCGATGTCGGTGATGTGGATGGCGGCCATGGAGGTTTGAGCGAAGGGGCTGGATCATAGCCGCGCGGACAAGGCAACCCTGGCAAAGGTGTTTTGCAGGGAGCTTCGGCCCCTTTTTGGCGGCCCTTGAGGGGGCGTGTACGCAATAACCACAACCATGCTGCCCTTGCGCGACCGTGCGGGCGATGTTCCAATCGACGCTTCGAAGGGGAGTAGCTCCCGACTTGCATTCCGGCATTGCCAAATTTTGGTGCGTGGGGGCGCGAGGCATCGGAACCGTCGTCAGTACGAAGCGAAACATCGCTTCCGGCGGTCCGGGTTCAGCGCATACCGCAAGGGCGCCGGGCTGAGCAAGACCTTTGATGGGCCCGCTGGGGCTGATCAAGGCCGTCCTTTCGTTGCTTGCCCTGTCAGGGCAGTCCTTGATCCCCCGACCGCAGGCCCTTTATCCCTTGGGTGGACTCGGCGCTACAGTGGCGGCGAACTCCCCCTTCGCGTGTATTGATACTGAGGAATTTATGGACTTTTTGGCTTCGCCCGAATTCTGGCTCGCACTCGGCCAGATCATCATCATCGATATCTTGCTGGGCGGCGACAACGCGGTGGTCATCGCGCTGGCCTGCCGCAAGCTGCCTCCGGCCCAGCGTACCAAGGGCATCATCTGGGGCACTGCCGGGGCCATTGTTCTGCGTGTGATCCTGATCGCCTTTGCGATGACCCTGCTGGCGCTGCCGTTCCTCAAGTTCGTGGGCGCGCTGTTGCTGGTGTGGATTGGCGTCAAACTGCTGGCTCCCGATGAAGAGGGCCACGGTGACGTCCAAGGCAGCGACAAGCTGCTGGCCGCCATCAAGACCATCATCGTGGCCGACCTGGTGATGAGCGTGGACAACGTGATCGCCATTGCGGGCGCTGCGCAGAATGCGGGCGAGCACCAGTTCCTGCTGGTCGTGCTGGGCCTTCTGATCTCTATCCCGATCATCGTCTGGGGTAGCCAGCTGGTCATCAAGCTCATGGAGCGTTTCCCGATGATCATCACGGCGGGCGGCATGCTGCTGGGCTGGATCGCTGGCGGCATGCTGGTGACGGACCCTGCTTTCTCGAACCCCGACAAGTGGCAGTGGATGCTGAAACTGCCACAGACAGACATGATCAAGTACGGTGCCAGCGTGGCGGGTGCGCTGCTGGTTCTGCTGGCTGGCAAGATCATCGTTGCGCGCCGCGCGGCGGCGGCACCTGCCGAGCAGCAGGGCTAAAGGCAGACATACGGAACCGACCATTACAAAAGGGGGCTCTATGCCCCCTTTTGTCCTTGGTCCTCAATGGGAGTCGGTATGGACAGAGTCATCGTGTATGTGGACGACGCGGTTTATGCGCAGCAGGTGCTGGCACCTTTGTTCGCGCGCGACGCGGCCGCGAGAACACAATGGGTGCTGGTGGCCTGCGCGCCACGGATGACCCATCGCATCAGCAAGTGGGTAAGCCACAGCGCCCGTGAAAACTGGCGCGCCAAGTGGGCTGACAAGCTGTTTGCCCAGATCCTTCCCGTGCTGCGGGTCCCCACGGACAGAGTGACCACCGTACTTGCCAAGGGGCCGCTGGCGGAGCTGACCGATCAGTTGCAGGCTGCAGGCGCCTCCATGGCCCAGGTGGTAGATGCGCGCCGGCCCAAGACGGATTTGGCCCAGGAGCCTGCGCCTGTGCGCCTGGACAAAGGCTGGTCGCCAATGCCAGGAACGCTGGGCAGCCTGCTCACGGGTTGCGGAGCGTTGTGGATGCTGGCTTTCGAATAGGCAGTCAGCGCGGGGGCTGACTGCCAGGGGCTTGGCTCCCGTTTTGCGCATTTCTTGGTTCCCTCGGCCGGTGCTATTCTCCGGCCATGAAACTCCTCCTGAAATGGCTTCTCAGCGCTGCATCGCTGCTGTTTGTGGCCTATGTCTACAGCGGTGTGGAAGTGCAGAGCTTCACCTCCGCGCTGATCGCGGCCTTTGTCATTGGCCTGTTCAACGTGGTGTTGCGGCCCGTGCTGGTGGTGCTGACGCTGCCGGTCACCATCGTCACCGTCGGCCTTTTTCTCTTCGTCATCAACGCGCTCATGTTCTGGGCCGCCGCCAGCGTACTGGACGGGTTCCACGTCAATGGCTTCGGCGCGGCACTGCTTGGGTCGCTGATCTATTCGCTGCTGGGTGTGCTGATTGAATCAGCGCTCGGCGGCCTGTTCGCGAAGAAGTGACTCCACCGCGCGCAGCCGGGTGTCGATGATGGACGCCTCAATGTGGTCCACCTGCGGTCCACCCCGCCGTGCCAGATCCTGGCCCGCCTTGAAGCGGTCTACCGCAGCCGCATAGTCATAGCGCGCGGCGTGGGCCTCTGCCTCGGCGCGCACTGCGCGCAGTGCCTGGCCTTGAGCCTGCCAGGTGGACGCCAAAAGCTGCCACGCCGTC
Source organism: Acidovorax sp. 94 (assembly GCF_003634645.1). Classification (NCBI taxonomy): domain Bacteria; kingdom Pseudomonadati; phylum Pseudomonadota; class Betaproteobacteria; order Burkholderiales; family Comamonadaceae; genus Acidovorax; species Acidovorax sp. 94. Next base: position 3,749,420 of record NZ_RBJA01000001.1, on the reverse strand, counting down.
GCATCCCGGGGGTGCGTGGCCACCCAGGTCTGCAGGGCGCTGGTTCCTTCACCAGCGCGCCCGGCGCGCAGCAAGGCCTGTGTGCGCAAAACCAGTTCAGGGCGCCGGTTGCTGCTGCTGCCGCTGCTGGTGTTGTTCGCATCGGCAGCCAGTGCGTTGACAGCGGCCGCAGCGTCGCCTGCTGCCAGTTCGATCTCGGCGGCGAGCAGCTTTGCCAGTCGGTGGGCCGCGGCATCATTGCGCACCAGGTCCTCCAGCTTCTTTGCGGCAGCGCGTGCACCTGCAGCGTCTCGAAGCTGGTTGCTGCCCAGCGCAGCCGCGTACAGCACGCCCACGCGCCGGGAGGCGGGCAGGGCTGCAAAACCGGAACCTTGCGGCTCGGCAATCCACTGGCGCAAGGTGTCCACGCCGGGGTTGGCCAATACCCGGGCACGCGCTGCAACCATGGCGTGTTCCAAGGTCGATGGCACTGTGGCCGCTGCGGCAGCCTCTCCGGGCGGAAGGCGCGAATGCATGTCTGCCATGCGCTCGGTGGTCAGCGGGTGGCTGCGCAGATATGGCCACGAACCGTTGTCGTTGAGCCGGTTGGCCTGCTGGAGCTTGTCAAACATGCTGACAAAGCCCTGCGGCGCGAACCCGGCAGGAGCCATCAGGCCGTAGCCAATGCGGTCCGCCTCGCGCTCCATGTCGCGCGAAAAGTTCAGCTGGTTCTGCATGGCCAGCGCCTGCCCCCCCACCACCAGCGCCTGCGTGGCGCCCGGATTCTTGCTGGCCGCCAGCGCGCCCAGAATCATCGCCCCCAGCAGCAGGGGCGTCTGCTTGCTTTGCTGGGTGATGAGGCGCGAGATGTGGCGCTGGGTGACGTGGCTGAGCTCGTGGGCCAGCACCGAGGCCAGCTCGTCGCGGGTGGTAACGACCCCAATCAGGCCAAGGTGCACGCCCAGATAGCCGCCCGGCAACGCAAACGCGTTCACCGTGCGGTCGCGCCCCAACAGGATCTCCCACGCGAAGCGCTCATCCAGCTCCGGCGAGAGCTCCCCGCGCGCCTTGGCGGCAGCCATCAAAGGGCGCCAGATACCTTGCACATAGTCGGCAATGACGGGATCGTCGATGTAGTCGGGGTCTCTGTAGAGTTCGCGGATGATGCGGTCGCCCAGGCGGCGCTCGGCGCTGGTGGTGAGGTCGCTGGGGTCGCCGAGGGTGGGCAAGGCCGTCTGGGCACTCGCCACTGGTGCGTACAAAATGCTGTTTGCTATAAAAATTATAGCTGTTAGCGCTTTCTGAACAAGCGCTACAAGCCATTTTTGTTGAAATTTTTGCACGAAGGTCCTTTGTCCACCCTCAGGGCCATGCACCGGGCTTGCCCTGTACGACTAACGCCTTATGATGCCTTCGCCCCAAAAACGTTCGCTCCATTGTCTATGTCCACCCCCGCCTCACCCCTCACCCACTTCGATGCCCAAGGCCAAGCCCACATGGTGGACGTTGGCGCCAAGGCCGCGACCCACCGCGTGGCCGTCGCCAAAGGGCGTATCGACATGCAGCCGCAGACGCTGGCGCTCATCGAATCAGGCACCGCCAAGAAAGGCGACGTGCTGGGCATTGCCCGCCTAGCAGGCATCATGGCGGCCAAGAAGACCAGCGATCTGATCCCGCTGTGCCACCCCTTGGCACTGACACGCGTGGCCTTGGAGTTTGAACTACTCCCCGCCGAACAGGCCGTGCGATGCACCGCCACCGTTGAGACCGTGGGGCCGACCGGGGTGGAGGTGGAGGCGTTGATGGCGGTGCAGGTGGCACTGCTCACCATCTATGACATGTGCAAGGCGGTGGATCGGGGGATGGTGATCAACGGGGTGCGGGTGGCGGAGAAGCGGGGGGGGAAGTCGGGGAGTTTTGTTGCGTTGGGCTGAATGGGTGCGCCGGACGGACCCTAAAAACATAGGCCAGAAAATTATTCATGATTTCACTTGCATGCCCTTTTTATAACGAAGCCGCCGTAGTTGACTCCTTCATTGAAAGGGTGGCGATTGTTATGCAGAGCCTGGGTATGGCATATGAAATTGTTTGCGTCAATGATGGGAGTACTGACGATACGCTGAAGTTGCTGCGTGCGCATGCCCGAATAAATCCGGCTGTGCGTGTTATTGATTTGTCTCGCAACTTTGGAAAAGAGGCCGCGCTCTCGGCTGCTATCGATCACTCGAGAGGTGCTGCGGTTATCCTTATTGATGCCGATCTACAAGATCCTCCCGAACTGATCCCGGAAATGATCACCCGTTGGCTCTCAGGCAATGAAGTGGTGCTGGCCCGACGCAAGGACCGTTCCAACGATAGTTGGCTCAAGCGAAGTACCTCGCATGCTTTTTATCGCCTTCACAACGTTGTAGCTGAGAGGCCAATACCTGCAGATGTCGGCGATTTCCGGTTGTTGGACCGTAAGGTGATACGCGCTATTCAAAGGCTTCCTGAGCGTCGTCGCTTCATGAAAGGGCTGCTTTCGTGGGTAGGCTTTCAGACCACTATTGTCGACTATGTTCGTGAACCTCGTGCAGCAGGTACTACAAAATTTTCAGCTTGGAAATTATGGAACTTCGCCCTGGAGGGTATCACTTCATTTAGCACTGCTCCACTTCGAATTTGGACTTATATTGGTTTTATTGTGGCTTTTGCATCATTTTGTCATGGTATATTTATCGTGATTTACACTTTGTTGGGCGGGGTGAATGTGCCGGGATATGCATCCCTTCTCACTGCTATCTTGTTCTTGGGCGGAGTGCAATTGATCGGAATAGGTGTTTTGGGGGAATATATCGGTCGAATTCACGCTGAGTCTAAGCAAAGACCTATATACATAGTCCGCTCAATATATCCCCACGATGTCACCTGAAGTCTACAAGGAAATGGCCCGGCTTGAGTATGAACACTGGTGGTTCGTCGCTCGGCGGGCAATTTTGCGAAGCGTCTTGCAGGCGTTACCATTACCTGCCACCCCGCAGATTTTGGAACTTGGATGTGGAACGGGGGGTAATATTGCAATGTTGCAGGAGTTCGGAGCAGTTACAGCGGTGGAAATGGATCAGTTTGCTCGCAGATATGCAGAAAAATGCAATGCTTGCAGTGTTTTGCCGGGACATTTACCCTACGATCTCCCCCCTCTGTCTTCAGCTGATCTTGTGTGCCTTTTTGATGTGCTGGAACATATCCCTGACGATTTTGCCTCGCTTCAGAGTATTCTGAAAATTGTCAAACCCGGCGGGCACTTGGTGCTGACCGTTCCGGCATACCAGTGGCTTTGGAGTGGGCATGACATTGTTCACCATCATCAGCGAAGATATCGTGCTGGATCCTTGCGCGCTCTCGCCGAGCAGTCTGGATGGCAAGTCCAGCGATTAGGTCACTTCAACACTTGGCTGTTACCTCTGGTGGTAGCACATCGCATCAAACAGCGACTTCTTTCCAAGAGCAACCCGCACAGTGATACCCGCTTACCTGCGCACTGGATTAATTCGTTGCTCCAGTGCGTTTTTGCGTCAGAAGCACACTGGTTACGCCAACACACTTTTCCTTGGGGAGCGTCCATCATTGCTGTGTTGGTTCGTCGGTAGATATTTCGAACTCACCAGTTGAAGTATTTTTTAGTGCTGTGCGTGATTCAAAATTTTCATTATTTATAAATTGAATTGACAAGCTCTGTCGAAAGTTTGATTTGCTCAGAAACACCTCCCTGGATGTTCTCAAAATTTGCTTGGCCATCATGGTGGTCGGTTTGCACACTGAATTTTTGAGTGAATTTAATAAATTGGCTAGTTATCTTGCGGTTAATGGAATTTTTAGGATTGCGGTTCCGTTGTTTTTGATGATTAACGGATTTTATTTCTTTGTCGCAACAGAAAAAAATTGCCAGTCTGCCTGGTTTAAGAGGGGCGCGGTTCTATATTTGATATGGATGGGTTTTTATTCATATTTCTGGATTGATCTTCCGGATGGGGGTTTTTTTGCAGTCGGTCAGATGGTTTCTATTTTTTTGATTGGATATTGGCATTTGTGGTATATCTCTGGCATGCTGGGGGCGGCATTGTTAATGGTATTTCTAAAAAACAGAAGTCCCCAACTAATGATGACCCTTGCTGCAATGGCGTTTGTGCTTGGTGTGATGATCCAGTACGCCGGAAACTACCATATGCTCTCCGGCACAGTGTATGATGCCGCATTTAATTTTCATCCATCCCATAGAAATGCTGTATTTTTTTCATTCCCTTTTTTCTGTATCGGTTATTTGATTAATAAATATTCAATTCAAGACTGTGTATCACTTCGCTCTGCTTTTTTGGGAGTGGCTGTAGGGGGCGTGCTATTAATGTCTGAATCATATTTGAATTTTACCCAGCCAAGCCGCGATGGAGAGTTTGATAATTATGTATCGCTCGCATTGGTGTGTCCTGCTATTTTCATTTTGACTTTGAAGTTACATTTTGAAGGTCGTGGGAAAAGGCTCTCTGAGTATTCTTCAGCGATTTATTTTATTCATGTATTTGTTATTCATTTGGTTTTTGTATTTGTCGATATTTCAGGTTCATTGCTGACCTTGGTGGTGATTTTCTTTTCCGTATTTGCATCGATGCTTTTGGTGAAGGTGAATCGCAAATTAAAAATAATATTGTAAGTGGGTACTTAAAAGAACTTCGGAGCCCGCATGACATTGCCCGGAATGTGACAGCTAACGGATGTACGGGCAAGTAGCGTGGCAATAGTTGCACATATGCCCTGCAACACGCCTATCGATGACTCCGCCATTCACATATGTCCCACGGTATCAAATCTTCGTCTGCCGCGCACATAAAGCTTCAACAGCCATACTCGGATGGCCTTGCGTTACTTTGCTTGGCCTTGCTCGTCCTCGCACTTCACCATAGTGCTTTGTCGGGCTCGTGGCGCTGGGACGACGGGATGCATCTGCTCCATACGACTCAGTATCCGTGGACCAGTGTGTTTTCTGATCCAGAGGTCATGCGATCGGTTTCAGGCAACCAGTTCGCTCCATGGAATCTTTTTTTGTACTACGTCAATAGCGCGCTCTTTGGTGCCAACGTACGCTGGTATTACGCCCATCACCTTCTGTCACTTTGGGCTGCAGCTGCTGGGTTGTACGTGCTCTTGCGGCAGTGGCTTCCGGCACATCGCGCATGGGCGACCCCGGCTTTGTTGTTGGTCGGCGTCCCGGCAGCTCAGATGGCTCAGCAATTGATGGTGGGGCACTACATTGACGGGCTGGTATTTGCTAGCTTCGGACTTGTATTGCAGATACGCGCTGTCAATGCCGGGGAAACTGCCCAAGGTAACGCTCTGGGCATGAGCCTTGCTGGAGCATTGCTTTATGGATTGGCATGTCTATGTAAGGAGATCTATGTCCCCTGGATATTGATGTGGCTTGTTGTGCCATGGGTGTTCGTGCCATCAGCGCGCAGAGTTGCGGTTTGCGCTGCGCCAGCCATGCTGGTTGCCTTGGCGTACACCCTGGCGCGCTTGCATGTTTTTGACGGTGCAGGGGGCTACTATGGCGGCGGCGTAAGCAGTTGGAACGTTACTAATGCTATGCGCAGTCTCGCTTCGATTCCTAGCGTCCTGTTTGGAGAAGGTGTACACGGCCTGGCAGCCCTGGCACTAGTTTGCATCTCATTGTTTGCAAGAGTACGCTATTCAAGCGCTTGGGTCGCGGTATGCGCGTCCGCGGTTGTCGTTACGCTACTGCCCCTGGTTGTGTTGGCGGGCAGTGATCCGCCGTGGGCGCTACACGCACGTTATCTCTGGGCCCCATGGATTCTGGTTTGTTTGGTATGGGCCGCGCCATGGAAGGGCCCGCTCCGCCGCATGCAGTGGTTCGCCTGCCTGCTTTTTTCAACTTTGGCCGTGTGGCAAATGACTATCCTGCGCCCGGACGATCAGCAGCGGGAAGCGCTGTTCGACGCCCATTCAAGGACGATTTTGCAGCCGACTTCGGAGGTAACACATTGGGTACCAGCAGAGTTCAACGGTGCGGGCTACGTTACGTTTGTGACTTACGCCGCCCACGAAGCGTTGCGTCGCAGCGGCCACGCTGTGGGCAACCCACCGAAATTTCTGCGTGCCATTTCCAGCGACCCTGCCGAGCAAGCGGGGGTGCAGGTCTGGGACGCACTCTGCAACTGCTTTCGGTCATTCCTGTCGCTAACAATGGGTGAGCGTCAGGCAGCACTTGCCAGGGCGCAGTCCGAAAAGGGGCTACTGTTGCCAGGCATGCACCCACTGGCAGATGCCTACCGAGGGCCTAGTCCCGAGATGCATGTGAAGGGCAAGCAATTGCATGTATCCGGTACGGCGCCTTCGGAAGGCGCTGGACATCTTCTGATATTGGCCGGCTGGGCGCCATCAAGATTGGTGTCATCCAAAGTGACGGCTCAGGCACGTCTAGAAAACCCTGCGGTCCAGGACATGAAGTTCGAGATCGTGCTCGAGGCTCAAGATGCCACTGCCACACGCCAAACTCGAGACCGTCTATGTGTATTGATGCAAAGTCAGACCCATCCCTATACTTTCATTGCGTTGGATGCTGCGGCCCCGTCCTCCGCATGCCGCGCCCTGCTGACACCGTGGGGGCATCGGCAGCCGCCCGGAGACAACCTTGAATGAAGCGTAACTCGCCCCAGCGCGGAGTTGAGGTCGGCTGGGCCGTGGTGTGTGACGCCAAACTCGCTCTGTATCCGAGTGCGATGAGCCGGGCATTGGTAGAGTTCAATCCCCCCGTCTGCAGCGAGAATCGCCTGTCTGATGGTGCAGTAAATTTGCATACGGCATCAATCTTGCTGCAATCTTTAAACTGCAACATACCCGAGAGAGACAACGAATGAGTTCCGAGATCACAAAGAACCGCCAGCGGGGCGGGCTGCTTGCTATATTTATCCTTTCGGGTTTTGCGGGGCTCATCTACCAATCCATCTGGTCTCACTATCTGGGACTTTTCCTGGGCCATGCAGCCTATGCGCAGGCTCTGGTGTTAGCCATCTTCATGGGCGGTATGGCGGCCGGGGCGGCTTGGATTGCCCGGGCCGGCCAGAAGTGGCGAAACCTGATTCGCGGCTATGCGGTCATTGAGGCCATCATCGGCGTGCTCGGCCTAGTGTTTCATCAGGTGTTTACTGGCGTGGCGGGTTTCAGCTACGACACCCTGATTCCCGCATTGGGCTCGCCAGTGGCAGTGGATATCGCCCGATGGAGCATAGCAGCCCTGCTTATCCTTCCCCAGACGATATTGCTGGGCATGACCTTCCCGCTGATGAGCGGTGGCCTGATCCGGCGCTATCCGGGCAGCGCTGGCAATCTTCTCGGCGGGCTGTATTTCACTAACAGTATCGGCGCCGCGATCGGGGCGCTGGCAGCCGTGTTTGTGCTGCTGCCTTGGGTTGGGCTGCCAGGTGCTATGGTCACAGCGGGGGTTTTGAACTTCGGTGTGGCGGCGCTGGCATGGTGGCTGGCTAGGGAGCCCGAGCCTATCCCTGCTCCGGCGGTTGTGGGTGCAATTGCGCCGGAACAATCACTGCGTAAGAACGCCTTGCTGCGCACTGTGCTGTTTGGCACTGCCTTGTCCGGCGCGGCGTCATTTGCCTATGAAATCATCTGGATCCGGATGCTCAGCATGGCCGTGGGCAGCACCATGCATGCTTTCGAGCTGATGCTGGCATCCTTCATTGCGGGTATCGCGCTCGGCGGGCTCTGGGTGCGCAGGCACGCGGACAGCACCTCGTCTCCTTTGCGACTGGTGGGCTGGATGCAGGTTCTCATGGGCATCGCCGCACTGGCTTCGCTGGCCGTCTACGCCAACGCCTTTGCGTGGGTGGGTTGGCTGATGCAGGCACTGGCCAAAACCGATGGCGGTTATACGCTGTTCAACCTGGGCACCGCCACCATCGCCATCGCCATCATGATGCCCGCCGCTTTTTTTGCAGGTACCACCTTGCCGCTGTTCACGGTAGCGTTGCTCCGTGCCGGGCACGGCGAACGGTCCATTGGACGGGTATATGCCTGGAACACCCTGGGCTCCATCCTCGGCGTGTTGGTCGCCATTCACCTGCTGATTCCCTCTGTAGGGCTTAAATTGGCGTTGTGTATTGCGGCGCTGGTGGACATCGGCATTGGCTTGTTCCTGCTGCGGGGGCAGGTTCAGGATCAGCGCTCCATGCTGCGCTTTGGAATTGCAGCAGGGCTGGCGGCCGTTGCACTCATACTGGCCGTGCGCATACCGTTTGACCCGATGACCATGGCTTCGGGCGTGTACCGGCACGGGCGATCTAGTCTTTTCAATGACGATCGCATTCTTTATTACAAGGATGGCAAAACCGCGAGCGTAGCGGCCGTGCTCTCTGAAAATGGCGGCCTCAGCATATCAACCAATGGCAAGCCGGATGCAGCCATTCAAATGAAGGGTGACGTGCCGCCATCCGACGACGAGCCCACGATGACCATGGCGGCAGTCCTGCCGCTGGCCATGTTGGACGAGCCCAAACAAGTCGGCGTCATCGGATTCGGCTCGGGCCTTACCACCCACACGCTGCTCGGCGACCCGCGCCTGGAGGGGGTGGACACCATTGAGATTGAGCAAGCTATGGTGGAAGGCGCGCGATCTTTCGGGCCCCGCGTAGAGCGGGCTTATACCGATAAACGCTCGCGTATCGTCATTGACGATGCCAAGTCGTACTTTTCCGGTCAGAAAAAGCAGTACGACATTATTATTTCTGAGCCATCAAACCCCTGGATCAGCGGCGTTGGAGCGCTTTTTTCCGAGGAGTTCTATCGGTTCATCCCCAGCCATTTGACTGACAACGGTCTGTTTGTACAGTGGGTGCAGCTCTACGAGATCAACGACCAGCTGGTCGCTTCCATATTGAAGGGACTCACTACATCGTCGTTCAGCGACTACGGTGCCTGGCTGTCCAACACCACAGATCTACTGATCATCGCCACCAAAAACGGCCCACTTCCAGAGTTGGACGCCCAGCGGGTTCTGGAGTCGCCCCAGCTGAAGGCAGAGCTCGCACGGCTACAGCTGGACAGCACGCAACGATTGGCATTTCGGAAGGTCGCCAATGCCGATTTGCTGCGCGGCATCGCCCGTTACTACGGCAGCCTGCCTACCAATTCTGACTTTTACCCTGTACTTGGTCTGCATGCGCCCAAAGCGCGCTACCTCAAATCTTCTGCCGACGGAATCTTAACTTTGCCCTTTTATCTGCCGCAGCTGCTGGAAACGCTGGCCGTGCGCCTGCCTTTGCCGGCAGAGATGTCGCCCTCACCGCTGGATCACTTCATCGCTGACGTCTACACCCTTCGAGCGCGCGCATTGGCAGGCGCAATGCGCAATCAGACTATAAAAGAACACGCCGATGGGCGGCTGAACGACAAGGCCACACTCCCTGCGCTGCAGATAAAAGCCTTGCTAGCGGAATGCTCTACAACTTGGAGCGCCCAGCGAACATCTTCATTTTCTTTGCGTTTACGCGAACTAGCAGAGCGGACTCTCGGGCACTTGAGCACTCAAGAGCTCCGAGGCGTTCTGATTGAGCCTGAGTGGGCCCGATGTGTCAGTATGCCCGTCGAGTTCAGAGCCGTTTTTGAGATATTGGATGCCCATGCGCGACGAGACTATGCAGCAATGGAGAAGTTTGGCCAACAATGGCTTGAACGGCCACCGCAGATCGCTGCCCTGCAAACAGACTTCAGCTCAATGGCGCTTTCAGCCGTGCTGTACAGCCTAGCCCACCAGAAACGCTGGGACCAGTTGCTGCAAACAGCGGAGTCGTACGGCCCTAAGGTAACGCTGGATGCCAATCAGACCACCGGGTTGGGGCTACTAGTGGCGATCGCTCAAAGCCACACTGAAGCAACAGCGCCAGCGCGACAGGTCGAAGTTCCCGTGCGCTGATTACGTTAGAGCTCTAAATTTCCGTACCTGTCATGCATTAAGCTCCGCCCACAAAGAGGCATCAGGATCCGAAGCCATCTGCTTTTACATAGCCACGGATGCGTGCAGTGGCAGGGTCTAAAAGTACTACCCAATCCATCGCCTGGCGACTCACCAGCGGCAGCCAGCGCAGCGCGTTGGGACTACTGGTTTCCCCCGGTTGCGGCGCCTGTGCGGCCTGGGCCGCAGCCATCTGAATATGGTGGATTCGTCCGGGATTGAGCTGTTGCAGCGCGCTCAGCGGCAAGGACCGCTCCTTGGCGCTGGCAGCACTCAGGAGATAGTCTTGCCACCAGCTAGGCCGTTGTGCTGGCTCTATTCCCTGAAGTGATGCATCGACGCTGTCGAGTTTTTCAACGCCGCTGCGGGCTGTGCGCGTACCCAGCACTTGAGGCGGCTTAAAGCTCCAGGGACGTACCCAGGGCGGCGCGGCCGCCAAATCGCGCTCAAGAATGTCGGCAATCGTCACAACCCGGAAACGGTCTACCTCGAAAACCACGGCCAGCGGCCGTGCTTGACTCAGCGTGTGCAGGCCATAGGCCAATGCTACAAGCTGCACGCAGGCGATCAATGCTATGTCCACGGCCAGCGCCTTGCGTGACTTGGATGGATGCAGCAGCAGCAGGGTCAGCAATGGCCCACAGACCACGTCCACTCCCAACATTAAGACAAACAGCGCAAGCCCACCCGAAACTTCGCGGTAGGGCGTGGGAAACCAGACGCCGAAAACCAATACAGAAGTCGCCCCCGCAATCGTCAACGACAGCAGTAAGTGGCGGAATGCCCAAGGCAAGGTTTCTGCAAGACGAACAAGTACTGGCAGACTTCGCGTAGTCATATGTGGAAACTTAAAAAAGCTCGAAGTAAACAACAACGCCCGCAAAAGCGGGCGTTGTGAAAACCAAAATTCCAGCGCAGTTCAGCGCAAGAAAATCAACGGCACTCGGAAGGAGCGTACTTGGCGGGCAACGTGCCCTTCGCAACGTTAGCCAACTTGCGGGCTGCAGCATTCAAAGTCGTCACAGAGCCGCAAGCCCAATCTACGGCACCTTGAGAAGTGACTGCTGGAGTTTTGCCGTTCACATTTGGAGAAAAAGTGATCGTTTGACCATCCAGACCCGTGGGAATACCGTTTGCGGCAGTTGCATCAACCTGAACGGTGATCGTCCATGGCGAGGCCTTATTGACAACGATATTCTGTACGTACTTCGAAGACTTTTCCGCAATGGGAACGGCATCGTAAGCAGTTGCCGCGTTGATCAGTCCCTGCGTGCCATCGGTTTGGAATGCTTCGCTAAACATGCCTTTGACGGAAGAGCCTGCGATGACTGCTTCAGAGACCTTCGCACGGACTGTGTAATCTTGGTAGGCAGGCAGCGCCACGGCAGCCAAGATACCGATGATCGCCACAACGATCATCAGTTCGATCAGGGTAAAACCCTTTTGCATGAAACGCTTCATAAAAACTCCTTGGAGGTCAATTGCAATTGAACCTGAAGAACATATCAGGTTGCAGATCTGACGCAGTTTTCGTGCCAGACAGCAGCTGGCACCAGTTTGCGGCAAAAAGGACGAGTGTTGTAACGGGGTGTGTCCATTGTTGTGATGAGTGACATTTTTGACCGATCAAGAATGTCAGATTTCTCCCCGCCACGTCTGCGATGTCGTGGGTACCGGATGGCGCGGGTGCGACCAAACCGGGGTTCATCGTAGTCCATCGCTATACATGCACAAACAAGTCGCAGCAGTCCGCTCGTTTGCTCAGCCCGTGGCTATACAACAAACTTCTGACCCGCTTGCAACCAACGAATGTTGTGCGGTGCTGTAAACCCTTGGGGCATATGCACTTCAAACTCTCGAATCTCTTCCATGATGAGTCCAGTCTCCGAAGGTTTTGCGTGGGTGATATAGATTGGGTACCGCTGGCCCGGGAGTATGTTAGTGAGCTCTTCGGCCAAGGTGGAAGGCGACAGATGCAAACTACGGTTAGCAAGCTCGACTTCGCGGTTACTGAACGCGGTTTCGATAATAAGGAGGGCAACTGGCAAAGCGTTAACGCGAGTCCAGAACGCAGGGTTGCGCCCAGTGTCCCCACTGAACGCCAACCAGCCGTCGGCGCCGCGTACTGCATATCCCACTGCGGGAACGGTATGCAAGGCCGGCAGAGCCTCGATCAGAATGCCGCCCGCATTGATCTGCTGGCCCGTCCGGATGGTGTGGTACCGCATAAAAGGCTGGTGAGCCGACGGGATGGCGCTAAAGTCAGGCCAGATGACGTCATTGAACACATGGGCCTGTAAGGCGGCAATAGTGCCCGATAGAGCGTGGACCCGGACGGGCGCGCTGCGCATTGAGGTCACTGCGTCGAGCATCAGCGGCAACGCCGCAATGTGATCCAGGTGCGAATGTGTCAGGAACACATGGTCGATCTTGCTCATCTCCTCTAGCGTGAGGTCTCCTACTCCCGTTCCAGCATCAATAAGGATGTTGTCGTCAATCAGGAACGAGGTCGTGCGGCAGTCTTTGGCGATGGCGCCGGAGCATCCGAGCACGCGAACCTTCATGGGTAGCTTTCAGAGTTTATTGGCCCGACTATTTACTGTCGAAATTGGTGGCGCCGTCCCAATTCGCGACAAATGGCTGTTTCCGCAAGTGCGTTACCCGGTCTCCGTACAAGCGGTAAAGCACGCTGTCCGGGCTGTATGCCTTAAAGCGCAATTGCCAATGCTCGCATTGTGCCCAATCCTGGGCTTTGTAGGCTGCCAGGAATTGGCTCCAACTTTTCAGTTCCTTCGCATGCGATTCGGTCAACGCCTCGAGTTTGCAGAGGGGCCGGTAAATGGCCACCGCCTGCGCTTTGCCTTTAACCCGGACCAGGTCCAGCTGCTGCCACGCGAACTGTGGTGCCAATCTTTGTGTGCTCGCACTCACGACGATGGATGTGCCGTAGTGTTTTGACAGCCCCTCCAGGCGCGATCCCAGATTGACCGCGTCGCCGATCACCGTATAGCTGCGACGGATGTCCGAACCCATGTCGCCCACACACATCATCCCGGTGTTCAGACCGATGCCGACGCCAATGTCAGGCAGCCCCCGCTGGCGATGGCCTTCGTTGATCTGCGCAATGGCGCTCGCCATGTCGATGGCGGCAGAGACAGCCAGGTGGGCGTGGTCGGGTGTGGATACGGGAGCGCCCCAGAACGCCATCACGCAGTCGCCCATGTATTTGTCGATGGTGCCACGGTGGCCGCGAATGATGTGCGTGAGTTTGCTGAATACGTCATTCAGAAGAGCCTGCAATTGCAAAGGCTCCATCCGTTCCGACATGGCGGTGAATCCGCGCATGTCGCAGAACATCACCGTCAGCTCCCTGCTCGTGGCCTCCATGCTGTAGTTCTCGGGTTCCTTGACCATTTCGTCCACCAGCTCGGGGGGGACGTAGGTGCCGAAAAGGGCCGCCAACTCACGTTTTGATTTGCTCTCTACAAAGTAGCCGTAGACCATGTTGAGCGCGAATGCCAGTACCGCCATCACGATTACCGTCGCCAGTGGCATTGCCAAGCCTTGAGCCAGATAGAGCCACAGGTTGAGGCCTGCCAGCGCTGCAACGACCCCCAGGCTAAGAAGCACCGCCGAGGTGGCTGACAGCGCGGGCAGGGCGACGGCCAGTAAAACACCTGCGCAGAGCAGCTGTGCAGCGTCAAAGCCTACCGCGTAGTCCGGTCGCACGATGCTTTTGCCGTCAAGAAAGGCGGACAGCATATTGGCGTGGGTTTCCACGCCGGGATAGGTTCGGCCTACGGGGGTTACGCGCAGGTCGAGCAGACCGGGGGTTGTTGAGCCCACCAGAATCAGTTGGCCTTGCAGGTTGTTGGCAGGCAGTTTGCCCTCCAGTACATCCGACGCGGAAACATAGCGGAATGACCCTCCGCTCACGTCGCCGGGGCCGCGAAAGGGTATGAGTGTTGCTAGCCGGTCGTCTACAGGCAGCGCAAGTTCGCGGCCATGCTGGCGCAGCACGATGCTGTGCAAGGTGTCGTGGGTGCCTTGGGGGACGGCGCTGACATAGTTGGGATGTACTTCCGGCAAGCCAAGCAGAGTGCGAAACATCGCAAGCGCCAAGGATTCGTAGTACTTTCCCTGGTGCTCCGCAAGGAGAGGAAGGGAACGGACTACGCCATCGTCATCGGTAACCGAGTTGAAAAAACCCGCAGCAGGCACAGCATTGGCCAGTTTTTCAATGTTGCTGCCGTATCCACCCCAGGAGGTGGCCCGCAATGGGAGACCACGAAGTCTCTCGGTGGGCAAGGCAGGAGGGGGTAGAACACCTTTTGTTCTCCCGTCCCGGTCACTGGTGAAGTAGTAGCCCAGAACCGCAGGTCGGCCTTGCAGAGCGCGGGCAAAGAGTGCGTCGTAGTCAAGAGCGGGAGCCAGGCGCGCCAGTTGTTCCTTGAAGCCCGTCTGCGCCCGCAAAGGCCCTTTGGCCAAACGCTCCAAGTTTGCGAGACCCGAGCTTCCGTCTGCTTCCGCGAAGAGGACGTCAAACCCCACCAGCGCGACCTGTTGCCGTTCAAACAGCTCCTGCGTCAAAGCAGCAAGCTTGTCCCGTCCCCAAGGCCAATGCCCCACCCTATCAAGGCTTTTTTCGTCAATATCAACGATGACGATGCGCTCGTCCAGCGTACGCGGCATGGTCGCACGCAGCCGGGTGTCGTAGATGATGTTTTCGAGCCGCTCCAGCACCTGGAGATGAAGGGCGCCTGAAATGTGCAGCAGTGCAAACGCTAACGGAATCAGGGTGACTGCCGTGCGGCGAGCGTGCCGTCGGAACAGATGCAAGAGTCTGGATTGCATGGGTTCCGGCGACAAGGTCGGCAGATAAATTGCCAGATGGGGCGCGAGGCCCGGGTGCGGCCGTCAGCTTTGTTCGAACTGCATTTCCGTACCTGCCAACTCCAGCCGATCACCGTGTTTGAGAGGTACAGGAGATGTGCCGATGGAAGCACCATTGAGCAGAGGCATGTCGGGGCCCTCGACATGGGCCAGCACGAAGCCCTGATGCCGCTTGGTAATGGAGGCCACGGCAACGCCAGGTTTGCCGATGGTGGTAACCACTTTTTGCAGCGACACTTCCCGTCCCGCAGCGGCACCAGACATCACACGGATGACCCCGGAGATGGGCGGGGCAGTGGCAGCACCCAGCGGGGCAGGCCGGGAGGCCGTGCCCAACGGAGGCACCATTCCCGGTTTGAAGATCATGGTCTTCTCGAAGTTTTGCCCTTCAGCCTCGTGCAGGAAACGGATCTTGTACTTGCCCACCTCAACGGTGTCGCCATTGCGCAGTTCCTGGCGCTTGACAGCCTTGGCGTTGACGTAGGTGCCGTTGGTGCTCCCCAGGTCTTCAATTTCCACATCCTGGCCTGCCATGTGAATGACGGCATGTTCGCCGCTCACGGCGAGGTTATCGATCACGATGTCGTTGTAAGGGCGGCGGCCGAGCGTAGTGCGCTCTTTGGTCAGTTGCACTTCCTTGATGACAACCCCGTCGATTGAAACGATCATTCTGGGCATGATCCACTCCTGATGTGATGAGTAATTGTTGTAGTCGGCGCCACTTACGCGGCCCCTAGCAATCGGGACATAAGGCCGCGTTTCTTGCCCCCCGCAGCCGCTTGCACCAGCAGTACGCTGACGTTATCACGCCCACCGTTCGCATTGGCAGTGTCGATGAGCAATGTGGCTTTTTCCTCCAAAGGCAGTGGTGTTCGCACCAGCTCCGCCAAGTCTGAGTCAGCGACCATGTCCGTGAGGCCGTCTGAACACATTAGGAACAAGTCATTGGGGGCCACCTGAAACTCGTTGACTTCCATCATGACATTGGGTTCTACGCCCAGCGCACGGGTAACGAGATTGCGATTGGACGACAGCGCGGCTTGCTGCGCTGTAAGCAGGCCGGCATCAACCTGTTCCTGGAGCCAGGAGTGGTCGCGTGTGATCTGTTGCAGGGTGCCATCGCGCAGGCGATAGCAGCGGGAGTCGCCAATATGTCCGAGGATGAGGCGGCTGCCGTGGAAAACCCCGACCACCAGCGTGGTGCCCATTCCCGCATATTGGGGGTTGGAAAGCGAGGCACCCAGAATGGCATGGTTGGCGTTCTCGACGCAGATCTCCAGGGCTCGCCGCACGTCGGTCGATTGGGGAGTGCTGCCGGCCTGCCCCAACCAGCGGGCCATCTCGGTGCGGATGAACGTGGTGGCCATGCCGCTTGCCACTTCACCAGCGTTGTATCCGCCCATGCCATCGGCGAGGATGGCGACCTGAGCATCCCGGTCGACCGCCACCGCATCTTCGTTATTGGTGCGCACGCGGCCTTTGTCGGTGCGTGCGAAAAATTCGTAGGTCATGGATGTTGGGGCGAGCGTCATCGGGCGCCTGAAATCGGCGGGGATGCCGCGCCCCGCCCAGCGGGTTGCTCCATCACGGTTCTCTGAAAATCCGCCATTTCATGCCCTGTTGCATCGCGGTCCGCATCATAGACGACTGCTCCCGGCTCCGGCGATCCCGCCTGTCCGGCTGCCACGCCCGCCTGCCGCAGGTCGGCGGCAAATTGCCGGCCCGTCTGGTACCGGGCCTCCGGGCGTTTCTGAAGGGCCTGGGCCACCACGCGCGCCACGGCGGGGGAAAGCTCGGGGCGCAGCTGCCGAATGTCGGGCGCCTCCGTGTTGGCGATTTTGTGCATCAGCTCCGTCATCGACTCCCCGCGCAGCGGCAGCGAGCCCGTCAGCAGCTGAAACAACGTGACACCCAATGAGTAGAGGTCTGACCGGCCATCCACCTTCTTGCCCGCGAGTTGCTCCGGTGACATGAAACTCGGGGTCCCCAGAACCAGTCCTGTGCGTGTCTTGCTGGAATCCGTGATGCGTGCAATGCCAAAATCCGTCACCTTCACGGCATCCGTGGCGGCGTCGAACATGATGTTGGCAGGCTTGATGTCGCGGTGCACCACGTTGTGCGCGTGGGCGTAGTCCAGCGCCTCGGCAACGCGCGCTCCGATGGAAAGCACCGTGGCCACCGGTAGAAGATGCCCAGCATGGCAGGCCCGCGCCAGGTCTGCGCCCTTGAGGAACTCCATGGCGATGTAGGCCAGATCGTGTTCCTCGCCAGCATCAAAGATCGTCACGATGCAGGGGTGCTGCAGGCGCCCCGCTGTTTCTGCCTCGCGAAAGAACCGGGCTCTGGCATCGATGAGTGCGTCGCCCTCGAACTCTTCGCCGAGCGCCAGGGTCTTGATGGCAACCACGCGTCCAATCTTTGGGTCTCTTCCCAGGTAGACCACGCCCATCGCCCCTTTGCCAATCTCCCTGTCTATCTGATAGCGGCCCAGCATCGGTATGCCGGTTGCGGCATCACCTGGCAGGCGCGGCGCTGGGGTGGGGGGAATCGATGCGGGTGTGCTGGACGGGGCGCCAGTTTCCTTCTGCAGGTGCGCCCGCACACGCTTGTACCGTGCATGGGCATCCTTGTATCCCTTGTTGTGCTGCAGGATGTGTTTGTAGACGGACTTGGCCTTGGCAAAGTTGCGCTTGCGCTCAAAGTCCTGCGCCAGGTGGTACAGGTTGTCCATCAGGGCATCGCTGGGCGGCACCCGGCGCAAGCGCTCGAAGGCCATGTCCAATTGGCCCTGCCCCTGCAGCGCAAGCCCCATCATGCGATCGGTTTCGGCGGTTTCCGCTGATGGGGGTGTACCTCTTGCGCCGAGCTTGCCCAGCACGGCAAAGGCTGTGATGCCTCCCAACAAAGCCAGCACGCCGGGCGCCAAAGGAATCCAGAGCCCTGCGTAACGCAGCAGGCCCCACTCAGTGGCGACGAGCAGGAGCAGGAGCCCTGCGCCCAGCACTCCCCCGGCTGGACGAGAGAGTCTCGGAAGGGCCAGCGCAACAAAGAGCAATGCTCCCAGTGCGCTGCCCCAGGACGCCGTCCATGCCCACT
The DNA here is from genome assembly GCF_003634645.1 of Acidovorax sp. 94. NCBI lineage: Bacteria > Pseudomonadati > Pseudomonadota > Betaproteobacteria > Burkholderiales > Comamonadaceae > Acidovorax > Acidovorax sp. 94. The sequence continues at coordinate 3,731,437 of NZ_RBJA01000001.1, read as the reverse complement.
CAGGTCGTTGCACCCCGAGGCCCAGCCGTATGGCCGACAGCGTTTGCGCCAGCATCTCCACGGGATACATCGTGCGCGCGCTGGACTGGACCCATGGGGTGACCAGCGCGTTGCTTGTCTCACCCACCAGTACCACTTTGTCCTTGAAGTCCTGCGGCGGAATCTTGCCGCTGGATACCTGGGCAAAAGACACCACAGGGAATGCGGAGGCACCGTCCGGCGCTGCGTGAAATCGCGGGTGCATCACCGCCGAACCGTCGGTCACAACGTGCAGCCCACCCATGCGAATGCCCTGAGGCTCCGTCTGAACCCGCAGTTCGTTTTGGCCCAGATGCAGACTGTGCCTCGCCGCGAGCAAGGCCAAGGAGGGCACGCCGACGTCGTCGTACCGCAGCAGAAGGGGAATGCCGCGAAGGTGACCATCTTCGTCCAGGGCGACCGAAAGATGACCAACGCCTGCCGCCACCGAACCGATCCCGGCTACCGGGTTTTGCGCCGATGTGGCGGGGATCGCAAAGCTCGCAGGGTTCGGCAAAACGCTGCGGTGCGCATAGGCGGGCAGCGGCGTGCGGGCACCGCCCGCCAGGGTGTAGCGCGAAGCCAGGAATACGTTGCCGGCCCGTTGGATGCTGGCGGCGAGGCGCGCGTCAGAATCCAGAGCCTTCTCCGCCTCGTCTACGGTGCGGCTCAACTCCGTCGCCAGCGGGGATGTGTCCCCCGCCCGCGCCATCGTGTCCCGCATTTTGCGAAGGTAGGCAAGGCCACGGTCGGACTGGGGTTCGGCAAAAGACGGGGTCAGGACAATGGTCTTGGCGCCAGCCGCCGAAAGCTGATCGATCAGCTTGGCGTAGACATCTCGTGACCAGGGGCCGTTGCCCAAGCTTTCAAGGCTGGCATCGTCGATGCCAATGATGGCAATTTCAGGCAACGGGGCTGGCGTGTGGATGCTGGTCGCAGCGTCATACACGCGGTACTCCAGCCACTTGAACACACCCGTGGCTGCGCACAGTGCAACCAGCACCGCCGCAGCCAATGCGCCCCGCAAACCATCGGTACGCCACATGCCAAGCCACCGCCCCGAGGTTGTTCGTCCCACTTGCTGATATTCCACTCTCTGTATTGAGAGCTGTTCAAAGCAATATTTAAGCCGGGGCTGCAGGGGGCTTGGTGTGACCCCCAACCGCATGCGACGGGTGGTTCATCGAGGATTCGATGGCGGTTCTTGTCGGGGCAGGCAGGACGCATGAATCGGGTGTGTCATTTTTGTCACCCGAATGCGACGAGCCACCCGGGCACACTTTGGCCCACCCATGCAAAAAGCGCCCGGAACCTTGGTTCCGGACGCTTTTTTTGGAGTTCGCGTTCCTCTGCGAGCCCTCAAGCCCAAGGTGTCCGCGGTGACGCGGACGGGCGCAGCGAGATTTACTTCAGCTGGGCCTTGAGCAGCTTGCCCAGTTCCGAAGGATTGCGGGTGATGATGAAGCCCGACTCTTCCATGATGGCCAGCTTGGCGTCGGCCGTGTCGGCACCGCCAGAGATCAGCGCGCCAGCGTGGCCCATGCGCTTGCCGGGAGGGGCCGTCACGCCAGCGATGAAGCCCACGATAGGCTTCTTCATGTTCGCCTTGCACCACTGGGCGGCTTCGGCTTCGTCAGGACCGCCGATTTCGCCAATCATGATCACGGCGTCGGTGTCTGGATCGTCGTTGAAAGCCTTCATCACGTCGATGTGCTTGAGACCGTTGATGGGGTCGCCACCAATGCCCACGGCGCTCGATTGACCCAGACCGACTTCGGTCAGCATGGCCACGGCTTCGTACGTCAGCGTGCCCGAGCGGGACACCACGCCGATACGGCCCTTGCGGTGGATGTGACCGGGCATGATGCCGATCTTGATTTCGTCAGGCGTGATCAGGCCAGGGCAGTTGGGGCCCAGCAGCAGCGTCTTCTTGCCGCCAGCAGCTTCCTTGGCCTTCATCTTGTTGCGCACCATCAGCATGTCCTTGACCGGAATGCCTTCGGTAATGCAGATGGCCATGTCCAGGTCGGCTTCCACGGCTTCCCAGATGGCATCTGCAGCGCCTGCTGGAGGCACGTAGATCACCGACACGGTGGCGCCGGTCTGCTGGGCGGCTTCCTTGACGGAGGCGTAGATCGGGATGTTGAAGATCGACTCGCCCGCCTTCTTGGGGTTCACGCCCGCCACGAAGCAGTTCTTGCCGTTCGCGTATTCCTGGCACTTTTCGGTGTGGAACTGGCCCGTCTTGCCCGTGATGCCCTGGGTGATGACCTTGGTGTCTTTGTTGATGTAGATCGACATGTGTATTCTCCGGGCTTACTTGACGGCAGCAACGATCTTGGTCGCAGCTTCGGCCATGGTGTCTGCAGCGATGATGGGCAGGCCAGACTCGGCCAGCATCTTCTTGCCCAGCTCTTCGTTCGTGCCCTTCATGCGCACGACCAGCGGCACATTCAGGTTCACGGCCTTGCAAGCGGTGATCACGCCGGTGGCGATGGTGTCGCACTTCATGATACCGCCGAAGATGTTGACCAGAATGCCTTCGACCTTGGGGTTCTTCAGCATGATCTTGAAGGCTTCAGTCACCTTCTCGGGGGTGGCACCGCCGCCCACGTCCAGGAAGTTGGCGGGTTCGCCGCCGAACAGCTTGATGGTGTCCATGGTGGCCATGGCCAGGCCGGCGCCGTTCACCAGGCAGCCGATGTTGCCATCGAGGCTGATGTAGGCCAGGTCGAACTTGGAGGCTTCCACTTCGGCTGGATCTTCTTCGTCCAGATCGCGGAAGGCCACGATTTCGGGGTGACGGAACAGCGCGTTGGCGTCAAAGTTGAACTTTGCGTCCAGGGCCATCAGGTTGCCCTTGGAGTCGCAGTTCAGGGGGTTGATTTCCACCAGCGACGCGTCGGTGTCCATGTAGCACTTGTAGATCTTGGCGAAGATGTCTACGGCCTGGTCGATGGAGGCGCCGGTCAGGCCAATGGCGGCTGCCACCTTGCGGCTCTGTTCTTCGGTGATGCCGGTCAGCGGGTCAATCATCTCGGTGATGATCTTCTCGGGGGTGGAGTGGGCCACTTCCTCGATGTCCATGCCGCCTTCGCTCGAAGCGATCAGGGCGACCTTCTGGGTGGCGCGGTCGGTGACCAGCGACACATACAGTTCGTTCTTGATGTCGGCGCCGTCTTCGATGTACAGGCGGCGGACCTTCTGGCCCTCAGCGCCGGTCTGGTGCGTGACCAGCTGCATGCCCAGGATGTCGCTGGCGCGTGCCTTCACGTCGTCAATGGTCTTGGCAACCTTCACGCCGCCGCCCTTGCCACGGCCACCGGCGTGGATCTGGGCCTTGACCACCCACACGGGGCCGCCGAGCTTCTGGGCTGCTTCAACGGCTTCTTGCACCGTGAATGCGGGAATGCCACGCGGAACGGGCACACCAAAATTGCGCAAGATTTCCTTGCCTTGGTATTCGTGAATCTTCATGAGGTCTCTCTCAGGGAAGGGTGGTAGTTACCCGTTTACCATGAACAGATGTCTGGCCGCGGGCTTGGGACATGGCAACCCGCGACTGTATCATGTTGCAACGCACCATCCTTGTGCCTAACTTACACCCTGGGCTGGGCTGGTAGGCTTCCCATCCCCCCTTTTTCTCTTTTCTATTCCGGCAGCCGCTGCCGCCTTTTTGCAGGAGCACCTTCATGTCCAAAGTCTTTATCGATGGCGAAGCCGGTACCACGGGCCTGCAGATCCGCGAGCGCCTGCAGGCCATGCCGCAGATCGAGCTGGTCAGCATTGCGCCCGAGTTGCGCAAAGACCCGGCCGCCAAGCGCGACCTGATCGCGGGGGTCGACCTGGTGGTGCTGTGCCTGCACGACGATGCGGCACGCGACACCGTGGCGATGGTCGATGAGATCGAGCGCAGCTCGGGCCGCAAGGTCAAGGTGATCGACGCCAGCACGGCCCACCGCACGGCCGATGGCTGGGTGTACGGGTTTCCAGAACTCGCTGCATCGCAGGCGCAGGCGGTGCGCGACGCCACCCGTGTCTCTAACCCCGGCTGCTACGCCACGGGCGCGATTGCCATGCTGCGCCCGCTGGTGGACGCCGGCCTGATCCCTGCGGACTACCCTTTGAGCCTGCCTTCGGTGTCGGGCTATTCCGGCGGCGGCCGCACCATGATTGAAGCGTACGAGGCAGGCACTGCAGCGCCGTATGAGGCCTACGCCCTGGGCCTGACGCACAAGCACATCCCCGAGATCCTGCGCTACACCGGCCTCACACGCCGCCCGGTGTTCATCCCCGCCGTGGGCAACTTCCGCCAGGGCATGCTGGTGCAGTTGCCGCTGCACCTGGACCTGCTGCCCGGAGCCCCCAAGGCCAGCGACCTGCACGACGCGCTGGCCGGTCACTACAGCCGCACCAACACGCCCGAGCAGTGGGTCAGCGTACTGCCGCCCACCGATGATTTGAAGCTCGCCGCCGACACGCTGACCGACACTAACAAGCTGGAGCTGCGCGTGTTTGCCAACGAGCAATACCGGCAGGCCGTGGTCATTGCGCGCCTGGACAACCTGGGCAAAGGCGCCAGTGGCGCCGCAGTGCAGAACCTGCAGCTGATGCTCGGTCTCTGAACCGCTACGGGTTTCCCCACACTCCTGTCTGCCCGGCAGGTTTTCGACGCGCCAGACCTGGCGCGTTTTTTCTGTGGGCGTCCCTGGCGGAATCGTTTAAGCTGATTCCAGACCGCTGACCACGCCAGGCCCACTGGCGCACGCCGTATGTTTGGGGGGGCTGATGGGTTTTCCACTGTCTTATGACATCGTGGCGCCGCAGATGCGGTCGCTGCAGAAGCTCGAAGCTGCGTTGCAGCGCCTGGATCTTCGCTGGGAGGTCATCGACACCACTGCACGCATCGTGTGCCCGGGCGAGGCGGCGGGTTTCCTGCATACCCTGGACCAGACGCGCACCGCATTCGCCACGCTGGCCCAGGAGATGGTGGAGCACATTGCCACCACCCACCTGAGCAACCGCATGGGCGACCTGGCGTCCCGCGCCCAGGTGGCCATCGATATTCTGGTGCGCAACCTTTTCGAGCGCACGGCCGATGTCGGCTTCATCGCCACCGATGGACCGCTGGTGGCTTTTGTGGAGGCTGCGGCAGTCCAAGGCGACCCCGATGCCGCCACGCTGCTGCGCCAGCGGTTGCAAGAGTACCGCGCCAAATACACCGTCTATGACGACATCCTGCTGCTGGATGCCTGTGCCCATCCGTTGCTGGGCCTGCAAGACCGGCAGGTGACTGAGGCCTTGGTTGTGCAGGAGCCCTCGTGGTGGCGGGGTGCGATGGACAGGCCCGGTTATGGCGAGCACTACGGTGCCTCGGACTGGTATCCCGGCGAAGGCGATCTGCTGCTGTATGTGCACCGCGTTGTATCGGCGCAGGGGCGCGCCTGCGGGGCCGTGGTGCTGCGCTTTGGACTCCATTCCGAGCTGGAGTCGATCTTTGCCGACCTGCGCGACCCCGAGGACCGCGTGGCGCTGCTGCTCGTGGATGGCAGTGACCGTGTCATTGCGTCCAGCAAGCCCGCTGAATTCTCAGTGGGCGAGGTCGTGGTCACTGGCTCTCTGCAGTCGCTTGACGCCCGCCCCTGCACCCACCGGGGCCACGACTACCTGGCGCAGGCGCGCACCACCCGGGGCTACCAGGGCTACCAAGGCCTGCCCTGGCGGGCGGTGGCGCTGGTGCGGCTGGATGCGGCGTTCAAGGGCGAGCAAGGTATGCAGGAGTCGGCAGGGGGCGGTGGCGCGCCGGCGACGGCTGAGGCAGCGCGCATGGAGGTGGACGATCCCATGCTGCGCGCCATTGTGGAACGCGCCCGCGCCATCGAAGAAGGGCTTACCCGCGTGATCTGGAATGGCAAGGTGGCCGAATCGGCAGTGAGTGCAGGCTCGTCGATCCATGCCGTGTTTGACCAGATCGGGCGCACGGGCAAGGACACCATTGCCGTCTTCGACGGTGCCATCCAGGAACTGCGCGGACTGCTGTTGGCAGGGCGCCGCGCCGAGATGAAGGCCCATGCGGGCCTGGCGGTCCGCATCATGGACCGCAACCTCTACGAACGCGCCAACGACTGCCGCTGGTGGGCGCTGTCCGAAGAACTGGCCCATGCGCTGGGTGACATCCAGGCGCGGGGCGCGCCCGGGCAATCAGCCGCTGCAGCACAGCGCGCGGCACAGATCCTCGCGCACCTCAACAGCCTCTACACGGTGTACCGGCGCGTGGCGCTGTTTGACCGCCAGGGGCTCGTGGTGGCCGTGTCCTGCGATGCCAACACGCTGCCCGCCGACCTGCAGCTGGATGCCGACCTGGTCCGGCGCACCCTGGCCTTGCAAGGTTCGCAGGCCTACGCCGTGTCGCCCATGCAGCCCCAGGCGCTGGCCGATGGGCTGCCCGCCTATGTGTACTGCGCCGCGCTGCGCGCTGCGCCGGGCGGCCCGGTGGTGGGCGGCATCGCGCTGGCCTTCAACTGCGCCACCGAGCTGAAGGCCGTGCTGTGCGACGCCCTGCCGCAGGGCCAGGGCATGCGCGGCTTCTTCACCGATGCGCAGGGGCGTGTGCTGGCCAGCGCCGACGAGGATGGCCCGGATGCCGCTCTGGGCGGTGCGCAACCTGTGTTGCCTTTTGTGGCAGATATCGCACGGGCCGCAGTGCCACCCGCCGCCGCAGGGCGGCAGCCCGGGCAGGGCGCAAGAACTTCCTCTGCGGCGACTGCGTCGGTCCTGCCCGCCACCGCGCAGCGCGTGCACTGGCAAGGGCAGGACTATCTGGCGGGTGTGGCGGTCAGCACCGGATACCGGGAATTCAAGCGCGACGATGGATACCGGGAACCCGTGTACTCCGTATTGCTGATGCCCGTGCAGCCCGCCGTGGTCAGCGGCGGTGCCCTGGCCTTGCCGCAGTCATCTGTGCAGGGGGCGGGCGGCAATGTGCGCCGCTATGGTGTGGTGGCCTGTGGCGCCCTGCTGCTGGCCATTGACAGCATGCACGTGCAGCAGGCCATGTCGGCCGCGCGCCTGGTGCAGGTGCCGGGCCCGGCGCAGCTGGCCGGCATGCTGGAGATTGCCCACGAAGGCGGCACCCGCATGGCGCCCGCCTATGACGCCTGCCGCATTGCGGGCCTGTCTGCATTGGCCGACCCTCGGCGGGCCGTGGCGGTCGTGGTCAAGAGCCAAGGCCGCCCGGTGGTGCTGTTGGTGGAGCGTCTGGTGGGCGTGGTGTCGCAGGACAACGTGCACCCTGTGCCGGGCAGCGTGTCCGCACATGCCCCATGGATCACGGGCATCCTGAGCGATCGAGGCTCGGGGCAGGCCATCGTGTATGTGGTGGACCCCAATGGCCTGGATGCCCGGTGGGTACCCTTGCCACCCGAGGTGCTTGCGGCACCCTCAGCCAGCAGTACCTCTGCAGAGTTGACAACACAGCGCTGACCGGGGCTGGCTTGTGGACGCTGCCCGGTTGGGTCAGGTGGCGCAAGGGTTCTCGTCATTCGTGTCGCCGCCCGTATCGCCACCAATGGCTTTCTGGATGGCATGCATCGTGAAGCCGCGTGCCATCAGGAAGCGGACCTGGCGCGAGCGTTCTTTCATGTCCAGCGGCACCTGGCCAAACTTGCGCTGCCATACCTCTCGGGCACGCTGCACCTCGGTGGCCAGCAGCGGGGCCGTGGCCTCGCGCACCAGCTCATCGGCCACTCCCCGGTTGCGCAGTTCCCGAACGAGGCGGGCTGCACCCAGGCGGGGGCCACGGCGGTGCACCAGGGATTGGGCCGCGCGCTTGTCGCTCAGCCAGTCCTGCTCCACCAGCAGGTCCAGCAGGGCGGCCAGCTCCTCGGGGCTCTCTGCATGGGGCGCCAGCTTGGCGGCCAGCTCGCTGCGGGAATGCTCCCGCTGGCTTAGCAGGCGCAGGGCCCGGCCCTTGAGCGAGAGCGTGGTGAACCCCATGAATCTATTTGCTTCAAATTTAATAGCTGCTGGTGCTTGCCAATCAAGCGCTAGCAGCCAATTTTGCTTGAAATTTCGGAGTTCACTCGTCCGCAGTGGCGGCAGGGGCCTGCAGTGCGCCAGGCAGCAGCGCAATGCCCAGGCCTTCGCGCACCTTGTTCTCGATCTCGCGGGCGAGGTCGGGGTTCTCGCGCAGGAACTCACGCGCGTTGTCGCGGCCCTGGCCGATTTTTTCGCCGTTGTAGGCATACCAGGCACCGCTCTTTTCCACGATCTTGGCGGTCACGCCCATGTCGATGATTTCGCCCTCGCGGCTGATGCCTTCGCCAAACAGGATGTCGAACTCTGCTGTCTTGAACGGGGGAGACACCTTGTTCTTGACCACCTTGACCTTGGTTTCGTTGCCGATGGCTTCGTCGCCCTTCTTGATGGTGCCGGTGCGGCGGATATCCAGGCGCACGGAGGCATAGAACTTGAGCGCGTTACCGCCGGTGGTGGTTTCGGGCGAGCCGAACATCACGCCGATCTTCATGCGGATCTGGTTGATGAAGATGACCATGCAATTGGTCTTCTTGATCGTGGCGGTCAGCTTGCGCAGCGCCTGGCTCATCAGGCGGGCCTGCAGGCCGGGCAAGGCGTCGCCCATCTCGCCTTCGATTTCGGCCTTGGGCGTGAGCGCGGCGACCGAGTCCACCACGATCAGGTCCACGGCGCCGGAGCGCACCAGGCTGTCCACAATTTCCAGCGCCTGCTCGCCGGTGTCGGGCTGGCTGATCAGCAGGTCGGACAGTTGCACCCCCAGTTTCTGGGCGTACTGCACATCCAGCGCGTGTTCGGCATCCACAAACGCGCAGGTACCGCCCAGCTTCTGCATCTCGGCAATCACCTGCAGCGTGAGCGTGGTCTTGCCCGACGATTCCGGGCCATAGATCTCGACCACACGGCCACGGGGCAGACCGCCCACGCCCAGCGCGATATCGAGGCCCAGCGAGCCGGTGGAGACAACCTGGATGTCCTCGATCACCTCACCTTCACCCAGGCGCATGATCGTGCCCTTGCCAAACTGCTTCTCGATCTGGGCGAGCGCAGCGGCCAGGGCCTTGGCCTTTTCGGTGTTCACGGGCAATGCGGGGTTGGTGCCTTTGACTGCGACGTCCATGAGAAACTCCTTGAAAAACAACAGGTTGGATGTTTGCACTGCTCTGCGATTAATCACAGGCTGGATGCTTGAACAGTAGTTTATGCGAGCCGTTGCAAGGTCTTCAAGGATAATTTAGTCAGTTTGCCTGACAATTCGGTGATGCCTGATTCGCCCCTTCCATCCCCTGCCGAAGACGGCTGGCGCCAGACCCACCTGGGTCGCCTGTTCGGCCACGCCATGCGGCGTTTTGACGCGCGCGTGCTGCAGCTCATGGCGCGCAATGTGGAGGTGCCGCTGGCGCTGTCCAACCTGGCGGCGCGCGACCAGGTGACGGCCGCGCACGTGCACATCACACGGCATCTGGCCTTGCAGGGCGACCGACTGACCGACCTGGCCCTGCGCGCGGGCATGACCAAGCAGGCCATGGCCAACCTGGTGGACCAGTGCGAGGCCTGGGGCCTGGTCACGCGCGAGGCCGACCCGCTGGACGCGCGCGCCCGCCGCGTGTGTTTTACGTCCACGGGGTTGGCCTGGCTGCAGGCGTTTCGCGATGCTGTGGCGCAGGCGGAGGCCGAGTTCCGGGCCGAAGTGGGCCATGACGTGGCCACTGTGGTGGCGATTGGGCTGGAAGCCTATGCGGGCGGCGATGGGGCGGGCATGTTGATGCGCTGAACCCGGCTAGTCGGCTGTACCCGTTGCGGTTGCTGTTGCCGTTGACACCTGGGCCTGCGCCGCTGCCACCAGCTGGTCAGCGTCAATGCCCATGGCACGCAGCGTGCGTGCCGCCACGCCGTGCGGCATGGTGGCCACGGCTGCCACCACGTGGGCGCCCAGAAGGGGGCCGCCCTGGCTCTTGCGGGAGCGCGCCAGCGTCTGCATGACCTCCTGGCCCGATGGCTGTGCCCGGTAGAGGCCTGGGGCCGGTGGCGCGAGGGCTGGCGCCTGCGGCAGGGTTGCATCCAGCCCCACGCTGCGTAGCGCATCGCGGTACTGCTGCTCGATCGCATCCCGCACGGCGGCGGGTGCGACGCCCACGCTCTCCAGCGCACGCCGGGCCGACCCGTCGGGAAGGTCGATGGCGGCCAGCAAAAAATGCTCTGCCCCCGGTGCGGCTTGGCCGCTTGCGCGGGCATGTGCCTCGGCGCCGGTGCACAGGCGGCTCAGGGTGCGCATGCTCTGGAAGCGGTGCTGCAATTGGCGAAACATGGTGATAACTCCTTCTCAAGAACGGGGGCGCTGTGGGGCCTGGGGCATGTGGGGTGACAGGCGCTTGTGCGCTGCCTGCTTGCTCACGCCCAGGGCCTGGGCAATCTGTGCCCACGACCACCCTTGCTCCAGCGCCGCAGCCACGGCGGCGGCTTCCAGCCGGTCGGCCATCAGCCGCAAGGCGACTACGGCAGCCAGCGCGGCCTCGGGGTTGTCGGGTGAGGGGAGTGCGGGTGGCGCTTGCATTCGTCAACTATAGTTGACGAACATCTCTCTCGTCAACCCATGTTGACGACGGCCTGTTGTCAGCAAGGCGTCACCGCGGAGCGAGCGCGATCGGCCCTGCACCCGGTGTGGGTGGCGAAAGCACTGTCTCACCCCCGGGCGATTCACACGCCAGCAACCACTGTCGAAAGCACTGCAGCGCCTGCAGCTGCGTGCGGCCCTCCGGGTAGCAAAACCAGTAGCCCATGTCGCTGCGGTAGCCGCCGCGCAGCGGATGGTCGGCAAGGGGCTCGCGCACCAGGCCCGCCGTGATTTCATCCTGCACCAGGCAGCGCGGCACCAGCGCCAGGCCCATGCCGGCCATCACCGCGCGGATCATGGTCTGGAACTGGTCGAACTGCGGCCCAGCCAGCGGGTCGATGAGGGCCTCCACCCCGTGCGTCTCGCTCCAGCGCAGCCATGCTTCAGGCACCGTCACGTGGCGCATCAGTGTGTGGTGGGCCACATCGCCTGGCGTGTCGATGGTCCAGTCGGCCACGCGGGTGCGCGGGGCGATCAAGGCCACCTCATTGCCCGTGATGTAGTGCGCGTGTGCGCCGGGCCAGTGGCCTTCACCGAACAGGATGGAGCAGTCCAGCTCGGGCCGCTCGAAGTCGTAGCTGTGCACGTAGGGCACGAAGTGCAGCGTGACCTGCGGGTGAAGCTGCTGGAACTGCGGCAGGCGGGGGATGAGCCACTTGGCCGCAAACGTGGGCAGGCTGGACAGGTGCAGCGCCCCGCCACCGTCGTCGCTGGTGATCAGCTCCAGGGTGGCGGCCTCCAGCTGCGCCAGCACAGCGCGCACGGCTTTCTCGTAGCGTTCGCCCGCGGGCGTCAGCGCCAAGCGCTTGCGGCTGCGCTCAAACAATGCCACGCCCACCCAGCCCTCCAGCTCCTTGACCTGCTTGCTGACCGCGCTTTGCGTGAGGTGCAAGGCCTCGGCAGCGCGCGAGACGCTACCAAACCGCGTGACCATGGAAAACGCGCGCAACAGGTGCAAAGGGGGCGACAGCCGACGAAGAGAGGACATGGTTGTTGGATTTAATCATTCCACAATGGAATGTTATCAGGCGTATCCATTGCTTGGCGGTTGTGTATGCCTCACTTAACCTTGTCGCTCCTTATAGGAGAAGAACCCATGCAACGCCGTCACATGCTTTCAGCGCTGGCCGCTGTATCTTTCGTTCCTGGAATGTCCTTGGCGCAAGAGGTCAAGCCTCTGCGTATCATCGTGCCCTTTCCCCCCGGCGGGGCTACCGACATCACCGCCCGCAGCTTGCAGGAGTCACTGGCCCGCATCCTCAAGCAGCCCGTGGTGCTGGAAAACCGGGGCGGCGCAGGCGGCTCCATCGGCATGGCTGAAGTGGCGCGGGCTTCTGCGGACGGTCTGACCCTGGGCGTGGCCACGTTGTCCACCCACGGTGTGAACCCTGCCGTGTACAGCAAGCTGCCTTACGATCCAATCAAGGACTTTGTGGGCGTGACCGAGATCGTGAAAGCGCCCGGCGTGGTGGTGGTCAACCCGGCCGTCCTGCCCGTCAAAGACCTCGCCGAGCTGGTGAGCTATCTCAAGGCCAACCCCGGCAAAGTGGCTTATGCCACTCCGGGCAACGGCACCATCGGACACATGTGGGGCGAGCTGTTCAAGCGCAGCGCAGGTGTCTCCATGGTTCACATCCCTTACCGCGGTGCGGGTCCGGCCATCAACGACGTGCTGGCTGGCCAGGTGGGGGTGTACTTTGACCAGGTGGCTTCCTCGCTGCCCCACATCAAGGCTGGAAAGCTCAGGGCGCTGGCCGTGTCGTGGCCGGTGCGGCTGGAAGTCCTGCCCGATGTGCCCACCTATGCTGCGGTGGGCTACAAACAGGCCAACGAGCCCTCCTGGTTTGGCATGGTGGCCCCGGCGGGGACGCCCGCCGCGGCCATAGACCGCATCCAGCAGGCCGTGGCCCAGGCCCTCAAGGAACCTGCCGTGCGCGAACGCCTGGCGGGTCAGGGCCTGTACCCCTCCGGTACAACCTCCAAGGAATTCACCGCACAGATCGCCCGTGAGATCGAGAAAATGAAGGGTGTTGCCGCCTACGCCAAGGTGGTGCTCGATTGAACCCACACCGGGCCCGCGGGCCCGGCGGCCATAGCCGGGGAAGACCGTCACAGGGATAACCATGGTCTTCGCCCGGTCTGGACGGCTAGGCCAGCCGCCCCATTTTGCGCACACTCTGCCTATGCATTCAGCCTTGAAACTGATCCACCACCGCTTTCAGCACGCCCAACCGGGAGCCACCGGTTCACCCGGGCAGGCCACGCAACCATCTGCCACCGTCACTGCGGTGTCCGGCAGCACACCGCTGGTGCTTGACTCTCCCCACAGCGGCACTCAGTACCCCGCCGACTTTGGCTCCGCCCTCGCCTTGGCCACCCTGCGCCGTGCGGAAGATACCCACGTCGAAAAAATCTACGCCTTTGCCCCGGCGCTGGGCGTGGCCTGGGTCGAGGCCCACTTCCCCCGCATCTACCTGGATGCCAACCGCGACACCACCGAGCTGGATACCTGCCTGATCGACGGCGAATGGACCGACCCCATTTCCACCGACCCCAAGGTGCTCAGCAAGGTGCGCCTGGGCAAGGGCCTGATCTGGAAGTTCACCGACGAGGGTGAGCCCATCTACCACCGACAGCTCACCGTGGCCGAAGTGCGTGCGCGCATCGACCAATGCTGGCGCCCCTACCACGCGGCAGTTGCCCAGGCCATCGATGCCGCCCATGCGCGCCACGGCTACAGCATCCACCTCAACTGCCATTCCATGCCCGCCGTGGCCGGGCGCTTTGCCACCGAGTTTCCGGGCCTCGAACACGCCGATTTCGTGGTGGGCGACCGCGACGGCACCACGGCCAGCCCCGCGCTGTCCGCACTGATCTGCGATCACCTGCGCGCGTGTGGCTACAGCGTGGAATACAACCACCCCTACAAAGGCGTGGAGCTGGTGCGCCGCTATGGCAACCCTGCGCAGCACCGCCACAGCATCCAAGTCGAGATCAACCGCAAGCTCTATATGGACGAGCGCACGCTGGCGCAGGTGCCCGAGGGCATGGTGCGCTTGCAGGCCGACCTGAAAACCCTGGTCAGCAAGCTGCTGGCGCACGACCCGCGCTAACCTTGTGCTCACTGGCAAGGCCGCCGGGGAACACGCGCGCCACAGGCGCCGTGTTCTCGGCGCAGCGGGGCACTGCGGCGCCTAAAATCGTGGCACAGGCGCGGCACCAGACCGCCGCCACCCCACCAGGAGACAACGCATGCGCATTCTCATTGCCGAAGACGACCAGGTGCTGGCCGATGGCCTGCTGCGCACCCTGCGCGCCTCGGGAGCCGTGGTGGACCACGTGGCCAGCGGCACCGAGGCCGATGCAGCGCTCCTGACCAACAACGAATTCGACCTGCTCATCCTGGACTTGGGCCTGCCCAAGATGCACGGGCTGGAGGTGCTCAAAAAGCTGCGCGGCCGAGGCTCGGCCCTGCCCGTGCTCATCCTCACCGCTGCCGACAGCGTGGAAGAGCGTGTGAAGGGCCTGGACTTTGGCGCCGACGACTACATGGCCAAGCCCTTCAGCTTGCAGGAGCTCGAAGCCCGCGTGCGCGCCCTCACGCGGCGGGGAATGGGCGGCACCAGCAGCGCCATCAAACACGGTCCGCTGGTGTACGACCAGGCCGGCCGAGTGGCCACCATCGACGGCAAGATGATCGAGCTGTCGGCGCGCGAGCTGGGCCTCTTGGAGGTGCTGCTGCAGCGCGCGGGCCGCCTGGTGAGCAAGGAGCAACTGGTGGAGCGCCTGTGCGAGTGGGGCGAAGAAGTCAGCAACAACGCTATCGAGGTCTACATCCACCGCCTGCGCAAGAAGATCGAGGGTGGCCCCATCCGCATCGCCACCGTGCGCGGCCTCGGTTACTGCCTTGAGAAGATTCCAGGATAGTAAAAATGATAGCTGCTTGCGCTTGATGGATAAGCGCTAGAGGCCAATTTCATTCAAAACCACCACGGCAAGCGCCTTGAAAATATTCCAGCGAGAGCAGCGATCCCTGTTCGGCGAAATCCTCGACTGGATGCTCACGCCGCTGCTGCTGCTGTGGCCCGTCAGCCTGGCGCTGACCTGGCTGGTGGCGCAGGGCCTGGCCAACAAGCCGTTTGACCGGGCGCTCGAATACAACGCCCACGCCCTCGCCCAGCTGGTGGGCGTGGCGGGCAACAAGGTGCAGTTCAACCTGCCCCAGCCTGCCAGCGAGATCCTGCGAGCCGATGAGTCCGACATCGTCTACTACCAGGTGCTGGGCCCCGGCGGGGAGTTCCTCTCCGGCGAGCGCGAGCTGCCCGAGCCGCCCGCCGACGAGGTGCCCATGTCCGGCGAGGTGCGCCTGCGCGACGGCGAAATGCGCGGCATTGAGATCCGCGTCGCCTACATCTGGGTGCGCCTGCCCTTGCCAGATACCCCCGTGGCGCTGGTGCAGGTGGCAGAAACGCGCGAAAAGCGCAGCGTGCTGGCCACCGAAATCATCAAGGGCGTGATGCTCCCGCAGTTCGTGATCCTGCCGCTGGCCGTGTTGCTGGTGTGGCTGGCGCTGGCGCGGGGCATCCAGCCGCTCAACCAGCTGGAGCAGCGCATCCGCGCGCGCAACCCCGACGACCTCTCCCCGCTGGACGACCGCACGGTGCCGCTCGAAGTGGCGCCCCTCGTTGCCTCGGTGAACGACCTGCTGCAGCGCCTGAACGACTCGCTGGCCACGCAAAAGCGCTTTTTGGCCGACGCGGCGCACCAGCTCAAGACGCCCCTGGCAGGCCTGCGCATGCAAGCCGACCTGGCCCAGCGCGAGGGCACCAGCACCGAGGAACTCAAGCGCTCGCTGCAGCAGATTGGCCGCTCCAGCATCCGCGCCACACACACCGTCAACCAGCTGCTGGCGCTGGCGCGCGCCGAGGGCAGCGGCGTGGGTTTTGCGCGCCAGCCCTGCGACCTGGCCCGGCTCACCATCGAGGTGGTGCGCGACTCGGTGCCCCGCGCCCTGGAAAGGCACATCGACCTGGGCTACGACGGTGCAGAGCCGGGCTCGTCCGGCGTGATGCTCGACGGCAACCCCACGCTGCTCAAGGAACTGGTGCGCAACCTGGTGGACAACGCCCTCAACTACACCCCTTCCACGCCCGACAAGCCCGGCGTGGTCACCGCCCGGGTGCTGGCCGACACGTTTGGCCATGTGCTGCTGCTGCAGGTCGAAGACTCGGGCCCTGGCGTGCCTGAAGCCGAACGCGAACTGGTGTTCCAGCCGTTCTACCGTGCGTTGGGCAGCGAGGCCGACGGCTCCGGTCTGGGCCTGCCCATCGTGCTGGAGATTGCGCGCAAGCACGAGGCGGAGGTCACGCTGGAGGACGCACGCCCGGGCCAGCAGCCGCCGGGCGCGCGCTTCAGCGTGCGTTTTGCCGCGCGCGATGAGGTGGCGGGCGGCTGAACAGCAACGCCCGAATACGGGCACGCCACAGGGGCGATGCACTACACCCCACCGCCCCGCACTGGGCTGCGGCATCATGCGACCTCTTTGACCCGAAGCCGCCACCATGACCCCATCACCCCGCCGTTTTGCCAACACCCATCCCGGCGTCGTCATTGGCAATTTCCCCTGGTACGAGATGGTGTGGCGCTCGCTGCGCGGCGATTTCAAACCCCGCTCGGACCCCGCCGGGGGTTATGAAGCCTTTGCCCGGCAGTGGAGCGCGCCCGTGGACCACGCGCGCCTGGCGCAGCGCCCGCAGGCACCGGTCATCACCTGGCTGGGCCATGTGTCCATCCTGCTGCAGGTGGCGGGCCTGAACGTGCTCATGGACCCGACACTGTGCGGCTTTGCCGGGCCACTCGGCCGCTTTGGCGCACCACGCCGCGTACCGGCACCGCTGACCCCCGAGCAGTTGCCGCCCATCGACGTGGTGCTGATCTCGCACAACCACTACGACCACCTGTGCTACGGCACCTTGCGCCGCCTGCGCGACGCGGGCCAATCGCCGCGTTTTGTGGTGCCTCTGGGCCTGGGAGGTTGGTTCGCCCAACGCGGCATGGGTCCCGTGACCGAGCTGAACTGGTGGGAACACACCGACATCGCCCCGGGTGTGCGGGTGCACTTCACGCCCGCCCAGCACTGGAGCCGCCGTACCCCGTGGGATACCAACGCCTCGCTGTGGGGCGGCTACGCGCTGGAATGGGCGCGCCCGGACGCTGGGGACCCCTGGCGTTTTCTGTTTCCGGGCGATACGGGCTACAGCGACGACTTCAAGGCCATCCGCCAGCGCCTGGGGGCAGTCGATTTCCTGGCCCTGCCCATCGGCGCCTACTTGCCGCGCGATTTCATGAAACCCATGCACGTGAACCCCGAGGACGCCGTGCAGCTGATGCTGGATGTGGACGCCAAGCAGGCCATGGGCGTGCACTGGGGCACGTTCATGCTGACGCAGGAGGCGTTTGACCACCCGCCGCGCGACGTGGCCGCAGCGCTGGCGCAGCGCGGCCTGGCGCAGGACCGGGTCTGGCTCATGCGCCACGGCGAGACGCGCGCCGTCCCGATGTGACAACCGGCGGCGCAAGCGATGGCCCCGCCATCGCAGCTGCTGCCGTTACGCGCAGTTGCGCAGCGTCTTGCCCGCCATGGCGCTGCGCAGCGCGTCGAACTGCGGGCGCAGTGCGTCGGTCACGGCGGGCAGGCGCAGCGTGAAGCCGGGGGACTCGGGCCGCTCCTGGATCACGCGGGCCGTGCGCACGCCCTTGTTGCCCAGGTTGGCCAGTTCGCGCTCTGCGGCCTCTTTGGACGAAAAACGGCCGAGCGAGAGGCCGTACTCCAGTGTGCCGCCTGCCCGGTCGTGGTCCACCTTGCGGGCCCGCAGTTCGGCGCGTTTGCGGTCCAGCGTTTCCAGGTCTTCAAAGCGGCCCATGTAGACCATCCAGCGGCCCGGGATGGGCGTGGGCTCCAGCAGCCAGCTGCCCGGTGGCAGGTTGGCGGCGGCGGTACGCAGGGCGTCGGCCTGGCGCTCGTCAAATACACCGGCCTGCAGGCATTCGGCGGCATCGGCAGGGGGTGGGGAGGAAGCGGCGGAAGACGCCACGTCGGCCGATGCGGTGGCCGTGCCGGGGGTGGAGGGAGCGGGTGGGGGGGAGGACGAAGAAGAAGAGGAGGAGGAAGAGGAAGATGTTTTACTGGGGTTCACACGCAGGATCTGCAGCGTCTCGGGCCGGATCTGCTGGTTCATGCGCTGCGGCTCTGCCTGTTCCTCGGGGGCAAAGCCCCAGTCCTTGAGCAGCCCTTGCGACCACGCGTAGTAGCCCGCGTTGGCCAGCAGCAGTGCGATCACGGCAAGACGTAGCATGGAGCGCGGCCTTTCAGGAACATCGAGATCAACAAAGGGAGCTTCTTCACACCGGAGGCACCGCAGTGGGCCGCACGCTGATTTCGGAACTCGTGATGGCTTGCATGCCGCCCGCAGTGTGCACCAGCAGCGCACCATCGTCCCCCACGCCGTGCGCCGTGCCGGTGTGGCCGTCGCTCAGCGTCACGGCCCGGCCCTGCAGCACATCGCGGGCTGTAAAGCGGGGCTGCATGGGGCCAAACCCGTAGCCTTCAAACGAGCGCAGCATGGCCACCAGTGGCGGCACGATGCGCAGCAGCGCGGTGGGGGCGTCCAAGCCGGGCTCTACGTCCTGCAAGCTGCCGGGCGGCATGCTCATGCCCTCGGCGCTGCGCGGCAGCACGTTGATGCCGATGCCCACCACCACATACCGTGCGGTGCTGGCACTGGCCGTTGCAGCAGAAGCCGCCTGGGGCGCCACAAAACTAGCAGTCTCCACCAGGATGCCGCCCAGCTTGCGGTCACCCGCCGCGCCGCCCAGCCAGAGGTCGTTGGGCCACTTGAGCCCCACACGCGCGGGCTGGTCGGCGCCCAGAGCGGGCAGCACGGGCTGCAGGCTTTCAGCCACGCTCACCCCCACAGCGAGCGAGAGACCCGACCAATCCTGCGGCGCCAGCGGCAGCCCCAGCGACATCATGAGGGAAGCCCCCACATCGCTTTGCCACACCCGCCCCAGCCGCCCGCGCCCGGCGGTCTGCTGCTCGGCCACCAGCAGCGTGGGCTCGCACTGGCCGTTGCGCGCGCGGCGCATCAGCTCGGTGTTGGTGGAGTCGATGGTGGGCAGCACCTCGACGGTAAAGCCCGGTAACAGCGGTGACACCGCTTCCCAGATGGCCTCGGCGGGCCAGCGGATGGGGGAGGCGGCGCTCACTGGCTTCGGCCCCGTGGCTTGGTGGTTGAAGGCGCGTTGGGGGCTTTGGCTTTTTTGGCGGAAGACTTGGTTGGAGAGGGTTTGGATGGTGGCAACGGCACCGGTGGTGCCCAGCCGCGCTTGGGCGCCAGCAGCGTGCCCCGGCAGTTCTTGCTGCCGCACCAGCAGGGGTATTCGGCCTTGAGCTTCTTGGTGTAGCGCTCTTCGATGATCAGGCCGTAGTCGTAGTTCAGCTCTTCGCCCGCCTTGATATTGCGCAGCGCGGTGATAAAAATGCGGCCTTCCCGCTCATCGGCGTAGCAGTTGGGGTTGCAGCTGTGGTTGATCCAGCGCGACGAATTGCCGCCGAACTTTGCGTCGATCACGTGGTCTTCATCCACATGAAAGTAGAACGTGTGGTTGGGTTGCAGGGGGTCGTGTGGGTGCCGGTCCTGCGCTTCCTGCCAGCCAATCACTTCGCCCGTGTACTCCACAAGGACTTCGCCTTCCGCAATATCCTGCACGGCAAACACGCCCTTGCCATGGACGCCAGAGCGCCGGGTCTGGATGCGGCGGCCCGGTGCAAGGGTGGGGGCGGCAGGCGATGCGGAGCGGGGCATGGCAAAAACTCTGTTAACTTGATAGTGCACACATGTGTGCGTGCGCGTGTATGCGTGTGCATGCGCGTGAGACCCGAATTGTAGAAGCGCCCGGAACCCGGGCAACCAGAATGACTGGCGAGAGCCCCAAAATGACCAAGACCCTGGTAATTGCAGAAAAACCCTCTGTCGCGCAAGACATCGTGCGCGCATTGACCCCCGTGGCCGGCAAGTTCGACAAGCACGAAGACCACTTCGAGAACGACCGCTATGTAGTCACCAGCGCCGTGGGCCACCTGGTAGAAATCCAGGCGCCCGAAGAGTTTGACGTGAAGCGTGGCAAGTGGAGCTTTGCGCACCTGCCCGTGATCCCGCCGTACTTCGACCTGAAGCCCGTGGACAAGACCAAGACGCGCCTGAACGCCGTGGTCAAGCAAGCCAAGCGCAAGGACGTGACGCAACTCATCAACGCCTGTGACGCGGGCCGCGAGGGTGAGTTGATCTTCCGCCTGATCGAGCAATACGCTGGCGGCGCCAAGCCCCTGGGCAAGCCTGTGAAGCGCCTGTGGCTGCAGTCCATGACGCCCCAGGCCATCCGGGACGGCTTTGACGCCCTGCGCACCGAGCAGCAGATGGCGGGCCTGGCCAGTGCAGCCCGCAGCCGCTCTGAAGCCGACTGGCTGGTGGGCATCAACGGCACGCGCGCCATGACGGCGTTCAACTCGCGCGACGGCGGGTTCTTCCTGACCACCGTGGGCCGGGTGCAGACGCCCACCCTGTCGCTGGTGGTGGAGCGCGAAGAAAAGATCCGCAAGTTCATCAGCCGCGACTATTGGGAAATCCACGCCACCTTCGGTGCGCAGGCCGGTGAATACCCCGCCAAGTGGTTCGACCCCAAGTGGAAGAAGGGCGAGGATGTGGAAGCCCGCGCCGACCGCGTGTGGTCTGCCGCCGAAGCCACGGCCATTGCCAACGCCGTGCGCGGCAAGCAGGCCACCGTCACCGAAGAGAGCAAGCCCACCACGCAAGCCTCGCCCCTGCTGTTCGACCTGACCAGCCTGCAGCGTGAGGCCAACGGCAAGTTCGGCTTCTCGGCCAAGACCACGCTGGCGCTGGCGCAGAGCCTGTACGAGCGCCACAAGGCCCTGACCTACCCACGTACCGACTCGCGCGCGCTGCCCGAAGACTATCTGCCCGTGGCCAAGCAGACCTTCGAGATGCTGGCCGACAGCGGCATGCGCCACCTGGCGCCGCACGCGCTCACCGCGCTGAACAACAACTACGTGCGCCCGTCCAAGCGCATCTTTGACAACAGCAAGGTGAGCGATCACTTTGCCATCATCCCCACGCTGCAGGCGCCCAGCGGGCTGAGCGAGGCCGAACAAAAGCTGTACGACCTGGTCGTGCGCCGCTTCATGGCGGTGTTCTTCCCCAGCGCTGAATACACGGTGACCACGCGCATCAGCACCGTGGCCCCGCACAGCTTCAAGACCGAAGGCAAGGTGCTGGTCAAGCCGGGCTGGCTGGCCATCTACGGCAAGGAAGCGGCCGACGAGGTCGAAGGCGGCAGGGACGGCGACAAGGGCCAGAACCTGGTGCCCGTGAAGCCCGGTGAAATGGTCAACACCCTGCAGGTGGACCCCAAGGGCCTCAAGACCAAACCGCCCGCACGTTATTCCGAAGCCACGCTGCTGGGCGCCATGGAAAGCGCGGGCAAGCAGATCGACGACGACGAACTGCGCGAAGCCATGCAGGAAAAAGGCCTGGGCACGCCAGCCACGCGCGCGGCCATCATTGAAGGTCTGCTGACTGAAAAGTACATGCTGCGCGAAGGCCGCGAGATCATCCCCACGGCCAAGGCGTTTCAACTGATGACGCTGCTGCGCGGGCTGGAGGTCGAAGAACTCTGCCGCGCCGACCTGACCGGCGAGTGGGAGTTCAAGCTCTCGCAAATGGAAAAGGGCCTGCTCAGCCGCGAATCCTTCATGGCCGAGATCGCCGCCATGACCGAGCGCATGGTCAAGAAGGCCAAGGAATACGACCGCGACACCATCCCCGGCGACTACGCCACGCTCGAATCGCCGTGCCCCAACTGCGGCGGCGTGGTCAAAGAGAACTACCGCCGCTTTGCCTGCGTGGGCAAGCCCGGCTCGGAAGGCTGCGGCTTCAGCTTTGGCAAGTCGCCCGCAGGCCGCACGTTTGAAACCGCAGAGGCCAACGCCCTGCTGCGCGACAAGAAGATCGGCCCGCTGGAAGGCTTCCGCTCCAAGGCGGGCTGGCCCTTCACGTCCGAGATCGTCATCAAGTACGACGACGAAGCGCACAACTACAAGCTCGAATTCGACTTTGGCGACGACAAGAAGGGCGAAGAATCTGGCGAGATCGTCGAGTTTGAAGACGCGTCGCTGGGTGCCTGCCCCATCTGCGGATCGGAAGTGCACGAGCACGGCAGCAACTACGTGTGCAGCAAGGCCGTGCCCACCGCTGCGCAGCCCACACCGAGTTGCACCTTCAAAAGCGGCAAGATCATCCTGCAACAGCCTGTGGAGCGCGAGCAGATGACCAAGCTGCTGGACACCGGCAAGACCGACCTGCTCGACAAGTTCGTGAGCATGCGCACGCGCCGCGCCTTCAAGGCCCACCTGGCGTGGGACAAGGAGGCGGGGAAGGTCAACTTTGAGTTTGCGCCGAGCAAGTTCCCGCCCCGTAAACTTGCTGCGGCAGGCGCTGCTGCTAAAACGATAGCTGCCAAGGCAGGAAAGACAAGCGCTGCAGCCAAAAAATCCGCCAAACCTGCCGCAGCCAAGAAGGCCCCGGCCACCAAGACCGCTGCCACCAAGGCACCGCGCAAGGCCGCCGCTGGCAAGGCCCCCAGTGCCGCGCTGGCTGCCGTGATCGGCAACGAACCCGTGGCGCGCCCCGAGGCCGTGAAGAAGATGTGGGAATACATCAAGGCCCACAACCTGCAAGACCCCAAGGACAAGCGCACCATCGTCGCCGACGACAAGCTGCGCGCCGTGTTCGGCAAGGACAGCGCGGGCATGTTCGAGCTGGCGGGCATTCTGGGCAACCACCTGGGCGGCGAATGATGCAGCCGCTCCACACGGAACACGCAGCATCGCCCGCACGGTTCGCACAAGGCTTCTGGCGCACCGCGCTGGTGGCCTTGGCGGTTGTCGGTGTGCTGGGTGGTTGCAGCAGTACCGCAGGCTCCGCGCGCTCCGGCGACCCTGCCAGCCAGCAGCAGCCTCAGGGTGCCAGCGGCGTTACCGTGTTTGGCGACATCGATGTCGGCGTAACGAAAGAGCGCACGCGCTGACGGTGCTTGTGCTGCTGTCGGGTGAAGACTGCCATCATCCGGCACAGCGCTGCGCAGATGATGGCGCTTGAGCCCCAGGGGAAAGAACGATGGGCGAACCCGCACTGTCCTTGCAGATTGCCACCACGGTCCACCACCGCATCCACACCGTCACCGTACGTATGGATTCGGTGGGCTGGGTGGTCTCGGGCACCAAGCACCTGGTCACGCCCGGCGGCGGCCACCGCTACCCCCGCGGTCGGGTGTTTGTGCTGCCGCGTGGCGCGCAGTGGGAGGTGGTGAACGACCCGGCGCCCCAGGGCCGCTATGTGGCGCGGCTCCTGTGTTTTGCGCCCGAGCTGGTGGAGCAGTTCCACCGCCAGTTCGGCCAGTTTGCAGCCGTCCCGCCGGTGCAGGGCTGCGCAGGCCTGGCGGCCGACGCCGCCTTTGAAGACAGTTTCACGCGCGCCGTGGCCGCGCTGGAGAGCGATGCCAGTTCGCAGGCACTGCGCGAACACCGAGCGCTCGAAGTGCTGCTGATGCTGGCCGAGGCGGGCATCGTCTTCGCCCCGCCGGGCGAGCTGGGCTGGGCTGACCGCGTGCGCCGCCTGGTCGGCCCCAGCCCGCAGGCCGACTGGACGGTGGAGCGCATCGCCGCCGCGTTTGCCACCAGCGCGAGCACCCTGCAGCGCCGCCTGGCGCAAGAGGGCGAGACCGTGAGCCAGTGCCTGCGCGATGTGCGGCTGGAGACGGCGCTGGTGCTGCTGCAAAGCTCCACGCTGCAGGTGTCCGAGATTGCGGCCCGCTGCGGCTATGAATCGCACAGCCGCTTCAGCGCGGCCTTCCGCGAACGTTTCGGCTTTCCGCCTTCGCAGCTGCGGCCCTGATGGCTGCGGCTGACGCGCAGCGCACAGCCATTGACGCCGCCGGGCCAATGCGAAGGCGCGGCGCGCAGCACCATCAAGCCCTTGTCTCACACCGCTACTGCAAGGAGCTTTTCAGATGACCCACCCACTTTCACGCCCCCTTCGCGTTGGCGCCGCCATCGCAGCATTCGCTACCATCGGCTTGGCCCCTGCCGCCCACGCCCAGGCCTTCGCGCTCACCAGCCCCGACTTTGCCGAAGGCAGCACACTGCCCCAGCGCTTCGAGTTCAAGGGCTTTGGCTGTGCGGGCGACAACCAATCACCCGCCCTGCGCTGGAGCGGTGCACCCGCAGGCACCCAAAGCTTCGCCGTCACCGCCTACGACCCCGATGCCCCCACAGGCTCGGGCTGGTGGCACTGGTCGGTGGTCAACATCCCCACCAGCACCACCGAGCTTCGGCCCGACGCGGGTGCTGCCGGCGGCGCCAAGCTGCCCGCAGGCGCCAGCCATGTGCGCATCGACTACGGCGTGGCCGCCTGGGGTGGGGCCTGCCCGCCCGAAGGCGATGCGCCGCACCGCTACATCTTCACCGTGCACGCGCTCAAGGTGCCGCGCCTGGACCTGCCTGCCGACGCTACCGCCGCGCTGGCCGGCTACATGATCAACGCCAACAGCCTGGGCAAGGCCACGCTCACGGCGCGCTACGGGCGCCCTGCGGCCAAAGGCAAGCAGCCGTGATACCGCGTGGTCGGGTGGGCGTCGTGATGTTTTAAGCTTGGTGGTCACCCACCACACCACAGACCCACCCCATGCGCAGCACCCGCGAACGCACCCTCTGGTCCATCCTGGCCGCACTGCTGCTGGCTGCCGCAACCGCCGCATGGTGGACGGCCGACCAGTGGCTGCCCCACGCCGGGCCATGGACCGAGCAGGCCTGGAAGAAGATCACCCGCCCCGGCCCCGACACCTTGCCGCCCGGCAAGCAGCAGCCTGCCGCACAGGCCCGCTCTGCGAACAGTGGAGCGTCTGAGCCCGTGGCCCTGCAGCCGCGCAAGTGCGTGAAGGACGGCCGCACGACCTACACCGACCAGCCCTGCCCCAAGGGCACGCAGGAGCTGCCGGTGGATGGCGCTGTGACATCGCTGCCGCGCGCGCAGTAAGTTCATGAAGATGGCGTGCAGCGGCTCGTCCGCCGGTGCGAGGCATGTCGTTTTTTTCCTAGCCCGCCAGGGGGCTGCGCGGATTCAATCGGTGCATTGATTCACTACCCAAGGCCTCTCTCTTTCTCTTTCGAGGGCCAGATGCACCGATGCAAAACCACACCCGCCTGCGCGCATTTTTTCTTCTGCTGGCCCTTCTGGGTCTGGCCGTCCCTTGGTACTTCAACACCGTGTATTTTTTGGCGGGTGGCAGCGTGATGCCCGACGTTTTCTGGCGCGATGCCTTTGCCAATGCATTGACCACCGGCATCACCTGCGACGTGTACCTGGCCGCCGTGGCGTTCTCCGCCTGGGTGGCGGCAGACCGCAGCCTGGGCGCGTGGCGCTGGGCTTACATCGCGGCCTGCTTTGGCATTGGCCTCGCGTTTGTGATGCCGCTGTACCTGGCTCAGCGCTTGCGCGTGGGCTCCAAGGGTGGGGCAGGTTGATTCGGTAGGGTCTGTGCCCCAATCTGCAAGGGCCAGTGTGCGGTCAGCGGGCTGCGCGTGCCCTGCACCAGGGCCTGCAGCGGGTGGCCCGCCAGCCTGCGCACATCGCGCGCCATGTGCGACTGGTCGTAGTAGCCCTGGTCGGCCGCCAGGTCCACCACCGTGCCGCCGGGCGTGGCGAGGGCGTTGCCCAGCGTGCTGTTCAGCCGCGCAATCACCTGAAACTGCTTGGGCGCCATGCCCCAGTGCGCCACAAAGCGTCGTTCAAACTGCCGCTGGCTCAGGCCCATGTGCTGATCCGCGCCTGGGGCATCGTCGTGGGCCGCCTGCAAGAGGGCCAGGGCTTGCAGTCGCCGTGCTTCACACGGTGACGGCGGTGCGACCAGCTGCCGGACGAACTGGCACAGCACCGCGATCCGCGCGGCATCATCCCGCGCAGCATGCACGCCGTGCTCCACCTCGGTCCACCCAGGGCCCACCAGTTCTGCCAGCGGCCGCAGCGTGTTCACCAAACCGCGTGCGCTGGCAAACAGCGCCGCCGCGGCTTCAGGCTGCAGCACCAGCCCCACGGCCCGCACCGGCCCACCGTGTTCGTACACCGTGGCCGTGGTGCTGGCGCTGATCCAGGCCGCTGGCGGCACCAGTGCGCCCCGGCAATGCACCTGCCCGGCCAGCCGCACCACCAGCATGCTCGACACCATCGCCGGAAAATGCGACTGCGCCAGCTCCGCCGGGGCGTCGACCACCACCCCCGCCATCAGCCAGGGCTGCAAATCAGAGGGCACGGGCACAAAACGCTGCATGCCTGGATTCTGCACACGGTCGCACCCCATGCATTCCTCCAGCCACCCGTGCGACATGCGCCTGCCGCACCGCCCGACTATCCTTGTTGCTTCAACACCCCCACCCACCACATTCCCCGCCCGCACCATGCAGCAAGAGCAAGCCCCCACCCGATCCCTCCCCCTCGCAGGCGCCACCAACTTTCGGGACCTGGGCGGCTACACCGGCCAGGGCGGGCGGCCCGTGAAGTGGCGGCGCATCTTTCGCTCGGACCACCTCGCCGCCCTGACCCCCGAGGACCAGGCCCTGCTGGCCCAACTGGGCGTGGCCCGCGCAGTGGACTTTCGCGGCAAGGCCGAAAGCGCTGCCTATGCCTACGCGCTGCCCGGCATCGCCTACCACCCGCTCGCCATCGAGCCCACCGTGGTGCAGCGCGCGCTCGACCTGCAACGCACCGGCCGCCAGCTCACCGCGCAAGACGCCGTGGGGCTCATGCAAGACACCTACCGCGGCTTTGTGCACGACAACGCCCCGCGCTTTGCCGAACTGTTCAAGCTGCTGCTGGCCAGCGACACCCCCACCGTCTTCCACTGCACCGCTGGCAAAGACCGCACCGGCTTTGCCGCCGCCCTCATCCTGCTCACCCTGGGCGTGCCGCGCGACGTGGTCATGCACGACTACCTGCTCACCAACACCCTCTACCGCCGCCCCGAAGGCATGGGCAGCCACGCGCCCGAGGAAGTGCTGGCCGTGCTGTGGCGCGTGCAAGAAGAATTTCTGGACGCCGCCCTGCACAAGGTAGACACCGAGTTTGGCGGCCTGCAGCCGTATCTGGTGGACGTGCTGGGCGTGGACGCCGCCGCGCAGACAGAGCTGGCGGGGCGCTATCTGCAGGCGGCGGTGTAGCCAATTCGCATCAAGACCTCGAAGAATCGCGCGGCACCCTGTACGTGGGTTTGTGCCGTGCAAATTCCGTTTGCTATCAAAGCAGAAGCTGCCAATGCAATACAGCAAGGCGATAGAGCCATGTTGGCTGATTCTTTTTGCCGTACTCTCGCCCCGCACAGCCCGCCGTACCTACCAACTTTCGCAGGTTGTGCCGCGCTCCCTCACCCCCTACAGTCAAGTAACAAATGCACACAAGGGCGGGAACAGGGAGGAGAGGCTGACAGCAAAGGCGACAGACAGGGTTGCTACTAGCACCGGGCGCATACCTTCGGGATGAAGGCATGCAGCCTGGTGAGAAACGCCTTGCTGAGCAGCCCGAACACAGGGTCGAAGGCAACGACGACCTGCTCAGGGACCGCAGCTGCTACTGCGGTCCCGTGGGGCCCCGGCAGGTGCAGGCCGATAAAAAAATCGGGTTGCACCTGCCGGGGCCTGTTGAGCGAATGCTGCAGCGCTCAATTGCTCATAAATCAATAGCTGCTGGCGCTTGACTACCAAGCGCTAGAGGCCTATTTGATCAAAATTCTCAACGAAATGAAGGCGGCGCAGGGCCAGCAAGCCCCTAGTGCGGTGTTGCACGCTATCCGGCACTTAAAACCGCGTCTTTTCGGCCAGGGTTGCGTTGCAAATCCG
The DNA here is from genome assembly GCF_003634645.1 of Acidovorax sp. 94. Classification (NCBI taxonomy): domain Bacteria; kingdom Pseudomonadati; phylum Pseudomonadota; class Betaproteobacteria; order Burkholderiales; family Comamonadaceae; genus Acidovorax; species Acidovorax sp. 94. The sequence continues at coordinate 3,703,751 of NZ_RBJA01000001.1, read as the reverse complement.
CGCGATACCTACGGGTATCGCTGTGGTTTGCGCCTTGCCCTGACCAAAAATCCATCGGTTTTCAATGTGCCGTCAAGCGTGCAACACCACACTAGCGCCCGCCACACTCACCCCGCACTGGGCTGCATCCGTCCCCCAGTCGCGCCCTGGCGCCGCACCCGCCAGTACAGCCAGCCCATGATCGACAGGTTCAGCAGGTTCCACCCCATGCCGTTGATGAACGCCGCCTGGTAGCTGCCCGTCACGTCAAAAATCCAGCCCGACATCCAGCCCCCCAGCGCCATGCCGATCAGCGTGGCCATGATCACCGCGCCCACCCGGGCGCCCGCCTCTTGCGGCGCGAAATACTCGCGGATGATGATGGCGTACGCAGGCACGATGCCGCCCTGGAACAGCCCGAACATCGCCGAGATCACATACAGCGGCACCAGCCCGTCAAACGGCAAAAACAGCATCAGCCCCACCCCCTGCAACGCCGACCCCAGCAGCAGCGTGCGCACGCCGCCAATGCGGTCGCAGATCACGCCCGACACCAGGCGGCTGACAATGCCGCACGCCAGCATCAGCGACAGCATCTCGGCCCCCCGCGCCGCGCCAAAACCCAGGTCGGTGCAATAGGCCACGATGTGCACCTGCGGCATCGCCATGGCCACACAGCACGCCACGCCCGCCACGCACAGCAGCAACTGCGCGTGTACCGGGCGCAAGCCAAACGGGCGGCTGCGGTCCAGTGCCAAGGGAACCAAAGGTGCGGACGCAGTCGCTGGTGAAGCAGCAGCACCCAGTGCAGCACCCCCTGCCGAAGGTGACGACGACGCAGGCACCACGGCCGCAGCATCCATTAGCACCATCGGCGCCCGCTGGCGCATGCGCAGCGCCAGCAGCAGCATGCCCGCGCCACACACCAGCCCCATCAGCACATAGGTATGGCGCCAGCCAATGGCTTCGATGCCGTGCTGCACGATGGGCGGCCACAGCGCACCGGCAATGTAGTTGCCGCTGGCGCAAATAGCCACCGCAATGCCCCGCCGCTTGTTCCACCACAGCGCCGTGTCGGCCATCAACGGCGCAAACGTGGCCGAGCTGCCCACCAGCCCCATCAACCCATGCGCCAGCCCAAAGATCCAGATGCTGCCCGACAGCCCCGCCCACACAAAGCCGCCACATACCGCCACCGCCCCCACGCACAGCACCGGCATCAGCCCATGCCGGTCGGCCATCCGCCCCGTCCACAGCCCGCCCAGCCCCAGGCACACCATCATCAGCGTGTAGGGCAGGGATGCATCCGCGCGGCCCACGCCGAACTCGGCCTGCACGGCCGGCAGCACCACCGACACCACATACATGCTGCTGTTGCCCAGCACCACGAGGCCTAGGGTGGTCAGCAGTCGCCAGGCGGCTTGGGGTGAATCGATGAGGGATGCCGGGGCGGCGATGTGTGCAGAAGCAGGGGTGGTAGGCATGCGGTGCAATTTAACCCTGATCTGCGCATGACGCCGCTCCGTCAACGCATCCACATGGCCAATGATCCCGATCATCTTCCCGCTGGTATTCAGTGTCCATCGCGGTCAGCGCCATCTCCAGCGTGTTGTCATCCAGCGATCCAAAACCCAAGTCTCACAGCGCCACACCCACGGGGCTGAGGGAGTCTGCCCCGACACCTCCTCCATGGATACCAATTCGGCGGTGACCAGCGCTTGCAATAAATGCCTAGACCCCAGGTACCTTGGGCTAGACAAGGTGCACCTGGGGCCCTGAAAGTGCCTGGGCAGGCACCCCGCTCAAATCTTGATGAACTGCGTGCTCGACAACGCGCCAAACGGCAGCTCCGACAAACGCCCGCCCACCGCCAGCGTGCCCAGGTCCACCGGAAAGTAGCCGATGGCGTCCAGCACCTTGCGCACTTCGGCCTTGGCTGCGGCATCGTCGCCTGCGTAGAACATGGCGCGCTGGCCGCCAGACACTTGGGGCTGGGCCAGCACGTTCACATCCAGGTGGTTGAACGCCTTGACCACGCGGGCGCCGGGCACGAATTCGCTGAACACTTCGCTGGACGAGCGCCCGCCCAGGTCGATGGCCTTGATGCCGTAGGCCGCCAGCGGGTTGGTGGGGTCTTGGGCGTCGGGCGAGTTGGGGTCCAGAAATGCCACGGGGTTGGTGCCGTCGATGACGATGCGGCCGTTCCAGGCGGGCAGGGGGCCCAGGGCCTGGCCCAGGTCTTCCCAGCGCACGGCGATGAGCACGATGTCTGCGGCTGCGGCCTCTGCCACGGTGCCCGCCTTGATGGTGGGGCCCAGTTCGGCCACCAGCGGGGCCAAAGATTCCGGACCGCGCCGGGTGGAGAGGGTGGCCGACAGGCCCTTGTTGGCCAATGCGCGGGCCACGTTGGAGCCGAGAGCGCCAGAACCGATGATGCCGATGTTCATGATGTTTTCCTTGTTGAAATGAAGTGGGTTGAAGTGAGGTGGAAGGGGTGAGGTGAGAAAGCGTGATGGAAGGGCTAGACGACTACCCGAGCCGCCCGGCCTGGCGCAGTTGCGTGGCAATGCGCCGGATTTCTGTGGCGCCCTGTGCCAGTGCGGCCGGGCTGGTGTGCACCGAGTAGCGGCCCATGACAAGGTCGTGCGGGTGTGGCACGGCAGAGCCCAGCACAAAGCTGGTGGCCTGGGGGGCCACAAAGTCGATGCCCTGGCTGCTGGGCTCAAACGCCACCAGCTCGCCAGCGTCAATGGCTTCGCCTGCCGTCAGCGCGCCGGTGGCCACTGCTGCCCATGCCACGGTGTGGCCGGGGGGCGGGGTGTAGGTCCAGCGCTCACCCTGGGCCAACTGCACGGCCAGATAGGTCATGCCCTCGGGCGCCGCCACCGGGCTGTGCGCTGCGCCGTACTCGCCCAGCAGCACACGCACCGGGCCGACCTGGGGCACCAGCCCGGGGGCGAGGTACTGGCTCTGGGCGGGGGCGTTTTCCAGCGCGGCGGGCAGGGCCACCCACAGCTGAAAGCCCCGGCCCGGTGTGTCGCCCACGGGGGCGCCGGTGTGCCATACGCCGTTGCCCGCCCGCATCCATTCCACACCGCCCGCAGGCAGCAGGCCCGCTTGGCCGGTGCTGTCTTCGTAGCGCACATCGCCTTCTGACAAGAACGTGACGGTGGCGATGCCCGAGTGCGGGTGCATGCCAAAGCCCTGCTGCGCGGCGCCGGGCTGAAAGTGGACCAGGTCCAAAAAGATGAAGGGCTTGAGCACCTGGCCCAGGTCCCCGGGGCTCATGAGACGGGTGATGGGGCCGTGCGCGGTGCCACGGGTGCGGTGGGCGATGGCGCGGGGGGCTGTGGCGGGTGCAGACATCAAGAGAACCTTGGAGGTGTTGAACTGATGCCTGTAGCTTAAAAATTCATCGATTGATTGACTAGATGGTGCAATATGATTGAACTCGTCCATTAATTGAATGAATGAGCACGACCATGCTGGATCTGAACGACGTGGCCATCTTTGTGCAGGTGGTGCGCTGTGGCAGCTTTGCCGAGGCTGCGCGCCGCCTGGGCGTGCCGCCCAACACCCTGAGCCGCCGGGTGCAGCAGCTGGAAGCGCAGCTGGGCACCCGGCTGATGCAGCGCTCTACCCGCCATCTCACGCTTACCAGCGCGGGCCAGGTGTTTCTGGAGCGCTGCAGTGGCGCGGTAGAGGGGCTGATGGATGCGGGCGAGGAGTTGCTGGCGGTGAACCGGGAGCCCAGTGGCCTGGTGCGGGTGGCGGCACCGGCCGATTTTTTTGATTTCTTTGCGATGGAGTGGCTGACCGAGTTTCTGGCAGCCCACCCCAAGGTGCGGGTGGACTTTGTACTGAGCGACGGGCGCGCCGACCTGATTACAGACCGGATTGATGTGGCCCTTCGGGGCGGCATCCTGGAGGACTCAAGCCTCTTTGCCCGCAAGGTGCTGGATGCGGGCAACGACGGCCTGGTGGCCAGCCCGGCCTACGTGGCCCGCCAGGGCGTGCCGGACACGCTGCAAGACCTGGCAGGCCACGACTGCCTGGTGTTCAGCCACCCCAGCGGCAAGGCCACCTGGCGCGTGACAGGACCGGATGGAGCGCAGGCCGAGGTGCAGGTGGCGGGCCGTTTCAGTGGCAACACGGCGCAGGCCTTGCGCAAGGCCGCGCTGGCGGGCCTGGGCATTGCACTGCTGCCCTCCACGCTAACCCAGCGCGATCTGCGCGCTGGCCTGCTGGTGCCCGTGCTCCCGCAGTACCACCGGCAGGGCCACGGCGTGCACATGGTGTACCCCAGCCGGCGCTACCTGCCCTTGGCGGTGTCTGCCTTCATGGACCTGGTGATCGGCAAGATGGGCGCGATGCAGGAACTGCCGCCGCAGACTTGCGGCTGATGCAGGAACTGCCGCCGCAGACTTTCGGCTGATGCAGCATGAATCCGCTCATGCTCCTGCCCGCTATGCTCCCCCACCAACGCAACACGACACACGGTGACCGCCATGCACGACATCATCTGCCCCCACTGCAACAAGGCCTTCAAGGTGGACGAGACCGGCTACGCCGACATCCTCAAGCAGGTGCGCGACGCAGATTTCCATGCGCAGTTGCACGAGCGGCTGGAGCTGGCCGAGCAGGACAAGCGCAATGCGGTGGCGCTGGCGCAGGCCCAGGTGGCCAATGAGCTGCAGAAGGCGGCAGCCGCCAAGGATGCACAGATCCAAGCTCTGAAGGCGCAGTTGGATGCAGGCGCGGTGGAGCGCGACCTGGCGGTGGCGCACGCCCTGAGCGCGGTAGAAAAGCAGCGCGATGCGCTGGCCAATGAACTGGAGCGTGCGCGGCAGGCGCAGCAGGCAGCGGACCAGTTGGCACAAGCCCGGCTGGCGCAGGAGCTGCAAGGTGTGGCTGCCCAAAAGGACGCGGAGATTCAGCAGCTGAAATCGCAGCTGGAAGCAGGCGAGGTAGTGCGCAGGCTGGCGGTGACCGAGGCAGTCACGGTAGTGGCGCGGGAGCGCGATGAACTCAAGAACGACCTGAACCTGGTGGTGGTGAAAAAGCAGCTGGAGGAGGCCGCCATTAAGGAGCAGTTCGCCCTGCAGCTGCGCGACCGTGACGGCGAGATTGCGCGGCTGCGGGACATGAAGGCACGCCTGTCGACCAAGATGGTGGGCGAGACGCTGGAGCAGCACTGCGAGACGGAGTTCAACCGCATCCGCGCCACGGCATTCCCCCGTGCGTATTTCGAGAAGGACAACGACGCACGCAGCGGCAGCAAGGGCGACTACATCTTTCGCGATGCGGACGAGGCGGGCAACGAGATCGTTTCGATCATGTTTGAGATGAAGAACGAGAGCGACGAGACCGCCACCAAGAAGCGCAACGAAGATTTCTTGAAAGAGCTGGACAAGGACCGCAATGAAAAGGGCTGCGAGTACGCGGTGCTGGTGTCGCTGCTGGAGCCCGAAAGCGAGCTGTACAACACCGGCATCGTGGACATGTTCTACCGCTATCCCAAGATGTACGTGGTGCGGCCGCAGTTCTTCATCCCCATCATCACGCTGCTGCGCAACGCTGCGATGAAGTCGCTGCAGTACAAGTCGGAGCTGGCGCTGGTGAAGGCGCAGAACCTGGACATCACCAAGTTCGAATCGCAGCTGGAGGAGTTCAAGGGCGCGTTTGGGCGCAACTGGCGCCTGGCGTCAGACGGGTTTGAGGAGGCCGTGCGGCGCATTGACGAGGCCATCAAGGACCTGGAGAAGACCAAGGAGGCGCTGCACAAGTCGGCCAACAATTTGCGCCTGGCCAACGACAAGGCAGAAGACCTCACGATCAAGAAGCTGACCCGCGGCAACCCGACGATGGCGGCCAAGTTTGCAGAGCTCAAGCAGGTGGGGCTTTTGGACGGGGAGTGATGCAAGAGCATCGTGGCGCCAAACCTTGACCTCTGAGGTAATCGCCAAGCGGAGCGCCTTTTTCTACAGTGGTCCTCGCGGGTCGGTTGCCAGCGTAAAGCGGCATTGAAGACGCGCGCTGCGTCTGTGCATGCACACCGAAACCGCAGCCAACCAACTCACTGAGAGACCAGAAAGGAGCCCCAGTTATGTCTGCCTATGCCGTTGGCCTGTTGAGCAATCTGCAATTCGGCCCCGATATCGTCACCTACCTGCAGCGCATCGACGCGACCCTCACGCCTTATGGCGGGGCCTTCCTCGTGCATGGCACCCGGGCAGAGGTCAAGGAAGGCGTGTTCGATGGGGACTGCATCATCATCAGCTTCCCGGCCATGGAGCAGGCGCGTGCCTGGTACGAATCGCCAGCCTATGCCGAGCTGATTCCACTGCGTGCGCAGCACGCGCAATCCACGGTGTTTCTGCTGGATGGGGTGGCGGAACCGAACTACCGCGCAGAGTCCTTGCTGGCCAAGCTGGGAGTCAAGGCCTGAATGCTCCTCCGGGCACAGACACGGGCCCGGGGCTACACCGTCACCGACGCCCCCGTCGCATAAAACTGCCCACCCGCCACGTAATGCAGCGTGCGCAGCGCATCGGGCGCGGTGTCGAACTCCCAGTGCCCGTGGTGGAACACGCGCTCGTCCGCCCAGGCGGCCACCACCTCGCCGATGAACAGGTCGTAGGTCTGCTGGTTGTGGGGCTCGGGGATGACGCGGCATAGCAGCCAGGCGGCGCAGCCCTGTACCAGCGGGGTGGCATGGCCAGGGGCGTGGAACAGCTCCACGCCGTGCTGCTGCAGTTTGTGGGCGTGGGTCTTGGCGCTGTCGGTGCCAAGGGCTACGGTCATCGCCGCCATGGGCAGGGTGGGCAACTGCAATGCGAACTCGCCGCTGGCTTCCACCAGCTCGCGCGTGCGTGTCGCTTTGTCGAGCACCACCGTCACCTTGGGCGGTGCAAAGTCCAGTGCACAGGCCCACGATGCAGCCATCACGTTGTGCTGGCCCGCATGCTCTGCCGACACCAGCACCGTGGGGCCGTGGTTGAGCAGGCGGTAGGCTTTGTCGAGGGGGACGGGGGCGATGTGGGGGCTCAGGGGCGAATGTTGTGGTCCGGGGTTGCTCATGATTTCATAGCTGGTGGCGCATTTTGGATAAGCGGTAGATGGCATTTTGATCTGAAACCAGACTGCCGTGTGTGGCCGTGTCGCCAGCGTGCGCGCCGGGTGGGTGCAGGGCCGGTAACATCCCCGGGCCTATCAACCACCGCCCCCCGGGGCACTACGGAGACAAGAAGCTATGTTCAGTCATGTGATGGTCGGTGTGAACGATCTGGAGGTGTCCCGGAAGTTCTACGACGCGCTGCTCGGCACCATCGGTGTGCCCCCGGGTGTCGCCAACAAAAACCGGTATTTCTACCGGGGCCCCACCGGCACCTTCTGCATCAGCACCCCCATCAATGGCGAGCCCGCCACCTTTGCCAATGGCGGCACCATCGGCTTTGCCATGCAGTCGCCCGAGCAGGCCGATGCGTTCCACGCGGCCGGTGTGGCCAACGGTGGCACCACCTGCGAAGACCCACCGGGCTACCGCGAAGGCCCTGGCGGCAAGCTCTACCTGGCATACCTGCGCGACCCGGACGGCAACAAGATCTGCGCGTTGCACCGCCCACCCAAGCCAGCGGCGTGACGGCCGGGCCGACCGGCTCAGCGCATCGGTTTTCTGATCTTCAAGCGGGCGTGTGTGCGCCGGGCCGACGCACGGCGCGCACCTTGCCGCTGCCGCCACCACCGCAGTAGAACAGCCCGGCCCCATCCGATTCGAGCCCGCTCACACCCACGCCTTGCGGCATATCGAGCTGCTGCAGCACGGCGCCGCTCGTGGGGTCGATGTGGCGCAGAGTGCTTTCTTCGCCCTCCCAGGTGCCGTGCCACAACTCGCCGTCCACCCAGGTCACACCGGTCACAAACCGGTTGGATTCGATGGTGCGGCGGATCGCACCTGTGGCCGGGTCGATCTGGTGGATCTTGCGGTCACGGTACTGGCCTACCCACAGGCTGCCTTCGGCCCAGGTCAGGCCTGAATCGTTGCCGCCGCCCGGTGCGGGGATGGTGGCCACTACCCGGCCCGTGGCGGGGTCGATCTTGTCGATGCGTGATTCGGCGATCTGGTACAGGTGCGTGCCGTCAAACGCGGTGCCTGCGTCGCATACCACGTTGAGCGTGCGGGTGGTGGCGCCGCTGGCCGGGTCAAAACCCACCAGGTGTTCGCCCGTGGCGGCCCACACCCGCTGGCCATCGTGCGTCACGCCGTGGATGGTGCTGGCGCCGCCAAAGGGGCCGTATTCGCGCACGACCTCGGCGGGTTGGCGGGCCGCAATGGGCGGGTTTTTGGTGGACGGCGGGGTGCCCGCCATGTCGCTGCCGCAGGCGGTGTCGTGGGTGGCGGTAGGGGTGGCTGTGGTCATCTCGGTAGCTCCTAAGGGTAGGTACCCGGTGCACGGCAAGGGCGCTGTGCGTTGGGCGGTGAAGCCACTTTAGGCAATCGGCTGCGCGGTGGGGAGTAACAAGATCGTCGTGAATCCCACCAGGGGCGCGGCCAGCCAGCGGCGTGCGCGCGCCTGGCCGATGGCGCGCACGCGGCCGGTAGCTTCCAGTTCAGCCAGCGCGCGCTGCACGGTGCGCTGGCTGTCGCCCAGGGCCAGCGCCAGGGCGGATGTGGACCATGCCGCACCGTCGGCCAGCAGCGCCACCAGCGCGCCCTGCTCGCCCTCCACCGGCGGGGCCAGCACGGCCACAGTGCGTCCGCCGTGGGGCCGGAGCACAAAGCCGCGCGGCGTGGCCTCCACCCCGGCCAGCGGAGCGATGAGGGCGCGCAGGCGGCCGATTTCCACCCGCAGGCGGGCGCGGTGGGTTTCGTCGGGGTGGCGGGTGCGGAACACGTTGGCGATCAAGGCTTCGCGGTCCACGCCGCCCGGCCACGCGGTAGCCAGCGCGCGCACCAGCGCAAACAGCACAGGGCGGCGTGCCAGCGGGTGCCACACCTCGCCCGCGCGCACGCCGTGGCGACAGGCGTCCACGACCCACAGCGCGGGGGACGCCAGCAGCGCGGCCACGTCGTCCAGCCGCAGCGTGTGCTCGGCGCCGTTCGCAAGGCAGCGCGCAGCGGGCTGTTCGAGCAACGCATGGGCCTGCGCCACCTCGGTCAGCAGCGCGGGCACGCCGGATTGGGCGGCAGCCTGTTGCGCGCGTTGCAGGGCGGTGCGTGCTGCGCCGATGTGCAGTGACCGCAGGGCCAGCTCTGCGGCGGCAAGTTCGGCCACCGCGACAAGGGAAGGGGGCAGTCGCGTTGTGGCGTCGGTGGTGGGAGCGCCTGCCAGCGCAGCCGATGCTTCGTCCAGCTTGCCCAGCAGGATCAGCGTGCGCGCTGCCACCAACCGTGCCTGCAGCGCATTGGCGATGTCGCCGTGGGCCTGCAGCGTAGCCCCTGCCGACATCAGCGCCTGCGCTCGCCCGCCCAGGTCGCGCTGGGCCAGGGCCACCTCAGCCTCGGCCACCACACAGCGGGCGCGGGCCACGGGCTCGTGCGTGCCAAAGCTGCGTGCGGCGCGGCGCAGCAGATCGCGGGCGCGCGGGTGCTCGCCCAGCTGGGCCATGGCAATGCCGCGCAGGGCCAGGGCCGGTGGGTCGTCGCGCAGGGCCACGCGCTGCAGGGCGGCCAGGGCGTCGCCTGCGGCCAGCGCGCGGGCGGCGGCGGAGATCAGCGAATCCATGGCGACAGACTAACGCAGCGTGCCTTTGGGATGGTGTGTGAGAACACGTGGTGGATACTTGGACGCTTCGCACGGTCGCACCATGGGTGGTGCGCATCCCACCAAAAGACACAAGGACCCGCCATTGAAATCCGCCAGCGCCACCACTTTTGACGAGGCCTACTACCAGCGCTTTTACTTCGACAAAAAAACGAGCGTGGTGGACCCGGCGCACATGGAGCGCCTGGGCACCTTCGTGTGCAGCTACCTCAAGTACCTGCGCGTGCCGGTGAACCGCGTGCTGGATGTGGGTTGCGGCATCGGGCTGTGGAAGGGCATCGTGGCGCAGCATTTTCCAGAGGCCAGCTACCAGGGCGTGGAGTTCAGCCCCTACCTGTGCGAGCGCTTTGGCTGGCAGCAGGGCTCGGTGGTGGACTATGCGGCTGATGCGCCGTATGACCTGGTCATCTGCCAGGGCGTGCTGCCCTACCTGAGCCCGCCGGACTTGAAGGCCGCGCTACTCAACCTGGGGCGCCTGACCAAGGGCGCGCTGTATGTCGAGGCCGTGTCGCGCGAGGATTTTGAGCGCGACATCATCGACGAAGAGATCACCGACAGCCGCGTATTCCGCCACCGTGCCGAGCTGTACCGACGTGGCCTGCGCGAAGGCGCCATCGAACTGGGTGGCGGCGTGTGGCTCAGCCGCCGGGCCGAGCTGCCGCTGTTTGCGCTGGAGCAGGCGGGCGGGCAGTGACGACGACCCCTGTGCCGCCGCTCCAGCCGCAGGCGGTGCCGTGCCCGCCCCATGCGGTATCGCGCCTGCGCACCGAGCGCCTGGCCCGCAGCGCCAAACCTTTTCTGGCCCGCGGCGGCCCCAAGGGCGAGCGCTGCGCGGGCTGCCGCCTGGTGCCCAGCCACTGCATCTGCGCGCTGCGCCCCGTGCTGCCCACGCGCGCGGGCATGTGCCTGCTGATGGCGGACATCGAGCCGCTCAAGCCCAGCAACACCGGCTGGCTGATTGCCGATGTGGTGGCCGACACCTACGCGTTTGGCTGGGCGCGCACCGAGGTGCACCCCGACCTGCTGGCGCTGCTGGCAGACCCCCAGTGGCAGCCGTATGTGGTGTTTCCGGGTGAGTTTGTGGAGCCTGGGCGCGTGGTCACGCAGGTGGGCAGCACCGAGCCGACGGGCAAGCGCCCGCTGTTCATCCTGCTCGATGCCACCTGGCCCGAGGCACGCAAGATGTTCCGCAAAAGCCCGTACCTGGACCGTCTGCCCGTGCTGAGCCTGCAGCCCGAGCAGCTCTCACGCTACCACCTGCGCCGCTCCACGCGCACGGACCATTTCTGCACCTCCGAGGTGGGCGCGCTGTGCCTGGAGCTGGCGGGCGAGCTGCAGGCCGCGCAGGCGCTGGAGGCGTACCTGGACGTGTTCACCCACCACTACCTGCAGGCCAAGCACCAGCTGCCGCCGGACGTGAACGGGGCGGCGCACGCACGGCTCCGGCTTCTGGCGCAGGGCCGCGGCTGAGAGTCTGAGAGTCTTTTATCCATGCTCGCCTTGCACGCCGAAACGCCCCGGCTCGTCGTTGCACATGCTCGCCCTAGCCCGAGCTATGGCTGTGCTTTGTGCCTAGATCCGAGGCGTTTTCGCGCGCCTTTCGGGCTCGGCTAAAAAACTCTCAGCCTCTGAGCCATCGCCCCTCGGACTGCCGGGCCGCGTGCGTGCATGACCTGTTGCCCAAAAAGCATGCGCTGTTACCGCGTTGTTACAAGCGCTGCACCTGGCCCCCCGCAAAATTCGGCGCTGGCGCCACCACCTCTGGCGCGGCCCGTCTGTCCGGGAGGGGCAGGGGCCTGCACACCCAAAGCCAACCCGTTGGAGAACCATGAAAAACAAGATCCCCCTGTTGCTCGTCGCAACCCTCAGCCTGGCTGTCGCATCGCTGGCCCATGCCGGCAAGGCCGAGCGCGACTTTTTTGCTGCCGAGGTGGCCCCCGCGCTGAAAACCGCCGCCAGCACCCTCAAGCAATCGTGCGGCTGCGATGTGAAGATGGATGTGAAGCAGGACAGCTTTCAGACCGTGGACCATCTGCGCCAGGTGCGCTACGCGGCCGGCACCATCGTGGACAACGCCCCGCGCTACTGCAACGATGCCTCTTCCAAGGCCGCAGTGTGCCAACTCAAGACCCTGGAATTTGCCCGCACCGGCACCACCGCTTTCAAGTTTGCCGCAGGCAAGGGTGCGATCACTCTCGATGAAAGCTCGTACCCCAGCTGGGACATGCTGGCCGCCGAGCTGGACAAATAAGCGCAGACTCCTAGCCCCAAGCAGCGCCCCGACACCACTGTGCGTGGTGCGGGGCGTTGGTGTTTGTAGGCGCCGTGAGGTGCCTGAATCAGGGTGCGGCAGTTGCGAACGAATCGCCGTTCTACGTGCCGGATAGCGTGCAACACCCCACTAGCGTGGGGTGGCACCCGCGGCCACGCGGCTTTGTACCGCCTTGGTGATGCCGTCTGGTTCCAGATACGGGCTGCAGGTCTGGTACAGCGCAAACTTCTTTTCTGCCGACGTACCAACCAGTTCGGCCGACACTTCGGGCGCCGATTTCTTGAGCGCGTCGACGTGGAAGTCGCCCTCGCCCGGGTGCAGCTCCACCGCTGCTTCCAGCATGGCCGCCGCAGCGGCGCGCATGCCTTCTTGCCGGGCTTTTGCCACGCTCAGCGACAGGCCGTTGAACACATTGCCGCAGCGGATCAGGTCGATGGCGACCGCCTTGCGTGCGTCGGCCTGCGCAGGTGTCCCCATGCCGTGCGTGCCATCCAGGTAGGCCCACACGTCCAGGGGTGGGGTGCCGGGCGCACACGCCCCCTGGTAGGTGCCGAAAAAGGCCGTCTTCATCATCTGCCGGCCCGCCGAAGTCTGCATGCCGCTGTCGATGACGAGCTGCTCGCCATCGGCGTGCACGGTGAACTGGTACAGATGCGCGGCGCTGGCGCCTTGGGCAGGGGCGACGCAGCGGGCCTTCCAGGTCTCATGGCCGGGCATGGGTTGGTCAGACTCGCTGACCGTGCAGTCCATGCCGCGCTGCTGCATGGCGTTCTTCCAGGCGGGGGCCGTCAGGCTGGCCATGTGCTGCGCTGTCACGCACACCACTGCGGTGCTGCCCAAGGAGTCCGCATAGGCACCCTGGCGGAACCCGGCAGCCGCCGCAGGCTGCGAAACCGCAACGCCCCCGATCAGAAGCCCCACCAACACAGCAGCGCGCGGGGCGGTGGCGGGGAGCGCAATGGCGAAGGGCATGGGGGGTGTCTCCGGGCGGCAGCGCCTGGTACGGCGCAAGAAAAAGAGAAGGCGGTGGAACGGCGGCGTGCCCAGGGGCGGCCCGTCATCACACTGAAAAGCCGTCGGATTGTCGTTCAAGGCCTTGGGCACGCCGTGCTCTTGTGGCCTTGCAACGACAATGGACCATTCCCCCTCTACCGCACTGACCCGATGAAAGCTCCCCCCCGCCTGCAGTCCCTCATTGAGGAAGGCCTGATCGACACCGTGGTCCGGCAGCTCATGAGCGGCAAGGAGGCCATGGTCTATGTGGTGCGCTGTGGTGATGAAACGCGCTGCGCCAAGATCTACAAAGAGGCCAACAACCGCAGCTTTCGGCAGGCGGTGGACTACACCGAAAACCGCAAGGTCAAGAACTCACGCTCGGCCCGCGCCATGGCCAAGGGCAGCAAGTTTGGCCGGCAAGAGCAAGAGGCCGCATGGCAAAGCGCCGAGGTCGATGCGCTCTACCGCCTGGCCGCTGCCGGCGTGCGCGTGCCGCAGCCCTATAACTTTCATGACGGCGTGCTGCTCATGGAGCTGGTGACCGACGCCCACGGTGACGCCGCCCCGCGCCTGAACGATGTGAGCTTTACCCCCGAAGACGCGCGCACCCACCACGCCACGCTGGTGGCCGAGGTGGTGCGCATGCTGTGTGCGGGCGTGGTGCATGGGGACTTGTCGGAGTTCAACATCCTGCTGGCCCACCTGCCGGGCGCAGAAGGTGGAGAAGCCGGCCACGATGGCCCCGTCATCATCGACCTGCCCCAGGCCGTGGACGCTGCGGGCAACAACCACGCCCAGCGCATGCTGCTGCGCGACGTGGCCAACCTGCGCGACTTCTTCGGCCAGTTTGCCCCCGAGCTGCGCGCCACCCAATACGGCCCCGAGATCTGGAGCCTGTACCAGAGCGGCCTGCTGAGCAACGAGACGCCTTTGACAGGCCGCTACGCGCCGCAGCATGTTGATGTGGACATGCAAGCCGTGCTGCGCGAGATCGACGACGCGCGCGACGAAGATGCAGCGCGCAGGCTGCGCATGGCGGCGGGCTGAGATTTCTCCACCGCGCAGCGCTGTGGCACCATCGCGCCTCTTTTTCTCGGCAGTTCGCTCGCCATGTCTTCCTTCCACATCCGCAACTTCTGCCCTGGCGACGAACCCGCGTTGCGCGCCGTTTTTCATGCCTCGGTGCATAGCCTGGCCAACAAGGACTACACCAGCGAACAGCTGGCCGCCTGGGCGCCGCTGGAGTACGACGCCGCGCAATGGGCCGAGCGCATGCGGGCCAACAAGCCTTTCATCGCGCAAGCCATTGACGGCGGGGCGATAGCTGGGTTTGCCGATCTGCAGGCCAGCGGCACCATCGACATGTTTTTTGTGGCCCCGGCGTTTGCAGGCCAGGGCGTGGCCCGGGCGCTGATGGCACACCTCCACGCGCAGGCGGTGCAGCGCGGGATCACCCGCTTGAACGCCCATGTGAGCCTGACGGCCGAGCCTTTTTTTGCCGCCCAGGGCTTCGCGGTGGAAGCGCGCCAGCAGGTGGAGCGCGCGGGCGTGGTGCTGCACAACGCGCGCATGGCCAAGGCGCTGGTGATGGGCTAAGGCAACTCCTGATTTGATAGCTGGTTACGCTTGTGTATAAAGCGCTAGAGGCTGATTTTGCTTGTAATTCAGCCATCACGCTGTGTCTTTGCACCCGCAGGTGCCTTACAGTAGCCGCCCCGCAGCAGACAAACCCACCCACACCGGCCCACGACGGCTGACACCCCATGACCAAAGACCTGGCCCGACAGAACGAACTCAAACCCATGGCGCTGTGCGAGCCCTGCCAGGGCATTCAGCGCAACTGGCGCAAAGCGCCGGGCCACGCCGAGCTGGTGCAGCGCGGCAACCGCAAGGAAGACCGCGAGACGGGCTCCGTCACCATCACCCGCTATGTGTGCGACCGCTGCGGCACGGCGTGGGAGTATGAGAACGACAAGGGCAACCAGAAGGCAGGCTGGTCGGTGGTGGGGCGATAAGCAATCGCATCTCCATGGAGAGAGGTCAGCGCTTGTTGGATAAGCGCCAGCGGTCATTTTGGGTTCCAACCCATGGCTGCGAACGGCTTGCAGGGCTGTGCGAACGGATACACAGCCATGGCCCACAAATGGGGCACCTTTTCATCTCGTGCGTGTCACACAGGCCTATCAAGGAGATAGCCTCATGCTGCACCGCAGACGATTTCTGAGAACCACCGGCAGCGGCCTGGCCCTGGGCGGCGCCGCGTTGCTGCTGGCAGGGCGTGCCGCGTGGGCCCAGCCCAGCTACACCGTGCCGCTCGCGCAGCTGCAGGAGATGGTGGCCACGAAGTTCCCGCGCAGTGTGCCGGTGCAAGGCCTGTTCGATCTCACCCTGCAACCCCCGCGCCTGCGCCTGCTGCCTGAGGTCAATCGCCTGGGCGCCGTCATGGCGGTGGACGCGGCGGGCGCTGCGCTGCGGCGCAGCCACGCGGGCACGTTCGATGTGGAGTTTGCGTTGCGCTATGAAGCCAGTGACCGCACGCTGCGCGCCCACCAGATCCGGCTGGGGCGGCTGGATTTCCCCACGCTCAAACCGGCCGTCACCGAACTGATCAATGCCTATGCCCCCGTGCTGGCCGAACAATCCCTGCGCGAAGTCACCTTGCACCAGCTGCGCCCGCAGGACACGGCCATGTTCGACGGCTTGGGGCTGCAGCCCGGGCCCATCACGGTGACGGCCAAGGGGCTCACCGTGGCGTTTGTGGGCAAGCAGCCATGACGCCCGCTGGGCACGGCCGCCTTCCATCGCCGCAGCGCCGGGGTTAACTCCCTTTCCCCTCGTGGGAGCGGGTGGGGGAGACGGGGCTTCGGGGGCGCCGCGCTTGTTCTCCCTCTCCCCGCCCTCTCCCACCAAGGCTGGGCCGAGGGTGGCGCAGGTTGCGCAGGTCAGTCTCGCGCAGGGGCTTGCGCTCAATCGCCCCGCACCCGCTGCGCAAACCCGCGCAGCGCGAACTGCTCCACCACAAAATCCACAAACACCCGCGTGCGCGCTGGCAGCAGCTTTTTGCTGGGGTAGTACAGCGATGTCGGCCCTGCATCCGCCCACCAGCCCGGCAGCACCCGCACCAGGTCGCCGCGCGCCAGCCAGGGCTGCGCAAACGGCATGGGCAGCACGGCCAGGCCCAGGCCCATCAGCGCGGCCTGGCACATGGCCTCGGGGTCGTCGAACACGATGCGGGGGCGGAACACTGCCGCTGCAGCGTCGCCCGCCTTGTTGCGCAGCGTGGTCACCGGCACGCGCCCCGTGCGGATGGCGCGGCGCGCAATGCCGTCCCACTGCGCCAGGTCTGCCGGGTGGCGCGGCGCCTTGCGGCCCTGCAGCAGCGCGGGGGCGGCCACCACCACCAGGTGGATCGGCCCCAGCGTGCGCGCCACCATGTCGGGGTTCAGGTTCAGGCCACCGCCAATGCCGGCGTCAAAACCCTCGCCGATCAGATCCACCTGGCGGTTCTCAAAGCGCCAGTCGGGCTGGATGGCCGGGTAGCGCTGCAAAAACTCGGTGAGCAGCGGCACGATGTAAGCGCGGCCAAACGCCTGGCCCATGCTCACCTTGAGCGTGCCCGCAGGCTGCTGCTCGGCCTCGGCCGCGTGGTCCACCGCATCGGCCAGCGCGGTCAGCGGCGGGCTGATCTGCGCCAGCAGGCGCTGCCCGCCTTCGGTGAGCGTGAGGCGCCGCGTGCTGCGCTGGAACAGCCGCACGCCCAGGCCTGCCTCCAGCCGCGCGACGTTCTTGCTCACGGCGGCAGGCGTCAGGCCCATGAGCCGCGCGGCGGCCGAGAAGCTGCCGCACTCGGCGGATTTGACGAACGATTCGAGGTGGCTCAGGGGTTGCATGGTTTGCATTTTCAACTGCAGGTTGAAATAGATCCAGCCCATTCATGGCTACCCGCAAAGCAATGTTTTTCTGAAACTGCAGGTGTTCCTGGTTCCGTGAAGAACCTTTTCAACCATCTGATTTTTTTAGGAAAAACACCATGTCTTCTGTGCCCGATACATCCGCCCCCACAACGCTGCCTGCCAGCGCGTCACGCCTGCTGGCGGGCAAGGTTGCCTTTGTCACCGGCGGCGCGCGTGGCATCGGCGCCGCCATCGTCCAGCGCCTGGCGCGCGACGGAGCGGCCGTGGCCTTCACCTACAGCAGCTCCGAAGCTCCCGCGCAGGCGCTGGTGGCGGCTATTGAAGCGGCCGGCGGCAAGGCCCTGGCGCTGCGCGCCGACAGTGCAGACGCCGCCGCCCTCACGCAAGCCATCGACACGGCCGCGCGCACGCTGGGCCGCCTGGACATCCTCGTCAACAACGCCGGCGTGGCGGTGGCGGGCGAGATCGACAGCTTTGCCCTCGCCGATTTCGACCACACGCTCAACGTGAACGTGCGCGCGGTGTTTGTGGCCACGCAGGCTGCCGTGCGCCACATGGGCCAGGGCGGTGCCTATGGCCGCGTCATCACCATCGGCAGCACCAACTCCG
This sequence comes from Acidovorax sp. 94, assembly GCF_003634645.1. Lineage (NCBI taxonomy): Bacteria > Pseudomonadati > Pseudomonadota > Betaproteobacteria > Burkholderiales > Comamonadaceae > Acidovorax > Acidovorax sp. 94. Next base: position 3,686,217 of record NZ_RBJA01000001.1, on the reverse strand, counting down.
ACCGTGTGCCATGGGCAGGTTTCAGCGTCTATGGCATGAGCAAGGCCGCCATCGTGGGCCTCACCAAGGGGCTGGCGCGCGACCTGGGGCCGCGTGGCATCACGGTGAACAACGTGCAACCCGGCCCGGTCAACACCGACATGAACCCCGCCGACGGCCCCCTGGCCAGCAACATGCACGGCATGATGGCGCTCGGCCGCCATGCCCACCCCGAAGAGATCGCGGGCATGGTGGCCTATCTGGCGGGGCCGGAGTCGGGCATGGTGACCGGGGCCAGCCTGCTCATCGATGGCGGGTTTGCTGCCTGAGCCAAGGTAGCTCTGGCTCGCGGGACTTTGGGGACTTTGTGCTGGTGGGTGGCGTTGCGCGCGCGGGTTGCGCCCAGGGCGATATAGTGGCCCACCCTTCCACCTGGGACCCTTTTGTGAACCTCACCCTCCGCACTTTGCGCAATGCCTGCGCCCTTGCAGCAGCGTTGGCCGCGCTGACGGTCAGCGTCTCCCTGCACGCCGCCACGCCCGCCGAGTCGGGCTATGTGGGCGAATACCGGGGGCGTTCCGTGGACACCATCACGCAACTGGCGCTGCTGGACGACAACACCTTTTGTTTTGCGGTGACGGGCGGGGTGCTGGACATGCTGATGGCGGGCCGCTGGAAGGCGGAAGGCAGCGGAGTCCGGCTACAGCAGGTGCGGCAGGACCAGACCTTGTTCCCGGCCTACGCCCGCAAGGTGGCAGCGCTGGGCGCCATGGTGGAGTTCGACTTCCACGGCCCCACGCTGTCCAGTGCCCGCGCGCCGGTGTTTGCGGTGTCGGCGGATGACAAGGCCCCGGCCACGCTGCGCCCGCTGTTTGGCCCGGACCACAGTAGCTGGTCTGAAAACTATCCGCTGCCCCCACTGCCTGCAGAGGCCGTGCGCTACTTTTACCTGGGCGACGTGGTGGAGGAAGCCCCGGGCAAGCCAGCGGTCGTGAAGGTGGTGCAGTACCGGCTGGACGGTGCCAATTCAGTGCGTGTGGGGTTTGATCCGCTGCAGGCCTTGCCGCTGATGAGCCAGCGGGCCGAGCTGAAAGGAGACATGCTGTTTCTGTCAGGCAGCCGCCTGGGCAAACGCCGGGCGCTGGACCCTGAAGTGGTGCAAACAGTGCGCACGGGTTGCATAGCCCCCGCGCTGAATCCTGGCGCCCCGCGCCCTGCGCCGAAACCAGGCGAGACCCCGCCCCTGGAGCCCCTGAGAACGTTTACCGTCAGCCCGTCGGCCATTCAGGGCACGCCATTCTTCGAAGCCAAAAGCAACTGAGCCGTGGTGGGCAGTCGTCGGGTCGGATGAGGGCCGCCTCAGGCTGAAATCGCTGGGCCTCCGGGCGCACGCAGTGGGGTCTCGATCTGCATCTTGGCCAGCCGCAGCGCCTTGCGCATGTAGCCGCGCCACAGCACGTTGGCCAGCAGCCAGAGCACCGGCGCGGCCCATTTGGAGCGGGGATGAAACGCGTGGCGCCAGCGCACCGTGGTCTGCGTGCCACCCGCCTGCGGGTCAAACCACCAGGCCCCATTGGCCCCGGTGGCCAGCCAGCGCAGTGCCCCGGTGAAGCCGCTGACGGTGTAGCTGAAGTACTGCGCCGGGTGGTAGTGCTTGAGCCTTTCTTCGGCCACGCTGCCGTCGGACAGCGCCACGGTGCGCGTCTGCCCCGGCGTGTCCCAGGCGCCCGTCTGGTCGCGCGTGCCGATCACTGCGGGCAAAGGCCCGTAGCCGGTGAACAGGGCGCGCGGGTCAATGGGCGCGATGTGCTGGAACGCCAGTGCCGGGGAGGCCTTGATGTGTGTCTGGACCGTGGCAGAGAAGGTGGTCATGGGTGAATCCGGTGCGTTGCTTCCGCCCTCTCGGGCAGTCAAGTCACTGTAGGGCGTGCGACCACACCGATAAATACCCTTCTCCGCAACGGACTGTTTGCGATATGACCCGCAATCGCCCCTTTCCCGGGCGAAAACGCTGTGCGCCAACGCGGCGGGCGCACACGGCAGCCATCGGCGGCCTGCGCCCGTTCAGGTGGCCGAAGCTTTGCGTCGCCGGGGCTTTGGAGCCGGGCCCCGCAGCTCCTGCACGCTCAGTCCGAACGCCGGGTTGTCGGCCAGCATCTCCACCGCCAGATCGATGAAGGCGCGCGCGCGGGCCGGCTGCGCCGCCCGGCTGCCGTAGTACACGTACAGGCCCAGGTGCTGGGGCACGAATTCGGTCAGCACGGGCACCAGTTGCCCGCTGCGCACCAGTGGCGCCGCCGTCACGCCGACAAGCTGGCCGATGGCGTGGCCGCCCAGCACCGCGCGCGCTTCCAGCTCGATGTCGTTGACGCAGAACGCTGGCGGTATGGCATGGGCCACGATGTCATCGCCCACCTGAAACTCCCACGGCATGGGCTTGCCGGTGGTGGGGTGGCGAAACCCGCTGCAGCGGTGCTGCGCCAGGTCTTCGATGCGGGTGGGTGTGCCATGCCGGGCCAGGTAGTCCGGCGTGGCGCACACCACCAGCTGCAGCGCCATCAGGCGCCGCGCAATCACGCCGCCCTCGGGCGGGTAGCCCGAGCGGAAACCCACGTCCACCCGGTCCTCCACCCAGTTGCCGATGCGGTCGTCCAGCTGCACATCGGGCTCCACCAGCGGGTGGCGGCGGCAGAACACGTCGAGCACGGGCCAGACCACCTCCAGCATGATGGAGCGTGGTGCCACGATGCGCAGCGGCCCCGCAATCTCCTCGCGCCCGCGCCGCGCGCCGTGCACCGCCCGCTGCAGGGTCGCGAGGCCCGGCTGCGCGGCCTCCAGAAACTGGCGCCCCTCCTCGGTCAGGCTCAGGCTGCGCGTGGTGCGGTGGAACAGCCGCACGCCCAGGTGCGATTCGAGCTGCCCCAGCGCCAGGCTGGCGGCCTGCGGGGTGATGCCCTGGGCCGAGGCCGCCTGCCGCAGGCTGCCCAGCTCGGCGGCCTTGGCAAACGTGGCAATGGCACGCAGTTCATTGATGGCCATGGTGTCCGTTCCGAGATATTGGCAAGTTTTACTTGTGAATGAAGTCAGCAATTATGGGCTAGTGCGATGGCAATGGTCTGCCTACAGTTCACCTCCATGGCCGCGCCTTTGCATCTCAGCGTGTTGCGTTTGCCAGAGCCCCGCTTTCAATCCCTTTCAAGGACTTCCGCCATGACGGCTTCGACTGCTCTCCCTTCCTCCTTCCCCCGCGTCTGGATGATTACCGGCGCCTCGCGCGGCATTGGCGCCCGCATTGCCGAGGCGGCGCTCGCCCAGGGCGACGCCGTGGTCGCCACGGCCCGCGACGCCGCGTCGATTGAAAGGCGCCTGGGCCCCAGCGACGCACTGTTGCCTGTGGCGCTCGACGTGACCGACGAAGCCCAGGCGCGCCACGCAGTGGGCGCCGCGCTGGAGCACTTTGGCCGCATCGACGTGCTGGTCAACAACGCGGGCTACGGCCTGCTGGGTGCGGTGGAGGAATCCACCGCCGACGAAGTGCTGCGACTGTTCGACACCAACGTGTTCGGCCTGCTGCATGTGACCCGGGCCGTGCTGCCCGCCATGCGCGCGCGCCGCGCAGGGCACGTGATCAACATCTCGTCGCTGGGTGGCGTGCGCTCCAGTGCCGGTTTTGGCGTGTACTGCGCCACCAAGTTCGCGGTGGAAGGCCTGACCGAGGCGCTGCACGCCGAGCTGGCACCGCTGGGCATCCATGCCACGGCGGTGCAGCCCGGGTACTTCCGCACCGAGTTCCTTGATGGTGCCTCGCTGGCCGTGGCGCCACGTGTGCTGGACGACTACGCCGCCAGCGCGGGCGCCGTGCGCGAGGCTGCGCGCCGCATCAACCTGAACCAGCCTGGCGACCCCGTGCGCCTGGCCCAGGCCGTGATGAAGCTGGTGGCCAGCCCCACACCGCCGCTGCGCCTGCCACTGGGCACCGACACGCTGCAGACCATTGCCGACACGCATGCCTTCGTGGCGCAAGAGACCGCGCAGTGGCGGGCCGTAGCGGCGTCCACGGATTTTCCGGTGCAGGAGCGTGAGGAGGCCCAGGCGCTGTCTGCTGGATAAAAGCTCCTGATTTAATAGCTGTTAGTGCTTATGGGATAAGCGCTGGATGCTATTTTTGTTCTCAATCAGTGGCGATGGTGTGGTTGGATGGAATGGCGGATGCCGTGCCAGCCGCCCACCCCTGCAATGGTGTGCAGGGCCTCACACCGGCCGCGCAAACTCCATCACCCAGTTGACTTCCCAGGTGGCCCCACCGTCGTCCGAAAAAGCCTGCTGCCAGCGCGGTGCGCCGGTGTGCATCTGCGACCACTCAAAGCGCACGCGCACGGGGCGACCCTCGAAGTTCTCCTGGCCTTCGAAGATGCCCACGCCATCGCGAAACCCGCCCACCACGGGCGGATGCAGCAGCCCGGTGGCCGCGTCCACGCCGCCGGTGGTGTTGTCGAGCCAGTAGATGCTCCAGCGCTGTGCCTCAGGGCTGAACACGCGCAGCGCCATGCCCACAAAGCCGGGCTTCCAGGTGGCGGTGATGAAGTCGTCGTAGTTGCCGATGCCGCCGGGCAGCGGGCGTGCGGTGCCGGTGGCGTCGAACACCTCCCAGTCGTTGCAGCCCTGAAGCCGGTGCACCAGGCGCGTGTTGCGGATGTGCCAGGAGCCCATGAGGAAGTCGAAGTCGCGGGCGGCGTGGTGGCCAGTGGTCGGGGTTGTGATGGTGTCTTGCATGGTGTTCGGTGACCTGGTTGCGTGAGGGGAGAAGGATCAGAACGACGATCAGGGCGACGCCATGGCCTCGTTGGGATGAACCCAGCCGGGCAGGGCACGCAGAGCATTCAGCCAGCGCGACACGCAGGGGAAGTCTTCGGCGGCGAGGCCCGCTTCGGGCAGCCAGAAGAGATAGGCCGAGCAGGCGAGGTCTGCGATGGTGGGGCCGGAGGGCACCAGGAACGCCGAGCTTGCGAGTGTTTCGTTCAGCGTGGCAAGGTCTGCCATGGCGCGTGCGCGCAGGTACGCCAGAACCTCGCCAGGCTGTGGCGCCCAGCGCATTGCAAAGCGCAGGTTGGGCACGCTGAAGCCAATGCGGTTCGTCTCCCAGAAAAGCCATTCCAGGATGGCGCTCCCTTCCGCCGCAGCGCCGCAGAAGGCGCGGGTGCGCTGCGCCAGATGGAGCAGGATGGCATTGGATTGGCAATAGGCGGTGCCGCCATCGACGAGGACCGGCACTTCACCGAAGTGGCTGGCGGCCACAAAGTCTGCGGGGCGCTCGGCCCGGGGCGTATCGAGCGCAATGGGCTGGTAGCGGTGCGGGGTGGCAGTCAGTAAAAGCAGCGACCGAACCTTGTACGAGTGGCCGGAACCTGCGGCGCCGTACAGCAGCAGGGAGGCGGGTGTGGACATGGGCTCTTCTCCTTTGCGATCAGGCATGCAACGCCGAGCGCGCCGTGGGCTGCAGCCGGTGCGCCTCGGGCGCCCGGGCCAGCCAGGGGGCAAGCCCCGGGGCTACGTCCCGCGCCCAGGCGCCGCTGTTGGCAAAGGACTGCAGCGCCGCTGCATCGCCAAACAGCGCCAGCCCCAGCAGCACATGCTCGCCCCCGCGCACCGGCAGGCGGGGAAAGGTGTTGGGGCTGGCTTCGGTGCTGTACCACGCCACCTGGCGCGCGCCGCCGCGCTGCAGCGCGGGGGCCATGCGGTGGCGGCAATAGTCCAGCAAGGCCGGGGTGGCGGGCTCGTGCAGATAGAACACCGTGGCGTCCAGCACACCCGCCGCAGTGCCTGTGGCGCCCGGCGCGGGCCGGGCGTGTTGCGGCAACGTGGACGCCGCCCCGGGCCACGCGGGGCGCAGCAGCAGCACGTTGTCAGAGTCGATCATGGTGGCGTTGGCGGCAGCGCGGTGCGCCGCCCACACGGGGCCGCCATAGAAGGCTTCAAGCGCGCGGCGGCGTGCGTTCATGTCGGCAAAGCCGCGCAGCCAGACAAACAGGTCGGGCTGATCGAGGTCGCGGAACTGGCCCAGCACGCGCATGCCATGGGCCTCCTGTGTTTCAACGAACTCGCGGTCGAAGAGGTCGATCAGTGCGTCGCGCTGCCCTGGGTGCAGGGTGTATTGGCGCAGTTCGACGATGGGGTGGTGGTCGGCGGTGGGCATGCGGGCTCCGGGTTCGTGGGGGTAAGACAAGCTCATGATCGGAGTCTGCGCCGCAATACCTGCCAACCTATGGCAGGTATTTGCGCTATCTTTCGCCTTCACCCTAGTACCCCCCCAGTTACCCGCACAACCTGCCTGCCCATGCGCGCCAGCCGCCTGTTGTCCCTTCAGATGCTGCTCGAAACCCAGGGCCGCATGAGTGCGCAGGCGCTGGCCGAGGCGCTGGAGGTCTCGGTGCGCACGCTGTACCGCGATGTGGACCAGCTCAGCGCGGCCGGTGTGCCCATCTATGCCGAGCGTGGGCGCAACGGTGGCTTTGCGCTGCTGCCAGGCTGGAAGACCACGCTCACCGGGCTCACGCCTTCCGAGGCGCAGGCCGTGTTCTTGAGCGGCCTGCCCGGGCCCGCGCAGGACCTGGGGCTGGGCGGCGATGTGGAGGGCGCGCGGCTGAAGCTTTTGTCGTCGCTGCCCGCTTCGTGGCGCGAAGACGCCCAGCGCGTGAGCACCCGCCTGCATTTGGACCCGGTGGACTGGTACCGCGAGAGCGACCCCACGCCCCACCTGCCCACCGTGGCCGCTGCGGTGTGGAGCGGTCACCAGATCGCGATGCGCTACGAGAGCTGGGCCGACACGGTGGAGCGTACGGTGAGCCCGCTGGGGCTGGTGCTCAAGGCGGGTGTCTGGTACCTGGTGGCAGGGCCTGCCGGTACGACAGAAGGCGGACCGCGCACCTACCGCGTGTCGAACATCCGGGCTGCCACGGCGCTGGCCACACCCGTGCGCCGCCCGGCGCGGTTTGACCTGGCCAGCTATTGGGCGCAGTCGATCCAGCGTTTTGAAGCAGGGATCTACACCGGCGAGGCGGCGTTGCTGGCCACACCGGCCGGGCTCAAGGGCCTGCGCGCGCTCAGCAGCGCCGTGGCCCGCGCGGTGGCTGCGGCCCCGCCGCCCCGCCGCAAGGACGGGCGCGTGGCCGTCACCATTCCCATTGAGTCGGTGGAACACGCCTGCGGGCAACTCATGCGGCTGTCTCCGCAGGTGGAGGTGCTACGGCCTGCGGCGTTGCGCCGCGCGCTCATGGAGCGGGTGGTGGCCACGGCGCGCCTGTATGGATTGCCGTGATCTGGGTTGTAAGGGGTTGCTATTAAATTTGCAGCTGTTTGCGCAATGTAGATAAGCGCGAGGGCCTAAAAATATTCTGAAGCTGAGCAGGCACTTCACCGCAGACCGTGCCCTGCCACTGCAGCCGCCCTGCCGGTTGGGTAGTGTTGGGGGTGTCACATGCGCGACACGTGCCCCCACTACCTTCAACAGGCTTTAACAATGGCCTGCGGTGATGCAAACAGTGATGGTGGTGTCGGGGGCGTCCGAGCGGTTCTGGAACCAGACCCCCTTTCGTTCGTATTTGTTCAATGCGTTTTCGCTGCTGCTGCCCTCCGGGGAGCAGTTTGTGATCCGGGCGATGGAAGACGCTGCCACGCGCCTGCCCGAAGGGGTGCCCTTGCAGGAAGAGGTGGCGCAGTTCGTCCGCGAGGAGCGCGCCCACCAGCGCGCGCACCGCTTGTACAACACGCAGTTGGCGGCCCAGGGCTATAACGCCGTGGCCCTGGAGGCGCGCATCGGGCGCGCCGTGCAGGGCCTGGAGCAGGCGCTGGCCTGGAAGGAGCGCCTGGCCCTGGCGGCGGCGCTGGAATACCTGACAGCGCTGATCTCGCGCCAGGCACTGCGCGGCGAGGGTTGGCTGGTTCACAACGCGTCCCGCCAGTCCAGCCTGTGGCGCTGGCACTGCGAAGAAGAGGTGGCGCACCATGGCGTGGCGCTGCGCCTTCTCAATGAGGTGGGCCAGGTGGGCTATGGGCGCCGTTTGGGGCTGTATGTGCTGGCGTCCCTGATATTGCTGGGCGATGTGGCGCGCCACACCTGGGACTTCTTTCAGACCGATCGCGCGCAGGGCCGGTTGACCTGGGGGGGTGGTGTCCGGTCTGCGGCGGAGTTTGTGCTGCGGCAGGGCATGGGCCTGGCCCGCATGGCGGTGGGGTGGCTGGGCTACGGGCTGCCGCTGCACCGCCTGGTGCCAGCGCCGCACGCGGGCCGAAACGCAGAGAAGACCCGCATCGAAGTGCGCCCGCTGCAGGCCCACGACATTCCCCGCCTGCTGGTGCTGGAGCACCGGAAGTGGAGCGACGACCAGGCCGCCAGCGCGCAGGCCATGGCGCAACGCATCGCGGCCCACCCGCAGCTGTGCATGGGGGCGTTCTGCCCGCGCACGGGCGAGGCGCTGGCCTCGCTGTTCCTCAAGCCCATTTCAGCGGCACAGTTGCAAAGCGCCCGCACCTGGGCCGATTGCGCGGAGGTTGGAAGCCAGGACGGGGCACAGCCCAGCCGTGACCTGTTTGGCATCAGTCTGAGCAGCGTCAGCCCGCAAGGGGTGGAGGCGATCTTTGCGTTCTTCTGGCCGCGTGCGCTGAAGGCTGGCTGGCGCCAGATTTACCTGGGCTCGCCCGTGCCGGGCCTGGCCCGCTGGCGCAGGAGCGAGACCCATGCCCCGGTGGAGTCGTACGTCTACGCCACCCGCCGGGGCATGCCGCAAGACCCGCAGCTGCGCTACTACTGGCAAAAGGGCTTCAAGACCATCGTGGCCTGCAAGCCAGACTACTTTCCGCATGCCGCGTCGCTGGACTACGGGGTGGTGGTGCGGGGGCGCATCCCGTTGTCGTCCCTGGCGCCGCTGTGGCGCCATGTGCCACTGCCCTGGTTGCGGGGGATGCAACGCTGCATGGCCAGGGGGCTGTGATGGCAGACCATGAAAGCGCGTGGGAGCCATTGGGCGCGCAGGCAGTTTCCGTGGCCGAGGCCGTCGGCCGCCGCGAGCCCTGTGTGTTGCGCCAGCGCGCGGCCCATTGGCCCGCAGTGGCGCAGTGGACCTGGGAGCGCCTGGGGGCGCTGGCCCCCGACATGCCCGTGCGGCTGGTGCAGGGCAACCGCGAGCTGGGCGCCACCGTGTTCCAGTCTTCCACTCTGGGCGCTTATCTCCAGTCCCTGCAAGGCCCCGCCACCGCCGGCGAAGCGCCGCTGTACCTCAAGGAGTTCAATCTTCTGGGTGCCTTTCCCACGCTGCGCGCCGATGTGCGTCCGCAAGAGCTGTTTCCGCCCGGGGCACTGCACGATGCCCAGACCTGGATCGGCCCCGCAGGGGCCAGAACGGGCTTGCACCACGACTACCTCGACAACCTTGCCGTGCAATTGGTGGGGCGCAAGCGCTTTTATCTGCTGCGCCCCGGGGCGGTGGAGCGGCTGGGTGCCGTTGCCGCCAAGCATGACCGCTGGGCGGCCCTGGCTTCACTGAATGCTGATGCCGTGGTGGACCGAGGTGTTGTTGCAGGCGACGCCTGGGTGGTGGACCTGGAGCCCGGGGACGTGCTCTATGTGCCCGCGCGCTGGTGGCATGAAGTGGTGAACCACACCCCCAGCGTATTGCTGAGCGGGTTTTTTGGCACCCGCACGACGGTGTACGCGCAGTGGGCGTGGCGCCAGGCTGTGCAGGGGGCGCATCTTGCAGGCCTGTGGCGGCGTGGGCACTGCACCTGCCATCCGGCGCGGATCTAAATCCCCCGCTCCACCATGTCCAGCAGCCGCTGCCCCAGCCCGTCCAGCAGGGGCTGCGGCGTGCCGCGCAGTGGCCCGTCAATGCTGAGCAGCGCCATACCGTGCACGGTGGACCATGCCAGGTACTCCGCGCCGGGGCGGCGCTCGGCTGGCAGGGCGCCAGCGGTGACCAGGTCATCCAGCGCGGCGCTCAGGTGCTGAAAAGGATTGAGGCCCGTGGCGCCGCCCATGGCCGGGTCGGGATGGGTCTGCACGGTGAAGCGGCCTCCGAACGCGGTGCGGAACAAGCCCGTTTCGGCATGCGCAAACCGCATGTAGCCTGCGCCCACGGCGCGCACCTTGGCGTGGGCCTGTTCGGTGCGGGTGCCGGTGGTGGGTACCTGGGCCAGTTCGGCCTCCATGAAGTGCGCGGCAGCGGCCACGGCGGCGGCGCGCACGGCGGCCAGCAAATCGTCGCGGTTGGCAAAGTGGCGATAGGCCGCGTTGGGCGCCACCCCCGCGCGGCGTGTGGCCTCGCGCAGCACCACAGCGTCGGGGCCACCCTGTCGGGCCAGCTCGACACCGGCGTCCAGCAGCGCGCGCCGCAGGTCGCCATGGCGGTAGGTGGCGCGCGGGGCGGGGCCTGCGCTGGCAGTCTTGGCAGTGCTAGCGGCGGGGGCGTTGCGATTGGTTACGGGCATGGCGGACTTGGATGTGGACACTGTCCATTATCTTTGCTATTGTTTGTGGACGGTGTTCACAATGAGGTGGACACTTTCTTTTTTTATGACCCTCCCAGGCCTTCATGCGATGAACGGCCTGGTTTGCAAGGAGACCCCATGAAAGTCGAGTCCTACCTGATGTTTGAAGGCCGTTGCGAGGAAGCGCTGGACTTCTACCGCAGTGCCCTGGGCGCCAAGGTCGGCACCCTCATGCGCTACAAGGACAACCCCGGGCCCGCTGTAGGACAGGGTTGCGCCGACGGCAGCGGCCCAGGCCCCACGCCCGAGATGGTCATGCACGCCGAATTCACCGTGGGCGAGACGACGCTGATGGCATCGGACGGCATGGGGTCGGGCAAGGCCAGCTTCCAGGGCATCTCGCTGGCGCTGAGCCCCGCGAGCGAAGCGGAGGCCCAGCGCCTGTTCAATGCGCTGGCCGACGGTGGCCAGGTGCAGATGCCGCTGGCCAAGACCTTCTTCTCGCAGGCCTTCGGCATGGTGGCCGACCGCTTTGGCGTGCCGTGGATGGTGGTGGCGCCCGAATGAGCGAAGCGCACCAGAGCCCCAACACAGGTACTGCCATGCTCGCCCTCTATGGACACCCTTTCTCGTCGTACACCCAGAAGGTGCTGACTGCGCTGTATGAAAACGGGACTCCCTTTGAATTGCGCAATCTCGACCCCGCTGCGCCGGGCAACCATGCGCCCGAATGGCTGCGCCGCTGGCCGTTGGCAAAGTTTCCGCTTCTGGTGGATGGCGATCACACGGTGGTGGAAAGCAGCATCGTGATCGAGCACCTGCAGATGGCCCACCCGGGGCCTGTGCAGCTGATACCGGCCGACCCTGCAGCGGCGTTGCAGGTGCGCTTCATGGACCGCTTCTTTGACCTGCACGTGATGGCACCCGTCCAGCACGCGGTGAACGCTGCGTTGACTGGCGACCCCGCCAAGCGCGTTGACGGCGTGGCCTGGGCCTCCGACAAGCTGGAGAAGGCCTATGCATGGCTGGAAGGCGAATGGGCCCGCCGCACCTGGGCTGCGGGCGACGGCTTCACGATGGCCGACTGCGCAGCGGCGCCCGCGCTGTTCTATGCCGATTGGACGCACCCCATTGCCGCCAGCTACCCCCTGCTGCGCGCCTACCGCGCGCGACTGCTGGCGCGACCCTCATTTGCGCAAGCCGTGGAGGGCGGCCGCCCCTACCGCCACTACTTTCCGCTCGGGGCGCCAGACCGTGATTGACGGGATCGACCCCCAAGCTGACTGAATTGCCAAACCCCAACTACCAAGGAGACCGAAATGATGAATGTCGAACCCCACGCCATGCACCGCTGGCTGCAGCAGCTGATTGGCGACTGGACCAGCGACGCCAACTGCGACGCTCCACCCGGCGAGTCCGGCGCCCCCGCTCAAGAGCAATCCACCGGCTCCGAGCATGTGCGCGCCCTGGGCGACCTGTGGGTGCTGTGCGAAGGCACGGGCACTATGCCCGGCGGGGGCGAAGCCCACATGCTGATGACGCTGGGCTACGACCCCGAAAAGAGCGTGTTTCGCGGCACCTGGGTGGGCTCGATGATGACCCACATGTTCGTGTACGAAGGCACGCTCGATGCCAGCCAGAAGGTGCTGACGCTGGAGACCGAAGGCCCCAGCTTCAAGGACGACGGCAAGACCGCCCGCTACCGCGACGTGATCACGCTGGTGAGCGCAAACGAACGCACCTTGACATCGTTCGGGCTGCAGCCGGATGGCAGCTGGTCGCAGATGATGCAGGCAACGTACCGGCGCAAGTGATGGGGCGAGCCCCGGTCCGCGTCCACCGAACGAATACGTGGCGCCCACAGGCGGGCGCATCCCATGGTCAACCTCACAGGAGTCAAGCTATGTCCTACATCGATGGTTTCGTGATCGCGGTCCCCACCGCCAACAAGCAGAAGTTCATTGAGCACGCGCGCCATTTCGACGCGATGTTCATCGAGCTGGGCGCGATCCGTGTGATCGAAGGTTGGGGCGACGACGTCCCCGACGGCAAAGTCACCGATTTCCGCCGCGCGGTCCAGGCCACGGCCGAGGAGACGGTGGCCTTTTCGTGGGTCGAATGGCCCGACAAAGCCACGCGCGACGCGGGCATGAAGAAGATGATGGAAGACCCGCGTATGGACCCGTCCCAACCCGGCAACCCTCCCATGCCCTTTGATGGCAAACGCATGATCTTCGGCGGCTTTGAACAGGTGGTGGAGGTGAAGGCTTGATCAGCCGTCGAAACTGATAGCAATCGGTGCTTGGTGGACAAGCGCCAGGGCCGGACTTGGCTAGGAATGTCCTGCACAACCCGCCCGAGGCCGCGCTATCACAGACCGCAGGGAGTTATGCAGGTCATCCCTGGGTGTTCTGTAAGAGCGCGCGGTGCAAGCCCCCACTGTCCTGCCCGCCGCATCGCACTGTTCCACCCACAGCACTTCTGCTCAGGCACCATAGGCTCCATATTCCACAGGCATACCGCCCGATCGTGGCGGTGCACAACATGAGGAGCCCCCGTATGTCGTCGCCCACACCTGCTGCTACTGCAAGCACCGCTCTGGTGCCCATCGTGCGCGCCCAGCTGCTCGGTCCGCAGTGGCCCACGCTCGACCCGTTTCTTTTCTGCGCCCACCACGACGATGCCTACCCCGCAGGCAACGCAGCGTTCGGCCCCGCCGTGCCGATTGAAGACCGCCAGATCGGCAGCGACTTCAGCGGCAAGGACGGCTGGAGCATGTACCACGGCGACACCGTGCCGGGCTTTCCGGGCCACCCGCACCGGGGTTTTGAGACGGTGACGCTGGTGCGCAAGGGCCTCATCGACCATTCCGATTCGCTGGGCGCGGCCGCGCGTTTTGGTGGCGGCGATGTGCAGTGGGTCACCGCTGGTAAGGGCATCGTGCATTCCGAGATGTTCCCGCTGCTCAACGCCACGGAGCCCAACCCTCTGGAGCTGTTCCAGATCTGGTTGAACCTGCCCGCGAAGAGCAAGATGGTGGCGCCGCACTTCACCATGCTGTGGAACGAGCGCATCCCGCGCCTGGTGCACCACGACGCCGCCAGCCGCGCCACCACGGTGACGGTGGTGGCCGGTGCGCTGCCCGGCGCGCCCGATCCGCTGTCGCCGCCGCCCGAATCCTGGGCCTCCCAGCCCGAAGGCGACGTCGCCATCTGGACGCTGCACCTGGAGCCCGGTGCTGAATGGACACTGCCTGCGGCGAAGGGTGAGACCACGCAGCGCATGCTGTACTTCTTTGTGGGCGACAGCCTGCGCGTCGGCCCGCAAGACGTGGACCGCCACGCCGCGCTGCAGGTGCGGGCCACCGAGGACTGGACCCTGACCAACACCGGTACCACCGCCGTCGAATGCCTGGTGCTGCAGGGCCGCCCCATTGGCGAGCCCGTGGCGCAGTACGGCCCGTTTGTGATGAACACGCAGGCGGAGATCATGCAGGCCATGAACGACTACCGCCGCACCCAGTTCGGCGGGTGGCCTTGGGCCCAGCAGGACCCGGTGCATGGCACCGAGGCACGGCGGTTTGCGCGGTATCCGGGGCAGGCGGAAGAAGAGCGGCCGGCAGAGGCGACGGCTGGCGCGTAAGCCGGGGCGGCGCGCCCCGCCCCCGAGGTGCCCGGCGGCCACCGGGCGCCTCGTGGACAATGCACGCTTTTAGCGCAAGCAGATACCACCATGGCCACCAACATCACCAAAGACACCGCCGTCACCATCACGTACAAGGTCACTACACCGCAGGGCAAGCCGCTGGACGCGGGCAGCCTGTCATACCTGCACGGCGGCTATGAAAACATCTTCCCCAAGGTCGAAGCCGCCCTCGAAGGCCAGGCCGTCGGCTTCACCACCGCGCTGGACCTGGCCGTGGAAGACGCCTTCGGCGCCCGCGACGAAAGCCTGGTGCGCACCATCCCCAAGACCGAGTTCCCCCCGGGCGTGAAGGTGGGCGGCCAGCTGCAGGGCATGGGCACTGACGGCCAGCCCGCCCTGTTCAACGTCGTCAAGATCAAGGGCCCCGAAGTGCACCTGGACGGCAACCACCCGCTGGCCGGGCAGGCGCTGAAGTTCAGCTGCAAGGTCACCGAAGTGCGCGCTGCCAGTGCTGAAGAAATTGCACACCGCCATGTGCACGGGGCACACGGCCACCAGCACTGATCACGAAAGATTGCTACACGGCCCCCAGCACCGTCGCAATCCCCTGCCCGCCGCCTATGCACTGCGTTGCCAGCGCATAGCGGCCCTTCTCCCGCTGCAGCAGCGCCGCCGCCTTGCCGGTGATGCGCGCACCTGTGGCGCCCAGCGGATGGCCGATGGCCAGGCCGCCACCGTCCAGGTTGATCGCGTCCTCGCGCAGGCCCAGTTCGCGGATGCAGGCCAGGGCCTGTGATCCAAACGCTTCGTTGATTTCCACCACATCCAGGTCCTGCGCCGCAATGCCTGCGCGCGCAAGTGCCTTGCGCGTGGCGGGCACCGGGCCCATGCCCATGTAGGCGGGGTCCACGCCCGCAGTCGCCATGGCCAGGATGCGGGCCAGGGGCGCCAAGCCATGGCGGGTGGCATACGCTTCGGTGGTGACCAGCACGGCCACGGCGCCGTCGGTCAATGGCGATGAGGTGCCTGCGGTGACCACGCCATCGTCCCTGAACGCGGGGCGCAACGCGGCCAGGGCTTCGGGCGTGGTGCCGGGACGGATGCATCCGTCCTGCGCCACCATGTCGCCGGATGCCAGCGTGATCGGCACGATCTCGGCCTGCAGGCGGCCTGCATCGCGCGCGGCGGCCGCCTTGCGGTGCGATGCCACGGCCAGCGCCTCCTGGTCGGCGCGCGTCACCGCGTAGCGTTGCGCCACGTTCTCGGCCGTCTCGCCCATGCTGATGTAGGCGTCGCTGTGTTCGTACAGCGCGGGGTGGGGCGAGAAGTTGAAGCCGCCCTGCGGCACCATGGTCATCGACTCGACGCCGATGCACAGGTATGCCTCGCCCAGGCCTGCCTCGATCTGCGCGGCGGCGATGTGGATGGCTGACATGGACGAGCCGCAGAAGCGGTTGACCGTCATGCCGCCCAGCTCCTGCGGCAGGCCCGCGAGCAGCGACACGATGCGCGCGATATTGTTGCCCTGCGCCGCCTCGGGGTAGGCGCAGCCGGCGATCACGTCTTCGAGTGTGGAGGGGTCAATGCCGGTGCGCTGCAGCAGGCCGGAGACCACCTGTGCGGCCAGGGTGTCAGGGCGCATGCCGGCCAGCGCGCCCTTGCGCGCAAAGTGAAAGGGCGAGCGGGCATAGGCGGTGATCAGGGCTTTCATGGGGATGCCTTTCGGGGGTGACATTTGGTGGGGTGGGTTGCGGGTTAGGCGACAGCGGCAGCCAGGTAGCGGCGTGCCGGGTCGCGCAGCGACAGGAAGGGGCCCAGCGCGCGGCGGGCGTCTTCCAGTGCGGTCCATTCATGCACGGCTTCTAGCGACGGGATGGTCACCTCTTCACCCTGGTCCAGGCCTGCCAGCGCTGCGTCCACCATGGTGTCCACATCCATCAGCATCTCTTGCGGCAGGTGGGCGATGGGTGTGCCCGCGCGATCCCAGATCTCCGTGCGTGTAGCGCCCGGCAGCACAGCCTGCACGCGCACGCCATGGCGGCCCAGTTCGGCCTGCAGTGACTTGGAGAGGTTGAGCACATAGGCCTTGGTGCCGCTATAGGTGCCGCTGAACATCTCGGGCACCAGCGCCAGCACCGATGCGATGTTGATCAGCGTGCCCGCCTTGCGTGCTGCAAACCCCTTGGCCACGGCCGCTGCAAGCCGCGTGGGCGCCACCACATTGAGCGCAATCATGCGTTCCACCGCATCGATGTCGGACTCGAGGAACGTGCCGCTCACGGCCATGCCTGCGTTGTTGAGCAGCAAGGTGATGCTGGCGTCCGACTGCAGGCGCTGCTCCACGCGGGCCCGGTCGGCGGGGTTGGTCAGGTCGGCCTGCAGCACCTCGGTGCGTACGCCGGTCTCGCGTGCCAGGCGGTCGGCCAGAGCCGTCAGGCGTGCAGCGTCGCGGGCCACCAGAACCAGGTCATAGCCGCGCCGGGCCAGGCGGTCGGCATACACCGCTCCTATGCCGGACGATGCGCCGGTGACAACAGCCGTGCCCAGGGAGGGCATAGAGGTGCGGGATGAATGGGATGCAGCAATGGACATGAAAGGCTTCCTGAAGAAAACAGAAAAAGGCGAAAGATGTTTTACATGATGATCATCATGTTTGAATTATATGACGATCATCATTTAAAATGTCAAGCGGGTGATTTCAGACAGCGCAGCAAACAAGGGGAATGCGATGAAAGTCAGCAAGGAACAGATGGCAGAAAGCCGCGAGCGCATCCTGGACACGGCCGCGCAGCTGTTCCGTGAGAAAGGTTTCGATGGCATTGGCGTGGCCGACCTCATGAAGAGCGCGGGGCTGACGCACGGTGGCTTCTATGGCCACTTTGCATCCAAGGACGACCTCATGGCGCAGGCCACCGAACGCGCGCTGGGCAAGCTGCACACCGCTTGGGCTGCGCTGGCGCGCGACGCTGCACACAACGGGCAAGACCCGCTGGGAGCGGTGGAATCTGCCTACCTGTCAGCCCGACATCGCGACGCGCCCGGCCACGGCTGCCTGCTGGCCGCGCTGGGCAGCGACGCCGCGCGCCAGGGCCCCGCCGTGCGGCAGGCCGTGACCGATGGGGTGCAAAAACAGGTGGACGCCCTGGCTACGCTGATGCCCGGCCGCACCAAGGCGGCCAAACGCCAGCGCGCGCTGGCCGACTACGCGAGCATGGTCGGCGCCATGGTGCTGGCGCGCGCGGTGGACGATTCGGACCTTTCGGACGAGATCCTGCAGGCCACGGCGGCGGCGCTGCGCGTCTGTGCACCACCTGCAGCTTGAGACCCTGGAGGGCTGTTCATGTGATCGCGGCTGAGAAAGCGGCGTGATCGGCCTGCATCTCAGGGCGCGGTGGGCGTGGCTGGAGCGGCCGCAGTGGGCGGGGAGGTTGGCGCGGCGTCCACCTTGCGCCGGGGGACGAACTGCTCGTCGAGCAGCGCCTCGATGCGGGCAAAGATCTCGTGGCGCGAGAACGGCTTCTTCATGAAATCGTCCGCGCCGATACGGTTGGCGTAGAACTGCTCGGTGGCATGCTCGTTGCCGCTGATCATGATCACGGGGATGTGCTGCGAAGCGGGCAATTTGCGGATCGCGCGCAGCGCGTTGAACCCGTTCATGCCCGGCAGGATGATGTCGAGGAAGATCAGTTCGGGCGCTTCCTCTGCGATCAGGGCGAGGCCCTGCTCGGCGTCGAGCGCCTCGCGGGTGTCATAGCCTGCAGATCGAAGTGCCTTGCGCAGCACGGCCACAACAGTCGGCGAGTCGTCAATGATCAGCACCGTGGTGCCCTTGCGGGCGTTGACGCGTTTGCGCTGGCGGCGTTCCACGGGTGCCGCTGGTGGGACGGCGGGGGCTTCGGGCTTCCCCGTCGGTTTGCGCACACTGCCCAGAAGCCGGTCGAAGATGCTCATGGTGCTGTCTCGTTTCTTTCGTTCTTGGATGGCGGGCGGCGGGTCATTGCGTTCGCTGGGTTCCAGCGGATGGCCGCTGGATGGGTAAGTGACGGGCGCGTTCGCACATCTCGTGTCCACAGGGCGCAAGTATTCCAGATGCGGCCGCCGCTCCGGGTAGCGTGTTCCGTGTCATGGTGAAAGAGCGGGCGACGGTCCCATCCCAGTCGAACAACGTCGCCTCGCAAAAACTTCAAAATTGATAGCTACCAACGCTTGATAGATAAGCGCTAGAGGCCAAAAATACTCGAAGCATGGCCTGTCACTGCGCACCGCCGCGCACCAGCCCACGCCCGCGCAGCACCGGCTCTGCCGCCAGCCGCTCGCGCGCAAACTCCACAAACGCGCGCACCTTGGCCGGTGCGCGCCGCCCGGCGGGGTAGACGATGTGCACGGGCACGGGCGGCAGTTCGTGCTCGGCCAGCACGATGCGCAGCCGCCCCGCGCGCAGGCTGGCGGCGGCCTGGTAGGCCAGGCAGCGCGTGAGGCCCAGGCCTGCTTCGGCAGCGGCGATGTCCACCTCGTTGCTGTTGCTGATCCACGCAAACTGCGGCTGGCCCGTGGCGCCGTCCTTGAACTTCCAGGGCGCCACGGCCCGCGCATCGAATGAGAAGCCGATGGCGCGGTGCGCGGCAAGCTCGTCGGGGTGCCGGGGCTCGCCGTGTTGCGCCAGGTAGGCGGGTGACGCCACCACCAGGCGGCGCAGCGCGCCCACCTGCACCGCAGTGAGGCCCGAGTCGGGCAGGTGCGCGATGCGGATGGCCACGTCCATGCCTTCATCAAGCAAATGCACCAGCCGGTTGACGAACAGCGTGCGCACCTGCACACGCGGCTGGGCGTGCAAAAAGCCCTGCACGATGGGCGCCACGTGCTGGATGCCGAACATCTGCGGTGCGGTGATGGACAGCAGCCCCTGGGCCTCGGCCTGTGCACCGCTGGCTGCCTGCTCGGCCTCGTGCAGGTCGTTCAGGATGGGGCGGCAGTCCTGCAAAAAGCGCTCGCCCGCTTCGGTCAGCCGCACCAAACGCGTACTGCGCTGGAACAGCAGCACACCCAGCCGCGCCTCCAGCGCCGCAATGGCGCGCGTGACGGCCGTGGCGGAGCAGCCCAGCCGACGGCCTGCCACGGCAAAGCCGCCCGCATCGGCCACGGTCACAAAACAGCGCAAGGTGTCGAGGTAGTCCATGCGACCCATTATTGCGGATGCCGCAATTATGAAAAGCGGTGATTGGCTATTCACATCGCAGATTGCAATAGATATCGTCGAGCCATCTTTTCACTCACCCACCGACGAGGCTTCACCATGTTCCCCTCCACCCCGCTCCAGCTGTACCGCATGCCCATCTCGGGCCATTGCCATCGCGTGGAGCTGATGCTGTCCCTGCTCGGCTTGCCCTATGAACTGATTGATGTGAATCTGCTGCGCGGCGAACACCAGCGCGCGGAGTTTCTGGCGCTCAACCCGCTGGGCCAGGTGCCCGTGCTGGTGGACGCGGGCCAGGTGCTGAGTGACAGCAATGGCATCCTGGTGTACCTGGTGCAGCGCTACGCCCCCGGCAGTGCCTGGCTGCCACAAGACGCCGTGGGGCAGGCTCAGTTGCAGCGCTGGTTCAGCCTGGCGGCGGGCTTTCTGGCGCCGGGCATCGGAGGGCCGCGCTTTGCGACGTTGACGGGCCGTGCCGTGAACGAGGTGGCGCAGGCCACCGGCAAGCGCCTGCTCGCCTTCATGGAGGACGAACTGCAGGGGCGGGCCTGGTTGCTCGGGGGTTCAGCGCCCAGCCTGGCCGATGTGGCCATGGTCAGCTACACCTCGCAGGCCCACCTGGCGGGGCTGCCGCTGGATGCCTACCCGCGCATTGCGGCCTGGGTGGCGCGCATGCAGGCCTTGCCGGGCTATCCGGTGCTGGCCGACCAGCTGCCCGCTGCCGAGCAGGTGGCGGCATGACAGCCACCGTGCCCGCTGCATCGGTTGTGGTGCCGGTGCCGCCCGAGGCATTCCACCCCGGTGAGCAGGCCTTGCAGGCGCGCGTGGGTGTGCGCGAGCGCATGGCGGCCGTGGGTGCGATGGTGCTGCGCGACCACATGCCCGACCAGCACCGTGAGCTGTTTGAAAAGCTGCCCACCTTGCTGCTGGGGACGCTGGATGAACAAGGCCAGCCGTGGGCCACGATGCTCGCTGGCCCACCTGGGTTTGTGCACACCCCCGATGCGCAGCGCATGGAGATCGCGACCGCGCCGGATTCCCAGGACCCGGTGCTCACACACCTGGCGCCTGGCGCGGCCGTGGGCGTGCTGGGGCTGGAGCCGCACACGCGGCGGCGCAACCGCATGAACGGGCGGGTGGCAGCGTTTGGCGATAGCGGCCTGGACGTGCAGGTGGTGCAGAGCTTTGGCAACTGCCCCAAATACATCCAGGCGCGGCAGCCAGGCCTGCGCGCTGCGCTGGCCGCTCCGGGCCCGGTGCAGTGGCTGGGCGCCGGACTGGACGCCGACGCCATTGCGCGCGTGCAGCGTGCCGACACCCTGTTCATTGCCAGTGCCTCGGCGCCACGCCCTGGTGCCGGGCACAGCGAAGGCGTGGATGTATCGCACCGGGGCGGCGAGCCAGGCTTTGTGCAGGTGGCGCACACGGAGGCCGGCGTGGTGCTGAGCCTGCCGGACTACCCTGGCAACCAGTTCTTCAACACCCTGGGCAACCTTGCGCTGCACCCGCTGGCAGGCTTGCTGGTGGTGGACTATGAAGAGGGCGGCTTGCTGCACATTGCCGCGCAGGCCGAGGTGCTGTGGGACCGCGCAGCGCGTACTGCCTGGCCCGGCGCACAGCGTGTGCTGCGGCTCACGGTGTTGCGCGCCCTGTGGCGGCCGCAGGTGCTGCCGTGGCGCTGGACACCGCCGGTGTCGGCCCCTCAGTTCCGGGTGATGCGCGAGGCGGCGCTGGACTGAGTGGGGCACCACCAGCGGGCCGCGCACGGGGTGCCGTTGTCCCCGCGATGCGCCTGCGCGGCACGGTGGCCTCGGCCTCCACCATCTTGGCGCTGCGCTCGTGCGCTGTCTGCGCCAGCTCGGTGATGAGCGCGGCCTCGGGCAGGTTGTGCCAGTAGCGCGTGGGCATCTCCTTCTTCATCATGGCCAGCTTGAGCCGCGCGGGGTTGAAGATGTGGCGGTAGTAGGTGAGCCACAGCGCCTCGCCCGCATCGGGCGGCGGCGCGTCGCTGCGCTGCGCGCCGGGGCCGGTGTGCAGCTGGTGGCCGTCCCAGCGCACGCTGGCGTCGGGGGTGAGGATGGCCCAGCGCATCTGTGTGAAGCGGCGGATGAAAAAACCCGCGTTGGCCACGGTGATGTAGTGGTCGGGCTCGAACCAGGCCATGTGCAGGGTCTGGCCGTCGGGTTCCACCACGGGCCGAAAGCGCACAAAGGCGTGCATCTTGTGTTTGTCGCGCCCCACGGCACGGGCCATGTGGTGGGCCAACATGCGGTCGGCGTCCAGCGGGTCGTGTCGCGCGCTGTCGGCTTCATGGCCGCCCTGCGCCATGCGCCACAGCAGGCGGTACATCAGCGCAAAGCGGCCCCGGTCGCGGTGCAGGATGAGCTGCTCGCACAGGTGCACAAAGTCGGGCGGTACGCGCAGCGGCGGCGCATCGGGGGCTGGGCTGGGCCGGGTGTCGCTGGCTGCAGGCTCGGGCGCGAACAGGTCCTCAGCGGCATCCGCCTGGCAGCGCCAGTCCACAGCCTGCGGAGGCACGTTGGCGTGCACCAGGGCGCGTGCCGCTTGGCGAAAACCGGGCCAGTCGGTGGCGTGGTCCAGCGTGATGGTGTGGCGCTGCATCCGTGCCGCTCCAGCTCAGAACAGGCTGCGCTGCACCGGCGGCGGCGTCAACTGCGCGGCGAGGTCGGCAGCGTCCAGCGCACGGCCGGGGCGGTAGTCGGCCGCTTCCACAAAGGGCAGCACTTTCTTCAGCGGCACATGCAGCCGCGCCAGGTCCGCATGCCGCAGGCGGCGCACGCGGCGCGCGGCCAGCAGGCGCTCCACCGTCTGCACACCAAAGCCGGGCACGCGCAGCAGCAGTTCGCGCGGGGCGGTGTTGAGGTTGACCGGAAAACGCTCGCGGTGCGCCAGCGCCCAGGCCAGCTTGGGGTCCATGTCCAGCGCCAGCATGCCGGCCTGGCTGCCTGGGTTGCCTTGGCTGGGCGGCACGATCTCGTCGTGGGTGAAACCGTAAAAGCGCATCAGCCAGTCGGCCTGGTACAGCCGGTGCTCGCGCACCGTGGGTGGCGCGGCCAGTGGCAGGGCGCGGGCCGCGTCGGGGATGGGGCTGAAGGCCGAGTAGTACACGCGCCGCAGCCGGTGCACGCCGTACAGCCGCGCGCTGGTGGCGAGGATTATGCGGTCGCTGGTGGCATCGGCCCCCACGATCATCTGCGTGCTCTGCCCGCTGGGCGCAAAGTGCGGCACGCTGGCCCGGCGCGTGGTGCGCGATTGGGGCATCGACACGATGGCCTGTGCAGCCTGCTCTTTGCGCGCGGCGCGCGACTCGCCGATGTGCACCGCCATGCGGGCCATGGAGCGGTCAATCGCGGCGCTGTCTTTTTCTGGCGCCAGGGCCGTGAGGCCTTCGGCCGTGGGCAGCTCGATGTTGATGGACAGGCGATCGGCATAACGGCCAGCCCGCTCCATCAGCTCCGGCGCTGCATCGGGGATGGTCTTGAGGTGGATGTAGCCGCGAAAGTCGTGCTCTTCGCGCAGCACGCGGGCCACCTCCACCACCTGCTCCATGGTGTAGTCCGGGCTCTGGATGATGCCGCTGGACAGAAACAGCCCCTCGATGCAATTGCGGCGGTAAAAGTCCAGCGTGAGCTGCACCACCTCATCGACCGTGAAGCGCGCCCGGGGCACGTTGCTGGTCACGCGGTTCACGCAGTACAGGCAGTCGTACTGGCAGAAGTTGGTGAGCAGAATCTTGAGCAGCGAGATGCACCGCCCGTCCGGCGCATAGCTGTGGCAGATGCCCATGCCCTCGGTGGACCCCATGCCGCGCCCGTCCACCGAGTTGCGCGGCGCAGCACCGCTGGATGCGCACGAGGCGTCGTACTTAGCGGCGTCGGCCAGGATGGCGAGTTTGGATTGTAAATTCACTGTATGAATTTACAGTAAATACAATGTCTGACGCCAGCCTGTGGGAAAGCTGGCGGAGGTCAATACTCCTGAATTGATAGCTGCTTGCGCATGATGGATAGGTGCAGGCAGCCAAAAAGGCTTGAACTTGACGAGGTCAGACCGTTTCCAGTGCCATGACTGCGGTCGCCGTGTTCGAGATCGGGATGTGGTAGTTGCTGTGCACCCGCCGCACGCCCGCGCTGGCGGTGGACAGCGCCCCGCGCATGGCCAGCCACATCAGCAGTTCCACGCCCTGGGTGCCGGTTTTTTCCACCAGTTCGTGCACGCTGAACTGCGTGGCCCATTCGGGGTTGCTGGTCAGGCTTTCGATGAACTGCAGGTCAAACGCCTTGTTGATGAAGCCCGCGCGCTCGCCGTCGAGCTGGTGGCTGAGGCCTCCTGACGCAATTACTGCCACCTTCTTGTTGCTGTCCCAGCTCTGGATCGCCTGGCCCACGGCCTTGCCCAGGGCGTAGCAGCGCTTGGCCGATGGCAGCGGGAACTGCACGGTGTTGATGCACACCGGCACCACCGTCACGGGGCAATCGCCCTCGGGCCAGAAGAGTTTGAGCGGCAGCGTGCAGGCGTGGTCCACCAGCATCTCCTGGCAGGTGGTCACGTCAAATTCCTGGTCGATCAGCGTGTTGATGAGGTGCCACGACAGGTCCACCTCGCCCGGGAAGGGCGGCAGCGTGGGGATGCCCCAGCCTTCGTCGGCGTTGTTGTATTGCGCTGCTGCGCCCACGGCAAAGGTGGGCATCTTGTCGAGAAAAAAGTTCAGCCCGTGGTCGTTGTAGAACATCACCACCACGTCGGGCTGCTTTTCGCCCAGCCACTGGCGGATGGGGGGAAAGCCATCGAAGAAAGGCTTCCAGTAAGGGTCGCTTTGCAAGCCCTTGTGGATCGCGTTGCCAATGGCCGGGATGTGCGAGGTGCCGAGGCCGCCGATGAGTTGTGCCATGGGTTTGTCTCCTTATTTGCCCGCTGCGACCAGTTTGGCCTTGAATTCGTCTTTGGTCATGCCCGTCTGCTGCGCGCCGATGTCCTGCATGTCCAGCTTGAAGATGCCCGCGAACTTGGCCAGGTAGTAGGCGTTGCCGCCCGCGGCAATCAGCTGCAACACGTTCTTGGCGCGGATGGCGGCGGCCTGCTGCTCGTTCAGGCCGTACTTCTTCATGTACGCCTCTTCGTCGGCCAGAAAGGCCTTGCGGTTGGCCTCGTCGTTGAACGAAAAGCACATCTTGTTCAGCGCATAGCCCTTGCGGGCCTGGTCGCCATCGAACGGCGTGGTGCCGGGGATCGGGGGCAGTGGGGAAGGCATGGAAGTCTCCGGGGCTTGATGTAAGTCAGCCCGCAGTGTCGCGACGGCATTGCCAAAGATGAAGCCTCAAAACATCATCGAATGCATGAGCAATTTCGATGGATCAGCGCTGGACGGACACCTGCTGAAGCTGCTGCTGGCCGTGCTGGAGACGGGCAGCATCACGGCGGCGGCTGATCGCCTGGGCGTCACCCAGTCGGCCGTGAGCCACCTGCTCGACAAGTTGCGTGCCATTACCGGCGACCCGCTGTTTGTGAAGCGCGGGCGCGGCATCGTGCCCACCGCCCGGGCCGAGGCCCTGGCCCAGCCCGCGCGTGACATGCTGCACCAGATGCAGCGGTTTGCCCAAGGGGCCGAGTTTGACCCGAGCGCCTGGCAGACCGAGCTGACCATCGCCGCCAACGACTTTCAGCGCGACCTGCTTTTGCCCGCGCTGGCCGCGCGCCTGCGCACTGCCGCACCGGGCGTCACGCTGCGCATCGTGCCCAGCGGCGCGCCCAGCGCCGTGCTGCTGCGCTCGGACGCGTGCCAACTGGTTATCAGCCCCCGCCCGCCCGAGGGCACCGACATCGTGCAGAAGCGTCTGTTTGAAGACCAATACCGCGTTTTCTATGACCCGGCCGTGCGCAGCGCTCCGGCCTCAGAGGCGGAGTACCTGGGGGCGGACCACGCCACGGTGGCTTACGAGGTGCACCGGGGGCTGGAACTGGACCGGCAACTGGAAGCACGTGGCGTGCGCCGCCGCCTGGTGGTGCGGGTGCCGGGCTTTGCCGCGCTGCCCGCGTTTGTGCGGGGCACCTCGCTGCTCACTACAGCGCCGTCGCTGATGGGGCGCACCGCGTTGGCCGCGCTGGCGGGCGTGCCGGTGCCCGTGGCCTGCCCCAGTCTGCCCATGTACCTGATCTGGCATGTGCGCTACCAGCAAGACGCGGCACACCGCTGGCTGCGGGCGCAGCTGCAAGATGTCTTGGCCGCTGTGTTGCCTGTGGAAGGAGCCTGACCCGCAGGGTCAGTCGCGCTGCCGTGACAGTGCCTTGCGCAGCCGTCGCGCCGCCCGTTCCCGCAACGAAGGCGCGGGGCGCAGCACCGGCCGTGGGTGGGCCTTGGCCTGTTCGCACGCCGCCAGAAAGTCATTCAGGATGGCCGTGTCGTCCAGCGTGTCTGAACCCTGCTTGTGGAACTCCGGGTGCCATTGCGTGGCGGCGATGTAGCCGCGCCCCGGCGCGGGCTTGAGGCGAATCGCCTCGGGCACGCCGTCGGGCTCGCTCAGGGCCTCGACCACAAACTCGGGCGCCACTCGCTTGATGCCCTGGTGGTGAATGCTGTTGACCCGCGCGCGCGGCATGTTGGGGTACAGCTTGGCCAGGTGCGAGTCGGGCAGGATGTGGATGTCGTGAAAGTGCTGGTCGTAGGTGCTGGCGTTGCGGTGCTGCTGCGCACCGGGGTGCTGGGTCTCGATGTCCTGGTACAGCGCGCCGCCAAAGGCCACGTTGATGAGCTGCAGGCCCCGGCACACGCCAAAGATGGGCTTGCCCACCTGGGCAAAGGCTTTCACCACGGCCAGGTCGTACAGGTCGCGCACGCGGTCGCCCACCCACTCTTCGCGCAGGGGCTCCTCGCCATAGTTGCCCGGCCACACGTCGGCGCCACCGTGCATCACGATGCCGTCCAGCCATTCGGCGTAGTGGTCCAGCGTCACGTCACCGCGTGCCGTCTCGCCCGTGGGGCAGGGCACCATCACCACCATGGCACCGGCCGACATGAGCCAGTGGGCGATGGACTGCTCGACGTACTGCAGCGTCTTGCCGGTGAACAACGGGCGGGCGGGGTCGGCGTGTTGAAAGCAGGCGGACAGGCCAATCTTGAGGCGGGGGGCGGCGGGCATGGGTGGTGGGCTCCAGGGAACACGCGCGGGGCGTGTGATCAATGCAATCTTGGGTTACCAATTTGTAGCACCGCCCCCGCGCCACGTCTGTAGGAAGGGGCCGTGCAGGGCTGCGCGAGGCCTGCCGCCGGTAAAGCAGTGCTACGAAATGTGGCTTTCTTCATGAAAATGCAACCGTGCGGTGTCTCGCAAGAGGCCGGTTGGGGCGGTGGGCTGGCCATAATTTCTGCTCGCCGGGCGCCAGGGAGGCTGCGCCAGGTGGTGCCCCTCCAGCCTTCCCCGAAAGCCCACGACATGTCCCACAAGAAGCATTGCCTGCCCGCGCTCACGGCGCTGGCCACGTTGACCGCCCTGGCCTGGCCGCTGCTGGCCCAGGCCGCTGTGCCCGCAGGTGCTGCCGCCGAGATCGTCAGCCTGCAGGGCACGGGCGACCAGCGTGCCGCAGCTGCAGCCGACTGGCAGCCCGCTCGCCCGGCCCAGGCCCTCGCCACGGGCGATTTCGTGCGCACCCGGCAAGCCGCGCGGATGGCCCTGCTGTTTGCCGACGACACCCAGCTGCGCCTGCACCAGAACACGGTGCTGCAGGTCAAGGGCGTGGCCACACCCGCCCAGCCGGTGACCACGCTGCTGCTCAACGCGGGCCGGGCCTGGACGCAGACGCGCCGCGCCGATGGCTCCCGGCTGAACCTGGAAACCCCGGCGGCCACGGCGGCGATCCGGGGCACCGACTGGGACATCAGCGTGGAGGACGACGGCCGCACCTTGCTGACCGTGCTGTCGGGCACGGTGGAGTTCTCCAATGCGCAGGGGCAGGTGTCGGTGGGCGCCAACGAGGCCGCCTATGCCGAAGTGGGCAAGGCACCGGTCAAGCTGGTGCTGAGCCAGCCGCGCGACCGCATCCAGTGGGTCAACGCCCTGCGCGCCGACCCGCTGCCGCACCTTGCCGCCGAGACCGTGCCCGAAGCGCTGGCCCCGGTGCACACCGCGCTGGTGGCCCGCGATCTGCCCGCCGCGCGTGCCGCGCTGGCGCAGGCGAAAGCAAACGGCAGCGCACCCGCACCCTGGGTGGCCGTGATGGAGACTGCCATCGCGCTGCAGGCGGGCGATGTCCTCGCTGCGCGCGAACAGCTGGCCCGCCAGGCGGCCACGCCGGCCGCCCCGCTGCCGGTCTGGCTCATGCAGTCGGACGTGTTGCTCATGGAAGGCGACGCGGCCGCTGCGGCCACCACGCTGCGCGCCGCCCTGCAGCGCTGGCCCGCGCACCCGGCCCTGGTGGCCCAGCTGGCCCGGGTGCAACTGCTGAGCGACCGCGTGGACGAGGCCACCGCCACGCTGGCTCCGGCACAGGGCACGGCGCATGCAGAGCTTGCGATGGTGCGGGCTGAATTGGCCCGCCGCCGGGGAGATGCCCCCGGCACGCTGAGTGCGTACACCGAGGCCACGCAGCTCGCGCCGCAAGACGCCCGGGGCTGGCAGGGCCTGGGCAGTGCCCACACCGAACGCGAAGACGCCCGCCCCGCCCGCGCCAATCTGCAGCAGGCGCTGGCGCTGTCGCCCCAAAACCCCGACGCCTGGGGCGAACTGGGCACGCTGGAAACCTTCACCAACCAGTTCACCGAGGCGGGCCAAGCCTTTGCCACCGCTTTGGGCGACAACCCGGCGGACTACGTGGCACTCACCGGCCAGGGGCTGCTGCACCTCAAGCAGGGCAACCCGCAGGCGGCGCTGGATGCCTTTTTGCGCGCGGGTGTGATGGAGCCCCGCTACGCCCGCGCCAAGACCTGGACGGCCGTGGCGTACTACCAGCTCGGCCGCCCCCAGGACGCACTGGCCACGCTGCGCCAGGCCAGCAGCCTGGACGACAAGGACCCCGTGCCCTACATGCTGCTCGCACAGATCCACACCGACCTGTTCCAGCCCGGCGAAGCGGTGGAGGCTGCGCGCGCAGCGGTGCAACGCATGCCCTACCTCAAGTCGCTCAACCAGGTGGCCAACGACCAGAAGGGCAGCGCCAACCTGGGTGCCTCGATGGCCTTCTTTGGCATGGAAGACTGGGCGCTGGAGCTGGCGCAGCAGAGCTTCTATCCCTACTGGGGCGGCAGCCACCTGTTTCTGGCGGACCGGTATGCGGGTGAGTTCAACAAGAACTCGGCGCTATTCCAGGGGTTTCTTACGGACCCGATGGCGTTCGGCGCAAGCCAACGGTATTCGTCGCTGCTGCAGCAACCCGGGGCGCATGGGGCGGTGGGGGTGACGCTGGACAAGGAGGATGCACGGTCGCGTGCACCGGCCATCACGCTCAATGGCATGAACAACAGCTATGTGCCCACTTCCTGGTTCTTCAAGGCGCAGTCGGTCAGCGTGAGCGAGTTGCCGTTTGATCTGCTGAACAACCAGGCCCCGGCGGTGCGGGGTGGCTATGGCGATCTGAACGGGCGCGCCGTGACTGCAGGTGTTGGCATGCAGCCCACGGAACGCATCAATCTGTTTGCCTATGTGAACCAGTTCGAGGCCCGCATGCGGAGCCAGAACCTGCCTGAGACGTCCATCGACAACACAAACAGCCAGGGCGCTTTGGGCCTGGCGTACCGCTGGGGGCCGACGGAGCAGACATGGATCAAGCTGGGCCGCAGCGTGGAAAACAACGAGTATCTGCGTTACCCCACGGCGTATATCGACCCGCCTTTGGTGACGGTGACAAACTTCAGCACTGCACCACGTAAACAGTTGACCGATCTGCAGTTGCGCCACACCGTGGACACGGCACCGGGCAGTCGCTGGAGCCTTGCGCTGGAGCACGTGCGTGAGCGGCAGAACAATGTGTTGGCAGGCGAAAGCGTGGTGGCGGCCGACATCCCCGGTGTGGGGCTTTACACGGACTATTTGATTGCGTTGGGCTACAACCGGATTGACCGGCGGTATACCGGCCTCACCCTGGCGACCACCCAGCGGTTGGACGCCGCGTTGAACCTGGACGCCGCACTGGGGCTTCAGCAGATTCGCCACCGCGTCGATGGCCTCACCAGCTACTACTTGGCGAACCTTGATGTACTTACCGAAGAAACTGCTGGCCGCGCAGAGATGGAGCGCGTCGTCACCCCCCGCGTAGGCATGGTGTGGCAACCCGCCGCAGGCACCACCGTGCGCATGGCCTACCAGGACTGGCTGCGGCCACTCAGCGTTTCCACCCTCACCAGCGTGGAAACGGCAGGCATTCCCGTGGAAGACCGGCTGGTGGAAGCTGGTGGCCGCCACAAGCGCACCGTGGCGCAACTGGGCATGGAACTGGGAGCCAATACGTTCCTGAGCCTGCGCGCAGACCATCTGCGGGTGCGCAACCCCGGTACCGTAGGCGTAGACCTGCGCACCCCCAGCCTGCCGTTCCTGGAAGAAATGCGCAACGTCCAGCTGGTCAACCTTTCCACCACCGACCTGCTGGAAGACACGCCCAGCTTCGATGCTGGCACCCTCAAGACACTGGGTGCCGGTGTCAACCACATGTTCAACCGGCGCTGGTCGGGCTACGCCAAGTACCTCTACCAGGGCAGCGAAAGCCATATCTACGACACGGAGGGGCCGGCAGGGCGCATCCCCTACATTCCGCGCCACACCGCAGTGCTGGGCGCCACCTGGGTCAGCCCGCAGCGGTTTTATGTCAGCGGCCGTGCGGTGTACCGGTCGGAGCGTTTTGAAGACAAGGAAAACCTCACGCGCATGGCACCCGGCTGGGGCCTGGACCTGATGGGTTTCTGGGAATCGCAGGACAAACACTGGGTGGTGGGGGTGGCCGCATTGAACCTGTGGGCGCCGAAGTCAGACCGCAGAAAGACCCGGTATGTTCTGGACGCGCGCTACCGCTTCTGATTCCGCATCGCCAGCGGTCCGGCGCCAGCAACAGGTCTACGCGCTGGCAGCCTGCGCGCTGGCGCTGCTGCTGGTGGGGGCGGCCACGTTCAGCCGCACCTGGCACGCGCTGGAGTTCAAGACCTTCGACGTGCTCACGGCCTGGACTGCGCCGCAGCGCACGGCGCTGCCCGTGGTGATCCTGGCGATTGACGAACCCACGTTTCAAGAGCTGCAACACACCTGGCCCTTCCCGCGCAGCGTGCATGCAGCGCTTTTGAAGCGTTTGCACGACGAGGGTGCCGCCGCTGTGGGCCTGGACATCGTGTTCGCCGACCCATCAACCGAAGCCGAAGATGCCGCACTGGCGCAGGCCATCGCAGAGACCGGCCCCGTGGTGCTGGCCGCCACCCGTGAAAAGATCGACAGCAGCAACGCTGCGCTGTGGCTGGACGTGATGCCACTGCAGCGGTTTCTGGACGCCGGAGCCGATGCGGGCGATGCCGGGGTGGAGCCCGACGATGACTTTGTGGTGCGCCGTGTGCCCGTGGCGCGCGAGGGTTTTGCCCTGCGGCTGGCCCAGCGCGCGGCCGAGGCGCGCGGCAAGCTGCCGGTGCTGCGCCACTTCGACTGGATCGGCTACCGGGGCCCGCGCGGCACGTTTGACACGCGCTCTTACTACCAGGCGCTGGAGCCGGGCCTGCTGCCAGCGGGCTTCTTCAAGAACAAGATCGTGCTGGTGGGGCGCTCGGCGCGCACCGCGACCGAGTTGTCGCGGTCGCAGGCCGACCTGTTCAATTCACCGTTTGGCACCGCAGGGGGCGAGCGCCTGTTTCCCGGCGTGGAACTGCAGGCCACGCTGGTGGACAACTACCTCATGGGGGCCGGGCTGCGCAGTGTTTCGGATGGCTGGACGCTGGCGCTCGTGCTGTTGCTGGTGCCCTTGCTGTTGTGGGGCAACCGCAGGCTGCACCCGGCGGGCGCCGCAGCGCTGGCGGCGGCGCTGGTGGCGGCGATAGCGGGGGCCTCGTGGTGGCTGTTCGGGCGCTTTCAGCTGTGGTGGCCGCCCTTGCTGCCTGCGGCGGCGGCAGTGGCGGTCTACGGCGCAGCGGCGCTGGCGGGTTATGCCTTTGTGCGCCGGCGCGCGCGACAGACGCGGGTGATGTTTGCGCAGTATGTGCCGCCCGCCGTGGTCTCGCGCCTCATTGCGCAGCCCGAGCTGATGCGCCTGGGCGGCGAGGCGCGCGAGGTCACGCTCATGTTCACCGACCTGGCCAACTTCACCACGCTGTCCGAGCAGCTCAGTGCCGAGCAGACGGTGGAAGTGCTCACCGCGTATTTCAACGCCATGACGCCCATCGTGCACGCCACGGGTGGCACGGTGGACAAGTTCATCGGCGACGCGGTGATGGCCTTTTGGGGGGCGCCGCTCGACGACCCGCAGCACGCCGAGCACGCGGTGACTGCGGCCATCTCCATGCAGCAGGCCATGCAGGTGCTGGTGGCCGACCTGCGTGCGCGGGGCCTGCCGCCCATCCACATGCGCATTGGCCTGCACACGGGGCGGGTGGTGGTGGGCAACGTGGGGTCGGAGCAGCGCTTTTCGTACACCGCGATTGGCGATGCGGTGAACCTGGCCGCACGGCTGGAGGGCGCCAACAAGGCCTTTGGCACCGGCATCCTGCTCTCTGCCGCCACCGCCGCGCAGCTGCCTTCCTCGGTGGCTCTGCGCGCGCTCGATGATGTGGTCGTGAAGGGAAAAACCGAGCCCGTGCGTGTGTTCACACCGTGTGACGATGTCGCTGTGCGGGATGCCAGCCTGGCCGCGCTCAGTGCCTTCCACGCGCGCGATTGGGACGGTGCCAGCGGCTATCTGGCGCAGGTGCTGGCACGCGTGCCTGGGGATGCGGCGGCGCTGCGCCTGCAGCAGCGCGTGGCAGAGGCGCGCGCCTTGCCCGCTGGCAGCGACTGGTCGCCCGCCGTGGCGCTGGACAAGTTGTAGGAGCCTGTTCAAGGTCTTTTCGGGGTCGCACAAGGCACTTGCCCGAAGGGTTGGAGTGAAATCGGGCCGATGAACTCGGAGCTTTGGCGCCCCGGCTGCTTGCATGGGCACGAGCCCATGCGGCGCATCTGAAGCATCCACTCCTCCCGATGGCACTCCAATGCGATCCCCGAAAAGACCTTGAACAGGTTCTGAGGATGTTTTGACATGTGTTTACCGGGGTCAAGGCCTGCGGTGCCATCATGGACCCCTGAGCAACGTCATCTGAAAGGAACTCTGATGCAAGTACAAGTCAACACCGACGACCACATCCACGGCGGCGAGTCGCTCGCGCAATGGATCACGGACGAGTCCAAGAGCCGCCTCACGCGCTTTCAGGACCACATCACGCGGCTGGAGGTGTTTCTGTCAGATCTGGATGCGGGCAAGTCCGGCGCCAATGACAAACGCTGCCGCATCGAGGCCCGCGTGACCGGCCGCCAGCCCGTCACTGTGACCGACGAAGCCGACAAGATGGCCAATGCCTTCATCGGCGCTGTGGACAAACTGGCCCGCGCGCTCGACACCGACCTGGGCCGCGTCAAAGACCGGCACGGCCGCGACACGATCCGCACGACGGTGGAAGAGTGAGTTTTGAGTGAAATTGGCTGCTAGCGCTTGATGGATAAGCGCTAGGGATGACCTGCATAACTCCCTGCGGTCTGTGATAGCGCGGCCTCGGGCGGTTCGCTGCGTTGCTTTTCTTGCCAATAGCCCGGCTATTGGCTGCCAAAAGACGCCTTGCGCCCCATCCCGATCCGCACTACCACCGACTCGCGAGGGTTATGCAGGACATCTCTAGAAGCTATCAATTCAGGAGTTTTCAGCCAAACCCCCGCGAGCCCCACGCGGGGGACGCCGCCGCAGGCGACTCAGGGGGTGTTCAACTTCACAAATCCAACACGAGCAGCTTGCTGCGCGCGCGCGAGCAGCAGGGCATGAACTGTTCGTTGGCTGCCTTTTCTTCGTCCGTCAGGTACATGTCGCGGTGGTCCACCTCGCCCTCCAGCACGCGCGTGAGGCAGGTGCCACACACGCCCTGCTCGCACGAGGTCAGGATGTCGATGCCCTCCTTGCGCAGGGCTTCCACCACCGACACATCGGGCGCAATCGCGTAGACCTTGCCCGTGCTGGCAATGCGCACGTCAAAGCCCTGATCGCCCGAGGTGTCCTGCGCAGGGGCGCCAAAGTATTCGAGGTGGATGTGGTCCTGCGCCCAGCCCAGGGCCTTGGCACTGTTCACCACGTGGTCGATGAAGCCTGCCGGTCCACATACATACAGGCGCTTGTCGGGCCCTGGCGCGGCCAGCGCAGCGGCAATGTCCAGCTTCTGTTCGGCCGGGCCCGCATCGAAATGGAAATGCACACGCGGTGCCATGGCCGATGCGGCGATCTCGGCAGCAAACGCCGTGCGTTCGGCAGAGCGCGTGCAGTAGTGCAGCGCAAAGTCGGCGCCCGTGCGCGCCAGCCGGTCGGCCATGCACAGCAGCGGCGTGACGCCAATGCCACCGGCCAGCAGCACCGTGCGCTGCGCTGGGTGCAGCGCAAAGTGGTTACGGGGTGTGCTGATGGTGATCACATCGCCCTGGTGCACGCTGTCGTGCATGGCGACCGAGCCGCCACGCGACGCTGGATCGCGCAGCACGGCAATGCGGTAGCGGTGCGATTCGTGCGAGGCGTTGCACAGCGAATACTGCCGCGTCAAACCTCCGGGCAGGTGCACATCGATGTGCGAACCCGCGCTGAACGGGGGCAGTGCGGCGCCGTCCACGCGCGCCAGCTCGAAGCTGGCAATGCCTTCGGCCTCGGCCTGCTTTTTGACGACGCGGACCTGGATCGTTTCCTGCGCTGTCATGCGGCCACCGCCTGGGGTGCAGCGGCGGCCTGCTCGGCCGCGATGATGCGGTCCAGGATCTTGCGCGACTGCACGCCGCCTGCGTCGATGTTCAGCATGAGCAGCTTGCGGTCGGGGTAACGCAGCAGGTTCTCTTGCTGCATCTCCAGCATGTCCTGGTCTTCGGCAAAGATGTTGCCCTGGCCCTCGCGGATCTGCGTGGTGAGCGAGGGGTCTTGCGGCTTGAAGTTGCGCGCCATGCCCCAGAAGTAGTGGATGGAGGTGTCCGTCTCCGGCGTGATGAAGTCCACCACGATGCTCGATGCCTTCTTGTCCGCCGGGGCGTCATAGCCGCCGTTGCCCGCCAGCGCCACACCCACCTCGATCAGCACATGGCTGGGTGGTGTGAAGTGGCAGATCTGCCAGCGGTCCACCGGCTGGTCGTCGGGCAGGCCGTTCATGCGCAGCGCCATCTTCCAGAAGGGCGGCGCTTCGATGCCTTCCATGAAGCGGCTGGTGATCACCTCGTCGCCCTCCACGCGGGTCTTGCAGGGCACCTCGTCGATTTCCTTCTGGCCGATGCTGGTGGAGTGCACGTAGGTCTCGTGCGTCAGGTCCATCAGGTTGTCGATCATCAGGCGGTAGTCGCAGGCAATGTGGTACAGCCCGCCGCCGTAAGCCCATTCGGGGTTGTTGGCCCAGGGCAGGTGGTGGATGGTGGCGGGGTCGGCCTTGTCGGCGTCGCCGGGCCACACCCAGATGAAGCCGTAACGCTCCACCACCGGAAAGCTGCGCGCCTTGGGGAACCCTTGCACGCGCTGGCCGGGCATGGACACCGACTTGCCCGTGCATTCCACCCTGAGGCCGTGGTAGCCGCATTGCAGGTGGCCTTCGCACACCGTGCCCAGCGACAGTGGTGCGCCCCGGTGGGGGCAGAAGTCGTCCAGCGCGGCGACCTGGTCGGGCGCGGGGCGGTAGAAGACGATCTTCTCGCCGCAGATGGTGCGGCCCAGGGGCTTGTCGGCGATCTCGTCAGGGGTGCAGGCTACGTACCAGGCGTTTTTGGGAAACATGCTTGTCTCTCTCCGTGGGGTGGTGGGATGTTGTTGGCCTGGCCCGCAGGCCGCCTTCAGCGCTTTGGTGTTGTGAAGCGGATTGTGCAAAAAAGGCCGTTCGATGTATACATTCAATCGTTGAAAAGCAGCTATTGCGAATTGGTATATCGCATATGTCATTGTTTTTGAAGCTATTTTTTGAATTTTTTAGTTGGGTTAGTTTTTGTTTGTATACATTAATGGGTTGCCGGGCTGACCCAAGCCTTAGTTGCATGGTTTTTTCTGATCACCTCTCCGCACACTCCACATGAACCTCTCTGAGCCCCTCCTGGCGGATTCCGCCCCGGGCGACGCTGCCGAAGGTGGCGCTTCGCAGTCGGTGAAGGCGCAGCTGCGCCTGCGTGAAATGATCCTGGCGGGCGAGTTGCCGGGCGGTGCGCGCATTGCCGAACTGGCCATCGTCGAGAAGCTGGGGGTGTCGCGCACGCCCATCCGCGCCGCGCTCATGCGGCTGGAGCAAGAGGGCCTGCTGCAGCTGCTGCCCGGGGGCGGGTACGCCGTGCGCACCTTTTCCGAAACCGATGTGGCCGACGCCATTGCACTGCGCGGCACGCTGGAGGGGCTGGCCGCGCGCCTGGCGGCCGAGCGCGGGGTGGATGCCGCCGTGCTGGCCGACGCCCATGCCTGCCTGGATGCCATCGACACCACCTTGGCCCCTTCCACGCTGGACGACGTGGGTTTCTCGCGCTATGTGGAGCTGAACGCACGTTTTCACCTGCTGCTGGGCCGCATGGTGGGCAGCGATGTGGTGGCGCGGGAGCTTGAGCGGGTCAAGGGCTTGCCTTTTGCGTCGCCCTCGGCCTTTGTGATGGTGCAGACCCATTCGCCGCAGGCGCGCGACTTGCTGGTGGTGGCCCAAGACCAGCATCGCCAGCTGCTGGACGCCATTGAGCACCACGAGGGCGCGCGGGCCGAGGCGATCATGCGCGAGCATTCGCGCCTCGCGCAGCGCAACCTGCGTGCAGCCTTGTCGGGCCAGGCCGGTGGGCAGGTGCATGCCGACATGCCCGCCCTCACGCTCATTCGGCGGGGGTGACGGACAACCCACCAAGCGCGAGGGTTGCAGGTCTGCGGGTTTCACCGGTTTCATAACGTTACGGCATAGCTGAAAGTCCGTCATAGAACTGGCATGTGGATGCGACTGCATGCACAGTGGGGGCGGGACAGTGTCCTGCTCCATGCCGCAGGTTCTCTGCGGCCCTGGGGTGTGGCCTCGCAGATGTGCAGATAAATCGAGACCGGAGACAAAAAATGAACTTCTTCAAGCGACGCGCCGCATTGACGGCCCTGGGGGCGGCGGCCCTGGCAACGGTGGCTGGCAGTGCCATGGCGCAGACCGTGACCTTGCGGCTGCACCAGATGCTCCCACCCCAGGCCACCATCCCGGCCAAGGCCCTGGTGCCCTGGGCCCAGAAGGTCGAGGCCGAGTCGGGCGGCAAGATCAAGGTGCAACTGTTCCACGCCATGCAGCTGGGCGGTGCGCCGCCACAGCTGTTTGACCAGGCGCGCGATGGCGTGGTGGACTTCACCTGGACGGTGCTGGGCTACACCCCGGGCCGCTTCCCCAAGACGGAAGTGTTCGAGCTGCCCTTCATGAGCGGCAACGCTGAAGCGTCTTCGCGCGCCATCCAGGAATACGTCGAGAAGTTCGCGGCCGATGAGTTCAAGGACGTCAAGCTGATCGCCGTGCACACCCACGGCCCTGGCCTGTTCCATACCAAGACGCCCGTCACCGGCCTGGAAAGCCTGCGCGGCATGAAGGTGCGCGGTGGCTCGCGCATCATCAGCAACATGCTCACCAAGCTGGGCGCCACGCCCGTGGGCATGCCCGTGCCTGCGGTGACCGATGCGCTGAGCAAGGGCACCATCGACGGCACCACCATCCCGTGGGAGGTGACGCCGTCGCTCAAGGTGACCGAGCTGGTGCGCAACCACACGACCTTTGCTGGCAAGGAAGGCCTGTACACGCAGACTTTTGCGTTCTCGATGAACAAGGCCAGCTATGACAAGCTTCCGCCCGATCTCAAGGCCGTGATCGACAAGAACTCCGGCATCGAGACCGCCGCCATGTTTGGCCGCGCCATGGACGAGGGCGACAAGGTGGGCCGCCAGATTGCCGAGCGCGCCAAGAACAACATCGTGGCCCTGGACCTGGCCGAGACGCAGCGCTGGCGCCGCACGGCTGCCAGTGTGGAAACCGACTGGATCAACGAGGTGAAGGGCAAGGGCATCGACGGTGCCAAGCTTGCTGCTGAGGCGCGGGCCCTGATCGAAAAGCACAGCCGATAACCTCGGCGGTGTCGCCAGGCGCACCCGGTTGCGCTGCTCCATGCCGATCCGCTCTGGTGGGTACCGGAATGGATCGGTTTGATTTTTTGACAGGACCCTGCCTTGAAGTTCCTATCATTTCTCGCCCAGGCTTGCGCGGTGCTGGCCGGGGTCATTCTCACGGGGGTGACGCTGGTCACCTGTGCGAGCATTGTGGGCCGCAACACCACAGGCTGGACTGTCCTGGGCGACTACGAACTCACGGCCGTGGCCGCAGGGGCCGCGATCGCGCTGTTCATGCCCTGGTGCCAGTTGCGCCGCCAGAACATCATCGTGGACTTTTTCACCGCCCGGGCCTCCTCGGCCGTGAATGCCCGGCTGGACCGCTTCGGCGCACTGCTGCTATCGGCTATGTTCCTCGTGCTGGCCTGGCGCACGGCCACAGGTGGGCTCAGTGCCCGCAACTCCATGACCACCACCATGATGCTTGGGTTTCCTGAATGGATCACGTACGCTGCCATGGTGCCGCCCCTGTTGCTGACGGGGGTGATTGCCCTGGTGCAGGCCTTCGGCCCGGCGCACATTGAAATTGAAGAAGAGGATGCCGCATGAGCCCGCTGGCCCTCGCTCTTTCGATTTTTGGTGTGATGCTTGCGCTCATGGTGGTGCGTGTGCCCATTGCGGCGGCGATGTTTGGCGCTGGTGCCTTTGGCTACCTCTACCAGGTAGGGCTACCGCCGTTTCTCAACAACCTCAACGGCCTGGCCTTTGCGCGGTTTGCGAGTTATGACCTGTCGGTGATCCCCCTGTTCATCCTCATGGGCAACTTCGCCACGCAGGGAGGCATCTCCAAGGCGCTGTTCCAGTTTGCCAGCGTGCTCATGGCGCGCTTCAAGGGCGGGCTGGCCATGGCAGCGGTGGCGGCGAGTGCGGCCTTTGGCGCCATTTGCGGCTCGTCCATTGCCACCGCAGCCACCATCACGTCGGTGGCGCTGCCCGAGATGAAGCGGCACGGCTACTCCGGCCGCCTGGCCACCGGCACGCTGGCGGCGGGAGGCACGCTGGGCATTCTGATCCCGCCCTCGGTGCCCCTTGTGATCTACGCCATCCTGACCGAGCAGAACATCGCCAAGCTGTTTGCTGCGGCCACCATCCCCGGCATCATCGCCATGCTGGGCTACATGATCGCGATTGCGATCTACGTGCGCATCCGCCCCGGCCATGCGCCGGACCACACCGTCGATCTTCCCAAGATGTCCTTGCAGGCCCTGCTGGGCGTGCTGCCCATTGCCATCGTGTTCCTGGTGGTGTTTGGCGGCATCTATGGCGGCCTGTTCACACCCACCGAGGGCGCGGGGGTAGGCGTGGCCTGCACCTTCCTTGCGGCGCTGCTCAAGCGCGAACTGACATTGGAGAAAATCAAGCAGTGTTTCCTGTCCACCGCGTCTGCCAGCGCCATGATCTTCATGATCTTCATTGGCGCCGACATGATGAACACGGCGCTCGCATTGACGCAGGTGCCTGGTCAGCTGGCGGGCCTGATCCAGGGCTGGAACGTTTCGCCCTATATGGTGGTGGCCGGCATCCTGCTCTTTTACGTGGTGCTGGGTGCGGTGATGGACGAGTTGTCCATGATCTTGTTGACCATCCCCATTTTCTTCCCGGTGATCATGGGCCTGGACTTCGGCATGTCGCAGGAGCACACAGCCATCTGGTTTGGCATCATGGTGCTCATGACGGTGGGGTTTGGCTTGCTTGCGCCGCCCGTGGGCCTGAATGTGTACGTGGTCAATGGCCTTGCGAAAGACGTACCCATCGCTGAGAGCTACAAGGGCGTAATGCCTTTCCTCGCCAGCGATGTGGTGCGGACCACGCTGCTGCTGGTGTTTCCGCCCATCTCCTTGTGGCTGGTGCAGTTCGTCGGCTGATGGATCGCCGGGCAGCACTCCTCGCGCTGGGCCTCACCCCCTGCACCGTGCTGCGTGCGCAGCCCGCATTTCCAACCAAGGCGCTGCGCATCGTGGTGCCCTTTGCGGCGGGCGGCGTGGGTGACCTCACTGCACGCGCTGTGGCAACGGGGCTGGCCGCGCGGCTGGGGCAGCCCGTGGTCATCGACAACCGCCCCGGCGCCGGGGGCGTGGCGGCTGCCGATGCGGTCGCACGCGCGGAGCCCGACGGGCATACGCTGTTCCTCCTGTCCAACGGCACGGCGGTATCCGCAAGCCTTTTCAAGTCGCTGCCCTACGACACGCTGGCCGACTTCGCTCCGGTCAGCACGCTGGGTTTCTTCGATATCGCGGTGCTGGTACCAGCCGATTCGCCCCACCGCACGCTGGCCCAACTGCTGGCGCATGCGCGGGCCCATCCAGGCCAACTCAATATCGGCAGCATCAACATCGGGAGCACCCAGCACCTGGCGGCCGAGCTGTTCAAAAGCAGCGCGGCCATTGATGCGCAGGTGGTGCCGTTTAACGGCACGCCCGCACTCATCACCGCGCTGCGGGGTCGGCAGGTGGATGTGGGCGTGGAGATTCTGGGCCCCACCTTGCCGCAGGTGCGCGCCGGGGCGTTGCGCGTTCTGGCGGTCACGGGCGAGCAGCGCTCTGTGGTGTTGCCCGATGCGCCCACGGCGGTGGAGCTGGGCGTGAAGGGTTTTGTGGCCGCTTCATGGAACGCGCTGGCCGTGCCCTCGCGCACACCGCGCGCGGTGGTGGACCGGCTGCAGCGCGAGGTGGTGGCCACCGTGGCGACACCCGCCGTGCAGCAGCAGCTGCGCGCGCTCAACGTCGAGCCCCGCACCTCCACGCCCGAGCAGGCCGCTGCCCTGCTCAAAACCGACATCGACCGCTGGCGCGCCGTGATGGAGCGCGCGGGCATCCCCAAGCAATGAAACCTGATAGCACCATGCAGACCGAAGAGAACCCAGTCTTGCCCCCTGTGGACCGGGTGGACCGCCTGGGTATCGTCGGCTACGGCGAGGTGGGCCGTATCTTTGCAGCGGGCCTGCGCAAAGCCGGTGTGAGCGATGTGGCGGTATGGGACCTGAAGTTCATCGACCCTGCGAAGGGCCCCGAGCCGCTCGCTCACGCACAGGTGGCGGGCGCGGTTGCGGCCGACAGCGTTGCGGCCCTGTGCGCCGGGCGCCGGCTCATCGTGTCGGCCGTGACGGCCAGCAACACGCTGGCGGTGGCCGAGGCGGTGGCGCTGCACATTGCGCCTGGCGCGTTCTTTCTGGACCTCAATTCCGCATCCCCCGGTACCAAGCAGCAGGCCGCCGCGTTGATCCATGCGCGTGGCGCCCGGTACGTCGAGGCGGGGGTGATGACGTCGGTGCCGCCCTATGGCATCGCCGTCCCCATGCTGCTCGGAGGCCCCAACGCCGCCACGCTGGCGCCTGTGTTGCACGGGTGGGGCATGGACGCCAAGCCGGTCAGCGACCAGCTGGGCGTGGCCAGTGCCATCAAGATGTGTCGCAGCGTGATGATCAAGGGGCTGGAGGCGCTGGTGATGGAGAGCTATGCCACGGCCCGCCATTACGGTGTGGAAGACCATGTGCTGCCCACCTTGGCTGAGACCTTTCCGTCCATCGACTGGCAAAAGCAGGGCAGCTACTTCTTCAGCCGCGTGGTGCAGCACGGCCAGCGCCGCGCCGAAGAGATGCGCGAGTCGGCCCGCACCGTGGGTGAAGCAGGCATGGCGCCGCTGATGGCATCAGCCATCGCCGACAAGCAGCAGTGGGTGGCCGACCTGGCGCGCGAAGGCATCTTTCGAGGTCTGCCCCAGGACGCGCGCTGGCAGGACTATGCGGATCGTTTGTTAGAAAGTTTGTCATCACCGGCGGCCGGGGGCTGACGCCTCGCTTCCTTTGATGGGCCTCTGCTCCAAGCCTGCTTGCACAGGCTTGGATGTTCGCGAAGAGCTGCCACCTCGGGCGGCTGCACCGGGGCGCGCAGCGCCTCAGGGGGGGCTCCTGTACAACGCTTGCAAGGTGCTGCGAATCAGCTCCGCCATCGCTTGCTGCGTGAGCGTTGCCGGGCGCTGCGAACTCACTGCCAAAAAGAGCTTGCTGCGCAGCCGTGCGCTGTCCTCGCCATCCATGCTCGCACTCAGAATCGGCCGCGTAATGAACACCTCGGGCTTGCCCGACGTGGTGACCGCATTCATGGGCAGCACCGCGCAGCCCGCGCCATCGGCCACCAGGTCCAGGATGGCGGCCACACCGTCGATCTCCAGGCTGATCTGGGGGCGTTTGCCGCGCGCGGCCAGTTCAGACTCCACCAGCATGCGGATCGAGTTGGGGCGTGTGGGGATCACCAGCGGAAAGCGGGGCAGCTCGTCCAGCGGCAGGGGCGTGCGGGCCAGGGTATCGGCCTCCGCCTCGCTCTGGCCCACGGCGCGGCGCTGCACCAGAAACAGGTCTTCCTCCAGCAGAGCAGTGATCTCGATGCCCGGCGCAGGGGGCGTGTTGTAGAGCAGCGCAATGTCGAGCAGCCCTGTGGTCAGCGACTCGCGCATGGCCACCGACAGCCCTTCGCTGATGGCCAGCGCCGCATCGGGCAGCTTCACGCGGAAGGCGCGGGTCAGCGGCACGGTCAGCACCTTGGCAATGCTGGGCGGCAGGCCAATGGCCACACGCCCGGCGAGGGCGCCGCGCACGCGGCCCAGCTCTTCGCGCGCACGCTCTACCTGGTGCAGGATGCCCCGCCCATGCTCCAGCAGCAGCTTGCCCGCCTCGGTGGGCGTGGCACCCCGGCCATTGCGCACCAGCAGGTTCTGGCGCAGCTCCACCTCCAGCAGGCGCACCTGGCGGCTCAGGGCGGGCTGGGCAATGTCCAGCACCACCGAAGCCCGGGTAAAGCTACCCAGCTCGGCCACGCGCACAAAGTATTCGATTTGCTTGAGGTCCATGGGGGAATGCTCTCTGCTATTTGAATAGCTCCAAGTCAACGATCACGGAATGATATATCTGGTAGTGCCGGTGCCGCCTTCTTGTTTGGTCCAGCGCTGACCACAATCAGCGCCATGGAACCCCAGCGCACGCAACGCGCGGGCCACCCGCAGCCCGGCAGGAGACACACATGACCCCCCCAGAAATTCGCGGCATTTCGTCCATGGCCACGCGCCAGGTGCTGGCCGAACTGGTGTCCGGGTTTGCGCAGCAATCGGGCACCCAGGCCACCATCGAATCGGTGGGTGGTGTGGATGCGGCCAAGCGCGTGGCGGCAGGCGAGGTGTTCGACGTGGTCATCCTCGCTGCCGACGCCATCGACAAGCTGTTGACCGCAGGCCACCTGCTGCCCGGCAGCAAGGTGGACTGGGTGCACTCTGGCGTGGCCGTGGCCGTGCCTGCAGGCGCACCGCTGCCCGACATCCGCACCGAAGACGCAGTGCGCCAAGCCGTGCTGGCCGCGCCCAGCATCAGCCTGTCCACCGGCCCCAGTGGCGTGGCACTGGCCAAGCTGTTTGAGCGCTGGGGCATTGCCGAACAGATCGCACCGCGCATGGTGCAGGCGCCTCCCGGGGTGCCGGTGGGCTCGCTGGTGGCCAAGGGCGAGGTGGCGCTGGGCTTTCAGCAGCTGAGCGAGTTGCTGCATGTGCAGGGCATCCAGATCGTGGGCCCGCTGCCACCGGCCATCCAGATCACCACCACGTTTTCAGCGGGCATCGGCGCGTTGTCGCAGCAGGTGGATGCCGCGCATGCACTGCTGGCCTACCTGGCTTCGCCCGCTGCGGCCGAAGCCAAGCAAAAGCAGGGCATGACCCCTGCCTGACCAATCACAAGAACACCTTCCAGGAGCACCCAAAAATGAGCCTCATCATCGACTGCCACGGCCACTACACCACGGCCCCCAAGGCGCTGGAGAACTGGCGCAATGCGCAGATCGCCGGCATCAAAGACCCGGCGGCCATGCCCAAAGTGGCAGACCTACACATCAGCGACGACGAGCTGCGCGAGTCCATCGAGACCAACCAGCTCAAGCTGATGAAAGAGCGCGGCAGCGACATCACGCTGTTCAGCCCGCGCGCGAGCTTCATGGCCCACCACATCGGCGACTTCAATGTGTCCAGCACCTGGGCGGCTATCTGCAATGAGCTGTGCTACCGCGTCTCCACGCTGTTCCCCGACCACTTCGTGCCCGTGGCCATGCTGCCGCAAAGCCCCGGTGTCGATCCCGCCACATGCATTCCCGAGCTGGAAAAGTGCGTGCATGAATACGGCGCCGTGGGCATCAACCTGAATCCTGACCCTTCCGGCGGCCACTGGACCAGCCCCCCGCTGACCGACAAGCACTGGTACCCCATCTACGAAAAGATGGTGGAGTACGACCTGCCCGCCATGATCCACGTGAGCACCAGCTGCAACGCGTGCTTTCACACCACCGGCGCGCACTATCTGAACGCCGACACCACGGCCTTCATGCAGCTGATCCAGGGCGATCTGTTCAAGGACTTCCCCACGCTCAAGTTCCTGATCCCGCACGGCGGCGGCGCGGTGCCTTACCACTGGGGCCGCTTCCGGGGCCTGGCGCAGGAAATGAAGAAGCCGCTCTTGGACGAGCACCTGATGAACAACGTGTTCTTCGACACCTGCGTGTACCACCAGCCCGGCATTGACCTGCTCAACACCGTGATCCCGGTGAAGAACGTGCTGTTTGCCAGCGAAATGATCGGCGCGGTGCGGGGCATCGACCCCACCACCGGCAATTACTACGACGACACCAAGCGCTATATCGAGGCGTCCAAGATCCTCAGTGCCGAAGACAAGCACCAGATCTACGAAGCCAACACGCGCCGTGTTTTCTCCCGACTCGATTCACGCCTGAAGGCAAAGGGGCTCTGACATGTTTGAACTTGGCGTTGTCTACCGCAACATCACCCGTGCCGACCGCGCAGCCGCTGACGGCCTGGCTGCCCTCGGCTCGGCCACCGTGCACGAGGCCATGGGCCGCGTGGGCCTGCTCAAGCCCTACATGCGCCCCATCTACGGCGGCCAGCAGGTCAGCGGCACAGCCGTCACCGTGCTGCTGCAGCCCGGCGACAACTGGATGATGCATGTGGCGGCCGAGCAGATCCAGCCCGGCGACATCGTGGTGGCAGCCGTCACCTCGGAGTGCACCGACGGCTATTTTGGCGACCTGT
This sequence comes from Acidovorax sp. 94, assembly GCF_003634645.1. Lineage (NCBI taxonomy): Bacteria > Pseudomonadati > Pseudomonadota > Betaproteobacteria > Burkholderiales > Comamonadaceae > Acidovorax > Acidovorax sp. 94. The sequence continues at coordinate 3,641,522 of NZ_RBJA01000001.1, read as the reverse complement.
TGGCCACCAGCTTCCAGGCCCGTGGCGCCCGCGCGCTCATCATCGACGCCGGTGTGCGCGACGTGAAGACGCTGCAGGAGATGAACTTCCCCGTGTGGAGCCGCGCGATCAGCAGCAAGGGCACCATCAAGGCCACGCTGGGCTCGGTCAACATCCCCGTGGTGTGCGCTGGTGCGCTGGTCACGCCGGGCGACGTGATCGTGGCCGACGACGACGGCGTGGTGTGTGTGCCTGCCGCCCGCGCGGTCGAGACCCTGGCCGCCGCGCAAAAGCGCGAAAGCTTTGAAGGCGAGAAGCGCGCCAAGCTGGCCAGCGGCGTGCTGGGCCTGGATATGTACAACATGCGCCCCGGCCTGGAGAAGGCAGGCCTCAGGTACATCGACTGAACCCCGGTCTCAAGTCTTTTTGGCCTCTAGCGCTTATTCAATAAGCGCTAGTAGCTATTAATTTTATAGCTATCGTTATTCTTCTGTTCTGTATTCCATGACGTTCTCTGTGTCTCCCTCTTTCCGTCTCCGCCGCACGTTGTCCCTGGCATTGGGCGTGGCCGCGGCCGCAGCTTTGGCTCCGCAATTCGCTGCCGCGCAGCAGTTCCCCACCAAGCAGGTGCGCATCATCAGCCCCTTCCCCGTGGGCGGCGGCCCCGACGGCGTGGCCCGCCTGGTGGCCGACAAGCTCTCGCGCACCTGGGGCACGGGCGTGATCGTGGAAAACCGCCCCGGCGGCAACGGCTTCATCGCCATCGACGCCTGGAAACGCGGCGCCAAGGACGGCCACGACCTGCTCATCCTGGACAACGTGCACCTGGCCGCCTACCCCAGCCTGTTCAAGAAGCTGCCCTACGACCCCGCCAAGGACTTCGACACGCTGCTGCCGCTGTTCAAGACGCACTTCTTCTTCACCGTGGGCACGGGCAGCAAGTACAAGACCGTGGCCGATATCGTGGCCGACGCCAAGGCGCGACCTGGCAAGCTCAACTACGGCAGCTGGTCCGTGGGCAACCCGGTGCACCTGGGCTCGGAGCTGTTCGAATCGGCCACCGGCACGCAGATGGAGCACGTGATCTTCAAGGAGACCACGCAGCTCTACACCTCGGTCTCCACCGGCGAGATCGACTTTGCACTGGGTAGCGCCGCCACCGCAGGCCCGCTGTACCGCGCTGGCAAGCTGCGCCTGCTCGCGTTTGCCGGACCCCAGCGCTCGGCCGAGTTCCCCGACGTGCCCACCGTGGCCGAATCGGGTGGCCCCAAGGACTTTGCCGTCACGGGCTGGAACGCCATTGCCGTGCCGCCCGGCCTGCCCGCCGCCGTGGCCGACAAGATCCGCAAAGACATCGAACAGGCCCTGACCGGCCCCGAAGTGGCCGAGAAGTTCAAGACCTTTGGCTACGAGCAGTTCCCCACCACCCGCGCGCAGTTCAACCAGTTCGTCAAGGACGAGAGCCAGCGTTTTGGCGACGTGATCCGCAAGGCCAACGTGTCGCTCGACTGATCTGCGAGCCTGCAAGAAACCAAGGAGTACGCGCATGAGCGAATTCACAAAAACCCCTGGCTGGCTCGACTGGTACGCGGGCCCGAGCAAGCCCCGGTTCCAGGTGCCTGCCGGTGCGGTGGACGCCCACTGCCACGTGTTCGGCCCCGGGGCCGAGTTCCCCTACGCCCCCGAGCGCAAGTACACGCCCTGCGATGCCAGCAAGCACCAGCTGTACACGCTGCGCGACCACCTGGGTTTTTCGCGCAACGTGGTGGTGCAGGCCACCTGCCACGGCGCGGACAACCGCGCCATGGTCGATGCGCTGGTGCACTCGGGCGGCAAGGCGCGTGGCGTGGCCACCGTCAAGCGTTCGGTCAGCGATGAAGAACTGCAGGCCATGCACGCGGCCGGTGTGCGCGGCGTGCGCTTCAATTTCGTCAAGCGCCTGGTGGACTTCACGCCCAAGGACGAGCTGATGGAGATTGCCGCGCGCATCCACCAGCTGGGCTGGCATGTGGTGATTTACTTTGAAGCGGTGGACCTGCCCGAGCTGTGGGACTTCTTCACCGCCCTGCCTACCACGGTGGTGGTGGATCACATGGGCCGCCCCGATGCGAACAAGCCGGTGGATGGGCCGGAGTTCGAGCTGTTCCTGAAGTTCATGCGCCAGCACCCCAATGTGTGGAGCAAGGTGAGCTGCCCCGAGCGCCTCTCCGTGACGGGCCCCAAGGCTCTGAATGGCGAGCAGAACGCGTACCAGGACGTGGTGCCCTTTGCCCGCCGCGTGGTCGAGGAGTTCCCCGACCGCGTGCTCTGGGGCACCGACTGGCCGCACCCCAACCTCAAGGACCACATGCCCGACGACGGCCTGCTGGTGGACTTCATTCCGCACATCGCAACGACACCGGAGTTGCAAAAGAAGCTGCTGGTGGACAACCCCATGCGCCTGTACTGGCCCGAAGAAGTCACCGTGGAGGACTGACACCATGTCGCTCGATAAACCCTACTTGGATGTGCCTGGCACGACCATCTTCGACGCCGAGCAAAGCCGCAAGGGCTACTGGCTCAACCAGTTCTGCATGAGCCTGATGAAGGCCGAGAACCGCGTCCGCTTCAAGGCCAACGAACGTGCCTACCTGGACGAATGGGCGATGACCGAAGAGCAGAAGCAGGCCGTGCTGGCGCGCGACCTGAACTGGTGCATTCGCCTGGGCGGCAACATCTACTTCCTGGCCAAGATCGGCTCGACCGACGGCAAGAGCTTTCAGCAGATGGCGGGCAGCATGACCGGCATGACCGAAGAGGAATACCGCAACATGATGATCAACGGCGGCCGCAGCGCCGAAGGCAACCGCTACGTGGGCGAAGATGGCGACGCTCAGGCCCACCGCCAGCCGCAAGGCAGCGCGGGCAAGAAAGGAATTTGACGATGGCCAAAATCACCGCCTCCGTGTTCACATCGCATGTGCCAGCCATTGGCGCGGCCATGGACCTGGGCAAGACCCACGAGGACTACTGGAAGCCCGTGTTCGCGGGCTATGACTTTGGCAAGCAGTGGATCAAGGACCACAAGCCCGACGTGATCTTCCTGGTCTACAACGACCACGCCACGGCCTTCAGCCTGGACCTGATCCCCACGTTCGCCATCGGCACCGCTGCCGAATATGAAGTGGCCGATGAAGGTTTTGGCCCGCGCCCCGTGCCCAAGGTCATTGGTCATCCTGACCTGGCCGCGCACATTGCGCAGTCGGTCATCCAGCAGGACTTTGACCTCACCATCGTCAACAAGATGGCCGTGGACCACGGCTTGACCGTGCCCCTGTCGCTGATGTTTGGCGAACAAGACCCCGTGAAGGGCGCCTGGCCCTGCCCGGTGATTCCGTTCGCCGTCAACGTGGTGCAGTACCCCGTGCCCAGCGGCCGCCGCTGCTACAACCTGGGCCAGGCCATCCGCAAGGCCGTGGAAAGCTACGACGAAGACATCAACGTGCACATCTGGGGCACGGGTGGCATGAGCCACCAGCTGCAGGGCCCGCGCGCAGGCCTCATCAACAAGGAGTTTGACAACGCCTTTCTCGACAAGCTCATCAACGACCCCGAGGCCGCCGCCAGCATTCCGCACATCGACTACGTGCGTGAAGCGGGCAGCGAGGGCATCGAGCTGGTGATGTGGCTCATCGCGCGTGGCGCGATGGCTGACGTGGCCGGTGGCAAGCCACCGAAGCTGGCGCACCGCTTCTACCATGTGCCCGCGTCCAACACCGCCGTGGGCCATCTGATTCTTGAGAACACGTAAAAGGACACACACCATGACCATCAAAGTCGCACTCGCAGGCGCTGGCGCCTTCGGCATCAAGCACCTGGACGGCATCAAGAACATTGACGGCGTTGAAGTCGTCTCCCTCATCAGCCGCGACCTGGCCAAGACCCAGGAAGTGGCCGACAAGTACGGCATCAAGCACGTCACCACTGACCTGGCCGACAGCCTGGCCATCAAGGAAGTGGACGCAGTGATCCTGTGCACGCCCACGCAGATGCACGCCAGCCAGACCATCGCCTGCCTGGAAGCGGGCAAGCACGTGCAGGTCGAGATCCCGCTGTGCGACGTGCTGGCCGATGGCGAGAAGGTTGTTGCCCTGCAAAAGCAGACCGGCCTAGTGGCCATGTGTGGCCACACCCGCCGCTTCAACCCCAGCCACCAGTACGTACACAAGAAAATCACGGCGGGCGAGTTCAACATCCAGCAGATGGATGTGCAGACCTACTTCTTCCGCCGCACCAACATGAATGCGCTGGGCCAGGCCCGCAGCTGGACGGACCACCTGCTGTGGCACCACGCTGCGCACACCGTGGACCTGTTCGCCTACCAGGCGGGCAGCCCCATCGTGAAGGCCAACGCCATCCAGGGTCCTATCCACCCCACGCTGGGCATTGCGATGGACATGAGCATCCAGCTCAAGGCGGCCAACGGCGCCATCTGCACGCTGAGCTTGAGCTTCAACAACGACGGCCCGCTGGGCACCTTCTTCCGCTACATCGGCGACACCGCCACCTACATCGCGCGCTACGACGACCTGGTGAACGGCAAGGAAGAGAAGATCGATGTGAGCAAGGTCGATGTGTCGATGAACGGCATTGAGCTGCAGGACCGCGAGTTCTTCGCCGCCATCAAAGAAGGCCGCGAGCCCAACGCCAGCGTGGCGCAGGTGCTGCCGTGCTACCAGGTGCTGCACAACCTGGAGCTGCAGCTCAACGCAGGCTGATTTCAAGAGAAACCGGCCGCTACCGCCTGTGTATCAAGCGCAGGGCAATCGCATCTAAACGGCGATGCCCAAGAGGAGTTCCAAATAACCCAGACTCCACCCCGCCCGCTTGCGCTTGGCCTACAGGCCGATCTTCACCGAGGTGTCATTCTTGAGCACCTGCAGCGCCATGCGTCGCAGCACCGTTTGGTTGTGCGGACTTTGATCCTTGTATGACTGTGCCGCATCCTCGCGCATCGCTACATCCAAACTCCAGTGCAACTGGTTCTCCACGCTCCAGTGCGCGCGGATGCTGTGCGCCAGCACATGTGCCTGGGTATGCGCAGGCAGGCTGCTGATGTAGTAGCTCACCTCTTCGCTGTCCGGCTGGCCCGCCTGCTGGCGCTGGCGCACGACCTGCACCACGCTGGCCAGCCCCGGCCAGTGGGCTGCCGCTCGTTGCAACGCCTCGGGCACAGGGCTGAGTCGGTAGCTGCGTAGTTCCTGGCGCCCGTGCCCGCTGCAGCTCTCGGTATAGGTGTTCTCATCGAAGCGCTCTTGGCTACCCTTGCCTTCAAAGTGCTTTTGCACCACTTGGTGCATGTGCCGCTGATTGCCCTTGAGCGACAGCACATAGTCCGCGCCATGCTCGTGCAGTTGCTGGGCGATGCTCTTTTGGCAGCCGATGGCATCAATGGTGACGATGCAGCCTTTGAGGTGCAGCAAGCGCAGCAACTCGGGGATGGCCGTGATCTCGTTGCTCTTGCCATCGACCTTGCACTGGCCCAGCAGCAATCCCATGTCAGCTGCCCAGGCGCTGACCATGTGCAGTGGCCTGCGAGCATCTCCTTTGCTGCTGCCGCGCACGCTTTTACCGTCAATAGCCACCGTGCCGTGCACCCTGCCTGCCACCTGGGCGAGCCATTGTTGACAGGCCAGCTCCAACTCGTTGGCATCGAGCAGGCGAAACACCCGTGCAAAGGTATCGTGCGAGGCAATGCCAGAGGGAAGTGGCACCAAGCGCTCAAACCAGTCTTGGTGCTGCTGGCCGAACTCGGCCATCTCTACGCAGTTGTCTGCGCCTGCAATGGTGGCGCACAGCGCCACTACCAAGATCGATTGCAGTTCATGGCGGCGTGTGCGCTGCACGCGGGGATCGGGGATGTTTTGCAGGTATTGCAGCAGGCTCATCTCAACAGCGTTTGGCAAATGACTCAAGCGCTGCAGTGTCGCCGGGTTTAAGGCGCACTTTTAGATGCGATTGCCCTGGTATCAAGCGCTATAAGCTATTGTTTTGATAGCAATTCGATGGGGCAGCGTCACGCCCTCAACGCGGCCTTGTTCTCGATGATGCGCGAGACCAGGCCGTAGTCCACCGCCTCTTCGGCCGACAGCCAGTGGTCGCGTTCGATGTCGGCCAGCACCACCTCCAGCGGCTTGCCCGTCTGCCGGGCGATGGTGCGCGCAATGCGCTCGCGGGCTTTCACGATCTCCCGCGCCTGGATGGCAATGTCGCTGGCCGGGCCACCTGCGCCGCCGCTGGGCTGGTGGATCAAAAAGCGCGTGTTGGGCAGGCAGAACCGCCGCTCGCGCGGCGCCGCCAGGTACAGGTGCGTCGCCGCGCTGCCCACCCAGCCGGTGCCGATCATGTTCACCGGCGCGGTGATGAAGCGCACCAGGTCATGCATCGTGTCGCCCGACTCCAGGTGCCCACCGGGCGAGCTCACCAGCATGTCGATGGGCTCGGCGCTCTCGGCATCCAGCGCAATCAGCCGCCGCGCCACATCGGCGGCCAGGGTGTCGGTGATGGTGCCGAAGACCAGCAGGGTGCGGGCCTTGAAGGCCTTTTCTTCCAGGTACGACGTGCGTGGCTCGGAGCCTGGGGTGGCAGGTGGGGTGTTGGTGTCTGGCGTGTCCATGGGGGCAGGTCCTTGAAAAGAGTGACAGGACTGCCATGACGAACGAGACACGCCGGGCGTGACACCCCTCAGCCTGCGGCCACGCGCTGCCCCGGCGCGATGGTGGGCGGCGCCGCATTCAGCGTCTCGATCGCAAACCCCGCCGCCGCCTTGTAGCGCGCCATGAAGCCTTCGCGCTCTTCGCGCGGCAGCACGTCGTCGATGTGGTCGAACACCCCGCCGCAGCGTTCGTCCACCAGCCCCAGCAGGCCAAAGGGGCCGGAGCCCCGGTTGCGCAGCACCAGCGCCGAGATGTCCTTGCACAGCTGGTCGTCATAGGCACGCAGCGCCTGCGGGCCCACGCCCTGCGCAATCAGCTGTGCGCCCAGCACGCGCGCATCCACGATGGCCTGGCTGGCGCCGTTGGAGCCCACGGGGTACATCACATGCGCCGCGTCGCCCAGCAGCGCCACGCGGCCGTCCACCCAGGTGGGCACGGGGTCGCGGTCGATCATGGGGTACTCAAAAATGTCCTTGGCGCCGCGCAGCATGGCGGGCACGTCGAGCCAGCTGTAGTTCCAGCCGTCAAAGTGGTGAGCGAATTCCTCCAGCGCCACACGCCGGTTCCAGTCGCCCTGCTGCCAGCCGCCCTGGTTGTCCACCGTGATCTCGGCGATCCAGTTGATGGTGGCCAGCCCTGTGGCCGGGTCGGGCGGTGTGATGGGGTAGAACACCACACGGTGCCGCAGCGAGCCCACGCCCACAAACGAAGCGCCCGTTCGCACCGGCACCCCCGGCGTGGTGCCGCGCCACATGATGGCACCGCCCCACTGGATGGGCGGCTGCGTGGGGTGCATCTGCGCCCGCACGGCCGAGTGCAGGCCATCGGCGGCGATCAGCAGCGATCCGTCCACTTCCCGGCGTTCACCATCGCGTGTCTCGATGATCGTCGTCACACCGTCGGCATCTTGCCGGTAGCCCACCACCCGCTGTCCCAATTGCACAGCATCGTCACCCAGGCGTTCTCGCACGGCGTTGAACAGCATCATCTGCAGCTGCCCCCGGTGCACCGAATACTGCGGCCAGTGGTAGCCCGCCTCCAGCCCGCGTGGCTCGGCGTACACCTCGTTCCCGTTGCGGCCCACCAGGGCCCATTCGCGCGCCTGCAGGCCAATGGTGTCCAGCACTTCGTTGCCAAACCCCAGGTCGTGCAGCTCCCGCACAGCGTTGGGCTGCAGGTTGATGCCCACGCCCAGCGGCTGCAGCTCCGACACCGATTCAAAGACGATGCAGGGCACGCCGATCTGGTGCAGGGTCAGGGCAGTGGCCATGCCACCAATGCCACCACCGGCGATCAAGACGGGGTGGACGGAAGAGGGGGGTGAAGTGGTAGTAGGTGCGCCAGACATGCCGAGATTGTCCATGCAATGGCGGGCGGAGCTTGTCGCGGACGCCGCAGGCGAATGCGGCGCTGGTGCATGCCGGGTGCGGGGTCTTGCAGGCTGGGAGCGCCCCCTCAGCAAGCCATTCTTGTCAGGCGTAGGTATCGACGTTGTTGCCCAGTCCAGCGGGTTGATTCTTTGCGGATACGGCCTTCTGCTGCTGCGCGGCACTGGCCGCAGCGCCCTCGGCCTTCGCTGCCTGGGCCCGTTGCTGCTCTTGCTGTTGCGCGCGCTGTATTGCCGTGATCTGGGCTTGCACCATCTGAATCTGGGCCTGCAGCAACTTGGCCTTCTGTTGCTTGGCCTTGGAATCCATGTCGGAGCTGGCCAAGCCCTTGAGCTGCTCGGTCAGCTCGCGCAGCTGCTTTTGCAGCTTGGCGATGTCGCTGCTGCCACTGGAGGAAGAGACCGTGCCGGTGGTGGAGGTGGTGCTGGCAATTTGCATCCCTGGTTATCGGCAAGGCGCAGGGAAAGTTGACCGGCCGCCCCCTCGCGCTGCGGGCTGTTGAACGCCGCCAACCCATGTGACGGAGGTAGTGACAACAGCCTGCGAGCCATTGTCTGCCGATGTGCGGCCTGCGTCAGCCTGTGGCACCATGCCCCGATGCAGAACGATGAACACCTGATGGCGCTGGTGAACGCCAGCCGCAGCACCCTGCTGCGTGCCGCCACGCGCCTGCTGGGCCCGGTCGAGGCCGAGGACGCCGTGCAGGACGCCTATGTGCGTGCGCTGGAGGCCAACGCCCCGGCGCTCAATGCGGCCCAGGCGTGGCTGCTGACGGTGGTGCGCAACCTGGCCATTGATCGACTGCGTCGCCGTCAGTGGATGGCGCAGTGGGCGGCAGAGACCATCCAGGCAGCGCAAGGGGATGCCCTCGTTTCGGTCGCGCCTTCGGCAGAGGCCGATGCCGCGCTGGCGCAGCAAGCCACGCTCGCGCTGCGGCGACTGGCGGCGTGTGTGACGCCCGTGGAGGGGGCTGCGGTGCTGCTGCATGCGGTGTTCGATGCCAGCCACGCCGAGCTGGCGCAGGCTACCGGCCGGACGGAAGCGGCCAGCCGCCAGCAATTGCGCCGCGCGTTGCAACGCCTGCGGCGGGCCGAAGAGGAGGCCCGCCGTGGTGATGGGCGCGATGAATCCAAGGACGCCGACCCTGCGGTGCTGCGCCTGTACCTGCAGTCGCTGCAATCGCGGGACGCACAGGGCCTGTGGGCCCTGCTGCGCCAGCCGCCGGTCAGTGCATTGGCCATACATGGTGCGGTGCATGCCGTGCTCCCGTTGCAGCACCAAGCCCGACGCCCACGGGCCAAGGCGGGTGGTGTGGTGCAGGTAGGCGGGCAACTGGGTTTGGTGCTTACGCTGGATGGCGTGACACTGTGCGTGTTGCCCCTGGGGCCATGCGCCGAGCTGGCACACGAAGGCGTGGTGGCCTAGCCGACGCACCCGCACAACAGCAATTGCCAGCCGCCCGCTTGCACAAAAAGACGTTCGCAGCACCATGGCCTCCCAGACCACCCCCACCTTCTTTGCCACCCCGAAGGCGTTCCGCCAGTGGCTGGAGCGCCATGCAGATAGCGCGCCGGAGTTGCTGGTGGGCTTTCACAAGGTGGGTTCGGGCCGCCCCAGCATGGGCTGGTCGGAGTCGGTGGACGAAGCCCTGTGCTTTGGTTGGATCGATGGCATCCGGCGGCGCATTGACGAGCACGCGTATTCGATCCGCTTCACCCCGCGCAAGCCGTCGTCCATCTGGAGCGCTGTCAACATCGCCAAGGTGGAGCAGTTGCAGGCGGCGGGCCGCATGACGCCCGCGGGGCTCGCGGCCTTTGCCCACCGCAAGGCGCACAAGTCGGCCATCTATTCCCACGAGCAGGCGGCAGTGGTCGAGCTGCCGGCGTCGCTGCAGCGCGCCTTCCAGCGCAACAAGGCCGCGTGGCGGTTTTTTCAGGAGTCCACGCCACCCAGCTATCGCAAGAGCATGCTGCACTGGGTCACATCCGCCAAGCGCGATGCGACCCGCGAGGCACGGTTTGCGGAGTTGGTGGCCGCCTGCGCTGCGGGTGAGCGCATTGAGCTGTGGGCGAAGCGGCCTCCGCTGCGGGGCTAGCCGCCAAGCCATAGCCATCCCCACAAGCTCGACTCATCCGGTCGATTGCCGCGCTTGCCAACATGGGCTGCACGCTCAACGGCTTTGCTTGGCCGGGCGTGGCTCTATATGCTTTGTGCCGGGTGCAACCTTGCTTATGCGATGGGCGCAGCGGTTAAGGTATCAAAACCCGATCAAGAAAAATAACTTCCAAAAATTTTCGTAAGTCGTTGATTTATAAAGAGTTGTGTGCTCTTGTATGGTTCGCCTGCCCGGATAAATCAAAACCCGATCAAGAAGCTTCAAGCCCAATGCGGAACATAGCCTGCTCTGGGGTGATCCGGATCTGCCACCCGGATCAGGCCTGCGTCCAGCGCTCGATTGATCACTGCAGTCGCTTGGGCTGCGTTTTTTGTGGCAATGCCCAATCGGGCACACAGGCTGGCATTCTTCATTTTGTCACCACTGAGGAACTTCAGTACCGCATGGAAATAGCAAGCGCGCATCCGCTCGTCCTGCGTCATCTCGGCAAAACTGCGTGGCCCGTACAGCACAGCCTGTGTTGCGTCGCCCTCCGTCCGGAATAGCGGGGCCGGCAACTGAAATACCTCGCAGGCCTGTACCACCTTGTCCAGCCCGCTGCCTTGTTCTTCGCACATGCGCATGCGACGCATCAGCGAGGCCAGTGCCTCATTGCGCGAGCGTGGAGGTAGGTCGATCATGCGATCGGGCAGCACCAGTGTGGCGCCCGGGTTACTAATTTCCAATCGATCTTCGAACAGCTCGATCTGCGGGCCAGCGCCGGTAATGGTCATGTCCTGATGGATCAGCGCGTTGGCCACCAATTCCCGTACCGCGATACCGGGAAACAAGGGGCGGTCTTCCCGCAGGGCTGCACCAATGTGCTCGTTTTTGGGGAGCAGGTTGTTCACGTAGTCGATCAACCCCTCGAACCCCACTGCATAGCCCCGCTGCCCGTCAAGCCGGTGGGTCACGGGGCTCGCTCGATTCTTGCCGCTGTACGCCACAAAGCGCACCGCTTTGCGTGCCAAGCTGGCCTCGAAGTCGTTCAAACGCACTGCGAACAGGATGGCGCCAAGATGGGTAATGTTCCAGCGCTCGCCCACGTCGCGCACGATCAGGCGGTCTGCCTCCAACTTGTCGAAGATGCCTGCTCGGTTGTCCGGCAACGGCTGCCCCGTCAGGCGGAAATACTGGCTGTAGTCGAGCAGGCTCAGCACCTCGTCCCCGCTGGCGTACTGGCGAGCAATGCCTTGCTCCCATCGGTAGGGTCGCAGCCGCTCGATCAGTTGTTGATAGCGGTCGGGGTAGTCTGTAAGGCGAGGCGTTGCACTGCTGATGCGAATGTAAGCCACGGCGTTGAATGCCACCGGTGCGCCTGTAGCTGCCGGAATTTCCAGTAGCACGACGCGGCCTTGCGGATGCGCGACAGTCCGAAAGTTGAATGCAATGCTGGGTTGCAAACTGTTGGCTAGCCACAAAGATAGAGCTTGGTTGCCTACCTTCTTGGCGTCGGGCTTGAAGTCGGTGCCGATGATGGCGTGGCTCTCGTCATCTACACCCCACACCATGTAAGCCATGTCTCGTCCTTCGATGCGCGCCGAATTGGCAAGGGCCGAGCAGCGCTTGCCGATCATCTCAGGGTCGGTGTTGTTGCTCTTGAACTCCAGCCATGGCGTCTCGGCCGATTCGGCACGTAATTGGTCGATGAGGGCGCTGTCGCGAGCAGAGTTCATGGTGAGGAGTCGAAGGCGGCTTCGTGGGTAAAACGACCTTCATTTTCACCGGATGCAAGCGGACGGAAATAGCTATGGTCTGCCGGGACTTTTTGCATTCCTGCCGCAGTCGTCGTCACACCCGCCCCAAAAGCCCAAGCCCGAGCCACCCGCTGGGTTGCCGCGCTTGCCGTAAGCTCGCGGCATGCAACAAAGAAACCTTGGACCTTTCTCCGTCTCGGCCATTGGCCTGGGCTGCATGAACCTGTCGCACGCCTATGGCGCGCCGGTGTCTGCCGAGCAGGGCGAGCGCGTGCTGCTGGCTGCACTTGATGCGGGCGTGACGCTGTTCGACACCGCCACGCTCTATGGCTTTGGAGCCAACGAAAACCTGGTGGGCCGTGTGTTGAAGCAGCACCGCAGCCGCTTCACGCTGGCCAGCAAATGCGGCATGCAGGGCGTGGATGTGGCGGGTGACGGCAAGCTGGTGCGCGTGATCGACGGGCGGCCCGATACGCTGCGAAAGACCTGCGAAGACAGCCTGCGCCGCCTGCAGACCGATGTGATCGACCTGTATTACCTGCACCGCTGGGACAAGAGCGTGCCAATTGAGGAAAGCGTAGGCGCACTGGGCGAGCTGGTGCGGCGCGGGCACATTCGCACTGTGGGTCTCTCCGAGGTGTCTGCTGCCACGCTGCGCCGCGCGCATGCCGAGTTCCCGATCACGGCGGTGCAGACCGAGTATTCGCTGTGGACGCGCAACCCCGAGATTGCCGTGCTCGACGCCTGCCGAGAATTGGGCGTGGCCTTTGTGGCGTTCAGCCCGGTGGCGCGGGGTTTCTTGTGTGGCGGCTTGACCGATGTGAGCACGCTGGACGCCAAGGACATCCGCCGTGCCATGCCGCGTTTTGCACCCGAGGCGTATGCGGCCAACCTGAAGCTGCTCGATGGCTACCAGGCGATTGCACGCGATGTGGGCTGCACACCCGCCCAGCTGGCCCTGGCGTGGCTGCTGCACCAAGGCGAGCACATCATCCCCATCCCAGGAACCACGAACGTGGAGCATCTGCACGACGACCTGGGTGCCGTGAACGTGCGACTGGATGCGGCCACCATGGAGCGTCTGGGCGCGCTGATCAATGAGCGCACGGTGGTGGGCAATCGCTACAACGCCCAGAGCGCGCGCGAAGTGGATACGGAAACGTTTGAAGACCGCGCCTGAGCAGAGCGATCTTCGTTCCGTTCTATTGATATTGGCCGCCGAAACTGGCATGGCTTAAAGTCGCGGCCGCCGCGCAAGGGCCGCCCCGCCGCGCTGGCGGTGTCCCCCTTCCCGAATCGCGCCAGCGATTCGAGAGAAGGGGGAAGGCGCGCAGCGCCTTGTATCTTTGGGGCTCGGACTGGCACAGGTAGCCCGACGCGCCTCTGGGTTAATCTGATTTAAGCCCGCCCCTGAGCTTTGGGCACCTGGGCCGGACCGTCCTTTCTTGCAACCCGAACGGTTGTAGGAACTTTTAGTTCGCATAGACAAGGATGGGAGCGAAAGGACATGTCCGACTCTGTTTTTATCGGTATCGACGTCTCCAGCCAGACTCTGGAGGTGGCCAGCAGTGCCCAGGCCAAGACTTGGCAAGCGAGCAATGATGCCCATGGCATCGAGTCTTTGTGCAGCCAGTTGACCGCCTTGGGGCCTGCGCTGGTGGTGCTGGAGGCCACTGGCGGCTATGAGTTCGAGGCAGCCTGCGCGCTGCAGGCTGCGGGGCTGCCCACAGCTGTGGTCAACCCCCGCATGGCTCGCGACTTTGCCCGCGCCATGGGAGCACTGGCCAAGACCGATGCGCTGGACGCCCACATGCTCGCTGCGTTCGCGCGGGTGCTGCATCAGCATCCCGAGCGTGAGCGCTTCGTCAAGCCTCTGGCCGATGCCCAATTGCAGCAGCTGCAGGCTCTGGTACTGCGCCGCCGCCAGATTGTGCAAATGCTCACCGGTGAACGCCAGCGACTGCGTATCTCGCACGCGGCTGCGCGGCCTAGCATTGAGCGCGTGATCGAATTCCTCAAGCAGGAGCTTGGAGATAGCGACACGGAGGTGGCAGCCCATGTGCAGCACCATCACGCCCAACTGGCTCAGGCGCTTACCAGCGTGCCTGGCATTGGCGCAGCCAGCGTGGCGGTGTTGCTGGCCGAGTTGCCCGAGCTTGGCAAACTCGACCGCCGCCGCGTGGCAGCCTTGGTTGGGGTTGCTCCGCTCAATCGGGACTCCGGGCAAATGCGCGGTCAGCGCTCCATCTGGGGAGGTCGTGCCCAAGTGCGTCGCACGCTCTACATGGCCACGCTCACGGCGGTTCGCTACAACCCCGTGCTCAAGCCGTACTACGAGCATTTGCTGGCCGCAGGCAAGCGCAAGAAGGTCGCCTTGGTGGCTTGCATGCGCAAGCTGCTGACGATGCTCAACGCCATCGCCAAGCACGGCTGCACTTGGAATCCAAATCATCATTGCGCTTGACTTCCAAGACGGTTGCTCAGGGGGGTGTTCTCTACCTGCCGCGCAGGTTGCCCTTGTCATCGGCGATCACGATCTCCACGCGGCGATTCATCGCACGGCCTTCGGGCGACGCGTTGTCGGCCACGGGGTGGGCCTTGCCGTAGCCGCGTGCGGTGATGCGGCTGGTGTCCACACCGCGCTGCACCAGCGCGTCGCGCACGGCTTGGGCGCGTCGGTCTGACAGGTCCTGGTTGTAGCTGTCGCTACCCACGCTGTCGGTGTAGCCCTCGATCAGCAGTTTGCGGTCCGGGAACTGTTTGAGGAAGTTGGCCAGCTTGTCCAGGCGCGGGCCGGCCTGGGCGGAGAGCTCGGCCTTGTTGAAGGCAAACAGCACATCGCCCAGAGTGACCAGCAGGCCGCGTTCGGTTTGTTGGGCTTCGAGTTCGCGCAGTTGTGCTTCGAGGGCGCGCACACGGTCTTGTGCGGCGTTGGCCTGGGCCATGGCGGCCGTGGCCTGGGCCTGCTGTTGGGCCGCACGTTGCTCTGCGCTCATCGCCTGTTGTTGGGCTTGCTGGGCGCGCAGGCGGGCTGCGTCAGCCTCTTGGGTGCGGGCCTGCAGGCGGATGCGGTCGGCTTCGCTGCCCGCTTGCTGGATGTTGGCATCGAGCTGGCGCGCGCGGGCCGCGTTGGTGGCGATCTCGGCGCGTTGGCGGGCGATGTATGCCAAGTGGTTGGTCTCGGACGTGTCGCGGTCATCGGCCCACACGCGGTCGGCCTTGGCCAGTGCGTCGGTGGCTTGCTTCAGTTCGAGCTGCGCGTACTGGTTGACGGCCGGGTCTCCTGCAGCGGTGCTCACTGCGGTACGGGCCTCTTCCAGCGCGGGCGATGGGGTGGTGCTGGCGCAGGCGGCCAACAGGCCTACGGCAATCAGGCTGGTGCACAGGGCGGTGGTTCGGTGAAAAAAGCGATGCATGGTCAGGTGTTCCTTGAAATGGGGGGGAGGTCAATCGCGGGGCCTCAACGGTGTTGGGCGTGAGTCGAAGCCAGGTTGGGCGCTAGGGCTCCAACGTCTGGCGCTGGCCTAGCGCGGCGATCGGCGGTTGATTTCTTCTTGCAGCGCTCGGATGCCGTCTTGCACTTGCGTCAGGTTGGCGGCATTGCTGGCGGCGTCGGCGCGGGTTTCGGCCACGCGGGCATCTACCTCGGCCTCAGCGGCCAGGCGGCGCGCGGCCACATAGTCCTTTTCAGCCATGGCTTTTTCGGCCTGCATGAGCTTCTCGCGCGCTTGTTGCAACTGCACGGGGGCGCTGGTGGCCACAGCCGGGGCAGCCGCAACGCGGTTCACGGTGGTGCGGCTCACGGCCATTTGCTCGGTGGGTGCGGGGGTGGAGGAACAGGCGGCCAGTGCGCCCAGTGCGAGTGCCGCTGTGGCGGTGCGGATCAGTGCGGATGAATGCATGGTGTGGTGGACTCCTGTGGAGGTTGTGGGATGTGCCGCACCGAGGTTTCGGGCGGGCAGCCAGCGGTGTTCTGGTGTTGATGCATTGTTGGGGGCCGCGCATTACCGGGGCGTAGGCCCTGCCTCTGTATTGCTGTGGGGCATGTCTTACGAACACTTGCAAACGGGGGCAGACCAGCGGCGCTTTGGCCGTTGCCTGATCAACTGCGGAACTCTGACTTCCACGGGGTCTCGATCAAGGACGTTGCGCAGCTCAGCGCTCCATTGCGGGGCTGAAGCGCCCTGCATGGCCGAGGTCACGGGTCGACCCCGTGTATCAGTCCCGCCCCCGCGCGCCCCATCCCGTCACTGCACCACGAAGAGGAGAGTCCCCGCATGCAGCCATCCACCTTTATGACCTGGGTCCAGGAGACCACCTTTGCCGGCGTGCCGTTGTGGAGCCTGTGCGTGGCCCTGGCAGCCACCACGGCCACCTATGCAGCCATCCTTGTGGTGCTGCACCTGCTGACCCGCCGCGCCAAGGTGTGGGCCACGCAGTCGCACAGCGGCATGGCGCTGACCATGGTGGATGTGCTGGAAGGCACCAGCCGCACACTGATGCTGGTGGTGGCTCTGCTCGTGGGCGCGAGCCTGCTGGACCTGCCCGGCCGCTGGGAGAGTCGCCTGAGCCAGCTGTGGTTTGTGGCCGTGGCGCTGCAGATGGGCCTGTGGGGCATGCGTGCCATTGGCATTGGCGTGCGCCGCTATGTGGAGCGGCACTCGTCCAGTGGCATGACGCAGGTCAGTGCCTCGGCCACGCTGATGTCCTGGGGGCTGCGCACGCTGTTGTGGAGCGTGGTGCTGCTGGCCATCTTGTCGAATGTGGGCGTGAACATCACGGCCTTCATCGCCAGCCTGGGCGTGGGCGGCATTGCGGTGGCGCTGGCGGTGCAAAACATCTTGGGAGACCTGTTTGCCTCGCTCGCCATCGCGGTGGACAAGCCGTTTGAGGTGGGCGACTTCATCGTGGTGGGCAATGTGTCGGGCACGGTGCAGGTGATTGGTCTCAAGACCACACGCATCCGCAGCTTGCAGGGCGAGCAGATCGTGATGTCCAACACCGACCTGCTCAAGCAGACCATCAGCAACTTTCGCATGCTGGAGCGGCGGCGCATCGTGTTCACGTTTGGCGTGGCCTATGACACCACCCCCGAGCAGGCTGAGGCCATTCCGGGTGTGGTGCGCAAGCTCATCGAAGCCCAGCCGCAGCTGCGTTTTGACCGCGCGCATTTCAAGGCGTTTGGCGCCAGTTCGCTCGACTACGAGGTGGTCTATATCGTCGAAGACCCAGCCTTCAACGTGTACATGGACCTGCAGCAGTCCATCAACCTCGGGCTGCTGCGCGAGTTCAAGGCCATGGGGGTGGAGTTTGCTTTCCCCACCCGCACGGTGCACATTGCCAGTGCTCCAGGGCCGGTGCCGGGGCCCGCGCCGTTGGCTATGGCGGCCTCAGCAGCGGCAGCTCTTGGGGGTGGTGACCGTTGAATGCCAGGTGGTCCGTACCTGCTATGCGCGGAGGGCGGGCAAAAAAAAGCCGGTGGCCTTTGCAGGCGACCGGCTTGAACAGGGTAGTTGCTACTAGCGCTTCTTCATCTTCAAAGGGAAAACTTTTCAAGACCCGCGCAAACAGGGAGGCGTCCGCCGTTGCGTTCTAAGACCAAGCATGGCGCCTGATCCCCTTTTGCGCAAGTCGTACTTACTTGGATACCACGCGCACCATTTCCAGGCACTTGTTCGAGTAGCCCCATTCGTTGTCGTACCAGCTCACGACCTTCACGAAGGTGCCGTCCAGGGCAATGCCAGCGTCGGCATCGAAGATCGAGGTGCGGGTGTCGCCACGGAAGTCGGTGGCCACCACCTTGTCTTCGGTGTAGCCCAGAACGCCCTTCAGGGCGCCTTCGGACTGGGCCTTCATCTCGGCCTTGATTTCATCGTAGGTGGCAGCCTTGTCCAGTTCAACCGTCAGGTCCACCACCGACACGTCGGAGGTGGGCACGCGGAAAGACATGCCGGTCAGCTTCTTGTTCAGCGCAGGGATCACCACGCCCACGGCCTTGGCAGCGCCAGTGCTGGAGGGAATGATGTTTTCCAGAATGCCGCGGCCGCCGCGCCAGTCCTTGTTCGAAGGGCCGTCCACGGTTTTTTGCGTGGCGGTGGCAGCGTGCACGGTGGTCATCAGGCCGCGCTTGATGCCCCACTTGTCGTTCAGCACCTTGGCCACGGGAGCCAGGCAGTTGGTGGTGCACGATGCGTTGGAGATGATGGCCTGGCCCGCGTAGGTGTCGTGGTTCACGCCGAACACGAACATGGGGGTGTCGTCCTTGGAGGGGGCCGACAGGATGACCTTCTTGGCACCAGCGTCCAGGTGCTTCTGCGCGGTGACCTTGTCCAGGAACAGGCCGGTGGATTCGATCACCACGTCGGCGCCGACTTCGTTCCACTTCAGGTTGGCGGGGTCGCGCTCTTGCGTCAGGCGGATCTTCTTGCCGTTGACGACCAGGGTGTTGCCCTCGACCGAGACTTCGCCCTTGAAGCGGCCATGCACCGAGTCGTACTGCAGCATGTACGCGAGGTACTCGGGCTCCAGCAGGTCGTTGATGCCCACGACTTCGATGTCGCTGAAGTTCTGGATGGCCGAGCGCAGCACGTTGCGGCCGATGCGGCCGAAGCCGTTGATACCAATCTTGATCGTCATAGGGAGCCTCTTCAAAGTTGCAAAGTCGAAATCGGGAATCTGCCGCCGCGCGCCCGCTGGCAGCGGTGCGCAGCGGGCAAAGGGCGTTTTAACGGGCCTTCTTGGCGGGCTTCAGGCGGGCCGCGCCGATGGCCACCAGCACTGCGTCGGCCACGTTCTCTTCGGTGAAGCCGAAGTGCTTGAACAGCACCGGCGCGGGGGCCGATTCACCGTAGGTGTCGATGCCCACCACGGCGGCGCAGCCGTATTTCCACCAGCCGTCGGTCACGCCCATTTCCACGGCCACGCGGGGCACGCCGGCGGGCAGCACGCTGCTCTTGTACTTGGCGTCTTCGCGGTCGAAGGTGGTCGTGCTGGGCATGGAGACCACGCGCACGCCGATCTTCTTGTCGGCCAGCAGGCGCTGGGCCTTCAGGGCCAGCTGCACTTCGGAGCCGGTGGCAATGATCACGGCCACGGGCTTCTTCTTGATGCCCACGTCGGAGGGTTCTGACAGCACATAGGCGCCGCGCGAGATGTCGCCCAGGTCGCGCTTGGGAGCGTAGGGCAGGTTCTGGCGCGACAGGGCCAGAACGGTGGGCTTGTTGCGGTTGGACAGTGCCACACTCCAGGCCACGGCGGTTTCGGCCGTGTCACCGGGGCGCCAGACGTCGAGGTTCGGAATCAGGCGCAGGCTGGCCACGTGCTCGATGGACTGGTGCGTGGGGCCGTCTTCACCGAGACCAATGGAGTCGTGCGTGAACACGTGGATCACGCGCTGCTTCATCAGCGCGGCCATGCGGATGGCGTTGCGGCTGTAGTCGCTGAACGTGAGGAAGGTGCCGCCGTAGGGGATGAAGCCACCGTGCAACGCCACGCCGTTCATGATGGCGGCCATGCCGAATTCGCGCACACCGTAGTTGATGTGGCGGCCACCGACCTTGTCGCCATTCGCGGCTTCGGTCTTGACCACGTTGCCCTGCATGTCAAAGCGCAGGTTGGGCGTGCTCTTGGTGTTGGTGAGGTTGGAGCCGGTCAGGTCGGCGCTGCCACCCAGCAGTTCGGGCAGGGCTGCGGTGAAGGCTTCCAGCGCCAGCTGGCTGGCCTTGCGGCTGGCCACGGTTTCGCCCTTGGTGTGGGCGGCCACCACGGTGTCCACGGCCACCTGGGCAAAGTTGGCGGGCAGGTCGCCGTTCATGCGGCGCGTCAGCTCGGCAGCCAGCTCGGGGAAGGCGGCGGTGTAGGCGGCAAAACGCTCGTTCCAGGCGGCCTCAAAAGCTTGGCCGTTGGCCTTGCAGTCCCAGCTGGCGTACACGTCTTCGGGGATCACGAAGGGTTCGCTGGCCCAGCCCAGGGCTTCGCGGGTCAGCGCGATTTCTTCGGCGCCGAGCGGTTCGCCGTGGGCCTTGGCGGTGTTGGCGCGGTTGGGGCTGCCCTTGCCGATGTGCGTCTTGCACACGATCAGGGTGGGGCGCTCGGTCTGCTTCTTGGCTTCTTCGATGGCTGCGGCCACCTTGTCAGCATCGTGGCCGTCGATGGGGCCGATCACGTTCCAGCCGCTGGCCACAAAACGCAGGGGGGTGTTGTCGGCAAACCAGGGAGCGACCTGGCCGTCGATGCTGATGCCGTTGTCGTCGTACAGGGCGATCAGCTTGTTGAGTTTCCAGGCGCCTGCCAGAGACACGGCTTCGTGGCTGATACCTTCCATCAGGCAGCCGTCGCCCAGGAAGGCGTAGGTGTGGTGGTCCACCACGGCATGGCCTTCGCGGTTGAACTCGGCGGCCAGCAGCTTTTCGGCCAGCGCAAAGCCCACGGCATTGGTGATGCCCTGGCCCAGGGGGCCGGTGGTGGTCTCGACGCCAGCGGTGTAGCCCACTTCGGGGTGGCCGGGCGTCTTGCTGTGCAGTTGGCGGAAGTTCTTCAGCTCGCCAATCGGCAGGTCGTAGCCCGTGAGGTGCAGCAGCGCGTACAGCAGCATCGAGCCGTGGCCGTTGGACAGCACAAACCGGTCGCGGTCAAACCACTGGGGGTTGGTAGGGTTGTGCTTGAGGTGGCGGCTCCACAGCGCCACGGCCATGTCGGCCATGCCCATGGGGGCGCCGGGGTGGCCGGAGTTGGCTTGTTGAACGGCGTCCATGGCCAATGCGCGGATCGCATTTGCCATCTGTTGGGATTGCTGGGTGTTGGCCATGGGGGGAGGGTTCAGGGTGGGTGATTCGGGGGAAACCCGGCATTTTACCGGGGCGGCTTTCGCCCACCTGAATTCGCAGGCTGCAAGCCGGAAGCCCGGTGGCAATGCACTACAGTGCGAGCCATGCAAGGACTGCACCTCACCGCCGATCTCCATGGCTGCCGCTGTGCCCCTGCCTGGCTGCTGGACGCCGCCGCCCTGGGCCGCGCCTGTACCGATGCGGTGCACGCCGCCGGGCTGCAGCCCGTGGGGCAGTTATTTCATGAATTTCCGGCCACGGCGCATGGCCCTGGAGGGGTGACCGCTACTGTTTTGCTAGCAGAATCCCACCTGTGCATGCACACCTGGCCCGAGCAGCGCGCGGTGACGCTGGATGTGTATGTGTGCAACTTTGGCGCCGACCATTCGGGCAAGGCGCGGGCGCTGATGGACGCGCTGCTGGCCCTGTTCGACCCCACCACGGTGGAACGCCATGCGCTGCAACGGGGTGCTGTGAACGAGGTGGCAGCATGAGTTCTAGTGCCGCCTCCCATCACCAGGTACCCGCGTTGCTGCTGGCCGCCGGCCGTGGCGAGCGCATGCGCCCGTTGACCGACACCACCCCCAAGCCTCTGCTGCCGGTGCAGGGCCAGCCGCTGCTGCAGTGGCACTTGGCGGCGCTGCAGGAGGCGGGTGTGGAACAGGTGGTGATCAACACCGCGTGGCTGGGGGCGCAGATCAGCGACCATTTTCTAGGTGTTTTTGGCCTCCAGCGCTTGATGGACAAGCGTAAGCAGCTATCAATTTTATACTCGCACGAAGGCGTGGACTTTGGCGGTGCGCTGGAAACCGCCGGTGGCATCGCGCGCGCGCTGCCCCAGCTGGGCCCCGTGTTCTGGCTGGCGGCAGGTGATGTGTTTGCCCCCGACTTCGTGTTCGACAGCGCCGCCGTGGCGGCCTTTGAAGCCAGCCACCACCTGGCCCACCTGTGGCTGGTGCCCAACCCCACCCACAACCCGCGTGGCGACTTTGGCCTGTCGGCCGACGGCCTGGCGCTGAACCTGCCCGCCGACGACCCCGCACCGCGTTACACCTACAGCACCATCGCCCTGCTGCGCGCCGAGCTGTTTGCAGCGCCGTGGTGCGACATTCCGCCCGGAAACCCCAGCGGCATCAAAGCCCCGCTGGCGCCGCTGCTGCGCCGTGCAATGGACAATGGCCGCGTCAGTGCGCAGCTCTACACCGGCCGCTGGACCGATGTGGGCACGCCAGAGCGGCTGGCCGAACTCAACTCCTTTTCTTCCAACGCGCCATGAACACCACCGTGCCTGCCTCTGTCTACGCCCAGCGCCGCGCGCACCTGGCTGCCCAGCTGGGCCCCGGGGGTATCGCCATCATTCCTACGGCGCTGGAGCGTCCGCGCAATCGGGACAGCGACTTTCTGTTCCGCCACGACAGCTACTTCTACTACCTGACCGGCTTCACCGAGCCGGGCGCCTGCCTGGTGCTGGCCCACGACGGCCGCAGCACGCTGTTTTGCCAGCCCAAGGACCTGGAGCGCGAGATCTGGGATGGCTACCGCCTCGGCCCGGCCGCCGCGCCCGCTGCGTTGGGAGTGGACGCGGCACATTCGATGGCCGAGCTGGACGGCAAGCTGCCGCGCCTGCTCGAAAACACGGCCTGCGTCTGGTACCCGTTTGCCACGCACAGCGGCTTGGCGGCGCGGGTGGAGGGCTGGCTCAACGTGGTGCGCGGCCGTGTGCGCTATGGCGCCATCTGCCCCGCAGAACAGAACGACCTGTGCACGCTGCTCGACGAGATGCGCCTGTTCAAGGACGCGCATGAGCAGGACATCATGCGTCGCGCAAGCAGCATCAGCGCGCAGGCCCACATCCGCGCCATGCAGCGCTCGGCCCGCATGCTGCGCGCCGGGGAGGATGTGCGCGAATACCACCTCGATGCCGAGCTGCTGCACGCGTTCCGAGACGCAGGCTCGCAGTACCCGGCCTACAGTTCCATCGTGGCGGCGGGCGCGAACGCCTGCGTGCTGCACTACCGCGCCGATGCGGCCCCGGTGCGCGATGGCGAGCTGGTGCTGATCGACGCGGGCTGCGAGCTGGACAGCTACGCCAGCGACATCACCCGCACCTTCCCCGCCAACGGCACATTTACAGGCCCCCAGCGTGCGCTGTACGACCTGGTGCTGGCCAGCCAGGAAGCGGCCGTGGCTGCCACCAAGGCGGGTGCCCGCTTCAACGACCCGCACGACGCAACGGTGGCTGTGCTGGCGCAGGGCATGCTGGACCTGGGCTTGCTTGACAAGAACAAGGTGGGGTCGGCGCAGGACGTGATCGACAAGCGCGCGTACTTCCAGTTCTACATGCACCGCACCAGCCACTGGCTGGGCATGGATGTGCACGACTGCGGCAGCTACGTGGAGCCCGGCGAAGTCGGCCAGGTGAGCGAGCGCAAGGACCCGCTCTCGGGCGAGACCATCACCAACCGCCCCAGCCGTGTGCTGCGCCCGGGCATGGTTCTGACCATCGAGCCCGGCATCTATGTGCGCCCCGCCGATGGCGTGCCTGAGCAGTTCCACAACATCGGCATCCGCATTGAAGACGATGCCATCGTCACGGACACGGGCTGCGAGCTGATCACGCGTGGCGTGCCCGTGAAGGCCGACGAGATCGAAGCGCTGATGCGCGCCTGAGCGTGGGCAAACCCATGGCCGTGGACAACGCTGTGTTGGCGGAATCGGCGGGTGCCCCGGGGCAACCCGCGAAGTGGCGACTGGGCGGTGCGCTGTGGTTGTTGGGCATGCCTGGCGTGGTGGCGGTGGTGTGGGCGCTGCTGCCACCGTTGAAGGCCAACGAGGCGCTGCTGCCGTTGCCGCTCTGGGCGGTGGTGCTGCTCAGCGGGCTGCAGACGGCCGTGCTGTTGGCGCTGGCTGTGGCGGTGGGCGTGTGGCTCGCGCCCCGCGTGGGCCTGCGGGCGCCCGTGGTGTCTTCCTGGCTGGTCGGCCAGCCCATCGGCCCCGCGCTGCGTGTCCAGTCCCTGCCTGGCATCGTGGGCGGTGTGGTGGGTGCCGCGTGGTTGTGGGTGCTGTCCCAGGTGGCGCCCGCAGCGCTCCAGCCGTCGGACCCTGCCAGCGCCATGCCGCTGGTGGTCAAGCTGCTGTATGGCGGCATCACCGAAGAGCTGCTGGTGCGCTGGGGCGTGATGACCTTGCTGATGTGGCTGGGCTGGCGCGTGGTGCAGGGCGGACAGGGCCAGCCGGGCAAGGGGCTGGTGGCTGGCGCGGTGCTGCTCAGTGCGCTGCTGTTTGCGCTGGGGCATCTGCCTGCCGCGCAGGCGCTGGCGGGCGCATTGACGGTGCCCGTCGTGGTGTTTGTGCTGGTGGGCAACACGGCCTTTGGCCTGGTGGCAGGCTGGCTCTACGCGCGCCACGGGCTGGAGGCGGCGATCCTGGCGCATGTGCTGGCGCATCTGTTGTCATCCCCGTTGCTCTGATGGGGCTTTTGGACTGCAGGGCGGATGCAAGGGGTAACTCGCCTGTAACCGCTTCGTGTGAGAATTGAAACTCGATTACATCCACCAGACAAACGAGAGAAAGAGACAAACCCATGCCTACCCGCCGCGCCACCAAGATTGTTGCCACCCTGGGCCCCGCCTCCAGCGACCCGGCACTGCTGGAGGCCATGATCCGAGCGGGGGTGAACGTGGTGCGGCTGAACTTCAGCCACGGCAAGGCGCAGGACCATATCGACCGCGCCGCCACCGTGCGTGCCGCTGCCCAGCGCGCGGGCCGCGAGGTGGCCATCATGGCCGACCTGCAGGGCCCCAAGATCCGCGTGGGCAAGTTTGCCGAGGGCAAGGTGCAGCTGGAGTCGGGCGCCAAGTTTGTGCTGGATGCATCGCGCACCGAACTGGGCGACATCGAAGGCGTGGGGCTCGACTACAAGGAGCTGCCACGCGACGTGAAGGCGGGCGACCTGCTGCTGCTCAATGACGGGCTGATCGTGCTCACGGTGGATGCGGTGCGCGGCGAGGAAGTGCACACCACCGTCAAGGTGGGCGGCGAGCTGTCCAACAACAAGGGCATCAACAAGAAGGGCGGGGGCCTCACGGCACCGGCCCTCACGGCCAAGGACATGGAAGACATCCGCACGGCGATGAGCTTCCAGGCCGACTACGTGGCCGTGAGCTTTCCGAAGAACGCGACCGACATGGAAATGGCGCGCCAGCTGTGCAATGTGGCCGCGTCCGAGTACCGCCACAAGCCGGGCCTGATCGCCAAGATCGAGCGGGCCGAGGCCATCCCGCACCTCGAAGCCATCCTGCGCGTGAGCGACGGGATCATGGTGGCGCGCGGCGACCTGGCGGTGGAAGTGGGCAACGCGGCCGTGCCCGCGCTGCAAAAGAAGATGATCCGCATGGCGCGCGAGCTGGACAAGGTCGTCATCACCGCCACGCAGATGATGGAAAGCATGATCACCAACCCCGTGCCCACGCGCGCCGAGGTGAGTGACGTGGCCAACGCCGTGCTGGACGGCACCGACGCCGTGATGCTGAGCGCCGAGACGGCCGCAGGCCGCTACCCGCTCGAAACCGTGGAAGAAATGGCCACCATCTGCGCAGCGGCCGAGGCGGCGGAAGACCATCACCTGGACGCGGACTTCACCGGCCAGACCTTTGGCCGCATCGACCAGTCCATTGCCATGGGCGCACTGTTCACCGCCCACCACCTGGGCGCCAAGGCCATCGTGGCCATGACCGACAGCGGTGCCACGGCGCTGTGGATGAGCCGCCACAGCATCCGCATCCCCATCTATGCGCTCACGCCCAAGGTGACCACGCAGCGCAAGATGGCCATGTACCGCAACGTGCGCCCCCTGCTCATGGACACCAGTGCTGACCGCGATACGGCCCTTGAGCAGGCCGAGCGCCACCTCAAGAACCGCAACATCGTGCAAAAGGGCGATGTCTATGCCATCACCTGCGGCGAACCCATGGGTGCGCCGGGCGGGACCAATATGCTGAAGATCTGCGTGGCGAGCTGAATAGCCAGGTTCTGAGTCGTTAGCTGGCCGCGTGTGGCGGGTCGTTGGCGAGAGACAACGCCGCCAGGCGTGGGCGCAGTGCCAACGCTCCCAGGTCGCACAGCCAGCCCATCGTCCAGCAGAGCCAGCCCGTCCACAGCGTGTGGCTCATGAAGTGCGCGCCCCGCACCTGTTGGGCTCCACCCAGCACCAAGCCTGCCAGCACCGCCGCAGCCAGCCACCAGCGCGCGGCAGCCGGTGCCTTGTGGCGCAGCGCGAAGTAGCCCCCCACGAAGGCAAAACCCGCCGAGGCATGGCCCGCCGGAAAGCACCGCCCACCGCCGCCATCGACCACGCCCAGCGCCCAGTGGGAGGCATACCGCGCCACACCGCCGAACTCCGCCAGGTCCCAGGGGCAGCTGGTGGTGCTGAGGTTCTTGCCCACGCTCACGGCCGCCAGCGCCAGCAAGGCACTGATGGCCATCTGCAGGCGCTCACCCATATCCAGACGCCGCAGCACCCCCCAGGGCCACCACACGCCCAGCGCCAGCAGCAGCACCAGCAGCCATCCCAGGCGGCGGGCCCCTTCGTGGAGCACCTGCACGAAGAACCATTGTTCTCGCAGTGGGAACCCGTTGGCCGAGCCAAACGCGCGGGCCAGGGGGATGTCTTGCCCGCCAGCGTCCCACGCCACTATGGCGATCAGGATGCCCAGGGTCCACAGGAGCAAGGTACGGTGGTCGTGGGCGAAGCGGCGGGGCGAGGAAGGCGTGGGCAGCATTCCACCGACCATAGGGCGCGCCACTTAACGCCGCCTTAATGACCCTGCGCAGGTGGCCGCGCCCGGCGACAATCGCTGCATGCGAATACTCGTTGTCGAAGACGATGCCGGCATTGCCGCAGGCCTGCGCACGAACCTGCAGCAACGTGGCTATGCGGTGGATGTGTGTGATGGCGTGGCCAGTGCCTGGGGGGCGTTGCGCGCGGAGCGCTTTGATGCCGTGCTGCTCGATCTGGGGCTGGCCGATGGTGATGGCGGCGATCTGCTGCGGCGGTTGCGCCTGAGCCCGGCGCCGGGGGGGACGGCTTCTGCGCAGGTTTTGCCCGATCCCTCCACCCCTGTGCTCATCGTGACCGCCCGTGACCAGGTTCACCAGCGCATTGCGGGGCTGGACCAGGGGGCGGATGACTACCTGGCCAAGCCTTTTGACATGGACGAGCTGGATGCGCGCTTGCGCGCCCTGCTGCGCCGGGCCGCCGGGCGCGCCTCGCCCACCATCCGCTATGGCGATATCGAGATGGACCCTGCGGCGCGCACGGTGCACCAGGGCGGCAAGCTGGTGGAGATGTCGCCCCGGGAGTTTTCGGTGCTGCTGGTGTTGCTGGAGGCGCGGGGGCGGGTGCTCTCGCGCCAGCAGATCGAAGAGCGCCTGTACAGCTGGGATGCTGCCATCGAGAGCAATGCGGTGGAGGTCCACATTCACCACCTGCGGCGCAAGCTGGGCAGCGCATGTATCCAGACCATGCGCGGTGTGGGCTACTTCATGCCCCAGGAGGCGGCCGCATGAGCGCTGCTGCCGCAACGCCCGGGGGGAGTGCGCGCAGGCCGTCGCTGACCCGGCAGCTGCTGCTGTGGTCCCTGGGCGCGCTGGTGCTGGTGTGGGGCAGCTTTGTGTTCATGGGCTACCAGACGGGGGTGCACGAGGCGGATGAACTGACCGACGGGCACCTGGCCAGCGTGGCCGCCCTGTTGCTGAACCTGCGTGCGAACGAGGCTGCCGAGGGGCCCCAGGTCACCCAGCGGGTCGCCACACCCTGGCTCAAATCGCACGACTACCAGCAATCGCTCAGCGTCGTCCAGTGGGATGCGCAGGGGCGTCTGCTCCATCACAGCGGTACGGCGCCCGTTCCTGCTTTCAGCGCCGCCGAGGGGTTCGCCAACATGGCGCTGGGGGCGAAGGGTGTGGTGTGGCGCAGTTTTTCCCAGTGGGACGCGGCACGCACGCACAAGATCATGGTGCTGCTGGAGCTGCGCGAGCGTGACGAGCTGGCCCAGGACATTGCCGAGCAGATGATCGAGCCTGGCCTGTGGTTGCTGCCCGTGGTGTCCCTGGCCCTCGGGCTTGCGCTGTGGCGCGGTCTGCGCCCGCTGTATGCCCTGTCGGCCGACGTGGCGGCGCTCGACCCCGCCAGCACCCAGCGCCTGGCGTCACGCCATGCCTGGAACGAGTTCGAGTCCGTGGTCGCATCGATCAACACCCTGTTGGACCGCCAGCAGGCGGCGATGGTGCGCGAGCGCCGGCTGGCCAATGAAGTCGCGCACGAATTACGCACGCCCCTGTCCTCCATTGCGCTGCAGGCTAGTGCTTTGGGCGGCGAACTGGATGCGGCCGCCCGGGCGCAGGCCATCGCCCGCATTGGCCAGGATGCCCTGCGTGCAGGGCATGTGCTCAACCAGCTGCTGGCCCTGGCGCGCGCGAGCCGGGCCGAACTGCATGAGGCCAAGGCGCCGGTGGATCTGTGCGCGGTGGCGCGCCAGGTGTGTGCCGACTATGCCCAGGCGGCCTGGCAGCGGGGCAACGACATCGCACTGTCGGCGCCACCGGCGCTGTGGGTGTCTGGGCATGCGCTGCTGCTGGACATCGCGGCACGCAATCTGGTGGAGAACGCGCTCAAACACACACCAGACGGCACGCACATCGCCGTTCAGGTAGGTGCCTCTGACGGGGCGGGTGCATGGCTGCAGGTGTGCGACGACGGCGCGCGGCGCCAGGGCGATGCATCTGCCGCTCCGGGGCCGAGAAACCCCTCGGACAGCCTGCATCTGGGCCACGAGATCCTGCGGCGGGTCGCAGACATTCATGGTGGCTATTTCGGGCCAGCGCCTGCCGCCCCGCCCTTTACCACCTGTTTTCGGTTGGATTTGCCCCCTTCGGCGGTCACGCCCCCCGGTTAAAATTGCGAGTTACCAAGCGGTTACCACCGCCAAGCCCGGCTTACAGCGCCTTCCCCAACCCTCAACGGACCCTACGACCATGCCCCTCGTTTCGATGCGCGAACTGCTCGACCATGCCGCTGCCAACAGCTATGGCATCCCTGCCTTCAACGTCAACAACCTGGAGCAGGTCCAGGCCGTCATGGCCGCCGCCGACGAAGTGGGCGCCCCGGTCATCCTGCAGGCCAGCGCCGGTGCCCGCAAATATGCGGGTGAGCCCTTCATCAAGCACCTCATCCAGGCAGCGGTCGAGGCCTTCCCGCACATTCCGCTCGTCATGCACCAGGACCACGGCACTTCGCCCAAGGTCTGCCAGGGCGCCATCGACCTGGGCTTTGGCTCGGTGATGATGGACGGCTCGCTGATGGAAGACGGCAAGACGCCTTCCTCCTTCGAGTACAACGTGGAAGTGACCCGCAAGGTGGTGGACATGGCGCACAAGGTGGGCGTCACGGTCGAAGGCGAACTGGGCTGCCTGGGCAACCTGGAAACCGGCGAAGCCGGTGAAGAAGACGGAATTGGCGCTGAAGGCAAGCTCGACCACAGCCAGATGCTGACCGACCCTGAAGAAGCCGCCGTGTTCGTCAAGGCCACGCAACTGGACGCCCTGGCCATTGCCATCGGCACCAGCCACGGCGCCTACAAGTTCAGCCGCAAGCCCACGGGCGACATCCTGGCCATCAGCCGCGTCAAGGAAATCCACCAGCGCATCCCCAACACCCACCTGGTAATGCACGGTTCCTCGTCGGTGCCCGCCGAGTTGCTGGCCATCATCAACCAGTACGGCGGCAAGATGAAGGAAACGTACGGCGTGCCAGTCGAGGAAATCCAGGAAGCCATCAAGCACGGCGTGCGCAAGATCAACATCGACACCGACATCCGCCTGGCCATGACCGGCGCGGTGCGCAAGTTCCTGGCTGAGAACCCCGACAAGTTCGACGCCCGCGAATGGCTCAAGCCTGCCCGCGAAGCTGCCAAGCAGGTCTGCAAGCAGCGTTACCTGGAGTTCGGCTGCGAAGGCCAGGGCAGCAAGATCAAGGGCCTGAGCCTCCAGGTTGTGGCCGCCCAGTACGCTGCGGGTACGCTGGCCCAAGTGGTGAACTGATCGTTGGCATGAGGCCCTGCGGGGCCGCTGCCCAGCCTGGCTGCGTTGTGCTGCCAGGCTTTTTTTTGCCTGTCTGCATGCAGTGACTGGGGAGTTCCCTCTACAGCAGACAAAGGTGACAGCGACAAGATCTTCTTCATGTAAGCTCGCGGTCAGCTTGCCCACCGGCAGCGCCGCAAGAAGTGTCCGATACCAGGGCGCTTTCAACACATTTCTCACCAGCTACACCGAGCTGGTTGTTGCATGGCAGAAGCCGTCGATGGACGGACTCGGGTGCCGTGGGATGATTGAAGGCGAATTCGTATGAACCTTTCTCTATGACTCTGACAATTTCAAAGTTCCGGCGGCTGTTGCCTCTCTTGCCTGTGTTGGCTGTGACGGTGTTCACGGTGGCGTGCGCGCCCCTGACCGTTCCTCCCAAGTCCGAATATCCCGTGGGTCGCGCCCGTCTGGTGTTGCCGCCGGGGGCGTGGCAGGACCTGGGAACCTCCGAAGAAGCCACATCCAGCCCCGCAGGCCGTACCCCGCTCCAGACGCGTGCGGTGGCGCTGCGGGGTGCACAAGGCGAATGGCTGGCTGCGGTGCGCGTGCAGACCAACCGCACAGGCGATCTGCGCGGGTCTCCGCAAGGGGTGGGGTACTGCCCGCCGCAACAGGACGTCGTGGTCAAAGATCCCGCGGATGGCAGTCCCGTGCGCGCCGACTGCCTGCGCTTCAAGCTTTGGGCGAGCAGCCCCAAGTGGCTTGAAAAGAACCGACCCGATCTGGGCCAATGGATGGCCAGCCGCCAGATCGCGCTGAGCACCCCCTATGCGCATGTGAGCTACCGCTACGTCACCGAAGCGGGTGTCTGGGTGGCGGTGGATGCCCTGGTGGACCAGCGGCTGATCAGCGTCCGGCCGCGCAACAACGAAGAGTTCCTGCTCGCAGGTCTGCCCTTCCAGCAGTGGGCCTATGACCTGGCCCAGGCTGCGCGCCTGAGCGCCGGCATGGTGGACGGCCACCTGGCCATTCCGCCTTTCCCGTTCCCCACGCCCACATCCAGGCCCTAGCTCGCCAGTTTTTCCCTGCCTGGCGGCCTTGCATAACGATTACGAAACTCGAGGAGACCTCTAATGCAGACAACCCCCGTCCCGCAGCCGCAGCGTATCGGCGTGCCCAGGGAGACCTTCCCCGGTGAAAAGCGCGTGGCCACCGTGCCCGATGTGGTGGAAAAGCTGATCAAGCTGGGCTTCGCGGTCACGGTGGAGTCGGGGGCTGGGGATGGCGCCAAATTCAGCGATGACGCCTACCGCGCCGCCGGGGCCCAGATCGTGGGCGACGCTGCCGCGCTGTGGGCTGCATCCGATATCGTCTTCAAGGTGCGCCCGCCCAGCAGCGACGAAGTGGCGCTGATGCGCGAGGGTTCGACGCTCATCGATTTCATCTGGCCCGCCCAGAACCCGGAACTGATGCAGCAGTTGGCCGCGAAGAAGGCCACGGTGCTCGCCATCGACTGCCTGCCACGTACGCTCTCCCGCGCGCAGAAGATGGACGCACTCACCTCCACCGCAGGCGTCAGCGGCTACCGCGCCGTCATCGAGGCGGCCAACGCCTTTGGCCGCTTCTTCAACGGCCAGATCACGGCGGCGGGCAAGGTGCCGCCCGCCAAGGTGTTCATTGCAGGCGCTGGCGTGGCGGGTCTTGCGGCCATTGGCACGGCGGCCAACCTGGGCGCCATCGTGCGCGCCAACGACACACGTGCCGAGGTGGCCGACCAGGTCAAGTCGCTGGGCGGTGAGTTCGTCAAGGTGGACTATGAGGAAGAAGGCTCGGGCGGCGGCGGTTACGCCAAGGTCATGAGTGAGGGCTTCCAGGCCGCGCAGCGCAAGATGTACGCGGAGCAAGCTAAGGACGCGGACATCATCATCACCACCGCGCTGATCCCCGGCAAGCCCGCGCCCAAGCTCATCACGGCCGAGATGGTGCAGAGCATGAAGCCCGGCAGCGTGATCGTGGACATGGCCGCCGAGCAAGGCGGCAACTGTGAGCTGACGGTGCCCGGCCAGGCCGTGGTGCGCCATGGTGTGACCATCGTCGGCTACACCGACCTGGCCTCGCGCCTGGCCAAGCAGTCGTCCACCCTGTATTCCACCAACCTGCTGCGACTGACAGAAGAGCTGTGCAAGGCCAAGGACGGCGTGGCCGTGGTCAACATGGAGGATGACGCGATCCGGGGCCTTACCGTGGTCAAGGATGGTGCCATCACCTGGCCTGCGCCACCGCTCAAGCAGGCCCCTGCACCGGCACCCAAGGCTGCGGCGGCACCCGTGGCCGCCAAGAAATCCAGCCATGGCCCCGGTGCACCCATGTCCGCCAAGACGCTGACCATTGTTTTTGCTGTGCTGGCCGTGCTGTTCTGGGCCATCGGTGCCTATGCGCCTGTGGCCTTCCTGGGGCACTTCACGGTGTTCGTGCTGGCCTGTTTCATCGGCTACATGGTGGTGTGGAACGTCACGCCCGCGCTGCACACGCCGCTGATGAGCGTGACCAACGCCATCTCCAGCATCATCGCCATCGGCGCGCTGGTGCAGATTGCGCCGCCCGATGCGGGCATCAATGGGCGCCCTGATGGGCTCATCCTGTGGCTTGCCTTTGCCGCCCTGGTGCTCACGGCCGTCAACATGTTCGGTGGCTTTGCGGTCACGCGCCGCATGCTCGCCATGTTCCGCAAGTAATCCGATAACGACAAGAACAACGAGGAGCACAGAACATGTCCCAAAGTCTCGCTACCGTGGCCTACCTGGGCGCGGCCATTTTGTTCATCCTGAGCCTGGGTGGGCTCTCCAACCCCGAAACCTCGCGCCGGGGCAACCTGTTCGGCATGGTCGGCATGGCGCTGGCCGTGCTGGCCACGGTGTTCGGCCCGCGCGTCAGCCCCGCAGGGGTGGCCTGGATCGTCGGCGCGCTGGTCATTGGCGGCGGCATCGGCCTGTATGCGGCCAAGGTCGTCAAGATGACGCAGATGCCGGAGCTGGTCGCGCTCATGCACAGTCTGGTGGGTCTTGCGGCCTGCCTGGTGGGGTTTGCCAGCTATGTGGATACCTCGATCCAGCTGCAAGGCGCGGAGAAGATCATCCACGAGGTGGAGATCTATGTCGGCATCCTGATCGGCGCCATCACGTTCAGCGGATCACTGATCGCCTTTGGCAAGCTCAACGGCAAGATCGGTGGCAAGCCGCTGTTGCTGCCCGGCCGCCACTGGATGAACCTGGCTGCGCTGCTGATCGTGATCTGGTTTGGCCGCGAGTTTTTGCGCGCCGAGACCATTGAACAAGGCATGGTGCCGCTGATGGTGATGACGGCGATCGCGCTGCTGTTCGGCATTCACATGGTGATGGCCATTGGTGGCGCCGACATGCCGGTGGTGGTGTCCATGCTCAACAGCTACTCGGGCTGGGCAGCGGCGGCCACGGGCTTCATGCTGTCCAACGACCTGCTCATCGTCACGGGCGCGCTCGTGGGCTCCTCGGGCGCCATCCTGTCCTACATCATGTGCAACGCGATGAACCGCAACTTCATCAGCGTGATCGCGGGCGGCTTTGGCTCGGGCGCTGGAACTCCCGCCAAAAAAGGCGAGGCCACCGAGCCACAGGGCGAGGCCGTACCCGTCAGCTCCGCCGAGACGGCCGAGCTGCTGCGCGACGCCAAGAGTGTGATCATCGTGCCCGGTTACGGCATGGCTGTGGCCCAGGCCCAGCACACGGTGTACGAGATCACCAAGACCCTGCGCGAGAAGGGCGTGGAGGTGCGCTTTGCCATCCACCCCGTGGCAGGCCGCATGCCCGGCCACATGAACGTGCTGCTGGCCGAGGCCAAGGTGCCCTACGACATCGTGATGGAGATGGACGAGATCAACGAGGACTTCCCGAATGCCGACGTGGCCATGGTCATCGGCGCCAACGACATCGTGAACCCGAGCGCGCTGGACGATCCGTCCAGCCCCATCGCCGGCATGCCGGTGCTCGAAGTGTGGAAGGCCAAGACCTCGATCGTGATGAAGCGCTCCATGGCGTCGGGCTATGCGGGGGTGGACAACCCTCTGTTCTACAAGGACAACAATCGCATGCTGTTTGGCGACGCCAAGAAAATGCTCGACGAAGTTCTTTCCGCGCTCAAGGGGTGACGGGCATAATTCCACCGCAAAAAAAGCACGACCGTGCTGTTAGGCGCAGCACGGATTTCACGACCTCAATAAAACTTATTAGGAGACAACAATGACCCATCGCCCCTGGCTGACTGCCTATCCGCAAGGCGTCCCCGCAGACATCGACACCACGCAATACCCGTCGCTCGTGGCCCTCATGGACGAGGCGTTCACCAAGTACGCGGGCCGCGTGGCCTACAGCTTCATGGGCAAGGAAGTGACCTATGCCCAGACCGACTCCCTGAGCAGTGCGTTTGCGGCCTACCTGCAGGGCCTGGGCCTGGTCAAGGGCGACCGTGTGGCCATCATGATGCCCAACGTGCCGCAGTATCCCGTCACGGTGGCCGCCATCCTGCGCGCAGGTTTTGTGGTGGTCAATGTGAACCCGCTGTACACGCCGCGCGAACTGGAGCATCAGCTCAAGGACTCGGGCGCCAAGGCCATCGTCATCATCGAAAACTTCGCCACCACGCTGCAAAGCTGCATTGCGAACACGCCCGTCAAGCACGTGGTGCTGTGCGCCATGGGCGACCAGTTGGGCCTGCTCAAGGGCGCGCTCGTCAACTATGTGGTGCGCAACGTCAAGAAGATGGTGCCCGCTTACAACCTGCCGGGTGCCGTGCGTTTCAATGACGCGGTGGCCCAGGGCACGCGCGGCACGCTCAAGAAGCCCGACATCAAGCCCGACGACATCGCGCTGCTGCAATACACCGGCGGCACCACGGGTGTGAGCAAGGGCGCCGTGCTGCTGCACCGCAACGTGATCGCCAACGTGCTGCAGTCCGAGGCGTGGAATGACCCCGTGATGAAGAAGGTGCCCGCAGGCGAACAGCAGACCAGCATCTGCGCGCTGCCGCTGTACCACATCTTTGCGTTCACCGTGAACATGATGCTGAGCATGCGCACGGGCGGCAAGACCATCCTGATCCCCAACCCGCGCGACCTGCCTGCCGTGCTCAAGGAACTGTCCAAGCACACCTTCCACAGCTTCCCGGCCGTGAACACGCTGTTCAACGGCCTGGCCAACCACCCCGATTTCAATACCGTCAACTGGAAGAACCTCAAGGTCTCGGTAGGCGGGGGCATGGCCGTGCAGGGCGCTGTGGCCAAACTGTGGCTGGAGAAGACCGGCTGCCCCATCTGCGAAGGCTACGGCCTGTCGGAGACCAGCCCCTCGGTCAGCTGCAACCCCGTGACCGCCAAGGAGTTCACGGGCACCATTGGCGTGCCGCTCCCCGGCACCCTGATGAAGCTGATCGACGACGACGGCAAGGAAGTCACCACCCTCGGCCAGCCCGGCGAGATCGCTATCAAGGGCCCGCAGGTGATGGCCGGGTACTGGCAGCGCCCCGATGAAACCGCCAAGGTCATGACCGACGACGGCTTCTTCAAGTCCGGCGACATCGGTGTCATGGACGAGCGCGGCTTCTTCAAGATCGTGGACCGCAAGAAGGACATGGTGCTGGTCAGTGGCTTCAACGTCTACCCCAACGAGGTGGAAGAAGTCGTGGCCAACTGCCCCGGCGTGCTCGAATGCGCCGTGGTGGGCGTGCCCGACGAGAAGACCGGCGAAGCCGTCAAGCTCGTGATCGTCAAAAAAGACCCCGCGCTCACCGAAGCGCAGGTCAAGGAGTTCTGCCGCGCTGAACTCACGGGCTACAAGCAGCCCAAGGTCATCGAGTTCCGCACCGAGCTGCCCAAGACCCCCGTGGGCAAGATCCTGCGCCGCGAACTTCGGGACAAGAAGTGACCCGTGGGGCCACGTGCCCCGCTTGACAATCCAGGCGGCCTCGGCCGCCTTTGTTTTTCAGGGAGAACCCATGACCACCGCCATCCTCAGCGCCTTGCCCGAAGAGCAAAGCTCGCTGGTTGATCACCTCTTGCACCCTCAGCGGGTGATGCACGCAGGCCGGGCTTTCTGGCTGGGTGATCTGCAGGGCCGCCCGGTGGTGTTGGCGCTGTCGGGTATCGGCAAGGTGGCGGCGGCCACCACGGCCACGGCGCTCATCGAGCGTTTCGGTGTGGCGCGCATCGTCTTCACCGGGGTTGCGGGCGGTGTGGGCGATGGCGTGAATGTGGGCGATGTGGTGGTAGCGCAGGACTACCTCCAACACGACATGGACGCCTCTCCCCTGTTCCCCCGCTGGGAAGTGCCGGGCTACGCACGCAGCCGCCTGGTCTGTGATGCGGCATTGTCTGCTACGCTTTTGGAAGCTGCTCACGCTTGTGTATCAAGCGCTAGAGGCCAATTTGGCTTGGAGTATGTGCCGCAGAGTACATCGGAAGATGCCCTGCACCGCGCGCACCACGGCCTGGTTGCCAGCGGGGACCGCTTTGTTTCTGCCGCCGATGAAGCCCACCGTCTGCGCACCACGTTGCACGACGCTGGCCACAACGTGCTGGCCGTAGAAATGGAAGGCGCCGCCGTCGCCCAGGTGTGTCACGACTACGGCATCCCCTTCGCCGCGGTGCGCACCATCTCCGACCGCGCCGACGACACCGCGCACGTGGACTTCCCCCTCTTCGTGCAGACCGTAGCCAGCCGCTATGCCGAGCACATGGTGCTTGCCCTCATGCAGAAACTATGAAATTGATAGCTACTAGCGCTTGATGGATAAGCGCTAGAGGTCAATTTGACTCATATTTTGCGTTGAGATAAACGACGAACCGATCACCAGCTTCGCTTCGGTTTCGACAGGTTCAGCCCGAACGGGCAGGGCGTGGATTCAAAGAATCAGCAAGAGCTTCAGGGGCGACAAAGTTCGCCCCCGCGCCGTGAAACCGGCGCACCCCAAATACCAGCGCCACCGCGGAACCGGCTTTGCCGGGCCGCTGGAGGAGTCCCCCTCAGGGGGAAGGCGCGCAGCGCCACAGGGGGAAGCCTATTTAAGCCAGCCGCGCTTGCGGAAATACCACATGGGCCCGAGCGCACTGGCCACCATCAGTGCAAGCGCATACGGGTAGCCCAGCGACCAGTCCAGCTCGGGCATGAACTTGAAGTTCATGCCGTACACGCTGGCGATCAGCGTGGGCGGCAGCAGCGCCACGCTGGCCACCGAGAAGATCTTGATGATCTTGTTCTGGTTGATGTTGATGAAACCGACCGTGGCGTCCATCAAGAAGTTGATCTTGTCGAACAGGAACGCCGTGTGGTTGTCCAGCGATTCGATGTCGCGCAGGATCTGGCGGGCTTCCTCGAACTGCTCGGAGTTGAGCATCTTGCTGCGCATCATGAAGCTCACCGCGCGGCGGGTGTCCATCACGTTGCGGCGGATGCGGCCGTTCAAGTCTTCCTGGCGGGCAATGGCGCCCAGCACCTCGCCAGCAAGGGCGTCGGTCACGTCGCCGGCCAGCACTTGCTTGCTGACTTTCTCCAGCTCGTCGTAGATGTTTTCGAGCGTGTCGGCCGAATACTCGGCGTCGGCATCGAACAGCTTGAGCAGAACTTCCTTGGCGTCCTCGATGAGGCCCGGCGCGCGGCGTGCGCGCATGCGCAGCAGGCGGAACACCGGCACGTCTTCGTCGTGGATGGAAAACAGCACGCCCCGGCTCTTGAGGTTGGCGTTGTGCTGGTTCAGGATGAAGGCCACGCGCACCGAGCGGGGGTCTTCGTCGTCGTCAATCAAGAAGTCGCTGCGGATGTGCAGCTCGCCGTTGTCTTCTTCGTAGAAGCGGGCGGATTCCTCGATGTCCTCGTCCATCGCATCCTCGGGGATGGACAGGCCGTAGTGCTGCTTGATCCAGCGTTTTTCTTCGAGCGTGGGGGCTTCCAGGTCCACCCAGATCGGCTGGAACTTGGTCAGCTCTTCCAGCGATTCAATTTCTTCCTGGAACAGCCGGCCATTGGCGAGCGTGAAGATGTTGAGCATGGGCTCACTCCCTTGTTGTATGGCATCTGCGGTGTGGGGGATCGGGTGCTTTCAACCCCACAGCGGCAGGCCGGGGAGCTGAAAGCTACCAACTCGGGTAGGTTTCCAAGGAGCTTTCTCCGTAAAAAAATGGACAGGCGGCGGATTATGGCACTGCGGCTGCAGTGGAGTCGTTGCAAATGCCCGCGCCCTCAGCGGTCAGCCGGGCGAAGCCTGGCGCACGATGGCCAGCGCCCGGCACAGGTCGGCCCAGGCGGCGGCCTTGACGTCTTGCGAGCGCAAGAGAAACGCGGGGTCGTAGGTCACCACGGCCGGGCATTCCGCCAGCTGGTGCGGGCCCGCGCGCAGGCGGCCCAGCGGCTCGGTGCGCCCCAGCGCCGCCCGCGCCGCCACATGGCCCAGCACCAGGACCAGGGCGGGTTGTAACTCAGCCACGGCGTCGGCCAGCGCGGCGGGGATGTTGCTGTCGCCACCGGTCTCTGCGCCGGCTGCAGTGCGCTCCAGCGCAGCAAGGAACAGACGGGGGTGCTTGTGCAGCTGCATGGCGCGCAGCATGTTGTCCAGCAGCCGGCCTGCGTCGCCACCCAGCGGCTCGCCCGGCGTCAGGCTCTCGGTCACGATCAACCAGCCTCCACCCAGCCCGGCCGGGGTCTGCGATGGGTCGGCGCTGGGGTAAAGCACCTGG
This sequence comes from Acidovorax sp. 94, assembly GCF_003634645.1. Classification (NCBI taxonomy): domain Bacteria; kingdom Pseudomonadati; phylum Pseudomonadota; class Betaproteobacteria; order Burkholderiales; family Comamonadaceae; genus Acidovorax; species Acidovorax sp. 94. The sequence continues at coordinate 3,602,944 of NZ_RBJA01000001.1, read as the reverse complement.
GGCGCATGCAGCCGCAAGCTGGGGATGGCCGGTGCTGCGCCTGCGTTCTCTACCGCAGGTGCCGGTGCGGGTGCTCGCGGGGCCGCTGGCTGGGGCGCTCGCGCAGCAGGAGGGCTGGCCACGGCGGGTGCCGGGGCGGTGGGGGGCGCCATGCGGGCGGCAGGGGCGGGCGCCGCTACGGCGACGGCGGGGGCCCCGGCTGTGGTGCGGGCTACGGGTGCCTCCGGCTGCACCCACACGGTGACGCCCATTTCTTGCAGCATGGCGCGCTGCCGCGCATCGAGGTGAAGGCTCATGGAAAAAAGGGCCGGTTGAAGGTGTTGCTCACAGTGCCAGGCTCATGACCACGGCATCTTCGCGCTGGCCCAGGTCCGCGGGGTAGTAGCGCTTGCGTTCGCCCACGCGTCGGAACCCGTGTGTCTGGTAGATGTGCTGGGCGCGCAGGTTGCTCACGCGCACCTCTAGCCACAGCCACTGGGCGCCGCGCCCGCGTGACCACAGGGCCAGCGCGTCCAGCAGCACCCGCGCCCAGCCCTGGCGCTGGAACTCGGGGGTGACGGTGATGTTGAGCAGGTGCACCTCGTCCACCCCCATCATGGCCACGAAGTAGCCGAGCAGGTGTTCGTCCGCCATCAGCACCTGTGCCTGGTAGCCCGATGCCATGGCATCGGTGAAGTTGCCGCGTGTCCAGGGGTGCGAATAGGCACGTTGTTCCACCGCCAGCACGGCATCCAGCCGCGCGAGCGTGAGGGCTTCAAAGCGCGCCTCGGGCGCGCCGGCAGACGGGGTGGGCAGGGCGCTCATGGGGTCTGGCAGAAAGGATTCACAGAGGAGCGGGCACCGCCTGGGCGGCGCGCAGCGCAGCCCGCTCGGCGGTGGTTTGTGCCACTTTATCGCGGATGTAGCGCGGCAGCGCATCGCTGGCCGGCACACCTTCGCCCGCTGCCAGCAAGGCCGGTGCCAGGCGCAGCAGCGCCGTGGCTGTGGGCAGCGCGGCCACGTGGGCGGCCATGGGCGCCAGCCGCTCGCCATAGGGCGTGCGCGCATTGCCCGCCACCGTCCACCCTGCGGGGGCAAGCACGGATTCCGGTGCGCCGAGGCCAAAGTCGGCCTCGGTGTGCCAGCGGCCCTCGGCAGCGACCCATTCGCAGCGCGCGTGGTAGACCTCGTCCATGCGCGCGTCCAGCACCGCCACCACCTGCGTGCAGCCGTGCGCGTGGCGCGCTTCCTCGGCCACGGCCAGCAGGGTGTCCACGGGCAGCACCGGCACACCCTGGCCCCCGCGCGCGCCAAACGCCAGCCCCTGGGCCACGGCGCAGGCGGTGCGCAGGCCGGTGAAGGAGCCTGGGCCCCGGCCAAACACAATGGCCTCCAGCGTGTCGAACGACAGGCCGGCCTGCGCCATCAGGTTGCGCACCGTCGGGATCAGGGTGGCCGACGCTTGTGCGCCCCCGGGGCCCGTGTGCTGCCACACGGCATCCCCGTGCTGGACGGCAATGGATAGGGTGTCGGTGCTGGTGTCGAAAGCGAGCAGATTCATGGGGCCAGTGGGGTTGCGCGGCAAAGGAGGTCAGGGGACGGTAGGGCCAGGCACGGGCGTGGGCGGGGTGACCGCAGGCGCCTGGCTCCTGCGCAGCACGCCCAGCAGGATACCGGCAGTCACCAGCAGCAGGCCGGCGACGAGGTTCCAGTACATCGGCTCGTCCAGAAAAATCACCGCGCCGATGGCCGAGAGGCCGGGCACCAGGGCCGTGATCATGGTGGAGCGCACAGGGCCATAGTGCTGGATCATGCGGGTGAAGCCAATGCCCGAGATCACCACCGACCCGCCACCTTGGAACGCCATGTGAAAGACGATCTCGCTCCACGGCGCAATGGCCAGGTGGCTGGTGACGGTTCCCAGCGCAATCAGCAGGGCATAGCTGGGAACATAGACCAGGCAGGCAAACGCGGTGATGGCGATGGTGGCCTGCACGGCGTCCACGGCGTGGCGCCGGGCCAGCACGCTGTAGGTGGCCCAGCAGGAGGCGGCCAGCATGAACAGCACGTCGCCCTTCCACACATCACCGCCCGAAAACGCTGCCAGCAGGCTGCGCCCGCCCACCAGCAGGTCGCCTGCCACGATCAGCGCTAGGCCCGCCGCGCGCAGCGGGGTGATGTGGTCGCGCAGCAGCACGGCCGCCAGCAGTGCCGTCCACAGCGGCAGGCTGCCCGGCATGAGCACTGCTGCATGGGTGGCGGGCGCGTGGAAGAACCCCGCATAGGCCAGCATGGCGTAGAGCAGACCGCCAAAGCTGCCCAGCAGCACCGTGGTGCGCAGCGGCAGGGGCGAGATACCTGCCAGGCTGGAGGGCGGGGCCGCAGAGCCCAGTGCTGTGGTGCGCTGCCGCACCATCCACCAGCCCCAGGGCAGCAGGACCAGGCTGGCGCCCACGATGCGCAGCAGCGCAATGTCGAACGGGGTGAGTGTGCGCTGGGCCGAGGCGCGGGCAATGACGATGAAACCCGTCCAGATGGTGACCGTCACGACTGCCGCCAGCAGGCCGATGGCACGAGGAGAAAAACGCATCGGGGGATTATCGGTGGGTGGGGGCGGCGGCGCTTGCAGCGGGTCTGGACGCAGGCGCGACCCAGGTGGGCTTCCTGCCGGGCGATAGACTCGCTCCATGCTTTTGCTTCCTGTTTTTTGGCGCCGCGCTGCGCTGCGTGGGGCCCTGGGTGTTGTTGTGGCCTGGTTGGCTCTGGTGGGGGCTGTTGACACGGCCCAGGCCCAGGCGGCGGCGCCCGCCACCCCGCTGCCGCCCGAGGTCGAAGCCGCCCTGGCCCGCGCCAGGTTGCCGCGCGAGGCCCTGTCGGTGATGGTGCTGGATGCCCAGGGCGGCAAGACTTCGCCTGTGCGCCTGGCGCACCGTGCGCAGTTGCCGGTGAACCCGGCATCGGTGATGAAGCTGGTGACCACTTACGCCGCGCTGGAGCAACTGGGCCCCGCCTATGTGTGGAACACCCCGGTCTATCTGCAGGGCACGGTGCAGGACGGCAGCCTGCGGGGCAACGTCTACATCCAGGGCCAGGGAGACCCCAAGCTGGTCATGGAGCGCCTGTGGCTGCTGATGCGCCGCCTGCAGGGCCAGGGCATCCAGGTCATCGTGGGCGACATCGTGCTCGACCGCACCGCCTTTGAGGTGCCCGACCACGATCCAGCGCGATTTGATGGCGAGCCCCTGCGCCCCTACAACGCCGCGCCCGACGCGCTGCTGCTCAACTACAAATCGTCGGTGATGACCTTTGTGCCGGATGCCGCCGCAGGCCTGGCGCGCATCCAGTACGACCCGCCATTGGCGGGTGTGCAGCGCCAGGCCACCGTGGCGCTGGCCGCGCCGGGCACCGAGTGTGGCGACTGGCGTGGTGCCTTGCGGGCGGAGCTGGCCGACCCTGCCAAGGTGAGCTTTCAGGGCGTGTACCCCGCGTCCTGCGGGGAGCGGGTGTGGCCCGTGGCCGCCGCCGACCCGCGCGGCTTTGCGGCGAAGGCCGTGGAGGGCATGTGGCGCGAACTGGGCGGCAAGCTCACGGGCAGCGTGCGCGAAGGCAAGGTGCCTGCGGGCCTCAAACCCGCGTTTGTGGTCACGTCGCCAGCCTTGGCCGAGGTCGTGCGCGACGTGAACAAGTACAGCAACAACGTCATGGCGCAGCATGTCTTTCTGACCCTTGCGCTGCAAAAGAACGGCGTGGCCACCTTCGACGGCGCCCGCGAGGCACTGCGCCAGTGGTGGGTATCGCGCATGGGGGACGCAGAGCTGCCGCTGGCAGACAACGGCGCGGGGCTCAGCCGCGATGCGCGCATCACCGCCCAGGCACTGGCGCGCATGCTGCAGGTGGCCTGGGTATCGCCCGTGATGCCGGAGCTGGTGGCGTCGCTGCCCATCTCTGGGGTGGACGGCACGCTGCGCCGCAGCCAGAGCCGTGCGGGCACGGCCCACCTCAAGACGGGCAGCCTGCGCGATGTGATGGCCGTGGCCGGTTACGTGCACGCGGCCAGCGGGCGGCGGTATGTGCTGGTGGCCGTGGTCAACCATGCCAATGCCGGCGCTGCGCGGCCCGTGCTCGACAGCCTGATCGACTGGACCGCGCGCGACCAGTGAATAATGCGCACTCGCGCAGCCATCCGCCGCGCAGTCACCCGCCTCCCTTCATGTCCACCACCGAGCTGATCGGCTACGTTGCCGCCTTCCTGACCACCTGCAGCTTCGTTCCGCAGGCCCTGCACACCTTCCGCACCCGCGATGTCCGGGGCATCTCTCTGGGCATGTACAGCGTGTTCACGGCGGGGGTGGCGCTGTGGCTGGTGTATGGCGTCGTCCTGGCTGCGTGGCCCATCGTGGTGGCCAACGCCATCACGCTCGCACTGGCGGGGACGATCCTGGGGATGAAGCTGGTCTACGGGGCGCGTGGCCATCGTTGAGCGGCCACTGCTGGCGGGCTGCTGTCACCTAGGCGTCTGCCCGCTGGTTCGGTCCGCGTTATCCCCTATGGATGGTGCAGTGCAGGTGCGCGCACGATGCGTCGTTGTTTCTTGACCTGAGGTATCCATCCATGAAGTATTTCCGCCTTACCTGTGTTGCCGCTGCTGCGGTGCTGCTTGTCGCCTGCGGTGGCTCTGACGATCCAGACCGTGGCTCGCTGATCGACCCCCCTGCCGTGATGACCACGCTGACGGCCGCGCAGATCGACGCAGGCACCTCCAGCAGCGGCCTGCAGGCCATCACGGGCAAGGCGAAGTGTGATGTCAAGGTGGTGGCGCTCAACTACGCCACCGTCGGCGCCAAGGCCGGAGAGAACACCAACGCCTCGGGCGTGATGCTGGTGCCCGCTGGCAGCTGCAGCACGGCCGCACCGCTGATTGCCTACGCCAAGGGCACCGATGTGCAAAAGCCCCGCACCCTGGCCAACCCGCAGGACAGCGAAACCTTCCTGCTCGCCGCCATGTACGCCGCCCAGGGCTATGCCGTGGTGGCCACCGACTACCTGGGCTTTGCCAAGTCGGGCTACAGCTACCACCCCTACCTGCATGCCGATTCGGAAGCCACCACGGTCATCGACTCGGTGCGTGCCGCGCGCAATGCAGCGGGCACCGTGGGGGCCAATCTGTCGGGCAAGGTCATGTTCACGGGCTACTCGCAGGGCGGGCACTCGTCGATGGCCGCACACCGCGCTGCGGAACGCGACTACGGCAGCGAATTCAATGTGGTCGCAGGTGCCCACCTGGCGGGCCCGTACAACCTGTCGGGCTCGCTGCGCATTCCGGATGCGATTGCCGGGGTGCAGTTCTTCGTGCCGTATCTGGTGACGGCCTGGCAGAAGGTCTATGGCGACGTTTACACGGACGTCAAGCAGGTCTTCAAGGCACCGTACTCGGGCTACATCGAAAATCTGCTGCCCAACCCCACGATGACCTACACCACGCTGCTCACCTCGGGCACCCTCCCCGCAGGCACGCCCAACCAGGCGCGCGACGCGCTGTTCCAGTCCGCCTTCATCACGGGCTCGCAGACCAGCACCACCCACCCGCTGTACCTGGCGGCCAAGAAGAACGACCTGCTGGGCTGGAGCCCCAAGGCCCGCGTGCTGCTGTGCGGCGGCGCGGGTGACCCCACAGTGCCGCCAGCCATTCACCAGCGCGTGATGAAGGCCGACTTCGACAGCCGGGGCCTGACCAACGTGACCTCGGTCGACGTCGATGCCGCCATCCAGGCCACCTTTGGCCCGGGTGGCCAGGCCCCCACCGACCCCGCATCGGCCGCGTTTGCCACCTACTACGGCGCCTACCATGGCACCTACGAACCCCCGTTCTGCCACGCCCAGGCGCGCGCTGTGTTCGACATGGTCAAGTAAGGCAGCTGGCTTGCCACAGCAAGCCGCACAGCAAAAAGCCGACCCAAGGGTCGGCTTTTTTTGTGGGCCGCTGCCCCTGCACAGCAGCAGGCTCAGCGGCGGCTGGGGGCGAGTCAGCAGCCCCTTACCAGCGTGCGCGCAGGCGGTCGTAAGCGTAGGTGCCGAACTGGCGTTGCGCCGAGGGCGTGAGGTACACCGGGTCGGCAAACACGTAGGAGGTCTGGCTGGCGCCTGGCAGCAGCGTGGAGGCGGTGCACAGGGCAGAGTTGACCTGTCCTGCGCCGATGCCGATGCCGTTGGTGGCATCCACCGAGGTGCACACGGCCGTGGTGGCGTTGTTGAAACCGTAGTTGGCGGGCACGCCGGTGTACAGGTTCACGTAGTAAGCCAGGTCCACATACAGCGCGTTGGCACCCAGGTCCACGATGCCCACGAGCAGGCCGTCGTTGAAGCGGCTGCTGGCGTCGGCCAACAGGGCTTCACGGCCAATGGTCTTGGCCCAGGGGGTCTTGCTCAGGTCGTAGGTTCCCGTCACGACCACATATTTGGCGCCTGCGGCGACCAGGCGTCGCACCTGCGCGGCCATGTCTTCACCCGCCTGGCGGGCTGCGGCCACCATGGCGGCCTCGGTCTGGGTGCCGGCCTGCACGGCGGCCATGCCGGCAATCACGTCGCTGATGCCGCCGCTCAGAAACACCACGTCACTGGCGCCAAAGCTGCCACTGGCCAAAAAGGTGTCGATCTGCTCGGTGATGGTGGGGGTGCTGGCGTTGCCTGCCGCGTCGGGCTTGATCTTCACGCGGGCATTGCCTACGGCATAGCTCTTGCCACCCGCAGAGGCGGCCGCAAGGGGCTTGCCGTAGTTGGCAGCCACCTGCAGGGTCCAGTTGTTCACGCTGCCGTCGTTAACGGTATAGCGCGTTCCTTTTTGCCCCACATCGCTGTTGGCATCGCCAAACGCGATGAAGCGCTCGGGCGCGATGGCCGATTCGGTGGTGCTGGAACCGCAGGCCGCGAGCAACGCGGCCGACGCACATGCGGCGACCAGTACGGTGCGGCGCATCCAATTTGCTGCCATGTATTTCTCCAGAAAAGTGGGGGGTAGTTTAGCGGTGCAACGTCAACGCATGTAAAGCCGCCTGGCGCGGCCGGAATCACGCTGCAGACGCACGCTGCAGTCGGTCGCGCACGCCTTCCCACTCGGGGGTGGTGGGTGGGGTCTCGATCCAGATCAGTTTCACGCCATCGTCGTCAAAGCCGCGCAGCACCGCGAACAGTTGCTGGGCCGTGGCGGTGGCGTCGTCGGGCATGCGGCGCATGACGAGCTTGGACGATTGGGTGCGCAGCGCAGCACGGGCATACACCGCGATGTGGGCGGCGTCGGCGCCCAGCAGGTCCAGGCCGGTCTGCAGCGCCTTGGCGTCCATCAGCCGCACCTTGGCGGCGGGCGCGTAGTGCGCTTCGAGCGTGCCCGAGGCGCGCGGCGTGAGCGCGGGCATGTCGTCCTTGGACAGCGGGGCAATGCCGCAGGCCGCCCGGATCTGCTCGCGCGTGATGGCGCCGGGGCGCAGCAGCACGGGCACGCCCCGCGTGCAGTCCACGATGGTGCTTTCGATGCCCACTTCGCACGGGCCGCCGTCGAGCACCAGCAGCTCGGCGCCCAGCTCGTCCTGCACGTGCCGGGCGGTGGTGGGGCTCACGCGGCCAAAGCGGTTGGCGCTGGGGGCGGCCACGCCCCACACGGGCGGGCCGCCCTGGGCGTCGCTGTCGCCGGGTGCGGCGCAGGCCAGCAGCAGGGCATGGGCCACGGGGTGGGCGGGGCAGCGCAGTCCCACGCTGTCCTGCCCGCCCGTGGCGGCGCTGGCCACGCCGGGCAGGCGCGGCAGGATGAGCGTGAGCGGGCCGGGCCAGAAGGCATCGACCAGCTTCTGCGCAAAGCCCGGCACTTCGCTGGCGAAGTGCGCAATGCCCTCGGCATTGGCCACATGCACGATCAGGGGGTGGTCGCTGGGGCGCCCCTTGGCCGCAAAGATCTGCGCCACGGCGGCATCGCTGCTGGCGTCGGCCGCCAGGCCGTACACCGTCTCAGTGGGCAGGCCGAGCAGCGCGCCGCTGCGCACGGCCCGCGCTGCGGCGGCGATGGATGCGGGCTGGGTGCCGTCAAGAATCATGGTCAGAACGGCGCAATGCCCAGCAGGGCTGCCGCCTGCAGGGCCGTGGTGCGCGCTGCTTCCGGGGTGGCTGCGGTGATGTTGAGGTGCCCCATCTTGCGGCCGCGTTTGGCGTCGCGCTTGCCATACAGGTGCAGGTGTGTGCCGGGCAGGGCCAGCACCTCGGCCCAGGGGGGCATCTGCGCGGCGTCGCCGTGCGCAAACCACAGGTCGCCCAGAAGGTTGAGCATCACGGCGGGGCTGTGCTGGCGCGGCTGCGTGAGCGGCAGGCGCGCCATGGTGCGTACCTGCAGCTCGAACTGCGACACATCGCAGGCGTTCTGGCTGTAGTGGCCGCTGTTGTGTGGGCGCGGGGCGATCTCGTTCACCACCAGGCTGCCGTCCTGCAGCACAAAGAACTCCACGCAGAGCACGCCGACGTATTGCAAACCATTTGCTATCGAAACTGCAGCTGCTACCGCTTGCTGGGCAAGCGCTGGAGGCAGATTTTGTTCAAAAACCTCCGTCACCGCCAGAATCCCGTCGCGGTGCAGGTTGCGCTGCACGGGCAGGTGCACGGTGGCGCCGTCCGCGCCGCGCGCCACGATCACCGAGCATTCCAGCGCCAGCGGCAGCATCTTCTCCAGCACGCAGGGCACCTTGCCGACAGAGTCCCAGGCAGCGGCCAGCTCGGCGGGCGTCTTCACGCGCACCTGGCCCTTGCCGTCGTAGCCCATGCGGGCCGTCTTCAGGATGCCTGGTAACAGATCAGAAGAAACTGCAGCCAGTTGCTCCGCCGTTTCGATCACCGCATACGGCGCACAAGGCACGCCGCAGGCCACGAAGTGGGCCTTTTCCCGCGCACGGTCTTGCGCCACCGACACAGCGCTGGCGGCGGGCGACACGGGGCGTTGCGCAGCCAGGGCGGCCAGCGCGGCAGCGGGTACGTTTTCGAACTCGGTGGTCACCGCATCCGACAGGCGGGCCAGCTCGGCCAGGCCTTGCGGATCTTCATAGCCGGTCTGGATGTGGTGGTGGCTCACCAGCCCGGCGGGGCTGGTGGGATCGGCGTCGAGCACGGCCGTGAAGTAGCCCATGGCCTGCGCCTGGTGCACGAACATGCGGCCCAGCTGGCCGCCGCCGAGCACGCCCAGTGTGCTACCGGGCAGAAGGGGTTGATGGGTGGATTTTTTCATCGCCGGGCCGCCCCAAGATGAAAAAGCGGCCCCCTCGGGGGGCAGCGACCCGCGCAGCGGTGGAGCGTGGGGGTCGTGTTCATGCGGGCGGCAAGGTCATGTTGCGGGCCACTTCCGTCTGCTCGGCACGGAATGCTTCCAGGCGCTGGCGCAGTTCGGGGCTTTCGTTGGCCAGCAGGGCCACGGCGAACAGGGCCGCATTGGCAGCGCCCGCCGTGCCGATCGCGAACGTGGCCACGGGGATGCCCTTGGGCATCTGCACGATGCTGTGCAGCGAATCCACACCCTGCAGGTGGCGGCTGGCCACGGGCACGCCCAGCACGGGCACGGTGGTCTTGGCGGCAATCATGCCGGGGAGGTGGGCGGCGCCACCGGCGCCCGCGATGATGGCTTTGAGGCCCCGGCCCGCGGCGGCCTCGGCGTAGGCAAACATGTCGTCGGGCATGCGGTGGGCCGAGACCACGCGGGCCTCGTGCGCGATGCCGAACTGTTCAAGAATCTGCACTGCATGCTGCATGGTGTCCCAGTCGCTGCTGGAACCCATGACCACGCCGATCTGGATGGGTTTCATGGTGTGGAGGGCGCTGGCGGGCCGGTTGCGCCTGCTATGCCGCTGTAGGTGGAACCCGCGATTTTACTTTTTGCGCCTCCCTTCCCGGCATGGGGCTGTTTCGATGGGCCAAAATAGCGCGCAAACCGCTCCACAGGCCCCTGGCCTCCACACCGCCATGATTGACGTCACCGTAGAAAATTTTGAAGCCGAGGTGGTTGCTGCCTCGATGAACGTGCCCGTGCTGGTGGACTTCTGGGCGCCCTGGTGTGGCCCCTGCAAGTCGCTGGGGCCTGTGCTGGAAAAGCTGGAGACCGACTACGCGGGCCGCTTCAAGCTGGTCAAGATCGATTCGGACCAGGAGCAGCAGCTGGCGGGCATGTTCGGCATCCGCAGCATTCCCACCTGCGTGCTGCTCATGAATGGGCAGCCCGTGGATGGCTTCATGGGCGCCCTGCCCGAAGGCCAGGTGCGCGCCTTCCTGGACAAGCACATCCCCACCGCCGAAGAACTGGTGGCGGAAATCGAGGAAGAAGAAGCCCAGGACGCCCTGGCCGAAGGCGACACCAGTACCGCGCTGGAGAAGCTGCAGCACGCCGTGGTGACCGATCCTTCCAATGACGACGCGCGCTTCGACTACGTCAAGCTGCTGCTGCAGTTGCGTCGCGAGGACGACGCCAAGGTCGCCTTTGCCCCCGTCATCGCCAAGGCCGCAGCCTCGCGCAAGCTGGGTGCATTGAAAGCCTGGATGGATGCTATTGATTTCGTAGCTTCTAACGCTTATGGGGAAAGCGCTGGTGCCGATTTTGATGCAAAAATCGCCGCCAACAAGCGCGACTTTGACACCCGCTACGCCCGCGCCCGCTGGCTCATGGCCGACCAGCGCTGGACGGACGCCATGGACGAACTGCTCGAAATCCTCATGCGCGACAAGGCCTGGGACGAAGAGGCCGCCCGCAAGACCTATGTGGCCATCCTTGAAATCATCGAGCCGCCCAAGGTGAAGGTGGCCGACGGCCAGATCCCGCCCGACGACCCGGTGGTGGCGACTTACCGCCGCCGTTTGTCGAGCGTGGTGCTCAGTTGAGCTGAGCGGGGTTCACCCCACCAAAAAGAAAAGGCCCGGGAAGGGCCTTTGCTTTTGTACAGAACAGACGGAGGCGTCAGGCCGTCAGCCGCTCCAGCGCTTCACGGTACTTGGCGGCGGTCTTTTCGATCACTTCGCGCGGCAGGCGGGGGGCGGGCGCGGTCTTGTCCCAGGGCTTGCCGTTCACCTGGGCTTGCTCCAGCCAGTCGCGCACAAATTGTTTGTCGTAGCTCGGTGGGTTCTGGCCAGCGGCCAGGGCGGCCTCGTAGCCTTCCACGGGCCAGTAGCGCGAGCTGTCGGGCGTGAGCACTTCGTCCATCAGCACCAGCGTGCCATCGGGCGCCAGGCCAAACTCGAATTTCGTGTCGGCAATGATCATGCCTTTGGCGAGCGCGATATCGGCAGCAGCCTTGTAGATCGCAATGCTCAGGTCGCGGATGCGGGTGGCCAGGTCCAGGCCAATCATCTCCACCGTGCGCTCGAACGTGATGTTTTCATCGTGCTCGCCCGCAGCGGCCTTGGCGGCCGGGGTGTAGATGGGCTCGGGCAGCTTGGCGGCATTGGTCAGCCCTTCCGGCAGGGATACCCCGCACACTGCGCGTGATTCCTGGTATTCCTTCCAGCCGCTGCCGGCCAGGTAGCCGCGCACCACGGCTTCGACTGGGATGGGCTGCAGCCGCTGCACCAGCATGGACCGGCCACGGATCTGCGGGGCTTCTTCCGGAGACACCACACTTTCCGGCGCGTCGCCCGTCAGGTGGTTGGGGCAGATATCCCCGAGCTTGTCGAACCAGAACAGCGCCATCTGCGTGAGCAACTCGCCCTTGCCCGGGATGGGCTCGCCCATGATCACGTCAAAGGCCGACAGGCGGTCGCTTGCCACCATCAGGATGCGGTCGTCGCCCACGGCGTAGTTGTCGCGCACCTTGCCGCGTGCCAGCAGGGGCAGCGATGTCAGGGCGGAGGTGTGCAGGGCGTTGGAGCTGGGCTGGGTCATGGTGTCGGTGTGGGCGATCGATGTGCGCTGCAGGCAGGCCGCAAAACGGGGAGTGAAGCGCGGGACCTGGTGAAGTCTTCAAGTGCGTGCGCGCAACCTTTGGATTTTACGCGCGGGTCTGACGCGTGTCTGCGGCAAGGGCTCGGTGGGGGCTCGGCAGGGGCATGTACCGGCGTGCATGAGGGCTCCAGTGCGGACCTGCGCGCTCGGTGAGCTTGCGGCACACTGTGTGGCCCTGAATCTGACAGCGCCACGTTTGGCCGCGCCCCCTGTGCCCTCCACCTCTGCGCTCACTCCCCGCCGCGAACTTTGGCTGCTGCTCACCCTGGCGGGCATTCAGTTCACCCACATCCTTGACTTCATGATCATGATGCCGCTGGGGCCCCGGTTCACGCAGCTGTTTTCCATCAGCGACGCGCAGTTCGGGCTGCTGGTCTCGGCCTACACGCTGTCGGCCGGGGTGTCGGGGTTGCTGGCCTCCACCTACATCGACCGGTTCGGGCGCAAGCGGCTGCTGCTGGTCCTCTACGTCCTGTTTGGGCTGGCCACACTGGCCTGTGGCGTGGCGCCCACCTACGGCACGCTCATGGTGGCGCGCGTTTTGGCGGGGGCATTCGGGGGTGTCTTGTCGGCCCTGTCGCAAACCATCGTGGCTGACGTGATCCCGTTCGAGCGGCGCGGCCGTGCGATGGGCATCGTGATGACCTCGTTCTCGGTATCGACCGTGGCCGGTGTTCCGCTGGGGCTGATCCTTGCCGAGGTGGGCGGCTGGAACATGCCGTTCATTGCGATTGCCGCGATGGTGGGGCTGCTGGCCGTGCTGGCGGCGCGCACCATGCCGGCGATGACGGCCCATGTGCAGGCGGCCAGCGGACGAACGGCGCTGGGCGGCATCGGACAAGTGCTTGTCGACCCGAACCATCGCTGGGCGTTCCTGTTCTCCGCGTTGCTCATGTTTACAGGTTTTACGGTGATTCCCTACATCACCATCTACATGCAGACCAATGCTGGTGTGCGGGCCGACCAGATTCCGGTGGCCTACCTGTGTGGAGGTGTCGCGACCCTGTTCACCGCGCGCCTGTTTGGCCGGTTGACGGACCTGCGCGGCAAGGTGCGAACCTTTCGCTGGCTGGCCCTGGCTGCGGCGCCCTGCCTGTTGGGCATCACGCTGGTGCAGGGGCTGCCGCTGTGGGGCATTCTGGCGGTGTCCACCCTGATGTTTGCCTTTGTGAGCGGCCGGATGATTCCGGGCATGGCCATCGTGGCCTCTGCGGCGCAGGCACCGCTGCGCGGTACCTTCATGACCTTGAACGCATCGGTGCAGTCTGCGGCCATGGGGGCGGCGTCTTTGGTGGGCGGGATGCTGATCAGCCGCGACGCGCAGGGACTGGTGCAGAACTACTGGATGGCGGCGCTGGTGGGTATTGCCGCGAGCCTGCTGTCGATGGTGGTGGCAGGGCGGTTGACGCTGCATGGCGCAGCGCCTTCGGCACGCTGAGCAACTGCCGACTGGCGGGGCGTGTGCTCCCCGGCAACTCAGCCATTGTGCGCGCTTTTTGGGGGCTTGGCACCTTGGCGGGCATAACCCAGCGGGTCGGGGCGGAATGGGATTGCTTTTCAGGAAGGGCGGGGGCATAGTGACTTCACGTCAACGGGATGCATCCAAGTTCGCCGGGCCGCTCCTCTGATCCAGGGCGGCGCTTCTTCCACAGAGAGTGTTACAGGAGACTTATTTATGAACCTGACGATCAGCGGTCACCACCTCGAAGTTACCCCAGCCTTGCGCAACTACGTCACCACCAAGCTGGACCGGATCACCCGCCATTTTGACCAAGTTGTCGACGTCAAGGTACTGCTGACGGTAGAGAAGCAAAAGGAGAAGGAAAAGCGGCAGCGAGCGGAATGCAATATCCATGTGAAGGGCAACGACCTGTTTGCCGAAAGCTCCCACGCCGACCTGTATGCTGCCGTGGATGAACTGGTCGACAAGATGGACCGTCAGGTGGTGCGCCACAAGGATCGCCTGCAGGACCACCACCACGAAGCCGCCAAGCGCGAACTGCACGCTTGATGCGCCAGCCCTGAGCCTGGCACAGCAGCCGCCCCTTTCGGGCGGTTTTTTTGTTGCCCACAGCGCCGCGCTCAGGGTTTTCGCCAATATGTGCATAATTGTTACCCTTGACCATGAACCGACTCGCCTCCATCCTGCCCTCCGCTCAAGTGCTTGTGAGCGTTGACGCCACCAGCAAGAAGCGTGCTTTTGAAGAAGCGGGTCTGCTGTTCGAGAGCCAGCACGGTCTCTCGCGCGCGCTGATCACCGACAGCCTCTTTGCGCGTGAACGCCTGGGCTCCACCGGTCTGGGCCATGGCGTGGCCATTCCCCACGGGCGCATCAAGGGCCTCAAGGCACCGATGGCTGCCGTGTTCCAGCTGCTGAACCCCATCGGGTTCGATGCGCCAGACGAATTGCCTGTGGGCCTGCTGATTTTTCTGCTGGTGCCTGAAGCCGCCACACAGAAGCACCTTGAAATCCTCTCCGAGATTGCCGAACTGCTCAGCGATTCGGCCCTGCGTGAAAGGCTCAAGGCCTGCACCGATGCTGCCGAACTGCACGGCATGATTGCCGGCTGGCAGTCCACGCAAACGGCTTGAGCCTGTCTGGCGCTGCGCACTTTCGCTGATTCGCCGTGAAGCCCAATGTTGTCAGCGCCGATGTTCTGTTTGAGGAATTTCGCGGCCCCCTGAAGTGGGAGTGGGTGGCCGGGCTGGGCGCTTCCGAGCGGCGCTTTGACGAAGTGGCCGTGCGGTCCGCGCGCTCCGGGGCCGATCTGGTCGGCTACCTCAATTACATCCATCCCTACCGCGTCCAGATCCTGGGCGAGCGCGAGATTGCCTATCTGAGCAGCGCGTCTCCCGACGATTGCAAGCGTCGCATTGCCCGCATCGTGACGCTGGAGCCGCCCGTGCTGGTGCTGGCCGACGACCAGACCGCCCCCGATGCGCTGGTGTCGATGTGCGAACGCGCGCAGATCCCGATGTTCTCCACGCACGAGTCCTCGGCGTTTGTGATCGACGTGCTGCGTGCCTACCTGTCCAAGCACTTTGCCGACCGCACCACCATGCACGGCGTGTTCATGGACATTCTTGGCCTGGGGGTGCTGATCACCGGCGAATCTGGCCTGGGGAAAAGCGAGCTGGGCCTGGAGCTGATTTCGCGCGGCAACGGCCTGGTGGCCGACGACGCGGTGGACCTGTACCGCATCAACCAGACCACCATCGAAGGCAAGTGCCCCGATCTGCTGCAGAACCTGCTGGAAGTGCGCGGCATCGGTCTGCTCGATATCCGAGCCATCTTTGGCGAGACGGCCGTGCGCCGCAAGATGCGCCTCAAACTCATCGTGCACCTGGTGCGCAAGGAGACCCTGGAGCGCGACTACGAGCGCCTGCCCTACGAGCCACTCACGCAAGACGTGCTGGGCGTGCCCGTGCTCAAGGTGGTGATCCAGGTGGTGGCTGGCCGCAACATCGCCGTGCTGGTCGAAGCCGCCGTGCGCAACACCATCCTGCAACTGCGCGGCATTGATACCTACCAGGAATTTGTGGAGCGCCATCGCCGCGCCATGGAGCGTGACACCGGCGGTTGAGTTCGCCAACGTCGGGTTGCCAGGAGTCCAGCCCCAAAACAAGCTGGGGCGCACTGTTGGCACCACCACCGCCCGATGCCAGCGCTCCCGTGCAAGGGCCGCCCCGCCGCACCGGGGGCGTCCCCCTCAGGGGGAAGGCGCGCAGCGCCTCAGGGGGAGCTCACTTCTTTGCGCAGGCAGCGCACTGGCCATACAGGGCCATGGTGTGGTCCTGCACCAGCCAGCCCTTGGCCTTGGCCACGGCCTGCTGGCGTTTTTCAATCTCGGGGTCGTAGAACTCCTCCACCTTGCCGCACGACGTGCAGATGAAGTGGTCGTGGTGCTGCCCTTCGTTGAGTTCGTACACCGCCTTGCCGCTCTCGAAATTGCTGCGGATCAGGATGCTGGCCTGCTCGAACTGCGTGAGCACGCGGTAGACCGTGGCCAGGCCAATGTCCGAACGCTCTTCCAGCAGCACGCGGAACACATCTTCGGCCGTCATATGGCGTTGCTCGCCTTTCTGGAAGATCTCCAGAATCTTCAGGCGGGGCAGCGTGGCCTTGAGTCCCGTGCTTTTGAGTTCGTCGATGTTGGTCATGGCATGGTCTTTCGGGATGCGGGCCCGGCCTCAAGGTCAGAAGGCCTGCCGCTACAATGGGGCGATCATATCCTCAGCCCTTTTACCCATGCCCGTCAAAGCCCGTTGCAGCGCCCGCCTGGGCCTGGTCCTTTTGGTCGGTGCCAGCGTGGCAGCCCTGGCCGGTTGCAGTAGTCTGGATGGTGCCAGTACCCGCATTGCCAGCATTGTCACTCCCTACAAAATCGATGTGGTGCAGGGCAATTTTGTGTCGCGCGAGCAGGTCGAGGCGCTCCAGCCCGGCATGAGCCGCCAGCAGGTGCGTGAAATCCTCGGTACGCCGCTGGTCACCAGCCTGTTCCATGCAGACCGCTGGGAATACGTGTTCACGCTCAAGCGCCCCGGTGAAGAAGCCCAGACCCGCAAGCTGACCGTGTATTTCAAGGGCGATGGGCTGGACCGCTCCGAAGGCGACCCCATGCCCACAGAGACCGAGTTCGTGGCCACACTGGGCTCGCGTGGCTCCAAAAGCAAGGTGCCTGTGCTGGAGGCCACACCGGAGCAACTGGCCCGCTACCCTGCGTCGCAACGGCCATCAGCCTCCCCGACTGCGCCCCCGCTGGAGCCTGCTTCTGTCAGTTACCCGCCGCTGGAAGCGCCAGCACGCTGATTTTCGCGATCTGGCCGGTGGGGCAACGGGTAGATCGATGCCCGCCTCACTTCAAAGCCAACGACAACGTACAGGACACTCATGACAGGGACCCCTTCGCCTGCCCCCGCATCCACGCCCTCGCGCCCCCTCCGTGTTGCCGTTGCCGGTGCCTCCGGTCGCATGGGCCGCATGCTGATCGAGGCCCTTCGCGCCAGTGACGACTGTGTGCTGGCAGGCGCGCTGGACGTGCCGTCCAGCCCCGGCATCGGTTCGGATGCCACCGCGTTTCTGGGCCATGCCAGCGGTGTTGCCATCACCGCCGACATTGCTGCGGGCCTGAAAAACGCCGACGTTCTGATTGATTTCACACGCCCTGAGGGCACCCTGGCCCACCTGGCCGTGTGCTGCGAACTCGGGGTAAAAGCCGTGGTGGGTACCACGGGCTTCACCGATGCGCAAAAGGCCGAGATTGCCGTCTTTGCCCAGCGCACCGCCATCGTCATGGCGCCCAACATGAGCGTGGGCGTGAACGTCACCCTCAAGCTGCTGCAGATGGCGGCCAAGGCCATGGCCACGGGCTACGATATCGAGATCATCGAAGCCCACCATCGCCACAAGGTGGATGCGCCCTCGGGCACCGCGCTCAAGATGGGCGAGGTGATTGCCGACGCCATGGGGCGCGATCTCAAGGAATGTGGCGTGTACGCCCGCGAAGGTGTCACTGGTGAGCGCGATCCGTCGAGCATCGGTTTTGCCACCATCCGGGGTGGTGACATCGTGGGCGATCACACCGTGCTGTTCGCGGGCATCGGCGAGCGCATCGAGATCACGCACAAGTCTTCCAGCCGCTCCACCTATGCACAGGGCAGCCTGCGGGCGGTGCGGTTCCTCGCTGGGCACAAGACGGGCATGTTCGACATGTTCGACGTGCTCGGTCTGCAATGAGAAACCCCCTGAGATGCTTCGCATCTTCCCCCTGCAGGGGGACGCCACCCATGGCCTGGCGAAGCCAGTTCCACGGTGGCACTGGCTTCGGGCGCGCCAGTTGCGGGCGATGCGCCAAATAACGAGGTATTGATGGACGCTCTCCACTGGTGGCGCCAGGGCGACGCCGTCACGCAGGGTGCCGCACTGGTGCTCCTGGCCATGTCGGTGGCAAGCTGGGTGGTCATCGTCTGGAAGCTGCGGCTCATGCGCCAGGCCAGTGCCGACGTGGCCCGCTGCACTGCGGCGTTCTGGCAGGCGCCATCCATGGAGGTTGCAGCACAACGTTTGCAGTCTTTTGACCGCGCTGCGCTGGTCTTGCCTCTGGTGGTTGCTGCAAATTCAATAGCAAATCATTCTCTGCCCGATGCCCCGGCCTCATTGGCCAGCGCGGGCAGCCTGTCTCAGCGGTTGACCCGGGTGCTGCGCGATGCCCTGCATGGCGTGCTGGGGCGCCTGCAGTTTGGCCAGGTGCTGCTGGCCACGGTGGGCTCCACCGCGCCGTTCGTGGGGCTGCTGGGCACCGTGTGGGGCATCTACCATGCGCTGACGGCCATGGCGGGCGCGGGCCAGATCACCATCGACCGCGTCTCCGGCCCCGTGGGCGAGGCCCTGGTCATGACGGCGGCCGGGCTGGCCGTGGCCATCCCCGCGGTGCTGGCCTACAACGTGTTTGGGCGGCTGATCGGCCGCATCGAGGCGGACCTGGAAGGGTTTGCGCGCGACCTGCGCGAACTGGTCATTGACACGGCGGCACTCCAGAGTTTGGCAGGCACCACAGAAGGTCTGAGCAATGCGAGCCGACCCGCCGCCGGGCCGCCCCAAGGCGGGTCCGCCCCCATGGGGGGCAGCGAACCACGCGCAGCGGGGAGCGTGGGGGCATGAGTTTCGGCAGACTCGAACGCACCACCGGGCCACAGCCCATGAGCGACATCAACATGACGCCGTTGGTCGATGTGATGCTGGTGCTGGTGGTCATCTTCATCCTCACGGCACCGCTGCTGGCCAGTTCCATCCGGCTCGACCTGCCACGCTCCGAGGGCGCCACGCCCGGTAGTGCGCCGCAGTTCGTTACCCTTGTGGTCGATGCGTCGGGCCAAGCCTTTCTGGACGACCAGCCGCTGTCGCAGAGCGCGTTGGCTGAGCGCCTGCGCCGCATCGGCGCCGAACTGCCCGACACCGAAATCCAGCTGCGCGCTGACGCCGCAGTGCCCTATGGGCGCGTGGTCGAGGTCATGGGCGCAGCGCATCTGGCCGGGCTGCAGCGCATCGGCTTTGTGGCCGAGCCACCGGCCGCAGGCGCGCCGTCTGCCCCTGCCAAGGCCCCCTGAAACCGCCGTGCGCCGCCGTGCCAGCCGGTCTGCACAGGCCACTGGCGGCGGCAGGCGCGGAAGGCGGGGCCTGACAGCCTAAAATCTGCGCAGCGCGGCCCTGCGGCTGCACCTCCCTCTCACCCCCGAGCCCCCATGCAAGACAAATACTCTCCCCAAGACGTCGAGCGCGCCGCCCACGGCCACTGGACCGCCACCGATGCCTACCGCGTGACGGAAGACGCCAACAAGAAGAAGTTCTACGCCTGCTCGATGCTGCCGTACCCCAGCGGCAAGCTGCACATGGGCCACGTGCGCAACTACACCATCAACGACATGCTCACGCGCTACCTGCGCATGAACGGCTACAACGTGCTGATGCCCATGGGCTGGGACGCCTTCGGCCTGCCCGCCGAGAACGCGGCGCTGAAGAATGGTGTGCCCCCTGCCAAGTGGACGTACGAAAACATCGCGTACATGAAGAAGCAGATGCAGGCCATGGGCCTGGCCATCGACTGGAGCCGCGAAGTGGCCACCTGCGACCCCACTTACTACAAGTGGAACCAGTGGCTGTTCCTGAAAATGCTCGAAAAGGGCATTGCCTACCGCAAGACCCAGGTCGTGAACTGGGACCCGGTGGACCAGACCGTGCTGGCCAACGAGCAGGTGATTGACGGCAAGGGCTGGCGCACGGGTGCGGTGGTCGAAAAGCGCGAGATCCCCGGCTACTACCTCAAGATCACCGACTACGCCGAAGAGCTGCTCGATTTTGTGACCGGCGACAAGCTGCCCGGCTGGCCCGAGCGCGTGAAGCTGATGCAGGAGAACTGGATCGGCAAGTCTGAGGGCGTGCGCTTCGCCTTCACGCACGACATTGCGGGCGATGACGGTGCGCTGATCGGCGACGGCAAGATGTACGTGTTCACCACGCGTGCTGACACGATCATGGGCGTGACCTTCTGCGCCGTGGCGCCGGAGCACCCGCTGGCCGCCCACGCCGCCAAGACCAATCCTGCTCTCAGAGCCTTTATCGAAGAATGCAAGAGCGGCGGCACTACCGAGGCCGAGCTGGCTACCCAAGAGAAGAAGGGCGTGCCAACGGGCCTGTTCGTCACCCACCCGCTCACCGACGAAAAGGTCGAGGTCTGGGTCGGCAACTACGTGTTGATGGGCTATGGCGACGGCGCCGTGATGGGCGTGCCCGCGCACGACGAGCGCGACTTCGCGTTCGCCCTCAAGTACGGCATCGAGATCAAGCAGGTCGTGCTGGTCGATGGCGAACACTTCGACTACCACCAATGGAACGACTGGTACGGCGACAAGCAACGCGGCGTGACCATCAACTCCGACAGCTTCAGCGGCCTGTCGTACAAGGAAGCCGTGAACGCCGTGGCCCATGCGCTGGAGCAGAAGGGCCTGGGCGAGAAGAAGACCACCTGGCGCCTGCGCGACTGGGGCGTGAGCCGCCAGCGCTACTGGGGCACGCCGATCCCCATCATCCACTGCGATGAACACGGCGCCGTGCCCGTGCCCGAAAAAGACCTGCCCGTGGTGCTGCCGCAAGACTGTATCCCCGATGGCTCGGGCAACCCGCTGCACAAGCACGAAGGCTTCCACGCGGGCGTGACCTGCCCCGTGTGCGGCAAGCCTGCCCGCCGCGAGACGGACACCATGGACACGTTCGTGGACAGCTCGTGGTACTTCATGCGGTACTGCGACCCCAAGAATGCCGACGCGATGGTGGCCGACGGCACCGCCTACTGGATGCGGGACCAGCAACATGCCGCTGGCGGCAGCGGCATGGACCAGTACATCGGCGGCATCGAACACGCCATCCTGCACCTGCTGTACGCGCGCTTCTGGACCAAGGTCATGCGTGACCTGGGCTTGGTCAAGGTCGATGAGCCCTTCACCAAGCTGCTCACGCAGGGCATGGTGCTCAACCACATCTACAGCCGCCGCACCGCCAAGGGCGGCAAGGACTACTTCTGGCCGCACGATGTGGAGCACGTGCTGGACGAAGGCGGCAAGATCATCGGCGCCAAGCTGAAGAACGAAGCCACCAGCGGCGACGGTATGTTGCCCGTGGGCACGCCCATCGACTACGAGGGCGTGGGCACCATGTCCAAGTCCAAGAACAACGGCGTGGACCCGCAGGACCTGATCGAGAAGTACGGCGCCGACACCGCCCGCCTGTACACCATGTTCACTGCCCCGCCCGAAGCCACGCTGGAGTGGAACGACGCGGCGGTGGAAGGCAGCTACCGCTTCCTGCGCCGGGTGTGGAACTTCGGCCTCAAGCTGTCTGCTATGGATATGGGAGCTGCAAGCGCAAGCGTGGCAAGCGCCAGCAGCCTGAAAGACGTTGAATTTGGCAAAGAAGCCAAGGCCCTGCGCCTGGAGATCCACACCGTGCTCAAGCAGGTGGACTACGACTACCAGCGCATGCAGTACAACACCGTGGTCTCCGGCGCGATGAAGATGATCAACGCGCTCGAAGACTTCAAGGCCACCGACTCGGCTGGTGCTCAGGTGGCGCTGATCGAAGGCTTTGGCATCCTGCTGCGCTGCCTGTACCCGGCCACCCCCCACATTGCGCACAGCCTCTGGAGCGGCCTGGGTTACGCGGCCGAACTGGGCGACCTGCTGGATGCACCCTGGCCCCAGGTCGATGCGAACGCGCTGGTGCAGGACGAGATCGAGCTCATGCTGCAGGTCAACGGCAAGCTGCGCGGCTCCATTCATGTGCCCGCACAGGCCGACAAGGCCGAGATCGAACGCATTGCCTTGGCCAGCGAGACGTTTGTGGCCCAGGCTGCAGGCGCTGTGCCCAAGCGCGTCATTGTGGTGCCTGGCCGCCTCGTGAACGTGGTGGTATAGCCCCCATGAACAAGCGCACACTGCTCTCTCTCGCGCCCGTGGCCCTACTGTCCGCCTGCGGATTTCGGCTGCGGGGCGTGCCCGAGTTCGGGTTTGACTCGCTCTACATCGCAGCACCTGCAGGCTCGCCCCTCGCGCGGGAGTTGCAGCGCACGCTGGAGGGTTCGGGCGGCAAGCTGCAGCTGCTGCGCGACCCGGCGGCCATGCCCACGGCCGATGCCATTCTGGATTTGCTGCAGGAGCAGCAGGAGCGCGCGGTGGTGGGGCTCAATGCCTCGGGCCAGGTGCGCGAACTGCAGCTGCGCCTGCGCATCAGGTTCCGGCTGCGTACCCCGGCAGGTGCCGAACTGATTCCCGAGACCGAGCTGCTGCAGCAGCGCGACATCAGCTACAACGAAACCATCGCCCTGGCCAAGGAGGCTGAGGAAGCGCTGCTCTACCGCAACATGCGGACCGACCTGGTGCAGCAGCTTATGCGCCGCCTGGCAGCGGCCAAGCGCTGAGCCCAGGCGTGGGGCTGTGGCCTCTTGGCGGTAGCGCAGAGCAGCAGGCAGCGACAGCGCCGTGCCGGGCGTTCGTGATGGGCGAGGCGCAGGTGCTCAGGGGGATGTCCGCATGAGCGTACTTTTGCCAAACAGCGACTCCACCAGGTCCACCGCCAGCACCGCCGTGCGGTTGCGCACATCCAGTGCGGGGTTGAGTTCCACAATGTCCAGCGAGGCCAGGCGCCCGCTGTCGGCAATCATCTCCATGCACAACTGCGCCTCGCGGTAGGTGGGGCCTCCCGGCACCGTGGTGCCAACGCCGGGCGCGATGTCGGGGTCCAGAAAGTCCACATCAAAGCTCACATGCAGGTGGGTGTGTGCATCCAGTCCGGCCAGCGCCTGCTGCATGGTCTGGCGCATGCCCACCTCGTCGATGTAGCGCATGTCGAACACCTCCAGGCCCTGCTCATGCACAAAGCGCTTTTCGCCCGCGTCCACGCTGCGGATGCCGATCTGCCGGATCTGCGACGGGCGGAGCGCCGCGCCACCGCCCGGCATGCGGGCCAGCCCGGTCAGCGCCTCGGGGCCGAACCCGCACAGGCAGGCCACGGGCATGCCATGCACATTGCCGCTGGGCGTGAGTGCACTGGTGTTGAAGTCGGCATGGGCATCCAGCCACAGCACCCGCAGCTTCTTGCCCATTTCTGCGCAATGGCGGGCCACGGCGCTGATGCTGCCCAGGCCCAGGCAGTGGTCGCCACCCAGCAGGATGGGCAGGTGGCCCAGTTGCAGCTCGGCATACACGGCGTCAAACACCCGCTGGTTCCACTCCACCACCTCGGGCAGGTGCCGATAACCGTCCACGGGAGGCTGCCAGGGGTTGGCGGGGCCACTCAAGTTGCCCCGGTCAAACACCTGCAGTCCGTGCGACTCCAGCGCTGCCTGCAGGCCCGCCACGCGCAGGGCCTCGGGCCCCATGGAGGCGCCGCGCGCCCCGGCGCCGATGTCGGTGGGGGCGCCGATCAGGCTGGTGGGCTGGGCGCTGCGCAGGGCGTTGGGTGGCATGGTGCGGGGGCTTTCTGGGAAGGCAGTCGATGTCGGTACGGGCGCGTGTACGCGCCCCGGGGGAATTCTCGGGGCTTTGGGCGCCAGTGAATAGCACTGCAGCTGATTAGTTTGCGGTCTCTCTTGTGCACTGTGAGGGCATTTGCTGGCAATGTGCACAGTGCCGGGCCTGCCCAGGCGATAAACTTTGCCGCATGCAAGTCGCCCTGGCCCAACTCTCACCGCATCTTCAACGGGGCCTGTCGCCGCTTTACGTGTTGCATGGCGACGAGCCCCTGCTGCAGCAGGAGGCGGCAGACGCCATCCGCGCCACGGCCCGTGCCCAGGGCTATACCGAACGCACCTCGTACACGGTAGCAGGCGCTCACTTTGACTGGAGCGCTGTGCTGGCAGCTGGCGGCAGCTTGAGCCTGTTTGCCGACAAGCAGATCGTCGAGATCCGCATCCCCTCGGGCAAGCCCGGCAAGGATGGTGGCGTGGCGCTGCAGCAGATTGCTGAATCCGCCAAGGGCAACGACAGCACGCTCACGCTGGTGATGTTGCCGCGCCTTGACAAGGCCACACGCACGGGCGCATGGTTTGCGGCGCTGGAATCCAGCGGCACATCGATCCAGATCGACCCCATCGAGCGCGGCATGCTGCCGCAGTGGATCGCCCAGCGCCTGGCCGCCCAGGGCCAGCGCGTGGTGGCGGGCGAGGAGGGCCAGCGCGCGCTGCAGTTTTTTGCCGACCGGGTGGAGGGCAATCTGCTCGCTGCCCACCAGGAGATCCAAAAGCTCGCATTGCTCCACCCCCCCGGCGAGCTGGCGCAGGCCCAGGTCGAAGCCGCTGTGCTCAACGTCGCGCGCTACGACGTGTTCAAGCTCTCTGAATCCGTGCTCTCAGGCCATACCGCCCGCGTGCAGCGCATGCTCGACGGCCTGCAGGCCGAGGGCGAGGCCGAAGTGCTGGTGCACTGGGCGCTGGCCGAAGACATCCGTGCCTTGAAGCGCGTGAAAGACGCCATGAACGCCGGCCGCCCTCTGCCCATGGCCCTGCGCGAAAACCGGGTGTGGGGCGCCAAGGAAAAGCTGTACGAACGCATCCTGCCCAGGGCCAGCGACGCGGCGCTGGCGCGCCTGCTGCAGTCGGCGCATATCGTGGACGGCATCGTCAAGGGGCTCAAGCAGCCCGATTGGCCCACCGATGGGTGGCAGGCGCTGCAGAGGCTTGCGCTGCAGGTGTGCAGGCTGACCCAGGCCGCGCGGTAAGGTTGGCCGATAAATTTGAGTGTTTTTGGCCCCTGGCGCTTATCCAGAAAGCGCAAGTAGCTATCAAAGATGTAGTGACGGCTTTGTCTGCACGTGGACGTCAGAGCTGCTCCAGCGCCCCGCGCGCTTTGTCCGCCCACATCCGCAGGTTGGCCACCAGATCCTTCTGGCTGAATGAGCAGCTTTCCTCCGAAAACAGCGCGCTCGACTCCAGCCGGTCCAGCAGGTTCAGCAGCACCTCGCCGTAGCGTGGGGGCAGGGCGGCGAGCAGGGTGGTTTGCTGGCGGGCCAGGGTGCTCAGGGTGGCGGCGGTGTGGTCGCCGCGTTCAAAGGCCTGCAAGGCTTCGGTCAGGGCGACGAACTGGGCGGGGGCGGTGGTGGTCATGGCCAAGGATATGCGAGTAGGGCAAGGCCGCAAGGGTAAAGCCAAGTGCGGCAAAATCGCTGGATGAACGCCCTCAACGTCGCCGAATACACGCATTCTCTCGGTCTCCAGGCCAAAACGGCCTCTGCGCTGATGGCCAAAGCGCCAGCAGCTATCAAAAACAAAGCGCTCAAGGCGCTGGCCCGCTTGCTGCGTGAGAACGTGGCTGCGCTGCAGATCGACAACGCCAAAGACCTGGAGCGCGCTGTGGCCAACGGCCTGTCCGAGCCCATGGTGGACCGCCTCAAGCTCAGCCCCAAGGTGCTGGAGACCTGCGCCGAAGGCTGCGAGCAGCTCGCCGCCATGCCCGACATCATTGGCGAGATCCTGGGGATGAAGCAGCAGCCCAGCGGCATCCGCGTGGGCCAGATGCGCGTGCCGATTGGCGTGTTCGGCATGATCTACGAGAGCCGCCCCAATGTGACCATCGAGGCCGCGTCGCTGTCGATCAAAAGCGGCAATGCCTGCATCCTGCGTGGTGGCTCCGAGGCGATTGATTCGAACAAGGCGCTGGCCAAGCTGGTGCAGCAGGCACTGGCGGAGGCGGGCCTGCCGGAGCACGGCGTGCAGCTGGTGCAGACCACGGACCGCGAGGCCGTGGGCCAGCTGATTGCCATGCCGCAGTTTGTGGACGTGATCATCCCGCGCGGCGGCAAGGGGCTGATCGAGCGCATCAGCCGCGATGCCAAGGTGCCCGTGATCAAGCACCTGGACGGCAACTGCCACACCTATGTGGACGACCCCTGCGACATCGCCATGGCGGTGAAGGTGGCCGACAACGCCAAGACCAACAAATACAGCCCCTGCAACGCGAGCGAAGGCCTGCTGGTGGCGCGCGGGGTGGCGGCCGAATTCTTGCCCCAGATCGGCGTGGTGTACGCCGCCAAGGGCGTGGAGATGCGCGGTTGCCCCGAGTCGCTGGCGCTGCTGGCCGACGTGCCTGGCGCACTCCTCACCCCCGCCACGGAGCAGGACTGGAGTGAGGAATACCTGGCCCCGATCATCAGCGTGAAGGTGGTGGCCGGTGTGGACGAGGCCATTGCCCACATCAACCACTATTCGAGCCACCACACCGATGCCATCCTGACGCGTGACCACATGCACGCCCAGCAGTTCCTGCGCGAGGTGGATTCGGCCAGCGTGATGGTGAACGCCAGCACGCGGTTTGCCGATGGTTTTGAGTACGGCCTGGGCGCCGAAATCGGCATTAGCACCGACAAGTTCCATGCGCGTGGGCCGGTGGGCATCGAAGGGCTGACCTCACTCAAGTACGTGGTGCTGGGCGAGGGTGAGGTGCGGGGGTGATTTGCTCCTTGTTTCATAGCTGCTAGCGCTTACCTGTAAAGCGCTAAGGCCCAATTTCTTATGAAAATCATCATCCTCGGCGCGGGCCGTGTGGGCCAGAGCGTGGCAGACAGCCTGGTGTCCGAGCGCAACGACATCACAGTCATCGACACCGATGCCGCCCGCCTGCGCGACCTGGAGTCGCGCTTTGACCTGCGCGGTGTGGTGGGCAATGGCATCGAACCGGCCGTGTTGGCCGAGGCGGGCGCCGAGGACACCGATCTGCTGATCGCCTGCGCTGCACAGGACGAGACCAACCTGGTGTGCTGCAAGGTGGCGCAGCTGGTGTTCAACATCCCCAAGCGCATCGCGCGGGTGCGTTCCAACGGATTCACGCTGGATGAGCGGCTGACCGGCCCCGAGGGCTTTGGCGTGGACCGCATCATCTGCCCCGAAGAGTCCCTGACCCGCTACATCGGCAAGCTGATCGAATACCCCGAGGCCATGCAGGTGCGCGAGTTTGCGGGCGGCCGCGCCTGCCTGGTGTCGGTGCGCGCGCGCGCCGGGGCGCCCATGGTGAGCCACACCATCAGCGAGCTGCGCGAGAGCTTGCCCGACGTGGCCATGCGCCTGGTGGCGATCTACCGGCGGTTTCAGGACGAGCCGGACCGCTTTGTGGCCTGCGATGGCAACACGCGCATCGAGCCGGGCGATGAGGTGTTTGTGCTGGCGGCCAGCGGCCACATTGCCAACGTGCTCACGGCCTTGCACCGGCGCGGGGACCGCCCGGGGCAGCCTGTCCGGCGCATCATGATTGCCGGGGGTGGCCGCGTGGGGCTGCGGCTGGCGCGCCAGCTCAGCAAGGAGCCGGGGCGGTTTCACATCAAGATGATTGAGTCCGACCCTGATCGCTGTATCGAGCTGGCGTCCAGTCTGCCGTCCGATGTGCTGGTGCTGCAGGGCGATACGACGGACGAAGACCTGCTGGGCGGCGAGAGCGTGGAAGAGATCGACCTCTTCCTGGCGCTGACCGATGACGACGAGGACAACATCATGTCGTCCCTGCTGGCCAAGCGCATGGGCGCCAAGCGGGTGCTGGCCCTTATCAATCGGCGCAGCTACGCCGACCTGATGCACGGCACGCAGATCGACATTGCGCTGTCGCCTGCGCAGGCCATGCTGGGCGAGCTCCTGGCCTATGTGCGCCAGGGCGATGTGCAGGCCGTGCACAGTCTGCGCCGTGGCGTGGCTGAAGCGCTGGAGATCGTGGCGCGCGGCGACCGCAAAAGCTCGCGCGTGGTCGGCCGCAAGGTCAGCGACCTGCAGTTGCCGCACGAGGTGCACATGGGCCTGATCGTGCGCGGCCTGCCGGATTCGCCGGACGTGCCGTCTGATGATTTGCGCGAACCCCAAGTGATCATCCCGCGCAGCTCCACCGTCATCGAGAGCAACGACCACGTGGTGTTCTTCCTGCCGCACAAGCGGCTGGTGCGTGACGTGGAAAAGCTCTTCCGCGTGAGCGCCACTTTCTTCTGACGCAGGGCCTGCGAGGACGACGCCATGGTGGACATGTTTCCCGTGCTGCGGGTGCTGGGCATCCTGATCATGATCTTTGCGCTGACCATGGGGCTGCCGTTGTCGGTGTCGTGGTTCCTGCGCGATGGGGTGTGGCACATCTATCCCGTGGCCATGGCTGCGACCCTGGCCGTAGGCTGCGGCCTGTGGTGGAAGCTGCGCCTGTTTCGGCGCGAGCTGCAGCCGCGCCATGGCGTGATGCTGGTCACGCTGGTCTGGGTGCTGCTGCCGCTGTTTGCGGCGCTGCCGCTGATGCTGGTCACCCATGAAATCGGCCGGCCCATGTCGTTCACCCATGCGTACTTCGAGGCGGTGTCGGGCCTGACCACCACTGGGTCCACGGTGCTCACCGGGCTCGACGCATTGCCCGTGTCCATGAACGTGTGGCGCACCTTTTTGCAGTGGGTGGGGGGCATGGGCATCCTGATCCTGGCCGTGGCGGTGTTGCCCTTGCTGGGCGTGGGCGGCAGTCAGCTGTTCAAGGCCGAGGCGGCGGGCCCGGTGAAGGATGCCAAGCTCACCCCGCGCATGACCGAAACCGCGAAAGGGCTGTGGGGGGTGTACGCGCTGTTTTCCACGGCGTGTGCGCTGGCGTACTGGGCGGGGGGCATGGACCCGGTGAACGCGCTGATGTACATGTTTTCCACGGTGAGCCTGGGGGGACTGTCGCCCCACGACACCAGCTTCGGTTTTTATCAGTCGCCCTTGCTGGAAGCCATTGCCGTGGGCTTCATGCTGGTGGCCAGTTGCAACTTTGCGCTGTATTTTGTGGCTATTCGCAAAGGCCACTGGCAGGGGTTCTGGCGCGACCCCGAACTGCGCGCCACCTTGTTCACGCTGGTGGGCGGGGGGCTGCTGGTGTCGGTGCTGCTGTGGGTGAAAGGCGTGTATGCGCCGCTCGATGCGCTGCGCTACGGCATGTTCAACCTGGTGTCGATTGCCACCACCACCGGCTACGCCACGGTGGACTACCTGAGCTGGCCGGTGTTTGCGCCCGTGTTCATGCTGCTGCTGTCGGGCGTGGCGACCAGCGCGGGCTCCACCGGGTGCGGCATCAAGATGGTCCGCATGCTCATCCTGCTCAAGCAGGCGCGGCGCGAGATGAACCGCCTGGTGCACCCCCGCGCCGTGCAGCCGGTGCGCCTGGGCGATGCGGTGGTGGACAACCGGGTGATCTTCTCGGTGCTCGCCTTCATGCTGGTGTATGGCGCCACCATCATTGGCCTGAGCATGGTGCTGCTGCTCACCGACCTGGATCCGGTGACCGCGTTCTCCGCTGTGATCGCCAGCGTCAATTGCATGGGGCCGGGGCTGGGCAGCGTGGGGCCAGCGTCCAACTACGCCGTATTGACGGACTTTCAGGTGTGGGTGTGCACGCTGGCCATGCTGCTGGGGCGGCTGGAGATTCTGAGCTTCATGGCCTTGCTCACCCCGGCGTTTTGGCGGCGCTGAGCGGGGGCAGCCCGAATAATCCGCCCGGCGGGCTTGCGAAGGCCGGTCACGCCCCAACCCTACAATGGATTGCAATCGTTCCCGTCTCCTCTGAGGGCTTCCCATGGTTCCGCATCTCATCACGGCCCTGACAGGGCCGATCAACGAACTCGAACAGCGCGTTCTCGACTCGATGCCCGCCATCGAACGCTGGTTCCGGCTGGAGTGGATGGAGCACACGCCGCCGTTCTATACCTCGGTGGACATCCGCAATGCCGGCTTCAAGCTCGCGCCCGTGGACACCAACCTGTTCCCCGGCGGCTGGAACAACCTGACCAAGGAGATGCTGCCCCTGGCCGTGCAGGCCGCCATGGCTGCCATCGAGAAGATCTGCCCCGAGGCGCGCAACCTCTTGATCATTCCGGAGAACCACACACGCAACACCTTCTACCTGGCCAACGTGGTGCAGCTGCAGCGCATCTTCAACATGGCCGGGCTCAACGTGCGCGTGGGCTCCATCAGCCCCGAAATCAAGAAGCCCACGCTGATCGAGCTGCCCAACGGAGACACGGTGACGCTGGAACCCGTGGTGCGCACCAAGCGCCGCCTGGGTCTCAAGGACTTTGACCCCTGCACCATCCTGCTCAACAACGATCTCTCGGCCGGCGCCCCCGGCATCCTGGAAGACATCCACGAGCAGTACCTGCTGCCCCCGCTGCACGCGGGCTGGAGCGTGCGCCGCAAGAGCACCCACTTCAAGAACTACGAAGAGGTGGCCAAGCGTTTTGGCAAGATGCTGGGCATCGACCCCTGGCTCATCAACCCCATGTACAGCCAGTGCGACGAGGTGGACTTTGCCGAAGACAAAGGCATGGACAAGCTGCAGACCACGGTGGATGCGCTTTTGACCAAGGTGCGCCGCAAGTACAAGGAATACGGCATCAACGAAAAGCCGTTTGTCATCGTCAAGGCCAACAACGGCACCTACGGCATGGGCATCATGACCGTGCGCGATGCCAAGGAGCTGGACGCGGTCAACCGCAAGACCAAGAACAAGATGGCCGTCATCAAGGACGGCCAGCCGGTCAACGACCTCATCATCCAGGAAGGCGTGTTGACCCAAGAGCGTGTGCACGAGGCCGTGGCCGAGCCTGTGGTCTACATGATGGACCGCTATGTGGTGGGCGGTTTCTACCGCATGCATGCCGAGCGCGGCGTGGACGAAAACCTCAATGCACCGGGCGCCAGCTTCGTGCCGCTGGCCTTTGAGCACAGCACCCACATGCCCCAGCCTGGCGTGCGCCCGGGGGTGAGTGCGCCCAACCGCTTCTATATGTATGGCGTGGTGGGTCGCCTGGCGATGCTGGCAGCCAGCTATGAGCTGGAGGCCACCAACCCCGACGCCGAGGTGTACGACTAGCCTCTTCCCTGAATTGCCCACGGCGCGTTCCTGCCAGGCAGGGGACGCTGCCTGCCACGTCGGCCCACGACTGCCAAGGGTGAGTTGCTGCGTTGCAACATAGGGTGTGGCCTCCAGGCGCTTGATTGGGCGCAAGCGCACAATAGCGTTCCCAAAAGTAACGGAACCCGGCGACCCTTGTGTGCCGGGTGCGGTCAGTGCAAAGCTCCAAGTCATCGCTCGCAGCGCTCACGCTGGGCGCCATCGGTGTTGTGTATGGCGATATCGGCACCAGTGTGCTGTATGCCGTCAAAGAAGTGTTCGGGTCCGGCCATGTGCCGTTCACGCAAGACAACATCTACGGCATTCTTTCGATCTTCTTCTGGACGCTGACCGTCATTGTTTCGCTGAAATACGTGGTGCTGGTGCTGCGCGCCGACAACCATGGCGAAGGCGGGCTGATCGCGATGCTGGCCCTGGCTTCGCAGGCCGTGAAGGACAAACCCCGGCTGCGTGGCGTGCTGCTGGCAGTGGGCATCTTCGGCACCTCGCTGTTTTATGGTGACGGCGTCATCACCCCCGCCATTTCGGTGTTGTCGGCGGTGGAAGGGCTTGAGGTGGTCTCGCCCCACTTCAAGCAGTACGTGATTCCCATCACACTGGTCGTGCTGTTTTGCCTGTTTGCCGTACAAAAGCGCGGGACCAGCGGGATCGGCAAGTTCTTCGGGCCCATCACGCTGGTGTGGTTTTTCAGCATTGCCCTCCTGGGGGTCTCTCACATCGTGGGCCACCCCGAAATCCTCTGGGCGTTGAGCCCGCACCATGCAGTCGGGTTCATGTGGGCCAACCCGGGCACCAGCTTCATCATCCTGGGTGCGGTGGTGTTGTGCGTGACCGGCGCCGAGGCCCTGTATGCCGATCTGGGCCACTTTGGCAAGCGGCCCATTCGCTTGGCTTGGTTTGGCGTGGCCATGCCGGCGCTCACGCTCAATTACTTTGGCCAGGGCGCACTGCTGCTGGCCGAGCCCGAAGCCGTGAAGAACCCCTTCTACATGATGGCACCCGACTGGGCGCTGATCCCGCTGGTGGTGCTGGCCACCATGGCCACGGTGATCGCGTCGCAAGCCCTTATCACTGGCGCCTTCAGCGTGACCAAGCAGGTGATTCAGTTGGGCTACCTGCCCCGACTGAATATCCAGCACACCAGCGTGCGCGACACGGGGCAGATTTACATGCCGCTGGTCAACTGGGGGCTGTTCGCCGCCATCGTTCTTGCGGTGGTGATGTTCCGCTCGTCCAGCAACCTGGCGGC
Organism: Acidovorax sp. 94; assembly: GCF_003634645.1. Lineage (NCBI taxonomy): Bacteria > Pseudomonadati > Pseudomonadota > Betaproteobacteria > Burkholderiales > Comamonadaceae > Acidovorax > Acidovorax sp. 94. The sequence goes on along the minus strand of NZ_RBJA01000001.1, from coordinate 3,570,824 downwards.
GGCTTACGGCATTGCCGTGACGCTGGACATGCTGATCACCACCACGCTGACTTTCTTCGTGATCCGCTATGGCTGGGGCTACCCGCTGGCGCTGTGTATTGCGGCCACCGGCTGTTTCTTTGTGGTGGACCTGGCGTTTTTTGCGTCCAACCTGCTCAAGCTGTTCCAGGGCGGCTGGTTCCCGCTGCTGATTGGGGGCATCGTGTTCTCGTTGATGATGACGTGGAAAGAAGGGCGCCGCCTGCTGAATGACAAGTTGCGTGCCGACGCAATCGACCTCAAGGACTTCCTAGAGTCGGTGTTCGTCAGTCCGCCCACGCGCGTGGATGGCACCGCAGTGTTCCTCACTGCCGAAACCGGCGCGGTGCCCAATGCGCTTTTGCACAATCTCAAGCACAACAAGGTGCTGCATCAGCAGAACCTGTTCGTCACGGTGCACAACCACGAAACCCCCTGGATCGGCTTGGACAAGCGCCTGCAGGTCGAACCGCTGGGCCACGACTGCTGGCAGGTGGTGATCCACTACGGCTTCAAGAACGACCCCGATGTGCCCCGCGCGCTGGAACTGCTGCGCGGCCGGGGCTGCGAGCTGGAGGCCATGACGACCAGCTACTTCCTCTCGCGCGATACGGTCATCCCCACCATGGGCGGCGGCATGGCCCCCTGGCGCGAAAAGCTGTTTGCCCAGATGCACCACAACGCCAGCGGCGCGGCAGACTTCCTGCACCTGCCGAACAATGCCGTGGTCGAACTCGGGTCCAAGATCGAGATTTGAACAGGTTCTAAGGTGTTTTCAGGCCCTGGCGCTTGGCGGCCTCAAATCT
>NZ_RBJA01000001.1:3257500-3565000 GCF_003634645.1 Acidovorax sp. 94 | reverse complement strand
GTTACCGAAGCTGCGGATGTGCAATTTATTGCACGTGGTAGGAGAGCGTTCTGTAGGCCTGTGAAGGTGTCTGGTAACGGATGCTGGAGGTATCAGAAGTGCGAATGCTGACATGAGTAGCGTTAAAGGGGGTGAAAAGCCCCCTCGCCGTAAGCGCAAGGTTTTCTACGCAACGTTCATCGGCGTAGAGTGAGTCGGCCCCTAAGGCGAGGCAGAGATGCGTAGCTGATGGGAAACAGGTCAATATTCCTGTACCGATCAATAGTGCGATGTGGGGACGGAGAAGGTTAGCTCAGCCAACTGTTGGATATGTTGGTTCAAGCCTGTAGTCGTGCCTGGTAGGCAAATCCGCCGGGCTTAGATGAGGGGTGATAACGAGTCTGCTTGCAGACGAAGTGAGTGATACCCTGCTTCCAGGAAAAGCCACTAAGCTTCAGCTATTGACGACCGTACCGCAAACCGACACTGGTGCGCGAGATGAGTATTCTAAGGCGCTTGAGAGAACTCAGGAGAAGGAACTCGGCAAATTGATACCGTAACTTCGGGAGAAGGTATGCCCCAAGTAGGTGAACCTGTACAAGGCGAGCCCAACGGGGTTGCAAAAAATCGGTGGCTGCGACTGTTTAATAAAAACACAGCACTCTGCAAACACGAAAGTGGACGTATAGGGTGTGACGCCTGCCCGGTGCTGGAAGATTAAATGATGGGGTGCAAGCTCTTGATTGAAGTCCCAGTAAACGGCGGCCGTAACTATAACGGTCCTAAGGTAGCGAAATTCCTTGTCGGGTAAGTTCCGACCTGCACGAATGGCGTAACGATGGCCACACTGTCTCCTCCTGAGACTCAGCGAAGTTGAAATGTTTGTGATGATGCAATCTCCCCGCGGAAAGACGGAAAGACCCCATGAACCTTTACTGTAGCTTTGTATTGGACTTTGAACAGATCTGTGTAGGATAGGTGGGAGGCTTTGAAGTGATGTCGCTAGATCTCATGGAGCCAACGTTGAAATACCACCCTGGTGTGTTTGAGGTTCTAACCTAGGTCCATTATCTGGATCGGGGACAGTGCATGGTAGGCAGTTTGACTGGGGCGGTCTCCTCCCAAAGCGTAACGGAGGAGTTCGAAGGTACGCTAGTTACGGTCGGACATCGTGACGATAGTGCAATGGCATAAGCGTGCTTAACTGCGAGACTGACAAGTCGAGCAGATGCGAAAGCAGGACATAGTGATCCGGTGGTTCTGTATGGAAGGGCCATCGCTCAACGGATAAAAGGTACTCTGGGGATAACAGGCTGATACCGCCCAAGAGTTCATATCGACGGCGGTGTTTGGCACCTCGATGTCGGCTCATCTCATCCTGGGGCTGTAGCCGGTCCCAAGGGTATGGCTGTTCGCCATTTAAAGAGGTACGTGAGCTGGGTTTAAAACGTCGTGAGACAGTTTGGTCCCTATCTTCCGTGGGCGCTGCAGATTTGAGGAAGCCTGCTCCTAGTACGAGAGGACCGGAGTGGACACACCTCTGGTGTATCGGTTGTCACGCCAGTGGCATTGCCGAGTAGCTAAGTGTGGAAGAGATAACCGCTGAAAGCATCTAAGCGGGAAACTCGTTTCAAGATGAGATCTGCCGGGGCCTTGAGCCCCCTAAAGAGTCGTTCAAGACCAGGACGTTGATAGGTCAGGTGTGGAAGCGCAGTAATGCGTTAAGCTAACTGATACTAATTGCTCGTGCGGCTTGACCCTATAACTTTGATAGCCAATATGCAAACCGTAAGGATGCATGAAAAGCTCAAAGATTGTTATGCCAAGTTGACGCAGTCAAAAGACACAAAAATCTGATTCCAAACTCTATGAATTCGCCAGGCTGTTCACAAAAACAGCCCAGCACCAAGTTATGCCTGATGACCATAGCAAGTTGGTACCACTCCTTCCCATCCCGAACAGGACAGTGAAACGACTTTGCGCCGATGATAGTGCGGGTTCCCGTGTGAAAGTAGGTCATCGTCAGGCTCTTACAGCCCAGAAAACCCCAGTCAGATATGACTGGGGTTTTTTGCTTTGGGCATGACGCTAATGCAGTGCAGGATGGCTTCGAGAGCGTTGCGTGCCGACTCTCCGGACACTGAAGCTACACGGCCAAAGGCTCCCGCCCGAGAGCAAGCCCTCTTGACCGCATCGCGCGCACAGCGCCAGGCCTTAGACGTCCAGTCTTCTGCCTTCGCAAAACACCAGCAATTCGCTTTTACCAAACGCTGTCCAGGTTTCATTGGTCGTCAGCGGGCTCGTCACAATCACGGCCACTTCGTCTTTTTCATTGGTTTCTCGCGAAAAGTCGAGGCTGACGTCTTCATCACTCAGTTGCGCCTGTCCAAACGGATACCGCCGCTCCAAGTAGTACAAGCTGGTAGTTGCATGGGACCATAGCGCCTGACCATTCGAGAGCAAGAAATTGAAGGTGCCGTGGGGGCTGATCTGTGCGGCCAGCTCTTTCAGCGTCAAGGTCAGTTCCGGGACGGACGGCACACTGGCATGGGACTTTGCCAACTCCTGCATGATCCAGCAAAAAGCATGTTCGCTGTCGGTGTCGCCCACCGGGCGGAAATGCGAGTGGAGGCGGGGGCGGAAATCCTTCAGATCGCCGTTGTGGGCAAAAACCCAATAGCGTCCCCAGAGTTCACGCACGAAGGGGTGGCAGTTTTGAAGGCTGACAACGCCCTGGGTCGCCTTGCGGATGTGGGCGATGACGTTTTTGCTTTTGATCGGGTATCGGCGGATCAGCTCTGCCACCGGCGACTCCACCGCTGCCTGATGATCTACAAAATGTCGTAGGCCTTTGTCTTCAAAAAAGGCGATGCCCCATCCATCGCTGTGGTGATCCGTCTTTCCTCCCCGTTGCGCAAATCCCGTGAAGCTGAAGGTCACGTCGGTGGGAACATTGCAATTCATGCCGAGCAGTTGGCACATGGGGAGATTCCGTTTCTCTGAAGTCTTGGCGGTGCAGCCAGATCATGCCCGATGCGGTCCAGCGAAGGCGATGGCGATAGGTGGCCCGTTCAACGGGGCTTGGCTTCCCGCAGTTGCCAGGCGGCTACCAAGGCCAGCAGGCACAACAAGGTCAGCATCAAAAAGGTTTCGCCGAACGCAGTGATACGGGCCGGGCCGCTGGCGCCCGCGACCAGCGAGGCGCCATGGGCGCTCAATCGCCACTCCAGGACGATGCCACACAGGCTGACGCCGGCTGCCCCGCCCAGCATGCGCAAGAAGCCGATGGTGCTGGAGCCCTGCGAGATAAGTGATTTGTCCAGAGGCCGCATGGCCCCGAGGTTCAACGAGGGCAGGATGAAGCCGAGACCAATGCGGCCCAAAATTGCAAACGCCACCAGCATCCACAATGAAGAGCCCAAGCCTACAAACACCATGAGTCCAAACGAAAGCGCCAGCAAGCCCAGTCCGATGCTGACCAGAAAATGGGTGGGCTGCCGGTCGGCAAGCCGGCCCACCACCGCGATGGTGATGGCAAGGACAAATCCTGCTGGCAGCATGAGCGTACCCACATGTGATGCCGACAAGTCCAGCCCCAACTGCATGAACACTGGCAGCAGATAGGTGGACCCGAACAAGGCCGTACCGTAGATGAATGCCACCACGCTGCCCATGGCGAACTGGCGGTACTGAAACAGGCGCAGATCCATCAGCGGCTTGCGACCCATGCGCAGCAACTTGCGCTGCCAAGTGATGAAACACCCGACAGCCACCACCGCGCCCGACAGCAGGCCGAGTGCTTCGGCCACGGAGCCACCATGCAGCGACACCAGGCCATTGAGCAAGCACAGCGTACCCACAGTGCCTAGCAGGAGCCCACGCCAGTCCAGCGCCTCACCTTGGCGGTTGGCCTCCACGCCGCCCGGGGCGGTGATGGGCACAAACTTGTAAGCCAACCAGATGGACGCCAGACATAGCGGCACCACCATGAAAAAAATCGAGCGCCAGCCAAACCAGTCCACCAGCAAGCCGCCGATGCTGGGCCCGATGGCGGGTGCCAGTACAACGCCCATGCCGAAGATGCCGCTGGCGCGGCCCTGCTCATGGGGTTTAAAGGCGTAAAGAATGATGACGGCCGGGATCGGTTGAACAACGCCTGCCGCCAACCCCTCCGCAACCCTCGCAGCCAGCACCAGACCAAAATCCCGCGCGAGCCCGCCGCCAATGCCGCCCGCCAAGAGCAGCAGCATCGCGCCGACGTAAGTGGCGCGGTACCCGTAGCGCGACAGCAGCCAGGGCGTGGTGAGCATCGACACCGTGGTGGCCACCATGAAGCCCGAGGTGACCCACTGTGCGCGTTCCTGGCCCAGCGTGAAATAGTGGCTCATGTCGGGGATGGCCACGTTCACGATGGTGGATGACATGATGGACGCCATGGTGCCCACCATCACGGACAGCAATACCAGCCAGCGGTAGCGCTCTCCGTAGCGCTCCCTCAAAACGGCCAGCGAGCCTGCCTGGGTCATGGCGTCGCGTGCGTCAAATTTCTGAAACGGTGCGAGGGCGAAAACGCTAAGAGCCGCTCAGGTGCGCTCGGACCAGAGCTTGCCACCCGTGGCCCAGTTCTCTCGCTTGATATCGGTGATGAGAATGTCCACCGAGTCGGGCGAGCCGCCCAGGATTTCAACGGAAACGCGGGTGATTTCCTCCACCAGCTTCTTCTTTTGTTCGACCGTACGGCCTTCCATCATTTCGACGTGGTATGTGGGCATTTCAGCTTCCTTGCAGTAGGGGTGGTTGCACAAACAAAAAACAAAGGCGGAATCATATCGACGCGGGCTGCTACGACGAAGAGGGCGGCCTCCCGCGTGATCCGCAGGCCGGGCAGATACAGGTCTTGCCCCGCTGTTCGGGCCGCAGCGCGACCAGCGCCTCGGAGGCAACGGACCCGGGGGCCATGCACCAGCAACTCTCGGCTGGCTGTCCGGCGGCAATCGCGCAGAGGTTTGGCTGCCCGCACAGGGGGCAGACGGATGCGGCGGGCGCATCGGTAGCGCTACTAGCGCTGGGCGAAGGGGAAGTCATGGCGGATTCGGCTTGCAGACGGGTGGCCCGCCACGGGGGCGGGCGTGCCGAGGGGCAGTGTACGGCGCAAGCACATACCCCGCTGCGGAGAGGAACTGGTTGAACCCTCTGCCATGGGCCGATTCCCTCGGACCAGTCGCACGTTCGTCGACCAACTTTGGGTTGTGCGCAGCGAGGTGGAGATGGGTTGAAAGAAAACTTCAAGCAAAAATAGCTGCTAGCGCTTTACTATCAAGCGCAAGCAGCTATCAAAAACGGAGCAATCGCTCCATTGAAGCGCGCGCGATGCCCACGCGCGCGCCACCGCCTGCTGCTCAGGCTGCCTGCGCAGCCTTCAGCTTCAGGCGCCAGGCGTGCAGCAGCGGCTCGGTGTAGCCGCTCGGCTGCTCTTCGCCCTTGAGCACCAGGTCCAGCGCTGCACGGTAGGCGTAGCTGGTGTCAAAGTGGCCCGCCATCGGCTGGTACAGCGGGTCGCCCGCGTTTTGGCCATCGACCACGGCGGCCATGCGCTCGAAGGTCTCCTTCACCTGGGCATGCGTCACCACGCCGTGCAGCAGCCAGTTGGCCATGTGCTGGCTGCTGATGCGCAGCGTGGCACGGTCTTCCATCAGGCCCACGTTGTGGATGTCGGGCACCTTGGAGCAGCCCACGCCCTGATCCACCCAGCGAACCACGTAGCCCAGGATGCCCTGTGCGTTGTTGTCCAGCTCCTGCTGCTTTTCAGCGTCCGACCAGCTCGGGTTGGCGCTCACGGGCACCGTAAGCAGGCCGGTCAGCAGGTTGTCGCGCTCGGCGTTCACGTCGGTCTTTTCCAGCTCGATCTGGATGTCGCTCACCTTCACCTGGTGGTAATGCAGCGCGTGCAGCGTGGCGCCCGTGGGGCTGGGCACCCAGGCGGTGTTGGCACCGGCCTTGGGGTGGGCGATCTTTTGCTTGAGCATCTCGGCCATCAGGTCGGGCATGGCCCACATGCCCTTGCCGATTTGCGCCTTGCCGCGCAGGCCACACGACAGGCCCACGAGCACGTTGTTCTTCTCGTACGATTGGATCCAGGCGCTGGTCTTCATGTCGCCCTTGCGCACCATGGGGCCGGCGTGCATGGCGGTGTGCATCTCGTCGCCCGTACGGTCCAGGAAGCCGGTGTTGATGAAGGCCACGCGGCTTGATGCGGCAGCGATGCAGGCCTTGAGGTTGACCGAAGTCCGACGCTCTTCGTCCATGATGCCCAGCTTGACGGTGCTGTCGGGCAGGCCCAGCAGCTTCTCGACGCGGCCGAACAGCTCGGCCGCAAAACCCACCTCGGCCGGGCCGTGCATCTTGGGCTTGACGATGTAGACGCTGCCCTTGCGGGAGTTGCGGATGCCGTTGGCGCCATGGCCTTGCAGGTCGTGCAATGCGATAGCCGTTGTGACCACTGCATCCATGATGCCTTCGGGGATCTCGCGCTGCGTGCCCTGCGCGTCGGTCCACAGGATGGCCGGGTTGGTCATCAGGTGGCCCACATTGCGCAGGAACATGAGCGAGCGGCCATGCAGGCGCACTTCTCCGCCTTGGGGGGCCGTGTAAACACGGTCAGGGTTCAGTCCGCGCGTGAAGGTCTTGCCGCCCTTGGCGACCTGCTCGGTCAGCGTGGCCTGGATGATGCCAAGCCAGTTGCTGTAGCCCAGCACCTTGTCTTCGGCGTCCACGGCGGCCACGGAGTCTTCCAGGTCTAGGATGGTGGAGAGGGCCGCTTCCAGCACCAGGTCGCTCACGCCCGCAGCGTCGCTCTGGCCGATGGGGGTAGACCGGTCGATCTGGATATCCAGGTGCAGGCCGTTGTGCTGCAGCAGCACCGATGAAGGCGCTGCTGCGCTCCCCTGGTAGCCCTTGAACTGCGATGCGTCCTTCAGGCCTGTGGTGCTGCCGTTGGCGAATGACACCACCAGCTGGCCGCCTTCCACTTTGTAGCCAGTCGAATCCTTGTGCGAGCCCGAGGCCAAAGGCGCCGTGTCGTCCAGCACCTGGCGCGCAAACGCAATCACCTTGGCGCCGCGAACGGGGTTGTAGCCCTTGCCCTTTTCGGCGCCGCCTTCTTCGCTGATGGCATCCGTGCCGTACAGCGCGTCATACAGGCTGCCCCAGCGGGCGTTGGCGGCGTTCAATGCGTAGCGTGCGTTCAGGATGGGCACCACCAGCTGCGGGCCGGCCTGGGTGGCCAACTCGTCGTCCACGTTGGCGGTGGTCGCCTTCACGTCGGCGGGTTGGGGCACCAGGTAGCCGATCTTTTCGAGGAAGCTGCGGTAGGCCACCATGTCCTTGATGGGGCCGGGGTTGGCCTTGTGCCAGGTGTCCAGCTCGGTCTGCAGGCGGTCGCGCTCGGCCAGCAGGGCGATGTTGCGCGGAGCCAGGTCGGACACGATGGCGTCAAAGCCCTTCCAGAAAGCGGCGGCATCGACACCCGTGCCGGGCAGCACCTTGTCTTCGACAAAGCGGTACAGGGAGGTGGCCACTTGCAGGCCGTGGATTGCGGTGCGGTCGGTCATGAGGGTGCCTAAAGAGTTGAGTTGTTGAAACGTGGATCAAAGAAATGTCGGACCTTGGCGAGAAGGCCATGGACAGACTGTATTGCAAATGTTTGCCCACATAAATGCGTTGAAAAGCTCGAAACCAGTGACTTTTACGCAAAACTGGTGACAGTCCGTAGTTGCACGGAATGGCGCACCGGCCGGTTAAGCACTACGCTGCGCGAAGAGCCGGGGCGCCCCTGCAATCTATTGCGAGGCCGTGATCTGGCTCATAAAAATAACCCCACCGGGAGACAAATCCATGCAGGCACCCCTGGCCGCTGGCGCGCTGAATGCTGCCTACAAGAACAAGATCGTCAGCGCCGCCGATGCGGTGCAGCTCATCCACGACGGCGATACCGTGGCCACCGGCGGCTTTGTGGGCATCGGCTTTGCCGAGAGCATTGCCGTGGCGCTGGCCCAGCGCTGGGAGTCCACGCAAACCCCGCGCGACCTCACGCTGGTCTACGCCGCAGGGCAGGGCGATGGCAAGCAGCGTGGCCTCAACCACCTGGGCCACGCGGGTCTGCTCAAGCGCGTGATCGGTGGGCACTGGGGCCTGGTGCCGCGCATCCAGAAGCTGGCGGTGGACAACCAGATCGAGGCCTGGAACCTGCCGCAGGGCGTGATCACGCACCTGTTCCGCGACATCGCCGCGGGCAAGCCCGGCACGCTCACGCGCGTGGGGCTTGATACCTTTGTGGACCCGCGCCACGGCGGCGGCAAGCTCAACGCGCGCACCACTGAAGACCTGGTGCGCGTGCTGCCCATCGACGGGCAGGACTACCTGTTCTACAAGGCCTTCCCGATCCATGTGGGCATCATCCGCGCGACCACAGCCGACGCGGACGGCAACCTCACTATGGAGCGCGAGGCGCTCACGCTCGAAGCGCTGGCGATTGCCATGGCCGCGCGCAACTCGGGCGGCGTGGTCATTGCGCAGGTCGAGCGCATCGCCGAGCGTGGGTCGCTCAACCCCCGCCAGGTCAAGGTGCCGGGCGTGCTGGTCGACGCCGTGGTGCTGGCCACCGAGCCCGCGCACCACCACCAGACCTTTGCCGAGCCCTACAGCGCCGCCTTTGCCGGTGAGCTGCGTGTGCCCGTGGACACCCTGGAGGCGATGCCACTCACCGAGCGCAAGATCATCGCCCGCCGCGCAGCGCTGGAGCTGCGCCCGCACCAAGTAGTGAACTTAGGGATAGGCATGCCCGAGGGCGTGGCCAACGTAGCGGCTGAGGAGCGCATCATCGACCTGGTCACGCTCACGGCCGAGCCCGGCGTGATTGGCGGCATTCCCGCGGGTGGCCTGAACTTTGGCGCGGCCGTGAACCCGCAGGCCATCATCGACCAGCCCAACCAGTTCGACTTCTACGACGGCGGTGGCCTGGACATTGCGATCCTGGGCCTCGCGCAGGCCGACCAGCACGGCAACCTCAACGTGAGCAAGTTTGGCCCGCGCTTGGCGGGTGCGGGCGGCTTCATCAACATCAGCCAGAACGCTAAGACCGTGGTGTTTGTCGGCACCTTCACGGCAGGCGCGCTGCAGGTCGAAGCGGTGGACGGCCACCTGCACATCCTGCACGAAGGGGGCGCACGCAAGTTCGTTCGCGAGGTGGAGCACCGCACCTTCAGCGGCGCCGAAGCCCTGCGGCGCGGCCAGCGCGTGCTGTATGTGACGGAGCGCTGCGTGTTCCGCCTGGTGCCCTCGGGCGAGCCGGAGGGCGGCGGCGCGCTGGAGCTGATCGAGCTGGCCCCCGGCATCGACCTGCACCGCGACGTGCTCGCCCACATGTCCTTCACGCCGCGCATCAGCCCCGGCCTGCAGACCATGGACATGCGTCTGTTCGAGCCCGGCCCGCTGGGCCTGCGTGAGCAACTGCTCAATCGCCCGCTGGTGCAGCGCTTTGAGCTGGACGCCGCACGCCCACTGCTGCACATCGACTTCTCGGGCCTGCAGATCAACACCGCCAGCACCATAGCCGCCATCGAGCAGGAGGTGCGCGGCCTGCTCGCCCCGCTCGCCGCACAGGGCGAGCGCGTGGGCGTGATCGTGAACTACGACCACTTCACCATCGCGCCCGACCTGGCGGATGCCTACACCGCCATGGTGCAGGGCCTTACGCGCGACCACTACGCGGAGGTCAAGCGCTACGGCACCGTGGGGTTTCTCAAGTCCCGATTGACCTGATTGCTATATTAATGATAGCTATCAAGGCAGTGTGGTCGAGCGCAAGGGCCTGTTTTTGCTTCAAGTTTTTCAGCCACCGGGTGCCGCCGCGCTGCAGCGGCCGTGTGCAGGCCCCCGCGTGGATGTCTCCATAATCACCGCCCATGGACAAACTCAAGGCCTTCGAATCCTTTGTATCGGTGGCCACGCGCGGCAGCCTCACGGCCGCCGCCAAGGCCGAGGGCGTGGCGCCCGCCATCATGGGCCGTCGGCTGGATGCGCTCGAAGAGCACCTGGGCGTGAAGCTCTTGGTGCGCACCACCCGCCGCATCAGCCTCACGCACGAGGGCAGCGCGTTCCTGGAAGACTGCCAGCGCCTGCTGTCCGACGTGGCCAATGCCGAGGCCAGCGTGTCCGAAGGCGGCGTCAAGGCCACCGGCCATCTGCGCATCACCGCGCCCGCCGGTTTTGGCCGCCGCCATGTGGCGCCGCTGGTGCCGCGCTTTCGCTCCGCGCACCCCGACGTGACCATCTCCCTCAACCTCAGCGACCGCGTGGTCGATCTGGCTGGCGAAGGTTTTGACTGCGCGGTGCGTGTGGGCGACCTGCCCGACTCGTCGCTCGTGAGCGTGCGCATCGCCGACAACCGCCGCCTGTGCGTGGCCACGCCCGAGTATCTGGCGCGGCGCGGCACCCCGCGCGCCCCGGCCGAGCTGGTGCAGCACGACTGCCTCACGCTCTCCAGCGACGCATCGCAGACGCGCGGCTGGGCGTTCCGGGTGCCCCTTGCGGATGGCGCCACGGAGGTCATGCACCTCAAGCCCGGCGGGCCGCTCGACTGCTCCGACGGCCAGGTGCTGCACGACTGGTGCCTGGGCGGCTGGGGCATTGCCTGGCGCAGCACCTGGGAGGTCGAGGCCGAGATCGCCGCAGGCCGGCTGGTCGCGGTGCTGGAGGACTTTGCCGCACCGCCCAACGGCATCTACGTGGTCTTCCCCCAGCGCAAGCACCTGCCCCTGCGCGTGCGGCTGTGGATCGAGCACCTCAAGCACCAGTACGCACAACCCGCGTTCTGGAAAGGCCCCCAGGGCGGCTGATGGTCCCTTGGCAGACTGCACATTCCATGTCCTCCGCGCCCACGCTCCTCGTCGCTGACGACCACCCGCTGTTTCGCGCGGCCGTGCTGCACGTGCTGCGCGAGCGCCTGCCCCAGTACCGCACGCTGGAGGCGGCCAGCGCCGCCACGCTGGGCCAGGCGCTGCAGGAGCACCCGGAGATCGAACTCGTGCTGCTGGACCTGAGCATGCCCGGCACGCGCGGCTTCTCGGCCCTTCTGCATGTGCGCGGCGAATACCCCGAGCTGCCCGTGTTCATCATTTCGTCCAACGACCACCCCCGCGTCATCCGCCGCGCCCAGCAGTTTGGCGCGGCAGGCTTCATCCCCAAGTCCGCGCCTGCCGACGCCATGGGCGACGCCATCCAGGCCGTGCTGGACGGCGGCAGCTGGTTCCCGCCCATGGCGGCCGAGCGCTCCGAGGCCGACGCCGAGTTGGCCGCGCGGCTGGCACAGCTCACGCCCCAGCAGTTCCGCGTGCTGCTGTGTCTGGCCGACGGGCTGCTCAACAAGCAGATCGCCGCCGCACTGGGGTTGGCGGAGAACACGGTGAAGGTGCACGTCACCGCCATCCTTAAAAAGCTCGCGTGCTACAGCCGCACGCAGGCGGCGGTGCTGGTCAAGAGCCTGGAAACCGAAGAAGGCGGTGCAGGCTGAGGCTCGTCACCCATCTGCGCGCGTGGCCATAATCGCGCCATGCCAACGCCCGCCCCTTCGCCCCTGCCCACGCTGCGTATTGGCGTGGTGGAGGACGACGCTTCCAGCCGCGACGCCCTGGTGGCGATGATCGGCACGCAGCCCGACTTGGCTCTGGTGCTGCTGGCCAACGACTGCGCCGAGGCCCTGGCCCGCTTGCCCCAGGTGCCCCTGGACGTGCTGCTCGTGGATCTGGGCCTGCCCGACGGATCCGGCCTGGACGTGATCCGCGCCGCGCGCATGCAGTGGCCCGATTGCAGCATCTTGGTCAGCACCATCTTTGGCGACGAGGACCACGTGCTGCGCTCCATCGAGGCCGGTGCCATGGGCTACCTGCTCAAGGACGTGGATGCGGCCGAGCTGGCCGAGGAGATCCGCAGCCTCCACGCGGGCGGCAGCCCCATCAGCCCCATGGTGGCGCGCAAGATCCTGGCGCGGGCTGCCACGACCTTGGCGCCTGCCAGCGAGCCGTCCACTGTGCTTTCTGCACGCGAACAAGAGGTGCTGCGGTACGTTAGCAAGGGTTTCAACACCGAGGAAACCGCCCGGTCGATGGGCGTGTCTCGCACCACCGTGTTGACCTTTGTCCGGCGCATCTACGCCAAGCTCCAGGTCAACACCCGCGCCGAGGCGATCCATGCCGCCTACAAACAAGGCCTGCTGGCTGATTAGGGTCGCGGCCCTGCCGTTGCTATTGCTGCTGTCTGTAGCGCTTGCGGCGTGCGGCACCCCGGGCCAGGACCTGCAAGGCGACGCTGTGCATCTGACACAGGCAGATTTTCGCCTGCAGTCCGGTGCGGGCTGGGAACCTCCGCCCGAGCTGCCACTTTCAGGGCTCCGCGTGCAGCAAACCGCCGCAGATGCCGAGGGTGCGGAAGCTTGGACCCCGGTGTCCTTGCCTCACGCGCGGCCCCGCAGCCTGGCTGCGGGCAACGCATCGCTGCAGGCCGCGCCAGAGGTGGCCTGGTACCGGCTCGCCGTGCCGCCCGGGTTTGCGCAGCAGGCGCTTTTTCTGTACCTGCCGCGCTGGCAAACCATCGGCATCGTCGCGGTGTATGTGGACGGCCGCATGACGTACCGCACGCGCGGCAGCCGCGTGTGGAACAGCTTTAACCGGCCGTTGTGGGTGCCACTGGGCAGCGTTGACGGCGGCGCGGCGCCACCGCGCTCGGTCTGGATCCGCATGGCCAGCCAGCAAGGGGTCGGCGGTGCGCTCTCCACCGCCTGGGTGGGGCCCGAGCAGAGCTTGCTCTTGCGCTACAACCTGCGCCGGTTTGTGCAGACCGATCTGGTCAGCCATGCGAGCGCGGCCTTCCTCGTGATCGGGCTCTTCGCGCTGGCCGTGGGGCTGGCGCGACGTCGTGAACCGATCTACCTGCTCTTCTTCGCTGTCGCCGCTACCTGCGTGCTGCGCAGCCTGCACTATGTGGTGGACGACCGCCCCTTGCCCGTGCCGGACGACTGGTTCGGCTGGCTCACGGTCAACGCGCTAGGCTGGTCCATGGCGGTCACCTTCGCGTTCGCTCTTCGTGTGCACGGCAAACGCATGCCCCGCCTAGCGCTGGCTATCGCCACGCTGGTGGGTTTGTGCAGCGTGCTCACCCTGCCCGTGCCCCAGCTCTTACCGAATGTCAGCGCGATCCTGCCGGCGGTGTACATCCTCATCGCGCTCCTCACGGCGGTCGTGGCCGTCTCGGGCCTGTGGGCGTCCTGGCAGGCGCGCTCGCGCGAGGGCATGGTGCTGTTTGCCTGGATCTCGCTGAACATCCCCGCCGGGGTGCACGACCTGCTGCTGCAGAACTACCGCATCGACATCGAGCAGGTGTACCTGGCACCGTACCTATCCATCGGGCTGTTCGCCATCTTCCTGGCCATTGTCTACCGCCGCTACGTGGGCGCCATCCGTGCGGTGGAAGAGGTCAATGCCGGACTGGAGAGCCAGCTCGCTGCGCGCGAGCGCGAGCTCACGGCCAGCCACGAACAGCTGCGCTTGCTGGAGCGCCAGCAAACCCTGGCGGCCGAGCGCCAGCGCCTGATGCAGGACATGCACGACGGCATCGGCTCATCCCTGATGAGCGCGCTGCGCATGGTCGAGCGCGGCCAGGCCAGCACGGCCGACACCGCCCTGGTGCTCAAGGACTGCATCGACGACCTCAAGCTCGCCATCGACTCGCTGACACCCGCTGACGCCGATCTGCTGGCGCTGCTGGCCACCCTGCGCTTTCGCCTGGCGCCCCGGCTCAAGGCGGCAGGCATCACCCTCACCTGGAGCGTGGAGGACCTGCCCCCGCTGCCCTGGCTGGACCCGCAGGCCGCCCTGCATGTGCTGCGCATCCTGCAAGAGGTGCTGACCAATATCCTCAAGCACAGCCAGGCCACCGCCATCGACCTGGCCACCGAGGCGCAGCCGGAAGTAGGCGCGCAGCAAGCCCGCGTGGTGGTGCGCATCCGCGACAACGGCCGCGCGTTTGTGCCTGCCGCCAGTAACCCCCACGCCACGCAGGCGGGCCAGGGTCTGGCCAACGTGTGCCACCGGGCCGAAGCCCTGGGCGGCCAAGCGCAGTGGACGGCGTGGGAGGGCGGTGGGGAGTTCCGCCTGGGGTTGCCGCTGGAACGGCGGTTGAACTAATCAGCTACCATTTTGATAGCTTTCCGCGCTTGCTATGGAAGCCCTGGCATTGATTGCGCTTGAAATTTTTGCCAAGCACCATAAGCATGCTCCCTGGCCGCACCGCCGCGTGGCATAGGCAATGCCGCCATCGGCGAAGGTAGTTCAGAAGTCAGTACACATACACGGCGCCGGCATTGGTAAAGGAGTTATTTGCCTCGTCACCATTGATGCCGGTCGCGTTGCTAGCCTCAAGCCGCGAGCCCACCGCCAGGGTGCTGCCGTCGCCCGACAGGGCCACGCTGTAGCCAAAGTAGTCGCCTGCCCCGGTATTGCTGGCCTTTATATAACCCTGTTGGCTCCACATGCCACCGCTGCGGGTGAACACATACACCGCGCCTGCGGCGCTTTCCGAGTTGTTCGTCTGGTCACCATCGATGCCGGTGGCGTTGCTGTCCTCCATGTACGCCCCCACCCCCAGCGTGTTGCCGTCGCCCGAGAGAGCCACGCTTTGGCCAAAGCGGTCAAATGGTCCTGTATTGCTGGCTTTCACGTAGGCCTGCTGGCTCCAGACGCTGACACGGGTGAATACGTACACCGCACCTGCGGAACCTGCCTCGTTGACCGCCCCCACCGCCAGCGTGTTGCCGTCGCCCGACAGGGCCACGCTTTGGCCGAACTGGTCACCCCCTCCGGTATTGCTGGCCTTTACGTAAGCCTGCTGGCTCCAGGTGCTGCCGCTGCGGGTGAATATGTACACCGCGCCTGCGGAGCCTAACGAGTTGTTCGCCTGGTCACCGTTAATGCCAGTGGCATTGCTGTTCTCCTCCGGCGCTCCCACCGCCAGGGTGTCGCCATTGCCCGACAGGGCCACGCTAAGGCCGAACTGGTCACCTGCCCCGGTATTGCTGGCCTTTACATAGGCCTGCTGGCTCCAGGTGCCGCTGCTGCGGGTGAAAACATACACCGCGCCTGCGGCACTTGCCGAGTTGTTCGCCTGGTCACCATTGATGCCGGTGGCATTGCTGGCCTCGTAGCGCGCCCCCACCGCCAGGGTGTTGCCATCACCCGACAGAGCAACGCTGGCGCCAAAGTGGTCACTTACCCCGGTATTGCTGGCCTTTACATACGCCTGCTGGCTCCAGGTGCCGCCGCTGCGGGCGAACAAGTACACCGCTCCTGCGTCGCCTACCGAATTGTTCGCCTGATCGCCGTTGATGCCGGTAGCGCTGCTGGCCTCTAACTGTGCGCCTACCGCCAGGGTGTTGCCGTCACCCGACAGCGCCACGCTTTGGCCAAACTGGTCACCTGCCCCGGTGTTGCTGGCCTTTATATAGGCCTGCTGGTTCCAAGTGCCGCCGCTACGGGTGAACACATACACTGCGCCTGCGCCGCTGGCCGAGTTGTTCGCTTGGTCGCCATTGATTCCTGTGGCGTTGCTACCTTCGGAGATCGCCCCCACCGCCAAGGTGTTGCCGTCGCCCGACAGGGCTACGCTGTAGCCAAAGCTGTCGATCCCCCCCGTATTGCTCGCCTTAAAGTACCCAATGGCCTGCGTGAGGTTGACCGCCTGGGCCGTAGACAACGCACTGCACCCCGCCGTGTTGCAAGCCTGCACGCGGTACGTGGCATTGAGCCGCGTATGCAGCAGCCCCGTCACCACCCGGTCGTAGCTCGTGCCGGTGATCCCCGTGGCAATCTGCGTGGCCGCCTGTGGGCCTGCGCCATCCGGGTCTTCCGTCACGCGGTACGTCACGGCGCCCCCACCCGCAGGCGCGGCCACAGCCGCCCAGCCGAGCTTGAAGGTTTTCACTTCATACGCCATCGACAGCGCAGGGACGGCGGGGACCGTGACCGGCGGTGGCGGTGGCGGTGGCGGAGGAGGAGGAGGAGGAGGAGGAGGAGGAGGAGGAGGAGCCGTATCTTCCACGCACACCACCGAAATCTGCGAGACATCGGCCAGGGCAAAGCCCGTGCCCCCACCCACGCTGCAGGTCTGGCCTGCGCTCGTGCTGGCCAGCACGATCGAATACGCCGTGCCCGCCAGCACCGGCTGAGCAAAGCTGAAGGCCCCATTGCCGCTGACGGTCACTGTCTCGCCATTGGCGGTATTGCGCAGCGCCACCGCCCCGATGCTGCCGCTCACGGTGCCCGAGAGGCGGTAGCCCGTGCCCGCACAAGTAACGCTGATGGCAGGCACTGGTGCATTGGCATCGGCCACACCCTGTCCCCCTGCCACCGTACACACCTGGTTCAGCGGCTGGCTGCGCACGGTAATGCTGTAAGGCCCAGCCACCGGCTCGGCGAAGCTGAAAGCGCCATCGGCCGTCACGCGTGCCTCCTGCACCTGGCCGCCTGCACTGAGTTGCAACACGACCGTCTTGCCCGCCCCCAGGCCCGCCACACTACCGCCCAGCGGGCGGGCGCCGGGCGGCACCTCGTTGTCCAGGCACGCCACGCTGATGTTGTTCACATCGGCAGTCACGGTTCCCGAAGGATTGGTCAGCGTGCAGGTCTGGCCCACCGGCTGAGAGGCAATGCGCAGGCTATAGGCAGTGCCTGCCGGCAGCTGCAGGCTGTAGCTGCCATTGGCCGACACTGCGGCGCTGGGGCCGCTGGCATCGGCAATGACCACTGTCTTGCCCGGCCCCAGCCCGGCGAGCTGGCCGCCCACGCGGAAGGTGGGGGCGCCCGAGGGTGGGGGCGAAGTGTCGTCGCCGCTGCTGCCGCCGCCGCAGGCACCCAGCACCAGGGCCAGGCCCAGCAGGCAGGATCGGGCCAAGCCCTGGAGGGTGTGCGCTCCTGCGCCGGTGATGGCGTTCCGGTCGGGCCGTGCCCCTGCTGCCCCCGGTGTCCCCGCTGTGGTCGTATCCGTCATGCTGCCCTTCCCCTCGTGTTGTTATGAGCCAGTGAACCTGGCACGCTGAAACTACCGGAATTGCAACGGGTTGTATGTCCTTAGAACTGAGGACATGGGCAAGAAAAGGAGGCGCGGTTCCCTCCAACTGATCTGCACTTGATAGACGGCCTCAAGGGCTTGATTTGGTCCTGGCTCCGAATGGGCAGAGTGACGTGTCAGTGTCAATACACGTACACCGCGCCAGAATTGCTGGCCGAGTTGTCCGCCGGGTTGCCATTGATACCCGTGGCATTGCTCGCCTCCGAGATCGCCCCCACGGCCAGGGTATTGCCATCGCCAGACAGGGCCACGCTATGACCAAAGTAGTCATTCGCCCCGGTATTGCTGGCTTTCACGTAGGCTTGCTGGCTCCAGGTGCTGCCGCTGCGGATGAACACATACGCAGCACCTGCTGCGCTGGCAGAGTTGTTCGCCTGGTTGCCATTGATGCCGTTGGCGTTGCTGGCCTCCCCATACCCCCCCACTGCCAGGATGTTGCCGTCGCCCGACAGGGCCACGCTGGTGCCAAAACGATCGCCAGACTGGGTGTTGCTGGCCTTCATGTAGGCTTGCTGGCTCCAGGTGCTGCCGCTGCGTATGAACACATACACAGCACCTGCTTGGCTTGCCGCATCGTTCGCCTGGTCCCCATTGATGCCGGTGGCGTTGCTGGCCTCCCAGAACGCCCCCACGGCCAGGGTGCTGCCGTCGCTCGACAGGGCTACGCTGAAGCCAAAAAGATCGCCAGACTGGGTGTTGCTGGCCTTTACGTAGGCTTGCTGGCTCCAGGTGCTGCCGCTGCGGATGAACACATACACAGCACCTGCTGCGCTGGCAGAGTTGTTCGCCTGGTCGCCATTGATGCCGGTGGCGTTGCTGGCCTCCCAGTACGCCCCCACGGCCAGGGTGCTGCCGTCGCGCGACAGGGCCACGCTGGTGCCAAAAAGATCGCCAGACTGGGTGTTGCTGGCCTTTACGTAGGCTTGCTGGCTCCAGGTGCTGCCGCTGCGGATGAACACATACGCAGCACCTGCTGCGCTGGCAGAGTTGTTCGCCTGGTCGCCATTGATGCCGGTGGCGTTGCTGGCCTCCCAGTACGCCCCCACCGCCAGGGTGTTGCCGTCGTCCGACAGGGCCACGCTGAAGCCAAAGTGGTCATCCGCACCGGTATTGCTGGCCTTTACATAGGCCTGCTGGCTCCAGGTACTGCCGATGCGGGTGAAGACATACACGGCGCCTGCGTTGTTGGCCGAGTTGTTCGCCTGGTCGCCGTTGATGCCAGTGGCGTTGCTGTCTTCCAAATGCGCCCCCACCGCCAAGGTGTTGCCATCGCCCGACAGGGCCACGCTGGTGCCAAAACGATCGCCAGACTGGGTGTTGCTAGCTTTTACATAGGCCTGCTGGCTCCAGGTGCTGCCACTGCGGGTGAAAACATACACGGCACCCGCTTGGCTTGCCGCATCGTTCGCCTGGTCACCATTGATGCCGGTGGCGTTGCTGTCTTCCAAAAGCACCCCTACCGCCAGGGTGTTGCCGTCACCCGACAGGGCTACGCCGTAGCCAAATTGGTCGCCCGCCCCGGTATTGCTCGCCTTGAAATACCCAATAGCCTTGGTCAGGTCCACAGCGAGTGCGGGCGACAGCGCACTGCACCCCGCCGTGTTGCAAGCCTGCACGCGGTACGTGGCATTGAGCCGCGTGTGCAGCAGCCCCGTCACCACCCGGTCGTAGCTCGTGCCCGTGAGGCCCGTGGCAATCTGTGTGGCTGCTGCCGGGCCGACCCCATCGGAGTCTTCCGTCACGCGGTAGGTGACACCGCCGCCGCCCGCAGGCGCTACAACGGCCGCCCAGCTGAGCTTGAAGGTCTTGACGTCATAGGCCAGCGAGAGCGCAGGAACGGCCGGGACTGTGACCGGAGGTGGAGGTGGAGGTGGAGGTGGAGGTGGAGGTGGAGGTGGAGGTGCCGAATCTTCTGCGCAGGTCACGCTGATCTGCAAGACATCGCCCACGGCAAAACCCGTGCCGCCACCCACGCTGCAGGTCTGGCCCGGGCTGGTGCTGGCCACAACCACCGAATACACGGTGCCCGCCAGCACGGGCTGCGCAAAGCTGAAGGCCCCGTTGCCGCTGACCGTAACCGTCTCGCCATTGGCGGTATTGCACAGCGCCACCACGCCGATGCTGCCGCTCACGGTGCCCGAGAGGCGATAGGCCGCCGCTGCGCACGTGACGCTGATCGTGGGCGCTGGTGCGTTGACGTCGGCCACGCCCTGGCCACCCGCCACCGTGCAGGTTTGGGCCAGTGGCTGGCTGCGCACGGTGATGCTATAAGGCCCGGCCACGGGCTGGGCAAAACCAAACAGGCCGTCCGTGGTCACCGTGGCTTCCTGCGTTATGCCTTGTGCGCTCAGCTGCAGCACCAAGGTCTTGCCCGCTCCCAGGCCCGCCACGCTGCCGCCCAGGGGGCGGGCGCCGGGCGGCAACTCGTTGTCCAGGCACGCCACGCTGATGTTGTTCACATCGGCGCTGACGGTGCCCGATGGGTTGGTGAGCGTGCAGGTCTGGCCCACGGGCTGGCTCTGGATGCGCAGGCTGTAAGCGGTGCCCGCAGGCAGCTGCAGGCTGTAGGTGCCGTTGGCCGACACGGCGGCGCTGGGCCCGCTGGCATCGGCGATGACCACCGTCTTGCCCGGCCCCAGCCCGGCGAGCTGGCCGCCCACGCGGAAGGTGGGCGTGCCTGCGGGCGGGGTGTCGTCGCCGCCACCCCCGCCGCCGCAGGCGCCCAGCACCAGGGACAGGCCCAGCAGGCAGACGCGGGCCAGCGTCAGTGCATGGGGCGCGCGCGTGCTTGCGCCGGGCGCGGCGTACCGGTGGGGGAGTGCCCCCGCTGCTGTCTTGTCCGTCATGCTGTCGCTTCCCCTCGCGTTGTTGTGTGCCGGTGAAGCCGGCGCGCCGAAGTTACCGGAATCGCAGTGGGTTGTATGTCCTCAGAACTGAGGACATGCGGGCGAAAGAGCTGTGGCGTTGGCTGAGCGGGTTTGAACGAGTTTTCTGAATAAAAACAGCTCCATCCCTCATCCATAAAGCGCTGGATGCTATTGTTTTTGATGAGTTCGTGCGCAGGCGCGGTATGCGCTCAGGCTTGTTCGCGCCGTCGCAACAGCGTCTGACTCACCAGCGCCCGCAGCGCGGGCGCCCGCACCGGCTTGGCCAGAAAGCCCCAGCCGCGTTCGGCGGCCTGGCGGCGCAGGGTGGCGTCACGTTCGGCGGTGACCAGGATTACGGCGGGGGCTTGGCCCCAGCGCTGGCACAGCTCCGTGTAGACATCGGGGCCATGGTGGTGGCAGCCCAGGTGCACGTCCAGCAGCAACAACTGGGGCGCCTGGCCGGGTTGGGCAGCGGCCAGTGCTTCGGGTGCGCCACCGGCCAAGGGCACTGCGCAGCCCCAGCGCTGCAGCAGGGCTTGGGTGGCGGCGCAGGTGGGACCGTCGTCCTCAATCACCCAGGCGCTGCTGCCTTGCAGGGGGGCGTCGTCGGCGGGTTGCTGCGTGGTGGCGGGGGGCGCAGCCTGCTGCGCGGCGGCGGGGTTGCCCAGCGGCACACACACCCAGAACACGCTGCCGCGCCCCAGTTGCGAGCGCAAGCCAATGTCGTGCCCCAGCAGGCGGCCCAGGCGTTCGACGATGGCCAGGCCCAGGCCTGCGCCCCGGTCGTCGGCGCGGCCTTCGTCCAGGCGGCGGAATTCTTCGAAAATTTCACGCTGCAGAGCCTCGGGGATGCCGGGGCCCTGGTCATGCACTTCGATGCGCAGGTGGTCATTGCCCACCCTGCGGCAGCCCACCACGATGCGCCCCCGCCGGCTGTAGCGGATGGCGTTGGAGACAAAGTTCTGCAGGATGCGGCGCAGCAGGTTGTCGTCGGTGCGCACCACGGCGCGCGTGGGCACGCAGCGCAGTTGCAGGCCCTGGCTTTCGGCCAGCACGCCAAAGTTGTGGCCCAGCACCTGCAAGAGTGGCCCTAGGGCCACGTCGTGGATGTGCACATCGAACTGGCCCGATTCCATGCGCGAGATGTCGAGCAGGCTGTTGAGGATGGCGTCCTGCGCGGCCAGGGCGCCGTCGATGCTGTCCACGGCGTGCCGTTCGGCGTCGCCTGGCAGATGGCTGCGCAGCAGCGAGGTGAACATGCGCGCGGCGTTCAGGGGCTGCAGCAGATCGTGCACGGCGGCGGCCACAAAGCGGGTCTTGGAGCGGTTGGCCTGCTCGGCCTCGCGCCGCGCGGCGTCCAGGTCGCGGGTGCGGTCGGCCACGCGCTGCTCCAGCGCATCGGCCAGCGATCGCAGCTCGCGTGCGGCGTTCTTGTAGCTGGTGATGTCGGCGTAGCTGGTCACAAAACCGCCTTCGGGCAGCGGGTTGCCCCGGATCTCCAGCACCGTGCCGTCGTCCTTAGCGCTTTCGTGCAGGTGTGGAGTGCCGCTGCGCAGGTGGGCCAGCCGCCGTGCGATGGCCTCATCCACCGGGCCGGGGCCCAGCAGGCCCCGGCGTGCGTTGTGGCGCATCAGGTCGGCAATGGGCTGGCCCACGCGCATCAGGTCTGCCGGGAAGCGAAACAGCTGCACATAGCGCGAGTTCCAGGCCACCAGGTTCAGGTCGGCGTCGATGATGACCACGCCCTGCGGCAGATGTTCCAGGCTGCGCGAGAGGCCCGTGTCGGTCTGCTGGGCGGCCTGCTGCGCCGCCTGCACGATGCCGTCCTGCGCGGTGCGCAGCTCCTGGGCGTGCTGGCGCAGCACGGTCTCCAGCTCCTGGCGGCTGCGCTGGCGCAGGCTGGACAGGCGCTGGCGCTGGCGCACAAACAGCACGAGCAGGCCCAGCGCCAGCCAGCCGCCCGCGCCTGCCGCAGCGGCCCACCGGCTGTCCGCGAAGCTGCTGTGTGTCTCGTGCAGCAGGTGCAGCTGCCACGGGGTGCCGGGCAGGGGCTGGGTCCGCCACAGCACGCGGCCGGGCAGGGCAGGGGCCTGCACGCTGACCAGCCGACCGCCAGTGTCCAGGGCTTCCACCACGCGGACTTCCAGCGGGCGCAGCGGCTGGTCGGCGTACTGCCGGGTGGCGTTCAGCTCGCGGCGTTCCTCATCGTCCAGTGGCTCCAGCAGGCGGTAGCGCCACGCATCCTGGCTGGCCAAAAAAACCACGCCATGCGCGTCCGACGCCAGCACGATGTCGGTGGTCTGCAGCCACTCGCGTTCCAGCTCCTGCAGCGCGATCTTGATGGCCACCAGCCCCAGCGTCTGGCCCTGGTCGTCGTGGATGGCCTGAGACAGAAAGTAGCCCGGCTCACCCGTGGTCACGCCAATGCCATAGAAGCTGCCGCGCCCCTGGGCCAGCGCCTGCTGCACATAGGGGCGAAAGCTGTAGTCCACCCCCACATTGCTCGTGGCCGTGCGCCAGTTGCTGGCGGCCACGGCCAGGCCGTCGCGGTTGAGCAGGGTGAGGGTGGAGGATTGGCTGGCACCGTTGGCCTGCTCCAGCTTGCGGTTGAGCTGCTCCCCATCGGCCGCACTCAGTGGGTGGGTCAGCGCGTTGCGCAGCTGTGCATCCAGCGCCAGCACTTCGGGAAGGGTGCGGTAGCGGTCGATACGCTGGGCCAGAGCCTGGCCGTAGAGCGCCAGTTGGCCCTGCACGCTGCGGTTTTCTTCCTGCAGTGAACGCTGCCAGGCCCATTGGCCGGCGATGAACATGCTGCCCACCATGCCCCCAAGCAGGATCAGAGGGGTCCAGAATTTTCGGAGGCGGGGCGTCATCGTCATGGGGAAAATTTGTTCCTGGCGCGGTCCGTAGGCTGGGATGTTGCGGGGAGCGAGTGTGCCGCATCCCGGCCAGGTGCTAAGTGTTTTCCCTATATTGGGGCAAGCGGCGCCCTATGGCGGTGCCCCTGACTAATACCAATAGGTTATCGGCTCAAACAGCGTGCGGCGGTACAAACGGCACCCTCGACGCACCCCGGTGGTGCAGTCTTTCGTGATTTCAGGAGACCTCCATGCACGCCATTTCCGCCCCCACAGCCCACCCCGTGCGGCTGCCTTTTTACCGGCAGCTGTATTTCCAGGTGGTGCTCGCCATCGTCCTGGGTGTCTTGCTCGGGCATTTTGAACCCGCCTATGGCGAGGCGCTCAAGCCGCTGGGTGATGCCTTCATCAAGCTGGTCAAGATGATCATCGCGCCGGTGATCTTCCTGACCATCGTGACCGGCATTGCGGGCATGTCGCAGCTGAGCAGCGTGGGCCGCGTGTTTGGCAAGGCCATGGCGTACTTTTTGTTCTTCTCCACGCTGGCCCTGGTGGTGGGCCTGGTGGTGGCCAACGTGGTGCAGCCCGGCGCGGGCATGAACATCAACGTCGCCGATCTGGACCAGACGGCCGTGAAGAGCTACGTGGCCAAGTCGCATGAGATGAGCCTGACCGGGTTTGCGATGGACATCATCCCCAAGACGCTGGTCAGCCCCTTCGTGGGCGACAACATTCTGCAGGTGCTGCTCGTGGCCGTGCTGTTTGGCGTGGGCCTGGCGCTGGTGGGTGAGGCGGGCCGTCCGGTGCAGCATTTTCTGGAAGCGCTGACCACCCCCGTGTTCAAGGTGGTGGGCATTGTGATGAAGGCCGCGCCCATCGGTGCGTTCGGCGCCATGGCGTTCACCATCGGCAAGTTTGGCCTGGGTTCGCTGGTCAATCTGGCCTGGCTGGTGGGCTCGTTCTACATCACCTCGCTGCTGTTCGTTGTGGTCATCCTGGGCTTTGTGGCCCGGCTGTGCGGCTTCTCGGTGTTCAAGCTGTGCCGCTACCTGAAGGCCGAGCTGATGCTGGTGCTGGGCACCTCGTCGTCTGAATCCGCCTTGCCCTCGCTGATGGAAAAGATGGAAAAGGCCGGTTGCAGCAAGTCGGTGGTGGGTCTGGTGGTGCCCACGGGCTATTCCTTCAACCTGGACGGCACCAACATCTACATGACGCTGGCCGCGCTGTTCATCGCCCAGGCCACGAACACCGAACTGACGCTGGGTCACCAGGTGGCGTTGCTGCTGGTGGCGATGCTCAGCTCCAAAGGCGCAGCAGGCGTGACCGGTGCAGGCTTCATCACCCTGGCCGCCACCCTGGCCGTGGTGCCTGAAGTGCCGGTGGCCGGCATGGCGCTGATTCTGGGTGTGGACCGCTTCATGAGCGAATGCCGCTCGCTGACCAACTTTATTGGTAACGCCGTGGCCACCGTGGTGGTATCCCGTTGGGAAAACGCGCTGGACCATGAGCGCCTGGATGCCGCGCTGAACGGTCATCCCCTGCCCGCCCCGGCCACTGCCATGGCTCCGGTGGTGCCTGCGGATGTGCCCGCAGGCGCGATGGCCCGCACGGTGGCCTGATCGCGTCCGCTCCGGTGTTCGGTCAAAGCGGCGCAGGCCCTCGGGTCTGCGCCGCTTTTTTTG
Organism: Acidovorax sp. 94; assembly: GCF_003634645.1. Lineage (NCBI taxonomy): Bacteria > Pseudomonadati > Pseudomonadota > Betaproteobacteria > Burkholderiales > Comamonadaceae > Acidovorax > Acidovorax sp. 94. The sequence goes on along the minus strand of NZ_RBJA01000001.1, from coordinate 3,540,439 downwards.
GGGGGACGCAATGCGGTGGCACACTTACCGGCATGCCGCGTTGCGCGGCGGTCGCGAAATTCCTCAAGCAAAATGGCGGCCACCCGGGTTTCAGAAAAGCAGCGCGCACTGAGGTCCTGGGTTTTGCAAAGGAAATCCCCATGACCCTCGAAGCCGTCCTCGCCGCCCTGCACCTGGTGGCCATCCTGACCTTTGTGGTCTTTTTATCGAGCCAGGCGGCGCTGTGCCGCATGGAGTGGATGAACGCCGCTGTGGTCGAGCGTCTGGCGCGGCTGGATGTGATCTACGGTGTGGCGGGGGCGCTGATGATCGCCAGCGGCGTGGCGCGTGTCCTCTGGGGCATCAAGGGGGCTTCGTGGTATCTCTCGCAGCCGCTGTTTCACATCAAAATCACCATCATTCTGGTCATGATTCTCCTGTCCTTCTGGCCTTCGCTGGTGTTTCGCCGCTGGCGCCATGCGCTGCGCAGCACGGGGGCACTGCCAGCGGCGCAGGAGGTGGCCAAGGTACGCCGCCTCGTGATGATCCAGTCCCACGTGTTGCCCGTGGTGGCGGTGATCGCGGTGTTCTGGGCGCGGGGCTGGTAGGCGTCGCAAGAAAGACCTTCCGCCCAGAAAAAAGCCGCTGACCCTCACGGGCAGCGGCTTTCTTTGTTTTGGCAGGGCTTATTTGTTCTTCAAGCATTCGCTCATGAAGGCCTTGCGCTCGTCGCCCTTGAGCGTCTTGGCTTTTTCGTCGGCGTTGCAGGCCTTCATCTTGTTTTGCTGGGTTTCTGGCTTGTTGCTCAGGCAGGTCTTCATGAAAGCCTTGCGCTCGTCGCCCTTCTTGTCCGCCGCTTCCGCATTGCAGGTGGCCATGCGGGTCTGCTGCTTGGTGGGCGCGGCGGCCGATGCCGCAGGCGCTGCCGGCGTGGCGGGGGTTGCTGCCGTGGCCGGGGCGGCGGCCTTGGCTCCGGCGGCAGGGGCGTCGGCAGCGTGGGCTGCGCCGAACGAAAGGACCAGGCTCAGGGCTGTCAGGGAGAGAAGCTTGTTCATAGGGGCTCCAGTAGAGTGTGGCATCTGACGCAACCTGCGTCGGATTGCCCGATTACAACGTATGCCCTGGAGACGGGGCTGACACGCCGCAGGCCAGGCCATGATTCTTTACGATCTGTTGCGTACTGGCTGCGCAGGGCTGCTTTGGCGGTGCTGGCGGCATGCTCGGTGAGCGCCCCGGCCCGGCCCCGTAAAATCCGCCGATGCTCACAGCCAAAAATGAATTGCTCGCTGCGCTTGCAGCCGAGCTGGAAGTCCTGTCCCCTGGCGCTGGCGCCAAGGCGGCGTTTGAATCCCCCAAGGTGGCGGCCCATGGCGACTTCGCCTGCACCGCCGCCATGCAACTGGCCAAGCCGCTCAAGCTCAATCCCCGCGCCTTGGGTGAACAGCTCAAGGCCGCACTGGAGGCCACGCCCGCCTTCACCCGCTGGGTGGATGCCATCGAAATCGCTGGACCTGGCTTTCTGAACATCCGCTTGAAGCCCGCCGCCAAGCAGGAAATCGTGCGCGAGGTGCTGGCAGCTGGCGAGCGTTTCGGTTATCAACCCGACAACGGCCAGCGCGTGCTGGTCGAGTTTGTCTCGGCCAACCCCACCGGCCCGCTGCACGTGGGCCACGGCCGCCAAGCTGCTCTAGGCGATGCCATCTGCAACCTGTTCAGCACCCAGGGCTGGAAGGTGCACCGCGAGTTCTACTACAACGACGCGGGCGTGCAGATCGATACGCTGACCAAGAGCACGCAGCTGCGCGCCAAGGGCTTCAAGCCCGGCGACGACTGCTGGCCCACCGACAGCGACAACCCGCTGGCCAAGAACTTCTACAACGGTGACTACATCGCCGACATTGCCGAGGCCTTCAAGGCCAAGGCCACGGTGAAGGCCGACGACCGCGAGTTCACGGCCAACGGCGACGTAGAGGACTACGACAACATCCGCCAGTTCGCCGTGGCCTACCTGCGCAACGAGCAGGACAAGGACCTGCAGGCGTTCAACCTGCACTTTGACGAGTACTACCTGGAGTCCAGCCTGTACACCAGCGGCCGCGTCGAGGCCACGGTGAACAAGCTCGTCGCCAATGGCAAGACCTACGAGCAAGATGGGGCGCTGTGGCTGAAAAGCACGGACTACGGCGACGACAAGGACCGCGTCATGCGCAAGCAGGACGGCTCCTTCACCTACTTCGTGCCCGATGTGGCGTACCACATCGCCAAGTGGGAGCGTGGCTTCACGAAGGTCGTCAACATCCAGGGCACGGATCACCACGGCACCATTGCCCGCGTGCGCGCGGGCTTGCAAGCGGCCGACGTGGGCATTCCGCAGGGCTACCCCGACTATGTGCTGCACACGATGGTGCGTGTGGTCAAGGGCGGTGAAGAGGTCAAGATCAGCAAGCGCGCAGGCAGCTATGTCACGCTGCGCGACCTGATCGAATGGACCAGCAAGGACGCCGTGCGTTTCTTCTTGCTCTCCCGCAAGCCCGATACCGAGTACACCTTCGACGTGGACCTGGCCGTGGCCCAGAACAACGACAACCCCGTGTACTACGTGCAGTACGCGCATGCCCGCATCCAGTCGGTGCTGCGCGCTTGGCAAGAGGCTGGCGGTGGCGACGTGGCTTCGCTGCACGATATTGATCTGTCGGCTCTCGAAGGCCCACAGGCCCAGGCGCTGATGCTGCAGCTAGCCAAGTACCCCGAAATGCTCACGGCTGCGGCCGACGGCGAAGCCCCGCACGATGTGACCTTCTACCTGCGCGACCTTGCCGCCAGCTACCACAGCTACTACGACGCCGAGCGCATCCTGGTGGACGACGAGGCCGTGAAGAAGGCCCGCCTGGCGCTGGTCGCCGCCACCGCGCAGGTATTGCACAATGGCCTGGCCGTGCTGGGCGTGTCGGCTCCAGCCAGAATGTAAGCAGTCACTATGAAGAAACAACAGACGGGCGGGACCATCGTCGGCTTTATCGTTGGGGTCATCGTGGGCCTGGGCGCTGCCTTGGCTGTGGCGGTGTACGTGACCAAGGTGCCGGTGCCCTTCCTCAACAAGGGCAATGGCCGGGGCGTGGACATGGACGCCGCCGAGACCCAGAAGAACAAGAACTGGGATCCCAATTCGCCTTTGTATGGCAAGAATCCGGCTCGCCCGGCAGCCCCGCCCGCTGTGGCTGCCTCGGCGCCCACCCCAGCCGCGCCGGATGCGCGGGCTGTGGCATCGGCGCCCGCACCCAAGCCCGCTGCCAGCAAGCCCGAGGCCAAGGCTGAAACCAAGCCCGGCGCCGACCCGCTGGGCGATCTGGCCGTGGCCAAGGCTGCTGCCAAGGGCAATCTGGACCCGTTCGACTACTTTGTCCAGGCCGGGGCTTTCCGCACCCAGGCGGACGCCGATGCGCAGCGCGCCAAGCTGGCCATGCTGGGCTGGGAGGCCCGCGTGAGCGAGCGTGAGCAAAATGGCCGGGCGGTGTTCCGCGTGCGTGTGGGGCCGTTCACCAAACGCGACGACGCCGAGCAGCTCAAGGAGAAGCTCGATGGCGCCGGTCTGGAGTCGGCGCTGGTGCGCGTGCAGCGCTGACGCGCCAGACTTCGGGTGGCTGAACTTTTTGCGGGGGCATGGCTCACATCCCCCAGACCTGTAACAGGAGAGTCTTTGTCATGAAACGCCGTGAGTTTTCTTTGTCCGCCGCCTCGGCGGTTGCCGCTTCCGCCCTGACGTTGCCAGTGGCCACCCCCGCGCTGGCTCAGGCCCGCCAGTTCAAGGAGGGCAAGGACTTCCGGCGGCTGGACAAGCCGGTAGCGCCCGACGCGCCTGCGGGCAAGGTCGATGTGATCGAGTTCTTCTGGTACAGCTGCCCCCACTGCAACGCCTTTGAACCCGCGCTCGACGCCTGGGTCAAGGCCGCCCCCAAGGACCTCTCCGTCCGTCGTATGCCCGTGGCCTTCAACGCGAGCTTTGTGCCCCAGCAGAAGTTGTACTACGCCTTGGAAGGCATGGGCAAGCTCGAAGCCCTGCACGCCAAGGTGTTCCGCGCCATCCATGTGGAAAAGGCCAAGTTGGCCAAGGACGACGAAATTTTTGCCTGGGTGGCCCAACAGGGTGTGGACGCCGCCAAGTTCAAGGAAATCTACACCTCGTTCAGCGTGTCCAACCAGGTTCGCCGTGCTTCGCAACTGCAGGACGCCTACGGTGTGGAGGGCGTGCCCTCGATGGGTGTGGCGGGCAAGTTCTACACCGATGGCACCATGGCGGGCAGCATGCAAAACGTGCTGCAGGTGGTGGAACATCTGGCGGCAGTGGCCCGCAAAGGCTGACGGTTTTCGCCCGACCGCCGGTTCCCATTGGCAAAAGCCCGCACATGCGGGCTTTTTTCATGGAGGAACGCGACGGGGTGGCTACAATGATTGCAAGATTCGTGCCCTATGAACCATCGCCTCCTTCCGATCCTCCTGCTCGCGGCCCTGGCCTGCACCTTCGGTGTGGCCCATGCCGAAAAGGCCGACCGCGCCAAGCCCATGAACATCGAGGCGGACGCTTTGCGCCACGATGAACTCAAGCAGACCAGCGTGTTCTCTGGCCGCGTGGTCATGACCAAGGGCTCCATCGTGCTGCGCGGCGCGCGGCTGGACGTACGCCAGGATGCCGATGGCTACCAGTACGGCGTGGTCACGGCAGAGCCCGGCAAGCGCGCCTTCTTCCGGCAAAAGCGCGACACCCTGCCGGGCGCACCCGACGAGTTCATCGAAGGCGAGAGCGAAGTCATCGAGTACGACGGCAAGGCCGACAACGTGCGCTTCATCACCCGTGCCGAGCTGCGCCGCTACCGGGGCGCGGTGCTCAGCGACGAGATCACCGGCGCCGTGATTGTCTACAACAACCTGACCGACGTGTTCTCCGTGGACGGCAAGCGCACCGCCACCAACGCTGCGGGCGATGCCCCCGCACCGGGCAGCCGCGTGCGCGCCGTGCTGGCCCCCAAAGATCCACCGCCCGCTGCGGCGGCCCCCGAGGCGGCGTCCCCGGCCTCAGGCCCGGCGCTGCGCCCCAGCAACAGCCTTGGCGGCGGCGCCAAGTGAGTGGGCCCGCTGTGAGTACCGGTCCTGACACTCAGGCGGGTAGCCGCCTGGAGGTGCAGCACCTGGCCAAGTCCTATGGCAGCCGCAAGGTCGTCAAGGACGTGTCGCTGGTCGTGCAAAAAGGTGAGGTCGTGGGGCTGCTCGGCCCCAACGGCGCGGGCAAGACCACCTCGTTCTACATGATCGTGGGGCTGGTGCGCAGCGACGAGGGAGACATCCGCATCGACGGCCAATCGGTGGCCCACATGCCCATTCACCGGCGCTCGCGCCTGGGCCTGTCGTACCTGCCTCAGGAAGCCTCGATCTTTCGCAAGCTCACGGTCGAAGAGAACGTGCGCGCCGTGCTGGAACTGCAGCGTGGTGATGACGGCCAGCTGCTGTCGCGCGATGCCATTGAAGAGCGCCTGACGGCCCTGCTGCAGGAGCTGCGCGTGGACCACCTGCGCGCCTCGCCCGCCATGGCCCTGTCCGGCGGCGAGCGCCGCCGCGTCGAGATTGCCCGGGCCCTGGCCACACAACCGCGTTTCATCCTGCTGGACGAGCCCTTTGCCGGCATCGACCCCATTGCCGTGATCGAGATCCAGCGCATCATCGGCTTCCTCAAGGCGCGCGGCATCGGCGTGCTCATCACCGACCACAATGTGCGCGAAACCCTGGGCATCTGCGACCACGCCTTCATCATCAGCGATGGCCGCGTGCTCGCGCAGGGCACGCCGTCCGAGATCGTGGACAACGCCGAGGTACGACGTGTTTACCTTGGCGAACACTTCAGGATGTGATGAAGCCTGGACTCTCGCTGCGCGTCTCGCAGCATCTTGCATTGACCCCCCAGCTTCAGCAGTCCATTCGGCTGCTGCAGTTGTCCACGCTCGAACTCTCGCAGGAAGTCGAGCAGATGCTCGACGAAAACCCGTTCCTCGAACGCAATGCCGACGAAGCTCCGCGCGAGGAGTTTGGCCTGGAAGCCGCCGACACGCCCGCGCAGCCTGATGAGTACAGCGCTGATGATGCTATATTTTCAGGAGCTAGCAGCGCAAGCAGCACAAGCGCTGAAGGCCAAAATGATGCTGAAACACCGAGTGCTGGCGCTGACGAGCCTGACTGGAGCGGTGACGGCACGGTAGAAATGGCGCCCAACGACGCGGAGTGGGGCGGCGATGCGCCCGCCCGCAACCGCAACGACTCCGAAGGCGACGAGGCCGACGCCACCGAGCTGGCCCGTTCGCATGAATCGCTGACCGCCTTTTTGCACCGTCAGGCACTGGCGCTGCGCTTGTCAGAGATTGACCGCGCAGCGCTGCGTTTTCTCATTGAATCGCTCAACGACGACGGCTACCTCGAAGAGCCGCTGGAAGAGCTGGCCATCAGCCTGGCCGGGCCGGACGACCTGGAGCAGATTGAAGAGCTGGTGCACCGCTTCACCGTGGCCCAGCGCCTGCTGCAAAGCCTGGAGCCCACCGGCGTGGGTGCGCGCAACCTGGCCGAATGCCTGACGCTGCAGCTTACGGCGCTGGCTGCCGACGAGGACAGTGATGCTGACCCCGACACGGTGCAGACCGCGCTGCGCATTTGCCAGCAGCCGCTGGAGATGCTGGCCCGCCGCGACATCCGCCGCCTGACGCAGCTGTGTGGCGACGGCGAAGAGCGCACCCGCGCCGCCATGGCGCTGATCGCTCGCCTGGAGCCCCGCCCCGGCCGTCGCTTTGCCGACGTGGAGCGCAACATCATCATTCCCGATGTCATCGTGCGCAAAGCCGGGCGTGCCAATGGACGCGACGGTCAGCACAACTTCATCGTCAGCCTCAACCCCGATGTGATGCCGCGCCTGCGCGTGCACGACATCTACGCCGGTGCCCTGCGCGGCCACAAGGGCGGCGAGGGCCACCAGGGCATGCAGCAGCGCCTGCAGGAGGCGCGCTGGTTCATCAAGAACATCCAGCAGCGCTTTGACACCATCCTGCGCGTCTCGCGCGCCATCGTGGAGCGGCAAAAAAGCTTCTTCACCCACGGCGAGTTGGCCATGCGCCCGCTGGTGCTGCGCGACATTGCCGACGAACTGGGCCTGCACGAATCCACCATCAGCCGCGTGACCACCGCCAAATACATGGCCACGCCGATTGGCACGTATGAGCTGAAGTACTTCTTTGGCTCGGGCCTGGGTACCGAGACCGGCGGCAACGCGTCCAGCACCGCCGTGCGCGCCCTCATCAAGCAGTTTGTGGCCGCAGAAAGCCCCGCCAAGCCGCTGTCCGACAGCCAGATCGCCGAGATGCTCAAGGAACAGGGCATCGAGTGCGCACGCCGCACCGTGGCCAAGTACCGTGAGGCGCTCAAGATCGCGCCAGCCAACCTGCGCAAGGCGCTGTAGGTACCCCGGTTGGGGGCGCATGGCTCGCCCTGTTTGAATTTTTCGTTTTTCTATCCGCCGCCCCACCATGGCCCGCATCGTCTTCGACCTCCCCCCGCACTTCGGTTTTGCCACCGAGCTGCAGATTTACATCAGCCACGTCAACCAAGGCGGGCACCTGGACAACGCGCAACTGCTGAGCCTGGTCTCTGAAGCGCGGGTGCGCTTCTTCCAGTCGCTGGGCTACCCCGAGGCCGACGTGGGCGGGCTGTCCATCGTGGTCGGCGACATCGTGGCGCAGTACAAGTCCGAAGGTTTCCATGGTGAAACCATGCGCGTGGAGATGGCGCCTGCGGACTTCAACCGCTACGGCTTTGACCTGGTCTTTTGCATGACCGAAAAGACCTCAGGCCGCGAGGTGGCGCGCGGCAAGATCGGCATCGTCTTCATCGGCAAGGCCAGCCGCAAGGTCGCACCGATCCCTGACTCCATCCGCCAATTGCTGCTGGCCCGCGCGGGAACGCCGGATTCCCACGCATTGTCTGAGCGCGTATCCTCCCCATCGACATGAACCAACTCCAACTTTTTCTCCCTTGCGCCGCCGGTGTGGAGGGCTTTCTGGCCGACGAGGTGCATGGCATCACCGGCCTCACGGGGCAAGACCTGCTGGTCGGCCGCGGCGGCGTGCTGCTGCGCGCCTCGTGGCGCGAGGCGCTGCTGCTAAACCTGCACAGCCGACTGGCCCAGCGCGTACTGGTGCAGTTGGCGCACCGCCCGTACCGCTCCGAGAACGATCTCTATGCCATGGCCAGCGACGTGGCCTGGGAGATCTGGTTCACCACGCGCCAGACCTTCAAGGTCGAGGTGACCGCCCAGCACAGCCCGCTGCAGAGCCTGAACTTTGCGGGCCTCAAGGTCAAGGATGCAGTGGCCGACCGCTTTCGCGCCAAGAGCGGCGTGCGCCCCGACGTGAACACCCAGTGGCCCGACGTGCGCATCCACCTGCACCTGACCACCGACGAGGCCACGATCTACATCGACACCTCGGGCGAGCCGCTGTTCAAGCGCGGCTGGCGCGAGGACAAGGGCGACGCGCCACTGAAAGAAACCCTGGCCGCCGCCATGATTGCTGCCAGCGGCTGGGACCCGCACGGCGACAACCCCCAGCCGCTGTACGACCCCTGCTGCGGCAGCGGCACCATCGTGATCGAGGCCGCGCAGATCGCCTGCCGCATCCCGGCGGGCATGCTGCGGCGCTTTGCGTTCGAGAAGCTGCTGCCGTTCCAGGCCCATGTCTGGGATGCTATTAAAAACGAAGCTGAAAGCGCAATACAGACCAGCGCTGTGCCCCTGTTTGGCAGTGATGTGGCCTTCCGCATGGTCGATTTTGCGCAGCGCAATGCAGAGCGCGCAGGTGTGGCCGATGCCGTGCAACTGCGCGGCGGCGACGCCCTGCAGCGCATGCCGCCCTGCGAGCAGCCCGGCGTGATGCTGCTGAACCCGCCCTATGGCGAGCGCATTGCTGCTGCAGGCAGCGCAGGCCGCAACGCCAGCGAGCGCGCCGCCGACCGCGCACAGGGCATGGCCGTGGGCCGCGAAGAGGCGCAGACCGAGGATGGCGGCGAATTCTTCAGCCAGCTGGCCTCGCACTGGAAGAAGAACTACGCTGGTTGGCAAGCCTGGATGCTCACACCCGACCTCAAGCTGCCCGGCAAGATGCGTCTGAAAGAATCGCGCCGTGTGCCCATGTGGAACGGCCCCATCGAATGCCGCCTCTTCCGCTTCGACATGATCAAGGGCGCGGTGCGCGACCGTGCTGCAAAACCCACCCCTGAAAACGACCCGCGCAATGCAGGTTGAACTGCGCCTGCCCGCCGAGGCCGCACCGGGCGAACCCGCCCGCCCCGTGGTTGTGGACACCAACGTCGCGCTCGACCTGCTGATCTTCAGCGACCTGCGCACCGCCCCCCTGCGCGCACTGCTGGCCCAAGGGCGCCTGGCCTGGATAGCGACCCAGGTCATGCGCGACGAACTGGAGCGTGTGCTGGCCTATCCGCACATCGTTGGGCGCATGGACTACTACCGCGTGGATGCAGCGCAGGTACTCGCTGCATTTGATGCGCAGGCGCGGCTGGTGGAGATCGCGCCCAAGGTGCCCTATGTCTGCAAGGACGCGGACGACCAGAAGTTCATCGACCTGGCGGCGGCACACCGGGCGATTTTGCTGAGCAAGGACAAGGCGGTGATCTGTATGCGCAAGCGCTTGATGAATTTCGGGGCGGATGTGGCGACTGCGCTGGTGCTGGAGGCGGAGGTAGCAGCACTTGCGGTTTGATAGGCCTGCCAAGTCTTCGACAAGATCGTGGGGGCTGTTACCCTCCGATGATCGTGTATCACCGCCCATGAGTTCAAGGCGGCACTTCCTCTGGCATACCGCTGGCGCTGTCTCATTTTTTGCGAGGCCGTCTTTGGCTCAAAGTCTTCCGTCGTCAATCCTTCGTGATCTCCCCTGGTCTTTTTCTGAGCCGTCTTGCCGGGATGTGGAGACTTTGCTCTCAGCCCTGCGTGAGTACAGCAGGAGCATTGGACACAGCCTGGATGAGCAGGAGCTCCAGAGGCAGTTTCCGGGCAGGACGTTGGACGTGACCTATGCGTACTGGGTTCGGGATAACGGTGGCGTTTGGACCGAATTGAGCGCTACGGTTCAGATTCGCAGGGACCACAACCCAACCTATGCAGAGGTGCTGTTCCTTTCGCACCAAGAGGCCGCGCACCTGCTGGCTGACCAGGATCACCATTTTTTTGAGGGGCTGGTGCTGTCTGCAGATCCGTTGTCAGACACGCCAAGGTACGAAATGCTGCTGGGAAGTTGATCGTAAGTTTGGTGGGATGGGTGGGCGCAGTCGGACCTGCCACGTTGGCAATCCAAGCCCTGGAAATCAGGACGTCAAAACCTTCTTCAAATACACCAGCTGAAATCCCTGGATGTAGTTGTCGATGTGCCCAAACTCCTCATAGCCCTGCTTAAGATAGAACTCGCGCGCCTGCCACTCAAAGGTGTTCAGCGTCACGCTGTGCGCGCCCAGGTTGCGGGCTTTCTGTTCTGCCGTGGCCAGCAGGTTGCGGCCCACTCCATGGTGCCGGGCGGCTTCGTCCACAAACAGCAGTTCCACGTTCAGCCATTCCAAAAACACGAATCCGCGCAGCCCGCCCACCAATTCGCCCTGGGCGTCACGCGCGCTCACCCACACCGGCTGGGACTGGCCGTACTCACCGACGAACCCGTAGTTGAACTGCCGCATCCGACGGCCTAAGACGCCGGAGTGAACTTCTTCTGCTGTGGGTGTGTAGATCTCAAAGTCGGTCATTGCGGAAGTCATGTAGGTCGGGTTGGCGAAGCGTAACCCGACCTGCTCTCATCGGGCGAACCTGCCCCGCCGTCGCTTGAGCCGCCGCGCTCAGCTATCAAATCTGAAGTCCGCTGCCGCGTGCAGCTCCCAAGCCCCTTCGCCCTTGAACTCCAGCACGTGCGTGTGGTGTTTGAGCACGGCGGGGCGGTGGGCGATGCTGATGAGGGTGGTTCCGCTGGCGCGCAGGCGTTCGTAGAGGGCGGTTTCGTTGGCGCTGTCCAGCGCGCTGGTGGCTTCATCCAGGATGACGATGCTGGGCTGGCGCGCCAGCACGCGGGCAAAGGCCAGGCGCTGTTGCTCGCCAACGGACAGCAGTTTCTCCCAGTCGTAGGACGCGTTGAGCCCACCCACACGCTCGGACAGTGATTCGAGGTGCACCTCCTGCAGCAGCTCCAGCAGGCGTTCGTCGCTCAGCGCCGTCTGCTTGCTCGGGTAGATGATCTGGCTGCGCAGTGTGTCAATCTGCATGTAGGGGCGCTGGGGCAGGAAGAACATGTCTTCCAGGGGCGGGTGCTGCACGGTGCCACTGCCCGTGTGCCACAGGCCGGCAATGGCACGCAAGAGTGAGCTTTTGCCGCAGCCGCTCGGGCCGGTGATGAGCAGCGCGTCGCCGGGCTGTAGCTGCAGCGAGAGGTCGGCCACGAGCAGGCGACCGAAGTGGGGGGTGTAAAGCGAGAGCCCTTCGATGGCCAGCGTGTCGCGGATGCGGGTGGTGATTTGCGGTGGGGGCTCGGAGGGGTCGTGGGCGTTGATCGCGGGCGTCGCATCGTCCGCAGGCTGGCCTGCTGGGGCGGGCTCGGCCCAGGGGGTGGGCGCGGCTGGGGTTTTGAGCACGACCTGCGACAGGGTATGGAGCCGGTCGATGCCCGCCACAAACCGGCTCAGGCTCTCGAAGTTGTCCACGATGAGCGAGATGGCGCCCAGCACGGCGGCAAAAGCGCCTGCCGCCTGGATGGCCCGGCCCACCTCCAGCTCGCCCGACAGCACCGCATTGGCTAGGAGGATGCTGGGCAGGATCAAGGTAAGCTGGCTGAAAGAGCGCTGGTACAGGTTGAGCGAGAGCTGCTTTTTGATGAGCCGGGCGAAGTTGGTAAACGCAGCCTCGAACCGGTGGTCGATCTGCACGCGCTCCTGGGGTTCGCCCCGGTAGAAGGCGATGGATTCAGCGTTTTCGCGCAGCCGCATCAGCCCGAACCGGAAGTCTGCCTCGCGGCGGATCTGCCAGAAGTTCAGCCGGATCAGCGGCGCGCCAAAAAAGTACAGCGCCCCGAAGGTGCCCAGCAGGGCATACACCGCCAAAAAAGCCACCAGCGTCTTGGAGATGGACCACAACACCGCGCTGAACGCCACCAGCTGCATCAGGGAACCGATGAAAATCAGCAGGAAGTGCGTGGACCGGCTTGTGAAGGTGTTGATGTCTTCACTGATGCGCTGGTCGGGGTTGTCGATGTCGCCGCCCGCGCCGATCTCGTAGTACTTGCGCTCGCTCAGATAGCCATCCAGGAATCGGTGGGTGAGCCAGCGCCGCCAGTGGTTGGAAAACGCATCGCGCATGTAGTAATAAAAGGCGTACACCGGCACCGCGAATGCCAGTACAACAAGGCTGGTGCGCACCGCAACCCAGAAGCGGTCGGCCTGCTTGGCCGCCAGGGCCGATGTCATCTCCCCCGTCTTGTCGATCAGCATGACGGCCAGCTGGGTCTCGCACACCATCAGGGCGATCAACAGTGCCATCAGGCCCCAGGCGGTGCGCTTCTTGTCGCCTGCCCAGTAGGGCCGGGCCACGCCCATGAACTGCTTCCAGGCTGCCCGCGACAGGGTGGGCGGTCGGCTGCGGCGGGGCTTGTCGGAGGTGGTGGGCAAGGGCGTGGGCTCAGGGGCGGCTGGGCTGGCAGCGGCGGGCAGTGGCATGGAAAGAAGGGAGGGCTGGAGGAAGCTCCACCTGAACGATAGGCGATGAGCGCGCTCGGCGCTGTCAGCGGACAACCACAGCTTGATAAGAACGGCCGCGTTTCATCTGCTGAGCAACTCGTACGCCGCCCGCACCCGCTGCAAATCCCGCCCCAGCCTGCGGCTTGCTGGCAGAAGCCCCATCCACCCCATCCGCCGGACACTGGTCGCCAGCACCGTCTGCATCTCCGCGCTCTCCTGCGCCACCCACGCCACCCAGCGCTCGCGCCCCTCGGTCAGCGTGCCGCTGGTGTGCAGGTAGATCGCGGTGGAGTGCGCGTAGCACAGCGCATCGCGCACATGGCACACCGCCAGGGGCAGCACGGCGGCGGGGTCGTCTTCAAAGTCGATGCAGGCCACCTCGCCATCGGGGCAGCGCACCAGGTTGCGCGCAAAGGCCTGGCTCAGGCAGGTGCCCTGGCGGTGCACCTGGGCCAGGGTGTCCAGCCCCTGCTGCCACAGCGCCAGCACGGTAGCGGTGTCGCCCGCTTGCACGGCGTGGTCGATCTCGTTGCCCAGCGAATGGGTTTCTTCGCCCACGTTGCCCAGGTGGCGCATGGCAAAGCCATGGGGCAGCGCGGCCAGCACCACGGGCACGTGGATGCCGCGTGCAGCCAGGTCGCGCAGGCGTTGCACTTCGGTGGCAATGGCCGTGGGGCCGCCGGGGTTGGGCACGGGGCGCAGGGCGTCCAGCCGCAGCAGGGCGGCCAGCACGGCCATGGCGCGGTAGCGGCCCGTGCCGTGGGGCGCGCCGGCGCGCTTGATCCAGATCTGTTCGTGGCCCAGCACATGGGCCATCACGTTGTGGGGCTGGGTGGCCAGTTGCTGCTGCAAAAAGGCGGCGTAGTCCGGGGCGGTGGTGTGGGTGGAGGCGGATGCGTCCATCGTCAAGTTCATACGGCGGCATCCCCTGCCACCGCAGCAGCGGTGCCGACGGCTGCTGCGTGCACCAGCTCGACATGGTGGGGGATGGAGGGTTCCAGTGCAGGCTCGCTGGCCTGAAAGCTGTGCGCGCTGGCCAAGGGCCAGTACAGGCGGAACACGTTGTGCTGCGCGTCGAGCGGGCCGAGCAGCGCGCCCGGTTGCATGCGCGTGATCAGGTTGGACAGCAGGCGCACCTCGGTGTCGCTGATGCGGCGCACGATGTGGTGGGCCGTGATGTCCTTGGGGTGGCGCAGCCCGGCGGCCTGCACCAGCTCCTGCAGCGCGTGCAAGGTGCTGCGGTGAAACTGCGCCACGCGCGTGGCCTTGTCGGGCACCACCAGGGCCTGCTGGCGCAGCGGGTCTTGGGTGGTCACGCCCGTGGGGCAGTGGCCGGTGTGGCAGTTTTGCGCCTGGATGCAGCCCAGCGCCATCATGAAGCCGCGCCCCGCGTTGCACCAGTCGGCGCCCAGCGCCATCATGCGCGCGATGTCGAAGGCGCTGATCACCTTGCCCGCGCAGCCAATGCGCACGCGGTCGCGCAGGTTCACGCCCACCAGGGTGTTGTGCACCAGCAGCAGGCCCTCCTGAAGCGGCGCGCCCACGTGGTCGGTGAATTCGACGGGCGCCGCGCCCGTACCGCCCTCGGCGCCATCGACCACGATGAAATCAGGCGTGATGCCGGTGACCAGCATGGCCTTGACGATGGCAAACCATTCCCACGGGTGTCCCAGGCAGAACTTGAAGCCCGTGGGCTTGCCGCCCGACAGGGTGCGCAGCCGCGCGATGAACTGCATCATTTCCACCGGGTTGCTGAACGCACTGTGGCTGGCGGGCGAGATGCAGGCCTCGCCCTCCTTCACCCCGCGCGCAGCGGCGATCTCGGCAGTCACCTTGGCCCCCGGCAGCACGCCACCATGCCCCGGCTTGGCGCCCTGGCTGAGTTTCAGCTCGATCATCTTCACCTGCGGGCCGGTGGCGCTGGCCGCAAAACGCTCTTCGCTGAAGGTGCCATCGGGGTTGCGGCAGCCAAAGTAGCCCGAGCCGATTTCCCAAATCAGGTCGCCGCCGTGCACGCGGTGGTGCTGGCTGATACTGCCCTCGCCCGTGTCGTGCGCGAAGCCGCCTTTTTTTGCACCCTGGTTCAAAGCAAGGATCGCATTGGCCGAAAGCGCACCAAAGCTCATGGCCGAGATGTTGAACACGCTCGCGTGGTAGGGCTGGGTGCAGGGCGCCACGGACTGCGACGGCGCATCGGGGTTGCCGCCGATCCACACGCGAAAGTCATGCGACGGCAGCTGTGTGGGCGCGAGCGAATGGTTGACCCATTCGTAGCCCTGCGCGCCCACGTCCAGGTGCGTGCCGAAGGGGCGGTTGTCCGGGTCGCCCTTGGCGCGCTGGTAGACCAGCGAACGCTGTGCGCGCGAAAACGGCGCGGCCTCGCTGTCGCTTTCGATGAAATACTGGCGCACCTCAGGCCTCACGTATTCCAGCATGAAGCGGATGTGGCCGATGACCGGGTAGTTGCGCAAAATGGCGTGGCGCGACTGCTGCAGGTCGTACACGCCCACTGCTACCAGGGCAGCAAACACCAGCACCACGGGCAACCCTACGTGAAAAGCCACCAGCGCAAACAGCGACAGCAGCAGCCCGAAAACGCACAGTGCAAAGGCCGTGTAGCGCACCGGGTACAGGGAGTTCAGTTGGTGGAGCATGGGGGTCCTGGTTCTGGTGGCGGTGCGAGAGGGGGCTACACTGACCGCCTTTTTATCGGGTTGCCATGTTGCGCAAGGCGCTTTTGAGTCCCGGCACCACCCCGGGCCGCCGTACCTCCGCCGCTACACCAGCGCCACGGCACAAGGCCTGCGCATCATAAAAGTAAAACAATGTTTTACCGCCCCCGCTTTCTCGCTTGACGACCGGAGCCCCCCATGACCGAACCCACATTGCCCACCCCCGCCACCGACGATCTTGATGACCCCACGGGCGCCCCGGCCGCCGCGCTGGGCCCGGAGGAGCTGGAAGAGATCGACAACATCCTCGACGACCTGCGCTCGCGCGGCGAGGAAATCCCGCAGTGGGAGTTCTGCGATGGCTTCATGACCGCGCTGATCTGCAGCCGCCGCCCCATCGCCACGGCCGAGTACCTGCCCATGCTGCTGGGCGACGGCGCCGAGCTGGATGTTGCCGAAGGCGACCCGCTGCCGCAGTTGCCAGCCTTTGCTGACGCCGCCCAGCAGACGCGCTTTTTAGAGCTGTGGAACCGCCGCTGGGCCGAAATCGTGACCCAGCTCGACACCGACGTGAAGACGCTGGACGACGACCGCACCTTCCAGCCCGAAGCCATGGACATGCGCGGCGCGGTGGCCAGCCTGACCGACGAACAGCGCGCCGAAATGGGCGACGACCAGGAGATCCCGTCCTTCGGCCAGGTGTGGGCCCTGGGCTTCATGTTTGCGGTGGAAAACTGGCCCGAAGACTGGGCCGCCCCGCGCGACAAGGAAGCCGCCAAGTGGCTGGACGATGCGCTGGACCGCATCGTTGCCCTGACCGAAGACGACACCGGCAAGCCCGAAGTCTGCATGTACGACGAAGACGGCCCACCCAGCACCAGCCAGGCGCGCGTCGAAGCCTTTGGCGAGGCCATCTGGGCCGTGTACGACCTGCGCCAGCTGTGGAAGAGCATGGGCCCGCGCGTGGAGACGGTGCGCAAGGCGCCCGAGCCGGGGCGCAATGACCCGTGCCACTGCGGTAGCGGCAAGAAGTACAAGAAGTGCCACGGAGCTTGATTTTGTTGGGCAATTTGCTATTGATTAGATAGCTATTGGCGCTTGGTGGATAAGCGCTAGACCCTGTTTTTATCTGAAATTCCTCGCAGCGCGCCTTCGGGCGCGCTTTGTTTTTTGCAGGGCACACCGCATGAACCCTTCCACCCTGACCCGTCTGCGCGCCGAATGGGCGCCCAGCATTCCGCGCGAGCTGCTGGCCGGGGCTGTGGCCACGTTTGCGCTCATCCCCGAAGTCATCGCCTTCTCCTTCGTGGCGGGCGTGGACCCTTCGGTGGGGCTCTTCGCCTCGTTTGTCATCAGCCTGGTCATCGCCTTCACCGGCGGACGGCCTGCGATGGTGTCGGCGGCGGCGGGCTCGGTGGCGCTGGTGGCTGCGCCGCTGGTGCAGTCGCACGGGCTGGGCTACCTGCTGGCGGCGGGGCTGCTGGCAGGCGCGGTGCAGGTGGCGTTTGGGCTGATGAAGCTGGGCGTGTTGATGCGCTTCGTGTCCAGCTCGGTGCGCACGGGCTTCGTCAATGCGCTGGCCATCCTGATCTTTGCCGCGCAACTGCCGCACCTGCACGGCGCCAGCACGGCCACCTGGGGGGCGCTGGCGTTGGGGCTGGCGCTCATCTACGGCCTGCCGTGGCTGGGCCAGCGGCTGGCATGGCCTGCGCTCACCGCCATTCCGTCACCGCTGATCTGCGTGGTGGTGCTCACGGTGCTGGCATCGGCGCTGGGGCTGCACCTGCCCACGGTGGGTGACCTGGGCAAACTGCCCGACGCGTTGCCTGTGTTTGCGTTGCCGCAGGTGCCCGCGTCGCTCGACACCCTGCGCATCATCCTCCTGCCCGCGCTGGCGATCGCCATGGTGGGCCTGCTCGAATCGGTGCTCACCGCCGCCGTGGTCGATGAGCTGACCGACACCCCCAGCGACAAGAACCGCGAATGCGCGGGGCTGGGCGTAGCCAACATCGCGGCCAGCCTGTTCGGCGGCATTGCGGGCTGCGGAATGATCGGCCAGGCTGTGGGCAACGTGAAGTACGGCGGGCGCGGGCGCCTGTCTACGTTGTTTGCCGGGGTGTTTTTGCTCATCCTCATGGTGGTGCTGAAAGACTGGGTATCCAAGGTGCCGGTGATTGCGCTGGTGGCCATCATGGTCATGGTGTCGGCCGAAACGTTCGACTGGAAATCGCTCGGCGCCCTGGTGCGCCACCCGCGCCTGTCCAGCGCCGCCATGCTGGCCACCGTGGCCGTCACCATCGCCACCCACAACCTGGCGGCTGGCGTAGCCGTGGGCGTGGTGCTCAGCGGGGTGTTCTTCGCGTTCAAGGTCTCGCACATGCTGGAGGTGCGCGTGCACGACGATGCGGATGGCGCCGATCACGCAGATGGCGCTGGTGCCACGGCCTGGGGCCAGCGCACTTGGCGCGTGTCCGGCCAGGTGTTTTTTGCCTCGGCCGATGCGTTCATCGAGGCGTTCGACGTGCTGGGCGCCGAGGGCCGCGCGGTGGTCATCGACGTGACGCACGCCCACTTCTGGGACATCACCGCCGTGGCCGCACTCGACAAGGTGGTGGAACGCTTGAGGCACCATGGCTGCACGGTGCAGGTGCTGGGGCTTAACGAAGCCAGCGCGGTGCTGATTGATCGGATGGGGAGCGATGTCGCTCCGGCCCGTGCGAAAGGAGAGGTGGGCGGTTGAGCGGGGAGAGATCCGCTGGCGTTTTAGCGAAGGCGACCCGCCCCGCAGCACACCCAGCAGGCCCAGCGCTTGGCTGCCGGCCTTTTTGTCGCCGTGCACAGCATCGCCACATGTCCTGTCGCAATGCTCCGCGCCGTTGTGGCAGTGGCAAGAAGTACAAGGGTGCTACGGGTTTTGGGATAGAAGCTACTGATTTGATAGCTGCTGGCGCTTATTGGATAAGCGCTAGATGCCAATTTGGCTTGAATTTTCTCGATGCTCGATGCAGATGCTCAGACGATATTGCGGGATACATCGAGTTAAATGTCGGAGCCTACTCGTGTGAACTTGATTAAACCCATCGCCACGAAATTAACTTTAGAAGTATGCAGGAGGCATCAGATGATCGACATCACGAAGCAGGAACTCAAGGGAGTTGTATTCGTCACTGCTCACAACGCAGGCGAGCTAAACGAGGAGGTTCAGCGTCACATCGACACTTTCGATGCCGACACGTATCGACGCTTCCTTCGTGTCGCTTTGGAGCGGAGAGAGCAGTGTGACCGAACAGGTGAGCCAGGCGGAGGAACCAGAAGCGCGTCTTATCTTCGAGAGGCTATTGAAAACCTTGAGAACATTCTTTCGCACTAGGTTCGCGTCCTTGGTAAACGCGGTGCGCCCCCAATTTTGATTGAGTGCTGCCGTGCCTATGCTTGCTTAGTCGGTATGCCATATGCGCGCATGGCTGCGCTGCCATCCAACTATTCGTTGAAGCGGACTACGTTGAAGCGGACTACGGGAATGAGGATCGATGCTCTATACCCACTTCCGCCAGTTGTAGGCCAGGAGCCGAGGCCCCAAATGTCTTGGGCCGTCTGCGCCCGTCCAGACACCACAGCATCTATGGCGCGGCACATCGGCAACACCACCCCTCACCCCTGCGCCAGAAACTTCTTCAGATTCCCCGCCGCCGTACTCCGCACCTTGCGCTTGAGCGATGGCGACCAGCCCAGCAGCAGCCCTGGCGCCCCCAGCGCCTGCCGCGCCCAGCGCCAGAAGTTGAAGCGGTCGCGGTGGGTGGCGATCAGCCCGTCGGGCGTGAAGGTGAAGGTGCCGTCGATGATGTTGTGCACCTTGCGCCCCGTGGCGCTGAAGAGGTAGTGCGCCTCCCAGTGCGCCTTGCCGCCGGCCGCGTCGGCTTCGATACCGCTGAACGTGAGCTTCCAGTGCTCGGCCGCGCCGGGCTTTTTGGTGGCGGTGCATAGCATGCGCCACATGCCGCCGATCTGGTCGCGGCCCTTCAGGGAAAAGGCCTCGTCGTCGAACGTGGCGTTGGGCGCATAGCAGGCGGCCATGGCGGCGTGGTCAAGCTGCGCAAACGCGGTGTAGAAGCGCTGCAGGGTCTGGGCGTTGGGGTGCATGGGGTCTCCTCCTCAAGGGCGCCCATGCTACACCGGTGCCTGCCTGTGCATGCCGCTTGGGCGACCGGGCCGTGTGGTGCGTTCTCAACGGGTGCGCAGCCCGCCGATGCGCCGGCGCTTGATGTCATCCAGTCCGTCCAGCACCTGGATGCCATGTGCATACCCCTGCTGCACGATCTGCTCGAAGCGGTTCCACTGCAGCATGCCGACGCGGTCCATGGGGGGGTTGAAGTACAGGTCGGTGAGCTGCTGCGACTGGCGCTGGCGCGACATGCTGTACAGGATGGTGACCTGCATGAGGTAGCTGGCCAGCGAGGGCAGCTTGTAGCGGCGCTGGGCGCGCGGGCGCAGCTTGTCGCGCAGCAGGGCCCAGCTGGTGGGGATGTCGTCCAGCTCGATGCGGCGCGGCTTGCGGAAGTTCAGGTCCACGCCGATCACCGTGCCCACGCCGCGCATGCTGCTGCGCATCACATCCACGGGAAAGTTGTTGAACGTGCCACCGTCGCACAGCAGGTCGCCTTCGTGCACCACGGGCGGCAATGCACCGGGGATGGAGATGCTGGCCAGCAGCGACTTCACCAGGCTGCCACGGCGCACCACCTGTTCGCTGGCGCGCGAGTAGTTGGTGGCCACGCAGTAGTAGTTCTTCCACAGGTCTTCCACCTGGGCCGGGAAGCCCACCAGGCTCCCCACGGCCTCGTGCAGGATGTGGCGCAGTCGGCGGCCCTTGATGAGCGACATCAGCGGCAGCAGGTTGAAGTCTCCCGTGGGGTTGGTGCGAAACGCCTCGCGGGCGTTGGCCATCACCGTCGCCAGCGGCTGGTCGGATGCCACATACGCGGCCATGACCGATCCGATGCTGGTGCCACCCACGCAGTCGATCTCCACGCCTTCCTCCTGCAGCGCGCGGTAGATGCCCAGGTGCGCAAAGCCGCGCGCGCCGCCGCCCGCCAGCACGAGGCCCACGGCCGTGCGGCTCTGGATGCGGGCCAGGCGCGCCATGTCGCGGTCGAGGGTGGGGCGCACATGCACGTGGTCGGCCACGGGGCGGCGGTCCAGCCATTGCTGGGTGCCACGTGGGCACTGCGTGCCTTCCGGGTGCAGCAGCACCAGGATCTCGGCGGCCTCGGCCAGGGGCGCGCGGCGCAGCAGGCAGTTTTCTTCGATGGGGTGGATGGCGGGCTCGGCCTGAGCGTCGGCCAGCAGCAGCAACTCGTCGCAGTGGCGGCTCACGCGCCGCGTCCAGGGCGTGGGCTCGGGGTCGGCCAGCAGCAGCACAAAGTCGTTGCGGGCCTCGATCTCGTCGAGCAGCATGGCGATGCGCCGGTTGGCCGTGGCATCGGCGCCTTCGCGCTGGGCAATGCCGGGCTCGTGCAGCTCTGCGTCCACGGTGGCGGAGTCGACCACGCGCACGCGGCCGATGGTGCCCAGCTGGCGCGCCAGGCTCTGGCCAAAGCCCTGCAGGTCCACGCCGCTGCTCACGGGCAGCAGGCCCATGGCCACGGGCCGCTCCTGTGCGGCCGTGTGGGCGGCGGTGCCCGTTTGCAGGCGCTGGATGATCTGGCGCGTGAGGGCAATCGACACCTGGGCGCTGCTGGCCAGCAGGGTCTTGAACACGTCCTTGGTCAGGCGCACCAGCACCGAGTCGCGCACGGCGACCACGGTGGCGGCGCGCGGTGCGTCGGTGAACAGGCTGATCTCGCCAATCACCTGGCCCCGGCCCATGTCGGCCACACGGCGCTGCGGGCCGCTGCTACCGTCATCGCTGCGCACATAGGCACGCAGGCGGCCGCTCACGGTGAGGTACATCGACTCGCCGGGCTCGCCCTGCGCCATCAGCGTGCTGCCGCCGGGCACCTCCACCCACTCCAGCTGGGCGCGCAGCAGCTCCAGCGCTTCGGGTTCGATGCCTGGCAGAAAGCTGCGCAGGTGCTCGGTGAGCAGTTGGTTGTGGGTGGCGGTAAAAGGGGGCATGGTCACGCAATCGGCAAGGCTCGGTGGGGCGCTGCGGAAAGCGGGGAGCTCGCCAACACGTCGTGTTTGCGATGGGTTCCGCAGCGTGCGAAGCGGCGGATTCTAGGAACGCAAGGGCATCTGTGCGCACTGTGCAAGGCATGGTGGCCGGGCAGCGCGTGAACAAATGCACGGCGGGCCCTTGCGATTGCCCTTCCGTGCCGATGCGGAGCGGGTCGTCAGCGCATGAAGGCGCTCAGCGCGCGGGCCGTGGCCTCGGGCAATTGCTCGGGGATGAAGTGCCCCGCCGGCACGGCCTGGCCGGTCACCAGGCCCGCGCATTGCGCCTGCCATAGAGCCAGCGGGTCGAACAGGCGGTGAACTACGCCGTGTTCGCCCCAGATCACCAGAGTGTCGCACGCGATCCTCTCGCCGCGCGCGCGGCTTTCGCGGTCGTGCTCCAGGTCGATGCCTGCGCTGGCGCGGTAGTCCTCGCACGCGGTGTGGATGGCCTCGGGCGTGCAAAAGCAGCGCTCGTAGTCGGCCAGGGCCTGGGGCTCGATGTGGGCCAGGCCCGCGCTGCCCCAGCCGCCCAGCTTGGCGTGCAGGTAGGCGCGGGCGTTGCCGCCAATCATGGTCTCGGGCAGCGGCGCGGGCTGGATCAGGTGGAACCAGTGGTAGTAGGCGCGGGCAAAGTCCATGTCGGTGCGGGCGTACATGTCGAGCGTGGGGGCAATGTCGATCACGCTCAGCCTCTTCACGCGCGCTGCGTGGTCCAGCGCCAGGCGGTGGGCCACGCGGCCGCCCCGGTCGTGGCCGCACAGAAAGAACGCGTCGTGACCCAGCGCGGTCATCACCTCGGCCATGTCCTGCGCCATGGCGCGTTTGCTGTAGTTGCTGTGGTCCGGCAGGCCGGGCGCGTGCGATGAATCGCCATAGCCGCGCAGGTCGGGCAGCACCAGAAAGTAGTCGCGCGCCAGCTGCTGCGCCACGCGGTGCCACAGCGCATGCGTTTGCGGAAAGCCGTGCAGCAACAGCAGGGGCGGTGCACCCACGGTACCGCCGGTGCGGACAAAAATCTCGGCGCCAGCGGTGGTGATGCGCTGGGTGGTGAAGCCTTCAAACCAGGTAGGTGAGGTCATGCGGGATGCGGCGATGGTTGATTGCGTTGGAGCGCCAGGCTGAATTGGCGTGTGCGCCCAGTCAGGCGCCCACCCAGGGGGTCAGGCCAGCAAAAAGCCCAGCAGCCGCTGCAGTGCGTAGCGCACCGTGGCCGCACGGATGGCGGCGCGGTCGCCGGCAAAGTGCTGCATCTCGCTGTGGGTTTCGCCATTCACGCACCAGGCAAACCACACGGTGCCCACGGGCTTGGCCTCGCTGCCGCCTGTAGGGCCGGCCACGCCGGTTACGGCCAGGCTCACATGCGCCTGGGAATGGGCCAGCGCCCCATCGGCCATGGCGCGGGCCACGGCCTCGCTCACGGCGCCTTCCTGCTCAATGAGTGCAGCGGGCACGCCCAGCATCTCGACCTTGGCGGCGTTGGAGTAGGTGACAAAGCCGCGCTCGAACCACTGGCTGGAGCCCGCCAGGTCGGTGCAGGCCGCTGCGATCATGCCGCCCGAGCAGCTTTCGGCCGTGGCCAGCAGGTGGCTGTGTTTGAGCAATTCCAGAGAAATTTGGGTCAAATTGGCCTCTAGCGCTGATGTATCAAGCGCTAGCAGCTCTTTATTTGATAGCGATGCGGTTGTCATAGAAACCTCCACACTGCAATGACCAGCAGGGTACAGAAGGCTGCCACAAAGTCGTCCCACAAGATACCCCAGCCGCCGCGCCAGCCAAAACCCTTGAACAGGCTGTCGGCCCAGCCCACCGGGCCGGGTTTGGCAGCATCAAAAAAGCGGAACAGCCCAAAAGCCACCAGCTGCCCCCACCAGCCCATGGGCATGGCCAGCCACAGCACCAGCCAGAAGGCCACCACCTCGTCCCACACGATGCTGCCGGGGTCGGCCACGGCCATGTTGCGGGCGGTGGTGGTGCAGGCCCACCAGCCCACCACGGTGCTGGCGGCAATCAGCAGGCCCATGTGTTGGGGCGGCAGCCATTGCTGTAGCGCCAGGTAGCTGAGCCAAGCCCACAGCGTGCCCACGGTGCCCGGCGCCACGCGCGACAGCCCGGCGCCAAAACCCAGTGCGATGAAGTGGGCCGGGTGGGAAAACATGAACGCCACGGTAGGGCGGCGGGAGGGCAGGGGCTGCGGGGGCTCGGAAACGGTCATGGCACGAGGGAGGGGCTGTCAGGCGCTGGCGGCCACGTCTGCGCCTGCGGGCAGGCGCACCAGCAACACGGGCACGGGCGCGGTGCGTGCAATCTGCTCGGCATCGCTGCCCATCAGCACGCGGGCCAGGCCACGGCGCCCGTGCGTGCCCAGCACGATCAGGTCGGCCCCCCAGGCCTGGGCATGCTCCACCACCAGCTGCGCCACGCGGGCGTCCAGGTTTTCAATCAGCACAGTGTCTACCGGTACACCGCGTTGCGCCACGCGCTCCTGGGCCTGGTGCAGCAGGGCTTCGCCGGCCTTGCGCAGGCGGGGCAGCACCTCCTGGCTGTAGACCTCGGGCTGCTCAAAGCCGCTGATGTGGGCCACCGGGTCCATCACATTCAGCAGCCGGATGCGGCCGCCCGTGGATTGCGCGAGGCTGGTGGCCTGGGCCACGGCGTGGTCCGAGGTGGGGCTGCCGTCAACGGCAACGAGGATGTGTTGGTAACTCATGGTGGGGCTGGCTCCTCGGGCTTTTTCGTGGGGCGCTGCTGTCGATTGTGAACGACTGTTGTGGATGGGTGCGGGCTGCAATTGCCGGTTCACTGGCGTTCTTGCAGCTCCACATCCTTGGGGTAGCGGATGGTGTGCTCGGCGCTGAACTGCGCCGTGGCGCCTGCGGCCAGCGGCTGCTGCCAGGCCACGGTGCCGGGTGTGCGGTTCCAGGCCGTGTCGGTGGGCTGGGGCTGGTAGCGCGATTCAACCTCGATCTTCTCGTTGCGCGACACCGGCGCGGCATGCAGCACCTGCAGCGTGATGCCGGTCTTGTGGCGGTTTTCCACGCTGTAGGCGCGGCGGGTCTTGCGCTCGGTGCGCGAGCCGGTAAAGCCGGTGCTGCCCGTCAGGTCCTGCACAGGCTCGGCGCGCACGGTGACGAGTTCATCGCGGCCAAACGACAGGCTGGTGCTGCCCGCCGGGGCGCCCGCGCTGGGGGTGGAGAAGTCGATGCGCCCGTTGCCCACAAACGCGCCGTCGCGGTACAGGCCTGCTGGCCCTGCGGGCCACACGCCGGGCGGCTGGGCCATGTGGGCCACCAGGTAGGCGGCTTCTTCCACGGCGGGGGCTGTGCGGGTGATCAGCGTGGCGGGGGCCGTGTGGTTGCCCAGCGCCAGCGTCACGCGCTGGCCGCTTGATGGCACGGTGATGCGCTGCGGCACGGCGAACTCGGTGGCAAAACCCTTGTCGAGGGTGCTCACGTCGAAGGAGATCTTGTCCTCTTCGACCACATTGCGCGAGCGTGCCACGGGCGATGGTGCTGCAGCCATGGCCATCGCCGGTGCGGCTGCGGCCATGGGGCGCGGCGGCGGGGCTACATCCAGCGTCCACTCGCGGGGCAGGCGGCCCTGGGTGGCCCGGCCGGGCTGGCCAGTGGACAAGGTCAGCTGCACAGTGCCCCAGTCCTCGCCACTGTTTTGCGCCACCAGCGCCTGGCGCTCGATCAACACGGTGGATTTGGTGGCATCCAGCGTGGCACGGTAGGTGGGTTGCCAGCCAGGGCCGCGTACTTGGTAAGACAGGCGCAGCTCGGCCTCGCGCTCGGCGGCCAGGTTGATGGTGACGGACACCACCCGCGCACGCTGGCTGGCCACGCGGTCGCGCTCGGCCACCAGGGGCTTGAGGGCCAGCTCCAGCGCCTCCTGCTTGCGTTGCAGTTGGTGCGCGCGTGCAAAGCTGTCTTGACCAGACTTGCGCAGTACATCGGCGGTAGCGGTGATCTGTGCGGGCGTCGGGGTGGCGACACGGGGGGCGCTTGTAGCAGGCGCTGCCGCCTCTTGGCCATTGCCGGTTTGTGCCACGCTGCGCAGGTAACCATCCACCAGTTGCAGGGCGGAGGCTTCGGCCTTCACTCCCGCGATCTGGTCTTCCAGTTCGCGGATGCGGCCATCCAGCGGGCTCGCGCAGCCCGCCGCCACATCGCGGTCTTCGGTGAGCACGTTGAACTCGCCCACACGCACGGCGGGGTCGGCGTTGATCTGCAGGCTTTGCACATCCAGCGACGCGGGCAGGCAGGCCAGCGTGAGGCTGCGCGCGCCAGCGGGCACCTTGGCCACACGCTCCACCGTGGCGCTGCCAGGGTAGACGGTGACGCGGGCGATGCGGGAGGTGTCCTGGGCGTGGGCCGACGAGGCCGCGATGGAGAGCAGTGCTGCGCTCAAAAGGCCCAAGGTACGGTGCAGGCGCGGGATATTGGGGCAATGAATCACGAGACTCCTTGGGCGTGGATGGACAGCGAAGGATGCTAGCAGCCCGCGCTGCGGATGCCGTGCCCCCGCGTGGAGTGCCTCCGGCGATTCGTGGGGGGATCGCGCTACCGCCGCTCAATCAGCTCTATCTGATAGCCGTCAGGGTCTTCAATGAAGGCAATGTTTTCTGGTGAAGTCCGGTCCAGAGAAAGTGACTGCATGGGCCCCGCCGCGCGAACTACCGAAACCCCGGCGGCTTGCAGGCTGGCGCAGCTTTTGGCCACACTGTGAACGGCCAACGCGATGTGTCCGTAGGCCGTTCCACGTTGATAGGCAGACTGGTCCCAGTTGTAGGTCAGTTCAATGCTGGCGTCGGTGGACTCGTGGCCATAGCCGACAAAAGCCAAGGTGAAGCGGCCTTGGGGGAAGCGCTCCTGGCGGTGCAGGCGCATCCCCAGCTTGTTGGTGTAGAACTCGATGGACCGCTCCAGATCTGCCACCCGCAACATGGTATGCAGCAATCGGGTGGGCTGGGGGCTCAGTCCTTCATCGTCAAAAGTCGTCATGGTGGGCCTTGGGGTGGTTTGGACACACGGTGTGGCAATGTGGGGCGATACAGTCGCACACACCGTGTTGAGGCGTGCTGGATTTACCCGCGGGCTGCTGCTTCGCCCAGCTCCTGGTTGGTGTATGCCTTGCCGCCAATGCCCCACATGCCGTCCACCGCGTATTTCAGGTTGACCCAGATGTTTTCGCGGGGCTGCTTGCCGCCGCAGGCTTCAAAGAGGATATCGGTGGCCTCGGCGACATAGGCGGTTTGCACTTCCCGTGTGGCAAATGCAAATGAGGGCGTGAGCCATTCCACGATGGCGACGTTGGTCGGGCTTGTTCCCGCGTAGGTGCTGCCCTCAGGGAGCTCTGAAATATGCCCAATGACGTTGGGTGTGAAGAACTTGTTGCCAGCCAAGCCGTGCAGCTTGAGAAAGGCCTCCGACAGGCGTGCCATGGTGCTTTGCTGGCGGTTTTTGGGCAGGATGCCTTCGGTGATGATGAGTGTGAGGGGCATAGCAGCTTCAGAAAGTTGATGGCTTGGTGCGGACCATCCGCACACCCGGACTGTCGCGAATCGCAAAGACTTCGGAAACAGCTGGCCGGACACAGCGCTTGTGCAGAAAATGCACAACCATGGACAACCTCACGCTGGATGACTTCGCCTTGTTTGTGCAAATTGCCTCGGCACACTCGTTTTCAACCGTGGCACGCGAGCGCAACGTGGCTGCAAGCCACGTCTCGCGCGGCATGGCCCGCATCGAGGCGGCCTGCGGCTTGCGTCTGGCCCACCGCACCACCCACAGCCTGTCGCTCACGGAAGAGGGCGAAATGTTCCTGGAGCACGCGCGGCGGATTTTGGGCGAATATGCCCAGTTGCGAGACGGATTTGGTGGGCGTTCGCTGCACATTGGCGGCACGGTGCGCATCAGTGTCAGCCAGCTGCTCGCTGAATATGTCTTGATTCCCAAGCTGCACCTTCTGGGGGCCCAGTATCCGGGGCTGACGGTCGAACTTCAGGTGGAAGACCGTGTGGTGGACATGGCCGATGAGTCGATTGATATTGCGATTCGCGCTGGCGTCGACCCGGCACAGGCATCCGTGGCGCGGTCGCTGGGCAGCCATGGTCGTGCACTCTATGCATCACCTGGGTATGTGCAAACGTACGGAGCTCCGATATCCGTGCAGGATTTGGCTGCGCATCGGCTCATATCCAACGCCTCCACCCCGTCGCACAACCAATGGGATTTTCGGGTGAACGGCGAGCCCACCATGCTGATGGTGAAGGGCAAAGTGCAGGTCAACAGCAGCGCAGCGGTGATCTCCCTCGCCCTGGGTGGCGCGGGCATTGCACGCATGAACGACGTGATTGGCCAGGCGCTGGTGGACCAGGGCAAGCTCTTGCCGGTCTTGCCACAGGCCGTGGAACGCGGGAGCCATCCCATATTTGCGGTGATTCTGAGCACCCGGCACCGCGCGCCCAAAGTGCTGGCCACCATGGACTATTTGCAGACCTGCTTTGCGTCGTTTGCAAAACCATCGGGTGAACCCGGCATGCTGTTGCGCCCCGACAGGGCGTAGGCGTGCAGCGCAGGCACGGGGCTACAACACCCCGGGCACTTGCGCCGCCAAAAAGTCATACACCGCCCGAATCCTGCGGCTGGTGCGGATCTCGCGGTGCACCGTGAGCCAGATAGGCAGCTCGGGCAACGCAAGCTGGGGCAGCACCGCCACCACGTTTGGGTCGGTGCGGGCCATGTAGTTGCCCACAAAGCCGATGCCCAATCCTGCGCGCACGGCTTCCCAATACGCCATGAGGTCGTCGGTGCGAAACGCGAAGTGCTGGCGCTCCACCGGGTAGCCCATGGCGGCAAAGCCTTGCAGGATGTCCTCGTGCCGGTCGTTGCCCACCAACTCGTGCTGCAGCAGATCGGGCGGCTGCCGGGGTGTGCCTTTGCGGCGCAGGTAGTCGCGGTGGGCATAGGCGCCCAGCGTGACCGCGCCGATGCGTTTGGCCACCAGGCTGGCCTGGTCGGGGCGCACCATGCGCAGCGCAATGTCGGCCTCGCGGCGCAGCAGGTTGGTGACCTGGTTGCTGGCCACCAGCTCGACCTGCACCTCGGGCAGCGCCTGGCGCATGCGCGCCAGCACGGGCGGCAGCAGCACGCAGGCCACGGGCTGGCTGGCGGTGATGCGCACGGTGCCCGTCACGCCTTCCTCCGCGCCCGACACGCTGCGTGCCAGCTGGTGGGCGCCCATCTCCATGGCGCGGGCCGATTCGGCCAGCCGCAACGCCGTCGCGGTGGGTAACAAGCCGCGCCCTGTGCGCTCAAACAGCACCACGCCCAGCTGCGATTCCAGCTCGGCAATGTGGCGACCAATGGTGGGCTGGCTGGCGTTGAGGACCCGGGCTGCGCCCAGCAGGCTGCCCTGGTCCAGCGCGGCCAGAAAGGACTGCACCAGGCTCCAGTCAAAGGTTTGGTTCATGGCGATAGCGTGCCCGCAACGGGGTGGCAGCGGGGTGGTTGGAGGTATTCAAATTTGCATTGCTGTTATGGACGCTTAGCCAATTGTGTAACGGGCTCTGCGTTTCCACAATCGATACATCCCTTGTGAATGGAGCCCTGACATGACCACCCACCCCCGTTTTCCGCCCTGCACGGACAACCCTTCCACCGTGTTGATCCTGGGCGCCCGGGGCCGGCTGGGACTGGCGGCGGCCCGGGCCTTTGCCCAGGCCGGCTGGCAAGTGCTGGCCCAGGTGCGGCCCGGTGCGCGGGGGCCTGCGCTGCCCGCTATCGCCGGTGTATGGTGGATGCCCGTGGCGGTGGAGGACACCGCCGCACTGGCGGCCCAGGCGCAAGGCGCGCAGGTGGTGGTGCATGCGCTCAACCCCGCCTACACGCACAAGGCCTGGCGCGAAGAGGCGCCCGCGTTGATGGAAGCTGCCATTGCCGTCACCCGCCAGCTGCGTGCCACGCTGATGCTGCCGGGCAACGTCTACAACTTTGGCGAAGGCATGCCGCCCGTGCTGCACGAAGACACACCCCAGGCCGCCACGGGCTTCAAGGGCCGCATGCGGGTGCAACTGGAGCTGCGCCTGCAGGCTGCCACGCAAAGGGGCGACATGCGCGCCGTGGTGCTGCGCGCCGGGGACTTCTTTGGCAGTGGCACCGGCAGCTGGCTGGACCAGGCCATTGCCAAGGACCTGCCCCGGGGCCGCATCACCTGGCCCGGCCCGCTGGACGTAGCCACGCCCTGGGCCTATCTGCCCGACCTCGCCCGCACCTTCGTGCGTGTGGCGCAAGAGCGGGACCGGCTGGCCCCCTTCGAGTGCCTGCATTTCGCTGGCCATCACGTCACGGCGCAGCAGTGGCTGCACAGCTTCACGGCCATTGCCGCAGAGCAAGGCTGGTTGCCCGATGCGGGCGCGCTGCGGGTGGGGCAGTTGCCGTGGCCGCTGCTGCGCGTGATGGGGCTGGTGGCCCCCAGGTTCGCTGCGCTGGCGGACATGCGCTATCTGTGGCGCACGCCCCACCGTCTGGACAACACCCGCCTGCGTGCGCTGATCGGCGACGAGCCCCACACCCCCTTCGATCAGGCCGTGCGCCAGGCGCTGGCAGATTTGGGGCTCGTAGCCTTGCGTTCGACCCGCGCTGCGCTGGCCTGACGGCACAACCTTTGAACCACCGGAGTCTTCTCATGAACCGTCGCAACTTCATTCGTTTGGCAGGGGGTGGCACCATCGCCGCCGCCACCACCGGCACGCTGGTCGCCTGCGGCGCCGTGAGCTCGAACTATCCCGCCGAGGCGGTCGAGGCCTGGCAGGGCCCTGTGGGCGAGACCGATGTGCGCCGCCGGGCGGTGGCCTACGCCATCACCGCGCCCAATTCGCACAACCTGCAGCCCTGGCTGGTGGACTTGCGCGAGAGCGGTGTCATCACCCTGCGCACCGACCCTGCACGGGTGTTGCCACAGACCGACCCGGGTGGGCGCCAGATACTCATCGGCCATGGCGCCTTTCTGGAGCTGCTGGTGATGGCGCTGGCCCAGCAAGGCGTGGCCAGCGAGGTGCTGCTGTGGCCGCAGGGCGAGATGCCTGCGGCCCTGAAGGACTGGGACGACCGTCCCGTGGCGCGCATCACCCTCAAGCCGGGCGGCCAGCCCGACCCGCTGTTTGCCCAGGTGCTGCTGCGCCGCACGCCCAAGACCGATTTCGACACCACCCGCCCCGTGGCGCCCGAGTTGCTGGCCCGGTTGCTGGGCAGCGCCCCGGCTCAAGCCCCGCTCAGCGTTGGCGGTACCGTCAGTGCAGACCAGTTGCCCGCGCTGCGCACGCTGTGCTGGGAGTCCGCCCGGGTAGAGCTGCTCACGCCGCGCACCATGATGGAAAGCATCCAGCTCACCCGCGTGGGCCCGGCCGAGATCCTGCAGCACCGCGATGGCATCTCGATAAATTCGCCCTTTGTGCGCGCGGTGTCGGCGCTGGGCCTGTTCGACCGCTCCGCACCACCCGCCGAAGGCAGCGCGGCGTACAAAAATGCCATGGGCCGCTTTGAAGGCCACAGCCGCACGGCCATGGGTTTTGTGTGGATTGCCGGCCCCAACACGCGCAGCGACCAGATTCATACCGGGCGCCTGTATGTGCGCCAGCAGTTGCAGGCCACGGCGCTGGGTGTGGGCATGCACCCCATGAGCCAGGCGGTGCAGGAATTTGCCGAGATGGCCCCGCACTTCGAGCGCGTGCACCAGCTGGTTCTGGGGCGGCCCGCGCCGCGTACACCCCAGGAGCCCACCGTGCAGATGTTCTGCCGCATGGGTTACCCGCAGGGCGAGGTGCCTGCCACGCCGCGCAGGCCGCTTGCGCGTTTTGTGCAGGCTTGATTCCGAGGAGGGCAGCACCTGCGCAAAGGGCTGATGCAGATCAACCTCCGGCCACAAGCTGGCGCGCTTTGCCGCTGCTTCACACACTGTTCAGGTGGCGTTCATCGCGGGTTTCTACAGTTGCTGCATTGCAACAATTAGTGGGGCTGGTGATGTGGAAGAAGGTTTTGGGGGGCACTCTGGCGGTGGCCATGGGCGTGTGGATGTTGGCTTTGATCGTGCCCCAGCCTGCACCGCCCGCGTGGGGCGATGTCTGGTGGTGGCGTAACCAGCTGATCCTGCTCACCGGGGTGGCAGCCTGGGCGCTGATGTCGCTGATCATGGTGCTGGCCGTGCGGCCCGCGTGGCTGGAAAAGCCGCTCGGTGGCCTGGACAAGAGCTACCGCCTGCACAAGTGGGCGGGTATCGGCGCGATTGTGCTGGCGTTGCTGCACTACGGGCTGCAGCTGTCGCGCAGCCTGCTGGCTGACTGGGTAGGCCGCCCAGTGCGCGCGCCGCGCGCGGATTGGTGGCTCAATACCTTCCGCCACCTGGCCGAGGAGATGGGGGAATGGGCCGTGTGGTTCCTCGCGGCCATGTTGGTCATCACGCTGTGGCAGCGGTTTCCGTACCACGTGTGGCGCTACCTGCACAAGCTGCTGGCCGTGGTGTACCTGGTGCTGGCCTTCCATGCTGTGGTGCTCACGCCGCCCGCTTGGTGGCAGCAGCCTGCGGGTGTGCTGGTGGGCCTGTGCACGCTGGTGGGGGTGCTGTGCGCCGTGCGCTCGCTGGCCGGGGCCATCGGGCGCAGCCGCCGCCATGCAGCCCGCGTGGTGAGCGTGTCGCCTCAAGGGGCTGGGGTGCTGGAAGTGACCTGCCAGGTCAGCCCCGCCAGTCGCTGGAAGCATGCGGCCGGTCAGTTTGCGTTTGTCACCTTTGGTCGTGCCGAGGGGGCGCACCCCTTCACCCTGCTCAACGCCGACCAGGGCGACGGCGCGCTGCGGTTTGCCATCAAGGCGCTGGGCGACCACACGGGGCAGCTGCCCCTGCAGGTGCAGCCGGGCCAGACGGTGAGCATCGAGGGGCCGTATGGCTGCTTTGACTTTCGCGGCGACAGCGCCACCGAGCAGGTGTGGGTGGCCGCAGGCATTGGCGCCACGCCGTTCATGGCTTGGCTGGAGTCGATGCAGTCCACGCCCGCGCTGGCGCCCCGGGTGCACCTGCACTACTGCGTGCGCCATGCAGG
Source organism: Acidovorax sp. 94 (assembly GCF_003634645.1). Classification (NCBI taxonomy): domain Bacteria; kingdom Pseudomonadati; phylum Pseudomonadota; class Betaproteobacteria; order Burkholderiales; family Comamonadaceae; genus Acidovorax; species Acidovorax sp. 94. The sequence continues at coordinate 3,507,727 of NZ_RBJA01000001.1, read as the reverse complement.
CGAGGCGGTGTTTGCCGAGCGCATGGCCGCGCTGTGCGCGCGCCTGCCCAGCGTGACGCTGGAGATCCACTACAGCGACGACGCTGGGCCCGTGACACCCACAGCGCTGCTGGCGGGCACCAGCCCGGCGGCGAGCGTGTGGTTCTGTGGGCCGCAGGGTTTTGCCGAGGCGGTGCGCCTGGGCATGCAGCAGCTGGGGCGCTCGCCTGCGCGCTTTCACCAGGAGCTGTTCCAGATGCGTTGAGGCGGGGTTTTCTCCCCGGCGCTCCGGGTGGGGCAGGAGAAAATGAGCCAAATTGCCACTCAGCGCTTTACAGGTAAGCGCAAATAGCTATTGAAAATGTAGCAAATGGTGCCCGTAATGTTGGCCGTGAGGTGCTCATGCCCCCAGCGCTACGAACGCGATCAGCCTGCCCATGCGCCGTATCCAGTCCGCGGTGAAGATGAACTGGGGCTTGTCTCTCTTCACACAGGGCTCGATGTTCGGTGGGTTGTCGGCCGGGTAGGGCGAGGTGTCATGCACATCGCCCACATGCGTGCTGCGGTAGGCCTCCATCTGGTTTGCATCGCCCCGTGGGGCAAGCTCTCGGCCCAGTACCGCAAGGCCTTTGCCTATGCGGGCGCGCAGTCCACGCGTGAAGCGTTGCTGACCATCATTGCGAAGTAGCCGGGGTCTTCGGCACCTGCCCCGCAGGGCGGACTCTCAGGCGGGAAACGATGGGCCGTGGGGCTGCAGGCACATGGGCCGTTCATCGAACGCCAGCCAGCCCAGCGCGTCGCACAGCGCCTGCACCCAGGCGGTGTAGTCGGTGCGCAGCGAGCAATGCATGGCGAGCGGGCCATCGGACACGTTGTCGGGGAGATGGAATTCCACCCCGTGGCCCAGCACCGTGGCGTGGCCCCAGGTGGGCAGGGCCCACTCCAGGCCCGGCACCATCTGCGCGAGCGATGTTTTGATGTGATGGATGTCGCGCAGCATCAGCACCGTGTCGGGTGAGAGCTCGTCGGTGGACAGCGGCAACCTTGCGGGCTGAAAGAACAGGTAGGTATAAGCCATGGAGCGCGATGTTGCACCTTGTTGCACGGGCCACGCACAAGCCTGCAGCGTGCTGCGTGAACTATTGCGCAGCCCGTTAGATTGCGTGCGCAGCGGGGCTCAGCGAGCCGCAGGCGCCGATGGCACCAGGTACTCGCGCACCAGGGCCCTTGCCCGGTGCAGTCGGCTTTTGGCGGCCTCGCGCGTCACCCCAAGCCGCTGCGCCATCTCCTCGATGGTCAGCTCCTCGAAGTCGCGCAGCAGGAGGGCCTCGCGGTACAGGGGCGGCAGTGAGTCGATGGCCAGGGCCAGGTCGTGGCGCAGCTCGTGGTCGGGGCGGTGCGACCAGGCGAGGTTGTCTTCGACTTGCGCCAGTGGCTCGGCCTTGAGCCACGCCAGCATCGGCCGCATGCACAGGCGCTGCACGATGCGCACCACCCAGCCACCAAACGCCGCCACCTCGCGCAGCGCGCCCACGCGGCGGTAAACGATGATGAGCGCCTCCTGCACCACGTCGTCGGTGGCCGTGGTGGCTGCGCAATGGCGCAGCGCATAGCGGCGGATGTCGGGGCGGGTGAGGCGCAGCAGCTGCTCCATCGCCACGGTGTCGCCGCTGCGCGCGGCGGGAAGCAGCTGGGCGAGTGTGGGTGCGGTCGTGGGGTTGCTCATGGTTTTAGTTCTCCACAGCGCATTGCGCCACCCGCAGCCTGTGAAACCGGCGCGACCCCTGCACGGGCAGCCGCGCAAGGGCCGCCCCGCCGCGCTGGCTGCGTCCACCGCCCAGGCGCAGCGTGAGAAGAGCAGGGGGTGTGGGCGCGAAGCGACTCAGGGGGTGTTGTTTCATGTCATTCGACAGGCTTGCGGCCCACCATGGCGCAGGCGGGGCAGTAGCCAAATGCACCGCTCAGGATGCTGCCAACGCCCGAGGCGGCCAGCGCCAGGCCCAGGGGCGATGCGGCCAGCCACCAGAGGCCCGCAGCGATGAGGGCGACGCCCCCCACAACGCGCAGCAGGCTTTCGGGGCGGGTGATGTTTTTGCGGTACAGCATGGGAATGGGCTCCTTGGTCGGTTGAAGGAGGTGCCAACACAGGGCGCCTCCATCACCAAGAGCCGCGGGTTTCGCAAAAGGATTCATGGGTTGCGAAAAATTTTTTGCCAGTCACGGCTGCCCGTTACCGGAAATGGTCAAACGAGGCGTAGCGCTTGTCTACCGGTTGGCCCTGTGCATCCACCAGTTGCAGTCCAGGTGTGACCAGCACCGTGCCGATGCGGGTGACGGGCGTGCTGCTTGCCTGCGACGCGGCGGCCACCGCGTCACGCTGCGTGGGCGGGGCGGTGAAGGCCAGCTCGTAGTCGTCGCCACCTGCCAACGTGCATTGGCGAATCAATTCAGCATCAAATAGGGCTCCAGCGCTTGATGGATAAGCGCTAGCAGCTATCAGTTTTGAAGTGATGTGCGTGTCGATCCGGGCCCCTACGCCTGAGGCCTTGAGGATGTGCGACAGGTCGCCCAGCAGCCCGTCGCTCACATCCATGGCGCTGCTGGCCACGCCGCGCAGGGCCAGGCCCAGGGCCACACGCGGGGTGGGGCGCTCCAACCGCTGGCGCGCGCGGGCCAGCACGTCGGCGGGCAGGGGGGTGTGGCCCAGCAGAGCCTCCAGCGCCAGGCGGGCGTCGCCCAAGGTGCCGCTCACGTAGATGTCGTCGCCGGGCCGCGCGCCGCTGCGCAGCAGGGCCATGCCGGCGGGCACCTCGCCAAACACGGTGATGCAGATGTTGAGCGGGCCCTGCGTGGTGTCGCCCCCCACCAGCTCGCAGCCGTGGGCATCGGCCAGCGCCCACATCCCGCGCGAGAAGCCTTCCAGCCAGGCCTCATCCACCCGGGGCAAGGACAAGGCCAATGTGAACGCCAGCGGGCGCGCGCCACAGGCCGCCAGGTCCGACAGGTTCACGGCCAGCGCCTTGTGGCCCAGGGCTTCGGGGTTCACGTCCGCAAAGAAGTGGCGGCCCGCCACCAGCATGTCGCTGGAGATGGCCAGCTGCATGCCGGGTGTGGGCGCCAGCAGCGCGCAGTCGTCTCCCACGCCGAGGGCCACGGCACCGCCGGGGCGTGCGGGGCGCGTGAAGTAACGTGCAATCAGGTCGAATTCACCCACGGTGCGGTCCTAAAGAATCGGGAGAAGAAAACGGCGCGAACCCGCTCAGTCGCTCGGCTCTGCGGTGGAAAACCACTGCGCCCAATGGTCGATGCAGGCCTGGATCTTGGGCAGCCGGTGCCTGCGGGTGAGTGTGATGGCATGGATGGGGCTGGGCTGCAGGTCCACGCAGTCGGCCAGCACCGGTGCCAGCAGGCCCTGGCGCACCAGGGGCTCCGCCACCACCGTGGCCAGGCGCGCAATGCCCAGGCCCTGCAGCGCCAAACGCGCCGTGATCGCCGTGCTGCCCGAGCGCCAGTGGCCATCGGCCACCAGCACATGCGGTTCGCCATTGATCTGGAAAGGCCAGTGGTTCAGAAACGCCACCGCGCTGTTGGTGATGAGCCGGTGCTGGCGCAAGTCGTCGGGGCGCTGGGGCACGCCGTGCGCCTGCAGGTAGCCGGGCGTGGCGTACAGCGCGCGGGCCAGCGTGCCCAGCGGGCGCGCCACCACGGTGTCGGTCAGCGGCGGGCCGGTGCGGATGGCGATGTCGATGCCATCGCGCGCCATGTCGGCCATGCGGTCGTCCACTACCAGTTCCACACGCAGTTGCGGGTGCTTGTGCTGCAGGCTGTCGAAGCTGGGGATCAGCAGGTGTTCCGCCACCACCGAGCTGGACGCCACGCGCACCCAGCCGCTGGGCTGGCCACTTTGCTGGGCGAACTCGCCCTCCAGCTCGTCGAGCGTGCCGGTGATGCGGCGGCAGTAGTCCAGAAAGGTCAGCCCCTCGGGTGTGGGCGTGAGGCCGTGGGTCGTGCGGTGCAGCAGCCGTGCGCCGCAGGCCTTCTCGATGCGGGCCAGCGTGCGCGAGACCTGGCTCACCGGCGCATCGCGCTCGCGCGCCACCGCCGAGAGCGAGCCCAGATCGGTCACGCGCACGAACAGGTGCATGTCTTCAAAGCGGATATCGCGCATCGGGCAATGGTAACGGCGGGGGGCCGGGGAGCCTCTGCACGAATCGTCGCGCTCGATGCGCGCACAGGCCCCTTGCAATCTGTGCAAAACGGCCTTGCAGCGCAGGCGGTTTCCGCCGTGTCCGGTGCTGCCTACAGTGGCTTCACCCTGAAAGGAAATGAGCATGTACCCACAGCACCTGCACCCCGATGACTACCAGCGACTGCGCGACGAGGCCAAGCGCCACGCGCTGCAGCTGCGGCAGGACGCGATTCGCGAAGCCCACACCTGGGTGGCGCGTGGGTTCCTGCGCATGGTCCGCCGGGCTTTCCACCTCGCGCGTACTGAAGCTGCGCCCATGAATCCTTCCACCCCGGAGCTGAAAACACCATGCCAACCCTTGTTCTGAAACTCGCCCCGCTACAAAACCCCGAGCGCTACCGGCAGCTGGCCAGCGCGCTGACCGACTTGACCGTGGACCTGCTGGGCAAGCGCCGCGAGGTGACGGCGGTGGTCATCGACGACCTGCCCGCCGCGCGTTGGCACATCGGCGGTGCGCCCATCGCGCAGCCCACGGCACTGCTGGAGATCAGCATCACAGAGGGTACGAACACACGGGAAGAGAAGGCCGCCTTCATCCAGGCCGCATTTGCTGAACTGCAGCGCCAGCTGGCCGGTGACGGCGCGCTGGCCACGGCCAGCTACGTGGTGGTGCGGGAGTTGCTCGCCAGCGACTGGGGCTATGGCGGGCGCACGCAGCAGGCGCGCAAGCTGGCGCTGGCGGCGTGAAGGTGCGGGTGCGAGGCGCTCTCAGGCTGGTGCGCCGCGAAAGCGCTGCGCTGCCTGGCGGCTGACCTCGGCCAGCAATTGCTCTTCGCGTTGGCGCTCGCGCAGCCAGCGCGCGTCGTTCTGGCCCGCCTCCGCCTCAGTGCGCAGCATGTGCATGGCGCTTGATGCGCCTTGCACGGCGGCGTGTCCGGCGATCTTGTCCATGGTCTTGAGGATGTGCTCGCGCAGCGGCATGTGGTCGCCCGTAGCCGGGTCTACATACACCGCATCCATGCCAAAACGGCAGGCCTGGAAGCGGTTGTAGGTGTACACAAGGTAGTCGTCTTCGGCGGGCATGAAGGGCTGGTCGGCCAGAAACCATGCGCCCAGCGACTGCACGTAGCCCGCGAGTGCGGCAGCGCGCTCAATGGTCAGTGGCGTGTCGAACACGCGGATCTCGATGGTGCCGAACTCGGGCTTGGGGCGAATGTCCCAGTAGAAGTCTTTCATGCTCTTGACCACGCCGGTGCGCGTCATCTTGTCGAAGTAAACCGTGAAGTCGTCCCAGGTCAGCGCCATGGGGGCGCGGCCTGACAGCGGAAACGCAAACACCGAGTTCAGGCGTGCCGAGTCGAAGGCCGTATCCTGGCCCTGCACATAGGGGCTCGATGCCGACAGTGCGATGAAGTGAGGGATGTAGCGCGACATGCGGTGCAGCATGAGCAGCGCGGCGTTCGCGTCGGGGCAGCCGATGTGCACGTGCTGGCCGAAGATGGTGAACTGCTTGGACAGGTAGCCATACAGCTCGGACAGCTCACGAAAACGCGGCTTGTCGTAGATGCGCCGCTCGTGCCACTGCTGGAAGGGGTGCGTGCCGCCGCCCACCACGGCGATGTTGAGCTTGTCAGCGCTTTTGACCAGCGCATCGCGGATGGGCGTGAGCTGGCCCAGCACTTCGCTGGCCGAGTGGCAGATGCCGGTCGATATCTCGATCATGCTGTTCGTCATCTCGGGCACCACGCTGCCGGGCAGCGGGGTTTTCTTCATGAGGCGCAGCATGTCCTCGGCATAGGGGGCCAGGTCGTAGTCGTTGGTGTTGACGAGCTGCAGCTCCAGCTCGACACCCAGCGTCAGCGGTTCGGAATGGTTGAAGGCTTCAAGACTCACGGCTGTTTTCTCCGTTGTTGCTGCGGGTCAATGGCGCCCAGGGTTTGGAGCTTTCGCCCGCACGGTAAATGGCCACGGTGGCAATCACGGCGCCCAGCACCTCCATCAGCAAGATGGCCGGCAGCGCCACACCGGCAATCACATGGCCGGTGGAAGGCGAGGCCAGCACGAACTGCGAGGCGATCAAGAGTGCGATGGACGACATCGGTGTCATCGCGCAGCCCACCCACAGCGCCTGCTTCCAGCTCGCACCGCTGCCCACGTTGCCCAGTGCCACGCCGGTGGCCTTGGCCACCAGGCGCACGGCAATCAGGGCCAGCACCACGCCGGCCACCGGGGCGCTCCAGTCGGCCTGCGCCGCCACGGTAGAGACCAGCACAAACATCAGCATGGTGAGCAGTGACGACGCATTGCCCAGCTGGCGGGGCCAGGCCCAGGGGCGCGGGTTGAGTTGCTTGAGCAGCATGCCGCCCAGTAGTGCGGCCAGCGGCGCCGAGCCCCCCATGTGCGCTGCCACGGCGGTGCCCGCCGCGACCAATGCCAAAAACAGCATGGAGGTGTTTTCGCTCGTGGGGCTCATGAAGCGCAACGCCATGCGCAGCACCAGGGCCAGCACGGCGGCCACGATGATGGAGACGCCCAGCACCACCATCACGGGGTACACGGTCTCCACCATGGTGACGCTTTGGCGGTTGATCAGCTCGGCCTTGGCGCTGCCCAGTGTCAGCGCGTATAGCGTAGAGAGCGTGGTGAGCACGATGGCGCGTTCCGTCACGGGCCCGGCGGCGCGGGTGTCGGCCACCACGCGCGTGAGCACGGCGGGTGAAGCCGCGAGCGCCACCAGGGCCAGCGGCCCGGCCACCTGCGTGGGCAGGTTCAGCCACACCAGCACCCAGTACACGGCGAAATAGGTCAGCACCGATTCGGCAATGCTCTGCACCAGCACCATCGGGTTGTGGCGGAACCAGCGCAGCGGAATGCGGCCACCACATTCAAAGAGCACCAGGGCAATGCCCAGCTCCAGCAGGAACAGGCCAATGCCCTGCAGCGGCCACACGGCACCGCTGAACCCGGCCAGCCCGGCGGCGGTGCCTACCAGCGAATAGCCGAGCACCTTGGGCAGGCCCGTGTGGCGCTGCGTGAGATAGCCCGCCATGGCGGCCACGGCCAGCAGCAGCGACCATTGCACCGTGGGCAACCCGGCCGAGGGGCGCAGCCACTGCGCCCAGAAGGTCAGGATTTCGTTCATGTCATGGAACCTCTGCGTCAGACGGGCGATGCCCGTTGGTGTGAAAGGGCCCGCGCACAGGCCCTCCGCAGATGGGAGGGGGTGCGCTTGGGCGTTGGTGCCCCGAATTTACAGGCGGAAACATTCCGGCCATGTAGGACAGATGCGGCGGTTGCCCGCCGTCAGGCCTGCGACGATACACCAACGCTGGCTTGCCGCGCTGGCACAAAAAAGCTCAGGGGGGCGCTGCGCAGGCGGGCGCGAATTGCGGCGTAGATGCGCGAGCGGTCTACACCGCTCACGTTTTGCGCGCGCAGCGCCAGGCTGAAGGCCAGATAAAAACTTACCGACACATTCAGCGCACCCAGAAAGGGCAGCGAGGCCACGGCCCACCAGAATGCGGGCAAATGCAGTACCTGCGGGCCCAGTGCGGCGCTGGCGGCAGCCACCTGGCCGGTGGACAGCGTGACGTGGCGCACATCGAGCCCCAGCCCAAAAAACGCGGCAAACGCGGGCACCAGGCCGAGCATGAAACCCAGCGAGACATTGGCCGCAAGGCCCGAGAGGTTTTCGCGCAGGAAGCGGGCCCAGCGCGCGGCGCGCTCGGCGCCCAGCAGCCCGGTGATGCGCGGGTTGTAGTGCAGGGCTGAGTCCATGCGGTGGAGCACAAACCAGTTCTCCGTCCAGCCCGCAATGATGCTGGATGCAAACAGCAGCACCCCGGTAAAGGCCGCAAAAAACAGCGAAGGCCCGAGCAGGTGCAAGGATGCGAGCACATGCTCTGCCTCCTTCACGCTGATGGCGGGCCCGCCCGTGGCCAGGGCAATCAGCGTGGCCAGCGCCAGCACGGCGGGAAACACCACCAGCACATTGCCCAGCACGGCCGCCACCTGGGAGCGCACCAGGTGCGTGATCTCATCCACAAACGCCTCGATCGCGCCGCCCGAGCCCAGCTCCTTGAGCTTGGCTGCCATGGCCGGCGCCGTCATGGCCGGTTGTTTGGTGGCCACCGTGAAGTGCAACAGCTGGATCAGCACAAAGCTCACGGCGTAGTTGACCCCCGCCATGAACCCGCCCCAGAACGCCGACAGTGCCAGCGCATGGAGGCCGAACTTGGTCAGCGTGGTGAACGCCATCAGGGCACCGCCGCCCGCCGCCTTGCGCAGCATGGCGCGGTATTCGGTGCCCGTGCGGGTGATGTAGTGCTCGCCCGTCTCGGCGCTGCGCTCTGCCACCTTGGCCGCCAGCAGCGAGGAGTTGGACGCCAGCAACGCGCGCAGGCTGCGCCGCTCCTGTCCCACCATCACCAGGTGCGCCATGAGCTGCGCCGCCGTGACGGCTGGTTGGGCCGACAGCAGGCAGTCGAGCAATTCGCGCACGCGCAGGATGCGCTCGCGCAGCTGCCGCAGGCGAAAGACCAGGCCCACTGAAATGCCGTTGTCTTCGAAATGCGTGTACACGGTGGCCGCCGCCGCGCGGCAGGCCTCCAGGCGCTCGCGCAGGCGCTGGGCCGACTCGTTGAGCCGGTCAGGCGTGCGTAGCGCATGCAGTACCTCCACGCGCAGACTCTCCACATCGCGGATCAGTGCATGAAAAGGCTGCGCCTCGCGCGCGGATTCGCTCATGCGCAGCCGGAGTTCGGGGGCAAAGCCGGTCGAGAGAATCTGCCCCGCGCAGTAGGTGATGGCGTCGAGCAGGGCGCGGTGCCAGCGCGTGGCGCCACCGGGGCTGTTGTTGCCACCCGGGGAAGCCAGCAACTCCACCAGCCGGTTCAGCTGGGCTTCGTCGAGCGCAGCGAGCCACTGGGCGTCAAAAGCGCTGGGCAGCGCCAGCATGAAAAGCTCGGACGCGTCGATGGTCTCTGGGCTGCCTGGCAGCAGCTTGGTGCGCAGACGTTCCGCCATCTCGCTGACCAGCGCAGTGCGGGGCGCAAAGCCAAAATCGGCCAGCAAGGTGGTGATATCGACCTGGCCCACCAAGGTGGCCCACCAGGCTTGCAGCCGCTGCTGGAGATCGGGTCGTGCCGTGACCGCATCGATGAAAAGCTGCACCCGGCCCACAGCGGCAGGCACCGAGTCGCGCTTGCCGCGCACCCAGTCCAGCAGGTGGATGAGCCACAGATGGCGATGGGCCAGGTCAGCGGCCGGGTCGAGAGCCGCCAGAATGCTGGCCAGGTCGGAATGGGGGGTGTTTTTCATCGCCGGGCCGCCCCAAGATGAAAAGCGGCCCCCTTGGGGGGCAGCGACCACACGAAGTGGGGAGCGTGGGGGCAATAGCGCTTCAATGCAGCACCCGGCCGCTCAAAGGTTCGCCCGAAGGGCCGTGGCTGATCGCCTCCAGCACGAACAACGGCACCGGGCTGTTGAAGGGCTCGCCATCTTCGGCCACGCAGTGAAAGGTGCCGTGCATGGTCCCGCTGGAGGTGCGAAGCCGGCAACCGCTGGTGTACTGGAACGATTCGCCCGGCTTGAGCAGCGGCTGGTGGCCCACCACGCCCAGGCCCTTGACCTCTTCGGTGTGGCCCCGTGAGTCACTGATGATCCAGTGGCGCGAAATCAGCTGCGCAGGCGTTTCCCCGGAATTGGTGATGGTGATGGTGTAAGCGAAGCTGAACACCCCCGTGTCCGGCGCAGACTGCTCGGGCAGGTATTCGGGCAGCACTTCCACGTCAAACTGGTACTTTGGCATGGGGCGAATGGTAACCGTGGAGATTCCTAAAAAGTGCATGTCCATGGGGTAAAACCCAGACCTTCTGCGCTTTGCGACAATCGGGGGATGAGCCGCACATTCCGAATCGCCCCCTCCATCCTCTCCGCCGACTTCGCCCGCCTGGGTGAAGAGGTGCGCAATGTCATTGCCGCTGGCGCAGACTGGATCCACTTCGACGTGATGGACAACCATTACGTGCCCAACCTCACTTTCGGCCCCATGGTGTGCCAGGCGCTCAAGCCCCATGCCAAGACCGCCGCCGGTGTGGCCGTACCGATCGATGTGCACCTGATGATCCAGCCGGTGGACGCCCTGGCCGCCGCGTTTGCCGACGCGGGTGCGGACTACATCAGCTTCCACCCCGACGCCTCGGGCCATGTGCACCGCAGCATCCAGGCCATCCGTTCCAAGGGCGTCAAGCCCGGCCTGGTGTTCAATCCGGCCGAGCCGCTGGACGTCCTCGACTGGGTAATCGACGACATCGACCTCATTCTCATCATGAGCGTGAACCCCGGCTTTGGCGGCCAGAGCTTCATCGACTCGGCGCTGCGCAAGATCGAAGCTGTGCGCAAGCGCATCGACGCCTCGGGCAAGGACATCCGCCTGGAAGTGGATGGCGGCATCAAGATCGACAACATCCGCCGCGTGGCCGATGCGGGTGCTGACACCTTGGTGGCGGGCAGCGCCATCTTTGGCAAGCCGGACTACCAAGGCGTCATCGACGCGATGCGCGCAGAACTGGGGTGATCTCCTGAGCCGCTGCGCATACTTTGTGCGGTGGCCGTTTTCACAGACCACGCCTTCCTGGAGCTTGGTTATTGTTGCGCAGGGACGGTGATCGTCGTGGTGGTCGATTCACGCAACACGCCGCCGCCGGACACCGAGCCACTCGCCGGACTGCTTTGCACACGGCGCATGCAATCAGCTTGGTCGGCAGCCGTCTGGAACGCAGCACAACGCTGTGTGGCGTTGTCGTTTGCGGCGGCTCCAGGGTTGCTCAGATCGCCCTTGCGCGAAGCATCCAGCGCGTTGTTGGCCTCGCGCAGGCAGGTGGCCAGACTGTCCTGGGTGTTGTTGGTCATGCACTTTTCCCGCTCCTGCTCATAGCGTGCCCGCGCATCCTGAGGCGGCGTTTGTGCGGATACACCCGCGCATGCCAGCAGCAAGGCGGCGGTGAAGAGGGGGGGGGCAAAGGGAATGCGTTTCATGAAAGGGCTCCTGGGGCAGTCGCAGACGGTGGTCTGAACGTATGCCTGCAGGGTAGGCCCCACTGCTGCGCGCCCCTGTCGGACAGTGCCGCCCCCTGCCGTGCGCGGGGCGCGCGTTTCGGGCCGGGTCAGCCCAGGCGCTGAAAGGTCAGCACGAAGGCCACGCCGTCGGCCGTATTGCGCGCGTTGATCGTGCCGCCCATCTTGGCCATGTAGGTCTTGGCCACAAACAGGCCCTGGCCCCGGTGCCCGCTCTCGCCGTCGGGCATGGGAAGGCTGGGGTCGGACACCCCCAGCTCAAAGATGCGCCCCAGCAGATCCTCGGCAATGGTGGCACCCTGGTTGCGCAGCGTGGCGCTGGCAGTCGACTCGGAGGCCGCCAGCGTCAGCGTGATGGCCGTGCCCGGCGGGCGGTAGCGGTCGGCATTGCGCAGGATGTGGGTCACCACGTCTTCCAACGCAAATTCGTCCGCCCGAACGATAACCGGGCCCGCCCCTCCTTCATAGACCACGTTGTCGATGCCTGCAAAGTGCGCGTTGTTGGCCACGTGGTGCAGGAAGGCATCCAGGTCTAGGCGACCCTGCGGCACGTCGGCCGCCTGCAAGGCCTCTGCAGGGGAGGCCGTGCCATACAGCACATGCACGGCCTGTTGCATGCGCTGGATGTAGCGGTGGCCCGGGTCGTCGGCGCTGCCGTGCAGCACCATGAGCGATTGCAAGGGAGACATGATCTCGTGCCCCACGGCATGCCACATGTCGCGCTCCTGCTGGGCGCGCAACTGTTCGCGCTGGATATCGTCTTTCACACGCTGGAGCAGGTCGGCCAGGCCGCCAGCCAGAATACCCAGCTCGTCCGATCCGCGCAGGTCCGACACGTCCAGGTCGCCCAGGCGGGGGCCGATGTGCCCGTCCTGCACGTTGTACGAAACCGCTGCCGCGCGGCGGGTGAGGGCGGTCACGCGGCGGATGAGGCCCACCTCCACCACCAGCCAGGCCAGCGCGATGGCCGCGAGCATGGCGCCCAGGTACCACGACATGCGGGTGGCCACGGCGGCAAGGCCCTGCTCCACGCCGCGCAGGTTGCCGGTAAAGGTGACGGCATAGTTGCCCGCCGGGGTGTCCAGAATGTCGAGGCCGGCCGGTACCGGCTGCGCCTGATGATCGCCAGCGGCTTGCCACTCCAGCGGCAGCCAGCTGATAAGGCGTAGCAGCCAGGGCGCCGACGGGTCTGCCTGCACTTCGGAACCCTTGAGCGTGATCGCTTCGCTGTCGCTCGTGCCCAGCTTGCGAATCTGCACCTGTTCGCCGGGCAGCAAGGTGCGCGCCACCTCCGCCAGCGAAGCCGCAGCCTGGGCACCGGGGGCATTGCTGTCGAACAGCGCCGCGCCCGTGCCAGGCGCCAGCATTTCCACCCGCACGCGCATGTTGCCAAGATCCTGTGGCGGCCAGACCAGGCGCTGCTTGTCAAACAGCGCTTCGCGGAACAGCTCCACCGGCAGGCGGATGGAGTAGAAGGTGCGGCGCAGGCAATCGGGCACGGCGCCCGCCAGATCCCGGCACTGGCCGTTCTGCCAGAGCCAGCCGCGAAAATCTCGCACTGGCCGCGCCCGGGCATCCAGGGACTCTTCTCCGCTGTCCACGAATCCTGTCAGGCGGCCCCGGGTGCTGATCGTGCCCTGGGGTGGCAGTGCTTCAAAAGGCGCCACCCAGCGGTAGGTAGCGCCGCGCATGTCCAGCGTGATGCGGGCGCGGTGCACGGCCTGCACATCCAGTGCGCCACGTTCGCGGGGCACCAGCTCGCCCGCGTAGAAGCTGCCCACCAGGTAGATGAAGCCCCCGGCATAGGGGTTGTTGCCGATGGCCGCGCAGACCGACGAACCGTCGGGGTACTGCACCGCGCAGCCCGCCATTTCCACGGCCTGTTGGGCCTTGTTTTGGTCGTCGAAATCTAGCGCCGCATAGGGCAGCAGCAGGGGCGCCAGCGGCGCGGGGGCGGCGCCACGGTTGCCCGCATTGAGCAAGGCCAGCTGCCCAGAGGGGTGGCGCAGACGGGCCATGACCTCGGACTGGCTGCGCGCGAAGCCGTGCTGGTAGCTCTGCCAGCCACGCTCCTTTTCTTCCTTGAGCAGCACCACGCTCAGCGCGACGGTGGCCAGCGCCAGTAGCACAAACACGCTGCGCACCAGAATCCGCAACCGGAAGGCGGGCAGGCCCAGGCGGGGCATTTCCAGCGCGGGGTGGCGGAGCAGACGCTTCACTTGCCTGTCCAGCGAAAGCCGCGCATGGGTACGTTCTCGATGCCTTCGAAGGCGGGGTCCACCTCGCGCAGGGCCTCGCGGATGGTACTGACGTGCTTGCGCACGTTATCGCGGTTGCGCCCGCTTTTCACCACCTCAAAAAGTTCGTCGTACGACACCACCTCGCCACTGCGCTGGTGCAGCGTGGCCAGGATGCGCTGGGCCGTCAGCGGCAGGTTGATGCGCTCGCCGCGCCAGGTGGGGGAGCGCTGCCACAGCGGGTCCAGCACCAGCGCATCGCCCACCGGGGCGGGTGCTGTGCGGGTCGGAGTCTGGGTCTGCGTGGTGCGCAGGATGTCGAGAAAGGTCTCGATGAAGTCGGCCTCCTCGAACGTGGTCTTTTGCAGGTAGTCCCACGCGTCCAGCGCCTTCATGATGCTGCGGTAGATGGCCGCAGGCATGGCCGACACCACCAGCACCGGTGTGCCCTGGCGGCGCTTGTTGATGGCGTTGATGAGCGCCACGCCCGCATGGCGCTCACGGCCCAGTTCGATGTCAAGGACCACGGCGTCGTAGTGCTCGCGCGCCAGGGCGGCTTCGGCGTCGTCGCGCGTGAACCACTGGTCAATCACGATGCCGCTCTTCGCACTGGCAATCCAGCCCGCCAGCTGGTTGCTGGTGGGCAGGTCGTCTTCGATCACGGCAATGCGGGTCATGGGCGGGGCGTGGAGTAAGGGTGCGTCGATTATCCGGGGCGCCTTGCTTGCCCGGTGTGAAGGTTTCTTCCGGGTCCGGAGGGTTTGTGCGGTGGGTGTGAGGGCTTTGGGGTGCGCGCTGCGTTGTTGCTTCCGGGGTGAATCCGAAGAATCAGTCCCCAATGAGCAGCCCGATCGGACGGCTCAGAAGCAGACAACAACTTCACCCTACCGAGAGAGAGAACCACCATGAAAACCGCCTGGAACCGCATCGTGCAAGCCCTGCGTGGGCGCAATGCCGCCCCCCGCCCGCTGGACGCCAGCGGCGAATGGCCGCAAGACGCGGCACCTTTGCAGACGGAAGCTGCCATGCCAGCATCCGCAGACGTGGACGCAGGGCGCATCCACTGGGCGTACCTGCTGCCCACGGCCAGCACGGTGCGCTGGATGGTGGCCGGTGCCGTGGTGGTCGGTGCAGGGGGTCTTGTGCTTCGCCACCCGCCGGTGCGGCAGCTGGGCCAGGGTGAGCTGGCGGTCCGCATGAACCAGTTCACCGGTTCGGTGAGCCAGTGGCGTGATGGCAGCATGTGGGTGGTTCCGGGCCTGCACAGCGTGCGCATCTTCTCTCTGCGGGACCAGAGCTACCGCCCTGAAGCCATGCGCCAGGCCAATGGCAGCGCACCCTTGCAATCGGTGGAAGGACTGTCGTTCGGGCTTGACCTGAGTGTGCGCTACGCACTCGATCCGTCCTCCGAAACCGTCAAGGCTGGCCGCCTGCCCGATGATGTGGACGCCGACATCGTGGCACCTGCCGTGCAGGGGTTGGTCTACAAGGTGTTTGCCCGCTACACCGTGCGTGAAATTTTCTCGTCCAAGCGTGCCGAGATCGCACAAATCATCGAGACCGAGCTGCGCACGCGCCTAGCCGCCGATGGCGTGCTGCTGCGCCACGTGCAGATCGGCAAGGTGGACCTGCCCGCCGAGTACCGCCGCGGCATGGACAGCCTGCTGGCCGAGGAACTGGCTTCCGAGAAGATGCGCTACACGCTGGAGCTGAAAGACAAGCGTGTGAAGGAGACCGAACTCGACGCCAATGCCGACAAGGTGCGCCGCGAGGTGGCTGCTGAAGCTGCGGCCCGCGAGCAGGTGATTGCCGCCCGCGCCCAGGAAGAGGCAATGAAGCATGTGCTGCCCTTCAAGCAGCGCCAGATCGAGCAGCGCCAGCTGGAGGCCGAGGCCGAAAAGGTATCGCGCATCAAGGCCGCCGAGGGCAGCGCCCAAGCCCGCCGCATCGAAGCCAACGGCGAGGCGGATGCCCGCCAGAAGCTGGCTGAGGCCGAGGCCTACCGCATGGACCGCATTGGCAAGGTGAACGCCGAGCAGATGGCGCGCGAAGGAGCGCTGGTCACCAAACATCCGCTGCTCATCCAGAAGACGCTGGCCGACAAGCTCTCCGACAAGATCCAGGTCATCATCGCGCCGCCTCCGACCAACGGTGATTTCATCGGCGCGGCGCTGCTGGGCGGCAACCGCAATGCGCAAGCCGGTGTTGTACAGGCTGCGGGCGTGGCCGACGACGCCTCCACCCCCCAGGCTACGGAGCAATGAACATGAATCTCACGACCTTGACCTTCGTCGCGGCGGTCGCCAGCGCTGCAGTCACGGTGGCCTCTGCCGCCGTGCCTCCTGCTTCGGCCAATGCCCTGGGCAGTGCCATCGTGGTGCAGGACCAGGCCAGCCTGCGTGCCGCGCCGCGCGATGGCGCCCAGCAGCAGGCCAGCCTGTGGCAGGGCGAGGTGCTGGAGGTGCGCGGCGAGCGCCTGGATTACCTGCAGGTGTGGGACCACAAGCGTGAGCGCGGCGGCTTCATCCGCGCCAGCGATGTGCGCCGCATGGCACTGACCGAAGCCGAAGGCCCCGCGTTGCTGGCTGTGCTGCGTTTCATGCAAGACACGCCGGGTGCTGAGGCGCTGGGGATTGGCCTCACCGCCGCGTACCTGCAGGCGGCTCCCGGCCAGCTGCTGGCGGGTGTCGAGGGCGCGCAGGCTTTTGATGCGCTGGGCACGTTCGCCGACCGGCTTGCACGTCGCGCCTCGGTGGCCGTGCCGAGCAAGGCCTCGGGGGCCACGCTGTCGGCCCACCTGGATGTGGCCAATGGCTACGGCGTGCGCTTTGCCGCTTACGAGGTGGAGGGCCGCATGCAGGTTTGCTATGACGGCGAAGCCTTTCGCCGCGTGCTGGCCATGCCGGTGGCCGATGCCGCCCAGCGCGCCCGCGCCGCCCTGGCGCTGACGCGGCCAGAGTGCATCAACCCCGACCTGCCAGCCCACGAACGCGCCAAGGTGCACGCCTGGCAGGTCGATGTGCTGGAGCGTGTGGACGTTGCCGGCTTGCCGCCCTACCTGCGCAACCGCGTGCAAATGCGCCGCGCCAGCGTGTGGGGCGCCACGGCTTTCGAGCAGGCGCGCAAAAATGTTGCAGATCCAGCGGTGGCTGCCGCTGCTGCGCGCGCGCTGACCGAGTTCACCGGCGTGAGCAAGGCCGACCTGCCCGATGAAGACCAGAGCGCCTACAACGACGCTGCCATGCGCGTGAGTGCGGTGCGCTGGGCACTGGTGCCCACCACCGCGCCAGCGGCCCCATCCAAAGCAGCCCGCCCGACCCTGGTGACCGAGCCCGGCGCTCCCGGTGAAACCTGTGTGCTGCTGGTGGATGCCCAGCACACGGCCCAGGCCCCGCTGCTGCGCCGTTGCACCTATGGCGTGGTCTGGTCTGCGTCGGCCAGCACCAACCGCGAAGGCACGGCGGTGGCCTTGGCCGTGCAACCCCTGGAAGGCTGGCGCGAGCTGTGGGTGCTGCGCAAGACCGAAGGCGGCTGGCTCGCCGATGTGCTGCCGCCAGCGGCCACCACGCCAGAAACCGGCGTGGCCGAGTGGGCCGGATGGGTGCCTGGCGGCCAGCAGATGCTGGTGGCACGCGAGGCGCGCGGCCAGGGGCGCTACCGCAAGAGCTTTGAGGTGGTGCGGTTGGACGGCCTGACCACTGAGCGGGTCACGGGCGATGTAGCAGCGCTGCCTTTGTTCCAGCGTTGGCAAGACCCTGCGTGGAAGCGGCAGACGCTGAGCTTGCGCTGAATGCAGGGTGGGCGAGAAGAAGAAGGCTTCATCGGTTCCTTAAACTTGGGCAACTTTTTCCTCTTCCGTCTTTCTGCCTTATGTCCCACGCCGCCGACCCCATGTTGTCTTCTCTGCTGTCCCGTGTAGATGCCGTCATCGTGGACCTGGACGGCACCATGGTGGACACCATGGGGGATTTCAACGAGGCGATCAATCGCATGCTCCGTGAGCTGGCCCTGCCGGCCATCGAGGCCCTGCACATCGAACACATGGTGGGCAAAGGCTCGGAGCATTTGCTGCGATCAGTGCTAAAACACGTGCTAGCGCTTGATGGTATTGCGCAAGATGCTATAAAAATCGAAGCGTACTATCCTGCGGCCTGGGCCAGCTACCAGCGCCACTACCTGGACATCAACGGCCAGTTTGCAGGGGTTTACCGGGGTGTAGAGGACGGTCTGAAGGCGCTGCAGGCCCGGGGGCTGCGCCTGGCCTGCCTGACCAACAAACCCACGGACTTTGCGCTGCCGCTTCTGAAGTCCAAGGGCCTCGATGGGTATTTCGAGAAAGTGTTTGGCGGTGACGCCTTCGAGCGCAAGAAGCCCGATCCTCTGCCCCTCCTCAAGACCTGCGAAGCGCTGGGCACTGCCCCCGCGCGCACGCTGATGCTGGGCGATTCCAGCAACGACGCGCAGGCTGCCCGCGCGGCCGGGTGCCCCGTGGTGCTGGTCACCTACGGCTACAACCACGGCGCGCCCGTTCGGGCCGTGGATGCCGACGGTTTTGTGGATTCGCTGGCGCAGCTGACCTGAGCCGCTCTCAGGCGGGTAACTGGCGTGGCGCCACGGCGCGGTAGTCCAGCCGCGATGCGCTGATGCTGCTGCCGCGCACGGGGGCGGGCGTTGCATCGCCGTGGCGGGTGGTGTTGGCTGAGAGGCGGAAAACCGCCACCGCATCCACCAGCTGCCCCGCCTGTGTCTTGAGGCTGTCGGCCGCTGCTGCGCTTTGCTCTACCAGGGCCGCGTTCTGCTGCGTGGCCTGGTCCATCTGCGTGATGGCTTCGCCCACCTGCGAGACACCCTGACTCTGTTCGCTGCTGGCTGCGCTGATCTCGCCCATGATCTCCGTCACGCGGCGGATCGATGCAACCACTTCGCTCATGGTGGCGCCGGCCTTGTCCACCAGGGCTGTGCCGCGCTCCACGCGCTCCACGCTGGTGCCGATCAGGCCCTTGATCTCCTTGGCGGCTTCAGCGCTGCGTCCAGCGAGGCTGCGCACTTCCCCGGCCACCACGGCAAAGCCGCGCCCCTGTTCGCCCGCGCGCGCAGCCTCCACGGCAGCGTTCAGGGCCAGGATGTTGGTCTGGAAGGCGATGCCGTCGATGACGCTGATGATGTCGGCGATCTTGCGGCTGCTGTCGTTGATGCCCTTCATGGTCTCGACCACTTCGGCCACCACATCGCCTCCCTGTTGGGCCACGGTGGATGCGCTCATGGCGAGCTGATTGGCCGTGCGCGCGTTGTCGGCGTTCTGGCGCACCGTGGAGCCAAGTTCTTCCATGGATGCGGCGGTCTGCTGCAAGGCTGAGGCTTGCTGTTCCGTGCGTGCCGAGAGGTCGTTGTTGCCGGAAGCAATTTCGACGCTGGCGGTGGCCACGCCTTCTGCGTTGTGGCGCACATTGCCGACGATGGTGGCCAGACGCGATTGCATGGTGGCCAGCGCCTGCAGCAGTTGGCCGGTTTCGTCATTGCCGCTGGCTTCGATGGGGTGGGTCAGGTCGCCATCGGCAATGCTCTCTGCCGCCTGCTTGCCCCGCTGCACAGGTTGCACGATGGAGCGTGTGACGGTGAAGGCCAATAGCGCCCCCAGTGCCACGGCTATCAGTGTGCCCACGCCCAGCAACACCTGGCTGGCCTTGGCCAGCGTGCTGGTGTCGCCCTGGCTGTCTGCCAGCTGCGCGGCCATGGCAGTGCGCAGGTCGTCGAGGGATTGGAGGTACTTGTCCGCCAGAGGGCGCAAGTCCTTGTCCACCAGCGTGGGCACATTGGGCTCGCCGCCACGGTGCAGTTCGCGGATCTCGGCGAGTTTGTCGTTGTAGGCCTTGCTGGCGGCGGCAATGGTGGCCAGTTGCGCACGGTTCTTGTCTCCCTGTACCAGGCCTTCGATGCGCTGGACCTTGCCCTCGATGCCTTTGGCTGTGGCCTGCGTGTCGGCCGTGAGCTTTTCCATGTAGTCGCGGTCAATGGCCTTGAGGAAGGCCTCGGTGCGCACCCAGTTCAGGCGGATGTCTGACGCCCAGTTCTCCACCAGGGTCTGCTGCTCGATCTCCTGGGTGGCCACGCGTTCGCTGGCGCCTTGCAGGCTCGCGATGCGCCACATGCCGGTGGCGGCAATCAACGCGGTGATGAGCAGGATGGCACCGAACGACGCGCCCAGGCGCAGGCCGACGGAAAGGTTGCTGAGTTTCATGGTGGGGTCTGGCGCAAAAAGGTATCTGGGGGCAGAAAATTGGGGGCGTTACAGACGGCTCGTTGCGGGGCGCGGGTAGCGCGAAAAACTCGGTTCAGGCCGTGGCATCAGTGACTGCGGGGTGCGCGCAGCAAGAGGCCGTTGTTTCGTCGGTGAGGGGCGGGTGTGCTCGTTGGTCCAAAGGCTACTCCCGAGTAGGGAGCGCGTCTGTCGGGCGCGGGACAGCCCCGGGCGGAAGTGCCTCGGGGTTTGTCCCAGGGGGTTACGCAGGCTTGCCCAGAAGGGCGTCCTTGAGCTTCCAGTCGGCGGGCACATTGCCCAGCCAGATGCCCAGCAGCGCGTTGAAGAACTCCGGCTCCTTGAAAGGCTCGCCCTGGGGCTTGCCCTTGACCGTGATCACCGTGCCGGTACCTGGTATCCAGTCGATCATGAACTGGTCGCCCGCCTGCAGCTTCTTGTGGTCCGAGAAGATCTGGCTCATGCGCAGCACGCCCGGGATGAGCTTGGAGAACGCTGCGCGGTCCATGTTGTCCTCCATGCCGCGCGAGAACAGCTTGCCCAGCTCGGTGGAGTCGATCTCGCGCAGCATGGTGATGCTCATGCGCTTGGGGCCCTTCAGGGCCATGATTTCAGCGGGAGTCGAGGCCTTCTTTTCAAGGTACAGGCCTGCGGTGTACACCTTGAACACGGCCTTGTAGCGAACCCCTGCGCCATTGAGCTGAAGGCTGCTGCCACTCAGGCTGCTCGTCTCTTCATACTTGACGTCGGCCACGGTGATGGGCTGGGCAATAGCACCGGCCGCCAACAGGCAGGCCACGGCTGCTGCGGCACATCGCTGGAGAAACTTCATGCGCAACTCCTAAAAAAGAACGGTCGTTCGTTTCAAATTGTTGCAGTGCTCCTGCCGGGCCGCAACAGGGTTTTCGAGTGGTTGTGCGATCTCGCCTTGAGAGTCGTCAACTCAGGCACTGAAAAAAGCTTTGCTACACTTTGGCCCATGTTCATTCACCACGTGTTCATCACAGGTTGCAGCGACCGGGGAGCCTGGCCCTGGCGTCAGCCTGTCGCTTTGAACGCCTGATGGCACCTGGGCAGCAGCCCCAGCGTGCACCCGTGGCCTCCACCCCGATGCGGTGAGGCCGATTGAATGGACCGCAGCGCCCCTTTTTCATTGACAGGGACACGCGCTGCGACAGCTGGGAGCCCTCCCCGTGATCACAGAACTTGAATTCAAAAGCCTGGCCAGCGAAGGCTACAACCGCATTCCGCTCATGGTCGAGGCCTTTGCGGACCTGGAAACCCCGCTCTCGTTGTACCTGAAGCTGGCGCACACCAAGGACGGGGGCAAGCACAGCTTCCTGCTCGAATCCGTGGTGGGTGGCGAGCGCTTCGGGCGCTACAGTTTCATCGGCCTGCCCGCACGCACGCTGCTGCGGGCCAGCGGCTTTGGGGCGCAGGCCAAAACCGAGGTCGTGACGGACGGCCAGGTGGTCGAAACCGCCCAGGGCAATCCGCTCGACTTCATCGAGGCATACCAAAAGCGGTTCAAGGTGGCGCTGCGCCCCGGCCTGCCACGCTTTTGTGGCGGCCTGGCGGGCTACTTTGGTTACGACGCGGTGCGCTACATCGAAAAGAAGCTGGAGACCACCTGCCCGCCCGACACCCTGGGCTGCCCCGACATCCTGCTGCTGCAGTGCGAAGAACTGGCGGTCATCGACAACCTCTCGGGCAAGCTCTACCTCATCGTCTACGCCGACCCGGCCCAGCCTGAGGCCTACACCCGCGCCAAGAAGCGCCTGCGCGAGCTGAAAGAGCAGCTCAAGTATTCGGTGAGTGCCCCCGTGGTCAAGGCCACCGAAAGCCACCCCGCCCAGCGCGACTTTGCCAAGGCCGACTACCTGGCCGCTGTGAACCGCGCCAAGGAGCTGATTGCTGCGGGTGACTTCATGCAGGTGCAGGTGGGCCAGCGCATCCACAAGCGCTACACCGAAAGCCCCCTGAGCCTGTACCGCGCGCTGCGTTCGCTGAACCCGTCGCCGTACATGTACTTCTACGACTTTGGCGACTTTCATGTGGTGGGTGCCAGCCCCGAGATCCTGGTGCGCCAGGAGAAGACCGACGAGGGCACCAAGGTCACCATCCGCCCCCTGGCGGGCACCCGCCCGCGTGGCGCCACGCCCGAGAAGGACAAGGCCACCGAGGTCGAGCTCATCAACGACCCCAAGGAGCGTGCCGAACACGTGATGCTGATCGACCTGGCGCGCAACGACATCGGCCGCATCGCCAAGACCGGCACCGTGAAGGTGACCGAAGCCTTTGCGGTGGAGCGCTACAGCCACGTGATGCACATCGTGAGCAACGTGGAAGGCATCCTGCACGATGGCATGACCAGCATGGATGTGCTCAAGGCGACCTTCCCGGCAGGCACGTTGACGGGCGCGCCCAAAGTGCACGCCATGGAGCTCATCGACCAGCTCGAACCCACCAAGCGCGGCCTGTATGGCGGCGCCTGCGGCTACCTCAGCTACGCGGGCGACATGGACGTGGCCATTGCCATCCGCACCGGCATCATCAAGAACGGCACGCTCTATGTGCAGGCGGCTGCGGGCGTGGTGGCGGATTCGGTACCCGAGCTGGAGTGGAAAGAAACCGAGCACAAGGCCCGCGCCCTGCTGCGCGCCGCCGAACTGGTCGAGGAGGGGCTGGAATGACGACTGCTGACCCCAAGGCCATCGACAAGGTCAAACCCTGCACCACGATGCAGGAAGTGCGCCGCGAAGTGAACGTGCTGGACGATGTGCTGGTGCCCCTGCTGGTCGAGCGCGTGGGCTACATGACCCAGGCCGCGCGCATCAAGCAAGGCGTGGAACAGGTGCGCGATGAAGCGCGCATCCAGGCCATCGTAGACCGCGTGCGCGAACGCGCCCAGGCCGAAGGTGGCGATGCCGACGTGATCGAAGCCATCTACCGCAGCCTCATGGAAGTCTGCATCGCCTATGAACACCGCGAGTTCGCCCGTCTGCGCGAGCCCGCCACTGCCGGGAGCGCCGCATGAAACTCTTGATGGTCGATAACTACGACAGCTTTACCTACAACATCGTCCAGTACTTTGGTGAACTGGGTGCCGAGGTCGAGGTGTTTCGTAACGACGAGATCACCGTGGCCGAGATCGAGGCGCGCCTGAATGCGGGCCAGCTTGACCGCCTGGTCATCTCGCCCGGGCCTTGCTCACCTGCAGAGGCCGGTATCTCGGTGGCAGCGATCCAGCACTTTGCCGGCAAGCTGCCCATCCTGGGCGTGTGCCTGGGTCATCAAGCCATTGGTGCAGCCTTTGGCGGCACCATTATCCGTGCGCAGGAGCTCATGCATGGCAAGACCAGCGTGATCACCACCACACAAAAGGGCGTGTTTGCGGGCCTGCCGGAGCAATTCACCGTCAACCGTTACCACTCGCTGGCCATCGAGCGCGCCACGTGCCCGGATGTGCTCGAAGTGACCGCCTGGACCGACGACGGCGAAATCATGGGCGTGCGCCACAAGACGCTGCCCATCGAAGGCGTGCAGTTCCATCCCGAAAGCATCCTCACCGAACACGGTCACGCCATGCTCAAGAACTTTCTGGAGCAGCGCGCATGACAGCCCCCCAGGGCCTAGCCCAGCTTTTTCAGTACAAGCGGTGGGCCAACCAGGAACTGCTGGCACTGGGCGCGGCATCGCAGGGCGCGCTGCCTGCCGACGATTACCGGCTGTTTGTGCGCATCCTGAACCACACTTACGTGGTGGACCGCATCTTTGCCAGCCACCTGCAGGGCCTGCCTCAGACTGCCTATCAGGCGACCAACACCGATGAGACGCCGGAGCTGGCCACCCTGAGCGAGGCAGTGCGCGCGTCGGACGACTGGTATGTGCAGTACGTGGGCGGGCTGGGCGATGCACAGCTGGCCGAACCGGTGGCGTTCCGCTTCACCGACGGCGACACGGGGCGCATGTCGCGCAGCGAGATCCTGAACCACTTGGTTGTGCATGGCACGTACCACCGGGGGGCAGCAGGGCGCATCCTGGCCGCGCATGCGGTGCAGCCTCCGCGCGATTCGCTGACGACCTTCCTGCACCGACTGGAACCTGGCCGACGCTGGTAGACACACCCATGCCCGAACTTCATCAACTGCTCATGTTCATCGCGGCAGGCTGGCTGCTCAACCTCACGCCCGGGCCCGATGTGCTCTACATCGTTACCAACGCGCTGCGTTCCGGCACACGCGCGGGCATCGTGGCGGGGCTGGGCATCACGGCCGGGTGTTTCGTGCACATCTTTGCGGCCGCCGTGGGTGTGGGCGCGCTGCTGGCCACCTCGGCCACGGCGTTCACGGTGCTCAAGTGGATCGGCGCGGCCTACCTGATGTGGATGGGCGTGCGCATGCTGCTGTCCAAGCCCGGTGCTGATGGTGGTAACAGCGCAGCGCTGGCAGCTGCGCAGGCGGCCCCTGCGCCGCACACGCCGCTTCGCAAGGTGTTCCTGGGGGGCTTCTGGACCAATGTGCTCAACCCCAAGGTCGCCATCTTCTTCCTGGCCTTTGTGCCGCAGTTCATCGCGCCGGGCACCGACAACAAGGCGCTGGCCTTTGTGCTGCTGGGCGTGCTGTTCAACGTGAACGCCATTCCCGTCAACGTGGGGTGGGCGCTGGCGGCATCATGGATGGCGCGACGCGCCACAGCCATCCAGCGCGGCATGCACTGGCTGGACCGCGTGGCGGGCGCCATGTTCATCGGCTTCGGACTCAAGCTGGCCTTTACAGATCAACCGGCGGCCTGACCGCCACCCCAGGAGACACCGTCATGCCCATCACCCCCCAGGAAGCGCTGCAGCGCACCATCGAGCACCGCGAAATCTTTCACGACGAGATGCTGCACCTGATGCGCCTCATCATGAATGGCGAGCTGTCGCCCGTCATGACCGCAGCCATCATCACCGGCCTGCGCGTGAAGAAGGAAACCATTGGCGAGATCACCGCCGCCGCGCAGGTGATGCGCGAGTTCAGCACCAAGGTCCACGTCAAGGACGCGACCCACATGGTGGACATCGTGGGCACGGGCGGCGACGGTGCCAACACCTTCAACATCTCCACCTGCTCGATGTTCGTGGCCGCCGCAGCGGGCGCCAAGGTCAGCAAACATGGCGGGCGCGGCGTATCCAGCAAAAGCGGCAGCGCGGATGTGATGGAAGCCCTGGGCATCCACATCAACCTCCAGCCCGAGCAGATCGCGCAGTGCATTGCAGAGGTCGGCATCGGCTTCATGTTCGCGCCCAACCACCACCCGGCCATGAAGAACGTGGCCCCGGTGCGCAAGGAGCTGGGCGTGCGCACCATCTTCAACATCCTGGGCCCGCTGACCAACCCGGCCGGTGCGCCCAACATCCTGATGGGCGTGTTCCACCCCGACCTCGTCGGCATCCAGGTGCGCGCGCTGCAGCGCCTGGGCGCCGAGCACGCGCTGGTGGTGTACGGTCGTGATGGCATGGACGAAGTCAGCTTGGGCGCTGCCACTTTGGTGGGTGAGTTGAAAAACGGCCAGATCACCGAGTACGAAATCCACCCTGAGGACTTTGGCCTGCCGATGGCGAGCAATCGCGCGCTCAAGGTTGAGACGCCCGAGCAGTCGCGGGAGATGCTGATCGGCGTGCTCAAGGGCGAGCCTGGCGCCGCGCAAGACATCGTGTGCCTGAACGCGGGCGTGGCACTGTATGCCGCCAATGTGGTCGATTCGGTGCCCGCAGGCTTGGCCAAGGCCCGTGCCGTGATTGCGTCGGGCGCCGCGCTGGCCAAGCTGGAGCAGGTGGTCACGCGCACGCACGCGCTGGCCACGGCGACCTGACACGGCCATGTGGCGCGACCCTGGCACCTGGATTGCACTGGGCATCTCTGCCCTTTTCATCGTGGCCGGGTTCGTGATGCACCGCGTGTTCACCAAAATTCTGAAACAGGGCTCCCCTGAGCCCGACGACACCGAAACCGACAACCCAAAGGCCGCGCACCATGAGCAGTGACATCCTCAACAAAATCGTCGCCGTCAAGCACGAAGAAGTAGCGGCAGCCAAAAAGCGCCTGTCCTTTGAAGCCATGCGCGCCGACGCCGAGAGCCGTGTGCTCACGCGCGACTTTGAAGGCGCGCTGCGCGCCAAGATCGCCAAGGGCCAGGCGGCCGTGATTGCCGAGATCAAGAAGGCCAGCCCCAGCAAGGGGGTGCTGCGCGCCGACTTCGAGCCCGCTGACATTGCCCAGAGCTACATGGAAGGCGATGGCAAGGTGAGCGCGGCCTGCCTGTCGGTGCTGACCGACCGGCAGTTCTTTCAGGGCCAGCCCGACTACCTGAAACAAGCCCGCGCCAGCACCTTGCTTCCTGTGCTGCGCAAGGATTTCATGGTGGATGCGTACCAGATCTACGAATCGCGCGCCATGGGCGCCGACGCCATCCTGCTGATTGCGGCCAGCCTGGACGACGCCCAGATGGCCGACTTCGAGGCCATTGCACGCAGCCTGGACATGGCGGTGCTGGTGGAGGTGCATGACCGGCCCGAGCTGGAGCGGGCTCTGAAGCTCAAGACTCCGCTGGTCGGCATCAACAACCGCAACTTGCGCACGTTCGAGGTCACGCTGGACACCACGCTCTCCATGCTCAAGGACGTGCCTGCGGACCGGCTTCTCGTCACCGAGTCGGGCATCTTGAAGCCTGCCGATGTGAAGGCCATGCGCGACGCTGGTGTGCACGCCTTCTTGGTGGGTGAAGCCTTCATGCGGGCGGACGATCCGGGCCTGGCCCTGGCCAAGCTCTTTGGGTGAGAGAGGGTGAAAACTCCTGTTTTAATAGCTGCTTGCGCTTGATGGTAAAGCGCTAGAGCCTATTTTGACCATGAATTCAACTCCCCAGACCCCGGCCCAACTCCAAAGCGCCAACCCCGCCGACTGGCCCGTGGCGCCCGGCTGGCAGCCGTTGGCGGACGCCTTTTTTGCTGGCGCACGCGGGCAGGCGTTGCTCGCGTTCTTGCAGGCGCGGCTGCAGGCGGGTGCGGCGATCTTTCCGCCCCAGCCGCTGCGCGCGCTGGAGCTGACGCCGCCTGAGGACGTGCGCGTGGTCATCCTGGGGCAGGACCCGTACCACGGCCGGGGCCAGGCCGAGGGGTTGGCGTTTTCGGTGGCGCCGGGCGTGCGCCTGCCGCCCTCGCTGCAGAATATCTTCAAGGAAATGCAGCGCGACCTGGGGGTGGCCTTCCCCCCGTTCCCGAACCCCGGCGGCAGCCTGGTCAAGTGGGCGAAGAACGGTGTGCTGCTGCTCAACACCTGCCTCACGGTGGAAGAGGGCCAGGCCGCCAGCCATGCAGGCAAGGGCTGGGAGGAACTGACCGACACCGTCATCCGCCATGTGGCCGAGGGCCCGCGTCCGGTGGTGTTCATGCTCTGGGGCTCGCACGCCCAGGGAAAGCGCGCGTGGATTCCCGCTGACCGCGGGCACCTGGTGCTCACGTCCAACCACCCCTCGCCCCTGTCGGCACTGCGCCCGCCTGTCCCTTTTATTGGCAACGGGCACTTTGGCAAGGCGCGGGATTTTCGCGCGCAGCACGGTTACTGAGCAGGGTTTGCAGCACCGCCTGCGCGTCACGCGCGGCGGGGTGCCGGTGGATGCCACGGTGCCCGGGGGCCCGATTCGCCTGGGGCTGCCGGGTGATGATCAGCACGCCGGATAACCGCCGCCAAGGGCTACCACTGCTGCGGTAGCCGTTCCTTGAGCAGCTCCAGAAACGCCTGCGCCGCCACCGGCAGGCTGCGCCCGGCCAGGGTCTGAATTTCGATGTCGCGCAGGTCCATCCCGGGGTCGCTGATGGGCAGGGCCACGATGGCGCCTTCGGCCACCAGGTGGCGCACGGCGATCTCGCTGGCCACGGACAGGCCGCCGCCCAGCAGCACAAAGTTGACCACCGTCTTGGCATGGTTGCTGATGAGCACGGCGTCGAGCTGCAGGCCCTGGCGGCTGCAGACGATGTCGATCATCTGGCGCACCGTGGTCTCGGGCGGGGGCAGCGCCAAGGGGTATTCGGCCATCTGCGCCAGGGTCGCGCTGCCCGCGCTGACCAGCGGGTGGCCAGGCGGCAGCAGGGCCAGCACCGGGGCGCTCTGGCGGTAGGCCACGTCGATGTCCTTGTGCGGCGCGCGGCTGAAGCACAAGCCGATGTCGGCCGTGCCGCTGCGCACGGCGTCGGGCACCTGGGCCGTGGGCAAGGCGATCACGCTGAACTGCACCCCTGCGTACGTGCGCTGGAACTCCACGCACAGGCGCGGCACCAGCTCGTTCGCGAACGCATCCGATGTGGCCAGGCGCACCTGCCCTGCACGCAGGCCCTGCAGCGCGCCGATCTCGCCCAGCGCGCGCTCGGCGTCCAGCAACGTGCGGCGCGCGTGCACCGCCAGGATCTCGCCCGCCGCCGTCAGCACCATGCCGCGCGGGTGGCGCTCAAAGAGGGGCGTGCCCAGCTGGGCCTCCAGCCCCGCGATCTGGCGGCTCAGTGCCGAGGCGGCCACATGCAGCCGGGCCGAAGCCTCGGTGAGCGATCCACTCTGCGCCACGGCCAGAAAGTAGCGCAGGGTGGTGTCTTGCAGCAGGTGGGGACGCATGGAGGAAGGGGCGGAGAGGGAGGTGTTCAGTATGCGCCGGTTTGCCGTGGTGGCAAAGCAGCTTGCTGAAATGCTGGTGGTCAAGCAAGGCGCAGCTTCCTAAGATGGTTCCATCCTCTGTTGTGTCCGATTTCTTTGCGGGAGTGCTCTGTATGCGTCTACTTTCCTGGGGCCGTGGTGTCTGGGGCCTGGCTGGCCAGCTGGTGCTGGCGTCTGCCGCGCAGGCACAAGCCAATTGGCCGGACCGCCCTGTGCGGGTGATCGTGCCCTTTCCGGCCAGCGGCGCAACCGACCTGGTGGCCCGCGTGGTCACCCAGCGCGTGGCGGCCGACCTGGGCCAGCAGCTGGTGGTGGACAACAAGCCCGGCGCGGGCGGCACCCTGGGCACTGCCGAGGCGGCCAAGGCCGCACCCGACGGCTACACCCTGCTGCTGACCACGAGCAGCACACATGCCATCTCGCCCCACCTCATGCCCAAGCTGGCTTATGACCCGCGCAAGGACTTCACGCCGGTGGCCCATGTGGCTGACGCCCCCAGCGTGCTGCTGGTCACCAACTCGCTGCCAGTCAAGACCGTGGGCGAACTGATTGCCTATGCCAAGGCCCACCCTGGCAAACTCAACTACGCCACCAGCGGCAACGGCACCATCGTGCACCTGAACACGGCCGCCTTCAGCGCGCAGGCGGGTGTGGAGATGACGCATATCCCTTACAAGGGCACGGCGCTGGCTATCCCTGATCTGATCGCCGGGCAGACGCACGTGCTGTTTGACTCGCTGCCCACCGGCATGCCCCATGCCAAGGCCGGACGCCTGCGCGCCATCGCGGTGACCAGCGAAAAGCGCAGCACCCTGGCGCCCGAGCTGCCCACGCTGGCCGAGTCCGGCCTGCCCGGTTATTCGTCGGTGACCTGGTTCGGTGTGTACCTGCCCGCTGGCGCACCGCCCGCGCTGGTCGAGAAGGTGCACAAGGCCTTTGCCAAGGCCGTGCAGGCGCCCGAAGTGGCCGAGAGCCTGGCCAAGCTGGGCGTGGAGCCCGCTGCGCCGCGCACGCCCGCGCAGTTCGCCAGCATGGTGCAGGCCGATAGCAACCGCTGGGCGGCGGTGATTCGCCAGCACAAAATAAGTATTGAGTAACCCCCCTGAGGCGCTGCGCGCCTTCCCCCCGCTCTCGCACCGCTGCGCGATGCGGGCGAGGGGACGACACCCTCGGTGCGGGGCGGCCCTTCCTCGGTGTCCCTTGTTTGGGGCACGCCAGTTTTCATCCGAGCGGGTCCTTGCCCGCCATGGAGTCCCATTACATGAACACCCAAGCCCTCGACTGGTCCCTTCCCTACGCCTCAAACCGCAGCGCGGTCATGGGCCGCAACGTGGTCTCCACCTCGCAGCCGCTGGCCGCGCAGGCGGGCCTGCGCATGCTGCTGGCGGGTGGCAACGCGGTGGATGCCGCCATTGCCGCCGCCATGGCGCTCACGGTGGTGGAGCCCACGGGCTGCGGTTTGGGCAGCGACGGGTTTGCCATCGTGTGGGATGGCAAGGAGCTGCACGGCTTGAACGCCTCGGGTCGCTCGCCTGCGGCGTGGACGCCTGAATACTTCGAGAAGCTGGGCGGCATCCCGGAGACGGGCTGGAACGCCGTCACTGTGCCGGGCGCCGTGTCGGCCTGGGTGGCGCTGTCCAAGCGCCTGGGCAAGCTGCCGTTTGCGCAGCTGGCCCAGCCCGCCATTGACTACGCGCGCAATGGCTTTCCGGTGTCGCCCACCATCGCCCGCCTGTGGGCGCTCGGCGCGGCCAAGCTGGGCACGCAGCCCGGGT
Organism: Acidovorax sp. 94; assembly: GCF_003634645.1. Lineage (NCBI taxonomy): Bacteria > Pseudomonadati > Pseudomonadota > Betaproteobacteria > Burkholderiales > Comamonadaceae > Acidovorax > Acidovorax sp. 94. Next base: position 3,477,527 of record NZ_RBJA01000001.1, on the reverse strand, counting down.
TTGCCGAGTGCTTCATGCCGAATGGTCGTGTGCCCCAGGCAGGCGAAATCTTCCGCAGTGAAGCCCATGCACGCACGCTGGAGCTGATCGCCGAAACCGAGGGCGAGGCCTTCTACCGCGGTGTGATTGCCGAGCGCATCGCCGCCCATGCGCAGGCCAACGGCGGTGCCATGACCATGGCCGACCTGGCCGCGCACCAGGCCGACTGGGTGGGCACCATCCAGCAGCGGTTTGGTGACTCGGTCATCCACGAGATCCCGCCCAACGGCCAAGGCATTGCCGCGCTGATGGCGCTGGGCATGCTCGACGCGCATGGCATTGGCAAGCACCCGCTGGACGACGTGGAAACCGTGCACGCCAGCATCGAGGCCATGAAGCTCGCTTTTGCCGACCTGCACCAGTACAACGCCGACATCGACGCCATGCACGTCAAGCCCGATGCGCTGCTGCACCCCGACTACCTGCGCAGCCGCGCCGCGCTGATCGACACCACGCGCGCTGGCGACCCTGGCTACGGCGCGCCGCGCCCCGGCGGCACGGTGTACCTGGCTGCGGCCGATGCGTCCGGCATGATGGTCTCGTTCATCCAGTCCAACTACATGGGCTTTGGCTCGGGCGTGGTGGTGCCGGGCACGGGCATCAGCCTGCAGAACCGGGGCCACGGCTTCAACCTGATCCCGGGCCACGCCAACCAGGTGGCGCCGCGCAAGCGCCCCTCGCACACCATCATCCCGGCCTTTGCCATGCATGCCGACGGCACGCCGCAGATGGCGTTTGGCGTGATGGGCGGCCCCATGCAAAGCCAGGGCCACACGCAGATGGCACTGCGCGTGCTGCGCTACGGCCAGAACCCGCAGGCAGCCGCTGATGCGCCGCGCTGGCGCATCACCGGCGGCAAGGGCGTGGCGGTGGAGCCAGGCTTTGACCCCGCCGTGGTCGCCGCACTGCGTGCACGTGGGCACGAGGTGACGGTGGAAGAGGGCAACGGCGTGTTCGCCTTTGGCGGCGCCCAGCTGGTGCTGAAGAACGGCAACAGCTACATCGCAGGCTCCGACCCGCGCAAGGACGGGCACGCGGTAGCGTTCTGACGGCCTTGCGCGCAGCGCACTGAGGCGGCTCAGCGCGTTGTGCAGGCCGGAAACCGCTTGGCGAGCTCGTGCGCTGGCATCGTCTCCGCAAGGTCGAGGTTGCGCACCAGCGGGATGTATTCCCCCGTTTCGGTGAATCGCAAGAGGGTGGTCACGACGCGGCTGCCGGAGCCGCCTTGTTGACAGCCCGACAGTTCCAGCCCCAGGCCCAACTGACGGGAACCATCGTCCGTGCCTTTCCAGCCCATGGCCCGCTCTCGCAGAGCCTGCAGGCGCGGCAGGGCGGCTGGGTCGATCCGCCAGACCTGCACATGGGTCCGGGACGTTTCATATTCCGCGAGCACGCTGCGATCGGCCGTGCTGCGCAGCTCCTGCAGGGGCAATTTTTCTTCCAGGCGCTCGGTGGCGATGGCTCCCCCGGGCTTGCGCAGCGTGCGCGAAACGCTCACCGTGAGCTCCAGTGCGTTGCCATGAAGCTGCAGGCCCGGGCTGTGTACCACGGCGGCGCGCAGCGCGGCGGGGTCCAGCGTCTCCAGCTGGAGCTGCCGCAGCTTCCACAGTGATGACACCGGCACACTGCCACAGGCCGACAGCAGCACCAGGGCCAAAAGACACGATAAAGCACGGAGAAAAGCCAAAGGGCGCAGGGGCGTTAGGAAAAAAAGCATGGTAGTAAATTTCTGTTTGACGGTATATTATTATTGTTTTACAGAAAAACTCACCAACCATGACGCAACATTTACCCCCATCGGTATCTTCTGTTCACAGCCCCTCGTTTCGCCGCCTGGCCTGGGGCCTTCTCGCGGCCAGCTGGGCGTGTGCCCTGGTATCGCTGGTGTTGTCGATGGCGCGCTGGGCGGCCATCGGGCATGAAACGGGTTGGGGTGGCTGGATGCCGCTGTCGGTGGTGCCCTCGCAGGCCTTGTTGGTCGGCCTCACACCGCCGCCCTCCATGGAGACCCATTGGCGCTGGGTGGGCGTGGCGCTGGAGTGCATTCCCGCTGCGGCCATGCTGTATGCGGTGCTGTGCGTGCATCGCATCTGCCGGTCCTTTCTGGCCGGGGCCGTGTTCGGGCCGGCGGTGGTGCACGGGTTCCGTGGCGTGGGCTGGGGCTTTTTGGCGATGTTCGTGACTTCACTCGTCTACCAGGCGGGGGTGACGGCGCTGCTGTCCTGGCTGGCTTCCGGCCAGCAGAACGGCCTGGTGGCGCTGGGCGTGGGACCGTTTGAAATGAGCGTATTGGTCGTGGGACTGATGATGTTGCTCCTGGGGCACGTGCTGGCCGAGGGCCACCGCCTGCAAGCCGAAGCGGATGCGTTTGTTTAGCAACTCGCCAGCGAAGGAATTCCCATGGCGATTGTCGTGACCCTGGATGAAATGCTCGCGCGCCGCAAGGTCAAGTCGCGCGATCTGGCGGCCCATGTGGGCATCACCGAGGCCAACCTGTCCCTGCTCAAGAGCGGAAAGGTCAAGGGCGTGCGTTTCGAGACCCTGTCCGCCATCTGCAGTTATCTGCAGTGTCAGCCGGCAGACTTGCTGGCCTGGGTGCCCGATGCGGACACGAAGGATAGCGAGGCGCTTTCGCGTGGCGAGGCTGGTGGCTTGGCCCAGGGCGACTAGGGCAGTGCGAGGCCCGCGCGGCTCCGGCCCGCGATTGGCCTGGGCAGTAGCTGGGGCGCTGTTGCTGCATGGGTTGGTTCTGGCGATGCTGAGCAGAAGCGATGGTGCTCTGCGGACTTCGCCCGAGCGCAGCGATGCACCTGCCATGGTATGGGTGACGCTGGCGCTGCTGCCCGCGTCCACGGCACCCAGCGAGCCGTTGCCAGCTGCCGTTCCCCAGCCTGCCGCTCCAACCCGGAGCGCCACACCCGTTGCCAGCGGGCAGGGCCCAAAGCAGGCCGTTACCCGCAGCGGGCGGCCGATCGCTGTGGAGCCTGCTGCGCCTGATGGCAGCGTGGAGGGCTTGACTGCCGCCCTGCCGGTTGCGCCCGCGCCGCAGGCGCCGGCATCCGGGCCGGGTGATGCCCCACTGGCTGCTCCCAGCATGGACGATGTGGCACGGGCGCTCCAGCGCGAGCGGGCCTGGCAGCGCCGGCAAGGGGCGCAGCAACCACAGCCGCCGCATCAGCGCTGGGAAGTCGCTCCAGCGGGTGCCTTGGGATCTGGCATTGCCGAGCGCGACCTGCGCGGCGCAGAGGGCCAGCGCATGGTTCAGGCTGCGGGCCCCTGGGGCACCTACTGTGTGGAGTTGCGTTCGGCCAACCAGCCTCCGTCCATGGGGGCTGCGCCTCGCGTTGCGCCAACCAGCACCTGCCGCTGAATGCTGGGGCGGCGCTGGGCAGTGCCGTCAGCGCGTTTCCCGCACGGTCAGCCAGGTGCTGGCCGCGCCACTGAGCACGATGGCAGCGATCCCGGCCATCGACCAGCTATCGGGCACATGGCGGTACACCAGCCAGCCCGCCAGCATGGCAAACCCGATTTGCGAATACAGGAACGGCGCAATCGTCACCGGCGTGGTGCGCGCATAGGCATGGAGCAGCAGCATGTGGCCCACCGCGCTCGACAGGCCCATGGTGAACATGCCTGCCCACAGCCACGGGTCGCTCACCGGCTGCCAGAAGAACGGCACGCCCAGCGACACCAGCGCGGTGGCGATCCAGCTGGTGTAGAGCTGCGTGGTGGCGGGGCTCTCCTGGCCTGCCATCTTGCTGCTCAACACCTGGTAGCCCGTGCCCGCAGCCAGCATGCACAGCGGCCACAGCAGCGCCCAGGTGAAGGCCTCGCCACCGGGCCGGATGATGACCAGCGTGCCCGCCAGGCCCGTCACCACCAGCAGCCAACGCAAAGGGCTCACGGGCTGGTGCAGCCACAGGGCCGCCACCACCGTCACACACAGCGGCACCGTGGCCACGATGGCCGTGAACTCCGCCAGCGGCAGGGCCGTGAGGCTAATGAAGCCGAACAGGCTGGTCATGGCGAACAGCGCACCGCGCAAGGCCTGGAAGCGGGGCTGTGTGGTGCGCAGGGCAGGGCGCCCCGCCCGTTGCAGCACGAAGGCGGTGGTCAGCAGCGACTGGAACACATAGCGCATCCACAGCGCCATGACGATGGGAACACCCGCACTGACCAGCTTGCTCGCGGTGTCCAACACGGCAAAAAACGCGCAGGCCGTGACGGCAAGCGCGATGCCCGCCAGCGCCGCACGCCGGCGGGCTGCGGGGCTGGTCGACGTCGCAGGGCCTGAGGAACTCACGGCGTGCTGCGTGCACGCTCCAGCAGCATGGCGTCGCCATAGCTGAAGAAGCGGTACTGCTGGGCAATCGCGTGCCGGTACAGGCCCATGATGTGGGCATATCCCGCAAACGCGCTCACCAGCATCATCAGCGTGCTCTTGGGCAGGTGGAAGTTGGTGACCAGCACATCCACCACCTGGAATGCAAAGCCCGGCGTGATGAAGATGTTGGTGTCGCCAGAGGCCTGGCCCGTCTTCGCCCAGGATTCGAGTGTGCGCACGGTGGTGGTGCCCACGGCCACCACGCGGCCGCCGCGCTGGCGGCAGCGCTCCAGCGCGGCCAGCGTGGCCAGGGGAATCTCGTACCACTCGCTGTGCATCTGGTGCTCGGCCAGGTTCTCGGTCTTGCAGGGTTGGAAGGTGCCTGCGCCCACGTGCAGCGTGACGCTGGCGCGCTCGATGCCGCGTGCGGCCATGTCGGCCAGCACGCCTTCGTCAAAGTGCAGCGCGGCCGTGGGCGCGGCCACGGCGCCGGGGTTGCGCGCAAACACGGTCTGGTAGCGCTGACTGTCCTCGGCCGCGTCCGGGTCGTGGTCGGTGTTTTGCTGGCGCTCGATGTAGGGCGGCAGCGGCAGGTGGCCGTGACGGTCCATCAGCTCCCAGGGTGACTCGCCTGCGGGGCCGTGCAGCGCAAAGCGGAACAGCGGGCCGTCCTCGGTGGGCCAGCGGCCCAGCAGCTGCGCGTCAAAGCCGCCCGCCTTGCGGCCACCAGCCATGTGCACCACGCTGCCGGGCAGGGGCTTCTTGCTGACCTTCATGTGGGCCACGACTTCATTACCTGGGTTGCCAGCCTCTGCGGGCAACACGCGTTCGATCAGCAGCTCCAGCTTGCCGCCGCTGGCCTTCTCGCCAAAGATGCGTGCCTTGACCACGCGCGTGTCGTTGAAGACGAGCAGGTCGCCCTCGCGCAGCAGGCCGGGCAGCTCGCGAAAGATGCGGTCCACCGGCTGCATGGCGCGGCCGTCCAGCAGGCGCGAGGCGCTGCGTTCGGGCGCGGGGTGCTGGGCAATGAGTTCGGGGGGCAGCGAGAAGTCGAAGTCGCTGAGGGTGAACACGCGGGGCGTGGAAGGGCCGCCGGAGGCGAGGGGCGCACTGGTTGCGCCGCTGGAGAGATCAGTCATCGTGCTTGAGGGCCGAACGGGCCCGTGCCAAGGTAAAAATTGCGGAAGGCGCGATTGTCCCACGGGGCTGCAGCCCCTGCAGGCGCGGTGCTAGGGCGAGGTGGTGAATGCCACCGGTGCCGGTACGCTGTGCACCAGCCGTTGCACGTCATCGGCCTGGGCCAGGGTGGTGCCCGGATGCAGCAAGGCGGCAGCGCCTGCGGCCACGCCCCAGCGCAGCGCCTCGGCAGGCGCATCGCCCCGGTCCAGCGCCCAGACCAGCGCCGCCAAAAAGCAGTCCCCAGCGCCCGTGGTGCCGGTCGTAGCGGGCACGTTCAGCGCTGGCGCCTGCCATACCCCCTCCCGCGTGGCCAGCACGGCGCCTTGCTCGCCCACCGACAGGGCCACGGTGTCGGCGGCGCCGCTGCGCACCAGCGACTGGGCGGCAGTGCACCAGTCGGCGGCGTGCTCCAGGGGCTGTTGCATCACGTCGCGCAGCTCGCGCAGGCTGGGCTTGACCAGCGCCACCCCGGCCTGCAATGCCGCCGCCAGCGGCGGCCCCGAGGTGTCGACGGCTACCCGCACGCCCCGGCCGGATGCGGCGCGCGCCAGCTGGGCGTAGAAGTCGTCCGGCGTGCCAGGCGGCAGGCTGCCGCTGGCAATCAGCCAGCGGGGTGGCGGTGTGTGGGTAGCCAGCGCATCCAGGCAGGCCTGCCACTCGCTGGCCTGCAGCGTGGGGCCGGGCAGCACAAAACGAAACTCCTGGCTTGTGGTGGTCTCGACCACCGAGAAGTTCTCGCGCGTATCGCCCGAAATTGGTTGCAGCAGCGTGGGCACGCCCTCCGCGGCCAGCAACTGCCGCACCTGTGTGCCCGCCGCACCGCCCGCCAGCGCCCAGGCGCACACATCTGCGCCCAGGCGGTGCAGCACCCGCGCCACGTTGATGCCTCCGCCACCCGCAAAGCGCTGCACCGGGCCGCAGCGCAGCTTGTGGGTGGGTGCAACGTGGTCGGTGGTGGTGGCCAGGTCGAGGGCGGGGTTCAGCGTGAGGGTGATCAGTGCGGGCATCGGGCTACCAGACCTTCTCGGCAAAGCCTGACCATAGCTCGTTCAGGTCCGGAAAGCGCCACTTGTCGGGGTCTTCGCGCGCAACGATCTTCTCGGTGCAGCCCGGGGCAGACAGGTCCACCATTTCTGGGGGGATGCGCAGGTCGGACTTGGTCGAGAAGAACACCTTGACCATGGGGGCGGTGAGTGCGGCGGCCGATTGCTCGGTGACCACGCCGATGCGGCCCGAGGTCAGGCGCACGAGCGAGCCCACAGGGTAGATGCCGATACTTTTGACAAAGGCCTGGAAGATGCGGGCGTCGAAATGGTCCTTGGTCCACTCGGCCATGCGGCGCAGTGACTCGGCGGGGTCCCATCCACGCTTGTAGGGCCGGTCGGAGGTGATGGCGTCGTACACGTCGCAAATGGCCGTCATGCGCGCGATCACGCTGATGCCTTCGCCCTGCAGCTTGTCGGGGTAGCCGGAGCCATCGACTTTTTCATGGTGGTGCAGACAGGCGTCCAGCACGGCGTCGGGCACGTTGCCGCCCTCCTTGAGCATGTGGTAGCCCTCCACCGGGTGGCTGCGCACCACGGTGAATTCCTGGTCGGTGAGCTTGCCAGGCTTGTTGAGCACGGCCAGCGGGATGGCCGCCTTGCCCAGATCGTGCAGCAGGCCTGCCATGCCCGCCAGCCGCTGCTGGTCGTCCTTGAGCTTGAGCTGCTTGGCCAGGGCCACCATCAGCGCGCACACCGCCACCGAGTGCATGTAGGTGTAGTCGTCGGCCGTTTTCAGGCGCGCCAGGCTGATGAGCGCGCCGGGGTTGCGGGTGACGGAATCCGAGATTTCTTCCACCAGGTTCTGTGCCGTTGCAGAGTCCACCGCGCGGCCCATGCGGGCCTCGTTGAACATCGAGACCATGGCCTCCTTGGACTTCACGCAGATGGCAGCGGCCTTCTGGAGTTCGCTGTGCATGTCCGCAGGATTGCGGTTGCGCTTGGGCGGCGGCGGTGGGGATGGCAGCGTGACTTTGATGGGCGGCAGGTCCTCCAGGCGGCTGAAGTCGGTGTCAATCTGCGCGTCGGCCTCCTCGCGCGACACCGACGCGGTGCCCGCCGCCACGTCCAGCCCCTTGTCGGTGTCAATCCAGATTTCCTGGATGGCAGTGGCTTGTATCCGGGCCAGGTCCCCGGGGTCTTTGAGCAAGAACTTGGCCCGCCAGAACGGGTGGTCCATCCATGACCCGCAGAACTCGTGCAGATACATGCCCAGGGTGAGATGCTGAATGTGAATGCGCTTGAGCATGGTAGGGGACCTGGACTCTGAATAAACGCCCGTCTTTAGGCGTAATCAACGGTAACCATGGTAGCCTTTTTGCCCCGCCCTTGTCGTTCGCAGAACCCGCTACATGCCCGCCGCAGCCCCCAGAGTTTCCCTTAGCGCCAAGGCTTCGGCAGCCCCTGCTGCCGCCAAAGGCGGCGCGTCGGTAGCGCAAAAGGCGCTGCAAAAGCTGGGGCTCCAACGTGACATCGACCTCGCCCTGCACCTGCCCCTGCGCTACGAGGATGAAACCCGCATCACCCCGCTGGCCAATGCGCGCGACGGGCAGATGGTGCAGATCGAAGCCACGGTGACCGCCTGCGAGATTCAGCTACGCCCGCGCCGCCAGCTGCTGGTGCAGGTGGAGGACGAGACCGGCTCATGCGAGCTGCGCTTCTTCAGCTTCTACCCCTCGCACCAGAAAACCCTCGCCGTGGGTGCGCGCCTGCGCATCCGGGGTGAGATCAAGGGCGGCTTCTGGGGGCGGCAGATGATGCACCCGGCGTTCCGCGTGGCGGGCGGCGAGCTGCCTGCGGCGTTGACGCCCGTCTACCCCACCACGGCCGGTTTACCCCAGCCCTACCTGCGCCGTGCGGTGGTGGGCGCGCTGACGCGGGTGGACTTGTCAGACACCCTGCCACCCGGTGCCGAGCCGCCGGTGACTCGGGTTTATGGCCAAAATGGCCTCCAGCGCTTATTCAGCCTGCGCGAGGCGCTCACTTTTTTGCACCACCCCACGCCCGATGTGGCGCTTTCCACGCTGGAGGACCACAGCCACCCCGCGTGGCAGCGCCTCAAGGCCGAGGAGTTGCTGGCCCAGCAGCTGTCGCAGCAGCAGTCGCGCCGCGCACGCGACATGCTGCGTGCGCCCGTGTTGCGCGCCCAAAAAGCCGCCGACGGTGCCTTGCCGCTGCATGAGCAGTTGCTGGCCGTGCTGCCCTTCAGCCTCACCTCCGCCCAGCGCCGCGTGGGCGAAGAAATTGCAGCCGACCTGGCCCGCCAGGTGCCCATGCACCGGCTGCTGCAGGGTGATGTGGGCTCGGGCAAAACCGTGGTCTCGGCCCTGGCCGCCTGCCTGGCCATGGACGCGGGCTGGCAGTGCGCGCTGATGGCGCCCACCGAAATCCTGGCCGAGCAGCATTTCGCCAAGATGATCGGCTGGCTCGAACCCCTGCTGGCCGAGCGCGGCCGCAAGGTGGCCTGGCTGGTGGGCGGGCAAAAGAAAAAGGACCGCGCCGCCATGCTGGCGCTGGTGGCCAGCGGCGAGGCCGCGCTGGTGGTGGGCACCCACGCCGTGATCCAGGAGCAGGTGCAGTTCAAGAACCTGGCGCTGGCCATCATCGACGAGCAGCACCGTTTTGGCGTGGCGCAGCGGCTTGCCTTGCGGCAGAAACTCGCTGCCCATGGCATGGAGCCCCACATGCTCATGATGAGTGCCACCCCTATCCCGCGCACGCTGGCCATGAGCTACTACGCCGACCTCGATGTGTCGGTCATCGATGAGCTGCCCCCGGGCCGCACGCCCATCGTCACCAAACTCATTGCCGACAGCCGCAAGGACGAGGTGATCGCACGCATCGGCGCCCAGGTCGAGGCCGGGCGGCAGGTGTATTGGGTGTGCCCGCTGATCGAAGAGAGCGAGGCGCTGGATCTGAGTAACGCCACCGCCACCCACGCCGATCTGAGCGAGGCCTTGCCTGGCTGCATGGTCGGTCTGCTGCACTCGCGCATGCCCACGGCCGAGAAGAAGGCCGTGATGGCGCTCTTCACCAGTGGCCAGATGGGCGTGCTGGTCAGCACTACGGTGATCGAAGTGGGCGTGGACGTGCCCAACGCGTCCCTCATGGTCATCGAACATGCCGAACGTTTTGGCCTGAGCCAGCTGCACCAGCTGCGCGGCCGGGTGGGGCGGGGTGCGGCGGCCTCGGCCTGCGTGCTGCTGTATGCCACCAACGACAGCGGCCGCGTGGGCGAAACCGCCAAGGAGCGCCTGCGCGCCATGGCCGAAACCAACGACGGCTTCGAGATCGCCCGGCGCGATCTGGAGATTCGCGGCCCCGGCGAGTTTCTGGGCGCGCGCCAGTCGGGGGATGCGCTGCTGCGCTTTGCCGACTTGGCGACCGACACCCACCTGCTCGAATGGGCGCGCGAACTGGCGCCGCAGATGCTGGACCGGTATCCTGACCTGGCCGCAAAGCACGTCGCGCGCTGGTTGGGTGGAAAATCCGACTATCTCAAGGCATGACACGGCCTGCTGGAACACACCATGACCCTCACCGAACTCAAGTACATCGTTGCCGTAGCGCGGGAGAAGCACTTTGGTCATGCGGCCGATGCCTGCTACGTGTCGCAGCCCACACTGTCGGTGGCCATCAAGAAGCTGGAAGAAGAGCTGGATGTGAAGCTCTTCGAGCGCAGCGCGGGTGAGGTTTCGGTGACGCCGCTGGGCGAAGAGATCGTGCGCCAGGCGCAGAGCGTGCTGGAGCAGGCGGCGGCCATCAAGGAGATTGCCAAGCGCGGCAAGGACCCGCTGGCGGGGCCGCTCACCCTGGGGGTCATCTACACCATCGGGCCCTATCTGCTGCCCGAGCTGGTGCGCCAGTCCATCACGCGCACGCCGCAGATGCCGCTGATGCTGCAGGAGAACTTCACCGTCAAGCTGCTGGAGATGCTGCGTACCGGCGAGATCGACTGCGCCATCTTGGCCGAACCTTTCCCCGACACGGGCCTGGCCATGGCGCCGCTGTATGACGAGCCCTTCATGGCGGCCGTGCCCAGCACGCACCCGCTGGCGGCGAAGAAGTCTGTGACGGCGGCCGAACTCAAGAGCGAGACCATGCTGCTGCTGGGTGCGGGCCATTGTTTTCGCGACCATGTGCTGGAGGTCTGCCCCGAATTTGCGCGCTTTGCGAGCAATGCCGAGGGCATCCGCAAGTCGTTTGAAGGCTCTTCGCTCGAAACCATCAAGCACATGGTGGCCGCAGGCATGGGCGTGACGCTGGTGCCGCGCCTTTCGGTGCCGCGCGATGCGCTGCTCACCGTGTCACGCCGCCGCAAGAGCGACGAAAGCTATATCCGCTACCTGCCCATCCGCGAAGAAGACGGCGGCCCGCCACCCATGCGCCGCGTGGTGCTGGCATGGCGGCGCAGCTTTACCCGGTATGAAGCCATTGCGTCATTGCGCAACGCGGTGTATGCCTGCGAGCTGCCGGGGGTCAAGCGGCTGTCGTAAGGCAGGCCTGGCCTGTGCCGCGCTGGCGGGCGATGTCCTGCTGCCGTGGTGTGGCTCTGACGCAGGTCAGGCTCGCTGGTCATGGCCTTGCGCTACAGTGTTTTTGGTGCGATGCCTCCAGGCCCGACGGGTCGGCGGGCATCTGCTGTCGAATCCATCTTCACTTCAGGAGCAATGACATGGCCAAGGCCTCCAAGACCACCGCCCCCACCATCAACATCGGCATCAGCGACAAGGACCGCGCTGCCATCGCCCAGGGCCTGTCGCGCCTGCTGGCCGACACCTACACGCTGTACCTCACCACCCACAACTTCCACTGGAACGTGACGGGCCCCATGTTCAACACGCTGCACACCATGTTCATGGCGCAGTACACCGAGCTGTGGAATGCCGTGGACCCGATTGCCGAGCGCATCCGCTCGCTGGGCCATGTGGCGCCGGGCTCCTATGCCGAATTCGGCAAGCTGGCCACGGTGCCCGATGCGCCCGCCAAGCCGCCCAAGGCACTGGAGATGGTGCGCGTGCTGGTCGAAGGCCATGAGGCCGTGGCCCGCACCGCGCGCAGCCTGTTCCCCCTGGCCGACAAGGCCAGCGACGAGCCCACGGCCGACCTGCTGACGCAGCGCCTCACGGTGCACGAGCAGACGGCGTGGATGCTGCGCTCGCTGCTCGAAGAGTAAAAGGGTTCGCAGCTTCCACGCGCATTACCCGAGGGGCGCAGAACACTGCAGCACAGCGAAGAAGAGCGCCTTGTCCTACATGGCGCAGTTCCATCGCCTGCGCATGATGCGTGTTTTGGTCATGCTCCCTTCTTCGCAGGGCGGCATGGCGTATCAATCCCCTCTGATGTATGCGAATCCTGTACGTTGAAGACAACCCGGAGCTGCGCGAGACCATCGGCATGCTTATGGAAGGTGAAGGCCGGACGGTCACGCCCTGCGCCACTGCCGAGGAGGCGCTGGCTCTGGATGCTGGGGACGTCTTTGATGTGGTGGTGACCGATGTCAGCCTGCCCGGCCTTTCGGGCACGGAACTGGCCCGCCAGCTGCTGGCGGATGATCCGCAGCGGTGGGTGGTGCTGTGCTCCGGCTACGAGCTGGGTAGCCACCCGCGCAGTTGGGGGCCCAACGTGCGCGCATTGCTCAAACCTTTTGAGCTGGAAGAACTGGAGCATTTGCTCGAGTCCATCCATACAGCGCTGGCTTCAGCCGCCGGCTGAGGCTTGATAGCGCCGATCGCTCGCTGTTCATCCTTTACTTCATCACGCCACCCGCCTGGTCGTGGGGACCTGCGCTGTAGTGCTGGGCTGCGCGCAGTCAATTGCGGGGGCTGCGTACTGGCGAGTGGCGCGGCAGCCTCACCCGAAAGGTCGTGACATCGTCCCGTGACTGGGCCTCGATGGTTCCATGGTGGGCCCGCACGATCTGGTGCGCAATGAAGAGCCCCAGCCCCAGCCCTTGGTGGCGGCCGGGCTCACGCTCTCCACTGCGGAACGGGTCGAACAAATGCGGCAGCAGCACAGGGGGAATGGTGCCGCCGTTGGACACCGTGATGCTCACCTCCTCAGTGCTGGTACCGTCCACTGCAATCTGCACAGGGTGGTCGACTCTGCCGTGGTGCAGGGCGTTGCCAACCAGGTTGGTGATCACCTGACACAGGCGTTCGGCATCCCAGGTGCCGGCCAGGTCGCCTTGCAGGGTGGACCCGATGTAGCGTTCCGGGTGGCTGGTGGCCATCTCATCCAGCGTGCGCTGCACCAGCGCCTGCATGTGGGTGGAGCCCAGCTGCAGCGCCAGCCCGCCCGCCTGGCGAATGCGGGTCACGTCCAGCAGGTCTTCGATCATGTGGCCCATGCGCTGGCTGGCGCCCAGCACCCGGTCGGCCATGAGTACCGCCTTGTCGGGGGGCGGCTGGCGCTTGAGCACGGTGGCCGCCGCGACGATGGACTGCAGCGGTGTGCGCAGGTCGTGGCTCAGCACTGCCATGAACATTTCGTTGATGCGCAAGGCCTCAGTGCGCGCGCGCAGCTCGTGCGCCAGCGCCTGCTTGCGCCGGTGCAGCTCAAAGAACACGCTCGCCTTGTTGGTGAGCATGTGCGGGTCGATGGGTTTGTAGAGAAAGTCCACCGCCCCGCTCTCGTACCCCCGGAACTGCCAGTTCTGCTCGCGTGAGCCCGCCGTCATGAAGATGAGCGGAATGTGCCGGGTGCGCTCGCTGCCCCGGATCAGTTCCGCCAGCTCGAAGCCGTTCATCTCGGGCATTTGCACATCCAGCAAGGCCAGGGCCACGTCGTCATGCGTCAGCAGCAGTTCCAGGGCCTCGGGGCCCGACTGGGCTTTGAGGATGTCCAGCCCGTCGCGTTGCAGCAGCGCCTCCAGGGCGATCAGGTTTTCCTCGACATCGTCAACGAGCAGGCATTTGGTGCGGTCGGTCTGGGGCATGGGCGGTGGGGAGGGTGGATGGGGTTCTCAAGGAAGGACGCATATGCCCGTATCAAAGCTGCTGGCGGCGGTGCAGGTCCACCAGCAGCCTGGCAATGCCTTCAGGGGGCAGGATGTGGTCAACCGCCAAGGCCGCGATGGCCGCCTGCGGCATGGTGGGCATGCTGGCGCTGGCGGGGTCTTGCACGATGGTGAGGCCGCCCCCCGCCTGAATGGCTTGCAGGCCGTGCACACCGTCTTCATTGGCGCCCGACAGCAGGACGCCCACCAGCCGGGGGCCGTAGTGGTCTGCCGCCGATTCGAACAGCACGTCGATGGAGGGGCGGGAAAAATGCAGGGGAGGGTCTACCGACAGCCCCACATGCGGGCCTTGGGGCCCAGCATCGACCAGTAGGTGGTAGTCCGGTGGCGCAAAGCTCACCGAGCCCAGAGTGATGGCATCCTTGTCCTGAGCCTCGCGCATCGGCATTGCGCAGCGGGGCTGAAAAATATCTACCAGCAGGCTGCGCCGGTCCCGGGGCAGGTGCAGCACCACTAGCACAGCCGCCTGCAGCGTGGCGGGCAGCGCGGGCAGCAGTTCCAGCAAGGCGTCGATACCGCCCGAGGAACCGCCCACCACGATGGCTGCGTAGCCCCCGGAAGGTGCTGGTCTGGGCGCGAGGTCGGTGGTGCTCACAGCCCGGCCTTTTTGCGGTAAATGCGGTCTTCCTTCACAAAGTCCTCGAAGGCATCGGTGTGCGCTGAAAACCGCAGAGACTCCTTGGACCCCAGACCCAGAAACCCCCGATGGCACAGCGACTCGCGGAACAGCCCCAGGGCGCGGTCTTGCAGGTCGCGCTCGAAGTAGATGAGCACATTGCGGCAGGACACCAGATGGACCTCGGCAAACACGCTGTCGGTGGCCAGGCTGTGGTCAGAGAACACCATGTGCTCGCGCAAGCCCTTGTCGAACACCACGCGGCCATAGCCGGCAGCGTAGTAGTCCGACAACGAGCTGCGGGCGCCGGAGCGCGCATGGTTCTCGGTAAAAGCCGCCACCCGCGACACGTCGAACACTCCAGACTCTGCCGCGCGCAACGCGTGCGGGTTGATGTCCGTGGCGTAGATCAGCGTGCGGTCCAGCAGGCCTTCTTCCTGCAGCAGGACGGCCAGCGAATACACCTCTTCTCCCGCGCTGCACCCGGCCACCCAGACCTTGAGCGACGGGTAGGTGCGCAGCAGTGGCACCACCTCCTGGCGCAGCGCCTGGAAGTAGCTGGGGTCGCGGAACATGTCGCTTACCTGCACGGTGAGGTATTCGAGCAGCGCAGGGAACACGGCGGGCTCGTGCAGCACGCGGTCCTGCAGCTGCGACAGCGTCTTGCAGTCAAACTGCACCAACGCCGACGCCAGCCGCCGCTTGAGCGACGCCTGTGCGTAGCCCCTGAAGTCGTAGTGGTAGCGGTGGTAGATGGCATCGATCAGCAGGCGCTGCTCGATGTCGGCGGTGCGGGCCTTGCGATGGGGCATGGCGGGGCCTACTTGGGCATCCACACCCGCACCAGGGACAGCAGCTTCTCCACGTCCAGCGGTTTGGCGATGTAGTCATTGGCCCCGGCGGCCAGGCATTTTTCCTGATCGTCCTTCATGGCCTTGGCCGTCAGCGCGATGATGGGCAGGCGGCGCCACTCGGGGCGGCTGCGGATCTCACGCATGGCGGTGTAGCCGTCCATCTCCGGCATCATGATGTCCATCAGCACCAGGTCGATGGCAGGCTGGCCGCCGCTGCCGCCGCTGCCGCCGCTGCCGCCGCTGCCGCCGCTGCCGGCGCGCTCCAGCGCCTGCAGGGCCTCCAGGCCGTTGCGTGCAATCTCCACACGGATGCCGGTGGGCTCCAGGATGCTCGAGAGCGCAAACACGTTGCGCACATCGTCTTCCACCACCAGCACGTTGCGGCCTTCCAAGGCGGTCTCGCGGTTACGGGCCACCTGCAGCATCTGGCGGTGTTCGGCCGACAGTTCGGACTCCACCTGGTGCAGGAACAGCGTGACTTCATCCAGCAGCCGCTCGGGCGAGCGCGCGTCCTTGATGATGATGGACTTGGAGAACCGGCGCAGTTGCTGCTCCTCGTCGCGCGACAGGGCGCGGCCTGTGTACACGATGACGGGCGGGAAGGAGACGCCGTCCTGCTCCGTCATCTGCTGCAGCAATTCGTAGCCGCTCAGGTCGGGCAGGTTCAGGTCCATCACCATGCAGTCAAAGGTGGAGCCGCGCAGGTGCGCCAGCGCCTCGGCCGCCGTGCCTGCGCCCACGATCTCCACGTCGTCGTTGGTGAGCAGGTGGCGCACGCTCTCGCGCTGGCGTTCGTCGTCTTCCACCACCAGCACGCGCCGCAGGTTCTGGGTGAACTTGGCTTCCAGCCGCTGCAGGGCATGCACCAGTTCGTCGCGCTTGACGGGCTTGAGGGCGTAGCCTACGGCGCCCCGGCCCAAGGCCTCTTGCGAGTAGTCGGCCACCGAGACCACGTGCACCGGAATGTGGCGCGTGGCCGGGTTGCGCTTGAGCTGGTCGAGCACGCCCAGGCCCGAGAAGTCGGGCAGGTTCACGTCCAGCACGATGGCGCTGGGCAGGCTGTGCATTGCGTAGGCCAGGCCGTCGGCCGCGTTGTGGGCCAGGTGGCAGTCGAAGTCCATCTCACCGGCCAGGTCGCTCAGGATCTGCGCAAAGCGCACGTCGTCCTCAATCACCAGAATGCTGCGCGCGCTCGCGCGGCGCGGGGCTACGGGTGCGGTGGGGGCCGCCACGGATGGCAACGCGGGGGCCGAAGGAACCGATGCGACGACCGGTGCCGTCGCGTGGGCTGGCGCAGGCGCCGCCAGCGGCGCTTCCGGCGCAGCTTCAGGCGACGAAGGCACCAGCTTCTGGGGCAGGACCAGCGTGAAGACGCTGCCTTCCCCCGGCGTGCTGTGCACGTGGATGGAGCCTCCCAGCAGCTGCGCCAGATCGCGCGAGATCGACAGGCCCAGGCCCGTGCCGCCGTACTTGCGGTGGGTGCTGCCATCGGCCTGGCGGAAGGCTTCGAAAATCAGCTCCTGCTGGTGCGCCGGAATGCCGATGCCGGTGTCCTTGACGGCAAACGACAGCGTGTCGTCCGGGTTGCGCGACACATGCAGCGCCACCGAGCCTTTCTCGGTGAACTTGAGCGCGTTGGACAGCAGGTTCTTGAGCACCTGCCCCAGGCGCTGCGGGTCGGTGTCCAGCGTGGCGGGTGCGTCGGGCGCGACGGTGGCCGTGAGCGTCAAGCCCTTCTCTTGCGCCAGCGGGCGCAGCGGGTCGATCAGGGTTTGCAGTGCCTTGGACAGCGTCACCGTTTCCACCGACACGGTGGCCTGGCCAGCCTCGATCTTGGACAGGTCGAGGATGTCGTTGATGAGTGCCAGCAGGTCGTTGCCCGCCGCGTAGATGGTCTGCGCGTACTTCACCTGCTCGGCGCTCAGGTTGCCCGGCTTGTTGTCGGACAGCAGCTTGGCCAGGATCAGGGTGGAGTTGAGCGGTGTGCGCAGCTCGTGGCTCATGTTGGCCAGGAACTCGCTCTTGTACTGGCTGGCCAGCTCCAGTTCGCGGGCCTTGTCCGTCATGGCGCTTTGGGCGCGCAGCAGTTGTTCGCGCTGGTATTCCAGCTGCTGGGTCTGCGCCTCCAGGTGGGCGTTGGTCTGCTCCAGCTCGGTCTGCTGCACCTCCATCTGGGCCTGCGACTCTTGCAGGATGCGGCTTTGCTGCTCCAGCTCCTCGTTGCTCACACGCAGCTCTTCCTGCTGGGTCTGCAGCTCTTCGGACTGGCGCTGGGTTTCTTCCAGCAAGGCTTCCAGGCGGTTGCGGTCAATCCCAGCGCGGATCGCCACCGCCAGAATGCCCGAGGCGCGTTCCATCAGGGTGCGCTCAGGCTCGGTCAGCGGGCGATGAAAGCCCAGTTCGATCACGGCAAACACTTCGCCGTTCTCGATGGCGGGCGCCAGCAGCAGCTCGGTCGGTGCGGACTGGCCGGTGCTGGACGACACCATCAGGTGCCCGGCGGGCACATCGCGCACATGCAGCATCTGGCGCGAGCGCGCGACCTGGCCCACCAGGCCTTCGCCGGGCAGCAGGCGCTGCTCCAGCCGTTCGCGGGGCAGGGCGTAGCCACCAAACAGGGTGAGCGCGCCGTTGCAGTCGGCCACATAGCCTGCCCCCACGGCCGCGCGCAGGTATTGCGCCAAGTATTCGAGCGTGAGCTGGCCCAGGTCCTCCAGCCGGTGGTCGCCCTGGATGCGCTGGCTCAGCCCGTTGAGGCCGGCCGCCACCCACGACTGCTGGGCCTTGAGGCGGTACTCCCGCGCATTGGCGGCGGCCGACAGGCAGATGAGCACCAGCAGCACGAACGATCCGCCCCAGGAGTAGTAGGTGGACATGGCCGCCGCCTCCACCCATTGCTTGCGTTCGTTTTCCAGCTGCTGGTTCAGCAGTGTGGACAGGTCCGACGCCAGGTCGCGGATGCGGTCCATCAGCACCCGGCCGGCATCACTGCGGGTCACGGCCACGGCGGCTTCCTGGCCCTTCGAGCGGCGCAGTTCAATGGTCTCGCCCAGCTCGCGCAGTTTTTCGTGGCGCAGGTCGTCGATCTGTACGACGAGGCGGCGCTGCACGGCGCTGTCGTCCGTCAGCTCCTTGAGGCGCGCCATGTTGCGCTCCATGGCGCCCAGGGACAGGTTGTAGGGCTGCAGATAGGTGTCGTCCCCCGTCAGCAGATAGCCGCGTTGCCCGGTCTCGGCGTCTTTCAGCGAAGACACGAACAGGTTGAGGTGGCGCATGGTTACCGTGGTCTCGTCCATGGCTTCCACAGCGTGCGCGCGCACCTGGGCGGTGCGGAAGTTCACCAGCGCGATCAGCACCGTGGCGAGGGCAGCAATCACAAATCCCACCAGCATTCCGCGGGGGACAGCAAAACGCGTGGCGGCCTGGGAGGTCGATGTATGGGGCATGCGTTGGTGCCCCAGGGGGCGGTGCGTTGGGGGAACGAGCGGAGACTTTAACGGGTTTTTTGCGCGCGCTGGGGCGGTTACCTGGCCCCGGTGATGCGTGCCCCAGTCGCGGCGCTGCTGCTACATTCTGTGCGCCCGTGGCCCGCCACCCGCCGCAGCGTCTTGCTGCGGAGCCTGCTCTTGTAATGGTCCCATCATGTCGTCGTCCCCTGTTTCCCCCCGCAGCCGTTTTTCGCTCTATCTCGACCTGATCCGCTGGGACCGCCCCGCCGGCTGGCTGGTGTGCCTGTGGCCGACGCTGAGCGCGCTGTGGATTGCAGCCGACGGCTTTCCGGGCTGGCACCTGCTGGTGGTGTTTGTGCTGGGCACCTTCCTCATGCGCAGCGCAGGCTGCTGCGTGAACGACGTGGCCGACCGCGACTTTGACAAACACGTCAAACGCACGGCGCAGCGGCCCGTCACGACCGGTGCGGTGTCGGTGAAAGAGGCGCTGAGCCTGGGCGCGGTGCTGGCGCTGGTGTCGTTTGGCCTGGTGCTCACCACCAACACCGCCGCCATCGCCTGGTCGGTGCCCGCCGTGCTGGTGGCCATTGCCTACCCGTTCACCAAACGCATCATTTCCATGCCCCAGGCCGTGCTGGGCATTGCGTTCAATTTCGGCATCGTCATCGCCTTTGCCGCCGTGCAGGGCAGCGTGCCCGCCGTGGCCTGGTGGATGTGGCTGGGCAACCTGTTCTGGGTGCTGGCCTACGACACCGAATACGCCATGGTGGACCGGGATGACGACCTCAAGATCGGCATCAAGACCTCGGCCATCACGCTGGGGCGCTGGGATGTGCCGGCCATCGTGGCGTTCTATCTGCTTTTTTTGTCTATTTGGGCCCTAGCGCTTTATCCATATGCACTGAATGCTATATTTTATATAGCAATTGCCGTTGCGCTGGCGCAGGTGCTGTGGCACTTTACGCTGATCCGGACCCGCTCGCGCGAAGGGTGTTTCAAGGCGTTCCGCGTCAACCACTGGCTGGGCGCCACGGTGTTTGCCGGCATTGCGGGCAGCTATCTGCTACGGCAATTACTCACAAATTGATAGCTGCTGGCGCTTGATGGATAAGCGCTGGAAGCCAAAAAATCTTAGAAATTCAGAGGCTCACGCGCCGAATTCATTGCCCAGTTCGTGGGCGCGGTGCTCGGCGGCACGCATGGCCGCCTCAAAGCTGGCGGCCACGCCTGCTGCTTCCATGGACTGCAGCGCAGCGTAGGTGGTGCCGCCCTTGGACGTGACGCGCTGGCGCAGCACGGCCGGGGGCTCGTCGGAGCGGCGTGCCAGTTCGGACGCGCCCACAAAGGTGCCCACGGCCAGCTGGTGCGCCTGCTGCTCGGTAAGGCCCATGCCGGTGCCCGCACGGGTCATGGCTTCGAGGAAATAGAACACATACGCTGGGCCCGAGCCCGAGAGGGCGGTCACGGCGTCGAGCTGCTTTTCCGTATCGACCCACAGGAACTCGCCCGTAGACGCCATGATGGCCTCGACCTGCGCACGCTCGGCGGTGTCCACGGCGGGGCGGGCATACAGCGCGCTCATGCCCTTGCCCACCAGCGCGGGGGTGTTGGGCATGGTGCGCACCACGCGCTCGGTGCCCAGCCACTGGGCGATGCTGTCCGAACGGATGCCGGCGGCCACGCTCAGGTGCAAGGCCTGTTGCGTGTGGGCTTTTGCCTGCGCGGCGGCATCTTGGAAGGTCTGGGGCTTGACGGCCCACACCACGATGCGGGCGCGCTGCAGGGCAGGGCCCGCTTCAGGCTGGGCTTCGATCCCGTAGTTCTTTTGCAGCGCAGCGCGCGCATCGGCCCAGGGTTCGACCACCTCGATCTGGCTGGCCGGGTGGCCCTGGCGGATCAGCCCGCCGATGATGGCGCTGGCCATGTTGCCGCCGCCGATGAAGGCGATGGTGGGGAGGGAGGAGTTTGCTGTGGCTGGAGCGGGGGAGGTCATTTTGCGGGCAGGCTGGAAAGGGAGAGCCGATGGTAGCGCCGCTAGACCTATGAGTTGCTCGAAGACTCGTGCAACCGGCGTGGCCAAAGCCAGTGCTCCCGCGCAAGGGCCGCCCCGCCGCGCTGGGAGCGTCTCCCTCCGCCAGCAAAGCGAAGCAGAGAGGGGGAAGGCGCGCAGCGCCTCAGGGGGAGCTACTCAGCTACTGTTTGGCGAACGGCGTGTTCCCAGTTCGCCATCAGCTCCTGCGCGCGGGCGCTGCTGAGCGTGGGCACAAAGCGCCGGTCGGCGCGCCACAGCTGCGAGAGTTCATCCGTGCTGCGGTACACGCCGCTCGACAGCCCGGCCAGGTACGCGGCCCCGAGCGCCGTGGTCTCGATGACGGCAGGCCGTACCACCGGAATGCCCAGCAGGTCGGCCTGGAACTGCATCAGCAGGTCGTTGATGCAGGCGCCGCCGTCCACGCGCAGTTCGCTCACAGGTGCGCCGCCAGCGGCCACGGCGTCGCGGCTCATGGCCAGCAGCAGGGCGGCGCTCTGGTAGGCAATGCTTTCGAGCGCCGCGCGCGCAATGTGGCCCAGCGTGGTGCCGCGTGTGAGGCCCGTGATGGTGCCGCGCGAGTCGGGTTTCCAGTACGGGGCACCCAGCCCGGTGAAGGCGGGCACCATCATCACGCCGCCCGAATCGGGCACGCTCTGCGCCAGCGATTCGACTTCGTTGCTGGTGGAGATGGCACGCAGTCCGTCGCGCAGCCACTGCACCACGGCGCCACCCACAAAAACGCTGCCTTCCATGGCGAACTCCGGCTGCACCGTGGCCTGTGCGGCACTGGTGGTGAGCAGGCCGTTTTGCGATGTCTGGAACGTGCCGCCTGTGTGCATGAGCATGAAGCAGCCCGTGCCGTAGGTGTTCTTGGCCATGCCGGCGGTGAAGCAGGCCTGGCCGAACAGCGCGCTTTGCTGGTCGCCCGCCACGCCGCCGATGCGGATGCTGTGGCCCAGCAGGTCGGCCGCGATGTCGCCAAAGTGGGCGCTGGACGGCAGCACCTCGGGCATCAGCGCCCTGGGAATGCGCAGCAGCGCCAGCAGTTCGTCGTCCCACTGGTTGGTGTGCACATTGAACAGCATGGTGCGCGAGGCGTTGCTCACATCTGTCACATGCACCTTGCCGTGGGTGAGTTTCCACATCAGCCAGCTGTCCACCGTGCCAAAGGCCAGCTCGCCGCGCTCTGCCGCGTCGCGGGCGCCGGGCACATGGTCCAGCAGCCACTGCAGCTTGGTGCCCGAGAAGTAGGCATCCACCAGCAGGCCCGTCTTGGCCTGGATGGTGGCGGCATGGCCTTGTTCGCGCAGTTGCGCGCAGGCGGGCTCGGCGCGGCGGTCCTGCCAGACGATGGCGTGGTGCACGGGCTGGCCTGTCTTGCGGTTCCATAGCACCGTGGTCTCGCGCTGGTTGGTGATGCCCACGGCGCGCACGGCGTTGGCCGCAATGCCCGCCTTGGCCAGCGCATCGCGGGCGGTGGCGAGCTGGGTGCGCCAGATCTCCAGCGGGTCGTGCTCCACCCAGCCGGGCTGGGGGTAGATCTGCGGCAGCTCCAGCTGGGCTTGCGCCACGATGTGGCCGCCTTCGTCGAAAACGATGCTGCGGGAGCTGGAGGTGCCTTGGTCGAGTGCGAGCAGGTAGGTCATGGTGACGAGGGGCTCCGAAATGTATGAATCCACGTAGTGTCTACAGCGGTCGATCAGCGCGCGGCCCAGGCCAGCGGACGCTGTGCAAGGGCCTCCCCGCAGCGAGGGCATCGTCCCCCACCGGGGGAAGGCGCCGCAGGCGACTCGGGAGGGCCTTCTGTCATGCAGCTACCGTGCAGATGACTTCAGCATCTTGCAGCAGGGCCGGGAAGGGCTCAGGCGGCGGCGCGTCGGTGAACAGGCGGTCGATTTGCGCCAGTGTGGCCAGTTGCACCATGGCTGGGCGGTTGAACTTGCTGAAGTCGGCCGCCAGCCAGACCTCGCGTGCGTGTTCGATGATGGTTTGCGCCACCTTCACTTCGCGGTAGTCGAAGTCGCGCAGGGAGCCATCGGGCTCGATGCCCGAGATGCCGATGAGCGCAATGTCCACCTTGAATTGGCGGATGAAGTCCACCGCCGCTTCGCCGACGATGCCCCGGTCGCGGGCGCGCACCACGCCGCCGGCCACGATGACCTCGCACTCGGGGTTGCCGCTCAGGATGGCGGCCACGTTCAGGTTGTTGGTGATCACGCGCAGGCCGCGGTGGTGCAGCAGGGCTTTGGCGATGGCCTCGGTCGTGGTGCCGATGTTCAGGATCAGCGAGCAGTCGTTGGGCACTTGTTCGGCCACGGCGCGCGCGATGCGGGCCTTGCCTTCGGCGTGCAGTGTCTCGCGCTGGGTGTGGGCCAGGTTTTCCACCGTGGAGCTGGGCACGCGCACGCCACCATGAAAGCGCGTGAGCAGGCCGGACTCGGCCAGGCGCTGCACGTCACGTCGCACGGTCTGCAGGGTCACGCCCAGGGTGTCTGCCAGTTGTTCCACCGTGGCGGATTTGCGCGCGCGGACTTCTTCGAGAAGCAGCAGTTGTCGGGGGTTCGTATTCACGCGAATCAATCGGCTTATGGGGTGGAGATACTTTAAATCGAACAAAAAGGAACTCATTAAGGGTAAACCTTGATTCGATACGATCAAAAAAGAACAAAAATGAACGCAATCGAAAACGAGGCACTTTGCTGCGTGCGCAGCAGAAAGCCAGATCCACACAGCCCCCAGGGGGCCATTAGAAAGGTTGCGTGATGCAGCTGGCACTGGACAGCATCAGCAAGAAGGTAGGGCCGCAGACTTGGCTCCACGACATGAGCCTGGCGCTGCACAGCGGCGCCGTCACGGTGCTGCTGGGCGCCACGCAGGCGGGCAAGACCAGCCTGATGCGCATCATGGCGGGGCTCGATACGCCCACGGCCGGGCGCGTGATGGTGGATGGCGTGGACGTGACCGGCATGCCAGTGCGCGACCGCAACGTGGCCATGGTGTACCAGCAGTTCATCAACTATCCCTCCATGAAGGTGGCGGCCAACATTGCGTCGCCCCTGAAGCTGCGCGGCGAAAAGAACATCGACGCCCGCGTGCGCGAAATTGCGAGCCGCCTGCACATCGACATGTTCCTCGACCGCTACCCGGCCGAGCTGTCGGGTGGGCAGCAGCAGCGCGTGGCACTGGCCCGCGCCTTGGCCAAGGGTGCGCCGCTGATGCTGCTGGACGAACCGCTGGTGAACCTGGACTACAAGCTGCGTGAAGAGTTGCGCGAAGAACTGACCCAGCTGTTTGCTGCAGGTCAGTCCACCGTGGTCTATGCCACCACCGAGCCGGGCGAGGCCCTGCTGCTCGGCGGCTACACCGCTGTGCTCGACGAAGGCCAGTTGCTGCAGTACGGCCCCACGGCCGAGGTGTTCCATGCGCCCAACTCGCTGCGTGTGGCGCGTGCCTTCAGCGACCCGCCCATGAATCTCATTGCCGCATCGGCGGTCCCAGGGGGTGTGCGCTTGGAGGGCGACGCAGAACTGGCCGTGCCCCTGTCCCAAGGTGTGGCCACGGCGGCAGGGCTCACGGTGGGTGTGCGCGCCAGTGCGCTGCGCGTGGTGGCGCGCCCGGGCGACATCAGCGTGGGCGGAGTGGTCGAGCTGGCCGAAATTTCGGGCTCGGACACCTTTGTGCACGCGGCCACGCCCTGGGGCGACCTGGTGGCGCAGTTGACCGGGGTGCATTACTTTGAACTGGGCACGCCCATCACGCTGCACCTGGACCCGGCCCAGGCCTATGTGTTTGGTGCTGACGGCCGGCTGGCATGGGCGCCCGCGCGCCCGAACGCTGTACAAGGAGGGCGTTGAGATGGCCCGCATCAGTCTGGATTTGGCGCATTCGTACAAGCCGAACCCGCAGCAGGACAGCGACTACGCGCTGCTGCCGCTGAAGATGGAGTTCGAGGATGGCGGTGCCTATGCGTTGCTGGGCCCCTCGGGCTGCGGCAAGACCACCATGCTCAACATCATGTCGGGCCTGCTCGTGCCCTCGCATGGCAAGGTGCTGTTTGATGGCCGCGACGTGACCCGCGCCAGCCCGCAGGAGCGCAACATTGCGCAGGTGTTCCAGTTCCCGGTGATCTACGACACCATGACGGTGGCCGAGAACCTGGCGTTTCCGCTGAAGAACCGCAAGGTGCCCGAGTCGCAGATCAAGCAGCGCGTGGGCGTGATTGCCGAGATGCTGGAGATGAGCCATCAGCTGAACCTGCGAGCCGCAGGGCTGTCAGCAGACCAGAAACAGAAGATTTCACTGGGCCGTGGCCTGGTGCGCGCCGATGTGGCGGCGGTGCTGTTCGACGAGCCGCTCACGGTGATCGACCCGCACCTCAAGTGGCAACTGCGGCGCAAGCTCAAGCAGATCCACCACGAGCTCAAGCTCACACTGATCTACGTGACGCACGACCAGGTCGAGGCATTGACCTTTGCGGACCAGGTGGTGGTCATGACGCGTGGCCGCGCCGTGCAGGTGGGCTCGGCCGATGCACTGTTCGAGCGGCCCCAGCATGTGTTTGTGGGGCATTTCATTGGCTCCCCAGGCATGAACTTTTTGCCCGCGCAGGTGGACGCAGGCCAGCTCAGCATCGTCGGCCACCGCCTGCACGCCCCTGTGGGACGTACTTTGCCAACGGGCCCGGTGCAGGTGGGTATTCGGCCCGAATATTTGGCGCTGGCATCGGCAGAGCAACCCGGCGCCATTGCCTGCACGGTGGCGCAAGTGCAGGACATCGGCACCTACCTGATGTTGACCGCGAAGGTGGGCGAGCACACGCTCAAGGCCCGCTTCAGCCCCGAGACGCGACTGCCCTCGGCGGGCGACACGGTGTGGCTGCAGGTGCTGGGTGAGCACACCTGCTACTACCAGAATGAGGAGCTTTTGGCATGAGCACGACGACCAAGCCCGTGAACCAGAAGGCCTGGTTCCTGATTCTGCCGGTCATCATCTGCGTGGCCTTCTCGGCCATCCTGCCGCTGATGACAGTGGTGAACTACTCGGTGCAGGACATCATCTCGCCCGAGCGCCGCGTGTTTGTGGGCACCGAATGGTTTGCCGCCGTGATGCGCGATGAGGAGCTGCACGCGGCCTTGTGGCGGCAGATCACCTTCTCGCTGGCTGTGTTGGCGGTGGAGATTCCGCTGGGCATCCTGCTGGCGCTGTCCATGCCCGCGCAGGGCTGGAAGTCGTCCGCCGTGCTGGTGGTGGTGGCGCTGTCGCTGTTGATTCCCTGGAACGTGGTGGGCACCATCTGGCAGATCTATGGCCGTGCCGATATTGGCCTGATGGGCCGGATGTTGCAGGAGATGGGCATTGAATACAGCTACACCGGCAACGCCACGCAGGCGTGGCTCACGGTGCTGTTGATGGATGTGTGGCACTGGACGCCGCTGGTCGCGCTGCTGGCGTTTGCCGGGCTGCGCTCCATCCCCGACGCGTATTACCAGGCAGCCCGCATCGACGGTGCGAGCAAGTTCGCGGTGTTCCGGTACATCCAACTGCCCAAGATGCGCGGCGTGCTGATGATTGCGGTGCTGCTGCGCTTCATGGACAGTTTCATGATCTACACAGAGCCCTTCGTGCTCACGGGGGGCGGACCGGGCAATGCGACCACGTTCCTCAGCCAGTACCTCACGACCAAGGCGGTCGGCCAGTTCGACCTGGGCCCTGCCGCAGCGTTCTCGCTGATCTATTTCTTCATCATCCTGCTGCTGTGTTTCATCCTCTACAACTGGATGCAGCGCGTTGGCACCGTCAGCGACGAAGGAGCCGGCCATGAATGAAAAACGTTTCCAGAAGCGCACGCTGTTCCTGATTGCGTACCTGCTGTTCGCGCTGTTGCCCATCTACTGGATGGTCAACATGAGCTTCAAGACGAACGAGGAGATCCTGTCGAGCTTCTCGTTCTTCCCGCAGAACTTCACCTGGGCCAACTACAAGACCATCTTCACCGATGCGTCGTGGTACTCGGGCTACATCAACAGCCTGATCTATGTGGCGATCAACACGGTGATCTCGCTCACGGTGGCGCTGCCCGCGGCCTATGCGTTCAGCCGTTACCAGTTCATGGGCGACAAGCATGTGTTCTTCTGGCTGCTGACCAACCGCATGACACCCCCGGCCGTGTTCTTGCTGCCGTTCTTCCAGCTCTACACCACCGTGGGGCTGATGGACACGCACATTGCCGTGGCGCTGGCCCATCTGTTGTTCAACGTGCCGCTGGCGGTGTGGATTCTGGAAGGTTTCATGAGTGGCATCCCGCGCGAGATCGACGAGACGGCCTACATCGATGGCTACAGCTTTCCGCGCTTTTTCATGACCATCTTCCTGCCGCTGATCAAGGCCGGTGTGGGCGTGGCGGCGTTCTTCTGCTTCATGTTCAGCTGGGTGGAGCTGCTGCTGGCCCGCACGCTGACCAGCGTGAACGCCAAGCCCATCGTGGCCACCATGACACGCACCGTGAGTGCCTCGGGCATGGACTGGGCGACGCTGGCGGCGGCGGGTGTGCTGACCATCGTGCCGGGTGCCATCGTGATCTGGTTTGTGCGGCACTACATCGCGAAGGGTTTCGCGATGGGCCGGGTTTGAGGAGGCAGCGACATGTTTGACTGGATGGCCTGGACGCTGCCGGTGGCAGTGTTCTTTACGTGCATCGTGCTGATGCTGGTGGGCATGGCGGTGTGGGAACTCAAGTCGCCCACGACCATGCGCAAGGGTTTCCTGCCCCTGGAGACCACGCGCGGCGACCGGCTTTTTATCGGGCTGCTGTCGGCCGCCTACGTGAACCTGATCTTTGTGGGCATCAGCGGCAAGCTGGCCCAGTGGTTCAGCCTGCAGGGCGACCCGTCGATCTGGATCAGCTTTGTGGTGTCGATGGCGCTGCTGGCGCTGATCATGCGCAAGGGTTAAGGAAAAAATGGCCGTTTGCGCCTGATGGGTAAGCATTTGTAGCTATTGTTTTTGTAGTGTCGAAGGCCTGGCCTGGTTCCCCCCCGGGTTGGTGCCGGTCTACCAATGGGGGTCTCAATCTGAGAGGAGACAGCAATGAAGATGCAGTTCAAGGCGATCGCTTTCGCCGCCGCGGCTCTGGCGATGGGGCAGGCTGCCTGGGCCGGCGAGGCCGAGGCCAAGAAGTGGATCGACAGCGAATTCCAGCCATCCACGCTGAATAAAGACCAGCAGATGGCCGAGATGAAGTGGTTCATCGACGCAGCCAAAAAACTCCAGGCCAAGGGCGTGAAGGAAATTTCGGTGGTGTCTGAAACCATCACCACCCACGAATACGAGTCCAAGACGCTGGCCAAGGCGTTCGAGGAAATCACCGGCATCAGGGTCAAGCACGACCTGATCCAGGAAGGCGACGTGGTCGAGAAGCTGCAGACCTCCATGCAGTCGGGCAAGTCCATCTATGACGGCTGGATCTCGGACTCGGACCTGATCGGCACGCACTACCGCTACGGCAAGATCCTGAACCTGACCGACTACATGGGTGCTGCGGGCAAGGAATGGACCAACCCCGGCATCGACCTCAAGGATTACATCGGTACCAAGTTCACGACCGGCCCCGATGGAAAGATGTACCAGCTGCCTGACCAGCAGTTTGCCAACCTGTACTGGTTCCGTGCCGATCTGTTCGACCGCAAGGACATCAAGGACAAGTTCAAGGCCAAGTACGGCTACGACCTGGGCGTGCCGCTCAACTGGAGCGCCTACGAAGACATCGCTGAGTTCTTCACCAACGATGTGAAGAACATCGACGGCAAGCCCATCTACGGCCACATGGACTACGGCAAGAAGGACCCATCCCTGGGCTGGCGTTTCACCGATGCCTGGCTGTCCATGGCGGGCACGGCCGATATCGGCGCGCCCAATGGCCTGCCGATCGACGAATGGGGCATCCGCGTGGCCGACGACAAGTGCACGCCCGTGGGCGCCAGCGTGGCCCGTGGCGGTGCGACCAACTCGCCCGCAGCCGTCTACGCCCTCACCAAGTACGTGGACTGGATGAAGAAATACGCGCCCAAGGAAGCCACGGGCATGACCTTTGGCGAGGCCGGCCCCGTGCCTGCCCAGGGCCAGATCGCGCAGCAGATCTTCTGGTACACCGCCTTCACGGCCGACATGACCAAGCCCGGCCTGCCCGTGGTGAATGCCGACGGCACGCCCAAGTGGCGCATGGCGCCCGGCCCGAACGGCCCCTACTGGAAGCAAGGCATGCAAAACGGCTACCAGGACGTGGGCAGCTGGACCTTCTTCAAGGATCACGACGCCAACAAGACCGCTGCCGCCTGGCTCTACGCCCAGTTCGTGACCGCCAAGACCACGTCGCTGAAGAAGACCATGGTCGGCCTGACGCCGATCCGCGAGTCCGACATCCAGTCCAAGGCCATGACCGACATGGCGCCCAAGCTGGGTGGTCTGGTGGAGTTCTACCGCAGCCCTGCCCGCGTGGCGTGGTCGCCCACTGGCACCAATGTGCCCGACTACCCCAAGCTGGCCCAACTCTGGTGGAAGAACGTAGCCCAGGCCGTGACGGGGGAAAAGACGCCCCAAGGCGCCATGGACACGCTGGCCGACGAGATGGACCAGGTGATGGCCCGTCTGGAACGCGCTGGGATGGCCCATTGCGCTCCCAAGCTCAACCCCAAGAGCGACACCGCCAAGTGGCTGAGCGACAAGCAAGCGCCGTGGGCCAAGTTGGCCAACGAGAAGCCAAAGGGCCAGACGATTGCGTACGGCACCTTGTTGCAGGCCTGGAAGGATGGCAAGGCGCGGTAAGCCTGTCTAACCCGCCGTCCTGCTTACTGTGACGATGCTTCAGGCAGCCGTGGCTCACAAGGTCTCTGGCTGCCTTTTCATTCAAGACCGTCCCCAGTGCCTTGCAGGCCTGGGGCCGGATCTCCCCCCGAAGTGACAAAAATTCAAGGGTAAACCCTTATTTTTTGCTTCGCCCATGGACAATCACCCCATGACTACTGCCTCTGCTCCCCTTCCCACACGGCGTGCCGACCTTTTGGCGCGTTTGGCCCAGCCCCACCACTATGACCTGGCTGTGATTGGCGGTGGGGCTACAGGCCTGGGGGTGGCGCTGGATGCGGCGGCCCGAGGGTTCAGCGTGGTCTTGGTGGACTCGCATGACTTCGCCAAGGGAACCTCGTCCCGGGCGACCAAATTGGTACACGGCGGTGTTCGTTACCTGGCGCAAGGCAACATCGCACTGGTGCGCGAGGCGTTGCATGAGCGCACGACCTTGCTTCACAACGCGCCCCACCTGGCGCAGCCCCTGCCGTTTGTGATGCCGTCATACCACTTTTGGGAGACGCCGTTTTACGGTATCGGCCTCAAGATGTACGACGCTTTGGCAGGGAAGGCGGGCTTGGGCGCCACCGAATTCATGGGGCGCGCACGCACGTTGGAGTGCCTGCCCACGGCCCGCCCCGAAGGCCTCAAGGGTGGCGTCAAGTACTGGGACGGACAGTTTGATGACGCCCGTCTGGCCTTGGCCTTGGCGCGAACGGCCGCCAGCCTGGGCGCCCTGGTGGTCAACTACTGCCCTGCGCGGTCGTTGATTCACGAAGCTGGCAAGGTTGCAGGCTTTGTGTGTGAAGACGCAGACAGTGGCCAGCAGTTCACCGTGCGCGCGCGTACGGTTGTGAATGCCACCGGCGTATGGGTGGATGCCTTGCGCCAGATGGATGGAGAGGCCATAGGCCGCCCCGTCAAGCCCATTGTGGCGCCCAGCCAGGGGGTGCATATCGTGGTGGATCGGGAGTTTCTTCCGTCCGACCATGCCTTGATGGTTCCCAAGACGGCCGATGGCCGGGTTCTTTTCGCCGTGCCGTGGCTGGGAAAGCTCATTCTCGGGACCACTGACAGTCCGCGCCAGGACATCGTGCGTGAGCCGCAGCCTTTCCGCGAAGAGGTCCGGTTCATCCTGGACGAATCGGCGCGCTACCTCACCCGTGCGCCCAAGGTGGAAGACATCCGGAGTATCTGGGTGGGCCTGCGCCCGCTGGTGAAGCCGCAGGACGACGATGGTGACAACACCAAGAAAATCAGCCGCGAGCACACCGTGCTCGCCAGTCGCAGTGGCCTGATCACCGTGACGGGAGGCAAATGGACCACCTACCGCGCTATGGCTGAAGATGTGTTGCAAAAATGCTTCACCACGGGCCTGCTGCCGGAAAAACCGTCGGGTGTGACCAATCATTTGCCCTTGGTGGGAACCCCTGAAGGGGCTGTTCAACATCGCATCAGTGATGCCCAGGGACTGCACTCCTACGGGAGCGAGGCGGCGGTTGTCCGGGACATTGCCGGTGCGCAGACCGATCTTGGTGGGGGGCTGACAGAAGCCATGGTGCGCTTTGCCGCCCGCTACGAATACGCCTGCACGGTAGAGGATGTGTTGGCCCGCCGCTCCCGGTTATTGTTCCTCGATGCCCGCAAGGCCATCGAGCTAGCCCCAGCGGTCGCTGACATCCTGCGTGCGGAGCTGGGTGCCGACCCCCACCTGGATGCCTTTTTGGAGCTGGCGCAACAGTATTTGCAGGTTCCGGCCTGATGGGGCGCTTGACTTCGTAAAAGTCTTTTGCAATAATCGAGGGCTTCGCGTTTCCTACGTGAAGTTTCTGCCCAGCGGGAAGTGCTGCAAATGGTTTGCGGTGCGGACGACGGGCCCAAGACTGACTGGCTGATTTGCAGCCCTTGAGAAGTTCTCTGGGGCTGTTGTCTTCTGGTGCAAGTTGGGAATATTGAAATGATCCAGACAGAATCTCGGTTAGAGGTTGCCGACAATACCGGCGCCAAGTCCGTCCTTTGCATCAAGGTGCTGGGTGGCTCGAAGCGTCGCTATGCAAGCGTTGGCGACATCATCAAGGTGAGCATCAAAGAAGCCGCTCCACGTGGCCGCGTCAAAAAAGGCGAGGTTTACAGTGCAGTGGTGGTTCGCACGGCGAAGGGTATTCGTCGCGGCGATGGTTCGCTCGTCAAATTCGATGGCAACGCCGCAGTGTTGCTGAATGCAAAGTTGGAGCCTATCGGCACCCGTATCTTTGGACCCGTGACGCGTGAACTGCGTACCGAGAAGTTCATGAAGATCGTGTCTCTGGCTCCTGAAGTTCTCTAAGGACGCGCCATGAACAAGATTCGCAAGGGCGACGAAGTCATCGTGCTGACCGGCCGTGACAAGGGCAAGCGCGGCACGGTGTCGCTGCGCAAGGATGACTCCTACGTGGTCATCGATGGCATCAACCTGGTCAAGAAGCACGCCAAGCCAAACCCCATGAAGGGTACGACGGGCGGCATCGTTGAAAAGTCCATGCCAATTCATCAGTCCAACGTGGCCATCTTCAATGCCGCTACGGGCAAGGCTGATCGCGTGGGCATCAAGGTGCAGGCTGACGGTTCGCGCATTCGCGTGTTCAAGTCCAGCGGTGCTGAAATCAAGGCGGCCTAAGGGGTAAACATGGCACGACTCCAAGAAATTTACCGCGACAAGATCGCTCCCGAACTGGCCAAACAGTTCGGCTACACCTCGCCGATGCAGGTTCCCCGTCTGACCAAGATCACGCTGAACATGGGCGTGAGCGAGGCAGTCTCGGACAAGAAGGTGATGGACAACGCTGTGGCTGACCTGACCAAGATTGCTGGTCAAAAGCCTGTGGTGACCAAGGCCAAGAAAGCTATCGCTGGTTTCAAGATCCGCGAAGGCCAAGCCATTGGTTGCATGGTCACGCTGCGTGGCGTGCAGATGTATGAGTTCCTGGACCGTTTCGTGACCGTGGCTCTGCCTCGCGTTCGTGACTTCCGTGGTATCTCTGGTCGCGCGTTCGACGGTCGTGGCAACTACAACATCGGCGTCAAAGAACAGATCATCTTCCCTGAGATTGAGTACGACAAGGTCGATGCCTTGCGCGGCCTCAATATCAGCATCACCACGACGGCCAAGTCCGACGAAGAAGCCAAGGCGCTTCTCGCTGGTTTCCGTTTCCCGTTCAAGAACTGAGGCGAAGCATGGCTAAAGTAGCTTTGATCCAGCGCGAACTGAAGCGCGAAAAACTGGCAGCCAAGTACGCAACCAAGTATGCGGAGCTGAAGGCAATCGCTGGCGATGCCAAGCGCAGCGATGAAGAGCGCGATGCAGCCCGCCTGGGCCTGCAAAAGCTCCCTCGCAACGCCAACCCGACGCGTCAGCGCAACCGTTGCGAAATCACCGGTCGTCCACGTGGCACCTTCCGTCAATTCGGTCTGGCTCGCGCCAAGATCCGCGAACTGGCTTTTGCAGGCGACATCCCCGGTGTCACCAAAGCCAGCTGGTAAGCAGGCAGGAGAGATTAAACATGAGCATGAGTGATCCCATCGCTGACTTGCTGACCCGCATCCGTAATGCACAGATGGTCGCCAAGGCCACGGTTCTGGTGCCTTCTTCCAAAGTGAAGATTGCCATCGCCCAGGTGCTGAAGGACGAAGGTTATATCGACGGCTTCCAGGTGAAAACCGAAGCCGGCAAGTCGGAACTCGAAATTGCCCTGAAGTACTACGCAGGTCGCCCCGTGATTGAGCGCATTGAGCGTGTCAGTCGCCCTGGCCTGCGTGTCTACAAAGGCCGTGATTCCATTCCACAAGTCATGAACGGTCTGGGTGTGGCAATTGTCACGACGCCCAAGGGCGTGATGACTGATCGCAAGGCGCGTGCTACCGGTGTCGGTGGCGAAGTGCTCTGCTACGTGGCCTAACCCGCGGCATTGAGGAGAAACTGAAATGTCCCGAGTAGGAAAAATGCCCGTGACCATCCCCGCAGGCGTGGATGTGTCCGTGAAAGATGACCAGATCTCTGTCAAGGGTACTGGTGGCGCTCTGTCGCTGGCGCAAAACGCGCTGGTGAAAGTGTCCAGCAATGACGGCAAGCTCAGCTTTGAGCCTGCTAACGAATCCCGCGAAGCCAATGCCATGAGCGGCACGATTCGCCAGTTGGTCAACAACATGGTGGTCGGTGTCAGCAAAGGCTTTGAAAAGAAGCTGAGCCTGGTAGGTGTGGGCTACAAAGCCGCTGCCTCAGGCTCCAAGCTGAATCTGGCTGTTGGCTATTCGCATCCGGTCAATATCGAAATGCCCGCAGGCATCACGGTTGCCACCCCGACGCCCACGGAAGTGGTGATCAAGGGTGCAGATCGTCAGCGTGTCGGTCAGATCGCTGCTGAGATTCGTGCTGTTCGTCCACCTGAGCCCTACAAGGGCAAGGGTATCCGCTACGCGGACGAAAAGATCACGATCAAAGAGACCAAGAAGAAATAAGGAGCTGCAACATGTTGACCAAGAAAGAGCAGCGTCTTCGTCGTTCGCGCCAGACCCGCATCCGCATTGCACAGCAAGGCGTGGCACGTCTCACGGTGAACCGTACGAACCTCCATATCTACGCCAGTGTGATCTCCGGCGACGGCAGCAAGGTGCTGGCAAGTGCATCCACGGCGGAAGCCGACGTGCGCAAGTCGCTCGGCGGTTCGGGCAAGGGTGGCAATGCCGCAGCAGCCCAGATCATCGGCAAGCGTATCGCTGAAAAGGCGAAGGCTGCAGGTGTCGAGAAGGTTGCATTTGATCGCGCAGGCTTTGCCTACCACGGTCGCGTCAAGGCTTTGGCCGACGCAGCCCGTGAAGCTGGCCTGCAGTTCTAAGCGGAGCGGAATACAAAATGGCTAAATTTCAACCCAAAGTGCAGAACGAAGGTCAAGACGACGGTCTGCGCGAAAAAATGATCGCGGTCAACCGCGTGACCAAAGTCGTGAAGGGTGGCCGTATTCTCGGTTTCGCCGCACTGACGGTGGTTGGCGACGGTGATGGCCGCGTGGGCATGGGCAAGGGCAAGTCGAAAGAAGTACCAGCTGCCGTGCAAAAGGCTATGGAAGAAGCTCGTCGCAACATGGTCAAGGTCTCGTTGAAGAACGGCACCATCCACCACAATGTGACCGGCCACCATGGCGCTGCTGTTGTGATGATGGCACCTGCTCCAAAGGGTACCGGCATCATCGCTGGCGGCCCTATGCGTGCAGTTTTTGAAGTGTTGGGTGTGACTGACATCGTGGCCAAGAGCCATGGTTCGTCCAATCCCTACAACATGGTCCGTGCAACGTTTGACGCGCTCGTCAATTCGACCACCCCGTCGAATGTGGCGGCCAAGCGCGGCAAGACAGTCGAAGACATCTTCGCCTGAACCGGAGCTTGAAAATGACAACGCAACAAACCGTCAAGATTCAACTGGTGCGCAGCCCGATTGGCACCAAGGAATCGCACCGCGCCACCGTTCGTGGCCTGGGTCTGCGCAAGCTCAATAGCGTGAGCGAACTGCAGGACTCGCCCGAAGTGCGCGGCATGATTAACAAGATCAGCTATCTGGTCAAAGTCCTCTGAGAGATAGATCATGGAACTCAATAGCATCAAGCCCGCAGACGGCGCCAAGCATGCCAAGCGCCGCGTAGGCCGTGGTATCGGCTCCGGCCTGGGCAAGACCGCTGGCCGTGGTCACAAGGGTCAGAAGTCTCGTGCCGGTGGCTACCACAAGGTTGGTTTTGAAGGCGGTCAAATGCCTTTGCAACGCCGCTTGCCCAAGCGTGGTTTCAAGTCGCACTTGCTCAAGTTCAACGCAGAAGTGACGCTGACGGCATTGGATCAACTCGGCCTGGCCGAAGTGGATGTCCTCGCTCTGAAGCAAGCAGGCCTGGTTGGTGAATTGGCCAAGGTGGTGAAGGTCATCAAGAGCGGTTCCCTGACCAAGGCTGTCAAGCTCAATGGCGTGGGTGCTACGGCTGGTGCCAAAGCAGCGATTGAAGCTGCTGGCGGCAGCGTCGCCTGAGTGTGGCTCTGAAGGAAGGCATCTGTGGCTACTAGCGCGGCTCAAATTGCAAAGACCGGGAAATTCGGCGACCTCCGTCGTCGTCTGGTTTTTCTGTTGCTTGCGCTGGTCGTGTACCGCATTGGGGCTCATATCCCTGTGCCAGGCATCGATCCAGCCCAACTCCAGCAGCTCTTCAGTGGCCAGCAAGGCGGCATCCTGAATCTGTTCAACATGTTCTCCGGTGGTGCGCTGTCGCGCTTCACGGTTTTCGCTCTGGGGATCATGCCGTACATTTCGGCGTCGATCATCATGCAGTTGATGACCTATGTGGTTCCCACATTCGAGCAGTTGAAAAAGGAAGGCGAAGCCGGTCGCAGGAAGATCACTCAGTACACCCGCTATGGCACCTTGGGCTTGGCCCTGTTCCAGTCGCTGGGAATTGCCGTAGCGCTGGAAAGCTCTGCTGGTTTGGTCCTGAGCCCCGGTTTCGGGTTCCGCATGACCGCTGTGGTCAGCTTGACGGCTGGCACGATGTTCCTGATGTGGCTGGGTGAGCAGATCACAGAGCGTGGCTTGGGGAACGGGATCTCGATCCTGATCTTTGCGGGCATTGCCGCTGGTTTGCCTAGTTCGATCGGTGGCCTTCTGGAGCTGGTTCGTACGGGTGCCATGAGTATTCTGGCCGCTATCTTCATCGTCCTCGTCGTTGGTCTGGTGACTTACTTCGTGGTGTTTGTCGAGCGGGGTCAGCGCAAGATACTGGTGAATTATGCTCGCCGGCAAGTAGGCAACAAGGTTTATGGTGGTCAATCGTCTCACCTGCCCCTGAAGCTGAACATGGCAGGTGTGATTCCTCCGATCTTTGCCTCGTCGATCATTCTGCTGCCGGCAACGGTGGTGAACTGGTTCAGTGCAGGTGAATCGATGCGCTGGTTGAAGGATATCTCGGGTGCGTTGACTCCTGGTCAGCCCATCTACGTGATGTTCTATGCTGCAGCCATCATCTTCTTCTGCTTTTTCTACACGGCTCTGGTATTCAACAGCCGTGAAACTGCAGACAACCTGAAGAAGAGCGGTGCGTTCATTCCAGGCATTCGCCCAGGTGAACAGACGGCCCGTTATATCGACAAGATCCTGGTGCGCCTGACATTGGCAGGCGCTGTGTACATCACCTTTGTGTGCTTGCTGCCAGAGTTCCTGATCTTGAAGTACAACGTTCCGTTCTACTTTGGTGGAACCTCGCTGTTGATCATTGTGGTGGTGACCATGGATTTCATGGCCCAGGTTCAGAACTACATGATGTCGCAACAGTATGAGTCGCTGCTCAAGAAAGCCAATTTCAAGGGCAACGCAGGCGGTTGATGATGAGGAAGGCAGTGCTGCACTTGCGACACTGCCTGCAAGGAACTGAATATCGGTTGAGTTGGCGCCCCACGATTTTTCGCGGGCACAAATTGTGTTCCGTGCGAAGCAGCCGGGACGGATGGAAGAGTTTTAGGAGAATGCAATGAGAGTTTCGGCTTCGGTCAAAAAAATCTGCCGCAACTGCAAGATCATCCGCCGCAAGGGTGTGGTGCGCGTGATCTGCACGGATCTGCGTCACAAGCAGCGCCAAGGTTGATTGGAAAGTATTAGAGGACGCATATGGCACGTATCGCTGGCATTAACATTCCGCCGCACAAGCACGCGGAAATCGGTTTGACCGCCATTTTTGGCATTGGTCGCACCCGCGCTCGCAAGATTTGCGAAGCAACTGGTATCGCTTACTCCAAGAAGATCAAAGATCTGACGGACGGCGATCTGGAAAAAATTCGCGAGCAAATCGAGCAGTTCACCATTGAGGGTGACCTGCGCCGCGAAACCACGATGAACATCAAGCGTTTGATGGACATCGGCTGCTATCGTGGCTTCCGCCATCGCCGCGGTCTGCCAATGCGTGGTCAGCGCACCCGTACCAATGCTCGCACTCGCAAGGGTCCGCGCAAGGGTGCAGCTGCACTGAAGAAATAAAGATTGAAAGATCATCATGGCTAAGTCTCCTGCCAATAACGCAGCTCAGCGCGTTCGCAAGAAGGTCCGGAAAAACGTTTCGGACGGTATTGCACACGTGCACGCCTCGTTCAACAACACCATCATCACGATCACCGATCGCCAAGGCAATGCCTTGTCGTGGGCATCGTCCGGTGGACAAGGTTTCAAGGGTTCGCGCAAGTCCACCCCATTCGCAGCCCAAGTGGCTTCGGAAGTGGCCGGCCGCGCTGCCATCGATCAAGGTATCAAGAACCTTGACGTTGAAATCAAGGGTCCCGGTCCTGGCCGTGAATCTTCGGTCCGCGCACTGGGTGCCCTGGGCATCCGCATCACGTCGATTTCTGACGTGACGCCAGTGCCGCACAACGGCTGCCGCCCTCAGAAGCGTCGTCGTATCTAATCTCTCTAAGCCCACCGCCGCCTGTGAACGCGCAAGCGCCTCAGGCGGCTCCCGCAATGGTTTGCGGCAGATGACACAAAGGAAGCTCAAGTGGCACGTTACCTCGGCCCCAAGGCCAAACTCTCCCGCCGTGAAGGCACGGACCTGTTCCTGAAGAGCGCCCGTCGCTCGATCGCCGACAAGTCCAAGTTCGACTCCAAGCCTGGTCAACACGGCCGCACCTCGGGTGCCCGTACCTCTGACTACGGTCTGCAACTGCGCGAAAAGCAGAAGGTCAAGCGCATGTACGGCGTGCTGGAAAAGCAATTCCGCCGTTACTTCGAAGCCGCTGAAGGCAAGAAGGGCAATACCGGCGCCAACCTGCTGTTCCTGCTGGAATCCCGCCTCGACAACGTCGTGTACCGCATGGGTTTCGGTTCGACCCGCGCTGAAGCCCGTCAGCTGGTGTCGCACAAGGCGATTACCGTGAACGGCAAGTCCGTGAACATTGCTTCCTACCTCGTGAAGACGGGTGACGTTGTGGCTGTGCGCGAAAAGTCGAAGAAGCAAAACCGCGTTGTGGAAGCCCTGCAACTGGCCGCACAAGTGGGTATGCCTGCCTGGGTGGAAGTGAATGCCGACAAGGCTGAAGGCATCTTCAAGAAGGTGCCTGACCGTGATGAGTTTGGCGCCGACATCAACGAATCCCTGATCGTTGAGTTGTATTCGCGCTAATCGCTCGGTACATATTTCGAGAAAACCGTCCCTGAACCGCGAGGCATCGCGGTTTAGGCGCTTCACCAGCCTTACCGGTGTAACGAGCTGGGGGTATTGAGAGGAAGTCTGAATGCAAACCAATTTGCTGAAACCCAAGGCGATCAATGTCGAGCAGCTTGGCCACAATCGTGCCAAGGTCGCACTGGAGCCGTTCGAGCGTGGGTACGGCCACACGCTGGGCAACGCCATCCGGCGTGTCCTGCTCTCGTCCATGGTGGGTTACGCAGCGACGGAAGTCACCATTGCAGGCGTTCTGCACGAGTACTCGTCCA
Organism: Acidovorax sp. 94; assembly: GCF_003634645.1. Taxonomy (NCBI): domain Bacteria; kingdom Pseudomonadati; phylum Pseudomonadota; class Betaproteobacteria; order Burkholderiales; family Comamonadaceae; genus Acidovorax; species Acidovorax sp. 94. Next base: position 3,438,645 of record NZ_RBJA01000001.1, on the reverse strand, counting down.
TCGATGGCGTTCAGGAAGATGTGGTCAACATCCTCTTGAACCTCAAGGGCGTGGTGTTCAAGCTGCACAACCGCGACGAAGTCACGCTGAGCCTGCGCAAGGATGGCGAAGGCGTTGTCACCGCGCGCGACATCCAGACGCCCCATGACGTCGAGATCGTCAACCCCGATCACGTGATTGCCAACCTGTCGGCAGGCGGCAAGCTGGACATGCAGATCAAGGTGGAAAAGGGCCGTGGTTACGTGCCTGGCAGCCTGCGCCGTTATGCTGACGAATCGACCAAGTCGATCGGCCGCATCGTGCTGGATGCTTCGTTCTCGCCCGTCAAGCGCGTGAGCTACACCGTGGAAAGCGCTCGTGTGGAGCAGCGCACCGACCTAGACAAGCTGGTGGTCGAGATCGAAACCAATGGTGCCATCACCGCTGAAGACGCGGTGCGTGCATCGGCCAAGATCCTGGTGGAACAGCTGGCTGTGTTTGCACAGCTGGAAGGTGGCGAGCTGGCTGCGTTCGACGCACCGGCAGGCCCACGCGGCAATGCCACGTTCGATCCGATCCTACTGCGCCCTGTGGACGAACTGGAACTGACCGTGCGTTCCGCCAACTGCCTGAAGGCCGAGAACATCTACTACATCGGTGACCTGATCCAGCGCACCGAGAATGAGCTGCTCAAGACCCCTAACCTGGGCCGCAAGTCGCTCAACGAGATCAAGGAAGTGCTCGCATCGCGTGGCCTCACGCTGGGCATGAAACTGGAAAACTGGCCACCAGCTGGCTTGGACAAGCGTTAAGTTATAATTTTTGGTTCCCCGCCGGGAACAGTGCCTCGGGCAGTACCTGATACGGCTGCCTGATTTAATTACTCAAAGGAAAGCACCATGCGCCACGGACACGGCCTCCGCAAACTCAACCGTACCAGCTCGCACCGCCTCGCGATGCTGCAGAACATGATGAATTCGCTCATCGAGCACGAAGTCATCAAGACCACCGTTCCCAAGGCCAAGGAACTGCGCCGCGTGATCGAGCCCATGATCACCCTGGCCAAGGAAGACTCCGTAGCAAACCGCCGTCTTGCATTCAACCGCTTGCGCGACCGTGATAGCGTGACTAAGCTCTTCAATGACCTGGGCCCTCGTTTCAAGGTGCGTCCCGGTGGCTACACCCGTATTCTGAAGATGGGCTTCCGTGTGGGCGATAACGCTCCCATGGCGCTGGTCGAATTGGTCGACCGTGCTGCTGAAACCGAAAATAATTCGGCAGCAGCTGAATAATAGGGTATAATTTATTTCTTACCGCGCGATGGAGCAGTCTGGTAGCTCGTTGGGCTCATAACCCAAAGGTCGGAGGTTCAAATCCTTCTCGCGCAACCAACATGGCAGGCCTCTGCTGAACAAAACGCCCACTACACAGTGGGCGTTTTTGTTTCTGCCTCTCGGACCGTGCGGGATTGGCACTCTGGCTTGCCAGGTGATTTCTTCCAACCCGGCAAATGGCCTTTCATGTCGCCGTCATCCGGCATGGCATGTTTTCACAAACGAGGGCCTGGCCCTGGGCTATCGGGGGAGCCTTGGTGTTTGCCGCAGGGCTGATCACAGCAGCTCCATGAGTTGGCTGACTGAGGCCGAGTTTTGTTGAGAGGCTGCAAAAAGCTGCCTTAACCTGACCCCTCGGCGATCCTGAGCCCGCCTGGAGGTCTTCGATCGTGGAGTCCTGCGCGGGGTGGCACCCGGCAAACTCATTTCCCGAACAGATCTGCCTTGGCAGCCTTGGTGATTGCTGCCACGCAGGGGTGCGTGATGCGTCGCTCCACAGAAATCGCAAAAAACTCCTCGACCAGTTCCGTCGTGCGGCCGATCACTTCGACACCAAACTGTGCGGTGGTTTCCTCATCCAGAACGGTCGGGGACGTGAAAACGCCACGGCCTTCGCGGCCGAAAGCATTCATCAACGCACTGTCGTCGAACTCACCCACGAGCCGTGGCTGCAATTGGTATTTGTTAAACCAGTGATCGAGCTGTTGGCGCACGGAAGACATGGGGCCTTGGATGAGCATGGGGGCGCCCTGGAGGCATTGGGGAAAGGACCCCTGTAGCTGCGTCTTCAGGCCAGGAGCGCAAAAAAAACTCATCCCACTGGTTCCTAGCGGGTGGTTGAACGCCTTGACGCCGATTTTTTTGGAAACGGGTTCATCGGCCAGCACCAGATCGAGTTTGTGCAGGCTCAGTTGGGCGATGAGTTCTGGAAATTTTCCTTCCTGGCAGGTCATGTGCACCTGTTCAGGCATGCCCAAGGCGGGTTCCAGAAGGTGATAGGCCACGGACTTCGCGATCGAGTCTGCAACCCCCACGCGAAATTCCAGCGGTTTGGCGTGGCCGCGGGAGAGGCGGATCGATTTTTCCAGCTCGTCCCCCAGCGTAAAAATCTGCTCCGCGTAACCCAGGGCGACACGACCCTCGCTGGTGAGCTCCAGCCCACGCCCCCGCTTGCGAAAGAGGTCGTGGCCTAGCCATTCCTCCAGCTGTTTGATCTGCCCAGAAAGCGTCTGGGGCGTGGTGTGCAGCTGCTCGCCTGCCCGCATCACCCCTCCGGCCTTTGCAACCGTCCAGAAATACCGCAGATGCTTGAAGTTCATGGTGATAAATGCTTCGTAAAAAACGATCAATCAACTTTGATAAAACGAATATACGCGAAGTATTAAACCGCCTACATTGAACGCTTGGCCCCTTTCCGCAGCCATTGGTGTTGCGGTCTGGAACTGTCAACGTTCACAAGGAGTAGCAACGATGCGGATTACCACCCGAGGACAACTTGCGGTATCGGCAATGACCGACCTGGCGCTGCGCCAGAAGATGCGGCCGGTAGCGCTTTCGACGATCAGCGCCCGGCAGGGTACCTCGCTGTCGTACCTGGAGCAGCTGTTCAGCGCCTTGCGCCGTGCCGGGCTCGTGGACAGCACACGCGGCCCGGGTGGCGGTTACACCCTTGCTCGAAACACAGACCAGATCTCAGTGGCCGAGATCATCCTGGCCGTCGAGAACCTCAAGACCGACGATCTGCAGAGCCTGGGTGCCGGCCAGGCTGCGCAAGTGAAGTCGATGACGGGCGAACTCTGGTCCACCTTCAACGCACGGGTGATGGAGTACTTGCAGTCGGTGACTTTGCAAGACCTTGTGGCGCAGCAGCATGCCAAGGGGGTGGTGGCCGAGGAGATGGCCCCTGCTGCCCCCCGCCCCAAGCTGAGCGCCAAGCCGCGCCCCTTGATGGCGCGGGTGGGCGTGCCCAACTCGGTGTTCGCACTGGGTTCGATCCCGCAGCTGCAACGCCGTTGAGACCGCACACCGGTTGCGCTCCGCAGTTGCGGGCGCATGCCAGTGCTCCGGGGGTGGCCTTGGCCCGCCCTCTAACAGTTTTGCGTGCGTGGGGCGGCTACAGCTGCTGCGCGAGCTGCTTGATTCCCCGGATCAGCATCTCTACCGAGATGGCGACCAGGATCAGGCCCATCAGGCGTTCAAACGCCATCACCACGCGTTCGCCCACCAGGCGCTGGATGCGTTCTGCCATCAGCAACACCACGGCGCACACGGCCATGGTGACGCACAGCGCGCCCACCCATTCCCAGCGGCGTTCCGGCGCCTGGGCCACCAGCAGCATGACAGTGGCGAGCGCTGAGGGGCCCGCCAAGGCAGGGATGGCCAGCGGCACGATCAAGGGTTCGCCCGGCAGCTCTGCCTGTGGGCCGTCAGCCGACGGAAAAATCATGCGCAGCGCGATCAGAAACAGCACCACCGCACCCGCAATCTGCAACGACAAATCGCTCAGGTTCATCACCTGCAGAAACTGCGCCCCGAAAAACAAAAACACCAGCAGCAGCGCAAACGCAATCAGCACCTCCCGCAGGATCACCCGCGCCCGGCGCTCGGGCGCCACGCCGCGCAGGGCGTTGGCAAAGATGGGGATGTTGCCCAGCGGATCGGTGATCAGCAGGAGCAGGATGGTGGCGGACGCGAAGGTGTAGCTCACGTTGCGTACACTGCGTCCAGCGAGCGGAAGCCCTTGATCTCGATCGGATTGCCGCTGGGGTCGTGGAAGAACATCGTCCACTGTTCGCCGGGCTGGCCCTCAAAGCGCACCTGCGGATCCAGCACGAAGGTGGTGCTGGCGGCCTTCAGCCGTGCGGCCAGCGCATGCCAGTCGGGCAATTCCAGGATGGCGCCAAAGTGCGGCATGGGTACCAGGTGGTCGCCCACATGGCCGGTGCGGGCACTGGCAAACGGGGTGCCCAAGTGCAACGAGATCTGGTGGCCGAAAAAATCGAAGTCCACCCAGGTATCGGTGCTTCGGCCTTCCTGGCAACCGAGCACGCCGCCATAAAAGCGGCGCGCGGCATCCAGGTCGGTGACGTGAAAGGCGAGGTGAAAGAGGCTGCGCATCCCGTAAAGGATAGCAGCCAAGGCTGCGCTGCGGGCGCGGCCTGGAGGCCTGTCAGGCGACAGACGGGTCGGCGGCCATGTTGTCAAATTTCTTGAAATACTGGCGCGCCATGGCCACCAGCTGGGCGTCGGTCGGGTGGTCTGCAGCCACAGAGTCCACCACCACATCGGCCACCGCAGCATGGTGCTTGGCCGCCCAGTCGCGGAACTGGTTGCGTACCAGGCCCGGGCCAGCCAGCAGCACTTCGCGCGTGTCGGCCAAGGCCTGGGCGACGTCGGCAAAGAAAGCGGTGAGGTCGTCGGCTTTGCCCTGGTGCTTGTGGTGGCTGCGGGACTTGATGCGCTGGGCCTCGGCATGCTCGCGGTCGAACATCACCACGTGGGCTTCGGACTGGTCCATCCAGACAACTGCGTGAAAAGTGCTCATGAATCGGCTTTCTTGAAGTGACAAAAAAAAACGGGGAAAGAAGGGAAAAGGGGCCTGAATGCGTGAGCGAACTCACGCAGCACGGCGGTGTTGCTCGGCCTTTTCCTGGCAATGCACGCAGCGTGCGGCCTCGGGGGTGGCGTGCAGGCGTGCGGCGGTGATGTGGGTGCCACAGTCTGTGCATTCGCCGTACGTACCCGCTTCAATGCGGGCCAAAGCGGCTTCCACGGCGGCCAGGTGGGTGGTTTCGCGCTCGTCCAGCGCAAACTCCAGTTCACGCTCGGTGGCGAGCTGGGCACGCGGGTCCTCGGGCTGACCAAAGTGGTCGGCAGCGGCCTCGGCGCGGCCGATGACGCCCCCGCGCTGCGCGGCCAACTGGGCCAGCAGCTCGGATTGCTGGGCCAGCAATTGTTGGCGGAATGGGGCGGCCTGGGTCTTGTCCATGCGGTGTCTCCTCAAGGGTGATCGGATACCTGCATGGTGCGCTTGTGCGCGATGACCTCGGTTGACCAAGGTCAAGGGATGAAGACCCAGCGCCTGGGGGCGGGTTTAGAACAGGGTCTTAGCGCTTGGGCGGCCGCGCCAGCATTTCAGCGGTGTTGGTCTTGCGATCGGCGTTCACGCGCTGCACGTGGGGGCGCTCTGCCATGCGCGTGAGGTACTCGCGCACAGGCAGATCGGCCAGGTAGTCGCGGCCATAGATGATCTTGGTGGCCGAGCTGACCAGCGGCAGGTGCACGATGGCTGCGCAGTCGGCCAGGGTGAAGGCGTCGCCGCCCACGTAGGGGCTGAACTTCGCAAGCTGACCGAAGGCGGCAATGTTTTTCTCAAGCTGCGCTCCCACCTTTTCCTTGGCGGTGTCGCTCACGGTTCCGCCAAAAAACGCCTGGGGATACAGGTTGCGTGCCACCAGCTCCAGATGCAACTCCAGAAAGGTGATCAGCTCGCGCACCTTGGCGGCCTGGTAGGGGTTGGCGGGGATCAGCGCTGGCTGTGGGTGGGCTGCCTCGATGTAGTCGGCCATCACGGCCGATTCGCACAGCGGCCCCTCGGGCGTGCGCAGGTAGGGCACCTTGCCCAGCGGGCTGGCGCTGCGGTCGGTCTCGCCCACCCAGGCCAGTTCTTCGGTGAACGGCAGGCCCTTTTCGAGCAAGGCGAGTTTGATCTTGTTGTAGTAGTTGCTGGCCGAAAAGCCGCAGAGTGTGAGCATGGTGGCGTCTCCGTTGTGGTGGTGAATGCAGCACGCATCCTAGGTGGGGGCGGGGGCGCAGTCCGTCGCGCAGATGACCCCGGTCAAGGGGTGCGCACCCAGGCCCCCTACAATTCGCACCCATGCCCTCCCTGCAAACCATTCGCAGCCTTCGCTGGCTCGCCCGCCTTGTGCTGGCGTGGTTTGTGTTGTCCATCGGCGTGGCGGTGGCGTCGCCGCTGGTCAATCCGCAGGCGATGGAACTGATCTGTTCGGGCTCGGGCGCCATCAAGCTGCTGGTCAAGACCGATGACGGTGCCAAGGAGATGTCCAGCCACACGCTGGACTGCCCCCTGTGCGCGCATGTCGGCGCTCCGCCTCCCGTGTCGCAGGCCCTGCTGCCTGTGGTCCACCCCCTGGCGCATGCCCTGCGCCCCATTCCTGCCGCGCACATTGCTGCGCGCACCGCCGCGCCGCTGCCGCCGCGTGGGCCCCCGGTCTTCTCCTGAAGTTGCTATATTTTTAATAGCTGATTGCGCTTGATAGATAAGCGCTGGCAGCCTATTTGGCTTGAAATTCAGGAGTTCCCATGCGCAAAAGCCGCATGGCGCTGGCCGTGGCCAGTGCCTTTCCCCTCGCACTCTGCGTGGGTGTTTCCGCGTTGGCCCAGACCGCCGACAGCACCGGCAACAGCAATGCCCCCGTCAAGGAACTGGGCGTGGTCACCATCAGCGGCGGCCAGCCCACCTCGCTGCCCACGCAGATCCCCACCACCGTCGAGGGCGTGACGCGCGAGCAGATCGAGCATTCGATCAACGCCACCGACAGCGAAGACGCCCTCAAGTACCTGCCCAGCCTGCTGGTGCGCAAGCGCTACATCGGCGACTACAACCACGCCGTGTTGTCCACGCGCGCCTCGGGCACGGGCAACCCGGCGCGGTCCATGGTGTTTGCCGACGGCATTTTGCTCAGCAACTACCTGGGCAACGGCCCCACCAACGCGCCGCGCTGGATGCTGGTCACGCCCGAAGAGATCGAGCGCGTGGACGTGCTCTACGGCCCGTTTTCGGCCGCCTACGCAGGCAACTCGGTGGGCGCGGTGGTGGACTACGTCACGCGCATGCCCACAAAGTTCGAGGCCCACGGGCAGGTCAGCGTTCAGCATCAGCCGTTCGATTTGTACGGCACCAACGCCACCTACGCTGGCAAGCAGGTCAGCGCATCCGTCGGCAACAAGAACGGCGACTGGTCCTGGTTCCTCAACTTCAACAAGACCGACAGCGAAGGCCAGCCGCTCACCTTCCCCACGCGCCTCGTGTCCGCTGGTACCGTGGGCAATGCGGGCACGCCGGTGACGGGCGCGGTGCCTGGGCTCAACCGCAGCAACCAGCCCTGGTACCTGCTGGGCACGGCCACGCAGTACCACACGCAGCAAGACCACATCAAGGCCAAGATCGCCTACGACTTTTCGCCCACCGTGCGTGCGGCCTACACCCTGGGCTGGTGGCACAACGAATCCGAGGGGCGCCCCACCAGCTACCTGCGCGACGCCAATGGCAATGCGGTGTACGGCGGCACGGTCAACATCAACGGTCGCTCGTTTGCGCTGGCGCCCACGGACTTCAACGTCTCCAACGAAGACCTCACGCACTTCATGCACGGGCTCTCGGTCAAGAGCAATACCAAGGGCGCGTTCGACTGGGAGGTGGCCGCCAGCCTGTATGACTACCAGACCGACACCCTGCGCGCTGCCACCGTCGCGCTGCCTGCGGCGCTGAACGGCGGGGCAGGGCGCATCGTCAACAGCAAGGGCACGGGCTGGAACACCCTGGCCGCCAAGGGCACCTGGCGGCCCGATGGGGTGCAGGGCGCGCACATTGTGGACTTTGGCCTGCAGCGCGACAGCTACCAATTGCGAACGGTGGAGAACGCCACGACGAACTGGATCAACGGCGCTGCAGGCGCCCGCACCCAGGCCTTCAACGGCGACACCCAACTGCTGGGCCTGTGGGCGCAAGACACCTGGAAGATCGCGCCGAAGTGGAAGGCCGTGCTCGGCGCACGCGCCGAACGCTGGAGCGCCAGCAACGGCCAGACCGGCAACGCCACCACCACCGTGGGCCACCCCGAGCGCAACGAAACCTATGTGTCGCCCAAGGCTGCGGTGGCCTACCAGGCCAATGACCTGTGGGTGCTCAAGGCCTCTACCGGCCGTGCGGTGCGCATGCCTACCGTGTCCGAGCTGTACCAGGGTGGCATCAGTGGCAGCGGCACGCTGATCAACAACGACCCGAACCTGAAGCCTGAAAAAAGCTGGACCACCGAGCTGACCGCCGAGCGCGATATGGGCAATGGCCTGCTGCGCCTCACAGCGTTCTTTGAGCGCACGAAAGACGCGTTGTACTCCCAGACCAATGTGCTCGTCACACCCAACGTGACCAACGTGCAGAACGTGGACGCCATCGCTACCCGTGGCATTGAGCTGTCGTACCAGGCTGCCAACGTCTTCGTACGCGGGCTGGAGTTGGGCAGCAGCCTGACCTGGACGGACTCCAAGATCACCCGCAACGACAAGTTCCCTGCCAGCGTGGGCAAATGGCAACCTCGCATCCCCGAGTGGCGCGCCACTGCCGTGGCCACCTACCGGCCGGACAACACCTGGTCATACACCCTGGGCGCGCGCTACAGCGGCCGGCAGTACAGCACGCTGGACAACACCGATGTGAACGGCTTTGCCTACCAGGGCGCCAGCCGCTACTTCACCACCGATGTGCGCGTGCGCTACCAGATCACCAAGCAGGTCAGCGCGGCCGTGGGCATCGACAACCTGAACAACTACCAGTTCTGGAACTTCCACCCCTACCCGCAGCGCACTTACCTCGCTGAGCTCAAGGTCAGTCTCTGAAAGGAATACATCCCATGTCTCTGAATACTATGAAAAAGATAGCTGTAATCGCTTTGCTGTCAGGCGCAGGAGGCCTTTTTGGCTCTGCATCCGCCCATGTGGTGCTCGAATACCAGGTCGCCCCGGCGGGCGCAGGCTACAAGGCCACATTCAAGGTGGGCCACGGGTGCGGTGCGTCGCCCACGCGGCAGATTGCGGTGGACATCCCGGCGGGCATGCGCGGCGCGCGCCCCATGCCCAAGCCGGGCTGGACGCTCGATGTACAGCGCGAAAAGCTCGCCCAGCCCTATACCAGCCACGGCCGCAGCATCACCGAAGACGTGGTGCGTGTGACCTGGACGGCCAAGACGCCGGACGACATGCTGCAAAGCGCGCACTACGATGAGTTCGTGCTCGTGGCCCAGGCGCCCGAGCAGGCCGGCACCGTGTACTGGCCTGTGCGCCAGGTTTGTGCGGAAGGCAAAAACGACTGGACCGAGGTGCCCAAGGCGGGCCAAAAACTCTCGGACCTGAAGTCCCCCGCTGCAGCGCTGGAGATTCTGCCCACGGGCGGCGCCGCTGCCCACCATCATTGACAGTCCGGCCCACGGCCTGTTCTCCCTTTCCCGTCCCTCTTCCCTTCTTCGTTTCTTCGCTTCTTCTCGTTCTCTCACTCACCGAAAGGCATCCATCATGAAAAAACTGCTTCACACTGCCGCCCTGGTTTCCACACTGGCCGCTGTACTCGCCAGCGCCCCCGCATGGGCACAGACCGCTGCCGTCAAAGTCGAAGGTGCTTGGGCGCGCGCCAGCGTGCAGGGCCAGAAGGCCACCGGTGCGTTCATGCGCCTCACCGCCCAGGACGGCGCCCGCCTGGTGCGCGCCGAGTCGCCCGCTGCGGGCATCACCGAAGTGCACGAGATGAAGATGGAAGGCGACATCATGAAGATGCGCGCCGTGCCTGCGCTTGACCTGCCTGCGGGTAAGACGGTGGAGCTCAAGCCCGGTGGCTACCACGTCATGCTGCTGGACCTGAAGGCGCCGCTGGCCAAAGGCGCTTCGGTGCCACTCACCCTGGTGTTTCAGGACGCCAAGGGCGTGGAAAGCAAGCTCGACCTCACCGTGCCCGTGGGCACGGCAGCACCCGGTGGCGCCACCGCAGGCACCATGATGAATGGGCATAAACACTGACATCTCCGCATCGCCGGCCGCTTCGCCTGCGCAACGCATTGGAGTAAGCTGTGACTCCACCACAGACTACCCTCGTCCACCTCTTGCGGAGCGGCTATGAGCGATACATCGAATTTCGGTTTCGGCAAACTTGTCCCCGGTTTTGACTTTCTGCAGAGCCTGGCCAAGGGGGCGTCCAGCAGCATTCCGCAGTTGCCCAACCTCAGCAACTGGGTGGCGCCCACCATCAGCGTCGAAGAGCTGGAAAAGCGCATCGACGAACTCAAGGCCGTGCAGTTCTGGCTGGAGCAGAACTCACGCGCGCTGGCCGCCACCATCCAGGCGCTGGAAGTGCAGAAGATGACCCTGGCCACCCTGAAGGGCATGAACTTCAGCATGGGGGACGTGGCCAACGCCTTCAAGCTCAAGACGGCTGACACCGTGATGAGCGGCGTACAGAAAGCCGCCGACACCGTGACGGGCGCCGCCGAGGCTGTGGCTGGTGCCGCCGCCCGCGCTACGGGACGTGTGAGTGCTGCCGAAGAAGAAGCCGAAGACGAGGGTGACGACGCCGAACCCGCTGCCCCGCCTGCCAAGGCCAAAACAAAAGGCAGCAAGGCATCGGCCGCTGCCGCGCCTACCGTGGTGGACCCCATGCAGTGGTGGGGCGCACTCACCGGTCAGTTCCAGCAGATCGCCGCCAACGCCATGAAGGATGCGGCCAAGCAGACCGCCATCGACACCACGAAGAACATGGCCACGGGCCTTGCCAAAGAAGCCCTGAAGACGGCGACCGGCATGGCCAGCCAGTTTGCCGCCAAGGGCATGCAGACCATGCAGGGCGGTGCCAAGCGCGCCGCTGCATCGGGCACCGCCAAGAAGACCGCCGCTGCCAAGAAGCCTGCAGCCCGCAAAACCCCGGCAAAACCCGCCGCCAAGAAGGCCAGCAGCAGCACCCGCAGCCCAGCCGCCCGCAAGCGAGCGGGCTGACGCCAACGTGGGCGGGTGTGACAACCCGCAGGTGGTGCAATATCTGCCCGCCACCGCCCTGGCATGGAGATCACCACCATGAAACTATTTCCCACTGGCCATGCCACCCACCCCCAATGGCGCATGGCCGCCGCGCTGGTGCTGGCGCAGCTGCGCGCCCAGATGGCGTTGCCCGACTACGCTGCAGCGCCCACCCTGGGCCTGCTCTACATCACCGACCACTATGGCAACGACGCCCAGGCGCTGCTCGACTACCTGAGCGGCGAACTGCCCGAGGTCACCGACTGGAGCGGCACCGTGGGGGTGGGCGTGTCGGCCAACAACGCCGAGTACTTTGACGAGCCCGCGCTGTCGGTCATGCTGCTGGATGTGCCCGCAGACCAGTACCGCGTGTTCTCGGGCGTGGCGCCGCTGCCCACGCATGCGCCACACCCGGGCAGTGGGTTTGTGGCCCATACCGCCCTGGTGCATGCCGATGGCCGCACGCCCGAACTGGCCGAGTTGCTGACCGAGATGGCTGCACGCACCGACACGGGCTACCTGTTTGGTGGCCTCTCTGCCAGCCGCACCAGCAGTGTGCAGTTTGCCGTGGGTGGCGACGGCAACATGGCCGGGCAGGGCGGTGCCAGCGGGGTGTTTGACGGTGGCCTGTCGGGCGTGGCGTTTGGTGCCGGGGTGGCGCTGGTGTCGCGCGTTACGCAGGGCTGCCAGCCCGTGGGCGCGCTGCGCACGATCACCGCCGCGCAGGACAACGTGGTGCTAGCGCTCGATGGCGAGCCCGCGCTGGACGTGCTGCTCGATACGCTGCAGGTGTCGCTGGATGGTGGCGACCCGCAGCCCGCGCTGCGCAAGGTGCGCGCCACGCTGGCCGGGCTGGTCAGCGCGGGCGAGCAGCCCCAGGGCCAGCGCCGCACAGGCCACTTTGGTACCGACACACGCGTGCGCCACATCGTGGGGCTGGACGGCAGCCGCCGGGGCGTGGCCCTGGCCGACCATGTGGAGCCGGGCATGCACCTGGCGTTCTGTCAGCGCAACGTGGCAGCGGCGCGTGCCGACCTCATGCGCATCTGCGCCGAGATCCGCGAAGAACTCTCGCCCGAAGAGCTGGAGCCCGCGTCGCTGGTGTCGTCGTCCAGCGCGGATGGCGAGATGGCAGCTGCCAACAGCGCCTCAGGCGCCAGCGCGGCGCCGCAGACAGGGCAGCGAATCTGTGGGGCTATCTATGTGAGCTGTTCGGGCCGGGGCGGCCCGCATTTTGGCGGGCCCAGCGCCGAGCTGCAGATCGTGCGCCACGCGCTGGGTGACGTGCCGCTGGCCGGGTTCTTTGCCGGTGGGGAAATTGCGCACCACCACTTGTATGGTTACACCGGGGTGCTCACCGTTTTCGTTGACGACGACCCGAACGCCCGCTGAGCGACTGAGCCGTTTCGCCCGCAGAGAACGCCAGGGCGGGCCCTGGCGGAGACGGTACCCCATGGAGGGGCCAGGTCAGCCCGCGCCGTTATCGTCTGCTTCGGCCTTTTCCTCGGGGGTCAGGCGCGTGGCCAGGATCTTGTCGATGGTCTTGCCATCCATGTCCACCACTTCCAGCTTCCAGTCCTCCCACTGCACGGTGTCGGTCACCTTGGGCAGGCGGCCAGTCAGCAGCATGATCATGCCGCTCAGCGTGTGGTAGCGGCCGCGTTCCTCCTCGGGCACGGCATCCAGGTTCAGGCGGTCTTTCAGCTCGGGCACGGGAATGTGGCCGTCCAGCAGCCAGCTGCCGTCCTCGCGCTGCAGCGCCCAGGAGGTCTCCGGGTCGCGCGGCTGAAACTCTCCGGTGATGGCCTCGATCAGGTCCTGCAGCGTGACGATGCCCTGCACCTCGCCGTATTCGTCGATGACAAACGCCATGTGGACGTCCGACAGGCGGAAGTTGTCCAGCAGCTCCATGCCCGTGATGGTTTCGGGCACATACAGTGCTGTCTGCAGCGGCTGGTCGGCCAGGCCGCCGCGCGCCTTGTCGCGCAGCGTGCGCGACAGCCACTGGCGCGCGTTGATCACGCCCAGGATGTTGTCCATGCCGCCGCGCACCACCGGAAAGCGTGCGTGGTCGGATTCTTCGATGCATTTGAGGTTGTCTTCAAACGACGCATCCATGTCCAGACACACCACATCACCACGCGGCACCATCAGCGAGCCGATCTGTCGGTCGTCCAGGCGGAACACATTGCGCACCATGGTGTGCTCGTGCGATTCGATCACGCCCGCAGTGGTGCCCTCCACCAGCATGGCGTGGATCTCTTCTTCGGTCACCGGGCTGCCGCTGGTTTCCTTCACACCCATCAGGCGCAGCAGCGTGCGCGTGGAGGTGGACAGCAGCAGCACAAACGGCTTGGTGGCCAGCGCCAGAAAGTTGATGGGCCGCGCCACCAGGCGGGCAAAGGTCTCGGGGTACGACTGGCCGATGCGCTTGGGCACCAGTTCACCCACCACGATAGAGAAATACGTGATCAGCACCACCACCAGGCCGGTGGCCGCGTAGCTGCCAAAAGGCATGGGAACGCCCAGTGCTTCAAGCCACAACGCCAAGGGCCCAGCCAAGGCGGCCTCACCCACGATACCGTTCAGCACGCCAATCGATGTGATGCCGATCTGGATGGTGGAGAGAAAACGCGTGGGGTCTTCGCCCAGCTTCACGGCAGCGGCGGCGCCGCTATCGCCCTCATCAATCAGCTTTTGCAACCGGGCTTTGCGGGCCGTGACCAGAGCGATCTCGGACATGGCAAACAGGCCGTTGAGAAGGATGAGGGCGAACAGTATTGCTATTTCCATACAAAGGGCGCCTTGCGCGCCCTTGGGTGTTGAGAAGCGACCAATTGTAAGGACAGGGGCCAGAGACCCTGCGCTGGCTCCTAGCCACCTTCGGTCGGGAGGCCCGTTTCGTCCCACTCGGGCAGTCCCCCCCGCAGCCAGTACACCGACTGGAACCCCTTGGCTGTGGCCACCTTGGCAGCTTTGTAGGACTTCCAGCATTCGGCGCCATTGCACGCAAAAATTACCGGCTTGGCCTTGTCCACGCCCTGAAGCTTGTCCAGCGCCTGGAAATCATCCTGTGCGGCATTGAAGGCCACGTCCTTGAGGCTCTTTTCCACATACGCTGCAAACACGGCGCCCCGGATGCGCTTGGTCTTGAATTCCTTCTCGGTGCGGGTGTCCACCAGCGTGGCGCCCTGCACCAGCAGGGTCTGGGCCTCGCGCGCAGTGATGCGCTTCACCCCAGGCAGGCTCGTGGGGGTGAACAGCCCCAGCTCGGCCACACGTCGGTACTCAACGGCCTCCGGGCGCACGGAGGCTGGCGGCAGGCCGCTGGCGGAGGACGACGCGCTGAACCACTGGGCCAGCTTGTTGCGCGCATCCGCCGGCAGGTCTTTTTTCACCACGATGGAGAACCCGCCAGGCACCGGCTGCGATGTAGCCAGCACCCGCGCAAGGCCGGGGTGCGCTGCCGACCATTCGGCCCAGTCGTCCTCGCGCACCACAGTGGCATCCGCCGTGCCCAGAGTCAGGGCTGTCAGGCCGGCCTGGGGAAATTTCTCGTACTGCACCGCGCGCAGGTCCTGGAACGACAGCCCCGCCTCATTGAGCATGCCGCGCGCCATGTAGGTGTAGACCGAATCCTGCTGGGGCAGATAGAGCCGTCGGCCTTTCATGGCAGGCACCGCAGCGATCTGCTGCAGCCCGACCAGCAGGTATCTGTCCGATTTGTGCGTGGCGCCCACCAGCTCGTAGCCGCGTTGCAACGCGGACGCAGCCACCTGGGCAGGGCCAATGAAGATGTCATATCCCGCGCTGCGCGTGGCGCGCATCACGTCGGCCAGGTCGTCGCTGGTGGTCAGTGCCACGGGCTGGCCCGCGGCCTTCGACAGGCCCGATTCGGCGGAGGTGCGCAGGATGGAGTGCGCCGCCTTGCGGGCCGTGGGCTCCACGGCCACGATGGCCGTCAGCTGGGCCTGGGCGGCGCTGCAACACAGCCATAAGCCAAGTAGCAGTCCCAGCGGGCCGCGGGTCGATTTTCTGGCGATGTTCATTGCGCGGTTCCTCTCCCCAAAACAAACCGCGAATATGCCCAGGGCCCCGCACCTGCGTACGAATGTTTCTGATCTTTTGTTTTTGTTACTTCTTCTAACGAAGCCATGCGTGCGGCGCGCAGAGCTCCCGCACAGAATGCGGGCTGACCCGATCCCCTGTGCCTGCCGGGTGGGCGGGGGCAACAAAGAGTTTTTGTCCATCCCATTATTTGGAGACGTTTCCATGAAAGATTCCATGACCCTGCCGCGACGCCACATGCTGGCCGGAAGTGCCGCCGCCTTGAGCGCGCTGGGCCTGGCTGGATGGGCCGGCGGTGCGCGTGCCCAGCAGGCCGCAGCCGCTGCCAAGCCGCTGCCCGCGTATGCAGGATGGAAGTCACCGGATGCGCTGATCGTGCACAGCAGCAGCACTCTCGAAACCCGTCGCTCCGCGTTTGGCACCAGTGTCATCACGCCGTCCAACCAGCTGTATGTGCGCAACAACCTGCCCGCGCCCGACGCCGCCATCCTGGACAACCGCGATGCCTGGACCGTGGCGATCGAAGGGGTCAAGAGTCCGCGCAGCCTGACCCTGGCCGAACTCAAGACGCTGGGCGTGGAAACCGTGGCCACCGTGCTGCAGTGCTCGGGCAATGGCCGGGGCTTTTTCCCCAGCAAGCCCAGCGGCACGCCCTGGTCGGTGGGCGCTGCCGGTTGTGTGGTCTGGAGCGGCGTGCCACTGCGCAACGTGGTGGCCGCCTTGGGCGGGCTGGCCGACGGTGCTGCCTACCTGACCGGCACGGGCGGCGAGAAACTGCCCGAAGGTGTGGACCCGCTCACCGTGCTGGTGGAGCGCTCGGTGCCCGTGAAGGCGATGGACGACGCACTGCTGGCCTGGGAGATGAACGGCGAGCCGCTGTCGCTCGCGCACGGCGGCCCGCTGCGGCTGGTGGTGCCGGGCTACCAGGGCGTGAACAACATCAAGTACGTCAAGCGCGTGGCGTTTACCAGCGCACAGTCGCAGGCGCGCATCATGTCGCACGGCTACCGCATGTCGCCCCCCGGCTCCAAAGCCAGCCCCGACCAGCCTTCGGTGTGGGAGATGGGCGTGAAGTCCTGGATCAACGGCCCCTTGCCCGACAAGGGGGCACTCAAGCCCGGACAGGTGCAGGTGCATGGCGTGGCCTTTGGCGGCACGCGCGGCATCAAGGGCGTGGAGGTGTCGGCCGATGGCGGCAAGACCTGGTTGGCGGCCAAGCTCATCGGCCCCGACCTGGGCCCCTTTGCCTGGCGGCAGTTTGCGTTGCCCGTGCGCCTGGAGGCGGGCACCCATGTGCTGGCCAGCCGAGCCACCGACACGGCAGGCAATGTGCAGGCCGAGCAGCGCGAGGAAAACCTGGGCGGCTACAACAACGCCAGCTGGCGCGACCACGCCGTCACCGTGACCGTGGCATGACATCGCTCCCCCCTGAGGCGCTTTGCGCCTTCCCCCCGAAGGGGGGACGCCACCCGTGGCCTGGCAGAGCCAGTTCCACGGTGGCACTGGCATGGGTGCGCGCCGCTATCGAACGGCCTCGGGTGCCGCAAGGCGGTTTGCTGGTAGGGCTAGCGTTACTGTGGGCGGGTGCCAGCTGGGCCGCCGAGCCGGCCGAGCTGGCGCGCGGCAAGGAGCTGTTCACCAAGATCCAGCCCGCCTGCGCGGTGTGCCACACGCTGCAGGCCGCCGGTGCCGAGGGCCAGGTGGGTCCGGTGCTGGATGAGCTGAAACCCGACGCCGGCCGTGTACTGCGTGCGCTCAAGGCAGGCATCGGCGTGATGCCCTCGTATGCCGAGCGCATGAGCGAAAAGGACATGTTGGCCGTGGCACAGTTTGTGGCGCACGCCACGGGCGCGGCCAAGTAGGCGCGGGCTTTCGCGGCGGTTGCAGCGCTGCCTCGCTGCAACCGCGCGCTGCTTCAGGCCGCCGTGCGCGACGGCACCAGCGCCGCTCCTCCTGCGCGCCCCTGCAACCCCTGGAACGCAAAGTCCACCTCGGGCACCCGGCCACTCACGATGTCGGCCAGGGCCTTGCCCGAGCCGCAGGCATGCGTCCAGCCCAGCGTGCCGTGGCCGGTGTTGAGGAACAGGTTGCCCACCTTCGTCTTGCCGATCAGCGGCACGTTGCTCGGTGTAGCCGGGCGCAGTCCGCTCCAGAACTGGGCCTGGCTCGCGTCGCCCGCGCCAGGGAAAAGCTGTTCCACACGCCGCACGATGGCCTCGCAGCGCACCTGGTTCAGGTGGCGGTCGTAGCCGTTCAGCTCGGCCGTGCCTGCAATGCGCAGGCGATCACCGCCGCGTTCGCTGGTGTAGCGCGAGAACACGAGCTTGAACTCGTCGTCTGTCAGGCTCACCTGGTGCGCCTTGCTGGCGTCTTTCACCGGCATCGTCACCGAGTAGCCCTTGGCCGGGTAGATGGGCAGCTGGATGCCCAGCGGCTGCGCCAGCAGCGGGCTGAACGAGCCCATGGCCAGCACAAACGCATCGCCGCGCACGCGCTCGAAGCGGCCTTCGGCATTGGTCACTTCCACATGGTCGATGCGGCCGCCTGCCTCGCGCAGTGCGGTGATGTGGTGGCCCATGCGGAACTGCACGCCCGCCGCCTCGCACAGCTTGGCCAGCTCGCGCGTGAACTGGTTGGCATCGCCCGATTCGTCCTCGGCCGTGTAGGTGGCGCCTGCCAGCTGCGGGCGGATATGGGCCAGGGCGGGCTCGATGCGCACGGCTTCGTCGGCGCTGATCACCTGCCGCTCGCAGCCCAGCGCGCGCATCTGCTCGGCAGGGGCCAGGGCGCCGTCGAACTCCTTGGCGTTGGTATAGAAGTGCAGGATGCCCTGCGTGCGCTGGTCGTACTGGATGCCGGTGGCCGCGCGCAGCTGCTGCAGCGTGTCGCGGCTGTAGGTGCCCAGGCGCACGATCTGCTCGATGTTGTGGCGCGTGCGCGCGGGCGTGCAGTTGCGCAAAAAGGACAGGCCCCACAGCCACTGGCGCATGTCGGCGCGGATGCGGAACAGCAGGGGCGCGTCCTCCTTGCCCAGCCACAGCAGCACCTTGAGCGGCGCGCTGGGGTTGGCCCAGGGCTCGGCATGGCTCACCGAGATCTGGCCGCCGTTGGCAAAGCTGGTCTCGGCGCCGGGCGCACCCTGGCGGTCGATGACGGTCACGTCGTGGCCAAGTTGTTGCAGGAAATAAGCCGAAGTCACGCCGAGCAAGCCGGCGCCCAAAACGATTACGCGCATTTTTGAAGCCTTTTAAGGGTTCAGCGCTTGATGGATATGTGTTGGCAGCTATTGAATCAATAGCAAGCAGCCAGCGCGCGTCCGCCAAGCTGCCGCTCCCCCTGTCCTTGGTACCTGAGAGATTCACCACCCAGCCCACATGGCGCGCGGTTTGCTCCTTCGGTGCGCCACAACGCTGCTGACAGGTTGGGGCGGCTCTCCAGACGGCTTTGATAAATGGTGCAGTACGGGACCTGAGCGTGTATGGGAGTTTGCGCCTTCGGTGCAGCGGTGGGTCTTGTGGCCTGCCGTGCTCTCCTGCGGGGGCCATTCTAGGAGGGTGCGGGCGGCGGTGGGGTGTTTGGGGCGGCTAATGGGCGGCAATCGTTGCTGATGCTGGCGGCGACATGGGGTCGCCATAATCCGGCGATTTGACCCACCCCCAGGACGCTTTTCCCATGCCCGATACCGCCTTTGACCCCTTCGCCAGCGCCGCCGTGATCACCATGGCGCGCCAGGGACGCACGCCCCGGCCGCTGGATCTGCCCGTTGCATTGCGCCCTCGCGATGCGGCCGAGGCCTACGCCGTGCAGGACGCCGTAGTGCGTGAGCGCGGCGAGGTCGCGGGATGGAAAGTGGGCGCCGCGTCGCCCCAGGCCCAACCCGCGCGTGCGGCGCTGACCCGCGACTCGGTGTGGGTGGAGCAGCCTGGCCAGGAGGTCAACTTGTCGGCCACAGGCTTTGCCGTGATGGGGGTGGAGGCGGAGCTGGTGTACGAACTGGGCGCAGACCTGCCCGCACGCGCCACGCACTACAGCGCGGCCGAGGTGCTGGCCGCCATGGTGTCGGTGCGTGCCGCCATTGAGGTGTGCGACACGCGCTTTGCCGCCTGGGCACAACAGGGGGAGTGGAGTCGCTTGGCCGACCAGGCCTGCCATGGGGCGCTGATCGTGGGTTCGGGTTTGACCGATGTGGCTTCGGTGCAGCCCCTGGTGCAAGGGGTCAGCCTGTCGGTGAACGGATCGGTGGCCGTGCAGCACGCCACCTGGGGTAACCCGGCAGGTGATCCGCTGCGGCTGCTGGTGTGGCTGGCCAACGAAGGCGCGCGCAGCCTGGGAGGGCTGCGCGCAGGGCAGTGGGTGACCACTGGGTCCTGCACCGGCACCGTGATGGTGGCGCCGGGCACGGTGGTGGTTGCAGACTTCCCTGGTGTCGGTCGCGCCGAGGTGAAATTCGACTGAACCGTTACGAGGATCGTGGAACGCGGCAGATCAGTTGCGGCGCGGGTTGTCCGGCTGGCTGTCGCGGCGGTTGGACACGCCGTCACCGTCGCGATCACGGTCGTTGCGGTTGGAGATGCCATCGCCATCGCGGTCCCGGTCGTTGCGGTCGGCAATGCCGTCACCGTCACTGTCCCAGCGGCCCCGCTGCATTTCCCAGCGGCCATCGCGCTCCACCCATTGGGGCTGCCGGTACTGGTAGCCGCTGCGCGCTTGTACCCAGTGGCCCTTCACCCAGCGGTGGCGGTTGCCGCGCCATTCCCAATGGCCTTGTTCCCACACCTGGCCACGGCGTGGGCGTGGCACGGCTTCGTACCGTGGGGGTGGGGGCGCGGGAATCACCTGGTAGGTCTGCGTGGGCTGGTACCCACGCTGTGGTTGGTCGGACTGAATGACGACGGTGCCTTGAATGGCCGCGTGTGTCGGTACGAGGGGCAGCAGTGCCATCAGGGCGATGGCGGCTGCGGTCAGTGTTTGGCGGGTCATGGTGGTCTCCGGGGTGATTCCTGGCGGAATCGGTCTTTGCATGGTGGCGGCCTGATGCGCGGTGCCACGTAGGTGCTCAGCGGGGGCGGGCGTAGGCCAAAGGGGGGAGTGGGCGCGGGGCTTGCGAGCCTCCGCGCTCCTTCAGCTGTGCAAGCGTTCAATCGTTCAATTGCGGTAGGGGTTGTCCGGGCGGCGGTCGTGCCGATTGGGAACGCCGTCTCCGTCACGGTCGCGGTCATAGCGGTTGGACACGCCATCGCGGTCTCGGTCGTGGTGATCGCGGTCGTAGCGGTTGGGAACCCCATCGCCGTCGCGGTCACGGTCATAGCGGTTGGGGATGCCGTCGCCGTCCCGGTCCCAGCGGCCGGGGCGAAGGTCCCACCGGCCGCCGTGTTCCACCCAGCGGGGTTCGCGGTAGTGGTAGCCATGACGGGCCTTCACCCAGTGACCCTGGACCCAGACATGGCGGTGGCCACGCCAATCCCAGTAGCCGGGCACCCACACCATGTTGTGCCGAGGGCGGGGCGCCACTTCATGGCGAGGGGGCGGTGGTGGGCCGTATTGCACCACCATGGGCGCTGGCGCCTGGTAGTGGTGGGGTTGCCCCGACTGGATGACAACAGTGGCGCTGGTCTGTGCCTGCGCCACCGTTGCGGCGCCCAGAGACAGCAAGGCGATGGAAACAGCGGCGAGTGCATTGCGGGCCATGGTGATCTCCTCAGAATGATTCCTTGCGGAACCGGAGACTTCATGGTGCAGATGCTGCGTCAAGCCGGTGTAGGCGAATTGCGAAGTCTTGTGAAGTTGTGTTTCCTGCAGCAGGAGCAGCAGCGGTTTCCGTGATTTTTCTCACACTTCCGGCAAGCTGCCCACCCACGTGAATGTAGTGCGGCCCTTCAGCGCCACCACACCAGCGCCGCCACCACGAGCAGGGCAAACCAGGCAGGGTGTCGGCCCTCAGTGGCATAGAACACCAGCACGCCGCTGGCCAGCGTGGCGACCCCGGGCACATCGGCCACCCAGGCTCCCAGGTCCGTGTCCACGGGCGCGGTCCCCAGGCGCCACATCAAGGCGCTCAGGGCCCAGCCCAGCACGGTGGCCAGATGCCAGGTGCCCCACAGAATGCGCACCTGCCACTCCCGCAGCACGGGCCGTCCGCCGGTGGGCACGATGCCCTCTGTGCGCAGGGTGCGAAACACCAGCAATTCACCCAGCACCGAGTGCGCAACACCCACCAGGGCCAGGCCTGCGGCTGCCAGCATCAAAGCAGTATTCATCTCAATGGCCCTGGGGCGTTGTGCTGTGCAGCAGAGGGTGGTGGGTGCGCACCCGCGCGCCCAGCCCCGTAAGCAGGTGCATGAGGCCCATCCACATGCGCTCGAACGCGGGCATCTCGCCGGGCACCTGCACCAGGTGCTCGCCCAGCATGCGCTGGTGCCGTCCGGCGGTGATGGGTGGCGGCGTCTTGACGCCAAAATCGAAAATCGGTTGCGTGAAGGGCTCCATCTGCCAGGCCTGCATGTCGGCCAGTGCGGGCGCGAGTTCGGCGGTGTAGGCCGGCACGGTGAGGCTGGCGTTGACGAGTCCGAGCGCCTGGTAGGCCTGCAGCACCAGCGCGTCTCGCTGTGGGTCGGTGGGAGGGCGCAGCAGTGCGGACCATGCTTTTGTCACCTGGGTGCGAAAGTGCTCCGACAGGCTGCGCGTGCAGCCAAAGTCCAGCACGCCCACGGTGCCATCGGGTGCGAACAGAAAATTGCCCGGGTGCGGATCGGCGTGCACTCGGCCCAGCACAAAGAGGCAGTGCATGAACCAGTCCCACAGGTGCTGTCCGGCCCGGTCGCGCTGCGCCTGCGTGGGCTGCGAGGCCAGCCAGTCCTTCAGATGCTGGCCCGGCAGAAACTGCTGTGTGAGCACCTGGGCCCGGGTGTGCGACAGGATGGGCTGGGCCAGCACCACGCCCGGCAGCGCCGCGTGCTGTGCAAACCACTGCAGTTGTTCGGCCTCCAGCAGGTAATCCACCTCGCGCAGCAGCGTGGCCTCGATCTCGGTCATCACGCTGTCCACCACGGTGTTGGCGGGCAGCGGCATGTCGGTATGGGCCAGGGCGCGCAGCGCGGCGCGCATGAGCTGCATGTCGCTGGTGATGGTGGCGGCGATGCCGGGGTACTGCACCTTCACGGCCACTGTGCCGTGGCTTGCCAGCTGCGCGCGGTGCACCTGGCCCAGGCTGGCGGCGGCGAAGGCGGTGGGTTCGAAGTGTTCAAACAGTGCCTCGGGCTCCTGCCCGAAAGCTTGGCGGAACACGCGGCCCACCAGCGCGCGGTTGAGTGGCGGGGCCTGGTGGTGGGCGCGCGCCAGCTCTTGCCGCACACCGTCGGGCAGCAGGCCGGGGTGCATGCTGAGCAACTGCGACACCTTGAGTGCCGAGCCCCGCAACTGGCCCAGCGCGCCAAAGAGGATGCGGCCGAGGGCGGCTTCGTGGTCGGCCTGCGCTTGGGCAGATGGCGTGCGCACGCGGTGCCCCAGCTGGGCCATCCCGATGCGCGCGGCAGCGATGCCCGTGATGGTGCCGCGCGCCAGGCGGCCGGTGCGCGGCGGTTCAGTGCGTGCCATGGTCTGCCAGGCGTTGCACCATGGCCCGTGCAATGCGGCGGTGAAAGGGGGTCACCACCGCCATGTAGGCATGCCCGAGCGTGTTGTGGATGTGCACCACGGTGCTCAGCACCATGGTCGGCGGCCCAGAGGTCTCGGTCCGTCCGCTGTGCTTGGTCAGTGCAACCTGCACGTCGAGGTGCCTGTCGTCCTGGCCCATCACGACTTCGGTGTCGCTCAGGTGGCGGATGCGGAAGATGCCCACGCGGTCGCCCACACGGTAGCTGCTGGCCTCGCGCAGCGATCTGCCGCTGGCGGGCGGGTACCCATCGTGCAGTTGCCCCAGGTCCTTCAGGCCCACCAGCCGCACCAGTTTGTTGCGCACGGTCATGAGCATTTGTGTCCAGCGCGGCGTGCGGGCCACCACGTCCAGCCAGGCCTGCAGGGCGGTATGGGATGGCTGGCCGTCAGCCACCTCGTAGGCATCAAAAAAATGGGCGCCGGGCAAGCTTGCATGGATGGCGGTGCCTGCGGGCACCTGCGTTTCGCGCACGGTGGGGGCGGTGGTCATGCGGACTTCCTCTTGCGTGGCGTAGCGGCAGGCTTGGCGGTGGTGCTGGGGGGCGGGGCTGGGTTTGCTGCGCGTGGTTTGCGCGGCGTACGGGGCGGCTTGGAAGGCTCTGGCGCTGCGGGTGAACCGGCGTTTGCCGTGTGGGCCTGGTGTGCCTGGGGAGTGCTGTAGGGCGCGCTGGCCATGGCCTGCTTGGCCAGCTGCAGCATCCCCATGAGGCCGCTGCTGTGCTGCACCATGCGGGCCATCTGGCTGCGCAGCACAAAGCCGCCCAGTTGCAGCACGCGATTGACGAGCCCGCCACGCAGTGCCTGCACCAGCACACCCAGCGAAAGGTCCACCAGCTGCGTGGTGTCGGCAAATTCGTCGGAGGTGTCGGCCAGCCAGTAGGTCACCACACCGGCCAGGTAGTCGGTGTAGAGCCCACCCGCCATGCCTTTGAAGTCGCAGGGCTCGATCTCGCCACTGGCCTCTGCCGCTTCGAGAAAGCTGGCGACGGCCTCGCGCAGGCTCTGGCGCGCCGCCAGGGGCTCGGCCAGCATCGACAGCGGCGAGCGCCGCGCCAGACTGCGCACCTGGGCTACAAATTCGCGGTCGGCCAGCAGGCGCTCCAGCACGGCGTCGGTCAGGCGCTGAAGCTTTTCCTGCAGCTGATAGCCCGCGAAGCCTGGCGTCTGCAGGGTTTCGGCCAGCGCCTGGTGGACCACATCGTCCAGGTAGCCGAGCACGATGCGGTCCTTGGTGGGGAAGTATTTGTAGATCGTGGCGTCGCCAATGCCTGCTGCACGCGCGATGTCTTTCATCGTCGTGCCGTCAAAGCCCTGGCGGGTCATGAGGTCCACCGCGCTGGCCACGATCTGGCGGCGCGTGGCGTCTTGTTGCTGGCGGGTGGTTTTCATTTGACTATCTTTAAATAAAAGAAATTTGTTATTTAAAGAATAGTATTTTCTGTTTGGTGCGTCAAGCGGGCGTGGCACAGCACAGCTGCTGGCGCTGTGCTCAACCCACAAAGTTAGGGTGTTCTTGGCCTCTAGCGCTTTTTGGTAAAGCGCTGATAGCTATCAAAAGAAGAGTAAATCAGCGCCGCATGGACGCAAACGCCTCAAACTCCCAGCTGCGCATCGCCAGCAGCAAGGTGTAGCCCTCGCGCTCGCGGTCGGGCAGCTTCTGGTCGGCCAGGTGCTGCTGGGCAAAGTCCTGGGCCACGCGCTGCATGCGCTCCATGAACGCAGGGGCCAGGCTGCGGCTGATGTTGCCGTGCACCAGCAGCACGCCTTCGCCCGCGCCGTCAAAGCCGCCCGCGAAGTAGTCCAGCAACGCGTGGTCGCGAAAGTAGTTCATCACCGGGCCATGCGGGCGCCAGCGAAAGGTCTTGGCCAGCTTGAGGCGGTAGCGGTTCAGTGGCCGCAGCTCGATGATGCCGATGCGGTCGAGCTGTGCGAGGTACTTGATGCCCTCGGCCTCGGTGAGGCGGTAGGCGGTGGTCACCTGCTCCAGCGTCCATTGGCTGAGCACGCAAATCGCCATCAGCAGCAGTTTCTTGTCGCCCACCACGGCTTTTTCCTGCTCTTGCGTCAGCTCTTTCAACAGCGGCTGTTCGTCGGCCACACGCCGCGCCAGATCGGCAAAGTCCAGCGCCAGTGCGCGGCAGATGGCGTCGATGCGCGACAGCGGCATGTCGCCCTTGGCCAGCATGCGCTTGACGCTGGACTCGGCCATGCCCAATGCCAACGCCAGGTCGGCGTAGGTCATCTGCGCGGTCTTGAGTTCCTTCTTCAGGGCGGTGACGAGGTCGGCGGTCGTGCTCATGGGCTTTGGCTCCTTGGTATCAATTATCAATACCTGAGGTGGCTTTGGTAGCCCTCTGAGCGACTTTCTGGTGACTCGGTGACTGCTGCTGAACACACTGCGCGGCAATCCCCACTCATCCACGGATGTGACGACCATGACCTCTCTGATTTCTCTCCCCACCCGGCGCCACAAGCCCGCGACCCGCGCTGAAATGGCTCTCGTGCTGGGCGCGGCCGCGTTGCTGGCGCTGGCCTTGCTCGGCCCGGTGCTGCCCGCAAGCGCACACCAGCATGCCTTTGCCGACCAGCGGGCGCCGTGGGGCATTCCTTGCGCAGTGGATGTACTCAGCAATCTGCCGTTTGCCATCGCAGGGGTGTGGGGCCTGTGGGCGCTGCGCCGGTTGGCGCCAGGAGCGCTGGATTCCACCTCGCGCGCGCTGGCCGCCCTGTTTTTTGCGGGGCTGCTGTGTACGGCCGTGGGCTCCAGCGTTTACCACTGGCAACCCCAGGATGCGGGCCTGCTGTGGGACCGGCTGGGCATGGTGCTGCCGTTTGCAGGACTGCTGGGGCTGGCTGCCAGCCGCGTGAGCGAACGGGCAGGCTGGGCCATGGCGGGGGCGGTGCTGCTGGCGGGGCCGTTGGCCGTGCTGTGGTGGGCACACACCGGCAACCTGATGCCCTGGGCCGTGGTGCAACTGGGCGGCATGCTGGTGGTATTGGCGCTCGCCTGTCTGCCCCGGCGCGATGGCGCGCTGGCGGTGCACTTGGGCGCGGTCATCGGCCTGTATGCCGTGGCCAAGCTGTTCGAGGCGGCAGACCACGCGG
Organism: Acidovorax sp. 94; assembly: GCF_003634645.1. NCBI lineage: Bacteria > Pseudomonadati > Pseudomonadota > Betaproteobacteria > Burkholderiales > Comamonadaceae > Acidovorax > Acidovorax sp. 94. The sequence continues at coordinate 3,412,708 of NZ_RBJA01000001.1, read as the reverse complement.
TGTTCGACGCCACCTACCAGGCGGTGTCGGGCCACAGCCTCAAGCACCTGTTTGCTGCAGGCGCGGCCTGGCCGGTGCTGGTGGCCCTGGCGGCCTGGCACCCGCGCCGGGCACCGGGCGGGCCGCAGGTCACGCTGTTTGTGCAGAATGGCGCCCACGCCGTGGGTGTCGCCCGCAGTTCACGTGTGTGAAATGCGGGCACGGAAAATTCCAACAAGCCAACCCATCGGAAACGAGGAGAAACGCATGCACCCCGAGACCCCCTCAGCCAGCGTTGCGCCAGTGCCGGCGCATGAGGACCCGAACCAGTTCGCCCTGCTGCGCCAGCGGCGATTTGCGCCGTTCTTCTGGACGCAATTTTCTGGGGCGGCCAACGACAACCTGTTCAAGTTCGCGTTCACCGTGATGGTGACCTACCAGCTCAGCGTGTCGTGGCTACCGCCAGCGATGGCGGGGCTGGTGATTGGTGCGCTGTTCATCCTGCCGTTTTTGCTGTTCTCGGCCACCTCGGGGCAGCTGACCGACAAGTACGACAAGACAAAGATGATCCGCTTCGTGAAGAACATGGAGATCGCCATCATGCTGGTGGCGGCCTTCGGGTTCATGACGGACAACGTGCCCGTCCTGCTGCTGTGTACCTTTCTGATGGGCGTGCACTCCACGCTGTTCGGCCCCGTCAAGTTCGCCTACATGCCCCAGGTGCTCAACGAACGTGAGCTGACCGGCGGCAATGGCATGGTGGAGATGGGCACCTTTGTGGCCATCCTGCTGGGCAATGTGGCCGGTGGCCTGCTGGTGGCCATCCCGGGCATTGGCCACACCACGGTGGCCGTGGCCTGCGTGGTGGCGGCCCTGGCCGGGCGCGCGGTCGCGCAGTTCATTCCCTCGCTGCCCGCCACCGACCCGGGCCTGACCATCAACTGGAATCCCTTCACGGAAACCTGGCGCAACCTGAAACTGGCGCACGAGAACGTCGCAGTGTTCCGCTCGCTGCTCGGCATCAGCTGGATGTGGTTCTTTGGCGCCGTGTTCCTGAGCCAGTTTCCGAGCCTGGCCAAGGAGGTGTTGCACGGCAACGAACAGGTGGCGTCGCTGCTCCTGGTGGTGTTCTCCATCGGCATCGGCATCGGCTCGCTGCTGTGCGAGGTGCTCTCGCGCCGCCATGTCGAGATCGGCTTGGTGCCGCTGGGCGCCATCGGCATGAGCGTGTTCTCCATCGACCTGTACTTCGCCTCGCGCAACCTGCCCCCTGCCGAGATCATGGGCTTGGCCGCCTTCATGGCCCAGGGCGCGCACTGGCGTGTGATGCTGGATCTGCTGCTGCTCAGCCTGTTTGCGGGCCTGTACAGCGTGCCCATGTACGCACTGATCCAGATGCGCAGCCAGCCCACGCACCGCGCACGCATCATCGCGGCCAATAACATCCTGAACGCACTGTTCATGATCGCCAGCTCGCTCATCGCCGGTGCCTTGTTGGGCGCGGGCTTCACGGTGCCGCAGATCTTCCTGTTCACCGGCATTGCCAACGCGGTGGTGGCGTTCTATATCTTCATGCTGGTGCCCGAGTACCTGCTGCGGTTTGTGGCCTGGGTGTCGTCGCGCTTCGTGTACCGCTTCAAGGTGCAGGGCGACGAGAACCTGCCTTCGACGGGCGCGGCCATCCTGGCCTGCAATCATGTGAGCTTTGTCGATGCCGTGTTGCTCATGGCGGCCAGCCCGCGCCCCATCTACTTCGTGATGGACCACCGCATCTTCCGCGTGCCGGCGCTGGGCTGGCTGTTTCGCCTCGCCAAGGCGATTCCGATTGCACCCTACAAGGAAGACCCCAAGACTTACGAAGCCGCTTTCGACCGCGCCGCGCAGGTGCTGCGCGAGGGCGATCTGCTGGCCATCTTCCCTGAAGGTGGAATCACCAAGGACGGGCAGCTGCAGGAGTTCAAGGGCGGCATCATGAAGATCATCGAGCGCGCGCGCGCAGAGGGTGTCGAAGCCCCGGTGATCCCCATGGCGCTGACCAATTTGTGGGGCTCGTACTTCAGCCGTATTGAGCAGGGCGGCGCCATGGTGCGACCGTTCCGGCGGGGATTTTTCAGCCGTGTGGGGCTCAATGTGGGCCGCCCGGTGGCATCGACGCAGGTGCAGCCTGCGCTGCTGCGCACCCGGGTGGCGGACCTGCTGCAAGCATGAGCCGCGAAGAATCCTCCAACGCTGCAGCGGCAGCGGCGGACCACGGCGCATTGACGGACCGCATCCTGGCCTTCCTGCGCAGCATTGGCGTTGCGGTCTGCGAGGCCGAGGTCCCCGAAGGCAGTTTTCTACCCGGCGTCCGCATCGAGCGGGGTGGCCTGCGTGTGGACCGGGCGCGGCTGCGCTGGCCTGGAGATCTGCTGCACGAAGCGGGCCACCTGGCGGTGGTACCCACGGCGCTGCGGTCCACCCTGGATGATGCGCTGCAGGACCTGCCCGAGGTGGCCCACGGTGGTGAGATCGAAGCCACGGCCTGGGCCTGGGCGGCCACTCGGCACCTGGGGCTGGATTCCGCCGTGCTGTTCCATGACGGCGGTTACCACGGGCGCTCCGTCGGGTTGCGCACCACCTTTGAGCTGGGGGTGTACCTGGGCGCCTCGGGCCTGGCCGCTGCGGGGCTCACCCTGCTGCCCGCGCAGGTCCTGCCGGGCGGAACCCCGGCCTATCCGCACATGCTGGCCTGGCTGCGGGGCTGAGAGTCAAAAAACGCCAAAAGCAAGGGGCCTTGCGCGGCGTTCAATCCGCGCGGATCTGCGCGCGCTGTGCAATTGCACGCATGCGTGGCAACTCGTCTTCGATCTGCGTGAGCACGGCATCGCCCGTGGCGTACGACGGCTCCAGCCCGGCGGCGATGAGCTTGCTGCGGACCTCCGCGTCCGCCAGGGTGTCGGCCAGGGCCTTGTGCAGTTTGGCCTTGGCCTCGGCGGGTAAGCCGCGTGGCGCAACCACGGCCAGCCAGGAGTCGGCCGAGAACCCGGGGAAGCCACTTTCCGCCACCGTAGGCACGTCGGGCAGTTGCGTGGCCCGCGTTGCACCCGTGACGGCAATGGCCTTGATCTTGCCCGCCTTGAGCTGTGGCAGCGCTGCGGCCACGGTGTCGATGGTGAACGGGATCTGCCCGCCCATCAGGTCGCTCATGGCGGGCGCGCTGCCTCGGTAGGGCACGTGCATCACCTTGATGCCGGCGGCAGACCACGTCAGCTCTGCCGCGAAGTGGCCGGTGGTGCCGTTGCCAAAGGAGCCGTAGGAGAACTTGTCGGGGGCGCGCTGCACTGCCACGATCAGCTGCCTGAGATTGCCCACGGGCACCTCGCGGTTTGCCAGCAGGATCAGCGGCACGCGGGCCACCATGCCGATGGGCTCATAGCTCTTGACGGGGTCGTAGGGCAGCTTGGCATTGAGCGCCGGATTCACGGTGAACGTGGAGCCCGAACTGATCAACAGCGTGTAGCCATCAGCGGGTGCGTTGGCCACGAAGGCCGCTCCGACCACAGTGCCTGCACCCGCCTTGTTCTCAATCACGATGGGCTGGCCCAGGCGGTCGCCCAGCTTCTTGCTGATCGTTCGACCCACGATGTCCACGGCGCCCCCTGGCGGGAAGGGAACGATGAGCTGTATTGGCTTGGCCGGATAGCCTTCGGCGTGCGCCAGCCACGGCGTGCCGAGTCCCAGCCCCGCGAGGGCTGCTGCCAAGTGGATCACGCTACGCCGTCTGTCGATCTGCAAGCACTTCATGGGGCACTCCTTGGAGGGGAAAAGCGTCGGCCTCCAGCATCGAGGCCAGGGCCACTCAGATCAACGACAGCCCGGCCAGCGGTGCCAGCTGGTGCTGCTCGCTGGACGTGTCAGCCGTTGCGAAAAAGAAAGCTGTAGGCGTTGAGCGCTGGCACGCCTCCCAGGTGCGCGTACAACACGCGGGAGCCTTCGGGGAACTCGCCCTTGCGCACCATGTCGATCATGCCGTGCATGGACTTGCCTTCGTACACCGGGTCCGTGAGCATGCCTTCCTGGCGCGCGCACAGGCGGATGGCTTCGAGCGTGCCCTCGTTGGGCAGGCCGTACTCAGGGCCGCCGTAGCGGGTGTCCAGCACCACGTCTTCGGCGGTCAGCTCCTGGCCCAGCTCCACGAGCTTGGCGGTGTTTTGGGCGATGCGCAGGATCTGCGCATGGGTCTTCTCGGGTTTGGCCGAGGCGTCGATGCCGATCACCTTGCGCGCCCGGCCATCGGCCGCAAAGCCCACCACCATGCCGGCCTGCGTGCTGCCCGTGACCGAGCACACGACGATGTAGTCGAACTGGAAGCCCAGCTCCTTCTCTTGCTGGCGAACCTCTTCGGCAAAGCCCACAAAGCCCAGGCCGCCATACGGGTGCTCGGAGCAACCGGCCGGGATGGGGAAGGGCTTGCCACCGGCCTTTTTCACATCGTCCATGGCCTGCTCCCAGCTGGGGCGGATGCCGATGTCGAAGCCCGCAGCATCCAGGCGCACATCGGCGCCCATGATGCGGCTCATCTCGATGTTGCCCACACGGTCGTACACCGCGTCGGAGTAGTTGACCCAGTTTTCCTGCACCAGCACGCACTTCATGCCGAGGTGCGCCGCCACGGCAGCCACCTGGCGCGTCTGGTTGGACTGGATGCCGCCAATCGACACCAGCGTGTCGTAGCCGCCTGCAATCGCTTCGGGGATGAGGTATTCGAGCTTACGGGTTTTATTGCCGCCGAAAGCCAGGCCCGAGTTGCAGTCTTCGCGCTTGGCGTACAGGTGCACCTTGCCGCCCAGGTGGGCCGAAAGGCGCGGCAGCGGTGTGATGGGCGAGGGGCCGAAGGTGAGCGGGTGGCGGGCAAATTTCTGCAGGTTCATGGCGGTTTCCGGTCGATGAAGAGAAGGCGCAAGCGGGGGGCTTGCAGTGCCTTCATCGTAGAAAAATGCGCGCATCACGTGGTTGCAAAATTTGTTCGAATTACGGCGTTTAAGGTTTATGGAAGAGAATATGAGTGGAAAATATTTCTCTGAATAATCTATGTGCGCAACAAAAGTTCGTGTCAAGAATGTGCCGCAGGCCGATGTCTCGGCCGAACTGGACCGCACCGACAAAGCCATCTTGCGCCAGCTGCAGCGCGACGCGTCGCTGTCGAACGTGGCTTTGGCCGAAAAGGTGCACCTGAGCCCACCCGCCTGCCTGCGCCGGGTGGAGCGTCTCAAGCGCCTGGGGCTCATCGACAAGGTGGTCGCGCTGCTCAACCCCCAGGCCGTGGGGGCGGGCATGCTGGTGATGATTGGTGTGGTGCTGGACCGCTCCACGCCCGAGTCGTTTGCCGAATTTGAAAAGGCGGCGGCCAAGGTGTCGGGCTGCATGGAATGCCATGTAGTCACTGGCGAGTTTGACTACTTCATGCTGGTGCGCACGCGCGACAACGACAGCTTCAATCGCCTGCACGCCGAGCAACTGCTCTACCTGCCGGGCGTGCGGCAGGTGCGCTCATTCATGGTGCTGCGCAATGTGCTTTCGACCACCGAGCTGCCGCTGGCGGTGTAGCGCAAGCCCCATTTCTTTATTGCGCCCCGCGCAGCCGCCCCATCACCGCCGTCCAGGCGGTGCCGCCAAACAGGTTGACCACCAGCCCCGCCATCAGCAGCCCGGCGCCCGCAAAGTGCACAGGCAGCAACTGCTCGCCAAATACCACCCAGCCCGTGGTCAGGCCCACCACGGGCACCAGCAGCGTGAACGGCGCCACACGGTTCACGGGGTAGCGCGACATGAGGTAGGTCCACAGCCCGAAGCCCAGCAGCGTGGAGATCCACGCGATGTAGGCCACGGCGGCCATGGATTTCAGCGACAGGTTTTGCACCGCTGCCAGCACAGCACTGGGGCCGTCCATCACCAGCGCCAGGGCCACAAACGGCAGGGGCGCCACCAGGCTGGACCAGACGATGAAGGCAAACTGGTTCATCGGCCCATAACGCCCCACGGCGCGGGTCACGATATTGCCGCAGCCCCACAGCGCTGCCGCCGCCACGGTCAGCGCGAAGCCCGCCAGCGGCATGGAGGCCCCATGTGCACTGCCAATCAGCACCAGCCCCACGCCTGCCAGCGCCAGGCCCGCCACCTGGTTGCCCAGCCATTTCTCACGCAGCCACCAGGCTGCCAGCAGCAGCGTGAAGAACGACTGCGCCTGCAGCACCAGCGAGGCCAGGCCCGAAGGCATGCCCATGTGGATGGCGGTGAACAGCAGGGCAAACTGGCCCACGGCCATGGTCATGCCGTACAGCAGGTACAGCCGCAGCGGCACCTTGGGTGGCTTGACGAACAGCAGCGCCGGAAACGCCGCCAGAAGGTAGCGCAGCGCGCCCAGCAGCATGGGAGGGATGTCGGCCACGCCCACCTTGATCACGGCAAAGTTCAGCCCCCAGACCACGATGACGAGCAGGGCGAGGGCGAGGTCACGGGGGCGCAGGGGCAAATTCATGGTGAGGCCGTAGAAGGGGCTGGCTGGATGGGGAGATTGTGCGTGGGCATGCTGGGGGTGGCCGGTACCGATGGGCCGGATATCGATCAGAACAAGACATTTCTCGCGCGCCTTGCGCCTTGCATCCCATCCCGGCAAGGGCCTTGTGCGACCCTGAAAAAATCTTGAACAGGTTCTAAATAAGCGCAGCCACCTCGATCGCGCGCTCGCGCAACCACTGCAGAGCCAGGTCCTTGTCCCGATGGCGGTGCCATTGAAGGGTCTGGCGCATCACCGGGATTTCCAGGGGGGGCTCCCATACGTGGATGGGCAGCCCGTACTGCAGGGCGCGTTGAGCAAGGCGCTTGTGCACGGTGGCAATGCGTGCCGTGCCGATCACCAGGCTGGGCAGGGATGCGAGGGTGGGCGCGGTGACTTCGATGCGGCGCTTGACGCCAAAGCGCTCCAGAAACCAGCCATCGAACGCGGGGATCTGCCGCGCGCCGGAGTAGTCGGCCACCACATGTCCCGCCGCCAGGTAGTCGTCAAAGCTGAGCTGGCCTTGGATGTGCGGGTTGCCCGTCCAGGTGACGCACATGTATGTCTCCTCGAACAGCGTCATGCTCGGGTGTTTGGCCGACACATATTGCTCGGGGATGATGAGCATGTCGGCCCCGTACTCCTCCAGCTGCTCCACGGGGCGGGCGTTTTGCGCCCGCAGATGCACCTGGACCCCGGGCGCTTCGTGAAACAGCCTCTCGATCAGCGGCTGCATGAACACGGTGGTGGTGAAGTCTGACACCAGCAGCGTGAAGCTCCGGGTGTCGGTAGAGGGGTCAAAGCGGGGCTTCTCAGCGATGGTGCTGTCGATGCGCATCAGCACTTCACGCACCGGGTCCAGCAGCGCCTCGGCGCGGGGCGTCAACACCATCTGACGGCCCTGCGGCACCAGCAACTCATCGTCGAAATACGTACGCAGCCGCGCCAACGCATTGCTGGTGGCGGGCTGGCTCAGGTGGATGCGCTCACCCGCGCGGCTGATATTGCGTTCGGTCAGCAGCGCGTCCAGCGCCACCAGCAGGTTCAGGTCGAGTTTGTTGAATCGCATGAGCTACGGGTAAACATTGATATTCGCGATATCAATTGATGGAATCTGAAAAATCCATTTTTCGAATGCGAGCTTACTCCCTACAGTAGCCACCGAACCGATGTCCAGCCCCTTTGGTCATCAGATTCTCAAAAAAACAGAACGGAGACAAATGATGAAACACTGCCCATCAGGCGCAGTGCGGCGGGGTGCTGCCCAAAGCCGCAGAAGCCGCCTCACGCTGGCCCTTGCCACTCTGGCTGTCACCCCCTGTGTTTCTGCCATCGAGCTGGACACTGGCAACCCCGACTGGAAGCTGCGCTGGGACAACACCGTCAAATACAGCCTCACCGGACGCCTCAACACGGCCTTGCCTGAGTTGTCTTCCGTGTTGCCCGTGACGGCCAACCAGAACGACGGCAACAACAATTTCAAGCGCGGCGTGGTGTCCAACCGCGTGGACCTGCTCAGCGAGCTGGATCTGACCGGCCCCAGCTACGGTGCGCGCCTGAGTGCGGCGGCCTGGTACGACCAGGTCTACAACAGCCACACGGACAACACCAGCTTCACGTCCAACCACAGCCCTGCGAGCGATTTTCCGGCGGAGACCCGCAAGCTCATGGGGCGCAAGGCCGAGCTGCTGGACGCCTTTGTCTACGGGCGTTTTGACGTGGCTGACAAGCCGGCCACCGTGCGCCTGGGCCGCCATACCCTGCTGTGGGGCGAAAGTCTGTTCTTCGGCGCCAACGGCATCGCGGGCGGCCAGGCCCCGCTGGACCTGATCAAGCTGCTGTCGGTGCCCAACTCCACCTTCAAGGAAGTGGCCCGGCCGACCGGCAAGGTCTCGGGGCAGGTGCAACTGTCGTCCGACGTGACGGTGGGCGCGTACGTGAACTACGAGTGGGAGAAGACCCGGCTGATGCCCGTGGGGGCCTACCTCTCGACCAGTGATTCGCTGGGCCCGGGTGCAGAGCGCATCAATGCGGGGCCAACGGGCACGTTCATCCGGCAGGCGGACCTGGATGCCAAGAACTCGGGCCAGGGCGGCTTGCAGCTGCGCTGGCGGGTCGAGTCCATCGACACCGATCTGGGTTTCTATGCCATCCGCTACCACGCCACCACCCCCAGCAACATCAACAACGTGCTGGTAGGCCTGCCCCCCGCGCTGAGGGCCAGCAGCTACCGCTGGATGTACCACGAGGGCGTGCGCGCCTATGGCGCCAGCTTCTCCAAAACGATAGATAACTGGGGCCTGGCGGGGGAAGTCTCGGTGCGCCACAACGCGCCCCTGGCCAGCTCTGGGCAGTCCACCCTGGCCACCATTGGCGTGAATGCGGGCCTCAACAACAACAGCAACCCGGGCTACGCGGTGGGCGAGACGGCGCATGCGCAAGTGTCCTGGATCGCATCGCTGGGCCCTTCGTGGATTTCGCGCGAAGCATCGTTTGTGGGCGAGGTGGCCTGGAACCAGCGCACCAAGGTCACACGCAATTCGCAGATGCTCAACCCCAATGCCGACAAATCGGCCACTGGCGTGCGCATGGTGTATTCGCCCAGCTACCGGCAGGTGCTGCCGGGTCTGGATCTCACCCCCTCCATCGGCATGGGCTACACGTTCGGCGCCTCGTCAGCCGTCGGCCCGGGGTTTGGGGTGGACAAGGGCGGCGACATCAACCTCGGTCTGGCCGGGGTGTACCTGGGCACATGGAACGTGTCGCTGAACTATGTGCATTACCTGGGCAAGGCCGCGCCCACGCTCGATGCCGCCAACAACGCGCAATACAAGCAAGCGCTCAAAGACCGCAACTCGCTGACGCTCTCGGTCCGCACCACTTTCTGATCTGGAACTCTGTCATGAAGCACTACCTGCACATCGCGGGCGCCTGCCTGCTGTCGTCTGTGGCCCTGAGCGCTGCACACGCCGCCGTGAGCGCCGAGGAAGCCGCCAAACTCAAAACCGAGCTGACTCCCCTGGGGGCCGAGCGCGCGGGCAACAAGGAGGGCACCATCCCCGCGTGGAGTGGTGGCTACACCACCCCCATCGCGGGGTTCCAGAATGGCGGGCGCCGGGGCGACCCGTTCGCGGGCGAAAAGCCGCTGTACAGCGTCACCGCCGCCAACATGGCCGAACATGCGAGCAAGCTGACCGAAGGCACCCAGGCCCTGCTTAAAAAATACCCGCAGACCTTCCGGGTCGATGTGTACAAAACGCACCGCACCGCCGCTGCGCCGCAGTGGGTGTATGACTACACAGCCAAGAATGCCGTGCAGGCCAAGCTCGATGGCGAGAAGGTCACAGGTGCCTACGGGGGCATTCCGTTCCCCATCCCCAAGACCGGCGAGGAGATCATGGCCAACCATGAACTTCACTGGCGTGGAGAGGCCTGGCAGGCCGACTTCCGGGGTTACCTGGGCACGGCCAATGGCCAGCGCGTGCTGTCGGTGGAGGGGCGTGGTGACTTCCAGATGCCCTACTACGCCCAAGGCCAGCACGACAAGTTCACAGGCGAGTACTGGACCATCCGCCTGGTCAACAGCGGCCCACCGGTGCGTGCGGGCGAGGCCATCACGGGCCGGTCGCACCTGGACCAGGACAAGAGCGCATCGTGGGTGTACCTGACGGGGCAGCGCCGCGTGCGCAAGCTGCCCAATGCCTGCTGCGACACGCCCACGCCTGCCACCGCAGGTGTGGCAAGTTTCGACGAAATCGACGTCTTTGCCGGGCGCAACGACCGCTTTGACTGGAAGGTCGTGGGCAAGCAGGAGATGCTGATCCCCTACAACAGCAACCGCCTGCATACGCCCACCAAGGACAGCGATGTGCTATTGGCCAATCACCTGAACCCCGACCACGTGCGCTGGGAGCTGCACCGCGTGTGGGTGGTGGAGGCCACCCTCAAGCCCGGCCAGCGCCACCAGGCACCCAAGAGCCGCTACTACGTGGACGAAGACACCTGGGTGGCCGTGCTGGGCGACCGCTGGGATGCCAAGGGCCAGCTGTGGAAGACCATCTGGTCCCACCCGGTGGTGATGCCTGACCTTCCTGCCACCACGCCGCAGCAGCAGTGGGGCTTCAACGATCTGATCTCTGGTGCCTGGTATGCCAGCGGCGTGGTCAACGAGCGCAACCAGCACTACAAGATCGTGCCGCGTCGCCCGGACAGCTTCTTCTCGCCCGATGCCATGGCGGGCGAGGGTGTCCGCTGAGCGGGACGGAACCATGCATATTGCGATCTATGTAGCTGCAGCCATCGCTGCGGCGGGGGCGGGCTGTGCCTTCGCACAGGTGGGGGAAGCACTCCAGCGCCCTGCACTGAGCGTGAAGGCACCTCAGCGCGCCGTGCTGCTGGCAGCTGCCGCTGCAGGGCAGCGGCTGGTGGCGGTGGGCGAGCGCGGAGTGGTCGCGCTGTCCGACGACCGGGGCGTGACCTGGCGACAGGCGGCCTGCCCGGTCAGTGTGAGCCTGACGATGGTACGTTTTGCGGACGAGCGCCACGGTGTGGCCGTGGGCCATGGCGGCACGGTGCTGACTACGGCCGATGCTGGCGCCAGCTGGGTGCTGCGGCTGGACGGCCGGCGCCTGGCCGCGCTGGCCAAGGCGGCCGCTACCACGCCCCAGGCGCTGCAGGACGCAGAGCGTCTGGTGGCCGATGGCCCGGACAAGCCCTTCATGGATGTGGTGGTGTGGGACGCCCAGCGCATGCTGGCGGTGGGCGCCTATGGCTTGGCCTTCTACACCGCCGATGGTGGACAGACCTGGGCGTCCTGGATGGGCAGGTTGCCCAATCCCAAGTCCCTGCACTGGTACGTGGCGCGGCGCCAGGGCAATACCCTGCTGCTGGCGGGTGAGCAGGGGCTGCTCGCCCGCTCCAGCGATGGCGGAGCTACGTTTGATGCCTTGCCGTCGCCCTACAAGGGCAGCTGGTTTGCGGGCGAGCTGCAGGCCAACGGGCATGCGGTCCTGGCGGGCCTGCGGGGTAACGCCTGGCGCTCGGTCGACGTGGGCAACACCTGGTCGCAGCTGGCATCGCCCACGCAGAGCGCGATCACCGCCGTGGCCGACGACGGCAATGGCGGACTGTGGTTTGCCACACAGGCGGGCGCAGTGCTACGCGGGCAGGGCGAGGCACTGGTGCCCCTGAACGCGGCGCCCGTACCCGTGCCGTCAGCGCTGCTGCCGCAGCGCGAGGGCCCCTTGCTCGCACTGGGCGCAGCCGGTGTAGTGCCTGTGGTGGCACAGAAGGCACGGCCATGAGCGTGCCCTCCTTCGATACCCGCTCGGGCTCGTTGATCGAGCGCGCGCTGTTCAACCACCGAGCCGTAGTCGTGTTGCTTTGTGCCCTGGTCACTGCCCTGCTGGGTTGGCAGGCCACGCGGCTTCAGCTCAATGCCAGCTTTGAAAAGACCATTCCCACGAGCCACCCCTACATCCAGAATTTTCTGGCCTACCAGTCGGAACTCAGTGGCTTGGGCAATGCCGTGCGCGTGGCCGTTGCCCGCCCCCAGGGCAACATCTATGACGCGCAGTACCTGGACACCCTGCGCCGCCTGTCAGACGAAGTCTTCCTGCTGCCGGGTGTGGACCGTGCGCGGATGAAGTCGCTGTGGACCCCCACCACACGCTGGGTGGGTGTCACCGAAGATGGGCTGGAAGGCGGGCCGGTCATTCCCGATGGTTTTGATGGATCGCCAGCCAAGCTGCAGCAACTCGCGGCGAACGTGGCGCGCTCCGGAGAGATCGGCCAGACGGTAGCGCGCGATGCCGCATCGACCGTGATCTTTGTGCCCCTGCTGGCCAAGGATGCCCAGGGCCAGTCGCTCGACTACGCCCTGCTGTCGCGGCAGTTGGAGACGCTGCGCGGAAAGTACGAGGCTGAAGGCGTGGCTATCCACATCACCGGCTTTGCCAAGATCGTGGGCGACCTGATCGATGGCGTACGGGCCGTGCTGGTGTTCTTTGCCATGGCGGTAGCCATCGCCACGGCCATGGTGTTCTGGTACACGCGCTGCATCCGTTCCACGCTGCTGGTGGTGCTGGCGTCGCTGGTGGCCGTGGTGTGGCAGCTGGGCCTGCTGCCTTTGCTGGGGTATGCACTCGACCCGTATTCCATCCTGGTGCCGTTTCTGGTGTTTGCCATCGGCATGAGCCATGGTGCGCAAAAGATGAACGGCATCATGCAGGATGTGGGGCGGGGCGTGGACAAGCTGGTGGCTGCGCGCTTCACATTCCGGCGCCTGTTCCTGGCAGGCCTGACGGCGCTGCTGGCGGATGCGGTCGGGTTTGCCGTGCTGCTCGTCATCGACATCCAGGTCATCCGCGAACTGGCCATTGCCGCGTCGATTGGCGTGGCCGTGCTGATCTTCACCAACCTGATCCTGTTGCCGATTTTGCTGAGCTACACCGGCGTCAGTGCGCGGGCTGCCGAGCGCAGTCTGCGCGCCGAGCAGGCCGATGCGGAGGGCGCTGCCAAACATCCCCTGTGGGCTCTGCTCGACCGCTTCACCCAGCGGCCTTGGGCCACGGTGGCCGTGGCCGCCGGGCTGGTCATGGGGGTGGGGGGCTTTCTTGTCAGCACGCAGCTCAAGATTGGCGACCTGGACCCGGGGGCGCCCGAGTTGCGCGCAGACAGCCGCTACAACCGCGATGTGGGATTCATGAACGCAGCCTATGGCGCGGGCAGTGACGTGCTGGCGGTGATGGTCAAGACGCCTGAGGGGCAGTGCTCCCACTTCGAAGCGCTGAACAAGGTCGATGCGCTCGAATGGGAGCTGCGCCAGATCGACGGCGTCGAGAGCACCAACTCGCTCTCTCTGCTCAACCGCCGGGTGCTGTCGGGCCTTAACGAAGGCAACCCACGGTGGTACGAGTTCTTGCCCAACCAGGACATGCTCAACACCGTGACGGCCAGCGCACCCCGTGGGCTCTACAACGATGCCTGTGGGTTGTTGACGGTGTACGTCTATCTGCGCGACCACAAGGCCGACACCCTGGCGCGGGTTGTGGCCCACATCGAGGCCTTTGCCCAGCGCAACAACACGGCAGACACCCAGTTTCTGCTGGCCGCCGGGTCTGCAGGCATTGAGGCGGCCACCAACATCGTGGTCAAGGACGCGTGGCGAACCATGCTGCTGATGGTGTACGGGGCGGTGGTCGTGCTGTGTTTTGTGACCTTCCGCTCGTGGAAGGCGGTGGTGGTGGCCGTGCTGCCGCTGGTGGTCACGTCTTTCCTGGCCGAAGCATTGATGGTGGCGCTGGGCATGGGCGTGAAGGTCGCCACGCTGCCGGTGATTGCGCTGGGCGTGGGCATCGGCGTGGACTACGCGCTCTACATCCTGTCCATCACGCTGTCGCAACTGCGCGAAGGCAAGAGCCTCTCTGAGGCGTACTACCGCGCGCTGCTGTTTACCGGCAAGGTCGTGATGCTGACGGGCGTCACGCTGGCCGTGGGCGTGATCACCTGGGTGGCGAGCCCGATCAAGTTCCAGGCCGACATGGGCTTGCTGCTGGCGTTCATGTTCCTCTGGAACATGCTGGGAGCCCTGGTGTTGTTGCCCGCACTGGCCCACTTTTTACTCAAGCCTGCGGCGCCCGTCGCCAACGCCCGTGCAACCGCGCGCGACGTGCACGGGGTACCGCAAGGCGCTCATTGATTGACAACGAGGACGAACCATGACCACGACCCACACGATGTGCGTTGCTGCCGGTCTGTTGCTGGCATGCGTCAGCGCACAGGCCCAGCCCAGCCCCCAACCGACCGAAGTGCTTGATCGCTACATCGCCGCAGTCCACGCGGGTGACATGGCCGCCGTGCGCGCGCTCATCGCGCCGGAGGTGGAGCGATCGGATTTTCCCGGCTGCACTCCGGCCATGGACAACCCCACCTGCCTGGCGCACTACATCGACGCCACGTTGGTTCGACCGCAGGCCCGCTTGTCTGTGCTGAGCACCGAGGTGGATGGGGACCGGGTGTCTGCGCTGCTGGAGGTGCGCAGCGAGCTGTATCGCCGTGCCTGTGTGGAACGCATCGTGGGCCGCGATGTGCTCCGTGTGACCGATGGGCGGATCCAGTCCTTCCGCTTTGTCCCCGACTTTTCCGACGCGCCCACGGCCGTCTTTTTTGGCACGCTGGGCATTGGCCCGCGTGCCTCCCAAGCCCCCGCAAAGTGATCCTATGTTCAAGTACTTTCCTACCAACTACGTCTGGAACCTCTCGGTCGATCTGGCCATCGAGATGGGCGCACGCATCGGTGAAATCGAGGAGATGTGCGCTCCGCTGCAAGAGGCCGCCAAGGCGCCCGATGCCGCTGGCACGCAGGCCTTCCGTGAAACCTGGGTGCGCATGGCGGACAAGCTCTGCGGCTTGGCCGAAGAAGATGAAGCGCGCGGCTGGCTGTATTCCGCTGGCGAGAAATACCGCCGCGCCTCCAGCTATCTGATCACCGCCGAGCGCTTGCAGGCGCACAACGCGCCCGGGCGGCTTGCCGTCTATCAGCGCGAGCTGGAGTTGTTTCTCAAGGGTTCGCAGTTGCTGGGCGACCGGGTGCAACGGGTGGAGATTCCCTACGAGGGCACCCACCTGTCCGCGTTGTACTACCCGGCCCACGGCCTGCAGCCGGGCAAGCGCGCGCCTTTGTTGGTGCAACTCAATGGCCTCGATTCCACCAAGGAAATGAAGTATCTGGTCGGGTTGCCCGCATGGCTGGCCCAACGCGGCGTGTCCTCCCTGGTGGTGGACCAGCCAGGCACGGGCGAGGCGCTGCGGCTGCACGGGCTGACGGCACGGTACGACACCGAACACTGGGCGAGCCGCGTGGTGGACTGGCTGGAACAGCACCCCGAAGTGGACCCGAAGCGCATTGGCTGCGAGGGGGTTTCGCTGGGCGGCTACTACTGCCCGCGCACCGTGGCCATGGAGCCGCGTTTTGCCTGCGGCGTGGCCTGGGGCGCCAACCATGACTGGCGTGATGTGCAAAAGCGCCGCTTGGAGAAAGAGGGCGACTTCCCCGTGCCGCACTACTGGGCTCACGTGTGCTGGGTCTGGGGCGCCAAGGACGTCGACGACTTCATGCGCATCGCGGAAAACGTGCACCTCGATGGTGTGGTCGAGAAGATCAAGGTGCCTTTCCTGGTGACGCACGGCGAGCGCGACTCGCAGATCCCGCTCAAGTGGGCGCACCGCACCTACGAGCAGCTGGTCAACAGCCCCCAGCGCGAACTCAAGGTGTTCACCGACCGCGAGGGTGGGTCGCAGCACGCCAGCTTTGATAACAGCATCAACGCCGGCCACTACATCGCCGACTGGGTGGCCCAGACCCTGGGTGGTCATACCGCCTGAGAGCCCCGCACCTGCCCTGAAAACCTCTACCACCAAGGATCAACAGATGAACATCATTGGACCCGACGCGCTCGTTTTTGGCGTGGACGACGTCGCTGCCTGCGCCCAGTACCTCACCGACTACGGACTCACTCCCGTGGGCGTCACCGCTGCTGGTGGGCGCTTTGAAGCACTGGACGGCACGTGCGTGGAGATCCGCTCCCAGGGCGATCCTTCCCTGCCACCCGCGCTGGGCACTGCCAGCATGTTGCGCGAAACGGTCTACGGGGTCGCAGATGCGGCCACGCTCGACGCCATCGAAGCCGAGCTGGCGCGCGACCGCGCCGTGGTGCGCCAGGGCGGTGTGCTGCGCACCACCGATGACTTGGGCTTTGCCCTCGCTTTCCAGGTCACGGTGCGCAAGCCGCTGGCATTGCCTGCCGAGGCCGTGAACGCGCCCGGTGCCGTCCCGCAGCGTGGGCCCAACGCCCTGGGCCTGTCGCCCGACATGGCGGCGCGGCCCCGTTCGCTGTCGCATGTGGTGTATTTCGTGCCCGACGCGGCCAAGGCCGAGGCGTTCTACGTCCGACTGGGCTTTGTGTGCACCGATCGCTTCACGGGTGTGGGACCGTTCTTGCGCCCTGCGGGCACGCAAGACCACCACACGCTGTTCATGATCCAGACGCCTCCGTTCATGAAGGGCTGCGAACACTTCACTTTCCACATGGGCGGCCCCACTGATGTGTTGCTGGCGGGCACCCGTTTTGTCGAAAAGGGCTACCAGAGCTTCTGGGGGCCGGGGCGCCACAAGTTTGGCAGCAACTGGTTCTGGTACTTCAACTCGCCCCTGGGTTGCCATGTGGAGTACGACGCCGACATGGACCAGCATGACGACACCTGGGCCGCGCGCGAGGTGCCGATGAGTGCCGATGCTTCGCAGCTCTTCCTCTTTCAACACCGCGAGAAGTGGGCGCCTTCGGGCCCGCCGCCTGCTGGTGCACCGCACTGAGAGCCGAGCATGAAGCTCTGCCACTGGAGCGATCTGCCCGATGGTGAGTCGCGGGGCTTTGACCCCGCAGGCCGTGGGCAGGACACGGTGCTCATCGTGCGCCAGGGCGAGCGGCTGTACGCCTATGCCGATGTGTGCCCCCACCTGGACACCCCCATGGCATGGCGCAAGGATAAGTACCTGAATGCAGCAGGTGATCGCATCGTCTGCGCGGCCCACGGTGCGCTGTTTGACATCACCACCGGGTTGTGTACCTTGGGCCCGTGCCTGGGCGATGCACTGACGCCCGTGCCATTGACAGTACAAGCGAACGGCGAGATCCATATCGCCCATACCAATCACAAGGAGACAAACCCATGAGCCTTTCACACCAACGCATTTTGATCATCGGCGGGGGCTTTTCCGGCATGGCCGCCGCCATCGAACTGCGCAAGCAGGGCGCCCAGGTGGACCTGGTAGAGATCGACCCCGGCTGGCGCAGCTATGGTGCGGGCATCAGCTTGGGGGGAGCGACGCTGCGGGCGTTTCGGCGCCTGGGAATTCTCGAAGCGTTTCTGGCGCAGGGCAACGCCTCGGATGGCGTGAACCTGCACCTGCCCCACGGCCCTCAGGTGGCCACCTTGCCCACGCCCCGCATTGCGGGGGACGATATCCCCGGCGGTGGCGCCATCATGCGCCCGGTGCTGGCCCGCATCCTGGCCGAGGCCACCCGCGCGGCGGGCACCAACGTTCGCCTGGGCTGCACCTTCTCTGCCATCGAGCAAGATTCCGATGGCGTGCAGGTCACTTTCACCGACGGACAGCGCCAGCGCTATGACCTGGTGATCGGTGCCGACGGCCTGTACTCCAAGGTGCGTGAAGCGGTGTTTGAAAACGCTCCCCAGCCACGCTACAGCGGCCAGGCGGTGTGGCGCGCCGTGCTACCAAGGCCGCCAGAGATCGAGACCGCCACGATGTGGATGGGCCCGAAGATCAAACCCGGCGTGAACCCTGTCTCCAAGACGGAGATGTACCTCTTCGTCACCGAGCCGCGCCCGACCAACGACCATGTTGATCCGGCCACCTTTGCGGACCGTTTGCGCGCATTGCTCGACGGGTTTTCCGCACCCACGCTGCAGTCCATCCGCAGCCAGATCGGACCGGATTCACAGATTGTGTTTCGCCCGCTCGAAGGCCTGCTCATGCCACGCCCGTGGTCGCGCGGCCGGGTGGTGCTGATTGGTGACACGGTGCACGCCACCACGCCGCATCTGGCGTCAGGGGCCTGTATCGGTATCGAGGACGCCTTGGTGCTGGCCGATGAACTGGCGCAGGCGGGCGATGTACCGACCGCGTTGTCGGCCTTTGAAGCCCGGCGCTGGGAGCGCTGCCGCATGGTGGTCGAAAACTCCGCCCGGCTGGGTGAGATCGAGATCGAAGGCGGCGACAAGGAGGAGCACTCGCGCATCATGCGCGAGTCCCTCATGGCGTTGTCCCAACCCATCTGAGGCGAGGTGCCCATGATTACAACCCAATCGCTGCGGGGCCGGGTGGCCCTGATGGTGGGCCATTGCGCAGGCATGGTGGATCTGGTGGCCTTGCCCGTCTGGGTGGGCACGCTGATATCGGTGTACCGGTTCGACCCGCAGCAGGCCGGCTTGCTGGCGACGCTGTTTTTGGCTGGAGCGGTGGCCGCCAGCCTGGTGTTGGCGCCGTTCTTTCAGTTGTTGCGCGGGCGCGCCGTGGCGACCTGCGGCTTTGCCGGCGCGGCCGTGGCGTTTGCCGTAGCGTCCACCACCACCCAGTTTGCGCTGTTGGCGCTGTTGCATGCCGGGGCTGGCATCGCGGCCGGCACGGCCCTGAGCGTTACCCATGGCACCATTGCCCGCAGCCTCAACCCCCACCGCATGTTCGCCCTGGTGGGCATGGCACTGGGGGTATTTGCCATCGCGTTCCTGGGGGGCACCCCCGTGCTGGTGGCCAAGCTGGGTGGACCCGCGTTGTTCCAGGTCTTTGCCGGCGTCATGGCAGTGGGCGCGGTGGTGGCGGCTCTGGCGTTTCCCGAGGCCGACAGCGTAGGCGGTGCGGTGCCTTCGCAGGCGCCGGCTGCGCCTCTGCCCGCTGCGGTCTGGTGGGGCGTGCTGGGCATCGCGGCGCTCGGGCTGGTGCAGTCCATGACCTTCAGCTTTCTGGAGCGCGTGGGTAGTGACCGGGGCTACGGACTTCAGGCCGTCACCGGCGTGCTGATTGCCCTGGGCGTCGTCAACCTCTTTCCCGCAGCGTTGGCCGCTGTGCTGGAAAAGCGCTGGGCTGCCCGCAGCGTTCTGCTGTCGGGACCTGCGCTCCAGGCCTTGCTGGTGGTGGTGATCATGAACTCGCCCGTGTTTGCGCCCTATGCCGCAGCCGCCGCCGTGTTTGCGGCCGTGATGATCTTCACGCACACCTTTGCCTTTGGCGTGCTGGCGCGGCTGGACCCCAGCGGCCGTGCCTTGGCCGCCACCCCCGCCATGCTCATGTTCGGTGCGGCCATTGGCCCCATCCTCGGTGGCACCCTGGTCAAGACCTGGGGCTATGGCAGCCTGGGGGTGGCGGCCTTGGTGATCGACGCAGTGGCGGTCTATGCATTTGCACGCATTCACCGTGCTCCGGGTACTGCCGCTGCAGTGAAAGGCATGGCATGAGCCGCCTTGTTTCCTTTGTGCAGACGCAGCCCCGGCTCCGCCGGCGCACCTGCCTGGTGGCGGCTGCAGCGGGCATGGCTGCGCCGTGGGTCTATGCACAGTCGGGCCGGCACATCACCTTCATCGTGCCCCAGCCCGCTGGCAACCCCAGCGATGTGTTCGCACGCAAGCTCCAGACACTGATGCAACGGGAGCTGGGCCAGACCATCGTCATCGAGAACCTGCCGGGCGCCGGTGGCTCCATTGGTGTGCAGCGCATGCTGAACGCGCCTGCCGATGGTGCGACGGTGGTGGTGGTCTCGCAGACCGAGCCCATCCTCACCCCCTTGTCACTGGCCAGCGCCCGGTACAAGCCCGAGCAGATGCGCGCCGTCGGCACGCTGGGGCGGACCAGCTATGTGCTGGCAGGCCGGGCCGACATGCCTGCCAGCACCCACGCGCAGTTGCTGGACATGGCGCGGCAAGCGGCTGCCGTCGGCAAGCCGCTGACCTTCGGGCACATCGGGCAAGGCTCGATGATCCACCTGATGGGAACCCAGTGGGCGCGCCTGTGTGGCGTGCCGCTGGTGCATGTGCCGTACCGGGGCGTGCCACCGGTCGTGCAGGACCTCATGGGCAATCAGATCGATCTGTCCTTTGTGCCGTTGGGGGGCGCTGCGCTGAACATGCTGGAGACCGGCAAGCTGCGCGCCTTCGGCAGCACCGCCGCCAAGGCGCCTTCGCTGCTGCCACACGTCGCACCGCTGAGCCAGCTGTCTGCAGCGCTCAAAGGCTTTGAACACACCGCCTGGGGCGCGCTGCTGGTGGCGCGCAATACCACCGAAGCGGCGGTGCATCGCCTGCACCGGGCCTTCGGCGTGGCCCTGCGCGACGCCGAGGTCCAGAGCTTTCTGCGCGCCAATGGCACCGAGCCCCAGGAGCCGCTGTCGCTGGACGCCCTGGAAAAGTTTTACCAATCCGAAATTCAGATCCACCAGGCCCTTGCCCGCACCGTGGGTGTGGTGCCTGAGTGAGCTTTGTACCCCCTGCCATGACCAAACCCCAACGCCGCTTTGTGGACCTTTCCATCTATCTGGAAAACGATGTCCTCTCCGACCCGCCCCCCTTGGCGCCCAAGATCACGTACCAGAAGCACGCCGACACGCTGCCCGAATTCATGGCCATGATCCCTGGCACCCAGCCCGAGGACTACCCCAACGGCGAAGCAGCGGCTGCCGAATGGGTGACGCTGACCACGCACAACGGCACCCACTTGGATGCGCCGTGGCACTTTCATTCCACGCAGGATGCAAAGAACGGCGGTGCCCGCCCCTCTATCACCATCGACGAGGTGCCGCTGGAGTGGTGCTTCCAGCCAGGCGTGAAGCTGGACTTCCGCCACCTGCCCGATGGCTATGTGGCCACTGCGGTCGATGTTGAGGCCGAGCTGGCCCGCATCGGCCACACGCTGCAGCCGCTCGACATCGTGGTGGTCAACACCCGTGCTGGGTCGCGCTACGGGCACAAGGACTACCTGGGCGCCGGTTGCGGTATGGGCTACGAAGCGACGATGTACCTGCTGGAGCGCGGTGTGCGCCTCACGGGCACCGATGCCTGGAGCTGGGATGCACCGTTTTCGTACACCGCCCAGCGCGTGGCCGAGACGGGCAACAAGGCCCTGATCTGGGAGGGCCACAAGGCGGGCCGCGACATCGGCTACTGCCATCTTGAGAAGTTGCACAACCTGGAGGCGCTGCCGGCCACGGGGTTCACGATCAGCTGCTTCCCCCACAAGATCCGCGGTGCCTCGGCTGGCTGGACGCGCGCGGTCGCCATTTTTGAAGACTGAGGAGTCCGCTCATGGGTTTTCCATCCATTCACCGCGTGGTCACCGGCCATAACGCCCAAGGCCGCGCCGTGGTCGCCAGCGCGGGGCCGCTGCCCACGGTGGTCGAGATTGCAGCCATTCCTGGTACGGTGTTCCATGAGGTCTGGAGCACCGCGCAGTCGCCCGCTGTCGTGGACAACGGCCCGGACCCGACGCTCGGCCCGCTGGTGCTGCCGCCCCCGCAGGGTGGCACGCGCATTCGGTTCGTGGACATTCCGCCCGATACGCCCGAGTTCCTCGCACGGGGTGCCGAGCGCATGCATGACGCCTTCAGCCAGATTGGCGATGCGGCCGCCTCCACGGTGAAGATCGACTCCCCCCACCCGCTGATGCACCGCACCGAATCGGTGGACTATGGCGTGGTGATCGAAGGTGAGCTGACGCTGGTGCTGGACGAAGGCGAAGTGCAGCTGCGCCCCGGCAGCGTGGTGGTGCAGCGTGGCACCAACCACGCGTGGGCCAACCGTTCGGGCGTGCCGTGCCGCATGTTGTTTGTGCTGGTCGATGGACGTTTTGAGTCCTCTCTGGCCGCGCTGGTGAAGGAGCAACAGCCATGAGCACGCGCCGTCAATGGCTGGGCGCTGCAGCGTCCACAGCGATGACGCCTTGGGCGTGGGCGCAGGCCCCGTTCCCCACGCGGCCCTTGAGCTGGGTGGTGCCTTACCCGGCCGGGGGCTTTGGCGACGCGATGTCGCGCCTGCTGGTGCAGAAACTGGGCGAGCGCATACAGCAAGCCGTGGTCGTGGAGAATAAACCCGGCGGTGCGGCGCAACTGGCGGCGCAGTACGTCAAGCAGCAGCCTGCCGATGGCCACACCTTGCTGTACGCGGACATCGGCCCGCTGGCCATGTACCCGGCGCTGTACGCCAAACTGAGCTTTAGCCCCCTCAAGGACTTTGCGCTCCTGACGCGATTGTTCAAGTCGCCGTTGGTGGTGGTCGTGCCGTCGGGCAGCCCGTTCCAGTCCCTGGTCGACTTGCTGCGCGCGGCCGCTGCAGGTGACGGGCTCAACTACGGCTCTTACGGGCAGGGCAGCCAGCCCCATGTGTGGACCGAACAACTGCGCATCAAGACGCGCTCGCGCATGACCCATGTGCCCTACCAGGGCGCAGCGCCCGCGCTGCAGGACCTGATGGCCGGGCGCCTGGACTTCATGTGCGATGTGGTGGCTTCGAGCCTGCCGCTGGTGCGCGAAGGCAAGCTGCGGGCGCTGGTCAGCGTAGGCAGCGAACAGCACCTGCAGGTGCTGCCCCATGTGCCCACGCTGACCGAGGCCGGGCATGCAGACCTCGATATTCCGGGCTGGAATGGTGTCATGGTGCGGGCTGGTACCCCGGCGTCCGTGGTCGATGTGCTTCACAAGGCGGTGGTGACCGCGCTGGAGTCTCCCGAAGTGCTGGGCCGCTACCGGCCGCTGGGCCTGGAGCCTGCGCCACTCACGCCACCCGCATTCGGCGAATTCATCCAGAGCGAATCGCAGCGGTGGGGTTTGGCCATTCGCCAGGCCGGGATCAAGGTCGAATGAGCCTCTTTGACCTGCATGGCCGCACCGCGCTCGTCACCGGTGCCACCCAGGGCCTGGGCCTGGCGATTGCACGCACCCTGGCCGACCAGGGCGCCCGCGTGGTGGTCTCCGACCGCGATGCACTCGCCTGCGAGCAGGTGGCTGCATCGTTGCGGAATGCCATCGGTGTTGCGGCCGATATGGCGGTGCCCACAGCGATCGCCGCGCTGGTGGAGCGCGCCGGACCGCTGGACATCCTCGTGTGCAACGCCGGCATCCAGGGGCCAGCCGGCCCGTTGGCCGATGCCAGCGATGCCGACTGGCATCAGGTGTTTGACATCAACCTGCGGGCCGCAGCGCGGCTGTGTGCGCTGGTGCTGCCCGGCATGGCGGCACGGGGCGGTGGCAGTGCCGTGCTCATCTCCAGCATTGCAGGCCTGCGCGGCAACCGTTCGATTGGCCTGTACGGTCTGACCAAGGCGGCCCTGGCCCAGCTGGCGCGCAACCTGGCTGTGGAGTGGGGCCCAGCGGGTGTGCGGGTCAACGCCGTGTCGCCCGGCCTCATCCGCACGCCGCTGGCCGAGCAGCTCATGGCAGATGAAGCCTTCATGGTCAGGCGCATCCAGGCCACCCCGTTGCGGCGCGCAGGAGAACCCGAGGAAGTGGCCGGCGTGGTCGCCATGCTGGCCAGCCCCGCCGGGGCCTTTGTGACCGGACACAACCTGGTGGTCGATGGCGGCACCACCATCAGCGATGGGAGTTGAAACCATGCACCGCATGTTGAACCGAAGAACCCTGGTGGTGAGTGCCTTGGCGTTCCCGCTGAGCACGTGGGCTGCCACCTGGCCCACACGGCCGTTGCGCATCGTCCTGCCGTTCGCAGCCGGAGGCAGCTCTGACCTGGTGGCACGGCTGCTGGCCGACAAGTTGGGCCAGGCCCTGGGCAGCCCAGTGGTGGTGGAGTCGCGTGCAGGGGCCAACGGCATCATTGCCTCGGAGGCTGTAGCGCGAAGCACAGACGGGCACTCCCTGTTGTGGATCAGCGCAGCCCACGCCATCAACGCCAGCCTTTACCCCCGGCTGCCTTACGACAGCCAGCGCGACTTTGCCCCTGTGGCCCTGGTGGCCAGCCCCGGGCCCATGGTGATTGCGGTGCCTGCGGCCCTGCCGGTGCGCAGCTTGTCGGAATTGATCGCACTGGCCCGGCGGCAGCCCGGGCAGGTCAGCTACGCATCGGCCGGTATCGGCAACGTGCTGCATCTGGCGGGCGAGATGCTGGCGCAGCAGGCCGGAGTGCAGCTGCTGCATGTGCCTTACAAAGGCGCGGCGCCTGCCCTCAACGACCTGGCGGCTGGGCAAGTCAATCTGATGTTCAACAGCGCCCTGGCCGTGGCCCCGATGGTCAAGGACGGGCGCGTCCGCCTGCTGGCGCAGACCGGCGCACAGCGCTCGCCTGCCCTGCCCGCAGATCTGCCCACGGTGGCCGAGACGCTGGGCCTGACGGGCTTTCAGGTGACAGGCTGGTTTGGCTTGTTGGCGCCTGCTGCCATGCCGGCCGACGTTGTGGGCCAGCTCAACGCGGAATGCGTTCGCATCCTGGCCCTGCCCGAGCTGCGCGAAAAACTGGCCTTGCTGGG
This sequence comes from Acidovorax sp. 94, assembly GCF_003634645.1. Taxonomy (NCBI): domain Bacteria; kingdom Pseudomonadati; phylum Pseudomonadota; class Betaproteobacteria; order Burkholderiales; family Comamonadaceae; genus Acidovorax; species Acidovorax sp. 94. The sequence continues at coordinate 3,388,154 of NZ_RBJA01000001.1, read as the reverse complement.
CAGTGCTGATACACCCACCCAAAGCGCGCGCGAATTTGGCGCATTTCTGGCAGCAGAGACAGACCGTTATGCCCGCGTCATCCGGGCGGCGGGGCTGCGTCTTGAAACACCTTCTTCCTAATTCTTCCTGATGGGACTGGCGATGCGATTTGCAACTTTGAAAGACGGCAGCCTGGACGGCCGCCTGGTACTGGTTTCTTCCAACGGCCTGCGGGCCGTCGATGCCGCTCCGATAGCGGCCAGCTTGCTGGCCGCTGTGCAGAACTGGGATGCTGTGGAGCCCGCCCTGCGCGAGCGCGCTGCTGCGCTGGAGGCTGGCACTGCCACCGGCATCTTTGCGTTCGATCCCGCCGCATGCTGCGCTCCCTTGCCGCGCAGCCCGCAGTGGCTCGATGCATCGGCGTTCCTCAACCATGGCCGCTTGATGGAGCGGGCGTTCAACACGCCGCCCATCCCGCACTTTGACACCATCCCCGTGATGTACCAGGGCGCTAGCGACGATTTTCTGGGCCCTTGCGACGATGTGCCCTTGCCCAGTGAGGCCGACGGCATCGATTTCGAAGGCGAGTTCGGCGTCGTCTGTGGCCCCGTGCCCATGGGCGTGACGCCTGAAGCGGCATTGAACTGCGTGCGCTTGGTCGTCCAGATCAACGACTGGAGCCTGCGCGCGCTGGGCCCGCACGAAATGAAGACGGGCTTTGGCTTCCTGCAAGCCAAGCCGTCTACCAGCTTTGCCCCTTTGGCCGTGACGCCGGATGAATTGGGCGACGCTTGGCAGGGTGGGCGGGTGCATCTGCGATTGCATGTGGACTCCAACGGCAAGTGGTTTGGCCACCCCCATGGCGGAGAAATGAATTTCAGTTTCGGCCAGCTCATTGCCCACGCGGCCCGCACACGGCGGCTCACGGCGGGCACCATCATCGGTTCGGGCACGGTGTCCAACCAGGCGCGCGATGCAGGCTCTGCCTGCCTGGCCGAGCGGCGCGTGATCGAGATACTGGACGAAGGTGCGGCCAAAACGCCGTTCATGCGCTACGGTGACCGCGTGCGCATGCAGGCACGCTGGCCCGATGGCCGTGATGGGCCTTTTGGCGTGGTGCATCAGCGCGTGGTGGCTGTGGGCTCGGAGGTGCGCTGATGCATGTGCTTGTCACTGGTGCTGGCGGGTTCATTGGCGCCGCCCTGGCCGAGCGGTTGCAGTCCGTGCCGTTGGTGCCCGGTCTGCCCCTGCGTTTGACGCTGGTGGACCGAGTCGGGCCCCGGGTGCCTTCCGCACCGGCCGTGCACTGGCATATCGGCGGCTTTGCAGACCGGGCACTGTTCGAAGTCTTGGAGGACCATCCGCCCGACTGCGTATTCCACCTGGCCAGTGTGCCGGGATCGCTGGCCGAGCGTGAACCTGGGCTGGGTGTGCAGGCCAATCTGCTGGACACCGTGGCCTTGTGCGAGGGGCTTGCGCGCCCTGTGCGCGAAGGCCGGGCGCGTGCCCCCCGGCTGGTGTTTGCCAGTTCGGTGGCGGTGTACGGTGCGCTGGGCACCCAAGCGGTGGATGAGCGCCAGGGGCCGCAGCCCACCCTCAGCTATGGGGTGCACAAGTGGATGACGGAACTGCTGGTGGCCGACTATGGACGGCGCGGCGACATTGATGGCTGCAGCCTCCGGCTGCCTGGCATCGTGGCGCGGCCACCCACAGAAACGGGCCATGGCTCCGCGTTCATGAGCCAGATCTTCCATGCCCTGCGGGCGCGGCAGATGTACACCTGCCCCGTGTCGGCACAGGCCACCGCCTGGTGGATGTCGCTGCAGTGCTGTCTGGACAACCTGGTGCATGCCGCGCGTTTGCCCACGCGGGGCATGCCGACCGCGCGGTGCTGGCAGCCGCCGGTATTGCAGTCATCGGTGGGTGATGTGGTGCAAGCCATCGCGCACGCCCAGGGTCTCGATCCCAAGGACTGGATCCGGTACGCACCCGACGCGCGCACCGAAGCACTGTTCGGGTGTTTACCAGCCTTGCGGACGCCTCAGTCAGAGGCTGCCGGTTTCCGGCATGACGGCTCGCTGGAGTCTCTGGTTACGCGGGTGCTGGGGGGGCTGCACAGCCCTGGGATGGTGGCGTAGGGGAGACAGAAGAAGGCGCGTCATGGGGTGTGCTGTGGAGCGGGCGCCGGACTGGTGGGCGGTGCCAGCTCCTCCCTGCACGCCGTGTGACGCGCCCATAGCCTCGGCGCATCTGGCGTGCAGGTGTGTGCAGGGCCCTTCCCGCGGCCTTTCCTGCGGCTTTGTACGTGCCTACCCGCGAAGGCGCTGCACCGCCCCCCGGGGCCTATGTGCTCACACCGTTTCCACCGCAAAGCTCAGGCCTGCATTCGCCTGCAACCGCGCTATCAGCTTGTCACCCAGCGCGGGCGCCGTGGTCCAGATGCCGCCGGGGGTGGTGGTGGCATCCTGCAGCAGGCATACAGCCGCCTCGGAGATCATCTTGGATGTGGAGCCATAGCCTGGGTCGCGGTCGCCCTTCACGCCCACGCGCAAACTGTTGCCCGCATCGTCGGTGCCCAGGAACAGCACGTCGTAGAACCCGTTTTCGCGTTCCTCGCGCGAAGGGCCTTCGCCGGGCTTGGGGCCTTTGTCCGAGCCCAGCGACTTGTCGCCCGCCACCGCGTTGGCGATGGTCTCGCCCTTTTCGCCAGGGCCGGTGATGAGCATTTCGTCGTAGACAAAGTCGGTGCCATAGGCGTGCTGCAACAGGAAGTTGGAGCGGTGCACGTTGCGCGTGTTGATGGCGGCCATTACAAACGGGGCCACCCAGATTCCATCGCCCAGCGCCTCGTCCACCATGGGTTTGTGGCCGGTTGGCTGGCGCGGCCCTTCAAACCCGGGCGTGAGAGAGAACGGGTTCTTCAGCAAATCCAGCACCGCAGGGTTGGTGGCAGCCGCGGCCATGGTGGCCTTGAGGCTGGCGGCCGTGCCCCCAGAGAAGGTGCCCTTCATCTTGCGCACCCGGCCGCGCACGCGCGGGGCGGGGTGGCCGAAGCGCTGGGCAAATTCCTTTTGCAGCAGGAACACGCCCAGGTCAAACGGGATCGAGTCGAACCCACACGAGAACACGATGCGCGCGCCGCTGGCCTTGGCCGCAGCTTCGTGCGCGTCGATCATCTGGCGCATCCAGGCGGGCTCGCCGCACAGGTCCACATAGTCCACACCAGCCTTCGCGCAGGCGGCCACCAGTTCGTTGCCATAGAGCTGGTAGGGGCCCACGGTGGTCAGCACCAGGCGCGTGGAATCCATCAGCGCTTGCAGGCTGGCGGGGTTGCTGGTGTCGGTCACGACCAGCGGAGTGTCGGCCGGTGCGCCCACTTCGTCGCGCACGGCGGCGAGTTTGTCGGCATTGCGCCCGCCCATGGCCCAGCGCAGGCCGCTGCCATCGGGGTAGCGCTGGAGCAGGTATTCGACCACCAGGCGGCCGGTGAAGCCGGTGGCGCCGTGGACGACGAGGTCAAAGGGTTTGGTCATGGTGTGGGTCTCCGTCCATCAAAAAAGCAAGCACGCGCAGCGGTCAGGGGCTGCCACGCCGGGGTGTCTGCCATTGTCTTTGGCGGGGCCTGCAGGCTCTGTCGCGCAGGTGCGTTGCAGGGGCTGCGTAGGGCGAGAACAACGGACTTCGGCTATTTTTTCGAGAAAAAGTACCGCAAAACGATACCGGATAGCCTGCGGGTAGCCACTGTTACGGTTCAATGCAGACACGCAAGTTACGTCTGGGCACCATTCGCTCCGTGTTCAACCAACGCCCCCCGGGGCACCACTGCAATGTCTTCTTCTCCCATCGTTGTTCAGCGTGACACCAAGGCCTGGCAGTTGCAGGTGTGGGTCTCGTTCGGCATCGCGGTTTTCCTGTGTGCCGTGGGCCTGGCATGGCTGCCTGGCGAGCAACTGGAGCAGGCCTTCATGGTGATGGGCTACGTGTTCTGCCTCTCGGCCGCGTTTGTGTTGGCCAAGTTTGTGCGGGACAACGAAAGCGCTTCGCGCCGTGGCGGTGGCGACACCCCTATGTGGAAGCTGGTGGTGTGGGGCGGCTTTGCGGTGGCCATGGGCCTCACGGGTTGGGGCCTGATGAGCATGGACATTAACGTGACCTACAAGGCGTTTCTGGGCGTGAGCTGGCTTTACCTCATCACCACCGCCTTCACGCTGGCCAAGATGCTGCGCGATCGCCACGAGGCTGATCTGATGGACGCCCGCCTGCAAGGCCGCCGCGAAGCCGCCCAGGCCGCTGCCCAGAACAGCAGCGCGAGCTGATTGCACCCGGTGTGCACAGGCGGCAACCAGCCGCCGTTGTGGATGAATTTCTTTCTGGTCTTTCGACCCGGTCTGTCCCGCACCTGGGTGTGTGGGCGGGCCGTACCCTGAGGAGTGAATGATGATGAATGCCATGTTTTCTTCGTGGGGCTCTGCCGCTCGCCTGCCCCGCGCTCTGCTGGCCGCCGGTGTGGTGTGTGCGGCCCTGGTAGCTGCTACGCCGGCCCGGGCCCAGAGCGAGGCTTCTGCCGCGCTGTCGCTTTTGCCCGTGGCCTCGGTGGTGGGCGCGGCGTCGGTGGCCTCGGCGGCCGCCGGTGCGGTGGTGACGGTGCCGGCGGCGTTGTCGGTGGGCGGCGCGGTGCTGACGGTGCGGGCGGTGGAGGCCTCGGCCGTGGGTACGGTGTACCTGCTGGAGCGTGCCTCGGATGGTGCCCAGGTGAGTGTGGAGGTGGTCGGCCGTGGCGTGGCGGGCTCGGCCTATGCGGTGGGCACGGTGGTGACCTGCAGCGTGATCGGCTCGGGCGTGATCCTGTCGGCGGCGGGCGAGGCCATTGCCTTTGTACCCAACGCCATCGGCCGTGCGCTGCTGCACAACGAGCGTCTTTGAATATGAAGTACAACCCCCTGAGCCGCTACGCGGCTTCCCCCTTCTCTCTGCGCGCTGCGCGCTCCGGGAAGGGGGACGATGCCCTCACTGCGGGGCGGCCCTTGCTTGGCATCCCTCTCTTGGGTCGCGTCAGTTTCATGGGCCATGGGCTTGCGTTGCTGGCAGTTGCTTTAGCGGTCGTAGCAACGGCTCCAGCGCATGCCGGCCGCTCCTGCGAATCCCGCAAGCCCGTGCCCCCGCAGGTGATCGAGCGTGGCATGAAGCTGGCCGAGCAGACCTCGGCCGCGCTCGATGCCGAGCACGCCAGGTCGGGCGCACAGGTGGTGGCGCTGGCTCGCGCAGGGCAGGACCTGAGCAAATACGGCCTGCGCTATTCGCACATGGGCTGGGCCTACAAGACGGCCGAAGGCCCCTGGCGCGTGGCGCACAAGCTCAACGAATGTGGCACCGCCGTGGGGCACCTGTACCGCCAGGGGCTGGGGGAGTTCTTCCTGGACGACCTGTGGCGCTATGAAGCCGTCTATGCCGTGCCCACGCCCGAGGTGCAGCAGCGCCTGCTGGCCGTGCTGCAGGACAAGGGCCGCACCAAGGCGCTGCAGCATCCGCCCTACAGCATGGTCAGCTATGCGTGGGGGCGCAAATACCAGCAGTCCAACCAGTGGGCGCTGGAGACCCTGGCGATGGCCATGGAGCCCGCCACCGTGCGCTCGCGCGACCAGGCGCAGGCCTGGCTGCAGTTCAAGGGCTACGAGCCCACTGCACTGAAGCTCGGGCCGCTCACGCGCATGGGCGGGCGGGTGGGCTCGGCCAACATTGCGTTTGACGACCACCCGAACGAGAAGCGGTTTTCGGACCGCATTGAAACCGTCACCGTCGATTCGGTGCTGGCCTGGCTGCAGCGCGCGCAACTCGCGGCACCGCCGGCGGTGCTGGCTGTGAAAAATTGAATAAAAATGGCCTCTAGCGCATGCTTGGTAAGCGCTGGAAGCTATCGAATGCATAGCATTTCCAGAGAGAAACGAAGATGAGCAAATCACTGCGGCTGTCCGAAAAGTGGTTCCGCCGGGGCCTGTGGTTGGTGGCGCTGGTGTTTGCCAGCTTCCTCATCGGCTTGGGCGGCACCATCGTGGGCGATCTGCCCAAGGTCGAGACCCCGCTGCGGGTGGATGACTTTCTGGACAAAGCCGCAGCCGACAAGCTGCGCGCCGAAGTCAAAACGGCGCGCCAGGCCGAGCAAGACGCGCAGACCGCGCTGGAGCAGGCCCAGTTGCAGCGCAGCAAGGTCCGCAGCGAGGTGCAGGCCGAGCGGGACAGCTTCAACAACTGGCTGTCCACCCGCAGCGCCACCCAGCGCGCCGACCATGACCCCGAAGTGCTGGCGCGCACCCAGGCGCTGGACGTGCTCAAGCTCGCTGAACGCAAGACCCAGCAGGCGGTGGAGGCGCAGCAGCAGGCTGCGCTGGATGCCCGCCAGACCGCAGCCGCCCGGCAGGAGCAGTTGAACCGCATGGAGTCCGACGGCTACGTGAAGCTCAATGCCGAGCGCCGCAAGGTCGAGCTGCGGGTGTTCCTCTACCGCCTGGCCCTCACGCTGCCGCTGCTGGCGGCTGCGGGCTGGCTGTTCGTCAAGAAGCGCAAGAGCACCTACTGGCCGTTTGTGTGGGGCTTCATCTTCTTCGCGCTGTTTGCGTTTTTTGTGGAGCTGGTGCCTTACCTGCCCAGCTACGGCGGTTATGTGCGCTACGTGGTGGGCATTGCCTTGACGGCCGTGGTGGGGCGCTACGCCATCCTGGCGCTCAACCGCTACCTGGAGCGCCAGAAGCTGGCCGAAACCCTGCCCGACCAGGAGCGCCGCAAGGAGCTGAGCTATGACGTCGCCCTGGCCCGCCTGGCCAAAAGCGTGTGCCCTGGCTGCGAGCGACCGGTGGACCTGAAAAACGAGAAGATCGACTTTTGCCCGCATTGCGGCATTGGGCTGTTCGACCATTGCGGCCACTGCAGCACCCGCAAGAGCGCTTTTGCACGCTTTTGCCATGCCTGCGGCACGGGGGCGGGGGTGAAGTTGGCGCAGGAGTGACGGTCTGCCTGCGCGTTGATGAGGCCGTGTGCCCATTGGTTGGGCTCGGCGGATGAAATCGGCGCATGGAAAGCCCGAGCTTCCATGGAGCCAGCCCCTGTCGTACCACCGGCGGCCTCCCCGCAGGGGGCGCTTTGCGGAGGCGCGGGGGCGCGCTTGGACCTACCCTGTCATCACCCGGTTGCGCCCCTCCGCCTTGGCCCGGTAGAGCGCTGCATCGGCGGCGAGCAGCAGCGTGTCCAGGTCGGCGTCGCCGCCCAGCGAGGCGCTGTGCACCAGGCCGATGCTGACCGTGGCGTGCTGCTCGGGTGCTTGCGCAGTACCAAAGGGCCGCTGTTCGACCACCGTGCGCAGCCGTTCTGCGATCGCGTGGGCCTCGGCGGGCGAGGCATCGGGCAGCACCACCGCAAACTCCTCGCCACCCAGGCGGCCTAGAACATCCTGGGGGCGCAGCGCACTGGTCATGGCCTGGGCGATGCCAATCAGAAGCTGGTCGCCCGCACCGTGTCCCAGCTGGTCGTTGACCTGCTTGAAGTGGTCCACGTCCACCATCAACACGGCCAACCCGGCAGATTCGCGCTGGTAGCGCGCTAGCAAGCGCTCACCTTGCTGAAGGAACGCGCGCCGCGCAAGCACACCGGTCAGGTCGTCGTGGCGCACGGCGTGGTCCAGGCGGCGCAGGGCTTCGGCGCGCGCCGCGCTAGCACAGGCCACGGCCAGCGGCCCCAGTGCCAGCAGCGTGACGCCCACACGCAGCGAGAACACGTCGCTGGCATGGGCAGGTGTGAAGTTGAGCACGCCGGTGGCCACGCCGGCCATGGTCCACAGGCACACCACCAGCGACAGCAGGCTGGAGACAAACGGGCTGTAGCTGAGCGCGCACCACAGCAGCCCTGGCACCACAAAGGCCAGCATGCCGGGCCCCCCGATCACGGTGCGCACGCCTTCGGCCAGCAGCAGCGAGCTGACGGGTGCCACACGCCAGATCAGGGGCACCTCCTGCGTTGCGGGCGGCGGGTCGTCGGCGCGCGGCGCGGCCAGCACCACCGGCACGATGAGCATGTAGTTCATGAGTTCGGTGCTGAACCACAGGGACAGCAGGTCGGTCCACGGGCTGTTGAAGTAGACCGGCGCGGCGCCACAGCCTGCCAGTGCCCCCACGGCACTGGCTGCCAGCGCAGCCAGCAGCAGGTAGAGGGCAGAGATGGTGCGTTGCAGGCGCCGGATGCGTTCGTCCAGCCGACGCAGCACCAGCCAGCCCGCCGTGGCGCCCAGCAGGTTGGCGCCGTTGAGCCACAGGGCCATGGACCAGGAGCTGCCCGTCACCAGGTCTGCCGCCACATAGCCTACGGCGGCAGCTACCCAGGCTGGCGGGCGCGCCAGCCTGGGATAACGCACCAGCAGCCCCAGCAGCAGCGCATTGGCGGGCCAGAAGACCGACAGAAAACCGATGGGCCGAGCAAAGATGCCCACCAGGCAGGCGGCGAAGATCAGCACGGACAAACCCAGCCAGGCCAGGGGCGGCGAAAGCGGGCGGTGGAGCAAAAAAGGGCGGTACATGGGGGCAGCAGTTGATGGGCGGGGAGCGGCGCGCGCGTCAGTGCCGATTGTCCCCGGGCCGGGTGCGCGGGAGACTCCGCAGCGTTGGCTGGGGAAACAATTGTTGATGATTGCCTGTGAGATCGTTGCCAGCTCTCAGGTGTTGCCCAGCAGCAGCGCCACCAGCTCCCCCGTGCTGCTGGCCCCCAGCTTGCGCATGAGCCGCGCGCGGTGGGCGTCCACCGTGCGGTGGCTGATGTCCAGGTAGCGCCCGATCTGCTTGCTGGTGGCGCCGGTGACGATGTGCTGGGCGATTTCGCGCTCGCGCAGGGTCAGCGGCGTGCTCACGGGGCGGCGGTGCGAGATGTCCTCGAACATCCACACCGCCCGTGCAAACGGGTCCGACCGGTCCAGTGCCCGGCCCACCACGTGGCACCAGAACAGCGAACCATCGCGCCGTCGCATGATGCGCTCATCCGCATAACTTCCCGACGCCTTCATCGCCTGCAGGCCCAGGTGGCCCGTGTGGGTGAACTCTTCGAACGAGGGGTACAGCGGCGCCAGCGGCTGGCCCAGCAGCTCGGCCTGCTCGTGGCCGAACATGTGGGCAAAGGCGTCGTTGCAGATCTCGATGCTGCGCTCGCGCGTTACGCACATGCCCACCGGGGCCAGGTTAAAGGCCAGCTCCAGCGCTTCGTTCAGGGCGGCATAGGGCGGTGCGGGCATGGGGTGGGATTCTGCCGCAGGTCAGCGGCGCGGCTCGGGTGAGAAGGACCGGTTTCAGGCAGTGCGCTCGTGCGTTGTCACCACGCGGTTGCGGCCCGCGCGCTTGGCGTCGTACAGCGCCCGGTCGGCCGCAGCCAGCCAGTCGGCCCAGGTTCCGCCGGCGGAGGTCACGCAGGCCAGTCCAATGCTCACGGTGACGGGGATGTCCTCGCCCAGCTCGGACAGCCGGATCTGCTGCACGGCCCCGCACAGGCGCTGGGCGATGGCGCTTGCAGCACTGGCGCTGGCGTCCGGCAGGTAGACCAGGAACTCTTCACCTCCCATGCGGGCCAGCAGGTCCGAATCGCGCAGCTGGTGGCGAAGCGCGTCGGCCGTGGCGACCAGCACGCGGTCGCCCGCCGCATGGCCGAAGCGATCATTGATGTGCTTGAAGTGGTCCAGGTCGAGCTGCGCGATGGCGCTGCCCACGGGTAGCCGCGCGGGCAGCATGGACATGACCCAGCGCCGGTTGCCCACGCCCGTGAGCGTGTCGGTCTGCGCCACTTTTTCCAGGCGCACTTCGGCGCGCTCGTTGGAGAGGGACGAGACCATGAGCGCAACGCCAAAGTGGCAGAACATCTGCACGGAGAATGCCAGCGCAAAGCCCTGTGGGCTGGCGGTGTGCGTGGCGATGTACAACAGCTGCAGGGCAAAGGTGCCCGCGCTGGCCAGGAGCAGCCCGGCCAGCAGGGGACGCGATGGCAGGGGTTCGGTGCGGCGGTCGCGCCACACCTCCCAGGCTGCCGCGGTCAGTGACACTGCGGCGGTCAGGTGGAAGGCGCCTGCGCGCAGCAGGTTGTCCAGCGGAAACTGCGTGACCAGGCCCAGCACCAGCCAGCCTCCGGGAACCAGTATCAGCACCGCAGGCGGGACGCGCCTGCGGCCGCTCAGTGCCCGTGCACCTGCCCAGAAGAGGGTGTACCCCAGTGCCCCGAGCAGCAGGCTGGTGTGGCTCCAGAACCAGAGCGGCAGCATGGAATATTCACCCTGGCCTGCCAGTTCGGCACCAACGGCCAGCAGCAGGTAGGCGGCTGCCAGGGGCTTGAGCCCTTGCGGGCGGCACGAATGGCGGCTGACATGAAAAATGCTCAGCGCCCCCGCCACCAATGCGGTCTTGTAGAGCAGGAGGATGGTCGGGAGGTCAAGCTGCATACCCATGTCGCAATGCTGTGGCGGTGGGGGATGACGTTGCGGAGGGCTTTGGCGGGAGCGCATATCTTGGCAGCAAAACAGCGGCGGGCGCTACCCTGGCGCTACCCAACATTACCTGGCGCGAAGCCTGTGCCAGCGCAGCCGCCATTGCCGCCGCACCACCCGCGCCACGCGCCATGCCCACGAGGCGCGGGCGCGCTCCAGCACCGCGTGCTTGAGGCGCATCCAGTGGGCATAGGTCCAGGCAAACCAGTGCAGCTGCATCAGGGCGGGCTGGGTCAGGCTGAACAGCCGCGCCACCACGGCGGTGCCCACTACCTTGGCCAGCACGATCACCAGCATGCCCAGTACCACGTGCCCCCGGCCCACCGCCCACAGGGCCAGCAGCTTGACGGGCAGCAGCAGTGCCGTGGGCAGCAGAAACACCGCCACCGCCGCCCAGGGGGGCAGGGTGCGCACGCAGCCTTCAATCCAGCGCAGGCCGGGCCAGCGGCCGATGCGCGCCAGCAGGCGCTGCAGCGGCTCCCAACCCCATTCCTCGAACAGGATCAGCAGCGCCAGCAGCCCGCTGCCCAGGCCGGTCAGCATGCGGGCGGGCCAGCGCAGCAGGTGGTGCAGGAGATTTTGGATGATTTTGGCCTCTGGCGCTTATCTATCAAGCGCTAATAGCTATTATTTTTATAGCTATTGGTTGTGCTTACACGCCCCGTGCGCGCTCGGTCTTGAAGCGTGCACGGAATTCGGCGAACGTGCCCGCGTCCAGCGACACGCGCACCTCGCGCATCAGGTTCAGGTAGTAGTGCAGGTTGTGCACGGTGGTGAGCATGGGGCCCAGCATCTCGCCGCAGCGGTCCAGGTGGTGCAGGTAGGCGCGGCTGAAGCCCTCGCGCCCGCCATCGTCCCACGACACGCCCGAACTGCCAGCGCAAGCGTAGCAGGTGCAGCTGGTGTCCATCGGTTTGTGGTCGGCCTTGTGGCGTGCGTTGCGGATCTTCAGGTCGCCAAAGCGCGTGAACATCGTGCCGTTGCGCGCGTTGCGCGTGGGCATCACGCAGTCGAACATGTCCACGCCGTCGGCCACGCCCTGCACCAGGTCCTCGGGCGTGCCCACGCCCATCAGGTAGCGCGGCTTGTGCGCAGGCAGGCGGTGGGGCGTGTGGGCCATGATGTCCAGCATCTCGTCCTTGGGCTCGCCCACGCTCACGCCGCCCACGGCGTAGCCGGGGAAGTCCATCTCGACCAGGTGCTCCAGTGATTCCTGGCGCAGGTTCTTGAACATGCCGCCCTGCACGATGCCAAAGAGCGCGTTGGGGTTCTGCAGCCGCTCGAATTCATCGCGCGAGCGCTTGGCCCAGCGCAGGCTCATTTCCATGCTCTTGCGCGCCTCGGCCTCGGTGGTCTTGTGGCCCTTGGTTTCGTAGGGCGTGCACTCGTCGAGTTGCATGACGATGTCGGAGTTGAGCGTGGTCTGGATCTGCATGCTCACCTCGGGCGACATGAAGAGCTTGTCGCCGTTCACGGGGCTGGCAAAGGTCACGCCTTCTTCGGTGATCTTGCGCATGGCCCCCAGGCTCCAGACCTGGAAACCACCCGAGTCGGTGAGGATGGGCTTGTCCCACTTTTCAAAGCCGTGCAGGCCGCCAAAGCTCTGCATCACATCCAGGCCCGGGCGCATCCACAGGTGGAAGGTGTTGCCCAAAATGATCTGCGCACCCATGTCGTGCAGGCTGCGGGGCATCACGCCCTTGACGGTGCCATAGGTGCCCACGGGCATGAAGATGGGGGTCTGCACCACGCCGTGGTTGAGCGTGAGCGTGCCACGGCGTGCGTGGCTGGAGGGGTCGGTTTTGAGGAGGTCGAACTGCAGCATGATGGGCGGCATTGTCCCAGACAGGCTACCCTGACCTCGCTCAAGGTTATGGACGGGTTTTCGACGAGGCCGTGGCTACACTGGACCAAGGTACTACAAGGAGAACACCATGCTCAAAATCCTCATCGCCGTGGACGGCTCCGAACTCTCCCTGGATGGCGTGCACCACGCACTGGCGCTGGTGGACCAGGGGCTCCAGGCCACCATGGTGCTGGCCAACGTGCAGGAGCCCGCCACGCTGTACGAACTGGTGACCACGCGCGACCCCGACCTGATCGCCGCCGCCAGCCTGGAGGCGGGTGACCATCTCATGGCGTCGGCGCGCGCACTGCTCGACGCGGCCGGGGTGGCTTATGAAACCGATGTGGGTGTGGGCGATGTGGCGCACACGCTGGTGGACATGATCGAGCGCTCGGGCTGCGACATGGTCATCATCGGCGCCAAGGGCCAGGGCGCCATCACCAGTGCGCTGCTGGGTTCGGTGTCGCAGGAGGTGGCGCATGCCAGCCCCGTGCCGGTGACCATCGTCAAACACGCCGAGGTGCTGGAGAACACAGACAGCGACGTGGCCGAGGACTCGGAGGCCTGAGCGCTCCCAGAAAAGAAAAGGGCCGCTGTGTGCGGCCCTGATCGGGATCTTTGAGGAAGCTCGCCTGGTTTCAGGCTGCCTTGCGAAACGGCTCCGCAGGGCGCTGCAGCTTGCCGTGGGGCAAGGTGGCCAGGCGCGAGAACATGCGGCGCACATAGCCGCGCACCCACAGGCATTTGTTGAGTTCGTCCACCGGCAGTGGGCCCGACACCACCACGATGTCGTTGGCCATGTCCTGCGCCCCAGCAGCGCGCAGGCGGCGGCGCGTGTTGTTGGCCCAGGACTGGATGCGCGTGGGGCTGCCATGCTGGTGCACTTCGCCCGTGTGCGCATCGAACGCAATGGCCACCGTGTCGGTCTTGAGCTTGAACCTGCGCTCACCCGTGACGGCACTGGGCGCCTCGCGCATGTCGTAGAGGTAGTAGCTGCCTGCCTTGAGCTGGTATTGCATGTCCATGGGTGTGTTCCTCTTTGTCGGCATTGTCGAGGGCGCACGGTGCGGGCAATGGCAGGTAAAACGGTGGGAAAGGGGCTCTTTTTGAACGCCTCTCACAGATGGCCACGCCGGTTTCTGTGCGCGTGCCATTGTGGCGGCCTGTCGGCGCCGTCACACAAAACTTGAGGACGATGTCGTAACGAGTTGTGAACAATCCAGCGCGGAGTTCGCTGCGCTTTGCCTTGTGCGCAGCCTGTGAGACTGGCGCAGCCCCAGGCGCGGGCAGCCGAGCAAGGGCCGCCCTGCAGCGAGGGCTGCGTCCCCCTTCCCGAATGGCGCAGCCATTCGAGAGAAGGGGGAAGGTGCGCAGCGCCTCAGGGGGATGGACTCTAGAAGTCCACCAGACTCAACCCCACGCTGAACACCGTGCGTTTGCGGTTGTAGTCGATCATGCTGTCGCCGTAGCCGCTGAACAGCTGCGTGTGCAGGCGCAGGTTGCTCTTGTTGCCAAACAGGCCCGTGCCCACGGTCTGCAGCCATTCCAGGCGGACCGAGCCCCGGTCGCTGCTCGACAGCGAGTGGCGCAGCGTGGCGCCCACCGTGTTCTCCTTGTTGACGTTCCAGAATGCCGACAGCTCACCCCGCCCGATGTAGTCACTGATGCCGGGGTTGTCGTCGCTGCCCGAGCTTTCGGGGATGCGCTTCCAGATGCGCGCGTTTACGCTGACGCTGTTGCCCAGCTCCATGCCCGTCATCAGGTAGGCGCGATTCCAGCTGCGCGACAGGGGCTTGCTCTGGCCGTTGGACTGGTGCACCAGTCCGATGCCGCTGTAGCGCCACTTCCAGCCAAACGGCAGTTGTGCCGTGGTGGGGTAGACATACATGACCTCGGGCTCGTGGTCGGTGGCGCGGAAGGGGCGCGAGATCTCGGGGGTGAACAGCTGCCAGTACGACTGCTGGGAGTAGCCGAACCACACCGAGTCCTTGAGCGTGGGATGTCCCTGGGTCAGCAGCCCTTGCGCAACCTTGGTACGCACCGACAGCTGGATGCGGTTCTCGGTGCGGCGGTAGGGCGTGGACTCGGTGGCCGAATGGTCGGCTGCATCCGACGTGGGCTGGCGGTTCACATTGCTTGACGCCACCACCGACACGGTGATGGGCCGGTAGCCCCGGAAGCTGAAGGTGCCGCAGTCGCTGCCCGACTCCAGTTCCCAGAAGCGCGAGAGGTCGCTGTACTGCGGATCGCGGCAGCCCTCGGTGCGGGCCACGTCAATCACACGGGTGGCGGGTAGCGTGGTGTCCACCGGGGGCGGCACGTCTGTCGAGGCCGACGCCGTGGCGCCAGGCGCGTTCCAGCCTTGCTGGTCGGTGGCCCACTGGTCAAAGCAGGCCAGGCGCGCCTGATTGTCACTGGACAGGGCGGCGCAGCGGCGCCAGGCAGCGTCGCCGCTCGGGGTGGCCGAGCCGCCAGCAGGCGGGGTCTGCGCCAGCGCGGCGCCGGCAGGCGCCAGCGCAGCGGCCACCAGCAGGGCCAGCGTGCCACGCCGGTGGCCGCCGCTGCGGCGAGGTGAGGCTGGCGCGGCCGTCATTGCCAGCCCACCTGCTTGCGCAGCACAAAAGGAGCCGAGGGGGCCGAAGGGGTGGGGTTGGCGTCGTTCCATGTTCCGCGTATTTCCTTGCCGCAACTTCCATCGACCACCTGGCCTGTCCAGGTGGCGCTGATGTTCGTGCCGTTGATCGATTCTTCCAGGGTCAGGTCGCCGCCATCGACGTCGCCGCTGACCTGCGCCGTGGCGCCATTTCTTTGCACGGTGCCACGCACGCTCTGTGCCAGCTCGGGATGCGGGCCCAGTTGCAGTGTGGCGGTGGCGCCAGGTGCATCCGGGGATGCGCCCTGCAGTTGGGCCAGCCAGCGCCCTTGCAGGTGCTGGTGGTCCATGTCTGCCGCCGACGGGCATGCTGCCGTGGATTTTGGGTCATTTTGGCTACTGGCGCTTGTAGGATAAGCGCTGATAGCTATCAAAACAAAAGCAACTGCCAACAGCGGCGTGTGTCGGTGGATGTCGGGCGCCATGGGTGGAGTGCGTTGTGGTGGGTGCCGTGGCTGCGGTGGGGCGCTCATTCCGGGGTGGCGGCTGCGGCTGCAGTGGCTGCGGAGGTGGCCTGGGCCTTGGCCGCAAATTCGGCGCGCAATGCCTTGAGCTTCTCGCGCGGATCTTCGCGGGCGGTGGTCTTGTCCAAGCCCATTTCGGCAATGAAGCGGCTGGGCTGCGCGGCCACCATCTCGCGGCCCTTCTTGCGCCGCTTGGTCCAGCTCACGGCCAGGGTGCGCTGGGCGCGGGTGATGCCCACGTACATCAGGCGGCGCTCTTCCTGCAGGCGCTGCAGCGTGTCGTCGCTCACCTTCTGCTGGCGGCCTTCGTCGTCGTCGAGCTTGAAGGGCAGCATGCCCTCGGTCACGCCCACCAGCACCACGTGGGGCCACTCCAGCCCCTTGCTGGCGTGCAGGGTCGAGAGCGTGACCATGTCCTGCTCCTGCTCGCGCTCACTGATGGTGGAGAGCAGCGCAATGGTCTGCGACACCTCCAGCAGGCTCTTGGTCTCCTTGGCCACCACGGCACCGGCCGTATCGTCAATCTGCCCGCCTGCGCGCTGGGCCATCCAGTCGCAGAACTCCATCACGTTGCTCCAGCGGGCGGCCGCCACCTTCTCGCTGTCTTCGTTGTCGTACAGGTGCTGCTCGTAGCCAATTTCCTTGAGCCATTCGTTCAGAAAGGCGCGGGCCTCTTCGGCGCCATGGGTGCGGCGGGCGCTGTACTCCAGGTAATTGATGTAGCGGCCGAATTCGTGCAGGCCGTCCATGGCACGCTTGGGCACTGCCGCTGGCAGCATGCCGTTGAACAGCGCGCCGAACATGCTCTGCTTGTGCTGCGTGGCAAACGCGCCCAGAGCCGCCAGCGTGGTGTGGCCGATGCCGCGCTTGGGCGTGGTGATGGCGCGCAGAAACGCCGGGTCATCGTCGTTGTTGATCCAGAGGCGAAACCAGGCGCACAGGTCCTTGATTTCGGCGCGGTCGAAAAAGCTGGTGCCGCCCGACACCTTGTACGGAATATTGGCCTTGCGCAGCGCCTTCTCGAACGGCTTGGCCTGGTGGTTGGCGCGGTACAGGATGGCGAAGCTCTTCCAGTCCGGCGGCGGGTTGCTGGCCGCGCGCAGGCTCTGGATGCGGGCCACGGCGCGCTCGGCTTCGTGTTCTTCGCTGTCGGCGTCCACCACGCGCACCGGTTCGCCCTCGCCCAGTTCGCTGAACAGGGTTTTAGGGAACAGCTTGGGGTTGGGCCCGATCACGTTGTTGGCCGCGCGCAGGATGGCGCTGGTGGAGCGGTAGTTCTGCTCCAGCTTGATGACCTTGAGGTGGGGGTAGTCCACCGGCAACTTCTTGAGGTTGTCCAGCGTCGCGCCGCGCCAGCCGTAGATGGACTGGTCGTCGTCGCCCACGGCGGTGAAGTGCCCCTTTTCGCCCACCAGCAGCTTGAGCAGCTCGTACTGCGTGGCGTTGGTGTCCTGGTACTCGTCCACCAGCACATGGCCCAGGGCCGCCTGCCACTTGGCACGCACCTCCGGGAAGTCGCGCAGCAGCCGCAGCGGCATGCCGATCAGGTCGTCAAAGTCCACGCTCTGGTAGGCCGCCAGGCGCTCTTCATACCGGGCCATCAGCGTGGCGATGATGCGTTCGTTGTCGTCCGCCGCCTGGGCCAGCGCCTGCTCGGAGGTCAGGCCCATATTCTTCCACTTGCTGATCACCCACTGCCACTGGCGCGCGGTGGCCATGTCGGTGGTGCCGCCCGAGGCTTCCTTAAGGATGCCCGTTACGTCATCGGCGTCGAGGATGCTGAACTGGGGTTTGAGGCCCAGCACATGGCCGTCCTCGCGCACCATGCGCACGCCCAGGGCATGGAAGGTGCACACCAGCACATCCTTGGCGCGTCGGCCGATCAGGCCCTTGGCGCGCTCGCGCATTTCGGCGGCAGCCTTGTTCGTGAAGGTGATGGCCGCAATGCGCTTGGGGTCCATGCCCTTTTCGATCATGTGGGCGATCTTCATGGTGATCACCCGCGTCTTGCCCGAGCCCGCCCCGGCCAGCACGAGGCAAGCCCCGTCGGTGTAGTGGACAGCCTGGAGCTGGGCGAGATTGAGACCGGCAGACATGGGAGGGAGGGCAGCAGAGCAGCGGGGAGCGGTACAGGGAGGGCGGGTGTGGGCGGCGCATGCCCAGGGGCGGGTGGTGGCGCGGCCGGGTCAGGCCGCGCAAGGGCGCAATGATACCGGCGCGGTCCGGCAGCCTGTCTAGCCCGTGCCCAGTCGGGGTGGACCGCGTGTGCCGGGCGGGCGGCTGACAGGCCCCTGACGGGTGGGCGCCACTAGCACCTGGCGGGCCGGACGCTCCGGGAAACCCCGCTAGGGGCTTTGTTTTCACAATTTGATACTCGCAGGCCAGTGCATCTCTTGCCGGGATGCTGGTGTAGAGAACCGAGCCCCGCCATGAACCCCACTGACCAGCCCTCCACCGCTCAGACCGCCGCACCGGGCATCCCGGACGCACGCCGCCGCTGTGTGCACCTTCGCGCATGGAGCGCTGTGGTGGCATCCGGTGTACTGGCCTGCACAGCCCTGCTGCCGGCACAGGCCCAGATCGGCAGCACCGTGCCTGTGCGCGTGGGAGTCGTGGGGCCGTTCACCGGGCCATCGGCCGATTTTGGCGTGCCCATGCTCAACGGCATCAAGCTGGCGGTGGACGAAATCAATGCCGTGGGCGGCTATCTGGGCCGCCCGCTGGAACTGGTCATCAAGGACGACACGGCCGACCCCGACCAGGGGCGTAAGGTGTCGCAAGAGCTTCTCAATGAAAAAGTGGTCGCCACCATCGGCTTTTGCAACACCGGCGTGGCGCTCAAGGCCATCGACCTGTTCCAGGGCGCCTCCAGCCCCCTCATCGTGCCCTGCGCCACGGGCACTGCCGTGACGGCCAAATACCCCGCGCCCGACAGCTACATCTTCCGCGTGCAGGCGCGCGACGCGATCCAGGCGCCCTTCCTGGTGGACGACATCGTCAAGCGCGGCTGGGACAAGGTCGCCATCTTTGCCGACAAGACTGGCTATGGCGAAGGCGGCTACAACGACGTGGTGGCCGCGCTGGCGGCCAAAAACCTCAAGCCCGTGCATGTGGCGCGTTTTGACCTGGGGGTGAAGGACCTCACGGCCGAGCTGACCGCCGCGCGCAACGCGGGCGCCAACGTGGTCTACAGCTACACCGTGGGGCCGGAAAACGCCACCATCGCCAACGGCAAGAAGGCCCTGGGCTGGAAGGTGCCGCAGGTGGGGCCGTGGCCACTGTCCTTCCCCTTCTTCCTCGAAGGCGCCAAGGACGCGGCCGAGGGCGCGCTCATGGTGCAGACCTTCATCGCCGAGCCCAGCAACGAGCGCCGTGCATCGTTCCTGTCGAGCTACACCCGCAAGTACCACGGCAAGGTGGCCGTGCCCATGGCAGCGGCCAACGCCTACGACGCCACCTACCTGCTGATGTATTCCTTCCTCGGCATCCGCGACGGCAACCTCACCGGCAAAGCCATCAAGGAGTCGCTGGAGGGCAAGATGAAGACCTACTACGGCGTGGTCACCACCTACGACAAGCCCTTCAGCGTGCAGGACAAGGACGCGATCACGCGCAACATGCTGGTCATGGGCATGGTCAAGAACGGCGCCATCACCTTCGCCTACCCCGAAGACGCCAAGCGCAACCTGATCATCCAGCGCAAGCAGTGAAGTGGATGCGCCTTCAACCGCAACGCTGGCTGGAGATCCTTGCCGTGCATTCGCCATGGGTGATGGCCCCCACCTGACTTTGCGCTGACCACACCGGGCGCCGCAGACCCCGGCCGCAGGCGCAGCAAGGACAATGGGACCGTGCTCTCCGTCCTTCTCATCACCTTCCCCTTCTTTGCGCTGGTGCTCTGCGGCTATCTCGCCGCCCGGCGCGGAGTGCTTCCCCAGCCGGCCATCCCGGGGCTCAACGCCTTCGTGCTGTACTTTGCACTGCCCTGCATGCTGTACCGCTTTGGCGCGAGCACACCCATCGCCCAGCTGTTGGACCCGGCCGTGGCGGGCGTGTATGTGCTCTGTGCGCTGGTGATGGTGGGCGCCACGGTGGTGCTCACGCGCAAGGCGCACATCGGCTGGAACGACGCAGCCTTTGGCGCGCTGGTGGCCGCTTTTCCCAACACCGGCTTCATGGGCGTGCCGCTGCTGGTCGCACTGCTGGGGGCGCAAAGCGCGGGCCCTGCCATCGTCACCATCGTGGTGGACATGGTCATCACCAGCTCGCTGTGTATTGCGCTCTCGCGCCTGGATGGTGCGGGCACCCACGGCGTGGGGGTGGCGCTGAAGAACGCCTTCAAGGGCATGGCGACCAATCCCATGCCCTGGTCGATCGCGCTGGGCGCACTGGCCTCGGCCCTGCAGTTCAAGCTGCCCGGCCCGGTCGACAAGACCATCGCCATGCTGGCCGACGCGGCCTCGCCTGTGGCGCTGTTCACCATCGGTGCCGTGCTGGCGCGTTCCCAGATGAACCAGCACGAGCAGGTGCCCGCGCGCGACTATGTGCCGGTGGCGCTGGCCAAGCTCCTGGTGCACCCGCTTCTGGTGTGGGGCGTGGGCACGGCGGCCATGGCGATGGGGGTGCCGCTCACGCCCTTTGCGCTCACGGTGATGGTGCTGCTGGCGGCGCTGCCCAGCGCCAGCAACGTGTCCCTGCTGGCCGAGAAGTTCGGCGCCAACAATGGGCGTGTGGCGCGGATCATTCTGGTGTCCACGGCGCTGGCGTTTCTGAGCTTTTCAGCGGCGGTGGCGTTGCTGACCTGATTGCTATATTTATGATAGCTATTGGCGCTTTTCTATAAAGCGCTGGCGGCCCAAAATGCTTGAATTTTTGGCGCTGCCTTCTACCCGCGCCGCATTCCCGGGCCGCGCCGCATCCAGGCGCCGGTCGCCAGCAGCCCCAGGCAAAGCACCACCAGCGCCCAAGGCGAGTTGACGGGGATGTTGCTGGATGCCACTTCTTCGAGTACCAGATCGTCGTGGTAGCCCGCCGCGTCGAAGGTGAAGAAGCTGCCGGTTTTGAGTGCGATGGTCACCTGGCTGGAGGTCGCCGTAAAGGTGCCGTCAAAGGGCTCCCACTGGAACTGGAAGACGCCGTTGAGCGCGAGGTTCGACACGTCGCGCCGGGCAATCAGCGTGTCCAGCGGGCCGGGCGCCGCGTCGATGGTGGCTGCGCCCACGGCGCCGTCGTAGGCCACCACCTCCCACCAGGTGGCGTTGCCACCGGCATTGCCCGTGACGCCCCCCGACCAAGCGCCGCGCAGCCGGTACACCCGCCCGGGGGTGACCGCCACGGTCTGGAACAGGCCCCCGTGTGCATTGCCCGCGCCACTGCCTTTTTTCTGCGCGTGGGACATTCCGGCGCCTTCGAACGGGCACTGGGTGGGCACCCAGATATCGCAGTCGTTGCTGTGTATCCAGGTGCCGTCCCAGAAGCCCGGCGGCGCCGTCCAGGTACTCCAGCCAGCCAGGCCAGCCTCGAAGTTGCCGTTGGTGAGCAGGTTCTGGGCGCGCACGGCGGTTCCCCCCGCCAGGAGGAGCAGCAAGATCAGGGCACGAACAATGGCTGTCATTGGTAGGGCTTTCTGAAAGTCGAGGGGGAGCAGGGGGACGGTGCGCGGGGCGCCATGCCCGCCAATACCGAGCTGCAAAGAGGCGCAGTATCTGGGCCGATCCCCCCGGATGCAAGTTTTATCGGGCAGGCGGGCAGCGCAAGCTGGGCCGACCGGGCTGCCTTACCAGGCCGGTGTGCCTCACGCCGACGGGTTGCAGGTCACGCCACGTTTTGTGCATTTCGTCGCAAATGTCTCGCGGGGCCTGGGCGGGCTGGGCACAGTGCGGGTCGGTCTGGGCGTGTCCCAGCTTGCCCCCCCACAGAAAGCCCCTTCATGAAAAAACTGATTCTCTCCCTGGCCGCGCTGACCACCCTGGCTGCACACGCTGCCGACCTGCGCATTGAAGTCACCGTGCCTGCGCAAAAGCAGGGCGCCGTGCTGGCCGCACTGTTTGACAACAGCGAGGGCTTCCCGCGCGGCAAGCCGCTGCAGGTGGCTACGGCCCAGCCGGGCGATGGGAAGGCTGTGGTGCAGTTTGTGGGCCTGCCCGAAGGTGACTACGCCGTTTCGGTGTTTCTGGACGAGAACGCCAACATGAAACTCGACGCCAATGTGTTTGGCGTGCCGACCGAGTTATACGGCTTCAGCCGCAATGCGCGCAGCGCGCTGGGCCCACCGCAGTTCGCCGACGCGGCCTTCCGCGTGGGTGCCGATGTCAGCCCCCAGGCCATCGAACTCAAGTAAGCCAGTCAGGAGCCCGCGATGACCCACCCCCATCCACCGCGCCGCGCTGTTCTGGCAACCCTGGGCGCCAGCCTGCTGCCCACGCTGAGCCACAGCGCCGATGCGCCCCATGCCTGGCGCAGCAGTTACACCCCCTACAACGGGCCTTTGAAGGCGCCGCTCGCCAGTGGCCCGCTGCCCGTGAGGGGGCGCTGGCCCGCTGCCCTGCAGGGCACGCTGTACCGCATTGGCCCGGCCCGGCGCGAGCTCGGCGGCGTGGCCATGAACCACTGGTTTGACGGCGACGGAATGCTGCAGGCGTTTCGTTTTGAGGGCGGCAACCTATCAACGGCCACGTCGCCCCGGGTTTCGCACCGAGGCACCCTGCTGGCCACCCCCAAGCTCACAGCGGAAGAGGCCGCCGGTCGGCTGCTGTACTCGGGTTTTGCCACCACGCTGCCCAACTCGCCCCCGCTCAGCGGGCCGGACGACGTCAACCCTGCCAACATCAATCTGCTGGCCCTGCCCGCGCGCAAGGAGCTTTTTGCGCTGTGGGAAGCGGGTTCGGCCCTGGCGGTGGACCCGGTTACGCTGCAGGCCCAGGGGTTCAAGGCCTGGTCGCCCGAGACCCGGGGCGCGCCCTTCTCGGCCCACCCGCGCGTGGCGCCGGATGGCACGGTGTGGAATTTTGGCTACGTGCCGGGCTCGGGGAAGCTGCTGGTGTACGACATTGCACCGACTGGGCAGTTGCGCCGCCAGCATGTCCTGACCACGGAACAAGCAGACATGGTTCACGACTTCGCCATCACCGAGCGGCACTTGGT
This sequence comes from Acidovorax sp. 94, assembly GCF_003634645.1. Classification (NCBI taxonomy): domain Bacteria; kingdom Pseudomonadati; phylum Pseudomonadota; class Betaproteobacteria; order Burkholderiales; family Comamonadaceae; genus Acidovorax; species Acidovorax sp. 94. The sequence continues at coordinate 3,365,567 of NZ_RBJA01000001.1, read as the reverse complement.
GTTCCTGCTCATGCCGCTGAAGTTCAACGGACAGCCCGGTGCCGGCAGCCCGCTGCCGCACTACCGCTGGGAAGGCAAGGCGCCGCTGGTGGTGTTGTTGGTCGGCAAGGCGGACTTCAAGGTCCAGCGCTTTGAGTTGCCCGCCACCGGCCTGTTCCACCTGGCCAATGCCTGGGAAGAGGGTGGCACGGTGCAGGTGCGGTTTGTGGCGCAGCCCGACATCCTGACCGCGCTGCGCCATCTGAACGTCGATGCCCCCCGCAGCACCTCGGTAGCGGCTGCGACGCAGTGGGCGCACATCACGCTCAACCCGTCCACCGGCCAGGCGCGGCTGGAGACACCGGGGCTTGCCCACGTGGAGTTCCCGCGCATCCACCCGGCTCGCAACGGGCTGCCCACGCGCTTCACCACCTTGCTGGCGCGCAGCCCGGGCATGGACGCGCATGTGCAGGGCTTTGACACGGTGCTCACGCTGCAGGGCGACAAAAAACCGCAGCGCCATCGGTACGGCGCGGGCTGGATTGCAGAGGAGCATGTTTACATCCCCGCCAGCACCACCGCGCCCGAGGGCCGGGGTTGGGTGCTGGGCACCGCCTACCACTGGCCGACGGAGCGCACGACGCTGTCCGTGTTCGACGCCCAGGCGGTGAGTGCCGGGCCGGTGGCCAGCGTCACGCTGCCCTATGGCCTGCCGCTGGGGCTGCACGGGCAGTTTGTGGCTGCTGGAGCTTGATCAAGGTACTGGCTCTTGGCCAGCCCGGTGGCTGGCGCCAGTGATCAGGACTGGGCAGGCGGTCACGGTCCGCGCATGGCAATAACTTTCTTGCCGATTCAGTAATCCCTTGTAACACTTTTGGTTTTGCGCAAAGGGATTTCAGAATGAAGCAAGTGATGTTGGGTGCGCGGGGTAGTGTCGTCGCGATGGTGGGATTGCTGGTGGCGCAGGGCGCAGCCGCGCAATCCATGGGTGGCGTGGCTTACGCGCCCCTGGCGGCCTCGAACGTGCCGACGGTATCTGAATGGGGGCTGATTTGCCTGGCGGGATTGCTGGCCCTGGCGGCCTATCACGCGATGCGGACCCAGGGCAGCCGTGCGCTGAAGGTCTGGACAACCGGGCTGCTGGTTTGCGGAGCGCTCTCAGCGAGCCTTTGGAATCACCCCGCCATTGCGACCCCCGCGCCGGTGGAGATCGCCTTTGACCAGGCCACAGGCGGCGTGGCCAACATTCCCCACAGCACCGATCTTTTCTTTGGGGATTTGTTTCATATCTATACCGCCCAGAACCTGACCGACCGCGCGCAGCGGGTGACCGGCGTCAGCGTCATACCCGGACTGGTTGTGCTCCCTCCCACGGGCTTCACGCCGGAATGCACCGTGGGCTTGGTGCTGCAGCCCAACGAAGTCTGTTACATCAAGGTCTACAACGACAGTCTGCCTGGTTGACCGGCGTCATATCGCGAGCGGGTCCACATCCACCAGCCACCGTATCAGCCCCTTGTGCTCGGGCTGGCTGCGGGTGGTTTGCAGCACCGGCTGCCACGCGGCCAGAAAGCGCTGCAGGGTGGCGCGGCTGCTGCTTTCCATGAGCATCTGGGCGCGTTCCACATTGGCCACACGCTGGATGGTCAGCGGCACGGGCGGGAACAGGATGACCGTGCCATCGGGCAGCCCTGGCAGCTGCGCGGCGCGGGCGGCGGCGGTGGCTGCTGACAGAAAACCCTGCGCCACCTCCTGCGTGCGGGCATCGGCCCGCACCAGCGCCTGGTACGAGAACGGCGGCATGGCGGCTTCCTCGCGCTCCTTGAGCTGCTGGGCGGCAAAAGCCTCGTAGTCGTGCGTGCGCAGCGCCTCGAACACGGCATGTTTGGGGTGAAAACTCTGCACCCACATCTCGGGCTGCGTGCCATGCACCGCTTGTGCGGCCATGTAGGCCGCATCGCGCCCAGCCCGGCCTGCGGCCTGCATGAGCAGCGCAAACAGCCGCTCGGCCGCGCGGAAGTCGCTGCTGAACAGTGCGCCATCGGGCTGCACCGCGGCCACCAGCGTGATGCGCCGAAAGTCGTGCCCCTTGGCGATCATCTGCGTGCCCACCAGCACATCCACCTCGCCCGAGTGCACCTGCGCCAGCTGCGCCTCCAGCGCACCCTTGGCCTTGGTGGTGTCGGCGTCGATGCGGGCAATGCGCGCGGGCGTGCGGTCGGGCCGCAGCACCTCGGACAGCAGGGCGCCCAGTTGTTCTTCGAGCTGCTCGGTGCCCCGGCCCATGGGGTGAATGTCGGGGCTGCCACAGGTGGGGCAGTGGTAGGGCACGCGCACGGTGTAGCCGCAGTGGTGGCAGCGCAGGGTGCGGTCGGTCTTGTGGAAGACCTGGTGCGCGCTGCAGTGCGGGCAGTCGCTTTTCCAGCCGCAGTCCACGCAGTGCAGCACGGGGGCGTAGCCCCGGCGATTCAGCAGCACCATGCTTTGTTCGCCGCGCGCCACGCGTTCGGTGATGGCCTGCAGCAGCGGCGCGCTGAACACTGTGCGCCGAGGCTGCTGGTTCATGTCCACCCGGCGCACACGCGCCAGGGCCCCGGCACCGATGCGGCTGGGCATGTGCAGCCGCACATAGCGGCCGCCTTCGGGGTCGTCGGCAGTGGCGGGGCGGCTGGCGTACCAGCTCTCCAGCGACGGTGTGGCCGAGCCCAGAATGACCTTGGCGCCCTGCTCGCGCCCGCGCCAGATGGCCAGATCGCGGGCCGAGTAGCGCGCGCCCTCTTGTTGCTTGTAGCTGGGGTCGTGTTCTTCATCGACCACGATGAGTTTCAGCACCGGCAGGCTGGCAAACACCGCCATGCGCGTGCCCAGCACGATGCGTGCGCTGCCGCTGTGGGCGGCCAGCCAGCTCTTGAGGCGCTGCGGGTTCGTCATGCCGCTGTGCAGCGACACCACGGCACCGGGGCCGAAGCGCGGGGCAAAGCGGCCCACAAAGCGCTCTTCGAGCTGGGGGGTCAGGTTGATCTCGGGCACCATCACCAGGGCTTGCGCGGTGGGGTCGGCCTCCAGCATCTCCTGCACGCAGCGCAGGTACACCTCGGTCTTGCCGCTGCCCGTGCTGCCAAACAGCAGGAAAGGGCCTTTTTCAGCAGAAATTCGGGCCCTGGCGCTTTCCTGTTCTGGGGTAAGTGCTATGTTTTCAATAGCATTTGAAGTGTCGCCCCCTGCCTTGGCCGGGCGGCGCAGGCGGCGGGCGAGTTGTTCGGGGCGCAGGTCGCGCAGCTGGGGCGGCAAGGCGGCCGTAGCGACCTCGCCCAGGGCACGCTGGTAGTAGCGCGCGGCAAACGCCACCAGGCGGCGCCAGGGCAGGTCCAGCGGCGCCACACCGTCGAGCACACCGGCAATCGGCCGCAGCGTGGCGCCGTCGGGCAACTCGCCGGTGGCCTCGTCGGTATCCCACACCACGCCCAGCACCTCGCGGGTGCCGAGCGGCACGCGCACCAGCGTGCCGGGCGCGAGCGGGTGCTCACTGGCGTAGCTCAGCAGATCGCCCACGCCGCTGTGCGACGGGGTGTGCAGGGCAACCTGGACGATGGTGGAGGGGGTAGGCACGGCAGAGGGCGGGTTACAGCGGCTTGTGGAGGCCGCGTGGAGGTTTAGGTGCTAAGTGCTTGATTTGATGAGAGGGGCCAAGTAATCCCGACTTTCTGTGGATAACTTTGTTGACATCCTGTCCGGACACCCTGCCAGCCCGCATGAATGCTGGCTGCGAACAGATTGCCCGGAAATGCGGCACACCAAAAAAATCGTTATGAATCAAGCATCTGAAGAAATTTCCCACGAATTTTTGTGCTAAGCCGTTGTGACGGACGTATGTTGCGCCGCATCACGGTTGGTGTGCATAAGTCGGACACGAGGGCTTCGTCAAGAGGACAGATGGCCCCCTTTTTGTGCTAGCTGTGGGGTGTCATGTTCACCCATTTCTTCGATATGGCCTGCAAGTGCTTGATTTCACAGGGTATTTGTAAGAAATCCAAAATTTCTGTGGATAACTTTGTTGATATCCCTTGGTTTTGCCCCGCAAGGCCTTGAAAATCCGTGCTTTGGCTGGATTGCCTGTCAAAAAAGCAGGGGATTTAAATCCATATAAATCAACGACTTAGCGGTTGCGCAAAGTTTTTTTACAAGTTGCCACCTGCAGTGGCTCGGGGCCGGTGGATGCTCCAATTTTGTGCATAAGTTCGCCTTGGAAGCGGGCTCGCCGGCACCTGAAGATCTTGAACAGGTTCTAAGGATTGTCGCAGGGCCTGCTGGGGCGCTGTGCGGTGGGGCTGGTGTCGTCGCAGGTCTCCGGTGATGGAGGCCGATGTCGCTTTGCTTCAAGACGGCGTGGGCCCGCGTGGCGACGATGCGGCCATGGCTAACAACTCTTCTCCTTCCCTTGCAATAGCTCCCTCCATGGAGCGCGATGGTTTTGTGCTTGCCCGGCTGGACGATGTGGTGCAGGCCGCACGCGCCAACAGCCTGTGGTTCATGACCTTTGGCCTGGCCTGCTGTGCCGTCGAGATGATGCATGCCGCCATGGCGCGCTACGACCTGGACCAGTTCGGCATCATTCCGCGCTCCAGCCCACGCCATAGCGACCTGATGATCGTGGCCGGCACGCTGACGAACAAGATGGCGCCCGCCATCCGCAAGGTCTATGACCAGATGCCCGAGCCGCGCTATGTGGTCTCGATGGGCTCGTGCGCCAACGGCGGCGGGTATTACCACTACAGCTATTCGGTGGTGCGCGGCTGCGACCGCATCGTGCCGGTGGATGTCTATGTGCCCGGTTGCCCGCCCACGGCCGAGGCGCAGCTCTACGGCATCCTGCAGCTGCAGGCCAAGATCAAGCGCCCCCGTGTGATCCAGCGGTAAAGCGGTCGCAAAGCGCGGCGGCCACTTCAACTGCGCCGCAGCAGCCAGTCGGCATCGTCACCCGGCTGCTGGGTGTGGGCCTTGAGTGCAGCAGGAGGGCGTTCGAAAAGGCTGCGCGCCTCGCGGCTGAAGTGTGCCTGGTCGGCGTAGCCGTGGCGCAGCGCTGCATCCAGCGCACCCGCATCGCCGTCGCGCATGGTCAGCAGGGCGTGTTCGGCCCGCAGCATGCGCTCGATCTCGCCAGGCCGCAGGCCTACCAGTTGCCGTGTGCGGCGCTGCAGGTGCCGGGGCGTCCAGCCGAGCGTGGTGGTCAGGGCCTGGCGTGCGCCGCGCTGCCAGTCGTGTTGCAACACCTGCAGCCAGGCGGCGTGCCGGTCTGCCACGGCGCCCCAGCGCGGGGTGAGGAAGGCCACACACAGCGCCTTGCGCGCACCATGGTCGGGCGCCGCGTGGACGGCTGCCAGGAAAGGGCGCCAATCCTCAGGCAGCCAGGCGCTCGCGTCTGTGACCTGGTCGGTCAGCGGCGCAAGGTCCTGCCCGGTGAGCAGCCCCAGCGCGCCGGGCTGGAACGCCAGGCAGAACGAATCGCCATCACGGGATGAGACCGAGTGGTACGGATGTCGGTGGGCGCCCGACAGCGTGATGGCCGGCATGGCCGCTGCGATGGTCGCGCCCGCACATTCCACGAGTTGGGCGGTGCCCCGCGTGAGCCAGATGATGCCGGGGTAGGGGCTGGGCGGCACGCGCGTGTCCGTCGGGGTGTGGGTCGGCTGGCGGCCCAGGTCGCGCCAGAAAAAGGCGCGCACGCAGTCTGCGAGCGCGCCGGGTGGGGATTGCAGGGCCGAGGCGGGCAGTGCCTGCGGGCCGGTGGGGGACTCCGCTGGCCGCGGTACGGGGTGTTCCGTTGCCATCACTTGGTCCCTGCGCGGCGTGCCGGCGGTCTGGATACCTCGCCCGGGGTGTCAGCCCTGGCGCTGCGCGCGCGAGTGGCTGTGCACAGCCTCCACCAATGCCGCCACATGCTCGGGCGGGGTGAACTGGCTGATGCCATGGCCCAGGTTGAAGATGTGGGTGGGGCCGGTGGTGCTGCGGTCGGTGTGGGGTTTGCCGAAGCTGTCGAGCACCTTGTGCACCTGCTGCACGATCTGTGCGGGCGGCGCAAACAGCACGTTGGGGTCGATGTTGCCCTGCAGCGCCTTGCCCGGGCCGCCTGCCTGGCCGCCCACGATGGCGCGGGCCTTGCCCAGGTTGGCCGTCCAGTCCAGGCCCAGCACCTCGCAGTCGATGTCCTTCATGTCTTCCAGCCAGATGCCGCCGCCCTTGGTGAAAACGATGCGCGGCACGTCGGCGCCGTCCACGCCGATGCGCTTCAATTGCGCCAGCACGCGCGTGGTGTAGGCCAGGCTGAACTCCTGGAACGCGCCGTCGGCAAGCACGCCGCCCCAGCTGTCAAAAATCATCACGGCCTGGGCTCCGGCGTCGATCTGGGCGTTCAGGTACGCGGCCACGCTGTCGGCGTTGATGGCCAGGATGCGGTGCATCAGGTCTGGCCGGGCGTACATCAGGCTCTTGACCAGGCGGTAGTCGTCTGATCCCTTGCCTTCGACCATGTAGCACGCCAGTGTCCAGGGGCTGCCCGAAAAGCCGATCAACGGTACGCGGCCGTTCAGGGCCTTGCGGATGCTGGTGACGGCGTCGAACACGTAGCGCAGTTTGTCCATATCGGGCACGGCCAGCTCGGCCACGGCGGCTTCGTCGCGCACCACTTTGGCAAAGCGCGGGCCTTCGCCCTCGGCAAACGACAGGCCCAGGCCCATGGCGTCAGGCACGGTGAGGATGTCGCTGAACAGGATGGCCGCATCGAGCGGAAAGCGCTCCAGCGGCTGCAGGGTCACTTCGGTAGCGTAGTCCACATTGGTGGCCAGGCCCATGAAGCTGCCGGCCTGGGCGCGCGTGGCCTTGTACTCCGGCAGATAGCGCCCCGCCTGGCGCATGAGCCACAGGGGCGTGTAGTCGGTGGCCTGGCGGCGGCAGGCACGCAGGAAGGTGTCGTTGGCGAGGGGGGCGAAGGTCATCCTGCGATTGTCGCAGCAGGCGGGAGTGCTCCCCCTGAGACGCTTCGCGTCTTCCCCCTCTCTCGCTGCGCGGGAGGGGGACGCACCCGGTGGCCTGGCAAAGCCAGTTCCACGGGTGCACTGGCCTCGGCCGCGCCAGTTTCAGCGCGCGGAGACTCACCTCTCCGCGATGTAGTGCGACATCCGCACGACTTCGCCCGGCGCCAGAAACGCCCGCACTTCCGTCTCGAGGGCCTGGTCGGCCATGGTGGCGCGGGCGCGCTGGTGCAGGTAGTCGGCCCAGGATTCAACGATGAAGCGCTCCACGTACCGCGAGGGTTCACCCAGGTCCTTGTACACGCGCCAGAAGGTGGCGCCGTCGCGCCTGCGCGGGGCCTTCATGCGGCTGATGGTGTCGAGGAACGCTGCATCGGTGCCGGGCGCAATGCGGTAGCCCACCTCCACAGCCACGGGGCCGGCCTCGGGCAGGGGCTCGGCCTCGATGAAGAGTTCATCCCACGGTGTGGCCTGTGTCACTTCGTGCAGCCCACCCATGCGCAGCGGCATGGGGCGTGCCAGCAGCAGCCCCACACCCATGAGCGCAGCGGCCACGTACAGCGTGGGAGCCAAGCCCACTATGTCGGATGCGGCGCCCCAGAATGCCGAGCCCATGGCAAACGCGCCCAGCGCGGCCACCATGTGCATGGCCACGGCGCGGGATCGCACCCACTGCGGGGCACTGGCCTGCGTGGCGGTGTTGAAGGTGGACATCGCCGACATCCACGCCGCGCCCGCAAACAGCATGGCGATGTAAACCACCCACGCCACCTTGGTCAGCGCTGCCACCAGCATGGCGGCAGCAAACACCACGCCGCCCACGCCTACGATGACCTCCATGCCAAAGCGCGCGCGCAGCCGCCCCAGCACCAGGCCCACGGCCACGGCCCCCGTACCCAGACAACCCATCAGCAGCCCGAAACCCTGCGCACCGGTGCCCAGCTGGCGCTGCGCAATCACCGGCAGCAGCGCCCACAGTGCCGAGCCTGCCGCGCTGAACGCCATCACGCGCACCAGCTGTGCCAGGATGATGCGTGAGTGCCAAGCAAAACGCAGGCCACTGAGCGTGCCGCCCCACAGGCGCTCGGCGGGCAGCTTGGACGGCGGGTGTGCCTTGGGCGGCCAGCGGCGGATGGACTCCCACATCACCAGCGTTGTGGTCACCGTGACGGCAAACACCCAGCCCGCACCCAGCTGCGCAAACACCAGCCCGGCCAGCGTGGGCCCCACGGCGCGTGCGGCGTTGTAGGCGATGCTCACGGCGGTGATGGCCTGGGGCCACTCGTCGCGCGGAACCGGGTCGATGACGGATGAGTTCCACGCAGGCGTCAGCACCGCCGTGCAGCAGCCACACACAAACACCAGAAACAGCACCGACGCAGGCCCGCCCCAGCCGCCCAGCACCAGCAGCGTGAGCAGTGCACAGGCGCCCACCTGTGCCATCAGCGCGCCCGATATCAGCCTGCGCCGGTCGGTGGTGTCGGCAAGTACACCGGCAGGCAGGGCCAGCAAAAACATGGGTAAAAACACGGCCGTCTGCACCAGCGCCGCCAGGAATGACGAGCCCGTCAGCTCCACCATGAGCCACGCAGCGGCCATGGTCTGCATGCCGCTGCCCACAAAAAAGATGCCACCGCAGATCCACAGGCCTCGGAAAGCGGGTTGGCGCAGGGGGCTCCACAAAGAGGTCGGGGGTGATGACATGGCGTGTGGGCAAAGAAAAAGGCGGACCAGAAGGAATGCACTGGAGCAGCCACGCCCACCGATGCGACCTTTGCCAACGCGTCCCGCCGTTGGGTGCGGCCCTGTGCAGTCAATCCCCAAAACGGGGGATGACGCTGAGGTGGGCGTTTGTTAGTATTTGTGCGTGTTGTAGCTATTTGTGTAGAGCAGTGGCAAGCCTAGGTCAATTCACCGACGGAGGAGAGGGTATGTTGAAAAAAAGCATTATTTCTTTGGGGTTTATTTGTGCGGCTGGATTTGCACATGCAGATCTCAAAAATATCAGCGCGGGCGGAGTTCATTCCGCAACCAATCTGGAGGCCATCGCTTGCACTATAGCCGGGTACGATGGGGCGTCGTACCGTGGTACCAAGGTGCTGTATATCTTTGCCGAATCGATGGGTACTGGGCGTGATCCCATGCTCAAAGTCAGCTCGCTGAAATACAACTATGTGATGCAGAACGACGACTGGGAGGAGGAATACTATGTCAATGGTTCAGCACGAACCCCTGTACCGGCGTCTTTGTATTCCAGCTTTTTGCGAATTCCTAAGCGGGCTACCGACGCGGCAGTCATCTACTTTGCAGACCCAGGGGAGGCTGTTTGTGCTTTCACCAAAGAGTATGCAAATGATGGAAACCTTTATCAGGTTCAAATTTCTATTACCGATGTCACGGCGGCCATTACGGCGGCAGGAATCCGATCTTCAGCAAACGATGCCGCTGTGGATCCAAATGGAATGCTGCGAGCTGATTTGAACCAGCTCATGGAAATTCAGGCAAATACTGAAAAATAGGAAACTGCGATTCCAGGGGGTTTGGAAAGGACCGTTGGTGGCGCTGCCGTCACCAGTCTTGGTCTGTTCGCGAGGTGTTCCGGCCCCCTCGCAACCGGTAAGTGCGCGGCACATCGGTGCGGCTTGCCACCAGGGCTTCCGCCCGTTTTTGCATATCGGCCAGCGCGTGGTCCAGGGCCTGAACCGTGCCCGTGTTCAGGCCCGCCAGCAGTTCCTGGTTAAGCGCCTTCACCTGGGGGAACAGCTGATCGTGCAGCGCCTGCCCCGCCGGGGTGAGCGATAGCACCGCCTGGCGCCGGTCGCCCGGCATCGCATCGCGGATGAGCAGCTTTTTGACCAGTAGCGACGTGATGGCGCGTGACGTGCGCGACCGGTCCAGCCCCAGCCGCTGGGCCAGCTCGGCCGGGGGCATGCCCGGGTGCTGCGCCAGCATCATCAGCAGCCCCCACTCGCGCCGTGTGATGCCGTAGCCCCCTTCGCACAGCCGCACCACCAGGCTGCCCGCGACGGCCAGCAGTCGGTTCAGACGGTACATCAGCAGGTCATTGGCCGCTGCCGGATGGGTCAGGCGGTGGCCCGGTTCGGCGGGGCCTGGGGGGGCCGGGGTGGGCGCGGACATCAGGGTATTTCCGTGCAATAGTTGATTAGATCAATCGATTGTGTGGCCAATACAGTGCGCCCATCAACCTGCGCGATGGTGCAGGGCCCTGCAACTGCCCCTGGAGACTTTTCGACGATGCGCAAACCCCTTTCTTCTGTACTGGCCATAGCGCTGGCCCTGGCCGCCTCCATCACGCAAGCGCAGGAAGCCCCGTTGCGCATCGTGGTGGGCTACGCCCCCGGCGGCTCCACCGACCGCGTGGCCCGCATCGTGGCTGACAAGCTGGGCAGCAAGCTCGGCACGCCCGTGATCGTGGAGAACAAGACCGGCGCGGGCGGCCGGTTGTCGGCGCAGGCCGTCAAAGCCGCGCCCGCCCACCAGCCGACGCTGCTGCTGGCCAACCCTGCCGTGATGCTGGTGGCGCCCCTGGTGTTCCCCGACGCAGGCTACGACCCCGAGCGCGACTTCCGCCCCGTGAGCCATGTCAACAGCTACGAGTTTGGCGTGGCTGTGGGCAGCGCCGTGCCCGTCAAGGAGCTACCGCACCTGCTGGCCTGGCTGCGCGCCAACCCCGACAAGGCCAACTTCGGCGTGCCTGCCACCGGGAGCCTGCCGCACTTTTTTGGCCTGATGGTGGGCGACGCGGCCAAGGTGCGCGCCGAGGTGGTGGGCTACCGGGGCTCCGCGCCGCTGCTCAACGACCTGCTCGGCGGCCAGGTGCCCGTGGCGTTCGACACGTTTGACACCCTCCTGCCCCAGCACGAAGCGGGCAAGATCCGCATCCTGGCGGTGTCGGGTGCCAAGCGCAGCGCGCTGGATGGAAAGATCCCCACCTTCAAGGAAAGCGGTTTGGACCTGGCTGCGACCGGATGGAACACCTTCTTCGCGCCCATGGGCATGCCCAAAGCGCAAGCCGAACGCCTGGCCGCGCTGATCCACGAGGTGATGAAAGACCCCGACACCCAGCGCAAGTTCGAGGCCGCCAAGATGGAGCCCGTGGTGGCGACCATGGCGCAGACCGAAGCCATGCTCAAGGCCTACCGCGCGCAATGGGCGCCGGTCGTGCAGCGCTCGGGCTTCAAACCATGACCACCCGCCCGAACATCATCTTCATCGTCGCCGACGACCTCGGCTATGCCGACCTGGGCTGCTACGGCGGGCGCGACGCGGCGTTTGGCCCCGTGTCGCCGGTGCTCGACCAGCTGGCGGCGAACGGTCTCAAGCTCACGCAGGGCTACTCCAACTCCCCCGTCTGCTCGCCCACGCGCTTTGCGCTGATGACCGCGCGCTACCAGTACCGCCTGCGCGGCGCGGCCGAGGAGCCCATCAACAGCAAGAGCCGAGGCAGCACCACGCTGGGCCTGCCGCCCGAGCACCCCACGCTGCCGTCGCTGCTGCGCGCATCGGGTTACCGCACCGCGCTGATGGGCAAGTGGCACCTGGGCTACCCGCCTGCGTTTGGGCCGCTGCGCTCGGGTTACGAAGAGTTCTTCGGCCCCATGTCGGGCGGGGTGGACTACTTCACCCACTGCAGCTCCAACGGCACGCACGACCTGTACCTGGGCGAGGAAGAAAAGCAGCAGGACGGCTACCTCACCGACCTCATCACCGACCACGCGCTCGACTACGTGCAGCGCATGGCGCCGGGCGCGCAGGCGGGCACGCCGTTCTTCTTGAGCCTGCACTACACCGCGCCCCACTGGCCGTGGGAGACGCGCGATGACGAGGCGCTGGCGCAGGAGGTGAAGACGAACCTGTTTCACCTGCATGGCGGCAACATCGAGACCTACCGCCGCATGATCCACCACATGGACGAGGGCATCGGCCGCATCATGGCGCTGCTGCAGTCCTTGGGCCTGGCGCGCGACACGCTGGTGGTGTTCACCAGCGACAACGGTGGCGAGCGCTTCTCGGACAACTGGCCGCTGGTGGGCGGCAAGATGGACCTGACCGAAGGCGGCATCCGCGTGCCCTGGATCGCGCACTGGCCCGCAGTGATCGCCCCCGGCGGCGTGAGCGCGCAGACCTGCATGACCATGGACTGGTCGGCCACCATGCTGGATGCGGCGGGCGTGGCCGCTGCGCCCGACTACCCGCTGGACGGCCGCTCGCTGATGCCGCTGCTGCGCAATGCGGCGGCGCTGGACGAACCCCCGCTGTTCTGGCGCATGAACCACCGGGGCCAGCGCGCCATGCGCCAGGGCGTGTGGAAGTACCTGCGGGTGGACGGCAACGACTACCTGTTCAACCTGGCCGACGATGAACGTGAGCGCGCCAACCGCGCGCCCGTGGAATCCGAGCGCCTGCAGGCCATGCGCGCCGCGTGGGAGGCGTGGAATGCGTCCATGCCCGCCATTCCTGACGATGCCACGGTGAGCCTGGGGTATTCGGTGAAGGACATGCCGCAGCGCTGAGCCTGGCAGGCAGGTCGTCAGGAGTGTGGGCGGGAGGGCTTGCCCTGTTGCCTGCCCGGCACGCTTGCCGGTAGATTGGGCGCCATGCCTGCCGCCGCCCCTGCGCCTTCGTCCAACGCTGCTCTGCGCCAGTGGACCACCGACGTGGTAGCGCCGCCAGCGCGCCTGGACTACTGGGTGGGCGCGATCTGCGAGGCGTTTCTGGAGATGGATTGCAGCTCCCGCGATGCGCCTCTGTTTGGCGGGGAGCTGCAAAGCCTGCCGGTGGATACGTTGTCCATCAACCGCGTGCGCGCCTCCACCCAGGACGTGTTTCGCACGCCCGTAGGCATTGCGCGCAGCCGCCAGCTGCCTTTCTACCTGATCGGCCAGGCCGAAACCGCGTGGCATGTGCGCCAGGATGGCCATGTGGCCCACCTGCGCCCGGGCGATGTGGTGCTGCTGGATTCGGCACGGCCTTACGAACTGCACTTTCCTGAAGGCGTGCACTGTGTGTCGCTGCAGCTGCCGCGCGCCTGGGTGGGGCAGTGGCTGCAGCAGGCAGAGGCGCCCGGGCTGCGTGTGGCCTGGCGCGACCAGGGCTGGGGCCAGAGCCTGGGGGCGCTGGCCGTGCAGCTGGCGCGTGACCCGGCCTCGGCGCAGGCCCTGCCGCCAGCATTGCTGTCCGACCACCTGGGGGCGCTGTTGTGCGCGGCGCTGGAGCCGCCCCAGCCACCGGCCCCCACGGCTGCGCGGAGCCTGCATGCCCATCTGTGTGCGCTGCTGCGGGCGCGCATCGACCAGCCGGGCCTCTCGGCCCCGGCGCTGGCGCAGGAGGCGGGCGTGTCGCTGCGCACCCTGCACCGGGCCTTTGCGGCACAGGGCCACACCTTTGCGGGCACGTTGCGCGAACTGCGCCTGGCGCGTGCAGGCGAGCTGCTGCGCCGCCCCCAGCTGGCCCATGTGGCCGTGGGCGAGATTGGGCGGCGCTGCGGCTTTGCCGACCCTTCGCATTTCGCGCGCGCCTTCCAGCGCGCCATGGGCATGTCGCCCGCGCAGTGGCGGCGCGGCGGCTGATTCCGTCTCCACATCATCCGTGTCGTTGTTGCTTCGCCTTGCCGTGCTACAGCACTGTCTGTGGCTTCGCGCCTAGACACGAATGATTTGGAAACGGAATGAGGCCAAGCGTTGAGACGGCCGCGCTGGCCTGTGGGTGAGCGCTCTGGCACATCCAGCACAGCAGGCTGGCACGCGCGGGCCATTCCGTGCCACCGGGTGTTTCTAAGGTAGCGGCAGGGCGGATTGCCCAGTCCTGCAACACAACCCCAAGGAGACACACATGCCGGATACCTATGTCCTGGTCCATGGCGCCTGGCACACCGGTGCCGAAATGGAAGCCACCGCCACCCACCTGCGCGCGCGCGGCCACACCGTGCACTGCCCCACGCTCGCGGGCAACAACCCTGGCGACGACCGCGAGGCCACGGGCCTGGCCGACGCGGTGGATTCGCTTGCGGCCTTCATCGAAGGCCAGGGCCTGACCGACGTGCGCCTGGTGGGCCACAGCTACGGCGGCATGGTCATCAGCCACATGCCCGCGCGTCTGCCTGGGCGCATCCGCCGCCTGGTGTACTGGAACGCCTTCGTGCCGCAGCCAGGCGAATGCCTGAACGACCTGGTGCCGCCGCATTACCGCGCGCTGTTCGACCAGGTGGCGGCCAGCAACGGCAATGCCGTGATGCTGCCGTACCCCATCTGGCGCGAGGCCTTCATCAACGATGCCGACGAGGCCCTGGCGCAAAGCACCTACGCGCTGCTCAACCCCCATCCCTACCGCACCTTCACCGAACCCGCGCAACTGCCCGTGCCGCTGGCCGCGCTGGAGGTGGGCAAGAGCTACCTCAACGCGCAGCAGGACACTGCGCTGCCGCACAGCCTGCCCTGGCACCCGCGCCTGTCGGAGCGGCTGGGCCTGTTCCGCCTGGTGGAGTGCCCGGGCAGCCATGAGCTGTGCTTTTCCGACCCGGCATCGGCTGCCTTGCACATCGAGCGGGCAGGGCGCGACTGAAGGGAACCAGAGCTTTTTTGCGCTGACTACAAGGCTTTTGGCCTCTTGCGCCTGCTGGGTAAGTGCTGATTGCTATCAATTCAGGAGTGATCCGCTGCTCCCCGCCTCCAGCAGCCGCGTGAGCAGCGGGTGCATCACCTTGCGGGCGCTGTAGATCAGGTGGAACTGCTCCTGCACGTCGGGTGCGGTACCCACCTGCACCAGCCCGTGGGTCTGTGCCAGGTGCTCGCCCAGCGACACCGGCGCGGGCATCACGCCCATGCCGGTGGCGGCAAAGGTGCTCAAGAGGGCGCTGTCTTCAAACTCGCCCGCGATGCGTGGGCGGATGCGTTCGCGCTCCAGCCAGTGGTCGATGCGCGCGCGCATGGCGGCGTGGTCGGTGGGCAGCAGCACGGGCACCACGGCCAGGCTGTGGGGGAAGTTGTTGGCCGCCGCCTCGGCCCACAGCGGCGGCGCGTACCAGGCGATGGCGCTGCTGCCCAGCAACTGGCTGGTGGTGCGCAGCGCCGGGTTGGGGGGCGCGGCGCGGTCGGCCAGCACCGCGTCGAGCTTGTGCAGCGCCAGCTCGCCCAAGAGGGGCTGGAACTCGCCCTCGTGGCACAGCAGGCGCAGGTGCGGCTCGTCCAGCACGGGGGTCAGCAGCCGGTGCACGGCCAGCTTGGCAATGCCGTCGGAGATGCCCAGGTTCAGGCGCAGCGTCTGGCCGGTGGCCGCCTCGCGCACGCGCACGGGCAGCAGCTCGCCCAGCGCAAAGATGTGGTCGGCCTCGTGCAGCGCGGCCACGCCCGCATCGGTGAGCACCAGGTTGCGGCCCTCGGTGCGCAGCAGGCTCACGCCCAGCGACTTTTCAAGCTCCCGCACCTGGGCGCTGATGGTTTGCATGGCCATGTCCAGCCGCTCGGCGGCGCGGGCGATACCGCCCTCCTTGGCCACCACCCAGAAGTAGAAAAGATGGCGGTAGTTGAAGCTCTGGCTCATGGGTTCTTCCGAGGGAAAAGGGTTTGGTTCGTAAAAACCGAACCAATACTACTGTGATAACAGGTTTTAAAGAAGTACATCAGCCCCTACAGTCCGGGGCTTGGGCGTCCGGCTTGCCCGGACGTGTGAGGGCATCTTTGGAGAAAATCGATGGAAACGATCGGAACGTGGTGGATGTGGGCGGGATTTGCCGTCTTCGTGGTCATTGCCATAGGCGTCGACCTGCTGGTCATGGAGCGCCAGGGCGCGCACAAGGTCACCATGGGCGAGGCCGCGCGCTGGAGCCTTTTGTGGTTCTCGCTGGCGTTTGTGTTTGTGGCCATTCTGTGGTGGTACCTGGACGGAAGCCAGGGCCGTGAGATTGCCAACACCGTCTCGATGCAGTTCATCACCGGCTATCTGGTCGAAAAGAGCCTATCGGTGGACAACATCTTTGTCTTCCTGATGCTGTTCAGCTACTTTGCCGTGCCGCCGCAGTACCAGAAGCGCGCGCTCATCATCGGCATCATCGGTGCCATCGTGCTGCGCACGCTGCTCATCCTGGCAGGTGCCTGGCTGCTGGCCACCTTCCACTGGCTGCTGTATGTGTTCGGTGCGTTCCTGGTCGTCACCGGCGTGAAGATGTGGTTTGCCGCTGGGCAGGAGCCTGACATCGCCACCAACCCGGTGCTCAAGTTCCTGAAGAAGCGCATTCGCATCACCGACCAGTTCGATGGCGAGAAGCTCTCCACCATGATCAACGGCGTCAAGCACTTCACGCCCCTGTTTGTGGTGCTGGTGCTCATCGGCACCACCGACATCATCTTTGCGGTGGACAGCATCCCGGCCATCTTCGCGATCACCAGCGACCCGTTCATCGTGCTCACGGCCAACATCTTTGCCATCCTGGGCCTGCGTGCGCTGTACTTCCTGCTGGCTGACCTGGCCAACCGCTTCCACCTGCTGGCCTATGGCCTGGCGCTGGTGCTGGTGTTCATTGGCGGCAAGATGCTGCTCATCGACTTTGTGAAGATCCCGATCGGCTATGCGCTGCTGGTGACGGCGTCGCTGATTGCTGGCTCGATCTTCCTGTCGCTGCGCAGTTCGGGCGAAAGCGCCCATGGCGCTCCGGCCCTGCCGCGCAAGGACTGAGTGCAGTGGTAAGCCAGATGCTTTGTTCATTGCGCCGCTGGCTGCGCGCCCTGGAGCCACGCGCCCGCGCACACCTGGACCGGGACTGGCTCATCCGCCTGCGCCCCTGGCTGGAGCGGCGCGAGCTGTTTCGCTTTCAGCGCCAGCCCCTGGCGCGCGGGGTGGCGGCGGGCCTGTTCTGTGGGCTGATCCCCGGGCCGCTGCAGATTCCGGGCACGCTGCTGGTCTGCGCCTGGCTGCGCGGCAACATCGTGGCGGGCGGGGTGGCCACGTTCTATACCAATCCGCTCACCACCGTGCCGCTGTATGCGCTGGCCTTCTATCTGGGCGCGTTGGTGATGCCGGGCACCCAGACTTTGCCCGCGTGGAGTAGCGTGGTGCCGGGCGGAGACTTCTCGGTGCAGGCGCTGGGCGCCTGGATGCAGGCCCTGGGCACACCGCTGCTGGTGGGCCTGCCCACGCTGGGCCTGGTGATGGCGGCGCTGGGTTATGCCACCGTGCAATTGCTGTGGCTGGCGCCCGCCCTGCAGCGCAAGCGGCGGCTGGCACGCAGCCGCTGAGTGCCCTGCGACAGGAGCGTGGCATTTGCCTGCGCCACCGTGGAACTGGCGCTGCCAGGCCACGGATGGCGTCCCCTCCGGGGGAAACCGGCGCAGCCGTTCAGGGAGTTAATCGAGTTTCACGCCCACCTTCGTAATGACTCGGCCCCACTTTTCGCGCTCGGTGCGCGCAAAGCTGCCCATCTGGGCGGCCGTGCCGGGCATGGGCTCCACACCCAGGGCCTGCAGGCGGGCCTTGGTGCGCGTGTCGGCCAGGGCTGTCTGCAATGCCTTGCTGAAGTTGGCCACCACATCGGCCGATGCGCCCGTGGGTACCACCAGGCCCTGCCATGCAAAACCTTCAAACCCTTGAAGGCCCTGTTCGGACATCGTGGGCACATCGGGCATGGTCGTCACGCGCTGCGGGCTGGCCACACCAATGGCCTTGACCTTGCCGCCGTTGAGAAATGGGTACACCGTGGCGCTGTCGATCCACATCGCAGGCACCTGCCCGCCGATCACATCCTGAATCGCCGGGGCCGCGCCGCGATAGGGCACATGCGTGAGCTTGAGCCCGCTTTGCTCGCGGAACAGCTCGCCCACCAGGTGGTGCGGGCTGCCCGGCCCGGCGGAAGCCCAGTTCACGCCATCGGGCATCCCCTTGGCCCAGGCCATGAACTCCTTCAAGTTCTTGGCGGGCACGTTGTTGGACACCACCAGGAACATAGGGAAGCGCACCAGCAGGCCCACAGGCTGAAAGTCCTTCTCGGCGTTGTAGCTCAGCTTGCTGAACAAAAACGGGTTGGCCGCCAGCGTGGCGAAGTCGGCCGAGAAAATGAGGTTGCCGTAGTCCTTGTTGCGCGCGCTGTACTCGGCCGCGATGTTGGTGCCCGCGCCGGGTTTGTTGTTGATGACGATGGGGCGGCCCAGCGTGGCCGACATCGATTCGGCAATCGTGCGCGCCACGATGTCTGAGCCGCCACCGGCCGCGTAGCCCACCACCCATTCAAGCGGTTTGGTGTCCTGGGCGTGGGCCAGGGGGAGGGTGGTGGCCAGGGCCAGCCCGGCAAGGGTGGCGAGGAATTGCTTGCGCTGCATGGTGTTGTCTCCGTGGTGTTGTAAAAAAAAAAGCAAAGCCTAGGCCCCGCACCGTCTGCGCGGTGCTGGAGCTGTGGGGTAAAAAAGTGAGGCTAGGCCGCCACCGCGTGGGTGGGCACCACGGGCGTGATGGCGGGGGTGGTGCGCCGGTCGGCTGTGGGCACGGCACTGCCACGCGCCAGTTGCAGCGCGTGCTGCAGCGCGGCCTGGTCGCCGATGTGGTTGGCCAGCAGCAGCACCAGGCGCGCGTTCATGGCGTGGCTCTCGGGTGTGGACAGGCCCTGGTGCGCTGCGATCAGCGCTTCATAAAAGTCGTCGCAGGCCTGCAGGTTGGGTGCGGTGTTCAGCATGGTTTTTGGCTCCTTGTCATGCAGTGGCCGTGGCACGGGCCAGTGCGCTGCGCACCGCCGCTTCGGTGGGCGTGCGCCAGCGTGCGCACACATGCTGGTCGGGTCGCACCAGGTACACGGTGCGCGGCAGCGCATCCAGCCGCTGGGCGGCCAGCGCCTGGTGGTCGATCACATCAATGCCGATCTGCAGCACCTTCACACCGGGCAGGCCACGCGCCCAGGTGGGTGCCGGGCCAAACACCAGCAGCGTGAAGTTCGGCCCCAGCTCGCGCAGCAGCCAGGTGGGCTGGCCCTGCTTCGTCAACGGTGCGTCCAGCAACACGGCGCCGGGCACCTGCGTGCTCACGAAGGTGTCGGTATCCGGCGTGTTCAGCGGCGACTGGTGCAGCGTGGCCGGCACCGACAGGCGCCCGCTGTTGACGATGCGCCGTGCAAAGGCGTGTTCACGCGCCAGGTGCAGTGCCGCGTCGCGGAACAGGCGGCTCACCTCGCTCTTGGGCGTGATGAAGTCGGTGGCGCGGGTGGAGTTGCACAGGTTCTCATCGGCCGCGTATTCGCGCTCGGGGCCATAGGTGCCCACCAGTGCGGGGCTCGCGCGGCCCTGGAGCACCCAATCGAGCTTCCAGGCCAGGTTCTCCGCGTCCTGCACGCCGCTGTTGGCGCCACGTGCGCCAAAGGGCGAGACGCCGTGGGCGCTGTCGCCCGCAAAGATGACGCGGCCGTGCACGAACTGGTCCATGCGCAGGCAGGCAAAGGTGTAGACACTCGCCCAGTCCAGCTCAAACTGCGCATCTGCGCCCAGCAGCGCCTTCACGCGCGGAATGATGTTCTCGGGCTTCTTTTCTTCTTCGGGGTCGGCGTCCCAGCCCAGCTGGAAGTCGATGCGCCAGACGTTGTCGGGCTGGCGGTGCAGCAGCACGCTCTGGTTGGGATGAAAGGGTGGGTCGAACCAGAACCAGCGCTCGGTCGGGAAGTTCGCCTCGTCAGCCAGCTTCACGTCTGCGATCAGGAAGCGGTCCTGAAAGATGCGCCCCTTGCTCTCCAGCCCCAGCATCTGCCGCGTGGGCGAGCGTGCGCCGTCGCAGGCCACCAGCCATTGCGCATCCATCTGGTAGGCGCCCTCGGGCGTGTCGATGCTCAGCAGCGCGCCGTCCGCGCGGCTCTCCACCGCAGTGACCTTGTTGTGCCAGCGGATGTCGATGCCCGGCAACTGCAGCGCGCGCTCCACCAGGTAGGCCTCGGCGTAGTACTGCTGCAGGTTGATGAAGGCGGGGCGCTCGTGGCCTTCTTCGGGCAGCAGATTGAATTCGTACAGCTGCTCGTCCTTCAAGAACACCTTGCCCAGGTTCCACGAAATGCCCTTGTCCACCATGCGCTGGCCCACGCCCAGGCGGTCCCAGATCTCCAGCGTGCGCTTGGCAAAGCAGATGGCGCGCGAGCCGATGGAGAGCTTGTGGTCGTTGTCCAGCACCACCACACGCTGCCCGCGCTGGGCCAGGTCAATGGCCAGCGACAGGCCCACGGGGCCCGCGCCGATGAGCACGATGGGGTGCTGTGCGGGCGTGGCGCGGTCCTGGTCGGGCGAGCGCACATAGCCGAAGTCGATGGCCTGCACCTCGGCGCCACTGGCGTGGAAGGCTTCGGTGGGAATGTCTCTGGGGTTCATGTTTTTGTCTCCTCCAACCTCGGCGGCTCAGCCTTCCAAAGCCTTCCACATTTGAATGTCACGCTCGGCGGTCCAGATGCGTGGGTCGGGGTATTGCGTGGCCTCGTCGTACGCCCGGGTCACGTCAAACGGCATGCAGTGGTTGAAGATGACCCAGTGGCCGTACTTGGGCTGCAGCTTGGCGAAGGTGGCTTCGTAGACCTTGCGCAAGTCTTCACCCTTCGCAGCACTGGCCTTCACGCTCTCGTACAGGTCGCTGATGAAGGCGCGTGTGCCCGCCAGGCCCGCCTGCACTTGCTCGGGCGTCTGCAGCGCGGCGCCCCGGCCGGGCACCAGCTTTTCAGGCTTGAGTGCCGCCAGGTTGTCCAGGGTCTGCGGCCAGTCCTGGAAGTACGCATCGCCCGCATACGGCGTGGCGTCGAACTCCACCAGGTCGCCGCTGAACAGGATCTTTTCCTGCGGCAGCCAGGCCACCGTGTCGCCCTTGGTGTGGCCCCGGCCCAGTTGCAGGATCTGCACCTCCAGCTTGCCCAGCCACAACGTCATCTTCTTGTTGAAGGTCATGGTCGGCCAGGTCAGGCCGTCCGGCACGCTCTCCACGTTCTGGAACAGGCGGGGGAAGCGGCCGATCTCGCTGTCCTTGTCAAACTGGCCGCGCTCCACGATCAGGTCGCGCGTGTCCTCGCTGGCAATGATGTGCTCGGCACCGTAAGCGCTTGCACCTAGCACGCGCACCGCGTGGTAGTGGGAGAGCAGCACGTACTTGATGGGCTTGTCCGTCACCTCACGGATGCGGCGGATCACGTCCTGCGCCATCACGGGCGTGGCCTGGGTGTCGATGACCATCACCGCGTCGTCGCCAATGATGATGCCGGTGTTGGGGTCGCCCTCGGCCGTGTAGGCATAGGCGTGGTCGGAGAGTTTGTCGAAGCTCACCTTCTTCACTTCGAGGTCGGCGGCGGAGGCAAAGGTTTTGACGGTGCTCATGGTGGTGATTTGTTAATGGTGAATGCGTTTATCTAAACGGAATGCGTTGATGTTAGGCAAGAAATTCGTTCATGTCTAACGCATTTGTTTAGGTGTAAACCCGAGGGGGTGGTGGATGCTGCGCTGCGTGGACAATCGCCCCATGCCCACGACGACCCCCGACCTGCCCCCCGCCGACGACGAAGACACGCCCCGCAGCCCGCGCGGCATCCAGAGCGTGGAGGTGGGCGGCCAGCTGCTGAAGGTGCTGGCGCGCACCGGCCGGCGCATGGCGCTCAAGGACCTGGCCCGCGCGGCCGACATGACGGCCGCCAAGGCCCACCCCTACCTGGTGAGCTTTGGCAAGCTGGGCCTGATCGAGCAGGACGCCGTGAGCGGCCACTACGGCCTGGGCCCCTTGGCCATGCAGCTCGGCCTGATCAGCCTGCAGCAGGTGGACCCGGTGCGCCTGGCCATTGCCGAGCTGCCCGCGCTGGCCCAGCGCATCGGCTACACCGTGTCGGCCTCGGTCTGGGGCGACAACGGCCCGACCATCATCCGTGTGGAAGAAGGCCCCACCGCCGTGTACGTGGCCATGCGCCATGGCACCACGGCCTCGGTGCGGCATACGGCCACGGGCAAGGTGTTTGCAGCCTTCGGGCCGCGCGAGCGCGCTGCGGCTGCGCTGGCGGCCGAAGGGTTCGCGGGCGCGCTGGATGAGCCCGCATTTGCGGCCGAGCTGGAGGCTGTGCGCCAGCACCAGATCAGCGAAGTGACCGACCAGCTGCTGCCCGGCATCAGCGCGCTGGCCACGCCCGTGTTTGATGGGTTCGGGCAGCTGGTGCTGTGCATCGCCGTGATCGGCCCCAGCGCCACGCTGCAGACCGGGTCCGCCAGCCCGGCGGCGCAGCACCTGCGCGAGGCAGCGCGCAGTTTGTCGCAGCGCTTGGGCGCGCCGGTCAGCCCCGTGTAGCCCGTGGGGCGATCAGGCCGTTGCGCGTCCCAGCGCCTGGTCGATATCCCACAGAATGTCGTCCACATCCTCGATCCCCACCGACAGCCGCACCATGTCCGCGCTCACGCCAGCGCGGGCCAGCTCTTCTTCGCTCAGTTGGCGGTGGGTGGTCGATGCGGGGTGGATCACCAGCGTCTTGGCGTCGCCGATGTTGGCCAGGTGGCTCAGGAACTCGCAGGCGTCGATGAACTTCTCGCCCGCCGCAGCGCCCCCCTTCACGCCGAACGTGAGGATGCCCGAGGCGCCCGGCGCCCCGTCCACAGCACGAAACTGCTTTTGCGCCAGATCGTAGTACGGCGAATCCGCCAGACCGGGGTAGTTGACCCACGCCACCTGTGGGTGGCTCTGCAAAAACTTCGCCACGGCCAGCGCATTGCGGCAGTGCTCGCGCATGCGCAGGTGCAGCGTCTCGGCGCCCTGCAACAGTTGCCACGCGTTCATGGGCGAAAGCACGCCGCCGAAGGTGCGGTTGACCTCCATGCGCGCCTTCATCGTGTAGCCAAAGTCGCCAAAGGTCTCGTAGAACTTCACGCCGTGGTAGGCGCGGCTGGGCTCCACCATCTCGGGGAACTTGCCGTTGTCCCACGGAAACTTGCCACCCTCCACCACCACGCCGCCCATGGTGGTGCCGTGGCCGCCGATGTACTTGGTGGCGCTGTGCACCACGATGTCGGCGCCGAGCTGCAAGGGGTTGCACAGGTAGGGGCTGGCCACGGTGTTGTCGATGACGAGTGGCACGCCGTGCGCATGCGCCACCTCGGCCACGGCGGCGATGTCGAGCACGTTGACCAGCGGGTTGCCGATGGTTTCGCCGTACACGGCGCGGGTGTTGGTGCGCATGGCACGGGCAAAGTTCTCGGGGTCGGCCGGGTCCACAAAGGTGGTCTCTATCCCTAAGCGCGCGAAGCCCACGCCCAGCTGCCCCACCGTGCCGCCATACAGCGTGCTGGCCGCCACGATGTGGTCCCCGGTCTTCAGGATGGCCAGCAGCGCCGCCATCTGCGCGGCCATGCCGCTGGCACAGGCCAGTGCGGCACGGCCGTTTTCGAGGCTCGCAATGCGCTCCTCGAACACCGCCACCGTGGGGTTGCTGATGCGGCTGTAGACGTTGCCAAAGGTCTGCAGGTTGAACAGGCTGCTGGCGTGCTCGGCGTTGTCGAACACAAAGCTCGTCGTCTGGTGGATGGGCGTGGCGCGTGCGCCGGTCACGGGGTCGGGCTGGGCGCCGGCGTGGATGGCGCGGGTGCCAAAGCCGAACTCGCGGTCGGCGCCGGAGGGATGGTTGGAGGACATGGTTTTGAATGAAATTGGCTGCTAACGCTTGATGGATAAGCGCTAATAGCTATGAATTTTATAGCTTTGAGCTTGACTGCGAATTGGCTAGTAAGGCAGCTGCCGCAGGCGCTTGGCGCTGATGACCCGTGTGTTCACGCCCATCCAGCCCAGGCCGCCAAACAGCCGCGCGTGCTCGATCTTCACGCAGCGGTTTTCGATCACCTGCAGCCCGGCGGCCTCGGCGCGTTGCCGGGCCGCCTCGTTGAACACGCCCAGTTGCAGCCACAGGCACCTTGCGCCGATGGCGATGGCTTCATCGGCCAGCGGCGGGATGTCCTCACTTTTGCGAAAGCAGTCCACCATGTCGATCTTCTGCCCCTGCGCCGCCAGCGCGGCAGCGGCTTCGGTCACGCTGGCGTAGGCGGTTTCGCCCAGGATCTGCCCGCCATCCCGTGCGACGAGCGGATTCACCGGCACGATGCGGTAGCCATGTGCCTGCATGTACTTGGCCGCGAAATAGCTGGGTCTGTGCCATTGGGGCGACAGTCCCACCACCGCAAGGGTGCGGCAGTGCGTCAGAATATCGCGCAGGGTGCTGATGGTGTCGGGCGTGCGTTTCATACATGGCAGTGTATGGGGGCGAACCGCTGCGGCGCCAGACCCCCGCGTTGTCCACCCACACTGCCATCAACACGGTGGCACCGACCCAGAATCCGAGGAGATCCCGTGCAGAACCCACCACGCGCCCGCCGCACCACTGGCCTTGTCGCCACGGCTGTTGTCTTGTCCACCTTTGCCCTGAGCGCCTGCACCCCGCCCCGTGCCCCCGATGTGCCCAAGGTCCAGCGTATCACGACCTACGCCTGTGACCGTGGCCCCATGATGGTGGTGCACTGGCCCGCCCAGCCCGATGGCCCTGCGTTGCTGGAAATGAATGGCCGCACCGTGCCGCTGCAGCCTGAGCGCGTGGCGTCGGGTTTTGGATACGGCGATGGCGGCACCTACATCCGTGGCAAGGGCAACACCATGTACTTCCACAGTCCGCGCGCTCTGCGGGTGAACTGCGTGGCGCGCTGAAGTTCTTTTTCAGCTGGCCGATTTGTACTTGATGCTGCAGCCGTAAGGCTGCGTCGTGGCCGCCGAAATCGGCTTGCCCGCCAGCGCTTCTGCCAGCCCCACCTTCACATAGTTGGTGGCCTTCTCGATGTCAGCCGGGCGCGCCGAAGGGATGCTGTCGATACCGCCTGCATACACCAGCACGCCCTGCGGGTTGACGATGTACAGGTGTGGCGTGGTGCGGGCGCCGTAGCTTTTGCCCACGGTGCCTTCCTCGTCCATCAGCACGGCGGTGGGGGCGGCCTTGCGCTCCTGCTTCCAGGCCATCAGCTTGGCGGGCTCCAGGTAGTCGCTGCTGGCTTTTTCGGTGGAGTTGATGGACAGCCACACCACGCCTTTGCCGATGGCGTCTTTCTGCGTGGCGGGCATGTTGCCGCTGTCGTAGTGCTTGCGCACGAAGGGGCAGCCGGGGTTGGTCCATTCCAGCACCACGTGTTTGCCCTTGAAGTCCGACAGGCGCACGGTTTTGCCCGACGTGTCCTTGAGCGTGAAGTCGGGTGCGGGCTGGCCCACGGTGGCGGCGGCCTGTGCGCCCAGTGCGACCAGGGCGGCGGTGGCGATCAACGTACGGCGAAGCAGCTTCATGGCAGGGTCTCCTAGCGGTTGACGAGGGGGCGAAATGTTCTGGCAATCAACAGGGCAGCGTGAAGTCGGCTGCTCGGCACGCAATGACCGGATTGCTCCTCAGGCAATCAAGTTGGACGGGGTCGGGGCTCGCCAGGGGGGACTCCTGGGCGAGCCTTTCTGTGCGCCCACAGCCACAGCCCCACGCCCGCCGCGATCATCGGCAGGCACAGCCACTGCCCCATGCTCATGCCCAGCGACAGCAAGCCCAGGTGGGCATCCGGTTCGCGGAAATATTCGGCAATGAAGCGGAACAAGCCGTAGCCGAACAGGAAGGCTGCGGCCACCTGGCCCGGGCGGCGTTCTTTGCGCGCGTACAGCCACAGCAGGATGAACAGCAGCAACCCTTCCATCAGAAATTGGTAGACCTGCGATGGATGGCGTGGCTGCAGCGAGCCGCTGTGCGCAAACACCATGCCCCAGGGCAGGTCCGGGCTTGCAAAACGGCCCCACAGTTCGCCGTTGATGAAGTTGCCCACGCGCCCCGCAGCGAGGCCTGTGGGCACGCAGGGCGCCACAAAGTCGGCCACCTGCAGCCAGGGGCGCTTGCGCGAATGCGCAAACCACAGCATGGCTGCCACCACGCCCAGCAGGCCACCGTGGAACGACATGCCCGGGGTCCAGATCATCAGGATTTCCAGCGGATGGCTCAGGTAGTAGGCGGGCTTGTAGAACAGGCAGTAGCCCAGGCGCCCACCCACCACCACGCCCACCACGCCAAGGAAGAGGATGTCCTCCACATCCTTGCGTGACCAGGCGCCAGGGCCGCTGATGGAGGCGAACGGTGCGTGGTGCAGGCGCAGACGGCCCAGCAGCAGGAACAGCCCGAAGGCCGCAAGGTAGGTCAGGCCGTACCAGTGAACGGCCAGCGGTCCAAGCTGCAGTGCGACGGGGTCGATGGCGGGGTAGGTCAGCATGGGGCGGCGTTAGGGCTGGGGGTTTTCAAATACATCGCATGCCTTGCGCTTGCAGCGTTCCTGCCCTATAGCTGGGAGATGGTGGCGCGCACCTCGTCCACGCTGAGCACCTCGGTCAGTACCACCGGCGGCTTGCCGGGGCGGTAGAACACGTACACCGGCACGCCGCTGCGTCCAAGCTGGGTCAGCGCCGCTGTAATGGCGGGGTCGCGGCGCGTCCAGTCAGCACGCAGCAGGGCCACGTTCTTGGTCTGCAGGTCGGCCAGCACATCGGCGTTGGCCAGCGTGGTCTTCTTGTTGTACTGGCAGGTCACGCACCAGGCGGCGGTGAAGTCCACAAACACCGGGCGGCCCGTGGCCACGATCTGCTCGGCCGCGCCGGGTGCCCAGGGCTGCCAGCCGGTGGCCGAGGCCTGCGTGGACGGTGTGGCGGCCTGCGCGGTAGGAATGTGCGTGATGTGGGGCGCAAAGGCCCAGACCAGCAAGGACATGGCCGCGATGGACACCGTGGCCATCCACACGCGCGCACGCCCGGCCAGCGACAGCGCCCACACCACCAGCGACAGGCCCACCAGCAGGATCAGCAGCGCACCGGCGCCATCGATGCCGCTTTGCTGGCCCAGCACCCACACCAGCCAGACGACAGTGGCCAGCATGGGGAAGGCCATCAGCTTGCGGAAGGTGTCCATCCACGCGCCGGGGCGTGGCAGGGCGCGCGCCACGGAGGGCACAAAGCTGGCTGCCAGGTACGGCAGCGCCAGCCCCAGCCCCAGCGCCGCAAACACGGCCAGCGCCTGGGGCGCGGGCAGCGTGGCGGTCAGGCCCAGGGATGCGCCCATGAACGGCGCAGTGCAGGGCGATGCCACGGCCACGGCGAGCACACCGGTGAGGAAGCTGTCGGCCACAGGGTGGCGGGCCTGCAGGCTGGCCACCGAGGACGGCAGAAAATGCCCGAACTCGAACACGCCCGCCAGGTTCAGCGCGATCAGCGTGAACAGCGCCGCCAGCGATGCCACCACGGCGGGCGACTGCAGCTGAAAGCCCCAGCCCACCGCCTCGCCTGCTGCGCGCAGGCCCAGCATGAGGGCGCCCAGGGCGATGAACGACAGCACCACACCCGCTGTGTAGGCGATGCCGCTCACGCGGTGCGCGCGCCGGTCTTGCGCATGCTGGGTAAAGCCCACCACCTTGATCGCCAGCACCGGGAACACGCAGGGCATGAGGTTGAGGATGAGCCCGCCAAGCAAGGCGCCCAGCAGCGCGGCCGTGAGGGTGAGGGACGAGGCTCCGGAGCCCATGGCTGGCGCGGCAGCGCCGCTTGCCTGCGCAGCATTGGCCTTGAGCGCGGCCTCCAGCGCGGGCGACACGCTGGCAACCGACGCCACCTGCGGCCAGGTGCCCAGCACCTTCAGCTCTGCGCGGTAGCCGGTGCGCGTGTCGGGGCCAGTGGCATGTGCGGGCGACTGCTCGGCCAGCACCACGGGCATCAGGCTGGGGCTGGCGCTGCGCTGGGCAGACAGGGGAATCTGCGCGGTCCACACGCTGCCGTTCCAGGCCTGCTTCCACTGCGCGGCGTTGTCGATGACTTCGGCGGTTTCGGGGAACAGGTCCAGTGTCTTGCCACGCAGCGCCACGGGCAGGCCCTGCACGCTGACGTTCAGCAGGTTGCCGTCGGCAATCTGCGCCTGGCTGTCCGGCACGATGCCGTTGGTGCCTGCCAGCACGGGTTGGGGCAGGGCCTTGGCGGCCGCCTCAAAGGCGGCGCCGTTGAGCGCCGTGGTGCTCTGGATGGGCAACTGCAGCGTGAATTCGCCTTCTTCGGGAATGCACTCCTTGCGGCACACCAGCCAGGAGGCGCGCAGCTTGATCGTTGCGTCCTTGGCCAACGGGCTGGGGGCAAAACTGCTGGCCACGGTGACGGGCACGGGCAGCAGCACCGTGCCTTCGTAGCCATAGTTGGCCAGCGTGCCGATGGGGATCTTCTTGGGCAGGGGCCAGGCGATCTCGCCCGCGTCCAGACCGGCTGGCAGCGTCCAGGCCAGGTCGGTGGGCAGGCCAGAATCGCCAGGGTTCTTCCAGTAGGTGTGCCACTCGGGCTGGTGGGTGATCGAGAGGCCCAGCCACAGCGGCTGGCCGGGCGCCACGCCCTGGGGCGCATGGGCCAGCAACTCGGCCCGCACATAGGGCGTGGTGACCACGCTGGTGCCCTGTCCGCTGGTTTTGGGGCTAAATTGGGCGTTTGCGCCCGTCCATAAAGCGCTTGCAGCTATCAAAAACAGAGTAACTGCGAGGCGGTAAAGCGGGCGTGAAGGCATGGTGCAGTGTGGGAGCTGGCAGGGCGGGTTTGGTTCCGGCGCCCCTGTGCTCTGCCTGCGGGGCGATCAGACTGGCGGAGGGGGATTCCCCGGAACCTTCCGCCAGCCAGGCGCCTATTGTGTCGCCAGGCTCAAATCCGCACGCGGGGTCCACTTTTCGGGCTGTTTGCCAGCCTTGGGGGCCGCTACGAACAACCGCTCTACTGGCAGCTTCTGCGCCACCAGATAGGCGCGGATCGCCTGGCCGCGCTGCGTGGCCAGTTCGGCGGCCATGGCCTCGGTGGCGGGCTGGTTGGCCAGCAGCAGGGCTTCCATCTCGGGCACCGTGAGCTCCTTGGTCAGGCCGACCAGGTTGCGCGGCTTGGGGATGTCGGCGCGGCGGTACACCTCCTTGAGCAGGGCGGGGTATTCGGCGGCCGATACGGGGGCGGTATCGCCCGGATTGGCGCGGCGTTTTTCGGCCAGCACCCGTTGTTGCAGGCTCTCGCGCCGCAGGCCTTCGCGCTCGTCCTGCAGGCTGGCCGTGCCGGTCACAGTGATCTTGAGCGCGGGGCGGTCGGCCAGGGCCTTGGCCACCTTGTCCAGGTTCTGCTGCGCCTCGGGTGTGAGGGTGGCGCTGCCAGGGGCAAAGGGCACGTGGCTCATCTCGTCGCCACCGCCGAAGGCGCTGGCCAGCAGGCTGAAGGGCGAGGTCAGCGCCTTGCCGATGAGGTTGACGATGATCTTGAAGATCACCGGGCCAATGCGGAACTGCGGGTCGTTGAGCGAGCCGCTGATGGGCAGGTCCAGGTCGATCACGCCCTGGCGGTCAGCCAGCAGGGCCACGGCCAGCTTCACGGGCAGGCTGTTGGGCGCACCCTCCACGGGCTCGCCAAAGGTCAGCTGGTTGAGCACCAGCCGGTTGCTGGCGGTGAGTTGGCCATTGGGCAGCACCTTGTAGTTCACATCCACGCTGAGCTTGCCGCGCTCGATGCCGTGGCCCGCGTATTTGACGGAATACGGCGTGAGCGGGGGCAGCTCCAGGTCGCGCACCTTGCCCACGATGTCGAGCGCCAGGGGCTTGGCCAGCGGGTTGAGCTTGCCGGTCACTTCGAGCGACGCCGAGCCCTCGGCGCGGCCGCGCAGCTCCAGGTCGGCCAGCATGGGCTCGCCACCGGGGGCTTCGGACGAGAACGCGCTGAGCTTGCCGGTCAGCTCCGAAAGGTCGGCCGAGTAGTTGGGCTTGATGAAAAAGTCGGAGAACAGCACCTTGCCGTTGACCAGGCTCACGGGGCCAAAGACCACCACGGGGGCCAGCGGATCTGCCTGGGCCACGGCGACAGGGGCCGTGGGCGTTGCCGATGCGGCTGTGGCGGGGGCCGATGCCGAAGACGTGGGGGCGGCCGTGCTGGCAGCGGCGCTGGCCGCATTGGCCGCCCGTGCTTCGGCCGGGGTCTTGGCAATGTCGCTCAGGTTGATACGGCCCGCCTCGTTGATGGTGACCCGGGCAAAAAAGTCCACCAGGCTGGTTTCCTTGACCTCCACGCGCGGCGCGGTGCCGGGGGCGGTGGCCACGGCCAGGCCACGCAGGTTCAGGCTCTTCCAGGCCAGCAGTTCCTCACCCACCTGGGCCTCGGTCTTGGGGGTGAAGGCGGCCGTGCTGTTGGCCTGCAGGTCTTCCACCACGGCATCGCCGCTCAGGCGCAGGCTGACTCCTTTGTCGGTCTGCGCCAGGGCCACCTGGCCCCGGTAGCCCACATCGGCGCGCAGCAGTTCTACCGACAGCTGGCTGGCCAGGTAGCCGTCGAGTGCGTGCAGCGGCAGGCGGGTGGCGTCGAGCTTGCCCTGGGTGGCCAGCGGCTGCAGGGCCAGCGTGCCCTGGTAGTCGAGCTTGCCCGGTGCGGCTTTGCTGCCCTTGCCCGGTGCGGCGGCACGGGCGGTGAGCGTGAAGGCTTCGGGCTTGCTGCCGTCGCTGGCCAGGTTGCGGGCGGTGATGCCCAGGGCCGTCACGTCCAGCGCCACGGGGCGCGGCTGGGCGTTGTCGGCCAGCGAGACCGTGCCGCCTTGCAGCGAGAAATCGGCCACGCGCAGCTTCCAGGGGGCGGCGTCGGCCGGTGCCGTGGCGGTGTCTTGCGCGGTGGGGGCCGCTTTCAGCCAGCGCTCGAACATCCAGCGCCCGTCCGCGCCCCGTTCCACCGCCAGTTGCGGCTGGCTGATGGACAGGCGCTCCAGCGTGGCGGTGCGTGCGTCCAGGGGCACTTCGGCCCCGGCAATGTCGAGCTTGCCCAGGCTGGCCAACGTGGTCTTGCCCTGTTTGACGGCCAACTGCTCCAGCGCCAAAGGGCCTGCCTTGAGGGTGACGCCCGTGGCGCCGGCCTGTGCGGCCGCGGCGGTGGGGGCTTGCCACACCACGCCCACATCCCCCGTGAGCTGGCCGGTCACCGTGGGCTC
Organism: Acidovorax sp. 94; assembly: GCF_003634645.1. Taxonomy (NCBI): domain Bacteria; kingdom Pseudomonadati; phylum Pseudomonadota; class Betaproteobacteria; order Burkholderiales; family Comamonadaceae; genus Acidovorax; species Acidovorax sp. 94. The sequence continues at coordinate 3,334,559 of NZ_RBJA01000001.1, read as the reverse complement.
CAGCGCCTGGGCCAGGTAGGGCGCGGCCAGTTGCAGCGCCAGGGCGTTCAGGGTGGCGTTGACCTGGGCCTTCTGGTCGGTGGCTTCGCCGGTGAAGCTGAGCGTGCTGCCTTGCAGGTTGAGCCCGCCCTTGAAGGTGAAGGGCTTGGCGAAGGGGACTGCCAGGGCGGCGGCGTCCAGCGTGAAGTCGGTGGCCTGCAGGGCTGCGGCGGGGCGCGTGGTCTGGTCGGCCCAGCGCAGGGTGCCGCCGCGCACTGCGGCGGTGGCGACTTCCACGACCCAGGCGGGGGCGGCCGCCTTGGCCTTTGCTTTGCCTGTGGAGGCGGTCGACGCGGTGGCGGATGCTGCGCTGGCGTTGGCCAGTGGCGGAGACGCCGGTTCAGCAGATGCAGGTGCCGCAGGTGCGGGGGTCTTGCCCTTGAGCGCCGATGACGGCTGTGCAGGCGGTGCCAGTTGCGCCAGGTTGATCTGGCCTGCTGCATCGCGTGTGGCGGTGACCACGGGCGCGGTCAGCTCCACATGCTGCAGTCGCACCACCTGATCCAGCGGGCGCACATCGGCCATGTCGATTTTCAGGCGCTCATAGCTCAGCAGGTCGGCGCCCTGGCGGTCTGCGATGCGTACGCCGCTGGCTTGCACGGTGCCGGTCAGCTTCACGGCCATGCGAGGGTGCTGCTCAAAGGCCACCTTCACATCCGCATCCAGCGTGGCGCCCTGCACCTTGACGGGCAGGTTGGCCGGCAAATAGCCCAGGTAGGGCGCGAGGTCCAGCCCGTCCAGCCGAATCTGTGCGTCAGCCTGGCCGGTCTGCGCAAACGGCGTGCCCTGGGCGGACGAGTCAAACCGGCTGCCATTGAGCGTGAACGCCAGGTGGGGCTCGACCTTTACCTCGCGTTGCGACGGCAGGGTGCTGATGAAAGGCACCTTGAGGGCCAGGTCGCGTACTTCGTGGGTTTTATCCACGGCGGTGTCCGAGAAGTCGATGCTGCCACCCGTCAGTGCCAGGTTGTACAGCGCCACCCGTGCGGGGCCTTTGTCGGGCTCGGGTTCGCTGGTGGGCGCGGTGACCTTGGCGATGATGTCGTCCACGTCGTAGCGGCCGTCGCCCAGGTGGGTGATGCGCAGCACCGGGTTTTCGATGGTGAAGGCGTCCACCACGGGCGCCAGGCGCAGCAGCGACTGCAACTCGCCATCGGCATAGACGCGGCCAATGGTCAGCTGTGGGGGCGCGCCGTCGGCGCCCGCCACGGCCACGTCACGCAGCGCGAATTCCAGGCTCCAGGGCTCAAAGTCGATGCCCCCCACGGTGACGGTGCGGCCCAGTTGTTCGGACGCAATGCGCTCCAGCGGCCCCTTCACCAGCGGCGGAATGGCCAGCCAGGTGACCAGCCACAGGACGATCAAACCCGCCAGCGCGCGGACGACAGGGCGGAACCAGCGGTGCTGGCGCAGGGAGGCAAACGAGACGGAGCGCAGGGAGATCGGCATGGCGGCAGGCTAAAGTGAGCGCCGCAGCCCCAGGAAGCCGGGTGCAAGAAGTCCAAAAAAGGCCGCGCGCGCGGGCCGCTATTGTCCCCGTTGTGGGTCTGGCGGGGTAAGCCATTGCAACCGGGGGCTGCGGCGGCTCAAGATTGTTGACATTTGAGGAGCGTGCTCGTCGCTGCGCTCACTGAGCAAAGCCCAGTACCACCCGTCGAGTCGTTGCGCTCTTTTTCTCGATTTTGGTCACTACGATGGCGCCGATCTCCGACGTGTTGGCCACATGCGTGCCGCCGCAGGGCTGCAGGTCGATCAGCGGCGCGTTGTCTTCGCCACCGATGCGGATGGTGCGGATGCGCCCGGTGCCGCGCGGGGGCTGCACGCTCATGCTTTTGACCAGCGCGGGGTTGGCGTCCAGTTCTTCGTCGCTGATCGATGCCACGGTGAGCGGGTGCGCAGCGGCCACCAGGGTGGCGATGGCGGCGGTGAGGGCTTCCTTGTCCAGCGGGTCGGTCATCGCGAAGTCCAGCCGAGCGTAGTCGGGCGTGATGGAGCAGCCGTTGACCAGCTGCGGCACCACATGGCACAGCAGGTGGCTGGTGGTGTGCAGCCGCATCATGCGGTGGCGGCGCTCCCAGTCGATGCGGGCCGTGACGGCGGTGCCTGGTCCCTGTTGGGCCAGCTGCGCCACGCGGTCTTCCTGCCCGGGGGCGGGGATGTGCACGATGTCGCTGGTGGGGTTGCCTTCGGCGTCCTTACCCTTGCGGGTGTCGGCGATGGCGATCTCGGTGCCGTCGGCCAGCACCAGCACGCCGCTGTCACCGGCCTGGCCCCCGCCCAGGGGGTAGAACACGGTCTGGTCCAGCACGATGCCGGTATCGGTGACGGCGGTGATGTGGGCGCTGCATTCGCGCAGGTAGGCGTCTTGGCGGAAGAGGTCTTGGGTCATGCGGTGATGGTAGCGGGATGGGCGGCGGCGCGCGGCGGTGAGGCGGGCGCTATGCTGGGCTGCAGGGGTTTCTGCCACGCATCATCCCGCGCCGCTTCACCTTCGGTTTTTCATGAACACGCCCTTGCCCTCATCGCCACAGTCGTCTTCTTCGACCCCGCTTTCGCGCAGGGCGGTGTGGGTCTCGCGCACGCTGGACGTGCTGTTGCTGGGGCTTTGCGTGGCATTGGGGGGCCTGTCCTACTACACCTTCTCGCTGTACTGCGAGAGCTTTGGCTGCCTGGGCGTGGGGCTGTTGTGGATGCTGTGGGCCGGGCTGGCAGCGGTGGGCTGGGTGGTGGCTCTGGTGGTACGCGTCTGGCAGCGCCGCCGTGGCCTGGGCAGCTGGGCCAGTGGGCTGGCATCCACCGCTCTGCTGGTGATGGGCGTGGCACACCTGCTGGTGTGGCTGGGCAAGATGGCGCTGAAGTGACGCGCCCCGGAACAGGCCCTAACATCGCGGCATGACCGCTGCCGCCGCGCCCCAATCTGCACCACTCTCCTTGCCCTCGCGCTTCTGGGCCAACCTGTCCACCCGCGACTTTGCCGCGCTGCAGCACAGCGGCCAGGCCGACCAGGTCGTGGCGGTGTTGCCCGTGGCTGCCGTCGAGCAGCATGGCCCGCACCTGCCGCTGTCGGTGGACGCCACGCTACTGCAGGGCGTGATCGACGCTGCATTGCCGCAACTGCCCGACGATCTGCCCGCGCTGTTCTTGCCCCCGCAGAACGTGGGCCTGAGCCCGGAGCACATCCGCTTTCCGGGCACGCTCACGCTGTCTCCCGCCACGGTGATTGCGCTGTGGACCGAGATCGGTGAATGTGTGGCCCGTGCGGGCATCAAGAAGCTGCTGCTGTTGAACGGCCACGGTGGCCAGGTCAGCGTGATGGACATCGTGGCGCGCGAGCTGCGCACGCGCTGCGACCTGATCGTCTACAGCGCCAGCTGGTTCAGCCTGCCGCTGCCCGAGGCGGTGGCGGGCCAGTTCAGCGCCCAGGAGCACCGCTTTGGCATCCACGCGGGCGAGATCGAGACCTCGATGATGCTGCACTTGGCACCCGGCACGGTGCACATGGAACATGCGCGGGATTTCCGCTCCACGTCGCAGGACCGGTCGGAGCGCTACGCCATTCTGGGCAACGGAAAAAGCGCCAAGCTGGGCTGGCAGATGCAGGACTACCACCCGGCCGGTGCGGTGGGCAATGCGGCTGGAGCCACGGCCGACAGAGGGCAGGCGGTTGTGGACGCTGCGGCAGGGCAATTGGTGGCGCTGCTGCAGGAGCTGGTGCACTTGCCGCTGCAGACTGTGCGCCCCGAGACCGAATGAGCGCATTTGCGCAACCCCTCCCGTCCGTCCCCGCATGACCACGATCCGGCGCGCCATCTTCCCCGACGATCTCCCCGCAGTCACCGCGATCTTTCGCGAGTACGTCCAGAGTCCGACCGCCAATCTCGATTTTCAGGACTATGAGCAGGAGTTCGCGGAGCTGCCCGGCAAGTACGCGGAGCCCGATGGCGGTGTTCTGCTGGCCGTCGTCGAGGGCCGTGTGGTGGGCTGTGCAGCCCTGCGCCGTGTGGAGGACGGCACCTGCGAGTTGAAGCGCGTGTATGTGCGGCCTGTGGCCCGGGGGATGGATCTGGGGCGGAAGCTGGTCGAGGAGATGCTGCGCGTCGCGAGGGAGGCCGGCTACCGGCGCATGTGCCTGGACGTGCTTCCCGAATTTGTTGCGGCCCAAAGGCTCTATGAATCCTTGGGCTTTGTCACGGCTGAGCCCGTGAGCTTCAACCCGGTGCCGGGAACCCGGTTTCTGGCGCTGGATTTGTAGAGGGGCGGTAAGGTTATCCAACACGGATTCCGGTGTGGGAGCGGCCTGGAGTCACGGTGCTGCTGCCGGGCGCAGTGGGGGTCAGGAATGTCAGTTTGCTATAAATTGAATAGCTTTTGGCGCTTGCCCAATAGGCGCTAGAAGCCAAAAACACCCAAAATTCCGACCGCAGGCGTCAAGCATGCGTCACCCATCCCGCATGCTCCAGCTCGTTCAGGTGCGGCAGCGTGTTGAACGTCTGCAGCATCAACCGCTTTGGCGAGATCGAGAACTCCGTCACCGCGCTGTTGCGGATGCGCATGTTCAGCGCAATGGTCACCTCGGGTGCGGTGCCCAGCACCTCTCCCACGGCCGTGGAAATGGGGCCGCCACTGCTTACCAGCAGCACGTTGTGGCCCGCGTGGTGGTGGCGCACATGGTCGAGCGCAGCGCGCACGCCGGCTGAAAATTCGTTCCACGTCGGCATGCCCTGCGGGCTGATGACGCCCGCCATCCACTGCGCCAGCGCGTCGCACAGGATGCGAAAGTGCGCGCGGTACAACTCGGGCGTGTCGGCTTTGCCCAGCGGCTGGGGGTGGATGGCCGCGATGAGTGCGTGGCTGTCGTATTCGTTGAGGCCCGGCAATTGAAGCACTTGGGGCATGGCCTGCAAGCCTTCGGCAATGCCTTCCAGCGTTTGCGTGTGGCGGCGCAGCGTGCCGGTGATGACGGCGTCGAACGCCATACCCCGCGCTCGCCAGTATTCGCCCAGGCGCACGGCCTGTTCGCGCCCGCGCGCGCTGAGCACGTCATAGTCATCTGCGCCAAACGAGGCCTGGCCGTGGCGCACGAGGTAGAGGGTTCCCATGCGGCGGATTGTGGCCAGAACAGGGCCCTGGCGCTTGTCACACAAGCGACCAATGCTATTGAATGAATAGCATGGTAGCTTGTGTGTGCAACGGGATCAGCCCGCCAGAACGCTGCTGAACATCGGCGCGTCCACGTTGCCGCCTGTCAACGCCAGGCCCACATGCAAGCCCTGGAGCTGGTCGCGTTCCTGCAGCGCTGCCGCCAGCGCCGCCGCGCCTGCACCTTCGGCCACGTTGTGCGTGTCGGTGAACAAGGCGCGCATGGCGGCGGCCACTTCGGTATCGCTCACCTGCACGATATGGTCGATGTGCGGGGCCATCACGGCCAGGGCTTCGGCGTCGGCCACGCGGCAGGCCATGCCGTCGGCGAGCTGGGTGGTGACGGGCGCCTCGACCACGCGGCCGGCGGCCAGCGAATCGGCATAGGTGGTGGCGTGGCGGCTGACCACTCCGACCACGCGCACCGAGTGCTGCAGGGCCAGCTTGGCCGCGATGGCCGAGCACGCACCCGAGCCTTGGCCGATGGGCACATACACCACATCCAGCTGCGGCACGGCGCGCAAGAACTCCCACCAATACGTGCTCACGCCGCGCAGCAGGTCGGGGTGGAAGCTGGGCACCATGTGGGCGCCGCGCTGGGCCGCGAGCTGGATGGCGTGTTCGCGCGCTTCTTGGAAGTCGTCGCCATGCTCGATGAGCGTGACGCCCAGTGCGCGCATGGCAGCGTTTTTCTCGACCGAATTGCCGCGTGGCACGACGATGGTGCAGGCCACGCCGTGGCGGCGCGCGGCCCAGCCCATGCTCTGGCCGTGGTTGCCGCGTGTGGCGCTGATCACTTCCATGGGCAGCGAGCCGCGTTGTGCGAGCTGGTCAAAGTAGGTCAGCCCGCCGCGGATCTTGAAGGCGCCCACCGGCGTGTGGTTCTCGTGCTTGAGCCAGCAGTCGGTGCCCAGGCGCTGGCTGAGCAGGCCCCAGCGGTACTGGGGCGTGGCGGCGAAGTCTCGGTACACCACCTCGGCAGCGGCTTCGATGTCGGCCAGGGTGGGCAGCAGGGCGGTGGGGTCGAGGCGGGTGTTCATGCGGCGGCTTTCTTTTCAGTCAGCAGTTTGAGGGCCAGCAGACCCAGGACGGTGCCCATGAAATAGCGCTGGGCGCGCATCCATGCAGCATTGCGGTTGAGGAACAGCGCCACGCGGGCGGCACCCAGCACCAGCAGTGCGTTCACTGCGGCACTGGTGCTGATCTGCACCGCGCCCAGCGTCAGGCTTTGTTGCAGCAGCTGGCCGCGCTCGGGGTGCAGGAACTGCGGGAAGAACGACAGGTAGAACATGGCCACCTTGGGGTTCAGGAGGTTGGTCATGAAGCCCATCAGGAACAGCGTGCGCGGGCGGTCGTGCGGCAGGTTGCGCGCCTCGAAGGGAGCAGCGCCGCCGGGTTTGACGGCCTGCCAGGCCATCCACAGCAGGTAGGCGGCACCGGCGTAGCGGATGGCGTCAAACGCCAGTGGCACGGCGGCGAGCAGCGCTGTGAGGCCCAGCGCCGCTGCCAGCAGGTGCACGACAAAACCCAGCACCACTCCGGTCAGCGAGACAAGCCCGGCGCGCGGCCCCTGGGTGAGGCTGCGCGAAACGCAATACACCATGTTGGGGCCCGGCGTGAGCACCAGTACCAGCGCGGCGAGTGTGAAGAGCAGCAGTTCCTGTACGGAGAAAAGCATGGCGGTTACTCCTGAGGGGTGAACGACGAGAGGGTGACCGGACCCCGTGGCGTGCTGAGCTGCGCGGTGAGCCGGGGCGTGTCGCCGGGTGTGATGGCGACGCAGTTTGCTACCCCCACCGCTTCGCACGCGGCCTGCAGCGTGGCGGCCTGCGGATGCTGCAGCGTTAGCCGCTGCAGTTGCACTCCGCTGCCGGGCAGGCTGCTGCACGGGTGCACCGCGCCCCACTGGATGAGGGTGGGCAGGCAGCCGTCCATGAGGCGCAGGCCGTCGTCGCGCACGGTGATCTGCCATTGCAGCAGGCCGTTTGGCGTGGGCCGGCTGGCGGTGACGATGGCGCCGCGCTCGATGTCGAGCGCCCCCAGCGCGGCACACCGCTCGGCCACGTCGGGCACGGAGGCCACCCAGTGGATGAGCTGCGGGCCGTGCGCTGCCACCTGCTGCTGCAGAGCCGCATCGTCCATGTCAAACCAGCGCCTTGCGCCCGCTGGTATTGCGGGAGTTGCTCCTGTATTGATAGCAATGATCTCCAGATAGATGCGCGAATGCGCCGGGCTGGAGACGTTGATGATGCGGTTGTGTGTGCCCATCAGCGGGTGTTCACCGCCCGCAGTGGGGGTGATGCCCAGCGTGCGCTCGCACCACGCCACGCCGCTGGCGAGGTCCGTAGCCAACACAACCAGGTGGTCCACGCAGGGTGGGTGCTGGGGGATGGCCGTGGTCACAGCAGCACCTCGCCCGACACGCAGGTGACCGAGCTCCCGCCCACCCAGATGGTGTCGCCGTCCTGCTGCACGTACACCCGCCCGGCGCGCCCCAGGCAGGTGCCTTGGGCGGCCACATACTGCGTGGGGGCCAGCCCGGCGCCGATGAGCCACTGCGCCAACGCGGCATTCAGGCTTCCGGTGACGGGGTCTTCGGCCAGGCCGTTGTTGCCGGGGAAAAAAGCGCGCACCTCGAAGGCGATGCCTTCTGCGTCCGTGCTGCCGATGACACCCACTTTTCCGCGCGGTCCCACCACGCCCACATCGAGTTGGCCGAGGATGCTGGCGTTGGGCTTGAGCGCCAGCACCTGCTCAGCCGAGCGCAGCATCACCCCGCGCCAGTTGGGGCCGTTGTCGCACCAGGCGTGGTGCAGGATGTCGCTGCGGTCTATCCCCAGGCCCCTGGCAATCAAGGCCACGTCGTCTTCCGCCAGCGGGCCGCTTTTGATCAACGCAGGCGCGGCAAAAGCCAGGCGCTCGCCATCCTGGCGCAGCGTGACCAGGCCCACGCCGCATTCCTGCACCACCTTGCCTGCTACCTGGGGCTTGCCGCCAGCTCTCAGCCAGGCGTGGCAGCTGCCCAGCGTGGGGTGGCCGGCAAAAGGCAGCTCGCGCCCGGGGCAGAAGATGCGCACGCGGTAGTCGGCACCGGCGGCGCGGCCTTCGGGAGTGGGTGGCAACAAGAAGGTGGCTTCGGACAGGTTGGTCCAGTTCGTGAACTCCTGCATGGTCTCGGTGGACAGGCCCGTGCCATCGAGCACCACGGCCAGCGGGTTGCCCCGGTAGGCCTGGGCGGTGAAAACATCGACTTGTTGGAAGTGGCGCTGTTGCATGGTGGTCCTTGGTAGAAAAATCGGTGATGCGGCCAGTGAGGTGACGGTGGAGGCACGCCGGGGGCATACCGGGTGTGTTGCCCGGTGTTTTTGGTGTGGATTCGGTAGGCCCCGTTAGGAGCCCGGAGGCGTGAAATTCAGCCGCTGGGGCGCGGCACGGAAGCCATCAAATTCATAGCAGCACCGTGCCCTCGATGCAGGTGACTGCACGCCCGCCTACCCAGATCTGGTGATCGTCGTCCTGGCGGATGTGCACGCGGCCGGCGCGGCCCAGGCATTCACCCTGGGCGACCAGATAGCTGCGTGGCGCTAGGCCGTCGGCAATCAGCCACTCGGCCAAGCTGGCGTTCAAGGTGCCGGTGACCGGGTCTTCGGGGTTGCCCATGGGGGCGGCAAAGGCGCGCACCACCACACCGGGCTGGGCGGTGTCGCTGGCGGTGGGGCCGACATGGATCACGCCCACGTCCTGACCCAGGTCTTTCAGGCGCGCGTGGTCCGGCCGCAGGCCCAGCACGGTGTCCGCACTGTCGAGCAGCAGGCCCAGCCACACCGGGCCGTTGTCCAGCAGTTGTGCCCCCAGGATCTGCGGGGGGCGCAGGCCCAGCGCGCTCGCAATCAGCGGCACCAGGGCCGGGCTGGGCGCGCTGCGCTTCAGGGGCGGGGCGGCAAAGGCCAGGGTGCCATCGGCCTGCGCGATACGCACCAAACCCAGCGCGCACTCCTGGATCACCATGCCCTGCTGGCGTGGCGTGTTGCCCGCCTGCAGCCACGCATGGCAGGTGCCCAGCGTGGGGTGCCCCGCAAAGGGAAGTTCGCCATTGGGGCTGAAGATGCGCAGGCGGTAGTCGGCACCCGCGGCGCGCCCGGCCTCGGTGGCGGGCAGCAGAAAGGTAGTTTCCGACAGGTTGGTCCACGCCGCAAAGCGGCGCATGTCGCTGTCGCTCAGGCCCTCGGCATCCAGCACCACGGCGACCGGGTTGCCAAAACCCGGGTGATCGCTGAACACATCGATTTGCTTGAAGGGACGCTGGTGCATGGGGGGCTCCGGGATCACGACAGGGGCTGGTCCAGCACCCCGCGTGCGCTGGGCCGGGTGCTGACCGTGTTGTACCACCGCTCCAGGTGAGGGCGCGCCACACGTTCTTGTGGCAGGCCCCACCATCGGTGGATCTCGCAGGCCACAGGGATGTCCGCCATGGTGAACTGGTCGCCCGCCATGAAGGGCTGGCGCGCCAGATGCGCATCCAGCAGTCCCATCAGAAGCTCCGTGGCCGCCACGGATGCTGCAATCAGCCCGTCGTCCCGCTGGGCCGCTGGGGTGCGTATCCACTGCACAAAGGCATCGCGCCCGGCCGGGTTCAGTGTGGTCTGCTGCCAGTCCATCCACTGCTCGGCCACAAAGCGCTCACGCAAGGTTTCAGGGTACAGCTCGCCTGGAGAGTGCCGCGCGCACAAGTAGCGCACGATGGGGTTGGATTCCCACAACACGGTGCTGGTCTCGTCGTCTTCCATCAGCGGCACCAGGCCATTGGGATTGCGCTGCAGATAGTCGGCCTCGCGCACCAGCCCGAACTGGCCGCCCGCGTCGGTGCGCTGCACCGTGATGCCGAGTTCTTGCGCAGCCCACACCACCTTGCGCACGTTGATGGACGACAGGCGCCCCCAGAGCCTCAGCATGTTGAATCAACTTTCATGTGCGTTGAACGAACTGTGATGTATGAAGCGGGCGTGGCCCGGCCAGCGGCCGCCGCGCAAGGGCCGCCCCGCCGCGCTGGCGGCGTCCCCCTTCCGCATCGCACAGCGATGTCAGAGAAGGGGGAAGGCGCGCAGCGCCACAGGGGGTTGTTCACTTGTTATCGCGGATGGCCGCTGCCAGCGCAGCAATGCCGGTGGCAATCTGCTCTACCGTCGATGTGACGAACGACAGGCGCAGTGTGCGCGGGTCGGCGTTGTCGGCATAAAACGCCGCGCCGGGCACGAAGGCCACGTTGCGCTCCACCGCCTTGGGCAGCAGTTCGACGGCACTCATGCCTTCGGGCAAGCGCACCCACAGGAACATGCCGCCATCGGGGCGGTTCCACTGCACACCGAGGCCCTGCATTTCCTTGTCGAGCGCGGCCAGCATGGCCTCGCACTGCTGCTTGTACAGCGCGCGGATGGTGGGCACATGGCGGTCCAGGAAATTGCCCTTCATCACCTCGGCCACCAGGCGCTGGTTGTAGCCGGGCGTGTGCAGGTCGGCGGCCTGCTTGGCCTGCAGCAGCTTGGGGTAAACCGCCTTGGGCGCCACCACAAAACCCAGGCGCAGGCCGGGTGCCAGCACCTTGGAGAACGAGCCCATGTAGATGCAGCCTTCAGGGTTGCGGGCCGTCAGCGGCGCGGGTGGCGGGTTGTCAAACCACAGGTCGCCGTAGGGGTTGTCTTCTACCAGCGGCAGGTTCAGTTCAGCGGCAGCCTGCACCAGGGCGGCGCGGCGGGCTTCGCTCATGGTGCGGCCCGTGGGGTTCTGGAAGTTGGGCAGCACGTACAAAAAGCGCGCCTTGTTGGCACCTGTGCCCACCTTGGCCTTCAGGTCGTCGATGAGCACACCTTCGTCATCGCTGGCCACGGACACCACGGCAGGCTCCATGGGCGTGAAGGCCTGCAGCGCGCCCAGGTAGGTGGGTGTTTCCACCAGCACGCGGCTGTCGGTGTCGATCAGCACCTTGGCGATCAGGTCCAGCGCCTGCTGCGAGCCGGTGGTGATGAGCACCTGGTCGGCATCCACAGCCCAGGGCAGGAAGTCCGCGATGGCCTGGCGCAGCGGGGCATACCCTTCGCTGGCGGCGTATTGCAGGGCAGCGGGGCCGTCATTGGCCAGCACGGCGGCCGAGGCTTCGGCGAAGGCCGACACCGGGAAAGTCTTGGGCGAGGGCAGGCCGCCCGCCAGGCTGATGATGCCGGGCTTTTCCGTGACCTTGAGGATTTCGCGGATGACCGAAGGGTTCATGCGCTCGGCGCGGCGCGCCAGGGTCCAGGTGCTGGTCTGTGGAAGGTCGTTCAGTTTCACTCTCGTTCTCCTCCGGGCGGTCCCCAAAAGACTACCCATGTTGCAAAGTCGTCAGAAAAATTCTCAAAGCGGTGGTGCTGTCCCGCAGGTACAAAAAAGGCGTCTCCGGCTGCAAAGTGGTGGCGGGCTTCACCTTGCACGAATTCTCCGCTTCCACGCTGGACGAAATACAACTCGTCCTGCGCGTGCGGCTGCTGCGGGTCGTGGCCGCGTGGCGCATACAGCTCCGTGCGCATGCTGCCGTGGCGCAAGAGTTCCACGAACCGCTCACCGCCCGGGCCAGGTAGCTGCTGCAATGCGTGTTCCACGGAGTATTTCACAGGCGTTCCCATCTTCCTGGTCAGTCCACGATGAACAGGGTTGCCCCTTGGGGTGAGCTGGAACGGTGGGGCTCGGCGTTGTCCGCCACCTGGTAGCTCAAGCCCGGCGTCAGCGTGAAACGGCGGCCGTCGGCCAGCTCGGTGTGCAATTCTCCGCTGAGGCACAGCAGCACATGGCCCTTGACACACCAGTGGTCCGAAACGTATCCGGCCGTGTACTCCACCATGCGCACGCGCATGTCGCCGAACTGCTGCGTGCGCCAGAAGGCCTGGCCTGCCTGTGCGCTTTTTTCTTCGCGGGGAATGCTGGACCAGTCGGTGGTGGCAAACGGGATGTTGTGTATCTGCATGGCTGTCAGTCTTTCACGGAAACCACCGCTTCAATCTCCACCGCGAAGCCACGCGGCAGGGAGCCTACGCCCACGGCAGAGCGCGCATGCCGCCCCGCGTCGCCGAACACCTCGACCAGCAGGTCCGAGCAGCCGTTGATGACCTCGGTGTGCTGCATGAAGTCGGGGGTGGCGTTGACCATGCCCAGCACCTTGACCACGCGGCGCACCCGCGAGAGGTCGCCCAGTGCAGCCTTCATCGTCGCGATCAGGTGCAGTCCCACCTCGCGGGCATGGGCCCTGGCTTCTGCGGCGCTGATTTCGCGCCCCACCTTGGGCACGGTGGCCATGTCTTCGCGGGCGGGAGCGCCCTTGCCCGACAGGTACAGTGTGTTGCCGTCGAGGACATAGGCGTCGAAGTTGCCACGGGGTGCGGTCACGGCGGGCAACACCAGGCCCAGCTGCTGCAGGCGTTCTTCTGGGGTGATGGGGGTCATGCGGAAGCTCCTTGGTGAACGGGCATCTTCTTGCCCACAAACACGGTGGCGATCACGGCCAATGCAAACACCACCGTGACGGTATCCAGCCGCTCTCCCAGCAGCGGCACGGCGAAGAGCAGGCTCAGGAAGGGCTGGATCAGCTGGATCTGGCTCACGCGCACGGCGCCCAGTGCCAGCGCCCGGTACCAGGCAAAGAAGCCGATCCACATCGAGAACAGCGCCACGTAGATAAAGCCCAGCCAGCTCATGCCGCCAATGGCCGAGGGCACGGCCGGTGCAAACCACCAGGCGATGGGAATGGTCAGCGGCAGGGAGCACACCAGTACCCAGCAGATGACCTGCTCGGCCCCCAGGCGTGGCGTGAGGCGGGCGCCGCCGATGTAGCCGAACGCGCCCGTGGTCATGGCAATGAGCAGGTAGATGTTGGCTGCACCCAGGTAGATGCCACCGGCCCGCCACACCATGAAGCCCAGCACCAGGCCGCTGCCCAGCACCGCACAGGCCCAGAATCCGGCGGAGGGCCTTTGCCGATACCACAGCGCGCCGAGCAAGGCGGTGGACAGTGGCAGCAAGGCGGTGACCACGGCCCCATGCGTGCTGGGCACATGGCGCAGTGCCAGAGCCAGAAACAGCGGAAATCCCACGATCACGCCAAAGGCCGTGATGGCCAGCAGCGGCCATTCTGCTTTCTGCGGCAGGTTGAGGCGCCCGCGCGCATGCTGCAGCCACAGGTAGGCGATGGACAGCAGCCCTGCCACGGCAGCGCGGCCGAATGTGACGAACCAGGGCGACAGCTGCGGCGCGTCGGTGGGCCCCACGGCGAGGCGGGTCATCGGCAGGGTGGCCGCAAACAGGGTGACGCCCACCAGCCCCCAGACCAGCGCCTCGCGTTCTTGTGCGTTGTTCATAGCGCGAGCATCCAAAGGGCAGTGGCAACGAGCACCAGGGCCAGTGCGCGGTTGAACCAGAGCAGGCGCTGGCCCTGCGCCAGCCACTGGCGCAGCAGCGAGCCGATGAGCGCGTAGGCAAAGTTGCTGGTGAACGCAAACACCATCATCACCCCGCAGATGATGGCCAGGCGCTCGCCCGGATTGGTCGAGGGCTGGCCTGCGGCGTTGACCACCCAGCCTGCGCTGAGCGTGAGCGCCAGCATCCAGGCCTTGATGTTCACGAACTGCAGGCCCACGCCCTGCCAGAAAGTCACGTTCAGGCGCGTGGTGTCGATCTCGGTCATCTTGCCTGCCCTGCTGAGCTTCCAGGCCAGCCAGAGCATGTAGGCCACGCCCAGCAGCGTTACGGCCCAGCGCAGCGCGGGCACTCCGGTGATCAGGGCGCCCAGGCCCAGGCCGCTGCCCAGCATGAGCAGCGTCCAGCCTGTGGGCACTGCAAAGCAAAAGCGCAGGGCGCGCTTGAGGCCCAGGTTCGCGGCCAGCGCAGTGGACAAGGTGGTGTTGGGCCCCGGCGAAAAACTCATCGCGGTGCAGAACAGCAGCAGGGCAGTCAGTTCGGGGGCGGTCATGGGCAGGTGGGTCCGGGCTTTATGGCGGGTGGCTTGTCATCGCCTGGGCTTCAATGTAATCTTCGATGTCAGTACACAACCAGTACAGTTAAGCAGCGCAGTTCGTGATCTGTATTGGCTGCGATAACAGTACACAAGGACACCGCCATGCTGATGAAAACCACCACCCAGTCGCTGACCGAGCAGCTGTCGGCGCGTTTCGGCGAGCGCATCCGCAACCGGCTGCTGGCGCCCGGCGCGCGCCTGCCTTCGGTGCGGCAGTGCGCGCAGCAGCATGGCGTGAGCCCTTCCACTGTGGTTGCAGCGTACGACCAATTGCTGGCGCAGGGGCTGGTGGAGGCGCGCAAGAACCGGGGCTTTTTTGTGCGCGAGATGGCCAACGGGTTGCTGGACAGGGGCGCTGAGGACGACGACGCGGGCGCCCAGGAAGTCGAGCGTGCCATGGGCAACTGGAGCACCGCGCACTGGTTTGCCGCGCGCGGCGCCGGGCGCGGTGCTGCGCGGGGGGCGCCTCCCGTCAACGCCACGGCGCTGATTCGGGGCATGTTCCACAAGATCAGCGACAAGCCGCAGCCCGGCATGGGCGTGTTTCCGCCTGCCTGGCTGGAGTCCACCTTCATGCCCGCCGCTGTGCGCAAGGTGACCAGCACACGCGCGTTGAATGATTTTTCGCTGCAGTACGGCGAGCCTCTGGGCGACACGGGGCTGCGCCGGGTGCTGTCCAAGAAGCTGGCCACGCTGAATGTGCATGCCGCCCCCGAAAACATCATCACCACCGTGGGTGCCACGCACGCGCTCGACATCGTGAGCCGCACGCTGCTGCGCCCGGGCGACCCGGTGATGGTGGAGGAGCCCGGCTGGGCGGTGGAGTTTGCGCGCTTGTCTGCTTTGGGCATGCACATCCTGCCGGTGCCGCGCCGTGCCGACGGGCCAGACCTGGAGGTCATGGCGAAGTACTGCGAGGTGCACCAGCCCAAGCTTTACGTGAGCGTGAGCGTGTTCCACAATCCCACGGGCTACTGCCTGTCTCCGGGCAGCGCGCATCGCATCCTGCAGTTGGCCAACCAGTACAACTTCCATGTGGTGGAGGACGATACCTACAGCCACATCGCGCCCGAGCACGCCACGCGCCTCACGGCGCTCGATGGGCTGCAGCGCACCATCTACGTGAGCGGCTTTGCAAAGATCCTCGCGCCCAACTGGCGCATCGGTTTCATGGCCGCACCGCCCGCGCTGGTGGAGCAATTGCTGGACACCAAACTGCTGGCCACGCTGACCACGCCCGCGCTGCTGGAAAAAGCCCTGGCCCTGTGCATCGAACAGGGCCAACTGCGCCGCCACGCCGAGCGCATCCGTACGCGGCTCGACGCTGCGCGTGCACGCAGCGTGAAGCTGGCGCTGGGCGCGGGCTGCACCTTTGCAGCCGAGCCCGTGGGCCTGTTTGGCTGGGTGGAGACAGGGGTGGACACCGACGCGCTGTCGCAGCGCATGCTCGACGAGGGCTACCTGCTGGC
Source organism: Acidovorax sp. 94 (assembly GCF_003634645.1). Classification (NCBI taxonomy): domain Bacteria; kingdom Pseudomonadati; phylum Pseudomonadota; class Betaproteobacteria; order Burkholderiales; family Comamonadaceae; genus Acidovorax; species Acidovorax sp. 94. The sequence continues at coordinate 3,318,875 of NZ_RBJA01000001.1, read as the reverse complement.
GCCGGGCGCGCTGTTCCATGCAGAGCGCCAACCCAGCACCCTCATGCGCATCAACTTTGCGACCACGCAGGAGGCGGAGTTCTGGAAGACTTTTGCGCGGGTGCGCGATGAGCAGGCACGGTGAGCCGACCCACTGCCTTTGAGCCCATGTCCCAGACTGGCGCTGTCGGCAAATACTGGCGCGGCCCCAGCCAGTGCCACCGTGGAACCGGCTTTGCCGGGCCACCGGTGGCGTCCCCCTTGGGGGAAGACGCGCAGCGGCTCAGGGGGGCTATCTTCGCTCTACTTCCAGGTCGGCCAGCACTCGCAGCAGCGCGCGGTTGACCTCTTCCAGGTCCAGCTCGAACGTCTCGCAAAGGTTGCGAATGGCACTGGCGTCGTCCGTCTCCAGCGCGCATGCCATCTGCAGGCCACCGGTGTAGGGGCCGGTGCGCAGCACCGTGGCGTCATAGATGCGCTCAGACAAGGGCAGACGGCGCAGGATGGTGCCAAGCGGCTCCCCCAGCAGGTCGTCGATCTGCGACAGCAGACCACACAGGTAGATCTCGCGGCGCAGATCGTTCTCCACGCCCGCGTCGAGCAGCTGTGCGGTGAGTTGGGCACGCATCACCATGGCCTCGCGCACCGGCTGCATGTTGGGGTCGGTGCTGGCATGGGGCAGTTGGTCGGACAGCCAGCGCTTGATGGAGCCGTAGCCCATCATCACCAGGCCCCGGCGCAGCGAATCGATGCCGGTGCGCAGGCCCAGGGCCGCAGAGTTGGTGTACACCATGAAGCGGTACGCCAGGATCGGGTCCTGGCCCATGATGTCTTCAAAGGTTTCCAGCGACTGCTCTGCGTCGATGGCCTTCATGAGCTTGAAGATCACCGCGTGCGATGGCTGCTGGGGATGGTGGCGCAGGCTGTAGAGCACATCTTCGGTGGGCCAGCCGGCCAGTGCCAGGGCGTTGTGCTGATCCAGGCAATGCTCCATGAGCGCGCGGCTGGCAATGTTCTCGTACATCTGCCCGGCCAGCACCGGGCTGGTGGTGCGCGCGGGCTGCGTGGGGGTGCCGCCAGGGCGTGCGGCGGGGGCCGCCTTCAGGGCCGCCACGGCGTCTTCGGGGCGCAGGGTGAGCAGGCTGTTGTCAAAGCACTGGGCAATGTCGGGCTCGGGCAGCCGACCCAGCTCACCGCGCCACACGAGCTTCAGGCCCCGCTGGTGGGCGGCCTTGACCAGCGCATAGATGGTGGAGTCGGACAGCCAGTTGCCGCGCACCTCGATCCAGGGCGCGCCACGTGGCGCGTGCTCCAGCATGTTGGACAGCAGCTGGTGGCTTTGGGGGGACAGCAGAATCGGGGGAGAACTGGCAGACCACAACTCCTGCAGCGTGCGCAGCAGGTGGGCGGTATCGACCAGGGCCGAAGGCTCGCTGTGCACATAAAGCTGGATCGCCGCGAGCTTGCGGGCGCGGTTCCACAAAGGGCGGTAACCCAGAATCAGGCTGCCAAGGACAGATTGGACCATGTGCTCTTAGGCGTTTGTCTCGTCGTTGGGGCCTGTCCCCGCCCGGGGCTGTGCAGCGTGGGCAGGCCCGCTTTAACTGATGAAATTGAACAGGGACAGCTTCTGAACCTGCGCATAGGACTTGAGCGCTGCCTCGTAGCCCACCTGCTGGTTCTGGAAGTCTGAAATTCCCTGGATCATATCGAGATCCTCGGCCCGCGAGCGGTCGCCTTCGAGCTGGATGGAGCGCTTTTCCTGGTCGCCCGTGATGCGGTCCGCTCGGTTGAGCAGCTCGCCTGCGTAGCCGCGCATGTTGTGCAGGCGTTCCAGGCCAATGTCCATGTTGCCCAGGGCCTGCCCCACTGCCTGCGCCGCTGCATTGCTGTCGGGGGCGCTGCGGATGTCGCGGATCGCGTTGTCCAGGGTGCTGAACATGCTCGGGCTGGGCTGCAGGGTAATGGTGTCCCCGGTGGCAGGGTTGCCCTTGATGTCGAAGCTCAGGCCCGGGATGCTGGTGATGGCGATGGTCACTGGCTTGTCGGTGGGATAGTCGGGCACCACCACGGCCGGTGACACGGCGCCTGTGGTGGTGTTGGTGAGCGTGTAGGTGGCGGTGGTGGTGCCGGGTGTGGCACCCGGGCCGACCGCGCTGAAGGTGATGGTGTAGTTGTCGCCCGTTACCAGGCTCGGGTCCACGGGGGTGACCGCCGTGGTGTTGAGGAAGCGGCTGGAGGGAATGGCACTGACACCTGCGGTGTAGACACCATCGCGCTGCGGGTCGAACATGAAGGCGGCTTCGCCATCCAGGGTGTTGGGAATCGACACGCCACTGCTGGCTGTCTGGCCAGGCAGTCCTTCAAAGCTGTAGTCGGGGCTGCTGCTCAGGGGGCCGAGGAACGGCGCGAGCGCGCTGCCCAGGGCGCTGAGCAGGGGAACGCCGTTGGTGTCCTTGCGGTTGGCTACTTCCAGCAGCTGCTCGCGCAGGCCTTGCAGCTGGTTGGCGATGGTGTTGCGGTCGTTGGGGGTCAGGGCCGCACTGCCGGCGTTCACCACCAGTTCGCGGAAGTTCTGCACCAGGTCCACTGCGTCGCCCAGGGCGGACTCGGCCTGCGCGATGGCGTTGCGCTGCGTTTCCAGTGCGCGCTGCTCGGTCTGGATGCGCGCCAGCCGGTTGATGGCGCGTTCGGCCTGCGCGGCCGACACGGGGTCATCGCTGGCCCGCACCACGCGTTTGCCCGAGGTCAGGTTCTCCTGCAGGTTCGACAGGTTGGTCTGGCGCGTGCCCAGGTTGCGCAGCGCGTTGTCATACATGTTGGCCGTGCCAAGGCGGTAGATGCTGTTACTCATGTCGAACTCCTAACTCCTGTCCCGCCGTCAGCGGCCGAGGCCCTGCAGCAGCGAGTCAAAGATGTTTTGCGCAATCTGGATCATTTTGGACGATGCCTGGTACGCCTGCTGGTATTGGATCAGCCTTGCAGCCTCCTCGTCCAGGTTCACGCCCGAAATCGCCGTACGGTCCCGTTCCAGGTTGGCCGCGATGGTGGTGGACAGCTCGGCCGCGAACAGCGCGCTCTGGGTGCGGGTGCCCACCTGGGCCATGGCCCCTGCGTAGCCGTCGGAGAGTGTGGACTCGTCGAACATCTTCACGTCCCGCAGGCCCATGAGTGCACTCGCGTTGCCCGCATTGCGCGTGAAGATGTCGCCGTACTGCGGGTCCGATGCATTGCCGATCACGACGGTGTCGCCCGTGTTGGGGCTGCCCTGCAGCTTGATCTCCCAACCGTTGATCGAGATGGGTGCACCCGGCGTGTAGGGCTGCGCAGCGGCAACGGTGGTGGGTGGCGCAGTGCCCCGGTCCAGCACGTCGTATGTGGTGGGCGGGCCGGCCGTGAACTGCAGCTGGATACCGCCCAGGATGGGGGGCAACGCCGCCGGGTTGGCGTTGGGCGGCAGCACCAGCCCCGGCGGGTTGGGCAGGCCCGTGGCTTTGAGGCCCGCCAGCTGCAGCGTGCCGCCGTTGGAGGTGCCCATGGCCGCGTTGATGGGGTTGGCCGCAGCCAGATCACGCGGTGAGTACACCAGCGACTGGATGTTGGCCGCCGCCGTGCTGAACGGCTTGAACAACATGCGCTCGCCGGGGTTGCCGGGCGTGGTCAGGTTGAAGTTCAGGCCGTCGATCTGCAGCGTGGCCAGGTTGGCCGCGTCGGTGAACGGGGTGGACGTGCCGTCCGACAAGCGCACCACCTGCCCGGCCGTGCCGGTGGTAAAGCGGATTTCATAGTCCGACGCCGCGAACTCCGTGGGGCCGGTGAAGGACACCGTGCCCACGCCGGCGCCGTTGGTGTGGCCCGGCATGCTGGCGGGCAGCGCGAACAGGTCCTTGCCCAGCGCACCGTCCAGCGTCAGGCCCAGGTTGTGCTGGTCGTTCATCGTCATGCCGATGGCCATGGCCATGCGGCCCAGCAGGTTGCGCCCTTCGGCCAGATCGTTGTTGTTAAAGCGCAGCAGGCCCGACATCGAGCCCCCGCCGAGCACGTTCTCGTCCATCTCCACGGCTGGCGCACCGGGCCGGTTGAAGAACAGCTTGATCTGACCGCTGCCGGGGAACGCCGTCGCGTCATCGATGGACAGGCTGGTGGCCGTGGTGCCCAGCACCAGCGGCTGGCTGCCCGCCACAAACAGGCCCACGGTGCCATCGTCAGCTGGGATCTGCGTGGTCTGCACGTACTGGTTGATGTCGCGGATGATCTGGTCGCGCTGGTCCAGCAGGTCGTTCGGAGTCTGGCCATTGCCCTTGGCGCGCGCGATCTGCTCGTTCACGCTGGCCATCTGCCCGGCCAGGCTGTTGACGGCGGTGATGCTGCTTTGCAGCTGTTCGGTCACGGTGTACTGGATCTCGTTGATGCGGTCGGCGGCCGCACGCATGCGCGAGGCGGTTTCGTCCATGCGCGTGAGCACCACGGTGCGCGCAGTGATGTCCGTGGGGGCGCTCACCACGTCCGAGAACGCATTCATCATGTCATTGATGGCTGCACCCAGGCCCGCCGTGCCGCCGCTGAAGACCTCCTGCAGCTGGCGCAGGCGCTCGGCCCGCACGATGTCGGACGACTGCACCGAGCCCGCCGTGGCCGACTGGCGCGTGAGCAGCTCGCTCTGGTTGCGCAGGATGGTCTGCACATCCACGCCCTGGCCGATGTAGCCGCCGCCCGTGAACTGGCCCTGCACGGTCTGCAGCACCACGGTCTGGCGCGAATAGCCGGGCGTGTTGACGTTGGCAATGTTGTGGCCCGCCGTCTGCAGCGCCACCTGGTTGGCCAACAGGGCGCGGGCGCCGACGTTGAGCAAGCTCATGACTCACCTCGCATTTCAGTGATCCCCAGCGCTGCCTGCACCCCCAGCGCGTGAGACTGGCGCGGCCCTAGCCAGTGCCCCCGCGCAAGGGCCGCCCCGCCGCGCTGGGGGCGTCCCCCTCCCGCGAAGCGAGAGAGGGGGAAGGCGCGAAGCGACTCAGGGGGTGTTTGCATGGTCAAGCCTGCGCGCGCAGCGTGCGCAGCACGCTATTGATGGCACCGCCGAGCTTTTTGGCGTACTCGGGGTCGGTGGCGTAGCCCGCCTTTTGCAGCGCCGAGGCATAGGCCATGGCCGAGCCGGACTGGGCGACGGATTCGGCCTTCTCGTAGCGCGGGCTGTCCTTGATGAGCTTTGCGTAGTCCCGGAACGAATCCTCGTACGAGTCGTAGGCGCGGAACTTCGCCGTCACCTTCTGGGCCTTGCCGTTGATGTATTCGGTGGTGGTGATCTCGGCCACCTTGCCCGTCCAGCCCTTGCCGGCCTTGATGCCGAACAGGTTGAACGAGTTGGAGCCGTCCTTGTGTTTGATCTCGCTTTTGCCCCAGCCGGTTTCGTGGCCAGCCTGGCCCAGCATGAAGCTGGCCGGAATGCCGCTCTCCTGGGCCACGCGCTCGGCGGTGCCCGAGAGGTGCTGCACAAAACCATCGCGGCCCTTGGGCGCGGGTCCAGTGGCCTCGGCCGGTGTGCCGGTGGCCGAGGACGCTGTGCGGGGCAGCGCCTGCGGCAGGCTCAGTGTGGAAGGCACGGAGAAATTGGCGTCGGCCCCGCCCATCTGCCGCGAGAGCTGGCGTGCAATCGCTTCAGACAGCCCGCCCTGCTGGCCCGACATGCTGACCGACAGCTGCTGGTCCAGCATGTCCTGGCCCAGGTTGGCCTGCTCGCCTTCCATGAGGCCGGATTTCATCGTGGCGTCGCGCATGCTCTTGATCAGCTCGCGCATGAACAGCGACTCGAACTGCTTGGCGACCTCGCGCGTGGTCTGGGCGTTGTTGGCCGTGCCCGCGTCGTACTTGAGCGAATTGAGCGAGCGGATGTCCACCGCCAGCGCATTGGAGGTGCTGCTGGTGGTGCTGGACGAGGGCAGGGTGAGGGCCATGGTTGCTCCCCGGGGTCAGATCACTTCCAGCTCGGCGTTGAGGGCGCCGGCGGCCTTGATGGCCTGCAGGATGGCCAGCAGGTCGCCCGGCGTGGCCCCCAGCGTGTTGAGCGCCTTGACCACGTCCGCCAGCTGGGGTGAAGCCGGCATCTGGATGATGTTGCCCGGTTCCTGGTTGATGCGGATGTCGCTTTGCTGCGCCACCACGGTCTGCCCTTGCGAGAGTGGAGCGGGCTGGCTGATGACGGGCGTGGAGCTGATGGTGATCGACAGGTTGCCGTGTGCAATGGCGCAGGGGCCCAGCGTCACGGCCTGGTTCAGCACCACCGAGCCGGTGCGTGCATTGATGACGACCTTGGCAGAGGGGGTGGACGCCTCCAGGGGCAGTTCTTCCAGGTCGGCGATGAAGCCCACGCGGGCGCCGGGGTCCAGCGGTGCGCGCACTTGCACGGTGCGCCCGTCGAGCGCCGTGGCCAGGCCGCTACCCAGTTTGGTGTTGATGGCCTGCGCCACGCGGCGTGCGGTCTGGAAGTCCGAGGCATTGAGCCCCAGGTTGATGGTGTCGCCCTCGTTGAGGGGTGTGGGCACGGCGCGTTCGACCTGTGCGCCTTGCGGAACGCGCCCCGCGCTCAGGTGGTTGATCTGCACCTTGCTGCCGCCCGCCGAGGCGCCCGCGCCTCCCACCACCACATTGCCTTGGGCCAGGGCGTAGATCTCGCCGTCGGCGCCGCGCAGGGGCGTGACGATGAGCGTTCCGCCCTTGAGCGACTTGGCGTTGCCCATGGAGGACACGTTGATGTCGATCATCTGCCCGGGCTGGGCAAAGGCCGGCAACTGTGCCGTGACGATCACCGCCGCCACGTTCTTGAGCTGCAACTGGTTCGCCGTGCCAGGCGGCAGGCTGATGCCCATCTGCTGCAGGTAGTTGGACATGGCCTGCGTGGTGTAAGGCATCTGCGTAGTCTGGTCGCCCGTGCCGTCCAGCCCCACCACCAGGCCATAGCCTGTCAGCTGGTTGCTGCGCACGCCCTGCACCGCCGCCACTTCCTTGATGCGCAACGCATGGGCAGGCACCGCCACACCAGCAGCCACGAGGGCCAGCAACAGCCACAGCGCGCGCACGGGGCGTGACAAGAGGGAGTGGGACAAGGCTTTCATGACACCGATTGTGGGCGGCCCCGCCAGGAACTAAAACCCAAAAAGAAGCGGGTTCACCGGCCTATTGCATGGGTTCCCGAGCGGGTGGGAAACGGCGGTGGCGTACCGTGCGCCTGGGCGGTTGGTCCGGGTCAAGCTGCAAGGTGAAATATGAATAAAAATAGCCGCTGTCGCTTAATAGATAAGCGTAAATAGCTATAAATAAGATAGCGATTTTGAGATCGACTACACAATCGCAGCCATCCCACAGCCCAGTGCTCGTCAAAACTGGCGCGGCCAAAGCGCGGGCCGCCGCGCAAGGGCCGCCCCGCCGCGCTGGCGGCGTCCGCCTCCCCTAGCGCGCAGCGCGTAGAGAGAGGGGGAAGGCGCGCAGCGCCTCAGGGGGTGAAACCCTAAAACGGCGTGATCGTGTTGAAGACCCGGTTCATCCAGCCCAAGGCCTGGGCTTCGTTCTGTGCGCCACGGCCACGGGATTCCACCCGCACATTGGCCACCTGGGTCGAGTTGACAATGCTGCCCGGCTGCAGCGCGCGCGGATCGATGGTGCCCGAGAAGCGCAGCACATCCACGTTCTGGTTCACGCCGATCTGCTTCTCGCCCGTCACGACCAGGTGGCCGTTGGGCAGCACGTCCACCACGGTGGCGGTGATCGAGCCGGTGAAGGTGTTGGCGCTTTCGGTGCCGCCCTTGCCCGAGAAGGTGCTTTCCGAACCGGCGCCGAGCGTGGTGCGGTCGGCCAGCGACTTTTTCACGAAAGGCAGGTTGGTGATGCCGGCCGAGGCCTCCGAGGTACGGTCCACGGTGGACGAGGATTTCTGGCTGGCCGTCACGTTCTCGACGATCATGATCGTGACGTTGTCGCCCACCAGCCGTGCGCGGCGGTCTTCGAACGCGGGGCGGTAGCTGGCGTTGTGGAACAGGCCCCCGGTCACGGGCGGTGGTGCACGGTGCACTGCGGCCAGTGGTGGTGGGGTGGTCGGCAGGATGTCCACCGGCGGCGGCGGCGACAGGGTGGCGGCGCAGCCCGTGAGCAGCAGCGCGCCCACGGCGGCGGGCAGGGCAAAAAGGTGTGTGAACGGCAGCATGGCGAACGCTCCTGGTGTCGGCATCGGGATCACAGCTGGCTGAGCTTGGCCAGCATCTGGTCCGAAGTCTGGATGGCCTTGGAATTCATCTCATAGGCACGCTGTGCCTGGATCATGGTGACCAGCTCTTCCACCACGTTGACGTTGGAGGCTTCCAGAAACCCCTGCTTGAGAATACCCAGCCCGTTGGTGCCGGGCGTGCCCTGCTGGGGCTGGCCCGAGGCGGCCGATTCCTTGAACAGGTTCTGGCCAATGGGCTCGAGGCCGGCCGGGTTGATGAAGGCCGACATCGCCAGGTTGCCCAAGGGCTGGGGCTGGGTGTTGCCCTGTACGGTGGCCGACACCACGCCGTCGGCGCTGATGGTCACGCTCGTGGCGTTGGCGGGCACCGTGATGCCGTTGGCCACGGGCAGGCCGCTGGAGTTGACCAGGCGGCCCTGCGAATCGACCTGGAACGAGCCGTCGCGCGTGTAGCCGATGGTGCCGTCGGGCATGGTCACTTCCAGAAAACCATTGCCGTTGATGGCCACGTCCAGGTTGTTCTTGGACTCCTGCAGGCTGCCCTGCACGAAGTTGCGGCTGGTGGCCACCGTGCGCACGCCCAGGCCCAGGTGCAGGCCGGTGGGCAGCTGGTTCTGCTCGGTGGTGTTGGCACCCACCTGGCGCAGGTTCTGGTAGATCAGATCCTCGAACACCGCGTTGTTGCGCTTGTAGCCGGTGGTGGAGACGTTGGCCAGGTTGTGCGAGATGACGTCGAGCTGGGTCTGCTGGGCAGACATGCCGGTCTTGGCGATCCAGAGGGAGTTGATCATGGTGCTTCCTTTTGGCGTGGCGGCGCGGGGCGCGACCTCAGCCGTTCATGCTCAGCAACTGGCTGGCGGTTTTGTCGTTGGTTTCGGCGGACTGCAGCAGGCGCATCTGCTGTTCGAACTGACGCGATGCGGCAATCATCCCGACCATGCTTTCGACCGGATTCACGTTCGAGCCTTCCACTGCGCCTGCCAGCATGCGGGCGTTGGCGTCATTGGCAATCGGGTCGCCGGACGTGGTGCGAAACAGCCCGTCGTCGCCGCGCTTGAGCGGGTCTTCCGGGGTGGGAGTGGCCAGCTTGAGGCGGCCAATGGCCTGCGCGGGCTGGCCCGCTGCCTTGGCAGTGACCGTTCCATCCGAGCCCAGCGTGACTTCGGCGCCCGGCGGGACATCAATGGGCGCGCCGCCATCGGACAGCACGGGCAGTCCGGTGGGGGTGAGCAGCTGGCCCGTGGCAGACACCTCAAAGGTGCCGGCGCGGGTGTAGGCCTCGGTACCGTCAAGTCCCTGCACGGCGAACCAGGCATTGCCCACGGCCATGGCGTCGAGGTTGCGGCCGGTACGCTGCACGGGGCCGGGCGTGCTCACGTGGCCCGAGGTGGCCTCCAGCGCAAACACACGGGTTTTGGAGCCATCGCCCTGGATCGGGACCGAGCGGAAGGTGGACATCTCCGCACGAAACCCCTGGGTGGAGGCGTTGGCGAGGTTGTTGGACAACACGGCCTGCCGGTGGGCGGCCGCGTTGGCGCCCGTCATCGCGGTGTAAATGATGCGGTCCATGGGGGCTCTCCGTTGTCCAGGGCTGTTTCAGTGCAGAGTTCTTACGAACCGTTCCCGATCAACGCAAGTTCACCAGGGTGGACATCACCTGGTCTTGCGTCTTGATGGTCTGGGCGTTGGCCTGGTAGGCGCGCTGTGCGGTCATCATGTTCACCAGCTCGGCGGTCAGGTCCACGTTGGAGTCTTCCAGCGCGCCCGAGCGCAGCGACCCAAAGTTGCCGTCGGTGGCCGTGCCAGCCACCGGCTGGCCGGATTCAAAGGTGGCGACCCAGTTGTTGCCGCCTACCGAAGCCAGGCCCTGCGTATTGCGGAAGCTCGACAGCGCCAGCTGGCCTTCTGCACGGGTCACGCCGTTCGAGTAACGGGTCATGATCATCCCGTTGTTCTCGATGTTGATGCCGGTGAGCTCGCCCGTGGTGTAGCCGTCCTGGCTCAGGTTGGAGACCGAGAACTTGTTGCCGCTCTGTGAGACTTTGTCCAGGCTCACCGCCACATCGAACGCGGGCAGGTTGTTGGGGTTGGGCGGGGTCGGGTTCACGTTCAGCGTGAGCGCGAAGCCCGTGGCGGGGGGCGTGGCCACGGGGGCCGTGATGGCGCCATTGTTGTCAAACGTGATCTGGCCTATAGGAGTTGCCACCACGGGAGGCACTGCCGTGGGGTCGTCCAGCTGGTCGTACACGTCCCAGGTGTTGTCGGTGGCGGTCTTCTGGAAGTACAGGCTCACTGGCTTGGCCACGCCCTGGCTGTCGAACACGTTGATCGACGTGCCGTAGGTGGCGCGCGGTGTGGCCGGGATGGGCGGCGTGGCGGCAGGGTCGCCGGCCGCATCGGTGGCCGTGGCCGGCAGGTTGAATGCTGCCGTGATCGTGGTGGTCTGCTTGGCAGGGATGGGCTCGGAGGTGGGGAACACCATCGGGATGGGGTCGGTGCCCGAACGCAGGCCGGTGACCGGGTCCACGGGGTAACCCATCACGTTGGCGTTGTCGTTGGTGATCATGTTGCCCTCCTTGTCCAGCTTGAAGTTGCCGGAGCGGGTGTAGGCGGGTGTGCCATCGGGCAGCGTGAGCGTGAAAAAGCCGTTGCCGTTGATGGCGACATCCAGGCTGTTGCCCGTGATCGTGAGATTGCCCTGTGTGAACTGCTGGGAGACCGCGCCCACTTCGACGCCGATGCCCGCATTGGTGCCGCCGGACGAGCCGATGGCGGACGCCACCATTTCGGCAAACTCGGCCCGCGAGGCCTTGAACCCGACGGTGTTGGAGTTGGCGATGTTGTGCCCGATGACGTCGAGGTTCTTGCTGGCGGCGTTCAAGCCAGAGAGGCCTTGCTGAAAACTCATGGTGTTCTCCTGATGGGGGCTATCACTGAATCGGCCGGGTTAGACCAGGGCCTTGATCTGGCTGTAGTTGATGGTTTTTCCGTTGGCCAGGGTCAGCACCAGCTGGCCGTCCTCGGCACCTGCGGCCGTGACCTTGGACAGGGCCAGCGACGTGCTGTCGATCTTGGTCGAACCATTGACGGCACTGACGCGGAACTGCAGTCCCTCGGTGGAGCCGGTGTACTTGCTGGCATCCCACTCGAAGGTGTGGCGCCCTGCAGCCTTGGCACCCAGGTCCATGGTCTCGATCACCTGGCCGCCAGCGGTCATCACCTCGACCTTCACCTTGGTGGCGGCCGAGGCCAGCTCAAAGCCACCTTTGCCGGCCTTGTCGGCCACAGCCAGCGTCGAGCCTTCGGTCATCACGTTGCGGCCAATCAGGGCCGTGCCCTGCATCACCTGCAGCGAGTTGAACTGCGCCGACATGCTCTCCATCGTCTGGTTGAGCTGCTGGATGCCGGTCACCGTGTTGATCTGCGCAATCTGCGAGGTCATCTGGGCGTTGTCCAGCGGGTTCATCGGGTCCTGGTTGTTCAGCTGAGCAACCAGCAGTTTCAGGAAGCGGTCCTGCGCGGCTGCAGGGTCGGTGGCGGCGTTGGCCTTGGTGCCGGTCGCATCGGTGACCGTGGGCGCGCTGGTGGCGGAGTTGAGGATCATGGTGGCGTCCTAGAGTTACTGGCCCATCTGCAGGGTCTTGAGGAGCAGCGACTTGGCCGTGTTCATGACCTCGACGTTGTTCTGGTAAGAGCGGGAGGCGGAGATCATGTTGACCATTTCCTCCACGGCGTTGACGTTGGAGTGCGTCACATAGCCTTCCGCGTCTGCCGACGGGTGGCTGGGGTCGTGCACGCGGCGGCCGGGAACGTTGCTTTCGTTGATGGAGCTCACGCGCACACCGGCCGAGCTGTCCGCGCCCATGGGGGCGGTCTGGAATACCACCTGGCGCGCCTTGTAGGCCTGGCCGTCGGGGCCTGCCACGGCATCGACATTGGCCAGGTTGCTGGCCACCACGTTGAGCCGCTGCGACTGCGCGCTGACGGCGCTGCCCGAGACGCTGAAGATGGAGAACATGGACATGGGGAGACTCGCTTTCTGCGCTGCACTGCGGATGGCTTATTGGCCCTGGATCGCGCTGAGCATGGTTTTGGCGTTGCCGTTGATGAAACGCAGCGTGGCTTCGTAGCGCACGGCGTTGTCGACAAAGTTGGCGCGCTCGCGGTCCAGGTCCACCGTGTTGTTGTCCAGGCTGGGCTGGGTCTGCACGGAATAACCCAGCGTGCCGGGTGCGCCGGTGCCCGTGCTGGCCGCTGGCAGCGGAATGTGGCGGGGGTCTGTGGCGCCCTTGGCCCCCAGGTTGCCCGTGGCGCCCACCGAGCCACCCGTGGCCAGGCGGGTCACGCCCGAGCCCAAGCCCGTGGCTTCGCGCATCGCATCGCCAAAGCTGAAATCGCGTGCCACGTAGCCCGGGGTGTCAGCGTTGGCGATGTTGCTCGCGATGGCGCGCTGGCGCTCGGCACGCACCACGAGTGCGTTGCCGAGAAAGTCCAGCCGGTTGGTCATCTTGTCAAGCATGGTTGCCTCACACCCTGGGTTGCAATAGGAGCCGGTTGGGGGTTTCCGGCGTGGTTCGATTGTGAAAGCCGCCGCTTTTTTCTAAAGCGCGAAGAACGCGGAAATGGGTGCGCAGTTTCGGGTTTTGCGCAGGGCTCGCCTGCCTATAGTTCCAGTCGTGAAAGAGTCTTTGCCGCCCCGCGCGGTCAGACCTGTTGACCTGCGATGCCCAGGAGGCCCCATGCCATCGATCTTCGTTTTCCCCTTCGTGTCCCCTTTGGTTCGCGCTGGCGCTCTGGCGATCGCCGGGCGGCGTGCTGTGGCTCGGCACGCTCTGGCGGTGGTGCTGGGGTTGACTGCAGTGGCTGGCAGCAGCGGGGCCGCGCTGGCCCAGGCGGCAGCTGACCCCAGTGCCGACCTGGGCCCGCTGACCCAACGCTGGCTGGATGACGCGATGTCGCGCAACCAGGCCTCCGGCTTGCCGCTGCGCATGGAAGTGAGCGTTGGCTCACTCGACTCGCGGCTGCGGCTGGCGCCGTGTGCGCGGGTCGAACCCTACCTGCCAGTGGGCGCCCGGCTTTGGGGCCGCACCCGCCTGGGGCTGCGCTGTGTCGAGGGGCAAACCGCATGGAACGTTTACCTGCCGGTGACCGTCAAGGCATTTGGCCCGGCTTGGGTGCTGACCGGCCCGGTGGCTCCGGGGACGGTGCTGACCGCCAATGACGCCACCGAGGCGGAAGTGGACTGGGCCGAAGAGTCGGCAGCCGTGATGGCCAACCCGGAAATGTGGGTCGGGCAGGTCGCCGCGCGCCAGCTGGTGGCCGGCCAGGCATTGCGCCAGACCATGGTGCGGCCCCCCCAGCTCTTTCGCGCAGGCGCCCAGGTCAAGGTGATTGCCCAGGGCCCCGGCTATGCAGTCACCTCCGCAGGGCAGGCCATGTCGGCAGGCGCTGCGGGGCAGATTGTTCGCATCCGCATGGATAATGGCAGGATAGTCAGTGGAACTGTGAATGAGGTTGGGACAGTGGTCGTCGCTCTTTGATGACGGGGCGGTGATAAATGGCTAAAGTCCGGGCCAAATGGGTCGAAAACATTGCTACTGTGCCCCACATCAAACGGGGTGGTGGAGAGAGCGATGAAGATTGGTCAAAAACCGGAACTCCCGGGCGCCTTGGCGCAGACGGGGCTTGCCAAGCAAGCCAAAAGTCCTGCCAGCGCTGCTGAAGGAGCCGCCAAAGACGCTGCGGCTGTGTCAACCGCCGGTGTGCCCGTCACCGTCTCCACCGCTGCCCGTGCGCTGGAGCAGACATCCCGTTCCACAGGTGATTTTGATGCGAGCAAGGTCAAGGCGGTGCGGGCGGCCATCGAAAAAGGCACTTTCTCGGTGGACGCTGAAGCCATTGCCGACAAGATGCTCTCCAATGCCCAGGAAATCCTGGCCCGCTCGCGCGGTTGATTCCTCAGCGTCCCGCACGCACCTTTATTGACAGACTTGGCAGGCAGGCGCTATCCACCCCACAATGCGCCATGTCCCTGGAAGAATCCCTCTCGGCTGTTGAACAGCTGATCGAAAAAGTCTCCGCCGCCCTTCTCGCGGCAGACCCCCAATCCCTGGAAAAGAACAGTGTGGCCCTGCGGGATGCAGCGGCCCAGTTCGCGCGCGTTCTGGAGCAGACTGCAGCCAGGGGTCTGCCCCTGCCTGCACAGCTGCAAAAACGAGCCCGGGCCATTGACGACATGCTTGCCGTGCACCGCGAAAGCCTGGCGCGCCTGGCCGTGAATGCCGATCGCCAGGTGGCAGGTTTGGTGCCGCAGGCGGGCACACCCTCCACCTACGGCGACGGTCGGGGCGCACAGCCCGGCAAGCCCGGCGTGGCCCGTATCTACAAATCGGCTGGTTGAGCCGACGCTCAAAAAAGATAGCTGCTTGCGCTTTTTAATAGTGAGTTTGAGATAAAAACTATCTCAAACCCTTGAAGAGCAAGCGTAAGCAGCTATTGTTTTGAAGTGAATTGGTGGAGACCGAGGTTCCACCTAGCGAGCATGGCCTTTGAAACGGCCGCTGCCCCAAGCCAGTGCCACCGTGGATCTGGCTCTGCCAGTCCAGGGGTGGCGTCCCCCTCAGGGGGAAGGCGCGCAGCGCCTCAGGGGGAGCTCTAGTGCGCCCGCATCTTGGCCCGCAGGCGTGCGATGGACTGGCTGTGCAGCTGGCATACCCGAGATTCGGTCACCCCCAGCACGGCCGCGATCTCCTTGAGATTCATGTCGTGCTCGTAGTACATGCCCATGATGTGCTGCTCGCGTTCGGGCAGGGTCTTGATGGCATTCACCAGCGACATCTTGAGCCGTTGGTCGCGCAGCAATTCCAGAGGGTCTGCGTCGGCGTCTGCCACATGGCGGTCCAGAAAGCCGTCATCGTCCTCGTTGCCATGCGTCATGTCCTCCAGATACACCAGTTGTGTACCCCGAACCTTGCCGAGCAGGCTTTGGTATTCGACCAAGCTCATGCCCATCTCGCTGGCAATTTCAGACTCCAGCGGGCTGCGGCCCAGCTTCTGCTCCAGCCGGTGCACGGCGTGTTCGATGTCTTTCTGGCTCTTGCGGGAGCTGCGGCTCATCCAGTCGCCCTCGCGCAGCTCGTCGAGCATGGCGCCGCGGATGCGCTGGGTGGCAAAGGTCTCGAACTGCACACCCTGGGCCACTTCGTAGCGCGACAGGGCTTCCGCCAAGCCCATCATGCCAACCTGGATCAGGTCGTCCAGCTCCACGTTGGGAGGCAGCTTGGCGATCATGTGGTGCGCGATTCTTCGCACCAGCGGGACGTGCTGGCGGATCATCGCATCACGATCGAGCTGGCCTTTGGCGGTGTACATAGAGAGCGTGTTATGCACTTTTACGTGCCCACGAAAGCCGGGGCAAGGCCCGGCAACGAGACGCAGGACGCGCCGCAGTATCAATACTGCCAGCGGCCTGCAACGACGTGGCCGGGCCTTGCCCCGGCTTTCCCTCCGGGTTGACCCCAGAGGCAGGCACTCGCCGCGTTGCAGCACTTGCCAAGGCCCCGGCCTTGGCTGCGCACTGCGCCTTGCGATCACCAGCCTCTGGGGGCAACGTGGGTACGTAAAAGTGCATAACACGCTCTAGTCAACGGCTCCGGACAAATCAGATCAATGGCTCCGGACAAAATGCGCAGGCATGGCTGCCAAGTTGCTGGGTGGCAGCGCTGTCAGCGACTCACTGATAGTGCCCGCATTTTCCAGCAGTTGCAAGGCCAGGCGCTGGAGGTCCTGAGGGTTCTGTGTGGCGATGGTGGTCGTGCGGACGGGGCCGCCCAGATGGCGTTCCGCGCAGTCCTGCAAGGTCATCAGTGCATGCTGGGTCTTGCGCCGTTCTGCGGGCGTGGTGCCGCGCAGCAAAGCCGCCACCATACAGGGCAGTCCTGTGTGCACCGCGATCTGTTTGAGGCTCTTGTAACTGGTCAGCACACCAGCCGAGCCGTCGCCCATCACCACCAGCGGTACGGTGGCGGTGTGCGTCAGCAGCGGCCCCAGCGTGGCCGCAGGCGCGTGCAGCACGATCAGCCCGTAGGTTCGGAAATAGGGCAGCAGACAGGGCAGGGGTGCGGTCTCGTTGCGGCTGGCCTCGCGGCTGATGCGCTGCAGGCCTTTGGCTGCGGGAATCACTGCCAGCGATGAGGCCATGGCCCCCATGTTGAGGCTGACGCCCTCGTTCCACGGCGCTTGTTGCAGCAGGTGCAGCAAACCCGGGTACTCATCCGTCTCCTGCGCTGTGCCGTCGAGCACCACGACCGGGTAGCCCAGGCGCTGCAGGCTGGCGCAGATCTGCCAGAGCGTCTCCAGCCCGGTGCCCGCGTTGTCCTGGCTGGCAACAGCCACCACGCGCAGCTCTGACTGCGGAGTGAAGCTGTGCAGGCCGGCTGCCTGATGAAAGGCGATATCAAGCATCGACCAGCCCCCGTTCGTTCATGGTGTCGGGCGAATGCGAGAAGAAGAAATTCAGGTCGGTCGCCTTGGGGTCGAAGGCCGACTTGGCAGGCGCGCGCATGGAGGTGCTGATGAGCTTGTGCGCATCGGCACGTTCCCAGTCTTCCGGCACACGCTGGCCGTTGGTCACGCCGCGCAGCACCATCTGGTGGCGGATCAGTGCGTCGATGGCGGGGCCCAGCTTCACGGCCTCGTCCACCTTGGACAAGATGGCTTGCTGGGAACCTTCGGTCTTGAATGCAGTGAGCACGTCATCGAGCGTGTCGCCATGGCAGCCCGCGTTGAGCACCAGCAGGCGGTTGACGTGGGGCAGATCCAGCACGTCCAGCATGTCGCGCTTGCGCGGGTCGCGGGGGGCCACACCGGTGGTGTCGATCAGCACCATCTTCTTGCCGCTGAGCAGGCCCAGCAGGTCTTGCAGCGCGGCGCGGTCGTGCGCCAGATGGGCCACGATGCCCAGCATGCGGCCGTAGCTGCGCAACTGCTCGTGCGCGCCCACGCGGTAGGTGTCCAGCGTGATCAGGCCCACGCTGCCCGGGCCATGGATGCGCGCACACAGCGCGGCCAGCTTGGCCGTGGTCGTGGTCTTGCCCACGCCGGTGGATCCCACCATCGCGAAGATGCCGCCTTGCTCATACAGCGGAGGCTCGGCCAGATCGGTCTTGAGGTTGCGCTCCAGCACTTCCATCAGCCAGCGCACCGACTCGGCGGCCGACAGGTCTTCGGGCATGCGCTCGAGCACGGCGCGGGCCAAAGATGGAGAGTAGCCTGCACGGATCATCTTGAGCATGAGGTTGGACTGGATCGGGTTCTGGCGCGCCTGGCCCAGCCAGGCCATGGTGTTAAAGCGGTCTTCGATCAACTCCCTCATGGCATGGAGTTCATTCATCACGCTTTGCTGGTTGTTGTTCGACTGGGCCAGGTGGGCGCTGGCGGCTTCCTGCCGGCGGCGTGGAGGCTCCGGTGGAATGTCCATGGGGATGCTGCGCAGCGGGTTGTGGCGCACCACGGCGGGTGCTGGCATGCGTTCACGCTCGGGCTCCTGGTCGCGGCTGCGCTCCGACAAGGTTTGTGGTTCGGCCGGGCCGTTGAGCGCCTCGTGGCGGCGGCGCAGCATGCGCTCGCGCACGTAGTCCTGGAACGACAGCGTGCTCATCGCCAGCTGCTCGGTGTCTTCCTCGACCGCGTTGCGGCCCAGGGTGCTGGCTGCGGCGGCCTGGCTGGCGCGCTGAGGGGCGCTGCGCGCCGGTGTGGGGGCCAGCAAGGGCGGGTTGCTGGACGCGCCTGCACTTCCATCCAGGGCCGACAGCGTGTCTTCGGCCGTGGCCACAACCTCGACGCCGTTGGCCGTGGGGCGGTTGGACAGGATGAGGGTGCCCTCTCCAAAGGCCATGCGCGCCTTGGCCAATGCCTCGCGGGAGGTGGGGGCGGTAAAGCGTTTGATGTTCATGCTGATGCACCTCTAAGGATCGGCCCAATGCGGATGGTGTGGGTCTCTGGAATTTCACTGTGCGCAAGCACCTGCAGCCGGGGCGCCACACGGCGCACCAGGCGGGAGATGGCGTTGCGGATCTGGTCGGGAACCAGCAGGCAGGCGGGCAGGCCCATCTCTTCCTGCTTGAGGGCCACCTCGGCGGCCTTTTGCGTGAGGATGTCGGCCACGCCGGGGTCCAGAGCCGGTCCTGCTGCGTTGCCCAGGGCTTGCACCAGCAGGCGTTCCAGGCCCGGCTCGATGGCAATGACGTTGAGTTCGCGGGTGGGGCCGTAAATCTGCTGGACGATGGCGGGCGACAGCGCAATGCGCACGCGGCGGGCCAGCTCGACCGGGTCTGTGATGCCACCAGCGTGCTCGGCCAGCGTTTCGATGATGGTCCGGATATCGCGGATGTGCACAGACTCTTCCAGCAGCAGCTGGAGGACCTTCTGGAACGTTGCGATAGAGACCATTTTGGGGACCACTTCTTCGATGAGCTTGGGGGCCAGCTTGGCCACGTGCTCCACCAGTTGCTGGGTTTCTGTGCGACTCAGAAGCTTGGCGGCTTGCACTTGCATCAAGTGTGACAAATGGGTGGCCATCACGGTTTCGGAATCAACGACGGTAAAACCCGCCATTTGTGCGGCTTCCTTCTGCCGTTCGTCGATCCAGTGGGCTGGCAGGCCAAAAGCGGGGTCGGTGGTGGGGGTGCCAATCAGGGGCGTGGTGATACCGCCGGGGTTGATGGCCAGGAACATGCCAGGGAAGGCCTCGCCTTCGCCCACCACCACGCCACGCAGCGTGATGCGGTAGCCGCTGGGCTTGAGTTCGAGGTTGTCGCGCACGTGCACGGCGGGGGGCAGGAAGCCCACCTCCTGCGCAAACTTGCGGCGCACGCCCTTGATGCGGGTGAGCAGGTCGCCCTGGCGGCTCTTGTCCACCAGGCTGATCAGGCGGTAGCCCAGCTCCAGGCCCAGCAGGTCTATGGGTTGCAGGTCGTCCCAGGTGGCTTCGCCATCGCTGACCGGGGCGGGCGGTGCTTCGACTTCGGGCGGCACTTTCTGGCGTTCGTACAGCACCCAGGCGGCGTAGCCCAAGAGGCCACCCATGGTCAGGAACACCATGTGGGGCATGCCGGGGATCACGCCCAGCAGCAGCAGGATGCCGGCGGTCACGCCCAGCACGCGGGGCGACATGAAGAGCTGCTGCACGATCTGGCGGCCCATGTCATGGTCCTTGCCCACGCGCGAGATCACCATGGCCGCAGCCACCGAGATCAGCAGCCCAGGAATCTGTGCCACCAGCGCATCACCAATGGCCAGCAGGATGTAGCTATCAGCCGCCTGCTTGGCCGAGAGGTCGTGCTGCAAAACCCCGATGGCAAAGCCACCGATGATGTTGATGAGCAAAATCAGGATGCCGGCGACCGCATCGCCGCGCACGAACTTGGAGGCACCGTCCATGGAGCCAAAGAAGTTGGCTTCTTCCGCCACTTCGGCGCGGCGGCGCTTGGCTTCTTTTTCGTCGATCAGGCCCGCGTTCAGGTCGGCGTCCACGGCCATCTGCTTGCCGGGCATGGCGTCCAGGGTAAAGCGTGCCGACACTTCTGCAATGCGCTCGGCGCCCTTGGTGATCACCACAAAGTTGATCACCACCAGGATGGCGAACACGATCAGCCCCACGGCAAAGTTGCCGCCGATCAAGAAGTGACCAAAGGCCTCGATCACCGCACCGGCGGCGCCGGGGCCGGTGTGGCCTTCGAGCAGCACCACGCGCGTGGAGGCCACGTTCAGCGACAGGCGCATGAGGGTGGTTAGCAGCAGCACCGAGGGGAAGGCTGCGAAATCGAGCGGCCGCAGCATGTAGGCCGCCACCATCATCACCATCAGGGCCACGGCGATGTTGAGCGTGAAAAACGCGTCGAGCAGCCAGGGCGGGATGGGCAACACCATGAGCGCCAGGATCGCCACCACCAGCAGTGGTGCCGACAGGCCCTGCAGGGCGCCTGCATTGGTGCCCGCCCATTGTCGAAGAGACGTTACGGAGGTGTTCATACGGCGGCGCCTTGCACGGGAGTGCGGTTCAGCGGATCAAGTTCAGGCGGAACGAAGGGCTCCACCAGGCTGTCGGGCATGCGGCCTTCGCCACGCAGGGCGGCCTTGAGGCGGTAGACATAGGCCAGCACCTGGGCCACGGCGGTGTAGAGCGTGGCGGGAATGGCCTGGTCCAGTTCGGCATGCGCATACAACGCCCGGGCCAGCATGGGCGACTGCAGCACGGGCACGTCGTGCGCCTTGGCCACGTCGCGGATCTTGAGAGCGATGAGGTCGGTGCCGCGCGATATCACTTGGGGGGCACTCATGGTCTTTTCGTCGTACTTGAGTGCCACCGCATAGTGGGTGGGGTTCATCACCACGAAATCGGCCTTGGGAACTGCGCCCACGCTGGCGCGGTCGGCAATCTCGCGCTGCTTCTGGCGGATGCGGCCCTTGGTGTGGGGGTTGCCGTCGGATTCCTTGTGCTCTTGCTTGACTTCCTCGTGCGACATCTTCAGGCGCGACTTGAAGAAGTAGGCCTGCAGCGGCACGTCCACCAGCGCGGCCAGGAACACGACCAGCAGCAGCAGGCTCATGCCCGAAGTCAGCCAGTCAGCCAGCTGGCGAATGGCCATGGGGGAGGGCTGCAGCACCAGCATGGCCACGGTGTCGATGCTGTTGCCCATGAACTTCCAGGCCACATAGCTCAGGATCGCGGTCATCAGCACCATCTTGGCCACGTTGGCCATCTGCTGCTTGGAGAACAGGTTGGCCAGGCCCGAGATCGGGTTGAGCCGGTTGAACTGCGGCGTGATGGGTTTGAGGCTCAGGATCCAGCCGCCAGCACCAATGGCGCTGATCAGGGCGGCGGCGCTGGTGAGGATGGCAAACACTGCACTGGCCACCAGGCCCACCACCACCATGTCCTGCAGACGCTTGAGCATGGTGCCTGGCGCCATGACGGTGGCGGCGTCAAACGCCAGTTGCTGGCTCATGGCCAGCTGCATGTGGTCCATCAGCTGGGGCGCCAGCACCAGCAGGCAGGCGGCCCCGGCACCCAGAATCGCCAGGTGGGAGAGATCGCGCGAGCGTGCTCCCTGGCCGTCTTCGCGCGTTTTCTGCAGCTTGCGCTCTGACGCGGGTAGGCTTTTTTCTTGGCTGGATTCCATGGTGGCATGACGGCTGGTGTCATGCCATTGTCGTGAGCAGCCCGGACATCTAAAGCTGGATAAGGGGGCTGCAGCCCCCTCTTTTCCATGCGGGCCAAAGGGGCCTTGCCTGCGTGGCCTCACCGACAAAGGGTGGGTGGAGCCGGGATGGAATGCTAAAAAAGATAGCTGCTAGCGCTTTGTGGACAAGCGCTAGCAGCCATTTTGACCGCAGAAAGCCCCGGACGGGCTCAGAACCCGAGGCTGGCCAGCAGGTCGTCCACCTGGGACTGGTCGGTGACCACGTCGGGGGTGTGCTCGGGGTCCACCACGGGGCCCTGCAGGTGCTGAGTGCGGGGCGGTTCGGCGGGCACCTGCGCGTTGGGTGGGGCCGTTTGAATCAATAGCTGGACCAGCTGGTCTTCAATGGTGGCCGCCAGGTTGACCACGCGGGCAATCACCTGCCCCGTGAGGTCGTGAAAGTCCTGCGCCATCATTATTTCGGTGAGGTGCGTGTCGGCTTCCTTGGTCACGCGCTCCACATCGGTCAGGAAGTTGAAGATCTCGCCCTTGGCCACGGCCGCCACCGGGTCGGCCACCAGCGAGTTGACGACCCGGCGCGTCTCGGCCGCGATGTAGTCATGCTGGGCTTTGGCCTGTTCGACGCGGTTGAGCACCTTCTCGGCCGCTTCCCCCGTCAACCGCGCGATGTAGGACAGGCGGCTTTGCGCGTCGGGCAGTTCGCCCATGGAGCCGCGCAGCTTGTCGGCATAGCCCAGTTCGTTGAGCGAGTCGTGCAGCTGGCGCGTCAGCTGGCCAATCTTGTGGTGTACATCGGCAGGCGGCTGGCTGTTGTCCGGTGTGTCGTCCATGGTGTCATAGCCCCATCTTTTTCAGGATCAAGGTCACTTTTTCTTCCAGCGTGGCCTTGGTGAAGGGTTTGACGATGTAACCCGCTGCGCCACCCTGGGCGGCTGCCACGATGTCTTCCTTGCGGGCTTCGGCTGTGACCATGAGGACGGGCAAGTGCTTGAGCTTGTCGTCCTTTTTGATTTCAGCCAGCAGCTGAAAGCCGTTCATGTTGGGCATGTTGATGTCCGTCACCACGAAGTCGAACTTGCTGTTGCGCAGCTTGTTCAGGGCGGCCACGCCATCTTCGGCCTCGTCGGCATCGGCAAAGCCGCTTTCCTTGAGCAGATTGCGCACGATGCGCCGCATGGTGGAGAAGTCGTCAACGATCAAAAAACGAAGGGCTGTGGTCACTTGGGACCCTTTCGGTCGAGAATTACTGTGGGCATTGTCATGGGTGGCAGGTTTGGTGACAAGTCGTAACTGTTACCTGCTTGGGGGGGATTTTCCCGCTTTTCATTCAGCAGTTCTGTGGAAGTGATTTCGGGAATCCCTTTGCCCATGAGTCGTTCTTCGGCCTCGCGGGTCAGCACCGTGATGGTGATGCGCCGGTTGGCGGGTGCGCGCGGGTTGTTTGGCTCCAGCAGATCGCTGGCCGCCAAGCCCACCACACGTCCCAGTTTAGCGTCTGGCATGCCGGCCGACACCAACTCGCGGCGTGAGGCATTGGCGCGGTCGGCCGACAGCTCCCAGTTGCTGTAGCCCCGGTCGCTGTTTCCGTAAGGCACGGCGTCGGTGTGCCCGGCCAGGCTGATGCGGTTTTCCACCCCGCCCAGCGCTGCCCCGATCTCGCGCAGGATGTCGCGCATGTAGGGTTTCACCAACGCGCTGCCGCTGTCGAACATGGGGCGGTTCTGGTCGTCGATGATCTGGATCTGCAGGCCGTCGGGGGTGATGTCGATGCGGATCTGCGACTTGTATTCGTTCAGGCGTGGGTTTTCGGTGATGAGCGCGTCGATCTTGGCCTCCAGGGCCTTGATGCGGTCCAGGTCCTGCTTGGCGCGCTCGGCGCGGGCGGCATCAATGCTCATGCGGCGCTGCTTGGCCTCTTCCACATCAGAGCGCCGCACCTGCCCATGCACCTTCGAGAGATCGTTGCCGCCGCCCGGAATCACACTCGAACTGTTGCCCGCGCCGTCGCCGCCAGTCATTGCCACCTTGAGCGGCGACGCGAAATACGCGGCGATCCCCTGCAGTTCGCCCTTGGCCGTGGAGCCCAGCAGCCACATCAGCAGGAAGAACGCCATCATCGCCGTCACGAAGTCGGCATAAGCGATCTTCCAGGCGCCACCATGCACCGCATGGCCGCCTTTCTTGATGCGCTTGATGATGATGGGCTGGAGTTTTTTTTCTGCCATGGCGTTTGGGGTTTCGCGGCGCGGACGTCGCTACTTCTTGCCTTTCACATGCCCCTCCAGCTCGGTAAAGCTGGGGCGGACGCTGGAGAAAAGCACCTTGCGGCCAAACTCGATGGCCGTGGCGGGGTTGTAGCCCTGCATGCTGGCCAGCAGGGTGGACTTGATGCACTGCAATTCCTTGGCGGCATCCTCCGTCTTTTGCTCGACCAGGCCGCCCAGGGGCTCCACCACGCCATAAGCCAGCAAGATCCCGAGGAACGTGCCCACCAGCGCCGAGCCGATCATGCCGCCCAGCACCGAGGGCGGCTGGCCCACCGAGCCCATGGTGTTCACCACGCCCAGCACGGCGGCCACGATCCCGAAGGCGGGCAGGGCACCGGCCAGGCGGGCCAGCGCGGCCACGGGGGCGTGGGCTTCCTGGTGGTGGGTGTCGATCTCGCTGTCCATCAGCGCTTCGATCTCGTGGGAGTTGAGGTTGCCCGACACCATCATGCGCAGGTAGTCGGTGGTGAACTCGATCACATGGTGGTCGCTGCCCACGGTGGGGTATTTCTTGAAGATCTCGGACTCGTGGGGCGCTTCCACATCCTTTTCGATGGCCATCAGCCCTTCCTTGCGGGCCTTTTGCAGGATGTCATAGAGCATGGCCATCAGCTCCATGTAACGGGCCTTGGTGTACTTGGAGCCCTTGAGTGCCATCGGAATGGCCGCCAGGGTGGCCTTGATCACCTTGGGCTGGTTGTTCACCACGAAGGCGCCCAGCGCGCCGCCCAGAATGGTGACGATCTCGAAGGGCAGGGCCTTCAGGATCACACTGATGTTCCCCCCGTGCACGATGTACACGCCGAAGATGCAGCCTAGGCAGACAACGTAACCAATGATGACGAACATGCTGTAGACGTGTTGGGCGGCAGCCGGGGCTAAACAAGTGGGCGGGCGGAGCCGCTGGCAACGCGGCTTACCGAAGGTTACTGTAAATGTATCGGATTGATGAGTGTGGAATGCACTCAAGAGCGCCATCAACACAGGCCTTCTTCGGGAAATGGCGCCAGCGCCACACCTTTGCCTCTTTTGCCGTAGTTTTGACGGTTGTCCTGGGGCGCGGATTATGTGAAAAAATGCCTCTGTCGCTTGGTGGTAGAAGGTTTGTTGCTATATAAAATATAGCGATGTTCCAATTGTTCGCACCCCTCTCCATCGGCGCGCGGTGCCAATCCCTGCATTTGGCCCGTATTTCCACAGTGACAGGGCCTTTTGGTGGCGCAGGGGCTGCACTATGCTGCGGGCATGAAAGCCGTACTGCTCGCGGGGGGGCTGGGAACCCGCATCTCGGAAGAATCGCACCTGCGTCCCAAGCCCATGATCGAGATCGGTGGGCGGCCCATCCTTTGGCACATCATGAAGATGTACGCCGCCCATGGCGTCAACGATTTCATCATCTGCCTGGGTTACCGGGGCTACGTGATCAAAGAGTATTTCGCCAACTACTTCCTGCACATGTCGGACGTGACCTTTGACATGGCCAACAACCGCATGGAAGTTCACCACCGCCACGCCGAGCCTTGGCGCGTGACGCTGGTGGACACCGGCGAAAGCACCATGACGGGCGGGCGCCTGCGGAGGGTGCAGGAATACCTGCCCGAAGGCGAGCCCTTCTGCTTTACCTATGGCGACGGCGTGGCCGACCTGGACATGACGGCCCAGTTCGCCTTCCACCGCGCCCACGGTTGCCAGGCCACAGTCACAGCCGTGCAGCCCCCGGGCCGCTACGGTGCCCTGGTGCGTGACGGAGACACCGTGGCTGGGTTCGAGGAAAAACCGCGTGGCGACGGCGGCTGGATCAACGGCGGTTTTTTTGTGCTGCAGCCCGAGGTCATTGACTACATCGACAGCGACGCCACCAGCTGGGAGCTGGAACCCATGGCCCGTTTGGCCACCAGCGGCCAGCTGCGCGCCTTTGAGCACACCGGCTTCTGGCAACCCATGGACACGCTGCGCGAGAAGAACCTGCTCGAAGACCTGTGGCAATCGGGCCGCGCGCCCTGGAAGTGCTGGTAAACCACGATGCGCCCTGATCCCGACTTCTGGCGCGGCAAGCGCGTGTTGCTCACTGGCCACACCGGCTTCAAAGGTGCCTGGCTGGCCCTGTGGCTGCAGCGCCTGGGCGCGCAGGTCACTGGCGTGGCGCTGCCGCCCGCCACCGAGCCCAACCTGTTCACCCTGGCCCAGCTCGGGCAGGCCGCGCCGGGCATGGAGAACCACTTTTGCGACATCCGCAGCCCCCAGGCCCTGGCCATGCGCGTGCGCGCCGCCCGGCCCGAGGTGGTGCTGCACCTGGCCGCGCAGGCGCTGGTGCGGCCCGGCTATGCAGCGCCGCTGGATACCTTTTCCACCAACGTGATGGGCACGGCGCATTTGCTCGATGCCCTGCGCGGGCTGGCTGGCGTGCGCGTGGCCGTGGTGGTCACCACCGACAAGGTCTACCGCAACCGCGAATGGGCCTACCCCTACCGCGAGGACGACGCCCTGGGCGGGCACGACCCCTATAGCGCCAGCAAGGCCGCCACCGAGCTGGTCACGGCCAGCTACCGCGATTCCTTTCTGGCCGCCCAGGGCATCGCCGTGGCCACCGCCCGCGCGGGCAACGTGATTGGCGGTGGCGACTGGGCCCAAGACCGCCTGCTGCCCGACGCCGTGCGCGCCTGGGAAGCCGGCCAGACCCTGCACATCCGCCGCCCCCAGGCCACGCGCCCCTGGCAGCATGTGCTGGAGCCGCTGGCCGCCTACCTGCGCCTGGCCCAGTGCCTGTGGGAATCGCCCGCGCTGGCCGGTGCCTACAACTTCGGCCCGCTGCCGCACGAGGCTGCCACCGTCAAAAATGTGATCGAATTGGCATCTAGCGCTTATCCATCAAGCGCTACCAGCTATGAAAATGAGAGTAAAGGCCCGCACGAAGCCGGCTGGCTGGCGCTGGAGACCGCACACGCCCGCCAGTCGCTGGGCGTGGCCCCGCACTGGGCGCTGACCACGGCCGTGGCGCGCACCATGAACTGGTACCGGCAGCAACGCGGCGGCGCCGATGCCCGCGCGCTGTGCCTGGCCGACATCGACGCGTGGGAGGCGCGCCCATGAGCCGCCTGGCCCTGGCGCCGCTGCCGCTGGCTGGGCTTTTCCGTGTTCAGCGCCAGCCGCTGGTGGACGAGCGCGGCTTTTTTGCGCGTCTGTTCTGCGCCGAGGAATTAGCGGGCGCGGGCTGGACGGCGCCCATCGCCCAGATCAACCAGAGCTACACAGCCCTCCAAGGCTCCGTGCGTGGCATGCACTACCAAAAGCCGCCACACGCCGAGATGAAGCTGGTGACCTGCCTGCGCGGCGAGGTCTGGGACGTGGCCGTGGACCTGCGCCAGGGCTCGCCCACTTTTTTGCAGTGGCATGCCGAGCATTTATCCGCAGACAACGGCAACGCGCTGCTGATCCCGCCCGGTTTTGCCCACGGCTTCCAGGCGCTGACCGACCATGCCGAGTTGCTGTATTGCCACTCTGCCGCCTATGCTCCCGCTGCCGAGGCGGGGCTGTACCCGCTCGACCCGCGCCTGGCAATTGCCTGGCCGCTGCCGGTGGGGCAAATGTCGCCCCGCGACGCAGGCCAGCCCGGGATGACCGAAGAATTCGAAGGAGTGCGCCTGTGAAGTGCCGACACTGCGGCAGCCCGCTGCAACTGCCGTTTTTGGACCTGGGCAGCGCGCCCCCGTCCAACGCCTACCTGAGCGAAGCCGCCCTGCGCGCGCCTGAGACCTGGTTCCCCCTGCGCCTGTTGGTGTGCGAGACCTGCTGGCTGGTACAGACCGAAGACCACGCCGGGCGCGAGGCGCTGTTCACCGACGACTACGCGTATTTCAGCTCGTTCTCATCGTCGTGGCTGGCCCACGCCAAGGCCTATGTCGAAGCGATGCGCGAACGCCTGGGGCTCAATGCCCGCAGCCGCGTGGTCGAGGTCGCGTCGAACGACGGCTACCTGCTGCAATACGTGCAGGCGGCTGGCATTTCTTGCTACGGCGTGGAGCCCACCGCCAGCACGGCAGCCGCAGCCCGCGCCAAGGGCATTGAGGTGGTGGATCGGTTCTTTGGCGTGGCGCTGGCCGACGAGCTGGCCGCCGCAGGCCGCCAGGCCGACCTGATCGCCGCCAACAATGTGCTGGCCCATGTGCCCGACATCAACGACTTTGTGGGCGGCTTCACGCGGCTGCTCAAGCCCCATGGCGTGGCGACGTTCGAGTTTCCGCACCTGCTGCGCATGGTGGAGGGCTGCCAGTTCGACACGGCGTACCACGAGCACTATTCCTATTTGTCGCTCACGGCGGTGCAGCGCATCTTTGCGGCCAACGGC
This sequence comes from Acidovorax sp. 94, assembly GCF_003634645.1. Lineage (NCBI taxonomy): Bacteria > Pseudomonadati > Pseudomonadota > Betaproteobacteria > Burkholderiales > Comamonadaceae > Acidovorax > Acidovorax sp. 94. The sequence goes on along the minus strand of NZ_RBJA01000001.1, from coordinate 3,290,864 downwards.
TTAGCGGTGATCGATGTACAAGAGCTGCCCACCCACGGCGGCAGCCTGCGTGTGTTTGCCGCCCGCGCCGATACCGTGGGCCACCCCCAGGTAACGGCTGAAGGCGCCGTCCGCGTGCAGCAACTGCTGGCCACCGAGGCAGCGGCGGGCATGCTGGGCGCAGGTTTTTACAGCGATTTCCAGGCCCAGGCCATACGGGTCAAGCGAGAGCTGCTCACATTTTTGCTGCAATGCCAGGCCGACGGCATCACCGTGGGCGCCTACGGCGCGGCCGCCAAGGGCAACACCCTTCTCAACTTTGCGGGTGTGCGGCCCGATCTGCTGCCTTATGCCGTGGACAAGAACCCTGCCAAGCAGGGCCAGTACCTGCCTGGCAGCTACATCCCCGTGGTGAGCGAGGCGCACCTGCGCGCCCACAAGCCGCAGCGCATCCTGATCCTGCCCTGGAACCTGCGCAGCGAAGTGGCTGACCAGCTCGACTACACGCGCAGTTGGGGCGCCCAGATGGTGGTGGCCGTGCCGCGCCTGGAAATTTTCTAATGGATTCATGTTTCAAGGAGCCTTCGCCATGACCAGCAATGACCCACGCGACCTGGACGGCAAACGCCTGCAGCAAGCCATGCAAACCTTGGGGCGTGACCCCGTGCTACGCGCTCGCCTGATTGCGCTGTTGCGCGAGAGCGAGGCGCAGATCGCCTGCGAAGGCTCGGTGCGGGACGACGTGACCGGTCCTGTGATCGATGCCCTCCATCTGGACACGGACCAGTACGAAAAGGTGCTGGCCGATGGCACGCGCTTTCAGTTCCTGTACCGCACCAAGATCGCTCGCGACTTCCTGTTGTCGGAGTCGGAGTACCCTACCCATGTGTGGGAGCCGCAAACCACCAAGCTGTTGCTGGAGCTGGGCCGCGATCTGCAAGGGGATGTGCTGGTGGGCGGTGCTTACTTTGGCGATCAGGCGGTGCTGGTGGCCCGCCAGCTGGCAGGGCGGGGCCTGCGGGTGCATTGCTTCGAGCCCAACCCCCAGCAGGCGGCCATGCTGCAGCGCAATATCGATATCAACGCACTGAGCAATGTGGAGGTGAACGTGGCCGGGCTATGGAGCCGCAGCGGAGAACGCATGCGTCTGGATGGCTTTGACTCCTTTGCCAACATGGTCACGGCCCAGGACGGCAGCGGTTTTGAGACCGTGGCGATGGATGACTATGCCCAGCGCCACGGGCGGCGCATCGGCCTGATCCAGCTGGACATCGAGGGCGCAGAGCTGGCCGCGTTGCAAGGGGCCCAGCAGGTGCTGGCGCGTGACCGGCCCCATGTGGTCTTCGAACTGCACCGCACCTATGTGGACTGGAGTAGTGGACTGCGTGCCACACCTCTGTGCCGCCTGTTCCTGGACCTGGGCTATGCCGTTTATGCCGTGCGCGACATCAACTCGCACCGCGAAATGTCTGGCCAGCCGATTGAGCTGGTGCCGCTGGACTCCGTGTACCTGGAAGGCCCGCCACACGGTTTCAACATGCTGGCGGTGTCGGATGCCGCCCGTGTGCAAGGCAGTGCCTTCCGCATTGTTGAAGGGGTCAGCCCCAAGCTGTTGCCGCACAAGGCACCGCACCTGCACCACCCTGTGGGCGGCTTCTGATGGTTTCGGAGCAAGCGCCGTTGGTTGTGCAGGGCCTGCGAGACCTGCAGGGCTTGCGCTTCACGGTGGTCGGTGCCGCGGGCTTTGTGGGCGCCCGCCTGTGTGCGACCCTGCAGGCGCGGGGTGCGCAGGTGTGGGCCCCCGCCCGCCATGAGCCTTGGCCTTGGCTGGCACCACTAGGGCACGTCATTTATTGCGCGGGGCTCACGGCAGACTATTTGGCGCGTCCTTTCGATACCGTGGAGGCCCATGTAAGCCACCTGGCCCAGGTACTGCAACATGGGCTGGAGCGGGGTTCGCTGGAATCCCTGGTCTACCTGTCGTCCACCCGGCTGTACGACGGCCAAGGAGCGGGCTTGGCGAACGAAATCGCAGTGCTGCCCCTGGACCCGGCCAACCCCCGCCATCTGTATGACTTTTCCAAAGGTCTGGGCGAATCGCTGTGCCATGTGGCGGGCCAAGGGTGCGCCCGCGTGGCGCGGCTGGCATGCGTGTACGAAGGGCCCCAGGATGCCGATGGCTTCCTGCCTGCGCTGCTGCGGCAAGTGCTGGCGGCCCGGAGCGCCGGTGTGGCACGGGTCGAGGTATCTTCCTCCCCCCACTTCGCCCGTGACTATGTGCACCTGGATGATGTGGTCGATGCGCTCATCCGTATCGCGGTTTCTGGTCGGCAGCCGGTGTACAACGTGGCGTCTGGTGCCAACGTGTCCAATGCCGACCTGTTCGAATACCTGGCGTGCCGCTGGGGCTGTGAGGTGCAGCCACTCCTGCAGACCGTCCCCAGTTCCGCGCCACAGGTGGACATCGAACGCCTGTGCTCCGAGCTGCACTGGCGGCCACGGGCTCTTTTTGATGCACTGGATGATGTCCTGGAATCTTGCCAAGGAGCCCGCGCATGCTGAAGCCCCTGCACTTGTCCCGCACCGAGCTGGCCGCCTACGTGTCCCGCCAGCTGGCCACCTTTTACCCTGATGGACTGGATACCGATGCTCCGTTTGTGCTCGCGGCGCACCTGGATGCGGCGCTGCTGCGGCTGGGCCGCTGCATCAACGAAGTGCGGTGGTGGACGCCAGACCAGTTCGATCACCTGCATTCCACCCAATACACGCTGTTTCTCTACTACCTGTCCAACACGATCTGGAAGGCGACGGGCAACCGCACGCTCTGCGCCAAGCTGTTCGGGCTGAACAAGGCGCTCAACGGGATTGATCTGTTCTATGAGATCGACATGCCCGAGGTCATGTTCATCGGCCATTCGGTGGGTATCGTCTTTGCCAAGGCGACCTATGGCAATTACCTGGTGGTCTATCAAAACTCAACGGTGGGAAAGAACCATGGCGCGGCGCCGGTGCTGGGGGAGGGCGTTGTCATGTATGCAGGCACCGCCATCATTGGGGGGTGCCAGGTGGGTGATGGCACCGTGATCTCCCAGGGGACGAGTCTGGTCAATGCGGACTCACCGGGCAATTGCACGGTTTACCCAGGGCCCGGTGGGCAGGTGGTCTTCAAAGCGACGCGACGCGACGCGCTTCAGGACATTTTTCGCCGCTAATCTGGGGAGTCTGAGCGCCGGGCTTGCTACACCAAGGTCTTCATGGCTTCGGTGGCATAGCGCAAATAGGTCACAGCAAATTCGGTATGGCCATGCGCGTGTTCGACTTCAGCTAGACACGCCAGTGCCACAGGGTCATGGGGCACTGCGTTGAGCACAATTTCGGCCAGTTCAGTTACGGCGATCCAGTGTTGGCTCTCCATCTTCGTAGCGGCAGACTCGGATTCCGCGCGCTGCGGGGGAGGTGACACCTTTGCCTTGTTCACCAGCATTTGCAGCCGCTGATGGGCCTCACTTAGGGTCACCCGTAGGCCAGGGCGCAGCCCCACCCCCGGTGCGGGTGGGTGGGACCACTCTTCAGGAAGTCCTGGTAACCACGACTCAAGGGCCTTTGCCTGGGCTTGCGCATCGTCCGGATGCTCTGCCTGCGCCAGCCACCGCAGCCACATCACCCGCAATCCCTCGCCAAAATGATGGTTGAAGATGTCTTCGCGCATGAGGGCCGAAGCCTCCACCTCTGCACGCAGCCCTTGTCGCAAAGCGTTGAGCGCCTGAGCATCAGATGCCAGCGCACACGCGATGCGGACATAGTCTTCGGGGCTTTCCGCCAGCCACTCTGTGCGGTCCAGGTAGGTCAACAGGCTCACGCCCATACGACTTTTGAAGCTATCGCCGACCATGGAGACGATGGGCAATCCCATCCACAGCACATCGAAGGTGGTTGTGCCGCCGGTGAGCGGGAAGGGGTCGAGCGCGATATCGATCCGATGGTAGGTGAGGTATTGGTTGTTGGTGTCCAGGGGGACGAGGTCTAGCCGAGCAGGGTCCAACCCAAGCCCCTGGCAGCGTTGCCGGTACGCATTGGCAAAGTCCGGCCGCTCCATGCCCTTGCCCTCGATGAGCAGACGCGAGTTGGGCACAGCCTCCAGTACGCGGCCCCATAAGCCCAGCACCTCGTCGGTGAGCTTGCCCAGGTTGTTGCACGAGCCGAAGGTGATGAAGCCGTTTTCCAATGCAGGTGTTGGCCGCACTTGGTAGCGGGGTTGATACCGCCACAGCGGGTTGCGGCTCATGGGGCGGTAGCAGGCAAACAGCGTGGGCAGACGGTAGAGCTGCTCGGTGTATTGATCCTGGGCGTCTGGTGGGTCGGTCACCTCGTCGGTGAACTTGTAGTCCACCGCGCTGAGCCCTGTAGTGGCTGGAAACCCGAGCCAGGTCACTTGCACAGGCGCCGCTTTGTGTGCCATGGCGAGCAATCCGTTGTGTCCTGTGTGGCCAGCGAGATCAATCAGGATGTCAATGCCTTGGGCGCGAATGAGTTCCGCTTGCTGTTGTGGGCTGAAGCCCGCGAGGCGCACAAAGTGGTCTGCATGGCGTTCCACCCGCTCTGTAACATGGTCGCTCTTGGGGAACAGGTAAAAGGCGAACACCTCAAATTGGCGTCTGTCCAGTTGCGCCAGCAGCCCTTCCGTGAAGTACATGACGGCATGGGCGCGAAAGTCGGGAGATAAAAAGCCCACCTTCAGACGCCGCCACGGAAGTCCCTGGTGTTCTTCAAAGCGCGGCCAGCTCGGTTGTAGGGGGGGCTCGAATGTGTCACCAAATTGTCGTGCTGCCGCCGAGAGCTGTTCTGCACTGACATGGGGGTCTGCCAACATGAAAAGCAGCTTGTTGGTGTAGTTGCCCGGATCGTTGGGGCGAAGGGCGATGGCAGTTTCGCAGTCTTGGATTGCCTCGCGCACTTGGCCCAGTTCGCGCCGGTGGATGGCACTTTGCGTGAGTGCTGAAGTGCGGTCCTCCAGGGTAGTTGCCAGAGCAGCCGCCTTTTGGCTGGCCTCGAACCCCTTGCCATGCAAGGTCATCAGGTAGCAGCACTCTGCGAGCTTGATCCATGAAATGGCCTCCTGTGGGCGCAGCTTGCACACCTCTTCCAACAGGGGTAGTGCATCCTGATTCTGTGCCTGCTCGATAAGCACGTTGGCATAGTTGATCAGCAACTCGGCATCTCCAGGCCAGTATGCATGGGCCTGACGGTAGGCCTGGAGCGCGGCTTCGAATTTGCGCTGCTTGCTCAATGCGAAACCCAGCAATCGGTGGGCTTTGAGGTCGCGGCTGTTTTTGCGCAGAACCTGACGGCACAGACGGGTGAGGAGGGGCCAGTCTGCGGCAACAAGCGCGGCATGCAGGCGGGATGCGTACGGTTCGGTGTTTTTGGTGTGCACGATGGCGCCGATCTACGAGCGGGGGGCATTGAAAGCAGTGTGCCATGTGCAAAGGGGCCCACTGGGCCCCTTGCTTTACGCAGCTTCACTGCCCGGTTGTGGGTCAGACCAACTATTTGAGCAGCGACAGCACACCTTGAGGGATCTGGTTGGCCTGGGCCACCATCGCCGTGCCGGCCTGTTGCAGGATCTGTGCGCGCGACAAGTTGGCGGTCTCGGCCGCAAAGTCGGCGTCTTGGATGCGCGAGCGCGATGCGGACAGGTTCTCCGACGTAATCTGCAGGCTGGAGATGCTTGTCTCGAAGCGAGATTGCAGAGCGCCGAGCTTGGCGCGTTCGCCACTGATAAAGGCCAGGGCAGAGTCCACCGTCTTCAGGGCGTTGGTGGCGTTGCTGAAAGTTGTTACATCCAGATCAGCCACTTTTTGCAGCCCTGAGCCGCCGGAAACCAGTTGTCCGTTGTTCGCTTGAGCATTTACCGCGAAGGACTTGTCAGAGTCCAGAGTGATGTAGCCGCCTGCGGTGGCAGTGTCGGCAGTGGCATTGGATGCCAATGTAATACCAGCAGCACCCACAGACGCGCCAGCGGCGTTGTAAGACGTCACAGTCACATCCGCAGCATTGGCCACCGTGGTATCTGCCACAGAGATGTTGTTGCCCGTATCGTTGGTCAGGATCACTTGGGTTCCGTCCGAGTTCAGCGACGCGTTGATGCCTGTCTTCGCGGATTGCTCATTGATGGCAGATACGGCAGCCGACAGACGGTCTGTGCCGGTGGCTGAGCTGAGCGTGAAAGACACTGAGCGTGCGGTGGTGTTGTCACCCGTCAGATTCAGCGTGTACGAGCCTGCTGCGCTGAAGCCGGCCAGGCGCACCTCCGTACGTGCCGTGGCCGTCACGCCGGTGTTGGCCTTCAGAGCATTGATCTGATCTGCCGTGGCCTTGGCGGTGGCGCCCGCTGCAATGGTGGTCGTGCTGGTGCCAAGGTATCCGCTGATGGCGACCGAACCACCCGCAACGCCATTGGTTGCCGCCGCCACTGCGCCCGACGCAACACCCGCAGCAGCTGAGTTCTGATTGTTTCCGTACACACTGGTGCGCAGGTTGGCCGTGGCCGCCACGATGGTCTGGTTGGCGTTGGCGCCCACCTGGAACTGCTGCGTACCGAAGGTGCCGTCCAGCAATTTCTGGCCGTTGAACTCGGTGGTTTGCGAAATCCGGTCAAGTTCTGCCACCAATTGGCCGACTTCTTGTTGCAGGGCCTGGCGGTCGCCAGCGCTGTTGGAGGCGTTGGCCGACTGCACTGCTAGTTCGCGCACACGTTGCAGGATGTTGCCGGCAGCACCCAATGCACCTTCTGCCACCTGAGCCAGCGAAATCCCGTCGTTCGCATTGCGAACAGCTTGGTTCAGGCCCCGGATCTGGCTGGTGAAACGCTCCGAAATCGCCAAGCCAGCGGCGTCGTCCTTGGCGCTGTTGATGCGCAGCCCGGACGACAAGCGCTGGATGGCCGTGTTCAGCGACGCCTGACTGGTGCCCAGGTTGCGCTGGGCGGTCAGCGAGCTGATGTTGGTATTGATGGTTGCTGCCATGGCGAAACTCCTTAACGTCGCAAGACGGATCTGTTTGCCGGTTCAAGCGCACCCGTCCGGCTGTCAATGGGGGAACGATGGATGAATTGTGGAGACGCTGCTTTTGGCTGTTGGGGAGATAAGCGGCAAAAAAGTCGCACAACTTGTGCGTTTAGCCCTTAAGTTTTCTTCAGGCACACCGAAAACAATTGCAACGGTCCGTAAGCGGCCCGCCGTTCACCAGATAGCCCCTAGAGCACTGGCGAACCCAGGAGGCCAGCGCAGTGCTGGCGCCCCCGGCTGGCGGCAACGCCATATTCAGTCAGTTCTTTCAGGAGATTTGCAATGGCTTCCACCATCAATACCAACGTGGCTTCGCTTACCGCTCAGCGCAATCTGGGCATGAGCCAGACTTCGTTGAACACTTCCATCCAGCGCCTGTCATCGGGGTTGCGCATCAACAGCGCCAAGGACGACGCCGCTGGCTTGGCGATTTCGGAGCGCTTTACCAGTCAGATCCGCGGTCTGAACCAGGCTGTTCGCAATGCCAACGACGGTATCTCCCTTGCGCAAACGGCGGAAGGCGCGTTGAAGGCTTCCGGCGACATCCTGCAACGTGTGCGCGAACTGGCAGTGCAGTCGGCCAACGCCTCTAATAGCGCTGGCGACCGCCAGGCCCTGCAGTCGGAAGTCGGCCAGCTGGTCGCAGAACTGGACCGCATTTCGCAGACAACGGAATTCAACGGCGCCAAGCTGTTGGACGGTTCGTTCGGGACGCAGCAGTTCCAGGTGGGCGCCAACGCCAACCAGACCATCGTGGCGGCAACAGGCAACCTGCGCACCAGTGTCTATGGCAACAACCAGAACGTGGCTTCCAACGGCTCGGGCATTGGCGCACAGGCTCCCGTCAGTGGTACGACGGCCAATGCCAACGGCGTGACCGCCGGTTCCGTGGCCATCAGTGGCTACCTGGGCACAGGCACTCTGTCGGTGACATCCAGTGCCACCGCCAAGGCCACGGCCGACCAGATCAATGCCCTCAAGGCAGACACCGGTGTGACTGCCACGGCACGCAGTGAAGTGCGCCTGGGCGGCATGGCATCGGCCGGTTCCTACTCGTTGACGCTGGAAGGCGACAACGTGGGTGCCGCCCGTACCGTGTCGTTCACGCTGACTTCGGCCACTGGCACGGACCGTCTGTCTGCCGCTGTGTCTGCGATCAACGATCAGGCAGCCAAGACCGGGATCAACGCTTCGCTGAGCTCGGACGGCAGCCAGATCATCCTGACCAACGCGACTGGCAATGACATCGTGGTGGGCGACACCTCCAACGCCAACGTCGCCACTGTGACAGTGACCGGCTACGACGCAGCAGGCGCTAGCAACGGTGCGGCCCGCACTTTGGGCGCCGACACGACGGCGGAGCGCGTGAGCACCGGCGGCTACATCACGCTGGACTCGGAAAAGTCCTTCGCTGTGACCTCGGCCAGCAACCAGCTGGACAACGGTGGCTCTGCCCTGCAAACCGTGGCCAAACTGGATGTGACCACGTTCAGCAACGCGACCAACGCCCTGAAGACGGTGGACTCTGCGCTGGCCTTCATCAACGGTGAGCGTGCCAAGCTCGGTGCTCTGCAATCGCGCTTTGAAACGTCGATCAGCAACCTGCAAGTGACGTCGGAAAACCTGTCTGCATCGCGTTCGCGCATTCTGGATGCCGACTTTGCCGCAGAAACCGCAAACCTCTCGCGTTCGCAGATCCTGCAGCAGGCCGGTACCGCGATGGTGGCGCAGGCCAACCAGCTGCCGCAGGGTGTGTTGGCCCTGCTGCGTTAATCAGCGGCGGGTAAGGCAGTCGGGGCGTTGCAGCGCCCTGATGTGACCCAGGCGGCGGCAGATTTCTGTCGCCGCCATTTGGCTTTTTGGAAGGCGGGCGCCAGGACCGCTGGATAAGACAGGTTTTCCTGGCGTGTTACGGATGTTCGTTGACGCCATTCGGCGCCATAATTTCCGTTGAACCAGTTCAGGAGGTTTGTATGGCAACCATTTCATCCCCAGGCGTAGGCACAAACGGGCTTGATGTCAAAAGCATCATCACCCAGCTGGTCGCTCTGGAAAAAAAGCCCCTGGACACACTGAAACTCCAGGCTGCCACGGTCAGCACCAAAATTTCTGCCTTTGGTCAGATCAAGTCGCTGGTCTCCGCCTTCTCAGACGCTGCTGGAAAACTGGCCAGCCTGACGGGCTGGAACGGCGTTTCAACTGCGTCTTCAGACTCCAAGTTTGTATCGGCCACCGCTATTGGGGGCACATTGCCCACCACTTTCAGTGTGGAGGTGCAAGGCTTGGCCAAGGCCCAGGCCACAGCCTCTGCAGCGCTGCTGCCGGTGGGTGGTGCGCTGGGTGCAGGCACACTGCGCCTTGAGCTGGGCAAGTGGAGTGTGGCACCCGCTTCGTTCACCCCCAGCAGCGGGCAGCCCGTGGACATTGCCATCACCGCCACTGACAAGCTGTCGGATGTGGCCAGCAAAATCAACGGCGCCAATGCCGGGGTGACTGCGTCGATCTTGTCGGACGCCTCCGGAGAGCGCCTGCTGCTGCGCAGCAAATCCACCGGCGAGGAGTTTGGCTTTCGTCTCAGTGTCATGGAGGGTGGTGATACGGATATCACCAGTCCGGGTAACACAGATGCTTCAGGTTTGTCGCGTTTGGTAGCTGGTAGCACCATGACCCAGGTGGCGGCCAACGCCAAGGCAACCGTCAATGGCATTGCCGTCACGTCTGCCACCAACACGTTTGCCTCCACGATTTCGGGCGTTACCTTCAAGGCAGAGCAGGTTACGACTGCGGCTGTGGATATCACTGTCAGCAAAGACGATTCGGCTGTTAAGGCCAATATCGATGCGTTTGTGAAGGCTTACAACGACATCAACCAACTGTTGCAGGAGGCCACGAAGTTCGACCCCAAAACGAACTCTGCCGGGCTGTTTCAAGGCGACTCCACGACTGTGGCCCTTCAGAACTCTCTGCGCAACGCGATCCAGTCGGTTACCTCCTCTGGGGGAGCATTTCAGCGCTTGGTGGATCTTGGGATCACCCAGCAGCGGGGCGGCGATCTGGCAGTCGACAGTGCAAAGCTGAACAAGGCGCTCACCGAAAACCCAGAAGATGTGAAGAACTTCTTTCGCAGTACCGGCGGAGGTGCCGCAGACGGGGTCGCAGTCAAGATCAAGGCGCTTGCCACCAACCTTCTGTCGAATGATGGGTTCTTCAAGTCCAAGGACGACTCCTTGCAGCTGAGTCTGAAACGCAACAGCCAGGATCAGACGCGGGTCAACGAGAAGGTGGATGCCTTTGAAAAGCGGATCACCAGACGGTACAACGCTCTGGATACGCAGTTGAGTAGCTTGAACGGACTGAATGCCTATATTTCGCAGCAGGTGTCTGCATGGAACAAATCGACGGGTGGATAAGGGCTTCAGTTTTTCTGGCGCCAGCCGATAACTTAAGTAATACCTCGGAAGGATTGTCAGCATGTTCAGCGCCTACAGCCCCCGTGCAGCCAACGCTTACCAGCGCATCAATGTTGAAACCAGCATGCACACGATTGACCAGCACCAGCTGGTGAATCTGTTGTATGAGGGTGTGCTCAATTCCATCGCCACCGCCCGCGGCGCCATGGCACGTGGCGACGTGTTGGGCAAGGTCAACGCCATTTCCAAGGCCATTCGAATCCTGGAAGAGGGTTTAAGCACTTCGCTGGACAAGGTGGATGGCGGCGAGCTGGCCCAAAACCTGGGCGCCCTGTACGACTACTGCATGCGTCGCCTGATTCTGGCCAATGCCCGCAATGATGACGCCATGATGCAGGAAGTCATGCGATTGATTGAGCCCGTGGCACAGGGCTGGAATGAAATCAAGAAAAACGGCGCTGCGGCTTCTGCCGCTGTGCCAGCCACCACTGGCCAGCCTGTGCTGGTGGAGGCATAACCATGTCCCACATGTTGATTGACTACTACAAAGCCATTGAAGACAGCAGCTCGAAAATGCTGGAGGCTGCACGTCTGAAGGACTGGGATGGTGTGGTGCGCTACGAAGGCGCCTGCGCGGTGCTGATCGAGCAGTTGCGTTTCAAGTCGCAAGAGCACGAGCTGCTGCCCGAGCACAAACGCGAGAAAACCCGCATCATGCAGCGCATCCTGCGCAACGATGCCCAGATCCGCTGCCTGGCCGAGCCCTGGCTGGCGCAGTTTGAGCACATGTTCGAAGGTCAGCCGCAGATGGTGCATTGAGACAGGCGCCGAGCCCAAAACTAAGCCGACCGCGAGGTCGGCTTTTTTACGGATAAAAATCGCCTGCAGCGCTTATAAATAAAGCGTATTTTGCTATCAAATTAAGAGTGAAAAATCGGCCCCCGCCGTATGGAGCGAGTACGCCTTGGGTGGAAGCAGCAAGGTCGCCGGTTGGGAGCGCTGCGCCCCCGTGATCGCATGCAAAAAAGTGCCTCTAGGGCTTATCCAAAAATCGCAGGTAGCTATCAAATTAGGGGTTTTCCGAGTCCCTGCTGTTCGATACTGGCGCGCCCCAAGGCCAGGGATGCCAAGCAAGGGCCGCCCTGCAGCGAGGGCATCGTCCCCTTGCCCACAGCGCGCAGCGCTGTGAGAGCGAGGGGAAGCGGCGCAGCCGCTCAGGGGAGTGCCACTGCTAAACCTGCATGTTCATGATGTCGGTATAGGCTTGCACCATCCGGTTGCGCACATGCAGCGTGGCTTGAAAGCCGATCTGGGCCTTCTGGATCGCCACCATGGTTTCTTCGAGGCTGACAGAAGGGTTTTCCATCTGCACCTCGGTCTGCAGGTTCGAAGAGCGGTTTTGTGCGGCGCTGACCGACTGCAGTGCGCCTTTGAGCGCCCCCGAGAAACCCACGTCATTGGCGTCGTTTTGCGGCGCTGCAGCACGGCGCGCCACGCCAGCGCCCGTGAGCGGGGCGGTAGAGCTTGAGATGCGAAGGTCCATGGCTGTATCCGTGGGAATGGCGGTATGCTGCGTATCCTAGCCATCGCGCCGGGACCCATCGCTCTGAATTGATGGCCAAACGCGCGGCTTATCCAGCGAACATTTTGGAGGCGTGACCGAATAATCGACCCCACGCTTTGGTCCTTGCCGGGCCACCCTACTGGAAAGCAAGATGTCTGCAGTTGCTGAAATTCCTCTCACCCCCCCTGCCAGCCCGAACTGGCTGCAGCGGCTGTCTGCCCTCGACAGGGCGCAGCGCATGCGGCTGGGTGTGGGTGCGGCGCTGCTGGTGGCGGTGGCCATTGCGGCCATCGTGCTGGGGCGCCAGCCTGACTACCGCGTGCTGTTTGCCAATCTGAACGACAAAGATGGCGGTGCCATCGTGGCCCAGTTGTCGCAGATGAATGTGCCTTACAAGCACGCCGATGGCGGTGGTGCCATCCTGATCCCTGCAGACCGCGTGCATGATGTGCGCCTGCGTCTGGCCACCCAGGGCCTGCCCAAGGGTTCGGTGGCGGGTTTCGAACTGATGGAATCCAGCAAATTTGGGATGACACAGTTCCAGGAGCGCCTGAACTTCCAGCGGGGCCTGGAGGGCGAACTCACGCGCTCCATCCAGGCGCTGTCGTCGGTGCAGGGTGCGCGGGTGCATCTGGCGCTTCCCAACCAGAACGGATTTTTCCGGGAGCAGCAAAAGCCTTCGGCGTCGGTGCTGGTGAGCCTGCACCCGGGCCGTATTCTGGATCGGGCGCAGCTGGCGGGCATCGTGCACCTGGTGGCTTCCAGCGTGCCAGAGCTGTCTCCGTCCGCCGTGAGCGTGCTGGACGATACAGGCAAGCTGCTGTCCCAGTCGACCGATACCGCCGCTGGAAACGGTGTGGATGCGCAGCAACTGCTGTATGTGCAGCAGATCGAGCAGCAGTACACCCGCCGGATCCTGGACATCCTGGAGCCCGTGGTGGGCCGCGACAACGTCAAGGCGCAGGTGACGGCCGAGGTGGATTTCACCCAGACCGAATCCACTTCCGAGCAGCACCGGCCCAACCTGGCCACCGATGCCAGCGCCATCCGCAGCCAGCAGGTGGTGGAAAGCACAGGCCCCCAAGGCAATCCGCTGCCCACGGGCGTGCCGGGCGCCACGACCAACCAGCCCCCTGCACCCTCTGCCGCGCCCATCAATGGCGCCAACCCGCCGCCCACCGCCGCCGGCCAGCAGGCCCAGGGCGCCCAGGCTGTGGGCAGCAAGCGCGAATCCATCACCAACTACGAGGTTGACAAGACGGTGCGCGTCACGCGCGGCGGCAGTGGTGCCCTCAAGCGGGTGAGCGCGGCGGTGGTGGTCAACTACCAGTCCACGGAAGACAAGGGCAAGACCGTGTCGAAGGCGCTCACACCCGAGCAACTGGAGCAGATGACGGCGCTGGTGCGCGAGACCATTGGCTTCAACCGGGATCGCGGCGACTCCGTCAACCTCATGAACACACCGTTCCAGGTGACCGCAACGCCAACCAGCGACATTCCTCTGTGGAAGCAGCCTGAAGTGATCGATCTGGCCAAGTCGTTTGCCTGGCCGGTGGGTGCGGTGCTGTTTGCGGCCCTGGTGCTGATGGGCCTGGTGCGTCCGGCCCTCAAGGGCACTGGCGCGGCGGCCAAGCCCCGTGCCATCCCGGTGGCCGGTGGCCAGCTGGATGCCGTGGAGTCCGAAACGCCCGAACGCCCGGCGCTGCCTGCGCCCGCCAAGAAAAACGAGGTGCTTCCTGCCACGCCGGAGCAATTGCGTCTGGAAGAGGCGCGCGTGCTGGCCAAGGAGAACCCGGTGGCTGTGGCCAATATCCTGAAGACCTGGCTGAACGGCGAGCCGGTCTAATCACCGACACCACGGACGACGACCATGGACGACCAAGGACTCAACGACGCCGCGATCATGCTGATGTCCCTCGGCGAGGAAGAGGCTGCGGAAGTGTTCAAGCACTTCTCGCCCAAGGAAGTGCAGAAACTCGGCGAAACCATTGCGCGCATGCGCTCGGTATCGCGCGAGAAAGTGGACGAGGTCATCAACAAGTTCTCCGGCGCCGCTGCTGCGCAGAGCCTGCTGGTGTCCGACACCGGTAATTACGTGCGCGCCGTGCTGCGCCGCGCGCTGGGCGACGACAAGGCGGGCCTGCTCATCGACCGCATCCTGCAGGGCGGCGACGTGTCGGGCATCGAGAGCCTCAAGTGGATGGACCCACTGTCGGTGGCTGAACTGCTGCGCAACGAACATCCCCAGATCGTCGCAGCCATCCTGGTGCACCTGGACAGCGACCAGGCATCGGGCATCCTGATGCACCTCACTGACCGTCAGCGCAGTGAAATTTTGCTGCGCGTGGCCACGCTGGAAGGTATTCAGCCGACGGCGCTCAAGGACCTGAACGAGGTGCTGTTCAAGGTGCTGGCGGGTGGCGACAAGATCCGCAAAAGCTCTCTGGGTGGTGTCAAGGCTGCGGCCGAGATCATCAATCTGCTGGGTGGCAACATGGATGCCGTGGTGCTCGAATCCATCCGGGGTTACGACCCCGATCTGGCCCAGAAGATCATGGACAAGATGTTCGTGTTCGAAGACGTGCTCAAGCTCGACGACAAGGCCATCCAGACTGTGCTCAAGGAAGTGGCGTCCGAAACGCTCATCGTGGCACTCAAGGGAGCAGTGCCCGAGCTGCGCGAGAAGTTCCTGTCGAACATGTCCTCGCGTGCCTCCGAGGCATTGCGCGAAGACCTCGAATCGCGCGGCCCGATGCGGTTGTCCGAGGTCGAGGCTCAGCAGAAGGAAATCCTGAAGACCGTGCGTCGCTTGTCCGACGAGGGTCAAATCGTGATTGGATCCGGCGGTGATGATGCCTTCGTCTAGCCAGCGCTCTTATTCGCGCTTCATTCCCAGCGAGGAAGTGGGCGATTTCACGCAGTGGAAGTTTGGTGCGGTGGACGGCTCCGACCTGGTTGAACCAGCGGAGCCCGAGCCTGTGGCGGAGATTCCGGCCGAAATTGATGAGGCTGCGCAGCAGGCACTGATTCAGCAGGCATGTGATGACGCCTATGCCGAGGGCTTTGCCCAGGGGCAGGCCCAAACGGCGCTGGAATGGCAGCGGCGCATGGACGAATACATTGCCCAGCAAGGGCATGAAACGGCGCAGCGGCTGCAGAGCGTGGTGCAGACCCTCGATGCAAGCCTGATCGACATGCAGCAGCAGATGGCCCAGCAACTGCTGGAGCTGGCCTGTGACATTGCGCGCCAGGTGGTGCGCCAGGAACTGTCCGTCAACCCCAACGCCTTGCAGCCCGTGGTGAGGGAGGCGGTAGGCATGCTGGTGACTGAGGGGCGGCCTGCCGTGGTCCGCCTGAACCCAGCAGATATGGAGGCGATGGCCCAGCCTCTGCGCGAAGAAATCGATGCCCCCGGTGTGCAGTGGATGGCGGATGCTGCGGTGCCGCCGGGCGGCTGCCTGGTGGAATCAGCCGGTACGGCGGTGGACGGCAGCCTTGACAAACGCTGGCAGCGGGCCATTGCCGCACTGGGGCTCCAGTCGCCATGGCAAGAGGAAGAAGAGGGCAGTGATGTCCGTTGAATCTCCTTCTGCCTGGACACGCCTGATGGACGACGCGCGTGCGCGCGTCGCTGAAGGCGCGCCGCTGGAGACGCGCGGCACGCTGACCCGGCTGACGGGCCTGGTGCTGGAGGCTGTGGGCATCCGCGTGCCCGTGGGCTCGCAGTGCATGGTCCAGATGCCGGGGCATGCCCCCGTGCTGGCAGAAGTGGTGGGTTTTTCTGCGGACCGCGCTTTTCTGATGCCTGCGGGAGATATCCACGGACTCTCCAGTGGTGCCAGTGTGGTGCCCGCTGCGCCCTACATCCCCATCCCCCGTCTCGGCGAGCCCGCGCGGGCCATCCAGCGTGCGGGTGTACTGCGCTTGCCGATGGGCGAAGGCCTGCTGGGCCGGGTGGTGGATGCGC
The DNA here is from genome assembly GCF_003634645.1 of Acidovorax sp. 94. Lineage (NCBI taxonomy): Bacteria > Pseudomonadati > Pseudomonadota > Betaproteobacteria > Burkholderiales > Comamonadaceae > Acidovorax > Acidovorax sp. 94. The sequence continues at coordinate 3,274,877 of NZ_RBJA01000001.1, read as the reverse complement.
AGGGACTGCCGCTGGACCATGGCGGGCCCGTGCAGGACGTGGTGTCTGAGCCCATGGGGCGCCGCCAGATCAATGCCATGGACCGGGACCCTGTGCGCGAATCGCTGGACACGGGCGTGCGCGCCATCAATGCCCTGCTTACCGTGGGGCGTGGGCAGCGCCTGGGTTTGTTTGCCGGTTCAGGGGTGGGCAAAAGCGTCTTGCTGGGCATGATGGCCCGCTACACACAGGCAGATGTGATCGTGGTGGGGCTTATTGGCGAGCGGGGGCGCGAGGTCAAGGAATTCGTGGAAGACATTTTGGGTGAGGATGGCCGTGCGCGATCGGTGGTGGTGGCGGCGCCTGCTGATGCACCGCCGCTCTTGCGCATGCAGGGGGCTGCGTATGCCACGGCGGTGGCCGAGCACTTTCGGGACAAGGGCAAGCATGTGCTGCTGCTCATGGATTCGCTCACCCGCTATGCCATGGCGCAGCGCGAAATTGCGCTGGCCATCGGTGAGCCTCCCGCCACCAAGGGCTATCCGCCCTCCTGCTTTGCCAAACTGCCGCAACTGGTGGAGCGCAGTGGCAACGGGCTGCATGGGGTTGGCTCGATCACGGCTTTCTACACGGTGCTGTCTGAGGGCGATGACCAGCAAGACCCGATCGCTGACGCGGCGCGTGCGATTCTGGATGGGCACATCGTGCTGTCGCGGGCTTTGGCCGAGACGGGGCATTTCCCCGCCATCGACATCGAGCAGTCTGCATCCCGCGTGATGCACAACGTGGTGTCGCGCGGGCATTTTGATCTGGCGCGACGCTTTCGGGCGGTGTATTCGCGCTACCAGAAGAGCCGGGATCTGGTGCAGGTCGGTGCGTACATGAGCGGCTCCGATCCCGCCCTGGACGAAGCCATTCGCCTGCAGCCGCAGATGGCCGCCTTCTTGCAGCAGGACATGTTCGAGGCCGCCTCGATGGACCAGAGCGTGGCGGGCATGGCAGCGGTGTTGGACCATTGAACACCTGGGGTAGTCAGCCATGTCCAGCCTGAACTCGCTCGCCGTCGCTGTGGAAGTCGCCTCCCGCAAGCGGGACGACGCGCGCCAGGCGCTGCAGGACATGTTGGCTGCGCAGCAGGCGGCGCGTGCCCAGCTCGACCAGCTGGAAGATTACGCCCGAGAGACCCAGGCGCGTTGGGGCATGAAGGCCGATACCACGATGAAGCCCGAGGTGATGTACCACCACTACCAGTTCATGGACCGCCTGGGCCACGCGGCGGGTGTCCAGAATGGTGTGGTGGGAGACCACGCCCATCGGGTGGAGGCCGCCAGGCGCGCCTTGCTGGAGGCGGAATTGCGTCTGGCAAGCCTGCGCAAGGTCATGGAAAAGCGGCGCCACGACCTGGAGTTGGCCGAAATGCGAAGAGATCAGAAACAAACCGATGAGCGGGCTGCGTTGCAGTACCGCAGTGCGATTCAGGGCTCTGAGGGCCGGGAGTATTGACCATGGAACCCACCAAAATTTCTTCTCCCCAGGGCACCCAGTCCGCCCAGTCCGCCCATGCCGCTCGGCACCGCTCCACAGCGCAGACCCCGGACGCTAACGAACCGGGCGCTGGCGGCTTTCTGGCGCTGCTGGCAGCTTTGGGCGATGGGGCGATGGGCGGAGGCGATGGCGCTCCGCTGGATCTGGCGGCCTCGGGTGCCGCTCCTTCCGATGTGGCTTTGTCGGACGCTGCAAAGGCGGCCATGGAGGCCTCCGCCATGGCTGCCTGGCAGGGTTTGCTGGTGCCCGGCGCCCATGGGCGGATTGATGCTGCTGCGGCAGAGCGCGGGCAGGGCGGCAGCATTTTGAGTGCCGGAGCGCAGACCCGAGCGGTGTTGGGGCTGGACGCGCAGGGTGGTAGCGCCCAAGGGGGGCTGGCGTCCCTGGCGGGAATCCTTCCCGGAACGGACGGTCTTTCGCAAGGCATCGTGGCTGAAACAGCCAGGCTCGACACTTCGGCAGACTTGCAGGAAGGGTTCCCGCCGGTCGGCGGGATGGCGCAGGGTCGGATTTTCTCCCGCATGCAAAGTGCCTTGGCCCAGAAGGCAGATGCAGTGGAAATGTCTACAGGTCGCTCCCTCGGAGGAGGCGCTGCGCAGCAGTTGCCGGGCCATCAAGGCGTGGCCCTGGCTGCGGTGCAGATGGCCAGCGAGCGAATGGTGGGGATGCCAGTTGCTGGCGCATCGGATCGCAGTCCGGGGGGCATGGTGGACCCGGCGGGTGGCGCTGTGGTCGCCTCCGTTGCAGAGGGTTTGCTGTCTCCGGTAGCGTCCGCGAGAGGTGGGGAGGGTGCGGACGCTGGAGGCCGCTCTGGCGAGGGGCGTTCCAGCGCCGGGGCTTGGTTGGATAGCGGCAGCGGTTCTGCGCCGGTGGAGCCGGGCTCCCTGGATGGGGCCACGGTGTTTGCCGACCCTGCACAGGCAGGTGTTGAGGAGCAGGTCGCCGAGCAGGTGGCTTATTGGGTCAACCAGAAAACACAGAATGCGGAACTGACGCTCAACCGCGACGGGCAGCCGGTAGAGGTGTCGGTGTCGCTGTCGGGCAATGAGGCCCACGTGACGTTCCGCAGCGACCAGCCGCAAACCCGTGAGCTGCTGGACCGCAGCATGGCGCAATTGAGTGAGCTGTTGCGCAGTGAGGGCCTCGTGCTGTCGGGTATGTCGGTTGGCACCTCGGCGGGGCAGCGTGACGATGCGGGTGGGGCTGAGCGGCAGGGCCAGCGCGATGGCGCTCGCCAGGCGAAGGTGGTCGCTGCAGCGCCCACTGGCACGGCTTCACTGCTGCGCGGTGGCGCCCCGGATCGCACAGTAGACGTCTTTGTGTGAGCCCGGCGGGCAGACGGGGCTACCCGCCTGCCGCCCGCGTCACCCTCCCGGTCAGGAACTCGCTCGCGCGGCGTCTTTACGCTGCTGCTGGCGGTACGCGAGTACCGTGTTACTCCCTACCCCAGAGCACTTCTGATAGGTTGCTTTGCAGCGGTGGCTGCTCCTGCATTCCATCAGGTCTTGCCGCTGCAGCGCGACCGAACGCCGTTCCGGTGCTTGCGTGCAGAGTCCATAGCGCAGTGAATGCCATGGTTTTGGGCTTTTATTCTGGCTATTATTGGTTGCAGCCCCGCCCAATAATGGGCCATCCGGTTTTGCTCGCCCATGGATTGCGCGGGCCCGGCCCGTCTCCCACCGCAAGGAATCCGCAACGTGTCAGCCAATACTCCCGCAGCGGCCCCGGCCAAAAGCAAGAAGATGCTCATCATCATCATCGGCGTTGTGGTGGCGGTGCTGGTGATTGGTGGCGGCGCGGCGGCTTGGTTCATTTCCAGCCGCTCCCATGCCGACGAAGAAGATGGGGCTGCACCAGCCCGCAAGGAGGCGCCCAAGGTGGCCCCCACGTTCCTGCCCATGGAGAACATGGTGGTGAACCTAGCAGACCCTGGGGGTGACCGGTTTGCCCAGATTGGTATCACCCTGGAGTTGGAGGATGCCAAGACAGCAGAGCAGGTGAAGCTGTATTTGCCCTCCATACGCAGTGGCATCCTGATGCTGGTTTCCCAGCGGACTTCCACTGAACTGCTGCAGCGGGAAGGCAAGGAAAAGCTGGCTGCAGACATCCTGCGGGAAGTCTCCCGCCCCCTGGGTTACACGGTTCCCAAGGAGCGCGCACGTGCTGCCGAGGCGGATAAGGACGATGATGCGGAGGACCGGCCTTCGCGTCGGCGCACAGAGCGCAACCCGGTGCACCGTGTGCTTTTTTCCAGCTTCATCATCCAATGACCCGGGCGAGGACCAGTCATGAGTGATTCATTTCTTTCCCAGGAAGAAGTTGATGCCCTTCTCGAAGGGGTTACTGGTGAGAGCCAGAAATCGGTCGAGGAGGTTGCTGAGGCGGGCTCCGTACGCAACTACGACATTTCCAGCCAGGAGCGCATCGTCCGTGGGCGTATGCCTACGATGGAAATCGTCAACGAGCGGTTTGCACGTAACTTCCGCATCGGGCTCTTCAATTTCATCCGCCGCAGTCCTGAAATTTCGGTGGGCACGGTATCCGTGCAGCGTTACAGCGCCTTTCTGCGCGAGCTGGCAGTACCCACGAACTTCAACATTGTGGCCATCCGTCCGCTGCGCGGCAGCGGACTGATCGTGTGCGAGCCCTCGCTGGTGTTCGGCATCATCGACACGCTGTACGGCGGCGTGGGCAAGTTCCAGACACGGATTGAAGGTCGGGATTTTTCGCCCACGGAGCAACGGGTCATCAACCGCCTGGTGGACGTGATCTGTGCTGAATACAAAAAGGCCTGGCAGGGCATTTACCCGCTGGAGCTGGAGTACCAGCGGTCCGAGATGCAGCCGCAGTTTGCCAACATTGCCACCCCCAGCGAAATCGTTGTATCCACGGCGTTTCAGCTGGAAATCGGGGACCTTTCGGGCGCAATCCATATCTGCATGCCCTACGCGACGCTGGAGCCGATCCGTGATGTGTTGTATTCGTCCACCCAGGGCGACTCCATTGAAGTGGATCGCCGCTGGGTCCGCGTGCTGACCCGGGAAATCCAGGCAGCCGAAGTGACCCTGGTGGCCGAATTGGCACGCGCCGACGCCACCGTGGAGCAGTTGCTGGCCATGAAGCCTGGCGATTTCATCGAGCTGGACCGAGAACCCCGCATTCGCGCATCGATTGGTGGGGTCCCCATTTTTGAGTGCCAGTACGGAACGCACAATTCCAAGTACGCCATTCGTATCGAAGAATGCCTGCGCAATGCCGACATGAGCTGGCTGGGAGAAAAAGATGTCAACTGAAGAAGATAACAAGGATGCTGGCGCGGACGACCCGTTTGCGGGTTGGGCCGAGGCGCTTGAAGAACAAAAGCGCACCGACGACAAGCCTGGCGACGGGGAGCAAGGTGGCCCGTTGTCTGGTGAGCCTGTACGCCCTTTCTCCGGTGGTGGCGATGGCACGGTCAACGACATCAACATGGTGCTGGACATACCCGTCCAGTTATCGGTGGAGCTTGGGCGCACCAAGGTACCCATCAAGTACATCCTTCAGCTCGCGCAAGGGTCGGTGGTTGAGCTCGATGCCCTCGCGGGTGAGCCGATGGACGTTCTGGTCAATGGCTATCTCATTGCCCAGGGCGAGGTGGTGGTTGTAAATGACAAGTTTGGTATTCGTCTCACGGACGTGGTGACGCCTTCCGAGCGTTTGCGGCGGGTCAGTCGTGGATAGTGGCAGCATGACCCAGACGCTGCTCGTGGTCGTCCTTTTTGTGGGCGCCATGGCCTTACTGCCCTGGCTTGTCCGCCGGTTGCAGCAGCGCCAGGCGGCGGGTAGCGCTGGTGTGGGAGCCGCATCCCGGGTACTGTCTGCCGTGGCTGTCGGCCCCCATCAGCGCGTGGTGACGGTGGAAGTCGGGCCCGAGCATGCGCGAACCTGGCTGGTGCTGGGCGTTACCGCTCAGCAAGTGAGCTGTCTGCATGTGTTCCCTGCTGGTCCGTCAGCCGCCCCCCATTCGGCACCCAGAGCGGAGCCTTCTTTCGCGCAGGCAGTCGCTTCCGCCGTGAACCCCCCAGGAAGTACCGCCAATGGCTGATGTATCGCTCACCCGTCGCGTGGCGCTGCTGGGAGCGGTCGCTTCGGTGGGGTTCATGGGGCATGACCTGGCCTTCGCGCAGGCGTCTGCCGGGTCCCTCCCGCTGGTGGTGGGGAGCGGTCCGTCTGGCAACAGTTACTCGGTGCCTATTCAGACACTGTTGTTCTTCACGGCGCTGTCCTTCTTGCCAGCGGTGCTGCTCATGATGACGGGCTTTACCCGGATCGTGATTGTTTTGTCGCTGTTGCGCCAGGCGCTGGGCACCCAGTCCGCGCCGCCCAACCAGGTCATCATCGGGCTGTCGCTGTTTCTCACTTTTTTTGTCATGGGGCCTACCCTGGACCGTGTGTACCAGGATGCCTATGTGCCTTACACCAATAACACCATCAGTTTTGAACAGGCTCTGGAAAAGGCCGAAGCGCCGATGCGCAGTTTCATGCTCAAGCAGACCAGGCAGTCTGACTTTGCCCTGTTTTCCCGCTTGGCGCGACTGGATTCCAGTGTGACCGCAGAAACTGCACCCCTCAGGGTGCTTGTGCCTGCATTTGTCACCAGTGAGCTGAAATCGGCGTTTCAGATCGGGTTCATGATCTTCATTCCGTTTCTGGTGATCGACATGGTGGTGTCGAGCATCCTCATGTCCTTGGGCATGATGATGTTGTCTCCGGTGCTGGTGGCACTGCCGTTCAAACTCATGCTGTTTGTGCTTGCGGACGGCTGGAACCTGCTGATTGGCTCGCTGGCTGCCAGTTTTGTACCCTGAAGGAGCTGCCAATGACTTCACAAATGGTGCTGACCATCGGGCGTGATGCGCTGACATTGCTTCTGATGATTTCGATGCCCGTGCTCGGGGTCGTCATGGCGGTGGGATTGCTCGTGAGCATTTTTCAGGCCGTAACCCAGATCCACGAAGCGACGCTTGCGTTTGTTCCCAAGCTCATTGCTGCGATGGTGGTTTTTGCCATTGCAGGCCCCTGGATGCTCAGCACCCTGGTGGACTTTATCCGCCGGACCATCGAATCGATTCCTTCGATGATTGGCTAGCCCGGTGAGAGGGCGAGCTATGGGTTTTTTCCTGAAGTCGGGTCCTCCAGACGCCCGCTTCGAAGCCCGTTGAGGATCGTGTGATCACTTTCACCGAGGCTCAGCTGATGGCTTGGCTTTCGCCCATTCTGTGGCCCTTTTTGCGCGTGCTGGCCGTGTTCTCGGTCGCGCCGGTGTTCTCCATGCGCACAGTTCCCATGCGCGTCAAAATTGGACTGGCGTTTCTGGTGGCACTGTGCGCGCAGGGTGTGCTGGGTGATCAGCCGGTCATCAGCGTCAATGGTCGTGAGGCGTTTGGTGCTGTTGCTCAGCAGGTGGCCGTGGGCCTTGCGATCGGTTTCTCTGTCAGGCTGGTGTTTGCGGCCGTGGAACTGGCGGGTGAAATCATCGGTTTGCAGATGGGCTTGAATTTCGCGTCGTTCTTTGACCCGTCGTCCAATGCGCAGATCAGCGCCGTTGCGCGGTTTTTTGGGCATATGGCCATGCTGCTGTTCGTGGTCATCAATGGCCACTTGCTGATCCTGATGGCCGTGGTGAAAAGCTTTGACCGCTTTCCTGTCGATGGAAATTTTTTGCAGGCGCTCGGGCAGATGCGCCTTTATGAACTGGGCTCGTCGCTGTTCGCCAGCGCGCTCTGGATTGCTCTGCCGATGATTGCGCTGTTGCTGTTTGTCAATTTGACGCTGGGCATCATTTCCCGCGTGGCACCGCAAATGAATATCTATGCGGTCGGCTTCCCCGTGACGTTGACGGTAGGCATGCTGGGTATTGTGGCCACACTGCCGCTACTGGAGCAACCCGTGCTCGCGCTCATGCAGCAGGCAGTCGATCTGTTTGCTGCTCAGCGGTAGTCATAGGTGGCGCTGGGGGCAGGTTCAGACCAGCTGGTTTCGGATGGCGTAGACGGTAAGCTCCGCATTGTTGGACAGCTTGAGCTTTTCCAGCACCCGTGAACGGTAGACACTCACTGTCTTTGGACTCAGCATCAGCTCTTCTGCAATGTCCGACAGCCTGCGTCCGGACGCGATTTTGACCAGCGTTTGCAGCTCCCGCTCCGACAAGGCCGTGTGTGGCGCTTCCGGCGTAGGCTGTGCCAGGCTGTCCGCGAGCATCTGCGCCACTTCTGCCGTGAGGTACTTGCGTCCCTGCATGACGGTCCGCACGGCAGCAATCAGCTCGACCGGGTCCCCTGCCTTGTTGGCATATCCTTGCGCGCCAGCTTTCAGGCAGCGCAGGGCGTACTGATCTTCTGGATACATCGAGACCACCAGCACCTTGATGGCGGAATGGGTTTCGCGCAAGCTGGTGAGCACCTCCAAGCCGCTGCGGCCCGGCATATTCAAGTCGAGCAGCAATACGTCGCAGGCGGCGGAGCGCAAGACCTCGCGCAACTCGGAATATCCTCCGGCCTCGCCAGTTACCTGGATGTCGGGCGCGTCGGCCAGCGTGTCGCGTATTCCACGCCGCAAGACGGCGTGGTCATCGCACAGGACCACATGAATCACTGCGCATCTCCTGGAGCTGGTGGTGTTGGGTGCGATGTTAGCGGTATGGACAGGATCACGGACGTGCCATGGCCGGGCCGGCTGCTGATGTCCAGCCATCCCCCCACGGTCCGGGCACGCTCGTGCAGGCCTTTGAGCCCAAAGGCTTTTGGTTTTTCGAGCATGCAGGGGTCAATACCTTGCCCATCGTCAGTCACTTCCAATGTCAGGACATCCTCTTTGTCGGAGAGGTCAATGTGCACTGTGCGGGGATGTGCGTGTTTGGAGATGTTGGTCAGCGCCTCCTGCGCTGTGCGATAGGCAACCAGCTGAATATCTGCGGTGGCCCGGATAGATTCGCTGCTGCTGATAACCCGGGCGGGAATGCCCGAGCGACGCTCAAATCCGGCGGCAAGCCATTGCACCGCTGCCACCAGTCCCTGTTCAAGAATCGGGGGGCGCAGGTTCATCATGATGCGTTGGCTTGCTCCAATGGCATGCTGCAACATCTCTGCCGCTGAGGCTGCATGCTGTTGCATCTCCGTATTGGTGCTATGGCGTCCGATCCATGCCACATCGAACCTGACGGCCGTCAGTGCGCCGCCGATATCGTCATGGATCTCGCGGGCAATGGACGCACGTTCCTGCTCGATCGAGGTTTGCAGATGTTCGGTCAGGTCAGCCAGTCGGCGCTCCGAGGCTTCCAGTTGCGCGACAGCCAGTTCGCGCGCCTGACGGGCTTCATGAACCTCCAGGGCGCGTGCAATGACATGCGGCAGCCGCTGAAGGTCGTCTTTAAGCAGGTAATCGGCAATGCCCAGGCGGATCGCATCTACAGCTGCTGCCTCGCCGATGGCTCCCGACAGAAGGATAAAGGGGGGGTGTTGCGGCTTTTGCACCACATGTGCCCACGCGTCCAGTGCCGTGAAGCCGGGCAGCCGGTAATCTGCCAAGATGATGTCAAACGGCTGGATATCTGTGAGCCGCTGGAATTCGGAGAGCGAATCCACCCGATGGAGGTGGCAGTGGAGACCGGAGCGCCGCAGGGTCAATGCGGTCAACTCATGATCTGCCAGTGAATCTTCAAGATGCAGGATGTTGAGGGTCTGGTCTGATGCTATGGTGACCATAGGAGCGCTATCATAGGATACAAATTGGAACAAACAAGGGTGTTTGTCCGATTGGGATGGTTTCAGCGTCAGCGTCCAATGGGCGCTGACACCACGGTGCACACGGGCTTGGGGCCACTGTGCGGGTGTCGTAGTTCTGTGTTTTTGCGTGCTTTGCTGCTGCGTGCCGCGATGGAGAAACGATGCAATCTACGCTAACAACGTCTGGAGGACCTGCTGTCCAGGTTCCCGTCATGGTGGCGGCAGAACTGCAGGATTCGTTGCTGGTCGTTATGCATGACCTGCATCGCCTGGAAGGACTGCTGAACCACGCTACCGATAACCTGCTGGAACGCTTTGGGGAGGCAAACGCGGTGCTAACGGATGCTGCCGTTGCAGATTCCCCGGAGCTGGTGGCTGCCCGCGCTGCGCTGCGCAGTGCAGTGACTGAGTTGCAGTTCCAGGATATGGCGTCCCAGCTGATATGGCACACGACCAAGGTGCTTCAAGGATGCGCGTTCCGTTTGGCTTCTGAAGCCATGGGCAATGAAGATGGCGAAGAAGCGGCGCCCTTTGCGGAGATGGCGCCCGACCGGCCTAACCCTGTCACGCAGAGCGAGATGGATGCCGGTTCGGTGGACCTGTTCTGATCTTTACATCACTGGTTAACCTATATATTTAAGTCAGTTGGAGCCTTACATGCAATCGATCCTTGCCGTAGATGATTCACCGTCCATGCGGAAAATGGTGTCGTTCACTCTGACGGGTGCCGGCTATCACGTCGTGGAGGCGGTGGATGGGCAGGATGCCCTGGAAAAGGCCGAGAGCCACAATATCGATCTTGTGCTGGCTGACCAGAACATGCCCCGGCTTGACGGGATCGGGCTCACTCGGAAACTGCGTGAGAACCCTAAGTTCAAGACCATTCCCATTCTGATCCTCACCACCGAGTCCAGTGATCAGATGAAGCAGGCGGGACGTACTGCTGGCGCGACCGGCTGGTTGGTGAAGCCCTTCGATCCCAATCGCCTGATTGAAGTTATCCAGAAAGTGATCCGCTGAGTCGGGTTGTCCGGGATCACCAAGTACACAGGAGCCCATGATGGCGGAAACTTACCAAGAAGGATCGGGTGCAGGTGCTGACTTCGACCTGAGCCAGTTCTATCAGATCTTTTTCGAGGAAGCGGGCGAAAACCTGGACCAGATGGAGCAGATGCTTCTGGATCTGGATTTGAGTAGCGCCAATGACGAAGAACTCAATGGCATCTTCCGGTGCGCCCATTCCATCAAGGGTGGTTCAGCCACTTTTGGATTCTCGGATGTTGCGGAGTTGACCCACCAGATGGAGTCTCTCCTGGACCGCTTGCGCCGCCACGAGCTCCAGCCGATTCCGCAGATGGTGGATGTGCTCCTCGAATCTGCCGACGCCTCGCGGAGCCTGCTGGCCCGCCACCAAGCAGGTGGGCAGGGCGAAGCGGTTTCCACCACCTCACTGGTGCGTCGCATTAGTGAACTTGCTGCAGGGTTGGTCCCCGGGGATGCCCCTGCTGTCGCTCCGCCCCCGCCGCCAGCCGCACCTCCTCCAACTCCAGCTCCACAGGCTGCAGCACCAGCGCCAGCACCGAAGGTAGTGACACCGGCGGTGGCCGGACAGGCTCGGACCCTGGAGATTCAGATTGGTCCCTTGGATCGACTGGAGCAGGCGGATGCCATCAAGGAGCTTTTTCGGGATATCCCGGGCCTCGGGGCGATCCGTGACATAGAAAGTCCACAGGCCAATACGCGGAGTTTCGCGGTGGAAACCACCTCCACCAACGACGATCTGCTCGACCTGTTTGCCTTTCATGTGGCCAAGGAGCAGGTGCTGATCCGTGACGCTGCGGCGCCAGCGTCGGGCGCTGCCGCCGACGAGGATGAAGAAACGGTCCTTGCTGCTGGCGCCGCTGGGGGTGAGGCCTACGGGTTCTTCAGCGAAGCGCCTGGTGCCCCACGTGCGGATGCACCTCACGCAGCGCAGGCCCCAGCCCAAGCTGTGAAGGTTGCTGCAGCCCCCAAGGCCAGCGAGCCCAAGGTTGCCATGCAGGCGCAGATGGAGTCCACGACCATTCGGGTCGATGTGAAAAAGGTCGACCAGCTCATCAATCTGGTGGGCGAACTGGTGATCACCCAGGCGATGCTGGCGCAAAACAGCCGGGGCCTGGATGCTGGTGCGTACCAGCAGTTGCTGGCAGGGCTGGCTGACCTGGATCGCAATACCCGCGATCTTCAGGAGTCGGTCATGTCGATCCGCATGATTCCGATGTCCATTGTCTTCAGCCGTTTCCCCCGCATGCTCCGGGACCTGGCCAACAAGCTGGGCAAGAAGGTGGAACTGGTGACGCTGGGCGAAGCCACCGAACTGGACAAGGGGCTGGTGGAAAAGATCACCGATCCGCTGACTCACTTGGTGCGCAACAGTTGCGACCACGGTATTGAGATGCCCGCAGACCGATTGGCCAAAGGCAAATCCGAGCATGGGACCATCACGTTGTCGGCCTCTCACCAAGGCGGCTCGATCGTGATTGAGGTACGCGACGATGGCCGTGGGCTCTCGCGCGAAAAGATTCTCAGCAAAGCCCAAGAGCGTGGCATTGAAGTGTCCGAGCAGATGAGCGACGCGGAGGTCTGGCAATTGATCTTCGCGCCCGGCTTCTCCACGGCTGACGAGGTGACGGATGTGTCCGGGCGTGGAGTGGGAATGGATGTGGTCAAGCGCAACATCGCTGCACTCAATGGTTCGGTCGAAATCGATTCCGCTGAAGGCTACGGGATGAAGGTTTCTGTGCGCCTGCCGCTGACGCTGGCCATCATGGATGGCATGTCCGTGGGCGTGAGTGATGAGGTCTACATTCTTCCGCTGTCTTCGGTGGTGGAGTCCTTCCAGGTCAATGCAGACGATGTGAGCACTGTGGCCCAAGGTTCGCAACTGGTGAAAGTGCGCGATGAATACATGCCGGTGATTGCGCTGGAGAAAATTTTCCAGGTGCCGCGTTTCGATCCCAACAAATCCAGCAACATCATGGTGGTGGTCGAGGCGGATGGCAGCCGTGTGGCGCTGTTGGTCGATGAGCTGCTGGGCCAACACCAGGTGGTAGTCAAGAACCTGGAGTCGAACTACCGCAAGGTTCCCAACGTATCGGGGGCCACCATCTTGGGTGACGGCACGGTCGCACTCATTCTGGACACAGGCGGCTTGGTGCGCAGGGCGCGCCACTAGATTCAAGCGGCCGTTCCCAGGGGCACGGCGCTGTCACGAAAGGAGAAGCACCATGAGTGTGATGGGTAAAACAGCAGAGGCGGTGCCAACGGGCACCCGTGAATATCTGACTTTCCGTCTCGACCAGGAAGAGTACGGTATCGACATCCTGAAGGTGCAGGAGATACGTGGCTATGAGCCACCTACACGGATTGCGAACGCCCCTAACTTCATCAAGGGTGTCGTCAATTTGCGCGGCACCATCGTGCCCATCGTTGACATGCGGCTCAAGTTCAACTGCGCGCAGGCCGACTACAACAGCTTCACGGTGGTCATCATTCTGAACCTTCGCAACCGGGTGGTCGGAATCGTGGTGGACTCAGTCAGTGATGTGATGGAGTTGACACCTGAGAGCATCCGTTCGGCGCCTGATATCGAAAGCGCCATCGACAACAGTTGCATCCTGGGGCTGGGGTCGGTGGGGGAGCGGATGCTGATTTTGCTGGACATCGAGAAACTCATGTCCGGCGTAGACATGGGGCTGGTGACTGCCAACGAGTAGGACTCCTCCGTCACCAACGTGGTGGACCCGGCACCTGCCAGATTTCAGGTGTGGCTTGCAGATCTCTAGGAGCGAACAGGATTTCCCGTCGGACGATCAATATGGCCCAACCCACCAGTGCCTCTTCAACAGCCCGGCCTCCCGTTGGCAGGGCGGATCCAGCGTTTGCCGCTGCTGCAGCGCCGTCGGGGCCGCTGGCTCAAGGGCGTGAATTCGTCTGGACCAATGCAGATTTTGCGCGGGTGCAGGCCTTGATCTATCAACGGGCCGGGATCAGCTTGCACGATGGGAAGCACGCCATGGTGTATAGCCGCCTTTCACGCCGCTTGCGGGACACGGGCCACAGCAGCTTTCACGACTATCTGGGATGGCTGGAGACGCACGACGGGCCGGAGTGGCAGGAGTTCATCAATGCCCTGACCACCAACCTCACTGCGTTCTTCCGCGAGCAGCACCACTTTGAGATTTTTGCTTCGCACCTGCGGAGCAAGCCGTCTGCCAGCTGGAAGGTTTGGTGCAACGCGGCATCCACCGGAGAAGAGCCTTATTCCATTGTCATGACCGCGTTCGAGGCGCTGGGAGCCAACGCTTCTTTCAAGCTGACTGCCAGTGACATTGATTCCCGCGTGCTGGCGACGGCGGCGCAAGGGGTGTACCGCCTTGACAGTCTCAAGGGGCTGAGCCCGGAGCGCCTGCAAAAGTTTTTTCTGCGGGGAAAGGGTGGCAACCTGGGGATGGTGCGGGCCAAGCCGGAGTTGCGCCGCGCGATTGACTTTATGAGCGTGAACCTCATCCGGGACGACTGGCCGTTCAAAGAGCCCTTCGATGTGGTCTTTTGCCGCAATGTGATGATCTACTTTGACGCCGCCACGCAGCGACGCGTGCTGGAAAGGATTCACCGGGTCCTGAAACCCGGGGGCATGCTGTTTGTGGGGCATGCCGAAAACTTTAGCGAGTCCAGAGACCTGTTTACGCTGCGTGGCAAGACCGTGTACGAGCGTCGCTGACCTGCCATGTTGCCTCGCACCTAGCCCATGACCAATATTCCATCAGGATCCTCTCTTTCTCCGGCCGCCGCCTCTTCTGGTGCGTCCGAGCGGCGCCGTGCCCCTCGCATTGCGCCGTTGAGTGCGGACATCTACTCTGCGGGGGCAGGTCCTGCAAGGGAATCATCGCTGCAAGATCTCAAAGCGCGCAGCCGCAAGCCTGGGGAGGCATCTTTTTTCTACCTGGACCATCATTTCCAGCACAACGCTGTGAAGGTGCTTCCTGGTGAGTATTTCGTCGGCGACGAGAACATGATCATCATGACCGTGTTGGGGTCGTGTATTGCCGCCTGCTTGTGGGACAGCCGCGCGCATGTGGGAGGGATGAACCATTTCATGCTGCCCGATGGTGACGTGGCGGATGCGTCGGGCCGCTATGGTTCATACGCGATGGAATTGCTGATCAACGAGATGCTCAAGCTGGGCGCCCGGCGCGAGACCATGCAGGCCAAGATATTTGGCGGGGCGCAGGTTATGCACAACTTTACGACCATGAACGTCGGTGAGCGCAACACCAATTTTGTTTTGAACTACCTGCACACGGAGCGGATTCCCATCGTCTCCGAGGATGTATTGGATATTTATCCGCGCAAGGTGGTTTTTTTCCCCATCACGGGGAAGGCCATGGTCAAGCGATTGGCACACGCACATCCCGAAACCCTGGTGGCCCAGGAAGTGCGTGGCAATGCAGCTACTGTGGCAAAGACTACCTCGGGCGGTTCTGTCGATCTGTTTTGAGGAAGGCGTGAGTTAATGAGCAGGAAAATCCGGGTGATCGTGGTGGACGATTCGGCGCTGGTCCGTAGTCTGCTGTCCGAGATCATCAACCGGCAGCGGGACATGGAGTGCATTGGCACGGCCAATGATCCCTTGGTGGCACGCGAGATGATCCGTGAGCTCAATCCTGATGTCATCACACTGGATGTTGAGATGCCCCGGATGGATGGCATCGATTTTCTGGGGCGTCTGATGCGCTTGCGCCCGATGCCAGTGGTGATGATTTCCACGCTGACGGAGCGGGGCGCCGAGGTGACCATGAAGGCGCTCGAACTGGGTGCCGTCGATTTTGTGGCCAAGCCCCGGGTGGGGCTGGCCAGCGGCCTCAATGATCTCGCTGCGCAGATTGTGGACAAGATCCGTGTGGCTGCGGTCGCCCAGGTCCGCCGTGCACCCGTGCGTGACGCTGCGCCAGCAGGGGGCGGCGCCGGGGCTGCTGTCGCGCCCCCAGCCTCGGCGCTCCTGGGCCGTCTGTCCACCGAAAAGCTGATCTGCATTGGTGCGTCCACAGGGGGGACGGAGGCTATCAAGGAGGTGCTGGTGCAAATGCCGGCGGATTCGCCCGCGATTGTCATTACCCAGCACATGCCTCCAGGGTTCACCACCAGCTTTGCTGCCCGCTTGAACGGTTTGTGCCAGATTACGGTCAAAGAGGCGGTCAATGGCGAGCGCATCTTGCCTGGCCATGCCTACATCGCGCCGGGTGGCACCCAGTTCCATGTAGCACGTAGTGGTGCCAACTATGTGGCGGTGGTGGATGATGGTCCGCCCGTGAATCGTCACAAGCCCTCGGTGGAAGTGCTGTTCAAATCTGCCGCCGCAGTGGTTGGACGCAACGCCTTCGGCATCATGCTCACTGGAATGGGTAATGATGGAGCGGCTGCGATGCGCGAAATGAAGGACGCCGGCAGCTACAACTATGTGCAGGATGAGGCGACCTGTATTGTCTTTGGCATGCCGCGTGAGGCCATTGCCCATGGCGCTGCTGATGAGGTTCTGCCGCTGGGGCAGATCGCGCCTGCGCTGATCACCCGTCTGCGCGGCGCTACGGATCGGCTGCACCACCGCATCTGATGGAATAACGCGGCCCTTGAGCGCTGCAGGCTGGATGGTTTCCTGCGGGCCGCGCTATGTTCCCCGACCGGCTAACGCTATGCGGACAGGGCTGTCCATCGCTCCAGTGCGGCCATCAACTCGTCTTCGATCGCGCCCGCCCTCGCGGTCATGACTGCTGCCCGCGC
The DNA here is from genome assembly GCF_003634645.1 of Acidovorax sp. 94. Classification (NCBI taxonomy): domain Bacteria; kingdom Pseudomonadati; phylum Pseudomonadota; class Betaproteobacteria; order Burkholderiales; family Comamonadaceae; genus Acidovorax; species Acidovorax sp. 94. The sequence continues at coordinate 3,258,771 of NZ_RBJA01000001.1, read as the reverse complement.
TGGATCGGTGCTGTAGAGGGTCCCATCTGCCAGCGCCTCTTGGAGCGCCTGCTGTTCGGATTCCAGGCTGGCGATCTGCGCCGGGAGCTGATCCAGTTCGCGTTGCTCCTTGTAGCTAAGCTTCTTTTTTGATAGCTGCTCGGGCTTGCTGGATAAGCGCTGATCGGCATTTTGACTCAAACTATCCGCATCAACCTTTTTGGTGGCGGGTGCTGAAGCGTTGAGAGCCCTACTGCGCTTGGATTGCAGCAGCCAGTCCTGCACGCCGCCTTCGTACTCTCGCCACAGTCCATCGCCTTCAAATGCGATGGTACTGGTGACGACGTTGTCGAGAAAGGTTCGGTCGTGGCTGACGAGGAAGACCGTACCTTCATAGTTCTCCAGCAACTCTTCCAAGAGATCCAGCGTGTCGATGTCCAGATCGTTGGTGGGCTCATCCAGCACCAGGACGTTCGCAGGACGCGCGAACAGCCGCGCCAACAGCAAGCGGTTACGTTCCCCACCCGATAGCGAGCGAACCGGAGAGTGCGCGCGGGCCGGAGAGAACAGGAAATCGCTCAGATAGCTTTTCACGTGTTTGCGCTGGTTGCCAATCTCGATCCATTCGCTGCCCGGGCTGATGAAGTCTTCCAGCGTGGCATCCAGATTGACCGCGTGGCGCATCTGGTCGAAATACGCAACTTGCAGGTTGGCTCCCTGGCGGATGGAGCCCTCGTCAGGCGCGAGCTCGCCAAGGATCATCTTGAGGAGCGTGGTCTTGCCTGCTCCGTTGGGGCCAATCAGTCCCACCTTGTCGCCGCGCAGGATGGTCCCCGTGAAGTTGCGAACAATCGTTTTGTCACCGAACGATTTGCCCACCCCGGTCAGCTCAGCGACGATCTTGCCCTGGTAGCCATTGGAACCACCGGTTGCCACATCCATGCGAACGCTGCCGACCACCTCGCGACGTGCTTCGCGGCGCGCACGCAAATGCTCCAGGCGGCTGATGCGGCTCTGGCTGCGGGTGCGGCGTGCTTCGACGCCCCGGCGTATCCAGACCTCTTCCTGCGCCAAAAGCTTGTCGGCCTTGGCCGAGATGACAGCCTCCTGCGCCAGCTGTTCTTCTTTCTGTATCTGGTATTGCGCGAAGTTTCCGGGGTAAGACCGGAGCTGGCCTCGGTCGAGTTCCACAATGCGCGTGGCGACCCGGTCCAGGAACGATCGATCATGGGTGATGGTGACAACGCTGCCGGGAAAGTCGAGGAGAAGGTCCTCCAGCCATTCAATCGAAT
>NZ_RBJA01000001.1:2760000-3252500 GCF_003634645.1 Acidovorax sp. 94 | reverse complement strand
GAGTGATACCCTGCTTCCAGGAAAAGCCACTAAGCTTCAGCTATTGACGACCGTACCGCAAACCGACACTGGTGCGCGAGATGAGTATTCTAAGGCGCTTGAGAGAACTCAGGAGAAGGAACTCGGCAAATTGATACCGTAACTTCGGGAGAAGGTATGCCCCAAGTAGGTGAACCTGTACAAGGCGAGCCCAACGGGGTTGCAAAAAATCGGTGGCTGCGACTGTTTAATAAAAACACAGCACTCTGCAAACACGAAAGTGGACGTATAGGGTGTGACGCCTGCCCGGTGCTGGAAGATTAAATGATGGGGTGCAAGCTCTTGATTGAAGTCCCAGTAAACGGCGGCCGTAACTATAACGGTCCTAAGGTAGCGAAATTCCTTGTCGGGTAAGTTCCGACCTGCACGAATGGCGTAACGATGGCCACACTGTCTCCTCCTGAGACTCAGCGAAGTTGAAATGTTTGTGATGATGCAATCTCCCCGCGGAAAGACGGAAAGACCCCATGAACCTTTACTGTAGCTTTGTATTGGACTTTGAACAGATCTGTGTAGGATAGGTGGGAGGCTTTGAAGTGATGTCGCTAGATCTCATGGAGCCAACGTTGAAATACCACCCTGGTGTGTTTGAGGTTCTAACCTAGGTCCATTATCTGGATCGGGGACAGTGCATGGTAGGCAGTTTGACTGGGGCGGTCTCCTCCCAAAGCGTAACGGAGGAGTTCGAAGGTACGCTAGTTACGGTCGGACATCGTGACGATAGTGCAATGGCATAAGCGTGCTTAACTGCGAGACTGACAAGTCGAGCAGATGCGAAAGCAGGACATAGTGATCCGGTGGTTCTGTATGGAAGGGCCATCGCTCAACGGATAAAAGGTACTCTGGGGATAACAGGCTGATACCGCCCAAGAGTTCATATCGACGGCGGTGTTTGGCACCTCGATGTCGGCTCATCTCATCCTGGGGCTGTAGCCGGTCCCAAGGGTATGGCTGTTCGCCATTTAAAGAGGTACGTGAGCTGGGTTTAAAACGTCGTGAGACAGTTTGGTCCCTATCTTCCGTGGGCGCTGCAGATTTGAGGAAGCCTGCTCCTAGTACGAGAGGACCGGAGTGGACACACCTCTGGTGTATCGGTTGTCACGCCAGTGGCATTGCCGAGTAGCTAAGTGTGGAAGAGATAACCGCTGAAAGCATCTAAGCGGGAAACTCGTTTCAAGATGAGATCTGCCGGGGCCTTGAGCCCCCTAAAGAGTCGTTCAAGACCAGGACGTTGATAGGTCAGGTGTGGAAGCGCAGTAATGCGTTAAGCTAACTGATACTAATTGCTCGTGCGGCTTGACCCTATAACTTTGATAGCCAATATGCAAACCGTAAGGATGCATGAAAAGCTCAAAGATTGTTATGCCAAGTTGACGCAGTCAAAAGACACAAAAATCTGATTCCAAACTCTATGAATTCGCCAGGCTGTTCACAAAAACAGCCCAGCACCAAGTTATGCCTGATGACCATAGCAAGTTGGTACCACTCCTTCCCATCCCGAACAGGACAGTGAAACGACTTTGCGCCGATGATAGTGCGGGTTCCCGTGTGAAAGTAGGTCATCGTCAGGCTCTTACAGCCCAAATCGCCCTTCTGCTCAATCGAGTAGAAGGGCGTTTTGCTTTGGGCTTGACAATAATACAGTGCAGGATGACTTCGATCGTCATCCATGCTTTCTGAATGTGCGCACTAGGTTTTCGGACTGACGATGGTGTTTGCCCGATTCTTGTTTTTGGATTGGTCGCGCAGGTTCCGGCTTGAAGCAGCGCAGCTCCGCATTGAATACCCCAACTGAGCAGTCATTCGCCAGGCGGCGAGCCTATTAGTCGAATCTTGGGTGCTCATATTCTTGACTAGTTGCTCGGAATCGGTGGACACCGCCCTGGTCTAGAAAACGCTCTAGCTTGCCATTCACCCACAGATAATGTAGATGCGCCAGGGCCTCTCCCATCGCAAAAGTCATTTGGTGGGTGTCCAACTTGCGTTGAAAAAGAATCGGCAAAGTATCAGCAGCACTCAGGGCGCGGTTATGGGCCGCCTGCAGGATTTCGATAAGCCGCTCTCTGTGATGGTCTTGCAGCTGCGCAATGCGTGTAGCCAAACCTGTGAATGGCTTGCCGTGCGACGGCAGCACCAACGTGCTCTCCGGTAGATCCAGGTACCTTCGCAGAGAGATCAAGAAGAGCTGCAGCGGATTGGCCTCAGGCTCACTGGCATGGACACTGACATTGGTCGAGATGCGCGGTAGCACCATGTCACCACTGATCAAAGTGGTTAACTCAGCACAATATAGCGCCATGTGCTCTGGCGCGTGTCCATAGCCGCTGATGCAACGCCACGCCCGGCCCCCGATGTCCAGCATGTCTCCATCCATGATTCGGCGAAAGCGGGGTGGTAGCGCGGGCACGAGGGTCGGGAAATATGATGCGCGTCCTCGTACATGATCTAAAAAGGACGGGTCTTGCGCACCGTGCAGCGCATAAAAATCCGCCCCCGCTTCTCCGCCAAACCCTTGCGGGTCATAGGCAGCAACCCGCGCCACGTTGTAGTCGGTGGCACTGATCCACAAGCGTACATCCCATCGCTCGCACAGCCAATGGGCCAAGCCGATATGGTCTGGATGCATGTGGGTCACGATGACGCGCAAGATAGGCAAGCCACCCAGGCAGTTCACAAAAATCTGCTCCCACTGCGCACGGGTCGCAGCACTGTCGATGCAGCAGTCCACCACGGTCCACCCGTCCAGCATGACACCGCCAGCGCCCAGTTGTCGGTCGCGCAGCAGCCACAGATTGATGTGATCCAGTGCGAAGGGAAGACCCATGCGAATCCAGTGGACTCCCGGCGCGATCTCGATGGAGCTGCCCTCGGAAGGGAGCGCGTCGCCCAGCGGGTAGTGGATCTGGTGTTCGAGTGGGTTCATGGCGAAGGTGTGATGGGTTAGCATTGACGTTAACGTAAACGTCATGCATTCGATGCATTGTAGGGAGCTGCCGCCACCGGGCTGTCTCCTGCGCGAAACCGATACTGCTGTGTGCAGCACCCACCATGGCCAATACTTACACCATCAGCGACCTTGCCAAAGAGTTCGATCTCACCACCCGGGCGATCCGTTTTTATGAAGACATGGGCTTGCTGCAGCCTGAGCGCACTGGATCTGCCGGACGCAACCGCGTGTACAGCGCACGCGACCGCACCCGGCTCCGCCTGACGCTGCGGGCCAAGCGCCTGGGCCTGTCACTGACGGAAGCCAAGGAGATCATTGACCTTTATGACAGCCCCCGTGATACGGGCGTTCAGCTGCGCAAATTCCTCGACGTGTTGGTGGTCCATCGCAAGCAGCTCGAAGAGCAGATGGCCGATTTGCAGGCCAACCTGGAAGAGGTGCGCGAGCACGAAGAAGAGGCGCGCTCGCTGCTGGCCAAGGTAGAAAAGCAAAATTGATTCATAATTGACGTTTACGTAAACGTAAATCAGGAGACTGTTGTGAGCACGCCCCCTTTTGAGCCGCGTTGCGCTGACTTTGCCGACCGCGTGCGCGACAGTTTTGCGCGCCAGGGCGCCATGCAGACCCTGGGCGCCTCGCTGGGCCTTGTGGCGCCAGGTGCCGTGGACATCGAACTCCCTTGGGCGCTTGGGCTGACCCAGCAGCATGGATTTCTCCATGCGGGCATGGTGGCCACAGCGCTGGATTCGGCGTGTGGATATGCCGGTTTCACCCTGATGGCGGCCGACGCTGCCGTGCTCACTATCGAGTTCAAGATCAATTTGCTGGCCCCCGCCAAGGGCGAGCGATTTCGGATGGAAGGGCGGGTGCTGAAGCCCGGCCGCACCATCACCGTGTGCGAAGGCCGCGCTTTCGCCATCGACGGCAGCCAAGAAAAACTCATCGCCACCATGGGGTGCACCCTCATGGCGGTCACAGGACGCGACAACATCCAGGGCTGAATCCGGCCCATTTCCCTACCTTTTACGAGGAGACATTCCCCATGAGCATTCCCGCCAACCTTCCCGGCCTGAACTTCCAACTGGGCGAGGACATCGACGCCCTGCGCGACGCCGTGCGCGACTTCGCACAGGCTGAAATCGCCCCCCGCGCGGCGGAGATTGACCGCAATGACCAGTTCCCCATGGACCTGTGGCGCAAGATGGGCGACTTGGGCGTACTCGGCATCACGGTGCCCGAGCAATACGGCGGCGCAGCCATGGGCTACCTGGCCCACATGGTGGCCATGGAAGAAATCTCGCGCGCTAGCGCCTCGGTGGGCTTGTCTTATGGCGCCCACAGCAACCTGTGCGTGAACCAGATCAACCGCAACGGCAGCGAGGCACAAAAGGCCAAGTACCTGCCCAAGCTCATCAGCGGCGAGCATGTGGGCGCGCTGGCCATGAGCGAACCCGGCGCGGGCTCCGACGTGATCAGCATGAAGCTCAAGGCCGAGGACAAGGGTGGCTACTACGTGCTCAATGGCAGCAAGATGTGGATCACCAACGGCCCTGATGCAGACACCCTGGTGGTGTATGCCAAGACCGAGCCTGAGTTGGGCGCGCGTGGCGTGACCGCCTTCCTGATCGAAAAGGGAATGAAGGGCTTTTCGATCGCGCAGAAGCTCGACAAGCTGGGCATGCGCGGCAGCCATACGGGCGAGCTGGTGTTCCAGGACGTCGAAGTGCCCGCAGAGAACGTGCTGGGGGGCCTGAACCAGGGCGCGAAGGTGCTCATGAGTGGCCTGGACTACGAACGTGCGGTGCTGACCGGTGGCCCGCTGGGCATCATGCAGTCTGTGATGGACAACGTGATCCCTTACATTCACGACCGCAAGCAGTTCGGCCAGAGCATTGGCGAGTTCCAGCTCATCCAGGGCAAGGTGGCCGACATGTACACCGTGCTGCAGGCGGGGCGCTCGTTTGCCTACACGGTGGCCAAGAACCTCGATATGCTCGGCACCGACCATGTGCGCCAAGTGCGCAAGGACTGCGCCAGCGTGATCCTCTGGTGTGCCGAGAAAGCCACCTGGATGGCGGGCGAAGGCGTGCAGATTTATGGTGGCAACGGCTACATCAACGAATACCCGCTGGGCCGCCTCTGGCGCGATGCCAAGCTGTATGAGATTGGTGCGGGCACGAGCGAAATTCGTCGCATGCTGATCGGCCGTGAGCTGTTTGCTGAAACCTGCTGATCTTCTATCTAATCATTGAGACCCAAGGACAACATGCCCTCCTCCATCGAAGACCTGTTTGTTCACAACCGCGCCTGGGCGGCCCAGATGGAGCGCGAGCGGCCCGGCTTCTTCACCAGCCTGCTGGCGCAGCAAAAGCCCAAGTACATGTGGATCGGTTGCTCCGACAGCCGGGTGCCTGCCAACCAGATCACCGGCCTGGAGCCCGGTGAAGTGTTTGTGCACCGCAATGTGGCCAACGTTGTGGTGCCTACCGACCTGAACTGCCTGTCCACCATCCAGTACGCGGTGGATCAGTTGCACATCGAGCACCTGATGGTGGTGGGGCACTACGGCTGTGGTGGCGTGCTGGCGGCGTTGGAGGGCACGCGCGTCGGTCTGGCCGACAACTGGATCCGCCATGTGCAGGATGTGCGTGACCGCCACCGTGACCTGATTGCCGCCACCGCCCCAGAGTGGCGCCATGACGTGTTGTGCGAACTCAATGCCATCGAGCAGGTCGTCAACATTGCCCAGACCACGGTGATGCTCGACGCCTGGGGCCGGGGCCAGAAGGTTACGCTGCACGGCTGGTGTTATGGGCTCAAGGATGGTCTCATCAACAACCTGCACATGTCCGTGGGTAGTACGGAAGGCCTGGACTCGCTGTACAAGGCCGCGATCGCTGGTGTGGCTGCCGTCAAAAGGCAATAGCCAACCACCGCATCCCCTCAACGGCTGAGCACCCGCCATGTTCCCACAACGGCTTGACGCTCCCCAGGCCTACGGCATTGCCAAGGCCATGATGGATGGCTTCAACCGGCACTACCGGTTGTTCCGCACCGAGTCCGCGCGGGCCAAGCACCGCTTTGAAACCGGCGACTGGCACGGCCAGCAGCGGGCCCAGCGCGAGCGTATCGAGTTCTACGACCTGCGCGTGAAAGAGTGTGTGCGCAGGTTAGAGAAAGAGTTCGAGGCGGGTGCACAGCCCATGGACGTGTGGCACCAGGTCAAGCTGCACTACATCGGCCTCTTGGTCAACCACCACCAGCCCGAACTGGCCGAGACCTTCTTCAACTCGGTCACCACCAAGATCCTGCACCGCACGCATTTCCACAACGACTTCATCTTTGTGCGGCCTGCGGTCAGTACCGAATACATCGAAAACGAAGAGCCCGCAGCGCGCCCCACCTACCGCGCCTATTACCCGTCGCGAGACACGCTGGGCGAGACCTTCCAGGTCATCATCGAGAACTTCCAGCTGCAGCGTGAATTTGCGGACTTGGGCCGAGACACCGCCTGCGTGGTGGGCGCTATGCGAGGCCGGCTCGACAAAGTGAGGCTGCGCGCCAACTTCCAGATCCAGGTGCTCACCAGCCTGTTCTTTCGCAACAAAGGCGCCTATGTCGTGGGCAAGATCATCAACGGCTTCAACGAAGTGCCGTTTGCGCTGCCCATCCTGCACGATGACAACGGCAGGCTGTTTATCGACGCGGCCCTGTTTGGCGAAGATGACATGCAGATGCTGTTCAGCTTCGCACGCGCCTACTTCATGGTCGACATGGAGGTGCCCAGCGCCTACGTGCAGTTCCTGCGCAGCCTCATGCCGCGCAAGCCGCGGGCCGAGATCTACAACGCCCTGGGCCTGGCCAAGCAGGGCAAGACGCTGTTCTACCGCGACTTTCTGTACCACCTGAAGCACTCCAGCGACCAGTTCCGCATCGCGCCCGGCATCAAGGGCATGGTGATGCTGGTGTTCGACCTGCCGAGCTTTCCCTTCGTGTTCAAGCTCATCAAGGACTACTTCCCGCATCAGAAGGAAACCACGCGCGAGCAGGTCAAGGCCAAGTACCTGCTGGTCAAGCAGCACGACCGTGTGGGCCGCATGGCCGACACGCTCGAATACAGCGAGGTGGCCTTTCCGCGCAGCCGGTTCGACGATGCCCTCATTGCCGAGATCGAGAAGTTCGCCCCCAGCCAGCTCGAAATCAGCGACCGCGACGGCGACGGCCAGACGGAGGTGATCATCAAGCACCTGTATATCGAGCGGCGCATGATCCCGCTCAACATCTACCTGCAGGAAGCCTTCGACACCGGCCTGTCAGACCCGCGCGCGCGCCAGCAGATGGAGCACAGCGTCATCGAATACGGCAACGCCATCAAGGACCTCGTGGCCGCCAACATCTTCCCGGGCGACATGCTCTGGAAGAACTTTGGCGTCACGCGCAACGGCAAGGTTGTGTTCTACGACTACGACGAGATCGAATACCTCACCGACTGCAACTTCCGCCGCGTGCCCACGCCGCGCAATGAAGAAGAGGAAATGAGCGGCGAGGTCTGGTACAGCGTCGGCCCGCGCGATGTGTTCCCTGAAACCTTCGGCCCCTTCCTGCTCGGCAACGATGCCGTGCGCGAGGTGTTCATGCAGCACCACGCCGATCTGCTCGACGCTGCCTTCTGGCAGTCGCACCAGGAACGCATCCGGGCGGGCCACATGTTTGACGTCTTTCCCTACGACACAGACCGGCGCTTTGCGCATGGCTCAGCAGTCCGGTAGCCCCCAGCATTCACCCCTCCCCAACATTTCATCCGAACCATTTCACAGGAGACCATCACCATGTCTGCATCCACTCAAGACCCCATCGTCATCGTCGGCGCCGCACGCACCCCCATGGGCTCGCTGCAGGGCGACTTTTCCAGCCTGGCCGCGCATGACCTGGGCGGCGCCGCCATCAAGGCCGCCATCGAGCGTGCCGGTGTGTCGCCTGACGCCGTGGGCGAAGTGCTGTTCGGCAACTGCCTGATGGCTGGGCAGGGCCAGGCACCCGCGCGCCAGGCGGCGTTCAAGGGCGGCCTGCCCAAGGGCGCTGGCGCCGTCACGCTCAGCAAGATGTGCGGATCGGGCATGAAGGCCGCGATGATGGCGCATGACATGCTGCTGGCCGACACGCACGACGTCATGGTGGCAGGCGGCATGGAGAGCATGACCAACGCTCCCTACCTGCTGCAAAAAGGCCGGGGCGGCTACCGACTGGGCCATGACCGCATCTTTGATCACATGATGCTCGACGGCCTGGAAGACGCTTACGAAGCGGGCCGCAGCATGGGCACCTTTGGCGAAGACTGCGCCGCCAAGTACCAGTTCACCCGCGAGCAGCAGGACGCGTTTGCCACCACCAGCGTGCAGCGCGCCAAGGCGGCCACCGAGTCCGGCGCTTTCGCGGCCGAGATCGTCCCAGTGACCGTCAAGACCCGCGCGGGCGAAACCGTGGTGTCCGTGGACGAAGGCCCCGGCAAGGTCAAGCTCGAAAAAATCGCCACACTCAAGCCCGCCTTCAAGAAGGACGGCACCATCACCGCCGCGTCCAGCTCCAGCATCAACGATGGCGCCGCCGCGCTGGTGATGATGCGCGAATCCACCGCGAAGAAGCTGGGTTGCAAGCCCCTGGCCCGCATCGTGAGCCACGCTACGCATGCGCAAGAGCCCGAGTGGTTCGCCACTGCCCCGTTGGGGGCCACGCAGAAGGCGCTGGCCAAGGCCGGCTGGCAGGTTGGCGATGTGCAGCTGTGGGAGATCAATGAAGCCTTCGCGGTGGTGCCCATGGCGCTGATGAAGGAGCTGGACCTGCCCCACGACAAGGTCAATGTGAACGGCGGCGCCTGCGCTTTGGGCCACCCCATCGGCGCCAGCGGTGCACGCATCATGGTGACGCTGATGTACGCGCTCAAGGCGCGCGGCCTGACCAAGGGCCTGGCCACGCTGTGCATCGGCGGCGGCGAGGCCACGGCCGTGGCGCTCGAACTGGTCTGACGATGGAGAGGGATGGGATGATTCCCATCTCTTCACAAGGACCGCGATGACCGCACCATCTCCCGAGATCACCACCTTCTGGCGTGAATTTGTCGATGCCCAGGCATCGCTCCAGGCCCAGCCTCTGCGCGAGCGGGTCGAATCGGCCAACGTGCTCATTGAGCGTCACCTGAGGGGCCTGGCGCTGGAGATGTCTGGCGGCGACAGCGATGCGGTGGTGGATCTCATCGTCACCGCCCACGGCAGCATAGACAACTTTCCGTTGCTGATGGAGGTGGTGGCTGCCGCCTCCACGCTGCAGAACTACCGGGTGCGCGCGTTTCGCGAGCGCACCTCGCAGCCCGACTTTCCCATCGGCATGGAGGGCTTTGAGCTGTCCACATCGGAGGTGCTGGTCGCCTGCGGACAGGACGATGGCCAGGCCGCGCTGGAGATCCGCTTTGGCCGCGAGATCCCCAGCGACTACCAGGACCACGCGCGCAACATGGCGTTCATCATGCTCGACCATGTGCTGGGCGAATACGACTTTGCCGTCAAGGTGGGCGCGGTGGATTTTGTGGAGGAAGCCTCCGACCCGCTGGCACCCTGGGTGCCCCTGAGCCAGTTTGTGCCGGTGTTCGACCGCTATTGGGTGGACACCCTGGGCCGCACCAGCGACTTCCCTGCGGGCGAGCACGACTGGTCGGGCATGACCTTGTCGTTTGGCGGGCAGGACGATGAGGATGGCAGCGGTGACGAGGCTGAAGACAAGGCCATTGTCATGGTCAACCGCAGTGCCAACCCCGTGGCCATGCGCGCTGATCTGGCCTACGCGCTGACCCTGGACCTGGCCGTGGGCAACCGCGATCAGCTGGCCGCCGTGCAAGACCTGCAGGACCAGGCAGCCACGCTGCTCGCGCTGCCGCAGCTGGGCATCATGGCCTACACACTGACCCGCGCGGGGCGCCGCAAGGCCGTGTATTACGTGGGCGACAAGCAGCTGGCCATGCAGACGCTCGCACCTTTGCTGCTGCGCGATGAGGCCGAATCACTGGAGCTGACCTTCGCGTTTGATCCCGCATGGTCAGGCTATTTCGAGTTTGCCGTGCATTGCCCGTGAACTCTTTCAACCCCTTGCAGGCCACACCATGATCGAAACGCTCGAACAATTGCGCACCCTGTACGCAGCCCCCGGCGAGCGGGCCCTGCGCAAGCAACAACCGCAGCTGGATGGGCACTGCCAGCGCTTCATTGCCCTGTCGCCGTTCTGCGTGGTGGCCAGTGGTGGCGCCCATGGTGCGCTGCTCGATGCCTCGCCGCGCGGCGGTGCGCCGGGCTTTGTGAAGTCACCCGATCCCCACACCCTGCTGCTGCCCGATGCGGGCGGCAACAACCGGCTCGACACCCTGACCAACCTGCTGAGTGACCCGCGCATCGGCCTGCTGTTCATGATCCCGGGTGTGGATGAAACCCTGCGGGTGAATGGCACCGCACGCCTGCGCGACGAAGCGCTGTATACCGACTTCTTCACGGCCGAGCGCCAGCGCCCAAAGATAGTGATCGAAGTGCGCGTCGCCGAGGCCTACCTGCACTGCTCCAAGGCCTTCATGCGCTCGCGGCTGTGGTCCGCAGATGCGCAGGTGGATCGCGCGCAACTGCCCACCATGGGCCAGATGATTCACGACCATATGGGCCTTGCGACCGAGCCCGAGTCGCAAGTGGCGATGCTGCAGCGCTACCGCGCCCAACTGGCGCAAGAGCAGCAACTCGGCGACGCTTGAGGGGATTGATGTTGAATACTTCTGTTTTGATAGCTTTCAGCGCTTGATGGATAAGCGCTAGAGCCCAATTTCATTCAAATTCCCTCTATGAAATCCATATTGGTCATCGGCGCATCGCGCGGCATTGGGCTGGAGCTGGTGCGCCAGTACACCGAGGCGGGCCGCCGCGTCATCGCTACCGTGCGCGACGCTGCGGGCAGCGAGCGGGTACAGGCCCTGGGCGCCGAGGTGTTGACCGTGGACGTGGCCAACCCTGCCAGCGTCAGCGGGCTGGCCTGGCAACTGGACGGCGAAAAGATCGAGACCGCCTGGTATGTGGCCGGTGTCATCCGCCGCCCCAATGCGCTCACGCCGCCCACCCAGCAGGACTTCGATGCCGTGATGCACACCAACGTGCTGGGCGCCATGCAGACACTGCCGCAGGTCGCGCCCCTGGTGGCCGACGCGCAGGGCGTGTTCGCTTTCTTGTCCTCGTCCATGTCGCAGATTGGCAGCGTTCCCAACAGCGGCTCCTGGCTGTACCGCACCAGCAAGGCAGCGCTGAACATGGCCATCGCATCCGCCCAACACGACTACCCGAACGCCACCCTCATCACCATCGACCCCGGCTGGGTGCAGACCGACATGGGCGGCGAAGGCGCTGCGCTGACCGTGCAGGACAGCGTGCGCGGCCTGCGCGCCACCGTGGCGGGCGTCACGGCCGCCGACAAAGGCCGCCTGCTGCACCACGACGGGCGCCGCGCCACGCACTGGTAGCCTGGCGGCTATCAGGCTGCCGGATCGATGCAAGATTTGGACTGGCGCCCGGTGGAGTGGATCCGCAAAATTGCGTGGCGCTGGCTGCCTGAAAACGGCTTCCTGCGCGGGCTGGCTAAAGAGAGGGCCAGCTCCATGCAACCCAACCGGGAGTCCAAAAAATGTGTGATTGTCTTGCTACCCCGGCGGCGCTTGCGCCGTCCCGCCGCCGCCTTCTGGGCGGTGCCGCAGCCTTGGCTGCCCTGGCCTCCAGCGCCCGCGTGCTGGCTGCAGACACCCCTTTGCCCGACAACCGAATCGGCCCCGACGCAGCGCTTGCGCGGCTGGTGCAGGGCAATGCCCGCTACGTGGCGGGCCGTTCCACGCAGCGCGACTTTTCGGTGGGCCGGGTGGCGCGCACCACCGGGCAGCGGCCCTTTGCGGCCATCCTGAGCTGCGCGGATTCGCGCATTGCGCCCGAGCTGGCGTTCGACCAGGGGCCCGGCGATCTGTTTGTGGTGCGGCTGGCGGGCAACTTCCTGAACGACGATGCGCTGGCCAGCATGGAATACGCGATCGAGGTTCTGCAGGTGCCGCTCATCCTCGTGCTCGGGCACAGCAACTGCGGCGCTGTTTCCGCCACCATCAAGGTGGTGCAGGAAGGCACCCAGCTGCCCGGCCATCTGCCGGGGCTGGTCAACGCCATCCGCCCGGCCGTCGAGGCGGCGCAGCGCCGCCAGCCCGCCAACTTGCTGGTGGCGGCCACCGAGCAGAACGTGCGGCTCAATGTGGCCCGGTTGACCACCTCCGAACCCCTCCTGGCCGGGCGCATGGCCAGCGGCGCCATCCGCGCCGTGGGGGGCGTGTACGAGCTGTCCAGCGGCAAGGTCTCGCTGGTCTAGGAGCCTATGGACAAGGGCGTGGCGGACGGTTGCTGCGGCCGGGGTACGCAGGAGCACGTAGTCCGCCCGCCGTTTGGTAAGCGCGCCCGCAGACGCGGGCAAAATTGCATGTTGACTCGCCGGTAGGTGCCTGGGCATCCAGAGCCTGCCGGCACCGAACGATCCCAAGGAGACAACATGCTGCTGACCCAAGACCAGGAAATGATCCGCGACGCGGTGCGCGACTTTGCGCAAGAACAACTGTGGCCCCACGCCGCGCGCTGGGACAAGGAACACCACTTCCCCAAAGAGGCGCACCAGGGCCTGGCTGCACTGGGTGCCTACGGCATCTGCGTGCCCGAAGAGTTCGGCGGTGCCAACCTGGACTACGTGACGCTGGCGCTGGTGCTGGAAGAAATCGCCGCCGGTGATGGTGGCACCAGCACGGCCATCAGCGTGACCAACTGCCCCGTCAACGCCATCCTCATGCGCTATGGCAATGCACAGCAAAAGCGCGACTGGCTCACGCCGCTGGCGCGCGGGGAAATGCTGGGCGCCTTCTGCCTGACCGAGCCGCATGTGGGTTCCGACGCCTCTGCACTGCGCACCACCGCCGTTAGGCAGGGCGACGAATATGTGATCAACGGCGTCAAGCAGTTCATCACCAGCGGCAAGAACGGCCATGTGGCCATCGTCATCGCCGTGACCGACAAGGGCGCGGGCAAGAAGGGCATGAGCGCCTTCCTCGTGCCCACCAGCAACCCCGGCTATGTGGTAGCGCGGCTCGAAGACAAGCTGGGCCAGCACAGCAGCGACACGGCGCAGATCAACTTCGACAACTGCCGCATCCCGGCCGAGAACCTCATCGGCGCCGAGGGCGAAGGCTACAAGATTGCCCTGGGCGCGCTCGAAGGCGGGCGCATCGGCATTGCCGCGCAGAGCGTGGGCATGGCGCGCAGCGCGTTTGATGCGGCGCTGGCGTATTCGAAGGAGCGCGAGAGTTTTGGCACGGCCATCTTCAACCACCAGGCCGTTGGCTTTCGCCTGGCCGACTGCGCCACGCAGATCGAAGCCGCGCGCCAGCTCATCTGGCACGCCGCCGCGCTGCGCGACGCGGGCCGCCCGTGCCTGAAGGAAGCCGCCATGGCCAAGCTGTTTGCCAGCGAAATGGCCGAGCGCGTGTGCAGCGCCGCCATCCAGACGCTGGGCGGCTACGGCGTGGTGAACGACTTCCCGGTGGAGCGCATCTACCGCGACGTGCGTGTGTGCCAGATCTACGAAGGCACGAGCGACGTGCAGAAGATCATCATCCAGCGCGCGCTGGCCTGAGCCTGCTGGGCGCCATTGTCGGCGCCGCGACCGCTGCCTCCGTGCGGTGGTGACGGTTGCGCTGTGGGTGGGGCCGCGGCAGATGCGCACTCAGCCATGCCCTAGTCGCTGCCCGACGTACCCCCAAGCGGTGCCACGCGCCGGCGTCAACACGCAACCCTCCCAAAGTAGGGGGTGTTTGGTGCGGGAAGATGCCAACATCGGCCCGATGAACTCCGAACGCGTGCTCTCCTGGGACACCCTGGCACCTGCCGCCCAGCTGCAGTTGTTGGGCAACAGCTTCATGCGGGTGCGCGACGGCTGCACTGTCATGCCGCTGCTGGGGCTGCCGGGCTTGGCCTGGCTGTATTCGCTGGGCTTGTGGCCCCCTGGCATCACGCTGTGGTGGGGGGCGTCGTTGTTGCTGGTGGGGGCTGTGTGGGGCGTCTGGGGCCTTTGGCAGCGGGCCCTGAAGCAGCGCGACAGCCACGATGCGGCAACGCTGCTGGCCGTTTGGTTGCCTCGTGTGCAAGCGCTGGCTGCGTTGTACGGCGCGTTGGTGATGAGTTCTGCGGCCTCCGCTGGGCCCGACACGCCCTTTGAACTGCGCGTGGTGTTCATCTGTGGCTCCACGCTGGTGGTGTCGGCGCATGCCGCGCACCAGTCGGCGGCGCTGGTGGTTTTCAAGCGGTTCTTTTTCACCAGCTACGCGGTCAGCCTGTTGTCGGTGCCCTATGTGTTTCCCGATCACTGGCCGTACCTGTTGCCCATGCATCTGGCGTTTGGCGTGTTCTTTCGCAATGCGAGCATCAGCCATCAGTTCTTTCTGAGCAATGTGGACCTGACGGAGCGGTTCCGTGCCGCGAAGGGCGAGGCCGAGCAGGCGCTGGCCGTGAAGAACCAGTTCCTCGCCACCGCCAGCCACGACCTGCGCCAGCCCGTGCATGCCGTGGGGCTGCTGGCCGAATCCATCGCGCTGCGCAACCGGGACCCGGCGCTGGATGCCACGCTGCAGAACCTGCGCCAGGGCGTGCAGTCGCTGCAATGGATGTGCAATGCGCTGCTGGACCTGTCGCGCATCGAAGCTGGGGCCGTGCAGGCAAGGCCCCAGGCGGTGGCCCTGGCGCCGCTGCTGCGCGAAGTCGCCACGCTCCTGGGGGAATCTGCGCGCATCCGGGGCCTGGTGCTGCGCCTGCGCCCGCCACCGGCCAGCGCCCGGGTGCAGGCCGACCCGATGCTGCTGCGCCAGTGCGTGGTGAACCTGGTGCACAACGCGCTGCGGTACACGCAGCGTGGCGGCGTGCTGCTGGCTGTGCGCCGCCGCGCCGGGTACTGGCAGGTGGAGGTGTGGGACACCGGCCCCGGCGTTGCCGCCGAGGAGCGCGAGCGGATCTTCTCGCCCTTCACCCGCAGTGCCTCGGCGCGCGTGGCAGACGATGCAGGCTACGGCCTGGGCCTGGCTGTGGTGGCGCGCTGCGCCGAGCTGATGGATGCGCCCCTGGGCCTGGTGTCGCGCCTGGGGCGCGGCTCGCGGTTCTGGCTGCGGCTGCCGCCTGCCACGTCCAGCGCAGTGGTCGTTGCGCCAACGCCCGCCACCGTGGCGCGCCAGGGCGGCCTGCAGGGCCGCTGCCTGGTGGTGGAGGACGACCCGCAGGTGGCCGCAGGCTGGCAGCAACTGCTGCAGGACTGGGGTGTGCAGGTGCGCTGCGCGGCCGATGGTGCCGAGGCACTGGGTTGGCTGGAACAGGGCTTCACGCCGCAGGCCATCTTCTGTGACCAGCGTTTGCGCTCCGGCGAGAGTGGGTTCGCCTTGCTCCAGCGCCTGCAGGCACTGTGCCCTGACGCCGCGCTGGCCATGGTCAGCGGTGAATGGGATTCGCCCGCGCTGCGCCAGGCGGAAGAAGAGGGCTACCTGGTACTGCGCAAGCCGGTGGCGCCGGAACAGCTGCACGCCTTGTTGCGGCAATGGCTACCTGATTCGTCTGAAGACTATAAAAAAAATAGCTGCTAGCGCTTATTGGTAAAGCGCTGAAGGTTGTTTTGATTGATTTTTCTGCTGGCCCAGCCACTGGGCCAGCACCGCGTGCAACTCCACGGGGCTCACCGGCTTGCGCAGTACCAGGTAGCCCTCGTCCTCGGCATCCTGCAAGGCGGGCGCGTTGTGCTCGCCGCTGACCATGGCGCCGCGTGCAGCGGGGCAGCGGGCCAGCAGGGCGCGCAGTACGTCAAAGCCGCTCTCGCCCGTGTGCAGCCGCTGGTCGCAGAAGATGGCATCCGGCTCGAACCCTTCGTCGAGCTGGGCATGCGCCTCGGCCGTGGTGGTGGCGTATGCCGCCGTCACGCCCCAGGCCTCCAGCATGGCGCGCCAGGCCTTGATCACCTGGCGGTCGTCGTCCAGTACCAGGCAGCGGCCTTGCAGCGGGCGCATTGCCGTCTCGTCGCGGTGCAAGGCCACCGGGTCGGGTGGCACGGCCGTCGTAGTAGCCGCAGCGGTGTGGGCCGGCAGCCGCAGCCAGAAGCATGAGCCCCGCCCCGCCTGCGACACCAGGCCGTGGGTGGCGCCCATCTGTTCGGCGCAGCGCGCCACCACGGCCAGCCCCAGGCCGTGTCCGGCGTCGTTCATCTGGTCCGCCCGCTCCCCTCGGTAGTAGGGGCTGAACACCCGGTACTGGTCCGCCACGGCGATGCCGACGCCGGTGTCCCGCACTTCCACCAGCCAGTCGCTGCCGCGCGCCCGCACGCTCACCAGCACCTTGCCTTGGGGCGTGTAGCGGATCGCGTTCTGCACCAGGTTGGCCAGCGCCTGGCGCAGCAGCACCGGTTTTGCCCACACGGTAGCTCCGCCACGCGGCACCCATAGCCGCAGGGCCAGCCCGCCGAGGCTGGCCTGCTCACGGAACAGGCGCACCACGTCCGCGAGCAGTCCGCTCAGGTCCACCACGCCCTTGGCGCCCAGCGGCTGGCCGGATTCCAGGCGGGCCAGGTCCAGCAGCGCGTTGAACAGCTGGTTCATGGCCTGCATGCTGTTGCGCAGGTCGGCAACCAGGGGGCGAAGAACCGGGTCGCTGTTGCGCAGGCTGATCGCCTCGACCATCAGCGACATGGCATGCACGGGCTGGCGCAGGTCGTGGCTGGCGGTGGCGAGGAACAGGTTCTTCTCGGCCAGTGCGCCTTCGGCCTGTCGCCGGGCTGCCGCCAGGGCCGCGTTGGCCGTGCGGGTGCGACGGTACTGCCAAAAGCTGGCGCCCGCCGCCAGCAGGGCCAGCGCCACCGTGGCGGCCAGGCCGATCTGCTGCATGCGGCGCACACGCAGCTCGGCATCCTGCACCCGATTGGCCTGCGCCAGCTGCTCGATCTGGCGCTGCCGTTCAGCGCTGTCAAAGCGCTCCTGCAGCGCGGCCACGACCTGGTCGCGCTCGGTGTGGAACAGCTCCTTGGCCAGCGCCTGCTGCTTGCGCGTGGTGGCCATGGCTTCGCGGTACAGGCCGGCTTGCTCGTACATGCGCGAGAGCTCGCCCAGCAGCTGCTCTTCCATGGGCAGGGACCCCGCTTCGTGCACAAACCGAATGCCCGCCTCCACCTCATGCACGCCAGCCGCAATGCGGCCCTGGCCCATCAGCGCAAAGCCCAGGTTGGCCTGCGCCATTGCGGCCCCGTTCAGCTCGTGCGCGTCGCGGTACGCAGCCAGGGCCTCGCGCATCACGGGCTCGGCCGCGGCATAGGCCTTGCGCTGCAGCAGGACGTCGCCCAGGTTGTTCAGCGCCGTGGCCTGGAGCCCGGTGAGCCCGCCGGCGCGGGCGATCTGCAGGGACTGCCGGTAGGCGGCCACGGCGGTGTCGAGGTTGCCCTGTACGTTTTCCACATTGCCACGGTGCAGGTGCAGCCAGCCCAGCGCCTGCTGGGCGTCCAGCTTTTCGGCCAGCGGCAGCGTCTCGCGAATGGTCTGCAGCGCGCGGTCGGGGTTCTTCATGTCGAAGTGCAGCAGCTCCAGGTGGGTGCGCGACCGCAGCTCGGATGTGGCTGCCTGGCGCGGCAGCGTGCGCGAGAGTTCCAGGCTGCGCAGCAGGTGGGTCATCGCCGCTTCGAACTGGCCGTTGCTGCTGTGCAAGGCACCCAGCGTCAGGTGGTAGAGCCAGCGCACCCAGGGGTCGGGCACCTGCTCCGCCGCGCCCGCTTCGCGCGCCAGGGCGTCCAGCCCGGCGCCTGTCTTGCCCGCCACGGCCCATTGCCGGGCCTCGAAGCAGGTGGCCAGCACCTGCGTCGAGGCATCGCTGTGCACAGCCGCAAGCGCTCTCAGTTGCGCTATGCCCTCGGTCACCACCGCAGCCTGCCCGGTCTCGAAGGCTGCGTCCGTCAGCGCCGCCAGGTAGGTGCGCCGGGTCGCGACATCGGCCGCGTTGGCAAAGCGGGTGGCGGCGGCCTGCAGTGCCTGCACGGCTTCGGCGCTGTTGCGTTGCGACAGGGTCTGCAGCCGGTCCAGCTCTGCCAGGTCCGGGTTCGGTACCTGTGCCCCTGCGGGCAGTGCCGTCTGCAGGCACAAGGCCGCGACCAGCACCACGGCCCGGACAAGGCGCATCAGGACAGCTCCAGCCGCCGGCCGCGCAACAGCGTGATAGCCTCGATTCGCGTGCGCACCCGCAGCCGCTCCAGGATGCCCGTCACGTGCTCCTTCACGGTGCTCTCGGCAATGTCCAGCTGCAAGGCGATGCGCTTGTTGGGCAGCCCCTGCAGCACCAGCGCGAGGATCTGGCCCTGGCGGGTGGACAACCCCAGCTCGGCCGGGGTCACCGGCAGATCGCGGCTGCGCGGCGGCTGGCTGCCCTGCAGGCCCGGCTCAAACCAGACCAGCCCACTCAGCAAGGCTTCCACCGCCAGACCAAAGGTCTCAGGCGCTGCTTGTTTGTGAATGAAGCCCTGTGCGCCTGCCTGCCGGGCCTGCTCCATCACGGCGGGGTCATCGTCGCCGCTGATCACGGCGATGGGCATCCCGGGGCAGTGGCTGCGCACCTGGGCGATCAGGCCCACCGCAGCGCCTTCCGCCAGCCAGAAGTCGATGAGCGCGATGGCCGGTGTGCCCCGTATGTCCACCCAGCGCAGAAGATCGTCCGCCCCTGCGGCCTCAACCACCTCCATCTGCGGCAGGCGTGCGCGCAGGAACTCGGCCATGCCGTGCGCCACGAGCGGATGGTCGTCCAGGATGAGCGCGTAAGGGGAGGTGGGGGTCATGCAGTGGGAGAGGGTGGCTGCGCCTTGCGGCGCAGGCGCGCTGACAGCGCGGAGGTAGGGCAAATTCTGCCAAGTGTTGAGCAGGATGGACGGCGCGCAAACCCTACCAGGGTAGGGTTCCGTACCGCAGGAGGTGCTGCACAGAATCCGCCCTTCATTCACGATCAAGAGGTTTCTGTTCATGACACGACAAGCAAGCGCAACGGGTGCTGGGCGCACTGGGCACTCCGTACGGCCCCTCTTCCGCTGGGCACCCCTGGGCTTGGCGGCAGCCTTGCTGGTGGGTTGTGGCGGTAGTGACGATGACAACAATGGCACGCCGCCGCCTACCGCAGGCGCGTTCAGCATTGGCGGTGCGGTCACGGGCCTGGGCGCTGGCAAGACGGTGACGCTGCAAAACACCGGCAAGGACGACCTGACGATCAATGCCAACGGCAACTTCGTCTTCGTGACGCGCCTGGACAGTGGCATTGCCTATGCCGTCACCGTCAAGACCCAGCCCAGCGGCCAGCGTTGCACGGTGACCCAGGGCACGGGCACCGCCACCGCCAACGTCAGCAACGTGCAGGTGCGCTGTGAGAACCTGGCGGCCGCCACCTACACGGTTGGCGGTTCAGTGACCGGTCTGGCGGGTGGCACGCTGGTGCTGCAGAACAACGGGGGCGATGACCTCTCGGTCTCCAGCAACGGCGGCTTCACGTTCGGCACTGCGCTGGCCGGCGGCACGCGCTATGCGGTCACCGTGCGCACGCAGCCTTCCGGCCAGAGCTGCACGGTGCGCAATGGCTCCGGCAGCGTGATCTCTGCCAACGTGGGCTCGGTGGAGGTGAGCTGCGGCACGGTGGTGGCCTTGCCCGAAGGCGACTGGAAGCAGGAGCTGTGCGTAGTGGTGCGGCCCGGCACCTGGGGCCGCTCGCTCTGGCGCATCACCCGCCAGGGGGACAATCGCGTGACGGGACAGATCGGTGTGGCCACCTATGCTGACGCCAACTGCACGGGCGCTGGCACGGTGGCAGGCCCTCTGACCGATGTGGGCAATGTGGCGTTCGACCGTAACGGCAGTACGGCTACGCTGACCGCGTTCTGGGGCTTGTGGACCCAGCCGTCAGGCCTGACATCGCGTGCCGTCTGGGCCCGCAAGGGGAGCCGCCTGTGCATCTTTGGCGACCAGATACCCACGGCCTTCCCAACGGCGGTCAGTGTGGAGAGCTACGTGGACACCGTTCTGCCCAACAAGACCTGCTACACGCAAAACTGAGCCTAGGACAACGCCGTGCTTTGCAATTGCGCCAGCGTCACGAACTCCAGCGCGCGCGCATGTGTGCATTCCAGGATCACGGGAGGCGCCACACCCGCCTCGTAGGCCTCCTTCCAGCGCAAGACGCACAGGCACCAGCGGTTGTTGGGCTGCAGCCCTGCAAAGCGGGACTCGGGCCGGGGGGTGATGAGGTCGTTGCCCCGCGACAGCGAAAAGTCCAGAAACGCCTGTGTCATGCGTGCGCAGATCACGTGGGTGCCGTGGTCTTGCTCGTCGGTGTTGCAGCAGCCGTCGCGGTAGTAGCCGGTCAGTGGGTCGTAGGAGCAGGGCATCAGCAAGGTGCCCAGAACGTTCAGTGCAGTCATATCGGGTCGCGTAAGTCGCGTGGATTGTGAGGGGCGGTGAGGGGGCAGACCGTTGGGGTGGGCGCGGGGCGGGTCAGCCAACCTCGCCACGGCGGCGCAGCACTACGGTGATCTGCCCGTTGGTCTCGATGGTGGCGCGTTCCACTTCGTGCGCGTGCAGGCAGCCGCCTGCGCGCAGTGCGGCCTCCACGTCGTCGCGGGTCAGCAGCTCCTTGCGCATCAGCGCCTGGTTCAGTTCGCCCTGGTGGATCAGCACCTGGGCCTTGCCGTCCACCCAGCGCCCGATGCGCGGGAAGTGGAACGCCAACCGCGCCAGCGCCACATGCAGCAGCATGAGCGTGCTGGCCGAGATCAGCCCGCCCACCAGCGAGTTGTCGCCCGCGTTCATCGAGTTCTGCACCGCGTTCGACAGGATCAGCAACAGGATCAGGTCAAACGGCTCGTACTGCCCCGTCTGCCGCTTGCCCGACAGGCGCATGAACACCAGCAAGAACAGGTACACCACCACGCCGCGCAGCACAAACTCCCACCACGGCACGCTCATTTGCCACATTGCAAGGTTCCTTGTTGGATGCTTGGGTGGGGGCAGTCTACGGCGTGCGGCTTGCCCCTCATTCGCTGAGCGAAAATCCCGGCAATTCCCCGCACGGCTCCGGCACAGTGCGCCACTCACTGCAGTGGTGGCCGAGTGGGCATCATCTGCCGTCCCCCACCGAAAGTACCGCACCATGCAACGTCGCCAATTTCACCAAACCAGCCTCGTGGCTGCCCTGCTGTGCGCCACCGGCCAGCGGGCCTGGGCCCTGTCGCTGGGTGACCTTACCAATGCCGATGCCGCCAGCGGCCTCAAAGCCGCGCTGGGCCAGGGCGCCCAGGCGGCGGTCGCCCTGCTGGGGCGGCCTGACGGGTTTCTGGGCAACCCCCAGGTGCGCATCGGCCTGCCGGGCTCCCTGGACGACGCCGCCAAGGTCATGAAGTCGCTGGGCCAGGGGCGGCGCATCGACGAGCTGGTCACCTCCATCAACCGCGCCGCCGAAGCCGCCGTGCCCATGGGCAAAGACCTGCTGGTGGGCGCCGTGCAGAAGATGACGGTGACCGATGCCAAGAACATCCTGACTGGCGGCAGCACCTCGGTCACCGCCATTTTTTCCCGACAAGACGCGCACGCCGCTCTCCGAACGCTTCCTGCCCGTGGTGAACCAGGCCACCGAAAAAGTCGGCCTGACCCAGAAGTACAACGCCTTTGCGGGCAAGGCAGCGAGCTTTGGCCTGCTCAAACCCGAGGAGGCCAACCTTGCGCAGTACGTCACCGGCAAGACGCTCGACGGCCTGTACTTCATGATCGGCGAGGAAGAGCGCCGCATCCGTCAGAATCCGGCCGGTGCAGGCAGCGCCATCGCCCGCAAGGTCTTTGGTGCGCTGAGATGAAGCTCCCCCTGAGTCGCTTCGCGCCATCCCTCTCTCTCGCTGCGCGGGAGGGGGACGCACCCAGTGGCCTGGCAAAGCCAGTTCCACGGGTGCACTCGCCTCGCGCAGCGCCCGTTTCCATCGGTGGGGCGCGCGCATCGCCTGCGTGCCTTCCTGCACCCGTCCATGAACCATAACGACCCCTGCCCCTGCGGCCGTACCCAAGCCGCACCCGGCAAAAGCGCCAAGGCTGCGGCCTTGTCCTATGGGGAATGCTGCGGCAGCTACCTCGACCACTGGGACGGCGCTGCCGCGCCCGACGCCGAGAGCCTCATGCGGTCACGCTACACCGCCTTTGTCCTCGAACGTGGCGACTACCTGCAGGCCACTTGGCACCCCAGCACCCGGCCAGCGGACCTCGATTTCGACCCCGGCACGAAGTGGCTGGGGCTGGAAGTGCGCAGCCACCGCAGCACAGGCGAAGACCGCGCCGAGGTGGAGTTTGTCGCGCGCTACCGCGTGGGCGGCCGCGCCGTGCGCCTGCACGAGACCAGCCGCTTCGTGCGCGAAGACGGGTGCTGGTTCTATGTGGATGGCGATATCCACTCCTGAAAATTTAATAAAAATGACCTCCAGCGCTTTACCAATAAGCGCGAGCAGCTATGAAATTTGAAGCAATCTTGTTTGACTGCGATGGTGTGCTGGTCGACAGCGAACCCATCACCAACGGCGTGCTGCGCGACATGCTCAACGAAGCGGGCTGGGCCCTGAGCGCCGACGAATGCATGCGCATCTTTATCGGCAAAACGGTGCGCAGCGAGGCCGCCCGCATCGAGGCCCACACCGGCCGCCCGCTGACCGATGCGTGGATGGCCGACTTCTATGCACGGCGCAATGCCGAGCTGGACCAGCGCCTCACCGCCATCGAACACATCCACGGCACCATCGAAAGGGTGCACGCCCACCATGGCGGGCGCATTGCCTGCGCCTCGGGTGCCGACCGGCACAAGGTCGAGATGCAGTTGGCCAAGGTGGGGCTCACACCGTACTTTGCCGGGCGGGTGTTCAGCGGCCACGAGATGCCCGCCACCAAGCCCGCGCCCGACGTCTATCTGGCGGCGGCTGCGGCCCTGCAGGTGGCGCCCGGGCGCTGCGCCGTGGTGGAAGACACCGTTACGGGCGTGACCGCTGGCGTGGCCGCAGGCGCCACGGTATTTGCCTATGCGCCGCTGGACGATGGCGAGCCCCTGCGTGCCGCAGGCGCAGCGCAGGTGTTTCGCAGCATGGCCGAGTTGCCTGCGCTGCTGGGCTGCTGACACAGGCAAGAAGATTCCCAACAGCCCTGTAACCATGGGAGAAGCGCAATGCCGGTACAACGCATGAA
Source organism: Acidovorax sp. 94 (assembly GCF_003634645.1). NCBI lineage: Bacteria > Pseudomonadati > Pseudomonadota > Betaproteobacteria > Burkholderiales > Comamonadaceae > Acidovorax > Acidovorax sp. 94. The sequence goes on along the minus strand of NZ_RBJA01000001.1, from coordinate 3,229,167 downwards.
GCCGTGGATGCGGCGATGCGCCGTGGTGGCGGCCCTGGCCCTGCTGGCGGGATGCTCGTCGGTGCGGCCCTGGATCAACGAACCCCTGAAGCCCGAGGACCAGGCCATCCCCGAGCGCAAGTCCGAGCGCGACCCTACCATCCTGGTGGCCGTCACGCTGTCGGGCGGCGGTGCGCGGGCGGCCGCCTTCGGCTTTGGCGTGCTGACCGAAATGCAGGCCACGCGCTTTGACTGGAACGGGCGCCCCACCACGCTGCTCGACGCCACCGATGTGATCAGCGGCGTCTCGGGCGGCAGCATCGTGGCCGCTTACTTGGCAGCACACGGCATCGAGGGGCTACCCCGCTTCGAGCAGGACTTTCTGCGCCAGAACTTCCAGAACAGCCTCATCACCCAAGCCCTGCGCCCCGGCAACCTGGTGGACCTGACCTCGCCCTGGTTCGGCCGCACGCACCTGCTCGCGCGGCGGCTGGATGAGCTGTATGGCGGGCGCACCTTTGGCGATGTGGCGCGGCGCCCGCGCCACCCGCAGCTGTTCATCACCGCCACCGACATGTCGTTGGGCACTGGCTTTGAATTCACGTGGGACCAGTTCGCGCTGATCTGCTCCGACCTGCGCAAGGTGCCGCTGTCGTTCGCGGTGGCGGCATCGTCCGCCGTACCGCTGCTGCTGAGCCCCGTCACCCTCAAGAACTACGCCGACCAGTGCCCTCAGTACCAGACCGTGTCCCGCGCTGCCTCCCTGGCTGCGGGCGGCGACTACCGCGCGCGCCTGTACCGCGCGCATGAGTTGAGCTATCTGGACGCGCAGCGCCGCCCTTACATCCACTTGGTGGATGGCGGCCTGGCCGACAACCTGGGCGTGCAGCGTCTGCTCGACCGGGCCCTGGCCGGTGGCGGACTGCGCGAAACCTTCAGCGAAGTGGGCATCCCGCCCGGCACCATCCGCAAGCTGGTGCTCGTCACCGTCAACGCCGAGCGCGACCCATCCGAGAACATCGACATGAGCGACAAGGTGCCCAACATGGCCCAGGTGGTGGACTCGCTGCTGTTTGGCACCGGCGCCCGCGCCACGCGCGAGACGCAGGAGTTCTTGCGCGACATCACCCAGCAGTGGCGCCAGTCGCTGGCGGCGGGCCCCACCGGCAGCAGCGATGCCTTTGCGCCCGGTGCCGAGGTCCACGTCATTTCCGTCAACCTGCGCGATGCCCACGACGACGTGGCGCGCCGCCGCCTGCTGCAGGTGCCCACGGCGTTCTCCATCACGTCGGAAGAAGTCACAGACCTCATCGAGGCGGGTGGCAGCGTGCTACGCCACTCGCCGGAGTTCCGCGCACTGGTGCAGTCGCTGGTGCGGCAGGCTCCGACGACACCTTCACCCACGCCCGGACCTGCATCTACACCAGCGAAGTCCGAGTAGCCGCGTGAGCCCGGCTAGCCCCCACCTCCGCATCACGGTTTGGTGTCGGGGGCCGGGGTGGTGGGCACGTTCTGGTCTTGGGCGGCCTCCGTCTGTGCGGCCATCGCCCGCTGGTAGCCGGGACGCTGTTGCAACCGCTGCCAGTAGGCCTGCGTGGCCGGGCCAAATTGTTCGTTCAGCCCCAGGTGCTGCGCCAGCAGCAGCGCATACCCCACCGCCACATCCGCCGCCGTAAAGCGGCCCGCGCACAGATAGTCGCTGCGGCCGTGGGTCATCGCGGTTTCTACCGCGCGCAGCCGGGCCAGGAACCAGCGGCTGTAGTCCTCCACCACCTGCGGCAGCTTGCGCTCTGCGGTCTCAAACCGGCCATAGCGCAGCACCAGCGTCTGCGGAAAAGTCAGCGTCGCATCGCTCATGTGCAGCCAGTTCAGGTACGCGCCATACGCCGGGTGCGTGGGCGCCACGTCCAGCCCTGCGTCGGGGTGCGTGGCCGCTAGGTACTGGCACATGGCGGCGGATTCGGTCATGCGCACATCGCCCTGCACCAGCAGGGGCACCGTGCCCAGCGGGTTCTCGTCCAGAAACCACCGGGCCTTGGCGCGGGGCGGGAAGGGCAGCATGTGGAGCTGGTAGGGCAGTTGCAGCTCTTCGAGCATCCACAGGGGACGGAAGGAGCGGGCGCTGATGCAGTGGTGGAGGTGGAGCATGAAGGCAAGCGGCAAGCGGCAAGAGGGCGGGCGGGAGCGCTGGTCAGTGTAGTGGTGGCTGGCTGCGGACGCAGCCCCGTGGCAGCCATGCAGGGTGCAGATCGCGCCATTGGGCCACTTCCTATCACGCTGGGCTCGCTTGGCGCCGAAACTCCGCCGGCGACTGCCCCGTCCACCCCCGGAACGCCCGGATAAAACTCTTCTCGTTCTCAAACCCCGCTGCCTCCGCCACCTGCTTGATGGGCCGCTGTGTGCGGTGCAGCAGCTCCACTGCGCGGGTGCGGCGAACCTCGTCTTTCAAGCCCTGCAGCGTGGCGCCTTCTTCCTTCAATTGCCGGTGCAGCGTGCGTGGCGACACATGCAGCAGCGCGGCCAGCGATTCCGCGCTGTGCTGGGGCAATGCATGGGCGGGTTGGCCCGGCAGCGGCGCAGCAAGTAGCTGGCGCACGCGCTGCACCAGCAGGCGGTCGCGGCGGTAGTGCAGCACCGTCAGGGGCAGGGCGTGCTGCAGCATCTGGCGCAGGGCCTGCTCGTCCCGGCGCAGGGGCAGGTGCAGGTAGCGGGCGTCGAAGTGGATGGCGGTGCGTGGCGCGTGGAAGGTGACGGGGCCTCGGAACAACACGGCATAGGCATCGGCGTGCGGGGGCGCATCAAAGGCAAATTCTGCGGCAATGAGCGGAATGCGCGAGTCCACCATCCAGCAGGCCAGGCCATGGGCATTGCGCAATACGGAGACCAGACAGAACTCTCGCAGCACGCCCAGGTCGCGGGCCTCGGTGATGCGCAGGGTGGCGGTGTCCCTCTCAGTGGTCAGCTGCAGTGCAATGTCGTCCGTCAGCAGGCCGTGGTGGCGGCACCAGCGGGCCAGGGCCACCTGCAGCGTGGGCGAGCTGATGCTGGCACGCGCCAGCATGCCGTAGCTGCCCCAGGGCAGGCGGCGGCTGAACCAGCCCAGGGCTTCGTCGTCCAGTTCCTGCATGGCGGCGTCGGAGATCTGCTCCATCTGCCAGGCGGTGATGCGGGCGCTGTCGTCGGGCAGCAGCTGCGGCGCAATCTGTGCCTGGGCCAGGGCGCGTTCCGGGCTCAGGCCGCGCTGCTCGTACGCCAGAACAATGGCACGCACAAAGGCGATGGGCGTTGCGGCAGGGGCAGACGGAGTGGTTGGGAGACGATGGTCGGCGGGGGCGGTGGTCTTCACGCCACAGAGTGTGCCAGCCGTGGCACGATTTGCAACCATTGTGTCCACCCGCCAGGGGTTCAGGCTTCTATGCTTACGGATCGCCCGCCCGCATGTTCTTGCGGCGCAGGCCGCATGACAGAGCCGAGGAGACAAACCCGTGACGAGTGCAGCCGCAACGAACTTCGCACCGCTGGTGGACAGCCACGCCCGTGGCGCCACCGACGTTCCCCTGATCGAGCAGACCATCGGCGCCTTTTTTGCCGACATGGTGGCCCGCCAGCCCGAGCGCGAGGCGCTGGTGAGCGTGCACCAGGGCCGCCGCACCACCTACGCCCAGCTGCAGACCGAGGCGCACCGGCTGGCGAGTGCGCTGCTGGGCATGGGGCTCACGCCCGGCGACCGCGTGGGCATCTGGTCGCACAACAACGCCGAGTGGGTGCTGATGCAGCTGGCCACCGCGCAGGTGGGCCTGGTGCTGGTCAACATCAATCCGGCCTACCGCACGTCCGAAGTCGAATACGCGCTCAACAAGGTGGGCTGCAAGCTGCTGGTGACCATGGCGCGCTTCAAGACCAGCGACTACCTGGGCATGCTGCGCGAGCTGGCGCCCGAGTGGCACCACCAGCTGCCGGGCCAGCTGGGCTCCGTGAAGCTGCCCCACCTGAACACCGTAGTGTGGATCGACGAGGCGGGGCAGGGCGCCGACGAACCGGGCCTGATGCGTTTTACCGACCTGCTGGCACGCGGCAACGCAGCCGACCCGCGCCTGGCGCAGATCGCAGCCACGTTGAAGGCCACCGACCCCATCAACATCCAGTTCACCAGCGGCACCACCGGCTTCCCCAAGGGCGCCACGCTCACGCACCGCAACATCCTGAACAACGGGTTCTTCATCGGCGAGTGCATGAAGCTCACGCCCGAAGACCGCCTGTGCATCCCCGTGCCGCTGTACCACTGCTTTGGCATGGTCCTGGGCAACCTGGCCTGCCTCACGCACGGTGCCACCATCGTGTACCCCAACGACGGGTTTGACCCGCTGACCGTGCTGCAGACGGTACAGGACGAGCGCTGCACCGGCCTGCACGGCGTGCCCACCATGTTCATCGCCGAGCTGGACCACCCGCGTTTTGCCGAGTTCAACCTCAGCACCCTGCGCACCGGCATCATGGCCGGCTCGCCCTGCCCCACCGAGGTGATGAAGCGCGTGGTGGAGCAGATGAACCTTCGCGAGATCACCATTGCCTACGGCATGACCGAGACCAGCCCCGTGAGCTGCCAGAGCAGTACCGACACGCCGCTGGACAAGCGCGTCTCCACCGTGGGCCAGGTGCAGCCGCACCTGGAGATCAAGATCGTGGATCCCGACAGCGGGGCGGTGGTGCCCATCGGCCAGCGGGGCGAGTTCTGCACCAAAGGCTATTCCGTCATGCACGGCTACTGGGGCGACCCGGCCAAGACCCGCGAGGCGATTGACGAAGGCGGCTGGATGCACACCGGCGACCTGGCCACCATGGACGCCGAGGGCTACGTGAACATCGTTGGCCGCATCAAGGACATGGTGATCCGTGGCGGCGAGAACATCTACCCGCGCGAGATTGAAGAGTTTTTGTACCGCCACCCGCAGGTGCAGGACGTGCAGGTGGTGGGCGTGCCCGACCAGAAATACGGCGAGGAACTCTGCGCCTGGATCATTGCCAAGCCCGGCACCCAGCCCACCGAGGACGACATCCGCGCCTTCTGCAAGGGCCAGATCGCGCACTACAAAATGCCGCGCTACATCCGCTTTGTCACCAGCTTTCCGATGACGGTGACGGGCAAGATCCAGAAGTTCAAGATCCGCGACGAGATGAAGGATCTGCTGGGCCTGGAAGAACAAAAGACTGCTTGAAGAGCCACACCGTATGACCATTCTCGACACCCAACTCAACGCCCGCTCGGCGGACTTTCTGGCCAACGCCGCCGCCATGCGAACACTGGTGGATGACCTGCGCGCCCAGCTCGACAAGGTCGCCCAGGGCGGCGGCGAAGCGGCCCGCGCCAAGCACACCGCGCGCGGCAAGCTGCTGCCGCGCGAACGCGTGCAGATGCTGCTGGACCCGGGAACGCCGTTCCTCGAACTGGCGCCGCTGGCCGCGCTCAACATGTACAACAACGATGCGCCCAGCGCGGGGCTCATCGCGGGCATTGGCCGCGTGAGTGGTGTGGACTGCATGATCGTGTGCAACGACGCCACGGTGAAGGGCGGCACCTACTACCCGCTCACCGTCAAGAAGCACCTGCGCGCACAAGAGGTGGCCCAGCAGAACCACCTGCCGTGCATCTACCTGGTGGACTCGGGCGGCGCCAACCTGCCCAACCAGGACGAAGTCTTTCCTGACCGCGACCACTTCGGCCGCATCTTCTTCAACCAGGCCAACATGAGCGCCATGGGCATCTCGCAGATCGCGGTGGTCATGGGATCGTGCACGGCGGGCGGCGCCTATGTGCCGGCCATGAGTGACGAGTCCATCATCGTCAAGAACCAGGGCACCATCTTTTTGGGTGGCCCGCCGCTGGTCAAGGCCGCGACGGGCGAGGTCGTGACGGCCGAAGACCTGGGCGGCGGTGACGTGCACACCCGCCTGTCGGGTGTGGCCGACCACCTGGCGCAGAACGATATGCACGCGCTCCAACTGGCACGCAATGCAGTGCGCAATTTGAATAAAAACAAGCCGCAGGCGCCCGCAGATTATGCGCCGGTAGCTCCTAAATTCGCAGCAGACGAGCTGTATGGCGTGATCCCCGTGGACACGCGCAAGCCGTTCGACGTGCGCGAGATCATTGCCCGCATCGTCGACGGCAGCGAGTTCGACGAGTTCAAGGCGCGCTACGGCACAACGCTGGTCACGGGCTTTGCGCGCATCGAAGGGATGATGGTCGGCATCATCGCCAACAACGGCATCCTGTTCAGCGAGTCGGCGCTCAAGGGCGCGCACTTCATCGAGCTGTGCTGCCAGCGCAAGATCCCGCTGGTGTTCCTGCAAAACATCACCGGCTTCATGGTGGGCCGCAAGTACGAGAACGAGGGCATCGCGCGCAACGGCGCCAAGATGGTCACGGCCGTGGCCACGGCCAGCGTGCCCAAGTTCACCATCATCATCGGCGGCAGTTTTGGCGCGGGCAACTACGGCATGTGCGGCCGGGCCTACAGCCCCCGCTTCCTGTGGATGTGGCCCAACGCGCGCATCAGCGTGATGGGCGGCGAGCAGGCCGCAGGCGTGCTGGCCACGGTGAAGCGCGACGGCATCGAAGGCAAGGGCGGCCAGTGGAGCATGGAGGAGGAGGAAGCCTTCAAGGCCCCCATCCGCTGTCAATACGAAGACCAGGGCCACCCCTACTACGCCACTGCGCGCTTGTGGGACGACGGCGTGATCGACCCGGCCGACACCCGCCGTGTGCTGGCGCTGGGGCTGGCCGCCACGCGCAATGCGCCCATCGAAGACACCAAGTTCGGCCTGTTCCGCATGTAACCCGCTGCGAGCCGCCATGGACGCTGTTGCGCATTTCACCCAGCTGGCACGCTACAACGTGTGGGCCACGGTGCGCCTGCTCGATGCCGTGCGGGCGCTGCCGGAAGAGGACTACCGGCGCGATGTGGGTTTGTTCTTCCACAGCATCCACGGCACGCTCAACCACCTGCTGGTGGGCGAACACCATCTGTGGTTCGTGCGCTTTGCCGACGGCATTTCGCCCAAGGTGGCGCTGGACGCCGAGCTGGAGAGCGACCGTGCGCGGCTGGATGCCCGGCTGCGCGAGGGCGCGGCCCGCTGGGCACCGCTGATAGCCTCGTTCAAGCCGGACCGCTGGAGCGGCACGCTCGACTACACCACCATGCGCGGCACAGCGGCATCGCTACCGTTTGCGGCCACGCTGGCGCATGTGTTCAACCACGGCACGCACCACCGGGGTCAGATCACCGCCGCATTGACTGCGCTGGCCCAGCCTTGCCCCGAGCTGGACCTTGTCTACTTCCTGCAAAACCCGTCCACGCCATGAGCCAGAACCTGTCCATCACCCAAACCGGCGCCGTGGCGCGCATCACGCTCACGCAGCCCGAAATCCGCAACGCCTTCAGCGATGAGGTCATTGCCGAGATCTCCGCCGCCTTTACCGATGTGGGGGGGCGTGCCGATGTGCGCGCCGTGGTGCTGGCCGCGGAAGGCCCGGCCTTCTGCGCCGGTGCCAACCTCAACTGGATGCGCCGCATGGCCGACTACACGCGCGACGAGAACATCGCTGACGCGGGAAAGTTGGCCGAGATGCTGCGGGTGATCTACGAGTGCCCCAAGCCCACGGTGGCACGTGTGCAGGGCGATGTATATGCAGGCGGCATGGGCCTGGTGGCCGCGTGCGACATGGCCGTGGCCGTGGACACGGCGGGCTTTTGCCTCAGCGAAGTGAAGCTGGGGCTCATCCCCGCCACCATCAGCCCGTATGTGATACGTGCCATGGGCGCACGCGCTGCGCACCGCTACTTCCTCACGGCCGAGCGTTTTGGCGCGGCCGAAGCCTTGCGCATTGGCTTTGTGCACGAGGTCGTGGTCGCTGACCAGCTCGACACCAAGGTGGACGAACTGCTCAAGGCCCTCACCAGCGCCAGCCCCAACGCTGTGCGCGTGTGCAAAAAATTGGTGATGGATGTGGCCGAGCGTGAAATCAACGCGGGCCTCATCGCCGCCACCGTGCAGGGCATTGCCGACATCCGCGCCAGCGACGAAGGCAAGGAAGGTGTGCAGTCGTTCCTGAACAAGCGCAAGCCCAACTGGCTGAGCTGATCGCTACTTAACGGCCATGGACACCCTCTGGTTCAACATCGTGCAGTGGCTCCACACGCTGGGTCTGCATGTGGATGGCGGCACTGCGCGCGCCGTGGGCGACGCGGCAGCTACGGCAACTGCGAAGCTCGACATGCCCAGCCTGCTGGCGCTGGCCGCCGCACTGGGCTGGGCCAGCGGGTTCCGGTTGTATGCCGTGGTGTTCCTGGTCGGCATGATGGGCGTGCTGGGCTGGATGCCCCTGCCGCCCGGCCTGGCCATGCTGCAGCACCCGCTGGTGCTGATGGTCAGCGGCTTCATGCTGATGGTGGAGTTTTTTGCCGACAAGGTGCCCTGGGTGGACAGCGCCTGGGATGCCTTGCACGCCTTCATTCGCGTGCCTGCGGGCGCCGCTTTGGCCTATGGCGTGTTTGGCGCCGACAACGCCACCATGGCCGTGGTGGCTGGGCTGCTGGGGGGCTCGCTCTCTGCCACGGCGCTGGCCACCAAGATGACCACGCGGGCGGCGGTGAACACCTCGCCCGAGCCGTTTTCCAACTGGGGCCTGTCGTTCTTGGAAGACGGCCTGGTCGTGGCCGTGGTCTGGCTGGCCACGCAGCACCCGGTGGCGTTTGGTGTTGCGTTGGTCGTGATGGTGGTGGTGTCCGTACTGCTGCTGGTGGTGCTGTTCAAGTTTCTGCGCGCCGTGGTGCGGCGCTTGTCTTCATTCTTTTCTGGTTCTGCCAAGGTGGCTTAAAAATGTTCAACAAGATACTCATCGCAAATCGAGGCGAAAACAGCCGCGCAGCGGATGTTTCTGCAAATCGGATGGCACGCGCAGCGTGCGCAGGCGATCTCGCCGCAGGAGGGCGCCATGTTTAAAAAGATCCTCATCGCCAATCGAGGCGAGATCGCTTGCCGTGTGGCCGCAACCGCCAAGCGCCTGGGCGTGAAAACCGTTGCCGTGTATTCCGATGCCGACGCCAACGCCAAACATGTCGCCGTGTGCGACGAGGCCGTGCACATTGGCGGCAGCGCGCCCAAGGACAGCTACCTGCGCTGGGAGCGCATCATCGACGCCGCCAAGGCCACGGGCGCGCAGGCTATCCACCCTGGCTACGGTTTCCTGAGCGAGAACGAAGACTTTGCCAAGGCCTGTGCCGACGCAGGCCTCGTCTTCATCGGCCCCCCCGCCAGCGCCATCAATGCCATGGGGCTGAAGGCCGAGTCCAAGCGCCTGATGGAGCAGGCCCAGGTGCCCCTGGTGCCCGGCTACCACGGCGCTGACCAGGACCCGGCACTGCTGCAACGCGAGGCGGACCGCATTGGCTACCCGGTGCTCATCAAGGCCAGCGCGGGTGGTGGTGGCAAGGGCATGCGCGCCGTGGACAAGGCCGAGGATTTTGCGGCGGCGCTCGACTCCTGCAAGCGCGAGGCCATCAACAGCTTCGGCGACGACGCGGTGCTGGTCGAAAAATACGTGCAGCGCCCCCGCCACATCGAGATCCAGGTGTTCGGCGACACGCACGGCAACTGCGTGTACCTGTTTGAGCGCGACTGCTCGGTGCAGCGCCGCCACCAGAAGGTGCTGGAAGAAGCACCGGCCCCCGGCATGACGCCGGAGCTGCGCGCCCGCATGGGCGAGGCTGCCGTGGCCGCAGCACGGGCGGTGAACTACGTGGGCGCGGGCACGGTGGAATTCATCGTCGAGCAGCCCGGCGGCTACGACGCGCCCGAGCAGATGAAGTTCTACTTCATGGAGATGAACACCCGCCTGCAGGTGGAGCACCCCGTGACCGAGGCCATCACGGGCCTCGATCTGGTGGAGTGGCAACTGCGCGTGGCCTCAGGCGAGCCCTTGCCGCTCAAACAGGAAGACCTGCGTATCCACGGCCACGCCATCGAGGCGCGCATCTGCGCCGAGAATCCCGACAACAACTTCCTGCCCGCCACCGGCGCGCTCAACGTGTATGCGCTGCCCGAGTGCGTCACCTTCGAACGGGGCGCGGTGCGCGTGGATTCCGGCGTGCGCCAGGGCGATGCGATCAGCCCGTTCTACGACTCCATGGTGGCCAAGCTCATCGTGCACGGCGACACGCGTGCGCAAGCCCTGGCCCGGCTCGATGAAGCGCTGGCGCAGACCCACATCGTGGGCCTGGCCACTAACGTGCAGTTCCTGCGCCGCGTGGCTTGCACCGAGGCATTTGCCAGCGCCAAGCTGGACACCGCGCTGATCCCGCGCGAGCAGGCCGTGCTGTTCCACCAGGAAAGCGTGGGCCTGCCGCTGGCCGCTGCGGCGGCGGTGGCCCAGACCCTGCTGCGCGAGCGCGCCAGCGAGGGCGTGGACCCGTTCAGCCGCCGCGATGGTTTCCACACCCATGGCGTGGTGCAGCGCCGGTTTGAGTTCGAGTTTGGTGGCGAGCACGCCAAAGCGCTGCTGACCTACGAGCGTGGTGGCAGCCTGCATCTGGCCGTCGGCGAGGGCGATGCCGCCGTGGCCGGGCCGTTGGTGTTCAGCGCTGTGGGGCAGGGCATCGAATTGCAGTTTGCAGGTCAGCGCACGCGTGCGGCTGTGTATGCCCAGGGCGAGGGGGACCATGTGTTCACCCCGCTGGGCGCCACGCAGATCACTGCCATCGACCTGCTGGCCCACGCGGGCGAGGCTGCGGCCGAAGGCGGGCGCCTCACAGCCCCTATGCCTGGCAAGGTGGTGTCGTTTGCCGTGAAGGCGGGCGATGCGGTAACCAAGGGCCAACCGCTGGCAGTGATGGAAGCCATGAAGATGGAACACACCATTGCTGCCCCTGCGGATGGTGTGGTGCAGGAGCTGCTGTATGCGCCGGGCGACCAGGTGACCGAGGGGGCAGAGCTGCTCAAACTGGCAGCCGCCGACAAGGCCTGAGCCAAGTAGTGTCCCGAGTCGTCTGCAGGTGACAGCGCAGGGGGCTCAATGCGGCTACGCTTGGGCCCCATGAAAATCACCTTTTGCTGTACCGACACCAAGGCCGAACCCTGGCTGCAGGGCCTGGCCGCCGCGCTGCCCGGCGCTGAGATTTCTGTTTGGCAACCCGGCGCCCCGAAGGCCGACTACGCCGTGGTCTGGGCACCACCCCAGCGGTTCATGGACGAACAGCCAGCGCTCAAAGCCCTGTTCAACATTGGCGCGGGGGTGGATGCCCTGCTCAAGCTGCGTCTGCCTCCCAAGGCCCTGGTGGTGCGCCTGGACGACGCAGGCATGGCCGTGCAGATGGCCGAGTACGTGTGCCACGCGGTCATCCGCCACTTCCGCGAGTTTGACGGCTATGAGGCCGACACCCAGGCGGGCCGCTGGGGCTACCGCAAGCCGCGCCTGCGCAGCGATTACCCCATCGGCGTGATGGGCCTGGGCGTGCTGGGCGAGCGGGTTGCCAAGGCGCTGGCGCAGTTTGAATTTCCCATCAACGGCTGGAGCCGCAGCCCCAAGGCCATCGACGGCGTGCGCGCGTTTGCGGGTGCGGACCAGTTCCAAGATTTTCTGGCCGCGAGCCGCGTGCTGGTCAACCTGCTGCCGCTCACGCCCGATACGGCCAACGTGATCAACAAGGACACGCTCGCTCGCCTGCAGCCGGGTGCCTACGTGATCAATGTGGCGCGCGGCGCTCACCTGGTGGACGAAGACCTGCTGGCCGCCATTGACAGCGGCCATGTGGCAGGCGCCACGCTCGATGTGTTCCGCACCGAGCCGTTGCCCGCAGGCCATGCGTTCTGGACGCACCCGCGCATCACCGTCACGCCCCACACCTCGGCGCGCACGCTGCGCGACGAGAGCATTGCCCAGATCGCACGCAAGATGGTGGCGCTGGAGCACGGCGAGACGGTGGCGGGCATCGTGAACCCCGCGCGAGGCTACTGAGGCCGCCGGTCCACGCGCTCGCCAGCGTAGAGAATGGCGAGCATGAGCACCTCCACCTTCCGCCGCTTCTTTGGCCTTTTGGGCTGGATCCTGCTGGTGCCCAGCGCCTTGACCGCGCTGGGTGCGGCGTGGTTATTGGCCTCTGGCATGAACATGCTGGGCGACACGCACACCGCCAAGGGCCGGGTGGTGGCGCATGAAGAAATCATGACAGGCCCATCCCACCGCCGGGGGCTTGCCAAGAAAAGCATTGTGGAGTTTGTGGCGGGCGATGGGCGAGCCTACAGCTTCACGGATTCGGTCGCACGCCAGCAGCAGGCCATCCACAAGGTGGGTGAGACTGTTTCGGTGCGCTACTCCGCCAAGGACCCAGCGCAGGCGGAAATCCGCAGTTCCACCACCGTGAAGATCGTGATGGGTGCAGTGATGCTGCTCTCCAGCGCCATCGGTATGGCAGTGGGCTGGCTGTTGCTGCGCTTGCGCCCCAGGTCTGTCGCATAGCCCTCTGTGCGCGGGCACAGAGGGTGTGCCTTTTCAATCCACCGTCACGCCGGCATCGCGCACCAGCTTGCCTAGGCGCTGCGCGTCGGCCTTGATGAGCGCCCCGAAATCTGCCGCCGTGCCCCCCACCGCAGGCGTGCCAATGGCTTCCCATTTGGCGCGGAAGGCGGGTTCCTTGAAGATCGCGTTCACCGTGGCGTTGAGCTTGTCGACGGTGGCTTGCGGGGTGCCAGCGCGCACCGCAATGCCATGCCAGCCGGTGATCTGGTAGCCCGCAATGCCAGCCTCCGCCATGGTGGGCACATTGGGCAGCACCTTGGCACGTTCGCTGGATGTGACGGCCAGCGGGATGAGCTTGCCCGCCTGAATGTGGGGCAGGGAGCTACCGACGATGTCAAACATCACGTTCACCTGTCCGCCGATCAGGTCGTTGAGCGCTGGGCCAGCGCCCCGGTAGGGGATGTGCCCCATCTTCACGCCCGCTGTGGTGTTGAACAGCTCACCCGCCAGGTGCTGCGGTGTGCCGTTGCCGGCCGACGCGTAGCTCAGCACCGGCTTGCCCGCCTTGGCCAGGGCCAGGAATTCGGCCAGGGTCTTGACGCCCAGCGAGGGGTGCACTTCCAGCACCAGCGGGAATGCCGACAGCTGGATCACCGGCGCCAGATCGGTCAGCGGGTTGAACGGCATGCTGGCGTACAGCGACGGGTTGACTGCCATCGGGCCGCTGGCGGCCAGCAGCAGCGTGTGGCCGTCCGCTGGCGCCTGTTTGGCCACCTCCGCGCTGCCTGTGTTGCCACCAGCGCCGCCCTTGTTGTCCACCACCACAGGTACACCCAGGCGGCTTTGCAGCTCGGGCTGCAGCATGCGGGCCATCAGGTCGGTGGGGCCACCGGGCGGGTAGGGCACCACAAAGCGGATGGTCTTGCTGGGGAAGGCGGTGGCGGCCGTCTGCGCCGCTGCGTGACCTGCGACGCCCAGGGCCAGGGGCACGGCAAGGGCTGCGTGCAGCACGGCGCGCCGGGCGGTGCGAGGCGTGGATAAGGAAAGGTGGCGGTGGTGCATGTCTGTCTCCTGTGGGGATGGATAAAGCCCGTCTGTCGCGGGTTGATGTCAATGGATGGGGGGCGCGATGGAGCGGTGCCGCTCAGCCTGCGCCAAAGCGCTGCCGGATGTCGGCGGCGGTGGCCAGCGGGCGGCCCAGTGCGGCGGCGGCTTCGACGGCCTGGCGCACCAGTGCGGTGTTGTCGGGGGCCACGCTGCCGTCCTTGCACAGCAGGTTGTTTTCAAACCCCACGCGGGCGTGGCCGCCAAACACGGCGGCTGCGGCCACGCAGGCGTTCTCTGCCGCCCCGAAGGCGCACACGGCCCAGGGCTCGTTGCCGTCATGGGCGTTCAGAAAAGGCAACAGGTCGCGCGGGCTGGAGGTCTGGCCCGCGCTGTAGCGGCCCAGCACAAACAGCAGGAACCAAGGCGCATCCGGCACCACGCCACTGGCGCGCAGCGCCTGCCAGCGGCGCAGGTCGGACACGTCGTACAGGATGACCTGCACCATGGTGCGGCGCTGGGCCAGGCCGGTGAAGAAGCGCTGCAGTCCGGCTTCGCCGATCTCGGGCTTGTCCACTTCGCGCAGTCCGATGGACACGGCCTCGGGTTGCAGGGCCTCCACCATGGCGATCTGCGCGGGGGCCTGGTACACGCCTGCGGCTTCGCTGGTGATCTGGATGACCATCGCGTCGCCCACAGCCTGGCGCACCACGCGCTGCGCCTCGCGGTAGCCCTCCACATCGAGGCTGTGGCGGCCTTGCGCGTCGCGTATGTGCATGTGCAGCATGGCCGCTCCCGCGTCCAGGCAGGCCTTGGCCGTGGTGGCCAGCGTGGCCGGTGTGATGGGCACGGCGGAGTGGTCGGCGGGCTGCTTGTAGGCGCCGTTGGGCGCCACGGTCACGATCAGCGGGTCAACCCACTGGCTGGCAATGGTGGGTGATGCGGGCGATGCACTCATGCGCGGGCTCCAGTGGTCGTTGGGGTGTCCGTCGGTGACGTGTCGGTGGGGGGATCGATGGTGGGCAGCTCGCTGGCAAGCAGGGCCAGGCCCTGGCGCAGCAGCGTGTCGTAGCGCGCGCGTTCGGCCTGCTTGCGGTCTTCGGGCCAGTCGAAAAAGCCCTTGCCCGTCTTCATGCCCAAGGTGCCCTGGGCCACCTTGTCGCGCAGGGCCTGGGCGGGTACGTCGGTGTTCGAGAGCGTGGGGTACATGGTGGCGGCGGCGGCGGTGTGCACCTCGATGCCTGCGTGGTCGCGCTGCAGCACCGGCCCGGCCGCCAGAAAGCGGAAGCCGAAGCCAAAGCGCACGGCGGCGTCTACGTCTTCGGGCGAGGCAATGCCTTCGTCGATGAGCGCAAACGCCTCGCGCGAGAGCGCATGCTGCATGCGGTTGGCCAGAAAGCCCGGCTTGTCCTTCTTGACCAGCACCGGCACGCTGCCGCAGCCGCGCATGAAGGCGTGCAGCCAGGTGCCCAGTGCCGGGTCGCTGCGCTCGCCCAGCACCACCTCCACCAGCGGCACCAGGTGGGCGGGCATGAAGAAGTGCAGGCCCAGCATCCGCTGCACCGTGGCCAGTCCCTGGGCGATGGCACTGATGGGAAAGCCCGAGCTGTTGCTGGCCAGCACGGCGTTGGGGGGGGCGACGGTTTCCAGCTCGGCAAACAGCTTTTGTTTGGCTGCCAGTTGCTCGGTGATGCATTCCACCACCAGCACCACGCCGCTCCAGTCCACGTCCTGCAGGCTGGCACACACCTGCACCGGGCCGGCGTGGGCGGCCTGGCCGGCAGCGGCCAGCTCCTGCGCAATGTGGGGCAGCAAGTGGTCGCGGCGGGCGGCGTGGGGGTCCACCACCGTGACCTGCGCGCCGCCCCGGGCCAGGACCACGGCCACATCGGCCCCCATGGTGCCTCCGCCTACCACCACGGTGCGTGCGTTGCGCGGCGAACTGTTCTCCATCGTGTCTCCTTGTGGCTCTCAATCTGCTCAAGCGGTGTGCTTGCGTTGAATTCAGTCTAGGGGGCTCGCATTGCGCGGTCCAGACGTCTTTTTCGATAGACTGATCAGCTATGAAGATCAATTGGTCCGCCCGCGAGGTGGATGTGTTCCTCTCCCTGGCCGAGACGCTGAGTTTTCGGCGCACGGCCTTGCAGATGCACCTGTCGCAGTCGGCGGTGTCGGGCACGGTGGCTCGGCTGGAGGAGATGCTGGACGTGCGCCTGTTCGAGCGCACCACGCGCACCGTGCAACTCACGTTGGCGGGCGAGGTGTTTGCCGAGCAGGCGCGGTTTCTGCGCCACCAGATGGAGGAGACCGTGCGCCGCGTGCAGGAGGTGGCGCAGCTGCAAGTGGGTCGCATTGCGCTAGCGGCGCTGCCGTCGCTGGCAGCCGGGGCCGTGCCCCGCGCGTTTGCCCGGTTCGCCACACAGCACCCGGGCGTGCAGATGGAGCTGATCGACAGCCTGGCGGGCCTGGCGTTTGACATGGTGCGCGCCGGGCGCGTGGACTTTGCACTCACCGCTGCCAACCCCGCCTATGCCGACCTGGACTACACCCCGCTGGTGTCCGACCGCTTTGTGCTGCTGATGGGGCGCACGCACCCGCTGGCCCGAGGGCGCAGCGCCATTGCCTGGGCGGATGTGGCCGAGCTGCCGCACATCTCCATGCCCGCAGGTACCAGCGTGCGGCAGTATGCGGAAGAAGCCTTGCTGACCCACCGCATCCGTTTTGCGCCGCGCTATGAGGTGGAACACCTGGCCACCATCGCGGCCATGGTGGCTGCGGGGCTGGGCGTGAGCGCGCTGCCCGAACTGGCCGCCCAAGTGGTGCGCCGGCCCGAGGTGGTCACGCGAGCGCTCAAGGCGCCCGTGCTGCACCGGCCCATCGGGCTGATCACGCTCCGGGGGCGGCCGCTGTCGCTGGCGGCGCAGGCCATGGTGGCCCTGCTGCGGCAAGAGGTGGCGGGTGATGGCACCCGTACGGGCTGATGGCGCGTCCGGCGAATGGTCTGGCACGATATGGGGTGGCCCTGTGGAAGCGGTGGCGAGACAATGGCGGCATTCCTTGATCCACCCTTGGTAGCCCCATGAGCATTCCCTCCCGCGTCCACCTCATCGACGTTGGCCCCCGTGACGGCCTGCAGAACGAAAAGACCCCGGTGCCCGCCGCCGTCAAGATCGAGCTGGTGCACCGCCTGCAGCAGGCGGGCCTGAAAGAGATCGAAGTCACCAGCTACGTCAGTCCCAAGTGGGTGCCGCAGATGGCCGACAACCATGAGGTGATGGCCGGTATCACCCGCCAGAGCGGTGTCGCGTATTCGGTGCTCACGCCCAACCTCAAGGGCTTTGAGGCTGCCGTGCTGGACAAACCCGACGAGATCGTTGTCTTCGGCTCGGCCAGCGAGGCCTTCAGCCAGCGCAACATCAACTGCAGCATTGCCGAGAGCATCGAGCGTTTTGCCCCCGTGGTGGAGGCCGCACGGGCCGCTGGCATCCGTGTGCGCGGCGCCATGAGCTGCACCGTGGGCTGCCCGTACGAAGGCGACATTGCGCCCGAGCGCGTGGCGTATCTCGCAGGCCTGCTCCAGGGCATTGGCGTGCAGCGTGTGGACGTGGCCGACACCATCGGCGTGGGCACGCCGCGCAAGGTGCAGAAGGCGCTGGAGGCCACGTTGCAGCACTTTGGCATCGACGAGGTGTCGGGCCACTTTCATGACACCTACGGGCAGGCGCTGTCCAACACGCTGGCCGCGCTGGAGCTGGGCGTGTGGAACTTCCAGTCGTCCGTGGCCGGGCTGGGCGGCTGTCCCTATGCCAAGGGCGCCACCGGCAACGTGGCCACCGAAGACGTGGTGTACATGCTGCAGGGCATGGGCATCGAGACGGGCATCGACCTCGACAAGCTAATCGACGCGGGTGCCTACATTAGCGACTTTCTGGGCCGCAAGCCCAACTCCCGCGCTGCCAACGCGCTATTGACCAAACGTGCGGGGTAATAGGCCACTGCCGCTGAGACGCTGACGCATCTCAGCCGCCTCGCTCCCAGTGCGGAAGGGATGCACCCGCTGGTCCGGCAGGGCCTGTGCTGCCGGCGCGTCGGCCGGGGCTGGCGCCATGCGGTCAAAATACCTGGGACGATTGTGATTTCGGAGTAAGAAACGATGTGTGGAGCTGAACTGAAAAATCTGCCTGAAGGTGTGCAGCGCGTGGCTGCAGCGCTGGAATCCCTGGGCCACCCCCACCGGCCGCAGATGCTGGACGACGCAGCGCGCACCGCGCAGCAGGCGGCCGATGCGCTGGGCATTGCCGTGGGGCAGATTGCCAAGAGCATCATCTTTCGCCGCAAGAGCGATGATGTGGCCGTGCTGGTGGTCACCTCGGGCGACCGGCGGGTGGACGAGAAAAAGGTGGAGGCCCACGTGGGCGGCAAGATCGGCCGCGCCGATGCCGACTTCGTGAAAAGCCGCACGGGCTTTTCCATCGGTGGTGTGTCGCCCGTGGCGCACGCCACGCCTCCCGTCACGCTGATCGATCAGAACCTGCTGCGCTTTGAGGTGGTGTGGGCGGCGGCGGGGCATCCGCATGGTGTGTTTGCGCTGCACCCCAGCGATCTTCAGCGGCTGACGGGTGCACCCGTGGTGGATGTGGTGCAGGTGGTTGCACCTGAGTCTGCGGCATGAATGCTATTGAATTGCTAGCTGTTCGCGCTTTGCAGATAAGCGCTGGTGGCCATTTTGATGCTGAAAACACCGAGGCCGTGCCCTCGCCCTGCATCTCGGTCTGCCGTATGTCGCCCGACCGCAGCCACTGCGAGGGCTGCTTTCGCTCCCTCGACGAGATCCGCATCTGGTCGCGTGCCGACTCGCACCTGCGGCGGGGCATCTGGCGCCAGTTGCTGGACCGGGCGGGCATTGCCGTGCCGGTGCAGCCAGAAAGCGCAGAAGGCTGAGCCATGAAACACATCACGTTCTACCTCGACTTCATTTCGCCCTACGCCTGGCTGGCCTTTGAGCGCCTGCCCGAGGCGCTGGTGGACCTGAGCTACAGCGTCGAATACCGCCCGGTGCTGCTGGGCGCGTTGCTGCAGCAGCACGCCAACCCGGGGCCCGCGGGCATTGCGCCCAAGCGCGCCTGGACCTACCGCCACGTGACCTGGCTGGGCCATGCGCAGGGCACGCCACTGCAGATGCCTGCGCGCCACCCGTTCAACCCGCTGCCGCTGCTGCGCCAGGCGCTGGCCTGCAGCGACGATGGCGCCATCAACCGCTATGTGGCGGGCACCGTGCTGCGCCATGTGTGGCAGGGCGGGCACGACGCGCTGGACGCCGAGCGCCTGGCCGCGCTGGCGGCCGATCTGGCCGAACAAATCCGCCCGGGGCAGGACATGCACAGCGAGGGCCCCAAGGCGCTGCTGCGCGCCAACACCGAGGCCGCGCAGGCAGCGGGCGTGTTTGGCGTGCCTGCGTTTGCGGTGGACGGCAAGGTTTTCTGGGGGCTCGACAGCCTGCCCATGCTGCGCGCCTACCTGGAAGGTGACGACTGGTTTGATGGCCCGGGCTGGAATGCTGTCAGCCAGCTCCCATCGGGTTTACCCGCGAAGTCCTGAGCTGTTTCCGGATGCTGAAAGAGGTGCTGCGGGTTTCTCCCTAAGTTGTCAGAGAGCGGTCAGTTTGATGAAAGCTCTTGTTGGTTTCGCGTCAGAGCGTGGTCAGTGCCATCTCCAAGAATGCGTACAGCCCGCCGCAGTGCGGTCTGCACAACCAATAGGAGACTAGACACCATGGCAACCATCCATCCCGCACCGCGGCCGATGTCGCCCGAAGAGCGCAAGGTCATCTTCGCGTCGTCGCTCGGCACCGTTTTCGAGTGGTACGACTTTTACCTGTACGGCTCGCTCGCCGCCATCATCGCCAAGCAGTTCTTCAGCGGGCTGGATGCCGGATCGGCGTTCATCTTCGCGCTGCTGGCCTTCGCAGCGGGCTTCATCGTCCGTCCGTTCGGCGCGATTTTCTTCGGCCGCCTGGGCGACATGATCGGCCGCAAGTACACGTTCCTGGTCACCATCCTGATCATGGGCTTGTCCACCTTCATCGTAGGCATCTTGCCGACCTATGCCTCCATCGGTGTGGCGGCCCCGGTCATCCTGATCATTCTGCGCCTGCTGCAAGGCCTGGCGCTGGGCGGTGAGTACGGCGGCGCAGCCACCTATGTGGCCGAGCATGCTCCGCACGGCAAACGCGGCGCCTACACCGCCTGGATCCAGACCACGGCCACGCTGGGGCTGTTTCTGTCGCTGATGGTAATTCTGGGTACCCGCACCGTGCTGGGCGAAGAAGCCTTTGGCGACTGGGGCTGGCGCATTCCGTTCATCGTGTCGATCCTGCTGCTGGCCATCTCGGTCTGGATCCGTCTGTCCATGAACGAATCGCCTGCCTTCCAGAAGATGAAGGCCGAGGGCAAGACCTCCAAGGCCCCACTGACCGAGTCTTTCGGCCAGTGGAAGAACCTGAAGATCGTGATCCTGGCGCTGGTGGGCCTGACCGCCGGCCAGGCCGTGGTGTGGTACTCGGGCCAGTTCTATGCGCTGTTCTTCCTGACACAAGCCCTGAAGGTTGATGGCGCCACCGCCAACATCTTTGTGGCTGTGTCGCTGCTGATCGGCACACCGTTCTTCATCGTGTTCGGTTCGCTGTCGGACAAGATTGGCCGCAAGCCCATCATCCTGGCAGGCTGCCTGCTGGCCGCGCTGACGTACTTCCCTGTGTTCGGCGCACTGACCAAGGCGGCCAACCCCGCCCTGGCTGAAGCCCAGGCCAAGAACCAAGTGATCGTGACGGCAGACCCCAAGGAATGCTCGTTCCAGTTCAACCCCACCGGCACCACCAAGTTCACCAGCTCGTGCGACATCGCCAAGCAGGTTCTGGCTGGCGCTTCGGTGAGCTATGACAACGCCGTGGGCGCCGCCGGTACCCCCGCCACCATCAAGATCGGTGAAACCGTCATCGCCTCGTACACCAGCAAGGGCCTGCCCGCTGACGAAGCCAAGAAGAAAGATGGCGAGTTCAAGAAGGCTGTGGCCGATGCACTGAAGGCTGCGGGCTACCCCACCAAGGCAGATCCCGCCCGCATCGACAAGGTCATGGTCACCGTGATCCTGACCTACCTGGTGCTGCTGGTGACCATGGTGTACGGCCCTATTGCCGCCATGCTGGTCGAAATGTTCCCCACCCGCATCCGCTACACCTCGATGTCCCTGCCGTACCACATCGGTAACGGCTGGTTCGGCGGTCTGCTGCCCACCACGGCGTTCGCCATCGTGGCCCAGACCGGCAACATGTACAACGGCCTGTGGTACCCCATCATCATTGCCGGTGCCACGGTGGTGATCGGTGGCTTGTTCATCAAGGAAACCAAGGACGTGGACATCTACGCCAACGACTGATCGGTTCTGACCGGTGAACAGGGCCCGCCCCGCAAGGGTCGGGCCCTGTGTTCCATCAAGGGGCTTGTGCCACACAGTACAACCTACAACGCAGCGCCCAGGCTCCTTGATTGAACAAACCCATCCCTCTAGGAGATATTGATATGTGGAAGATTGTTGTTGGCTTCGTCTTGTTTGCTGCGTTGTCGATGTACGTGATCATCACGGCGGGCGACAAGGCCGACATGGGTGGTGAAAAACACGGCGCAGATGCCGTGCATGCGCCCGAACCCGCTGCCAGTTCACCCGCAGCGGCGCCTGCGTCGGCACCTGCATCTGCGGCCAGCGCGCAGTAAGCCGCCGGGCCCCATCCCGAGCCCATCAAAAAAGCCTGCAGCCGAAAGGCCGCAGGCTTTTGTTTTGTGCGGGGCTGTCACGGTGGGCCGCACACTCCACGCCCCTACCGCTCCTCGCGCGGCGCAGGGCAAGAGCCCGCACAGCGCCTCAGTTTCTTAGGGTGTCATCGCTTGAAGCGCCCGTCACTTCCGATGATGGAAAGGTCGGCGAACACCAGACCGCTGTGGTCCGTGGGGCTGTAGCTCAGCTCCACGCCACCCAGGTCCCACTTCTTGATGCTCTCCAGGCCTGTGTGCAGCTTGGCGCGGTCCGGCTTGGGGCCCGCGCGTTTGATACCTTCCAGCAGCACCTTGGCGCTGACGAAGCCCTCCACCATCGCGGGCGTGAGATCGGAAAAGTTCTTGGCGCGGGCCAGCTCCATGGCTTCCTTGACCACCGGGTAGTTCACCGACCGCTCGGAGGGAAAGACCTGCGTGACCACAACCCCCCGGGCCTGGTCGCCCAGCAGTTTGACAAAGCCGCCCGAGGCATTGTTGGACAGTGTCACGATCTGCCCCGTGACCCCTGCAGCGCGCAACGCCTTGATGCCGTCCACCACCGCCGCGCCCGTGCCGATGAAGACCACGGCCTGGGGCTGCTTTTGCGCCACACGCGGTGCAATGGCGCTGTAGTCGGGCTTGGCACGGTCAAACTTCTCGACAAAGAGGGCTTCCAGCTGGTTGGCCTTGAAGCCCAGCTGTGCCCCTGCCAGGCCATCTGCGCCAAAGGTGTCGTCCACATGCACCACGCCAATGCGCTTGATGCCCAGGGTGTTGAGGTGGGTGATGGCCTTTTCCACCTCGCGCTGGTAGGGCGCGCGCACGTTGAAGATGAACCTGTGTACCGGCTGGTGGAGCACCATGGCGCCGGTGGAGGGGCCGACCAGCGGCACGCCGTGCTGCTCCAGCAGCGGCATGATGCCCTGGGTGTGGGGCGTGCCCCGTGTCATGAACAGCCCGATCACGCCTTTTTCCTCAATCAGAACGCGGGTGTTTTCGAGGGTCAGCTTGGGGTCGAATTTGTCGTCCAGGGATATGACCTCCACCTTCTGCCCTGCGATACCGCCCCGGGCGTTGATGTGATCAATGTAGAGCGCCGCGCCCTGCATGGATTCGGCCACCGTGGCCGCTGCCGAGCCCGTGATGCCCACCGTCTGTCCAATGAGAATCTGTCCGTGGGCTGCGCCCACCATTGCGAAGATGGCGGCCAGGGTAGCGCCCCCGCGAAGCCAGTGTGTCAATCTCATGTTTGTCCCAAGATGCCTGTTTGTTGGAGGCATCAATATAGATACAAACGGTGACAAATAAACTGTAGAAATACGTAGGCCCGGACGGAGCCGGGCCTGCGCAACCTATGGCCATCCGGGAGATGGCTCCTAGAGCCTGTTTGCGATCCCCTGCGAGATCGTAAACAGGCTCTTAGCGACGGAACCTGCCGTCCGTACCAATGATGGAGAGGTCGGCAAAGTCCAGGCCCGTGTGGTCGTCTGGGCCGTAGCTCACCTCCAGCCCGCCCAGGTCGAATTTCTTGATGCCTTCCAGGGCTGTGTGGATCTTGTCGCGGCTGGGTTTGGGGCCGGCGCGCTTGAGGCCTTCCACCAGCACCTTGGCGGCTGCAAAACCTTCGAGCATGGCGGGGCTGATCTCCTGCAAGCCCTTGGCCCGGGCCAGCTCCTGGGCTTCCTTGACCATGGCGTAGGTCACCGCGCGCTCATTGGGGTACACCTGGGTCACGATCACGCCGCGCGCATTGTTGCCCAGGCTCTTGATGAAGCCGCCCGAGGCATTGTTGGACAGCGTCACGATCTGTGCGGCAGAGCCTGCGGCGCGCAGCGCATTGCTGCCATCGACCACGGCAGAGCCGGAGGCGATCATCAGCACGGCCTGGGTGTCTGCCTTGGCCACCTTGGCCGCAACTGGGGCGAAATCAGGCTTGGCACGGTCAAACTTCTCCAGCACCACGGGTGTGAGCTTGGCCGCCGCCAGGCCTTTTTGTGCCCCCGCCACGCCATCGGCGCCAAAGCTGTCGTCGGCATACACCACGGCAATGCGGGTAATGCCCATGGAGGCCAGGTGGGTCATGGCCTTTTCTGCCTCGCGCTGGTAGGTGGCGCGCACGTTGAAGATGTATTTGCGCACGGGCTGGTGCAGCACCATGGCGCCCGTGGAAGGGCCGACCAGTGCCACGCCGTGCTTTTCCAGCAGGGGAACGATGGCCTCGGTGTGGGGCGTGCCGCGTGTGAGGAACAGCGCTGACACATTGTTTTCCTCGATCAGCTTGCGCGCGTTTTCTGCGGCCAGCTTGGGGTCGAACTTGTCGTCCAGCGAGGTCAGTTCGATTTTCTGGCCGTTGACGCCGCCCTTGGCATTGACCGCATCGATATAGAGCAGGGCGCCGTCGGTGGTTTCCTTAACGCCTGCCGCCACCTGCCCGGAGAAGCCGGCGGTTTGCCCGATCAGGATCTGGGCATGGCCAGCGCCGCACAGCGCGGCGGCCAGAGCGACTGCGGCTCCCCATTGTGTCCATTTGTACATGGTCGTCTCCTTGGATTGACTGGCTACTCTAGACAAATGTGCCCTGTTTGCGAACCGGCATAACCCGATGTGGTGACAGCACCTGTCAGCAGACCCGCAATCAAAGGGTATTGCGGCAAGGCCGGACGGGCGCCACTGCGGTGCCTAGAATGTTCCGCCTCACCCTCGAAAAAGACTGCCTCCATGACCCAGGGACTGATCCGTATCCGCGGCGCACGCCAGCACAACCTCAAGAACCTGGATCTGGACATCCGCACCGGCGAACTCACGGTGGTCACGGGGCCCAGCGGCTCGGGCAAATCCAGCCTGGTGTTTGACACGCTCTATGCCGAGGGCCAGCGCCGCTACGTGGAGACCTTCAGCGCCTACGCGCGCCAGTTCCTCGATCGCATGGACAAGCCCGCCGTGGACAAGGTCGAGGGCGTGCCGCCGGCCATTGCCATCGACCAGACCAACCCCGTGCGCTCCAGCCGCTCCACCGTGGGCACGATGACGGAACTGAACGACCACCTGAAGTTGCTGTTCGCCCGTGCGGGCCAGTTGTTCGACAAGCAGACGGCGCAGCCGGTGCGCCATGACTCGCCCGAGACCATCTACGCCGAGCTGGCCGCGCGCTGCGCTGCCGCCAGTGACCCCCGCATCGTGCTGACCTTCCCGGTCGAACTCCCCGCCAATACATCGGCCGAGCAGGTCGAGCAATGGCTGTCCGCCAGTGGCTTCACCAAGGTGCAGGCCGAGCGCGAGGTGGCCACGCCCACCGGCCCGCGCAAGGTGCTGGATGTGGTGGCCGACCGGTTCCGTCTGGGCAATGCCGAGAAGGCGCGGGTGATCGAGGCCATCGAGGTCGCGCTCAAGCGCGGCACGGGGCGCTTGAATGTCTATCGGCTCTTGGACGAGAGCGAACCAGAGCTGTGGAGGTTTTCGACGGGCCTGCACTGCCCCGACAGCGACCTGCGCTACAGCGACCCCATTCCGTCCGCCTTCTCGTTCAACTCCGCCGTGGGTGCGTGCGACAGCTGCCGGGGCTTTGGCCGCGTGATCGGCGTGGACTACGGCCTCGTCATCCCCAACGACAAGCTCACGCTGCGCGCGGGCGCCATCAAGACCATCCAGACCCCCGCGTGGAAAGAAGCGCAGGACGACCTCATGCGCCATGCCGAAACGGCTGGTATCCCGCGCGACACGCCCTGGTACAAGCTGACCGACGACCAGAAAAAGTGGGTGATCGGCGGCGCCCCCGGCTACAAGGACGGGCAATGGAGCAAGCAGTGGTACGGCATCAAGCGCTTTTTTGAGTACCTGGAGAGCAAGGCCTACAAGATGCACATCCGCGTGCTCTTGTCCAAGTACCGCAGCTACACGCCATGCCCCACCTGCGCGGGTGCGCGGCTCAAGACCGAAAGCCTGCTCTGGCGCATCGGCCGCAAGGAGGATGCCGATGCGGTGCTGGAGCCTGGCAAACGCTTCATGCCCGAAGGCGTGCAATGGTCGCGCGAGCAACTGGAAGCCTTGCCTGGCCTGTGCCTGCACGATCTGATGCTGCTGCCCATTGACCGCCTGCGCCAGTTCTTTGATCGCATGCAACTGCCGGTGGGCGACGACGCCAAGGGCGGCGACGCGCAAGCGCTCAAGCTGCTGCACGAAGAAATCACCACCCGCCTCAGGTACCTGTGCGACGTGGGCATTGGCTACCTCACGCTCGACCGGCAAAGCCGCACACTGAGTGGCGGCGAGGTGCAGCGCATCAACCTCACCACGGCACTGGGTACCAGCCTGGTCAACACGCTGTTCGTGCTGGACGAGCCCAGCATCGGCCTGCACCCGCGCGACATGCACCGCATCACCGAGGCCATGCTGCGCCTGCGCGATGCGGGCAACACGCTGGTGGTGGTGGAGCACGACCCCGCCGTGATGCTGGCGGCTGACCGCATGATCGACATGGGCCCTGGCCCCGGTCGCTTGGGCGGGCAGATCGTGTTTGACGGCACCACGGCCGATTTGCGCAACGCCGACACGCTGACCGGCGCCTACCTGGGTGGGCGCAAGCACGTGGGTTTTGGCTTCAAGCGAATGGTCACCGAATCCACGCCGCGCCTCATCCTCGAAGGCGCGCGCGAGCACAACCTGCAGGATGTGACGGTGGAGTTCCCGCTGCAGCGCCTGGTCACCGTGACCGGCGTCAGTGGCTCGGGCAAGTCCAGCCTGATCCAGGACGTGCTGGCCCCCGCGCTGCTGCGCCACTTTGGCAAGGCCACCGACACGCCGGGCGCGCACGACCGCATGCTGGGCGCCGACCATTTGTCGGATGTCGTGTTTGTCGATCAATCCCCCATCGGAAAAACCGCTCGATCCAACCCCGTGAGCTACGTGGGCGCGTGGGACAGCATCCGCGAACTGTTTGCCGTGGCGCCGCTGTCGAAGCAGCGCAGCTACACGGCCAGCAAGTTCAGCTTCAACAGCGGCGATGGGCGCTGCCCGACCTGTGGCGGCTCGGGCTTTGAGCATGTGGAGATGCAGTTCCTGTCAGACGTGTACTTGCGCTGCCCCGATTGCGACGGCAAGCGTTACCGGCCCGAGATCCTGGAGATCACCATCGAGCGCGGTGGTCGGACGTTGAATGTGGCCGACGTGTTGGCGCTCACGGTGGCCGAGGCAGCCGACCTGTTTGCCAATGACCGCGATGTGATCCGCGCGCTGCAGCCCATCGTGGATGTAGGGCTCGAATACGTGGCGTTGGGCCAGCCCGTGCCGACCTTGTCAGGCGGCGAGGCGCAGCGCCTCAAGCTTGCAGGCTTTCTGGCCGAGGCCGCGCGCAGCGCATCCAAATCGCGCCAGTCCGTCGCCCGCAAAGGCACGCTGTTCTTGTTTGACGAGCCCACCACTGGCCTGCACTTTGACGACATTGCCAAGTTGATGCGCGCGCTGCGCAAGCTCATCGATGCGGGGCACTCGCTCATCGTCATCGAGCACAACCTGGACGTGATTCGCGCCAGCGACTGGCTCATCGACCTGGGCCCTGAAGGCGGCTACGCGGGCGGCCTCATCGTGGCGGAGGGCACGCCCGAGGACGTGCGTGCCCATGCCACCTCACACACCGGGCAGGCGCTGCGCGACTACGAACTGGCGCTGGGCGTGGGCGGCCACTCGGTGCACGAAAAAGCTGCTGTGCTACGAAAATCAGAGCGCCTCGCGCATATGAATCAAGCGCCAGCGGCCAAAAACGCTATACAAATCGTCAACGCCAAGGAGCACAACCTCAAGAACCTGAGCGTGGACATTCCGCGTGGCAAGTTCAACGTGGTGACGGGCGTGAGCGGCTCGGGCAAGTCCACGCTCGCGTTTGACATTTTGTTCAACGAAGGCCAGCGGCGTTACCTCGAATCGCTCAACGCCTATGCCCGCAGCATCGTGCAGCCAGCCGGTCGGCCCGAGGTGGATGCCGTGTACGGCATCCCGCCCACTGTCGCCATCGAGCAGCGCCTCTCGCGCGGCGGTCGCAAGTCCACCGTGGGCACCACCACCGAGGTGTGGCACTTTCTGCGCCTGCTGTACGTCAAGCTGGGCACCCAGCACTGCACCAAAGACGGCGCAGCCGTGCAGCCGCAAACGCCCGAGAGCATCGCCGCGCAGCTGCTCACGCAGTTCCGCGGCCAGCACATCGGCCTGCTCGCGCCGCTGGTGATGAACCGCAAGGGCGTCTATACCGAGCTGGCCGACTGGGCGCGCCCGCGCGGCTTTACGCATCTGCGCGTGGATGGCAACTTCTTGCCCACCACGAACTTCCCGCGCATCGACCGCTTCAAGGAACACACCATCGAGCTGCCCGTGGCCAGCCTCGATGTGTCGCCCGAGAACGAAGCGGCTTTGCGCACCGCGCTGGCCGATGCGCTCACGCATGGCAAGGGCGTGGTGCATGTTCTCTCGGGCATCACAGGCCTGCGCGAAGCCATGGAGGGCGGCCAGCCCACGGCCGGTATTGGCACGCTGCAGGCGTTCTCCACCAAACGCGCCTGCCCGGTGTGCGCCACCAGCTATGCCGAGCTGGACCCGCGCCTGTTCAGCTACAACAGCAAGCACGGCTGGTGCCCCGACTGCGTCGGCACGGGTGTCAAGCTCACCAAGGACCAGCGCAAGGTGTTTGACGACTCGGTGCAGGACGACAAGGAAAAAGGCCGCGAGCAGACCTTTGCCGAGCCCGAGGTGGAAGACCTGGCCGACACGGCCTGCCCGAGCTGCAGCGGCACACGCCTGAACGCCACCGCGCGTGCTGTGCAGTTTGCCGGTGTGGGCATCACCGACATTGCCGCGCTGTCCGTCACGGACGTGCGCCGCTGGGTCGAGACCCTGCGCATTGAAGGTGGCATGACGGCGCGCGAGGCCGACATTGCCCGCGACCTAGTGCCCGAGATCCAGAGCCGCTTGGAGTTTTTGGAAGAAGTGGGCCTGGGTTACCTCACGCTGGACCGGGGGGCGCCCACGCTCAGCGGTGGCGAGGCACAGCGCATCCGCCTGGCCGCGCAGCTGGGCAGCAACCTGCAGGGCGTGTGCTACGTGCTCGACGAGCCCACCATCGGCCTGCATGCGCGCGACAACCAGATCCTGCTCAACGCTCTGCACAAGCTGGGTGACAAGGGCAACACGCTGGTAGTGGTGGAGCACGACGAAGACACCATCCGCCGTGCCGACCACATCATCGACATCGGCCCCAGCGCCGGCAAACGCGGCGGGCGCCTGGTGGCGCAGGGCAGCGTGGCCGACATCACGGGCGCCGAAGATTCGCAAACCGGCCGCTACCTGCTGCACGCCATGAAGCATCCTCTGCAGCTGCGCCGCAGCATGTCGGCCAGCGAGGTCAGTGCCGAGGCCACAGCCGCCTTTGCCCGTGCCGAAGCTGCGGCGCCTACCGGCCGACAGAGCGCTGCCGTCAAGAAGCGCGCGGCCCAGGCCGCATCGCTGGCCGCAGACGCGCTGACCGAGGCCAAGGAACGTGCCGCCATGCGCTGGCTTGCGGTGCATGGCGCGCAGTTGCACAACTTGCAGAACGTGACGGCCACCGTGCCACTGCACCGCCTGGTGGCAGTGACGGGCGTGAGCGGTTCGGGTAAGTCGACCCTGGCGCGCGATGTGCTGCTGGCCAATGTGCAGGCCTGGGTGCAGCAGCGCAGTACCAAGGCCGGGCGCGATGCCATGGACGCGGGCAAGGCGCCGCCGCTGGTGGGTTGCACGGGCCTATCGGGCTTCGAGAGCATCGACCGCGTGTTGGAAGTGGACCAGACGCCCATCGGCAAAACGCCGCGTTCATGCCCCGCCACCTACATCGGCTTCTGGGACACCATCCGCAAGCTGTTTGCCGAGACGCTGGAGGCCAAGGCACGTGGCTATGCGGCTGGGCGCTTTTCTTTCAACACCGGCGAAGGCCGCTGCCCCGGCTGCGAAGGCGCGGGCGTGCGCACCATCGAGATGAGCTTTCTGCCGGATGTGAAGGTGCCCTGCGAAACCTGCCACGGCGCGCGCTTCAACCCCGAAACCCTGGCCGTGACCTGGCGCGGCAAGAGCATTGGCGACGTACTGCAGATGGAGGTGGATGAGGCCGTGGGCTTCTTCGCCACCATGCCCAGCATTGCGCACCCGCTGCAGCTCTTGCAGGACGTTGGTCTGGGCTATCTCACGCTGGGCCAGCCGTCGCCCACACTTTCTGGCGGTGAAGCGCAGCGCATCAAGCTCGTGACCGAGCTGACCAAGGTGCGCGACGAGGTGGGCCGCCGAGGGCAGAAGGCGCCGCACACACTGTATGTGCTGGATGAGCCCACCGTGGGCCTGCACATGGCCGACGTCGACAAGCTCATCCGCGTGTTGCACCGCCTGGTCGATGGCGGCCACAGCGTGATCGTGATCGAGCACGACCTGGATGTGATCGCCGAAGCCGACTGGATTCTGGACCTGGGCCCGGAAGGTGGCAACGCGGGCGGGCGCATCGTGGCAGCCGCGACGCCCGAGGATGTGGTGGCGGCGGGTACACATACTGGAAGAGCGCTGGCGGCGGTGTTGGCGCGCTGAGACACCTGAGCGGTGCGGGCGGCAGGGGCAGGGTGGTGCCAACCAGCCATTGGTTTGGCGCACACCCCTGTCGGCCCATGTCCTACGCACAACGCGGAACATGGCGCACGCGCTGCGCGGGGTGGGCTTCCTACGATGGGTTGCAGGGGATCGGCTCCCCACCTTCCATCCACATCTACGGACGCCCATCACCATGAACGCTTTTCATTTCCTCAAGACCTGTACTGCCCTTGCGGCTGCCTCTGTGCTGCTGGTCGCCTGCGGCGGCGGCAATGACGATGACCCAACACCCAGCAACGAACCCGGTGTGCTGACCGTGACCAGCGCTACGGTGGACGGTCTTAACGGTGTGTACGGCAACGGCACGTTGAACCTCACCAACGTGGACAAAGAAAACCCCATCGGCTCGGTGCCCGAGTTGTGTGCTTTCCGCTTTGACGGGGCCAACAAGGTGGGTTCTTCGGCCACCGCCTTTGGCGACATCCGTTATCGCCCCGATGCGACCGGCTTGCACCAGGTCTTCCTGACCTTTGATGGCAAGGAATACGCAAGCGGCGAGCCGACTGACACGGCGGTGGTACGCGAGAGCGACCAGGTGCGCTTCAGCGGAAAAACGCTGACAGCCACGGATGGCTCGAACGCCACCCTGCGCGTCACCGGCATCGTGCCCATGCGCCCGAACCGGCCGCTGGGCTGCTGATCCGGCGGCAGTTTCATTCCCTCTTTACTTGTCTCCCTCCCCGGTCCCTTCGACCGGTTTGGCCCCCGCTGTGATCGCAGCGGGGGCTTTTTTGTTGGGGCCTGTGGTCGTGCAGCCAGTCGCGCGGCGGTAATGGGGCCGCACAATGCACCGTGGAGCGCGGGGGGCATTTGCCGCTCGCGCATGTTCCCTTTGCACCCCCATGCCCGAACAACTGCCTGCTCACCCCACCGTGGTGTGGTTGCATCCCGCAGCACCCGCCAAGCCCGCAGAAGGCGCACCCTGCAACGGCTGTGGGCTGTGCTGCCTGGCGGAGCCCTGCCCGCTGGGGATGCTGGTGTCACGGCGCCGCAAGGGGGCCTGCACGGCCCTGCGCTGGAGCGATGCTGACCAGCGCTATTGGTGTGGCATGGTGGCCGACCCTGGTGGTGTCACCGGCCTGTCCCATCCCTGGGCTGTGCGCGCACTGTCTGCGCTGGCCCGGCGCTGGATCGCATCGGGCGTGGGTTGTGATGCGCGGCTGGATGCGCAGGCCCCGCATCCCACGGATTCGTTGTGATGCAGGAGCTATGGTTTTGATAGCGTTTGATGCTTTTTAGACGGGCGCTGCCGGCCTTCTTGATCCAGATTCAGCGTGAGAAGTCGTCCGCGTTACGCCGGGCGGAAGAAATGCCCGTGCCAGCTTGCAGGGCCACAATGCACAGAAAATTGCCGAACTGCCAGCTACAGAGCCTGCCATGACCAAACTGGACGACACCGACCGCGAAATCCTCAGCATCCTGCGCGCCGACGCACGCACCCCCGTGGCCACGCTGGCGCAGAAGCTGCGTGTATCGCGCGGCACCGTTCAGAACCGCTTGCACAAGATGGAGGAGGGCGGTGTCATCGTCGGCTATACCGTGCGGCTGCGGCCCGATTCGGAGCCCCAGCGCATCCGTGCGTGGATGAGCATCGCGGTCGAGGGCAATGCGGCGCCCGCTGTCATCCATGCGCTGCGCGGTGAGCCCACGGTGGGCACCCTGCACACCACCAACGGCCGCTGGGACATCGTGGCGGAGGTGCGCGCCGAAAGCCTGGAGGCATTCGATGCGGCGCTGGGCCGCATCCGCCTCACGCCGGGCATTGCCAACACGGAAACCAGCCTGCTGCTGTCCACGTACAAAGTGTGACAAACGCCTGCGGTGTTGCGCGCTACCGGCGCGTTGCGGGAACCATCCTGCCCCAGCCGCGCTGCCGCCTTGGTGACAGAGGCTAGGGGGTTTCCTGCATGCCCCGCGCGAGGGGCTGCAGTCCAATGAGCGAATCTTTTGTCTTTCGTTTTGAGGAGCTTCGCCATGCAACGTCGCCAGATCATCCAATGGGGAGTCGCCAGCCTCGCCGCCCCCGCGTTCCTGGCGCAGGCCCAGAGCTTTCCCAACAAACCCATCAAGCTGATCATCGCCTTCCCGGCCGGCGGCCCCACCGACATCACCATGCGCGCGTTGGCTGACAACGCCAGCAAGATCCTCGGGCAGACCGTCATTGTCGAAAACAAGCCCGGCGCGGGCGGCACCTTGCCTGCGCAGGCGCTGCAAACCGTGCCCGCCGACGGCTACACCGTGGCGCAGATCCCCCTAGGCGTGTTCCGCCTCCCTTACACCACCAAGATCAACTGGGACCCGGTCAAAGACATCAGCTACGTGCTCAACGTCACCGGCTACGCGTTTGGCCTGGTGGTGCCCGCCGACTCGCCGCTCAAGACCTGGACGCACTTCGTGGCCTGGGCCAAGGCCAACCCCGGCAAGCTCAGCTACGGCTCCACCGGCACCATGACCAGCCCGCACCTGACCATGGAGCTCATCGCCCAGCAGCTGGGCCTGGAGCTGCTGCACGTGCCCTACAAGGGCAGCGCCGACCTCATGCAGTCCATCCTGGGCGGGCAGATCATGGCGGCGGCCGACTCCACCGGTTTTGCACCGCAGGTCGAGGCCGGCAAGCTGCGCGTGCTCAACACCTGGGGCGCCGAGCGCCTGGCCAAGTTCCCCGATGCGCCCACGCTCAAGGAGCTGGGGCTGAACCTGGTTCAGAACTCGCCCTTTGGCATCGGTGCGCCCAAGGGCACACCCGATGCGGTGGTCAAGCGCCTGCACGATGCCTTCAAGCAGGCCATGGAGCAGGAGAGCTACAAGACGGCCCTGGCCCGCTACGACATGGTGCCGATGTACATGAGCACGTCGGCGTACAAGAAGTTTGCGCAGGACACGTTCACGCGCGAGAAGGCGCTGGTGGAGAAACTGGGCTTGGCCAAACCCACCTGAGGCCACTCCCTTCGGAGGGCGCAATGCGTTCCGTGTGATGATCCGCAGCATTGAACGGAACTCACACACGATATGGCATCCCCCTCCGACAGCATCAGCATGGCCCTGTTCTGCGACTTTGAAAACGTCGCCCTGGGCGTGCGCGATGCGCAGTACGAAAAGTTCGACATCAAGCCCATCCTGGAGCGCCTGCTGCTCAAGGGCTCCATCGTGGTCAAGAAGGCCTATTGCGACTGGGAGCGCTACAAGGGCTTCAAGGCCACCATGCACGAGGCGAATTTCGAGCTGATCGAGATCCCCCATGTGCGCCAGTCGGGCAAGAATTCGGCCGACATCCGCCTGGTGGTGGACGCGCTGGACCTTTGCTACACCAAGTCGCACGTCAACACCTTCGTCATCATCAGCGGCGACTCGGACTTCTCGCCGCTGGTGTCCAAGCTGCGCGAGAACAACAAGCAGGTGATCGGCGTGGGCGTGAAGCAGTCCACGTCGGACCTGCTCATCGCCAACTGCGACGAGTTCATCTTTTACGACGACCTGGTCCGCGAGAACCAGCGTGCGCAGGCCCGCCGCCAGGCCCCAGGCAGCAACCCGCCGTCCGCGCCACGCCGCAGCCCCGAGGAGGAGCGCAGCCGAAAGGAAAGCCAGGACGCGCGCCGGACCCAGGGCGTGGAGCTGGCGGCCGAAACGTTTGAAGCCCTACTGTCCGAGCGCGGCGACACCGGCAAGATCTGGGCCTCGGTGCTCAAGGAGGCCATCAAACGCCGCAAGCCCGACTTCAGCGAAGGCCGGTATGGCTTCCGCACCTTTGGCAACCTGCTGGAGGAAGCGCAGGCGCGTGGGCTGCTGGAGTTTGGGCGCGATGAAAAATCGGGAGCGTATGTGTTCCGCAGCCACGGTGGGCCGACTGCCGCCGCCGCGCCCGCGCGGCCTGAGGGCCACAGTGAGCGTTCGAGCCAGGGCGGAGCCACACGGCACGATTTCCATGCGGTGGCGATGGCACCTGATCTGCGTTTTGACAGTGACGAAGGTCAGGGCGCGCCGGGTCGTAGCCGGGGGCGTCGTGGTGAGGGCGCGGGCCGTGCAGACCGCGCAGACACTCGCCCCACGCAGCGCAACGAACATCCTGAGTCCGAGCAGGCCGATACCCCCGCTCAGCGCCCGGCCAGCCGCTACTTCAGCCAGCCTGTGGCCGCTGAGGCGGCGCCGCCAGAGCCGGTGATCGACACCAGCGCGCCGCAAGCGCTGCGCCCCGAAGCGGAAGAGGGCGCTGAAACCCCGGATTTCAACGCGTCCACCGAGGCCGAAAGCTCCGAAGTCACCCCTCGTCGCAGTCGCGCGCGCAGTGGCGAGGGCGCAAAGTCGGGTTCCAGCCCCCGCAAGGCCATTGCGTCCCGTGCACGCGGTGCGCGTGCTGGGGAGGATGCGGGTGAAGCGGCCCATGTCGAACCTCCCGCCGCCGCGCCCGAGGCCTCTGCCGCAGGGGCAGAAGGCACCACGCCCGCCAAGACCCCCGCAGCCGGTCCCCGCAGCCGGGCCCGCAAACCGGCAGCCAAGCCCGCCGAGTAAGGGCTACTGGCCTGCGGCGGTCGCAGAGCGCCGCAGCGCCAGCCTTTCGCGCACTTCTTCGTAGCTGGGTGGCGTGCAACCGGCGCGCTCCACGCAGTGGCTGGCGCTGGCCAGCGCGTGGTGCAGCACGGTGCGCAAGCGGGCCTCCGTGATAGGCGCAGCAAGGCCCCTCGCGCGCAGGGCCAGTGCTTCTTGGCCACGTTCGGGTCCGGCCAACAAGGCGGTGATCAACCCCGCCAGAAAACAGTCGCCCGCACCCACGGTGTCCACCACCGTGATCGGTACTTCTTCGCGCGCATGCACGGCCAGGCCGTCGCGTTGCAGCAGCCAGGCACCTTCCGGCCCCAGGGTCAGGGCGAGCCATTGCGCCTGTGTCTGCTGCTGCAAATAGTGGGCGCGTTCCAATGCGTTGGCGCCCGGAACAGCCAGCGCTTCCAGGTCATCGTCGCTCACTTTGATGAGGTGGGCGTGCTGCAGGGCGGCCATCACGTTGGCGCGGTAGGCGTCGGCATCGTCCACGGCCGACAGGCGCAGGTTGGCATCCACCACCACCATGCGGCCTGCTGCGCGCTGCGCTGCCAGCCAGGGCTGGTAGATGGCTGCGTCCTGCGCCACCAGCGCCAGGCAGCCCGTGGCCACCACCTGCAGGTGGGGCTGGGCGGCGCACGCGGCAATGAGCGCATCGGCCGTCACCTGCCGGTCGGCCACCCCATCGCGGTAGAAGCTGTAGCTGGCCTTGCCCTCGGTATCCAGTGCAGCCAGTGCCAGCGCGCTGGGCGCACGCACCGGCGCTGGGGCGGCCAGGGCCACGCCCGCCTCCTGCAAGCCGTGGGCCAGTTGGCGGCCCAGCAGGTCGCCCGACAGCGGGTTGAGGTAGAGCGTGCCCACGCCCTGCAGGCCCAGCGCACGCGTGAGGTTGTAGACCGCGCCGCCCGCGCAGGGCTTGAGGCGGCCATCGGGCTCTTCGATCAGGTCAAACAAGGCCTCGCCCGCCGTGGCCACCCGCAGCGGCGGTGCGGTGTGGGCGGGGCTGGAGTCGGCGGACTGGATAGGGAAAACCATAAGTAAATCCACTTGATTTATTAACTCGCCGGCCACTATAGTTCGATCCCATCCACCCGACAAGAGTGGTTCACCTGCCAGCCGCGCAGCACGGGGCCGACAGGAATCTGCCATCCCACAACCCGGAGACAACACCATGCAACGCACCCCCGCCTTCGCGCTTTCTGCCCTTGCCCTCACCGGCGCCCTGGCCTGCGGCCTGGCCCAGGCGCAGACATCCGAGCCCGTCATCGGCCTCATCACCAAGACCGAGACCAACCCCTTCTTCGTGAAGATGAAAGAGGGCGCCACGGCCGAGGCCAAGAAGCTGGGCGCCAAACTGGTGTCGGCCGCAGGCAAGACCGATGGCGACAACGCGGGCCAGGTCACGGCCATGGAGAACCTGATCGCCGCAGGTGCCAAGACCATCCTCATCACCCCCAGCGACGCCAAGGCCATCGTGCCCGCGATCAAGAAGGCGCAGGCGCGCGGCGTGATGGTGATTGCGCTCGACAGCCCCACCGAGCCCATGGATGCGACGGACGCGCTGTTTGCCACCGACAACTACAAGGCGGGCGAGCTGATCGGCCAGTACGCCAAGGCCGCCGCTGCAGGCAAGAAGCCTGTGATTGCCACGCTGGACCTGTTCCCCGGCCACCCCGTGGGCGCACAGCGGCACAACGGCTTCCTGAAGGGCTTTGGTCTGCAGGCCAACGATGCCAAGAGCAATGAGTTGTCGCGCCCCGCCGAAGTGGTCTGCATGGCCGACAGCTTTGGCGACCGCGCCAAGGGCCAGACCGGCATGGAAAACTGCTTGCAGAAGAACCCTGACATCAACATCGTCTACACCATCAACGAGCCCGCTGCCGCCGGTGCCTACAACGCGCTCAAGGCCGCAGGCAAGGAGAAGAACGTGCTCGTCGTCTCGGTGGACGGTGGCTGTGCGGGCATTGCCGACGTGGGCAAGGGTGTGATCGCCGCCACCAGCCAGCAGTACCCACTGCGCATGGCCGCCATGGGCGTGGCGGCAGGCGTGGAATACGCCAAGACCGGCAAGAAGGTCAGCGGCTACACCGACACCGGCGTGACGCTGATCGCTGCCAAGCCCATGGCGGGCGTGGACAGCAAGGATGTGAAGACCGGCACCGACCTGTGCTGGGGCGCCAAGTAAGAGCCGTTCTCAAAACTCTTCTGGCGTTGTTGCTGCGTCTTGTCGTACTACCGTACTGCCTGCGACGCAGCGCCTAGCCAGAACCGCTTCGCTGAGTTTTGCGATCGGCTCCCAACCGTCAACTGCTTTCTGAGCGCCCCCTTTGTCCACCCGCACGGAGCCGCCATGTCCTCGACCGCTTCCAAACTACCGCCCCTGGCCACGCTGGGGCCGTTCATCGCGCTGATCCTGGCGTGCGCCTTTTTTGCCACGCAGAGCGAGCGTTTCCTGTCGGCGCAGAACTTCGCGCTCATCCTGCAGCAGGTCATGGTCGTGGCCGTAATCGCAATTGGCCAGACGCTGGTCATCCTCACGGCGGGCATTGATCTGTCGTGTGGCATGGTGATGGCGCTGGGCGGCATCGTGATGACCAAGATGGCGGCGGACTACGGCCTTTCGGCCCCCGTGGCGATTGCCTGCGGCATGGCGGTGACCATGCTGTTCGGCCTGATCAACGGCCTGCTGGTCACCAAGATCAAGCTGCCGCCCTTCATCGTCACGCTGGGCACGCTCAACATCGCGTTTGCCGCCACGCAGCTGTACTCGGGCGCGCAGACCATCACGGACATCCCCGCTGGCATGACCGCACTGGGCAACACCTTCCAGCTGGGGCAGACCGCCATCGTCTGGGGCGCGGTGCTCATGCTGGCGCTGTACCTCGTCACCTGGTTTGCGCTGCGCGAGACCGCGCCCGGCCGCCACGTGTACGCCGTGGGCAACAGCCCCGAAGCCACACGCCTCACCGGCATTGCCACCGACAAGGTGCTGCTGGGCGTGTATGTGCTGGCCGGCCTGTTCTACGGCATCGCATCGGTACTGTCGGTGGCCCGCACCGGCGCGGGTGACCCGAATGCGGGTCAGACCGAGAACCTCGACGCCATCAGCGCCGTGGTGCTGGGCGGCACCAGCCTGTTTGGCGGGCGCGGCATGATTTTGGGCACGCTGGTGGGAGCGCTGATTGTGGGCGTGTTCCGCAACGGGCTCACGCTGATGGGCGTGTCGTCGGTCTACCAAATTCTGGTCACCGGCATCCTCGTGATCCTGGCCGTGGCCACTGACCAACTCTCGCGCAAAGGAGTGCGTTGATCATGGCCAACTCCACACACACCACGAACGCCCCGCTGGTCATGCAGGCCAAGGGCCTGGTCAAGCGCTACGGGCAGGTCACTGCGCTGGATGGCGCTGACTTTGAACTGCGCGCAGGCGAGATCCTTGCCGTGATCGGCGACAACGGTGCGGGCAAGTCGAGCCTGATCAAGGCGCTGTCCGGCGCCACCGTGCCGGACGAAGGCGAAATCCTGCTCGACGGCCAGCGCATCCAGTTCAAGAGCCCCATCGACGCACGCCGCGCGGGCATCGAAACCGTGTACCAAGACCTGGCCGTGGCCCCGGCCATGACGATTGCCGAGAACCTGTTTCTGGGTCGCGAACTGCGCCGCCCCGGACTGCTGGGCAGCGCGCTGCGCATGCTCGACAAGAAAAAGATGCTCGAAGAAAGCGTGGCCCGCATGGCCGAGCTCAAGGTCGGCATCCGCTCCATGAC
Source organism: Acidovorax sp. 94 (assembly GCF_003634645.1). Taxonomy (NCBI): domain Bacteria; kingdom Pseudomonadati; phylum Pseudomonadota; class Betaproteobacteria; order Burkholderiales; family Comamonadaceae; genus Acidovorax; species Acidovorax sp. 94. The sequence goes on along the minus strand of NZ_RBJA01000001.1, from coordinate 3,190,870 downwards.
GCAGGCGGTGGAGACGCTCTCGGGCGGCCAGCGCCAGTGCGTGGCCGTGGCGCGCGCCGCAGCGTTTGCACGCCATGTTGTCATCATGGATGAACCCACCGCCGCCCTCGGCGTGAAGGAGGGCAACATGGTGCTGGAGCTCATCCGCCGCGTGCGCGACAAAGGTCTGCCCGTCATTCTCATCAGCCACAACATGCCCCATGTGTTCGAGATTGCCGACCGCATCCACATCGCCCGTCTGGGCAAGCGCGCCGCCGTCGTCAACCCCAAGAAGATCAGCATGAGCGACACCGTGGCTGTGATGACGGGGGCCATGGCCGCGTCTGACCTGCCCGCTGAATGCCTTGCCTGAAACGCCCCCATGCTGAAGAACATTGATCCCCTGCTGACCCCCGACCTGCTCAAGGTGCTGGCCGAGATGGGCCACGACGACGCCATCGTGCTGGCCGACGCCAACTTCACCGCCATGAGCCTGGGCGCGGGCAAGCCTGTGCTGCGCCTGCCCGGCATTGGCATGGCACGCGCCGTGCAGGCCGTGGCCAGCGTGCTGCCATTGGCGCAAGACGTGCCGCACCCCGTGGCCTACATGCAGGTGGGCGGCACCGAGGTGCCTTACCGATCGGCCCTGCAGCGCGAAACCATGGCCGTACTGGCACGCGAGGGCGTGGCCAGCGCGCAGGCCGAAGGCGTGGAGCGTTTTGCGTTCTACGAGCGCGTCAAAAAGGCCTATGCCATCGTGGTGACGGGCGAGCTGCAGCCCTGGGGCAACTTCCTGCTGCGCAAGGGCGTCATCGGCGACACTCTGAACGCCTGATCGTTTCATCACCATGCTGGACACCGACGCATCCCTACCCGCCGTTGACAACGCTGCCGCCAGCCCCGCGCTGCTGCGCCAGCGCGGCTCCAACCACGTGGGGCTGCGCCAGTTCAACGAGCGCGTGGTACTGCAGGCGCTGCGCACCCACGGCAGCCTGGCCAAGGCTGAGATGGCGCGGGTCACGGGCCTCACGGCGCAGACCATTGGTTTGATCACCGCCCGGCTCGACGAAGACCAGTTGCTGCGCCGCGAAGCCCCCGTGCGCGGCCGCGTGGGCCAGCCTTCGGTGCCCATTGGTCTCAACCCCGACGGCGCCTTTGCCATCGGCATCAAGATCGGCCGCCGCAGTGCCGACTGGCTGCTGGTGGACTTCACCGGCCATGTGCGCGAGCGCATCGTGCTCGACTACGCCTTCCCTGACATCGACGTGCTGTTGCCCGCCATCCGCACGCACCTGAACCAGCTGCTCGACGGCCTGGGTCCGCTGCGCTCGCGCGTGGTGGGCGTGGGCGTGGCAGCGCCGTTCCAGCTCGGCGGCTGGCACCGCATGCTGGGGCTCACCGAGGCGCAGTCGGAAGCCTGGAATAACATCGACCTGGCCGAGCAGGTGCAGCAGATGACCGAGCTGCCCGTGAGCTTTGCCAAGGACACCTCCGCCGCCTGCGTGGCCGAGCTGCTGCAGGGGCGCGGGCGCGACATCCCGAGTTTTCTGTACCTGTTCATGGACACCTTTGTGGGCGGCGGGCTGGTCATCAATTCGCACCTGCATCGCGGTCTGCATGGCAACGCGGGTGCGGTGGCCTCGCTGCCGCTGTCACCCGCCCAGCCGGGCCAGGCCCCCGCACAGCTCATCAGCCAGGCATCGCTGTGGGAGCTGGAGCAGCGCTTTCGGGAACACGGCCTCGACCCCATGGCCGCCTACGACAAGCGTGTGCTGCAGGCCCCGTGGCTGGAACACAGCCGGGGCTGGATCGCGCGCGCTGCGGCGGGCCTGGCGCACTGCATCGTCTCGGCCACGGCGTTTTTGGACCTGGATGCCGTGGTGGTCGATGGCGCCGCAGCCCCCGAGCTGCTGCAGGCACTGTGCGAGAGCGCCCGCCACGCGCTGGCCGACTACAACTGGGAAGGCCTGCACCAGCCGCCCCGGCTGGAGCTGGGCACCATGGGCTCGGACGCCCGCGCGCTGGGCGGGGCGCTGCTGCCCTTGCACGCCTGCTTTGCGCCAGATACGGACATCTTCCTCAAGGCCTGAGAAGGGCGTGGGATTGTGAAGTTATGCTATAAAAAATATAGCTATATGCGCATATCCATCAAGCGCTAGGCCGTATTTCTAGGCTCTTCTAGCGAATGCTAGTGACGTCTTGATTCCCCATGGCCGCACCCAGCACCAGCGCGGGCTGTGGGCCCATCGGGCCTGATCGGTCCAACAACCTGAACCACCCCAGGTACGAATCAAGGTATTTCGTTGCAACGCCCTTGAAGTGCTGCATCCAGCCGCGCAGCCTGCTGACATAGGCATTGACGTTCTGCACATGCCAGGGGCCGCTCACCCGCTGGCCCCGGCTCACGTTCACTGCCTGGTGCTGCACACCCAAGAGCCGCGCTGCACTGGCCAGAGTGACGCTGCCATCGGTGCACAGGATGGTGTCCGGTGGCAACAAGGGCTTGAGTGCCGCTTGCACACTGACGGCCTTGTTCGTCTCCAGGATGAGGTTGACCGTTGCTCCCGCACGGTCTCGCGCCATCAGTACGGGTGTGTACTCCGAACCCTTGCAGCCAGCCAGCGCTTTACCTCCCCGGCGACGGGCCTTGCGCAGCAACCCTCTTTGACCCTTGCAGGAGACCAGGAAGTAGGACTCATCGGCCTCGGCAATGCCCACAAGCTGGCGAGCCTGCTGGTTGCTTGGGCAGGCCAGGAAGCGGTGACGCCAGCGAAAGGCGGTGCTTTGTGCCACGCCCAGGCGCTGGGCCACCTGATTGAGCGAGAGGCCTTCGCCCAAAGCTTGTGTCTGACCCATCCACTTGTCCCGCAGATGCAAACGCGCCAGCGGTGTTCCAGTCAAGGCGTTGAAGGTGCGCGCGCAATGGCGGCACTTGAAGCGTTGAAGCCCATTGGCCGAGCCGTTCTTGACAAGCAGGGAACTGTTGCAATGCGGGCAAGCCCGGGAACCGCCGCTGTGCGCTTCTACAACGGCGATGGCTTGACTGTGATCGAGCAGCACCTGCAGGGAGCTTGCCAGTTGCTGGCGCTGGTGGTGCGTCAGCTGGGGCAAGCTGTGGATCAAGCGCGTCATCTGTTGCTGTCGCATGGCCTTCTCCTGGGGCAGACGCAAAGGCGTCGTACCTTAAAGATCAGGGCCATGGGGCGCGATTAAAGAGGCATCACTAGCATTCGCTAGAAGAGCCTATTTCTATTCAAATTTCTCGGCCAAGGCTGCTTCAGGCTCAGCTCCCGCCGCGATCCAGACCCGCCAGGATCGCCCGTGCCACTTCGGCAAACCCCGCGCCACGTTCGCCCTGGGTCACATAACGCGGCAGGTGCTGCAGTTGTGGCACAAAGCGCGCGATGTTGGCCACCCCCACGCTGTGGGGGAAGTGCTCGAACATGAGCTGGTCGTTGGTCGAGTCGCCCACATACACCCAGCGGTCGATCTCCGCGTCGAGGTCGCGTCCCAGCAACTCGCGCACGATCCAGCGCGCGCCCTCCAGCTTGTTGTGCGCCCCGAACCAGCCGTTGATGTGGATGCTGCTCACGGTGGCGTTCATGCCTGCGGCGTGCAGGATCGCCACGCATTGGTCGATCCGCTCTTGGGGCAGGTGTGTGAACTCACTGTGGTCGATGGCGATGTCCGTTTCGCGACCGGGCGAGTCGGTCGCGCGGCGGGCACCGGGCACCCTGGCTTCGATGTCAGCCAGCACTTGCTGCATGCGGGCGAAATGGGCTGCGCGCGTGGCTGCATCCTGTTGATATCGTTTTAACAGCGCATCGCGCTTGTCCAGAGAGCGCTGCAGGGCCACAGCACCATTCTCGGCCACGATGGCATCCACAGGCCAGGCTGCCGCAAAGGGCTCGCTCCAGCCTACGGGGCGACCCGTGATGGGGATCACGGCCAGTCCCCGGGCCTTGAGCGACTCCATCGCCTGCACCACGTGCGCAGGCACAACCCCCTCCGTGGTCAGCGTGTCGTCGATGTCGGTGAGCAGGCCGACGAGGCGGGCGGGAGGATTCCAGGTACTCAACGGAAGCATGGGGGAACGAGAAGGCATAGGGATGGCGAGAGGGGGCGTTGGTGAAAGTCGCGGAGGGCTGTCGCTCGGGCTCGCACCTTTTTCTGTGCACGAAGAGATGGCTGCTTCTAACGGACACTTTGGGCAGGTTGCCCACGCGCTAGGCTCGGGAGTTTCTCTGCGACCCTTTCGGGGGGCATGGGCACCATGTCCCCGCCACGGAACTCGAATAGCTGCAGGGTGGCCAATGGGACCTGTTCCAGGCCACGGCCCTTTTCGTCCACGACGTGCAAATCGCCTGGCTGCGGCTTTGGCGCAAACAGGTCGGCGGTGTTTCTGGCGCGGGTCAGTACAAAGCGTTTGTATCCATCATCGGTGCCTCCGAACTCTGGGACTACGAATATGGCCTGCCGCTCTTTGTCGAGCGACAGGGCAAAGCGATACAGCGTGTCCCAATACGCCAGGTTGGGCCTGAGCGCCTGTTTCTCCTGCGCATGCACACCTGCCAGGGCCGCAACAAGCGCGGCGCCTCCGACAAGGGCAAAAACCGGGCGCGTCTCTCGCGGCCAGACGACCGCCAGGCAGGCTGAAAACGCCACCCACGGCACGAACAGGTAACGGTCCGGACTGTGAATTCCCGGAAAGGCCGTCAGCGGTATCAGCGGCAGCAGGACGATGCCCAAGGACACGAAGAACACAGGCGCATGGAGGCGGCGCTTCACGGCCGCGAGGCACAGAAGGCCGAGAAATACAACGGCAAGGATGTTGCCGGGCGGTTTGGAGCCGAGGAGCAATTTGGGAACCCGGAGCAACTGGCGCAGGGCCTCGCTGGCATCGAAAACCCCCTGGCTGTAGCCGCCCACGAGGCGCCCAAGTAGCAGGTAGCGCCACCCTATGTAGACCAGTGCAATCAGCACAAACGGTATCAGTGCACGCACCCGTTGCGGCCGCGTGCCCACGGGCAGGAAGGGCAAGAGGACGACCAGGGGTACATAGACTTCCTTGCAGGTAGTCGCCAGCAGGTAGGCCAGGGCCGACAGCCCCAGCCAGTATCCGCGCCCGCCTTTGAGATACCGGGTCCAGCCCAGTATCGACAGCATGGCGAACACGAAGCCGGTCGCATAGTGCCCATGCATCAGGCCCGCCGCGATGTGGGCAGTGGGCTTGCCAAGCAACAGCGCAACGGCGCCGATCAGCGCGGGCAGGGGCTCCACCCACTCTCGCAACACGGCATAGAACAACGCGGCTCCCAGCCCCACGAGCAGCAGCAAGTGCGCGTAGTGGCCAGCGGCGGCCATGCCGAACAAGCTCAGGTTGATGTCGTAGAACAGCAGGTTCCATGGAGCGACATTGGCACTGGAGTGCCCTTGGGCAACGTGGGGCTCCAAGAAATATTGCCAGGGTGTGTATTGGGCGGCGTAGCTCAGGTGAGCGCCGTCATCCCAGCGCCAAGATCCCTGGAGTGATGCGCCATGCACCAGCAGGGTGAGCAGAGACAGAAGCAGTGTGGCGCTGAGACACTCGATCCAGGGATGGCGGTCGATGTGTTCGCGCAGCGCGTGGCGCGCGGCTTTCAATGCTGGAGCGTCCATTGCCAATGACGCAGGAAGTTGAGCGCTGCAGGCGTGTAGTGGCTAGGAGTGCGGGCGGCAGAAGGCGCATCGGCTGCAACGCGCGATAAACCGGTCCCGCGTGGTACCACCTCCTGCGCCCAGGGGCCCACCCTGGGCTTGTCGGTAGCACCACGCGATCCCCGGTTTTTGCACGTTTCGCTTCGATGCCTTCTGCTGCCCACACTCATATGGTCGCCATTGTCAATACTGTCAGTGCCTCATTTGGTGTGCTCTCAGGATCAATCGGGTGATGCGACACGAGCGTTAGCAGCGACGATGAATCAGACTCATATCCGCGGATTGGTTACCAGCACTTCATCGATTCGTCGTGGGCCTGCCTCGCTCTAGCGTCGGGGATCTGCCTTGCGGTGCCCTGGTAGGAGTCTCGAGGGTTGCCCTATCGTGGCCCGTATCGCATCGCCAGATCGATCCTGCTGCTTGCTTGTCCTGCCTCTTTTCTTTCAGATGGTTTGGCCTTGCTCGCGCTGCGCCTGCATGCCGATGGCCCAGATGAAGCCTGCCAACTCTCTTGCGACGGCGATGCAGGCTTTGTTGGCCTGCAAGCCACGTGCACTCAACGCCGCGAAGCGCTGTGTCAGTCGCAACTGCGCTGTCCATGCCATCCTTCGTATCGGCTCGGACAGATCTTGTTGCCTGATCTGCGCTTGTTTGCCGATGCGCGCCTTGAAGCGGTAGTTCCAGGCAGCTTCGGTCAGCAGCCGCCGGGCGTGTGCGTTGCCTGTCTTGGTGATGCTGCCCCGGCTCGTGCGCTGACCACTGGAGTGCTCCGCGGGAACCAGGCCGAGATACCCCATGAGCTTGCGGGGATGCGCAAAGCGCCCCAGATCTCCAATCTCTGCCACCAGACCAATCGCCGTGATCGCGGCAATACCACGCAGCGCCTGCAGCGCAGCCACCACGGGCTCAAAGCGCCAGCCAGTGATCGAGGCCTGTAGCGCCTTCGTCAGCCGGTCCACACGGTCATCTGCTGCCGTCACGGCTTGCCAGTATTCGGTAAATGCCGTCTGCGTGGCGCCAGCACCGAAGTTCAGTGTTCCCAGCCAGCGGTAGTAGGCGCCGCACCACGAAGTTTTGCCGGTGTAGCGCACGTCGTGGCGCAGCAAGAACCCCTTGAGTTGGTGGCGGGCCTGCACGCGAGTGTTGACCGCGTCTTCGCGCGCCCGCGACAGGTCGCGGATCGCTTCGTCCTCTGGGTCGGGGATCCACACGGCGCTCAACTGGCCAGCGCGAGAGCACTCGGCCAATTGAACGCAGTCGCGCCCGTCGGTCTTGATCCTGTCTCCCGGGCGGCGCGGGATCTGCGAGGGGGCAATGATCTCGCACAGGTAACCCTTGCTTTGCAAGGCGCGCTGAAGGCCAAAGCCGGTAGGCCCGGCCTCGTACACGATGTGCAGCTGATCGGCGTTGCCGACCTTGGTCAACACCTTGAACAGCTTGTTCACATCGTGCGTGACCTTGCCTATCAGGCGCCCAGGCATGCGCCCGGGCTCGGCCGCTGCGATGCTGATGCTGTCTTTGTGGACGTCCAATCCCACGTGAATCTTGCTACTCTCTTGCATGGTCGGTCTCCTTGTTGCTGACGACGCAAGTCACAGCATGTAGCTCTACGTCCTTGGACGCAACCTACGATGTGGGAGACCGGCCGCCTAGTCGAGGGGCGGCGACCATGATGTCTAGGCACATCACGCCCTCTGGTCAAAGTCTTCAGCAGCAGCCAGTCCGCACCGACCAGGGCCAGTGCGGAAATGGTGGAGCCGATGCCAGTCCTGGTGCAAAGCGGCGCCGTGGAGAAATTGATCGGCTGACTGCGCAAGAATTTCCCCCTCTTGTGCGGGCTATGCGCCCTGCAGCGCCAACCCCGCATGCTCGCGCAGCGGGTGGAAATGGATCTTCGGAAACCGCTCTTGCGCCAGGCGCACGTCATACGGGCTGGTGCACAGGTAGGCCAGCGTGTCGGCCGCGTCGTGCGCCAGCCGCAGCGGGTAGGCGTCGGTGAACGCGCGCAGGTCGGCTGCGTTGTCGGCGGTGATCCAGCGCGCGCCGGTGTACTGGCAGCCTTCCAGGCGCACGTCGGCGTCGTACTCGGCCTTGAGGCGGTGCTGCACCACTTCAAACTGCAGCTGGCCCACGGCGCCCAGCAGCATGTTGCCGCCTGCGTCGGGCTTGAAGACCTGGATCGCGCCTTCCTCGCCCAGCTGGGCCAGGCCCTGCTGGAGCTGTTTGGTGCGCAGTGGGTTCTTGAGCACCACGGTCATGAACATTTCTGGCGCGAAGAACGGCAGGCCGGTGAACTGCAGGTTGGCACCATCGGTGATGGTGTCGCCCAGCTGCACGCCGCCATGGGTGGTAAAGCCAATGATGTCGCCTGCGTAGGCTTCTTCGACGGCCTCGCGGCGTTGCGACATGAAGGTCACCACGCTGGTGGGGCGCAGCTCCTTGGAGGTGCGCTGCACCTTGAGCTTCATGCCCGGCGTGTATTTGCCCGAGGCCACGCGCACAAAGGCGATGCGGTCGCGGTGGTTGGCATCCATGTTGGCCTGCACCTTGAACACCACCCCGGCAAAGCCTTCGTCTTCGGGCTGGATGGTCTTCACCACGGGCTGCTTGTTCACTTCGAGCGTGCTCACGCGGGGGCCAGGGGGCGGGGCCATGTCCACCAGGGCATCGAGCACTTCCATCACCCCGAAGTTGTTCACGCCGGAGCCGAAGAACACGGGGGTGAGCTTGCCAGCCAGGAAGGCTTCATGGTCCCACGCGGGCGATGCGCCCACGGCCAGTTCCATGCTCTCCAGCGCGGCGTCGAACTCGGCGCCAAAGCGTGCGCGCAGAGTCGCCTCGTCCGACAAGGGGATGGCCTCGAAGTCCTGTGGGCGGCGTTCGCTGCCGGACTCGAACACCGTCATGGTCTTGGTACGCAGGTTGATGATGCCGCCAAAGCTCTTGCCCTGGCCCACGGGCCAGGTCATGGGGCAGCAGGGCATGCCCAGCTCGCGCTCCACCTCGTCCATGATGTCCAGTGGGTCGCGCACTTCGCGGTCCATCTTGTTCACGAAGGTGATGATGGGCGTATCGCGCTGGCGGCAAACCTCGATCAGGCGGCGGGTCTGTGCTTCCACACCGTTGGCCGCGTCGATCACCATCAGGGCCGAGTCCACGGCGGTGAGCACGCGGTAGGTGTCTTCCGAGAAGTCCTTGTGGCCGGGCGTGTCGAGCAGGTTGATGACGTGCTCGCGATAGAGCATCTGCATGACCGAGCTGGCCACCGAGATGCCGCGCTGCTTTTCGATTTCCATCCAGTCGGAGGTGGCGTGGCGGCTGGCCTTGCGGCCCTTCACGGCGCCTGCGATCTGGATCGCGCCCGAGAACAGCAGCAGCTTTTCCGTCAGCGTCGTCTTACCCGCGTCGGGGTGGGAAATGATGGCAAAGGTGCGGCGGCGCCGGGTTTCTGGGGCGTAGGACACAGGGGGTTCCTGAATGGGATGGGTGCGGGGCAGGGCGCCCTGCGCAAGAATCTTCGGGCCGGGACCGGCGTGGGACGCAGGGGCGGCAGTGGCGGGATTTTACTGTTCCGTGCAAGGCCGAGGACGGATTCATCCCGGGGCATGGTGCGGGGAATGCACTTGCTTTTATAATCCGTCGATCCGAGGAGCGTTGCAGCGTCCCCAGCACAGGCGGGGCGTGAGGCTCGGAGTCATCTAGCAACGACGCTCATCCACTTCTCGTGTGGTGAGCTTTTTCACTCCCGCGACCAGTGGTTTTTCAAACATGCTTTGGAGCAAGAAACCATCATGAACGCACGCGTCAACGCCCCGGTCAACACCGACTGCATCATTGCCGATATCGGCCTGGCCGCATGGGGCCGCAAAGAAATCCGCATCGCCGAAACCGAGATGCCCGGCCTCATGGCCATCCGCGAGGAATTCGCGCCCAAGCAGTCGCTCAAGGGCGCCCGCATCACGGGCTCGCTGCACATGACGATTCAGACCGCCGTGCTGATCGAGACGCTGCAGGCCCTGGGCGCTGAGGTGCGCTGGGCTTCTTGCAATATTTTCTCCACGCAAGACCACGCCGCCGCCGCCATTGCTGCCGCCGGTACGCCCGTGTTTGCCATCAAGGGCGAGACCCTGGCCGAATACTGGGACTACACCCACCGCATTTTTGACTTTGGCCCCGCCGGCACCGAAGGCGAAGGCCCCAACCTGATCCTGGACGACGGCGGCGATGCCACGCTGCTGATGCACCTGGGCAAGCGCGCCGAAAAGGACGCCTCGCTGATCGCCAACCCCACCAGCGAAGAAGAGACCTGCCTGTTTGCCTCCATCAAGGCCAAGCTGGCTGAGGACCCGACCTGGTACAGCCGCAAGAGCGCCCAGATCATCGGCGTGACCGAAGAAACCACCACCGGCGTGCACCGCTTGAAGGAAATGTCGGCCAAGGGCTCGCTGATGTTCCGCGCCATCAACGTGAACGACTCGGTAACCAAGAGCAAGTTCGACAACCTGTACGGTTGCCGTGAATCGCTGGTGGACGGCATCAAGCGCGCCACCGACGTGATGATCGCTGGCAAGGTGGCCGTGGTGGCCGGCTACGGCGACGTGGGCAAGGGCAGCGCCCAGGCCCTGCGTGCACTGAGCGCCCAGGTGTGGGTGACCGAGATCGACCCCATCAACGCCCTGCAGGCCGCGATGGAAGGCTACAAGGTCGTGACGATGGAATACGCTGCCGACAAGGCCGATATCTTCGTGACCACCACCGGCAACAAGGACGTGATCCGCCACGAGCACATGCTGGCCATGAAGGACCAGGCCATCGTCTGCAACATCGGCCACTTCGACAACGAGATCCAGGTGGCGTCGCTGGAGCAGTACGAGTGGGAAGAGATCAAGCCCCAGGTGGACCACGTGATCTTCCCGGACGGCAAGCGCATCATCCTGCTGGCCAAGGGCCGCCTGGTGAACCTGGGCTGCGGCACGGGCCACCCGAGCTTTGTGATGTCGTCGAGCTTTGCCAACCAGACCATTGCCCAGATCGAGCTGTTCACCCACAGCGACTACTACGAAAACGGCAAGGTCTACGTGTTGCCCAAGCACCTGGACGAAAAGGTGGCCCGTCTGCACCTCAAGAAGGTGGGCGCCATGCTGACCGAGCTGACCGACGAGCAGGCCGCCTACATTGGCGTGCCCAAGCAAGGCCCGTACAAGCCGGACACCTACCGCTATTGATCCCGCGCCCCAGGCGCATTGCGCGCCTTGGCGGCGTGCCGCCGGGGCGCTGGTGGATCACTGCATCGTGGTTGCTACTATTGTGATAGCTGCTTGCGCTTTATGGATAAGCGCTGGAGGCTGATTTGACTCTTAAAGGATGAGCGCCATGCGTGCAGATGTATTTTTGGTGGAAGCGGGCCATGCGGCCACGCGCTCGCAAGCGCAGCGGCTGATTGCTGCGGGCGTGGAGTGGCGTCTGTCACCCCTGGCGCCCTGGCAGAAGGTGACCAAGAACGGCGATGACATCCCGTCCGTGGCCGAGGTGAAGCTGCTGGACGATGCCGAGGCCAAGTACATCTCGCGCGGCGGCCTCAAGCTGGAAGGCGCCTTGTTGGCCACGGGGCTGTCCGTGGCCGGGCTGCGCTGCCTGGATGTGGGGCAGAGCACCGGCGGCTTTACCGATTGCCTGCTGCAGCAGGGCGCAGCGCAGGTCATCGGTGTGGACGTGGGCCATGGCCAGCTGCACGAGCGGCTGCGCAGCGATCTGCGTGTGGTCTGCGTGGAGGGCGTGAACGCGCGCTCGCTGACCGCCCAGGCGCTGCAGGAAGCCTGCGAGCTGGCGCTCTCTGAAGTCGTCGAAGCCGACGAAGACAACGAAACCCAGCCCGAGGCGCCCTACAGCTGGATGCGCAACGGCGGCCTGGTGGACGAAGCCTACGACGATAGCGGCGACGCCAAGGACCAGGACATCGAAGCCTTCAAGTCCGAGCGCGCCCAGCGCGCCGAAGCCCGCGCGCAGGGCACACTGCCCGTCCAGCGCCGACGCCGCGCCGAATGCGCGGGGGTGGACACGACACCGGCGTTCGATCTGGTGACGGGGGATCTGTCCTTCATCTCGCTGACCCTGGTGCTGCCCGCCATTGCCGCATTCCTGCGCCCTGACGGCCACCTGCTCATGCTGGTCAAGCCGCAGTTTGAACTGCAGCCGGGCCAGGTGGGCAAGGGCGGTGTGGTGCGGGATGCCGCCCTGTATGCCGTGGTGGAAAAACGCATCCGCGACTGCTGCGCCGAACTGGGTCTGGCCGTACAGGCCTGGCTCGAAAGCCCCATCCAGGGCGGCGACGGCAACCATGAATTTTTTGTTTATGCGAGGAGGGCACCATGATTGCTGCCAATGCCCAGGGCACCGGTTTTCCGGTGAGTTTTGAATTTTTTCCGCCCAAGACGCCCGAAGGTGCGGACAAGCTGCGGGCTGCGCGCCAGCAGCTGTATGCGCTGCACCCGGATTTCTGCTCGGTGACCTACGGCGCCGGTGGCTCCACGCAGGAGGGCACTTTCGGCACGGTGCGTGAAATCCTGGCCGAAGGTGTGAGCGCCGCCTCGCACTTCTCGTGCATTGGTGCCACACGCCAGTCCGTGCGCGAGCAGCTCGCCACGCTCAAGGCCATGGGCGTCAAACGCCTGGTGGCGCTGCGCGGCGATCTGCCCAGCGGCTACGGCGCGGGCGGGGAGTTTCAGTACGCCAGTGACCTGGTGGCCTTCATCCGCGCGGAGACGGGCCGGGATTTCCACATCGAAGTGGCCGCCTACCCCGAGGTGCATCCCCAGGCCAAGTCGCCCGAGGCAGACCTGAACGCCTACATCGCCAAGGTGCAGGCGGGTGCGGACTCGGCCATCACCCAGTATTTCTACAACAGCGATGCGTATTTCCGCTTTGTGGAAGACACACAGCGCCTGGGCGCCAACGTGCCTGTGGTGCCGGGCATCATGCCCATCGGAAGCTCCACGCAGCTGATGCGTTTCTCGGACGCCTGCGGTGCCGAGATTCCCCGTTGGATACGCCTGCGCCTGCAGGCGTTTGGCGACGACACGGCCAGCATCAAGGCCTTTGGGCTGGATGTGGTGACCGATCTGTGTGACCAGCTGCGCAGCGCGGGCGTGCCCGCACTGCATTTCTACACCATGAACCAGAGTGCGGCCACTCTGGAAATCTGCCGCCGCCTGGGGATCTGACGACCACGGCTTGGCTACCATTAGCACTTTGCAACATTTGCAGGGGGATGGTGGTCATGGAACGAGCTGGGGTGGCGGTATGGTGTGCGCTGTGTGTGTGGGTGTTGGGCATGTCGGGCGTTCAGGCGCAGACCCGCTACCACTGCCGGGACGATAGCGGGAACACCTTTGTCCTGTCGCGGCCATGTCCTGACGGTGCCCGCACCACAGCCGCTGTGGCGGGGCCTGCCCCGGCGCAATATTCATCGCCACGTTATGACAGCTATTCGCCGGTGCGGTCATCGCCCGAAACCCCGGACCACCATCAGTATCTGAGCGCGCGCTGCCGGGCCCTGGATGAAAACATCCGGGGAGCGTATGGCCGGGGCATCAAGGCCGATGTGGTGGAAGGAATGCGGCGCGAATACCGGCGCGATTGCCGGGAGGAGGAGCAGGATGCGTACTCACGGCTTTCGGCGGAGCGCCGCCACCGCGACAAGCAGCGCCGGGAAGACGAAAAGTCTGCCCAGGTCGCAGCACAGGCTTCCAGGGAGCAGCAGGAGCGGCACGCCCAGCAATGCGCCGAGTCTCGCCGCATTCTTACCAACAAACGCGCCAGAACGGATTTGACGGATGGAGAGAAAAACGATCTGCGACGGTTTGAGGAAGCATTTCTGGAGCGCTGCAAGCGCTAGCGCCCACCTGCGGCTGCTGCCCCTGCTGGTTGCGGCCTACTGTGCGTGGTTGCCTGCTGCGCAGGCAGAGGGGGCCGGCAACACGGCAGAGCCCTCCACCCCGAATGCCGTGGATGCCGCGTTGGCCGAGGCGGGGCTGCTGGATGAGGAGGTGCAACCTCTTGGTGAGCCCATTGACGCTCCATGGGCTGCGCCTTCGGGGGAGTCTGGCCGGTACGAGGTGGCGCCAGAGACCGGACTCGCGTCCTGGTACGGGCCTGGGTTTCACCGGCGCAAGACAGCCAGTGGTGAGCGGTTTGACATGCACGCAATGACCGCTGCGCACCCCACCCTGGCCTTTGGCACATTCATCTGTGTGCGCAGCCAGATCACGGGCCGAGGGGTTGTGGTGCGCGTGAATGACCGGGGGCCCCATGCGCGGGGCCGGATCGTGGACTTGAGCCGCGCTGCAGCCATTGCCCTGGGGCTGCACGGTCTGGGGCTCAAGCCGGTGGAGGTGTTTCCTGTGGCCAATGGAGAATCGACCTGCCCTGAAGAGTGAGGACGTGGGGGCGGATGGGCCGTAAGAACGACCCGCCACTTGGACGCATCAGCCGCCTGATTCCAGGGTGTGCGTGGCGTGTTTGTCCTGGGCCAGCAATTCCACCATTTGTGGCAGTGCGGTTTTGAGCGCGGCTTTCAGGGTGAAGGGCGGGTTGATCAGAAACATGCCACTGGCTGGCAAGCCTGGGCGCTTGACGTCGCCAGCAGCGTTTTCGGTGAGCTTGCTGTTCTTGACGGTCAGCGTGGCATGCAGCCAGCTTTTGCCTGCCTTGGTGGCCAGGGTCTTGAGGCGGCGAGGCAGGTCGTGCGCCTCGGGGCGCGGGATGATGGGGTACCAAAAGGCGTACGTGCCGGTGGCAAAGCGCTTGAGCGAATCCGCCGCCATATCGAGCACCTTGGCATAGTCGCTCTTGATTTCATAGCTGGGATCGCACAGTACCAAAGCGCGGCGGGCCGGTGGAGGCAGGAATTTCTTGATCCCTTCGAACCCGTCTTCGTGCAGCACGGCCACTTGGCGGCCTGCTTCGAGCTGGGCCACGTTGCCCGCCAGGGCGCGCAGGTCGGTGGGATGCAGCTCAAAGAGCTTGAGTTTGTCGTGGTCGCGCAACAGGCGCTGGGTGATGAACGGGGAGCCTGGGTAAACCCGCAGCGTGTTGCCCTGGTTGAAGGCGCGGACCATGTCCACATAGGCCTGCAGGGCCGGCGTGAGGGCTGGGGCCGTGGGGGCAAACAGGCGGACGATGCCGTCTGCAGCTTCGCCGCTGGTGCTGGCGTAGTCGCCATCGAGCCGGTAGAGGCCCGCGCCCGCATGCGTGTCCAGCACGGTGAGGGCCGCGTCTTTCTCGGTAAGGTGTTGCAAGGCGGCGATCAAGACCGTGTGCTTGAGCACATCGGCATGGTTGCCTGCGTGGAAGGCGTGGCGATAACTGAACATGGCTCTATGGTAACGAGTGCGCCCTGTCGCCTCACTGGGCCGGGTCGAGGGGGGGCTGCACTGGGTGGCGGGCACCAGACGCCGGTTCATGGTTCCATGCGAATTTGTCATGGGCTGGGGGCGGCAATGAACCATGGCGCGGCACAATCGGCGTATCTCTGACCAGGGTGTGTAACTTTTTTGGCAGACGGGAAGCCTTTTGTTTCTGTAGCGCGTGCTGGCATGCTTCATGATTGCGTTTGGAGCGGTGTTGGCACCCGTTCACCCACAATCTCTGTCGAAACAAGCCCGCACGCCACACCCTTTCCACCATGATCGCAAGTTCCAGCCAAGCCCCAGCCAGCGGTGTCAGCCATGTGGATGCGCTGCCGCCAGGCACCCGCCTCGCTGAGTTCGAGATCCTTGCGCTCCTGGGGGTTGGCGGGTTCGGCATGGTCTACAAAGCCTTTGACCACTCCCTGCACCGGGCCGTTGCGATCAAGGAATACATGCCTTCGGCGCTGGCGGGGCGTGCGCAGGGCCAGTCGCTCTGGGTGAGATCCTCGTCGGACCAGCAAACGTTCCAGGCCGGGCTGGCCTCTTTTGTGGGGGAGGCGCGCCTGCTGGCGCAGTTTGACCACCCTTCGCTGGTCAAGGTGTTCCGCTTCTGGGAGGCGAACAACACGGCCTACATGGTCATGCCCCTCTACAGCGGTATGACCTTCAAGCAGGCCCGTGCCCAGATGCGCACCCCGCCGCCCGAGATCTGGCTGCGCAAGGTGCTGTGGTCGGTGCTGGGTGCCCTGCGGGTGCTCCATGACGGTAAGACCCTGCATCGGGATATTTCGCCCGACAACATTTTTCTGCAGGACATCGGCCCCCCGGTGCTGCTCGACCTGGGCGCTGCCCGGCACGCGATCAACGACCAGGACCGCAAACACACCGCCGTCCTCAAGGTCAACTACGCGCCCATAGAGCAATATTCCGATGGCGACGAGGATCTGCGCCAGGGCCCGTGGAGCGACCTGTATTCCCTGGCTGCGGTGGTGCATGGCTGCTTGTGCAACGACACGCCGCTGCCTGCAACGTTGCGCTCCATCCGCGATCGCATGGTGTCGTTCTCCCGCGTGGCCAGAACCGTCAAGCGCCAGTTTGGCGTGGAGTATTCCGCGCCTTTCGTGGCGGCGATCGCGCAGTCGCTGGCGCTCAAGCCGGAGGACCGGCCGCAGAGCATCGACGCGTTCCTGCAGCTCATGGAGATGACGTCCGCGCCGGAGGGGAGCGAGCACTTCGACTTCCGGAACGACCTGGGGGATATCTGGGTGGAGCCTGCCGATCAGCCGGGCCCGGGCTTGGTAACGCCTACGGTGGATGTGACCTCAGCACCCAGCATCATGGCAGAGATGCACGCCCAGGCGCAACGCGCCACCGGGAACGGAGTGGCCCACGATGCCGGAGGGCGTGCCACGCCCGCAGGCGAAGCGAATGTTGGCGGAGACACCGTGATGCTGGGCGGCCCGGACACTGTGGCTGCCGATGCGGGTGATACGGTCTTCATCGACGCAGGAGACACGGTGGTGGTCGATGACTCCCGCTACGACGATCCTGCGGGCGGCCACCAGCCGGGGAGCACCACCCGCCATGCATCCGACCATCGGCCACAGCCATTGGAGCGGGAGATCGCCCGCCCCCACGGCAAGGCGGTGAAAACCACGCGGCGCTCGCCGGTGCTGGTGTGGCTCGGGGTGGCTGTGGTGGCCGTGGTGGTTTCTGCCGCCGGCCTGCGCTGGGCCCAGAGCAGCAAGGCGCCGCAGGACGACATCATCACCGAGATGGCAGAGCCGCCCGCAGCGCCGCCGCCTGCAGTGATGGAGACGGCGCTGCAGGACCCGGCCGCAGCGGCCTCTGCTGCTGTGGACGGCGCTGCGAGCGATACGGTGGCTGCTGCATCCATGCCTGCGCCAGCACTGGTTCCTGCTTCTGCTCCGCGCGCCCCCACTCGTGCGCGACGGGCCGCCCCTGAGCCGGCTCCGACCCCGATCGTGGTGCATGAGGAGCCGCCCCCGCCACCGCCCCCTGTGGTGGCCGAGCCCAAGCCTCGCCCGCCACCACCGCGTGTGCCCAGCCCGCAAGAGGCCTGTGCAGATGCCAATTTCCTCGCACGCCCCATGTGCATCCACCAGGAATGCCAGAAGCCATCCCAGGCCAACCAGCCCATCTGCGTGGAGAACCGCCGCCGCTACGAAGCCGACGAGCAGCGCCGCCGGCAGACCCCCAATTAGCCGTGGGCGAGGGGGCCGTGGGCTGCTTTCCGGCTACGGGCTTGCGCCACAGGCCTGCAAATTCGTATAATCGCGGGCTTCGCAGCGCTTTTGTGGTCCCGCGGCGAAGACTTTACGCCACCTAAGAGGCTTCCTTCAGAGAAGCACCGACCGTGGAAAAGGACCCACCAAACCCTCTTTTGAAGAGAAAACTCATGACTACTACTTTCAGCGCAAAGCCCGCTGAGGTTGTGCACGAGTGGTTTGTGATTGACGCGACCGACAAGGTCCTCGGACGAGTAGCCAGCGAAGTTGCTCTCCGTTTGCGCGGCAAACACAAGGCCATTTACACGCCTCACGTCGATACCGGTGACTTCATCGTCATCATCAACGCCGCCCAGCTCAAGGTCACCGGCACCAAGTCCCTGGACAAGGTGTACTACCGCCACTCGGGTTACCCCGGCGGTATCACGGCCACGAACTTCCGCGACATGCAAGCCAAGCACCCCGGCCGCGCGCTGGAAAAGGCTGTCAAGGGCATGCTGCCCAAGGGCCCCCTTGGCTACGCGATGATCAAGAAACTCAAGGTGTACGGTGGTGCTGAGCATCCCCACACCGCCCAGCAGCCCAAAGTGCTGGAAATCTAAGGAGCCTTGAGATGATTGGTGAATGGAACAATGGCACCGGCCGTCGCAAGTCCAGCGTCGCCCGCGTGTTTCTGAAAAAAGGCTCCGGCAAGATCACGGTGAACGGCAAGGACATCCAGTCCTACTTCGGCCGCGAAACCTCGATCATGATTGCCAAGCAACCCCTGGCGTTGACCAACCATGTCGAAACCTTCGACATCCAGATCAACGTGCACGGTGGTGGTGAATCCGGCCAGGCTGGTGCTGCCCGCCACGGTATCACCCGTGCTTTGATCGACTACGACGCATCCCTCAAGCCCGTCCTGAGCCAAGCTGGCTTCGTGACGCGTGATGCCCGTGAAGTCGAGCGTAAGAAGGTCGGTCTGCATTCCGCACGCCGCGCCAAGCAGTTCTCCAAGCGTTAAGCTGGTTGGGCTCTGGAGGGATGGCGGCTTTTGGGCTGGCATCCTTCTCCCTGCGAAGCTTTCCTCGGACTGCTTTACAGAACAAAAAACCGCCTTCGGGCGGTTTTTTCGTTTAAGGTGCGCTCTTTTCTCCGAGCCATCCTGATGTTTCACCCCTTCTCACCATGCGCCTTCGCCTTCTGCGCCGCCGACTGACGATCAGCGCCCCGAGGGTGGCCATCCGCAGTGCCTTGCCCTGGCCCCTTCGCTGGCTGGCCCTGGCCGTGGTTTTTGGTTTCTGTGCGGCAGTAGCCCTCTGGGCCTTCGAGTTTGGAAAGTCCATCGCAGGGCTGGATACCGTCTCCCGTGACGAACTCCTGCAATTGCGGGCGGAAGTGGATCGCCTGCGGGCTGAGGGGCAAGAGCAACAGACGGTAGCCCATACGGCGGAGAGTCTTCTGGTGGCCGAGCGGGCTGCCAAGGAAAGCCTGATGGCGCAGGTTCGGCAGCTGGAGACCGACAACCGCACGCTGCGCGAAGACCTGGGGTTCTTTGAAAAGCTGATTCCCGCCGCAAAGGCCGAAGGGCTGGCGATCCGTAGTCTGCAGGCCGAGGTGCTGGGGGGAATGCAGCTGCGCTGGCAGGTCCTGGTGATCCAGGCGACGCGCAATGCCCCCGAATTCAATGGCCGGCTGGAACTGGTTCTGACGGGCACCCAGGATGGCAAGCCCTGGACCCAGACCCAGCCGGCCCAAGGGCAGCCACTGCAGGTCAAGCAGTACCGGCGCATTGAGGGTGTGCTCGATCTGCCCCCCAGCGCCGTGGTAAAAACCGTGACCGCGCGCGTGCTGGAGGGCTCTGCGGTTCGCGCCGTGCAGGCCATGACCATCGACTAGTCCGGCAGCAGGGTTGGCCCCTCCGGGGAGCCTCTCATCCAGCCTGCTGCAAGGCCCCATACAGCCCTGCGCCGGTCGTTGTGGCAGGCAGGGGTGATGTGTGCGGGGCTTCGCGCCGTAGCCGTTTTCCGTGGGCTTTCTGCCCCGTCGTTTTCCGTTTGTATGCTCCGGGTTGGAGCATGCGCATTGAGGAGTTTTCACCCATGTTTTCCCGCAAGAAGCAGCCACCGATCAAAAGCCTGATCGCCCAGGGCACCCGGATCGAGGGAGATGTGCACTTTGCCGAAGGCATGCGCATTGATGGCGAGGTGGTGGGGGACATCCGTGCGGGTTCGGAGCAGCCCAGCATCCTGGTGATTTCCGAGACGGCGCGCGTGGAGGGGGCGGTGCATGCCGACCATGTGATCGTCAATGGCCAGGTGGTGGGGCCTGTGCACGCTGCCGAACTGCTGGAATTGCAGCCCAAGGCCAAGATTACCGGCAATGTGCACTACAAGGCGCTGGAGATGCACCAGGGCGCCGTGATTGCCGGGCAGATGTGCCCGGTGGCTGTGCTGGTGGAGGAAAAGCCCCCACTGAAGTTAGCGTCAAACGGGCAGTGAACTGAATTCCCGAGAAGACTGCAGTACTATTCACCGCAAACTTTGAACCCGGAGTACCCCATGAGCGCTGTTGCCGAAAACATCCAGACCGAAATGCCTGCCCCCATCCTGTTTACGGACAGCGCGGCGGCCAAGGTGGCGGACCTGATTGCCGAAGAGGGCAACCCTGACCTGAAACTGCGCGTTTTTGTGCAAGGCGGCGGTTGCTCGGGTTTTCAGTACGGCTTCACCTTTGATGAAATCACCAATGAAGACGACACCACCATGACGAAGAACGGTGTGTCGCTGTTGATCGATGCCATGAGCTACCAATACCTCGTCGGCGCCGAGATTGACTACAAGGAAGACCTGCAAGGGGCTCAGTTCGTTATCAAGAACCCCAATGCCACGACGACCTGCGGCTGTGGCTCCAGCTTCTCTGCCTGACACGGAGAGGGTAGGGATCAGGTGGTACACACCGCTCTGTACCTGACCTCTTACCACGTAGCCGCCCGCATGGGCGGCTTTTGTTTTTTCAGGCTGGGTAAACAGCGCCCAGCACACGGGCTCCCGCAGCGCCGGTCACACTGGCCAGGTTGCCGGGCCGTCCGTGCATCGCCTGCTGTGCCAGCCAGGCAAAGGCCGCCGCCTCCACCTGTAATGCGGGCAGGCCCAGGGTATCGGTGGCGGTGACCTGCACGCCAGGGCAGGCTGCCTGCAGCCGTGCCATCAAGTAGGCATTGAGTGCGCCACCGCCGCACACTGCCATCGTTTTGCTATTTTTTTTGTAGCTGTTTGCGCTTATTGCACATGCGCGGGCGGTGTATTCGGTCAGGGTCGCTTGTACGTCGGCAGGGTTTGCCTGTGCGAACGGCGCCAGGTGGTGGGCGAGCCATGCGGGGTTGAACAGATCGCGTCCCGTGCTCTTGGGGGGTGGCTTGTGCAAAAAGGGTTCGTCCAGCAACGATGCCAGCAACTCCGGCAGCACCTTTCCGCTGGCGGCCCACGCGCCTCCTGCGTCGAAAGCCTGGCCGGTGTGCCGTTGGCACCAGTAGTCCATCAGCGCGTTGCCGGGGCCGCAGTCAAAGCCCAGCACACTGCCGTCGGCGCCCAGCACGCTGAGGTTGGAGATGCCGCCGATGTTGAGCACCAGCACGGTTTCACCCGCGCGGCCAAAAACCCCCTGGTGAAACGCTGGCACCAGGGGTGCACCCTGTCCACCTGCCGCTACATCGCGGCTGCGGAAATCGGCCACCACCGTGATGCCGGTGCACTCCGCCAGCAGGGCCGGGTTGCCCAGCTGCAGGGTGTAGCCCGTGTCATCAAATTCCTGGGGGCGGTGGCGCACCGTCTGTCCGTGGGCGCCGATGGCGCGGATGGAGGATGCTGGCTGCCCGCTGTGTTCGAGCAGCGTTTGCACAATCTGCGCGTAGGCCCGCGACAGGGCGTTGCCTGTCAGCGCGGCGCGGTGCAGTTCGTCAGTGCCCGACGTGTTGAGGGCCATCAGTTCGGCCCGCAGTTCGGGCGCGAAGGGCGCGCTGGCATGGTGGGTGACCACACAGTGCGAGCCGGAAAAATCGGCCAGCACCCCGTCGATGCCATCGAGCGAGGTGCCCGACATCAGGCCGATGTACAGCTCGGATGCGCTCACAGGAGCCGTGTGGACTGTGAAGGCGTGGATGGAAGAGCCTCAGGTCCAGGGGCCCCAAAGCCCAGGCAAGCGGCGCGGCCGAGGCCAGTGACTGCCGCGCAAGGGCCGCCGCGCCGCGTATGCGGAGCTTCGCTTGCGTACGCTGGTGGCGTCCCCCCGTGGGGGGAAGGCGCGAAGCGACTCAGGGGGGGCTTCACTTCACTCTGCGCTGGCTTGTTCGATCCGTGCAGCGGCCGACAGCTGGATACGCATGTTGGCAGCCAGGCGGTCAAACGCAGGGCGCGAAGCCGCTGAGACTGGCGCTGCGGCCTCGCTCTGGGCCACGATGGTCTGCGGATCCTGGTGTACGCCGTTGACGCGGAACTCAAAGTGCAGGTGCGGGCCGGTGGCCCAGCCTGTGGCGCCCACGGCACCCAGGGTCTGGCCTTGTTCGACCGACTGTCCCTGGCGCACGTCGATGCGGCTCAGGTGGGCATACACGGTGACGTGCTGGTTGCGGTGCTTGACGAAGACCACATTGCCAAAACCGTTCTGCACGCCCGCAAACTCCACCACGCCATCGCCCACGGTGCGCACTGCGGTGCCGGTGGGCGCGGCGAAGTCGGTGCCCAGGTGGGCGCGCCAGGTCTTCAGGATGGGGTGCAGGCGCATCTTGAAGCCGCTGGTCACGCGCGAGAACTCCACCGGGGATGTGAGGTACGCGCGGCGCATGCTTTCGCCGTCCAGCGTGTAGTAGGCGCCCTTGGCGGCACCGGGTTCCTGGAACCAGACGGCCTCATGGGTCTTGCCGTTATTCACGAACTCGGCGCTCAGAACGCGGCCACTGGACAGGGGCTCGCCATCGGCTTCCAGCGTTTCGTACACCACCGAGAAGCGGTCGCCCTTGCGAAGCGAACGGCGAAAGTCGATGTTGCCCGAGAACAGCTCGGCCATTTGCACGGCCACGGCGTCGGGGATGTTGGACGCATCGGTAGCGGCAAACAGCGAGCTGTGGATGATGCCGCCCGCCAGCCGACTGTTGGTCGTCATCTTGGCGGTTTCGATGCGCGTCGCAAACTTGTTGTCGCCCGTGCGCTCGACGATCAGGCGGCGGAAGTTGCCACTGTCGTCCGGCACCCAGCGCACCGTAAGGCGAATCAGGCGGTGGTCGTCGGTGGTCTCTGCCGACACGATCCGGCCGGTGCGGCCCAGCACATTTTGTCGCACAGGAGTGTCACCACGCATGAATGCAGCGGCGGCCGGGTCGGCCACGCCCATGCGCTGCAGCAGCGACTCGGGGGTGTCGCTGCTGCGCACCTGTTCGGAGCGGAACAGCGAAAAGCCCGGGGCTTCCAGCTCGCCCAGCACGAGGTTTTCTGCCAGCGATTCAACGGGGTAGCTCACCATGCGCACCGGTAGCTCGGCCGGGTCCGGCGCAAAGGACGCCACAGCGAATGCGCCGCCACCACCCGTCAGCAGGATGGCTGCGACGGCGGCGGTGATGCGTTTGGGATGTTGTTGGATCGTGCGGGACAGCCGGTCAAGCAAAGCCGAGCTGGCGGTGGTCAAGCCGTGAATCAATGGTCTATCCCCAGGGTGAGAGTGAATCCGTGACACTTCCCCGGCGCTGGCGCGGGGCAAGGCATGGAGCACAGACTGTCAGGCTGCAGCCGTTCGACAGAATGGTCAAAAACAGGTCGAAACAGCGGTCCCACTAGAATCCGCCTCAAGCAATGTGGGCTGAAGTATAGCGGTGCATGCTGTCTAGACATCCCAAAAAACCCTTATGAATCAATCTGCTGTTACAACAACCCCGGTCTCTGATGGTGTAAGACAGGCCCTCGAAATCTCCCTGCGTGGCGTGCAAGAGCTGCTGCCGCAGGACGAATGGGTCAAGAAGCTGGCGCGCTCGGAGGCCACAGGCCAGCCGCTGCGCATCAAACTCGGGCTCGATCCCACGGCTCCCGACATCCACATCGGCCACACGGTGGTGCTGAACAAGATGCGGCAATTGCAAGATCTGGGCCACCAGGTGATTTTCCTGATCGGGGACTTCACCAGCCTGATCGGCGACCCCTCGGGCCGCAACAGCACGCGCCCGCCGCTCACGCCCGAGCAGATCAAGGTGAACGCCGAGACCTATTACAAGCAGGCCAGCATGGTGCTGGACCCGGCCAAGACCGAGATTCGCTACAACAGCGAGTGGAGCGAACCCCTGGGCGCGAGCGGCATGATCCAGCTCGCCTCGCGCTACACCGTGGCGCGCATGATGGAGCGCGACGACTTCCACAAGCGCTTCACCACCGGCCAGTCCATTGCGGTGCACGAGTTCCTGTACCCGCTGATGCAGGGCTACGACTCGGTGGCGCTCAAGAGCGACCTGGAGCTGGGCGGCACGGACCAGAAGTTCAACCTGCTCATGGGCCGCCATCTGCAGCAGGAATATGGCCAGGAGCCGCAGTGTGTGCTCACCATGCCGCTCCTGGTGGGGCTCGATGGCGTGGACAAGATGTCCAAGTCCAAGAACAACTACATCGGCATCACCGAAGACGCCAACACCATGTTCGCCAAGGTGCTGTCCATCAGCGACACCCTGATGTGGGACTGGTACACGCTGCTGTCGTTCAAGAGCCTGGCCGAGATCGCCGTACTCAAGGCCGAGGTGGAGGGCGGGCGCAACCCCAAGGATGCCAAGGTGATGCTGGCCAAGGAGATCACCACGCGCTTCCACAGCGCGGCGGCGGCCGATGCGGCCGAACAGGACTTCATCAACCGCAGCAAGGGCGGCGTGCCCGAAGACATTCCCGAGGTGGCGCTCTCCGGTGCACCGCTGGGCATCGGTGCCTTGCTCAAGCAGGCCAACCTGGCGCCCTCGGGCAGCGAGGCCAACCGCCTGATCGACGGCGGCGGCGTGCGTGTGGATGGCAGCGTGGTCAGCGACAAGGGCTTGAAGCTGGCTGCGGGCACCTACGTGGTGCAGGTGGGCAAGCGCAAGTTCGCAAGAGTGACTTTGTCCTGATTTTTAAGTCAGATTGGCTGTCGGCGCTTGTCGAATAAGCGCTGGCAGCTATAAAATTTGAAGCGCTGAAGCCGCAAGGCTCAGCGCTTTCTTCATCAGGCCCCGTCCAGGTTGTCGTTCAAATCCGGATCGGGCACATCGCCAATTGCCTGGCGGGTGGCCTCGGCCTGCACCTGCAGCCAGGCGCAGAAGGCCTTGATCTCCGGCCGCTGCGCGCTGCGTGGCCCCACCATGAGCCAATAGGCCAGCGGCGAGTCGATGCGGTGGCCGGGCAGCACCTCCACCAGGTCGCCAGCGGCCAGCGCATCGGCAATCAGCGGCATGCGTGCCAGCGCCAGGCCCTGGCCGGCCAGCGCGGCCTGCACGATCTGGTGGGCGTAGTTGAAGTACAGCCAGCGCTGGGGCTGGAGCTTGGTCAGGTCGCGCGTGTCGAACCAGCGGCGCCAGCTCAGGTACTCCAGGTAGTGCGTGCGGTGGGCGTCGCCTGCCTCGATCAGGGTGAACTGCGCCACGTCGGCCGGCGTGCGCAGCGGTTTGCCGCTCTTGAGCAGCCAGGGGCTGGCCACCACGGCCAGTTGCTCGCCAAACAGGCGGATGCCGCCTTGCGTGGCGCCGGCGGGCATGGCGTAGCGCAGGGCCAGGTCCACGTCCGAGGTTTCCAGATCGACCTGCACGTCGCTTGCATCAATGCGAATGTCGATGCCCGGGTTGTCGCGCTGAAACTCCTCCATGCGCGGGATCAGCCACATCGATGCAAAGCTGGCCCAGGTGGTGATAGCCACACTGCGTCGTCCGGCCGTCTGGCGCACCAGTCGCACGGCGGCGTCCATGCGCTCCAGCGCCGGGCCCACGGCGCGCTGCAACTGCGCGCCCGCGCTGGTCAGCTCCACCGCGCGGGTGTGGCGCAGAAACAGGGGCACGCCCACCTCTTCTTCCAGCGCCTGGATCTGGCGGCTTACGGCCGACTGGGTGAGCGCCAGTTCGTCGGCGGCGGCGCGGAAGTTCAGGTGTTTGGCCACAGCGAGAAAGGCGCGCCAGTGCCCGGTGGCCACGGGGCGGGTGCGAAGGACGGCGGGGGAATATTCGGCAGAGGCCATGGCAGGTGTCCTGGAGGGCGATTCATGCGTTGACGGAATGAATAGCGTACCGCGTTTTCATTGGACTGTGTACGGTGGAAGGCGCACCATTCAGGCTCCTCAACACGTTTTACTGAAGCCAAGGAGCCTGTCATGTCCCCCCGCAACGTTCTGGAATCGCAACAATCCGTCCACGCCGCCCGGGCTGGCCGTCGTGCGGCCGGTTGCTGGAAACTGGCCACAGGCCGGGCCTTGTCGCTGCGGCCGCACACCCATGGTGTATTGCAGATTGCGCAGGGGCAGGTCTGGCTCACCCTGAGCGGGTCTTTGGCGGATTTGCCGGGTGCGGCGGCCGATCATGTGCTGCGGGCTGGGGAGCAATTGACCATTGCGCCGGGCCAGCATGTGGTGATGGAAGCCTGGAACCCCCGGGGCAACGCTGAGGCCGTGGCTTTCCGTTGGGACAGCGTGGTGGCACCCGCCACGGCGCAGCCCGCCAGCCTGGCCGCCCGCGACTGGGAATGTGGCGTGGTGCAGCCGCTGCGCGACCTGGTGCAGGCACTGGGCCAAAGCGGGCGCGCCCTGGGTGCGGCGCTGGCCGATGTGACGGGTGCAGGCGGCCGGTTTGCCGCCGGTCTGGCCCGGTTTGCTCTGCATCGGATAGCAGCACCGCTACAGCGCAAGCCCGCTTGAAGCGTATATGCAGGAAAAGCATCAATAGGTGCCGTGCTTTTCATTGGACGTTGTTCTGCAAGCCGCGCACCATACGGTCTTATTAGGGTTTACCCGGAGAACACCATGACAACCTCTCACGCTCTTCATCTGTTTGCATCTTCCCGCGCGCTGGGCGCGGTCGCTGGTAGCACCGGCAACGTGGCAGCGGGCGCTGCTGTCACGCTGGCACCCAAGGTTGCAATGACTTTGCGCATTGCCGAAGGCCAGGCCTGGGTCACGCTGGGCAAGGGCCTGGGCGACAGCAGCGACGTGTTCCTGTGCGCAGGGCAGTCGCTGCCCGTGGCTGCGGGCCAGTCTGTGGTGGTCGAGCCGCTGAACGGCCGCCGTCTGCAGTACCGCTGGGTGGATGGCGATGCCGCCAGTGCCCGCCCCGCATCCTGGTGGCGCCGTGCGTCCGTTGGCAACGGGGCTCCCGCCTGGGGCGATGCCTGCTGCGCCTGACCTGATCTGAGGCGCTCGGTCGCCTCGGTTGGGTGTGGGGTTAGAGTCAAAAGAGCTGCTACCGCTTGTCCATCAAGCGGTAGCAGCTCTTTTTTTAATAGCGAACGGGGAATCACCAGACCGTCAGCGCGGCTCTTCGCCCAACAGCCCAATCAGCTGGGTCTGCAGCGTCGTCAGCAGTTCATCCGACAACGCGGGCTGCGCCGCAGCGGTGGCTCGGGCCAGCACCAGCCCGCCGACCATGGTGGCCAGCACTTGTATCGCGCAATCCCGGTCTTGTGACCGCACGGTTGCGCTGCCTGCCTCGGCCCTGCTGTCGACCAACAACTGGGCAAACCGCTGGATGTTGCGCTCGATGCCCTCGGCAAACACTTCCGACAGCCCACCGCCCGCCCGTGCGGCGTCCACCGCCAGCGCGGCGACGGGGCAGCCGGTGCCCGGCGCGTCGCGGTGCTGGGGCGAGAGGTAGCGCTGGATGCGCTCGCCCACGGTGGTGTGAGGTGTGGCGCCTTCCAGCGGGGTCATCGACCAGTCAAACGCCCGCGCACACGCCTCCTGCACCAGCGCGTCCTTGGAGGCGAAATGCCGGTACAGCCCGCCATGGGTGAGCCCGGCATCGCGCGTGATGTCGGCCACGCCCACGCCGGTCAGCCCCCGCTCACGGTACAGGCGGGAGGCTGCATCCAGGATGCCCTGCCGGTTCTCTGCGGCCTGTGCTTTGGAAACCTTCATGGGAGCCTCTTATTGATTGCGAGCGTACGCAAAAAGCGGTTGTGCCTTTATGATGATGGCTGCAATCATAAAGGCGCGGGCCCTTTCCGCGCGTCGCTGCAGCACCCCAGAACCGGTTCTTGGTGCTGCGCCCAATTTGTCTGACGAGGTGAATGCATGAAAAAAATGATCCCTGGCGGCCGTGGTGCCGAGGTGTGGAGTGGTTTGTGCTGCGACAAGGCGGTGGCCTGATGCGGCGCGTTGTGGTCACGGGCATGGGCCTGGTGTCGCCGCTGGGCTGCGGCGTGGAACTGGTCTGGCAGCGCCTGCTGGCCGGGCGCTCGGGCCTGTCACGCCTGCCGGACGCGGTCACGGACGGCATTGCCGCCAAGGTGGCGGGGCAGGTGCCGGATGTGGCGCAAGACCCCGAAGGCGGCTGGGATGTGGACGCCGTCGTCTCGTCCAAGGACCAGCGCAAGATGGACCGCTTCATTCCCTTTGCGCTGGGCGCGGCGCAGCAGGCGCTGGCGCAGGCCGGCTGGCCGCCTGCCGATGAGCGTGCGCGCGAGCGCACGGCCACGGTGATCGCTTCGGGCATTGGCGGCTTTGGCGCGATTGCCGAGGCGGTGCGCACCACCGACACGCGCGGCCCGCAGCGCCTGTCGCCGTTCACGGTGCCCTCCTTCCTCGTCAATCTGGCCGCAGGGCAGGTGTCGATTCGCCATGGCCTCAAGGGGCCGCTGGGGGCGCCGGTCACCGCCTGCGCCGCCAGCGTGCAGGCGATTGGCGACGCCGCGCGCCTGATCCGCAGCGGCGAGGCCGATGTGGCCCTGTGCGGCGGTAGCGAGGCGGCCATTGACCGCGTGAGCCTGGGCGGCTTTGCAGCGGCCAAGGCGCTCGGCACGGCGTTCAATGACACCCCCGAGCAGGCATCGCGCCCCTTCGATGCGCAGCGCGACGGCTTTGTGATGGGCGAGGGCGCGGGCATGCTGGTGATCGAGGCGCTGGACCATGCCCTCGCGCGCGGAGCCACGCCGCTGGCCGAGCTGGTGGGCTACGGCACGTCGGCCGACGCGTACCACATCACCTCCGGCCCCGAAGACGGTGACGGCGCAGCGCGCAGCATGCTGGCAGCGCTGGCGCAGGCAGGCCTCACGGCGCAGGACGTGCAGCATCTGAACGCCCACGCCACGTCCACCGGGGTGGGCGACCGGGGCGAGCTGGCCGCCATTCGCCGTGTGTTTGGCGCGGGGTCACAGGTGGCCATCAGCTCCACCAAGTCGGCCACGGGCCATCTGCTGGGGGCGGCGGGCGCGGTGGCCGCCATCTTCACGACGCTGGCGCTGCGCGACCAGGTGGTGCCGGGCACGCTGAACCTGCACACGCCCGATGCGTTGGCCGAGGGGCTGGACCTGGTAGCGCTGCGGCCCCGGCCCATGGCGCTCTCCCACGCCATGCTCAACGGGTTTGGTTTTGGCGGCGTGAACGCCACGCTGGTCCTGCGGCGCTGGCCGGTAGCCGCTTGACGTCTGGTGTCTGCCCCGTGCTGTGGGGGGGGCGGTCTCAGTGGACGAGTTCGCCCCGCACGGCTTCGAAGGCGGCCAGGGCTGCATCCCCATCCAATTTCTCCATGCGGGCGAGTGCATCCTCGTCTTCCACGGTGCTGAATGCCAGACTGAAGTGTTGAAAACGCCGGCCCGCCAGCGGGCCGTGGTGCAGCACCTCGACGTTGACATGGCGGGGGTCGTTGCGGATGCGTTCGATGAGTTTGAGCACCGCCTTCTGCGGACCTTCGAGCTGCTGGCAAAAACGCTGGCCGTCAAAAATCAGCAATCCCGTCACGTCCAGCTCCGCGTTGACCTGGCGCGCTCGCCCGGCAATCTCGGCCACCACGCTCAGCGGTTGCTCGGGGGCGAGGGTGCTCACGTAGAGGACCTCGTAAAGGGCGGGGGATACGTTCATAAGTGAGGCCCAATGTAGGGGGCACGCGGCGGTTGCACAATGTCAAAAGACATAGATGTAACTGCTGCGCCACCCGGCGCGTTGTGGTGCTGTCGCAAAATGTGAATCGATGAGAATTGCGCCACCATGAACGCCACCCTGCCCGCCCATGTCTGCCCCCCAACGTGCCACGATTGCAGATTGCGCAAGACCGGCGCCTTCACCGCCGTGAAGCCCGAGGTGCTGGACTTCATTGAAGGCTTTCGCACCGACAGCCTGGCCGTGGAAGCAGGCGGCGCGCTGGTGCGCGAAAACCAGACCAACGCCAAGCTGTTCACGCTGTATTCGGGCTGGGCCTTTCGCTACAAGACCATGAGCGACGGGCGCCGCCAGATCCTCAATTTTTTGCTGCCTGGCGACCTGGTAGGCCTGCAGCAGGAGTTTGGCGATGTCTCCACCCATGGCATCGAGGCGCTGACCGATTGTTCGCTGTGTGTGTTCCAGAACGACAGCCTGTGGGCGCTGTTTCGCGAGCACCCGCGCCTGGGCTACGACATCACCTGGCTGTCGGCCCACGAAGAAGGCCATGTGGACGACAACCTGCTTACCGCCGGCCGCCGCAACGCCACCGAGCGCGTGGCCATGCTGCTCATGCACCTGTACCGACGGCTTGACCGCATCGGGCTGGTGGAGGACGGCACAGTGGCGTTCCCGCTCAACCAGCAGCACATTGCCGACGCCCTGGGGCTGTCGCTGGTGCACACCAACAAGACGCTGCGGCGCCTGTCGCTGCTGGGCCTGCACGAGCTGAAGAACGGCCGCCTGCGCCTGCTCAACACCCGGGCTCTTGCGCGCATCGCCGAGTACTACGACACGCCGCCCCGGCTGATGCCGCTGCTGTAAACGCTGTCTGCTGCGGCAGAAATCTGAGAGAAATGGCCTCTAGCGCCTGATAGATAACCGCAAATAGCTACTGTTTTAATAGCTTTTTGCGCCCAGCGGGCTGCAGCCGATAATCCACGCCATGCCCGCGCGCCGGGCTTTTGCAGCGCCCACCCATCTCCTCTTTCATGACCTCACTCGACATCCTCATCATGGCGGCCGGCAAGGGCACGCGCATGAAAAGCCGCCTCCCCAAGGTGCTGCAGCGCCTGGCCGGGCGCCCGCTGCTGCACCATGTGCTGGACCAGGCTGCACACCTGCAGGCCCGCAGCGCCATCGTCATCACCGGCCATGGCGCTACAGAAGTAGAAGCGGCTACCGCAGGTGCAGCAAGCGCTAGCGCCTCTTTTGACCTCAAATTCGTGCGCCAGGAACCCCAGCTGGGCACCGGCCACGCGGTGCAGCAGGCCGTGCCGCACCTGCGCGATGACGGCACGGTGGTGGTGCTGTCGGGCGATGTGCCCCTGACCCAGGCCGACACCCTGCGCGCCCTGGTGGCTGCCAGCGGTGGCGAGCGGCTGGCGCTGCTCACGGTGACCCTGCCCGACCCCACCGGCTATGGCCGCATCGTGCGCAATACATCGGATGCCGTGCAATGCATCGTCGAGCACAAGGATGCGAGCGACGCCCAGCGCGCCATCACCGAGGTCTACAGCGGCATCATGGCCGTGCCCGCACGGTTGCTCACGCCCTGGCTGGCGCGGCTGACCAACAACAACGCGCAGGGCGAGTACTACCTCACCGACATCGTTGCCATGGCCGTGGCCGACGGTGTGCCCGTGGTGGCCCACCGCATCACCGACGCTCTGCAAGTGGCAGGCGTCAACAGCCCGCTGCAACTGGCCGAGCTGGAGCGCGCGCACCAGCTGCGCCAGGCCCGAGCCTTGATGGAGCAAGGCGTGCGCCTGGCCGACCCCGCCCGCTTTGACCTGCGCGACGACACCCGCACCGGAGTGCGTGGCGAGCTGGTCTGCGGGCAGGACGTGGAGATCGACGTGAACTGCGTCTTCACTGGCCGCGTGGAGCTGGGCGAGGGCGTGAGCATTGGCGCGAACTGCTGCATTGCCAACGCACGCATCGCAGCAGGCGCGGTGATCCACCCCTACACCCACATCGACGGCGAAAAGCTGGGCGCCACCGTGGGCGAGGGCGCGCTGATCGGCCCGTTTGCCCGCCTGCGCCCCGGCGCACAACTGGGCCGCGAGGTGCACATCGGCAACTTTGTGGAAGTGAAGAATTCCACCCTGGCCGATGGTGCCAAGGCCAACCACCTGGCCTACCTGGGCGACGCCACGGTGGGTGAACGCGTGAACTACGGTGCGGGCAGCATCACCGCCAATTACGACGGCGCCAACAAGCACCGCACGGTGATCGAGGCCGATGTGCATGTGGGCAGCAACTGCGTGCTGGTGGCGCCGGTGACCATTGGCGCAGGCGGCACGGTGGGTGGTGGCAGCACCATCACGAAGAGCACGGCACCAGGCGCACTGAGTGTGGCGCGGGGCAAGCAGGTGAGCATTGCCAACTGGGCGAGGCCCGCCAAACAGCCCAAGCCATGAACGAACCAGACGCCAGCGCCGGGGACGAGCTGCAGCAATTGCAGGGATTGCGCGCCGCGCTGGCCCGCAGCCAGCAGCAGGTGGCCGACATGGCCGCTGCGCAAGAGGAGTTCTTGCGTGCCGTGTCGCACGACCTGCGCGCGCCGCTGCGGCACGTGACGTCGTACGGCACGCTGGTGCGCGAGGTGCTGGGCGACCTGCCGCCCGAGGTGGTGCAGGGTGCCGAGGTGCAGGAGGCGCTGGGTTTTCTGGCCACGATGGACCAGTCTGCCCGGCGCATGGGGCTGATGATCGACGGCCTGCAAGCCCTGGTGCGCGCCAGCCGCGCGCCGCTGCGCCTGCAGCCGGTGCCGCTGGGCAGTGCCATCGCCCAGGCGCGCGCCGCGCTGGCCGCTGCCGAGGCCGGGCGGGGGGTGGAGTGGCGCATTGCGTCGGATTTGCCCACTCTGCAGGCCGACCCCACGCTGCTGCAGGAACTGCTGGTGCAAGTGTTGGGCAATGCCCTGAAGTTCGCCCGCCCTGTGGCGCACGCGTGCATCACGGTGTCGGCGGATGCGGCACCCGCAGGCCACGTGGCTTTTACGGTGCAAGACAACGGCGTGGGCTTCGACCCCGCGCGCGCGGGCAGCTTGTTCGGCGTGTTCCAGCGCCTGCACCGCGAGACAGAGTTTGACGGCGTGGGCGCGGGGCTGGCGCTGTGCCGCGCGGTGGCGCAGCGCCATGGCGCGCAGATCAGTGCCACGGCGGTGCCGGGCGGTGGCTGCACGGTGCGCGTGTGCTGGCCAGCGTGAGCAAAGATTTGATAATTTGCTATTAAAAATATAGCTCTTTACGCTTGATGGATAAGCGCTGGCGGCAATTTTTATGCTGATTCCTGGGTCCCGCGGCGTTGTCAGCGCCCCGGGCTCAGCAGGTTCAGCAAACCCCCTCCGGGTTCAATGGGTCTGCACCACCGGCGCAGGTGGTGCCGCGTGGGATGTCTGCGCTTCATGGTCTGCCACCTGGTTGCGCCCGGCGTTTTTGGCGCGGTACAGGGCGGCGTCGGCGTCGTTGATCCACTCGCGCAGGCCCGCCTGGTGGGGCGCGGCTTGTGCCAGGCCGATGCTGCTGGTGAGGTGCAAACCAGGCTGGTCGCGCAGGTGCAGGGCCGCGATGCGGCTGCGAATGCGCTCGGCGATGGCCAGCGCATCGGCTGCGCGGGTGCCGCTGAGCACCACTGCAAATTCGTCCCCGCCGTAGCGGCCTGCGTGGTCGTGTGCGCGCACGCAGTCCAGGATCACCTGGCCCACGGCGTGGATCACTTCGTCCCCCACGGTGTGGCCGTGCAGGTCGTTGATGGACTTGAAGTGGTCGATGTCGATCATCAGCAGACAGGCGGGGCTGCCGCTGGCGTGAAACCGCTCCAGGCTGAGCTTGGCCTGGTCCTGCCAGTGGCTGCGGGCCACCAGGCCGGTCTGGGCGTCGGTGCGGCGCAGGCTCTCCAGCTCGCGGTTTTGCCGCGCCACCGTGCGGATCAGCCGGTAGCTGGACGTGCTGACCGCCAACCCATGCACGATGAGCAGGGGCAGGGTGCACACCACCACCAGCAGTGAGCTTTCCAGTCGTGGCTCGGGCCGCAGCAGCAAGGTCATCAGCAGGCACATGCCCGCCATGCCGGGCAGGGAGTGCAGCCACAGGCGTTTGATGCCGGTGCTGAACTTGTCGTAGGTGGTGATGAGGACCATCACCACGCAGGGCAGCAGGTTGAAGTGCAGCAGCGGCACCCACATGCCAGCGATGGCCGAGTCGATCAGCAGATTGCGCACTTCGGCCCGGTAGGGATCGGCGCTGTGCCGGGCCAGCAGGTAGGCCAGCTGGGGCCAGACCAGCGCGGTGACCCCCAGCAACCACCACATCCACGCCGGAGACTGGTTGTCGTGCAGAACACTGCCCAGCAACACGGCACCCAGGCCCATGCCCAGCATGCGCAACGGGTAGATGCGGCGGTAGGTCAGCCGCTCCGACGCGGGGCCGATGCCACCGTGGCGGCGGTAAGAAGCAGGCTGCGGATCGTTCGCGGGGGTCATGCTGGCACGGGGCGGCGAATGTGGTGTTCTGGAACCGGTTCTGGGCTGCTACACCGCAGGCGCCAGCGCTGGCTCCATGCACCCCGCCACGCGGTTGCGCCCACCGTTTTTGGCGGCATACAGCGCGGCGTCGGCGGCGTCGATCCAGGCGCGCAGGTTGCTGTGGCGGTGGTCGGCGGGGGCTACGCCGATGCTGCTGGTGATGCGCACGCCGGGCAGGCTGCGCAGGCGCACGCCTTCGGTTTGCTCGCGGATGCGGTGGGCAATGGCCAGCGCGTCCTTGGCGAGCATGCCCGGCAGCACGATGGCAAATTCATCGCCGCCGTAGCGCCCCGCGCAGTCGCCCGCGCGCACGTTGCCGCGCACCACATGGGCCAGCGCGCGGATCACCTCGTCACCCACGGTGTGGCCATGGGCGTCGTTGATTTCCTTGAAATGGTCAATGTCCAGCATCAGCATGCAGGCGGGTTCGTTGCTGGCGTGGTGGCGGCGCAGCGCCGCCTCGGCCTGCTCTTGCCAGTGGCCGCGCCCGAACAGGCCCGTGAGCGCATCCACGCGCCGCAGTTCGTCCAGCATCTGGTTGTGCCTTGCCGACTGGCGGATGAGCTGGTAGCTGACCATGCTGACCGACAGCGTGTGCAGCGCCATCACCGGCAGGCAGGCAACCATGACCCGCATGGAGGTTTCCGGCGCCCAGTGCAGGCCGGCCAGCGCCACGCCCGCCAGCCCTCCGACCAGCATGGCGGGCAGCGCACGCGCCCACAGCCCGCGGATGCCGGTGGTGATCTTGTCCACCATGGTCAGTGTCAGCAGCAACACGCTGGGCAGCAGGTTGAAGTGCATCAACGGCACAAAGCTGGCGGCCAGTGCGGAGTCAATGAGCAGGTTGCGGGTTTCAGCGCGGTAGGGGTCGGCGCTGTGCCGTGTGATCAGGTAGGCCACATGGGGCCACACAAAAGCAGGCAGCACCATGGCCAGCCAGGCGGTGACGCTGGCGTGGCGCTCCCACAGCACCACGCCCACCACCATGCCACCGAGCCCCATGCCCAGAATGCGCAGGGGGTAGATGCGGCGGGGCATCTGGCGGCGGGGTGTGGGCATGGATGGATAGGGTGATGCCGCTCGTGCAGCGCTCTGGGGGGGGCGGGCTCGCGAAGGGGCTGGGGGGAGCTTACATGCCCCTGTGGGGCGATGCCAGCATGAAATGACCAGGTGCTGCGGCGTGGCCCCCAGGCGTCCCGTCGTGCTCAGCGCCGTTCAACGGCCTTTCAGGTGCCGCAGCTGCTGGCGCAGGGTGGTGACTTCTTCGATCAGGTCGGCCGTGAGTGCGGCCAGGTGCGGGTCGGCGTCGAAGGTGAGTTCCAGGTGGGCAATGCGCCGGGCGCGCACCACGGTGGCCCCGCTGAAGCGCCAGGCCGAGCGGTCGCCTTCGCCTTCGGTGCCAGCCTGCAGCAACCCCTCCTGCAGCCGCGCTGCCACCCATTCGGCATCCATGCGGCAGGCGCGGGCCAGGGCGTCCAGCGTGAGGGCGGCGCTGCCATCGTCGAGCAGTTCTGCAGGGGGCGTGGGGGAGTGGGCGCTCATGGCTGGGCTCCTTGCGCAGCGCGCGGGTTGTAGTGGGGAAAGGCCTGGGCCAGCGCGGCGTACGCAGCGCGTTCGGCATCGGTGGTGGCCGGCGGCAGGGCCATGTGCAGTTCCAGATAGAGGTCACCCGGTGGTGTGCCCGGGATGCCCCGGCCCTTGAGGCGCAGCTTGCGCCCCGCCTTCCAGCCTGCGGGCACCGCCACCTCGATGACCGAGCCGCCAGGCGTGCCCACCTCGACCGAGGCGCCCAGGGCTGCCTCCCAGGGGGCCACCACCAGCGGCTGGTAGACATCGCGGCCCTCCGCGCGCCAGCGCGGGTCGGGCTTGAACAGCACCTCCAGAAACAAATCGCCCGCCGGTGCACCACCCCAGCCCGGGCTGCCCTGGCCAGCCAGGCGGATGAGCTGGCCTTCGCGCACGCCCTGCGGGATCTTGACGGCCAGATGGCGCTCGTCGCGCACCAGCGATCCGTCATCGGCCTGGTGCGCGCTTTGCAGCGTGAGGGTGCGTTCGGCGCCCTGGTAGGCGTCGGCCAGGTCCAGCTCGATGCGGGCGTGGTGGTCTGCGCCGCGCTGGGTGGGGGGTGGTCTTCTGCTGGTGTGTTCGCTGCGCCCGGCGCCACGCGCCCGGGCGGCACGGCCAAACAGCTGTTCAAAGAAGTCGCTGTAGTCGCCCGGAGCGCCACCCGGACCACCCGTGCCGTCCGAAAACTCGAACCCCGCATCCCAGTGCGGGGGCGGGCGGAAGTCCTGCCCCGGCTGCATGCGCGGTTCTTGCGCAAGGCGGTCGTAGGCGGCGCGTTTTTCCGGGTCGGAGAGCACGGCGTTGGCCTCGTTCACCGCCGTCATGCGCGCCACGGCGTCGGGCTCCTTGCTCACGTCGGGGTGGTATTTGCGCGCCAGCTTGCGGTAGGCCTTCTTGATCTCGTCGGCCGTGGCGGTGGGGCTGACCCCCAGCGTCTGGTAGTAGTCCTTGAACTCCATGCGGCGTGGCTCCTGTGTGTCCAACCACTCTATGCCGATGCGGCGGGAAGGCAAGAGGACTGGGACAACGGCATGCAAAGGGGCTGTCAACCATTTGCTATGAATTAAATAGCTGCTTGCGCTTTATGATCAAGCGCTAGAGGCACTTTTGTACCAAATTTTGCCCTGCGGGTTGCAAAGAAGGCCTTCACGTTGCGCACATTGGCATCGCCCGTGAACAGGCGCTGCGACAGCGCCAGGTACCCCGGCATGTCCCGTGTGTGCACCACCAGCACAAAGTCCGGCCCGGGCGATACGCGCCAGCATTGCTGCACGGCGTCGTCGGCCACGGCGCGGGCTTCGAACGCGTCAAGCTGTTCGGCGCCTTGGCGGTCCAGCGACACCTCGACGATGCAGGCCAGCCCGTGGCCCTGAATGGCCGCAAGCCGATCGGGCTGCAGGATGGCCACCTGGCGCTCGATCAGACCGGCATCGTGCAGGCGCTTGACGCGGCGCAGACAGGTGGGTGGGGAGACATGCACCTGTTCGGCCAGGGATTGGTTGCTCTGCGCCGCGTCGGTTTGCAGCAGGTTGAGCAGCTGCAAGTCTGTGCTGTCGAGTGGTATGGATTCCATGATTTTCTATAAATTGAATAAAAATTTCATGCATTGTGTTTTGTGAAATTTAAGTTCAATTTCATTGAAATATCAATCGATAATTTTTCTCAATGCTGCTTACGATCCGCCCCATCGAATCCAACCCAAGGGCAAACACCATGTGCGGCATCGTCGGCGCGGTCTCTACGCGCAACATCGTTCCCATCCTCGTCCAGGGCCTGCAGCGGCTTGAATACCGGGGCTATGACTCCTGCGGCGTGGCGGTACATGCCTCCAGCCTCGATGCAGCGCGCCCGGCGGGCCTGCAGCGCGCCCGCAGCACCGCCCGCGTGGCTGAGTTGCT
Organism: Acidovorax sp. 94; assembly: GCF_003634645.1. Classification (NCBI taxonomy): domain Bacteria; kingdom Pseudomonadati; phylum Pseudomonadota; class Betaproteobacteria; order Burkholderiales; family Comamonadaceae; genus Acidovorax; species Acidovorax sp. 94. Next base: position 3,153,450 of record NZ_RBJA01000001.1, on the reverse strand, counting down.
GGAGCAGGTGACCACCGAACACATCGACGGTGCCACCGGCATTGCCCACACCCGCTGGGCCACCCATGGCGCGCCCGCCGTGCACAACGCCCACCCGCACTTCAGCCACGGCACTGGCGCAGACGCGCAGGCCCAAAGCGCAGGCCGAGTAGCCTTGGTGCACAACGGCATCATTGAAAACCACGAAGAACTGCGCAAGGCGCTGCAGGCACGCGGCTATGTGTTTGTGAGCCAGACCGACACCGAAGTCATCGCCCACCTGGTGGACAGCCACTACAGCGGCGACCTGTTCGACGCCGTGCAGGCCACCGTGGCCGAGCTGCATGGCGCCTACGCCATCGCCGTGATGCACAAGGACGAACCGCACCGCGTGGTGGGTGCACGCGCCGGTTCGCCGCTGATCCTGGGGGTTGGAAACGGGGGCGCAGAGCACTTTCTGGCCAGCGATGCCATGGCCCTGGCGGGCGTCACTGACCAGATCGTTTATCTGGAAGAGGGTGACCTGGTGGACCTGCAGCTGGGCCGCTACTGGATCGTGCGCAAGGACGGTGCCGCACTCACGTCCGAACAGCGCCCCGTGCGCACCGTGCTGGCCCACAGCGGCGCGGCCGAGCTAGGCCCCTACCGCCACTACATGCAAAAGGAAATCTTCGAGCAACCGCGTGCCATCGCCGACACGCTCGAAGGTCTGGCAGGCATCGTGCCCGAGCTGTTCGACGGCGCGGGCCAGCATGGCGAACCTGGCGCCGCCGCCTGGCGTGTGTTCAAGGAAATCGACAGCGTGTTGATCCTGGCCTGCGGCACCAGCTACTACAGCGGCTGCACCGCCAAATACTGGCTCGAAGACATCGCGGGCATCCCCACGCAAGTCGAAGTGGCCAGCGAATACCGCTACCGCACCAGCGTGCCCAACCCACGCACCCTGGTTGTCACCATCAGCCAGTCTGGCGAGACCGCTGACACCCTGGCCGCGTTGCGCCACGCGCAGAGCCTGGGCATGCAGCACACGCTGACCATCTGCAACGTGGCCACCAGCGCCATGGTGCGCGAATGCAAGCTGGCGTACATCACGCGCGCCGGTGTCGAGATCGGTGTGGCCAGCACCAAGGCCTTCACCACCCAGCTGGCAGGCTTGTTTTTACTGACGCTGGCGCTGGCCCAATCCAAAGGCCGTTTGAGCGATGAGCAAGAAGCCGCCCACCTCAAAACCATGCGCCACCTGCCCGTGGCCTTGCAGGCTGTGCTGGCGCTGGAGCCACAAATCATCAGTTGGGCCGAAGACTTTGCCCGGATGGAAAACGCTCTCTTTTTGGGCCGAGGCCTGCACTACCCTATTGCGCTGGAAGGCGCCTTGAAGCTTAAGGAAATCAGCTACATCCACGCCGAGGCCTACCCGGCGGGCGAACTCAAACACGGCCCCCTGGCTCTGGTGACCAGTGCCATGCCCGTGGTCACCGTGGCGCCCAATGACACCTTGCTCGAAAAGCTCAAGAGCAACATGCAGGAAGTGCGCGCGCGCGCTGGCGTGCTCTACGTGCTGGCCGACGCCGATACCCGCATCGAAAGCAGCGAGGGCATCCATGTCATCCGCATGCCCGAGCACTACGGCCCCTTGAGCCCGCTGCTGCACGTGGTGCCGCTGCAGCTGCTGGCGTACCACACCGCGTGTGCGCGGGGGACGGATGTGGACAAGCCCAGGAACCTGGCCAAGAGTGTCACAGTGGAGTGACGAGTGAACTGACCCCCCGGAATTTGATCGTAAAAATAAACTCTGTAACCTGTAAATAAAACCTGTAATGGTGCAGCGCACCTGCACCGATGGGTTCCAAGCGCCTCAGTTGAGGCGCTTTTTTATTGTCAGATCACAAAGCTATGGGGGAGTTGGATGGGCTGCTTCAGGCTGATCTGAGTCATTCAAGTTCTAGTACCTGAACGGCAGCATCCGCCAACACCGGTCGCTAGTTGCAGCCCGGCCTGAATGGTCACTGCGCGCCTGTTCTAGCGCATGGCGTCGTCGGCTGACTTGGTGTGTAAGGTGATCTTGATTAGATGCACCACGCGCTCGTCCTTAATCGTTCGCGGCTCGCCTGGGTGCTATCAGAGTGGTAGCGCTGCCAGTCTGCAAGCACCCGACGCCGGACACCAGGCCGTGAATCGCCCAGGAACCAGGTGGACAAGACCGCAAGGCGTTGATAACAAGAATTGTTATCATTTGTGCATTTTAAGCCTGCAGCCTGCCTACTTGAACTCCTGACCCAGCGCCATGCCTCCAGTCCAGTTTCATGCCGACGTGGATGTGATCTTTCGCCAGAACCATGCGTGGCTTCGTAGTCGCCTGATGCGGCATGTCTCCAGCCATAGCGACGCGGAGGATGTGGCGTCCGAGACCTTCTTGCAATTGGCGCAGTACAGCGCACCCTCCCAGATTCTGGAGCCACGCGCCTTTCTCTCCACGCTCGCCAAGCGCATCCTGATCAAGCTCTGGCAGCGCCAGGACCTGGAGAAGGCATATGCCGACACGCTGCGCCACATGCCCGAGGCGGTGGCGCTCTCGCCTGAGGAGCATGCCATCCTGATGGAGGCTATCTGCCAGATTGACCGAGCGATAGCGGCCTTGCCCTTACCGGTCAAAACCGCGTTTCTCCTGTCGCGGCTTGATGGCCTGAGCTACCCACAGATTGCGGCATATATGGGCATTTCTCTGGCCACCGTCGAGCGGCACATGAAGCGAGCCCTGCTGCAGTGCGTGAGCTGCACCACGGCATGAGGGTGATGCCCCCGCCCAACGAACAAGCGCTGAATGCGGCGGTGGACTGGCTGGTACACCGGGAAGCCTCCGAACCGAGCGCAGCAGACCGCGAGGCCTTCCAGCACTGGCTGGACCAGGACGCTTCGCACCGTGGCGCCTGGGAGCGGGTGAACAGCGCGCTGGCGGCCCCGCTGCAGACCATTCGCACCCTTCAGCCACGGACCGAGGGGCAGCCGGTGAACGCAGCCCTGCAAACGCTGTTCAAGACCCGGCGTCGCCGCGTGTTGCGCGGCGCTCTGGGCGTGGCTGGCGTGACGGCCGCCTCTGCATTCGTGGCCCACCGCTGGACCCCGCTCGGGCAGGTTATGGCCGACCTGCGCACCGGAACGGGGGAGCGGCGCGCGTTCACCCTCGCCGATGGCACGACCGTGCTGCTGGATGCTCGCTCCTCCGTTAATGTGCGCTACGTGGCGGACGTGCCCAGTTTGCAGCACAAGGCAGGCGCACTGATCGCCACCCGCGCTTTCACTGGCCCCGCGCCTCTGAGCATCCACACCCGGCATGGGCAGGCGCAGATGGATGCGGGGCGCCTGATGAGCCGCGTGCATGCTGACCGCACCGACCTGGTGGCCCTGGAGGGCCTGCTGCACTTTCAGCCGCTCGGGCTTGCACAGTCCAGGCTGCGCACGGGCGAAGGCGCCAGCTTCAGCGGGGGCACGCTAGAGCGCCTGCAGGGCAACGTCGTGGGCAGGGCTGCCTGGCAACAAGGGATGCTGGCGGTGGACGACTGGCCCCTGGGGGATGTGGTGAATGCCATCCAGGCCTACTACCCGGGCTTTATCCGGGTTGCCCCCTCTGTCTCGGGGTTGCGGGTGTTCGGCATCTTCCAGCTTGACGTGCAGCTGCTGCTGGAAACGCTTGCCCAGACCTTGCCGGTGCAGATTCGCCGCCTGGGCCCTTTGGTCTCCATCGACGCCAAACCTCCCCGCTGAGGTGGCGTGAAAAAAGCTGAGGGGATTTTCCGTTTCGCCGCACAAGGTGGTCAACACAGCGCGAAAAGGATGATTCCGTGACCATTCCCCTCCACTCCAGTCCCACCCGTCAGCCGCTGCAAAGCCCCGGCGTGCACGCGCTGGCCCTCGCCGCGATCCTGGCGTGTGCGGCCTCGTCCGCCGCCTCCCAGGGGACCGATGCGACCGCAGTGGTATCAGCATCGGCGGCCGTGCGCCTCGATATCCCGGACGGCACGCTGTCCGACACCCTCACCCGCATCGGCCAGCAGACCCAACGCAGCATCGTTGCAAACCCCGCCTTGGTCAAGGGCTTGCGCGCCAAGCCCATCCAGGGGACGCTGACAGCGGAGCAGGCCGTGCGCAAAGCGCTGGAAGGCTCGAACCTGTCGGTGCAGGCCTTGCCGGGCGGCGCCTTGCAGATCAGAGCAGCGGCGCAGGCGCAGCAGAGCGCGCTGGAGCCCACCTCTGCCACCGCCTCGCCCGCAGACACTGAGGCGCAGGTGAGTGCGCCCACGGCGCAGCTGCCCATGGTGATGGTGTCCGACCAGCGCTCGGACAGCTCGCTCATGCAGCCTACACGGCAAGTCACCGTCATTGAGGGCCAGGAGCTGAGCGACCTTCGCGCCACCGCACCCAACCTGGGCGCTTTGCTGGCCAAGAGCGTTCCCGGCCTCTCGGACTCCAGCCGCAATCTCAGCGACTTTGGCATGACCCTGCGCGGGCGCAATGTGCTGGTGTTGGTCGATGGGATTCCGCTCAACACCAACCGCGACAGCTCGCGCACCCTCGCCAGCGTGGACCTCAGCCGCGTAGAGCGGCTCGAGGTGCTGCGCGGCAGCAATGCCATTTATGGCAGCGGCGCCACCGGCGGCGTGATCTCGGTCACCACGCGGCCTGTGGGCGGCAAGCCGGTGGCGCGCACCACGGTGGGTTTTGATGCCTCGCTCGCCAAGCTTAGCAGCGAAGGTGTGGGTGCCCAGGTGCAGCACTACCTGTCGGGTGCGGGCGAGGTGGTGGACTACGAGGTCGATATCTCCACACGCCACACGGGCGGCGCCTTTGACGGCCACGGCAATCGCATCGCCCCCGATGCCAGCCAGGGTGATCTGTTCGACTCCAACACCTACAGTCTGGGCGGCAAGCTGGGCTTTCGCATCGATGCGAACCAGCGCATCCAGCTCGCGGCCAGTGACCTGCGCACCCATCAGAAGTCCGACTACGCCAGCGATCCCAGCGTAAACAAGGCGCCCCTGGGCAGCACCACGGCCCGGGCCATCAAGGGCCTGCAGCTGGCCGAGCAGAACCAGGTTGAGAACACCCTGCTGAGCGCCAGCTACGCAAACAGGGACCTGGCCGGTAGCATGCTCTCGGCCATGCTCTATGGCCGGGACAACTACGTGCGATTTGTCCCATCGGACTCCCGCAGCAACACCAATCGCGGCAACTTCGTGGACCAGGTCATGCAGAACAACAAAGTGTTCGGCGGCCGCCTGACCATCACGACCCCTCTGGGCAAAGACAAGCACACCAAGCTGGTGTGGGGGGCAGACTATATCCGGGAGCGCAGCAATATGCCCCTGGACACCTTCGACGCGGCCACCTACGACGCCAGTGGCGGCCTCGTTTTTCGCCGCACGGGGCAACGCACCTACATGCCCTGGGTCACCGTGAAAAGCGCGGGTGCATTCGGGCAGCTCCAGCACAGGTTCAATGACCAATGGTCCGTCGAAGGTGGCCTGCGCTACGAGAAATCGCAAGCCAGCTTTGACGACTTCCAGCCGCTGTCGCAGTCGCGCCTGGCCAACCCCGCCACCGTCGCTGGCGGCAAGGTTTCCTACGACGCGGTGCTCTACAACGTCGGCCTGGCCTTCAAGCCCGTCAAGGACCACGAGATCTACGCCTCGTTCAGCCAGGGCTTCGACCTGTCCGACGTGGGCTTGCAACTGCGCAACGCGGGCGCCAAGTTCGACATCCGCTCCTCCGAGCTGGAACCCGTCAAGACCGGTAACTACGAAATTGGCTGGCGCGGCGCCGTCGGCAATACGATGGCCACGCTGGCCGTTTTCCACACCCGCTCTAACCTGGGCGCAGTGCAGTCCTTCAACAACGGGCTGCACCTTACCCGCACGCGCGAACGCATCAGCGGTGTGGAGCTGACTGCCGACCACTATCGCGACACATGGTCTACCGGCGGTACGCTGACCTGGATGCAGGGCCGCGAGACACCGCCCGGCCTTACCAGCGACCAGATCATGACTGGTTACCGCATCCCGCCCCTCAAGATTACCGGCTACGTGCAATACCAACCCAGCGCGCGCTGGAGCCTGCGCACGCAGTTCAACTGGTTTGGCTCGCGCGACTACCGCTTGGCCAACGGCCTCACCCAGTTTGCACGTGCGGACGTGCAAAGCTACTACAGCGTGGACCTCGTCGGGCGGTACCAGTTCGACAACAAGAACCACCTGACCGTAGGCGTGCAGAACTTGTTCAACAAGTACTACCTGCCGCTGTACAGCCAGCTCATGCGCAGCGGTCGCAATGACAGCCGCCTACCCGCCGCCGGGGCGACCCTGACGGTTAGCTACGCGCACCACTGGTGACTCGGCCGTGGCTCGCAAGTTCTGGGTAGGGCTGCATCGCTACCTTGGCCTCGCAATGCTGCTGCTCCTGCTGGTAATTGCCCTCACCGGCAGCGTGCTGGCGTTCGCGCATGAGATCGATACCTGGCTCAACCCGCGCCTGCTGCGCGTCGGGCACACCCGGCCCGCCCTGGGAGCCGACGAGCTGGTCCGCCGCATCGAGCAGGAAGACCCACGCCTGCGCGTGAGCTTGATGCCCCTGAGCGCCCCCGCAGGCAGCACCTATGAAGTGCGCGTGGCGCCAAGCACCGATGCCGCCACAGGTCAGTCCCACGCCCTCGGCTTCGACCGTGTGTATGTCGACCCCGCCACTGGGCAGCTCCTGGGTCGGCGCCAGTGGGGAGCAGCCCGGTTGGACCGCGCGCACCTCATCCCCTTCATCGACATGTTGCACCGCAGGCTGCAACTGCCCGGGAAATTGGGCCTCTGGGTGACAGGCGCGCTCGCTCTGGTGTGGCTTGCCTCGTCACTCCTCGGTGCCTGGCTAACGCTTCCCCGCATGTCCACTTGGCGCCAAGGCTTCTGGCAAAAATGGAAGCCCACGTGGGGCATCAAGCGCGGGGCATCCGCAATCCGCCTCACGTTCGACCTGCACCGTAGCGCAGGCCTGTGGAGCCTGCCCTTTGCCATCGTGTTGAGCATCTCGGGCGTGTACTTCAGCCTCGCCGATGAAGTGTTCAAACCCGTGGTGAACTGGTTCTCCACGGTGCACCAGCATCCCGTGCGCTCGCTGCCCGCCATCCCAGACCCAGGGCGGCTACCCGCCTTCGGTATCGACGAAGCGGTATCACGCGCACGATCCCATCTGGCCCCCGAAACCCGGCACTACCAGCCCTGGTACGCCAACCACCTGGCCCGGCAAGGTGTGTACCGCATCGCCTTCAAGGAACCCGAGATGTTGGAACACGCCCTCAGCCTGCGCTACGAACAGGTCTATCTGGACGACCAGCACGGCGAGCTTCTCGCACTGTACGGCTACCACCACGCCACGCGCGGCGAGCGCTTCGTAATCTGGCAGTACCCGCTACACACAGGCCGGGTGCTTGGGCTGTGGGGCCGTATCGCTGTCTTGTTGGCCGGTTTGGTAACTTGTGCTCTGGCCGTCACAGGGCTGATGGTCTGGAACAGCCGGTGGCGCGCACGAGCGAGAAAGGGATCGCTCAGCCAACGGCACCGCCGGTAGGCAGCTCAAAGTTGGTTACGGTCTATCAGACCAGCAGGTGCACTCCCCGCTTTCTTTAATATCGAACAATACGGGCACCATTCGACTGCCAAAGAAGATTCAGGATGCCCAACATTGACGGGGCTCACCGCAACACGCGTACAAGATGCCGTCCGCGCTGAAAGCTCCGGTGCTTCATCCATTTCGCCTCTCGATCTCGTCGTCTACCCTGCAGACGGAAATGGCTGAACAGATTGAGATAGTTCGCACATTTCTCGCTCGGCAGTGGCACCGTAGAGCTCCAAGCCCTCAGCAAACTCCGGAGCTTCCAAGTCTTACGGTGACGAAATTTCTTTTTCATTCAAACATTCATTAGAATGAATGTATGAGAGAACTCAAGAATCAGCTCTACGAGCAAGTAGCCCGTATTGGCAAAGCCATTGCCAGCCCGAAGCGCCTGGAACTCATCGAATTGCTGTGTCAGGGCGAGAAGACTGTCGAAACCCTGGCGACCCAAGCCGATATCAGCGTCAAGCTCGCCAGCGCCCACCTGAAAGAACTGCGGTTGGCTTGTTTGGTGGATACCCGCAAAGACGGCAAATACGTTGTGTATCGCCTGGCTAGCACCAGCGTGGCGGACCTGTGGGTCACCCTGCGCACAGAGGCTGAGGAGCGTCTGGTCGATTTGCAGATGGCGCTGGCATCCATTTCAGAGCCAGGCGCCGACCTTCAAGGCATTGACCGCAGCGAAATCCTGCGCCGGGCTGCTGCAGGAGAAATCACCGTCCTGGACGTTCGGCCTGAGGAGGAGTTCAGCGTGGCGCATCTACCCCACGCCCGCTCGGTTCCCCTCGAAGAACTCAAACAGCGCCTGGCCGAGCTGCCCAAGGATGTGCCCGTGGTGGCATATTGCCGGGGCCCGTTCTGCTTGATGGCCAAGGCCGCCACAGAACTGCTGCGCAAGAAGGGATACCAAGCTTTCCACCTGTCCGACGGGGTGGCGGAGTGGCGCGCTCGCGGACTACCCGTTGCCAGCCCGTCAGAGCTTGCGTAAAGAGATGGACCCCGGGGCGCATCAACCGACTCCTTGTCCGCGCCCCGGTCCGGGCTACTACTAAACCACCTTCCATATCCCCGACAGCCACGGCACGGGGCCCCTCAAGGAGACCACCATGTTCTTTCGCCAACACCTTGCTGCCAATGCAACGCTCTCCTATTTCTTCGGCTGCGCCGGTCTTCAAAAGGCCGTCGCAGTCGATGTAGTGGCCGGTGATGAGAGCTGGTTTCTCCAGGAAGCTGAAAAAGCTGGGGTACTCATCGCGCACGTCATCGACACCCATGTTCACGCCGACCATTTCTCGGGCGGTCCGGAGCTTGCGCGCCTTGCTGGTGCCAGCTACCACCTTCACGAAAGCAACCTTGGGAGGACGGCCTTTGCGTTCTCCCCGCTGCGCGACGGGCAGCGGTTGGAGTCTGGCAACGTGCTGGTGGATGTCATCCACACCCCGGGTCACACCACTGACAGCGTGTGCCTGCTGGTCCGAGACCTGCGCCGTGGGGACGAACCCTGGTTCGTCATCACAGGCGACACGCTCTTTGTGGGGGCAGTCGGCCGTCCCGATCTGGCGGGACACGAGCGTGAAATGGCTGCGCAGCTCTACGACACGCTCCATACCAAGCTGTTGTCGTTGCCCGCCGAACTCGAAATCTACCCAGGCCACCAGGCAGGGAGCAGTTGCGGCGCAGGGCTGTCGGGCAAACCCGCATCCACCATCAGCTTTGAAAAGCGTTTCAATCCCATGCTTTCGATGTCCAGGGATGCCTTTGTGTCTGCGTTGACTGCCGACATCCCACCGCAGCCCGCCGACATGGAGCACATCGTGCAAGCCAATCTGCGTGGCGCGGTCCCAGTCGCAGCAACTGTCTGAGCTGACAATGAATTTCGGTATCCGCGCCAATCTCGGTCAGTTTCTGCAGCAGCTGCTGCAGGTGCTGCTGGTGGGCATGACCATTGGCATGATGCGCAATGTCGTGCCCGCGCTGGCCGAGACCGAGTTCGGCGTTCCGCGCGGATCGTTCATGCTGCTGGTGGCGTTTGTGGTGGCTTTTGGCTTCGTCAAAGGCACGATGAACTTCGCCGCAGGGCGCCTGGCCGAGGAGCTGGGGCGCAAGCGTGTCCTTCTGTTCGGCTGGCTGGTGGCCTGGCCCATTCCGGCGCTGATCTACTTTTCGCAGAGCTGGTCATGGGTGGTCTTCGCCACTGTTTTGCTGGGCGTCAATCAGGGGCTGACCTGGTCGATGACGCAAACCGCCAAACTTGACTTCACCCGCGCCGACCAGCGCGGCCTGGTGATAGGCCTGAATGAGTTCTCAGGCTACCTGGGGCTTGCCATCGCCGGTGTTGCTACTGGCTATCTCGCTTCAATACTGGGGCCGCGCGTGGGCCTGCTGTGGTTTGGCGGGGCGGTCATCGGTCTGGCGACATTGCTGGCATGGACCTCCGTTGCTGAAACGCTGCCCTGGGCGCGCGACGAGGTGAAACGGCAGCCAGGCGCAGGCGTCACAGCGCTCCGGCCACGGTATCCCGAAGCGGCGAGAGAGCATCCAACAACCGCAGAGATGTTCTTCTTGATGAGTTGGCGCGACCGGCGCATGGCAGCCCTTTGCCAGGCCGGACTGGTCGAGAAATTTGTGGATGCACTCGTCTGGGCCTTGTGGCCGATCTACCTGCACCAGCAAGGGCTGAGTCTGCCGGGCATTGGATGGATAGTGGGCGTCTACGGTTTCACCTGGGGCGCCGCACAGTTCTTCACAGGCAGGCTCTCTGATCGTGTTGGGCGGCACCTGCTGAATGTATGGGGAATGTGGGTTTGCGGAGCCGGGGTTGCGCTCATGCCGCTCGGTACTGGATCGCTGTGGTGGAGCATGTCCGCCGCCATAGCCGGTCTCGGTATGGCCATGCTGTACCCGAATCTGAGTGCTGCGGTGGCCGATATTGCCCATCCTCGTTGGCGCGCTTCTGCCATCGGTATCTACCGGTTCTGGCGCGATCTTGGTTATGGCATCGGCGCGCTGGGCCTGGGCGCAGCCGCAGCATGGGGAGGTGGACTAGAAAACGCCTTCTGTTTCGTCGCCATTGCCATGCTTGTCTCTGGAGGCATCCTTCTGCACTGGGGCGAAGAGACTCACCCACGGCTCAACCCCGCCGTGGGTAAGCGATGAGTACAGACTGACTCCGGCGCATCGGAACTCTGGCTTCACGAACTGGTGCCGTGATCGGGTCCGTCCCCACTCTGACGGTAGCCTCTGAGTTGCTGAACTTGTTTGGCCGCAAAGCGCTTGCGTTTTGGTCGCCAAACTCGCATGTCCTAGGAACAGAAAAAAGGGCCAGCGTCCATGAACGCCGGCCCTTCACGCAGTAGCTAGGTGCTAGCTATCAATCGCAGCAGCCCAACATTTCCAGGCAGCACTCGACGAGTTCTGCGCAGCAATCGGTTTGGGCCATAGCCACGCCTGCAATCGACAGCAAGAGAGTGGCCACACTGAACTTCAAAAGTTTGTTCTTCATAGGAATGTTCCTGTTTAGGTTGGATGGAAATTGAGAAATCAACCCAACCCTAGTCAGGAGGTCGCCACACCGATGCCCGCCAAGAAGCCCAGTCCTTCACAGAGCCGTCTGGCATGCCTGTGGACTGAGGTGAATCCGACCTGCGGGACAGCGTGGAGGCCATCAGGTGCAAGCCGCAGGGTTGGCAGCCAGGAACGGCGCACCCATCCACATCACCGCATTCGGTAATACAGCAATGCCCATAAGAAGAGACACTTGCCGATACCGTCTGGGTCAGGAAAACGCTACCCAGCAGTATCAGAAAGATGACGAGGATTTTTCGCACAACGGAACTGTACCGCAGGAGCCAACCGGCCACGAGAGACCCTCTGAAGTCCCAAATCTAGGCAAGCAGCGGAGCGAATTCCTCAGTCATTCGCGACGGCGCAATGCTGATGATCTCTGGCTCCACAACGTGGTGCTTCACAAAAGGGTCTTCTTCAACCCGAGCGGTCACCTCGGCCTTGTTGAGCTTGACTGCCAGCAGCGCACCGCCTTGCGAATTCTCCAGAGACCCGGCGAGCAAGAACACCCCATCGTTGATCCCCTTTTCAATCCACTCCTCGTGTCCGGCCATCCACTGCGCGGCTTGCGAACGATTGGGCCCGAACTTGAGCAAGACAATGTGCATGAGAACTCTCTCCTATTGATCGCGATATCAGAGTTGGAATCTGTAATCTACTTTTGCGACGCGCCTTGACCCGCTGCATCCAGCACCCAGGCTTCGATCTGCTTGACCTCATGACGGATGAAGGCCTCGTCATGGAAGGCGTTGGCCAAGGAAGCAATGCCTTGGCTTCGTGCCAACAGGTGCATGGCCAGAACATCGGCATCCTTGATGCGACCCAGCTCTACAAACTGCTGCGCCAGCCAACGTCGGAACTGGCCAAAGATCATTCCCGCCTCGCCTTGTGAGGGATGTTCGAGCTTTGCCAGTTCGACGCACAGCGTTCCTACTGGGCAACCGAAGCGCTGAATGTCCTTGCGGTTGTCGATCAGCATCTGGGCAAAGCACTTGAGCCTCTCGATAGGCGTGCGCCCCTTGAGCGCCCAGGTGTCCAGCATCCCCTGCGTCTTGGCCGCTCTGTGAGCGATAACTTCTTTGAGGATGTCGTCCTTGGTTTTGAAGTGATAGTAGAAGTTGCCGCGTGAGATGCCCACTGCATCGGCAATGTCGGCAAACGAGGTGTTCTCAAAGCCGCGTTGATAAAACAGAAGATCGGCTTTCTCGACGATCTCCTGCCGTGTACTTGGTTTGGGGGCTGCGGATTTCATGCTGCCGCCATTGTTGAGGGCGATTGCTCAGTGGCCGTTGGATAGTCCGTGTATCCACGCTCGTCTCCGCCATAGAACGTCGCCAAATCAGGAGTTGCGAGAGGCAGATCATGTCGAAGCCGCGTGACCAGGTCTGGGTTCGAAATGAACGGCTTGCCGAAGGCGATCAAATCGGCTGAACCTTGCTCAATGGCCGCCATGGCCCGGGCTCTGCCGTATCCATTGTTGGCAATGTAAGTGCCGCCAAAGCGGCGTCGCAGATCACCATAGTCCACCAGAGGCTCAGCGGCCGACATGTCGCCCTCCAGTACATGAAGATATGCCAAGTGCAATTTGGAAAGCTCTTCGGCGTAGTACCCAAAATGCGCTGCTGAGACGCTGTCGCGCATGTTGTTGAAGTAGTTTTCTGGACTGAATCGCACGCCCATACGGCCCTTCGGCCAGATCTCGCTGACTGCCGCCACGATCTCCAGCAGAAACGTCAACCGCTTTGCGGGTGATCCTCCATATCGGTCGCTTCGTTGATTGCTTCCATCCCGAAGGAACTGATCAATCAGGTAGCCATTCGCTGCGTGGATCTCGACACCGTCAAAGCCTGCGGCTTTCGCCACTGCGGCGGCCCTCTTGAACTGGTCCACCACTTGAGGGATCTCCGCGGTGGTCAGCTCTCTTGGCGTCAAGAACGGCTGCATTCCACCGTATGTGACTGCCAAGCCTTCGGGCTTGATCGCTGAAGGGGCGACGGGTAGCTCTTCGTCCACCTGAAGACTGGGGTGTGAAATACGACCACAGTGCTGTAGCTGGGCAAAGATGTGCCCGCCTTTGGCATGGACCGCGTCCGTGACCCTCCGCCATCCCTGTGCCTGTTCGTCCGTGTAGATCTCGGGCGTTCCAGGATATCCAACCCCCTGAGCCGACACAGGAGCAGATTCGGAGATCACAAGCCCGGCGTCACCACGCTGTCCGTAGTGGATTGCCATGAGAGGGGACGGTACGCCCTCTGGTGCTGCGCGGTTGCGCGTCATCGGCGCCATGACGATCCGGTTGCCGAGCAACATGTCGCTCAGCATGAAGGGGGTAAAAAGCTCATGCATGCAAGACTCCAAAGGTTTAGGTCATTCGTCCTAATATCGTAGGACGAGTGACCTAATCATGTCAACACGCGCTTGAATGCTGAACCAGTTCAAACGATAACCATCAGGGTCTGCGATCAGCGGCAGGGGTGGCGCTTCTTGGGGAGCACTGGGAGGCCACATGAGAGCAGCGACCGCATCGCTACCGCTCATCGACTGATCCTGCTATATTTGGTCGAACGTCCAAATATTCTCAGATGCCAATGAAGCGACTTCAAGCCAACGACCGCGCTCCCGAGTTTGCGACCCGTGACTTTCTCGGGGCGCCTGTCGATTTGCAGTCCTTGCGTGGCCGCAGGGTGATGCTGTCGTTCTATCGGTACGCGTCCTGCCCCTTGTGCAATCTGCGGATGCGCGATCTCATTCGTAGTTATGACGCTTGGTCAACGCAAGGACTGAGCTTGGTTGCGGTGTTCCAGTCCCCCGCCTCTTCGATTGCAACGCATGTTGGGCGTCAAGATGCACCATTTCCTATCGTTGCAGACCCAGGCATGGAGCTGTATCGCAGCTACTGCGTAGAGCAACGGTGGACTGCGATGTTGACGCCGTCCGTTCTGCTGAATGCAGCCCGTGCGATGAAAGCCGGCATGCTTCCGGGCCGCGTGGAAGGGCCCGCCAACAGGGTCCCGGCGGATTTCCTGATTCGCGAGGATGGGGTGATCGATGTTGCCTATTACGGAACCGATGTGGGCGATCATTTGCCGTTGGATCAGATCGAGCGGTGGCTTCACGCTGGGTCTCCGCAGTTCAACGGAGCTCCAGCGTGAAAGGCGAGCAGACACGCGAGCGCATCGTTTCTACAGCTTTGCGGCTGTTTCATGAACGGGGATATGCAAGCACATCATTTGCCGATGTTGCTGAGGCGTCCGGCCTGCTCAAAGGCAACCTGGCCTACTACTTCAAGACCAAGCCAGAGTTGCTCGCAGCGGTGACCGACGCGCGCCAGCAGGCATTGAATGTCGCTCTGTCAGGAGAGGGGGATAGTGGTTCGCAGTCCTCCTGCACACGCGATGCCCCGCCGTGGGAGGTCATCGAGCGACTGCTTGCCTATGTCGAAGCATCGGCGGAGGAATTGGCCATGATGGGGTGCCCACTAGGCAGTCTAAGCACAGAGCTCGGAAAGCGCGGAGGGGTCGATCTGCACATGCCCGCAGCGGTCCTGCTCACCGACTTGCTGGAATGGCTTCGGGCACAGTTTGCACGCAAATGTAGTGCTGAAGATGCCGTGGGCTACGCTGAGCATCTGCTGACTTGCTTGCAAGGTGCGGCGGTGGTGGCTCAGGCAACGAGGGATCCCGGGGTGGTCATACGGCAAGTGAACGGTTTGCGTAGATGGTTGGCTCATGATGCGTTCGGGAGCGAGCGCGCCAAGGGTGGTGCTTCTGCCCTACAGCCGACCTCGGCAGCAGCGCGTGCTGCCCTCTCGAAGAGGAGTAAGCATCAATGAAAAACTATGTGGGTCACTGCCATTGCGGGGCAGTGAAGTTCGAGGCTCTGATCAGCCTTCAAGATCCGTTTCAGTGCAACTGTAGTTTTTGCGTGCGCAGGGGGGCTGTGATGCACCGGACAGAACTTGGGTCATTTCGCTTGACCAGCGCTGATCCGAAACTGACCCCAAAGTCATACGGGTCGAAAAACTTCGCTCAGCACTACTTTTGTCCTCAGTGTGGGATCCAGTGCTTTACGGATATCCGGCGCAATGGGCAGCAGACCTACGCGGTAAACCTGGCATGCATCGATGGGATGAGCCTGAACGGCATTGCGCCGCGCATGTTCGATGGGGCGAGCTTGCCGTAGGGGCCGGCGGCGAGCCGTGCGCTTGCAACGCGCAGTTGAATCCGTCTAAGGTGCGAGCGTCATTCGCCAGAGCGTCAATCCGAAGGGCTTGCACGTACGGTGTGTGAACCAAACCGGACATTCGTGTTCTGGCGTCGGAAGGCAGCAACCGCTGCGGACCAGTCGATTGAAACCGCTACGGCAGGACCAGGCAGATCTGAGTCATCCGCGGTCCAGCGCATGAGCGGCAGCAACCGCAAACATCCGTCGTTTCACGTCACCGACCTGGAACGGTCGCCTCACTCTCGGAATCTGCCGCTCGATCGTGCGGTTCGCTGTGAGCCAGGCACTGCGTTTCACGCAAGACGATCTACCACGACATCTGCGCCATACGTGTGGGTGAGTTGTGCAAAAAAAATAGCCACATTGCGCCATACCCCTAACAATCGCGTACCGAATAGCAAGTGCCAAGAGCGCAGACGCCAGACTCCAGGCAAGCAGCGCATCCATGTGCGCACACCCGAGATTGACAACCGCCAATCCTCTGGAAACCGGGAGGGAAACTTGACCAAAGTTGAAGGCAATGAATGTGCAGCGGGTACCTCGATGGCACCTGGGGAAACGGCGCTGTTCCAGTGCCAGCCCGCGCTACGGGAAGGCTTGTACTCCCAGGTTGTGCTGGGGCGACCCATTCACTCGGCCGTGATGACGGAAATCAACACCGCGCTCTCACCGATCGGCATCGCGAGCGCCGACACCGTCATGAGCGAAGGCGGCCCCGGCGAAGGCTCAATCACCTGCGAAGTCAATCTCGAAATCATCGTCCGATCCAGAAGGCAACCACCAGGGCTGGACACGCTGGGTTCGCCGTCGGGGCTGGAGGGCAACGATGGCAAACAGGCAATACACGGCGTGTTGTCACCACTTTCACCAACAGGAGAAACCCATGGGCATTCAACTCAATTTCATCAATAAATCCAACGACACGAACAACTCGGAGGTCGTGATATTCCAAAAGAACGTTGCGACCAACTTCGACGAGCTCGCGGTGGCCTGGCTGGTCATCAAGTACTGCGGCCCAGGCGACAACCATCCGTTCACCTTCCCCATGAGCATGCAGGTCGGCGCCAGTGACAGCTATGGCAACTACACCCCGCAGCTGGAGGCCCAAAATGGCCAGCTGTTCCAGATGACCTTGACGACTTCTGGCGACCGGCTCGTGTCTGCAGGCACTGGCTCCAGTCCCAATGAAGTGCAGGTGCTCAATGCGCTGCCCAAGGGTGCTATCAACGCCAGCTGCTACAAGGACGGGAAGCTCCTGGCTATCAAGACCTCAATCGCCCCCCAGCAAAAGGCGGTGTTCCAGTTCAAACCCACCATCTGGATTGGTGTGGCTTCCCAGATCGTGCAGGGCCAGGTCATGAACTCGGCCATCATCTCCAACATCAACACGCAGCTGTCTCTGCTGGGTATTGCCAGCGCCGACATCGTCATGACTGGCGGCGGCCCTGGCGGCAATGCGACGCCTTTCGCATTCCACCTCGAAAACATCGTGATGTGCTGACGCCGCTGCAACGGCATGCGGCCACCCAGCAGAACGCAGCGCTGGTCGAGGAGATGGCTGCCGCTGCCAGCAGTTTGAGCCACCAGGCCCAGGCATTGGTGGAGTCTGTGGCTGTATTCAAGCTGGATCTATGAAGGCTTCCCAGCGGCTACTCGTCAGAGCATCTCCCAGCCCGCCTCCCACTGCAATCCTCCGCAGCCTAGTGGACTGCTCTGCCGGCCAAAGCCAACCGCTGTCCGAGTTTCTCTCGACCGTCGAGGAGATCGAGCAACTGACCGGGCTGAGCTGTAGTGAAGAAGTGCTGGATGCCGATACCCGATATGGAGAAGCATCGTCGCTACCAGTTGGGCAAGATGAAGAGCTTCCCCTTTTCTTCATACCCACGTCACGCCCAACTGATTCACTGGAGCCAATCAAGCACTTCATCCGAATGCGCCTAGGCGAACGCTTCAACACCTGCACCCACTTGTTTGGGTTTGCATTGGCTGTTTTAGGCGTTCCACTCATGCTCACGGCCAGCCTGCCCACTGGCAACCTGGGAAAGATCGTTGGGGGGCTGGTTTTTGCGCTGTCCTGCGTTGCACTGTATGCCGCGTCCACCTTCTTCCATGGCTCGCATGGGCAAGCGAAGTTGTGGTGGCAACGTGCTGACCACTGCGCTATCTACTTGCTCATTGCTGGCAGCTACACGCCCTTTGCATTGGTTGCGGTGCAGGGTGCCTGGGACTGGGACCGCCTGGTGGCAGTGTGGAGCATTGCCCTGCTGGGAATAGCGCGCGAACTTGGTGTCGACTCCCCAAAACCGCCCCTGGTACTCTACATTGGAATGGGGTGGGTCATGGTGGTTGCGGCCGTACCGCTGCTCGCCCAGATCGACGCGAGAGGGCTACAGTGGTTGCTCACCGGGGCAGCCCTCTACACAGCTGGCACGATCTTCTACGTCAATCGCGCCGGCTATCGCCATGCCCATGGAGTTTGGCACTTGTTTGTACTGGGTGGAACGGCGAGCCACTATGCAGCGGTTGTCAGAGTCGTTATGTGACCTGGGAGGTTGATGTTCAGCGACACCACAACTGAGCTCGATCCGAGGTGTCCGTAAGCAGTCGAGCGCAACGTGTGATCACGCAGCATCTTGGCCCGCGCCTTCTTTGTAGCCTTGACGGATGCCCTCGCGCCTCGCCGCCAACCAGCCCACGCTGGACCAAGCCTTGGAATCCTTGTCTGCCATCTCGCGGCACAGCAATTGACGGTACTTCGTTCGGTGCCCAAGTCCGCGCGGCAGACATCCCGAAAGTGCGAAGCGCCCGAATCACTCGGCAGCCTAGGTCATCGGATCATTCGGTAAACCATCCAAGCCACTGCGGACCGGGCACCAACGTATTCACATGTGCGCAAGGTCGCGCAGATCACTCCTGGCGCACTCTGATGCTTAGCCTGAGACCATTCCGGTGAAATTTATTTCAGAACGCTCGCTAAACAACGACTGCGTCACGAAACCGCAATATGGCAGTCGTAACATTTAGACACAACGCCCTCCGGCTTTTTGCCACGCCTCATGCCCGAAACCACCGAATACCTGCGCGATTTCCGGCCCCGATTCCGCCAGCCCAGCGCGGCCGATCTGTGCATCGAAGTGCCGTGCATGACCACTGATCAGACAAACGACAAAGTGATGGAGGTATTCAACCGCCACCGCGACCTCGTGAGCCTCCCCGTCGTGGAAGGCAATCAGCCGATCGGCCTTATCAATCGCAGTATCTTCTTGTCACAGATGAGCAAGCAGTTCCGGCAAGAACTGTACGGTAGAAAGAGCTGTATCGCGTTCATGGACAAGGAGCCGTTGATCGTCGACGAGGCCCTGGACATCGATGCGCTGACGTTCAAAACGGTGGAGTACGGAGAGAAGGCCCTGTCCGACGGCTTCATCATCACGCGCGACGGTGCTTTCGCGGGCATCGGCAACGGTTTGCAGCTTATGCGGGTCGTGGCAGATATGCAGGCCTCTCGAAACCGCCAGATCATGCACAGCATTGAGTATGCGAGTGTGATTCAGCAGTCCACTCTGCGCAGCTCCCTGGATGCCCTGGCACGGGCCTGTCCAGATGCCAACCTGGTTTGGCAGCCGCGGGACATCGTCGGAGGCGACTTCTACCAGTTCAGCACAGATTCAGACGGTTGGTTCGCCACGGTGGCCGATTGCACAGGGCATGGGGTTCCTGGCGCATTCATGACTTTGATTGCGTCAACCAGCCTGAACCAAGCTATTGAGCAAAACGGTCCTCGGGACCCCGCGAGATTGCTGGGCCATGTCAATCGAAGCATCAAGCAGATGCTGGGCCAGATGAACGGCCAGGATGGGACGCCCGGTTCTGATGACGGCATGGATGCTGCCTGCTTCTGGTTCGAGCCTGCGAACGGCCGGCTGATCTTTGCGGGGGCACGACTTTCAATGTTCGTGCTCCGCCATGAAGCCGATGCCGTTGAAATGCTCGATGCTCAACGCAAGGGAGTGGGCTATGTGGACAGCGACTTCGACTACGAATGGCAGAACCAGGAAGCAATTCTTCCCCCGGGGAGTGTGGTGTTCGTTAGTACCGATGGGCTGGTTGACCAGATCGGCGGGCCTCGCGGCATTGCTTTCGGCAAGCGGCGCGTTCGGGAGCTATTGCTCGAGCATAAAGAAAAGACACCTTCAGAGCTCAACGCGGCGTTGCTGGAATCGCTCCGCATTTGGCAGGGCGAGCACCACCGGCGCGATGACCTCACCTTCTTCTGCTTCCGCACATAGACAGATATGACGTCCCACAAAATTGCCGACAAGTACGGCTCGTTCTTCAGCCTGGCGCGCGAGCACCAGGTTATCTTCTATTACGTCGGGTACTTCTCACAGCACATCGTGGCCGCGATGGCCGATGCGGTGAAGCTCCAACTGGAAGTTGCCGGGGTCGCCGCACCAACCCGACGTAAGCTTTTCTCGTCGTTTGTCGAGATGGCGCAGAACATCATTCACTACTCAGCGGACTCGCTTACCCCTACCAGTCAAAACGATGGCGAACTGCGCCATGGATCGGTTTGCATTCGCCGCGAACTCGACGGTAGCTTTTCCCTGCTCTGTGCGAATCCCATTGAACCTCTGATGGCCGAGGAGCTTCGCGTGAAGCTGACTGCGCTGCGCAGCATGACGCTCGAAGAGATCAAGCTGGCCTACCGCCAGACGCTGCGTGAGGACACGCCGGATGGGAGCAAGGGTGCGGGATTGGGGTTCCTGACCGTCGCGCGGGACGCTCGGGAGCCTCTTGAGTTTGATTTCGACGCCAACAATGAGTCTGGCGATTCCCCCGTCTTCTATCTGAAGGCGGCAATCTAAGCATTGAGAGCCGACGAATCGAGACTACCGATGGACAACCTCTATATCGCACCGACGCCCAGTTCGCCCGAGGTGGACTTCAAGTTTGACACGCGCATCCTCAGCCTGCGGGGCGAGTCATATCCAGAAAACGCAGCAGCCTTCTATGGGGACATCATCGCGAAGCTAAGAGAGTTTCTGGCTACACAAAGCGAAATCACGTTAGAAGTGAACATCGCATTGGCTTACTTCAATAGCTCCAGCACGAAAATGCTGTTCAACCTCATTGAAGCGCTGGACAACGCCGCCGCGGCAGGAAACCGCGTCGTGCTCAATTGGTATCACGACGAAGAAGATGACACCATTCTCGAGTTTGGCCAGGAACTGAGTGAAGATTTTCCGGTCATCGAGTTCGTCAACCATTCGGTCGGAGCCGCTTGAATGCTGGGCGCTCCTTCGGGGCACCCTCCCGACATTTTCGACGCAGAGAATCAAACGCTATTGGCGGCGAGGGCTGCACACGCGGCCTGCCCAAGCTCCGCGCAAGAAGCATGTGGGCAAGCGCTTGGCGATTTGATTCTTGCCTATGAGCGACTCCTTCGGGAAACGCGTAGGCTTGTGCGGCGCAGCGACCGGGCCGAGCTGGAAATGAACCAGATGAACACGCGGCTTCAGGACTTGGCCGCCGAGCTGGAACACCGCGCCAATCACGATCCGCTCACCGGCGTCCTCAACCGGGCGGCTGTCATTGAATTGGTCAATCAACACTTCGGCCGGGAAGATCTCGCGTTGATCGTTCTAGACATCGATCATTTCAAGCGAATCAACGACAGCTTCGGGCATCCGATGGGTGACCGGGTCATCCAGGGCATAGTGGCTTGCCTTCAGACTGTCGTTCCTACGACCGCTCACATCGGGCGTGTTGGGGGCGAAGAGTTCACCGTCGTGCTTCCGCGTCATGGTGGAGCGGCATCCGAGCGCGTAGCGCAGGATTTGCGCCACGCTATCGAAGCCTACGCATTCGATCTGCCTGATGGGAGTAGCGTCACTGCCAGCTTTGGGGTGTGCTGGGGGCCCGCCGGCAGTGACTTCGACAGCGCGTACGGCCTTGCTGATGAAGCGCTCTACGTCGCCAAGCGAGGGGGCCGAAACCAGGTCCGTCTCGCGACCAACACCTTGCCGTCTGCCGAGCATGTTGTCTGAGACTGAGGGGCGCTGGACTGATGCAGGGTTGACCACTCTTGACGCAGCACGACAAGACGAGCCCAACAGCAGAACAAGCTGGCGAATACTCGTCGTAGACGGTGATCCCGACGTTCACACTGCAACTCTGAGTGCGCTTGAGGGCCAAACGCTGTTTGGACGACCCTTGGCGTTCACGCATGCGTTCTCGGACGACGAAGCACGGTTGCTGCTGCTGCGTGCACATGACCTCGCCATGGTCATACTCGACGTGGGGGCGGAGCAGGCCAGCTCGGAACTCGACCTGGTCGACTTCATCCGCCATTCCGCGGGCCTGAGAAACACCCGCATCGTCCTTCGAACGGGTCAACCGGGGCAGGTCCCTGATTTGGAAACACTGCTCAGGTACGACATCAACGACTACCGGACCAAGGCGGAACTCACTAGAGATCGGCTTCTGGCCATGGTCGTGACAGCAATTCGGTCTTACAAACAGCTCTGCGCTGTAGATGCCAGCCGATCAAGCCTCGAACTTATCGTGCGATCAAGCGCATCTCTTCTCGAAACAAAGGGCGATTGCGAGTTCGCTTCGGCAGTGCTGACCCAAATCTCCGCGCTGCTGAAGGTAGAACGAGAAGGCATGGTCTGCGCGCAGCGTGGGGAAAGCCAGCGTGACTACTACGTGATGGCGGCATCCGGAAAATTTTCCGAGTTTGTGGATCTCCCGCTCGATCTGGTGACGCCAGGACCGGAACTGGACCTGCTTCTCAAGTCGGCGGAAAGCAAAAGCAACATCTACGGCAAGGACGGGGGGCTGGCGCTGCACATCGGGCACAAGGATGAACAAGACCTCGTCGTGTTCATCCACGTGCCCAGGGACCACCACGGACTTGACCGGCAGGTACTGGACGTGCTGCGCGCCAATTTCGGAACCCTCCTGCACAACCGAGGTCTCCTTAGTCGTTTGCATGAGAGTGCATACCACGACCCATTGGTCAACCTTCCCAATCGCGCGCACTTTGTCCACGAGGTCAACGAGTGCGCACGGCATGGAACGAACGGCCACATTCTGGCATTGGTCGACATCGACGACTTCAGCGCTACGAACGACGTGATGGGTCACCGGTTCGGTGACCGGCTTCTGGAAAAGGTCGCCCGCTGCCTCGAAGCGTCTTTGCCTCCTAGTGTGCTGCTGGCCCGTCTCGGGGCGGATACCTTCGGCGTCCTCGGATCTGTACGACACGTACAGCCTAGACAGTTGCTGGAGTGCATCCGGCACCCACTGAACATTGATGGCGTGCCGCACAAGGTCTCGCTCACCTGTGGGTATGTGCTTTTGCCAGAGGAGCCACGAGCAGGAGCTGACTTGGTCAAGGATGCCACCATTGCCCTCAAACGTGCCAAGCGAGACTACCGAGGTCAAGAACTCCAGTACGCAGATCTGATGGGCACGGAAGCACGAGCTCGAGCATTGCTGCGATCTGAACTGAGAGAAGCCATTGAGAACAAGCAACTGTTCCTTGTCTATCAGCCCCAACTGAACCTCTGCGGCCATACTCTGGTCGGGCTCGAGGCTCTGCTGCGATGGCGTAAGGGCGACGGGAGTTTTGTCCCTCCAGATCAGTTCATCCCCGTTGCCGAACATTCTGGCCTCATCGTGGGATTGGGCGAGTGGGTTCTCAACACAGCCTGTTCAACGATGCGCGAGCTTCTGAACGCAGGTACCGCCCCACAGAGAATGGCCGTGAATGTTTCCACGGTGCAGTTGCAGGACCCTGGATTCTTTGACCTTGTCTGCGCAGCGCTGGCGACCAACGGGTTGCAGGGCCTACACATGGAGCTGGAGATCACTGAATCAGTCGCTGCGCTTCCGACTCAATTCTTGGAGCAAACCCTCTCAGCCCTACGAGCGCAGGGCATATCCATTGCAATCGATGACTTCGGGACCGGATACTCGTCGCTGAGCTATCTTGAGCGGCTGCCTCTGGATCGCATCAAGATTGATCGTTCCTTTGTTCGTCAGTTGAGTGAGCCTCGCAGCGCCCGAATCGCCGAGATGGTGGCTCAATTGGGGCGAAAGCTGGGGCTCAGCGTATTGGCGGAAGGAATTGAGGATGCGACTGTCTGGAATGCACTCGTCGGAATGGACTGCCAGGAAGGCCAGGGATACCACATCGCAATGCCTATGGAAGCGCATGCGCTGGTTGCCTGGGTGCAGCGTCATATGGAGCGAAGGGCCTTAGTCCCCAAAAGCTGCTAAAGAATCTCTGCACGAATCCCTTTTGGCCGTGCAACTACGGTATCTGAGCTGTTGGCGCCGATGTAGAAGTAAGCCACTTTTGACTCATGTGCCGACGACCCCGCGATCCACGCGAGTGGCTCTATCCCCACACGCCTGTTGGGTTCGGGGGCGGAACAAGGGGCGCAGTCGAAGGTCGGCGCGATGGCTCACTCCGGTCTCGGCGGCAGCAAGCCTGACCGTCGGCATCATTTTGGTCCAGTCCAAGGCGCGACCAATCAGCCCTCGCGGAAGGCGGTTGCCTCAACGCGGTGTCTGCCCAGACTTGGTAGACGCCGCGGGCTTCACCAGCCGCGCGATCTCACCACCGCACGCGCTGAAGTTGCGGGCGTATTCCTCGGGGTTGTCGAACAGCACCTGGGCTTGCATCAGGCGGTCGAGTTCCTGTTTTGCGTAGAGCAGGATGCCCGCGCTGCTGCTGCCCGAAGCCCAGGGATAGTCCAGCTCGCGGAACTGGCGCGCGATGTCGCGGTGAATGCGCACATGCGTCTGCTCGTGTTTCATCACGTGCGCATAGGCACAGCTGCCCGGCGGGATCTCGCTGGCTACGCGCAGCACCGGTTTGATGTAATCCAGCCGCACGAAGACGCCCTGGCAACTGGTCTGCGGCATCACCGCCAGCTTGGTCTCGACAACGACGTGGCCGAGTTGCGTACCGCGGCGGCCGGCGCCCGCGCCGATCTTCGTCAGTTCGGCGGCCGGTTTGGCGTTGTCCACTTCCGGGTCGGCGAACCAAGCCGCAGTGAAACGCACTGCCTTGTCGCAGGGAGGCAGGTTGGCGGACTGCGCCTGGAAGCAGGCGCTGGCCAGCAGCAGAGCGAGGAGGCTTTTCATCGTAACCTTCTGGTTATCGGCAAGACGCGCTCTTCCTGAAGCGGTGGCCGCAAGGCGGCTAGCCTGACCGGGGCGGACGAGCATGCCCGGCGCCGGCTGGTCGCCAGTTGGCGTTTTTTCAGCCTCTGATCGCATTGCCTGAAATCGCATTCGACCTGATTTTGCATCGGCGCAATGGCTCGCATCCCGCCCAGCTTTGGTTCAGAGGACTAATCGCAGAGTGCTAGGGACCCTCTGCA
The DNA here is from genome assembly GCF_003634645.1 of Acidovorax sp. 94. Lineage (NCBI taxonomy): Bacteria > Pseudomonadati > Pseudomonadota > Betaproteobacteria > Burkholderiales > Comamonadaceae > Acidovorax > Acidovorax sp. 94. The sequence continues at coordinate 3,128,632 of NZ_RBJA01000001.1, read as the reverse complement.
CAAATCCCTGCGTAATGTGCTTACCAAGGCTTGAAGCCGAGACAATAAGGCCATGAAGCAAAGCAGCCTGGGCCTGAGCAATACCACCAAGCGCACCCGCAAGCGCGAGTTCCTGGACGCCATGGAGTTGGTGGTGCCCTGGGCCGAGTTGGTCTCGCTCATTGAGCCCTACGCCCCAGAGATAGGACGCCAGGGCCAGCAGCCCTTTGCAGTGCAGACCCTGCTGCGTATCCATTTCATGCAGCAGTGGTTCAAGCTAAGCGACCCAGCCATGGAAGAGGCGCTGCACGACGTGCCAGCCTTTCGGGACTTTGCCGGCCTGTCTCACTGGGACGAACACATTCCCAGTGAATCGAGCATCCTGCGTTTTCGGCATCTGCTGGAGCGCCACAAGCTGGCCGATCAGATCCTCGCTACGGTCAATGCACTGCTGCAAGCCAAAGGGCTACAACTCAAAGCAGGCACGGTGGTGGATGCCACGCTGATTGCGGCGCCGACGTCCACCAAGAATGAAGGCAAGGCACGAGACCCCGAGATGCATCAAAGCAAGAAGGGCAATGAGTGGTACTTCGGTATGAGGGCTCACATTGGCGTGGATGCGGATTCAGGCCTGGTGCACAGCGTACGAGGCACCAGTGGGAATGTGAACGACGTGATCGAAGCCAACAGTCTGCTGCACGGACAAGAAACTGATGCCTTTGGCGATGCAGGCTATCAAGGTGTAGACAAGCGGCCCGATGCCAAAGCTGCGGTGCGCTGTCATGTGGCCATGCGTCCAGGATTGCGCCGGGCTTTGGACAAGGACAAGCCTGTGGATGTGCTGATCGATCAACTTGAGCGCACCAAGGCCAGCATCCGGGCCAAGGTGGAGCATCCCTTCAGGGTGCTCAAGCAGCAGTTTGGGTACGTGAAGGTGCGCTATCGTGGGCTCAAGAAGAACACGGCGCAGATCGTCACGCTGTTTGCGCTGGGCAATCTGTGGATGTCAAGGCACAAGTTGCCGGCCTGCATGGGGCAGGTGCGCGTGCAGGGGGCGTAAAGCCTCCGATATAGGGGCAATGGCCCTCGCCAAACGCCTGCTGGGTGCGCTGCGCACGCCTCATTACTCAAAGCGAGTGCTGTTTTAGTTCAGGCATCGCTGTGACATAACCAGAACCGATTCGTGAAGAGCTTCCCTAGGCATCGTTGTGACCAGATACTCTGAAGCTCGTGGATATAGGAGCCGCGCTATCGCCCAAACGCGATATGACCTTGCCCCTGAAAAGTGGAGTTCTTAGCCCTTGTTGAAAATATCGACAAGGAGTTGAGAGATGAGTGAAAAGCAGGTGCGTGCGCAGTACACGCGAGAGTTCAAGCTGGAAGCCGTTCGGCAGGTACGGGCAGGTCAGGCCATTGCAGTGGTGGCCAAGGTACTGGGCATACCCAAGGCAAGCTTGGGCAATTGGGTGCGGCTGTCAGCCAAGGGAGACCTGGACTGTGCTGGCAGCGCAGACAAGGTTGCCAAAGTCTCGCCCGAGCATATGGAGATTGCCCGTTTGCGCGCCGAGGTCGCGCGGCTTCGCATGGAGCGTGACATTGCAAAAAAAGCCGCGGCGTACTTCGCGCAGGACACGCTGCGAGGTACGCCTGGATTGACCAAATGAGAAAGTTGTATCCGGTGAGCGTGTCCTGCGAGGTGCTGGAGGTCAGCGCCAGCGGCTACTTCAACTGGCAGCGCCAGCCAGACGATGGTCATGCAAGCCGCAGCCCTGGCCGACGTCACAGCGACGAAGCCCTGCTGGCGCACATCCGTGCCATCCACGCCGAGGTCAAGGGTGAATACGGTTGGCCGCGCATGCACAAGGAACTGCTGGCCCGTGGCATCCGTGTTGGCAAAGACCGAGTTCGCAAACTCATGCAGCAGCACTGCATCAAGGCCAGGACGAAACGCAAGTTCGTCGTGACCACCGACAGCCGCCACAGCCTGCCGGTGGCGCCCGACTTGGTGCAGCGGCGCTTTAACCCTCAGGCTCCCAATCAGCTCTGGAGTGGCGACATTACCTACATCCAGACCGATGAGGGCTGGCTGTACCTGGCCGCTGTCATTGACCTGTTCAGCCGCCAGGTGGTGGGTTGGAGCCTGCAGCCACACATGCAGGCGGGCCTGGTCAAAGATGCGCTGGCCATGGCGTGGTGGCGCCGTAGGCCACCAACTGGGGTGATATTCCACAGCGACCGGGGCAGCCAGTATTGCAGCGCAGAATTCCAGGATGCGCTCAAGGGCTGGGGCGTGCGTTCATCGATGAGCAGGAAGGGCAACTGTTGGGCGGACTTGGGGTTTTGCCACAACGCGCCGACCGAGAGCTTCTGGGGGCGACTGAAAACGGCCAGCGTGCATGGGCAAAAATTCGCCACCCGTGAGCAGGCAAGGCAGGCGGTGATGGACTGGATGGCCTTCTACAATCACCGCAGGCTGCATTCAACGCTGGGTTACGTCAGTCCGATGCAGTATGAACAACGCTGGTACGAGGCACAGCGTAAAAAGGCCGCGTGAATCGTGGGTTAAGAACTCCACGAAACAGGGGCAAGGTCAGACACCAGCTTCTCGGCCGTGATTCATCTTGCGGCTGCTGTCATCAACTCCCGTTGACTCTCAACAGACCCTAGTTCTCTCGGCATCACCTCACTTGGATTTGCCTCCAAGCGGATGCTCTTGGACCGCATTTGAGTGATTGCTGCAGCGCTCTTGGAGGAGTTTACGACTTTAGGTTGACAGCCACTTGGCTGAGCAGGGCGCTAGGCCGCATGGATGCTGGGCAGGGGTTTACGACTTTAATTACCCAGAATAGGAATCGCGCAATGGAATGTGGATCGGCTCGCGCCGAGACTTTTTCGGATGCGCGGGAGAAGCTGCCCATGGCTACGCCCTCCATACCCACAATACGGCCTGTGGTGGGCTGCAGGTCATCCTGAAGGAACGCCGTTGCAGGGCTATGGCCTCACCTTGCGCAGGCTCGAACACACCCCCATTCGCGCAGGGATCTGCTGATGCCCACCCCATATCAGCAGATTCACGAGCGGTCAAAAAACGTGTTTGACACCCACCGAAACGCCTGTCCCGTGGCTCTTGAGTCCTGGGCCTTGATATCCGTTTTTCCAACTCGTGTGGTCCACCTCGGCGTAGGCCAATGTGCGTCTGGAGAGCTTGTACTCCAGAAAAGCAATGAGACGGCCGAAGCCGTCATCCGCTGCGCCGCTGCGGCTGCGATCCACGCGGTAGTAGGCGGCAACCAAGTCCAGGCTTCCAGTCAACGGCATCGCACCGCCAACTCCAAAAGTGTTGTTGCGGGTTGTCGCGGTGACCGAAGTCTGCGCTTTGTGGCTGCCGTAGGTGATCGATAGCTTGCCGTTGCCGAGCTTCGCACCCACACCGCCGACATAGCCTTTCAGCGTGAGCCCATTGGCGTTCTTGAACTCCGTGTAAGCAACCGCTGCGTTGTAGCTGCCCGCCTGGTAGGTGGCCCCCAGGCCTGAGGATGAAAGCTTCGACTGGCTGGCACCTTGCTCGCCCAAAGCATGCATGCCTCGCACGCTGAAATCGCCGAATCGACCCACGTACTTGATGGAATTGTCGAGGCGGTAAGCGCCAGTGGTGGCACCCGCTGGGCCGTACTCTCCCCCCAGCCGATGTGCGCTAAGTGCCGCTGTCCCGATGTTGGGATTGAACCCTGCATAACGACTGCCCAATGGGTCCACGGCAGAGACTGCATCTGCCAGCAGGGTGGTCTGGCGCCCCAGCGTCAGGCTTCCCCAACCGCCTTGCAGCCCCACCCATGAGGCGCGGTCAAACTGCTTGGCCGCGTTGGACATGCCGCCGGTGTCCACGTTGACGCCAGATTCCAGATTGAAAATTGCCTTGAGTCCTCCACCCAAGTCTTCATTCCCCCTGAACCCCAGGCGACTGGTCGTGTCGATGCCACTGTTCAGTGCCGTAGCAGACCCCGCCGAGCCACTGTTGTTGCTCTCCAGGCCACGAGCATGGCGCAGGCCAGCATCCACAACGCCGTAGAGGGTAACGCTGCTTTGGGCATGCGCGATGCCAGAGCCTGTGGTGAGAGATACGGCGATGACCGTCAGGCCAAGCCTTGGCAATGATTCCATGTGAAGTCTCCTTGGATTGTTCAAACGATCCCCTGCGTGAGGTCCTGCGGCCAAGCTCTACAGCGGGCACTTGCTGCGAACCAGAGATCGTTGTGTTGTGAACTGCCACGCTGGCCGGAGGGAGTCTATGGAGCAGGACAGGGGATGGCATCCACCCCATTCCAAGGGGTGGAAATCTCGAACCAATGCCTGCTGCCGCATCCAGGCTCTCCAGCAACATGCACGCGGATCGCGTGCATGTGCAGGGAGCGCAATAGCTCCCTGGAGCATCACGCCATCAATCCAGCCGCCGAACGGCCTCTGTGATCTTCTCGGCAAGGGCCTTGAGGGGGGCGCTCAGTTCTGCCTCCATCTCCAGCGCGCTTTGCTGGGTCGTGACGCTCATGTTGAGCACGTAGATGGCGCCGCTCGGCGTGACGATAGGGGTCGCAATGGCGACCACCTCCGGCTGCCACGATGCGGTGCAGTAGCCATTTTTTCCGAACAGTTGCACGGCAGTGAGGATATCTTCGCGAATGGCTTTCCAGCCGGATAAGCGCTGCTGCCCAAGCTTGGTCATCAGCTCCCTTCGCTGTGCTTCGGAGATAGCACACAAGTACGCGCGCCCGAGGGAGGTGAGTTCAATGGGCACCCGCTGGCCGGCCACCACGCTGCGCAGTGAAACCTTTCTGTTGTACCGGATGGATTCCAGATAGACCATCTCCTCGCGGTCCGCCACGGCCAACCCCACATTGACGCGCAGCTTCTCCGCAGCGGTGCGCATGAGTGGAGCGGCGATCTGCAGGATGGGCGAGCCTGAGCGCATGGCGTGAGCAAAGCTCAGCACCGGGGCGGCAAGTCGGTATGCACGACGTGCGCCGTCATGCTCCAGAAGGCCGCACTGCACCAAAGTCTGCGCCAGTCTGCTGACGGTCGCTCTGGACAGTCCGGTGCGCTCCGCCAGCTCGCCGTTTCCCAGCAAGTCAGCGCCCGGCCGAAACGCCCTGAGGATATCCACCCCCCGCTCCAGCGATCGATTCAGTGTGGGTTCTTCATGGTTCTTGCGTCGTGCAGAAGTGCTAGCAGGTGGCGTCATGGTGGATGTTGTAGAGCCATTTTATTTCCAACCAGTGGAATGAAGGGGGTGCGTCAAAGAGGTCGTTCTCTTAATCTAACCCTGTGAGTGAGGCGGCCGATCATGCCGCTGCTTGAGACCACTTGCTGTTAGTCAATTCCCTAATAAATGGAGACAAAGAAATGCACAAACACCTGCTTTCTGCGCGTTCGCGCATCGCATGCGTCATTGCTGCTGCAGCCGTCTTGGGTGGCCTGCACGCGGCCCCCGCCAACGCGGCTTTCCCTGAGAAACCTGTTCGCATCATCGTGCCATTTGCGCCCGGTGGCGGTACGGACTTGGTGGCCCGCTCCATGACCGTGGTCATGGGCCAAGAGCTGGGGCAGCCGGTCATCATCGACAACAAGCCGGGCGCTGGAACCATCATCGGAACCGACACGGCAGCCAAGAGTGCGCCGGACGGATACACCATGGTGATGGCGACAGTGGCGCACGTGGTCAACCCTAGCATCCAACCGAAGCTGCCCTACAGCCACGAAACAGCCTTTGCTCCGGTGATGTTGGTAGGCGTATCACCCAACGTACTGGTCGTACGGGCCAACAGTCCCTATAAGTCGGTGAAGGACATCATTGCCGCAGCCAAGGCGTCCCCAGGGAAGCTGTCCTTCGCGTCGCAAGGTGCAGGAACTTCCGCCCATCTGGCCGGTGAGTTGTTCAAGAACCTTACGGGCACGAACCTGATTCACATCCCCTATCGCGGGGCGGGACCAGCCCTCACAGACTTGCTGGGCGGCCAGGTGGATGTGATGTTTGCCACAGCCGCAGCCGTGGGTTCCATGATTGACAAAGGCCAACTGCATGCGCTGGCGGTGACAACTGCTACGCGATCCAACTCGCAGGTGCTCTCCCAAGTGCCCACCGTCGCGGAGAGCGGAGTCCCCGGCTATGTGGCGGACAGCTGGTACGGCCTCTTTGCGCCCGCTGGCACACCTGCAGATGTGATCGAGAAGCTCAACAGCGCAGCCAAGAAAGCCGTCAACACAGAGGCTTTCCGCAAGAAGCTGGAAGCCGAGGGCCTCATCGTCAAGGGTGGATCGCCTCAGGAATTTGACACCTATGCCAAGGGCGAAGAAGCCCGCTGGCGCAAGGTCGTCAAGGACAACAAGATCACCAACGACTAAACCTTTCGAAAGCAGAAAATGACCACCGAGCTCATTGAACTGACCGTCACCCATGGCATTGCGACGCTCACGCTGAATCGCCCCGAAAAACGCAATGCGATGAGCGATGACATGCGCACCGAGTTCATCGCGGCGCTGGAGCATGTCAGCGCGGACAAATCGATCCGGGCTCTGGTGCTCACCGGCAAAGGCAAGGGCTTCTGCGCGGGGGGGGACATCTCCGGCATGGAGCGCCGCATGAAGGCGCCTGCCGGGGAAGTTGCCTTCAATGGCTGGCACCGCCAGCAGCGCGTGCACTACACGCAGACTTTGCTGCACACGATGCCCAAGCCGACCATCGCAGCTGTCAATGGAGCAGCGTCTGGGCTGGGCGCCGACACAGCACTGGCGTGCGACTTCATCATCGCCAATGAATGGGCCAACTTCTCTTGGTCGTACATCCATCGCGGCATCATTCCCGATGGGGGCGGCATGTACTTCCTGCCCCGCCGTGTCGGGCTTCCCAAGGCCAAGGAGCTGATCTTCACGGGCCGCAAGGTCGATGTGAACGAGGCACTGACCATGGGCATCGTGGACCGCAAGACCTCGGCTGAAACGCTGGTGGCGGACGCGCAGGCTTGGGCGGCTGAGCTCAGCAGAGGCTCGGCCACCGCCCTCGCGCTGGGCAAGACGATCCTGGACCAGACCTTCGAGATGTCGGCGCAACAGGTGTTCGCACAAGGCAGCCAGGCCCAAGGCATCTGCTACACGAGCACAGAGCACCGCGATTCGGTGATGGCCTTTCTTGCCAAGGCTTCGGCAACTGCCAGCAAAGAGTAATCCCCATGAACGCCATCTCCCGCCTCCTTCAGCCACGCAGCGTGGCCATCATTGGCGCATCTGCCGATTCCGCAAAAACCGCAGGCCGCCCTGTTTCCTACCTGTTGAAGCACGGCTTTGCGGGCGACATCTACCCGGTCAATCCCAAAGTGGATCGCATCGGGGAGCTGGTGTGCTATCCGGACATCGCTTCGCTGCCTGCGGTGCCTGACGTCGGTATCGTCTTGCTGGGTGCTGAGCGCGCCCACCTCGCTGTGCGGGATCTTGCTGCCCGAGGCACTGCGGCGGCTATTGTCCTCGCCAGCGGCTACACCGAAACCGGTGAGGATGGCGCACGCCGACAGAAGCAACTGATGGAGGCTGCTGGTGGCATGCGCATCCTGGGCCCCAACACCATTGGCCTCGTCAACTTGACCGACAACATCGTCTTGTCGGCTACCGGTGCGCTGGAGATGGAGCATTTCCCTGTGGGCGGCATTGGCGTCGTCTCGCAGAGTGGTGGCATCCTGGGGGCACTGTTGTCGCGCGCAGCAGCGCGTGGCGTCGGCTTGTCCAAATTGATCTCCACCAGCAATGAGGTGGATCTGGAGCTGGCCGATTTCATCGACCACCTCGCCGATGACGAGGCCACCAAGGTGATTGCGCTGTATGTAGAAACCGTGCGCGATCCCGCCAAGTTCCGCAGCGCCTGCTTGAAAGCCGCGCGCGCTGGAAAGCCAGTAGTGGCGTTCAAGATCGGCCGCTCTGAAGCTGGCGCGAAAGCGGCTGTTTCGCACACCGGCGCGCTGGCTGGTGCCGACCGCATGTACGACGCGCTGTTCAAGCAAGTCGGCGTGATCCGCGCGCAAACCTTCAGTGACCTGCTGGACATCCCTGCGGCCCTGGCCACCGGCCGCAAGCTGCATGGCAAACGCGTCGCCATCTTGACCTCTACCGGTGGCGCCGGCACGCTGGTGTCCGACGATCTGGGCATGGCCGGTTTCGACACGCCTGCGCCCGATGCAGCCACCGCCGAGGCTTTGCGCGCACTGCAGACCGGCGACCATGCCGTGCTGGACCGCAACCCCATCGACGTGACGCTGGCAGGCCTCAAGCCCGACCTGCTGCGTGGGGCCATCAATGTGCTGCTCAAGAGCCCGAGCTACGACGCCCTGACCATCATCGTAGGCTCTTCCAGCTTGGCCATGCCTGAGCTGCTGGCTGGCGCGATCCAGGACTGTCTGCCTAACTCTGACAAGCCAGTGATCGCCTACGTCAGCCCGCATGCGCCTGAAGTGGGTGCGCTGCTGACGCAACGTGGCGTGCCTGCATTCGCAGCTGCGGAAAGCTGCACGGCGGCGCTGCGCGCCATGTTCCAGGCGGCTGAGTTGAAGCCTCAGGTCGAGTCCAGCGCGCCTGCCGCTGCGGTGGCCGTGGACGGTTTGCCGACAGGCTCTCTGGATGAATACCAGGCCAAGCAGCTGTTCACGCGCTTCGGCGTGCCTTGTGCGGGTGAACGCATCGTTGCGTCACCTGCTGAGGCCGAAGCTGCAGCGCGCGAGCTGGGTGGCCGCGTGGTGCTGAAGATTCTCTCGGCCGAGATCACGCACAAGAGTGACGTGGGCGGTGTGGCTGTGAACCTGTCGGCCGAGACCATTGGTGCGCGCCTCACTGCGATGGCGTCGGAGGTCGAGGCCAAGGTCGGCGTGCTTCCCAAGCGCTTCCTCGTGCAGGAGATGGTCGGTGGTGGCACCGAGCTGATTCTGGGTATGCACCGCGATGCACTGGGTACAGCCATTCTGCTGGGTATGGGTGGCGTTACGGCCGAGCTGTTCAAGGACACAACCATGCGGCTGCTGCCTCCCACCGGCGGGCTGTCGCGTGCCGATGCGCTGGCCATGGCGCAGGAGCTCAAGACTTGGCCGCTGCTGGACGGCTTCCGTGGCCGCCCCCTGGCCGATGTTGATGCACTGGTGACCGCCATCGTTGCCTTCTCGCAAATGGCGGCCCAGCTTGGCGAACGCTTGGTCGAGGCCGAAATCAACCCGGTGTTCGTGCTGCCCAAAGGCCAAGGCGTTCGCGCGGCAGACGGCGTAGTGGTGCTTGCCTGATGGCTACCCATTCAACGGCCCAGGTTCGCCTGGAGCGAGATGGCGAAGTCGCCATCATTTGGATCGACAACCCACCGATCAATGCAGGCTCTGCCGCAGTGCGTGCAGGACTTTTGAAAGCCATCGATGAGGTGGTGCGCGACGAGCGCATCGTGGCCGCGGTGCTGATCGGTGCGGGCACAACCTTCATCGCGGGGTCGGACATCCGCGAATTTGGTCAACCGCTGGCAGAGCCGCAGTTACCCACGGTGATCGCAGCCATAGAGGCTTGCCCCAAGCCCTTCGTCGCAGCGCTGCACGGCGCAGCGCTGGGCGGCGGCTTCGAGCTGGCGTTGGGCTGTGATGCCCGCATCTCAGCACCCGAGACCGTCGTCGGACTGCCTGAGGTTACGCTGGGGATCATCCCTGGAGCGGGGGGCACACAGCGGCTGCCACGCCTGGTGGGTGTGCCACGTGCGATAGCGATGGTTTGCAGCGGCGAGCGCGTGAAAAGCGCCGCAGCACTTACCGCTGGCCTTGTAGATCAGATCGCGGCCGGGGACCTGTGCGCTGCAGCTGTGGCGCATGCGCGGAACCTGGCCGGGCGCAAGCAGAGGGTGCGTGAACTCGCAGTCCCTGCCAGTGAAACCCAGGCCGTGGCCGACGCAGCAGCGGCTGCGCTGAAGGCGGGCAAAAACCGCCCGGCTGTGGTTGCGGCGATTGAGTCCATCAGGGCCTCGGCCTTGCAAGACTTCGACACCGCTCTGGCCGGTGAACGCGCGGCCTTCCAGCAGCTGCGTACCTCGCGCGAGGCGTCGGCGCTGCGCCACCAGTTCTTTGCCGAGCGCGAAAGTGCCAAGCACCCGGAGCTGGTGGGTGCGGCACCCCGCGCGGTGCAGACCCTCGCTGTGATCGGCGCAGGCACCATGGGAACGGGTATCGCGATCGCCGCGCTGGACGCTGGCTACGACGTGCGACTGCTGGAACAGGATGGAGCGGCGCTGGACCGCGGTGGCACCCGTATTCGCGAACACTACGCCGCCCGCGTGCGCGCCGGAAAGATGGCGCCCGATGTCGCACAGTCGCGCCAGGACCGTTTGCACACCAGCCTGCATTGGAATGACATCGCCGAGGCCGATCTGGTGATCGAGGCTGTGTTCGATGACCTGGATGTCAAGCGCGAGGTGTTCGCGCGCATCGATGGCCTGGCCCGTCCCGGTGCTGTGCTGGCAAGCAACACGTCCTATCTGGACCTGGACGCCATCGCTGCCGCTACATCGCGCCCGCAAGACGTGATCGGTCTGCATTTCTTCAGCCCAGCCAATGTCATGCGCTTGATGGAGGTGGTGCGCGGCGAGGCCACTGCGCCCGATGCGCTGGCCACAGGTTTGGCAGTGGCAAAGAAGCTTGGAAAACTGCCACTGTTGACGGGCAACGCGTTCGGCTTCGTCGGCAACCGGCTGTACGCAGCTTACCGCCGCCAGTGCGAGTTCTTGATCGAGGAAGGTGCTTGGCCTGAGCAAGTGGATGATGCGCTGCAGCGCTTCGGTTTTGCCATGGGCCCCTTCGCTGTGGCCGATCTGTCGGGCCTGGACATTGCCTGGCGCATGCGGCAGGCTCAGTCTGGAACACGCGACCCGGCAGCGCGCTACGTGCACATCGCCGACCAGCTGTGCGAAGCCGGCCGCCTGGGACGCAAGACCGGCGCAGGCTACTACCGCTATGCCGAAGGCGGCAAGCCCATGGTGGACGAAGCCGTGCATGTCCTGATCGAGCAGGCCCGCGCTGACAAAGGCATCACGCCGCGTGCCATCGCTGATGAAGAGATTGTGCGCCGCATCTTGCTAGCGCTCGCCAATGAGGCCGCTCTGCTGCTGGCTGAAGGCGTGGCCGCGCATGCCACGGATGTGGACCTGGCCCTGGTCAATGGCTACGGGTTTCCACGCTGGGAAGGCGGCGTGGTGTTCTGGGCCCGCGAACGGGGTGAGGTAGCGCTGAGTGCTGACTTTGCGTGGCTCGCTGAGATCAATGGTCCTGGTTCAAGGATCGGTGACCCGCGCGTCCTGCTCCCATCCGAAAGCTGACGCGGCAAGCTACCGCGCAACGACACCAGACTGCCCCAGGCAGCACAACCCAAGGAGACATCCAGATGCCAGTTCAACACCCTCATCATCCATCCCGACGCTCACTGCTGACGTGGCTACCCGCTGGCGCAGCCTGCGTTTCCGTGCCAGCCTGGGCACAACAAGTTGGGGCGGGCTCCGAGCTGCCACCGCCAGCCCTGTCCAGCTACCGCTTCCTCGTCGGCTTCGGCGCGGGCGGCGTACCCGACGCGGCGGCGCGCCTGATCGCAGCCACGATGTCCGAGCGCTGGAAGTTGCCCGCGATGGTGGAAAACAAGACAGGCGTGGGCGGCACGCTGGCTGCCCGCGCTGTCCTGGCGGCACCAGCCGACGGCAGTACCTTGCTCAGCGTATCCCCTGCCCATGCCACGGCACCTGCGGTGTTCCGCAACCCGGGCTACGACACGCTGCGCGACTTCGCCCCTGTCACTTTGATCGGCGACGGCCCCGCCCTGATCGTGGTGCCCAAGGATTTGCCTGCCAAGAACTTGGCCGAAATGGTGGCGCAGGCCAAGGCGCGGCCAGGGGCTTTGAGCTATTCGTCGGCGGGGGTTGGCAGTAGTTCTCACTTTGCTGCGGCACTGTTCTGCGAGCAAGCGGGCATCGAGGCCGTGAACATTCCCTACAAGAGCGTGGGGGAAGCCATGACCGAAACCATCGCAGGCCGCGTGCAGTTTCACATTGCGCCCTATGTTTCAGCAGCAGGCATGGTCAAGGATGGCAAGGTGCGAGCGCTTGCCGTGACCAGCTCCAAGCGAATTCCCGAGATGCCGGACCTGCCAACGGCGGCAGAAGCAGGTGTTCCAGGCTACGAATGGAGTTTCTGGTATGGCCTGCTCGCCTCCGCAAAAACTCCGGCCCCTGTGGTCGCACAGTTGAACAAGGACATCACCGGGATCCTGCGCCTGCCGCAGGTGAGAAAGCAGCTCGAAGCAATGGGCGTCACGGTGGCGGCCAGCACGTCCGCAGATTTCCAGAAGCTGATTGAGGCGGAAGTCACGAAGTACGCACGCATCGCCAAGTCAGCCAACATCACGCCGCAATAGGTCCTATACGCCATGAGCATGCTCGAAATCGCCGGAGCACCGGCCATTTATTACACCGTCGACGGTACGCAAGGCCCCTGGCTGGTGCTGTCCCATTCGCTCGGCTGTGACGTTTCCATGTGGGACCTTCAGATGCCCGCATTGGCTGAGCGCTACCGCGTGTTGCGCTACGACACCCGCGGGCATGGGCGCAGTGGCGCAGGTGCGGCACCGTATTCGCTGGATGAACTGGCTGGAGACGCCGCGCAATTGATGGATCACCTCGGCATTGAGGCCGCCACCTGGATCGGTTTCTCGATGGGCGGCATGATCGGGCAGACCTTTGCGCTGAAGTATCCGCAGCGCATTGAGGCGATGGTCCTGGCGGATACCACCAGCCAGCATGGCGCCACGCCCCAATCGGTGTGGGACGAACGCATCCGCGTCGCGCGCGAACAAGGCGTGGGGCCGCTTGTGCAACCTGCGATTGGTCGCTGGTTCACCGCAGACTTTCGCGCCTCTCAGCCTGCCGCAGTGGCGGCAGTGGCACAAGTGATCGGGTCAACCCATGTGGAAGGCTGGACGGGGTGCTGCGCTGCCATCGCGTCCGTGCACACCACCGATGACCTGCATCGCATCGGCTGCCCGGCGCTCGTGATGGTGGGCGAGCACGACATCGGCACACCGCTGGCGGCGTCGTTGGAGATGCATCGCCGTCTACCGAACTCGACGCTGGCCGTGATTGCGGATGCGGCACACATGACCTGTATCGAGCAGCCCGAGCGCTTCAATCGCGTGCTGCGCATGTTCTTGGACAGCACCGTGGGTGCGTCCTCCGAAGCCCTTTAAGCCTGGAGCCACCATGACCCGCCATGCCTTCATCTGTGACGCTGTGCGCACCCCCTTCGGGCGCTACGGCGGCAGCTTGTCTTCTGTGCGCGCCGACGACCTGGGCGCTGTGCCGCTCCAGGCCCTGATGGCACGCCATCCGAACCTGGACTGGGAGGCTGTGGCCGATATCGTCTACGGCTGCGCCAACCAGGCCGGCGAAGACAACCGCAACGTAGCCCGCATGTCTGCGCTGCTGGCGGGACTGCCCGTGGGCTTACCCGGCAGCACGGTCAATCGCCTGTGCGGCTCGGGTCTGGATGCGCTGGGCACCGCCGCACGGGCCATCAAATCCGGGGAGGCCAGCCTGATGTTGGCGGGGGGCGTGGAAAGCATGAGCCGTGCGCCCTTCGTGATGGGCAAGGCCGAGAGTGCGTTCTCGCGCGCGGCGAAGATGGAGGACACCACGATCGGCTGGCGCTTGGTCAACCCGAAGATGAGGGCCTTGCACGGCGTGGACAGCATGCCCGAGACGGCCGAGAACGTGGCAAGGGATTTCAAGATATCGCGCGAAGACCAGGACCGTATGGCATTAGCCTCACAGCGCAAGGCGGTCGCTGCGCAGCAACGCGGCTTCTTTGACGCTGAGATCGTACCGGTCACGGTGCCGCAAAAGAAAGGCGACGTGCTGGTGGTCACACGCGACGAACATCCGCGCGAGACGAGCGTGGAAGCGCTGAGCCGTCTCAAGGGCGTGGTGCGGCCCGATGGCACGGTGACCGCCGGCAACGCCTCGGGCGTGAATGACGGGGCTTGCGCATTGCTGCTCGCCGACGAGAGCGGAGCCGCACGGCATGGGCTTACACCGCGCGCCCGTGTTGTTGCCATGGTCACGGCCGGTGTGGCACCACGCATCATGGGCATGGGCCCCGCACCAGCCACGCGCAAGGTCCTGGAGCTGGCTGGATTGACCCTGGCACAGCTCGACGTGATTGAACTGAACGAAGCCTTTGCTGCGCAGGGCCTGGCAGTTCTGCGCGACCTGGGCCTGAGAGAGGATGACCCACGCGTTAATCCGAACGGGGGCGCCATTGCTCTGGGGCATCCGTTGGGTGCTTCTGGCGCCCGGTTGGCCACCACTGCCATCAACCAGCTTCACGACACGGGTGGCCGGTATGCGCTTTGCACGATGTGCATTGGAGTGGGGCAGGGCATCGCGCTGATCTTGGAGAGGGTGTGAGCCTCCCCTGAGCCTGAAGCGCGCAGGAGGCTATGACAGCCTTGAGACGATGCTCTTGGGCACAACCTCCATCGCGCAAGACAAGAACAAGGAGACAAGATGAATCGGATGGTCCGCAAATGGATGTCAGGTCTGGGAATGCTGTGGATGGCCTTGGCAACTTCCGGCGCTATTGCACAAACCTTTCCCCACAAGCCCATCCGTCTGGTCGTCCCGTTTCCGGCAGGAGGAGGCACGGATGCCATGGCGCGCACCCTCGGTGAGGCGCTCTCCCGAGAGTTCGGCCAACCTGTGCTGGTAGAGAACAAGGCGGGGGCCGGAACTGTGATCGGCAACGACTTTGTTGCGAAAAGTGCCCCCGATGGCCACACTCTGTTACTCAACACCAGCGCGATAGCGATCGTGCCGAGCCTGTTTGCGAAATTGCCCTATGCGCCAGACTCCGCATTCGCGCCCATCATGCTGCTGGGGCGCGCACCGAATGTGGCGGTTGTTCGGGCCGATAGCCCGCTCAAGTCGGCCCGTGAGTTCCTGGCACACGCAAAGTCCAATCCAGGAAAGGTGGCATATGGATCAGCTGGCAACGGTACCTCTACACATTTGGCAGCCGAGTTGCTCAAGAGCATGGCGCACATGTATGTCATACACGTGCCCTACCGGGGCGCAAGCCCGCTGGTGACGGACCTTTTGGCCGGTCAGATCGATGTGGGGTTTGGCACCTTGCCTAGCGTCGCCCCTTTCATCGCCAGTGGAAAACTGAGAGCGTTGGGCGTGACCAGCGGCAAGCGTTCGCCACTGCTGCCGGATGTGCCCACCTTTGCCGAGGCCGGCGTTGCGGGATACCAAGCGGATGTCTGGTATGGCATTTTCGCGGCAACCGGTACACCCGCGACGGTTGTGAACCAACTCTACGGAGCGCTCAAGCGCGCCTCAGAAACAGACGCATTCCGCCAGCGGGCCCAGGCGGAGGGTTTGGTCGTGACGCTCGACCCTCCCGAGGAAACAGCGCGCATTGTGCGTGCCGAAGTCGCCAAGTGGCGCAAGGTCGTCAAGGAGCAATCCATCAAGATGGATTGAGCGATGAGATCCGGCCTTTCATACACCCCAAAAAATGCGCCACTGGTGGACGAGCTGGAGCGCCTGGCAGACCGCCACGAAGTGCTTCTAGCCGATTCTGGGGAGCCAATGGCTTGGCGCCGCTGGGGGCAAGGAGCGCCTGTAGTGCTGCTGCACGGCGGGCACGGTAACTGGCTGCACTGGGCGCGCAATATGGAGACGCTTGCCAAGCGCTACACGGTGTGGATGCCCGATCTTCCCGGCTATGGCGATTCAAGCGCACCCGCTGACCGCACGCTGGAATCAATGGTGGCCTTGGTCCGGGAATCTCTTGATCGGCTTGTGGGGCCAGACACTCCGGTAGGTCTGGCTGGATTCTCGTTTGGTGGCCAGGTCGCTGCGGGACTGGCTGCCGAGCGCGCCGCCGTTTCATGCCTGGCGCTCCTGGGGCCTGCTGGCCATGGCGGGGAGCGCCGGCCCAAAGGTGAACTGTGCAACTGGAAGCCTGCCTTCGAGCGAGGGGACTGGTTGGAGTTTGACGATGCCATGCGTCACAACCTGATGATGCACATGCTCCACGACCCTTGCAGTCTCGACGCCACCGCGCTCGCGATCCATACGCAGGCATGTCTGCAGACGCGCTTCCACAGCAAGCGCATTTCGCGCTCCGCCGAGCTGCGGCACCTGCTGGACAGGTACGCCGGACCTTTGCTGTTGGCCTGGGGTGAGCATAACGTTACTGCTTGTCCCCATGTTGCTGCGTCCTTGCTCATGCAGCGCCATGGGCACAGCAAGTCTGTGGTCATACCCCGCTCTGGCCATTGGGTGCAGTACGAGGCAGCCAATGAGGTGAACAGCCTGCTCTTGGATTGGTTTGATACATATTTGCCCCCTCTAGAGGAAATCTGACATGCACGCTACAGAAATATTTGCCCGATATGCCACAGAGTTTCAGCGGCAACCGCTTCCTGACGAAGTGATCCACCACGCCAAGCGTGCCGTGATCGATTGGTACGCATCTCTGTTTCCGGGGCTGAATACGCCTCCCGTGGCGATCCTGGAGCAGACGCTCACGGATGACCTCGACCGTGGGCGCGCCCACTTGGGCACCGGGCGTGCGAGTACGGCACGCGCAGCCGCACTCATCAACGGTGCTGCGGCACACGCGGCCGAGGTGGACGATAGTTTTCGCGACGCGATGTACCACCCTGGCGCAGCGACTATTGCGGCCGCACTGGCGGCAGGGCAAGACCTTGGCGTCTCCGGCCTCGAATTTCTGCGGGGGGTGGTGCTTGGGTACGAGGTCTCCACTCGCATCGGGGTGGTCATGGGCCGACCTCATTACAAGTTCTGGCACAGCACCGGCACGGTAGGCAGTTTTGGTGCTGCGGCTGCCGTGGGCGGAGTCATGCGCCTCGACGGCCTCGCGTTTGCCCACGCGCTTGCAACTGCAGCGACGTTTGCGGCAGGGCTTCAGCAGGCTTTCCGCATGGACTCGATGTCCAAGCCGCTGCACGCAGGGCGCGCCGCCGAAGCGGGCTTGCTCGCAGCGCAACTGGCCTCGCGCGGCCTGACCGGATCGCTCGACGTACTGGACGGAGAAACCGGTCTGGGGCAAGCCATGAGCAATGGCCCCGATTGGTCGAGCATCGGCGCAACGCTGGGCAAGGATTTCCACATTACTCGGCTGACCTTCAAGAACCACATTGGCTGCGGACACACGTTCGCGGCGATTGATGGCGCGCTGGAACTGCGGCAGCTCCACAACCTTCAGGCTGACCAGATCAAGAGCGTGCGGGTTGCGACCTATCGTCCCGCTCTCGACATTGCTTGCTATACCCGCCCCACCACGGCGAACGAAGCGCGTTTCAGCTTGACCTATGTCGTGGCCACTGCTTTGTCGCATGGCAGTGTTCGCCTAGCGGCGTACGAGCCAGGCCGTCTGGACGATGTGGGCACGCGCGCGCTGATGGAGCGCATGACGGTCGAGGTGGATCCGGTTCTTGATGCAGCCTTCCCTGGACAGCGGGCTGCGCGCATCGAAATCGAGACTGTGGATGGCCGTCGGCTTACGCATTTTCAGCCCAACCGCAAGGGAGACCCGGAGCAGGCCCTCACGGATGCCGAGTTGGAAGGCAAGTTTCTGGAGCTTGCCGAACCAGTCATCGGCACCAATCGAGCGCGGACCCTATTGACGAATGTCTGGGCGCTGGATAGCCGCAGCACCTTACTCTAGTTCTAGTTCTCTCGGCATCACCTCACTTGGATTTGCCTCCAAGCGGATGCTCTTGGACCGCATTTGAGTGATTGCTGCAGCGCTCTTGGAGGAGTTTACGACTTTAGGTTGACAGCCACTTGGCTGAGCAGGGCGCTAGGCCGCATGGATGCTGGGCAGGGGTTTACGACTTTAATTACCCGGGATAGTCGCGATTCGGAGATGCTGGCAATAGCAAAGAAGGAAGCCCCGTGGGTACCGCCCTCATCCTCGATCCCCGCGCCGAATACGCAAAACGCGCAGGGAGAGACAGCTCCTTGCCGAGGCATAGGCGTAGCAACAAAAAGGGCTCCCAGTGGGAGCCCAGTTTGCTTGCCTGACAGTGAGGAAAACACTCCCCATGGCAGCAGCACCCGCGAAGTGCCGCCACCATGGGAAGGCCCGCAACTGCGTCAATTACATGGCGCTGAATTCGCCGTGGGGAATCTTGCCGGTGCGCAGGGCTTCGGCTGCCTGGGCACGCACTGCAGCGCGGTCAGCCGTGGAGGTGTAAGTCACCACGCGCGAGCCCGCGGGTTCCTGGCTGCGGGTCGGGGCCACCGTGGCGGCTTCCGCTTGCACTTCAGCACGGGTGCGGTTGGTGTCGAACTGGAGCGCAAATTGCGAGCCATCGGCTTCGTCAGCGTGGGCGCCGAAAGAGGCGAAAGCAGCAACAGCGGCGATAGAGAGGAAACGGGCAGTCGTGTTCATGGTGCAAATCCTTGGATAAAAAGCGTCTCAAAAAAGCCGGAACAAAGCGCCAAAAGCGGATGCTGAAAACTGCTTCAAACCGGGTTCGGTGAGTCGCCTTGCGGGTTCGGCTCATCGATGGGTTGAACTGTACGCCGGTGCTGTTCAGAGAAAAACTACCCAGTCGCAAATTAACTGTTCCAGTATTTGAAACAATTGATTTGCTACGCCAAGAAGCGCTTAGCAGGGAGGGGGTATGCAGGGATTGGAGGCCCATGGGCGTATTTCACCCACTGGGTTTTACGGGGAGAAACTCTGGTGCCCGGGCCTGCGAAGCCGGGAAAGCGTGGAGCTGTCGAACTGCTCCACGTCAGTCAGAGCCTGGGCGATGCAGACCACCCGCCGGTGGTGGTGCTGGTGACCTTGCACGGGGCGTCAGCCCTTCAGCAGCCTGTTGTGCGCAGGTGGTGGTCCGGCTTGAGATGTGTGGGGCCAAATTGTCGAAGCGTCTGTTCACGATCTCCGGCTAGATCGTAGACAAGTGCTCAGTGCTGCACGTACGGGAAATGCCTGAACCGCACGCGCAGCGTTTGCCGCGTCTGGCTACTTTTTCAAGGGGCAGGTGTTGATGCCCAGCAGTGTGTAGGCGGGGCAGAAGCGGAACAGGCCGGTGGCCAAGGGGACAACGCCCAACCAGCCCCACCATCCCACAGTGTTGGTGGCAGCCAAGGCAATCAGCACCAAGCCTGCCACGATGCGCAGCACGCGA
The DNA here is from genome assembly GCF_003634645.1 of Acidovorax sp. 94. Lineage (NCBI taxonomy): Bacteria > Pseudomonadati > Pseudomonadota > Betaproteobacteria > Burkholderiales > Comamonadaceae > Acidovorax > Acidovorax sp. 94. The sequence continues at coordinate 3,109,384 of NZ_RBJA01000001.1, read as the reverse complement.
TCAATGGTTCCAACGTTGACGTTCATGACAATTCCTTTGGGTTACGCATGGGCCCCGGGGGCGGGGCCTTTCTTGCACAAGAGGTGGCGCATGGCTGATGCACCACCGGATCAGTCGAAAGATGGTGGCTCGGGGGACGCCACGGGTTTGCCCGCTGCAGCCCAGGCGTCAAAACCGCCTGCGATGGACTGCACCTGCAGGTAGCCCATGTCGCGCATGGCGCAGGCTGCCAAGGCGGCCCTCCCGCTGGTCTTGCAGTACACCACCACCTTCAGATCGCGCGAGGTGAGTGCAGGCGTGCTGCTGAGCTTGAACTCCAGCACCCCGCGCGAGGCGTGGATGGCACCGGGTATGTGTCCGGCCTGGTACTCATCGGCCTCACGCACGTCGATGAGCACATCGGCCAGTCGGATGGCTTCATCAGCTTGGTCGATGGGGACTTCATGGACCTGGGCTTTCGCCGCAGCCACGAGATCGTGGGCTGTTTTCATCGGGTGTTTCCTTTAGTAGTGTGACGGTGGATATGCCGTGGTGTCATTTGAGGACGGCGTTGTTGGCGTCCAGCACTTTCAGCACGATGGGAATGCCCTGCCCCACGCTCTGGGTTACCGTGCAATAGCTTTCGAACTGGCCCAGCACGCGGTCCAGGTGTTCCAGTTGTGCGGCAGGTACGCCCAGTTGCAAGGTGGCATCCATGCGCAGCACGCGCAGGCGCCCTTCAGGGTTGCGGCCCACCTGGGCCACCACGGTGGCGGTTAGGGGCTCCGGTGACTGTTTGAATTTGCGCAGCGCAAACAGCAGGGAGTCACTGAGGCAGTTGCCCACCGCTGCGCAAAGCAGTTGCACCGGCGATGGGCCCTTGCCCGTGCCCAATGGGGTGGGTTCGTCGCCGATCAGGTGGGGGACGGTGCCACCAAAATGGATGTCAAAGCGGTAGTCCTCTTGCTGGACCAGCTCAACGGTGATCTGTTCGTTGCTCATGGAAATCTCCGGGATCTTCAAAGAAGGGCTCGTGGATAGCGTGTCACAGCGCGTTCACGGGAATCTTGAGATAGGTCATGCCGTTGTCTTCTGCCGGGGGCATCGCCCCGGCCCTGATGTTGACCTGCACCGAGGGCAGGATGAGAACGGGCATGTCCAGCGTTGCATCGCGCCGGGTGCGCAGTTCGACGAATGCCGCTTCGGTCATGCCGTCGTGCACATGGATGTTGTGGGCGCGCTGATCGGCGACCGTGGTCTGCCAGGCCGGGGCGCGCTCCGCGGGGGGGTAGTCGTGGCACATGAAAAGGCGGGTCTGTGCGGGCAGGCTGAGCAGCTTGCGCACCGACTGGTACAGCGTGTGCGCATTGCCACCCGGGAAGTCGCAGCGCGCGGTGCCGACGTCGGGCATGAACAGGGTGTCGCCCACCAACACGGCGTCTGCGATCTGGTACGCCATGCACGCAGGGGTGTGGCCCGGCACGGCCAGCGCCTTGGCTTCGAGCTGGCCAATAGAAAACACTTCTTCGTCGTGCAGCAGGTGGTCGAACTGACTGCCATTCGGGTGGAACTCGGGCTCCAGGTGGAAGATGGCTTTGAACACCTCTTGCACCTGGGTGATGGCGGCTCCGATGGCGATTTTTCCTCCCAGCTTGCCGCGAAGGTAGTGCGCGGCGGACAGGTGGTCGGCATGGGCATGGGTTTCCAGAATCCATTGCACGGTCAAACCCTTGCTCTGGACGAACGCTACCAGGCGATCCGCAGAATGCGTGCGGGTGCGTCCTGATTTTGCGTCGTAGTCCAGCACCGAATCCACCAGTGCGCAGTGGCCCCCGGGTTCGTCAAACACCACGTAGCTCACGGTCCAGGTCGCGTCGTCAAAGAAGGCTTCTATCTGGGGCTTCACGGGGATCTCCTGTTGCAGTTTCGATGGACACAATGCTCCGAGTGGCGGTGGCAAGCGCCTGATCCCATCAGTCGCGTTCGATGGGGCGGCCCAGCTGCAGGGCCACGCTGCTCACACCGCCGCCATTGGACACCTGGCTATAGCCTTGCGTGCGCAACCACTGGACTGCCATGCCCGAGCGAGCGCCCGAAAGGCAGCAAAGCACCATCGGTTGGTCGCGGTGCGGCAGCGCTGCAGCGGCTTGCTGGGCCAGGCTGTCTAGCGGCAGGTTGATGGAGCCAGCCACATGGCCTGCTGCGAATTCGCCGGGCGAACGGACATCGACGACCAGGGGAAGCGTGGGGGCGGGGTGGGGGTTCATGGCGCTGGCGGGGTGAGGGTGTGGGATGAGGGCATGGTTGGAGGCGTTCAAGGTGTGGGCGGGGCCAGCATGTGCGCTGTGTCGGTGGCCGCTTGCAACGCGGCCTCGTCGAGCTGGCCCGCCAAAGCCATCAACTGCAGGCGTTCTTGCGCCATGCGGGTCTGGTGCCCCAGCAGGTTGGATTGCGACTGCATGGCGTCATTGTGTGCCTGCAGCAAATCCAGTGTGGTGCGGTCGCCCACCTGGCGACCCAGTTGGGTCGCCTCCAGCCGAACCTGGGCCGCCCTGAGCGCCGACTCCAGGGCTTGGGTCCGGGCGGTCCCGGCCTGCAGGTGCAGCCAGCTGGTGCGTACCTGCTGGGCGACGGCAAGCCGGGCGCTGTCGAGGTCGGCCTGGGCCTTGTCTTGAAGGCGCAGCAGTTCCTGATGGCGCGCATCAAGTTGGCCACCGGTGTACAGCGGCACCTGGATCTGCACACCCACCATGTACTGGCGTGCGGAGTTGCTGGCAGAGCCCCACCGGCCAGATCCTGACAGGTGGTCGCCTCCCGTCTGGGCCACCAGGTCCACCTTGGTGCTGGCAAAACGCGCCGCCTTGGTTGCCTCTTGCTCGGCCAGTGCGAGGGCCTGCGCCTGGGTGCGCACCTGGAGGTTGTCGCGCTCGGCGAGATCCAGCCAGTGAGACAGGGGCGCGAGGGGTTTGCCATCGCGCAAGGCGGTGGTTTCGTTGCCCGACGAGGCGGGCAGGTGCAGGGGGGGCAGTTGCGCAGGACTCCAGCCTGTGGTCTGGGCCAGAGCCTGGCGCGCAATCTGCATCTCAACATCGGCTGCTTGCACCAGTGCAGCGTTGGCCTGCGCGCGCGCCTCGGCTTCGCGCATATCCGTGATCGGCGAGTCCCCCAATGCAAAGCGGTCCTGCGCCTCTTTGAGAGCCTGATCGGTTGCCTCTTGCTGGCGCAGTAGCAACGCGCGCTGCTGCTGCGCCAGCACGGCCGAGAAGTATTGCTGGGCCGTTCGCAGCATCAGCTGTTGCTGCACCGAGGCGGCCTGCAGTTCTGCCAGATCGGCGGACAGCAGCAGCTGGCGCCCCTGTGCGCTGCGCTCGGGGTTGTACAGCGGCATGCGCGCCTCCACACCCCAGCGTGTACCCGGGCCGCTGCGGACCGAGGTGTCAAAACCCACCCCAGAGGTCTGTGGTGTCCCTGGCATGGAAAACGCGGCCCCCCGGGCGGAGGTCTGTGAGCCCATCGCGCCTGCCGCAGCCTGGGCCGTCACAGAGGGGTTCCACAAGCGGCTGGCCTGCACGCGGCGGGCCTCGCCTGCGGCGCGTGTGGCCGCCGCTGCTGCCATGTCCGGGTGTTGCTGCCGTGCGGCCAGCCAAGCCTCGTGCAAATCTGCCGCCTGGGCTGCACCCATGCCGCAGGCCAGCAAGGCAGCGCTCAGGAGGAGTTTGCGCATGGCGTGGTCCTCCTCAGCAGCCTGGGCGCACGCCCAGCTTGCGCAAGATGGTCTCCATCAGGCACCACTTGGTGAGCCCGCTCTGCAGCAGGTTCACGCCCACAAACGCCGTGAAGGCCAGCCACCACTGGCTGGCAAAAACAGGGCTGCCGGGAATGCCCAACGCCAGAGAAAGCAGGATGAAGGTGCCTGCGACCAAACGAACGATTTGCCAGGTTGTCATGATGAACTCCTTGTTAAGAAACGATAGAAACTGGGGGTGGGTGCGTGGTCCCGCGCCGGTCAATGGGGCTTTTGCTCGTGCAGGCGGGTGATGCCCAGGAGCTTGAGCACGTACTTCTCGTAGATAGGCTCGGAATTGCCCGACTTCATCTTGTTCAGGAAGTACTTCTCGAAAGCAATCTTGCCCAGGTGCACCCATTTACCCTTCTTGAACCAGTTGACGTTGCGCGGCGGCATCTGCGGCAGCGCGACAAACGCCGCGCCGGTGTCCCCCATGTCGGCCAGGCAGATGGCGTTCCAAGTGGCGGTGGCGGTGGCGGTGGCGGGCTGGCCCGCGATCTCAGCGGCAATGTTGTGCACGATGGCCGAGACCATGGTCTCGATCATGTAACCCGTCTTGGGCGCCCCGGTGGGGACCGGTGTTACCTCGACGGGCGGAATCGCAACGCAGACCCCGGCCGAGAAGATACTGGGGTAGGCCTTGCTGCGCTGATGCTCGTCGATCAACACGAACCCGCGCGGGTTGCACAGTCCGGATACGGATGCCACCGCATCAACCCCTTTGAAGGCAGGCAGCATCATCGACAGCTTGAAGCCCAGCTCGTGCTGCTGGTGCACCTGGCCTTTGTCGTCCAGCTGCTCGACAAACATCTTGCCCGCTTCAACCCGTGTGGTGCGCGCGTTGTGGATCCACTTGATGTCCTGGCTGCGCAGCTCGCTCTCCAGCATGCTCTTGCTGTCGCCCACGCCGCCCAGGCCCAGGTGGCCGATATAGGGCTCGCTGGTGACAAAGGTGATCGGCACCTTGTGGCGCAGCTTGCGCTTGCGCAGGTCCGCTGCAACGATGAATGCGAACTCGTAGGCCGGGCCAAAACAGCTCGCGCCTGGCATGGCGCCAATGACGATGGGGCCGGGGGCTTCCAGAAACTTCTGGTAGTCGCGCCAGAAGTGTTCCGCGTGGTCCACGGAGCACACCGAATGTGTGTGCCCGTTGACGGGGCCTGAGCCCGGCACTTCCTCAAAGGCCAGCCGGGGGCCGGTGGTGATCACGAGGTAGTCGTAATTCACAGTGCTTCCATCTTCCAGCGTGACAGCTTTGCCTGGAGCATCGATGGATTTCACCGGTTGGGCGATGAAATCAATGCCCTTGCGCTCCAGCAAGGGGCGGATCTGCAGGACGATGTCATCGCGCTTTCGCCAGCCCACGGCGATCCAGGGGTTGGAGGGCACGAACTGGAAGTAGTCCACCGCGCTGATCACTGTGATCCGATCTTCGCGTGGCAGCTTGCTGCGCATTTCGTACGCAGCCGGCATGCCCCCGATACCCGCTCCAATAATCACTACATGTGCCATGGTTGTCTCCTGTGGTTGAAGGATGGTTGCCCGACCGTTCGTTCAGTGCGTTCGGTGCGTCGTTCACTGCGTTCCGTGGTGAACGGCAGCCTCTGAGGGGCTGTTGTCAGGTGGGTTGGCGGGACCGGCACCGTTGGTGCTGCTGCCCGCGCTGCGGTCCCGGTACGCTGCGTAGTACAGGGTGGGAATCACCACGAGCGTGAGCACGGTGGAAACAAAGATGCCGAAGATCAGTGAAATGGCCAGGCCATTGAAAATCGGGTCGTCCAGGATGAAGAACGCGCCGATCATGGCCGCCAGCCCCGTCAGCACAATGGGCTGTGCACGGGTGATGGCCGAGTGGACGATGGCCGTCTTCAGGGGTACGCCCTCGCGCACCTGCAGGTTGATGAAGTCCACCAGCAGGATGGAGTTGCGCACGATGATGCCCGCCAGGGCAATCATTCCGATCATGCTGGTGGCCGTGTACTGCGCGCCCAGCAAGGCATGGCCGGGCATCACGCCGATGATGGTCAGCGGGATGGGCGCCATGATGATGAGCGGTGTGAGGTAGGAGCCAAACTGCGCCACCACCAGCAGGTAGATCAGGATCAGGCCCACCGCGTAGGCAGCGCCCATGTCGCGGAAGGTCTCAAACGTGATCTGCCATTCGCCATCCCATTTGATGGCGTAGCCCCGCAGGGCATCCGCAGGCTGCCGCACGAAGTACTCCTGCACCGATCCGCCGTCAGGCGCCACGATGCGGGCAATCGCGCTGCGTGCCTGGAACATGCCGTACAGCGGGCTGTCGACACGGCCCGCCATGTCGGCCACCACAAAATTCACCGGCAACAGGTCCTTGTGATACACGGGCTGTTCGCGCAGGGTGTCGCTCACCGTGACCAGCTCGCGGATGGGGACCAACTGGCCTTGAGAACCCCGGACCGTCAGGCGCAACAGTGCCTCCAGGTCGCCGTGGCTTTCTGCGGGCAATTGCAAAAGCACGGGCGCCGGGTATTTGCTGGCGTCGCGCAGCCAGGTGGTGGCTTCGCCGCTGAGCCCCGCATGCAGCGTGCTCACGATGGCCTGCTGGGGAATGCCCAGCAGGGCCGCCTTGCGCCGGTCCACGATGAGCAGCTTGCGAGGGGCGTCGGCAATGCTGCTGTCGTCGGCGTCCACAATGCCTCCGGTAGCGGCCAGCGCGGCGCGCACAGCACGCGCCACTTCGCGGCGGCCCTCCGCATCGGGGCCATACACCTCGGCCACGATGGGCGATAGCACAGGCGGGCCGGGAGGCACTTCCACCACCTTCACATTGGCGCCATGGCGCTTGCCGATCTCTTGCAAGGCGGGGCGCACCCGCATGGCAATGGCGTGGCTCTGGTCCTTGCGGTGTTGCTTGTCCACCAGATTGACCTGGATGTCACCGACCTCGCCCCCGGTGCGCAGGTAGTACTGCCGCACCAGTCCATTGAAGTTGATGGGGCCAGACAGGCCCGCGTAGGCCTGGTAGTCGGTCACCTCGGGCACGGTGGCCAGGTGTGCGCCCAGCTCGTGCAACACGGCGGCCGTGCGCTCAACGGGCGTACCCGCAGGCATGTCCACCACCACCTGAAACTCGGACTTGTTGTCGAACGGCAGCATCTTGAGCTGCACCCAGCCGAGTACCGGCAGGGCGACCGACAAGGCAATCAGCGCGGCCACGCCCAGGCCCAGCCAGCGGCGGTTGCGCTTGCCTTGGCGATCGTGAAGCAAGGGGCTGAAAACCCGCTCGAAGGTGGGTGCAATGCGCGCGCTGAGCCCACTGTGCGCCGGGGCGGCATGCCCCGAGGGGTGGGCGGTGTGCTCCTTCATCCACAGCCGGGCCAGCCAGGGGGTGATGACGAACGCCACGGCCAGCGACAGCAGCATGCCCATGCTGGCGTTGATGGGGATGGGGCTCATGTACGGGCCCATGAGGCCGCTCACAAACGCCATGGGCAGCAGGGCGGCAATCACGGTGAATGTGGCCAAAATGGTGGGGCCACCCACCTCGTCCACCGCGTGGGGGATGATGTCCTTGAGGCTGCGTCCGGGGTGCAGCAGTTGGTGGCGGTGAATGTTCTCCACCACCACAATGGCGTCGTCCACCAGGATGCCGATCGAGAAAATCAGCGCAAACAGCGATACCCGGTTGAGGGTGAAGCCCCAAGCCCAGGACGCAAACAACGTCACCGTGAGCGTCAGCACCACGGCCACACCCACGATGGCGGCTTCGCGGCGGCCCAGGGCCAGGAAGACGAGTGCCACCACCGACGCTGTGGCGAACAGCAGCTTCTGGATGAGCTTTTGGGCCTTGTCGTTGGCGGTGGCGCCGTAGTTGCGGGTTTCCGTCACCTCCACGCCGTCGGGAATCACGGTGTTGTGCAGTTGCTCGACCCGCTGCATCACCGCATTGGCGACGTCGATGGCGTTCTCTCCCGCCTTCTTGGTCACCGTGAGGGTCACGGCTGGGTATTCGTCCACGGCGCTCTGCGGGGCTTCGCCGCTGGTACTGGCGGTGTTGGCGGTGCGCCGTGGAACCCCATGCCAGACATAGCGGCTTGCGGGCAAGGCGCCGTCCTGAACATCGGCCACATCTTTCAGGAACACCGGCTTGCCCGAGCGCACGCCCACCATGAGGTCGGCCGCCTCATCGGCGCGCGCGAGAACGGGGCCGCTGTCCAGCTGGATGGTTCGGTCGCCGCCCAGCAGCTCTCCCACGGGCAGCCCCATGTTGGCCGACTGCAAGGCGCGGCGCAGGTCGTCCACCGTAGTGCCGGTGGCTGCCATACGGTTGGTGTCCATGCGCACCAGTACGGCGCGGCCCGGGCCGCCCAGGGTCTGCACCTCGCGGGTGCCGGGCACGCGCTTGATCTCGGCCTCCAGGCTGTGGGCCACGCGCTCCAGCGCAAAGGCACCGGATGTTTCGTCGCGGCTGTGCAGGGTGAGCGTCACCACGGGCACGTCGTCGATGCCCTTGGGCTTGATGATCGGGTCCATGGCCCCAAGCCCCTTGGGCAGCCAGTCAGCATTGCTGCGCAAGGTGTCGTGCAGGCGCACCAGCGCCTCGGTGCGTGGCACGCCCACCTTGAATTGCACGGTCATCACCGCCACGCCAGGCCGGGACACCGAGGTCACGTGCTCCGTGCCTTGCATCTGCGACAGCACTTGTTCGGCTGGGGTGGCAATCATCTGCTCCACGTCCGCCACGGAGGCGCCGGGGAACGGCACGATGACGTTGGCCATGGTGACGTCGATTTGCGGCTCTTCCTCGCGGGGCGTGACCAGCACTGCAAAAACGCCGAGCAAAAACGCCACCACGGCCAGCAAGGGCGTGATTTGCGCGCCCTGAAACAAGGCGGCGATGCGCCCGGAGATTCCGAGCTGAGAAGGGTTTTGGGGGGTGCTCATGTCAGCGCACCTTGGCAGCAGCTTGGGGCTGGAGTGCAATGCGGTCGCCTGCGCGCACGCCGCTCAACACCTCCACCATGTCGCCAGCGGGCCGCCCCAGGCGCACCTGCCGCAGCAGCGGCCGGCCCTGGCCATCCAGCACGTAGACGCCCGTCATTTCCGCGCGCCGAACCACCACGCTGGCGGGTACCAGCAGCGGGCCCACGGCAGCGGCTGCCGGTGCGGCAGCACCCTTGGCTGCGTCGATCCACAAGCGGGCGAACATACCGGGTGCCACGCCCACAAGACTGGCTGGCAGCTCCACGCGCACCTGCACGGTGTGGCTTTGCGCATCGACGGTGGGCAGCACCTGCACTTTGGATGCCGGGACCGCGATGCGCGAAGCGGAGATCCCCGGAATTTCCACCTGCAGCTCGCCAGTGCCTCCATTGCGCAATGTGGCGGCCTGTTGCTGCCCCACATAGGCGGTAACGCGCATCAGCGAAGGGTCGTACACGGTCATCAGGGGTTTGCCCGGCATGGCCATGTCGCCCAGTGTGGCGGGTACATGGCCCACCACGCCCGCAAATGGCGCCTTGATGACGTAGAAGCCCGACTGCGTGGCGGCCGCACCTGCCTGCGCCAGCAGGGCCTGCACCTGCGACTGGCTGGCACGCCACTGTGCCTCTGCTCGGTCCAGCGCTGCCTGGCTGATGTATTGCTTCTGGAACAGCTGCTTTTGGCGCTCGTATTCCTTGGTAGCGACGTTTTGGGCGGCGCGCGCGGCGTCCACCTGCGCCGCGCTGGCAGCGGCGTTTTGTTGCGCTGCGCGCGCATCAATGCGTGCCAGCTCCTGACCCGCCGTAACGCGGTCGCCCGCCTTGGCAGAGAGGCTGATCACCGCACCCTGTACCTGGGCGGAGAGGGTGGCGTCCCGCACGGCCTCGACCTGGGCGTCCACACTGCTCGCCAGCTGGGCGGCAGCGGGCTTGACGGTAAAGGTGGCGACCGGCTGCGCAGCGGTGTTGCTGGCCGCCCAGGCGCCGGACACGGCCAGGGAAAGCGCTGCGGTCAACAGGGTCAGGGACTTCATGGCGGCTCCAGGGAATCTTTGTGAGATTGATTATTTAACTAATCAGCTAATTAGTCAATAATGTATCATGTGTTCCCAATGCACGGAGATCCCGCGATGAAAGAGATGCCCCCCGAAGCCCTTGAGCAGGTCGCTGCCTACTTCCAGGTTCTTGCCGAACCCACGCGGCTGCGCATCCTCAATTTGCTGCGGGACGGAGAGAAAAACGTGGGAGACCTGGCGCAGCAATGTGGCTACACGGCGGCCAACGTCTCCAGGCATCTGTCGTTGATGACCAAGCACGGCCTTGTGGCCCGCGAGGGGCGGGGGACTAGCGTGTACTACCGGCTGACCGATGAGTCGGTCGATGCCTTGTGTGATCTGGTCTGCGGCAATATTGCACGCCAGCTGGAGCGGGACTCGGCGGCGCGTGCCGCGTTTCAGGTGGTGCGCTGAGCCTAGCCCACCAGGTTTCTGGGCGCAGTGGCCCGCCTAAAAAACGCCCAGCGCCAAACCCTGCGCCATCGCTTCGCCCAAGGCTCGGCAGCGTTCCAGTTCATCGCTGCAGATGCTCTTCCTGGCCAGAATCGCTTCTGGCGTCTGCGCGTGGGTGCAGACAATGAGGGGCTCGGCGATGGCCCGCAGGCGCCAGCCGGTCGCAATGCGTTCCATCTGCCGGGCCGCGTTGTGCCCATCGCTGCCCGCGCAGACCAGGCATGCATAGGGGCGGCCATTGACGTGGTCTAGCACGGCGTAGTAGCTGCGGTCAAAAAAATCCTTGAGTTGTCCGCTGATGGCTGCAAGGTTTTCCGGGGTGGCAAAAATGAACCCATCCGCGCCCAGCACGTCTGCGGCGCCAGCCTGTGCGGCATGCAGCAGTCGCACATGAACGGCCCCATCCTTGTCGGAGCAAGCGCCTGCCCGTGCTGCATCTGCCATCTGGCGCGTGCCATCCGTCATCGAGTGGTAAACGATCAACAAGGTCTTGCGGGGGCTCATGGGTAAAGCATAGCCCCTCGCCCTGTGACCCCTGAAGACCCGCTTGCCGCCATGCAGGGGCGGCCCCATTGACCCGCATTCGAGAAGCGCGTTCAATCCGCCAAGATGCCCGGTTGGTTGCAAATTGTCGCAATTGGCACGAAGCCCAGGGGGCAGTGCTAGAGCGCCGCGGCAACGCAGATTTCTTCCTTGCAGAGGTGACACCATGAGCATTGCCAGACGTCTTCATGCCATTTCCTTCCTGCTGATTGCAGGACTGGCCGGGATCGCCGTACTGGCCTGGATCTATCTGGGTGAGGTCAATCACCAGACCGAACTGGTGGCCCGGGAAGAGGTGCCGCGCCAGCTTCAGGCCAGTGCCATGGAGTTGAACGTCACGCGGGTTTCCTTGCAGGTTCGCCATGCCATCCTGGTCCGCACACCCGAAGACCTGGCCGCCACGCTCGCAGATATCGGCGAGAAAAGGCGCCTGATTGACAAAGACCTTGCGGGCTTCCAGCAAGCAGTAAATACGGCATCGGAAAAGGCACTGAGTGCCGAATTGACCCAAGGACTGGAAGCTTTCTGGCGGGTTGCCGAACAGAACCTGCAGTTGATCAAGGAAGGAAAGAAGGAGCCAGCGTTTGACTTCCTGGTCGCGTCCACGATACCTACGCGCAATGTGGTGCTGGCAGTTCTTGCCAAGGAGAAGGAACACCAGTCCAAGCTGCTCGATGCCAGCCTTGCCGAGATTGGGCGGGACGTTAAGCTGACCTTGCGTGCGTTGGTAAGCTCCGTTGTGGTGGTGGCTATCGGGCTGCTGCTGTTTTCGTGGCACATCGGCGCTACGCTCCTGCGCCGGGTTGCCGAGTCACAAGCCGTGGCTGACCGCGTGCGCAATGGCGACCTCACCACGGCGGTGGTGGATGCGTCGCGGGATGAATTCAGCCCCCTGTTGGCAGCGCTGGCCGTGATGCAGGACTCGCTGACCCGTATCGTCAGCCAGGTGCGCAGTGGTTCGGAAACCGTGGCGGCGGCCAGCGCGCAGATATCCATCGGCAACAGCGACCTTTCCACCCGGACGGAGAACCAGGCCAGTGCGCTGGAGCAGACCGCTGCCGCCATGGAGGAACTCAATTCCACGGTGCAAAACAATGCGCAGAATGCACGCCAGGCCAATGCCCTCGCCCAGAGTGCATCCACGGTGGCCAAGCAGGGGGGCGATGTGGTGTCGAAAGTGGTGGACACCATGAGCGGCATCAACGAAAGCTCCAAGAAGATTTCCGAAATCATCGGTGTCATTGACGGGATCGCGTTTCAGACCAACATCCTGGCCCTGAATGCGGCCGTGGAGGCTGCCAGGGCAGGTGAGCAGGGACGGGGTTTTGCCGTGGTGGCCTCGGAGGTGCGCAGCCTCGCGGCACGCTCTGCGGAGGCCGCCAAGGAGATCAAAACGCTCATTGCCACGAGTGTCGAGCGGGTTGAGGCTGGCACCGTGCTGGTCGGCACCGCCGGGCAGACCATGAAAGAGGTGGTCTCGTCCATTGAGCGGGTGACGGAGACGGTGGCGCAAATCAGCGCGGCCGGAACCGAGCAAAGCGAAGGGGTGAACCAGGTCAATGTGGCGGTGAACCAGATGGACCAGGCCACCCAGCAAAACGCAGCGCTGGTGGAGGAGATGGCCGCAGCAGCCTCCAGCCTGAGCACCCAGTCGAGGAAATTGGTGGAAACGGTCGCGACGTTCAAGCTCTCTGGCGCTGCCCAGCCATTGGAATCGGGGCAGCCTGCGGGCCAGCGCTTGATGCTGGCCTGACCATCAGTGCCCTGACAACAGGCCTCGGGCGGAGTGCTGTAAATCAGGGTTGACGAGCCGCTCCTTGCGCAGGGCCAGCTTGCGGTACAGCGTCTGGCGGCTGATGCCCAGGGTGCGCGCTGCGTGGCTCATGTTGCCCCGGCAGCTCTCCAGCGCCTGCTGGATGGCCGATTGGGACAGTTCATCCAGGTTTTGCGGAGGGCGCTCCGGGGTGGTTGGCGTGGCAAAACGATCCACGTTTTGCAGTTCTTCCAGAAAGTCATCCGACAGGTGGTGCCATTCCACCATCTCCTCGTGCGCGTCCAGCATGGCGCAGGCGGTGCGCAGCACGCTGGCGCACTGGCGCAAATTGCCCGGCCAACGGTATTTTTCCAGCGCTGCCATCAACGAAGGGTCCAGGCGCAGGTGTCGGGCGGGTTCAATGTCCTGGAGCATGCGATGGCTCAGCGCTTCGAAGTCGGTGCGCTCGCGCAGGGGGGGCAGCTCAACCGCCAGACCGTTGATCCGGTAGTACAGGTCGGTGCGAAACCGTCCCTGCTCCGCCTCTTCGCGCAGCTTGCGGTTGGAGGCACAAATGAGGGCAAAGTCCACGGCCACCGGCTGCGCGCTGCCCAGCGGCACCACCTGCCGCTCCTGCAGCACGCGCAGCAGCCGCGTCTGGAGGGTCAGCGGCATGTCGCCAATCTCATCCAGAAACAGCGTGCCGCCATGGGCTTCGCGCAGCAGGCCCAGGCGCCCCTCGCGCCGGCCGCCGGTGAATGCGCCGGGGCTGTAGCCAAACAGCTCGGACTCGATCAGCGACTCGGGCATTGCGGCGCAGTTGATGGCAATGAAGGGGCCGTCGCGGCGCGGGCCACTTTGGTGTGCACTGCGCGCAAACCACTCCTTGCCAACCCCGGATTCGCCCTGGATGAGCAGGGCGATGGGCTTGCCCAGAATGCGCCGCGTTTTGGCGGCAGCCGTGCGCCAGCGGGCATCGCCGGTGTCCAGCTGGGCCAGCGCATCCTCCGGGGGGCGGGTAGGCGCAGATGGGGGCAGGGTCCGCACCGTGCGCTTGTCGGGCACTGGCAGCCCAAAAAGCGGGGCGCCATCGTGCCGCCGCAAGGACAGCGGCGCGTCGGGTCGGCGGTGGTGGCGCGCCAAAAGCTCTTGCAGGTCCACGTTCAGGATCTGGTCCAGCGAGATGCTGCCCAGCTGCGCCAACGAAATGCGCAGCAGCGCCAGCGCACTGCGGTTGCCGCCCACCAGCCAGCCGTCTTCCGACACCAGCGCGATGCCTTCGGCCACGGTGCCAATGCCCTCGGGGTGCGTGTGCAGGTGCAGGCGGACATGGCGCTGGCTGCCCGACACCAGCAGCCGGTTTTCGATCATGTGGGCGGCGGTGCTGACCAGCCCCAGCGTGTGGGGGTTGCCCCGGCTGTGTTCGCTGGAGATGTCCAGAATGCCCAGTATCTGCCCGGTGGCAGACAGGATGGGGGCGGCGGCACAGGTCAGAAAGCCGTTGCGCTCCAGAAAATGTTCTGCGCCGTGCACTTCCACGGGCGCCATTTCGGCCAGCGCGGTGCCGATGGCGTTGGTGCCGCGCTGCTTTTCGTGCCACGAGGCGCCGCTGGTCAGGGCCACCCGTTCGGCCTTACCCAGAAAGTAGGCGTCACCACAGGTGTCCACCAGCGTGCCGCAGGGGCTGGCCAGCACCACCACGCTCTGGCTGTCGCGCACCTGCTCAAACAGGTACTCCATCACGGGGCGCGAATGCGCCAGCAACTCCTGGTGGTGGCCGCGCAACTGCCGCAAGGCCTGGTGTTCCAGGTTGTCGGGGTTGCCCAGTCGCCCGGTGGGCAGCAGGCCGCTGTCCAGGCTGCGCTGCCACGACCGTGCCAGGCGCTCGTCCACGAGGCCGATGGGGCATTGGCCTGATTCCAGCAGGTGCTGGCGGGCTTGCCGCAGTGCCACAGATGTGGAAGTGGATCGCATGGTGTTTGTCTCCTGCCCGGGCGTCATGAACGCGCCCTGTTTGAAAGCCAGTATGGCGGTGGCCAGAGGCCAGGGCAATAGCAAGCGCTGAGGGGCCGCTTCAACTGTTCCATTTCGTGACAGGTGTCGCGTTCTGGAGCGGACACCTTAGCGGCCGATGGATGGTGCATTCTTGCGGACGCGCAAACAAAGCCATAAAAATCAAACACTTAGCAGGTGGGGCAGGTTGGCACGGGTTTTGAGTCATGTCCTCTATCTGGCGGCGCGGTGTGCCGACCAGATGTCCACAAATCCACCGGAGACAGACAACATGACCGTTTATGCAGCCCCCGGCGCCGCTGGCGCCAAGATCGCCTACAAGCCCCAGTACAACAACTTCATCGGCGGCCAATTTGTGCCCCCGGTCAAGGGCCAATACTTTGATGTGATCTCGCCCGTCAACGGCAAGATCTACACCCAGGCCGCCCGCTCCACCGCCGAAGACATCGAGCTGGCGCTGGACGCCGCCCACGCCGCTGCCGACGCCTGGGGCAAGACCGACGCCGCCACGCGCAGCAACATCCTGCTGAAGATTGCAGACCGCATCGAGCAGAACCTGGAGCTGCTGGCCTATGCGGAAACCGTGGACAACGGCAAGGCCATCCGCGAAACGCTGAACGCCGACATCCCACTCACCGTGGACCACTTCCGCTACTTTGCGGGCTGTGTGCGTGCGCAGGAAGGCGCCCTCTCCAACATCGACGAGAACACCGTGGCGTACCACATCCAGGAACCACTGGGCGTGGTGGGCCAGATCATTCCGTGGAACTTCCCCATCCTGATGGCGGCGTGGAAACTGGCACCTGCGCTGGGCGCGGGCAACTGCGTGGTGCTCAAGCCTGCAGAGTCCACCCCCATTTCCATCCTCATCCTGGCCGAGCTGATTGCCGACCTGCTGCCGCCCGGCGTGCTCAACATCGTCAACGGCTTTGGCCGTGAGGCGGGCATGCCGCTGGCGACTTCCAAGCGCATTGCCAAGATCGCCTTCACCGGATCGACCAGCACCGGCCGCGTGATTGCGCAGGCCGCCGCCAACAACCTGATTCCCGCCACGCTGGAGCTGGGTGGCAAGAGCCCCAACGTGTTCTTTGCCGACATCATGGACAAGGACGATGCCTTCCTCGACAAGTGTGTGGAAGGCCTGGTGCTGTTCGCGTTCAACCAGGGCGAGGTCTGCACCTGCCCGTCGCGTGCGCTGATCCAGGAATCCATCTACGACAAGTTCATGGAACGTGTCTTGAAGCGCGTGGCCGCCATCAAGCACCAGAACCCGCTGGACACCGACAGCATGATGGGCGCGCAGGCCAGCAAAGAGCAGCTCACCAAGATCCTGTCGTACCTGGAACTGGGCAAGGCCGAAGGCGCCGAAGTCCTGGCTGGCGGTGGCCAGGCCCACCTGGGTGGCGACCTGGAAGGCGGCTACTACGTGCAGCCCACACTGTTCAAGGGCCACAACAAGATGCGCATCTTCCAGGAAGAAATCTTCGGTCCCGTGCTGGCCGTGACCACCTTCAAGGACGAAGCCGAAGCGCTGGCCATTGCCAACGACACGCTGTACGGCCTGGGCGCCGGTGTGTGGAGCCGCAACGGCAATGTGGCCTACCGCATGGGCCGCGCCATCAAGGCCGGGCGGGTGTGGACCAACTGCTACCACGCCTACCCTGCGCACGCGGCGTTTGGCGGCTACAAGGAATCGGGCATTGGGCGCGAGACGCACAAGATGATGCTGGACCATTACCAGCAAACCAAGAATCTTTTGGTTTCGTACTCGGAAAACAAGCTCGGCTTCTTCTGATGGTGGTGGCGGTCCACAGACCGTCCCTGGCGTCGTTGCTCTCCCTTGCCGTAGCGTTGCTACTGTCTGCGGGAGAGACGCCTAGCCAGGAACGGCCTGTGAACCGCTGGTGACGCTGCGGCAGAGTCGTTCTGCGGCAGCTTTTTGCATTGGCGCACCAGGAGATCACCATGGTCGAGAGAGTCATTGCCACCGACGCAGCCCTTGCGCTGATTGCACAGCTGCAGGCGGAGCATGGGAGTGTGATGTTCCACCAGTCGGGCGGCTGCTGCGACAACAGCGCGGCCAACTGCTACCTGCCCACCGATCTGACCATTGGGGCGGGGGATGTCTTGCTGGGGCATGTGGGCGGCGCGCCGTTCTACATCGGTAAATCGCAGTACGAATACTGGAAGCACACGCAGCTCATTCTGGATGTGATTGACGGGCACGGCGGCACGTTTTCGCTGGAGGGCAGCACCGGCAAGGCTTTCCACACCCGCTCGCGCCTGTTCACGGACGAGGAGTGGGCTGGGATTGAACCGCTGGTCGCCCGCGATCTGGCGTGATGTGAAGCGGTGCTCTCTTCACGCGCCGTCGCCGGCGTTGCCCGTGATCGGCAGCACGGTGCCGGTGATGTAGCTGGAGCAGCACGGTGCTGCAAGAAACACGTAGGCGGGTGAAATCTCCTCGGGCTGCGCCGGGCGGCCCAGGTGGGTCTTTGCACCAAATTTTTCGATGTCCTCTGGCGTCTTGTCCGCCGGATTGAGGGGCGTCCATACCGGCCCGGGGGCGACCGCGTTCACGCGGATGCCTTGGTCGGCCAGGTTGTGGGCCAGGGCCTTGGTGAACGCATGGATGGCCCCCTTGGTGGCCGAGTAGTCGATCAGTTCCTTGCTGCCGCGCAGCCCGGTGACGGAGCCGGTGTTGATGATCGAGTCACCCCGGTGCAGGTGGGGCAGGGCTGCCTTGGCCATGTGGAAGTAGCCGTAGATATTGGTCTGGAACGTTTCGTCAAAACGCTCTGCCGTCAGTTCTTCCAGGGAGGCCGCATGCTCCTGGAATGCCGCGTTGTTGACCAGCACATTGAGCTTGCCAAACGCTGTGACCACCTGCCGCACGGCATCCGCACAGTACGCGGCGTCTTTGACGTCGCCGGGGATCAGAATGCACCGGCCGCCCTCTGCCTCCACCAGCTGGCGAGTCTGCTCGGCGTCTTCATGTTCCGCCAGGTACGCAATGGCAACGTCCGCACCCTCGCGGGCAAACAGCACGGCTACCGCGCGGCCAATGCCCGAGTCGCCGCCGGTGATGAGCGTGGAGAACCCCTTGAGTTTGTCGCTGCCCCGGTAATGGGCCGCCTCGAACTGGGGCTTGAGTTCCATGTCGGCCTCCAGGCCCGGTTTGGTGAGGTGCTGGTCGGGCAGCGGAGGTGCCGGTTCCGCATGGCCTGGCCCCGGTGCCGCAGGGCTGCCCTTACCCTTCGCGGGTTGTGCCTTGCTCTTTGGAGGCTGGTGTGTGTCGTGGTGGTCCTGCTGGGTCTGGATCCGCCTCTGCTTCTGGACCGTTGCATGGACCGCTGTGTCGGTAAGGGGCGTTTTGGCTGTGTTCATGGCAGAGGGTGCTGGCTCAATGAATGAAGGAAAGAAGCGCAGTGGTGTGGCGCGCTGAACGCAGGCCGCAGCAGGGCCACAAAGTTAGGCCGCGCTGCTCCAGGGGGGAGGCAGCACGGCCCGAGGTCACAAGGCGCACGCCCCACCACCGGCGTGCGGCTCGGCGTGCGCCCGTTTGGCCTGCATCCGTCTCACGGCAAGGCGCCGCTCGGCGGATCAGCGCTGGTTCTGGGGTGTGCGGCGGGAAGAGTCTTCGTGCTGCTCACGGCTTCCCGGGTTGCCGCTGGAGCCCGAAGTGTCGTTCTGCCCCTGCTGGCGGTTGCCAGATGGGTCGTTGCTTTGCTCGGCCTGCCGGCTGCCCTGGTTCTTGCGCTGGGAGTCGTTGTTGTCGGTGTGCTGGTTCTGGCCTTGAGGGTTGTTGCTGGACATTGATATCTCCTGGTGAAAGAAAAGAAAAATTGCACACGGGGGCCGTGTGTGAATTCATTCTCAAAATGCACCAGGGCAATTTCTGTAGTCCCTGTCCTATAGGCGGGTCGTCCTTTTTCCATCTGCCGTAAGCAAACGCGCACCAGTCCACTGAAACCGAGAAATCGGCTGTGCGTGAGGGTCTGGCAGGGCCGTCCTCTAGGCGGCGGGCGCAGGCGGGTTGCACACCCGGCGAGCACGGCAACGACGAGGGCGGCCCTGCCAGGCCCTCACCCTTCGGGCCGGGGTGGCAGCAGGCGCATCGCGGCGTTGCGGGCTTTGCCAAGGCGGCCAGCCTTGGCCGCAGCCCGCGCCTTGCGCTGCACCCGCTACCACCTCGGCGCACAGCCGATTTCTCGATTTCAGTGGACTCGGTTTCTGCATCTTGCGAGGCGCGCAAAGGTGCGTGGGATTCTTCTGGATAGTACAGCGTGGCGCTGTGGCTGTGCTGGCGGGAAGGGCGGGGCGCGTGCGCGAAAGTGAGCCGTCCATTTCTGGCCTGACTATGCGCAACTGCTGCGAGCGTGGTGGATGGCTTAAATGCTATAAAAATAATAGCTGTTTGCGCTTATCCATCAAGCGCTAGGGCCCTATTGCACTCAAAATTTGATGCGCAATCCGACCAACCTGGAGGCGCACCACCACCAGCGCACTTCCCGTGCCGCCGGCCTACGGACCGGCGGCGATGCAGCTCAGTAGGTCTCCAGGTGCAACCGTCCTTCGCGCTGGAGTGCGGCGCCCACAGCGTCCCACTCCAGGCCGGCTTCGCTGGCGATGTCGCGCAGGGCCATCACCACGCCTTCTTCCATGCTCTTCAGGCCACAGACATAGAAGTGGCTGTTGCCGTCGCGCAGCAGCGCAGCCAGGTCAGCGGCGCGCTCGCGCATCAGGTCTTGCACATAGCGCTTGGGCTGCCCGGCGGTGCGGGAGAACGCCAGGTTGATGTCGATGAAATCCTTGGGGAGGTTTTGCAGCGGGCCAAAGTACGGCAGCTCCTGCTGCGTGCGTGCGCCGAAGAACAGCATGAGCTTGCCGCCTTCAAACTTGCCGCTGCTGCGCAGGCGCCGACGCCATTCGGTCATCGCGCGCATGGGGGCGCTGCCGGTGCCGGTGCAGATCATCACGATGTGCGAGCGCGGGTGGTTGGGCATCAGGAAGGAGCTTCCAAACGGCCCCACCACCTGGACCTTATCGCCCACTTTCAGGTCGCACACGAAGTTGGAAGCGATGCCGCGCACGGCGTTGCCGTCGTGGTCGGTGGTCACGCGCTTTACCGTGAGCGCCAGGTTGTTATAGCCGGGCCGCTCGCCATTGCGCGGGCTGGCGATGGAGTACTGGCGCGCGTGGTGCGCCTTGCCCAGCGCGTCGGTGCCGGGCGGGATGATGCCGATGGACTGCCCCTCCAGCACCGGGAACGGCATGCTGCCGAAGTCGAGCACCACGTGGTGCGTCTCGCTCTCAAAGCCCGCCTCGGTGCAGTTGAAGTTGCCAACCACGGTGGCGGTGGTGGGGCTCCTCGGGGGGAACAGGTTGGTGTAGGGGTGTGCGGCCGACCAGGGCGGCACCGTGGCGCCGTACTGCGCCGAGCGGAACGCCTGCGTGCCCGGCTCCATGGGCGTGGTCGGTGCAGCCGGTGCGGACGGCAGCTTTGTATCGCCGGTCGACGTTGCCACACCCTCGGCAGCCAGTTCATCGGGCGTGAGTTCGGACGGCAGTTCTTCCCAGGTGAGCTGTTCTTCGATGCTGTAGGCGCGCGCCAGCGGCATGGTGCGCCAGTTGTCGATGGAGCCGGTGGGGCAGGGCGAGATGCAGGCCATGCAGCCGTTGCACACATCGGCGCGCACCACGTAGTTGTTGTCGTCGTGTGTGATGGCACCCACCGGGCAGGTGGCCTCGCAGGTGTTGCAGCGGATGCAGATCTCGGGGTCGATCAGGTGCTGCTTCAGGATGCCGTTGTCGATCAGCGTGGTGGTGGTCATGCCCATATTCTTCTTCCAACAGTTGTTCCGGTGCCATGTCCCTGCGCCATTGCGCGCAGCGGTAACCAGTGGCGCGACCTGATGCCAGTGCCACCACGGAACCGGCTTTGCCGGGCCGCTGGAGGCGTCCCCTTCAGGGGGAAAACGCGCAGCGGCTCAGGGGGATCAACCAAACCGCACGTATTCGAAATCGACGGGCTGGCGGTTGATGCCCATGACCGGCGGCGCGATCCAGCCCGCAAACTTGCCGGGCTCCACCACGCGCCCCATCAGCGAGGCAACGAAGGCAAAGTCCTCGGGCGTGGGCAGCCACTCGGCCTTGCGGGCTGTCCATTCGGTTTCGCTCACCACGCGGCCGTCGGGTGACATCTTGATGCCAGCCAGCGCCCCGATCTGGCGGTTGAAGGCCTTGTGTGGCACGGCCAGGCGCGTGGGGATGCCGGCCTTTTCCAGCACCTTGTTCCAGCGGCCTACGCCCGCCATCGAGTCCTTGATGAAGTCGTCGCGCAGCACCTCGTTCAAGGCGTTGAGCATGGGCACTTCCTTCTCCTGCAACTGGCCGTTGACAACTTCCAGCACCTTGTAGGTCTGGCCCTTGAGGATGTGGTCGTCACTCCGCTTGCCCTCTTCGTAGCGGCCCTTGAGGCCGGAGCTATAGAACGTGGCGGCGTTGCTGGACTGGTCGGCACCGAACAGGTCGATGGTTACGCTGTAGTGGAAGTTCAGGTAACGCTGGATGGTAGGCAGGTCGATGGCACCGGCCGCGCGCACCCGGGCGGGGTCGTCGGTCTTGAGGTCGTTCATTACCTGCGCGGTGCGGCTGAGCACGCGCGAGATGCCGCTTTCGCCCACAAACATGTGGTGCGCCTCTTCGGTCAGCATGAACTTGGTGGTGCGCGCCAGCGGGTCGAAGGCACTCTCGGCCAGCGCTGCCAGCTGGAACTTGCCGTCACGGTCGGTGAAGTAGGTGAACATGAAGAACGCCAGCCAGTCGGGCGTCTTCTCGTTGAACGCGCCCAGGATGCGTGGGTTGTCCACGTCGCCCGAGGTGCGCTGCAGCAGTGCCTCGGCCTCTTCGCGGCCGTCGCGGCCAAAGTGCTTGTGCAGCAGGTAGACCATGGCCCACAGGTGGCGGCCTTCTTCCACATTGATCTGGAACAGGTTGCGCAGGTCGTACATGCTGGGCGCCGTCAGGCCCAGGTGGCGCTGCTGCTCGACCGAGGCGGGCTCGGTGTCGCCCTGCGTCACGATGATGCGGCGCAGGTTGGCGCGGTGCTCGCCGGGCACGTCCTGCCAGGCCTTTTCGCCCTTGTGGTCACCAAAGTGGATTTCGCGGTTGGTGTCACCGGGGTTCAAAAAGATGCCCCAGCGGTAGTCGCGCATCTTCACGTGGCCGAACTGCGCCCAGCCGTTGGGGTCCACGCTCACGGCGGTGCGCAGGTACACCTCGTGGTTGGTGGAGCCCTCGGGGCCCACGTCGTCCCACCAGTTGATGAAGTTGGGCTGCCAGCCTTCGAGCGCGCGCTGCAACGTGCGGTCTTCGCCGAGGTTGACGTTGTTGGGGATCTTCTCGCTGTAGTTGATGGTGCTCATGGATGTCTCCTCGTTGGATGGAAAACCGAACGGTCGGGGTTGGGGCTAGACGCGATTCAAGTCGAAACCGGCTTTCTGGCCCGTGCCATAGACCTTGAGCGCGCCTTTGTCGCCCACGGCGTTCGGGCGGTTGAAGATCCAGTTCTGCCAGGCGGTCAGGCGGCCGAAGATGCGGGTGTTCATGTTCTCCTTGCTGGCAAAGCGCAGATTGGCCTCCAGCCCGGTGAGCGAGTCGGGCGACATGGCCGCGCGTTCTTCGATGGCGATGCGGATCTCGTCGTCCCAGTCGATGTCATCTGGGGCGGCGGTGACCAGGCCGAGTGCCAGAGCGGCATCGGCGTCCAGTGGCTTGCCGGCGGCCGAGCGGGCTGCCTCCATGGGCGTGGCTTCTTCGTAAAAGCGGCGTTGCAGGCGGCTCTGGTCGTTCACCATCGGCAGCAGGCCGAAGTTGAATTCGTTGAGCGTGATCTTGGGCGCGCGCTCGGCATCGTCGGGCAGGGCGAGCATGTAGGTGCGGTCGGCCGCAAACGCCAGTTCTGCCAAGGAGCCTGCAAAGGCCGAGCCGGATTCGACCAGCGCAAACAGGCTGCGCGACGACACATCCAGCCGCGCAAAGGTGCGGCGCAGTGCGCCAATGGTTTCGCGCACGAGCCAGTGGTCCTGGTGCGCGATCAGCGTGGCATCGCTGGCCAGCACGGCGTGGGCATCACCTTCGGTCTTGAGCAGCCAGGTGCCGATATCGAGCTCGTTGGTGCGCAGGTTCAGGATGGCGTCGTCCAGCTGGCGCGCCAGGGCCAGCGGCCACCAGGCGGCGCCTGCGGCTTCGATGCCAGCGATGTCCGTCGGTTGCGCGCCGGTGGGGGCCTTCAGCGTGAGCGTGGCGGTGCGGCGGGTGCGGTCGATGTCCACGCTGACGTGTGCGTAGCGCAGGCTGTCGGCGCTTTCTTCGCGCTCCACGCGGGTCAGGGCCACGCCCTGCGCACTGGTGGGGCGGGGGCTGCCTTCGGCCAGGCGTGCGGCGGTTTCATCGACGGCGGCGGCAAATTGCGCGGGCTTGGCGATGCGGTCCACCAGGCGCCAATCCACCGCGCGCTGGCCGCGCACACCTTCCACGCTGGTGCAGAAGATGTCGGCCAGGTCGTGGCGCACATGGCGCTTGTCGGTCACGCGGGTCAGGCCGCCGGTGCCGGGCAGCACGCCCAGGAGCGGCACTTCTGGCAAAGACACGGCCGACGAGCGGTCGTCCACCAGCACGATCTCGTCGCAGGCCAGGGCCAGCTCGTAGCCACCGCCCGCGCATGCGCCATTCACGGCGGCGACGAACTTCAGGCCCGAGTGTTTGGACGAATCCTCGATGCCGTTGCGCGTCTCGTTCGTGAATTTGCAGAAGTTCACCTTCCAGGCGTGGCTGGAGACACCCAGCATGAAGATGTTGGCGCCCGAGCAAAAGATGCGGTCCTTGGCGCTGGTGACGATGACGGTGCGCACCGTAGGGTGCTCGAAGCGGATGCGGTTGAGTGCGTCGTGTAGCTCGATGTCCACACCCAGGTCATAGCTGTTGAGCTTGAGCTTGTAGCCGGGGCGGATGCCACCGTCTTCGGCGATGTCGAGCGACAGGCGCGCCACCGGGCCGTCTACGGCCAGCGCCCAGTGGCGGTATTGGGTCGGATCGGTGCGGTAGTCCACGCGGGTGGGGGCGGGTGTGGTCATGGGGTCTCCATCCATCTGCTAACAGGAATAATAGTGCATTTAATGCGTCGCTGATGTGCATCATCGTGCATATCAATAGGCAAGTCAATGCATGTCGCTGTTTTCTGAGGATTTTTCTCAAACCACGTCGCGGCAGCCCCGGAGAGCTTCGGGGCTGTTAGCTGGTGGTGGAGAGGAGGTCAGCCTGGCCGGGCGGTCATCAGCTTGCGCACTCCGGTGCGCAGTTGCTGCAGGCTTTCTTCCAGGCTGCTCCCGGAGGTGTCGATGGTGAGGTCGGCTTTGGAATAGAAGGCCGCGCGCCCTTCCAGGATGCGGCGCAGGTCGTCCATGGCCTCCTTGCTGGCGGCCATGGGGCGCATATCGCCCTGGGCCAGCACGCGGCCCATGTGTTCCTCGGGCGCGGCGCGCAGCCACACGGTGGTGCAGTGCGCGAGCAGCTCGTTGAAGGTGGCGGGGTCCGAGACGATGCCACCGGGCGTGGCGATAACCACTTCGCTGTGGATCTGCACGGTTTCTTCGAGGGCGCGGCGTTCGTAGCGGCGGTAGGCCGTGGTGCCGTACAGGTCGTGGATCTCCCGCACGCTGCAGCCCGCCAGGGTTTCGATCTCGCGGCTCAGCTCAATAAAGGGCACGTCCAGGTCGCGCGCCAGCAGGGGGCCCAGGGTGGATTTGCCCGCGCCCCGCAAGCCAATGAGTGCGATGCGCCTATGGCGTGCCGTGTCGCTGCCACCGCCGCTCAACAGTTCGTGCAGCGCCAGCCGCGCACGGCGCAGCTCGGGCTCGCTGCGGTGCTCCAGCAGCTCCCGGATCAGCAGCCATTCCGGCGAGCGTGTGGTGAAGTCGCCCACCAGCTCGGCCAGCGAGCAGTGCAGGGCGCCTGCCACTTGCTGAAGCACCAGGATGGACGCGTTGCCGGTGCCGTATTCGAGGTTGGCCAGGTGCCGCTCGGACACGTCGGCCGCCACCGCCACGGCCTTGCGCGTGAGGCCGCGCTGTGCGCGCAGGTTGCGCACGCGCTCGCCCAGCGCGACCAGCAGGGGATTCTTGGCCTCTTCCGCAGCCCCCGGCATGTTGTCGGCAGGCGTGGAGAGCGCGGTTTCTGCGTCTTCTTGTTCGGTCATGCCCATCTTTCTTGGAACAGGTTCTTACAGCCCATTGGCGGGTATTGGTGGGTATTGGCAGGTCGAGCGCGCTCAGGGGCGCCTCACCACGGCGCTTTTCCACCCCTTCGGCGAAAACAATTTATGCACTATAGTGCTTGACATTCGGCCATGCATTAACTATCGTTCATGTGCAAGCAAAATACTGCACATCTGAAAAATCCACAAGGATACAGATCAAAAAGGTGTGCGGGCCCCCATTTTCCTAGCCCCCGAGAAGCCATGCCCCACAAAGCCGCATTTCATCAAGCCATGGTGGATCTGACCGCGCAGATCGCCGGGCGACCTCTGGATTCCGAACTGCAGGACTGGCTCAACCAGACCCACGGGCCTGACAGCGCTGCCTATGCAGGGCTCAAAGCGGCCTGCCTGGTGGGCGTGAAAGAGGGGTGGCTGTGCGACCGCGAAGGTGGCGGCATCCGCTACGGCCGCGTCTTCAAGGCTGACGATGCATTGCACCGCTTTTCCGTCGATGTGGTGGACATGCAGGACATTGCGGGCCCTCACCACAGCCACCCTCTGGGGGAAATCGATTTGATCATGCCGCTCACGGCCGGTGCCACCTTCGACGGGCACCCCGCTGGGTGGTGCGTCTATCCACCGGCCAGCGCCCACCGCCCCACGGTGGCTCAAGGGCGTGCGCTGGTGCTCTATCTGCTGCCGGAAGGGCAGATCCAGTTCACACGTTAAAGCGGTCCCTTCTTTCTCGCGCTTCTCGCCATCCCGATCCCTTTTATTGAAAGACCTGCATGACTGAACTTCTGGCCAACTTTGCCGCTGGACGCTGGCAAACCGGAAACGGCCCGGGCACCGTGCTCAGCGACCCGGTGTTGGGCGACGCGCTGGTGCGCGTCGATTGCACGGGGCTGGATCTGCCGGAAGCCTTTGCCTTTGCACGGGATCGCGGCGGCGCCGCCTTGCGCGCCATGACCTACCGTGAGCGGGCCGCGCTACTGGCGGCGGTGGTGAAGGTACTGCAGGCACACCGTGAGAGTTACTACGACATTGCAACCGCCAACTCTGGCACGGTGAAGAACGATTCGGCGGTGGACATCGACGGCGGCATCTTCACCCTGGGCCAGTATGCGCGGTGGGGCGATGCGCTGGGTGATGTGCGGGTGCTGCGCGATGGCGACGCGGTCAAGCTGGGCAAGGAGCCGGTCTTTTTGTCGCAGCACCTGCAGGTGCCCACGCGGGGTTTGGCGCTGTTCATCAACGCCTTCAACTTTCCCGCCTGGGGGCTGTGGGAGAAGGCGGCGCCTGCGCTGCTGTCTGGCGTCCCGGTGATCGTCAAGCCCGCCACCGCCACGGCCTGGCTCACGCAGCGCATGGTCAAGGATGTGATCGATGCGGGTGTGCTGCCCGTGGGCGCGCTGTCGGTCATCGCGGGCAGCTCTGCGGGTTTGATGGACCAGCTGCAGCCTTTCGATGTGGTCTCCTTCACGGGCTCGGCGGAAACTGCGGCTGTCATCCGGTCGCACCCGGCCGTGGCGCACCGCTCGGTGCGGGCCAATATCGAGGCCGACAGCCTGAACTCTGCCATCCTGCTGCCCGATGCCACCGTGGGCAGCGATGCCTTCAACCTGCTGGTGCGTGAGGTGGTGCGCGAGATGACGGTCAAGTCCGGGCAGAAGTGCACGGCGATCCGCCGCGTTTTGGTGCCCGCTGCGGTATACGACGCTGCGGCCGAGGCCATCGGTGCCAAGCTCGCAGGCATCAGCGTGGGCAACCCGCGCAACGAGAGCGTGCGCATGGGTTCCCTGGTCAGCGCCGCGCAACTGCACGCGGTGCGCGAAGGTCTGGCCGCTTTGAGCGCCCACACCGACCTGCTGCACGATGGCCGAGCATGCCCGCTGGTGGATGCCGACCCTGCCGTGGCGGCCTGCATGGGGCCGGTGCTGCTGGGTGCGCGCGATGCCGATGCGGCATCTGCGGTGCATGACATGGAAGTATTCGGCCCTGTCGCCACGCTACTGCCCTACCGTGACCTGGACCATGCCCTGGCGCTGGCGCACAGGGGCCAAGGATCGCTGGTGACCTCGCTGTTTGGTGCTGACGAGGCAGCCTTGGCAGCTGCGGCCGTGCAGCTGGCCGCGAGCCACGGGCGTGTGCATGTCGTCACACCCGATGTGGCGCAGGCTCACACAGGGCACGGCAATGTGATGCCCATGTCGCAGCACGGGGGGCCGGGGCGCGCTGGTGGTGGTGCAGAGCTGGGCGGCTTGCGTGCGCTCGACTTTTACCACCAGCGCAGTGCGGTGCAAGCCAGCCCAGGTGTGTTGGCATCGCTCGGTCTATGAGGCCTGCCAAGGCCTGTGAATTGCCCAGAACAATACGGAGTCATCCCCATGAGCAGCCTGCCAGAGCGATTCAATTTCGCCGAACATCTGTTCGACCTGAACCGGGCGCATGCCGAGCGCACGGCCTACATCGACGACCGGGGCCACCTGCGCTATGGCGATCTGGAAGACCGCGCCCGGCGGCTGGCCAGCGTGCTGGCTGAGGCGGGGGTGCGGCGCGAAGAGAGGGTGCTGCTGCTGATGCACGACACCAGCGACTGGCCCGTGTGCTTTCTGGGCTGCCTGTATGCAGGGGTGGTGCCGGTGGCGGTCAACACCCTGCTGACCGCGGATGACTATGCCTACATGCTGGCGCACAGCCGGGCGCAGGCGGCGCTGGTATCGGGGGCCTTGCTGCCTGTATTGTCCAAGGCCATGGCGCGCGGTCCTCATGAAGTGGGCACGCTGCTGGTATCGCTGCCGGTGGGCAAGCTGCATGCGGGCGCCCGCGATCTGGAAGCGGCCTTGAACAGTGCGTCTCCGTTGGCCGCACCAGCGCCCACCGGCGCGGACGACCCGGGCTTCTGGCTTTATTCGTCGGGCTCTACGGGCAAGCCCAAGGGCACGGTGCACACCCACGGCAACCTGTGGTGGACGGCCGAGCTGTATGGCAAGCCGGTGCTCGGCCTCACCCAGCAGGACGTCTGTTTCTCAGCCGCAAAGCTGTACTTCGCCTACGGCCTGGGCAATGCGCTCACCTTCCCGCTGTCCGTGGGCGCCACTGTGGTGCTGATGGCCGAGCGGCCCACGCCCGATGCCACCTTCAAGCGCTGGGTGGACCACCAGCCCACGGTGTTTTTTGGCGCGCCTACAGGCTTCGCGGGCATGCTCGCATCACCCCGGTTGCCAGCGCGTGCGGCGGTGGCGTTGCGCATGTGCTCCTCGGCAGGCGAGGCGCTGCCCGCAGAGATCGCGCAGCGCTTCAAGGCGCACTTTGGCTGCGACATCATCGATGGCATTGGCTCCACCGAGATGCTGCACATCTTTTTGTCCAACCGCCCGGGCGACATCCGTTATGGCACCACCGGCAAGCCCGTGCCGGGCTACGAGGTGCAACTGCGTGGCGAGGACGGCCAGAGCGTGCCCGACGGCGAGGTGGGCGACCTCTACATCCGAGGCCCCAGCGCTGCTTTGATGTACTGGAACAACCGCGAGAAGACGCGCGACACCTTCCAGGGCGGGTGGACCAAAAGCGGCGACAAGTATGTGCGCGACGCGGACGGCTATTACACCTACGCAGGCCGCAGCGACGACATGCTCAAGGTCAGCGGCATCTACGTCTCGCCGTTCGAGGTGGAGGCCACGCTGATGCAGCACACCGCCGTGCTGGAGGCCGCCGTGATCGGCAAGCAGGACGCAGACGGCCTTACCAAGACGAAGGCGTTTGTGGTGCTCAAGGATGGCAAGGCCGCGACGCAGGACGAGCTCAAAGCCTTCGTGAAGGAGAAACTCGCGCCCTACAAGTACCCGCGTTTCATCGAGTTCGTACCGGAGTTGCCCAAGACCGCCACGGGCAAAATCCAGCGTTTTAGGCTGCGCGAGCTGGAGGCCCGGGCGTGAACGGGGGCATCCGCGGCGGTACCAGCGGGGGCAGCGAATGGGCCGCCATTGACTGGCGAGGTCGGCCAGTGCGGGTGGAATACCAGTGGATTGCGCCAGAGCGCCGGTCTGCACCTTTGGTGGTGTTCCTGCACGAGGGGCTGGGGTCGCTGGCGATGTGGAAGGACTTCCCGCAGCAGCTGTGCGAGGCGGGGGGCTTTCGGGGTCTGGTGTTCTCGCGGCCGGGGTATGGGCGTTCCACCCCACGGGCGCCCGATGAAGCCTGGGGTGTGGACTTCATGCACCGACAGGCCCGGGAGGTATTGCCTGCTTTTTTGGAGGCTGTGGGCGTTAACGAGCCGCCCTGGTTTTTTGGCCACAGTGATGGCGCATCCATTGCCTTGCTGTACGCATCGATGTTCCCGCAGAGGGTCAGCGGTCTGGTGGTGTTGGCGCCCCACCTCTTTGTGGAGGACGTGACCATCCAGAACATCGAGCAGGCGCGGGATGCCTACGAGACCACCGACCTGCCTCGCAAGCTGGGCCGTTACCACGACGACCCGGACTCCGCTTTCTGGGGCTGGAACCGCATCTGGCTCGACCCGACATTTCGCGCGTGGAACATCGAAAAAGAGCTGGGCACCGTGTGTGTGCCCGTGCTGGCTGTGCAGGGGCTCAATGACGAGTACGGCACGCTGGCCCAGATCCACGGTATTGCCGCCCGTGTGCCCGGAACGCAGCTGCTGGAACTGTCCGATTGCGCGCATTCACCCCACCGCGATCGTTCCGACGATGTGATCGCTGCGACCTTGGTGTTCGTGATGGCAGCAGGCCGAAATCCGTGAACACCCGATAGGCCTGCACCTGCGCCCATCGAACGCCGCGCCGGCCCTTATTCCACTCTGCGGCGCAGTTCTTCCAGGTTCACCACGGTGATACCGCCGTACTCGATCTGCAGCACACCCTCGGCCTCCAGGCGCTTGAGTGCAGCGTTGCAGCGCTGGCGCGAGACACCGGACAGATTGGCGATTTCCTCCTGCGATACCTGCAGGTGAGGGTCGCTGCCAGGGTGCAGCCAGGGATGGAAAAGACCTGCCAGCGCCCGCGCCACCTGGCTGTCCGTGTCCAGCAGGTGGTGGGCCGTGAAATTGCCCAGAAACCAGTGCATGCGCTCGTTGATCTGGCGCAGCAGAAAGTGGTCAAAACTGCGCTGGGTGGCGTGCAGCCATTCAAAGGTGTCCACGGGTAAAAGCGCAACCCGGCTGGGGCGCAGCGCGATGATGTCCGCCGTACGCGGCACGCCACGCAGCAGGGTTCCTTCACCAAACCAGCTGCCTGCAGAAAGACCGCCGAGGGTCACCGAGCGCCCGTTGTCCGAGGTCACCGTCCACTTGAGCAGTCCTTCAACGGCACCATACCAGTGCAGGGGGACGTCGCCGCGCCGGCACAGGGCGCTGCCCTGGGCCACTTCGACTTCACGCAGGTCGTCCAGGACGCGTCGCTGTGCGCTCTCGTCCAGCAAGGGAAACCAGGCTGAGTTTTTCAGCAGATCGGCGACCGTCGGCGGCGCCAGCTTGACCAGCATGGTGTGAGGCTCCAGAGTGAAGGAGAAAGGCGTCCTCGTATACCCTGAGTCCAAATGTCATCGCGATGACTGAGTATGCAGACGCTAAAAAAAATAATGGGTGCATTACCATTTTCCACCAGTCCATGTCATGACAAAGCGCAAAGTCATCGTCACCATCGCTCCCACCGGTGGCATGGCCCACAAGTCGCAGAACCCGCACCTGCCCACCCAGCCCGGTGAAATTGCCGACGATGTGCAGCGGTGCTGGAACGCAGGGGCCAGCGTGGTGGCCATCCATGCGCGGCGCCCGGATGACGGCGCCACTTGCAACGCAGATATCTACCGCGACATCAACACCCGCATCCGGGCCAAAGGCTGCGACATCGTCATCAACAACTCTACCGGCGGTGGTGTGCATGGCGACATGGTGCGGCCGCTGTCCGGTGACCGCTGGGAGATCGCCTGGGAAGAGCGCATCAAGGGCATGGATGCGGGGGCCGAGATGTGCACCCTGGATGCCACCACGCTCAACCTGAGCTTTGACGGCCGCGAGATCCTCATGGACACCCCGCTCAGCAAAGGGCGTGAACTGGCACTGGGCATGAAGGCACGCGGCATCAAGCCCGAGTGGGAGGTGTTCAGCCCGACACACATCCTGCAGGATGCCACCACCTTGATCGATGAGGGGCACGACGAGGGCCCGCATTTCATCAACCTCGTGATGAACGTGCACCGCAGCTTCCAGAACGCCATGCCGTATTCGCCGCGCTACCTGCAGATGATGGTGGACACACTGCCGCGCAACAGCATCTTTTGCGTGAGTGGCATCGGCCCCTCGCAGCTCGAAGCCAATGTGGCGGCGCTGCTGCTGGGTGGGCATGCCCGCGTGGGGCTGGAGGACAACCTGTATTTCCGCCAGGGCGAACTGGCCACCAATGTGCAGCTGACGGAGCGCATCGTGCGCATCATTCGGGAGCTGGACATGGAGCCCGCTTCGCCGGCAGAGGCCCGCGCCCTCATGGGTCTGCCCCGCGCAGGCGGCGTTCGCCCCGCCTTTGCGATCGATTGAGTTGTTGCGATTTCACCCACCAAGAAAGAGGAGACAGATGATGCAGACACGCCGCCAATTCATGAACCACCTGGGCTATGCAACCGCGCTGGGGACACTGACTCCCTGGAGCGCGATGGCCCAGACGCTGGAGCAGGTGAAGATTTTCTACGGCTTCCCGGCGGGCAGCGCGGGTGACAGCGTGGCGCGCAGGGTGGGTGAGAAGCTGGCGGGTTCGTCGTATACCCGCAATGTCGCCGTGGTGGAGAACAAGCCCGGTGCCGGCGGGCGCATTGCGCTGGAGGCGCTCAAGGGCGCCCCCACCGATGGCAGCGTGCTCACGCTGTCGCCGTTTTCCTGCACGTCCATCTATCCGCACATCTACAGCAAACTCAGTTACGACCCCACGAAAGACTTCGTGGCGGTGTCCATCGCCGCCGTTATGCACCATGGGCTGGCCGTGGGGCCGCTGGTGCCAGCCTCGGTGAAGAACGTGAAGGACTTCCTGGCCTGGGCCAAGGCGAACCCGGGGCAGGCCAACTACGGCTCGCCAGCGGCGGGCTCTACCCCCCATTTCATCGGTGCGCTGCTGGGGCTGAACAACGGTGTGGACCTCAAGCATGTGCCCTACCGGGGCTCCATTCCCGGTGTGACCGATGTGGTGGGTGGGCAGATTGCCTCCATGGTGACGCCCAGCGGCGACTTCATTCCCAACCACAAGGCGGGCAAGCTGCGGTTGATCGCCACCTCTGGCCAGGCGCGTTCGCCGTTTTCGCCCGAGGTGCCCACCTTTGCGGAGCAGGGCTTCCCCGAGCTGACGACCGAGGAGTGGTTTGGCTTCTACGCACCCGCCAAGACACCGGCCAGCGTGGTTGCAGCCGCCAACGCTGCCATCAACATGGCGATCAAGGAAAAGTCGGTGATCGACAGCCTGGCTGTGGTGGGCCTGATTGCCAAGGGCTCCACCGCCGCAGAGATGGCCGCATCGCAACAGGCGGAGGCAGATCGATGGGGGCCTCTGGTCAAGAAGATCGGCTTCACGGCCGAGTCCTGAAGGGCACGGACATGGATGCTTCCGTGAACCGGGTGGCGGTGGTCGCCACTGGCGTCATTGGTGCAAGCTGGGCTGCGTACTTTCTCGCCCGCGGGCTGGACGTGGATGCCCACGATCCTTCTCCGGGGGGCGAGCAGCGCCTGCACGATGCCGTGGCACAGCACTGGCCGGTGCTCCAACGGCAAGGGCTTGCGCCGGGCGTCAGCACGGCAAGGCTGCACTTTCATGCTCGGCTGGAGGACGCCGTGGGGCAGGCGGACTTCGTGCAGGAAAACGGGCCGGAGCGGCTGGACTTCAAGGTGGATCTGCTGCGCCGCATAGACGAAGCCGCCCCGTCGCATGCCATCCTGGCTTCCAGCTCTTCAGGGCTGTCTGTTACGGCCATGCAGGCCCAGTGCAAACACCCGGAGCGCGTGGTGCTGGGCCATCCGTTCAACCCCCCGCACATGATCCCGCTGGTGGAGGTGGGAGGAGGCGAAAAGACATCGGCCCAGGCGATCACTACCGCGATGGATTTCTACACCGCCATCGGTAAGCGCCCCATCCATGTTCGGCGCGAAATCAAGGGGCACATTGCCAACCGCCTGCAGGCGGCGCTGTGGCGGGAGGCGTTTCATCTGGTCCACGAGGGGGTTGCCAGTGTGAGCGACATCGACACCGCCATTGCCCATGGCCCGGGGCTGCGCTGGGCGCTGATGGGGCCTTTCATGAACTTGCACCTCTCCGGCGGCGAAGGTGGAATCGCCCATTTGCTCGCGCACCTCGGCGGCCCCATCGAAGACTGGTGGCAGGACCTGGGGGCTCCGCAGATGACGCCAGCGCTGCAAAGCCGTGTCGCTGACGGCGTTACGCAGGCGCTTGGAGGGAGAACCAGTGCGGAGCTGGTGGCTGCACGCGACGCCTTGCTGGTAGACCTTCTGCGTGCCAAGCAAGATGCCCGCGTCCTGGACTGAGAGCGGCCAACTGAACCCTGCTGGCGTTGTTGCCGCGTCTTGCCGTACTACCCGTACTGCCTGCGACGCAGCGCCCGGCCAGAACCGCTTCGCTGGGTTTTGTTCGCCGGTCTGAATCCGCTATTGCACCGTGCGGTCCTGCCGCATGGGTTTATTCGACGGGTTCAACCAAGCGCTTCCAGCAGTGGTGTTGCGCACCGCCGCGCCGCTGGTTAGCGCTGTGTTGCCCATTTTTGTTGCTGCCCCAAGAACACGAGAGACCACCCACACCATGCACCCCGAATTTCTTGGCGATGAAAATCAAATCGCACCGCCCGCCACGGTGCTGGTCCATCAGGACGACGGCTCGTTCGTATTGCGTTCCCCCGTGGCGCTGGGCGCGTATGCGCGCTGCATCGGTGAATGGGTGGAGCAGTGGGCGCGCGAGACACCCCACGCGCTGGCCTTGGCGGAGCGTGACGAGACGGCCGAGCACTGGCGCACCCTGACCTATGGCGAATTGCGCCAGGCTGTGGGCGCCGTTGCGCAGTCATTGCTGGACCTGAAGCTGCCGGCGGGCCGCCCCATCGCCATTCTTTCCGACAACGCGGTGGACCACGCGGTGCTCATGCTGGCGGCGATGCATGTGGGCATCGCGCCCTGTTCCTTGTCGAGCGCCTATGCACGATCCCGTGACCCGGGCCGCCTGCACAGCATGCTTGCGGTGCTGGAGCCTTCGCTGGTTTATGCATCGGACGCCTCGGTCTACGCGCCCGCCCTGGCGGGGTACGCGTCCGATACCGTCAAGGTCTTCAGTCGCCATGCCGAGGCCGTGCCTGGCGCCTTGCCTTTTGCTCAACTGCTGGCGGGCCTAGAAAGCCCGGCCGTGTCGCAGGCGTTTGAGGCCATCCAGCCCGACGACCCTGCCAAGTACCTGTTGACGTCGGGCTCCACGGGCCATCCCAAGGTGGTCATCAACACCCACCGCATGCTGTGCGCCAACCAGCAGATGATGGCCCAGACCTGGCGGTTCCTGGCCCACGAAAAGCCTGTGCTGGTGGACTGGCTGCCGTGGAGCCACACCTTTGGCGGCAACCACAACCTCAACATGGTGCTGTGCCATGGGGGCGCGCTCTACATCGATGAAGGGCGGCCCGTGCCAGGGCTTATCGAGAAGACGGTGCGCAACCTGCGCGATGTGAAGCCGACGATGCTCTTCAATGTTCCGCGTGGTTTCGACATGCTGTTGCCGTTTCTGGAGGCAGACGCCGCGCTGGCCGCTGAAATCCTCTCGCGCATGCGCCTGGCGTTCTATGCCGCGGCAGCGCTGGCCCCTTCCACCTGGCAGCGGCTGGAGGCCGTGGCAGCACGCGTGCGGCCCGCGTCGCCGCTGTGGCTGACCACGTCCTGGGGATCCACGGAGACATCGCCCGCAGTGACCAGCGCCCACTGGCGCATGGACGGCGCTGGCT
The DNA here is from genome assembly GCF_003634645.1 of Acidovorax sp. 94. Taxonomy (NCBI): domain Bacteria; kingdom Pseudomonadati; phylum Pseudomonadota; class Betaproteobacteria; order Burkholderiales; family Comamonadaceae; genus Acidovorax; species Acidovorax sp. 94. The sequence continues at coordinate 3,074,592 of NZ_RBJA01000001.1, read as the reverse complement.
GTATCGGTGCGCCGTTGCCCGGGCTTGAACTCAAGCTGGTGCCCAACGGCAGCAAGCTCGAAATGCGGGTCAAGGGTGTATCGGTGTTTCCGGGCTACCGCAATGCACCCTCCGAGACGGCCGCCGCGTTTGACAGCGATGGCTTCTACCGCATCGGTGACGCGGGATACCTGGTGGACCCTGTGCGGCCGGAGTGTGGCGTGGTCTTCAACGGCCGGGTGGCTGAGGATTTCAAGCTCTCCAGCGGGAGCTGGGTGTCGGTGGGCACGCTGCGGGTGGAGCTGGTGTCCGAGTTGGCACCCCTGGTGCAGGACATCGTGCTTACGGGCCACAACCGGGACGAAGTGGGCATGCTGGTGTTTCCCTCTGTCGCCGGTGCAGCGGACCGCGCGCGGCTGGACGACGCCCTGCGTGGTGTCATGCAGGCCCGCCGCACTGCTGGCGCGGGTTCATCGCAGTGCCCTGCGCGTGCACTGGTGATGGCGACGCCGCCCGACCCCGATGCTGGAGAAATCACCGACAAGGGCTACATCAACCAGGGCGCGGTGCTGGCGCGGCGGGCTGCGCAGGTCGAGCTGCTGCATGCCAGCCCTGCTGCCCCCAACGTGATCTCAATCTGACGGGGTACCGTGGCAGCGCCTTCTGCGGCTTTTCGAATCCACCCGTAAAAAAGGACCCGCTGCCTTGGGCAACGGGTCCTTTTCTTGCTGAGAAGGAATGATGGGGCATCACCCCGTCACGCCCTTCGCAACGGCTGAGATCAGACCGTGGCGTCCTTGAGCTTCTTCAGCGCGCGGGTCTTGATCTTCACGGCTGCAGGCTTGGCGGGGAACCAGCGCTCTTCACCGGTGAAGGGGTCTTTGCCGAAGCGCTTCTTCTTGGCGGGGATTTGCTGCAGGCCGATTTTCATGAGGCCGGGCAGCGTGAATTCGCCAGAGCCCTTCTTGTGCACCGAACCCAGGATGGTGGCTTCGAGTGCGGCCAGCACGGCCTTGGTGGCCTTGGGTTCCACACCAGCCTGCTCGGCCAGGTGGGCGATCAGCGTGGTCTTGTTGAAGGCGGTCTTGATCGGCTTGATGCCTGCAGCAACAGGCTTGGCCACTGGTGCGGCGGCCTTCTTCGCTGCGGGGGCTGCAGCCTTCTTGGCGGCAGGTGCCGCCTTCTTTGCAGCAGCAGGTGCTGCCGCCTTGACGGCCTTCTTCGCGGGCGCTGGAGTCTTTTTTGCAGTTGCCATGATGGTGATTCTTCTTTGTTCAGAGTTGCAATATGCCTCCCCCCAATGAAGGGAAGGTGCGCAATTTTAGGTGCGACTGCGGCATACCGTGCAAAAACGAAGACCCGCCAGCATTAGAGGCTTCTGAGAAGGGCTGTAGAGAGACGCTGGGAATGAGGGGCCGTGCGCAGTTGGCGTCTGCTGAAGGCCGTGTGTGCTGCGTGCGATCACGCGCTCGCATACATGCATGCACGCATGTGTCCGTCTTGCTGCTGCGTCAGCGGTGCGCAGGGGTCTCGTGGCGTTGGCGCCACTGGTGGTAGCGCTGGCGCTGCAGCGCCAGCAACTCCACCAGACCCCAGGCCAGCGCACAACCGAGGGTGCCGCACAGCAGGGCGATGCGGTGCACCTCAGTCCTGCGCTGCGGCTGCGTCTTCATAGTGGGTCCATCCGTCGGGGCTGGGCAAATCGAAGCTGGGCCAGCCCGGGGCATCGAAGAGTTCATCCAGCAGCCGCTGCAGTCCGAGCAATCTCCAGAGCATGATCATGTGCCTCTTCGAAGGGTTGTGTCTGCGGGCAAGTTAACGCGCTTGTGTGACAGTTCCGAGTCGTTTCGCCGAATTCACACAGATGCGTCATGGCGCTGTTGGCGCGTGCGGGCCGGGGCTATGCTTGCTGCCTATCGCCTTGCTGCACGGTCCCACGCCTCCATCGCCATCCACCATGAACACGCTGCCCGAGTTGCTGGCGCTCGAAAAAATCATCGAGCTGGGGGCACCCCATCTGCAGGTGCAGGTGGTTCGGCAGGTGCAGCTGGCGTCGGGCCACAGCTTTCCGATCCATGCCATCGGCGTGGGCAACCCGTCGCTGGACGTGCCTGCCATCGGCTTTTTCGGAGGCGTGCATGGGCTGGAGCGCATCGGCGCCGAGGTGGTCATCGCCTACTTGCAGAACGTGGTCATGCGGCTGCAGTGGGACACCACGCTGCACCGCCAGCTGGAGCAGATGCGCCTGGTTTTCATGCCGGTGGTCAACCCGGGTGGCATGTGGGCCGCCACACGCGCCAATCCGCGCGGGGTGGACCTCATGCGCAATGCACCGGTCGATGCCACGGACCGCGTGCCGCCCTGGATCGGCGGGCAACGCATCAGTGCGGGGCTGCCTTGGTACCGGGGGCGCGCGGGCGATGCCATGGAGGCCGAAAGCCAGGCGCTGTGCGAGGTGGTGGCCCAGGAGTTGCTGGCGCGGCCGTTCAGCATGGCCATCGACTGCCATTCGGGGTTTGGCGTGCGTGACCGCCTGTGGTTTCCGTTTGCCCACACGCGCAAGCCCATTGCGCACCTGGCCGAGTTGCATGCGCTGCAGGAGATCTTTCTGCAGGCCCACAGCCACCACCAGTACGTCATCGAGCCGCAAAGCGCCCAGTACCTGGCGCACGGCGACCTGTGGGACCACCTGTACCTGCAGGCCTGCCGCGAGGCGCCCACACACACCTTCCTGCCGCTCACGCTGGAGATGGGGTCGTGGCTGTGGATCAAGAAGAACCCGCGCCAGCTGTTTTCGCGCAACGGCATCTTCAACCCGCTCATCAACCACCGCCAGCAGCGGGTGCTGCGGCGCCATCTGTCACTGCTCGATTTTCTGGCCCGCGCGGCCTGTAGCCACGAGCGCTGGGTGCCAGCTCCCGAAGCGCGGGCGCAGCGCAGGGCGGATGCCCTGGCCGCGTGGTACTGAAGAGGTGTTCCCCATGCACCATCCATGGATTCTGCTCAGAGGCCTCACGCGCGAGGCCGCGCACTGGGGCGCGTTTGTCGAAGCGTTCGAGCACGCCCTGCCGGGTGCCCGCGTTGTGGTGCAAGACTTGCCTGGCAATGGCCTGCTGCACCGGGCCGTGTCGCCCGCCACGGTGCGGGGCATGGTGGACGCCTGCCGTGCCCAGATGGCCGCGCAAGGTGTGCGGCCACCTTTTCGGGTGCTGGCCATGTCGCTGGGCGCCATGGTGGCGACCGAGTGGGCGCGGGTGGCGCCTGAGGAGCTGGTGGGCTGTGTGTTGATCAACACCAGCCTGCGGCCTTTTAGCCCCTTCTACCAACGGCTGCGGCCACGCAATTACGCCGCATTGCTGCGCCTCGCTTTCGGAGGGAGTCCGTCGGAACAGGTGGAGCAGGAGGTCTTGCGCCTGACCAGCAACCGCGCGCTGCACCGACAGCAGGTGGTGCCAGGCTGGGTTGCGATACGCAGGCAGCGCCCGGTGTCGGCTGCCAACACATTGCGCCAGTTAGCGGCTGCGGCCCGCTACCGCGCTCCAAAGAAGCCCCCCTTGGCCAACATGCTGCTGCTGGCAAGCCGCGAGGATGGGTTGGTGCATGGCCGGTGCTCGCAAGCCATCGCCAATGCCTGGCATGTGTCCGTGGCGGTCCATCCTTGGGCCGGGCATGATCTGCCGCTGGACGACCCTGGCTGGGTGATTGAAAAGATCCTGGGCTGGGTGGCAGCAGACTCCAGGAGTTGATGAAGGCAGGGCCGCGCGCCCCTATGCACCCGAGAGGGGGCCGCTCAGTCCATCAAGCCTGGCGAGAACTGCGAAGTCTCCAGCCCGCAACGCCGACCAATGCTGCAAGAACCACCATCGCCCATGGGTTGTTGACGGGAATGGACGACGCGGCACCGCCTGTTCCGTCCAGGGAATACGTAACCGGGCCGCAGTTCACCCCGGGGGCATTGGCCACGCCAGAAAGAACCATGGTCATGGCGGTGTTCGCCGGGACCGAGAAGGTTTGGTCAAAGGCCTGCGAAGAGCCGAAGGACCACTGATACCCGCTACAGATGCTGGATGGATTGAAGGCGCCGACGTGGAACGTTACAAAAACGCCTGTGCCGCAGGTTTGCGGATCGACGATGGCCCGCAATGAACCGCTGCCATTGGTCTGGAAGGGAACCGTCGTGTATTGAAAGTTACCTGAACTGAACGTTGAGCAGGCATCACCCGGCGTACCTGAGCGGAAAAAACGGGGTGACATGGTGGATTCTCCGCCTGTCAGGGACAGGGAGCCCGCGCTGATGGCCGCTGCGACCATAGGGCTCGGCATGGACACGCTTCCGCCGGATGCGATACCCCCCACATCGTCGACCTGTGCGCCAGCCACCATGATCGGTGCCAAAACCCCTACTGCCAACACTTTGGAAAGCGACTTCGCGAAAGACATGCGTGACCCCTGATTTGGAATGTGAAGATAACCTGTTGTTACATATGTTATGTGTTTCCTATCGAATGGAACAGCTAATTTTTACCAATCAGGCGCTGCGCGACGAGGGATGCAGGCACCGCGCAGCCGCCACCTCCAAAGAGCTCAAGATACGAGGTACCCATCTCATTGCTTGAAAACCACAGCTTCCAGCGCCATCGCCCGGATCGACGCGGCCGCGGCCTCTGCCTTCGCCCGGCTTTCATAGGGCCCCACGCGCACGCGGATGCGGCGGCCCTTGGCGTTGTTCAGCTCTTGGCGAAAGGCGGGTAGCCCTTCGTTGAGCAGGCGGGCCTGGGCCTTGCGGGCGTTGGCTTCGTCGGCAAACAGCCCCACGTTGATGTAGTAGCCCGCCGCCGTGCCCACGGTGGGGAGAGGGGCTGAGGATGCTGGCGCAGCGGCCGAAGCGGAGGCTTTGGGCGTTTTGGCCTTGGCTGCCGAGGCCGCGCGGCTGGCGGGCTCGGCGGGGGGCGTTGTCTTTGCAGAGGGCTTGGGGGCAGCCGTGGCGGGCGCTGAAGAGGGCGTTTTGGACACCGTGGAGGCTGCAGAGGCCGCAGCCGGAGCGGGGCGGTTGGCCTCCGAGGATCGCGCTGGCGTGCTGGCTGGTGCTGCGGCCTTTGGCGCTGGGTTTGCCGTGGCCGCAGGCTTGACGGTGGGCGGGGCCGCTGCCGGTTTCGCTGGGTCAGGAGCCGAGGCGGTGGTGGCGGGAAGGGCGGGGGTAGGGGGCTCTTGCGCAGGAACCGGAACAGGTACGGGTGCCGGTGCTGGTGCTGGTGAAGGCGCCGCCGTAATGGCAGCGGCTGGTGCAGAAGCCGCTGCGCTGGGCCGGGACGCCGCCGCCGTGGCTTGCGCCACCGTTACGGCGGGCTCCAGGGCCAGCGGCTTGGTGTCTGAAGGGGCCCATACCAGATATGCCAGCGCGGCTGCGGCCACCAGCACCAGGTTGGCCAGCACCAGTGCCTGCAGCCGCTTGCGTGAGCTGGCCTGCCTCTCCAGCAGCACACAGGCCTCGGGCAGCGTGCGTGAGGCCGCCAGCGCGCGGGCCACCCGTTTGCGGATGTCGGCATACAGGATGGCGTTGCCATACAGGCCCGGCACCGCAAAGGCCAGCATTGCAAAGGCCCCCAGCACGCCCAGTTCCACGCCCGGCGGCCATTGCAAGAATGTCCGGCCGATGCCATACACGATGAGCGCCAGCCCTTCGGCCGCCGCCAGGTAGACCAGCGCTGGCGTCCACAGCTGCCGGAACAGCATCCAGTTGAGGGTGGCAAGGCAGGCCGCCCAGTTCCAGGTGGTGGTGGTGCGGCCCGTGTTGTCAAAGCGCTCGAAAACGGCCATGTAGTAGGCCGTGTTCACGGGTCCCAGTGCCAGCCGGGACAGCGCCGTCATGGCGTTGTCGGACGGTGAGTCAAGCGACATGGCCGGGATGATGGAGGCGACAGGGTCCGTGTGGTCGAGCATGGGCCGATTCTGTCATGGGCCGATGTTTGCGCCACCTGGTTTGCGCGCGGGTCAGCGCGGGCGCAACGCTCTGGCCTGATTGCGTTTGGCCCACGCGGGCCTCGCCACTGGATTTTGATTAAAAATGGCCTCTGGCGCTTGTCTATTAAGCGCTGGTAGCTATTAATAATATAGCGTTTTCCGCAGTGGCTGTGGCGTGTCAGGCACCGCGCACCATCGCCATGATCTTCCCCGCGTCCAGCGTGGCGGCCTTTTGCTGGATCTGCGGCAGGTACTGCGACTGCATCTGCTTGGCGGGGCCCAGCAGGTTCTGGAAGGTATCGCGCAGCATGGCCGTGCTCATGACCCGGCCCCCGGCGTAGTAGCGCTTGGCCACCTGCCCCAGCGCGTAGGTGGTGGCAAACGAAAACGCCATGCCGGTGGCGGCGCTGCCCAGCCCGCCGATGGTCCGGCCCGCCGCTTTGCCCAGCAAGCCGCCGAGCAGCTTGCGGCCAAACTGTTCCAGGTACTGGGACGTCATGCCCACGCCCGCAGCGGCGATGAACTCCTTGATGTGGCCCTGGTCCAGCTCTACGCCATGGGCCTTGCCAATGCCGTACACCATCTTCACCTGCATCGGGATGATGGCCATTGACGCCCAGGACTGCGGCAGCAGCTCCAGCGCACCGTTGAGCAGTGCATAGTTGAGGATGGATTTGTCCAGCTCGGCATCCGAAGCACTGCTGGGGGCTGCGGCGGCTGTTGCCGTTGCGGCTGCCCCTGGGAACGCGATAGGCGCGGACACAGGCATGGATAAAGGCACGGCCTTTTCCGCCACATCCACGATCGCATCGGCTTCCCGGTCAAACGCGTCGGTCTGCGGTGCGCCCAGCTGCAGCGCCGTCTTCAAGCCGTTCAGAAACTCGCGTTCTGCCGCCGTCTGGCGGCCATCCACATCACACACACACACCGCCATCTCGTAGGCCAGCTGGCGGTGCATGGGGTCGCTCAGGGCCTGCACCGCCGCCTGCACGCTGGTGCGCCGGAGCAGCACGTCCTGGTAGATGCGTGGAAGGTCCGCCATGCCTGCGTCGCCCGCGAGCGACTGGGCAATGCGGCGGATCTCTTCGCGCTCGGCGTCGTCCTTGTTGCCGTCCGCAAACGCGGCCAGGAGGGCGATGGTGAGAATGGATTTTTGCTGGTCCAGGTTCATGGGGTGTTGCCTGCAAGGCGTTGGGTAAAAACGGTGGGGCGCTTGCCTGGGTGGGCTGGCCGCGCGCATGGGATCAGATGCAGTCTAGGCAACGGGGTTTCAACGCCACAGCCTGTGGGGATTTGGGCGCGCGTGGTAACCGGGTGTTTCGGGGCCGGGCCGGGTTATCCCTTGGGTATTTTGGCGACTGTGCGCCAGCGCCCGGCGTGCCTACAGTGCCAACAGGTCTCCACGGCTGTTGAGGCGGCCGACCCTGAAAAATCCCCTTGTTGTGGAGTGCACACTATGAACATCGCCCACCTGCTGCGCCGCAGTGCTTTGCTGCAAGCCCACCAGCCCGCTGTACTCCAGGGGAGTGACGTGCTGTGGTCCTACGGCGACCTGGGCGCACGCGCCGCCGCCTTGGCCGCCTATCTGCACACGCAATGCGGCGTGGCCCCCGGTGACCGAGTGGCCATCTACGCCGCCAATGCGCCCGAGTACCTGGAGGCCCTGCACGCCATCGTGTGGGCCGGGGCCGTGTCGGTGCCGGTCAACTACAAGCTGCATGCCAAAGAACTGGCCTACGTGCTGGCCGACTCCGGCGCGCGTGTGGTGCTGGCATCGCAGGCGTTGGCCCCAGCCGCGCGCGAGGCAGGGGCGGCGGATGCTGGTCTGCTGGTGTTTGGCTCCGAAGCGTACCGCGCCGCTGTCACGCACGCGCCCATGGACGTTTGTGATCGCGCACCCGAGGATGTCGCCTCACTGTTCTACACCTCCGGCACCACTGGCCGCCCGAAGGGGGTGATGCAGACCCACCGCAACCTGCTGGCCATGACGGCCTGCTACTTCACCGACGTGGACGATGTGCTGCCCGGCGACGCCATGGTCTACGCCGCGCCCATGTCGCACGGAGCGGGCCTCTACAACTACGCCCAGGTGTTGCGCGGCGGGCGGCATGTGGTGCCGCTGTCGGGTGGCTTTGAGTCTGCGGAGCTGGTGCAGCTTGCGGCCAGCGTGGGCCAGCTCACGTTGTTTGCTGCGCCCACCATGGTGCACCGCCTGGTGGACCATGTGCGCGCCACGGGTGCCGACGTGAGCGGCTTCAAGACCATCGTCTACGGTGGCGGTCCCATGTATGCCGACGACCTGCGCAACGCGCTGGCCGTGATCGGCAACCGCTTCGTGCAGATCTACGGCCAGGGCGAAAGCCCCATGACGATCACCGCCCTGTCGCGCGCCCAGCTGGCCGACCGCAACCAGCCGCGCTGGGCCGAGCGCATGGTATCGGTCGGCGTGGCGCAGTCGCTGGTGGAGGTGCGTGTGGTCGATGCTGCAGGCCAGCCGATGCCCGCAGGCGAGACCGGGGAGGTGGTGGTGCGCGGCGACACCGTCATGCCCGGCTACTGGAACAACCCCGAAGCCACGGCGCAGACGCTGCGCGATGGCTGGCTCTACACCGGCGACATGGGCGCGCTGGATGCCGATGGTTTCCTCACCCTCAAGGACCGCTCCAAGGACGTGATCATCTCTGGCGGCTCCAACATCTACCCGCGCGAGGTGGAGGAGGTGCTTCTGCTGCACCCCCAGGTGCGCGAGGTGGCCGTGGTGGGGCAGCTCGATGCGGAATGGGGCGAGGTGCCTGTGGCCTTTGTGGTGGCGGAGGAGGGCGTGAGCCCGGATGCACTGGACGCGCTGTGCCTGGCCCATATAGCCCGTTTCAAGCGCCCTCGGCTGTACCGCTTTGTGCAGGCTTTGCCCAAGAACAGCTATGGCAAAGTGCCAAAGACAGAACTTCGAAAGATGCTCTCGGCGGATCGAACGGGTTAGCGCGGGTGTTCGGCGTCTTTGTCAGTTTGCGCAGCAGAGAACGCACGGGCGCTGCGTCAACGAAATTTTTCAGAGGTGCTAATCCGTGGCCAAGCTTCCCAGCACCATTCCGCCCCATTCCTGCAGCTGCTTTTGTTTCTCGTCATCCGTCAACTGGTTCGCATCCTGCTGCCGTTTCAATTGCTTCAGCAAGGGCAGCAAATCTGTCTGCTTTGACTGCACATGAGCTGGCTCTGCCGTGTTCTCGGTGATCTTGTTGTTTTCCACCTTGAGGACATGCAGCGATTGCGAGGCGGCCTGCGTGATCAGTGCGCGCACAGGCTCATCCTTCTCGTAGCCTAGCTCTACCTGCGTGCTGCTGCTGTCTTCCACCTTTTCGTAGGAATAGTTCTGGGTTGCAGAGTCTGATGTCAACTTTGGTGCTGCTCTTGAGTGCAGCGATTGGTGATAGGCAGCAGAAAGCTTGGCGGACTGGGTCTGGGTGAAGCCGCGGTTGCTGGGGGATGAGCCGGAGATCTGAGTGGACTGTTTGAGTGTGTATTCGAAGGTGTCAACCTCTTTGGTGCGGCGCGGATTGGACGCACGGCGGGTTGCGGTAATCGATGCATCAAAGTCCGCCAGGCCGGTGAGCAGGCTCTTGTCGCCTTCACTGAAGGCGTTGGCGTCGCGCGTCAGATCGACCGGGTCGCCAATGCTGATACTGGCGCTGCCTGACCTCCCAGGGGAGTTTGCCGATTCATAGCCGCCGTTCAGGGCGGCGAAGCTGGACTTGAACAGGTCAACCAAGCCGCTGTCTGCATGCCCGCGCTCTGCTGCCTTGTCGATGCGGCTGAGGTACTGTCGCACGGCGTAGGCCTTCTGGTCTGCGGTGCCCCATAGCGCGGGCTGCCGCAAATCGGTTTTCATTCTTACGGTGCCTTCAGGGCTCTTGAGTTCAATCTCGCGGGTTTTGGCGTCTGCGCTGATGTTGGCACCGAGCTTCAGGATGCGGACGCCATCCTGGTCCACCCCATAGATATCCACCTTGAATTCCAGCTTGGTGAAGAGCTTGCTATCGAACTTCAGCAGACCGTCCAGCCGCAGCACAGGGGATTCAGCCGTCAAGCCCTCGATAGCAAGATCGAAACCTTCTGCCAGAGATTGGAGTGCGTCCTTTTCCTGCTGCGTAAGGTTGCCATCCACCTCGATCTGCACAGCGATGCCAGAGCCTGTGGCGCGTTGCTCCCGCTGGTCGGCTATGGAGATCCGCACCGTGGCGCCAGATTGAGTGGTGATGGCAAATGTCGCACTGGCGCTGGGGCTGGATTGAATGCCCCACATAGCGCCAGTAGCCTTGCCTTGAATTTTGTCGGGCGAACTCACTGCACCCAGGTTCACCACCGTCTGACGGTAGCTCGAGCCGGTGCGGGCGGCCTGCTCTATCAGGGCGGACCCCAAACCGGCAAACCGCGCCTTTTCCGTCGTGGCGCTCGCGTTTCGGCCGATGATCTGATCCACAGCGGTCGTCGGTGTCTGCTCCCATACCTGCATTTGTCGGCTGCTGGTCTGCGATGGGGCGATTGCTTCGTAGGTGATGTCGATCGACTCCATCACCGAGGGCCACTGGGTAACGTGCAGAAACCGGGTGTCACCCATCGTCGAAGGCACGGCTTCCGGGATGGCAGATGGAGTGAAGTTTGTGACGCTGTTGCGGGTCACGTCCGGCGATACGGCGCTCGCTAGCGGCACGCGTGAAGAGACCTGCGCAGAGGCCGTCACCGATGCTTGGGTGGAATTTCCTGACGGGCTCCAGCTTGTGGAAAGAGGGGAGAGGCTGATCGCACTCATTCAGGATATTTCATAGCTGTCTGACGGATATCGGCAGAAACGAGGAGGACTGAAGCCTGGCGTTCTGCGCTAGCGTGCAACGCCACACTAGAGAACACTGGGGCAGGAAGCGGGCGCTTCAGGGGCACAAAAGCGCCCTCCTGCGAAGGCCATTGCATTGGTCTACCATCCAGCTCTGATTTTTTGAGCTTGCCATGACTACCAAAACCCTCAAGATCGATTTCGTCTCCGATGTCTCCTGCCCCTGGTGCATCATCGGCCTCAAGGCGCTGGAGCAGGCGGCCGATCGCCTGAAGGGCGAAGTGGCCCTTGACATGCACTTTCAGCCTTTCGAACTGAACCCGCAGATGGGCCCCGAGGGCCAGGACATTAACGAGCATCTGCAGGAAAAGTATGGCTCCACGCCCGAGCAGCTCGAACGCAACCGCGAGGCCATTGCCGCGCGTGGCGCGGACTTGGGGTTCACGTTTGGCAAAGGCAAACGCAGCCGCGTCTACAACACTTTTGACGCGCACCGCCTGCTGCACTGGGCCGAAGAGAAGGGCTTGCAGCCGCAGCTCAAGCATGCGCTGTTCAAAGCCTATTTCACCGATGGGCAAGACCCGAGCAACCACGAAGTGCTGGTGCGCGTGGCGGGTGAGGTCGGGCTGAATGTGGACGAGGCGCGTGAACTATTGGCGTCTGACCGTTTTGCCGAAGAGGTGCGCGAGCGTGAGCAGTTGTATTTGCAAAATGGCATCCACTCGGTGCCCGCCATCATCATCAACGAGCGCCACCTGATTCAAGGTGGTCAGCCGGTGGAGGTGTTTGAGCAGGCGCTGCGGCAGATTGCCAGCCAGGCTTGATGAATACTATTGTTTTGATAGCTGCTGGCGCTTGATGGATAAGCGCTAGGAGCTGGTTTTATATAAAAAAAGAAAGGGGCCATGGCCTCTTTCTGCTTTCTGTTGTGTACGGCCTTGCCCGCTTATTTGCGCAGCGGGATGGCCATGGCCCGGTCCACCGGCACGGCGGTCACGCTGTTCTGCGGCGAGCCGTCGATGAGTTTTTCGGAGTAGGTGAGGTAGACCAGCGTGTTGCGGGCCGGGTCGACCATGCGCACGATGCGCAGGCGCTTGAACAGGATGGACATGCGTTCGCTGAACACCTCTTCCTGCTTCTTGAGCGGCTCGGGGAAGCTGATGGGCCCCACCTGGCGGCAGGCGATGGAGGCTTCGGCGCGGTCTTCGGCCAGGCCCAGTGTGCCCTTGATGCCGCCCGTGCGTGCGCGCGAGACGTAGCAGGTCACGCCCAAAACGCCGGGGTCGTCATAGGCTTCCACGAGGATGTCGTGGTCGCGGCCGATCCACTGGAAGGCGGTGTCCACCGTGCCGATTTTTTCGCCGGGCGCTGCCTGCGCACTGCCAGCCACGCCCATCCAGGCGGTGGCTGCGGCCAGGGCCAGCAGCGCCGAGGTGGCCGCTTGCTTGAGGGCCATCACGCAGCGGCCCCGGCTTCGGTGCAGCGCTGGGCCAGGTGGGCGAGGGCTTCTTCCACCTGGTCCACCAGCACCAGGCACAGGTCGCCGGGCTGCAGGCGCGCCAGGGCGGCGTCAATGGCAATGAACTCGCCCCGGATTTCTTCGACGTGTGTGGTGCGTGATGCGCCTGCGAGGCCTTCGCGCAGCAGGGCCATCACCTCGCCATCGGCGCGGCCGCGCTGGGCAGCGTCCTGGTACAGGATCACGTCGTCAAATGCGGCGCCCAGGATCACGGTCTGGTCGCGGATGTCTTCGTCGCGGCGGTCGCCCGCGCCGCTGATCACCACGCTGCGGCGCTTGGCGGGCAGGGCGTCCACGGCACCCACCAGGGCGCGCATGGCGTCGGGATTGTGGCCGTAGTCGGCAATCACGGTGGCGCCCCGGTAGTCCATGATGTTGAAGCGGCCGGGCGCGTTGTCGCTGTCGTTCACAAAGCCTGACAGGCCCCGGCGGATGGTCTGCCAGGGCATGCCCACGCCCCAGGCGGCGGCCACGGCCGCCATGACGTTCTCGACCTGAAAACCGATCTTGCCGTTGCGTGTGATGGGTACGTCGCGCAGGTGGATGGTCTCGCGCCACGAGCCTTCCGAAGCCACGATGGAGTCGCCATCCACATACACGGTGCGGTGGCCCTGCGCGCGGTGCGTGGCCATCACGGGATGGTGGCGGTCGCTGGCAAAGAAGATAATCTTGCCGGGGCAGGCGGGCGCCATGGCAGCCACGATGGGGTCGGCCGCGTTGAGCACGCCGTAGCCCGTGGTAGCCACGTTCTGCACGATCACGCGCTTGAGCACGGCCAGGTCTTCCACCGTGGTGATGTAGTTCAGGCCCAGGTGGTCGCCCGCGCCGATGTTGGTGACCACGGCCACCTGGCAGCGGTCAAAGCCCAGGCCTTCGCGCAGGATGCCGCCACGCGCGGTCTCGAACACGGCGGCGTCCACCTCGGGGTGCAGCAGCACGTTGCGGGCGCTCTTGGGTCCGCTGCAGTCGCCGCTGTCGATCTGGCGGCCGTTCACGTACACGCCGTCGGTGTTGGTCATGCCCACGCGCAGGCCCTGGGCGGTGAACAGGTGCGCAATCAGGCGGGCGGTGGTGGTCTTGCCGTTGGTGCCGGTCACGGCCACGGTGGGGATGCGGCCGTCGTCGCCATGGGCAAACAGCTTGTCTACCATGGCTGCGCCGACATTGCGGGGCTTGCCGTAGCTGGGGGCCAGGTGCATGCGCAGGCCGGGGGCGGCGTTCACTTCCACAAAGCCGCCGCCTTGTTCTTCAAGGGGGCGCAGCACGGTCTCGGCCACCATGTCCACGCCGCAGATGTGCAGGCCCACCATCTGGGCGGCGGCCACAGCGCGTGCGGCAACCTCGGGGTGCACATCATCGGTCACGTCGGTGGCGGTGCCACCCGTGGACAGGTTGGCGTTGTTGCGCAGGACGACGCGCTGGCCCTTGGCGGGCACCGAGTCGGGCGTCAGGTCTTGCATGGCCAGGCGGGCCACGGCAATGTCGTCGAGCCGGATCTTGGTGAGCGAGGTGGCATGGCCCTCGCCCCGGCGTGGGTCGAGGTTGACCTGGTGGACCAGCTCACGCACCGTGTGCTGGCCGTCGCCCAGCACCTGGGGCGGCTCGCGGCGTGCAGCGGCCACCAGTTGGTCGCCGACCACCAGCAGGCGGAAGTCATGGCCCGGCAAAAAGCGCTCGACCATCACGGTGCCGTATTCGGCGGCGTTCTTGTAGGCTTCTTCGAGCTGGGCGCGGTCAGTGATGTTGACCGTCACACCCTTGCCCTGGTTGCCATCCTGTGGCTTGACCACCACGGGCAGGCCGACCTTGAGGGCCACTTCCCAGGCTTCGTCCACGCTCTCGACCGGCTTGCCCAGCGGCACGGGCACGCCAGCGGCATGCAGCAGGCGTTTGGTCAGGTCCTTGTCCTGGCCGATGGATTCGGCCACGGCGCTGGTCGAATCGACCTCGGCCGCCTGAATACGGCGCTGCTTGGAGCCCCAGCCAAACTGCACCAGGCTGCCACGCGTGAGGCGGCGGTAGGGGATGCCGCGCGCCACGGCGGCGTCCACGATGGAGCCGGTGCTGGGGCCCAGGCGCTCGTCTTCGTCGAGTTCGCGCAGCTCGGCAATCACGGTGTCGGCATCAAAATTGCCTTCGCCTTGCGCCGCCTTGATGAGTTGCTGCGCGTACTCAAAGGCTTTGCGGCCCACGGCCTCTTCGCTGTATTCCACGACCACCTGGTACACACCCGCATCGGTGGTGGCGGTGGTGCGCGCAAAGGTGACAGGGCAACCTGCCTGCGCCTGCAATGCCAGGGCGGCAGTCTGCAGCACATGGGCCAGCGAGACATCGCCGCCCCCGGTTTCGGGGTGCAACGCGCCGATGGCGGGAAACAGGGCCCGCAGGCGGGCTTCGAACCCGGCCATCTGGCCCACGGCGCGCTCGTTTTCGGCGCAGGTCACCACGGCCTCGATGGCCATGTGGCGGCTCCAGAGGTTGGGGCCACGCAGGGCCCGGGTGCGGGATACATCCATGGAAGTCTCTTTCAGTGGTCCATCAGGGCGCTGAGGCCCTGTTCAGGTCGTGGGATGCGAGGTCAAACAACAAACTAAAGCTAATGCGCGAGGTGCCATCACGAGCGCAGTGCGGTGGTGGGGACCAGTTCGGGCTCAAAGGTCTTGATGCCAGCGCCGATGAGGTCAGGGGCAATGTTCAGCGCCCAGGCCGTGCCGATGGCAGCCAGCAGGGCGTCGGTGTCGGGCGCCACGGCATTGCGGCCAAAGGTCAGGTCTGCCAGCGAACCGAGCACATGTTCTGCACTGCCCGTGGCCAGCACCACGCGGCCGTTCTTCACCACCACGGCGCGGCCGTTGTCCTTGGCGCGGTGTTCCACGATGACGGGCAGGGTGGCGTCCTGGGCATACAGCACCACGGCACCGTCCGACAGCGGCGCCAGGTCGGCCACTTGCGGGATGGCAGCGTTGAGCACCGCTGCGCCTTCCGACAGCACCACGTCCACCTGAGTGCGCATCACCTTGGTCATCTGGTCCTGTTCGTGCACGTCGAATTCGGCCAGCGTTTCCACGCCGTCCATGTCGGTGACCACACCCACCTGGCAGCGGTCGTAGGCCAGGCCGTCGCGCAGGATGGTGCGCGCGTCGCTTTCGATCACGGCGGCCTGCACGGTCTTGTTCATCAGCAGGCGGTGGGCGGCCTCCCAGTGCGCGCAATCGGTCGATTCGACGCAGCGGCGGTCCAGGAACAGCCCTTCGCGACAGGCCAGGCCCGTGTGGTGACCGCTAAGGTGCAGCAGCCAGGCCACGACCCGCGCGATGGTTGACGTGCCACGCGTGCCCGCCACGCCCACCAGCGGAATGCGGCCTGCCTGGCCCGCATCGTCTTCCGACGGGAACAGATGCTCTGCAATGGCCTGGCCCACAGGGCGCGGTGCACCCACGGCGGGCTTCAGGTGCATCAGCAGGCCAGGGCCTGCGTTCACTTCGACAATGGCACCGCCCTGGGCGTGCAGGGGTTTAGAGATGTCCTTGGCCACCAAGTCGATGCCGGCGATGTCCAGCCCCACCACCTTAGCCGCCAACTGGGCGATGTAGGCCACCTCGGGGTGCACGTCGTCCGTGCAGTCCACGGCCACGTTGCCGTTGCGCTGCACCACCACCTGGCGGCCAGCGGCGGGCACCGAGTCGGCGCCCAGGTCCTGGCGCTTGAGTTCGAGTTGCACCTTGGTGTCAGTGGCCAGGTCGATGATTTCGAGCGGGTACTCTTCTTCGTAGCCACGGCGCGGGTCGGAGTTGAGCTGGGTGTCGATCAGCTCCTTGACGGTGGAGCGGCCGTTGCCGGTGATGGTGACCACTTCACCACGTGCCGCTGCGACCACTTTGCCGCCCACCACCAGCAGGCGGTGCTCGTCGCCGGGGATGAAGCTCTCGACCATGACGTCGCTGCCCTCGGGGTAGGCCACGTGGTAGGCGGCCTCGATGTCTGCCTGCTTGTGCAGATCCAGCGTCACACCCCGGCCGTGGTTGCCGTCAGAGGGCTTGACCACCACAGGCAGGCCGATGTCCTGGGCGGCTTCCCAGGCTTCCTCGGGGCTGTTGACCACCTGGCCCTCGGGGATGGGCACGCCGCAGGACTTGAGCAGGCTCTTGGTCAGGTCCTTGTCGCTGGCGATGCCTTCGGCGATGGCGCTGGTGAACTCGGTCTCAGCCGTCCAGATGCGGCGCTGGCTGGCGCCATAGCCCAGTTGCACCAGATTGCCGTCGTTCAGGCGGATGTGCGGGATGCCCCGGTCGGTGGCGGCGGTGACGATGCAGGCGGTGCTGGGGCCAAGGTACTGGTCGTCCACCTCGGTGCGCACACGGGCCACGGCGGCAGCCACGTCAAACGGCTCATCGTTGATGGCGGCCATGATGAGCGCGTGGCCCTGGGCCAGCGCCACGCGCGCCACGCTTTCGTCGCGCGCCCGGAACACCATGCGGTATACGCCACGCTGGCTGGTGCTGCGGGTCTGGCCAAAACCGGTGGGCATGCCCGACAGGTTGAGCAACTCGATCACGATGTGCTCCAGCACATGGCCGCACCAGGTGCCTTCCTGCAGGCGCTGCAGGAACCCACCGCGTTCGCCCACGCCGCAGTGGTGTTCGATCAGTGCGGGCAGCCAGGCGGTAAGTCGGTCGTTGAAACCGGGCAGCAGGTTGGAGGGGTAGTCCTCCAGCTCGCCCAGGTCCAGCCAGACTTCCAGTACAGGCCGGTAGGTCCAGATATTGGGGCCGCGCAGGTAGTTGATGCGAAGCAGTTGGATGTCGTTGAGTTTCGCCATGGATTGCAGCGGGTGAGTTGGTCCGGCCGGGTAAGGGCTATGGGCTATGCGGGAGAGGAAGAAACTGTGAAAGGAAACTTTTGTGGACGAGGATTGTGCTCCAGTCCTGGGGCTGTGCGCAGTGTCAGCCAAATGAGCGTCAGAGGCGTTAAATGAGGATGCCGTCGCACCGTGGCATGCAGTATCGGGGAGAATTCGCGCTTTCGCGAGATCGGTCACCGCAGGCAGCCGGGGGCGGAAAACCCAACCAAAAATGCAACATCACCATTCTGTGGACGCCTCGGGTGTCTTTTCTGGCCCTTTGGGGGCCGATTTGCGGGCCATGCTCGCTTCCAAGGAAAACGTACTGGCAGCGCTTCAGGTTGACCTGAGCACGGCGCTGCGCTTTGCGGCAGGCTGGGTGGTGGTGACGTCTGAACGGCTGCTGGCCTGTGATGCGGGCACCACGGCCTGGCGCAGCTGGCCCCTGGGCGATGGCCTGGCGCTCAAGCTGCAGGACCATGGCGGTGTGGGCTCGCTGGAGCTGCACAGCCCTCGCGAGCGCTTGGCGCTGTGGCGCTTTACCCTTGCGCACCACGCCCAGGCCCTGCGTCTGCTGCAGCGTTTTGAGCAGCAAAGCGCCCGGGGTGACAACGGCGCCGAGGACGAGGCCGACGAACCCGCCTGTCCCACCTGCCACACGCCCCTGCCGCCCGACACCGATGAATGTCCGGCCTGCGCCCGCGCCCAGCCGCCCCAAACTTCCACCTGGGTGCTGCTGCGCCTGTGGCGCTTTGCCCGGCCTTACCGCAAGCAACTGGCCGCCGGTTTTGCGCTGACGCTGGCGTCCACCGCCGCCACACTGGTGCCGCCGTATCTGACCATCCCGCTGATGGATGACATCCTGATCCCGTTCCAGAACGGCAAGCAGATCGAACCCGGCCTGGTGCTGCTGTACCTGAGCGGCCTGCTGCTGTCGGCGCTGGCGGCCTGGGGCCTCTCCTGGGCGCGCACTTACATATTGGCGCTGGTGTCCGAGCGCATCGGCGCCGACCTGCGCACCACCACCTACGAGCACCTGCTGCGCCTGTCGCTGGACTACTTTGGCGGCAAGCGCACGGGTGACCTCATGGCGCGGATTGGCTCGGAGACGGACCGCATCAACGTCTTCCTGTCCCTCCACGCCCTGGATTTTGTGACCGACGTGCTCATGATCATGATGACGGCGGCCATTCTGTTCTCAATCAACCCATGGCTGGCGCTGGTCACGCTGGTGCCGCTGCCCTTCATTGGCTGGATGATCCACACCGTGCGCGACCGCCTGCGCACCGGGTTTGAAAAGATCGACCGCGTGTGGTCCGAAGTGACCAACGTGCTGGCCGACACCATCCCGGGCATCCGGGTCGTGAAAGCCTTTGCGCAAGAAAAGCGCGAAGCCCAGCGTTTTCGAGACGCCAACCAACACAACCTGGAAGTCAACGACAAGCTCAACAAGACCTGGAGCCTGTTCACGCCCACCGTGTCGCTGCTCACTGAAATTGGCTTGCTGGTGGTGTGGGGCTTCGGCATCTGGCTGGTGTCGCGCAACCAGATCACGGTGGGTGTGCTCACGGCCTTCATCGCCTACATCGGCCGTTTCTACGGGCGGCTGGATTCAATGAGCCGCATTGTCTCGGTCACGCAAAAGGCCGCCGCTGGCGCCAAGCGCATCTTCGACATCCTGGACCATGTGAGCAACGTGCCCGACCCGGCCCAACCCGTGAAGGTGGACAAGGTTCAGGGCGCGATCACCATGCAGGGCGTGGGCTTTCGCTACGGCAGCCGCGCAGTCATCAAGGGGCTGGATCTGGATATCCGCCCCGGCGAGATGATCGGCCTGGTGGGCCACAGCGGCTCAGGCAAGAGCACGCTGGTCAACCTGATCAGCCGTTTTTATGACGTGAGCGATGGCTCCATCCAGGTCGACGGCATCGACATCCGCCGTTTCGCTGTGGCCGACTACCGCCGCCACATCGGTCTTGTGCTGCAGGAGCCCTTCCTGTTCTTCGGCACCATTGCCGAGAACATCGCCTACGGCAAGCCCGAGGCCACGCGCGAGGAGATCGTGGCGGCGGCCCGCGCTGCGCACGCCCATGAATTCATCCTGCGCTTGCCCCATGGCTACGACTCACTCGTGGGTGAGCGTGGCCAGGGCCTCTCGGGCGGCGAGCGCCAGCGCATTTCCATTGCCCGCGCATTGCTGATCGACCCGCGCATCCTGATCCTGGACGAGGCCACCTCGGCCGTGGACACCGAGACCGAGAAGGAAATCCAGAAGGCGCTCGACAACCTGGTGCAGGGCCGTACCACGATTGCCATCGCCCACCGCCTGTCCACCCTGCGCAAAGCCGACCGCTTGGTAGTGATGGACCGGGGCGAAGTGGTGGAGGTCGGGCCGCACGACGAACTCATGGAGAAGCAGGGCGCCTACTGGCGGCTCTACGAAGCCCAGGCGCGCCGTGCCGAAGAAGACGCCCAGGCGGCCGGCGTCATCATCGACAGCAGCCTGCTGCACCCCGCCCACCCTGCGGGCAACCCGTGATGACTGCACTGCAGGAAAACGCCATGAACACCCCTTCCTTCCCGCAATCGCCGTCCACCGCCTCCGCCACGTTCACCTTGGCGCGCAATCCACACAGTCGGCTGGTTCTGACCCTGGCCGACGGCACGGCCCACGAGGGCGTCACGCCTGTGCGGGCCTTCCCCATCGCGGCACCCGCCGAAGGGCTCTCGCTGATCGGATCTGACGGCCACGAACTGCTGTGGATCGACCGGCTGGACCAGCTGCCAGCCCCCGCCCGCCAGCTCATCGAAGAAGAGTTGGAAGTGCGAGAGTTTGTGCCCACTATCGAAAAAATCATTGCAGTATCGAGCTTCTCCACCCCCAGCACCTGGCAGGTGGAGACGGACCGGGGCCCTGCCAGCCTCGTCCTCAAGGCCGAGGAAGACATCCGCCGCTTGGGCGGACGCACCCGCCTGCTGATTGCCGGGGGCGACGGCGTGCAGTTCCGCGTCAAAGACACCACGGCGCTGGACCGGCATTCGCGCCGGTTGCTGGAACGCTTTCTCTGATCTGACCCTGTACGGGGTCCTCCCGGTGTCTCCACCGGCAAGGCACAACGGCAGTGCCAAGCCCTGCCGTGCCCGCTCCCCCCACAAGCCAGTAGCTCCAGACCCGGTGCGGGAATGAGTGCAATCGGTCGGCTGTGAGCCGATCCGGCCCCCGCATGCACCCAAAAGGGTGACAAAGATTAGGGAAAACCCTAAATTTGAGCCAATCGGTGAAAAAGACCTAAATTTCCCCTTCTTTTTGCCGTAATAGATTACGAAGACGGCGAAAAAGCCTCTGCACTTCGAGCATATCTATTCATCAACCATTGGGGCCACTGCCATGCAAATGCCACCTGTCGACCGATCGCCGAGTTGGCGTCCTCAGGGCGCTGATTTGTATTCCACTGGCGCCTCTGGCGCGCCGCCGGTGCGGCCCATCAATGCATCCAACCCTGTTGAATCCATGGACCGGCTGGGCGAGGGCGCCATCGTGCGCGAGCCCGACAAGCCCTCAGCGCCCGATGTATCAAACCGGGACTGGACCGAGGTCAAGAAAAAAGACACCGTGGAAGAACCGCCCGAGCCCCCCAAGGAGCCGATCTACAAACAACTGTTGGAGCTGATCCAGTCGATGTGGCGGGCCAGTGGCAGTGCGGTGGAGGTGGCGCAGGACATCAACAAGATGACCCTGCAGGAGCGCATGGCCCAGCAGGTCAAGAACGAGCCGCTGACCTACTCCGACCCCAAGATCAAGCGCACTGGCGGCTTGTGAGGGTTTTGCTCCTAAAATTATAGCTGTTTGCGCATAACTGATAAGCGCTGGAGCCTTATTTCATTCAATTTCCCCCCCCATTCTGGCCTCAAGGCCGGGGTGATGAAGCGGGAGCCGCCTGGGCAGCCCGCTGTTGATCCCGCTCCGCGCGGTACTTGGCGGCAAAGGCCCGCACTTCCTCGTACGACACATAGCCATCCTTGTCTGTATCCGCATCGTCGAATGCGGCGGCCAGCCGGGGAAAGAGCTTGACCTCGGTGCGGCTGAGCTTGCCGTCCCCATTGAAGTCCAGCATCTTGAACTCGCGCATGGCCTTGATCTCGCCTTTGGTCAGGGCTGCCTGGGATTCAGTGGGGGCGCTGGCGGCGGGGGCTGGTGGCGCTGGCGCAGTTGCAGGGGGCATGGCCAGTGCAGTGGTGCCCAAGGCTGCCCCCAGGGTGCTCATCACGCAGGCGGCCAGGGAAAATCTGATGCGCAAAACAGGCTCCTTCTGTGGACTGGCAACGATGTTGGCACAGCTGGGCGTGCGTGGGCGGAATGCAACCCAAGGCTTGCAGTTTTCACCGGGAGTTGCAGGGGATTGCAAAACTTTTCGAAGGAACGCGGGTCCGTGCCCGGCCCCGGGTTAATCGCCGGCAGGGCGCAGGGGGTTGGAGATACCGCTGTTCACATGGCCGGCTGGCACATGACGGGCGGCTGAGGTCACATGGCCTGTCTGGTCGTCGAAGAAAAAGTCGGGTTCGAATTCGCGCAGGAATTCGCCCTTGGGAAGGCCACCCAGGAACATGGCTTCGTCCACATCGATGTTCCAGTCCATCAGCGTGCGGATCGCGCGTTCGTGCGCCGGGGCGCTGCGCGCCGTGACCAGTGCGGTGCGGATGCGCATGCCGGTGGTGCCGCCGGCCTCTCCGGCGGATTGCAGTCGGTGCAGCGCCGCCAACAGGGGCTTGAACGGGCCATCGGGCAGGGGCAGGGCGGCCTTGTCGGTTTCGTGCTGCTGGAAGGCGGCCAGGCCTTCGGCCTGGTACACACGCTCGGCCTCATCGGAGAACAGCACGGCGTCGCCGTCAAAGGCAATGCGCACTTCCTGCGGGTTGGCGTCGCCTGCCTGTACCGATTCGGTGATCACCCGCGCGGCCGGGTAGCCCAGGTGCAGCGCCTCGCGCACATCGGCCTCGTTGGCAGACAGGAACAGGTGTGCGCCCAGCGGTCGCAGGTAGCGAAAAGGGTCACGCCCCTGGGTGAACACGCCGCGCTGGATGGTGGGCAGGCCATGGGCGTTGCAGGAGCGGAAGACGCGCATCCCACTGACCGGGTCATTGCGCGAGAGCAGCACCACCTCCACCCGCTGGTGCTCCGAGGTGTTGAAGGCGAGCAGCTTGCGCACCAGAGAGAACGCCACGCCGGGTGCGGCGGGCACGTCCAGGCGCTGGCGCTGCAGGTCCACATAGGCGCGGTCATCCCTCTCGTGCTCGAAGACGCGGTTTTCCTCCTCAAAGTTGAACAGCGCCCGCGATGAGATCGCCACCACCAGCTTGTCGTCCAGGGTCACGGCCATAGAGTCACTTCACGAACTGGTTGAGCTGGATGATGGGCAGCAGCACGGCCAGCACGATCAGCATCACGATCAGGCCCATGCCCACGATGAGCAAAGGCTCCAGGATGGTTGCCAGCGCCATGGCGCGGCGCTGGACCTCGGTGGAAAGCTGCCTGGCGGCGCGCTGCAGCATCACCGGCAGTTGCCCCGTCTGCTCGCCCAGGCGCGCAAACATCGACAGCAGGCCGGGGAAGCGCTTTTTCTGCGCCAGCGCCGAGGCCAGGGGCGCACCTTCGCGCACCAGCACCAGCGCTTCGAGTGCATCGGCGCGCAGGGCGCGGTTGTTCAGCGTTTCGGCGGCGGCCTGCAGCGCCTTGAGGATGGGTACGCCCGCACCCGCCAGCATGGCCAAGGTGCCCGCAAAACGCGCTGCGTTGTAGCCGCGCGCCAGCTTGCCCACCAGCGGCAGGTTGAGCCAGGCGGCATCGAATTTTTCGCGAATATGCCCGATGGTCAGCGCCCAGCGTGTGCCAAAAGCGATCAAAACAGAAGCAATCAGCATCATCCAGCCATAGCTGCGCACAAAAGCGCTGATGCCCAGCATGGCCACGGTCAGAAACGGCAGCGCCCGCTTGGTGCCCGCAAACACGCTGGCCACCTGGGGCACCACGTAGCCCACGAGGAAGAGCACGATCACGATAGCGACGACGGTCACGATGGCGGGGTACAGCGCAGCGCCCACCAGCTTGGCCTTGAGCGCCTGGCGTTCTTCCAGGTCGTCGGCCAGGCGCTCCAGCACCAGGCCCAGGTTGCCGCTGTGCTCGCCCGCGCCGATCACCGCGCAGTAGATATCGGAAAACTCGCGCGGGTGCTGCGACAGGGCGCGCGCAAACGTGGCCCCGGCATTGACCTCAGCGCGCAGTGCGGCCACCAGGTGGCGCTGGCGTTCGTCGTCGGCTTCTTCAGACAGTGCCGTGAGGGCGCGCTCCAGCGGCAGGCCGGAAGACACGAGCCCGGCAATCTGCCGCGTCCAGATCGACAGGCCCGTGGCGCTGAACACGGGCCGCGTGAACAGGCGCTGGCTGAGGCTGGCCGAGCTGCCATCCAGCGACTGGCCGGTCTGCACCAGCTCTACCGCCAGGGGCACCAGGGCCTGGGCTCGCAGCAGGCTGCGCGCGGCCTTGGCGGTGTCGGCCTCCATGAGGCCCTTGCGGGTCTGGCCCTGGGCGTCCAGGGCTTCAAAGGAAAAAGCAGGCATGCGGGTGCGGGCGGTATGGCGGTGGCGTGGAAATCAGGCGGTCACACAACAGGCTGATGCGGGCGAAAACCTTGCAGCCCCTGATGGTAGCCGGTACCCAAGGCCCATGGCTGTGGGCCAGTACCCTTGCCAGCGGGATGACCCAGGTCAAGGCGCTGACGCATTGGGCGCGCAGAATGAAAAGCGATCTGTGGCATCGGGTTGCAGGTGTTCTGAATGAACAAGGAGTCTTTCATGCTGAAGAACAAGGTTGCGTTGGTCACCGGGGCATCGTCGGGCATTGGGCGTGCCATTGCGCTGGTGTGGGCGCGCGAAGGCGCCAAGGTGGTGGTGTCGGATGTGAATGTGCAGGCAGGTGAGGAAACGGCGGCGCTGGTACGCGCAGCCGGGGGCGATGCCATTTTTGTGGCTGCCGATGTGGGCAAGCCTGAGGACTGCGAAGCGCTGGTGAACCGCACCGTGGCCCACTACGGCCGGCTGGACATCGCCTGCAACAACGCGGGCATCGGCGGCCCGCAGGCGGCCACGGCCGATTACCCCCTGGATGGCTGGGCCCAGGTCATCAACATCAACCTCTCCGGCGTGTTTTACGGCATGAAATACCAGATCGCAGCCATGCTCAAGAATGGCGGCGGCTCCATCATCAACATGGCATCCATCCTGGGGTCGGTGGGTTTTGCCACCGCCCCGGCCTACACCGCGGCCAAACATGGTGTGGTGGGGCTGACCAAGGCGGCTGCGATTGAATACAGCGCCCATGGCGTGCGCATCAATGCCGTCGGGCCTGCCTTTATCCATACGCCCATGATCAGCGGGCTGGAGCAGGATGCTGGCATCAACGCGATGCTGGTGGGCGCCCACCCCATCGGCCGCCTGGGGCAACCTGAAGAGGTGGCCGAGCTGGTGACCTGGCTGGCGTCCAGCAAGGCGTCGTTTGTGACCGGGGCATATTACCCGGTGGATGGCGGCTACCTGGCGCGATAAAACACCGGCGCGGTGTTGGAGCCATCGAAACTGGATGGCTGGAAAGGGTGGCTGCCTCTGGTGAAGTTCTCCTCGAACCAGATGTGGCGTGGGCGAGACGGCCCCCACCGCATGCGATTTTGCCCTGTGCCGCTTGCGGTGCCTGCGCTTAAGATGCGGCA
This sequence comes from Acidovorax sp. 94, assembly GCF_003634645.1. Taxonomy (NCBI): domain Bacteria; kingdom Pseudomonadati; phylum Pseudomonadota; class Betaproteobacteria; order Burkholderiales; family Comamonadaceae; genus Acidovorax; species Acidovorax sp. 94. The sequence goes on along the minus strand of NZ_RBJA01000001.1, from coordinate 3,049,705 downwards.
GTTGGGGCCGCGCCATGGCGCAGCCCCCCCAGAATTGACTCACAAAGGAGAAGAAAGTGAATAAGACGACTGCCCTGGGAGGACTGGTTGCCGCTTTGGTGTTATCTGCTTGCGGCGGAGGTGGGGATGACGTGGCGCCGCCCGCGCCGAAGCCTCCTGCGACCGTGGTCACCGGCGTGGAAGGCCTGTGGACCGGGGCGACCACCGACCCTCTGAATGTGCAGGGTGTGGTGCTGGAGAACGGTGAATCCTGGAGCATCCTGACCAATGCAGTGGGCGCCGTGGTGGGCATATCGCAAGGCGCCGTTCAGACGTCGGGCCCAGATGTTGTCTCTGGCACCGGGCGCTATCTCAATGTGGTGGATGAGGCAAACCTTGCCAGCCGGACGACGGTGGCGGTCAGCTATAGCGGCAAGTACGCGGTGCGGGATTCGGTGCAGGTCACGGATTCCAAGGGCGTGAAGTTCACCGGTACCTATGGCGTGCTCTACGAGCAGCCTGCTGTCGTGAGCGAGTTGCTGGGTACGTATTCCGGCACCGGCATTGGCAACCAGGTGCGGGAGCCCCTGGTGTCGGTTTCCATTTCCACCGGTGGATTGGTGTCGATTCCCTCCTACCCGGGTTGCTCCGTTCGCGGCACCGTGGTGCCCCGCGCCAGCGGCCGGAACGTGTTTGATCTGCCGCTCACCTTCAGCGGAGCCACCTGCCCCGTGGGCGATGGCGTGGTTGTTCAACACGTTGTTCTGTACAACGACACAACCCAAGCGATCGTGATCATGGGGCAGAGTGCGAGCAAGGCAGAAACTTTCGTCTACACCGGACAGAAGACCTAAGCTCTTTTATCAAGGCACTCAGCGGCTTTCCCACGCTTCGGCGTGGGCCTGTGCCGCAATATCCAGCGAGCGCAGGCGCAGTGCTGGGTCGTAGACATCGCTCACCAGCATCAGCTCATTGGCCCCGGTGGCTTCGGTGAGCTGTGCAAGGCCCGCGCGCACCGTGTCCGGCCCGCCGATCACGGCAGCGGCCAGAAAGTCGCCAATCGCGGCGCGCTCCTGGGGCTGCAGCTGCGCGGCGTAGTTCTCAACGGGCGGCAGCAGGCGGCGCCGGTCGCCGGTCAGAATTCCCAGCACCCTCTGGTAGGTGCTGCTGGCCAGAAACTCCGCTTCTTCATCCGTGGGCGCTGCAATCAGCGGCACCCCGATCACCACATAGGGCTGGGGCCAGGCGGCGGACGGCCGGTACAGGTTGCGGTACAGGTCAATGGCCTGGTGCAGCAGGCGCGGGGCAAAGTGCGAGGCAAAGGCATACGGCAGCCCGCGCTCCGCTGCCAGTTGCGCCGAAAACAGGCTGGAGCCCAGCAGCCAGATCGGCACGTTGGTGCCCGCACCGGGCATGGCGATCAGGCGCTGGCCTGGTTCGGCCGGGGCCAGCAGGCGCTGCAACTCTGCGACGTCCTGCGGAAAATCATCGGCTGTCTCCACCCGGCTGCGGCGCAGTGCGCGCATGGTGGTGGGGTCCGTGCCCGGCGCGCGGCCCAGTCCCAGGTCGATGCGGCCCGGGTACAGCTCGGCCAGGGTGCCAAAGGCCTCGGCCACCACCAGAGGCGCGTGGTTGGGCAGCATCACGCCGCCAGAACCCACACGGATGCGCGAGGTACCACCGGCAATGTGGCCCACCAGCACGGCGGTGGCTGAGCTGGCAATGCCCGCCATGTTGTGGTGCTCTGCCAGCCAGTAACGGGCAAAACCCAGCTTTTCAGCATGTTGCGCGGTGCGCAGGGCAATCTGCAGCGCATCGGCTACGGTCCCGCCCTCCCGGACGGCGACGAGGTCGAGCATGGACAGGGCGGGGCGTTGAGCAGTGGAAGTCATCCGTGCATTGTCTGGCCCTAGCCACATTGCTGCTGGCTACCGGGGCAGAGCTGGCAGGGCCAGAAGGGTTGACGCGCACGGTTTTTACCAAGAGGTCATTTTTTGATAGCCAAAACCGCGCGCGCCCCACAGAATGTTTCAAGGCATTTCCGGCAGGACCATTCCTGGTGCTGGCGGACGGGGTGCCTCCACAGGGACCAAGCATGGGTTTTTTCAGTCGTTTGTTCAAGATCCGGGAGCAAGATCCCACCAGCCCGGACACCACCTGGGCCATGGAAGACAACGGCAGCGAATTGGTGCTGGACGCCGAGTACGCCTCCATGCTCATGACCGAAATCGATATCGACGCGGCCATTGCCAGCCATGAGCGCTGGCGCCTGCAGCTGCAGGACATGGTCAATGGCCGCTCGCAGGAAGTGATGCGGCCCGAACGCATCTGCCAGGACGACCGCTGCGACCTGGGCCGCTGGCTCTATGGCACGGGGCGCGTGCGGCTGGGGCATTACCCCGCGTTCGACATGCTGGTGGCCCGGCACAAATACTTTCACCAGCAGGCGGCCGATGTGGTGACTGCGTTCCAGGCGGGCGAGCAGCAAAAGGCCGTGCAACTGCTCAACAGCAGCTGCCGCCATGCGTCCAACCAGGTGCTGTTGCTGCTCAAGGAACTCAAGCGGGGCCTGGGACGCTGATACCTTGGGGCGCGGTGTACACAGGCACGGCCAGGGCCAGCTGGCGCTGTGTGAATAGTCGCTCTGTTTTTGATAGCTTAAAACGCTTGATACACAAGCGCTAAGGCCATTTTTGTCTGAATTCTGCGAAGATTTCCGGCGCCGCAACCTCGCCCAGCCCCCACCGTTTCGGCCCGCTCGCCAGCATCGGCACACAGTTCTTACATCTGAAGACACGGCCGCCAGCGAGAAACGCCGTTGGCGTGGCTATCCTTCGGCGCGCGCCAACCATTGCTTGCAGTTGGTTGCGCAAAAACACAATCGATTCAAGACCAATCAAGAAGCTGACCACGTCAGAGAGGGAACCCCCATGGACCGCCGTAAATTGTTGACGCTCGTAACCCTGGCTTCCGGCGTGAGCGCCGTATCGCCCGTGTGGGCGCAGTTTGACCTGGGCAAGATGCTGGATGCAGGCAAGGACCTGGCCAAGTCCGAGAGCCTGTCGGACGAGGAACTCAAGAGCACGTTCGACCAGATGTCCGCCGAGATGGACAGCCAGAACCAGGTGGCACCGGCAGGCAACCCCTATGCCAAGCGTTTGGCCAAACTTACCTCGGGCCTGGGCACCCACGACGGCCTCAAGATGAACTTCAAGGTCTACCTCACGCCCGAGATCAACGCCTTTGCCATGGCCAACGGCACCATCCGGGTGTATTCGGGTTTGATGGACAAGTTCACCGACGATGAAGTGCGCTATGTGATCGGCCACGAGATCGGCCACGTCAAGGCCGGCCACACCAAGGCCCGCATCCAGACCGCCCTGCGCACCAGCGCGCTGCGCAATGCCGTGGCGTCGAGCAACGGCAAGGCCGGTGCCATTGCCAGCTCGCAGCTGGGTGACCTGTTCGAGAAAGTGGTGCGCGCCCAGCATTCGCAAAGCAACGAGCGCGAGGCTGACGACTACGCCATGGGCTTCATGAAGGCCAAGCGCTACCAGCCCGCCGCTTGCGTCACTGCGCTGGAAAAACTCGCCGCCATGTCGGGCGGGGATTCGACCAGTTTTTTGTCTACCCATCCGTCACCCAAGGAGCGGGCGGAGCGGATGAAGACGCAGGTGGCCTGACCTTTCGCTGTTGCTAAAGCCTGGTGGGGCAGTGCCGCGTCTTCGGGCGCGGTATTTTTTTTGTCCGCTCACTTCGACATCCCCGCAGCCGTGGGCGCCCATCCGCGCGGCGGTGCTTTGGCTCGCCTGGGGTCAGTAACTCCGCCCACCCTTGTACATCGCGTGCTGGCGCCGGTTCAGCGTCGCGGCTTCGCCCAGCCTCCCCATGGCAGCACCCGCATGCGCATGTGTGATGGCCATGCCCAGTCCATCGGCCGCGTCGGTGCCTGGCACGCCGGGCAGGCTGAGCAGGCGCCGCACCATCTCCTGCACCTGGCTCTTGGCGGCGCGGCCGTGGCCGACCACGGCTTTTTTCATCTGCAGCGCGGTGTATTCGGCCACCGGCAAATTGCTCGCCACCAGGGCCGTGATGCAGGCGCCCCGTGCCTGGCCCAGCAGCAGGGTGGACTGGGGATTGACGTTGACGAACACGATCTCGACCGAGGCCACATCGGGTTCATAGCGGGCCGCCACTTCGGTGATGCCGTCGAACAGGATCTTCAGGCGCCCGGGCAGATCGCCCAGCGCCAGCGTGGTGGTGCGGATGGTGCCGCTGGCTACGTAGCTGAGCTTGTGGCCGTCCATGTCTACCACGCCAAATCCGGTGGTCTGCAGGCCGGGGTCGATGCCTAAGATGCGCATTTGCTCACTATTTGATAGCTGCTATCGCTTGTTGGTAAAGCGCTAGATGCCAATTTTCTTGAAAATTTCTGGGTCGGTTCATTTACAGACCGAAGTACCAGCGCACCGAATGGAAAAACACCGGCGCCGCAAAACACAGCGCGTCCACCCGGTCGAGCAGGCCACCCGCACCGGTGACCGACATGCCCTGCATGCCCCAGCTGGTGATCCCGCGGTCGCGCTTCAGGGCCTTCATCACCAGGTGCCCCAGGCTGCCCGCCACGCAGGCTAGCAGCGCCATGCCCAGCGCCTGGCCGGGCTTGAACGGGGTGATGAACGTGAGCAGCCCTCCGGCCAGCCCCCCGGCCGCCACACCGGCCAGCCAGCTCGTCCACTGAAAACTCTGGCTCACCTGCGGCGCCACGGGCTTGTGCGGAAAGCGCCGCCCCAGCAGGTGCTGCACCAGCATGCAGGTCTGCACCACAAACACCAGGAAAAACACCAGAAACGCGCCCTTGTCGCGGTAGCCCGGAAAGTCCAGCAGCAGCAGCGCGGGCACGTGGCTCATGCCATACACGCAGACCATGATGCCCCACTGCAGCTTGGCGTTGCGCTCCAGAAAACGCTGCGGGTCGTTGGCCAGCGCACTCACCACGGGCAGGGCGAGGAACACGTAGACGGGGATGAACACCGTGAACAGGTCAAAGTGCTTGCTGCCCACGATCCAGAACTGCAGCGGCAGCACCACAAAAAACGCCAGCACCAGGCTGCGGTGGTCGCCACGCCGCGTGGGCGAGAGCGTGATGAACTCGCGCAGCGCAAAAAAACCCACGATGGCAAAGAGCACGGTGGCTACCGTGTCGCCCAACACCCAGCCAATCCAGAAGACGGAAGCCATCATCCAGGATGTTTTGAGCAGCCCCCAGAAACGCTTGGCTTCGAGAATGCGGGCTTCGGACTCAGGGTCGTCGCTGGCGTGTTCGCGCAGATTGCGTACGAAGGCCCAGATGGTGACGACGGACAGGATGCCAAACATCACCAGGAACAGGGCACCGACCTGCTGGGTGGCAGTCAAATTGCGGAGGAAGTTGTTCATGTTCAGACTTCCCTGAGCGCAATGACTGCACGGCGTGCCCGGTCGAGGAACGGGCGACGCTCTTCACCTGCCTCCAGCTGCACAGGCTCTCCAAAAGTCACCGAGCACAGGATGGGCACTGGCACCACTTCGCCCTTGGGCATCACGCGCTGCACGTTGTTGATCCAGGCGGGCACCAGCACCACCTGCGGGAACATCTGCGCCAGCTTGAACAGGCCCGACTTGAACGGCTGCGGCTCGTCGCCATGGCCGCGCGTGCCTTCGGGAAAGATCACGATGGAGTCACCGCTCTCCAGCGCACGCACCAGCGGGGCCAGCGGGTCGGACTCGGGCAGGGCTGCGCGCAGCTCCTCGGGGGTGGGCGCGCGGGGCGGGGCTTCGGGCGACGGATCGGGGCCGCCCGCCATGGCGGTGTCCGCGTCGCTGGCGGCGGTGGCAAGGGCCTCCAGCACGCCCACCGGCTCCACCGCCAGGGGAGCCGGTGGCCGCGCAGGCGTGGCCTGACGGTCTACATACACGGCGTTGAATACGGCGGTGGTGATCCACTGGCGGAACGGCGTCTTGGTCCAGTAGTCCTTGGCGGCAATGGGCCGCGTGATGCTGCGCAGCTCCTCGGGCAGCGCCGCCCAGATCAGCACCATGTCGGCGTGGCTCTGGTGGTTGGCGAAATAAATGCGCTGCTCGGCCTTGGGCGGGCAGCCGTACCAGCGGGCCTGGGAACCGGTCAGAAACCGCACGATCCCCAGCAGAAGGAAACTCATCAACTTGGCAAGCATGGCGGGGATGATACGTGGCGGGTGTGCCCGGTCGGGCGTGTACTGTGGCGGGCCGCAGCCGGGCGGCTGCAGCTACCCTGGCCACTACACCCAGATGCGATATGCCCAGAACGCCTCGTCGCCGTAGATGCCGTCGTACAGCGCCTGTGGGGCATAGCCGGTGATGCGCCGCGTCACGCGGCACAGGTGCGACTGGTCCGAGAAGCCCGCGCCTGCCGCCACATCGGCCCATTTCACGGTGCCCTTCGCTGCGTCCGAAGCGATGGTGTCGAAAAACGCCTGCTCGGCCTTGCCAAAGCCGCGCAGCTCGCGCAGCGGCAGCCCGGCCCAGCGCTTGATGCGGCGCTCCAGCTGGCGCAGGCTGCGGCCTGGAGCCGATACAGCGGCGCGCTGCGCGAGGTGCATGGCCCAGTCACCGTAGCGCTGCACCTGCAGCGCCTGCGCGGGACGGCAGGCTTGCCAGCGGGGTTCCAGAAACTCCTCCAGGCAGTCCATGCGGGCGGCATCGCTCGGCTGGTGCTGCACGGCTTCGCACATCGCAATCCAGTCGGGTGGCAGCACGGTTTGCGCATCCACGAAACGGTCAGTCAGCGCCTCAGGCTCCAGGCCGGTGAGCTGGTGCAGCGCGTCGGGCATGAACATCACCATCATGGCGTGGGTGGGCGCTGCGCAATAGCTGGCGCTGGGCCGGGTCTGGGGGCCCGCCAGCACCCAGCGGCCGGGATACGCCTCGCGCGGGCTGTGCAGGCCGGGCTGGGTGTCGGGGCGGTCTGCCACCAGGGCTTCGCTGCGGCCTTCAAACCACCAGCTCAGGCTGCAAAGGGGCGTGGCCGGAAAGCGGTTGATGCGTTGCTCATCCCGCAGCGTGTGGCCCACCGTGCTGCGCACCATGGTGCCGCGCAGGCAGGCCGACAGGCTGGCGCGCGGCAGCCACAGCTGGCCCGAGGGGATCAGCCCCTGCGGATGCCGTGCGGAAGGTGGGATCAGGGTTGCCATGGGGCGCGAGTGTAGGCCAGGGGCGATGTCGAATTCGTTCAATACCTGCCCGCTGCTGCGCCGCACCATCCGCACCATGAACCACGCAACCACCACTGCCCCATCGAAGCCCGCAACACCTTCGCCCTCTGCGCAGCTTGCGCCAGCCCGGCACCCCGAGCTCGGTGGCCCGCCCAGCCGCTGGTGGGGCCTGCCCTTGTTGCAGGAGATGCGTGCCGATTACCTGGGCTTCGTCACCCGCTTGCAGCGCGACCATGGCGACCTCACCCGCATGCGCCTGGTTAATGAAGATGCCTGGGACCTCCTGTCGCCCGACCTCGTGCGCGAGGCGCTGGTTACCCACGCAGACCACCTGATCCGCTGGGAGCGCGGCATCGCCGTGTTCGAGCAGGTGTTCGGCCAGAGCGTGCTGGTGACCGAGGGCGACACCTGGCAGCGCCAGCGCCGCATGTTGATGCCTGCTTTTACCCCCAAACGCGTGGCGGGCTACGCGCAGCTCATGACCGATGCCGCCCGCAGCGCGCTCGATGCTGCCGTGCCCGCAGGCCAGTCCGAAGCGCTGGTGGCCATGGACACGCTCTGGACCGATGTGGCCATGGACGTGATCCTGCGCACGCTGTTCAGCGAATCGGCCCAGGCCGACGCGCGCGATGCCGCCTGGGCCACGCAGACGCTGTCGGAGACAGCCTTCCGCGAAATGTTCATGCCCTTCACGCTGCCCGACTGGCTGCCCCTGCCCGGCAAGGCCGCCAAGCGGCGCGCGCTCAAGGCACTCAAGGGGCTGGTGCAGCGCCACATCGGTGCGCGCAGCCGGGATGCGGCAGATTCAGCAGGCGCCCCGCCACGCACTGACCTGCTGCACATGCTGCTGGCGCTGCGCGACGAATCCACCGGCGAGCCGCTGTCGCCGCAGGAAGTGTTCGACCAGTGCATGGTCAGCTTCCAGGCCGGGCACGAGACCAGCGCCACCACGCTGCTGTGGTGGAGCCGCCTGATGGCCGAACACCCCGAGGCCGCGCAACGCGCACAGGCCGAGGTAGACAGCGTGCTCCCCCCAGGCCAGACGCCCGGCCCCGAGCACTTGGCGCAGCTACCCTTTCTGTCCGCCACGCTCAAGGAGGCGCTGCGCCTGTACCCACCCATTGCCGCGCTGATGACCCGGCGCACCACCGCACCCATCACGCTGGGCGGCGTGGAGGTGCCCCAGGGCGCCATGCTGCGCATCACGCCCTGGGTGCTGCACCGGGATGAACGCTGGTTTTCCCAGGCCGACCGCTTTGTGCCGGAGCGTTTTCTGGATGACGCCCCGGCCATCCCCAAAGGCGCATGGATACCGTTTGGGGTGGGGCCACGCGTCTGCATCGGGCAGCACTTTGCGATGCTGGAGATGACGCTGCTGGCGGCTATGTTGCTGCAGCGGTACCGGCTGCGGTTGCCGGAGGGGGTGGCGGTGTGTGTGCCGAAGCTGCAGGTGACCTTGCGGCCGCAGGAGAGGGTGATGCTGTGGTTACAGAAGCGGTAGGCGGCTACCAGCCTTGCAGCCAGTCCGGCAGACCACGGGCGTAGAAAGGAGTCACTTCGTGGATGCTTGCAAAGAAGAACACGGACGAGGCCAGGTTGAACGCGAGGGTTCCGGCTATCCACGGGATGGCAGCCCAGCCCTTCTTGGTCCTGACGCGCAGGGTCATCGCCGCAGCGATCCCGTGCATGGCGAAGAAGACCGACTGATAGCCTTGCACGCGCCCAATCGCAGCGTAGAAGATGAATTCGTGGATCAGTGCAGACAAGCCAAAGACCAGGAGCGTTGTTCGCACCGGCGTGCGAGAGCCGCCAAGGGGTTTGAAGATGTCCTCCCAAAAGAATTGCTGCATGTTGCGGTTGTACCGCCGCCAGAAGTCTGCTGGGGTGCGCGCCGCAAAAGGATGGTCCATGTATTCGCGCGCCGCCCCACCAGACAATCTCCACAGCGCGGCGGAGGCGGAAAGCCCGGAAACGATCGCCACCATCAGGGCGGTCACTTTACTTGTGTGTTCAAGAAGAAAGGGCCAGCCTTGCCAATCCACACTGAACAGAACATTCAGGAGTGCGATGCCGATAGCGCCGCCCATCGTTCCCAGCACCAGACGGGACAGGTTTGCGTTCCTGGGCACTGGGCGCTCGCGCGGTAGACACCGCCGAACCAGAACGAAAGGGTGGGCGAGAAAAGCCAAAAAATCTTTCCACACCAGTGGCGATCTCATTCGCAGCTCCAGCCAGGCGTCGATCACCTTGATGGCTATGAGGGTTGCTGACATGGCAGCGAGGAACCGTGGAAGCGGTTGGTTGGCAGGGATCAGCCACGGCGATAGGGCGATCAGCAGGCAACCGCCCAGCAGGGCGCCGGACTGCGCGTGGTTGGCCCCACCTCGCTGCGACAGCAACGGGAAGCAGGCTATCGCCAAGAGGTAAGGGACAAAAAATCCGGCGAATAGGGGCAGCATGGTGTCTTGCTTGCTTCGTTGTGTGTTGTCACTTCAATCGCAGTGACATGTGCCGTGGCGCTTGCGCTCACGGCAGCTCCGCACTACCCATCCGCCCGAGAATCGTCCGCGTCCGTCCCGCCAGATAAGCCGACCCCGGCGTCTTCTCAAACCGCTTGGGTGCAGGCAGCATCACCGCCAGCCGCGCGGCTTCCGTGGCGCTCAGGCGCGAGGCGCTTTTGCGGAAGTAGTGCTGCGCGGCCGCCTCGGCACCGAACACGCCTTCGCCCCATTCCACGCTGTTCAGATAAATCTCCAGGATGCGCTGCTTGCTCAGCAGCTGCTCCAGCAGCAGCGTGAGTACAAATTCCTGCCCCTTGCGCAGCAGCGTGCGTTCACCGGATAGCAGCAGGTTCTTGGCCAGTTGCTGCGTGATGGTGGAGCCACCCCGGATCTTGGGGGCGCGCACGGGGCGGTCGGGGGCACGGGCCTGGGCTTTGTTGGCCAGGGCCTCGGCCTTGGCGTTGCGCTCCCAGGCTTTTTCGATGGCATTCCAGTCCACGCCGTCGTGGCTCACAAAGCCATCGTCTTCCGAGGCGATCACGGCGCGCTTGAGCTGGTCGGAGATGCTGGCGTAGGGCATCCACTGCTGGCGCCAGGGGACGTTGCCTTTGGTGGTGAGCAGCGTCCAGGCCTCGGAGCGCTGAAAGCTGGTGGATTCGGGGTCGATGACCACCATGGCCGCGATACGGACCACAAAGAACAGCTGCAGCGCCACGAAGGCGAGCACCACCAGTCCCAGCCAGCGCAGCACGGCTTTCATCGCGGTGTGTCTCCTCGTGTGGGGTGTTGTTATTTGGATGAGTTGGCCTGCTGCATTTCCTGCAGCACCTGGGCCGACGGCGGGCGCACGCCGCGCCACAGCAAGAAGGCTTCGGCGGCTTGCTCGACCAGCATGCCCAGGCCGTCACGCGGAACGGCGCCGTGTTGGCGGGCCCAATCCAGAAAACCCTGCGCGGCGGGGCCATACATCATGTCGTAGGCCAGGCAGCCGGGGCGCAGCACGCTGGCGGACACCGGCACCTCGGCACCGGCCAGGCTGCTGGCCGTGGCATTGATAATCACATCAAAATTGGCCCCTAGCGCTTGTGGAGTAAGCGCAATAAGCTCTGATTTTTGCAGCAGTGCAAGCGCACTGTGCGACTGCACCAGGGCCTGCGCCTTGGCCAGCGTGCGGTTGGCCACCGTGATGTGGCGGGCTCCTGCCAGCAACAACGGGCCCAGCACGCCCGCAGCGGCGCCACCGGCGCCCACCAGCAGCACATCGCGCCCCACCAGCGACACACCCGCGTTGCGCGTGATGTCGGCCACCAGGCCCAGGCCGTCGGTGTTGTCGGCATAGATGCTGCCGTCGGCGCGGAAGGTGAGGGTGTTGGCCGCACCGGCCAGCTGCACGCGCTCGCTGCATTGGGTGGCGAGAAGTGGTGCGTCGGTTTTGAACGGCACCGTCACGTTGCAACCGCGCCCACCCTGGGCCACAAAGTCGCGCACGCCCTGGGCAAAACCATCCATGGGCACCAGGCGGCGTTCGTAGGCGATGTGCTCACCCGTCAGTTCGGCAAAGCGGGCGTGGATGGCGGGGGAGCGGCTGTGCGCCACCGGATTGCCCATCACGCAGTACAGGTCGGCGGCTTGGCTCATGGGTAAAAAATCGTGCGGTATGAAAAAAGGCGGGTTGGCAGGGCCGCCGCGGGCAGGGCCTGGTGGCGACTAGCGGACGCTGGTCTCCAGCGTCTGATCGCGCGTGAACTTGAAGCGCGCCACCATGGCGATCTGGTCGGCCTTCTTGCGCATGTCGGCGCCAAACGCGCCAAACGGGCCGGCAGCCCGGGCAATCGCCTCGGCGCGCCGGTCCAGCGTGGGGTTGCCCGAGCCTTGCACCACCTCGGTGTCGAGCACGCGGCCGTCGTGGTTGACGGTGACGATCATGGTCAGCTCGCCATACAGCTTCTTGCCGCCCTGTTCGGGGAAGTTTTCGGTGCCCTTGTCTTCCACCTTGCGGCGCAGGCCGTCGTAATAGATGGCGTAGGCCTCTTCGCGCGTGGCGGGGCTGATGTAGCGCTTCTTGGGGCGCGAGTTTTCTTCATTGATGCGCTTTTCGATCTCGGCGAGCAGCTTGACGAGCTGGCGGCGCTTTTCCTGCTCGTTGGCCTGCTCGGCGCTCTGGCTGGCCTGGCGCGGATCGGGCTCGGGCATGGTGGCCAGCTGCTTGCGCAACTGGGCCAGCAATTGCGCCTGCTGCTCCTGCATCGCGTCCATCTTGCGCTGGGCTTCTTCGTAGTCGTCGCCCACCGTGGTCAGCGCGGTGTAGGGCAGGGGGCTGGTGGCGCGGCCCTTCTCGGCATCGCCGCCGCCGGCCAGGTTGGCCTGGGCAATCGCCTGGGCCTTGTCGGGGCGCTCGTTGGACTTGGCGTTGACCAGGATGACTTCGAGCGGCGTGTCCTGGAACACGCGGTTGAAGCCCTCGGGGTCGATGAAACGCACCGAGATGAGCGCGGCATGCACGGCCACCGAGATGCCCAACGCGAGCTGCAGCGTGCTGAAGGTGCGGAGGAAGGCAGGGAGTTTCATCGCCAGCAATTATCAGGGGCTGTCAGGGGGAATCAGGCGGCTGGTGCTGCCGCAGCGGCTTCGGCGGGTGCCTCGTTCACGTCCACTGCAATGGCAATCGGTCCGGCCACGGTATCGTCGTCCTCGGCATCGTCCACCGGGCCGTCGTCGCTGGTGTCGGCCGGGTCATCTAGGCGCTCGATCACGGTGCCATGGATATCGAGGGTGATCTCGTCCACCTCGCCCAGCTTGACCTTCAGGCGCGCGCCGCGCGGCAGGTTCTGCGCGCCCAGCACGGGGAAGACCAGCGGAATATCGTCTGCACGAACGAGGAAGCTGCCGCCCGGGCCTTCCTTGAAGACGGTGGCGTTGAGCTCGGTGATGCCGTTCTGCTCTACATATTTGAGCGTCCAGAACCGTTCCATGCCCGCCTGGTAGCCGTTGTAGGCGCTGTAGGCGCCGTCAAAGCTGCTGATGATGGAGAACAGGTCGGCATCCTTGGGCTTGAAAGGCGCGGCCAGCGCAGCGGTCTTGCCGTGGCGGGCGCAGGCAATGATTTGCCACTGGTTGACCAGGTCGGTGTAGCGGCGCAGGGGCGACGTGGCCCACGAATACGCTTTGACGCCGATGCCCGCATGCGGCAGCGCCTTGGTGCCCATCCGCACCTTCACGCCGGGCGCCATGCTGGCCTGGCTGCGGTAGATGCCGGGCACTCCCAGCTCGGCCATCCAGCTGCCCCAGGTGCTGTTGGCCACGATCATGGCCTCGGCCACGATCAGGTCGAGCGGCGCGCCGCGCTGGCGCACGCTGATCTGCACTTGTTCATCGCCCGTGGGCTCGGCACCGTTGTTGCCGACCAGGCGGAAGTTGTAGTCCGGCCGGTTGAAGTTCTCGGGCTTGCCACGCACCACTTCGCGGCGGGCTTTGAGGTCCTTGGCAAGGCGGTGCAAAAATGATAGCTGGGGGCGCAGGTCAGACAAGCGCTGGGGGTCGTTTTGATGCTCGAACGCCGGGTTGGAGAGCCATTCTTCGGTCACCACGCTGTCGAGCTGGTCGTGGCGCAGGTTGGCGACCACGTGCACGCGCTCCAGCCTGGTTTCAGAGCTTTTGAATTCCAGCGTGGCTTCGTCGATGGTGACGTACAGCGACACGGCCGGGTTGGCGCGGCCTTCGTCCAGCGTGTAGGTCCGCACCACGTCATCCGGCAGCATGGTGATCTTGTAGCCCGGCATGTACACCGTGGACAGGCGCGCGCGACCGAGCTGGTCGATGGCGCTGCCCGGCTGGATGGCCAGACCCGGCGCGGCGATGTGGATGCCCAGCACCACGGTGCCCGTGCCCAGGCCCTGCAACGACAGCGCATCGTCGATTTCGGTGGTCTGCGAATCGTCGATGGAATACGCCTGCGCGGTGGACAGCGGCAGCTCGTCCGCAATGGCGGGTGCGGTGACGGCGGGAAAGCCCGTGCCCTTGGGGAAGTTCTCGAACAAGAAGCGCTTCCAGTGGAACTGGTAGGCCGAATCGATGGCGCCCGCCTTTTGCAGCAGGTCGAGCGGCGCGGTGTGCGTGGCGCGGCTGGCGTCCACCACGGCCTTGTACTCGGGCGCGTTCTTGTCGGGCTTGAACAGGATCTTGTAAAGCTGGTCGCGGATGGGCTGCGGGCATTCGCCCCGTCCCAGCGCGGCGGCCCATTCGTCGATCTGCGCGAGGATGGCCTTTTTCTTCTCGATGGCGGCCAACGCCTGCTGCAGGATCTCGGCCGATGCCTTCTTGAACCGGCCCTTACCCGCACGGCGGAAGTAGTGCGGGGCGTCGTACAGGCGGAACAGTGCACCGGCCTGCTGGGCCAGGGTGGCGTTTTCAGAGAAATAGTCCCGCGCCAGGTCGGCAAAGCCGAACTCGTCTTCGGGCGCGAACTCCCAGGCCAGGTCCAGCTCAATGGTTTCGGCCACGGCCTGGGCCTGGGCGATCAAGTCGGCAGGCGAGGGTTTCTCGAATTTCAGGAGGATGTTGGCGGCCTTGACCTTGACCCGCTTGCCCGAGTCGAGCTCAACCTGGGCGGATGTATCGGCTTCGGACAGGATACGACCGGCCATGAACTTGCCGGCTTCTTCAAACAATGCGTGCATGGGCGGCATTGTCCCATGGGTGCCGAGCCGGTCCGACGGCCCCGGGCCTGCCCCTATGATCCAGGGCTTTGCACGATGGCCCGGTTCTTTCGACATGTTTTTTGATGCCATTGCCGTTCCGCTGGCCATGCTCGCAGTGGCTTTGCCGTTTCTGTTTGCCGTCACTGACTCCCCAATCGCCAACTTCTGGCCGCTGATCGCGTCCTGGGTGTGTGGGGCGGTGCTTTTGCTGCTGGCAGCCGGGTGGGCACGTGTCGGGGTCGCGCAGCGCAGGGGGCCTGCGGGCTGGGGTTGGCTGCTGGCGGGTGGGCTGGGGCTGGCCGCGCTGGTGGCCAGCGTCATCGGGCTGGTGCAGTACCTTGCTGGCGATGTCGGCCTGGGGCCCTGGATTCACGCTTCGGTGCCGGGCCAGGCGGTGGGCAACCTGCGCCAGCGCAACCAGCAGGCCACCCTGCTCAGCCTGGGCGCGTGGGCCTGGCTGTGGTGGACGCTGCATGCCCGGCCACAAGGCAACGCGGACTTGGCCGGGGCGGCCAGCCCAGGCCGCGCACCTTCCTCCGGCGTGTGGGGCGTGCTGACCGCCGTGGCGCTGATGTGGATCGCCGTGGGCGGGGCCGCCACAGCGTCGCGGACCGTGGTGGTGCAGTGGCTGCTTGTCCTGGTGCTTCTGGCCATGTGGCGTGGCGCGGGCCGTGGGGAGGCGCTGCGCCTGGGTATCGCAGGGTTTGCGGTTTTTCTGGTGGCCGCCTGGGTGCTGCCCGAGGCGCTCTGGAAGTTCCAGGGCGTGCGCGCAGATGCCTTGTTCCACCGTTTTACGGACGGGTCGCACACCTGCACCAGTCGGCGGGTGCTGTGGTCCAACGTGCTCACCCTGATTGCGCAGAAACCGTGGCTGGGCTGGGGCTGGGGCGAACTGGACTACGCACACTACATCACGCTGTTCCCGGGCGAGCGCTTTTGTGTGCTGCTGGACAACGCGCACAACCTGCCCCTGCACCTGGCCGTAGAGCTGGGCCTGCCCGCTGCCGTGGCGTTGTGCGGGGTCGTCGTGGCAGGGTGCCTGTGGGCCCGGCCTTGGCGCGAAACCGAACCCGTGCGCCAGCTGGCCTGGGGGGTGCTGGCGATCATCGGACTGCACAGCATGCTGGAATACCCGCTGTGGTACGGGCCGTTCCAGGTGGTGGCCTTGCTCTCGGTGGCGATCCTGGTCTGGCCCTGGCGCGACGAAGCATCGGATGGGCGCGCGTGGCCTGCGGGGGCTGCAGCGCTGGTGGCCGCCCTGGCGATCCTGGGTGCCTGCGGCCTTGCCGCCTGGGACTACCACCGCGTGAGCCAGCTTTACAAGCCGGGGGCGCAGCGGGCTGCCGCGTACCGTGAGGACACGCAGGCCAAGGTGTCCCATTCGCTGCTGTTTTCGGGCCCGCTGGACTTTGCGCGCCTGACCACCACGGGGCTGACCCGCGACAACGCAGCGCGCATGAACGCCCTGGCCCAGGAACTGCTGCATTACTCCCCCGAGCCCCGCGTCATTGAAGTGCTGGTTGAAAGCGCCGTGATGCTGGGCAAGGACGACGAAGCGGCTTTCCACATGAAGCGCTACCGTGCAGCCTACCCGGACGACTATGCCCGCTGGATGGGGGCGGGTGGCACCCGGGCATCCCAGGCACGTTGAAGAGGTTCTGATGCGCTGGTGCCCCCGGCGCCCGGGTGATGTCAGGCCAGAGCCAGGAACTCCGTCACCTGCGGCAGGTAGTCGCTGAAACTGGCGAGGGCGTGTTCTCCCCCCTCCTGCACCACCAACCGTGCCTGCGGGTAGCGCGCCACCATTTCACGCCAGTCCAGCACCTCATCGCCCTTGGCAATGATGGCCATCTCGGGCGCTGCGGGCGGCTGGCCTGCGGTGTCCAGCGCGCGCAGCTCGTCAATGTATTCAGGCTGGAAGTAAAACCGCTCCGCTGGGTCGTGCCAGGTGGTCTGCTCGCCGATGGACCGCGCAAGGTCGCGCGCCGGGTGCACGGCCGGATTGAGCATCACGCTGGGGCAGCCCTTGTGCTGCGCCACCCAGCTGGCGTAAAAGCCACCGAGCGAGGAGCCGATCACCGCCATTGCTGCTCCGGGCCACAGGGCAATGCCCTGCGCGACCAGTTCCATCGCCGCTTTGGGGGAGGGCGGCAGCTGGGGGCACCAGAAGGTGACACCCGGGTGGTGCTGCGCCACATGCGCGGCCATCTGCCGCGCCTTGGCAGACTGGGGCGAAGAGCGAAAGCCGTGAAGGTACAGAAGGTGGGTGGTGGTCATGGAGGGGGAAAACGACAGGGCAGGGGAATCACTGCTGCGAAAGGGGTGGCCGAGACATAAGATGCATGGCATGGGCACCACGCGGTGGGCCCGCTGCCTTGATCCCCACCATGACTGATTTTGCCCCGCTTTCCACCGCCAAACGCTGGGCTTTGGGATCCACCGACAAGCGTCCCACGTCGCTGGGCCGCTTTGAACTGAAAAAGCTGCTGGGCCGGGGCGCCCAGGCCACCGTGTGGCTGGCGCTGGACCCGCGCCTGCAGCGCGAGGTGGCCATCAAGCTCATGCGCCCCGTGGAGGACCAGGACCCGTCGGTGCTGGAGCACTGGCTGCGCGAAGCCCGGCATGTGGGGCGCCTGGCGCACCCCTTCATCGTTCCGGTGTTTGAGGCCGATGTGCAGGGCCGCCAGCCCTACATCGTGTTCGAGTACGTTCCAGGCAAGACGCTGGCCGAGCATCTGGCGCAGCAGGGGCGCTGCACGCCGCACGACGCAGTGGCGCTGATGGTGGATGTGCTGGATGGCCTGCAGGCCGCACACCAGGCCGGCATCGTGCACCGCGACCTCAAGCCTTCCAACATCATGATCGACACCCAGCGCCACGCGCGGGTGATGGACTTTGGCATGGCGGCGCCGGTGCAGGCTGTGCCGGATTCGCAGCTGGCCAGTGGTACCCCGGCGTACCTCGCGCCCGAGGCGGCGGCCGGGGCGGCCCCTGCACCGGCCATGGATGTGTATTCGGCCGCCCTGGTGCTGGTGGAGCTTCTCACGGGCCGGCCACTGATCCACCAGAAGGACGCCTGGCAGGCGCTGTACCGCGTTGCCAACGAAACCCTGGTGCTGCCGGAAGACCTGGGGCCGGGCGTGGACGACGCCCTGCGGGCCATTTTGCAACGTGCGATGGCGCGCGAGCCGGGCCAGCGCTATCCGTCGGCGGCGGAGTTTCGCGATGCCTTGCGTGCCTGGGCAGCTCCGGCCAGCGCGCCCACGGCCGCCAGCAATGCCACGCTCGACTTCCTGCTGCGGCGCATGCGCCACAAGAGCGACTTTCCGGCGCTGTCGGACTCGGTGGCGCGCATCCAGCGCGTGGCCAACTCCGAGGACGACAGCATCAGCGATCTCACACACGAGATCCTCAAGGATGTGGCGCTCACCAACAAGTTGCTGCGCCTGGTCAACAGCGTGCATTTCGCGCATGCGGGCCGGGGCACCATCAGTACCGTGTCGCGGGCCGTGAGCCTGGTGGGCTTCAACGCCGTGCGCAACATGGCACTCAGCCTGGTGCTGCTGGACCACATGCAGGACAAGGCCCATGCAAGCCAGATGCGCGAGGAGTTTTTGCGCGCCATGATGGCTGGCTCGGTGGCGGCGGAGCTGTGCGAGCCCGGCCAGGCGGCTGAAGAGGCCTTCATTGGCGCGATGTTCCAGAACCTGGGCCGCATGTTGTGCGAGTTCTACTTTCCGGAAGAGGCGCGCCAGGTGCGCGCCCTGATGGAGACTGGCCGCGTGGAGGGGGGCGAAGAGTCGGCCGCGCTGCAGGTGCTGGGCCTGGGCTTCGAGGACCTGGGGGTGGGCGTGGCCCGCGTCTGGGGGCTGCCCGAGAGCCTGCAGCGCTGCATGCGCAAGCCCCTGGGCTCGCCCACGCAACGCGCGCCGGAGCAGGGGGTGGAGCGCCTGCGCTGGGTGGCGATGGCTGCCAATGAGGTGGCCAGCACCCTGCTGGCGAGCGATGCCGGGTCGCTGGAAGCCCGCCTGGGCCAGATCGGCACCCGCTATTCCCGCACCCTGGCGCTGTCTGCCGCAGTGATTTCGGAGGGCACTTTGCGCGCCCGCCACAAGCTGGTGGCGCTGGCCGAGGCGCTGGACCTGCGCGTAGCCCCCGGCACGCCTGCGGCGCGGCTGCTGCAGCTGCCCCCTGCGGCCGGTGCCGGGCCCGCGCAGGATGACGCCCTGGGCTCGCACGAGCTGCGGGCCAGCGAAACCCAGCCCCTGCCAGCGGTGCTGGAGTCGCAGGCCAGCGGCGCCGTGTCGGTCGCGCAGGTCAACGAAGTGCTGGCAGCGGGCATCCAGGACATCACCAATGCCATGGTCGAAAGTTTTCAGCTCAACGACGTGTTGCGCATGATCCTGGAGACCATGTTCCGCGCGCTGGGGTTTCGGCGCATGGTGTTTTGCCTGCGTGAGGCACGCACCGATTTGCTGACCGGCCGCTTTGGCCTGGGCGAGGGCAGCGATGCCGCCGTGCGCGCCATGAAAGTCCCGCTCAAGGCGCCGGGCGACCTGTTTGCAGCCGTCTGCCTGCGCGGTGCCGATACGCTCATCAACGACGCGACGGAGCCCAAGATGCAGGCCCGCCTGCCCGAGTGGTACCGCGCGGGGCTCAATGCCCCCTCGTTCCTGCTGCTTCCGCTGCAGATCAAGGGGCAGACGTTTGCGCTTATCTATGCCGACCAGTCCACGGCAGGGGGCATCGTGGTGGACGACAAGGCCCTGGGCCTGCTGCGCACCCTGCGCAACCAGGCGGTGATGGCCTTCCGCCAGGCGGGGTGACGGTGGCGCGGCCCCAAGGGCCGCGATAATCCCGCGATGGCCGTTGTTTTTGAAAAGCCCTCGCTCGCCCAGCGTTTTCTTCCCCTGTTTCGCGGGTTTGACCTGCCGCTCATGCTGGTGGTGGCGTTGCTCGCCTGCGCCGGGCTGGTGGCCATGTATTCATCGGGCTACGACCACGGCACACGGTTTTCGGACCATGGGCGCAACATGCTCATTGCGGGTGCCATTTTGTTCATGGTGGCCCAGGTGCCGCCCCAGAAAATCATGCTGTTCGCTGTGCCGCTGTATGCGGCCGGCGTGGCGCTGCTCTTGGCGGTGGCGCTGTTTGGCATCACCAAAAAAGGGGCGACGCGCTGGATCAATGTGGGCATCGTCATCCAGCCCAGCGAGATCCTGAAAATTGCCATGCCCCTGATGCTGGCCTGGTGGTTCCAGAAACGCGAGGGCACCTTGCGCCCGCTCGACTTTGCGGCGGCAGGGCTGCTGCTGGCCGTTCCGGTGGGGCTGATCATGAAGCAGCCCGATCTGGGTACTTCGCTACTGGTTCTGGCAGCTGGCCTGTCCGTGATCTTCTTTGCCGGGCTCTCCTGGAAACTGGTGCTGCCGCCGGTGGTGCTGGGGGGCGTGGGCATCCTGGCCCTGGTGTTGCTGGGGGACCAGTTGTGCGCGGACGGCGTGCGCTGGTCGGTGCTGCACGACTACCAGCAGCAGCGCATCTGCACCCTGCTCGACCCCACACGCGACCCGTTGGGCAAGGGGTTCCACATCATCCAGGGCATGATCGCCATCGGCTCGGGGGGCATGTGGGGCAAGGGTTTCATGGCGGGTACGCAGACGCATCTGGAGTTCATCCCCGAGCGCACCACCGACTTCATCTTTGCCGCGTTTTCCGAGGAGTTCGGGCTGGCAGGCAACCTGTTTCTGCTGGTCTGCTTTTTGATGCTGGTCTGGCGCGGCCTGGCCATCGCCGCAGGGGCCACCAGCCTGTTCGGACGCCTGATGGCCGGGGCGGTCTCGATGATCTTTTTCACCTATGCCTTTGTGAACATGGGTATGGTCAGCGGCATCCTGCCCGTGGTGGGCGTGCCGCTGCCTTTCATCAGCTATGGCGGCACCGCCATGGTCACCCTGGGCCTGGCGCTGGGCATCCTGATGTCGGTGGCCCGGGCCCAGAAGCAGGACCCCAAGGACGCTCGGCCTGCTCTATAGCCATTGGCTTCGCTGGGAGATCAGGAACACCTTCCAGGGTCTTTACCCAGGCGTTGCGTGCATAGCGGCAAGAGGGTACAAACCGGCAGGCCAACTGTGCCTTGGCCCATGCAACCGGAGGGATTCCCTATGGCGGCGAAGTTCGAGCTGAAGAAGTCGAAGAACGATAAATTTGTCTTCAACCTGTTGGCCTCCAATGGCCAGATCATCCTCACCAGCGAGATGTACGAATCACGGGCCAGTGCACTGAACGGCATCGAATCCGTGCGCAAGAACGCTCCCGATGATGGCCGCTTCGGTCGCCTGAGCGCCAAGGATGGATCGCCCTATTTCACGCTCAAGGCGGGTAATGGCCAGGTGATCGGCCAAAGCCAGATGTATTCCGGTGCCAAGGCGCGCGATGCCGGTATCGAGTCGGTGCAGACCCATGCACCCCAGGCCGCGCTGGACGACCAGACGACGGCCTGACGCTTTGCGTGGGCGCTTTGAGGCATAGGGGCATGTGCCCCCTTGTCCGGCAGGGTGGGGCTGCGCGCCTAAAATGCCCCGATGACTTTCCGCTCCACCACTGCCGCGCCCCAGCGTGCGGCCACCAGCCAGCGCATCGATGTCGCTCGCGAATTGTTGCTGACCCCTTTCGGGCTTGACGAAAGCCATCTGGCACGGGCACTGGCCGAGATCCGCACCCACAAGGTGGACGATGCCGACCTGTACTTCCAGTACACCCGCAGCGAGGGCTGGAGCCTCGAAGAGGGCATCGTCAAGACTGGTTCCTTCAGCATCGACCAGGGTGTGGGTGTGCGCGCGGTGAGCGGCGAGAAGACGGCGTTTGCCTATTCGGACGACATCTCCGAGGCGTCCTTGTTGGACGCAGCCCGAACTGTAAGGTCTATTTCGGCCGCAGCGCAGGCGGGTAAAGCGCGAGTAGCTCCTAAAAAAGTAGCGGCAGGCCGCAGCCTGTACCCCGGCGTGGACCCCATTGCCTCGCTCGACAGCACCGCCAAGGTGGCCTTGCTGGAAAAGCTGGAGCAGCGCGCCCGCGCCAAGGACCCGCGCGTGGCGCAGGTCATGGCCGGGCTGGCGAGCGAATACGACGTGGTGCTGGTGGCCCGTGCCGACGGCACCCTGGCGGCCGATGTGCGCCCGCTGGTGCGCCTGTCGGTCACGGTGATTGCCGAGCAGAATGGCCGCCGCGAAATGGGTTCGGCGGGCGGCGGTGGTCGTTTCGGCCTGGCCTATTTTGATGACGAGCAGATGGGCAAGTACGTGGACGAGGCCGTGAATGCGGCCCTGGTCAACCTCGAATCGCGCCCCGCCCCTGCGGGCGAGATGACGGTGGTGCTGGGGTCGGGCTGGCCCGGCATCCTGCTGCACGAAGCCATTGGCCACGGGCTGGAAGGCGACTTCAACCGCAAGGGCTCGAGCGCATTCAGTGGCCGCATCGGCCAGCGCGTGGCGGCCAAGGGCGTGACGGTGCTGGACGACGGCACCATCGCCGACCGCCGTGGATCGCTCAACGTGGACGACGAGGGCCACGCCAGCCAGCGCAATGTGCTGATCGAGGACGGCATCTTGAAGGGCTACATCCAGGATTCGCTCAACGCGCGCCTGATGGGTGTGGCACCCACCGGCAACGGTCGGCGTGAGAGCTATGCCCACATTCCCATGCCGCGCATGACCAACACGTACATGCTGGGCGGCGACAAGGACCCGCAGGAAATCATCGCCAGCATCAAGAAGGGCCTGTACGCCAGCAACTTCGGCGGCGGACAGGTGGACATTACCTCGGGAAAATTCGTGTTCTCGGCCAGCGAAGCCTACTGGGTGGAAAACGGCAAGATCCAATACCCCGTGAAAGGCGCGACCATCATCGGCAGCGGCCCCGAGTCGCTCAAGAAGGTCACCATGATCGGCAACGACATGCGCCTTGACAGCGGCGTAGGCACCTGCGGCAAGGAAGGCCAGAGCGTACCCGTGGGCGTGGGCCAGCCTACGCTGCGTATCGAGGGGTTGACAGTGGGTGGCACGGCCTGACGATCGGCGACAGCGTTCCTGCTTCGGCTCGACACGCTGACTGTTGCTCGCTTCCACCATCTTTGGCCTTGTGCGGTGCACAAAGCGCATGGTGCATGCCCTGGCAGCGCAAAATGGCGCATGCCCGCGACGCGCCCCAGTCAGCTACTGACCCTTCAGTCATTTGGCGACATCAGCCGCTTTCTGCGTGAAGGCGTGGCCGATGAGGAATCTCGCCAACTGCGCGATAGCTTGAGCGCGCTCTCAACGCAGATCGACGAGGCGGTGCGGATCCGCCGCACCAGCACCGATACCACAGCCATCACCCGGCGTGTGTTGACTTTGTCGCATTGCGCCCGCGAGCACCAGCTGTTCCTGACGGGCCTGGGATCGGCCTGGCACGCGTTGTACGAGTTCGGGGCCTATGAGCGTGCGCTGAGGGAGTTGCGCAATGCGATCGCGGACTGGCAGCAGATGCTGGAGCGGCGCAGCCCGAAGGAAAGTGCGAGCTTCGACCAATTCGAGCTTCTGGCCTGGCGCACGCTGGGCGAGGCGTTGCTGCTCATCGACATGTATGAGCACCAGAGTGATCCACCCAGTGACCTGCAGGATCGCGCGCCTCCGCGCAAGCTGTCAGTGCTGCAACGTGCGAGCGCCTGGTTTCGTCGCTGGCGGCGTTGAATCAGGGTGTTGGAAGTGGGCCTGGCAGGCATCCGGATTGCCAGCTCTGTCGCGCAATCGCAACAATCTGGGGGTGCTGCACTGCCGCACTCCTGTGCTACATTGGCTGCCATGCAAGTTCGCAGCGCGTTTTATTTTTGGTTTTTTATCTCGGTCCCCGGCGGATGAGAGGAAAACGCGCAAGCAAACACAACCTTCCCATACCAACCGCCGACGCTGCAAAGCCCGGCGGTTTTTGTTTTTCTGCCCTCCCGTTTTTTCATCCCTCCCACTACTTTTACTCCACGAGGAAGCAACCATGACGGCCACCACCACCCCGACCAGCGATGCCTGGTACCGCAGCGTCGAGAAAACCAGCCAGACCGACGACGAACGTATCAAGGACATTACCGTGTTGCCTCCTCCCGAGCATCTGATCCGCTTTTTCCCGATCCGTGGAACGCCGGTCGAGACGCTGATCACCCAGACCCGCAAGAACATCCACAACATCATGGCCGGCAAGGATGATCGCCTGCTGGTGGTGATCGGCCCATGCTCCATCCACGATCCGGCCGCTGCTGTTGATTACGCGCGCCGCCTCATGGCTGCGCGCACGCAGTACGCCGACACCCTGGAAATCGTGATGCGGGTGTACTTTGAGAAGCCACGCACCACGGTGGGCTGGAAGGGCCTCATCAACGACCCGTACCTCGACGAAAGCTACCGCATCGACGAAGGCCTGCGCATTGCGCGCCAGCTGCTGATCGAAATTAACCGCCTGGGCATGCCCGCCGGCAGCGAGTTCCTGGATGTGATTTCGCCCCAGTACATCGGCGATCTCATCAGCTGGGGCGCCATCGGCGCCCGCACCACAGAAAGCCAAGTGCACCGCGAGCTGGCCTCCGGCATCTCGGCACCCATCGGCTTCAAGAACGGCACCGACGGCAACATCCGCATTGCCACCGATGCCATCCAGTCGGCCAGCCGGGGCCACCACTTCCTCTCGGTGCATAAAAACGGCCAGGTGGCCATCGTCAACACCAAGGGCAACAAGGATTGCCACGTGATCCTGCGCGGCGGCAAGACGCCCAACTACGACGCTGCCAGCGTGGCCGCCGCCTGCAAGGACCTCGAAGCCGCCAAGCTGCCCGCCACCCTGATGGTGGACTGCAGCCATGCCAACAGCAGCAAGCAACATGAAAAGCAGCTCGACGTGGCGCGCGACATCGCCGCTCAGCTCGCCGGTGGCTCGCGCAGTGTGTTCGGCCTCATGATCGAGAGCCACCTCACCGCCGGTGCCCAGAAGTTCTCACCGGGCAAGGACCAGCCCGGCGCGCTGGAGTATGGCAAGAGCATCACGGACGCCTGCTTGGGCTGGGACGATTCGTTGACGGCGCTGGCTGAGCTGTCTGACGCCGTGAAGGCGCGCCGCGCGCGGTGATCTGCGCCGCCGGCCGAAGGCCCTAAACTGGAAACCCGTGGCGGGCCGTGCAAGGGAGCACGGCAGTCGCTGCCACGGTTTCAGTAGATAGAAAGGCAAACCATCATGCACAGCGAAGTGTCGGTCCGTCTGGCCGGAAACCAGGAATTCCGTTTTGATCTGGAGGGCGCCGAGCCCATGGGCCACGAGGCTGGCAGGCGCTGGCTGGATGATCAGTTCACCGCGCTCGATTGCGAGCCCCTGCGCGCCAGCGGCAAGGTGCTGCTGGCGGACAAGGTGCTCACCGTGGCCCGCGCTGCGGGGGCTTCGTTGCTGGCCGACCCGGCATGGTCCCGTGACTTTGCGCGCGCTGCCAGCGCGGCACTCGCCAAGCCCGTGGTGCGCGTGGACGTCCCGGGCATGGCGGTATCGTTCTGATTTTTG
This sequence comes from Acidovorax sp. 94, assembly GCF_003634645.1. NCBI lineage: Bacteria > Pseudomonadati > Pseudomonadota > Betaproteobacteria > Burkholderiales > Comamonadaceae > Acidovorax > Acidovorax sp. 94. The sequence goes on along the minus strand of NZ_RBJA01000001.1, from coordinate 3,024,724 downwards.
AAGAAAATTAGGCCCTGGCGCTTGCCTGGTAAGTGTTAGCAGCTATTTATTTTGTAGCGATTCCAGCAGTTTGGCGTGGATGCCGCCAAATCCCCCGTTGCTCATGCATACGATGTGATCCCCCGGGCGGGCTGCCGCTGTGACCTGTTGTACCAGGGTGTTGATGTCGGCAGCGGTTTGCGCCCGCAGGCCTGGGCCCACGCCCAGGGGGGCGAGGGCCTGCGCTGCGTCCCAGTCCAGCCCGGCCGTGTGGCAGAACGCGAGGTCGGCAGGCTCCAGCGCCCACGGCAGTTGGGCCTTCATGGCGCCCAGTTTCATGGTGTTGCTGCGGGGCTCGAACACCGCCAGGATGCGCGCACCCTGGCCCAGGCTGCGGCGCAGGCCGTCCAGCGTGGTTCTCAGGGCGGTGGGGTGGTGGGCAAAGTCGTCATACACCGCAACGCCCTTTACGGTGCCGCGCAGTTCCATGCGCCGCTTTACGTTCTGAAAGGTGGCCAGTGCCGTAGCGGCCTGCTCGGGGCTCACGCCCACATGGTGGGCGGCGGCAATGGCCGCCAGTGCGTTGAGCTGGTTGTGCACGCCGGTCAGCGTCCATTCCACCCGGGCGGCCTTGCGCCCCTGGTACAGCACGTCGAACGCCTGGGGATCGCCTTCGGCGGAAAAGTCGCTGACGGCTTCACCAAAGCTGGACACTTCGCTCCAGCAGCCCGTGTGCAGTACGCGGGTGAGGCTTTCTTCGAGACCGTTGACCACCACGCGGCCCGACGGCGGCACCGTGCGCACGAGGTGGTGAAACTGCCGCTCGATGGCGGCCAGGTTGTCAAAGATGTCTGCGTGGTCGAACTCCAGATTGTTCAGCACGGCAGTGCGGGGGCGGTAGTGCACAAACTTGCTGCGCTTGTCGAAGAAGGCGGTGTCGTATTCGTCAGCCTCGATCACGAACAGCGGCGCATCCCCCAGCGGCGCACTTCCGGGTGATGGTCGCCGGGGCGCCCCCAGGCGGGCGGACACGCCGAAATTCAGCGGTACTCCGCCAATCAGAAAACCCGGCTGCTGACCGGCACTTTCCAGAATCCAGGCCAGCATTGAGGTGGTGGTCGTCTTGCCATGGGTGCCAGCAACCGCCAGCACATGGCGGCCTTGTAGTACATGCTCGGCCAGCCACTGCGGGCCGCTGGTGTAGGGCAGGCCTGCGTCCAGGATGGCTTCCATCAACGGAAATTTGGGCGAACCGTCCGGCAGGCGGACGCGGCTGACCACGTTGCCGATGACAAACATGTCGGGCTGCAGGGCCAGTTGGTCGGCGCCAAAACCTTCGATCAGATCGATGCCCAGGGCCCGCAATTGGTCGCTCATCGGCGGGTAAACGCCAGCGTCGCAACCCGTCACCTTGTGGCCTGCCTCGCGCGCGAGCGCGGCCAGGCCGCCCATGAACGTGCCGCAGATGCCCAGTATGTGTATATGCATGGGCGCAGATTCTAAGGTTCAATAAAAAACAGGCTCTCTTCCGTTTCGGGTGGAACACTACAGTTCAAATAAATCCATTGACACCCCCTGAACAGGAGCCCTCCCGATGCAAGAAGCGTTGTTCTGCCAAGCGTTGGGGCTGGCCGCGCCCTGGGCTGTGGAGCGTGTTGCACTGGATGTCGAGCGCAGCCGCATCGACCTGTACGTGGTCTGGCAATCGGGCAGTGCCGCCTGCCCCGTTTGCGCCGCAGCTGAGCAGAAACTGCATGACCACCGCCAGCGCAGCTGGCGGCATCTTGATTTCTTTCAGTTCGAAGCCTACGTGCACTGCGCGCTGCCTCGCGTGTCATGCAGCGCCTGCAGCTCTACGACCCAGCTGAGTGTTCCCTGGGCGCGAGAGGGCAGCCGCTTCACGCTCATGTTCGAGGCTCTGGCTCTGACGCTGGCCCGTGAGATGCCGGTGGCCGCGTGTGCACGCATCCTGCGCTGTGCGGACAACGCCTTGTGGCGCCAGATCGATGCCCATGTCAGCTTGGCGCGCGCCAAGGAGAGCTACGCGGGTGTGGCGGTCATCGGTATCGATGAGACCAGCTGCGCCAAAGGCCACAGCTACATCACCCTGGTGCACGATCTTGAGCGGGCGCGACTGATCTACGCCACACCCGGCAAGGATGCCAGCACCGTGCAGCGCTTTGCGGCGGACCTCAAGAGCCACCAAGGCAGGCCCGAAGCCATCCAGGTGGTGTGCATGGACATGTCCAAGGCCTTTATCGCAGGAGCAGGCCAGCACTTGCCCCAGGCGGCCATTGCCTTTGATGGCTTTCATGTGGTGCAGATGGCCAACCGGGCAGTGGACGCAGTGCGGCGGGAAGAGGCCCGGGGCGAGCGCTGGCTCAAGAAGACCCGTTGGTGCTGGCTCAAGGACAAAGCCAAGTGGACGGACAAAGAGCAGGCAAAGATGGATTGGCTGCCTCGCACCCGATTGAAGACCGCCAGGGCGTGGCGGATGAAGGAGGCGCTGCGCGATGTTTACAGGAACTCAGACGCGGATGCCGCCAGCAGTGCACAGGCACTCAAGAAATGGCTGCACTGGGCGCAACGCAGCCGCTTGCAGCCCTTCAAGGACTTGGCCAAGACCATCCAGCAACACTGGGCGGGAATACTCCAGGCGTTTGATGCTTCTCATCTGCACACCGGCTATGTGGAGGCGGTGAACTCACTGTTGCAAGCAGCTAAGGCCAAGGCGCGTGGCTATGGCACCACCGATCACTTCATCGCCATGGCGTTCTTGATTGCTGGCAAGCTCACTCACCTGCCAGGCAGTCCTTTGCGAAAAGCAAGGGCCTGACCATGGCTCTGGTGGGGAATGTGGCGTTCCACCCGAAATGGAAGAGAGCCAAAAAACAGGCCCCCAGCGCTTGGTGGATAAGCGCGAGAAGCTATGAAAAATATAGTGACCCTGGGCATATCTAGGGGTAACCCGTAGTCCAGGCAGGTGCTTCGGGCCACAATGCGGTTTCTTTCCCTGCCACCACCATCCCCTACCGCCATGCACACACCTTTGAGCGACGAAATCGCCCACACCACGGCCCGGCTGGTGGTGGAAGAGGGCCTGGAATGGGGCCCGGCCAAGCGTCGTGCGCTGCGCCAGATGGGCCTGCCTGCCCGCACACCCCTGCCGAGCAACGACCAGGTCGAGGCCGCCGTGCGGGAGTACATCCAGCTCTTTTGTGCCGATACGCAGCCGCACGAGCTGCGGGCGCTGCGCCAGCTGGCCCTCGTGTGGATGGAGCGCATGGCGGCCTTCCGTCCCCATCTGGCGGGGGCTGTATGGCATGGTACAGCCACGCGGCTGTCCGACATTTACCTGCAGTTGTTCTGCGATGACTCCAAATCTGCAGAAATAGCGCTCATCGATCACCATGTGGACTACGAGCCACGCACGGTCACCGGTTTTCATGGTGAGTCGGTCGAAGCGCTGAGCCTGGGCAGCAAGTCGCCCGAACTCAATGAGATGATCGGGGTGCACTTGATGATCTATGACCTCGATGACCTGCGCGGCGCATTGCGCCCGGATGCCCAAGGGCGTGTGCCGCGCGGTGACATGACCGCCGTTCGGCGCCTGCTCCAGGAAACCCCTGCCCCATGACAAGCCCTTCCGATCGCCCTGAGTCCATCCCCGCCACCAGCGATGCGCAACCGTCGGCCGCACGTAGGCGACTGCTGTACGCCGGGGTGGCAGGCGTTGCAGCGTTGGGTGGTGCCGGCCTGGCATGGTGGAAGTTCCAGCCCCATGCCATGGAGCATGGGGTGGAAGAAGCGCTCTGGGCGATGGAGTTTGAAAAGCCTGAAGGGGGCGTGGTGGCGCTGAAGTCTCTGGCTGGCAAGCCGCTGCTGCTGAACTTCTGGGCCACCTGGTGCCCGCCCTGTGTGGAAGAGCTGCCCATGCTCAATGCTTTCTATCGCCAACAGGCGCCGAACGGATGGCAAGTTCTGGGATTGGCCATCGACCAGCCCTCTGCCGTGCGCAAGTTTCTGCAGCGTATTCCGCTGGAGTTCCCCGTGGGCCTTGCCGGATTGGGCGGTACCGACCTGGGGCGATCACTGGGCAACCTTACCGGTGGCCTGCCGTTTACCGTGGTGCTCGGGGGCAACGGGCGTGTCCTGCACCGTAAAATGGGGCAAATCACCCCGCAAGACCTCCAGCTGTGGGCGCCTCTGCGCTGATCAACCAAGCCTTCTGCTCGGCATTTTGTGGGTCCGAGCTGGGTATCGGCATGATGTAGTTCATCAAAAATACCTGTGGAAGACGGAAATAGGCTGAAATTGGAGTAAATTCGCGCCCTATTCAGTCATGACTTGCGCAAAGCAGGGCTCAGGCAAGCGGCTCGCCCAACGCGAGGCGGCTGTTGCGTCCCGATTGGCGCGAGTCCTATTAGTTTTATAGCCGTTGGAGCTCCCATGGATCTGCGAAAACTCAAAACCCTCATCGATCTCGTGTCCGAGTCGAACGTATCTGAACTCGAAATCACGGAAGCCGAGGGCAAAGTCCGCATCGTCAAGAGCGTGGGTGGTGTCGTTCAGCAGTACGTCCCCGCCCCGATGCAGGCACCTGCGCCCCCTGCATCTGCCGCCGCCCAAGTCGCCGAGCTGCCTGCGCCCTCGGCACCTGCAGTCCCTGCTGGCCACATCGTCAAGTCACCCATGGTGGGTACGTTCTACCGTTCGTCCAGCCCGGGCGCCAAGGCTTTTGTTGAAGTCGGCAGCCAGGTCAAGGAAGGCGAAACCATCTGCATCATCGAAGCGATGAAGATCCTCAACGAAATCGAGGCTGACAAGTCTGGCACCGTCACCCGCATCCTGGGTGAGAACGGCCAAGCCGTGGAATACGGACAGCCGCTGTTCGTTATCGAATAAGGCGCTCATGTTCAAGAAGATTCTTGTTGCGAATCGCGGAGAGATCGCTCTCCGTATCCAGCGCGCGTGCCATGAGCTGGGCGTGAAGGCCGTCATGGTCTATTCCGAGGCCGACCGCGACGCCAAGTACGTCAAGCTGGCCGAAGAGGCCGTTTGCATCGGCCCCGCGCCCTCGCCGCTGTCCTACCTCAACATGCCGGCCATCATCTCGGCCGCCGAAGTGACCGACGCCGAAGCCATTCACCCTGGCTATGGTTTTCTGTCGGAGAACGCCGACTTTGCCGAGCGCGTGGAAAAGAGTGGCTTCCAGTTCATCGGCCCCACGCCCGAGTCGATCCGCATCATGGGCGACAAGGTGTCGGCCAAGCAGGCCATGATCCGCGCAGGTGTGCCCTGCGTGCCCGGCTCCGAGGGCGAACTGCCCGATGACCCGGTGCAGATCCGCCGCATCGCCAAGGCCGTGGGCTACCCGGTGATCATCAAGGCCGCAGGCGGCGGTGGTGGCCGTGGCATGCGCGTGGTGCACACCGAGGCTGCCTTGGTCAATGCGGTGCAGATGACCAAGGCCGAGGCGGGCGCTGCGTTTGGCAATCCTGCGGTGTACATGGAGAAGTTCCTCCAGAACCCGCGCCACATCGAAATCCAGATCCTGGCCGACAAGCACCGCAATGCGGTGTATTTGGGCGAGCGCGACTGTTCCATGCAACGCCGCCACCAGAAGGTCATCGAAGAGGCTCCAGCCCCCGGCATCCCCCGCAAACTGATCGAGAAGATCGGCGAGCGCTGCGTGGCCGCGTGCAAGAAGATCGGCTACCGTGGTGCGGGCACGTTCGAGTTCCTGTACGAAAACGGCGAGTTCTACTTCATCGAGATGAACACCCGTGTGCAGGTGGAACACCCCGTCACCGAGTGGATCACCGGCGTGGACATCGTGAAGACGCAGATCATGGTCGCGGCGGGCGAGAAGCTGCCGTTCACCCAGCGCCAGATCGAGATCCGGGGCCATGCCATCGAGTGCCGGATCAATGCGGAAGACCCTTACAAGTTCATTCCGTCGCCCGGGCGTATCACCACGTGGCATCCACCAGGCGGTCCCGGCGTGCGTGTGGATTCGCATGCGTACACCAATTACTTTGTGCCGCCCAACTACGACTCGATGATCGGCAAGATCATCGTGCACGGCGACACGCGCGAGCAGGCCCTGGCCCGCATGCGCACGGCGCTGTCCGAGACGGTGATCGAAGGCATCAACACCAACGTGCCGCTGCACCGCGAGCTGATGGTGGACGCCAAGTTCATGGCCGGTGGCACCAACATCCATTACCTGGAAGAGTGGCTGTCGCAGCACAAGCGCTGACATCGTATTGCGCAGTCTTTCACATGCTGGCTCCTGGCAACGGGTGCCAGCATTTCACTTTTTCTGAGAGGCTTCTATGTTTGAGCTGAGTCTGATGTGTCCCGAGGATCGGATCGAGGCGGTCAGCGATGCGCTGGATGCGCTGGATGCGCTGAGCGTTTCGGTGGAGGATGCTGATGCCCAGACCGACGCCGAGCAGGCCTTGTTTGGTGAGCCTGGCATGCCGCCGCCCAAGGACGGCTGGCAGCGCAGCAGGGTGGTGGCGCTCTTTCCTTCGGAGGTGGCTGCCCGGGAGGCCCAGCAACTGCTGGTGGTGCAGGATTTTTTTGCGGGCTGCCAGGTGCTGGGGGTTGCCCACGTGCCCGAGCAGGACTGGGTGCGGCTCACGCAATCGCAATTTGCGCCTGTGGATATCACGCCGGATTTTTGGATAGTTCCTACCTGGCACGAACTTCCCGCCGAGGCAAAGCGCAGCATCCGGCTGGATCCGGGCCTGGCGTTTGGCACCGGCACCCACCCCACGACGCGCATGTGTCTGCGCTGGATTGCCCGTAACGGTGCCACCGAGTCGTCCATGGGCAATCCGCTGGGCCGGGTTCTGGACTATGGCTGTGGCTCTGGCATCCTCGCCATTGGTGCGGCCAAGTTTGGTGCCACGGACATCGATGCGGTCGATATTGATCCTGCGGCGGTCGAGTCCACCGCGCTGAATGCACAGGCCAATGACGTGCGGCTCCACGCGGGACTGCCCGACAAGGCACGGGGTGAATACCAGACGGTGCTGGCAAACATTCTTGCCACCCCCTTGCGCGTGCTGGCGCCCCTCTTGTGCAGCCACGTCGCGCCCGGCGGGAATCTGGTGCTGGCAGGCATTTTGGAACGTCAGGCTGAGGAGTTGAAAGAGGCATATGCTCCCTGGCTTCAGCTCGATGTGGCGGATACAGAAGATGGCTGGATCTTGATGACCGCCCGACGCTAAGACGGGGCCGAAGCCCGCTTCGCCGGGGTCGCACGCGCCTCTACAATCCATCGCTGATGAGCCAGATCACTCGCTGCCCGTCCTGCTCTACCTCATTCAAGGTGGTGGCGGACCAATTGCGCATCTCGCAAGGGTGGGTGCGTTGTGGTCAATGCAAAGAGGTGTTTGATGCTTCGGCGCACCTGCTTCCAGCGGCTCCACCAGCGTTGTTGCCCGATGTCTCGTTGACCGACATACGTCCGCCATCCATGCCGGTGGCGCGCAAGGCAGGGACGGGGCGGTCATGGGGTGAGCCGACTTCTTCGCCACCACCGGTTGCCCCATCTGCGGGGGCGCTGTCGGCAACCTCCGAAAAACCAGCGTTTTCGCTGTTTCCCGCAGGTACTTCCGACGTAATGGCGGGGTTGCCGGATGCACAGGCCCAGGTGGTGGCTCCGGTTCTGGAGGTTCCACAGCCTGCGGTGCCCGCGTTTCTGTCTGCGGCAGCCGGGGCGGTGGCACCTGGTGCCGATGCGGGAATCGGCCCCTTCACTCCATTTGCCTGGCGCCCGGACTCCGTGCGCAATGTGCCAACAACGGGCGGGGATGTTGCAGGGATGCGGAGCGATGCTGTCGCCTTACCTCCTTTGGCCTTTCCCGAGGTGGCTGCTGATGGGTCATCTTCTTTGCCCAAGGGGGATCACCCCACTGCCTCGTTGTCAGCCGCGTTGCCCGGTGCAGGCGATGGAACATCACTCCCTGCAGGGTATGAGTTACCTGCTGCTGCTCTTCGAGATGGCGAAGAGGTGGTTGCCGATCCAGCTGCAGCCGTGGCGTTGACCCCGATGGGATATCCTGCACTGGAGTTGCCTACCAAGACGGCGTTGCCGGTGGAAGATGCGGAGCTTGAAGAGCGGGCTGAAGTGCCCGTGCCGCCGGTGGGTTTTGCGCAGCCTGTGACGCCGGAACCCGCGCCGGAGGCACTTGCGCTGGTGGAAGACCATTCGCCCGCAGCCGTGTTGCAGGCATCGACTCGCAAGCGATCCTCGGTCCGAAAGGCGTCGGATGCCGTTGACGAGGACGATGACCCTGAGGCCGGACAGGAAGTCAGCTTTGTAGTCGCTGCGCGGCGCAAGGCGTTCTGGCGCAGGCCGATGGTGCGCACGGTGCTTGGAGTGCTGCTTTTGATGTCTGTGGCGGGGCTTGCGCTGCAGGTCGCTGTTCAGGAGCGTGACCGCCTTGCCGCGATGGATGCGCGTGCCAGGCCATGGTTGATGGCGTTGTGCGCTCCCTTGCACTGCGAGATCGCGCCGCCGCGCCAGATTGCGGATGTGGTCATCGACAGTTCTTCGTTCAACAAGGCCCGAGGTGATAGCTATCAACTCGCGCTGACCATGAAGAGCAAGGCCTCGATACCTCTGGCCATGCCCGCCGTCGAGTTGACGTTGACCGATGCGCAGGACCAGCCAGTGCTTCGGCGTGTGCTTTTGCCCACTGACATGGGGGCTCCCATGGAGTTGTCTGCAGGGGGCGAGTGGAGTGCGTCCGTGTCAGTGATTGTGACCACCGGCGGAGCGCGTGTTGCTGGCTATCGGTTGCTGGCGTTTTATCCCTGATTTTTTACCAACCTACTTCTTTGATATGGCTGCCCTCATTTGTGGTTCTCTGGCGTTCGACACCATCATGACCTTCGAGGGCCGTTTTGCCGAGCAGATACTGCCCGACCAGCTGCACATCCTGAACGTCTCTTTCCTGGTGCCTTCGTTGCGGCGCGACTTTGGTGGTTGTGCGGGCAACATTGCGTATAGCCTCAAGTTGCTGGGCGGTGAGCCATTGCCAATGGCCATGCTGGGCAGCGATGGCGCAGACTATCTGCAGCGCCTGGAATTGCTGGGTATCAGTGCGCGCCATGTGGGGCAGGTCCAGGACACCTACACCGCACAAGCCATGATCATGACGGACCGTGACAACAACCAGATCACCGCCTTCCACCCCGGGGCGATGATGCAGGCACATGTGAACCGCATCGAGGCAGATGTGGGGGTGAGCGTGGGGATCATCGCGCCGGATGGTCGTGACGCCATGCTTGAACACGCGGCACAGTTTGTGGCGGCCGGTATTCCTTTTGTGTTTGACCCGGGCCAGGGCTTGCCCATGTTCAATGGCGAAGAGCTGGCGCGGTTCGTGGACCAGGCTTCCTGGGTGACGGTCAATGACTACGAGGGGAAAATGCTTTGCGACCGCACGGGCTGGACGCTTGCAGAGATTTCGAACAAGGTAAAGGGGCTTGTGGTGACGCTGGGTGCGGAGGGTTGCGAGGTCTGGGTGAATGGTCAGAAAACCCATGTACCCGCCGTGGTGCCTGCCCAAGTGGTGGATCCTACGGGGTGTGGTGATGCTTGGCGGGGCGCGTTGTTGTTCGGCCTGGAAAAGGGCTGGCCGCTGGTGCGTTGCGCCGAGCTGGGCAACCGGGTGGGAGCCCTTAAGATTGCGCAGCGGGGCCCGCAAAACTACACACTGGATTTCATCCCCGCGTAATTGGGCCAGCTTTCCATGAAGTCACGGGGCGCCCCATTGCTGCCGGCTTCTTGTGTTGCACGGCGTGTGGTGTGCAACACGAACAGGCATAAAAAAACCCGGTGCGCAGGCACCGGGTTGAGCGTGTGATACGCCAGGATTAAGGCTTGTTGCCCGTAGGGAAGGGCCAGGCTGCCTGAGGATTCAGGGTGGTCTGTGCTGCTGGAGCTGCTGCCGCAGGGGCAGGCGCCTTGGGGGCCTTCTTGGCCGGTGCAGCTTTTTTTGCAGGAGCCTTGGCGGGAGCGGCCTTCTTGGCAGCCGTTGCCTTCTTGGCGGGAGCCGCCTTCTTGGCTGGGGCGGCAGGCTTCTTCGCTGCTACTGCCTTTTTGGCGGGAGCGGCTTTCTTTGCCGGTGCTGCTGCCTTCTTGGCGGGTGCGGCCTTCTTCGCTGCTACTGCCTTCTTGGCGGGAGCGGCTTTCTTTGCCGGTGCTGCTGCCTTCTTGGCGGGTGCGGCCTTCTTCGCTGCTACTGCCTTTTTGGCGGGAGCGGCTTTCTTTGCCGGTGCTGCTGCCTTCTTGGCTGGTGCAGCCTTCTTCGCTGCTACTGCCTTCTTGGCGGGAGCGGCTTTCTTTGCCGGTGCTGCTGCCTTCTTGGCAGGTGCAGCCTTCTTCGCTGCTACTGGTTTTGCAGGTGCAGCTTTTTTCGCTGGGGTCGCCTTCTTAGCGGCTGGTTTTTTCGCAGTTGCCATCATGTTCTCCTTGGGTCAATTTGCAAAGAGCACTTCCTGTCTGCAGTGGACACGAAGCGATCCATGGCGATGGAGAAATCCCCATCGCCATGAACACGGGAACGCCCTGCACCGCAACGCACTGCAGCGCTGCTTGTGGTGGTGGGCGTGGTGTAAAAATCCATGGTGGTGTGTTGCGAAAAGGCGCTAGTCCCAGGACAGCGCACCACCGGACTGGTATTCAATAACCCGGGTCTCGAAGAAGTTGCGTTCCTTCTTGAGGTCGATCATCTCGCTCATCCACGGGAACGGGTTTTCTTCATTGGGAAACAGCGTCTCCAGCCCGATTTGTGTGGCACGGCGGTTGGCGATGTAACGCAGGTATCCCTTGAACATCGATGCATTCATGCCCAGCACGCCGCGCGGCATGGTGTCTTCCGCGTAGCGGTACTCGAGTTCAACCGCCTTGAGGAACAGCGCCTTGATCTCGGCCTTGAATTCAGCGGTCCACAGATGGGGATTTTCCAGCTTGAGCTGGTTGATCAGGTCAATGCCAAAGTTGCAGTGCATCGACTCGTCGCGCAAGATGTACTGGTACTGCTCGGCGGCGCCAGTCATCTTGTTCTGGCGGCCCAGTGCAAGGATCTGTGTGAAGCCGACGTAGAAGAACAGGCCTTCCATCAGGCAGGCAAACACGATCAGCGACTTGAGGAGCGTCTGGTCGGTTTCGGGCGTGCCAGTTTGGAAGTTCGGATCCATGATCGCCTCGATGAAGGGGATCAGGAACTGGTCCTTGTCGCGGATGGACTGGACTTCGTTGTACGCGTTGAAAATCTCGCTCTCATCCAGCCCCAGCGATTCCACGATGTACTGATAGGCGTGCGTGTGGATAGCTTCTTCAAAGGCCTGGCGCAGCAGAAACTGGCGGCACTCTGGCGCCGTGATGTGGCGATAGGTGCCCAGTACGATGTTGTTGGCAGCCAGCGAGTCTGCCGTGACAAAGAAGCCCAGGTTGCGCTTGATGATGCGGCGTTCGTCATCGGTCAGGCCATTGGGGTCCTTCCACAACGCGATGTCGCGCGTCATGTTCACTTCCTGAGGCATCCAATGGTTGGCGCAGGTGGCCAGGTATTTTTCCCAGGCCCACTTGTATTTGAACGGGACCAGCTGATTGACATCCGTCTGCCCGTTGATGATGCGTTTGTCGGCAGCGTTCACGCGGCGTTGCGTGGCTGCGGCAGGTGTTGCGTGCGGTGCTGCAGAGGCAGTCATCGATGCGTGCACTTCCTGCAGTGAGGGGGTTTGGAAAGGCAAAGGCGGCTGTCCCGCCGGGTGGCTTTGGTTCAGTCCACCGTCCAGTTGATTTTGCGATGAGGGCTTGACTTCTTCGTCCCAGGTCAACATAGATTTTCCAGTGTTCGGATTATGAAAGCAGTGCTGCGAAAAGAAAAGCACTGAAGCGTTGTGCAGCAAGGATTTGTTGCTTCACAGCACATGCGCGACACCTCGGAAGAGCCCAAGGTGTCGCGTGCGAAGTTCTTATTGGCAGGCTTCGCAGCCGGGATCATCGATAGCGCAGAACTTGACGTCCGTAGCAGGCACTGCTGATGCTTGATGGGTGGCTTCAGCAACTGCCGCATCGAGTGCGCTGGGTTTCGCTGCAACGGGCACCGACGCTGCCGATGCGCCACTGTCATTGCCCGATGAAACGGCATTGAGCTGGCGTGTATTCACGGTGCTCATCTCGACGTGTGTGGCGCTTTGTGTGCGCAGGTAATACGTGGTCTTGAGGCCACGGATCCAGGCCAGCTTGTAGGTGTCGTCGAGCTTCTTGCCCGATGCGCCGGCCATGTAGATGTTCAGGCTCTGCGCCTGATCAATCCATTTCTGGCGACGCGATGCGGCTTCCACCAGCCACTGCGGCTCGACTTCAAACGCTGTGGAGTACAGCGCCTTGATGTCCTGTGGCACCCGATCGATGGGGTGCAGCGAACCCTTGAAGTGCTTGAGGTCCATGATCATCACGTCATCCCACAGTCCCAGGCGCTTGAGGTCGCGCACCAGCCCACCGTTGATGACCGTGAATTCACCCGACAGGTTGGACTTGACCGACAGGTTGCCGAACGAAGGCTCGATCGAGGCATCAACGCCGATGATGTTGGAGATGGTGGCCGTGGGGGCAATGGCGACGCAGTTGGAGTTGCGCATGCCGTCCTGTGCAATCTTCTTGCGCAGGGCATCCCAGTCCAGGGTGGACGAGCGATCCACTTCCACATATCCGCCACGGGCCTGCGAGAGCATGTCCAGCGTGTCGAAAGGCAGGATGCCGCGATCCCACAGTGAGCCCTTGTAGCTGGAGTACTGGCCGCGTTCCCGGGCCAATTCGGTGGAGGCCCAGTAGGCGTAGTAGCAGATGGCCTCCATCGACTTGTCGGCGAATTCCACGGCCTCCTGCGAGGCGTAGGGAATGCGCAGTTCGTACAGGCTGTCTTGGAACGCCATGACGCCCAGGCCCACGGGGCGGTGGCGCAGATTGGAGTCGCGGGCCTTCTTGACGGCGTAATAGTTGATGTCGATCACGTTGTCGAGCATGCGCATGGCAACCGTGATGGTCTTCTTGAGCTTCTCGTGGTCGATCTGGCCGTCCTTGATGTGCTGCAGCAGGTTGACCGAACCAAGATTGCAGACGGCGGTTTCGGTGTCGCTGGTGTTGAGTGTGATCTCAGTGCACAGGTTGGACGAGTGCACCACACCAGCGTGCTGCTGGGGCGAACGCACGTTGCAGGCATCCTTGAAGGTGATCCAAGGATGGCCGGTCTCGAACAGCATGGTCAGCATCTTGCGCCACATGTCGGTGGCCTGCACCGTCTTGGCGGGTTTGATCTCGCCGCGCGCGGCCTTCTCTTCGTAGGCCACATAGGCCTTCTCGAAGTCGGCGCCGAACAGATCGTGCAGGTCGGGCACGTTGGAGGGCGAGAACAATGTCCAGGTGCCCTTTTCCATCACGCGGCGCATGAACAGGTCAGGGATCCAGTTGGCCGTGTTCATGTCGTGCGTGCGGCGGCGGTCGTCGCCAGTGTTCTTGCGCAGTTCCAGGAACTCTTCGATATCCAGGTGCCAGGTTTCCAGGTAGGTGCAGACGGCGCCTTTGCGCTTGCCGCCCTGGTTCACCGCCACAGCGGTGTCGTTGACCACCTTGAGGAAGGGCACCACGCCTTGCGATTCGCCGTTCGTGCCCTTGATGTGGGAGCCCAGAGCGCGCACGCGGGTCCAGTCATTGCCCAGGCCGCCAGCAAACTTGGACAGCAGGGCGTTTTCCTTGATCGATTCGTAGATACCATCCAGGTCGTCGGGCACCGTGGTCAGGTAGCAGCTGGACAGCTGCGAGCGCAGGGTGCCGCTGTTGAACAGCGTGGGGGTGGACGACATGAAGTCGAAGGACGACAGCACTTCGTAGAACTCGATGGCGCGGGCCTCGCGGTCGGTTTCATTGAGTGCCAGGCCCATGGCCACGCGCATGAAGAACGCCTGGGGCAGTTCGATGCGGGTTTTCTTGACGTGCAGGAAGTAGCGGTCATACAGGGTCTGCAGGCCGAGGTAGTCGAACTGCAGGTCGCGCTCGGCCTTGAGCGCGGCGCCCAGGCGGTTCAGGTCATATTGCTTGAGCAGGCGCTCGTCCAACAGCTCGTTGTCCACCCCCTTCTGGATGAAGGCGGGGAAATAGTCCCTATAGGCTTGGCCCATGTCGCTCTGGGCGACCTCGCGTCCCAGCACTTCGCGCACGATGGTATGCAGCAGCAGGCGGGCCGTGGCATAGGTGTAGTCAGGGTCTTTTTCGATCAGGGTGCGGGCGGCGAGGATGGACGCCTTGTAGACCTCGTCCATGGGAACGCCGTCATACAGGTTGCGCATGGTCTCGGCGACGATGGGCGCGGCCTGGATGTCGGCGCCGAGGTTGGCGCAGGCCGATTCGATGAGCCCGTGCAGGCGCAGGATGTCCAGCTGCACGCGTTGGCCGTTGTCGATCACGTTCAAAATGGGGGTTGCGGGCGCGAGCTGTTCCTGGTGGTGGACACGCTCTTGCGTGCGGCGCTCGCGGTACAGAACATAGGCCCGGGCGACTTCGTGGTGTTCGCCGCGCATCAGGCCCAGTTCAACCTGATCCTGCACGTCTTCAATATGGAAGGTGCCGCCACCGGGACGCGAGCGCATGAGGGCGCGGACCACATTCTGGGTGAGCGTGTCCACCACCTCGCGCACGCTGGCGGAGGCGGCGCCCTGCGTGCCGTGCACTGCCAGAAATGCCTTCATCATCGCCACCGCAATTTTTTGCGGCTCAAAGGGCACGACTGCTCCGTTGCGGCGAATGATCTGATAGTGCGCCAGCGAGTTACCCGCCGCTGCTGGTGCGGACTGGGTGTTTGGGGCCTCGGGGGAGGCGGCATGGGGCGTGGAAGGCGTGTTCAAAGCAGCTTGCATGGGGGGTCCTCTTCTGTGGGCTGTCTGGGGTGTGGTGCGCGGCCTGGATGCCGTCGCAGCGTGTGAGTGGTGCGGCGGACTACTGTCTGGCGCACACTATATATGGTGTGTCACATGCATTCAAGACACTACCGGTAGTGTACCGTCGTATTGTCCTCAGAAAAACGAAACAGCATGTCAGCGGCGCCGCAGGGCCTTCTGCTGACCCCGCCGGAACCCGTTGCCCCTGCGGAAAAGCAGGACGAAAACCTCGCAAAGACAAGCGTTTCGAGCGGATTTTCTGCGCGAGGCCGCGTGGTGTCTGGGGACGCGACGATGTGCAAGTGCACATAGAAAAAAGTCGCTGAATGTGGCGCTGCCACAGCGCCCTCAGCGGGCGGCTTGAATGTCAGGCCAGGTGGCTGCCGGAAAACGTTGTACGGGCCAGTTCAGTGCTTTTTGTACCTGCGCCCAATCGAAGCCGGAGCCTGGGTCCTGCTTGCGCCCGGGCGCGATGTGCTCATGCCCTGCGATGTGTTCAATGGGGTAGCGCTGTTCGATGTCCTGGCAGAGCGTTGTCAGGGTCTGGTACTGCGCGGGTTCGAACGTAAGCCCTTCAAGGCCTTCAAGTTCAATGCCAATCGAGTCATCGTTGCACTGGCTGCGGCCACGGTAGGCCGACTGGCCAGCATGCCAGGCCCGAAGATCACAGTCCACAAACTGCCAAAGGGCGCCGGTGCGGTCAATGAAGAAATGCGACGAAACGGCCAAACCACGGATGCTCTGGTAGTAGGGGTGTGCGTCCCAGTCCAGCGAGTTGGTGAATAGCTGTTGCACCGCATTCCCGCCATATGTGCCTGGCGGCAAACTGATGGAATGCACCACGATCAGGTCGATGGAGGAACTTGCCGGGGCAGGGCGCACACCATGGTTGGGGGATTCCAGCCTGATCGCTGCACGGTGCCATCCACCGTCCCAATGCGTTGATCTGCCTGGTGCCGCGTCAGCCGATCTCGTCATGCGGGTCCTGGTCATTGGGGACGGCGATGTTCAGCCGGGCGATGCGGTAGCGTATCTGGCGCAGGCTGATGCCCAGCCGGGCTGCGGTGGCGGTTCTGTTGAAACCCGCTTCGCGCAAGGCTCGTATCAGAATGTCCCGCTCCTGCTGGTCCAGCCAGGCCTGAAGGTCATTGGGCAGAGGGACCGAGCAGCCCGTGCTGGCGGCAGGCTGTGGTGGTTGATGGGCAGGCTGCGCCTCGGTGTGGTTGGGGAGGGTAGGGGTTGGTAGCGTCCGCGCCCCCAATGGGATGGGGGTGCCAGAGGGCCAGTCCACATGCAACTCGTCTCCGTCGCTGAGTGCCACGGCCCGGTGCAACAGGTTTTCCAGTTCGCGGACGTTGCCGGTCAGGGGATGTGCGGCAATGGCTTGGAGCGCATGCTCTGTCAGAGAAGGCACAGGCATGCCGGATTCCTGGGCGATGCGCGCCAGAAGTGCGGCACACAGCACAGGCAGATCTTCACGCCGCTCGCGCAACGGGGGGATCACGATTTCGATCACGTTGAGCCGGTAATAGAGATCCTGGCGGAAGCGGCCCGATTGCACGTCGGCGGCCAGGTCGCGGTGTGTGGCGCTCACGATGCGCACATCCACCGTCTCCTCCTGGGTGGAGCCAAGAGGTCGTACGCTGCGCTCCTGGATGGCGCGCAG
Organism: Acidovorax sp. 94; assembly: GCF_003634645.1. Lineage (NCBI taxonomy): Bacteria > Pseudomonadati > Pseudomonadota > Betaproteobacteria > Burkholderiales > Comamonadaceae > Acidovorax > Acidovorax sp. 94. Next base: position 3,008,115 of record NZ_RBJA01000001.1, on the reverse strand, counting down.
CAATTTGGACTGCATGGCCAAGGGAAGGTCACCGATTTCGTCCAGAAAAAGCGTGCCGCCACGGGCTGCCTGAAAGTAGCCGTCCCGATCCTGGGTGGCACCGGTGTAAGAGCCTTTACGGGCACCAAAAAATTCTGCCTCCAGCAGGTTTTCTGGGATGGCGCCGCAGTTCACGGCAACCAGGGGACCATCGGCACGCTGGCTGCTGGCATGCAGCGCTTGCGCAACCAGTTCCTTGCCCGTGCCGGATTCCCCATGAATCAGCACGGGCGCCATGCCCCGTGCCACTTTGGCCACGCGCTGCTTGACGTTGCGAATGGCCTCTGAGGTGCCCACCAGCCTGTCCAGTGCGGTGCCCGCTGCCAAGGGGTCTGCGCTGAACGCCCCCTGCCGACCCTGTACGCCGCCGGTGCGTGCGGCCCGGGGCGCGGGGACACCCCCGGTGCCTTGTACGGCCGATGCGACGACCGAGCGGAACTGTTTCAGATCCACGGGTTTGGTCAGATAGTCGAAGGCACCAGAGCGCAGGGCTTCCACGGCGTTCTCGGCGGAGCCATACGCTGTCATGACCACGCAGCGCTCGCGGCGCTGCTGGTCGCGCAGATCCTGCAGCAGTTCCATGCCGAAACCATCGGGCAGGCGCATGTCGGTGATGACGGCGTCAAAGCGGTGGGCCTTGAGCTGTTCGCGCGCCTCCTGGACGCTGGATGCGGTCTCCACCCGATAGCCTTCGCGCAGCAAGGTCAGTTCGTACAAGGTGCGCAGGTCGGGTTCGTCGTCCACGACGAGGATGGAAGCGGTAGGTGCGTTCATGGCAGGGCGTTTCAGACCACGATGGTGTCAAACAGCGTGGCAGCATCGGCAGGGCGTGTGGTGCGGCGAAAGCCGACGGTAAAGGCGTTGCCGCCCACCTCGCCCCGCAAGGTGGTACGGGTCAGCCGCTGGTAGCTGATGGACGCTCCATGGCGCTGGCACAACTCGCGGCAAATATAGAGGCCCAGGCCGCTGGAGCGGCTTTCTGAGGAAAAAAACGGTTCGAACAGGTGGCGCTCCACGGACTTGTCCATGGGGGCCCCGTCGCTCCAGACTTGCAGGCTGGTCTGGCCGGAGGGCAAGGTGCGGGTGGTCACCGTGAGGGAGTCAGGCTCCTGTCCCACATAGCGCAGGGCATTGTCTAGCAGGTTCACGAGCACGCGGCGCAGGTGTTCGGTGTCGAATTCCACCTGCGGATTGCCCGCTTCCAGCATCACTACTGCCCGGCGCTGCACGGGGTCCTGGGCCTGCCAGTCATTCCATATTTGCGACACCGTTTCGTCCAGGGGCAAGGTGGACGCGGGCGCATGGCTGATCTGGTGCTGCACGCGGGCGATGTCCAGTACCTCCTCGGCAATGCGCGCGAGGCGGTCGGCGTTCTGCTGCACCATGTGGGCCAGGCGCTTGTGTGCCGGGTCGTGCAGGTCTTCTTCGAGCAAGGCATTGGCCTGCACGATGGCGGCCAGCGGGTTGCGGATCTCATGGGCCACGGCGGCGGACATGCGGCCCATGGCCGCCAGCTTTTCCGTGCGCAGGCGGGCTTCCATCTCGCGCAGGTCGTGCAGAAACATCACGCACAGGCGCTCGGTCTGCGTCTGCCGCGCTGCCTCGCGCGTCGAAGTCAACCACGTGCGTACATGCAGCCCGGTAGGGCTTTGTCCCGGGTGCAGGAGGTCTACGTCGGCGGTCTGGGGCTGTTCCTGGCGGAATGTGCGCCGAGCCAGGATCACGAGCGGATTCCAGGGTGTCTCGGATGCCAGGATGAATGGCAGCTCGGGCAGCGAGGTGCCCCCGAGCAACTGCAGCCCTGCGGGGTTTGCAATGCGCACAACATCGCTTTCGTCCACGACCAACACCCCATCGGTCAGGTTCTGGATGACCAGTGCGCTGACCTGCGTCTGCACGCGGGCAGCAACCTGGCTTTGCTGCGCCACTTCCTGCTCGCGCGCCAGGCGTGTTGCCAGTTGGTGCACAAGATAGCTCACGATGAAATAGCCTGTGCCAGTCAGCGCGCTTTGCAGGTAGCGCGGTGCGTCGTCGCCCGCAGTGCCCGAGCCGAGCCACCAGGCCCAGCCCAGCAGCAGCAGCGTGACGCCTGCTGTGGTGCCCAGTGCCAAGGTCAGCGTTCCCAGCACGGCTGCCATCAGGATAGGCAAGCCAAACAGGGGGGTGTAGTTCATGGCGCCTGCGTTGAGCAGTTGCAGGGCAGCAATCGCAGCAAGGTCAACACCAATGGAGGGGAGCCACTGGGGGCCGGTCTTGGGTGAAGGCGGTCTGTGCCTGCCGAGCACGCGCAGCATGACGGCGGCCACCAGATAGGCCACACACACTGCCAGCACGGCGGGTTCGGTGGTCTGGTTGATGGCCTGCCCGGCCCCTTGCAGTACCAGCAGGGCCAGTGCGACCATGACGCGGCCTGTCAGAAAACCGCGCCACAGGCGCACAAATGGCGCATCCATGGTGGACGCAAAGGTACTTGCGGACAGCGGTGGCATGGTCGGCTTCACACCGGGCCCAGGCGCCGGTGTTCTGTGCAGCAGTAGGCTTGTTCGCCCACCATCAGTGCGTCTGCCTGCGGAATGTGAACGCCGCAGTGGGCGCAGGCCAGCATGTTCTGCGGGAGGGCCAGCGGAGGTGCAGGCGTTTTGGAAGCGTTTGCCTCTGGCGCGCGTCGGCTGCGCCAGATACCGATGGCGATGGCCAGAACCACCAGCAAGACCAGGTATTTCATGCGCTGCGGCCCAGGACGACTTCCATGACAAAGCGGGAGCCCACATAGGCCAGCAACAGCAGCGCTGATCCGGCGTAGAGCACGCGCACGGCATTGCGTCCCCGCCACCCGAAGCGTGCTCTGCCCACCAGCAACGTGGCAAACGTGATCCAGGACAGCAGCGAGAACACGGCCTTGTGGTCCCACCGCCAGGCCCTGCCGTACAGCGTGTCACCAAACAGCCAGCCCGCCAGCAGCGTGGCAGTCAGCAGGATGAAGCCCGCCGTCACAAACCGGAAGGTCAGGCGCTCCAGCGTGAGCAGGGGGATGCCGCTGTGGGGGTCTTCGGCCTGCCGGATGCGTTGCTCTGCGCGTGTCATCAGCCAGGCGTGCACCACGGCGGCGGCAAACAAGCCATAGCAGGCAATGCCCAGCGCCAGGTGCAGCGGCAGCCAGGCGGAAGCCGTCACATGCAGCGGCTGGCCCGGAAAGAGCATCGCCAGCACAATGGCAACCGCCCCCAGCGCTGCCAGTATCCAGCGTGACTGCATCTGCGGAAACAGCTGCCGCTCTACCGCGTACACCGTCAGCACCAGCCAGGCGGTCATCGACAAGGCGGGTGCAAAACCAAATCGGGGGGAATCGCCCCACAGGCCCCATACCAGCACGGCGCCATGCAGCAACCAGGCCACCAGCAGTGCATTGCGCGCCGCTGTAGCGCCCAGCCGCGAGGCTGCGGCAGCCGGAACGGCGTATGCCACGGCAGCGGCCAGGGCCAGGAGCCAGCTGGCAGGGGAAGCACTGGGTAAAATCATGGATCGCAGTTTAGCCTTTCGCCCCACCGCCAGCACCCTGGCGCGCAGGCAACACCGGACATCTCCCCTATGGCCTCCGCCCTTACCGACAAACTCACGCGCCTCGTCAAGGAGATGCGTGGCCAGGCCCGTATCACCGAAACCAACGTGCAGGACATGCTGCGCGAGGTGCGCATGGCCCTGCTCGAAGCCGATGTGGCCCTGCCGGTGGTGCGCGATTTCATCGCCCGTGTCAAAGAGAAGGCCCTGGGCCAGGAAGTGCTGGGCTCGCTCAAGCCGGGGCAGACGCTGGTCAGCATCGTCAATCGTGAACTGGCCGCCACCATGGGCGAGGGCGTGGCTGACATCAACCTGGCCGCCCAGCCGCCCGCCGTGATCCTGATGGCGGGTCTGCAAGGCGCGGGCAAGACCACCACCACGGCCAAGCTGGCCAAGCACCTGATCGAAAAGCGCAAGAAGAAGGTGCTGACCGTGTCGGGCGACGTGTACCGCCCGGCCGCTATCGAGCAGCTCAAGACGGTGACCAAGCAGGCCGGTGCCGAATGGTTTCCCAGCACGCCCGACCAGAAGCCGCTCGACATCGCCCACGCCGCACTGGACTACGCCAAGAAGCACTACTTTGACGTGCTGCTGGTCGATACGGCGGGTCGCCTGGCCATCGATGAAGCCCTGATGAAGGAAATCAAGGACCTGCACGCCGCGCTGAACCCGGTCGAAACCTTGTTCGTGGTTGATGCCATGCAGGGCCAGGACGCGATCAACACGGCCAAGGCCTTCAAGGAAGCGCTGCCGCTCACTGGCATCGTGCTCACCAAGCTCGACGGCGATTCGCGCGGCGGCGCTGCGCTGTCCGTGCGCCAGATCACGGGCGCGCCCATCAAGTTTGCGGGTGTGTCTGAAAAGCTCGATGGCCTGGAGGTGTTCGATGCCGAGCGCCACGCGGGCCGCATTCTGGGCATGGGCGACATCGTGGCCCTGGTGGAGCAGGTCACCGCCGGGGTGGACATGGAGGCCGCGCAAAAGCTGGCGGCCAAGGTCAAGAGTGGCGACGGGTTCGATCTGAACGACTTCCTGTCGCAGATCCAGCAGATGAAGCAGATGGGCGGGCTCTCCAGCCTGATGGACAAGCTGCCGTCTCAGTTGACTGCCAAGGCAGGCGCACTGGACATGGACAAGGCCGAGAAGGACATCAAACGCAAGGAGGGCATCATCCAGAGCATGACGCCGCTGGAGCGCCGCAAGCCCGAACTCATCAAGGCTACGCGCAAGAAGCGCATCGCCAACGGGGCGGGTGTGCAGGTGCAAGAGGTCAACCGCTTGCTCAAGGAGTTTGAGCAGATGCAGGGCATGATGAAGAAGATGAAGGGCGGCGGCCTGATGAAGATGATGAAGAAGATGGGCGGGATGAAGGGTATGGGCGGGGGCGGCATGCCCAAGATGCCTTTCTGAGCCCCCGGCGCTGAAATGCAAAAACCCTGAAGAGGCACGGCTTCTTCAGGGTTTTTTGCATTCGGGGGAGACGGGCTTGTGGCGGCCGGCTTATGGCGCTTTCGGTGCTTGCAACCAGTTCTTGAGAGGTTGATTCGCCCAGGCCTTGGCCTCGTCACCGACAAAGATGCGCGGCTGGGATGCGGGGACCTTGCGGCGCTTTTCCTGCGCTGCGATGGATTTCTGCGCCTCGCCCATCCAGTCGGTCACCGAACGGTTTTGTGCGCCCGCCTGGCCAAACAGCGCTTCGGCAAACGGTGTGTGGTCGCCTTTGTATTGGCAATTGAAAGTGGTGCGGCGGGCGTCCGTGGCAGTGAGCAGCACGCGATTCGGAGCTTTCAGGGGCTCGATGAACGCGCCGCTGTAGCAGGCGGAAAGCACCACCAGCGTTGGCACATCGTTGAGCGGGGCCAGCGCATTGCTAAGGATTTGGGGGGTGAGCGGCGGCAGGTGTTTGCCGCCCGCGTTGATGTTGAGCAGACCGGGGTTGCTGTGGGTCGAAATGAGCAGCAGAACGCGGTCTCGCGGGCGCGCCACTTCGGCCATTTTGGACATCACCAGCGCGAAGTTCTCGGGGGTGGCCTGCGGCCAGTCGGCGCTCTGATCGCGTGCCGGGTTGGCCAGCTTGAGCATCAGCGCATTCGGATCGATGTCTTTGACCAGCTTTTCGGCCAGAAGCACGTCGTTGCGGAAAACCTTGGATTGCGAATGCATCGCAAATCCCGCAAAAATGATGCGCCCAGGGGGCTCGGGTGGTGGAGCCGGTGGCGCTGGTGCAACGACCGGGGCCGGTGCTGCCACAGGAGCCTGTGCCGTGGGTACGGCGCAGCCAGTGATGACAAGGGCCAGGGCGAGTGCGCTGGCATGGCGCAACCGCCGACGGGCGGCAGTGAAAAACAGAGACGATTGCATCGATGACAGGGCCGCTCACCGCAGGAACCGCGATGAATCGGTTTCACGCACAGGGGCCGGTTGGAAGGGATGCGTATCGTAACGGTGCCCCAACAACGGGGGGGCGCCACCCCGCTGCTGGTTAATTTGCTGTTTTTCGGTGCTAGCGCTTATTGGTAAGCATTTTATTGCTATAAATAAAATAGCAATCGCAAAAAAGCCGGTGCATGCACCGGCTTGTGGCTTGTGGCTTGTGGGGCAATTGTCACATGCCTACAACGCTGCCAGCGGCGCTGGCCGTGCCAGCCGGCTTGCATGCAGCCAGGCTCGGCGCAGCACCGGCGGTGACCAGGACTCCTCGGGGATCAGCAACAGGCGTTGTGCGCGCATGGCCTTGCCCAACGCGATCTGGCTGGTGAACACGGCCAGCGGTATGGCCAGCGCCAGGGGCAGGCCCACAGGCATGAGCCACAGCAGGGCGCTGCTATCGATCACGGCGACACCCACTGCCAGCAGGGCAATCACCAGGCTCATGGGTGCCAGCTGGCGCACGGCGTGGCGCCAGGGCACGGCATGGGCTTCGCGCGGAGGCGATTTCCATTCCAGCTTCAGGCCGGTGAGCGCAATCAGCACGAACAGCGAATGCGCCAGCATGCGGATGGGGGCCTGCAGGATGGCCAGCACGCTCTCCAGCGCGGCGCTCTTGAGCAGGCTGACGGCACCGCCGTATTCCTTTTGCTCGCGGCGCATGAACACGGCGGCCACACCCAGGATGCGGGGCAGGAACAGCATGCACAGTGTCCAGGCCCACAGCGACAGCAATTCGGCTGGCAGGATGTGCCAGTCGGCCACGAGCTTGGCGCCCGACAGCCACAGCGCCGTGCCCAGTGTCAGGAAGGCGAGCCACAGCGGCGCCGACAGGTAGGCCATGGCACCCGTGATGAACATCGAGCGGTGCACCGCGTGGATGCCGGGCTCGGCCATCAAGCGTGCGTTTTGCAGGTTGCCCTGGCACCAGCGACGGTCGCGCTGCAGTTCGGCCAGCAGGTCGGGGGGTTGCTGTTCATAGCTGCCAATCAGGTCCGACACCAGCCACACGTGGTAGCCAGCGCGGCGCATCAGCGCGGCTTCGACAAAGTCGTGCGACATGATGCCGCCCGCCAGGCCACCATTGCCCTTGATGGGCGCGAGGGCGCAGTGTTCCATGAAGGGTGCCACGCGAATGATCGCGTTGTGGCCCCAGTAGTGGGATTCACCCAGCTGCCAGTACTGCATGCCCAGCGTAAACAGGCGACCGGTGACGCGTGAGGCGAACTGCTGCGCGCGGGCGTGCAGCGTGACGTGGCCGATGGCCTGGGTTGCCGTCTGGATGATGCCCGCCGTGGGGTTGGCTTCCATGAGCTTGGCCATCGAGACGATGCAGTCACCGCTCATCACGCTGTCGGCGTCCAGCACCACCATGTAGCGGTAGTCCTTGCCCCAGCGGCGGCAGAAGTCGGCCACATTGCCGGCCTTGCGGTGCGTGCGGCGGGCGCGCAGGCGGTAGTACACCTGCACCTGGGGTTGCTGGCTGTGCTGCGCCAGGGCGCTGCGCAGTTCCTCCCAGGCGGCGCGTTCAGCCTGGGCGATGGCGGGGTCATAGCTGTCGGACAGCACAAACACGTCGAAGGTGGCCCCGTGGCCGGTCGATGCCACCGACTCGCACGTTGCCCGCAACCCCGCAAACACGGTGGCCACGTCCTCGTTGCAGATCGGCATGATGATGGCCGTGCGCGCGTCGGGTGCCAGTTCATGCTCCACCACACTGCGCACGGACAGCGCATGCCTGTCGCCGCGCAGCATGACCCAAAAGCCCATCAAGCCGGTGAGAAAGCCGGTGACCACCCAGGCCGACAGCAGGGCAAACAGCGCGATCTGCCCATAGCCCAGCCACGGGTTCTCATACTCAGGCTGCACGCCGGCAAACAGGAAACTCGCCAGGGCCGTGGTCAGCACCGTCAGCACCGCAAAGGTCCAGCGGCGGCGCTGCGCAGCACCCTCCCATTCCTGGGCTGGCCGGTTTTCGGGCGATGCGGGAGGGCTGGTTTCGGTGCGACCGGTCAGCTTGAGAAGCAGGGCTGTGCCCATGCTGTTCCAGAAGCCGCGCCAGGGCACGGGTGCCATGGAACCCCGGTGGACGGGCGGCGCGGTGACGGCATTGGGATGCCGTTCCTCGCGCAGCGTGCTGCGTTGGGGGTGATGGGGCACCGGGGGGCTTACTCGGGAAGAATGATGTGCGTCCATGTTTCACTCACAGCGTTGTTGTCGTGTTGAAGAAAAGCGCGCAGCTCGATCGGTCGATCGGCCTTTTGGCGCTGTACGCGAACGGTCATGCGCCACTGCTCGGTGGCGGGATTGCGGTAGACGATGTTTTCCAGCACCTTGCCGTTGGCATCGCTGGTCACCACGGCTTTCACGGTGGCGTCAGCGGGCAAAGCCTTGAGGGCGGGGCCGTCGAAATCGACCACATACTGCGCCTGCTGGCGCAAGGCGGCAGCGGTCTCTTTGGTGTAGCCCACGCCCCGGCGCGATTGCATGGCCCAGGCCCCGGGCGGCCGCTGCTGTTCATCGCCTTGCCAGCTCAGCTCGTAGGCAAATTCCAGGGGCTGGCCGGGGGCGGGCATCTGGGCGGGTACCCAATACGCCACGATGTTGTCGTGCGTTTCGTCGGGGGTGTTGAGCTGCACCAGTTCGACGCGGCCAGCGCCCCAGTCGTGCAGGGGGCGCACCCAGGCACTTGGGCGGCGCTCATAGCGGGCTTCCACGTCCTCATAGTTCGACCATTGGCGGTCGCGCTGCATCAGGCCAAAGCCTTTGGGATTTTTGGTGGCAAACGATGTGACCAGCGTCTGCTTGGGGTTTTGCAGCGGACGCCAGAGCCATTCGCCCTCGCCCGTGGCAATCATCAGCCCGTCGGAGTCATGGACCTCGGGCCGGAAGTCTTCTTTGCGGGGCTGGTTCTCGCCAAAGAAAAACATGCTGGTCAAGGGCGCAATGCCCAGCGTGGCGATGGGCTTGCTGCCCGTGCTGGGCCGCACAAAAATGCGGCTGCGCACGGTGGTGGTGGTCTGCGTCCCCGGCTGGATGTCGAAGCGGTAGGCGCCGGTGGCACGGGGCGAATCCAGCAGCGCATACACGGTGACCTGTGTGGACAAGGGATCGGGCCGCACCAGCCAGAACTCGGTGAAGCGTGGGAACTCTTCGCCACTGCCACCCACGGTGTCGATGGCCAGCCCGCGCGCTGACAGGCCGTATTGCTGACCCTTGCCCAGTGCGCGGAAGTAGCTGGCGCCCTGGAAGACCACCAGCTCATCCTTGTAGGCGCTGGAGTTGAGGTGGTTGTGCAGGCGAAAGCCCGCAAAGCCGAGGTCGCCCCAGGCCTCAGGCCGCACCTGGTTCTTGCCGTAGTCGAAGTCCGCGCGGCTGTAGCCGATGTGGCGCGCGCCCTGCGGTGTCACCTCGTTGATCAGCACCGGCTCCTTCTGGTACAGGCCCAGGTGGAAGAACATGGCCTCGAACGGCAGCTTTTCGGCGCGCCACAGGGCACGATCGGGGCGCCAGCGGATGTCGCGCACCTGGTCGTAGTTGAGTTTGGCGAGGTCGGCGGGGAGCTTGTCGCTGGATGCGCGATAGGGCTTCTCCGCCCGTTCCCGGGCGATGCGGGTGACGCTGTCGAAATCGAAGCTCTGGGCCTGTGCGGCGCCTGCCAACAGGGTGGCGGCCAGCGCTATCGCGGCCTGTTGGAGGCGGCCGGTGAAGCGTGAACAGTGAGAAAAAACAGCTTGCATGCTGAGACTAGGGCAAACCCTGTGCCAGCTTCAAAAAACTGTTTTAAATCAATGGGTTAAGTCATCAATTGCATGTAAGCAGTTGTGCGACTCGTGGATTGGGGGGGAAATCCAGTGTTTTTGTCGCCGAATGGCGACAGTGTGGCAAGGCGCTAGAGAAAAACTGAATCAAATCAACGACCTAGTCGTGTCGCTCATCAGCGACGTCTTCGTTGTCCACAGCGTCGTTCTTGAAGTTTCCGGGGGTCAATGCGTGCTTTTGCAGCAGCCGGTAGAACTCCGTGCGGTTGCGCTGTGCCAGGCGCGCCGCGTCGGCTACATTGCCATCCGTCATCTTGAGCAGGCCCACCAGGTACTCGCGCTCAAACCTTTGCCGGGCCTCGGCAAAGCTCAGCACCTGGGTAGATGGCGTGCGCAGCGCGCGCTGCACCAGCGTCAGGGGCACCAGGGGCGTGGTGGACAGGGCACACACCTGTTCGACGACGTTGTAGAGCTGGCGCACGTTGCCAGGCCAGGCTGCCAGGGTCAGTGCCTTGAGCGCCTCGGGTGCAAAACCTGACAGGCGCTTGTCGTACTTGCGCGCCAGCTTGTCGAGAAAGTGGTTGGCCAGCAGCGCGATGTCTTCGCGCCGATCTCCCAGGGTGGGCAGCGCCAGCGTGACCACATTGAGCCGGTAGTACAGGTCTTCGCGGAACTGGGCCGTGGCCATGGCGGCTTCCAGGTCGCGGTGCGTGGCCGAGATGATGCGCACGTCGATGGGAATCGACTGGCTGGCACCCACGGGGCGCACCGCGCGTTCCTGCAGCACCCGCAGCAGCTTGACCTGCAGGGCGGGCGGCATGTCGCCAATCTCGTCGAGCAACAAGGTGCCGCCTTCCGCCGCCTGGAACAGCCCCTTGTGGTTGCTCACTGCGTCGGTAAAGGCCCCTTTGACGTGGCCGAACAGTTCGGATTCGAGAAGGGCTTCGGGGATGGCGCCGCAGTTGACCGCCACAAAGGGGTGGCGCGCGCGCGGGCTGGCGCGGTGGATGGCCTGGGCCAGCAGCTCCTTGCCCGAGCCGCTATCGCCCAGCAGCAGCACACTGGCGTCCGACTGGGCCACCATGTAGGCCTCGGCCAGCAGGTCGGTCATGCGGTTGGAACGGCTCACGATGTCGGCACGCCATGCTTCATGGGCGTGGGCATGTGTGACGGCGGGGGCGCTCAGGGCAAGTGCCTGGGCAATCTTTTCCAGCAGTTCTTTGCCGTCGTAGGGCTTGGTGAGGTAGGTGAACACCCCGCGCGAAGTGGCTTCCACCGCGTCGGGAATGGTGCCGTGGGCTGTGAGCAGGATGACCGGCAGCGAAGGGTGTCGCGCACGCACTTCGTCGAACAGCGCGAGGCCATCACGCCCAGGTAGGCGCACATCGCTCAGCACGAGCTGTGGGCGTGCCATGTCCAGCTGCGCCAAGGCCGCCTCGGCCGAGCCCACGGCGACCACGTCGTATCCGGCGGCCTGCAAGCGCAGCGACAGCAGCCGCAGCATGTCGGCATCGTCGTCCACCACAAGGACGCGGGCGCGGGGCGTTGTGCGGGATGGGGTGGGGGCAGCTGCCATGGCGGTTTCCTTTGACACCTTCATGAGCGATCAGGGCGTGGGGCGCTGGGGGCTACTGCCCGGGGGCGAGGTGGGGGCGCCAGGAAGCGGGGCCGGGCGCGTGGTCAGGCTGCGTTCGATGGCGCGCACGGCCTCCAGCCGTTCGTTGAGCTGGTCGTTGCGGCGCTGCGCCTCGCGCAGTTGCTGGCCCTGCCGCTCCAGCTGGTCTTCCAGCCTGCGTTGCTGCAGAAGCCGCGACTCCATCAGCCGCGCCAGGGGGTGGAGGGCTTGTGCCGCTGCCGTGGTGTTGCTCATCACCCGCTGCACCAAGCCCAGGGCACGGGCCGTATCGACGGGCTGGCGCGTCTGGGCCAATGCTGTTGCCAGAAGTAGGGGGGTCTCCACCGAGGCATCTTCCGCCTCGCCCAGGCGGGCAATCTCCTTGGCCAGCTCTGCAGGGGCCATGCGCAGGGTACGGTCCGTTTGAGCCAGCACCTGCAGGACCGGGGCGGCATCCGAAGGAGCGCTGGTGGCGGCGGCCGGGTTGGGGCTGGGGGATTCCGTAGCGACCGGGGTTGGCGTGGGGGCGGTCATGGGCGGAACAGGTGCCGCAACCGCTTGGGGCGCCGTCGCATTGCATCCGGCCAACGTGATGGCTGCAGCCAGCAACATCACCCATACCGGAAAGTCCAGGGCGCGCATGTTGGTGGGGTGGACGGGAAGACAACTAGGCAGCATGCGGTAGTTCCATGCGAAAAAAGGTGTGGACGCCATCTTCCACCAACCGCACCTGGCCGCCGTGGGCGACGATGTACTCTTGGACGATGGAAAGCCCGATGCCGGTGCCGCGCACTGCGTCGTCCGGCTGGCGGATGCCACGGTAAAAAGGTTCGAACACGCGGTCACGGTCTGCCTGGGCCACACCGGGGCCCTGGTCCGAAACGTCCACGCGCACGCAACCCGCATGGCGCGAGAGGGATAGCCGCACCGTTCCCCCTTTGGGCGAAAATCGAATGGCGTTGGACAGCAGGTTGCTGATTGCCGAGGCGATTTTGTCGGCGTCAATGGGCAGAGAGATTGCGGATCCTTCCACCAGCACCCGCAGGCCCCGGGCCTGCCATTGCAGCCGCTGGGCTTCCACCTGGGCTTCCAGCAGCGCGAGCAGATCGGTGTCGCGCCGCTGCAGCTGGCGTGCCTCGAAGGCTGCAGCATTAAAGCGCAGCAAGGCTTCAATCTCACCTTGCAAAACCAATGTGTTGTGGTGAAGGATCTGTGTAACTTCGCGCTGGTCGGTATTGAGTTCACCGGTCACACCGTCCTGCAGCAGCGCCACGCCCTCGCGCATCGCGGCCAGCGGCGTCTTGAGTTCGTGCGAGACATGGCGCAGGAAGCGGGCCTTGTCCGAATCCAGTTCCAGCAGCCTCAGGCGCAGCCATTCCAGCTGCTGCCCCACGCGGCGTACGTCGTCGGGGCCGGAGATCACCACGGGCGCTTCAAGCTGGTTCTCGCCCAACCGCCGGATCGTGCCTTCCAGCCGCTTGAAAGGACGGGCAAGCCAGATGCCCAGCGCCAGGGCCAGGACGAGAGCCAGGACGATCACCCCTACCACCTGGTGCGTCACGTTGCGGCGGCTCGCTTCCACCCGGTCCTGCAGCGCGCGGTTACGTTGTGCATTGATCTCCTGGACCGATTGCACGATGGTGGTATGCAGCGCTTCAAGCGTGACAAATTCTTCCGCTACCCGTTGCTCGTTTTCCAGGGCCCGTTCCGGCGGTGCATCCAGCAGTGCCTTCACGGCGTCAAGATGCGCACGCCACTGGCTGGCCTGGTCTTCGGGAAGGCCGCCCTGGTGCAACTGGTCGAGAACGGCTTGTGCCTCTACGGACATTTCGTTGAAGCTGCGCCGCAGCGGCGCATCCCGCAGCACCAGGGACTGGCGTGCCGCGCGTTCCAGGGCCTGCCCGCGCTGGTTCAATGCCTGGGCCGCTGTGCTCAGCGTGGTGGCCTCGGCGGCACCAAGCCGACTTTGCACCATGAGCTGTTCCAGGGTGTACAGCGCCCGCAACGAGCTGACCCCCAGCAGTCCCGCTATGAGCAGGAAGGCCAGCAGCAAAAGCTGCTGGAACGAGAGGCCGTGCAGCGGGCCGTCGGCCTTGCGAAGATCCGCGCTTGGCGGGGTGTCTGCCGTCATTGCCACGGGCGCCGGGTGCGCGTCAGGCTGCGACTGCCGCCTCGCGGGTGAGCACTTCGCCGCGCAGCGTGTAGGCCTTGGCTTCGGTGATGGTGACATCCACCATCTGGCCTACCAGGCGTGACTGACCCACAAAGTTCACCACGCGGTTGCATTCGGTACGGCCCATCAGCTCGGTGGTATCGCGCTTGGAAGCGCCTTCTACCAGGATGCGCTGTACCGTGCCCACGCGGCTTTCGCTGATGGACTTGATGTTGGCGTTGATGACGCCTTGCAGGTGCTGCAGGCGGCGCAGCTTTACGTCGTGCGGCGTGTCGTCGTGCAGGCCAGCCGCTGGGGTGCCGGGGCGGGGGCTGAAGATGAAGCTGAAGCTGTTGTCAAAGTGGATGTCGTCAATCAACTTCATCATCTTGTTGAAGTCGTCTTCGGTCTCGCCGGGGAAGCCCACGATGAAGTCGCTGCTCATGGCCAGGTCAGGTCGGATGGCGCGCAGCTTGCGCACCGTGCTCTTGTATTCCATGGCGGTGTAGCCGCGCTTCATGGCCATCAGGATGCGGTCGCTGCCGTGCTGCACAGGCAGGTGCAAGTGGCTGGCCAGCTTGGGCAGCTTGGCATAGGCCTCGATCAGCCGAGGGGTGAACTCATTGGGGTGGCTGGTGGTGTAGCGGATGCGCTCGATGCCCGGGATGTCGGACACGTATTCGAGCAGCAGGGCAAAGTCGGCAATCTCGGCCGTGCCACCCATCTTGCCCAGGTAGGCGTTCACGTTCTGGCCCAGCAGGGTAATTTCCTTCACGCCCTGGTCGGCCAGCCCTGCCACTTCCACCAGCACGTCGTCAAACGGGCGGCTCACCTCTTCGCCCCGGGTGTACGGAACCACGCAGTAGCTGCAGTATTTGCTGCAGCCTTCCATGATCGACACAAAGGCCGAGGCGCCCTCCACGCGCGCGGGCGGCAAGTGGTCGAACTTCTCGATCTCAGGAAAACTGATGTCCACCTGCGGCTTGTCCAGGCGCTCGCGCTGGTTCAGCATCTCGGGCAGGCGGTGCAGGGTTTGGGGTCCAAACACCACGTCCACGTAGGGCGCGCGCTTGATGATCTCGGCGCCCTCTTGGCTGGCCACGCAGCCACCCACGCCAATCTTCACGCCGCGTGCCTTCAGGTGCTTGATGCGGCCCAGGTCGCTGAAGACTTTCTCCTGCGCTTTCTCGCGCACGGAGCAGGTGTTGAAGAGGATGAGGTCGGCTTCGTCCACGTTCTGCGTGGGCTCGTAGCCCTGGGCGGCATTGAGCACGTCGGCCATCTTGTCCGAGTCGTACTCGTTCATCTGGCAGCCGAAGGTTTTGATGAAGACTTTTTTGGCCATGGCAGGCTCTCTTGCAATCAGAAAGAAAAAGGGCGGAGCACCGCAGCACACCGCAAACATTCAAGGACCGCGCCGGGACACAGGGCGCGGCTGATGGGTCAACGCATCACTTGCGGATGGCGTCGTACTCGGAGCGGTAGTTGTGCTCGACCGTATCGCTGCCCTTGCGGGGCTGCTCGGCTTCGCCCTGGGTCAGGATCCAGGCGGTGATCAGCATGCCGGTGCTGTTTTCGATCACGTAGTTCACCTTGTAGCTCTGCCCCAGCACCGTGTGCATCATGACCAGCGTGTTCTGAGGGCTCAGCAGGCGCATGCCAGGCGCCAGGCGGATGGTGCGGCCATTGAGCGTGGCCTCCGATGCCGTGTTGAGGGTCAGGGTGCCGTGCTGGGCCGCATCGGGAAAGGTCCGCATGCCGCCAAGCCCGGGCTGTACCTGGGCGGACACCGGCAGGGTGCCGCAGAGCAGGGCGCAGGCCACAGCCGCGATGAGCTTTCGCGCGGGTGCCGTCGGCGAAGTGAGGGAGGAAGCAGGCGAGGAAGTCGTGGTGCAGCGGTTCATGGTTTACATCCAGGGGCTGAAACAGCGATTCTAAAAGCGGGGCCAATCCCGCAGTTCTCAAAAATAATAGCTGCTCGCGCTTGTCTTTAAAGGACTTCCAGCAGTTTTCACTTGAAAACCAATGGTGCCAAGCGTCGGCAGCTATGATTTTTGCGGCGCGGCTGACCAATAAAAAACCCACAGTGCGCAGGCACTGTGGGTTGGATTTGGTGGTCGTAGGTGGACTTGAACCACCGACATCAGCATTATGAATGCTGCGCTCTAACCAACTGAGCTATACGACCGCAGTCCAAGATTATAGAACAAAAATTATTGGTGTGTGAAGTTCGCTGCGCGCTTGTTCATGAAAGCGTCCATGCCTTCCTTCTGGTCCTGGGTGGAGAACAGGGCGTGGAAGAGGCGGCGCTCGAACATCACACCGTCCGACAGGCTGCCTTCGAAGGCGCGGTTGACCGACTCCTTGGCCGCCATCACGGCGATCTGGGAGAAGCCTGCAATGATGATGGCGGCACCCAGTGCTTCGTCCATGAGCTTGTCGTAGGGCACCACGCGGCTGACCAGGCCGGAGCGCTCGGCTTCCACCGCGTCCATCATGCGGCCGGTCAGGGCCATGTCCATCGCCTTGGATTTGCCCACGGCACGCGGCAGACGCTGCGTACCGCCTGCGCCGGGGATCACGCCCAGTTTGATTTCGGGTTGGCCGAATTTGGCGTTTTCAGCGGCGATGATGAAATCGCACATCATGGCCAACTCGCAGCCACCGCCCAGCGCAAAACCGCTGACAGCGGCAATGACGGGCTTGCGGATGGAGCGGATCGCTTCCCAGTTGCGGGTGATGTAGTCGCCCTTGTAAGTGTCTGCGAAACTGTATTTCGCCATGGCGCCAATGTCGGCGCCTGCGGCAAACGCCTTTTCACTGCCTGTGACGATGATGCAGCCGATTTTTTCGTCTGCATCAAAGGCCTTCAGTGCCGAGCCCAGCTCATCCATGAGCTGGTCGTTCAGCGCGTTGAGCTGCTTGGGCCGGTTGAGCGTGACGATACCAACCTTGTCCGCCTCAATGCGAACCTCGATAGTTTCGTAAGACATGAAATCTCCTGGGTTTATAGGTAGTTATGAAAGCACGAACGAATATACCCAAGCATGCCCGAACCTATGCGCTGGTAGGTAGAACACCGTACCAATCCGGTGTCATGTCCCTGGCTCAGTTCAACCAGCGCCCCAGGGTGCCAGCGTTGGCAATCGACAGGCTCACCGTATCTGGCACCGTGGCGGCGGTGGTGCGGGATGTCTTCTTGGGGGGCGTGGACGCACTGCGGGCCGACAGTTCGAGCGGCAATCGCAGCAGTCGGCCGTCCCGCGCCACCAGGGCCGTCAAGGATGTCTCGGTGCCAGCATAGAACGCCACATCTTCCAGCTTGCTGATGCGCCACCCCTGGCCTTTCACATCGATGCCCAGCCACTCATCGCCAGCCGCCATGCCCGCCTTTTCCGCAGGGCCGCCTCGCAGCACGGTCTTGATTTGCACGCTGTGGTTTTCTCCCACCCGCAGCCCCAGCCGCTGCGCCCATTGGGGGGTCTCCGCCTTGAGCAAAACGCCGTTGGCTTCCAGCAACTCTGCCAGCGGCAGTTCTGCGGTGCTGTGCACCCACCGCGCCACTTCTGTGTCGAAGGGCCGATCGGACAGTTCTTTCAATACTGCCAGCAAATCGTCTTGCGACATCGGGCCGCCCTGGCACCGCAGCCACAGCGTGCGCATGACCTCATCCAGGCTGGTCTTGCCTTCGCGGCGCAGGGCCAGGTCCAGGCACATGGCCACCAGCGAGCCCTTGGTGTAGTAGCTGACCGTCGCGTTGGGGGTGTTTTCGTCCTGGCGGTAGTACTTGACCCAGGCGTCAAAGCTGGCTTGCGCTACGGTCTGCACGGCCCTGCCTGGTGTCTGAAGCACCTGGTTGATGGTTTTGGTGATGAGCTTCAGGTACGCAGCATCGTCAATCAACCCTGCTCGGCGCAGCAGCAAATCGTCGTAGTAACTGGTAAAGCCCTCGAAAAACCACAGCAGCTCCGTGTAGTTTTCGCGGGTGTAGTCGTATTGGGCAAAATCGGCGGGGCGCAGCCGCTTGACGTTCCACGCGTGGAAGTACTCGTGGCTGATCAGGCCCAGCAGTGTGGTGTATCCATCACCAGTGCGGGCCTCATCGACCCGTGGCAGGTCGCGCCGGCCACAGATGAGCGCGGTGGAGTTGCGGTGCTCCAACCCTCCGTAGCCGTCGCCCACGGCGTTGAGCATGAACAGGTAGCTCTTGAAAGGCGCCTTGCCTTCGCCATGCCAGAAACGGATTGCGGTCTCGCAAATCTTCTGGGTATCTGCCAGTAGGCGCTTGCCGTCAAAAGAGGGCGCTGCACCAGCCACCACAAAGCGGTGCGGAACGCCGCAGGCCGTGAAGCGGCCTGTCCAGAAGAGGCCCATTTCCACCGGGCAGTCAACCAGCTCGTCGTAGTTCGCCGCAGCGTAGAGACCAAAACCCTTCTTGTCTGTCTTGACGGGGGACAAGCCGGTGGCCACTGACCAGGTGGCCGTAGCAGGCGTGCTGGCAATATCGAGCGTGTGGCGCTGCGTTTCCTGGCCCTGCACGCGCAGGCACAGGCTGGTGCCGTTGAAAAACCCGCGCGATGCGTCCAGCCAGGCCGTGCGCACCGAGGTGTCGTAGGCGCAGACGGCGTAGGACAGCACAAGGGGCTTGTTGGGGCTGCATTCAGCTTGCCACCGATGCTTGTCCAGTTGCGTGAGCTTCACTTCCCGCGTGCCCTGATGGGCTTTGAGCTCTTGCAGATTTTTGGAGAACTCCCGCACCAGATAGCTCCCCGGAATCCAGATCGGCAGCGAGACCTCTTGCTGCGCCGAAGGGTGGGGAATCGTCAGTGCAATGCGAAACAGATGACCGTGCAGGTCCGCTGGCTCAACGTGGTAGTGAATGGCGGCGGATTCTGGCTTGCGGGTTGAGGGCATGGGCAACTGCAGGTTCGGGCCTTGTGGTCAGATGGCGCGGCCCGTGGGAGCGGGGCCTGCGCGCATGCAAAACGCGTATTAGTTGGCGGCAGGGTTTTCGCTGCTGGCCTCGGCCAGGCGCTTTTCCACTTCCTTGGCGCCGACGGCTCCCGGCACGCGGGCGCCGTTGGCAAAAATCAGCGTAGGCGTTCCTGTGATCTTGTGCTTGCGGCCAAATGCCAGGTTGCGCTGCAAGGCGCTGGTATCGCAGCTCGCAGCAGGCACAGGCTTGTCGCGCACCATGAGATCCTGCCAGGCCGTCACCTGGTCTTTGGAGCACCAGATGTTGCGCGATTTTTCCGCAGAGTCGGGGCTGAGGATGGGGTACAGGAACAGGTACACCGTCACGTTGTCCACGTTCTGCAGGTCGCGTTCAAAACGCTTGCAGTAGCCGCAGTTGGGGTCCTCAAAAACGGCCAACTTGCGTTTCCCGTCGCCGCGCACAATGGTGAAGGCGTCTTTGAGGGGCAGTGCCGAGAACTCGACGGCTGTGAGCTTTGCAATGCGGTCTTCGGTCAGATTTCGGCGCACTTTCGTATCGATCAGTTCACCCTGGATCACATAGTTGCCCTTGGCGTCCGTGTAGAAAAGGTCCGTCCCGATGCGTACTTCGTAAAGGCCTTTCATGGGGGTGGGGCGCACCTCGTCAATCTTGTCCATTTGGGGAATGCGTTCGGCGAGCGCCTTGCGGATGTCCGCTTCTTGTGCGGTGGCGGCAAAGCCGGAGGCCAGCGCGGCGGCAGCGAGCAGGGTGGGAATCAGTTTCATGGTGTTCTCGTTAAAACGGTCTGGTGGCTTCCAGAGGGCGGCCACCGGTGTGGTCAGTAATTTCCCATGGCCTGGCGGGCCACGAAGTGCTTCAGCGGGCCGCTCAGTTCAAAGCCCTTCATTCCCCAGTTGCGCAGCGCCTGCAGCGGCCCTTCCTGGCGGGAGAAGAGTTGTTGCAGGCCATCCGTCGCCAATCCCATCGGCAGCAGGGCTGCCTTGCGCTCGCGCTCGTAGCCCCGCAGCAAACGTACATCAGCCACACTGCGCCAGTAGTCGCGCCCATGCAGTGCGCTGGCCAGGGCTTGGGCGTCTGCCAGTCCCAGGTTCAACCCCTGGCCTGCGAGCGGATGCACGTTGTGCGCCGCGTCACCAGCCAGCACCCAACTGCGCGGGTTTTTTCCGGTGGATGGCAAGCTGCCACACCAGCGGTCTGCTTTTGCAAGCTGCAGGGGCCAGGCTGCTCGTTCCGCACTGAGCGTCAGCGACCCCAGGGATTCCTGGCTGGCCATCTGGAGCTTCTGCGCGAATTCTTCAGGGGACAAGGCCATCAGCGGCGCGACCTGTTCCTGCAAGACGGACCAGACAACCGCCACGGAGTTCCCCTGCGGCCCGCCCAAAGGCAAAAAAGCCAGAATGCCGTCGGGCAAAAACCATTGCCGTGCCACCTGTTCGTGGGCGCGTTCACACTGCAATCGGGTGGCGATGGCGTGTTGCCCATACGGCGTCACCTGAAAACCCACACCAAACTCTTCGCGCGTGCTGCTGGCGCGGCCCTCGCACACCACGATCAGGGCCGCCGGCACGGGGGCATCGACCATTTCCACCTGGGGCTGGTAGCGCAGAGCTTCGGCGAGGCGGGCCTCCAGGGCGGGCACGTCAACGATCCAGGCCAGGGCTTCCACCCCTTGGGTGGCCGCATCAAAATGCACGGCGCCATCCCGGTCTCCCTGTACCTGCATGGATCGCACGGCTGTGGCGTGCTCTGCATCGGGCCAGCTGCGAAGCGATTCCAGCAGTTTGCGCGATGCTGCGTTCAGCGCATAGGCCCGCACATCGGCGGTTGCGGGGGCCTTCGGGCCGGGTGCAGGTAGCAGGGCCACTTTCAGCCGTTCGCGGGCCAGCAGCAGTGCCAGCGTCTTGCCCACAATGCCGGTGCCGCGAATACAGATATCAAAGGTTTGGGCCATGGCGGCATTGTAGGAGCGGGCCTGGGCCCTTGGGCGCGGTGCAAAATCGGGCTCGCTGTCCAACTGGTCATTTTTGAGGAGCACCTTCGCGTGAGTTTCCACCCTGATTCCGATCTGTCGGGCACCATCGCGCGCCTGTTTGTCTATCCCGTCAAGTCGTGTGCCGGCATTGAAGTGCAGCAGGCCTTGCTCACCGATACGGGGCTCGATCTGGACCGTGCCTGGATGGTGGTAGACGCTGAGGGCATGTTTGTAACCCAGCGCACGCTGCCGCGCATGGCGCTGATTCGCCCGCAGCTCAAAGGCGATGAGATGGTGCTGCGTGCGCCTGGCATGCTGGCCTTGCATGTGGCCATCGATGCGGTCGAGGCGCCCGCCACAGTGACCGTGTGGCGCGACACGGTGCCCGCATGGGACATGGGTGCCGTGGCGGCGCAGTGGTTTACGGACTTCCTCGGTCAGCCCTGCCGCCTTGTCCGTTTTGATCCTGAATACCGCCGCTTGTCCAGCATGGAATGGACGGGCGGTGTCGAGGCGCCGAACCAGTTTGCCGATGGTTTTCCCTTGTTGCTCGCCAGCCAGGCATCGATGGATGAGCTGAACCTGCGACTTCAGGCTGCAGGCCATGCCGCCGCTGGGATCGAGCGGTTTCGGCCCAATGTGGTCCTGGCCGGGGTGGACGCACACGACGAGGACCGAGTGGATCTGGTGCGTGTGGATGCGCAAGAGGGTGAAATCCACCTGCAGCCCGTCAAACCCTGTTCGCGGTGCCCCATTCCTGACATCGACCCCGCGACAGCCGAAAGCAACCCATCGGTGGGGGACACCCTGCGGACCTATCGGAAGGACCAACGGCTCGATGGCGCCATCACGTTCGGAATGAATGCCATCGTGCGCCAGGGGGCGGGCCAGATGCTGCGCGTGGGTCAGCGGGTGGCGGCCAATCTGCGCTTCGACTGACGGTGTGAACATGGCGTGAAAGGGTGATAGCTGGCTGGCCCGTAAAATCGGCGGTTTGTCTCCGAAATCCAGAAAGCCCTGCCATGAGCCTCCAATGCGGCATCGTGGGCTTGCCCAACGTCGGCAAGTCCACCCTTTTCAACGCGCTGACCAAGGCCGGCATCGCCGCCGAAAACTATCCGTTCTGCACCATTGAGCCCAACGTGGGCGTGGTGGAAGTGCCTGACCCCCGCCTGCAGCAGCTCGCCCAGATCATCTCGCCCGAGCGCATCGTGCCCGCCATTGTCGAGTTTGTGGACATCGCTGGTTTGGTGGCCGGTGCCAGTCAGGGTGAAGGCCTGGGCAACCAGTTCCTGGCCCACATCCGAGAAACCGACGCCATCGTGAACGTGGTGCGCTGCTTTGAAGACGACAACGTGATCCACGTGGCTGGCCGTGTGGACCCGATCTCGGACATCGAGGTGATCCAGACCGAGCTGTGCCTGGCCGACATGGGCACCGTCGAAAAGGCGCTCAATCGCTACACCAAGGCTGCCAAGTCGGGCAACGACAAGGATGCCGCCAAGCTGGTGGCGCTGCTCACGCGCATCCAGGCTGCGCTCAATGAAGGCAAGCCCGCCCGCTCGGTCGAGATCACCAAGGAAGAGCAGCCGCTGCTCAAGTCCTTGTGCCTGATCACAGCCAAGCCCGCGATGTTCGTGGGCAACGTGAGCGAAGACGGCTTTGAGAACAACCCTTTCCTCGACCGCCTCAAGGACTACGCTGCCAGCCAGAACGCCCCCGTGGTGGCCATCTGCGCCAAGATGGAAGCCGAGATGGCTGAAATGAGCGACGAAGACCGAGACATGTTCCTGGCCGAAATGGGCCAGACCGAGCCCGGCCTCGCACGCCTGATCCGCGGCGCCTTCAAGCTGCTGGGCCTGCAGACCTATTTCACTGCGGGTGTGAAGGAGGTGCGCGCGTGGACCATCCACATTGGTGACACGGCACCCCAGGCGGCCGGCGTGATCCACGGTGACTTCGAGCGCGGCTTCATCCGTGCGCAGACGATTGCCTTTGACGATTTCATCGCCTACAAGGGTGAGCAGGGTGCCAAGGATGCTGGCAAGATGCGCGCCGAAGGCAAGGAATACGTGGTCAAGGACGGCGACGTGTTGAACTTCCTGTTCAACGTCTAAAAATCACTGAAAACACCATCGGGTCATGGCCCGGTGACCCGCATCCCTGCAGGGCCCCTGGCATGCAGGGATTTTTTACGACCGTTTGGCAGGGGTGTTGTCCACGCATTCTCCTGAGCATCGATTTATATGAACACTGGAATCCTCTACGCCGCCCTGGCTTACATCGCCTGGGGTCTGTTCCCCCTGTATTTCAAGCAGGTGGCAGACGTGCCCTCGCTGGAGGTGGTGATGCACCGCACACTGTGGTCGCTGGTGTTTGTATTTGGCGTATTGATGGTGCGCAGGCAATGGTCGTGGATGGGGGCCGTGCTGCGCCAGCCCAAGGTGCTGGCGGCATTTGGTCTGTCTGCGATGCTGCTGTCGGGCAACTGGCTTACCTATGTGTGGGCGGTGCAAAACCAGCACGTGGTAGACGCTAGCCTGGGCTATTTCATCCTTCCGCTGGTCAACGTCGCGCTGGGCTTTGTATTTCTGCGTGAGCGGCCTCGACCGGGCCAATGGATGGCGGTGGCCGTGGCTGCCGCTGGCGTGCTGTGGCTGGCGGTGCAGGCTGGGCGCCTGCCTTGGATTGCACTGGTGCTGGCCTTGAGTTTTGGCTTCTATGGGTTGTTGCGCAAGGTTGCTGTGCTGGGCGCACTGGAGGGTCTCGCGCTGGAGACGCTGGTGCTCGCGCCGGTGGCCGCCGTTGTGCTGGGCTGGTGGGCGTGGCAAGGCCAGGGTGCGCTGGTGCAGGGCACGCCCGCCACCGTCGGCTGGCTGCTGCTTGCGGGCCCCATGACGGCAGTTCCGCTGCTGCTGTTTGCGGCGGGTGCGCGCCTGATCCCCATGTCCACCTTGGGCATCCTGCAGTACATCTCGCCCAGCCTGCAGTTTGCGCTGGGCGTGTGGTTGTTCCATGAACCGTTCGAGCCAGCGCGCCTGGTGGGGTTTGTCTTGATCTGGGCGGCGCTGCTGGTCTACAGCATGGAAGGCTGGTGGACGCGCCGGCGGGTTGTAGTGGTCTGAAGAAGGGCCGTGTTCTCCCCGCACCGCATGCGTGGAACCGGGGCTGGGAGTCTTTTCGATGGGCTCGCGTCGCATTCATTGCACAGATTTGCTGCGCCGCTGGTGGCGCTACTGGAAAACACGGAGCGCGAGGGTGTCAGTTCTGCGTAAGATGCGCGGGCTCGTCTGCCGGGTGTTGGTGCCTGCAGCCTGCGCATTTCGGTGAAGCATCACCCGAACGAACCCGGGCTCAGGCCTGCCTCCACATGTTTTTTGGTCGCAAGAATCCGTTTTCGGCGACGGACGCCTTTCCCCTGTCCGACGCTGTCATGGAGTTCGATGACTCGTCTTCAGCCATGGTGCGCCCGGCCCGCCGCGCGCTGGATGGAATGGGGCCGCGCAGCGGGCGCAGTGCGCGCGAAAAATGGTTGCTGGCCGCAGGGCTGATGGGGCTCTATGCGCTGGCGATGCTGGGGTTTTGTGCACTGGGCATGGTGGACCTCCAGGTGCTCGCCGTGTTGGGCGTGCTGGTGGCGGTGGTCTGCGCGACCTTCTGGGGCATTTTCAACACGGGCTTGCACAAGAATGTGCGGCATCGGCACCTGAAGCTGGCCATGGTGGCTACAGCGCTCGCGTGCATGCTCGGCATTGTCTACCTGGCGCCCGTCACGCAAATCCTGTTGGCGCCATTCACCTTTGTGGCCGTGGCCTATGGCATTTTCACTGTGCCACGGCCCACCCTGCTGGCACTGGCGGCCTGCATGTTGTCCCTCTATGCCGGGGTGGTGGGGCTGCACTACCTGGAGCAGCAGAACAATGCCCTGCTGCGCCTGGAGGCATTGCATTGGGTGGCTCTGGCGGTCTCTTTGCCCGCCTTCATTGCCCTCATGGGCCGGGTGCAGCGCCTGTACCGCAGCCTCTACCATGCAAGCCGCAAGATCAAGAACATCCAGGAAGACGCCCAGCGCGATCCGCTGGTGGGATGCTTCAACCGCCGCTACGTGTTGGCCGCGCTGGAAGAGCAAAAACAGCTGGCCGACGAAAGTGGCATCCCGTTGTGCCTGGCCGTGCTGGACATTGACCACTTCAAGCGCATCAACGATGAGCTGGGACATCTGGGGGGCGACGAGGTGCTGCGCACCTTTGCGCGCATCGCGCAGCAGGGCGTGCGCGGGGGCGATGTGTTTGGCCGGTATGGGGGTGAAGAGTTTCTGCTCATCTTCCCTGGCACTTCGTTGCTGCCTGCGCTCAATACCTGTGAGCGCATTCGCGCGCAGGTGGAAACCCATGCCTGGACCGGATTGCTCAAGGGCCGGGTGACGGTATCGGTCGGGGTGACGCAGTATGTGTTGGGCGAGTCGGTGCTGGAGTTCTTCTCGCGGGCCGATACCGCCATGTACATGGCCAAGGAAGGCGGGCGCAACCAGGTGGTGGTCGAGGAGCCAGTTGCCAAAGGCGATTCGCAGCTGTCGGACTTGTCGATCTCCAGCAGCAACGCTTTCCTGTAGCTGCTGGCCGTTGTTTGCGCTGGCCGGGTTGACAAGCGGCCTTCGGTGTTCACACTGAACGCCTGTTCCCATCCCCCGCGTTGGGTGGCATGGCTGCCTTTCGCGCTTGCGCGTTGGTGCCTTTCCCCCGCGTCCGTTCCATGCCCTTACCCACCGACCTGTCGGCCGAATTCGCCACCGCCCAGCAGCGTGTGCGTCTGCTGCAGCAACAACCGCAGGCTTTTCCCCACCCTGTAGAGCGCGTGGAATGTATCGAGACCCACATCTCCTGGGTGCTGCTTGCTGGTGACTTTGCCTACAAGCTCAAGAAGCCCTTGCAGCTGGATTTTCTCGACTTCAGTACCCATGCCCTGCGGCACGCCGCCTGCGAGGAGGAGCTGCGCATCAATCGCCGCACGGCGCCGGGCCTGTACTTGGGCCTTGTCGGTTTGGTGGGTCAGGTGAATGCTGGGGCGGATGGCGCCCCCACCGCGCTTCAGGTGGTGCCGTGGAAAGACGCTCTGCCAGGCGCAGAGCCCGTCGTGTGGATGCGACGTTTTGCCCAGGACGCACTGCTCGCCGCTGCACTGGATGCGCGTCGCGTGTCGCCTGTGCAGATCGACCAGCTGGCGTGCCATGTGGCGCAGTTCCACGACGCAGCCGCCATCGCTGCAAGCACCGACAGCTGGGGCACGGCGGCAGCGGTGCAAGCGCCAGTGGATGACTGTGTGGCGGCTCTGCGCGCACCCGTGGCAAGCGCGCTGCCCGGTCAGGGCCCCCTGCTGGCGCAGGTGGTCGGCTGGTGCCGGCACCAGGGGCGGGCCCTGGCCACCGCGTTCGAGGCACGGCGGGCAGCCGGTCGGGTGCGCGAATGCCATGGCGATTTGCATCTGGCCAACATTGCACTCATCGATGGCAAGGCCCAGCTGTTCGATGCCATCGAGTTCAACCCCGCCTTGCGCTGGATCGACTGTGTGGCCGATATCGCCTTTGTGGTGATGGACCTCGCGGCCCATGGCCGGGCCGATCTGGCCTGGCGGTTCTTGAACCGGTGGCTGGAGCACACGGGAGACTACGCGGGCCTGTCCGTTTTGCGGTACTACGGCGCCTACCGCGCGTTGGTGCGGGCGCGGGTTGCTGCCCTGCGGCTGAATCCAACCTGCGGTGATGGCAGTGCGCAGGCTGTGCAAGCCCTGGAGGAATATCTGGAACTGGCGGCGGGTTTTGCGGGGCAACGGCCTGCGCGCTGGCCGGTGGCGCGCCCTGCTGCGTTGTGGCTGGCCCATGGCTTTTCGGGGGCGGGCAAGAGCACCCATGCGCTGACCCTGGCGTGCCAGCGTGGATGGGTGCGCGTGCAGGCGGATGTGGAGCGCAAGCGCCTGTTCGGCCTGGCGCCTAATGCTTCCAGCGACGGCGTACCTGGCGGCATCTACACCGCCGAGGCTACATTCCGCACGCACCAGCGGTTGGCGCAAGTGGCGCGCGAGGTGCTGGCGGCAGGCTACTCCGCGATCGTGGATGCCACCTTGCTGGACCGCGATGCCCGCGCGCTTTTCCTGGCCCTGGCCGATTCTGTGCAAGTGCCCTGCCACATCCTGTCGTTCGAGGCCCCCTTGCCGGTGCTGCGGGAGCGTGTGCGCCAGCGCGCGCTGGCCGGAGCCGGTGCGTCAGAGGCGGATGTGGCGGTGCTGGACGCCCAGTGGGCCCGCGCCCACCCGCTGCAGTCCCACGAAGAGGCGATCACGCTGCACGTGGACACCACGGTGCCCGTCTACTGGGACCGTCTATTGCCGCCCTGATCCCGGTGCCTTCGGCGGGCCACTACATCGCCAGATGCCCTGGCATGAAGTACAGCAACACGCTCGTCATAACCAGGTAGCGGAAGAATTTGCCCACAGCCATATAGGCCAGGCAAGGCCAGAACGGCAGCTTGAGCCAGCCTGCCACAGCACACAGCGGGTCGCCCACCACGGGCAGCCAGCTCATTAGGCAGGCGGGGGCGCCAAAGCGCCGAAGCCAGTTCAGCGCGCGAACTTCAGTGGCATTGCCACGGGCCTTGTCCACCACCTTGTGAGCGCCCAGGCCCATCCACCAGCTCACACCACCGCCCAGCGTGTTGCCAACCGTGGCCACCAGGATGGCGGGCCAGAAGAGTTCAGGGTTGATCTTGATCAGGCCGAACACCGCAGGCTCCGAGCCCAAAGGCAGCAGCGTGGCGGAGATGAACGCCACCACAAAGACCGTGCTCAGGCCGAACTGCGGCAGCGCAAGCCATTCCAGCAGCTGGTGCATCCAGATTTCCATAGGGGCCAAGTGTAGGGCGGCGCAGCCGGTGCTTTGGTGCCATGGGGCGCTGTCCTACGCCGGGCTGCGCCATCTGCGCATGGCTTGCAAGGGGCTCCTTTCTTATCGTGGTAACCACACCGTCCCCCGAAAAATTCCCAAGGAGGAGGCAGCATGCAACGCTTTGAACCCCACGTCTTCCCCAGCAGCACCGCTCTGGCTGGCGCGCCTGTTGGCCTGCGCTGGCTGCCGCTGGCCCTGGCGCTGCTGATGGCTGCCTGTGTGCACAGCCCACAGGCAGCGGTGCCTGAACTCCAACCCGCTGAGGTGCATGTCGCCAGCCCTTGCCGCGAAACACCTTCTGCGCGCGCCGCCTTGCAGCGGGTGGGCCAGGAATTGCAGGCGCAGGGCATGGTGTTGCAGGCTACCTGCCCGGCCACTGGCGGCGGCTGGGTGGTGCAGGTGCGTGTGGTGGACGGCATGAAGGCCAGCAAGGTGGTGCGCGGGCCACTGGCCGATGGGCACGATGTGGACATGGGAACGCCTGCGGGTGCGGCGCTGGCAGGTGCAGAGTCGGCCGCCCAGGGCTTCTCGCCCGATGTGCTGCACAACCGCGCCTGGCTGCGTGCGACGATGGCCCGCCACCAGTTTGAAAACACCCCCGATGCCTGGTGGCACTATGCGCTGCGCGGCGCTGCAACGGTGCACACGGCGGACGCTGACCTCGCCGCGCGATGACCTTGCTCCCTGCGGGGTGGTACTCGCCCCGGCTGCGCGTGAGGGTGACAAAGCCGTCCGATTTTCAGCGGTCGAGATATTTCATTTGCTGAAATTTTGAGCAGGTACAATCCTGCCTCCTTTTTCAGCATCTGCTGCTGCCTCCCTATCCCACCCCGCCCATGCACATCGGCCACATTCCTTTGGCGAACCGGTTGTTCGTCGCCCCGATGGCGGGCGTCACCGACCGGCCGTTCCGCCAGCTGTGCAAGGCGCTGGGTGCGGGCTATGCGGTGAGCGAGATGGTGACCTCGCGCAAGGACTTGTGGAACAGTCTCAAGACCTCGCGCCGGGCCAACCATGAAGGGGAGCCGGGGCCCATTGCCGTGCAGATCGCCGGCACCGATGCGCCGATGATGGCTGAGGCTGCGGTCTACAACGTGGAACGCGGCGCGCAGATCATCGACATCAACATGGGTTGTCCGGCCAAGAAGGTGTGCAACAAATGGGCGGGCTCCGCCCTGATGCAAAACGAGGCGCTGGCGGTGGAGATCGCCGCTGCGGTGGTCGAGGCCTGCGCGCCTTTCAACGTGCCTGTCACGCTGAAGATGCGCACCGGCTGGTGCCAGGAGCACAAGAACGCCGTGGCATTGGCGCGGCAGTTTGAAAGCGTGGGCATCCAGATGCTCACCGTGCACGGCCGCACGCGCGAGCAGGGCTACAAGGGCCACGCGGAGTACGACACCATCGCAGCCGTCAAGGCGGCGGTGAAGGTGCCCGTGGTGGCCAACGGCGACATCACCTCGCCCGAAAAGGCGCGCGACGTGCTGGCCGCCACTGGCGCCGACGCGATCATGATCGGCCGCGCCGCACAGGGCCGACCATGGATCTTCCGCGAGATCGGCCACTTTCTGGCCACGGGCGAACACCTGGCGCCGCCGCTGGTGGCCGAGGTGCGCCGCCTGCTGCTGGACCACCTGCAAGACCACTACAGCCTGTATGGCGAGCTGACCGGGGTGCGCAGTGCGCGCAAGCACATTGCCTGGTACCTGCGCGCGCTGCCGGGCGGCGAGGCCTTCAGGCAACACATCAACACGATCGAAGACTGCACCACGCAGTGGCAGGCCGTGGCCGACCACCTGGACGCCCTCGGGCAACAGATGGACCGGCTGCCTGCTGCCACCGACGTAGACGCAGAACCAGAAGAACAAGAGGGATTGGCTGCATGAGCAAGAAACACATAGAAGAATGCGTGCGCGAGAGCCTGCAGGGCTACTTTCGCGACCTGGGCGGCGAGACGCCCGATGGCATGTACGACATGCTGGTGCGTGTGGTCGAAAGGCCGCTGCTGGAAGTCGTGATGCAGCAAGCCGACAACAACCAGTCCCGCGCGGCCGAATGGCTGGGCCTGAACCGCAACACGCTGCGCAAAAAGCTCGTCGAGCACAAGCTGCTCTGACGTCATTGTGTTGTTTGCTATCTAATTTGTAGCTGCTTGCGCTTGATAGATAAGCGCTAGAGCCTGTTTTTATTCAAACTCTCCCCTCCCACACCATGAACGCACTTCTCTCCGTCTCCGACAAGACCGGCATCGTCGAATTCGCCCAAGCGCTGCACGCGCTAGGCATCAAGCTCCTGTCCACCGGTGGCACCGCCAAGCTGCTGGCCGACAAGGGCCTGCCCGTGACCGAAGTGGCTGAGGTCACCCAGTTCCCCGAGATGCTGGACGGCCGCGTGAAGACGCTGCACCCCAAGGTGCACGGCGGCCTGCTGGCGCGCCGCGAGCTGCCCGAACACATGGCAGCGTTGAAGGAACACGGCATTGACACCATCGACCTGCTGGTGGTCAACCTCTACCCCTTTGAAGCCACCGTGGCCAAGGCCGGCTGCACGCTGGCCGACGCCATCGAGAACATCGACATCGGCGGCCCCGCCATGGTGCGCAGTGCCGCCAAGAACTGGAAGGACGTTGGCGTGATCACCTCGGCCGACCAGTACGACGCCGTGCTGGCTGAACTCAAGGCAACCCATGGACAAGGTTCTTGCAAGCTCAGCGACAAGCTGCGTTTTTCGCTGTCGGTGGCTGCGTTCAACCGTATTGCGCAGTACGACGGCGCCATCAGCGACTACCTCTCGTCCGTCACGTTCGAAGAAGAAAAACTGTCGGAAACCTACGTGCCCACGCGCACCCAGTTCCCCGGCCAGAGCAATGGCATCTTCACCAAGGTGCAAGACCTGCGCTACGGCGAAAACAGCCACCAGCAAGCCGCGCTGTACCGCGACCTGTACCCCGCGCCTGGCTCGCTGGTCACCGGCGTGCAATTGCAGGGCAAGGAGCTGAGTTACAACAACATCGCTGACGCTGATGCGGCGTGGGAATGCGTGAAGAGCTTTGACGCCGCGGCCTGCGTGATCGTCAAGCACGCCAACCCCTGTGGCGTGGCCGTGGGCCTGGACGCGCTGAGCGCCTACAGCAAGGCCTTCCAGACCGACCCCACCAGCGCTTTCGGCGGCATCATCGCGTTCAACCGCGTGGTGGACGGCCCTGCCGCCCAGCAGGTGAGCAAGCAGTTTGTCGAAGTGCTGATGGCGCCTGACTTCACTGCCGAAGCGCTGGAGATCTTCAAAGCCAAGGCCAATGTGCGCCTGCTCAAGATCGCGTTGCCAACACACGGGGGCAAGACGGACTGGGAACGCGGCCGCAACGCCATGGACGCCAAGCGCATCGGCTCGGGCTTGCTGCTGCAGACCGCCGACAACCACGAGCTGTCGCTCATCGACCTCAAGGTCGTGACGAAGAAGCAGCCCACGCTGGAAGAAATGGAAGACCTGCTGTTTGCCTGGAAGGTGGCCAAGTACGTCAAGAGCAACGCCATCGTCTTCTGCAAGGGCGGCATGACCATGGGCGTGGGCGCTGGGCAAATGAGCCGCCTGGATTCGGCCCGCATCGCCAGCATCAAGGCGGGTCACGCAGGCCTGACGCTGCAGGGCACCGTGGTGGCCAGCGACGCCTTCTTCCCCTTCCGCGACGGCCTCGATGTGGTGGTGGATGCGGGCGCCACCTGCGTGATCCAGCCCGGTGGCTCCATGCGCGACAACGAAGTCATTGACGCCGCCAACGAGCGTGGCGTAGCCATGGTGTTCAGTGGCGTGCGCCACTTCCGCCATTGATTCGACCGGCGGGCACCCAACAAAAAGCGGCTTCCAAGGAAGCCGCTTTTTTTTATGTCCGTTGTCAGGATGAAGGTGAGGTTCAGGTGCCGAAGTTCATCGGCAGCCCCACATAGTTCTCCGCCAGCGAGACTGAGGCCGCGCGCGAATTCACCAGGTAGTCCAGCTCGGCCTCCTGAATTTTCTGGCCAAACTCGCCCGTCTCGGGAAAGCGGTGCATCAGCGAGGTGAACCACCACGAGAAGCGCTCGGCGCGCCACACGCGGCGCAGGCAGCGGTCGGAGTAGGTGTCGATGCCCACGGCGGATTTCTCTGTGTAGAACTCGGTGAGCGCGGTCCACAGGTAACCCACGTCGCTTGCCGCCAGGTTCAGGCCCTTGGCGCCCGTGGGCGGCACGATGTGGGCCGCGTCGCCCGCCAGGAACATGCGGCCAAACCGCATGGGCTCGGCCACAAAGCTGCGCAGCGGGGCAATGCTCATCTCCAGCGCCGGGCCTGTGACCAGATTGGCACGTGCCTCAGGGTCCAGGCGGTTGCCCAGCTCGGTCCAGAACTGGTCGATGGTCCAGTTGTCGATCTTGTCGGTGTTGGGCACCTGCACGTAGTAGCGGCTGCGGGTGGCACTGCGCATGCTGCACAGCGCAAAGCCGCGCTCGGTGTTGGCGTAAATCAGTTCGTGCGAGACGGGCGGCACATCGGCCAGCACACCCAGCCAGCCGAAGGGGTAGACACGTTCGTAGGTCTTGAGCAGGTTGGCCGGCGCGCTGGCGCGGCACACGCCGTGGTAGCCGTCGCAGCCTGCGATGAAGTCGCAGAGCACCTCGTGCGTCTGGCCGTCCTTCTCGTAGGTCACGCGGGGGCTTTGGCCGTCAAAGTCGTGCACGCTCACGTTGTTGGCGTCGTACACCGTGGTCAGGCCTTCCGCTGCGCGGGCGTCCATCAGGTCGCGCGTCACTTCGGTCTGGCCGTACACCGTCACGCGGCTGCCGCCGGTCAGGTCGTGCAGGTCGATGCGGTGGCGCTGGCCCTTGAACAGCAGCTCGATACCATCGTGGGGCAGCCCTTCGGCATGGGCGCGGGCACCAACGCCAGCCTTGTCCAGCAGGTCCATGCTGACCTGCTCTAGCACACCTGCGCGGATACGGCCCAGCACGTAGTCGGGGCTGCGCTGTTCGATGATGACGGCGTCAATGCCGGATTTGTAGAGCAACTGGCCGAGCAGCAGACCGGCGGGGCCTGCGCCGATGATGGCAACCTGGGTACGCATGGTGGACAACCTCACAAAGGCGTTAGAAAGCGGTAAAGGAACAGGGCCAAGCGTAGGTTGATCCATGTCAATTGAAGCCCGGCCCACGCCGCTATCGTGCGATTGATGGATCTGATGTGCGATCATCGCGCAATCTTCCATAGCCTCGGCTCACCTCCAGTCTTCGACCGGGCGTCCGACCCCAGGCGCCCCAGGCAAACCATGACCACCGTACCCATCGCCAAGGCAGATTTGATCGAAGGCATGGCCAAGGGCATGGCGGTGTTGGAGAGTTTTGACACGGAGCGCCAGCGGCTCAATGCCACACTGGCCGCGCAGCGCACGGGTCTCACGCGCGCGGCAGCGCGGCGGCACCTGCTGACGCTAGCGCACCTGGGCTATCTGGAGACGGATGGCAGCTACTTCTGGCTGGCGCCCAAGGTGCTGCGGTTTTCAGGCAGCTACCTGGCCTCAGCCCGGCTGCCGCGGGTGCTGCAGCCCACGCTGAACCGGCTGGCGGCCCAGACGCAGCAGTCGTTTTCGGCCGTGGTGCTGGATGGCAGCGAGGTGGTGATCGTGGCGCGCAGCGGGGTGTACGGCGCGCCGTCGCGCGTGCTGGCCTATGGCCTGCACCTGGGGGCGCGGCTGCCGGCGCACCCCACGTCCACGGGGCGCGTGCTGCTGGCGGCATTGCCTCCTGCGCAACTCACTGCGTGGCTCAAGGCCTGCTCACTGCACCGCCTCACGCCCCACACCATCACCCAGGTCGGCCCGCTGCGGCAGGTGGTTGCCAAGGTGCGGCGCGATGACTATTGCCTGGCGGTGGAAGAGCACGAACTGGGCGTGCACGCGCTGGCCGTGCCCCTGCGCAATCTGCAGGGCGACACGGTGGCGGCGCTCAATGTGGTGGCGTCACCCAAGCAGGTCGACGAGGGCAGCCTGCAGCGCGACCTGCTCCCGCTGCTGCAGGAGGCAGCCCGCGAATTGCGGGGGCTGCTGTAAGCCTGAGCTTATGCCGCGACAATGCGCCCCGTGCCCGCCGCGCCCGCTAGCACCTTCAGAGATTTGTCGGTGCTGGCCGTGTAGTTGCGACTGGTGATGGTGCTCACGTACACCCAGTCGGCGCGGCACTCAGTGGCGGTGGCAGTCAGCACCATGTAGCCACGGCGCGAGGTATCGCAGTACTTCAGCGGCGCGATGAGCTGCTGCAGCGCACCGGCCAGTGTGGCGGGGTTTTCGTTCGGCAGGTATTCCTCAAACCCCGGCGAGGTGACGGACGAGGTGGCAAATTCCACACCCACGGCATTGCCGCTCATGTCCCGCAGCTCGTTGGCCCAGGCGTTGTGGGTGTCGCCCGACAGCACCACCAGGTTCTTGCCCAAGCTGCGCGAGGTGGCCAGCACCGTCTCGCGTGCCACCTGGTAGCCGTCCCAGGCGTCCAGGTTGTAGGGAATGGAGGGCTGCGCCAGGATGGCCTGCTCGGCCGGTGTGAGACTGGCGGGCGCTGTCTGCGCGCGTCCCACCAGGGCCGCGTACTGGCTGACGGTGACGCCTGCGCCGGGTTGCAGCGTTTCCATCAGGATGGGCGCTGGAATGTTCATGTGACCCATCAACACCTGCTGCCCCAGCACCTGCCAGGTAGCGCTGGATGTGGCCATCTGCTGCTGAAGCCACTGTGTCTGCGTGGTGCCCAGCAGCTGGCGACTGGTGCTGCCCACGGCGGCGGTGAATGCGGCAGCGTCAAAGCCGGTGGCAGTGAAAAACTGGCCGTAGTCGAGCTGCTCATCACGTGCCACCACGCGGGTGTCGAGCATGTGCAGCGCCACCAGGTTGCCAAAAGCAAAGCTGCGGTAGATCAGCTCGGTCTGCGCGTTGCGGGTGGGCATCCACTCGTGGTACGCCTGCATGGCCGCGGCTTTGCGCGCGCTGAAACTGCCTTCGGTGGCGCTCTGGTGGTTTTCTGCGCCGTTGCTCCAGGTGTCGTTGGTGATCTCGTGGTCGTCCCACACGGCGATCATGGGGGCGGCTGCGTGCAGGTCCTGCAGGTCGGAGTCGGTTTTGTATTGGGCGTGGCGCTGGCGGTAGTCGGCAAGGCTCAGGATCTCGTGGGCAGGCTGCGACAGGCGCCCCAACGCGCCTGCGTTGGCTGACGCATATCCACCCCGGGCATATTCATAGACGTAGTCGCCCAGGTGGACGGTGGCATCCAGGTCATTGCGGCGGGCCGCGTCGGCATACACATTGAAGTAGCCGGCGGGGTAGTTGGCGCACGAAAACACGGCCAGCTTGACCTGCGCCACGCTGCCGGTGGGCAGGGTGCGCGTGCGGCCGGTGGCGGTGTGGGCAGCGTACGCACGAAAGCGGTAGTAGTACGCAGTGGCCGCCTTGAGCCCGGTGGCATCGACCTTGACGGTGAAGTCCTTGCTGGCCAGCGCCGTGGTCTTGCCTTGGGCAGCGATGGAGGTGAAGTTGCTGTCTGTGGCAAGTTCCCATTCGACAGGGATATCGCTGGTGTGGCCAGCAGGTGGGGTCACCCGTGTCCACAGCATCACGCGGTCGGCCAGCGGGTCGCCGCTGGCGATGCCGTGTGCAAACTGCACGGCAGGCGCATCGTCATCGCCGCCGCCGCAGGCCGCCAGCGGCAGGGTGCCCAGCGCGGCTGCAGCCATGCCGAGCTGGCGCACGAAGCGCCGCCGCCCGGCATCGGCCTGCGCAGCGTCGCGGAAAGGGTGGGAGGTAGAGACGAGGGGTTTGTGTGCCATGGCGCGGGTGGTGTGGGGTAAAACACCCGAGCCTGCCCGCATTGCATGACGGCCGCGTGAAGCGAGGGCGCTGCGCCCTCTGCTACAAAAAAATATCAATAAAAAAGCCTCTAGCGCTTGGTAGTAAAGCGCTGGCAGCTATTATTTTGATAGTCCTTTGAACACTTCGCGCGCGGCAGCCACGGTGGCGGCAATGTCTTCGGGTGTGTGGGCGGCGCTGACAAAACCGGCCTCGTACAGCGCAGGTGCAATATAGATGCCGCGATCAAGCAGGCCGTGGAACAGCTGGTTGAAGCGCGCGCTGTCGGTCTTGAGCACCTGGGCGTAGTTCTGGGGTAGCTCGGGCATCAGGAAGAAGCCGAACATGCCGCCTTCGCTGTCGGTGCTGAAGGGCACGCCTTCAGCCGCCGCCGCAGCGGCGAGGCCATCAACCAGGGAGCGTGTGGTGGCCGACAGTGCGTCGAAGAAGCCCGGCTTCTTGATCTCGCGCAGCGTGGCCAGCCCGCAGGCCGTGGCCACAGGGTTGCCCGACAGCGTGCCTGCCTGGTACACGGCGCCCAACGGTGCGAGGTTTTCCATGATGGCGCGCGGGCCACCAAAGGCTGCCAGCGGCATACCACCGCCAATGACCTTGCCCAGCACCGTGATGTCGGGTTTGAAGCCGGGGATGCTCTTGGCATAGACGCTTTGCGCGCTGCCCAGGGCCACACGGAAGCCCGTCATCACCTCATCCAGCACCAGCAGCGCGCCGTATTCGGTGCACAGCTCGCGGCAGCGGCGCATGAAGGGCACACTGGCGCGCACCAGGTTCATGTTGCCCGCGATGGGCTCGATCATCACGCAGGCCAGTTCCTTGCCGTGCAGGGCAAAGGCCTCTTCGAGCTGAGCGACATTGTTGTACTCGAGCACCAGGGTGTGCTGCACCACCTCGGGCGGCACGCCCGCGCTGGTGGCGTTGCCAAACGTGGCCAGGCCCGATCCGGCCTTGACCAGCAGCGAATCGGCATGGCCGTGGTAGCAGCCTTCGAACTTGATGAACTTGCTGCGGCCTGTGGCGCCACGGGCCAGGCGGATCGCGCTCATGCCCGCTTCGGTACCCGAGCTGACGAGGCGGATCATTTCCATCGATGGCACGAGGCTCAGGATTTCCTCGGCCAGCTCCACCTCGCGTTCGGTCGGTGCGCCAAAGCTGAAGCCTTCGAGCGCTGCGCTCTGCACGGCTTCGAGCACAGCGGGGTGGCCGTGGCCCAGGATCATCGGGCCCCAGGAGCCGATGTAGTCGATGAAACGCTGGTCGTTGGCGTCCCAGAAGTAGGCGCCTTTGGCGCGCTTCACAAAACGCGGCGTGCCGCCCACGGCCTTGAAGGCCCGCACGGGCGAATTCACGCCGCCGGGGATCAGCGCCTTGGCGCGTTCGAACAGGGGGATATTGAGATCAGTGCTTGGTGTCATGGGGGGGCATCACAAAGCCTTCGAGGGCCTGTGCTTCGTCAATCGGGGGTTCTTCTTCGTCACCCTCGGCCTCGTCATCGTCGGGCTGGGCCCAGAACATGCGGTCGGGCACGATGTGCCCCATGCCTGGGCGAAAGCCGGCATCCAGGCAGCGGTCGAGGTAGCCCAGAGCTTCGCTGGTGGCTTCGCCCAGGTCGTTGCCGCTGGCCACCAGGGCCGTGAGGGCCGCCGACAAGGTATCGCCGGCGCCGGAGAAGGTGGCGTCGAACAGTTCGAACTTGCCACTGCCCAGCACGGTCTGGGGGGAGGCCAGCACGTTCTCGACAAACTGCTCGGGCAGGGGAATGCCGGTGACCAGGGTATAGGGCACGCCCATTTCGGAGGCGGCCCGGGCAATGTCGCGGGCTGTGGGGCTGCGGTCGCTGGTCCAGTCGGGCAACAGCCAGCGCCACAGGGTGCTGTGGTTTCCAACCAACACCGAGGTCTGCGGTAACAACAATTCGCGGAAGGCATCCAGGTACTCGTCGATCAGCTCATCGCGCCACCAGGACAGGTTGGGCATGTACGCTATCACCGGGACTTCATCATAGTCTGTGGTTATCTCGGCGATGGTGCTGATGTTCTCCGGACTGCCCACGAAACCGACCTTGATGGCCTGGACCGGCAGGTCTTCCAGCACGGCCCGGGCCTGCTCGGCCACCGCCTCGTCGTCAAAGCTGAAGTGGTCGAAAATCTGCGCCGTGTCGCGGGCATAGGCGCCTGTGACCACGGCAATCGGATGCCCGCCCACGGAGGCAATGGTGGTGATGTCGGCTGTCAGTCCGCCAGCGCCGCTGGGGTCGCTGGCATTGAAGACGAGCACGCATGCAGGGCTTGCGTCCTCCAAACCGTCATCTTCAATATCTATGCTTTCGGGGGGGGGGGGGATGCTTTGATGGTCATGGACCAGATCCTGCTTGAGGGGTGGCACCGAAGCCGCAGCCCACGGAGATGACTAGATACAATCGTTGCATTCTATGTGAAGGCCCTTTAAGCTGTGATCGACTCTAAAACTTGGATGTGTTTGATTTGCGGTTGGATTTATGACGAAGCAGAGGGTTCACCTGAGCACGGCATTGCACCCAATACACCATGGGATCAGGTTCCGATGAACTGGACCTGCCCCGAGTGTGGGGCCCGCAAGGAAGACTTCGAGATGGTTCAGATTTGAGGCGCACCAGCATCATGTGCTGCTGCGTTGTTTTTTTCTCCATCAGGAGCAGTAACAATTGACTACAACAGGCGCATCTTTCAAAGTGCTCGTGGTGGATGACAGCAACACCATCCGTCGAAGCGCCGAGATTTTTCTCAAGCAGGGGGGGCACGAAGTCTTGTTGGCCGACGACGGCTTTGATGCTTTGGCCAAAGTCAATGATTACCAGCCTCAGCTGATTTTCTGCGACATCCTCATGCCCAAGCTCGACGGGTACCAGACCTGCGCCATCATCAAGCGCAATGCCCGTTTTGCAGATACTCCGGTGGTGATGCTGTCCTCCAAGGATGGTGTATTCGACAAAGCGCGCGGGCGCATGGTCGGCTGCCAGGAATATCTCACCAAACCGTTTACCAAAGACCAGTTGCTGCAAGCCGTGCAGCAATTTGGCAATGCCCAACAAGGAGCGATGTAATGCCCATCCAGAAAGTATTGGTCGTCGACGACTCGAAGACCGAGTTGATGTTTTTGACCGACCTGCTTCAGAAAAAAGGCATGCAGGTACGCACCGCAGAAAATGCCGATGAGGCTTTCCGCCGTCTGGCGGAGGAAAAGCCCGACCTGATCCTCATGGACGTTGTCATGCCCGGCCAAAACGGCTTCCAGCTCACACGTGCCATCACCCGCGACCCGCTGTACGCCGATGTGCCCATCATCATGTGCACCAGCAAGAACCAGGAAACGGATCGCGTCTGGGGGATGCGGCAGGGTGCGCGCGGCTATATCACCAAGCCCGTGGATCCCGCTGAACTGCAGGCCAAAATTGACGCTCTGAACTAAGGCTGCGGCGCGTTCATGGCCAACCGCGAAGCCCTGCGAGAGCTCCAGACCCGACTTGCCAGCCGCCTTCAGGCTGCAAGAACCGAAGGGTCCTCTGTTTCATCCTGGCTGGCTGTCGAGTCGGCCGGGAGTTTTTACTTGCTGCCACTGGGTCAGTCGGGGGAGATCTTTCCCTGGGTCTCGATCCAGGCGGTGCCCTACACCCAGCGGTGGTTTCTGGGTGTGGCCAACCTGCGCGGCGGGCTGGTCGGCGTGGTGGATCTGGCAGGCCTTCTGGGCTCAGCCGCTCCGCGCACGGAGCAGGCCTTGTCCGAAGCCAGCCTGCTGGCCTTCAATGCCGCCCTGGAGGTCAATGCAGCGTTGCTGGTGGATCGCCTTGCAGGCCTGCGTGGGACCGATGCATTTGTGTCTTCTGAGCCGCCCGCCGAGGATTCGCCCGCGTTCTTTGGCACCACCTATATCGATTCCAGCGGCACACGCTGGCAGGAGCTGAACTTGCAGATCCTGTCCCAACATCCCGCTTTCCTGAGCATCAGTGCTTGAGTTTTTCTGTAAGGCTGCACCATGTCCGTCGTCAATCAATTTGGAAAACTGTTCAACCGGAAACCTGCCACGCCGGAAACCGGCGCGACTGCCGGCGCCGCCGACGACGGGCAGGATCTTCTTGCCACGGGTTCGCTGGATGGTGCGCAGCTGCGCGACACCTACCAGGCTGAAGCGATGAACAGCGTGCAGGGCGATCCAGATGGTTATTCGCCGGAACTGGCCGCATCGGACGCAGAGGAAGACCTGATCGCGCTGCCGGTGCTGGGGCGTGCCACGGCCGCCGCTCACCAGCGTCGATTGCTCGCGCTGCTTGGTATCGGTGTGGCGGTTCTCGCGTTGATTGCCTTCTGGGTGCTGCAGCAGGCAGACCGATCAGCTCAGCAGCTTGCGGCTACCGGCCAATCCCTGATGCAATCACAGCGTCTCGCCAAGTCCGTATCTCAGGCCCTGGTGGGTAGTCCCCAGGCCTTCCCGGACGTGGTGGAAAGCTCCGGCGTGCTGGCGCGCAATGTGCGTGCCCTCAACGCGGGTGATGGCGAACTTGGCGTGGAATCCCTGGGCGAGCCCTACAAGCCCGATCTGGACGCCGTGAACCCGCTCATGGAACGTGCCGAGCGCAATGCCAGCGTGGTGATGGGTCAGCAGAAGATCCTGACCCAGGTGGGTGACGCTCTGCGCACCATCAACCGCCAGTCGTCTGACCTGCTGGAAATCGCCGAAACGGTGTCTTCGCTGAAACTCCAGCAGAACGCCCCGGCCGCTGAAATTTCTGCTGCTGGCCAGCTGGTGATGTTGACCCAGCGTATCGGCAAGTCCGCCAACGAATTCCAGACCATGGAAGGTGTGAGCCCTGAGGCCGTGTTCCTGCTGGGCAAGGACTTGAATTCGTTCAAGGAAATTGCCCAGGGCCTGCTGGACGGCAGCCCGGAACTGCGCCTGGCTGCCACCAAGGATGCCCAGACCCGCGAACAGCTGGAAGCTCTGGTGAAGCTCTATGAGCAGACCCGCACCCAGGCCAGCGCCATTCTGGGCAACCTGCAAGGGCTGGTGTCGGCCCGTGAAGCGCAGTCCGCCATCATTGCTGACAGTGAGCCTCTGCGCCGTCAGCTCGAAGGACTGCAAACCAAACTGTCGGCCCAGACGGGTGTGGGTGGCGGCCAACTGGCAGCTCTTGCGCTTGCTGGTTTGTTTGTGATCTTTTGCGGTGTGGGCATTTCTCGTGTTCAGCTGCTTGACAGCCGTGGTCGCCAAGCGGCTGCTGAAATGCAGCAGAAGGACGCCAAGCGCCAAGAGCAAGAAGCCAAGCGCGTCAACGACGCCAACCAGGCTGCCATTTTGCGTTTGATGAACGAACTGCAATCGGTCGCTGAGGGTGACTTGACGCAAGAAGCCACGGTGACGGAAGACATCACGGGCGCCATTGCCGACTCGGTGAACTACACGGTGGAAGAGCTGCGCCAACTGGTGGGCAGCGTGCAGAACACGGCGACCCGCGTGGCACAAACGACGGCTCAGGTGGACAACACCTCCACCGAACTGCTGGCAGCATCGACCGAGCAACTGCGCGAAATTCGCGAAACCGGCCGCTCGGTGCTTGACATGGCGACCCGCATTAACGAGGTGTCTACACAGGCGCAAGAATCCGCCACGGTGGCCCGCCAGTCGCTGCAAGCGGCTGACTCCGGTCTGCAGGCCGTGCAAAACGCCATCGGCGGTATGAACTCCATCCGTGACCAGATCCAGGACACCTCCAAGCGCATCAAGCGACTGGGCGAATCGTCGCAGGAGATCGGTGAAATCACGGAGCTGATCTCTGACATTACCGAACAGACGAACGTTCTGGCCCTGAACGCAGCCATTCAGGCCGCATCCGCTGGTGAAGCCGGTCGCGGCTTCTCGGTGGTGGCGGAAGAAGTGCAGCGACTGGCCGAACGTTCCGCTGATGCGACGCGCCAGATTTCTGCGCTGGTGAAGGCGATTCAGACCGACACCCAGGATGCCGTGGCCGCTATGGAGCGTTCCACGCAGGGGGTGGTGGAAGGGGCCCGCCTGTCTGACAGCGCCGGTACCGCACTGACCGAGATTGACCGCGTGTCGCGTCGCCTCGCCGAACTGATTGAGCAGATTTCGTCTTCAACTTCGCGGGAAGCCGTTTTGGCCAACGAAGTGGCCGACAACATCCAGCACATTTTTGCAGTGACCGAGCAGACGGGTGAAGGTACTCGTACCACGGCGCAGCAGGTGCGCGAGCTGTCGCACATGGCTGAGGAACTGCGCCAATCGGTGGCACGGTTCAAGATTGCCTGACGCTGTAGTCATCAACCAGCTGGCTCATAGCAGCCGGGGACGAATCCATGTCATCTATTGATGTCAACAATGCACCGGCCGCGGATGGGACCCAGGGGGATCAGGACCTGGGTCCTTTGGCCTGGGTGCTTGACGAACTGCGCAAATCTCTGGATGGCGCTGTCAAGGCCATGCGCCGTTTTGTGCGAGATGCAGAAGCGGCACGCGAGTCGGATCTTGCAGCGCTGGACGCAGGCCCGCTGCGCATCGCTCGCCAGCAGTTGCACCAAGCGTGTGGTGCGCTGGAAATGGTGGGCATGGGCCCTCCAGCTTTGGTCCTGCGCGCCATGGAGTCGGCAGTCCAGAAGTTCGTTCAACGGCCTGAGACCTGCAGCGACGATGCTGCCGCAGTGATTGAGCGTGCGAGCTTTGCGCTCATCGAATATCTGGAAACCGTTCTGGCTGGCAAGGCAGCGTCGCCTGTCGCGTTGTTTCCCCAGTATCGCGATGCCCAGGCCCTGGCAGGTGCAGACCGTGTCCATCCGGCCGATCTGTGGCCCGTGGAACGCCGGTTTCGCGAGCCCGAGGGGGCTGTTGTAGCCACGCCGCTGCCCTATGGGCCTGAGGCGCGTGCTCGCCTGGATGCGGCAGTTCTAAGAATCGTCAAATCCGGCGATCTCAGGGCTTCGTTGAGTTTGCGGGATACCTGTCTGGGATTTGTGGCAGCCCAGC
Source organism: Acidovorax sp. 94 (assembly GCF_003634645.1). Taxonomy (NCBI): domain Bacteria; kingdom Pseudomonadati; phylum Pseudomonadota; class Betaproteobacteria; order Burkholderiales; family Comamonadaceae; genus Acidovorax; species Acidovorax sp. 94. Next base: position 2,965,816 of record NZ_RBJA01000001.1, on the reverse strand, counting down.
AAGACCGCCAGTCCCGCGCTTTCTGGAAGATATGCGCAGGCTTTTTTGAGGCTTTCGGCTCCGGCCTTTTGCCTGCAGACGTCTACGTCAAGCGTGTGGCATCCCGCGTGCTGATGCAGTACTCCACCCTTGCCAAGGGTGACACGACGATTGCAGACCGCTTGGTTCAGGATCTGCTGTTCTTCTGTTCGCAGGCCAAGCCAGCCGAATCCAATGACAGTGCGGCTCCGTCTTTGCAGGCGGTCCGGCAGGCTTTTGCCCTTGATCGGTTCAAGCCGGTGGACTATGAAGCCGCCCGTTTTGGCAGGTTTGATCCTGCCATGCTGGCGCAGGCACGCAAGCGAATAGCTGCTGCCACGGAAACCTGGTCTGCCCTGGCGGGCGGCGACCGCAACAAACTCAAGCCAGCGGCGGACCAATTCAGTCTGGTCTGCGACTCGCTGCGCAAGCTGCACCCCGGTAGCGAAAGCCTTGCTCAGGCGCTGACCCGCGCGCTGGAATCCACCACCCGCTCGGGTGAACCTCCTTCGGCCGCGCTGGCCATGGAAGTAGCCACCTCGGTCTTGTATCTGCAAGCAGCCTTTGAAGAGCTGGATGCGGACGGCAATCAGATGGAAATCCGCGCGGGCCGACTGGCAGAGCGCCTGGATGCGGTGGGGGCGGGCGCTGAGCCAGAACCTCTGGAGCAGTGGATGGAGGAGCTGTACCGCAGGGTCAGCGACAACCAGACCATGGGCAGTGTGGTGGACGAATTGCGCTCCACGCTCGGCGAGGCGGAAAAGGCGCTGGACCAATTCTTCCGCAGCCCGCAGGACACTGCAGTCTTGGCAACAGTACCGGGGCATCTTGCCCAAATGCGCGGCGTGCTGTCGGTGCTGGGTCTGGACCAGGCATCGCTCGCCGTGGTTCGCATGCGCGACATGGTGGAGCGTTTGCTCATCAATGAAGTCCCCGAATCAGACCGCCAGGGCGTGTTCGAGAAACTGGGCAACAGCTTGGGCGCCCTGGGCTTCCTGATCGACATGCTCAGCTACCAGCGCACGATGGCGCGCAAGCTGTTTGTGTATGACGAGGAACTGGGCGAGTTGCGCATTCTCACGGGCAAGAGTCGGCCGCGTGCCTCGGACGCTTTGGAAGAGACGCCTGCCAAGCTGGAGGAGCGGTCGGCCGTTCCCCTGCCTGACGTGGTGCCGCGTTTTCCTGTGCAGGAGCCGCTCAGCGAGCCGACCGATTTCGGTTCGCTGCCTTCGTTGCCGGACATGCCCGCAGCGACCGCCGCTGAGCCATTGGCTCCCGTAGAGGCGGATTCGCTGGCCCCTGATATTTCGTTCGAGCTGCCCGCTGTGGCGGGCAGCGAGCCGGCGCCCTTGCCCCTGGCTGTGGCAGCGCCCGCACCAGCCCCTGCGCAGGTGCCTGAAGTCGAGGACGAATTGCTGGAGGTCTTCCTGGAAGAGGCGCGCGAGGTGGTAGTCAATGGTCTGGCTGCGATCGAGGTGCTGAAGGACGATCCGGGCAACCTGAGTGAGCAGACCACGCTGCGGCGTGCCTTTCACACGCTCAAGGGCAGTTCGCGGATGGTGGGGCTGAACGATTTTGGTGAGGCCGCCTGGTCGATGGAGCAGTTGCTCAATGCCTGGCTGGCTGAGCAAAAGCCCATGCACCCTGGTTTGCTGCAGCTTTCTTCCGACGCGTTGCGGGCCTTCAGCCGCTGGGCGGACGACATTGCGGCGGGCCAAGCCTCTGGCTGGCAACCGGACGCGTTCCGGCAATCTGCCGATGCCATGCGCCTGGATGGAACCCTGTTGCCGCTGGTGTTGCCGTCTGCCGACGGAGAAGCCCCGGTCCTGGCTGAAGTGGCACTTGAGCCTGAGGTGGCTGTGCTGGATGACCTGCCTCCTGAGGTGCCCGCGCCAACGGTTGCAGAAGTTCCGAAGGTCGTGGAAGAAGAGCTGGCGATGCCGGACTTCGAAGCCACCGAAATTTTCGACCATGTGCCCGAACTGCCGGCAGAGGCAATCGCTCCAGCCCCCGAGGTGGCCGAGGAGATCGATTTCTCCGTGTTCGCCGCTGCGCTCAATGAAGCGCCTGCTGCTCCTGAAGCTATCGCCCCCTCCAGTGTCGACTTTGTTCTGGATCTCGAACTCCCAGACCTGGAACCTGTCGCGACCGCTCCCGAGGTGGAGGCTCTTTCGCAGGCACCCGTGGTGCCCGACGAACCTGCAGTGGATGAGGCCTTTGTACTGCCTGTCGAGTCGCTCGATGACATCGAATCCCATGAAGTGCCGAGCGAGACAGAGCCCGAGCATCAGCTGTCGGGTGCCGATGGGTCGGAATCTGTGGGTCAGGATGTACCCGCCGAAGTCATAGAAGCCGCAGAGGCTGTGGCCTTTGAGGCTGCCTCTGAAGTGCCGCAGGCCATCGAAGCCGTGCCGCAGGAGCCGGAAGACAGCGCCAGCGATGAAGCGGTGAAGGTCATTGACACCCTGCGCATTGGCATCCCGCTCTATAACGTTTATCTGAACGAGGCCGACGAGTGGTCGCGCCGATTGGTGACCTGCCTGCAGGAATGGTCGCTGGAGCTGCACGAACCTCTGCCCGATATGGCCGTGGCATTGGCGCACTCGTTGGCGGGCAGCTCGGCCACGGTGGGGTTCAATGCCCTGTCAGAGATGGCCAGGGTGCTCGAACACGCGCTTCAACACGTGACGCTGCAGTCTGGCGGCACACAGGAGCAGGCCCAGGCCTTCATGGCAGCGGCGGAAGACATCCGTCGTTTGCTGCACCAGTTTGCGGCAGGTTTCCTCAAGGAACCAAGTCAGGAGGTGCTGGAGCAGCTGCGCCAGATCCTGCAAACCGAGGTGGACAACACCTTGTCACCGCCTGAAGAGGAGGCTGCAGACGAGTTGTTGTCGGTGCAGGACCAGACTGCTCCGGTGGAAGCAGAAGTGGTGCAGCCACTGCCACCTGCCGAACCCGAGCCGGACCTGCAAGCCATGCCTGAGCCTGCGGCTGTTGTGGGCCCCAAAGGGCATGTGGCCCCTGCTTTGTCGGCCGTCATCCACGACCACGATCAGCGTATTGATGATGCGATCGCCCATGCTGTGGCGCTTGGCTCGGATGTGGACGACGATATCGATGCGATTGACGTTATCGACCCGGATCTGTTCCCGATCTTTGAGGAAGAGGCTGCCGAGCTGTTGCCACAGCTTGGTGGTGCGCTGCGCCAATGGGCCTCGCGTCCCGACAACCTTGGTGCCCGCAGTGAAGTGCTGCGTGCGTTGCACACCCTCAAGGGAAGTTCGCGCTTGGCAGGTGCCATGCGCCTGGGTGAGATGGCCCACCGGCTGGAATCCGCCATCGAGCAGCTTGACGCTGAGACGGTGACATCCGATCAAATCGAGCCTTTGCAGGGTAGTTTTGACGGCATCCAGGCGAACTTTGATGCGTTGCGTGCGATTGGCCAGGGGCCCGCCGATACGGTGGTTTCTCTGCCCGTTGAAACACCGCGCAGCCAGCCTGAAGCCTCCGAGGCCCCATCAGCTCCAGTGCCAGCAGCAGCACCCGCGTCTGCCGTGTCCTCTGCTCCGGCGGTGCGCCTGCCTGGTCCTTCGCAGCTCGCGCCTTTGCGTGTTGCTGCTAACCAGTCGGTGCGGGTGCGTGCCCAGTTGCTGGACCGGTTGGTCAATCAGGCGGGTGAGGTGATGATCAGCCGCTCGCGCCTGGATGTGCGGCTGGGTCAGTTCCGCAGCTCGCTGACTGACCTGTCGGGCAATTTGGACCGTCTGCGCCAGCAATTGCGGGACATCGAGCTGCAAGCTGAGTCGCAGATGCAGTCGCGCCTGGCCCTGTCGAAGGACTCGGCGGCGGGCTTTGATCCGCTGGAGTTTGACCGCTTTACCCGTGTGCAGGAGCTCACACGCATGATGGCCGAGTCGGTGAACGACGTGGCCACCGTGCAGCGCAACCTGCAGCGTGCCATGGAAGGTGCAGAAGACGACCTGATTGCCCAAGGCCGCCAGGCGCGGGAGCTGCAGCGCGACTTGCTGCGCACCCGCATGGTGGAGTTCGAAGGCATTGCTGAACGTCTGTATGCCGTGGTGCGCCAGGCCTCCAAGGAAACCAACAAGCAGATCAAGCTCGACATCACCGGCGGCTCCATCGAGATGGACCGTGGTGTGCTGGACCGCATGACCCCCGCGTTCGAGCATCTGTTGCGCAACTGCGTGGCCCATGGGATCGAAGATCCGCAGGTGCGCACGGCCGCAGGCAAGCCTGCATCGGGCACGATCACTGTGGAGTTGCACCACGAAGGCAACGACGTGTCGGTGGAGTTCCGAGATGACGGTGCCGGACTGAACCTGCCCCGTATCCGTGAAAAGGCGTTGGCGCAGGGCATTGTGGCGCCCGATACCGAGTTGAGCGATGCCGAAGCTGCCAACCTGATTTTCATGCCCGGGTTCTCCACGGCTTCCGAGGTGACCGGCTTGGCAGGGCGTGGTATTGGCATGGACGTGGTGCGTGCCGAGATCAATGCGCTGGGCGGTCGGATCGAGACCTCGACAGAAGCTGGCAAGGGCGCGGCCTTCCGCATGGTCCTTCCCTTGACCACGGCGGTGACGCAGGTGGTGATGCTGCGCGCGGGTGACCTCGCGATCGGCGTGCCGGCCAACGTGGTCGAGATCGTTCGGCGCACGTCTGCGGCAGACCTGGAGGTTGCATACCGCACGGGCCATTTTGATGACGGCATGGAGCAACTGCCTTTCTTCTGGGCTGGAGCGCTCCTGCAGGCTTCTTCCCGCAGCAACGAGCCTGCTGGAAAGACGCGCCCTGTGGTGATCTTCCGCAGCGCATCGCAGCGCATCGCCATGCACGTGGACGAAGTTCTGGGCAACCAGGAAGTTGTGGTGAAGAACCTGGGTCCGCAGCTGTCCCGTTTGCCTGGCTTGGCCGGCATGTCGGTGCTGGCATCGGGTGCTGTGGTGCTGATCTACAACCCCGTGGCGCTGGCGACGGTGTATGGCGACCAGGTGCGTGCCGCCAGTGCCGGTCTGCCTTCAGTGCTGGAGGCCGATGGCTCTTCGGGTGCGGGCAAGTCGGTCGTCTCGCCCCAATTGGCGGGCCCCAGCCAGGTGCCCCTGGTTCTGGTGGTGGACGATTCGATCACGGTGCGTCGGGTTACGCAGCGTTTGCTGCAGCGCGAAGGCTATCGTGTGGCGCTCGCGGCCGATGGCTTGCAAGCGCTGGAGCGTCTGCAGGAAGAGCGCCCCACCGTTGTGCTGTCCGACATCGAAATGCCTCGCATGGACGGGTTCGACCTGGCGCGGAACATCCGTGCAGACGGTGCGCTGCGTGACCTGCCCATCATCATGATCACGTCGCGCATCGCTGAGAAGCACCGCGAGCATGCGATGGAGCTGGGCGTTAACCATTACCTGGGCAAGCCTTACTCCGACGAAGAGCTGCTGAGCCTCATTCAGCACTACGCCCGCATCGCGGCAACCGCAGAGGCCTAGACAGCATGCATGTGCACCACAGGTCTGCCTTGAACCGGCGGGCCTGTGGCCTGCCAATATGCCTGTTGGTGCGGGCCTTGACCACGGCAGCTTCCCTTCGGAGGCTGTCCTGATGGAGCCGACGGCAACTGTTCCTTCTCCGGACCCTCGCCTCCTGGCTTGTCTGGCTGTGGTGGTGCGGGAAAGGGCGTCTGATCTATTCATCATGGCGGGTGCACCACCCACGCTCAAGCGGCAGGGCGTGTTTGTGGCCATGGGGCAGCAGCAGCTGTCCGCCGACGATGTCAAGCAGATGGCGTATTCCATCCTCCGCGAAACGCAGCGGCAGGAGTTCGATGCCACCATGGAGTGCGACCTGTCCTTGCAGACCCCGGAGGGCGAGCGGTTTCGTGTGAATGTGCACCGGCAGCGTGGGCAGGTAGGCATGGTGATCCGCCATGTTATTGCCCAGATACCCAGCCTGGCGGCGCTCGGCCTTCCGCCCGTGCTCCAGCAGCTGGCGTTTCTCAAAGGGGGGCTGGTACTCACGGTAGGGTCGGCGGGTTCTGGCAAGACCACCACATTGGCCGCGCTGCTGGACCACCGCAATGCCCACACGGGCGGGCATATCCTGACGGTGGAAGACCCCATCGAATACCTTCATACCCACAAGAAGTCACTCGTGACACAGCGCGAGGTGGGGCTCGATACGCTGTCCTATGACGAGGCCCTGCGTCGCGCGATGCGGGAAGCGCCGAACGTGATCATGATTGGTGAAATCCGCGACCGGGTCACCATGCAGCACGCGCTGCACTATGCCGAGTCCGGCCACCTGTGTGTTTCCACACTGCATGCCAACAATGCGAACCAGGCGGTGCAGCGCATTGTGAATTTCTTCCCCGAAGACGCCCACCGCCAATTGCTCATGGACCTGTCCCTCAACCTGCGCGCTGTCGTAGCGCAGCGCCTGGTGGCGGGGCTGGCGGGTGGCCTGGTGCCTGCCACCGAGATCATGCTGCTCACGCCCTATGTGGCCGAGCTGATCCAGAAGGGGCAGATCGACGAACTCAAGACCGCCATTACCCGCAGCGCAGAGCAAGGCATGTGGAGCTTCGACCAATCCTTGCTGGCCATGGTCGAGTCCGGTGCCATATCGCCCGAAGAAGCGATTGCCAATGCCGATAACCGCACCGATGTGCGGCTGCGCCTTCGGCTGGCGGCGGGGGCGCCGCTGGGTGGTGAGGGCATGCAGATGAGCCCGGATGAGCCCGCTGGGCCCGACAGCGTTCCACCGCCTGCCACCCGCCGGTGAGTGCGGGGATCAGGCCGCAGCAGACTTTACGACCGCATACCGCTCCAGGGTGCGGTGCCGCGCTGCGTCGTGCTCCACCACCGGCAGCGGGTAGGTATCCCCCAGCCGCACTCCCGCATCCTGCAACTCCAGTGGGCGCGCCAGCCAGGGCGCGTGCAACGCCTTGGTAGGCAAACTCGCCAGCTGCGGCAGATAGCGGCGGATGAACTTGCCCTCGGGGTCGAACTTTTCACTCTGGCTCACGGGGTTGAAGATGCGGAAATAGGGCTGGGCATCGCACCCGCTGGAGCTGGCCCACTGCCAGCCACCGTTGTTGGCGGCCAGATCGAAGTCATTGAGGTGTGTGGCGAAATAGGCTTCGCCCCAGCGCCAGTCGATGCCCAGATCCTTGACCAGGAAGCTCGCCACCACCATGCGCAAGCGGTTGTGCATGTAGCCCGTCTGGTTGATCTGCGCCATGGCCGCATCCACCAGCGGGTAGCCCGTGCGCCCCTCACACCAGGCGGCAAACAGGGTGTTGGCCTCGGGGCCTGATTCCCACTGGATCGCGTCATACGCGGGCTTGAAACTGTGGCCCACCACATGGGGATGGTGGTGCAGGATCTGAAAGTAGAAGTCCCGCCAGATCAGCTCGCTGAGCCAGGTGGCGGCGCCCGGGTTGCCTTGCAGCATCAGCCCGTGCGCGGTGCGGGCCAGCAGGCGTGGCGAGATGGTGCCAAAACGCAGGTGCACGCTGAGGTAGCTGGGCCCTTTGACAGCTGGAAAGTTGCGCGTGTCCTCGTACCGCTCGATGCGGCCCAGGAAGTCGTTGAACAGTCGCTGCGCGCCGCTGGCGCCCGTGGGCAGATTGAGCTGCGATAGGGCCGTGGCCTCAAAACCCAGGCGTGCCAGGGTGGGCACCGCCTGGCAGTGCGCCTGCGGGCGCGGTGCCAACCGGTGTGCATGGCGCTCCACGGGGTAGCCGGTGAGTTGAAACGCATCCACCTTCTTGAGCCAGGCGTTCTTGTACGGTGTGAACACGCTGTATGGATTGCCGGTCTGCGTCAGCACCTCGCTGCGTTCCAGAATGGTGTGGTCCTTGAACGTGTGAAATGCCCTTCCGGCAGCGGCCAACCGTGTGCGCACCAGGCGGTCGCGTTCCAGGGCCTGGGGCTCGTCATCGTGGTTGGCAAACACGGCCTGCACGCCCAGGGCGTTGGCCAGTTCTGGAATGGCATCACTGGCCACTGCATGCAGCACGATGAGGCCACCCTGTTCATGCCTGGAAAGCGTGCGCAGCGTTTCATCCAGCTCCACCAGCGACTCGCGGATGAACTCCACCCGCCGGTCAGCCCGGGGCAGGGCGTCGATGATCTCGCGGTCAAAAACAAAGGCGCAGTGCACCTCCTGGCATTGAGTCAGTGCGCGGTAAAGAGCGGCCTGATCGTTCGCGCGCAGGTCGCGGCGGAACCAGACCAGACCGCTGGGGTAAGAGGCCTCGGAGGAGGGTGCCATGTTCACCGTTAAAATTGCCGAATGTCTTTCGATTCTGCGCCCATCAACCTGACGCATCACTTCCTGATTGCGATGCCCGGTCTGGAAGATGAGTCTTTCTCGCGCAGCGTCGTTTACCTGTGCGAGCACAGCGAACGCGGTGCACTCGGCCTCATCATCAACAAGCCTTCTGACATCACCCTCAAAGGCCTTTTTGACAAGGTGGACCTGTCCCTGCGGCGCGAAGATCTCACCCAGGAACCTGTTTTCCAAGGCGGCCCGGTGCAGACCGAGCGCGGTTTTGTGTTGCATGAGCCCATGCTCATGGACAAGGCAGAAACCGATGAATCGGCATATGCCTCCACCATGACCATCCCCGGCGGGCTGGAGATGACCACCTCCAAGGACGTGCTCGAAGCGCTGTCCACGGGCGCAGGCCCGCGCCGCGTGCTCATCACGCTGGGGTATTCGTCCTGGGGTGAGGGCCAGCTTGAATCGGAGCTGGCCGAGAACGCCTGGCTGACGGTGGCGGCCGATCTGTCCGTGATCTTCGACACCCCTGTGCCCGAGCGCTACGACCGGGCCCTTTCGCTGCTGGGTCTCAAGGCCTGGATGTTGTCGCCCGAGGCGGGGCACGCATGACCGGCCTGCCCGTTCAGCCCGCCGTTCCTGCGCATTTCCAGACCTTTCTTGCTTTCGATTTTGGCCTCAAGCGCACGGGGGTCGCCACGGGCAACCGCATGTTGCGCAGCGCCACGCCGCAGGCCACCATCATGGCCGAGGGCGACGCCCGTTTTGTGCAGGTGGCGCAGCGCATCAAGGAGTGGCAGCCCGACGCCCTCGTGATCGGCGTGCCCTACCACCCTGATGGCGCGAGCCATGAGAACACTGAACGCGCGCTCAAGTTCGGCCGCCAGCTGCGCGGCCGCTTTGGTTTGCAGGTGTTCGAGGTGGACGAGCGTTACAGCACCACCGAAGCCATTGCAGGTGGCGCCAAGGATGCCGACGCCGCTTCGGCCTGCATCATCCTGGAACAGTTTTTGAGGAATCTCCCATGACCACCCCCTCCCCCGGAGTGTCCGGCAGCCTGGTGCTTGATGCCGAGGCGCTGTACCGCGAACTACTGCGCGGCGTGCGCAGCATGCTGACCCCCACCACGCGCCTGGCGGGCATTGCCTCGGGCGGTGCCTGGCTGGCCGAGCGCCTGCAAAAAGACCTGGGCCTCGAAGGGCCCGCCGGTGTGCTCTCGTCGGTGATGCACCGCGACGACTTCGCCCAGCGCGGCCTGTCGGCCAGCGCGCAGACGGCGCTGCCGTTTGATGTGAACGGTGCCGATGTGCTGGTGCTCGACGATGTGCTTTACACCGGCCGCACCATCCGTGCCGTGCTCAACGAGCTGTTCGACTACGGCCGTCCTGCCAGCGTGCGTCTGGCTGTGCTGGTGGACCGGGGCGGGCGCGAGCTGCCCGTGCAGGCCGACTTTGCCGCCGCCCGCGTGGCCCTGCCTGCCGCCCAGTCGCTGGCCCTGGCGCGCGACGACAGCGGCATCTTCCAATTCCAAGTCAAAGAGGCCTGACCGTGCTGCACAAGCGCAATCCCCAACTCAACGGCAATGGCGAACTCATCCACCTGCTGTCCATCGAAGGCCTGCCGCGCGACATCGTCACGCACATCCTCGACACGGCGGCCAACTTCGTGAGCGTGAACGACCGCGAAGTGAAGAAGGTGCCCCTCCTGCGTGGCAAGAGCGTGTTCAACCTGTTCTTCGAGAACAGCACGCGCACCCGCACCACGTTCGAGATCGCGGCCAAGCGCCTGTCGGCCGACGTGCTCAACCTCGACATCGCGCGCAGCTCGGCCAGCAAGGGCGAGTCGCTGCTCGACACCATCGCCAACCTCTCGGCCATGGCGGCCGACCTGTTCGTGGTGCGGCACAGCGAATCCGGTGCGCCCTACCTGATTGCGCAGCATGTGGCGCCCCATGTGCATGTGATCAATGCGGGCGATGGCCGGCATGCCCACCCCACGCAGGGGCTGCTGGACATGTACACCATCCGCCACTACAAGAAGGACTTCAGCAACCTCACCGTGGCCATCGTGGGCGACGTGCTGCACTCGCGCGTGGCGCGGTCCGACATCCACGGCCTGACCACGCTGGGCTGCGCCGAAGTGCGTGTGGTGGGCCCGCGCACCCTGGTGCCGTCGGACATGGCGCAGATGGGCGTGCGCGTGTGCCACACGCTCGAAGAGGGCATCAAGGATGCCGACGTGGTCATCATGCTGCGGCTGCAGAACGAGCGCATGAGCGGTGCGCTGCTGCCGTCGAGCCAGGAGTATTTCAAGAGCTTCGGCCTCACGCAGGAGAAGCTGCAACTGGCCAAGCCCGACGCCATCGTCATGCACCCCGGCCCCATCAACCGCGGCGTGGAAATCGACTCCGCCGTGGTCGATGGCAAGCAGAGCGTGATCCTGCCGCAGGTGACTTTCGGTATTGCGGTCCGTATGGCTGTCATGTCCATCGTTGCTGGTAACGAGGCATGACCCCCCTGAGCCGCTTCGCGTCATCCCCCCAAGGGGGGACGCCACCCCTGGCCCGGCAAAGCCGGTTCCACGGTGGCACTGGCATTCGGTCGGCTGTGGTGCGAACGACCCGAGAAATGTCGCGTGGTGTGAGTGCTATTTATTTGATAGCTGTTTGCGCTTATCTATCAAGCGCTAGCGGCCCATTTGGCTTGAAATCATGAAGATACTGATCCAGAACGGCCGTGTGATCGACCCCGCTTCGGGGCTTGACCAGACCTGCGACATCGCGCTGGCGGCAGGCCGCATCGTGAGCGTCAACCGCGTGCCCCCCGACTTTGCGCCCAACCGCACCATCAATGCAGCTGGCTGCATCGTGCTGCCTGGCCTGGTGGACCTGGCCGCACGCCTGCGCGAGCCCGGCCACGAGCATGAAGGCATGCTCGAATCCGAAATGGCCGCCGCCGTGGCCGGTGGCGTGACCAGCCTGGTCTGCCCGCCCGACACCGACCCCGTGCTCGACGAGCCCGGCCTGGTCGAGATGCTCAAGTTCCGCGCCGAGAAGCTGCACCAGGCGCGCCTGTTCCCTCTGGGGGCCCTCACGCGCAACCTTGCAGGCGAGGTGCTGACCGAGATGGCCGAGCTGACCGAATCCGGCTGCGTGGGCTTTGGCCAGGCCGAGGTGCCGCTGGCCAGCACCCAGGTGCTGCAGCGTGCGCTGCAGTACGCCGCCACCTTTGGCTACACGGTGTGGTTGCGCCCGCAAGAGATGCACCTGGGCAAGGGCGTGGCTGCCAGCGGCCCGCTGGCCACGCGCCTGGGCCTGTCGGGCGTGCCCGTGGCGGCCGAGACCATTGCGCTGCACACCATTTTTGAACTACTCAAGACCACCGGCGCCCGTGTGCACCTGTGCCGCATCAGCAGCGCTGCGGGGGTGGAGCTGATCCGCCGCGCCAAGGCCGAGGGCCTGAAGGTGACGGCCGACGTCAGCATCAACTCGCTGCACCTCACCGACGTGGACATCGGCTTCTTCGACAGCCGCGCCCGCCTGTCGCCCCCGCTGCGCCAGCAGCGCGACCGCGATGCGCTGAACGCCGCGCTGGCCGACGGCACCATCGACGCCCTGGTGTCTGACCACACGCCGGTGGATGAAGATGCCAAGACCCTGCCGTTTGCCGAGGCCGAGCCCGGCGCCACGGGGCTGGAGCTGCTGCTGTCGCTCGCGCTCAAGTGGTCGCAGGACAGCGGTGTGCCCCTGCAGCGTGCGCTCGCCACCGTCACGTCCGAACCCGCGCGCGTGCTCGGCAGCGCCCTGGGCACACTGCAGGCCAGCGTCGGCCAGATCGTGGAAGGTGGCGTGGGCGACCTGTGCATCTTTGACCCGCAGGCGGCGTGGACGGTGCAGGACGACGCATTGCGCAGCCAGGGCAAACACACCCCGTTCTCGGGCTACGAACTGCCTGGCTGTGTGCGCGTGACCCTCGTCGGTGGCCAAGTGGCTTTTGACCGGGGTTGAGGTAGTGCGACGCTGCGAGGCCCTGCGGTGAAGTCTTTGCGTGCCTGCTGGCGCCTGCTGCGTCTGCTGGGCCACATTGTCAAAGGGCTCGCCATCGTGGCGTTGCGTTTTCCAGCGCTCTCGCCGGACCAGCAGCATGCCCGGGTGCAGGTGTGGTCGCTGCAGCTGCTGGCGCACCTTGGCATCAGCCTGCGCATCTTGGGTCAGCCCCCGCTCACCGGCCCGGTGATGCTGGTGGCCAACCACATCTCGTGGCTTGATATCCCGGTGATGCACGCGGCGCGGCATTGCCGCTTTGTCTCCAAGTCCGACGTACAGGGCTGGCCGCTGATCGGTACCCTGGCAACTGCCGCAGGCACGCTCTACATCGAGCGCAGCTCGCGCCGTGATGCGCTGCGCATGGTCCGGTCGATGCAGGAGGCGCTGGTGCGGGGCGAGGTGCTGGCCGTGTTCCCTGAGGGCACCACGGGCGATGGGCGCGAGATGCTGCCTTTTCACGCCAATTTGCTGCAAGCCGCTGTGGTGGCGCAGGCTCCGGTGCAGCCCGTGGGCCTGCGTTTTGCCGACAAGGCCACGGGTGCCACCAGTTTTGCGCCCAGCTACATCGGCGACGAAACCCTGGTGGGCTCCATCTGGCGCACGCTGTGCGCCCCGCCCATCGAGGCTGTGGTGCATTACGGCCCCCCCGAGCTGGCGGGCGAGCGCGACCGCCGTACCTGGACGCAGCACCTGCACGATACGGTCGATCAGTTGCGCAAAGCCTGAGCTGGCGCTCTGGGGGCAGGGGGTGGTTTCCGTGGGCAAAAGCGTGCATATTCCACGTTTGCAGCCGCGCGGTCTGCACATCCGATCTCTATTGCACGCAATTTCCCGTATCGTCCGCGTCTTTCGCCTGCAAGCGCTTGCAAATGCGTGGGCAGGCTCACCCACGCTGCCGGGAGGGCACCATGAACCTGATTGAGCGCGCCAAGAGCATTCTTCTGCAACCCAAGGACACCTGGGTCACCATTGAGGCCGAGAGCACCGACGCCGCCACCCTGTACACCCGCTACGCCATGATTTTGGCCGCCATTCCGGCAGTCTGCGGTTTCATTGGCATGTCGCTGATCGGTTTCGGGGGCTTTGGCGTCACCATCCGCGTGCCCTTTGTCTCGGGGCTGGTGAACATGGTGGTGTCGTATGTGCTCAGCCTCGTGGGCATCTTCGTGCTCGGGCTCATCATCGATGCGCTGGCCTCCACCTTTGGCGGCCAGAAAAACTCCATCCAGGCCTTGAAGGTGGCGGTGTATGCCAGCACGGCGGCCATGCTGGGCGGGGTGTTCAGCCTGCTGCCTGCACTATCCATGCTGGGCCTGCTGGCGGCTTTGTACTCCATCTACCTGCTCTACACCGGCCTGCCGGTGCTCATGAAAAACGCCCCCGACAAGTCGGTGGTCTACACCGTGGTGGTCATCATCGCGGCCATTGTGATGGGGGTGGTCATCGGCGCCGTCAGTGCGCTCTTCCTGCCCCGTGGCGGAGCGATGTTTGGCGGGGCCGATGCGCCCGCCATCACGATGAATACGCCGGGCGGCAAGGTGTCCATCGACACCGCCGGCCTGGAGGCCGCAGGCAAGAAGATGGAAGAGGCCGCCCGCAAGATGGAAGAAGCGCAAAAGAGCCAGGACCCCGCCGCCATTGCCGCGGCTGCTGGTGATGCAGCCAAGGCCGCCGCAGGTGCGCTGGGGGGTGGCCAGGCCATTGCGGCGCAATCGCTCAAGGCGGCACTGCCCGAGAAGCTCGCCGGCCTGCCGCGCACGGGCTTTGATGTGCAGGACGGTGCCGCCCTGGGCCTGCCCACCAGCCAGGCCAGTGCGCAGTACGGCAGCGATGACAAGCAGGTGCGCCTGGAGATCGTGGATATCGGCGGCCTGGGGCAGATGGCGGTCATGGCCATGGGCATGGCCCAGGGCGAAAAAGAAGACCCAACGAGCGCCGAGAAGACTTGGCAGGAGGGTGGCCGCACCCTGCACCAGCGCTATGAAAAGGACGGCAGCCATGCCGAGTTCAAGACCATCCTGAAAAACGGCCTGGTGGTCAGCATTGAGGGCGACAACATGGGCGTGAAGGATCTGCGGGGCTTCATGTCGCAGGTGGATCTCAATGCCCTGGAAAGCCTGCAGCGCAAGGGCAAATCCTGAAGGCTGAAGTGCGCCGTGGCGCAATGAGTCATCAAAAGTAATAGCAACCAGCGCTTTATGGATAAGCGCTAGAGCCTATTTGGGCTTAGATGGTGGTTCCCTGTTCGCGGGGGAACGTCACCACATGGTCCACCTGGGCGCGGATGCCTATCCACTCGCCCAAGGCGTGGTCATGGTGGCTGGGCACATGCGCCAGCACCGTGTGGCCGCTGGCCAGGCGCAGCGTGTACAGAAACTCCGAACCCCGGAACGACTTGCGCACGATCTGCGCCTGTACGGGGGCATGGTCGTCGTGCACGATGTCATCCGCACGCAGCAGCACATCACATTCGCCACCGGGGTAGCTGCTGGGCAGGGGGCATTCTTCCAGGTCGGTCAGCTCGCCCAGCGGCGTCTGCGCCACCACGTTGTTGCCGCGCTGCAGCAGCGTGGCAGGGGCGAACACGCCGTGGCCAATGAAGTCGGCCACAAACCGTGTGGCGGGGCGGTGGTACAGCGTGTACGCATCGTCCCACTGGTGCAGATGGCCTTCGTGCATCACGCCGATCACGTCGCCAATGGCAAAGGCCTCGAACTGGTCGTGCGTCACAAACAGGGCCGTGGCGCCAGCGGCTTTCAGAATGCCGCGCACCTCGTGGGCCAGGCGCTCGCGCAGGTCCACGTCCAGGTTCGAAAAAGGCTCGTCCAGCAGCATGAGCTGCGGGCGTGGTGCCAAAGCCCGAGCCAGGGCCACGCGCTGCTGCTGCCCGCCAGAAAGCTCGTGCGGAAAGCGGTTCTCGCTGCCCTCCAGCCCCACCAGCTGCAGCACCTCGGCCACGCGCGCGGCCTGCTCGGCACGGGGCAACTGGTGGATGCCAAACGCCACGTTGCGGCCTACCGACAGGTGCGGGAACAGCGCGTAGTCCTGGAACACCATGCCAATGCGCCGCAGCTCAGGCGGCACGCTGAGCGTGGCGCTGCTGACCACACTTTTGGTCAGGCGGATCTCGCCGCCCGTCACGGGCTCCAGCCCTGCCACAGCGCGCAGCAGTGTCGTTTTGCCGCAGCCAGAGGGGCCGATCAGCACACCGATATCGCCTGCATGCAGGCCCAGCGTGACGCCTTCCACCGCCGCGTTGGGGCGGCCTGCGTAGCGCACTTCGAGTTGGGAGACCTCTAGAAACATCGCTTGATTCTAGGCGGGCAGGGACGAATGCTTAAAATTCGCATTTGCATTCCTGATCGTTGCCCGGCCTGAGCCTGCCAGCGGGTGTGCGCTTTCTTACTTTGCCGAGCCACTCGCCTTGCGCCGCACGCCTTTTTCTGCCCTTCGCACCATCCCTTTGATCCTGTTCGCGGGGTTTCTGGCGCTGCCCGTGCTGGCCGTGCTCGCATCGTGGTTGCCCGTGGGGCAGGGCGATGCGCAGGCAGGCGCCATCCTGCGCGAGATGGCGGCCACCGTGTTGCCTGGCTATGTGTGGACCACCTTGTGGCTGAGCGTGCTGGTGGCCCTGGGCGCGGCCATTGTGGGCACAGGCACGGCAGCAGCGGTGACGCTGTTTGATTTCCCGGGCCGCCGCACCTTCGAGTGGCTGCTGCTGCTGCCCCTGGCCATGCCCGCGTATGTCACTGCATATGCCTACACCGACTTTCTGCAGTTCAGCGGCCCGCTGCAGGTGGGCCTGCGCAACACCTTTGGCCTGGAAGGCCGTCTGCTGCCCGAGGTGCGCAGCCTGGGCGGCGCGGTGTGGGTGTTCATCTTTTCGCTGTACCCGTATGTGTACCTGCTGGCGCGCACAGCGCTGGGCGAGCGTGCCGCGCACCTCATGGAGGCCGCGCGCCTGCTGGGCGCTCCGCTGTCGCGCCGCATCCGCGCCGTGGCGCTGCCTCTGGCACGGCCGGCAGTCGCTGCAGGCGTTGCGCTGGTGCTGATGGAAACGCTGGCTGACTTTGGCGTGGCCAGCTACTTCGGCATCCAGACCTTCACCACCGGCATCTACAAGGCCTGGCTGTCGATGGACAACCGCCTGGCCGCCGCGCAGCTGGCCACCATGCTGCTGGTGGTGGTGATGGCGCTGCTGCACCTGGAACATCGCGCGCAAAAGCGCATGCGTTTCGCCACGGGCGGCGGGCGCGCAGGCTCGGCCGAGGCACAGCCCCTGGCGCTGCGCGGCGCACGCCGCTGGGCCGCCTGGGTGGTATGCGCGGTACCGGTGGTGATGGGTTTTGTGGCGCCAGTTCTCTTCATGCTGCGCCCGCTGGCGGCCGACTGGTCGGTGCTGCCGTGGGAGCGATTCATGGAATGGGCCTGGCACAGCGTGCGCCTGGGGGGCATCACCGCCGTGCTGGCCGTGGTCATCGCCCTGGCCCTGGCGTTTGCCGTGCGCCGCCAGCCTGATGCGATCACGCGCGGCGTGGTGCAACTGGTCAGCGTGGGCTACGCCGTGCCAGGTGCCGTCATCGTGGTGGGCCTGCTGCTGCCCGTGGGCTGGCTGCAGGCGGCCATGCCGCAGTGGGGGGTGGGTGCGCTGGTCACGGCCACGGCGTTGGGCATCGTATGGGCGTACCTGGTGCGGTTCTGCGCGGTGGCGCTGCAGTCCATTCAAAGCGGTTACGCGCGAATTCCCCCCAGCCTGGATGATTCTGCCCGCATGCTGGGCATGGGCAGCGTGGGCCTGATGGCGCGCGTGCATGGGCCGCTGCTCAAGCGGTCTACTGCTGCTGCCGCGCTGCTGGTGTTTGTGGACGTGATGAAGGAGCTGCCCGCCACCATGGTGCTGCGCCCCTTCAACAGCGACACCCTGGCCGTGGTGGCCTACCAGCTGGCGCGCGATGAGCGGCTGGGTGAGGCGGCGTTGCCTTCCCTGGCGCTGGTGGCCGTGGGGTTGGTGCCCGTGATCCTGCTTAGCCGGACGCTGCGCAGCAAAGGGTGAGCGGCTGAGTTGCGGTACTGAATGGGCGTGCCCGCCCAAGGGCATGGTCCTCCAGCGTAGAAAACAAGCTGCCATGTGGCAGCTTGTTTACAGCCCAAGGAGAAGGCGCAGCGGCAGGCACCTCTGACACCCTACCGAGGGTGCCCCGCAGTCTTCTGTACAGCCACCATGGGAGCGCACGCAGTTGCCGCAATGCCTGCATGAACGCCTCAAGGAACAGTCGGCGATTTCTCTCTGCCTTCAGGAGCGGATTCAGCCAGCAGATGTACCTGGTGCGGTGTCACCCCCAGCAGATATTCTCGGTCCCCGTGCCGGACCAGGGCCACTCTCTCTCGCCCGCCAAGAGATATTTGCTGCACGACCTGGAGCACGGCTTTACCACTTCGATTCCGCGCGATGCCGGTGCGCTGCAGCACCTTCAGAAGTATCCAGGCCAGGGCCAGCACGAATGCCAGTGCCAATACGGTACCCAGCACTCCGGTCAGTGGGGCTGCGGGCCCGTCCGCTACGCCATATGGCGCAGTATTCGGGAGCACCACGCTGGCAGTGGTCTGGGGGCTCGTCATCTCGACCAGTTGGGCAGGGGCAGTGCCTACATAAGGCTGTGCGGTGTCTGTATGTGAATGCTTGTTCATGATGCTGTGTCAGTGGCCGCTCTGGATCGCCACCGTCTGGGAACATAGCGGGCAAAGCGGTTGGTTCTCCAGCCCCCGGGGGTGGCGGCTGCGCCCGCTGCGTCATGGGCCGTAGATGGCGGGTACCGGGTCAGGTCTTCACCAGGAGCGGGGCGTCGAGGACGGCGCGGTTCTGACTCTGTGGAAGACTTCGCATGCGAGGTCCGCGAGGCACGTTCGAGTTCATAGCGCACATCTTGCGCCCACAGGATCACGGTCGCGATGATGTCGAACAGCTCCGCAGGAACGACGTCGCCGGGCTCTGTGTCGGCCAGCAATTGACGGGCGATTTCGATGTTGCGCAGCACGGGAACACCGGCCTCCTGCGCGGCGGTTCTCATGGCCAGAGCATCATCGTCCTGTGCCTTGGCAATGACCGTGGGCACCGGGCATCGGTCGCGGTGGTAGTCGATGGCAATCGCGACATGGGTGGGATTGACCACCAGCACATGGGCGCTAGCTGCCGCCTTGTTGGCGCCTTGCTGAGCCCACTCCTGCTGCAGCTGCTTGCGATGGCCCTTGAGATGCGGGTCGCCTTCGGCGTCCTTCATTTCCTGGCGTATGTCGCGCATGCTCATGCGCATCTTCTTCATGAAGCTGTAGCGTTGCCATGCCAGGTCCAGCGCCGACACCAGGAGAAACGCGCCCGTGACCCACGCCAGCAGCGTCCAGCTGGCGTGCCAGAGAGCCGACCCCACGGCCTCTGGCTTCGCGCGCGCAAGCAGTGGCAGATCAGGCAGCAAGTCCTTCAGCGCAATCCAGGCAATGACGGCCACGAGCACGGTCTTGAGCAGTGACTTGAGCAGCTCGACCAGGTTGTCCAGCGAGAACATGCGTTTGAGGCCGCTGGCGGGGTTCAGGTGTTCTGCCTTGGGCCAGATTTTCTCCATCGTCAGCACAGGGCCGGTCTGCAGAAACTCCACCAGGACGCCGACCACCGCAACGGGTACCACCACCAGCCCCACCAGCAACAGCAAAGTGCGCAGCGCTTGCCACCCGAGTTGGGCGAGTGCCTCAGGAAAAGGGATCTGCAATCCCCACAAGCTCAGTTCAATCAGTGACGTCATCTGCTGCCCCACCATCGGCAAGGCCACAGTGGCTAGCAGCAGCACGGTCAGCAATGTTGCTGTCGCTGTCAGGTCCTTGCTCTTGGAAACCTCGCCCTTTTTTCGGGCGTCCTGAAGCTTCTTGGGTGTCGGCTTTTCTGTCTTGTCGCCACTGTCGTCTTGACCGGCCATGGGCGGATAGTCCTGTTGGAAATCGGGTGGGGCCGCAGGCCGTGCTGGCCCTGGGCTCAAGGCGCTGCAGCATCACGGGGAGGCTTGGCAGCGGTGCGCAAACTGAAGTGTCGGGCAGTGTGCCAACGGTCACATGAATGTTGAAACAGGATGCAAGTGAAAGCACGTGCTCGTAATGGGCGTGCGTTGCATCTGTGTTTCGTTGCTGACAAATGGATACGTGAAGCAGCACTTTTTGCCACAAATTCGAAAGGCTGAGCGGAAACACTAGCTCTACCTTGTTGCGTTCGTGTCTGAGTCTGCTTCTAAAAGCGAAAGTCTGTTTGTGCGTTCCCCATCGTCTCATCGTGTTCATCTGCTTGCCCGGCGTTTGTTGGTTCGGCCCTTGGCGAGGCTCCCTGGGATGTGGTTCCTCATGGGGACTTGCGGACTGGGCCTTGGGGGCCTGACCCACGCTGCACCTGGACCTGCGGTCTTGGCGCCAGCGCCGACAGCCGCATGTGCCGTCGGGTGGGATCAGTTGTTGACACCCGCGCAACGGGACGCCGAAGCGCTTGTGCGCGGTTGCCAAGTGTCTGCCGCCAAATCCAGCAAACCAGTTCTGGCTGCGCAGATGGGGTTGTATCGCCACACCTCGTCGCGTCTGTTGCCTGTCGGTGCAGGCGCCCGCACAGCGCAGCCAGCCATGATCGGCAAGCTCCAGCCCCGCACAGCCATGCCATCGCGCAGCCCCGACGCCCAGCCCTTGCGAACCAGCAGCCCCGTCGGGCTGGCACCTTTGGTAGACCGCACGGCGCAGGAGCACGACATCGACCCGTTGCTGCTGCACTCCATCGCTCGCGTGGAGTCCCGTCACCAGCCCGATGCCATCTCGCATGCAGGAGCCCGAGGCTTGATGCAGGTGATCCCCCCGACCGCGCGCCGTTTTGGCGTGGAGGGCGCAGAGCAACTGCACGACCCGCAGACGAACCTGCGGGTGAGCGCCCGGTACCTCAAAACCTTGCAGCAGCGATTTGGCAATGACCTGGAGTTGGTGCTTGCCGCCTACAACGCCGGTGAGGGCGCCGTAGAAAAGCACGGACGCAAAATCCCACCCTACCGCGAGACTCAGGACTACGTCCGCAAAGTGCTTGCCGAATACGTGCTGCTGCGCGGGGTCAGCGCCAGTCAAGCGGGCCATGCCTTCACAGGGAAAGACTCGCTGTGAATTTGGCTAGCTATTTCCGGTCGGCCGCGCGTGCCGACCGCAGTGGTGGCGGGCTCGCGCGGTACACCGACATCGCCTTGGTGGCTGGCATCGTGGCCATCATCGCGCTCATGATCGTGCCGCTGCCGACCTGGGCCCTTGACACCCTCGTGGCCGTCAACATCTCGGGCGGGGTTTTGCTGCTGCTGCTGGCCATCTATGTGGCCAATCCGCTCGAATTTTCCGTGTTCCCCAGCGTGCTGCTGATCAGCACGCTTTTTCGGCTTGCGCTGTCGATCGCGACAACCCGCATGATTCTTCTGCACGGCGAAGCTGGCCACATCATTGACACGTTTGGGAACATGGTGGCGGGCGGCAATCTCGTGGTGGGCCTGGTGGTGTTTCTCATCATTACCGTGGTGCAGTTCATCGTCATTGCCAAAGGCTCGGAGCGCGTGGCTGAAGTCGCCGCGCGTTTCTCGCTGGATGCCATGCCTGGCAAACAGATGTCCATCGACTCGGACCTTCGCTCCGGCCTGATCGACAAGGACGAGGCCCGGCGTCGCCGTCGCCAACTGGAAAGCGAAAGCAAGCTCAACGGCAGCCTTGACGGCGCCATGAAGTTTGTCAAAGGCGATGCCATCGCGGGCATCATCATCATCATCATTAATCTGCTGGGAGGGCTGGCCGTGGGGGTGCTCCAGCAGGGAATGCCCATGTCGGCAGCGGCCATCAAGTACTGCATCCTTGCCATTGGTGATGGCATGGTGACGCAGATCCCCGCATTGCTGGGGGCCATGTCCGCAGGTCTGCTGGTGACGCGCACTACAGACGATGAGCATGACAAACATCTGGGCGACGCCATTGGTAGACAACTGACGGCCAAGCCCCGCGTGTTGCTGGTGGCCGGTGGCCTGAGTTTTCTTTTCGCGGCCGTGCCTGGCTTTCCCGCCGTGGTCTTTGGTCTGCTGGGTCTTGTGTTCTTTGGGGTTGGGGCCATGCTGACGCCCGCGTGGCGGGAGCGCTGGGAACGCTGGATCGGGCCGAAGCTGGTGGCTGTGCGCCGCAAGCCCGCGCACGCCCCCGAGTTGATGTTCACCGATGCCATCCCGGTGCGTCCCAACGTGCCCCTCCTACTTGAGTTGCCTGCCGGGCACCTGCGCGGCGAAGACAGCCGTGACCTGCTGCACGGCCTTGAAGGCGTGCTCGACCATTTTCAGCTGCACCTGGGCCTGCGTTTGCCGCGCATCGATGTGCACATGGTGCCCGCGCCACCTGCTCAGACGCCGGCGCCAGCGGTGCCGGGGTCCAGCGCACTGGCCCTCGAACCAGCCGCGCCAGCGCCTGCTTGGCGCCTGATGGTGCACGAGGTGCCGGTTGCCCAGGGCGACATGGTGGTCGACGGTGTTGCGGCGGCACTGGCCACGGCCGTGCGGGAAGCTCTCCGTCGCAACGCCGCGCTGTTCTTGGGCACGCAGGAAACCAACCTCTTGCTGACCCGTGCCAGCGCCGACCTGCCCGATGTGGTCAAGGAAACCCTTCGTGCTCTGCCTCTGGCACGGGTGGCTGAAATCCTGCGTCGCCTTGTGGAAGAAGAGGTGGCCATCCGCAACCTCCGCGACATCTTGGAGACCCTCGCCGATGCGGCCCAGCGGGAGAAAGATGTGTTCGCTCTGACGGAACTGGTCCGGATCGGACTCAAGCGCCAGCTGTGCTATCGCTACGCGCCGACCGGCCGCCTGGGCGCGCTGCTTATCGATCCCTCCGTCGAGGAGCTGCTGCGATCCGCTGTGCGGGTCAACGGCGGGGTGCAGCAGCTGGCGCTCGATCCTGCGCAAACCACGCAGTTGATTCAGAAATTCACGCAGGCCATCGCACATCACCGGCCAGCAGCCATCGTGACGGCGGTGGACATTCGCCGCCACGTACGCAAGTTGATCGAGATCGAGTGTTTTGACACTCCAGTGCTCAGTTACCACGAATTGGTTCCGACGCTGCACCTGGGCGTACTGGCCCATGTCGGAAAAGACGACGCCCCCATGTTGCAGGGGGCGTCGTAGTAAGTCGGTCGGCAGTCGCCGACTGTTTTCAGGCGGAGTCTGTTCTTCAACAGCCTCGCCGATGAGCGTATGCGCTGATACCAACAATGAGTTCAAACAAGGGAGTGAGAATGGGAGTAGTAGCTAAGGGGAATTGGAGTCCGTTGCTGTCGGGGCCAAAGGCGGGCACGTGGCGCGCCTGGGCGGCAGGCTGTGCGTTGGGTTGGGCGTTGTGCGCCACGGCGGTGCAGGCCTCGCCCATTCCTTTCGGGGAGAGACAGGTCGATATGACCGTGCGAGAGCAGCCGATTGCGGCGTTCTTGCAGGACTTCTTCGGGACCATGGATGTACCCGTGTCGGTAAGTTCTGGTGTCAAGGGCGCGGTCAACGGCGTGTTCCGAGGTACGGCCGAAAAAGTGTTTTCCAGCATCCAGCGCTCATTTGGGCTCATGGCCTACTACGACGGCGCCGTCGTGCACGTGTACACACCGGCAGAGGTCACGACACGCACCTTTGCCATGCGCCAGGGAGACGCTCGCCAGGTCATCAATACCGCGCGTGACATGAACATCATGGACTCGCGCAACACCCTGCGTGTGAGCCAGAGTGGTGGGCTCATCGCCAGCGGAAACCGACGGTTTGTAGACTTGGTCGGCGAACTGGCTTCAGGTCAGCAAAGCCAGTCCACCACGCTGGCTCCCGTGGGTTTCAAGGTGTACTACCTGAAATACGCATGGGCCCAGGATGTGAGTGCCCAGTACGGCGGCACCGTCACGGTCATCCCTGGTGTGGCAAGCATCCTGCGTTCTTTGCTGACAGCCCAGCGAGGTAACCCGTCACCGGCGCTGACGCAGTATCGGGGCGCCTCTGAGCCGGGTCTGCGCGGCCAGGGGCTGGCTCGACAAGGCACGCTGGGAGCCGCTGGTGCCAACCCCATGCAGGCCTCTGCCGAAACCGTGCAGCAAGCCTGGGGCGGCCGACCTGGAGCCGTCGGAGGTGTGCAGGTGGCCACCGTGGACGCGGCGTTGCTGGAAGGCCTGGGCGCGGCTTCGGTCGCGAACCAGGCCCGTGTGGAGGCCGATACCCGTCTCAATGCAGTGATCGTGCGAGACCTCCCGGAGCGTCTGCCTTACTACGACGAGCTCATCAAGTCGCTGGACATTGAGCCCCAGGCCCTGGAGATCGAAGCCACCATCATCGACCTGAGCACCGACAAGTTGCGTGAGATGGGTATCAACTGGCGCCTGAGTGGCGACCGCTATTCCTTCCTGTTTGGCAATGGCACCGCCAGCGACACCAGTCTGCTGGGCAGCACGCCGGTTCAGAGCATTACGCCAGCAGGCGAGGGCGGATTCATGTCCCTGGTGCTGGGCGGGCGCAACAACTTTGTGGCGCGAATCAATGCATTGCAGAACAAGGGCGTAGCCCGCATTGTTTCGAGCCCCCAGGTCATGACGCTGTCCAACGTCGAGGCGCTCTTTGACACCAACAAGAGTTTCTACGTGCGCGTGGCAGGTCGAGAGCAAGTCGATCTTTACAAGGTGTCGGCAGGGACCTCCTTGCGTGTCACGCCCCATGTGTTCCAGGAAGGCTCAGACGTGCGCATCAAGCTGCTCGTCCAGATCGAAGACGGCGGCATCAATGGAGCCAGCCAGGTTGATTCGATCCCCATCGTCGAGCGTTCCTCCATCAATACCCAGGCGCTGATCGGCGCGGGCGAGAGCCTGCTGATTGGCGGCATGGTCAAGGAGTCCAGCAGCGAAGGGGTTTCCAAGGTTCCATTCCTGGGCGATATCCCCCTGGCGGGCGCGCTGTTCCGCTCGAACAACGACCAGCAAGAGCGGGTGGAACGCCTCTTCCTCATTTCGCCCCGCCTCATCCCTGCACGGCGCGCGACCAATGCATCAGCACCCACGGGGCCACTGCGGCCCGGTGGCGCCGTGGCTGCCCCACCCATGCCTGTACTGGAAGAGACCACAACGTCTACCCGCAACCCCGCGACGGGCGATCCCAGACCTGGCGTAGCCCAGGGGTTGGGTGAGCAGGCGCCGTGAACGAATCGAGCGAACGAGGCCCGCATGTCCGGGCCGAGGAGTACCGTGGAATGAGCACAGAAACTTTGTACGAACTGCGCGTTCTCAGCGGCGAGCAGCGTGGCGCATCTTCTGTCATTCAGCCTGGGCAGACGCTGCGCATCGGACAGGACTGGATCAATGAAGTCGTGCTTCAGAAGGCTGAAGGCGTTGCTGTGTTGTCGTTTTCGCCCACAGGCATCTTGGTTTTGCAGGTGCAGCAGGGCGGCGGTGCCGTAGCCCACAGGACGCTGGAGGCAGGCGCGCGCGCAGAGCTGGGCTTGTACGAGCCGTTCACTGTCGGAGGGATCCGGCTTGCAGTGGGTCAGCTCGGTGCGCAGCAATGGGCGCCGCTGTTCACCGACGCGGCACCAGACGGAGGTGCCACGTCGGCTACACCGCATGCGCAAGAGTCTGCTCCTGCTTCAGAAGCAGCCTCGGAGGCGCGTTCGCATGCTGGTATGGGTGCGTCTGCTTCGCAGGCCTCCTCTGCCGCAGCTACGCCAGCAAAGGACCCTGCAGCCATGGCGGCAGGCCAGACGTCCCCTTTGCAGCGCTGGCGCTCGCGCCTGATGCTGGGCGGCACCGCGTTGGTGGGCGTTTCTGTGTGCACCCTCACCCTGGCCTGGGCCATGGGGCCTTCCACCCTGAGTCCGCAAGAGCACGCCGCGAACATCCGCCAGACCCTGTCGCACCTGGGCATGCCCACACTGAATGTCGAGTCCCGCAGCGGGCAGCTGTACGTGACCGGGCACCTGGAGTCCCAGGCTGAAAAGACCCGACTGGAAAAGGCGCTTGCAGACCGTTCGCCCGCCCGGCTCTCGGTATGGGTCAATGAGCAGGTGGCAGCCAGTGTGGCCGAGGTCTATCGACTCAACGGCATCGCTGCGCAAGTGGAAGCTGCTGGTGCGGGGGTGGTGCGGGTGCGCACGGCGGTGTCTGATACGCGGCAGCTTGAGCATGTTCAGGCGTTGGCTCGCCGTGATGTGCCGGGCTTGCAGCAGCTGGCCGCTGTCAACGAGGCTCCCCCTACGCCGCCCCCAGCTGCATCGGCCATCCACGATCCTGGCAAGCGTGTCGCTGCCATCGTGCCCGGAGAGCCTGCCTACCTCGTCACCGTGGACGGCACCCGTTACTTCGAGGGGGCCATGTTGCCCAGTGGGCACCGCATTGTGGCCATTCTGTCCGACAAGGTGCAGATGGAACGCGAGGGCGTGGCCAGCGTCCTGTCGTTCTGAAGCCCTGCATGAACCGCTTCACCACCAGTGCATCTGGGCACCCAGGTGAGCCCACCGCACCACGTTTACCTCAAACCTTGAAACGTCACCGTGCCACATCGGTCCTCGGACCGACCCCTTGTTCAACCACCCCGCTGGCAATTACCGCCAGCACCACCTGCAAAGTAGGAGTCAGAGCATGAGCAATTCCATCAATCCGCTGGCCATGGTCGCCACCACTGGACTGAGCAGCTCCCAAAGCCGCAGCGGCAAAGGCGCTAGCTGGTTCGAGGTCATGGCCGATGCCTGGGGCAAGACCCTGGACGCCAAAGCGAGTGAAATCGAGGCCGCAGGGGATGCCCTGGCCGACGGCAATGACAAGCCTGCCCACATCACCCACATGACCATGCTGGCCCAACAAATGGGCTTCATGTCCAACAGTGCCCACACCTCCTTGCAATCGGTGGGCACGGCACTGGAAACCATGGCCCGCAAACAGTGATGTGGCGCTGACACCATGAACGCCACTACCACCA
The DNA here is from genome assembly GCF_003634645.1 of Acidovorax sp. 94. NCBI lineage: Bacteria > Pseudomonadati > Pseudomonadota > Betaproteobacteria > Burkholderiales > Comamonadaceae > Acidovorax > Acidovorax sp. 94. Next base: position 2,939,449 of record NZ_RBJA01000001.1, on the reverse strand, counting down.
TGGGCCTTTCGCTTTCGGGCGCAGACAGTGTCGGCGTCTCGGCGGGGCAGAGCCCCGTCCAAGCCGGCTATGGCATCTCATTGACCGACATGTCCGGCTTTCACGAGGCTATTGCGCGTGCAGAAGCGGGCGCGGGCAGCACGCTGCAGGCCCAGCCTGTGCAGGCAATGGGCGAGGGGATGCAGGCTCTATTCAAGCCGCTCGAACACATCAACGCCGAGGCGGTCTCGCTGGAGGAGCATGCGCAAGCGGCCATGGCTGCGGGCAACGACATGACACCGGGTGAGATGGTCATGCTGACCGTCCGGGCGCACGAGTTCCTGTTCCACAGCCAGCTCACCGCCAATATCGCCAACCGCACCTCCGACGGGCTGCAGCAACTGTTCCGCCAGCAGGCCTGACCGCCCGCCTTGACCGCTATATCGCATGAGACCGCTACTTACTGCCAGAACGCTTCTGCGCACTTGCCCCATTCCCGGGGCCAACGCCCGCAAGGCCAGGACACCCTCCTGGCCCGCGCGGGTCCTCGTCACGGTCACGCTGGCACTCCTGGCCGCATGCTCTCAGCAGGAGCTGTATGGCCAGTTGACCGAGCGCCAAGCCAACGAGATGGTGGCCGTGTTGCGCAATGCGGGCCTGCATGCAGAAAAAGCGGCCTCGCGCGACGGCAAGGCCTTTGTCGTCAGCACCCGGCCTGACGACTTTTCTCGCGCTGTAGAGATCTTGCACGCCGGAGGGTTCCCACGGGACTCCTTCGACACCCTGGGCCAGGTATTCAAGAAAGAGGGCTTCGTGTCATCGGCACTCGAAGAGCGGGCCCGCTTCACCCATGCCCTGTCGCAAGAGCTCTCGGCCACGCTTTCCAGCATTGATGGCGTGGTGCAGGCACGGGTGCATGTCTCTGTGCCCGAGAAGAATCCCCTGTCCGACAAGCCCCAGCACTCGACGGCCTCGGTGTTCATCAAACACCGCCCCGGGGTCGACCTGAGCCAGCAGACGGGCAAGATCAAAGCCCTCGTAGTCAACGCCATGGAGGGGCTGCCCTACGACAACGTCACTGTTGCCATGTTCCCCGCCGAACCTATTCCACCGGCGGCCCCGCCGTCATTCCTGGGCGGTTTGTGGGCGCAGTATGGCGGCATGGTCATGCTGGTGGCGGGGCTGCTTAGCCTCATAGCGGCCGCCGTGGCGGCCATGGCCTGGTGGCAGCGCCGCCCTGCAGCCGCGGCAGCCTTGGCCGAGACCGGGCTGGCATCCATGGTCGGCGCCGCAGTGGCACCGCTACGCCGGGGCGCCGCCGTTGCGGTCGCATCCCCCGCGCAGCCCCGTGTCGGCAGCGAGTCCTGAGATGCAGCCCGTGGACCTGGGTGAAGACTCGGCGTTGACCCATGTGGCCGCGCAGCGGCGCGCGCGGGCAGCGCTTGCGCGGCAGTTGCAGGCCGAGCCATTGAGCTGGCAGCAGCTCATGTTGTGTCCTCTGTGGGTGGCCGATCCCGCGCCGGCCCGCGATGCACTCAGCGCCTTGTCTGGCATCTACTGGCTCAAGGCGTCGCTGCGTGCCTGCATCGACGGGCGGCAACTCGCACCCCTGTCGCGCAGCGTTGGGGTCGGGCCCTTCCGTGCTGCCCTTGACGCTCCGGACACCCCGGAACTGCTGGCGCGGGCACCTCGGCCCCTGCTGCCGCCTGCCCACACGATCGTGTCGTACGTTCGTGCCTGGGGTCAGGCGATGCTGCTGTGGGGTTGCGTGCACGAACTCCAGGCGCGCCTTGCCCACCACCTTGGCTGGAGCGCCTCGCTGGCTTTGCTGCCCACGGTGGGCTCTAACCCGGCCTGGGCCCAGTCCGCGTTAGCGCAGGCACATGCGGCCGCCCCAGCGCTGGCAGCACCCGCCAGTGTTACCCCGCAGACCGAGCCCGTAACCCCGTTGTCCACACCGTCATGAGTTACCTGCTCACCCTGCACCAAGACGCCACCCTGACCCTGGCCACCACGGAACGTACCGTGCCGGCGCAGCACGTTCAGGCGCTGGAGACCGCTCTGGACCTGGCCGCTGCGCTGCAAACGCTTACCAGCAGTGCCCGTGACGCGGCTGCGCAGGCGCAGCAGGCGGCCTGCGAGCAAGGTCACCGCGACGGTTTTGCCGTTGGGCTGGCACAGGCCCACCAGGAAGCGGCGGGACAGATTGCAGCAGCGCTGCAATCGCTGGCGCAACAGCACCAGCACCAGCGCGAAGAACTGCGCAGCGCCCTCGTCACGCTGGCCACTGCCATGGTGCGTTGCATGGCTTCGGCCCTGGCGCCCGATCAAGTGGTGACCGCCCTGGCGTTGCAGGCTTTTGAGCAGGTAGTGCCTCCTCAGCCCGTGCGCCTGCGCCTGCCCGCAGAGCTGGTCGAGCCCGTGCGCGCACAACTTGCCACGCGTGAATTGCCCATGCCCGTGCAATGTCTGGCCGACACAGAAATCCATGGGCTGGACTGCGTGGTGGAGTCTCAGGCTGGTGCGTTGCTGGCCGGGCTCGACACCGTCCTGGCAAGTGCTGCGCAGCGGATTGAAACCTCTCAGCGCCAGATGGCGGCCCCCGAAGCCAGGGCCGCCTGAGCGCGCCACCGATTTGCGACATGCACGCCGACGCTTCCCCCCGCCCTCTGCTCGATCCTGCCATCCTGGCCTCGCTGCGCTCCATGCAGCCGGTGGCTGCCCGGGGGCGGGTTGTGCAAGCCTTTGGCACCACATTGCGCGTGAGTGGATTGCGTGCCGTCATCGGCCAGCAATGCCTGATTCGTGACCCCGCGCAACCGCATGGCAACGTGCTGCGCGCAGAAGTCGTCGGGCTTCGCGAGCATGACGCCATTCTTGTGCCACTGGGGCACCTGCACGGCGTCTCGATGGGTGCCGAGGTGGAGCCTCTGGATGGCGGAGAGCTCATTCCCGTGGGCGACGCCCTGCTGGGCCGCGTGCTCGATGCCTTCGGCACACCCCTGGATGGTCACGCCCTCCCGGCCCACTTGCCGCTCCGCGCCTTCCACGCCGAGCCACCCAACCCGCTGACCCGGCGGCCCATTGATACCCCATTCATCACCGGGGTGCGTGCGCTCGACGGATTGCTCACCATCGGTGAAGGTCAGCGACTGGGCGTGTTCGCCATGGCCGGGGGTGGCAAGTCCACCTTGTTGGGCATGCTTGCCAAGCTCGCACACAGCGATGTCAATGTCATTGCCCTGATTGGCGAACGGGGGCGTGAGGTCAGCGAGTTTCTGGAGGACAGCCTTGGCCCCCAGGGCCTGGCCCGCTCGGTGATCGTTGTCTCCACCTCCGACCGGCCCGCCATGGAGCGGCTGCGTGCCGCCCAGACCGCCACCGCCATTGCCGAACACTTCCGCGCGCAAGGGCGGCGCGTGCTGCTGATGATGGACTCCGTGACCCGATACGCCCGTGCGTTGCGCGAGATCGGCCTGTCGGTGGGGGAGCCGGCCGTGCGCCGTGGCTTCCCCCCCAGTGTGTTTGCAGAGCTGCCGCGCCTGTTCGAGCGGGCGGGTAACGATGCGTCCGGCTCCATCACCGCTTTCTACACGGTTCTGGCTGAAGATGAAGACGGCTCCGATCCTGTGGCCGAGGAGACCCGCTCCATCCTGGACGGTCACATCGTGCTTTCGCGCCAGCTTGGGCAAGCGGGGCACTACCCGGCCATTGACGTACTGGCCAGTGCCAGCCGTGTGTTCAACCGCGTCACCGACCGCGCCCACCAAGACGCAGCCCTGCGCGTGCGCGCCCTGATGGCCAAACACGACGAAATCCGCTTCCTGCTTCAGGTTGGTGAATATGCGCCAGGCAGCGACGCCCTGGCCGACGACGCCATCGCCGCCCAATCTGCGTTGCAGGCACTGTTGCGACAGCGGCCCGACGAGGGGACACCCTTCGAACAAACCCTTGCTGCGCTGCAGCAGTTCCAGCGGTGACTGTGACCAGCCTGCATACACCTTGGGGGGCTCCCCCATGACCGCCTCCGCCATGGCCCAGCAACTGGCCGCTGCCAGTCAGCTGCAGCGACTGCGTGCGTTGCGCGAACGCAAAGCCTTGCAAGCCAGCCAGCAGGCCGAGCGCGAGTTGCAAGCTGCCCAGCAAGTGGTGCGCGACCGCGAAGCCCAAATTCGCAAGCTGCAGGCCCGCAGGCTGGAGCTGCAGCACAGCCTGATCGGCCCCTACGCCGCCCGCATAGGGGTCGTGGCCAGCTACGCCAGTGCTGCACAGGAGGCGCTGGACGACCAGCTCGAACGCGCTGAATACGCACTGATCGATGAGGAAGAAGAGCTGATCAACGCGCGCACCCGCGCCGCCTCAGCCCGCACCACATGGCTCCAGGCCGTGGCCCAGCACCAGGCCAGCTCCACGCTACGCGATGACGCCCGCCAGAGCCTGCGGCGCGAACGTGAAACCACGCTGGAGCGGGAAGACCCCCCGCTCCGGTCAGCCCCCTGAGGAATGCCCCGTGAGTGACATCAGTCCATCGACCCCTGAACGAAAAACCCATACCTCCGACACTACCGCCCGGGCCTCACAGGCCGGCGGCTGGGTGCCCCCGCAGGCGCGGCGGGACTTTGATGCCGCCATCCGGCGGGCCGGCGAACGCAGTGACAGTCGGCTCAAGGACCACGACGACCCCGAACCCAACGACCTCTTTCACACCGAGGCTCCGCCCCCAGGCCTTTGGGGGCAGCTGCCGCCACTGACCGGGCACACCGGGTCGGCAGGGGAGGGCAGTGCCCTTATGGGGGGCAGTGCAGCCCTCACCGCACCCGCCCAACCCACTGGCCTCCTGCCAGATTCTCTGCCCATGGCCCCACATGCGGCCGCGCCCGGGGTGGGTACCCCGTTGCGCTTGCAAGTGCCGCTGGGCGGTGCCGAGGCCGCCACCCTGGCCCTGCGCTTAGCCCAAAGCGGCAACGGCCAGTGGCAGCTGCGCATGGGCACCAATGCCACCACCCGCCAGCAACTGACCCCGCACCTGGAGCGACTGCGCGACCGCCTGCGCGAACACAGCCACGGTCGAATGGATGACCTCGGATTTGACGATGACACCGTGGCCTGATACCGCCAACCCCGCCGCAGTGGCGGCACCTGCCCCGCACGCTCCACCAGTGCCTGGGCCGGCGTGGCTCGTTTTTTGTGGTCCGGTGGGCGCACACCGGGCCGAGCTCTGGCTGCCGCTGCTGCCAGAGCCAGCCCCTTGCCTGTGTGAACCTCAGCCCCCAGCCCTAAACCCGGATGCACCAACAGCCTCCTCAGGCACCACTGGTCGGGATGCCACCCCGCCTGCGCGCACCTCTGGGGATACCGCAAAGGAGTGGACCGGACCGCGCCTGATGCTGCAGCTGGCCAAGGCAGAACCGCTCATCAGTGCTGTCGAGCAATGGCTGCGCTACCCCTGGCTGTTGCAGCCCGATGAAGCCGCGCCAGCAGTCGCCCTGGAATCCGGCACGTGCGAAGCCGTGGTGCAGACCGCTGCACTGGCCCCTGTGGGCACGCGCCTGCGCCTGCCTTGGGCGGCATTGTCGGGTCCGCCGGCCGACTGGCTGCAATCCCCGCATGTCGCCTGGCCCAGCGTACGCACGGAACTGTGCCTGGATACAGCGCCTGCCGCCGCAGTCGCAGACCTCGCTGAAGGCTCCCTGGTCTGGCTCACACCCTCTCTGGGGGGCGAGTGGCCCGTCACCGTGCGGCCCATCGGCGGCCACCTTCCGGTGCGCGCGGGTGTGCTGGTACGCAGCCCCGCTGTTCGCACTGGTGCCCCGCCCATGGCCGAGCCCCTGGGGCTGGACCTGCACGCGCCGCAGCCCACGGCCACCGAGCCGCTCGCCACAGACACCCATGCCAACACGGATGCCGATGCCGAGATCGTCTGGCACGGCATACCTGCCATGGGGCTGGAGCAATGGCTGTGCTGGCAGGCTCGCCCAGCGGTGCTATCGGTGCCGGCCGCACCTCCCGCATCGACAGCACCGCTTCGCCTTCGGCTACCACCCATGCTGCCGGGGGAGCTGCACTTGCAGCAGGGTGGTGCGTTGCGCGCCCACGGTGATCTGGTTCCTCTGGCCGGTGGCTACGCCCTTCGAATCCGCAGCGCCCTCGGTGCCACACCAGCCGTTGGGCCTGAAGCCCCCTTGTTTTCCGCTGAATCATCCACCGGGCGCGCGTGCGGCGCAGCCCATTCGCAGACACCATGGACCTGAATCAATTTACCCCTTCCTCGGCACTGGTCACCGTGATCGTTGTCTCCCTGGCGCCGTTTGTGGGCGTCATGGTCACTTCCTTCACCAAGATCATTGTGGTGCTCAGCCTGCTGCGCAACGCCCTGGGCCTGCAGCAGGTGCCACCAAACGTGGTGCTCAACGGCATGGCCCTGGTACTCACCATCTACGTCATGCTGCCCGTGGGGTTGGATATGGCCGAACGTGCCCGCAGCGTCTCCAACGTCGGCAGCACCTCTGGCATGCTGGCGGTGGCCGATGCGGCCAAAGAGCCCCTGCGCGACTTTCTGGTTCGCCACTCATCCGCCCACGAGCGCGCTTTCTTCCTCAAGACCGCCCAGAAAACCCTCAGTCCCGAACGTGCTTCCCAGATCAGCGAACGCGACTTTGTGGTGGTTGTGCCCGCCTTCACCGTTAGCGAGCTGTCTGCAGCGTTCCAGATCGGGTTCCTTATCTTCCTGCCCTTTCTCATCATCGACCTGGTCATCGCCAATATCCTCACTGCCATGGGCATGATGATGCTCTCGCCCACCACCATCTCGCTGCCGTTCAAGCTGCTGCTTTTCGTGCTGGTCGATGGGTGGGTCAAGCTCACCCACGGCCTGGTGCTCTCCTACGGCCACTGACCTTGCCGCCGTGCATCGCCTTCCCACTCTGTCCATGCCCTCCGTACGCCATGTTTGAAAGCCAGACCATCCAACTGCTGTACCAAGCCCTGTGGCTGGTGTTGCTCCTGTCCGCGCCACCGGTCATCGTGGCCGCGCTGGTCGGGCTACTGGTTGCCCTGGTGCAGGCCGCCACCCAGATTCAGGAGCAGACCCTGCAGTACGCGCTCAAGTTCTTCGCCATCGTGCTCACCATCTTCATCACCGCATCGCTGCTGGGCGGCACGCTGTTCCGCTATACCGACCGAGTCATGACCGACTTCCCCGCCTTGGTCAAACGCTGAGGCCACCCACCCATGGGAGAAACTTTTGCTGCGGTGAATAACGTCAGCGAACTGGCGTTGCTGGCCGCGCTTGCCAGCGTGCGCTTTGCTACCGCCTTCGTGCTGTTGCCCCTGCTGGCCCAGGAAACCGTGTCCCAGCTCGTGCGGGGCGCCATTTTTCTTGCGTTCGGAGTCATCACACTGGCCCTTCAGCCTGCGGTCAACGTCACCGGCTGGAGCGTTTCCCAATGGATCGGGTTGTTCTCCAAAGAAGCCTTCATCGGCCTGGCTCTGGGCATGCTGCTGGCCGCTGTACTCTGGGCGTTCGACGCCGCCGGCGAGATCATTGACGGCGCGATCGGACTGTCGCAGGCGCAGGTCACAGACCCTCTCTCCGGGCGTCAGACCTCGCTATCAGGGGCCTTCCTGGGGCGCTTGGCTGTGTACCTTTTTATGGCCTCGGGTGGCCTCATGCTCTGGATCGGCGTCCTCATGGAAAGCTTTGTGCTGTGGCCCCTGGCCCAGCCCGGCCTTGCTCCGCGCCCAGCCGGTGTCACCTTGTTTGAGAGCGCCTTCGCGCAGTTTGCGGGCCTGAGCTTCCTGCTCGCTGCGCCCACCCTGGTAGTCATGTACGCCATTGACCTGGCGCTGGGCCTCATGAATCGTTTCGCGCCCCAACTCAATCTGTACTCGTTGTCCAGCTCCCTCAAAAGCGTGGCTGCCATCCTGCTGTGGTTGGTCATGCTCACCACCTTGGCCAAGACACTGCTGAACTACCTGGCTGCCCTTTTCCCGACACTGCTGCACAAGATGCAGACCCTGCTGCCCACCTGAACACCCAGCGAGCGCCGGCCTCGGGCTTGGGGTTTGAAGCGTTTTGTTGCAAATGCACCCCCTCCACTAGGAGGCTTCCCAATAGCGCGAGCGGGCGCAAGTTTTTACGATGGAGACATCCCATCTTTCATCCGCGTCCACACATGGTGACCTCGTCCTCTCTCTCGTCGCTGACAGGCCTCGCTGGCCTAGCGCCCCGGACTGACGCGCTCCGGCCAGCCTTGGACAACGGCGACACCGCGCGCCTGTTTGGCTATACCGGCAGCGACGCCGTCGCCCGCACCTTGTCCGTCCCCCCCTTCAGCGGCGACACCCCGGCCCAGCTGCAATCCCGGTTCATTGACTGTCTCTTTACCCGGGGTTGATCTCCGCCCCCCGCCCCCCGCGCGCCGCTCCTTTGCGACAGCACCCATGGCCCAACCCATCCCCGATCTGACCCTGCGCGATCAGCCCGACTGGGCCGGTGCAGCAGAGGTCCTCATCGAAGGCTGCGCCCATCTGCCCTCACGTGAAGACCGCGTGCGCTGGATGGAGCGCCTGTGCCACTCGCTCGGCGATGCGCTGTACCCCGCCTTCCTGCAGGTGCTTTGCCGCATTGGCGAGCATGGCAACCCCCAGGCCCAGGCTGCGGTCGCCGATACCCTGGTGCTTGCTCTGCAAAGCGGCCGCTTGCCCTCGGGGCGGCACGCCGCATGGGGGGCGCAGTGGGACGCGTCCGTGCGCGCCACCCGCACCATGGGCCCCATTGAGTACCTGTGCGCCTGGTTCGCGCAGCCCGACGGGCGCGGCACCCTCGGGGCCGTGGCTTTTGACCAGGCCGCACGCGCACTGGTGGGCTTGGTATCGCACAGTGAAGCGGCCCGGCGCCTCTATTGCGCCAAGCTCCACAGCGTGGCCGACGACCCCCTCGACGGGGCTTGGACCCGCAGCAGCCGCCACGCACTGCAAGCCATGGCCCTGAGTTGGTCTCAGGCGGACCCCGAACCCTACCGTGCGGCCACCCAGGCGGTAGAAGCCTTCATGGCTGCGTCCCGCCACGGTGAACAATCCGCGCCGGCTGCAACGGTTGGCGCGCTGGCGCAGGGCTGGATTCCTCCGGCCTCCTGGCGTTGAGGCACCGATACGCCGCTCCCGTGCGGCCCGTTGCACCCTGCTATCCCACCTTCACCATCTGGTATGTCTGAGCCATGGGCCGCGCTGGCCCCCATTCGGGCCATTGCTCCTGGTGGCCGCGTTGTAGCCTTGGGGGGGTACTCGGGCGGCGGCCAGGGCTTCGGCGGTGACGGGCCATGGCCCGATGAAGACCCCGCAGCCTCCCAGTCGCCTGCCCACTTGCTGGATGCTCTGCTGCGGCTGGAGCACGCCGACCTGCGGGTATGGGTACACAGCTTGGCGCAGTCCCCCAGTCGCCGGGCCCGACCCTGGTACCACCAGCTCGACTACGCAGACACAGACACACTGTTGCAGCACCTCGCAACGCGCCTCGATGCAGCGCACCTGGCAGGCTTCACCCGGATTGCCGTTCAGGAGCAAGACCTAGCGCGCTGGGGTGAACACCTGGCGCGCAGCGCCAGCGATCGTGACAGGCTCGACCTGCTGATCGCTCTGGTTAGCCACGGCACCACCGCAGGTCCCGTCCTGCCCAGCCATCCCCGGCCAGACGCACTGCGCGCTCCTTTGATCGGCCGTTTGCTGAGTAGTCTGCACGGCCGTACCCATGCCCTCGACACCGCCTTGCAAGCCATGCTGCCGCTCTCCCCGGCGTCGGCACAGTCTGTGGCAATGGTCAGGGCCATGCTCACCGCCCTGTTACCACCCTACACCACGGTGCGTACGCAGGCCGATCCCGGAGCCCTGCGGCAGGTGCTGGAGGCCTGCGCCACCGCCAGCGATGCACCCGCCAAAGCCACCCTGTGGGCCCTGGCCATCCCTGTCGCTGCCCAAGGTGCGGCCCTGCCGACACTCGCCCCTGCCCTTACGCTGCTGCTTACCAGCCAGACCTGTGCCATTGTCAATGCCCTGGCCCAGCAGCACCCTGACGGCCAGGCCCTGGCTTGCTACCTGCACATCCTGTGTGCCCAGCAGCGCACCGATGAAATCCGGCTCATTCACCACCAGCTGTACCAGGGTCACGACGGCATGCACCCCCCTGCGGAGTACCTGCATCACTGCGATCGGCGCGGGGCATATCCCCATGCCATGGCTCTGGGGCACTACCTGGGAGCTTGGGCCATGGTCACCAGCAACACCCCAGGTGGTCCTCCCGCAGGCGCAACTGCGCCAGTGCAGCTCTCCCATATCCAGCCCACCGCGCGCACGTCGCAGGCCACTCACCGGGGAGACCTCTGGCTGGCAGGCTCAGCATATGCCGCCCTCGGGCCCGCCCAGAGTACAGAGGCGAGCAAGTTCCTTACGGAGCCTGTCTGGCAACAGAGCGGTCCGCAAACCGCCTTTTGGGCGGCTTATCAGCGCGTGTTGCAAGCCCATTGCGGCGGGCTATCGCCACTCCTCCTGGCAGCCTCCGCACCTACCCATTGCGGCACAGCGCCCATCATCGGCACACCCTATGTCCCCTGAACCCGTCATCCTCTATCAAGGTCCACGCTTGCGCATTCGCCAGTTCCACAGCCGCGACGCCCAGGCCCTGGTCACCATGCACCGCGACCCTCGCGTGCGCGCGCACCTGGCCGACGATGCACCGCTGGATGAGCCCCGTGTCGCACACCGCTTCATCGCGCACATGCAACAGTTCTATCTGCAATACCCTGGCACGGGCATCTGGTGTGCAGAGCGAGCCCAGCCGCCTGACTCGGACACCATTGCCGACGCACTGCGTGCGCACGCCGAAGGCGACATAGACGCTGTGCTGTTAGCCAAGCTTGTGCAACCCCGATGGGTATTTTGCGGCTGGTTCAGCCTGGTGCATTTGGAGGAAGATCCGAAAATCCTGGAGATCGGCGCCCGACTGGCGGCACAGACCTGGGGCGGTACGCTCGCACTGGATGGCGGGGAGTGGCTGCTGCAGCACGCCTTTGGCGCCTTGCTGCAAACGCATGTGCTAGGCCACTGCGCACCCACCAACCGCTCTGCCGCGCACTGTCTGCAAGTACTGGGCTTCGGCTGCCAAGGTATGGCCACTTACAACGGCACGCAGGCCCGGCGCTACCGCCTGGACCAGGCCCAGTGGCAGGCGTGGCACACCCAGTCCCGCCGCCAGCGCCAGCGTGCGGTGCTCAGCGTTTCTCCGGCATAAACCTGCAGCGGGTGAGGGGAGGTGAGGGGGATGTGAAGAGGGATGGCACGGGGCGTGATGGCCCCGAGAGGCTCGCCCCAAACGATGAACGACGCACCGATCTCAAACGATTCGCATGCCCGATGACGTGATGCGCAGGCGGCTGGCGTCCACCTTCAAGAAGCCCTCGATCATCTCCTTACCAAGCTGCCGCATCTGCGCCTCCAGCATCGGATCAGGCTGCCGCTGCAACTGCACCTGCGTCGTTGCCATCAGCATGCCCAGCATCACCGTGGCGTCATACATGCGCTGCTTCTCCGCGTCTGTCACCTGGGCGAAATCTCGCTCTGCCGCAAGCGCTCTGCGCAACTGATTGGCCAGCGGCTTCACATGGCTGTTGCTCACATTCTGGTTGTTGTAGGCCATATAGGCTCCCGCCAGAAAAGATGCCAGCCCCGTGGCCACATCGTTGGTCGGCACACCCAGCTGGCGCGCCACCTGCGGGTACTGCTGGTGCAGTTCCAGAAACCCCTGGCGCATTTGTGGACGCTGCGCCGGCGGGTAGTAGCCCACCAACATATCCAGTGCTGCCGTTCTGCCTTTGCGCTGAAAGCCGGTGCGCGCCAACTGCGCTGTGGATACGCCGCCCGCCACCCCCTTGCGGCTGGCGCGCGCAGCGCGTTGGATTTCGTTGTTCAGCAAGTAGCTGCCAGCGCCCACGGACAGGCTCATGCCCGTGTCCGAACTCATCCACCAGGCACTGGCAGGAGTCATGGTTGCGAAGGTGATCGCTACAGCAGCGCAAAAATTTTTCAGGGATTTCATGGTCAGTGTTTGGTCAAAAACGCGGGCAGTTCCGCAACCCAGCCAGCCCTGTCCGGGGCACAAAGAAAAGTGCAAACATCCCAGGTGATACCTGTGCATGCAGAACGGCCTTGGGCTTCCAGCGGTGCCCACCAGGCGGGCAAGGCGGCCACATCGTATCGGTCGAGGAAGAAAAAAACGGACCGAGGAACGGTCCGTTTCGTTTGTTGCAAATCGCGATATCCGCCCGTCGGGCGGACAGGGCTTATTGCTTGCGAGCCATGCTGCTCATGCCTTCGCCCAGCGACTTCAGCGCGGTATTGAACGCATCGGTCAGCAGCTTGAACTCCTGGCTTACAGCCTGGAACTCTGCGTTGACAGCCTGCATTTCCTTGGCAGCATCCTCGCCGTCACCACCAGCGGCCTCCTTGAGCTTGCCCGACAGCTCCACCATCTTGGCGGCCTTGTCGCCCATGGCCTCGCCCATGGCCTGGGCAATGGCCTGCAGCCAGCTCTTGGCACCGGCTTTGCCACAGCCCCTGCCGCCTTCGCCCGTGCTCTCGGCCATCTGGTTGCGCACGCTGTCGACGATCTGCTGCGCAATGTCGTCAACCGACTTTTGGATGTCGCAAGATGCCACGTCGGAAATTGCCTCACCAGCACCATCGGTGGGCTTGCAGTATTCCTGCATCACCTCGTCGATCGCCTGGCTGATCGCGTCTTGCAGGAACTTCGGCATGCCATCTTCGCGTTGCAGTGTTTGCGCCGCTTGTTGTGCGCCGCCGCCCATGATGGTGCTGACCAGGTTGGTCGTTGCATTCAGGATGTTGACTGGCGAGAAGCCTTCCAGCGTCTTGCTCATGTCATTGCCACCCAGCAGGCCGCTGACCATGCCACTCAGAAACTGCGAACCGATGCCACCGAGCAGACCGCCCATGCCCATTCCGCCGCCGCCCATCAATGCTGAACCCACGACGCCAACTGCTGCACCCATAACAAACTCCTTGAAACTGGCCCATCTTCGGGCCGTGATTGGTTGGAACGACTCCTTCGCCTGCACAGGTCGCCCTGGCAAGGACCCCATCGGGCTGCGGCTTTGTGGCTCTGGCTCCGTCGGGACAGCCGTGATTGAACCGGCTTTGGGTCTGCCGCGCTATATGTGCGATTCCCAGCTAGGAATGCCCCTAGCTAGGGAGGACACCTACCCACACACCTCTTCGGCCCAGCATCCGCTCGCCCGCAGAGCATGCGCGGGCCACAATTCATGCACCTCTTTTTGCTATTTAAATAATAGCTAGTTGCGCTTGTAGGGAAAGCGCTAGCGGCATATTTGCTTTGAATTCCAGCCGTTGCCCAACACTTTGTCATCCTGCACCGGAGTAGCTCGGCTCCCCGTGCCAGATACTTGTCGAAGCCCTTGTCGCGCGCTTCGGCTGCTTGCGACTCGTTGCAACTGAAGACCTTTGCAACGCGCTGCCCAGCCCGTCTGTGCGCGTTGTGCACAGCACGCCGTGAACAGATCGCGCAAGGGTGCTTACAGCACCCTCTGTGCCATGGCCATGCGGGTCAGGTGCACCGCAGAGTCGGCCTGCATCTTGCCAAGCACCCGGCCGCGGTGCAGTTCCACCGTCTTGGCGCTGATGTTCAGGTCACGGGCGATTTCTTTGCTCATCTTGCCGTCCACCACCCCGCGCATCACCTCGGACTCCCGGTCCGTCAGCGTGGCCAGCCTGCGCTGAAACTCTGCGCACGCTGGTGGCCGGTGCGGTGCGGCCGGTGCCTCAAACGCCTTGGCCAGCGCCTGCTCCAGCGCACTGTCTTCAAACGGTTTTTCCAGGAACGTGATGGCGCCTTTTTCCATGGCCTGCACCGCCAGCGGCACGTCGCCGTGCCCGGTCATGTACACCACCGGCAGTGGCCACTGCGCACTCGGCCCTGCAATACCCCGCGCAATCAGCGCGTCATGCACCTGCAACCCGGACATCCCGGGCATCCGCACATCCAGCAACAAGCAGCTGTCGGCCAGCGTGCCCGCTTGCATCTGGTGCTCCAGGGTGGCAATGGCGGCGTTGGCATCCGCGAAATCCAGAACCCGGTAGCCCGCTCCCTCCAGCCACCAGCGGGCCGTGGTCCGGAAATCTGCGTTGTCGTCCAGCAGGTACAGCGTTCGTGTCGTCGGTCCAGCGTGCGTGACTGTCATGTGTCCATCTCTCCCTCATAGCATTCAAAACTCTCAGGGGCGCCCCGTTGGGTAGGCAGGTCTCGCGCCTGTCTTTGCGCCGCTGTCGCCGCCAGGCTCAGGCCTGATCGCCGGGTAGCCCCTGCGGCTCGGCCTGGGCGGCAGGCGCATGCGCTGCAACCAACGGCAGCGCGACGAAGAACGTGCAACCCCGGTCCGCATTGGGCGTAAACCACAGACGGCCCTGGTGCAGTTCAATCAGGCTGCGGCAGATGTTCAGCCCCACACCCATTCCCGTGGGCTTTGTCGAAAAAAACGGCATGAACAACTGTGCCGCCGTCTCATCCTCCATGCCACACCCTGAATCCTGGATCGCCATCTCCAGCATCTGGTCCACCTCATCGATCCGGCACACGACCTCCAGACGCCGCTCGTGCGCAGGCGACTGCGCCATGGCATCGATCGCATTGCGCAGCAAATTCACCAGCACCTGCTGCACCATCACACCATCGGCCACCACCGCCCAGCCGCGCTGCTGCAGCGCCTGCTCAATGCCGTCCTCCTGCACGGACCACTGCACCCCGTGGCGCTCCAGGTCCCAATCCAGCAGCGCCAAGCTACTGCGTAACAAGGTCAGCGTATCCAGAGGCTCCCGTTGCGGTTGGTGATTGCGCGTGTAGTCCCGCACCCGGCCAATCACCCGTGCCGCGTACTGCACCTGCTCCAACGCCAACTGCACCCCCTGCACCAGCGGCGGCAACATCTGCGGCTGCAAACTTTCACCAGCCGACGCCAGCCGCGCCTTCAGGCCCCGCAGCACATTGCCCACCGCCCCCAGCGGCTGATTGAGCTCATGCGCCAGCGTGGTCGCCATCTCGCCCACGGCCAGGCTGTGCGACGTAAAAAGCAGCCGCTCACGGTCTTCCAGGTGGCGCCGCGTAGGGTTCAGCGCTCCCCCATCAGGCCCCAGCCACAGCGCCCACAGCCCCTGCTGCGGTGCCACCGGGGCCAGCCGGGCAGGGCGCGTGCGTGCGCCCCTAGGCGCGGCATGCATGCGGCCATCGTGTGCCTCGTCGTGCCCATCCACTTGCTCGCCACACAACTCCACCGTGCCTGCCCATCCGTGATCACAGCCCGGCCATTGGGCTACCGCGCACATCCCGGCCGTCAACCCTTCCAGCCGCTCGCACAGCAGTGCCAGGGGGGCACCCACGGGCGGCCAGGTGTCCTGCTCTACCCTCTCCGTGGGAGGGGCCACTGCCGCAGACAGCGCTGCATTGCGCCAAAGCACCCGACCTGTGCCAGACACATCCAGCACCGCCATCGCATCGCCCAGAGCAGTCAGCGCACAGGCCTGCCAGTCGGCAGGCAGCCCCTGCGCCAAGCCCACGCTGTTCAAGCCATCACCCTGCATGCACGGCATGCAGCGCACCCAGGCCCGCGCCATCCAGCGGTACAGGCACCCGCAGTGCCATCAGTGTCCACTGCGTGCCCAGCAAGCGGCGCAGGCGGCGCGGCTCCTGCAGCACAATGCGCTCGGGCGCACCCGGGCCCGCCGCCGCAGGCTCGTCAGCCGCGCTATGCACCACCAGCTGCGGCGTGTGGCGATCTGGCCGAGAAGCTCCCAGCCGCCACCGGCCTGCGGCATCCACGTCCTGGCGCAAGCGCCACACCCGCCACTGCGTATCGGCAGGCATCGTGGCCGTCCAGCGTGCCACCAGCGGCCAAGCTTGTCCTGCTGTGCCGGCTGCCCACCCCGCACGCACCGCATCCGGGCGCAGTACATGCCCCCACAGGCGCATGTGCGACACATCGGGCGGAGCCAGCACCAACACACAGCGACCCGCCTCCAGCTCCCGCAACAATGCCTGCTGCGCATTGGCCTCCAGCCACACCCGCAGCGCTCGGTAGTGCTGGGCAGCGGCTTCTCGGCTCATGTCCTCCAGCCCTGGCGCCTCCCCGGGCTCCTCCTGCGCGTCCTCATCGGCATCGCTCCAGGCATCCCAGAAATCTTCGTCCTCCAGCTCCGGCGCAGCATTGCGTGGCATGTCGCGTTCCACCCGCTCCACCCGGTCCTGCGACACCCGCTGCCGAACCTTCGGTGCCAGCGCCAAAGCCATTGCCAGGGCGTGCGGCATCTCCGTCGGTTCGCCCGCGAGCAGTGGCTTGCCGGTGCCCCGCCCCTCGCGCACACCTGCCCCGGCAGGGGTGCCCAATGCCTGAGCCCCCGTGCTAGCGGCCAGTTGCCCAGGCCGGGCCCCCCGGCCTTCCGGTCGGCCCTGTTGCCCGGTGGCCAATCCATCGGCTCGGGCGCCACGCGCTGCCGGTTCAGGGCTTCGCCCTGCGCCACCCGCCGCCGCAGTGCCCGCGCTCAGGCCTGCAGCACCCGCCGCCAGCCCCTCGCCCAAGCGCGCAGCCCGCAGCGCCCACTGCGCTTGCGCCAAGGCCACCGCAGCCCCACCTGCCGTCATCTGCCCGGCCAGGGTGCGCCCCAAAGCCTGTGCCAGTGCGGCCTGCGCCTGCGCTACCGCAGGCTGCGCACTGCTGCGCCCGGCGGCCCCTGCGGCAGACACCCCGCCATCGCGGGCGTCCGCGCGCGCGCCTGCTGTTGCCGTAGCCCCTGTATTCACAGCCTGCGCCGTCTGCGCCGTCTGCACCGTGGTTGCCGTGGTCTGTGACTGCCCCCCCGGGGGTTGCATATTTTTGGACGCAGCGAACCCATTGCTTTGGGCCAAAGACTGCGCCGCCGCATCGGCCCGAGGGTTGGCAAAGCCCGCCTGCACCGCAGCCGGGCTGGCACCTTGCGGAACCTGCAAGGCACCGCCCACACCCGCGCCCCCCGGGCGCACCGCACCGCCAGCTGCCGCCGCCTGCCAAGGCGCCGCGCCGTAGCCCGGGCCACCGACTGCGCTGCCACCGGGCACCGCCGTGCCAGCGCTCCAGCCGGTGCCAGTGCCGGTGATCGTCACAGATGTGCCCGCCAACGTGGTGGCCGTAGCCAGAACGCCAGACTGCGCCCCGGTAGGGAGTTGGCTGCCCGGCACACCCCCGCGGTAGGTATTGCCACCAGCGCCCGCACCTGAACTGCCTGGCGCAGACCCTGCACCGGTATAGCCATTCTGTGATGAGCCTGAGCTTGGGGTGCGCCCATCGCTCCGGCCCCCGCCATCCCCACGGCTGCCCCCGTAAGGATACGTGCCACCATCACCAGAAGAGCGCCCAGGGCTACCCCCGGGGCCGCCAGCGCTTCCACCTTGCCAATCCGTCCCAGACGAGCCCATTCCGCCTGTGCCTGAACCCCCAGCGCTACCGCTACCGCCACCCTGGCTGGCAGAGCCGCCACCTCCATTGCCGACATGGCTGCCGCCATCGGGCCCGCCCGCTCCGTTGCTTCCGCCATTGGGGCTGGTGCCACCGGTGTCAGCGTTGGGGCCGACCCCGCTGGTGTCAGAAGAAGGGTTTGGCCCAGAGCCGTTTGGGCTTGAGGCTGGCGTTTGGTTAAAAGGGGATTGCTCCGGCGGTAGATTGAAATCGTTAGGTAAACCGGGCCCACTGGATTCGGCTGGCTGGTCCGCTGCCTGCGCTGTGGGTGCAGCGGGCGGCGGGGTAAGCGGGACCGTTGGGGCCATCCCAACAGAGTAGAGGTCACTCATTGAGAAGCTTGTACCAGAACTGGTTGGTAATATTGATTTTTATATTTAGAAGTTATGATTTAAACCAATGCCATAATTGTTGAAGCCGCCTGCACGCATGTAATTGACATACGTTTTTGTACGTTTTGACAAGGCGTACGTGCCATTGAGTAATACATTGGTATATTTTTTTGCATCGAACTGGCTATTTCCGATGGTGTACTCTGACTTGGTTTCTCGTGCGATATCAATGCCAGCCGAGAATTGATTCCAAGTGGCTTTTGCGCCTAAGGCAAATCCGTTGGAACCAGCAATTGAATTGGAAACATACTGCAATGTGGTGGGGTTGTAGTGGCGACCGTTGCGCGAATGGTAGTAAGCCCCTGTGAACTCAAGATTCTGATAGCCGTATTTGGCGCCTAAAGCAAAATTGGCATCTAGACCACTAAACTTGTTGTAAGCTGCACCCACAGTCAAAGGGCCTGCTATATAAATAGCGCTCAAATCTACCTTGCTCAGATCATCTTCTTTGGGTGCATATGCGGCTTCCATCACAAAACCGCCCATTTGTGGTGTACGGTAACTGATTTGATTGGATTGGCGTTGGCCGCCAGTACCTACAGCACCGAAAGTTCGCACTGCGATTGAGTTGTTACCCATACCCATTAAGTCCCAGGACGCCATTGCGTTGTAGCTTGGCGTAATGGCGCGTCCAAGGGTAACGCGGCCCCAGTCACCGCCCAGCCAAACGTTAGAACTGCGCGCAAACGCACCTTGTGGATCGTTTGCACCGCTAGAGGCATCGAATTTTTGTTCTAGTTGAAAGCCGGCACGCAGCCCACCACCTAGGTCCTCAACACCCCGAAAACCTACGAAGCTATCTTGCAGATTCACTCTAGATGAGCTTTGTAGTCCAGTGTTGAATTCTTTAATTTGAGTAGCATCAGCTTGATAAAACTTCCCCACTGCCACATCCACAGCGCCATAAATCGTCACATTCGATTGCGCCCAGGCAGGTGCGCAAGCCAGCAGCGTTGCCAGAGCCAAAGGGGTTACTTGGTATTTGTTCATGAATAGTTTTTGATCCAGAGGTTGCTGAAATGCTGCCCCTCCCTGATGCCCACCAGTCCAACCTGGCGGGGCAGCCCAGCGCGGGATTACAGCAAGCCTCAGGCGGCGTCGGTCGGCGCTTTCGCGCTTACGCAACACAGGTGTTACAGCGCTCTGGGAGGGGGTGCAAAGAATGTTTCTTTTGATTGCAATTCGGGAGGGTGGCATTTGCGCGGCTGGTTGCAAAAGCACTCCATACAGATTAGGTGCCACGTCCAAAAGCCGCCCGTGGTTGAGCGAACAACCGGTTGCATGGGGCTATGGATGTCCTGCATCACTCCCTGCGGACCGTGATAGCACGGCTTCGGGCGGTCCACTGCGTTGCTTTTCTTGGGCGGTCTCAAATCTGAAGTGCAACACCCTCACCGAGGGTAATGTACGCAAATGGGAACGAGATACGAACACTTGCAGCCAGAAGACAGAGTGACGTTGGCATCGCTGCGCCAGCAGGGCTGGAGCATCAGGGCCATAGCCCGCCTTCAAGGCCGCAGCCCCAGCACCATCAGCCGTGAGTTGCGGCGCAACGCCTGCCATGGCAGTTACGCCAGCGCGCCTGCGCAGCGTCTGTGCCAGCAGCGGCGCATTCAGGCCAGGCCACACCCCAAGCTGCACAGCGGCGGGGCTTTGTGGACTCTTGTCACCACCATGCTGTGCTGGCTGTGGTCGCCCCAGCAGATTGCACGCACACTCCAGCGCATGTATCCCCAGGAGCCGAGCATGCATGCCTCGCACGAGAGCATCTACACCGCTATCTATGCATACCCACGCGGTGAGTTGCGCCGCCAGCTCATCGCACTGCTGCGCCAGGGCAAGAGTACACGCCGCCCGCGTTCAGCAGGCTCTGATCGGCGTGGTCAGATTCCAGACATGGTCTCTATCCATGTTCGCCCACCCGAGGTCAATGATCGCGTGATGCCGGGGCATTGGGAGGGAGATTTGATCAAGGGCGCTGGCAACAAGTCGGCGGTGGGTGTGCTGGTAGAGCGCTCAACGCGCCTGGTGCTGCTGTGCAAGATGCCTGACGCATCCGCAGAGAGTGCGCTGGCCGCGTTCACCAACAAGCTGCGCCAGATTGCACAGCCGATGCGCCAGGCGCTCACCTACGACCAGGGCAAGGAGATGGCCCGGCACAAGGAACTCGCCCAAGCCCTTGGCATGCGGGTGTACTTTTGTGATCCGCACAGTCCTTGGCAAAAAGGCAGTTGTGAGAATACGAATGGGCTGCTGCGCCAGTTCATGCCCAAGGGTACAGACCTGAGCGTGCATGACCAGGATGCGCTGGACTCCATGGCCGATCTGATGAACAACCGTCCTCGTCAGACGCTCGGCTGGGATTCTCCCTATCAGGCTTTTCAGCGATTCATGACGGCTATCGCCGAGAAGAGCTCCGCTACCATTCATTGAATATCAACCAGCGGTGTTGCACTTCAGATTTGAGACAGCCCTTCAATTACCACCAAGCTATCTTCTGGTGCGGACAGCATCGCAGCAACTATGGACAGGACTCGCAAAGTCCCATCAGACAACAGAGATGCGTCAACATTGCGAGAGCGACCTCCAAAGGTCTCAGTCAGCTGCACCATAACTCCGCCTCGCGGCTCTTCGAGGAATGACAGGCTGGCGATATCTTGCTCAGGCAAGCTCTGTATGAAACCGAGAATGGCTTGTCTTTGAGTCTTGTAAGGCTCTAGCTCGCCATTCTTCCTCTCTACTTCTTTGTCTCGATTGCCACCCCATAGCTGGTACAGAACTGCGGAGATGTTGCGCCCATCTCCTTGCAAAGCATTGTCCGAAGGGAAGGCGTAGTCGCGCATTCCGGCTGGCGCTGGGTCAAGGAAGAGCATCGCCGACAGCCATTGTTCAAGTGCTTTAACTGTCGGAGATATGCGCTCGCGTGAAGCTTTGTGCTCAGATGCAAAAGTGGCTGGGCTGGTCAACTGAGTGAAGATGGCCTGCTGGTCGTAGCAGGTCACATGGGGCTTGTTCCTGCCTTTCGCGAAGTTGTTGTATGCGACGCCACAGTCGGTTCCGCGTTCGCTAGAAGGCTGATCTAACGAATAGAGTGGCACGCTTGCGCCATCGTGGCTAAGTGTTTCTCCCACAATGTGCAGCCCGTCGGGCCGCCGCTGCAACTTCATATGCAGGCGGTTCCATTCTGTTTGGTCCGTTTCCGCACCTATACAAAAAGTATCGCCGCGTTCCAGGGGCAAATCTTCCACTGTTCCACGCATTACGCGATCACCGCTTTGCACAGCGTATTGGATAGCTGAGAGCTTCTGACCCTGCGCAAGCCAAGAAAGCAATCGCATTCCTTCGATTGCATTGCTCTTCCCGGATGCATTAGCTGGCGATCTCAAATCTGAAGTGCAACACCGCTGGTTGATATTCAATGAATGGTAGCGGAGCTCTTCTCGGCGATAGTCGTCATGAATTGCTGGAAAGCCTGATAGGGAGAATCCCAGCCGAGCGTCTGACGAGGACGGTTGTTCATTAGATCGGCCATGGAGTCCAGCGCATCCTGGTCATGAACGCTCAGGTCTGTGCCCTTGGGCATGAACTGGCGCAGCAGCCCATTCGTATTCTCACAACTGCCTTTTTGCCAAGGGCTGTGCGGATCACAAAAGTACACCCGCATGCCAAGGGCTTGTGCGAGTTCCTTGTGCCGGGCCATCTCCTTGCCCTGGTCGTAGGTGAGTGTCTGGCGCATCGGCTGTGCAATCTGGCGCAGCTTGTTGGTGAACGCGGCCAGCGCACTCTCTGCGGATGCGTCAGGCATCTTGCACAGCAGCACCAGGCGCGTTGAGCGCTCTACCAGCACACCCACCGCCGACTTGTTGCCAGCGCCCTTGATCAAATCTCCCTCCCAATGCCCCGGCATCACGCGATCATTGACCTCGGGTGGGCGAACATGGATAGAGACCATGTCTGGAATCTGACCACGCCGATCAGAGCCTGCTGAACGCGGGCGGCGTGTACTCTTGCCCTGGCGCAGCAGTGCGATGAGCTGGCGGCGCAACTCACCGCGTGGGTATGCATAGATAGCGGTGTAGATGCTCTCGTGCGAGGCATGCATGCTCGGCTCCTGGGGATACATGCGCTGGAGTGTGCGTGCAATCTGCTGGGGCGACCACAGCCAGCACAGCATGGTGGTGACAAGAGTCCACAAAGCCCCGCCGCTGTGCAGCTTGGGGTGTGGCCTGGCCTGAATGCGCCGCTGCTGGCACCTGCGCTGCGCAGACTCACTGGCATAACAGCCATTGCAGGCGTTGCGCTGCAACTCAC
This sequence comes from Acidovorax sp. 94, assembly GCF_003634645.1. NCBI lineage: Bacteria > Pseudomonadati > Pseudomonadota > Betaproteobacteria > Burkholderiales > Comamonadaceae > Acidovorax > Acidovorax sp. 94. The sequence goes on along the minus strand of NZ_RBJA01000001.1, from coordinate 2,917,200 downwards.
GGCTGATGGTGCTGGGGCTGCGGCCTTGAAGGCGGGCTATGGCCCTGATGCTCCAGCCCTGCTGGCGCAGCGATGCCAACGTCACCCTCTCTTCTGGCTGCAAGTGTTCGTATCTCGTTCCCATTTGCGTACATTACCCTCGGTGAGGGTGTTGCACTTCAGATTTGAGATCGCCGCTCCAATAAGCACGGTTAGAGGTGCTAAAGACAGTCGCGCCCTTTGATAGCTCTTGAAATTTTCCAGAGTGATGGCAGTCAGCATAGAGCGATTTTCCTTCTCTCGGTATTTTGGGGCGGGTACTGCAATCGGTAGGCAACCGCTTCCACATCGTGAGTGTTCTACAACTTGAAGCGAGTGAGGCTCAGCTAGTTTAGGGGGCTATTGTTTGAAAGTGAGCCAACGTCTAGATTGCTATAAGTCCGTATCGGCCACATTTCATCGAGCCAGATAGTTTGGTTACATCGCCCAAATCCTAGGCGCCTCCCCCTCCAACCCCCACAACACCTCCCGCCAGACCGCTCGCACCGCCTTGAGCAGCTTCATCGCTGGCTCCACCTGCGGCGCCAACACGCGCACCACCACCATGCGGTCGTTGGGGCTGGTGGCGCCCGCGGTGGCCTTGACCTGGGGGTGTTGATCCATCACCGCACGGGCCGCGTCCAGGGCCGCGTCGCGGCGGGTGCGGTCCAGGGGGGTGCCTGCGGCAAAGAACATGCTGGCCATGCAGCGGTGGCCCGCCAGGCCCAAGGGGCTGCTCAGCAGCCGGCCATCGGTGGCGTCGATCACGCCGCGCTCCAGCCACAGGCCAGGCACTTCCAGGTGCTGGGTGAAGCGGCCTTGTTCGAATGGCTGGCCCGCGTGTGGCAGGCCCAGCGCGGTCACGTCCCAGGCGATGCATTCGGCGCCGGGGGCGAGGTTCAGCGTGAGATGGTTTTCGGCGTGGCAGGCGCTGTAGCACAGGGCTTCCAGCGGCAGCCATTCCAGGCGCGCGCCTTCGGCCAGGGTGAGGTGGCTGCGCTGCAGGGCCAACGGGCCGGTGGACCGGTAGAAGCGCGTGGCGCCGGGGGTGGTGACCAGGCCGTGGGCACCGGGGCCCACGGTGGTGGTGATGTCCAGCGTGTCGCCGCCCACCAGGCCGCCGGGCGGGTGCACCAGCACGTTGTGGCAGATGGCGTCGCCCTCGGGGTAGAGGCTTTGCAGGATGCGCAGCGGGCCGTTGTGCTCGTAGCGGGCTACGGTGCGGGCGTTGTTGTTTTGTGCCGTGTAGTCGAGCTGCAGGCGGGCGTGCCAGGACATGGAGGAGTCTTTGCTATCAAATAAGTAGCTTATTGCGCAATGCAGATAAGCGCTAGGGGCCTTTTTAGGCAGAATAATAGCTGACGGTAGGTGGGTGCTTGGTTTGTTTTCGGAGAGGGACCGGTGGCGGGGCTGCACAGCATCGTCTGCTCCTCCCTTTGGCAGGCCCTCCCTCGCGACAACGGCGCGAGGGGGGGCTTTTGTGAGCTGTTCTAAAACTCCAGGTTGTCAATCAACCGCGTGCTGCCCAGCCGCGCAGCCCCCAGTGCCACCAGCGAGCCCGCTGCATCGGCCGCTGTGGCGGGCAACAGGTCGGCGCGGCGGCGCACGGTGAGGTAGTCCGGTGCCCAGCCCCGCGCGCGCAGGGCGTCCAAGGCCCGGGGCTCCACCGCGCTGCGGTCGTTGGGCGCAGCGTTCAGCCATTGCTGTGCCAGTTGCTTCAATGCCTGCGACAGGGCTACGGCTTCTTGCCGCTCTTCCAGGCTGAGGTAGCCGTTGCGTGAACTCAATGCCAGGCCATCGGCCGCGTGGCAGGTCTCGCCCGCTACCACCTCAATCGGCAGCGCAAACTGCTGCACCATGTGGCGGATCACCATGAGCTGCTGGTAGTCCTTCTTGCCGAACACGGCGGTGCCGCCGGTCTGGCCGAGCACGCAGGCAAAGAGCTTCATGACCACCGTGCTCACGCCCACAAAAAAGCCGGGGCGGAAATGGCCTTCCAGCATGTCGGCCAGCAGCGGATCGGGGTGCACCTTGAAGGTCTGGGGCTGTGGGTACAGATCAGCCTCGCGCGGGGCAAACAGCACATCGCAGCCCGCAGCTTGCAGTTGTGCGCAATCGGCCTCCCAGGTGCGGGGGTAGCTGTCAAAGTCCTCGTGCGGCAAAAACTGCAGGCGATTCACAAAGATGCTGGCCACCGTCACGTCGCCCAGGGGCTTGGCCTGGCGCACCAGGGCGATGTGCCCGTCGTGCAGGTTGCCCATGGTGGGCACAAAGGTGGGGTGGCGATAGGAGGCCAGGGCCTGGCGCAGGTCTGCAATGGAGCGGGCAATCAGCATGGGGTGGGAGAGGTCGAAAAGAAATGAAGAAATGGGGTGAAGGCTCACCAGGCGTGCAAGGCGTTATCCGGGAACTGCCCCTGCTTCACAGCCTGCACATAGGCCTCCATGGCGCCGCGTACGCTGCCTGCGTCCTGCATGAAGTTGTGGACGAACTTCGGCATCTTTCCGAGGTTCATGCCCAGCATGTCGTGCAACACCAGCACCTGGCCGGCAGTGCCGTTGCCCGCGCCGATGCCGATGGTGTGGCAGTGCTGCAGCTCGGCCGTCAGCTCGGCGGCCAGTATGGCGGGCACCATCTCCAGCACCAGCATGGCGGCGCCTGCGTCTTGCAGCTCATGCGCCTCCTTGCGCAGGGTGCGGGCGTCATCGTCGGTCTTGCCCTGAACGCGGTAGCCGCCCAGGGCATGCACCGTTTGCGGTGTGAGGCCCAGGTGAGCGCACACCGGCACGCCGCGCCGCACTAAAAACTCCACCGTGGGCGCCGTCCAGCCCCCGCCTTCGAGCTTGACCATGTGCGCTCCCGCCTGCATCAGCACGCAGGCGCTGCGCAGCGCCTGCTCTCGGCTCTCGGCATAGGTGCCATAGGGCAGGTCGGCCACGAGCCAGGCCGTGCCGTGCACGCGGTGCAGGCCACGCGCTACGCTGGCCGTGTGGTAGGCCATGGTGTCCAGCGTCACGCCCACCGTGCTGGGCAGGCCCTGGCACACCATGCCCAGCGAATCCCCCACCAGAATGCATTCCACCCCCGCCGCATCGGCCACGGCCGCAAACGTGGCGTCGTAGGCGGTGAGCATGGTGATCTTCTCGGCCGCTGCGCGCATCTGCGCCAGGCGCGGCAGGCTGACCGGGCGGCGCTGGGGCAGGGGAGATGCGGGCGGCAGGGTGCCGTAGGGTGTTGCGGAAGCGGTGCTTATGGCAGTCATGGGGCATCCATGGGCAAAAATTGCCGCGAGTCTATGCGACCAATAATGGGTGTACTTATTGGTTGTCTGCCCAGTGGGATGCGGCCTAGGTCGGTACCGTGGCCTTTGCGTTCCCGGTATGCTCGCGGCCCATGACAGCAGCGTTACACCCCGCGAACACCCCCATGAGCGATACCGATGTGATGGCCCTGGCCCAGGCCGACGTGGCCCGTGCCTTGGCCGAAGATGTAGGCGCCGGCGACCTCACGGCCGGCCTGATCAACCCCACCCGCCGCGCCCGTGCCCGCATCCTGGCGCGCGAAGCCGCCGTGATCTGCGGCGCCCCCTGGGCCGAAGCCGCGCTGCGCGCACTCGACCCTACGGTGCAGATCACCTGGCATGTGGCCGAAGGCCAGCGCTGCGCGCCCGATCAGGTGGTGCTGGAGCTGGAGGGCAATGCCCGCGCACTACTGTCGGCCGAGCGCACTGCGCTCAACTTTCTGCAACTGCTGTCGGCCGTGGCCACCAAGACCCGCACCTATGTGGATATGGTGGCGGGCACCCGCGCCCACATCGTGGACACGCGCAAGACCATCCCCGGCCTGCGCCTGGCGCAAAAGTACGCCGTGCGCGTGGGCGGCGGCACCAATCACCGCATCGGTCTGCACGACGCAGTGCTCATCAAGGAAAACCACATCGCCGCCGCCGGTGGCGTGACGGCTGTGCTCAAAGCCGCCCAGGCTGTGGCAGCTCAAGCAAAGTTCGTCGAGATTGAAGTGGAAACCCTGGAGCAACTGACCGAGGCGCTCGATGCGGGTGCAAAGATGGTGCTGCTCGACAACATGCCGCTGCCCACGCTGCGCGAGGCGGTGCGCATCAACGCGGGCCGTGCAATTTTGGAAATATCGGGTGGCGTCACGCTCGAAGGCTTGCGCGAACTGGCCGAGACGGGGGTGGATCGCATCTCCATCGGCACGCTGACCAAAGACGTCAAGGCGACGGACTTTTCCATGCGCCTGCAGGAGCTGTCATGACCACCGCTGTAATGAACCGCATCGACGTGGAGTACGAGCAGCCGCTCGATACCGAGGAAGGCTCCGTCTGCTCCACCAAACACGCCTGGGCGCGCGTGCCACCCGAACCCACGCAGGCCGAACGCCTCGCGCTCAAGGACAAAATCCGCCGCCTGCTGAAAGAGAAAAATGCGGTGATGGTGTCGCACTACTACGTGCACCCCGACCTGCAGGATCTGGCCGAGGAAACTGGCGGCCTGGTGAGCGACTCGCTGGAGATGGCCCGCTTTGGCCGCGACCATGCCGCGCAGACCCTGGTGGTGAGCGGCGTACGCTTCATGGGTGAGACGGCCAAGATTTTGAGCCCCGAAAAGACGGTGCTCATGCCCGACCTGGATGCGACCTGCTCGCTCGACCTGGGCTGTCCTGTGGAGGAATTCAGCGCGTTCTGCGACGCCCACCCCGACCGCGCCGTGGTGGTCTACGCCAACACCAGCGCGGCCGTGAAGGCGCGGGCCGATTGGCTGGTCACATCCAGCTGCGCGCTCGACATCGTCGGCGCCTTGAAGGCAGCAGGGCAAAAGATCCTGTGGGCGCCCGACCGCCACCTGGGCGCCTACATCCAGCGCGAAACTGGGGCCGACATGGTGTTCTGGAACGGCGCCTGCATCGTGCACGACGAGTTCAAAGCCTTCGAGCTGGAGGCGCTCAAAAAAGAACACCCCCACGCCAAGGTGCTGGTCCATCCTGAAAGCCCTGCAGACGTGATCGCCCTGGCCGATGCCGTGGGCTCCACCAGCGCCATCCTCAAGGCCGCACGCGAGATGGATGCCACCGAGTTCATCGTAGCCACCGACAACGGGATGATGCACAAGCTGCGCACGCTGAACCCCGGCAAGGTGTTCATTGAGGCGCCCACCGCCGGCAACAGCGCCACCTGCAAAAGCTGCGCGCACTGCCCCTGGATGGCGATGAACGGCCTGGCCGATGTGGCGCGCGTGCTGGAGTCCGGTGCCAATGCGATCCATGTAGACCCTGCGCTGATCCCGCGTGCGCGCCAGCCCATCGACCGCATGCTGGCGTTTACTGCGGCGCTCAAGAACGGGCAGCCTACAGGCGCACTGGTGCCGCACCTGGGCGCCGCCTGAGTGTCTGCTACAGGTCTTTTTTGCTTCTATTTTGATAGCTATTTGCGCTTTATTCATAAGCGCTAGCTACTGTTTTGATGCCAAACTGTCGCGTTGACTTCACCCAACCGCTGAGTGCGGGTGCTGCGCGCTTGCGCCACCGGTTTGAGGCGCCGCGCGAGGTGCTGGTGGCCCATGCGTTGCCGGAGGTGCGGGGTGTGCTCGACGCCGTGTTTGCCGCTGCGCAGCAAGGCCGCTGGTGCGTGGGCCATGTGCGCTACGAGGCGGCGGCCGCGTTCGATACAGCCTTTCAGACCCATGCAGCCGATGGTCCGCTGGCCTGGTTTGCGGTTTACGACGCCCCTTTGCCTTGGCACGAGGGGGTGGATGGAGCGACGGAAGCCACTCCCGCACGGGTGGTGTGGACCGACAGCCCCGACCGCGCCACATTTGATGCCGCGCTGGCGCAGATCCAGCAGGCGATTGCGGCGGGCGAGCTGTACCAGGTCAACCACACGGCGCCGCTGCACGGCACGCTGCAGGGCTCGGCCCAGGCCCTGTTTGCCGCGTTACAGCGTGCCCAGCCCGGCGGGTATGCGGCGCACATCGATACCGGGCTCGAACAGGTGTTGTCGGTATCTCCCGAGCTGTTCTTTGACTGGCAGGACGCGCCCGGGGGCGGCCGCATTCTGGCACGCCCTATGAAAGGCACGGCCCCACGGGGAGCCACCCCTGAAGCGGACGCACAGCAGGCGGCGCACCTGCGCACGGCACCCAAGGAGCGGGCCGAGAATGTGATGATCGTGGACCTGCTGCGTAACGACGTGTCGCGCATTGCCCAGCCCCACAGCGTGCGTGTGCCTGTGCTGTTCGCCACACAGGCCCTGCCCACCGTGTGGCAGATGACGTCGGACGTGACGGCCCGCACGCAGCCCGGCACCACGCTGACCGATGTGTTTGCAGCGCTGTTCCCCTGCGGATCGGTCACCGGCGCGCCCAAGGTGCGCGCCATGCAGATGATCCATAGGCTGGAAGGCGCGCCACGCGGTGTGTACTGCGGCGCCGTGGGTGTGGTGCGCCCGGCAGGGCCGCCGGATGCGCAGGGCCAGCATGCGGTGGCCGCGACCTTCAATGTACCCATCCGCACCGTGGTGCTGCGCACCGAGGGGGAGCAGACCCGCGCCACCTGTGGCATCGGCAGCGGCATCACCTCGGGCGCGTTGGCCGATGCCGAGTGGAACGAGTGGCAGCACAAGCGCGCGTTTGTGGAGCGCGCGAGCCAGCCCTTTGACCTGCTCGAAACTTTGGCGTTGCAGGCGGGCGTTTTCCGGCACCGGGACGAGCACTTGGCGCGCCTGCAGTCGGCGGCTGCGCACTTTGGCGTGCCCTGGGATGCGGCGGCCGTGTTGCAATGCCTGCAGGCACAGGCAGCAGACCATGCCGACGGCGCATGGCGCGTGCGCCTGCTGCTGGGCGCCACGGGCATGCCCCGGGCCGAGGCCTTTGCCCTGCAGCCCACGGCCGAGCCCGTGCGCCTGCAACTGGCCACGCGCCCGCTGGCCGAGGCCCACAGCGAGTTCGTGCGCTACAAGACGACGCGCCGCGCGCACTACGCGGCGTTTGCGCCCACCACGCTCGGCGTGTTCGACACGCTCCTGTGGAACGCGGCGGGCGAGATCACTGAAAGCACCTTTGGCAACATCGCCGCGCTCATCGACGGGCGGTGGGTGACGCCGCCTTTGTCATGCGGCTTGCTGCCTGGTGTGGGCCGCGCGGTGGCGCTGCGCGAGGGCCGGCTGGTGGAGGCCGTGCTGTGCGTTGCCGATGTGCCCCGGGTTCAGGGCTGGGCTTTCATCAACAGCCTGCGCGGCTGGTTGGCCGCCGAGCTGGATAGATAGAAATTTGAAGGAAATCGGGCTCTTCTAGCGAATGCTAGTGACGTCTTGATTCCCCATGGCCGCACCCAGCACCAGCGCGGGCTGTGGGCCCATCGGGCCTGATCGGTCCAACAACCTGAACCACCCCAGGTACGAATCAAGGTATTTCGTTGCAACGCCCTTGAAGTGCTGCATCCAGCCGCGCAGCCTGCTGACATAGGCATTGACGTTCTGCACATGCCAGGGGCCGCTCACCCGCTGGCCCCGGCTCACGTTCACTGCCTGGTGCTGCACACCCAAGAGCCGCGCTGCACTGGCCAGAGTGACGCTGCCATCGGTGCACAGGATGGTGTCCGGTGGCAACAAGGGCTTGAGTGCCGCTTGCACACTGACGGCCTTGTTCGTCTCCAGGATGAGGTTGACCGTTGCTCCCGCACGGTCTCGCGCCATCAGTACGGGTGTGTACTCCGAACCCTTGCAGCCAGCCAGCGCTTTACCTCCCCGGCGACGGGCCTTGCGCAGCAACCCTCTTTGACCCTTGCAGGAGACCAGGAAGTAGGACTCATCGGCCTCGGCAATGCCCACAAGCTGGCGAGCCTGCTGGTTGCTTGGGCAGGCCAGGAAGCGGTGACGCCAGCGAAAGGCGGTGCTTTGTGCCACGCCCAGGCGCTGGGCCACCTGATTGAGCGAGAGGCCTTCGCCCAAAGCTTGTGTCTGACCCATCCACTTGTCCCGCAGATGCAAACGCGCCAGCGGTGTTCCAGTCAAGGCGTTGAAGGTGCGCGCGCAATGGCGGCACTTGAAGCGTTGAAGCCCATTGGCCGAGCCGTTCTTGACAAGCAGGGAACTGTTGCAATGCGGGCAAGCCCGGGAACCGCCGCTGTGCGCTTCTACAACGGCGATGGCTTGACTGTGATCGAGCAGCACCTGCAGGGAGCTTGCCAGTTGCTGGCGCTGGTGGTGCGTCAGCTGGGGCAAGCTGTGGATCAAGCGCGTCATCTGTTGCTGTCGCATGGCCTTCTCCTGGGGCAGACGCAAAGGCGTCGTACCTTAAAGATCAGGGCCATGGGGCGCGATTAAAGAGGCATCACTAGCATTCGCTAGAAGAGCCGGAAATCGGCCTCCAGCGCCCGTGGAGCAAGCGCTGGCAGCTATCAAATTTTCAGAGCCGTTCCTTCACATAGCTCGGCCGGTCCATGTCCACGATCTCCACGCTCAGCTGCACCATCACGCCCTGCGGCCGGGGCGTGCGTTCGCGCAGCACGGCGGCGATGCGGTCGGACAGCTCCTTCTTGGCCTCGGGCGTGCGGCCCGCGAGGAGGCGCAGTTGGGCATGCACAAAAGCGCGGTTGGCGGGCGCGATGCCGATCTCGAAGCTGTCGGCCACGATGAAGCGGGTCTTCAGGTCCGCCTCGTCCTGCACCTGGGGGTGGTCACACAGGGTGGCGTTCAGCGCGGTGAGGGTTTCTGCTTCAGGGTAATGGGGCAGGTTGGCGGAGTATTCGATGGTCAGGTGAGGCATGGTGCGGGGTCCAGTTCGGTCGATTGAATTCGATTCAGGACATGGTAAGTGGTTTGAGGTCGCTGGCCAGCAACCCTTGGGCCGTCAGTGGCACCCAGCAGTTTAAGCCGCCGTTAAGCAAGGCTGCTGACTATCACGCGGCTGCTTGCAGCAGCTTGTTTTTCATCAACTTGTTGTTCCTTAAGAGCCATGACACCCCCCTTCTTGATCCAAAAAACCACATTGTTTGCCCTCCTGCTGTGCGCCGCCACCTGGGCCAGCGCCGAGGGCGCCCACCCGCACTGGGAATACAAGGGCAAACACGGCGCCGCCCACTGGGGCGCGCTGGAGCCTGGTTTTGAGGCCTGTGCACGTGGTGCGGCGCAAAGCCCCATCGACATTCGCAATACCGTGAAAGAGGCGCTGCCTGCGCTGGATTTCCAGTACACGGCAGGTGCCCCCACGCTGGTCAACAACGGGCACACGGTGCAGGTGAACATGCCTGCGGGCAGCAAGCTGGTGGTGGACGGCAAGGCGATGGAGCTGCTGCAGTTCCACTTCCACACCCCCAGCGAAGAGGCCATTGGCGGCAAGCACGCGGCCATGGTGGCCCACTTTGTGCACAAGGCTGCGGACGGAGGACTGGGCGTGGTGGCGGTGCTGATCCAGCCGGGCAAGACGAATGCGGCCTGGGCCCCCATCTTTGCGCACCTGCCGCGTGTGGGTGAGCAGGTGACGGTGGACGGGCTCACGCTGGACGCCAGCACCCTGTTGCCCGCCAAGAAGGGTTACTACAGCTTTGCAGGGTCGTTGACCACGCCGCCCTGTTCCGAAGGCGTGCAGTGGATGGTGCTCAAGGAACCCGTGAAACTGGGTGCCCAGCAGATCAAGGCGTTCCGCCAGCTCTATAACGCCAACGCGCGCCCAGTGCAGCCGCTCAATGGCCGCATCGTGAAAGAAAGTACCTGACTGTGACCAGCCGGTCCGCTGGTTCCAGGGGGGGGCGGCTGAGTCGCAGGTCGATGTTCAGGCCATAGTCAGGCTGTAGCGGCCGCAGACGCCACGCTGGTGTCTGCGGTTTTTTGTTGAAGAGCCACCACGCAGTCGGCGGCATGTGCCGCCAGCGCTGCCAGCAACGCCTCCACATCCGTCGCCGTGTGCGCGGCCGATAGCGCAATGCGCAACCGGGCCGTACCCACGGGCACCGTGGGCGGGCGGATGGCGGGCACCCACAGGCCCCGCTGGCGCAGGCTTTCCATCGCGGCCAGGGCCGCTTCGTTGCTGCCGATGATGAGCGCCTGCACCGCCGTGTGAGACGGCACCAGGTGCCAGCCCAGTTCCGGGGGCAGTGTGGCCAGGCCTTCGCGCAACTGGGCGATGCGCTGGCGCAGCCCCTCCCGCAGGTCGTCCGCAGCCGTGATCAGCTCCAGGCTTTTGCGCAATGCGCTCGCCAGCAGGGGTGGGGCGGCGGTGGCAAAGATGTAGGTGCGGGTCTTTTGCAGCAGCCATTCAATGAGTGCAGCATCTCCCGCCACAAAGGCGCCCGCCACGCCCGCTGCCTTGCCCAGCGTGGCCATGTAGAGCACGCGGCGCGAGGCGGTGGTGCCCGTCAGGCCCGCTTGCGCCAGGCTACCGCGCCCTTGGGGGCCGAGCACGCCAAAACCATGGGCGTCGTCCAGCAGCAGCAGCGCGTCGTAGCGCTCGCACAGCGCCAGCAGGGCGGGGATGTCGATCAGGTCGCCATCCATGCTGAACACTGCGTCGCTGACCACCAGCTTGCGCCGTGCAGGGCTGGCGGCCAGAGCAGTCTCCAGCGCGGCCAAGTCGGCGTGGGCGTAGCGGTGGATGGTGGCGCGCGACAGGCGCGCGCCATCGATCAGGCAGGCGTGGTTGAGCGCGTCGGAGAACAGCGCATCGCCATCGCCCACCAGCGCGGGGATGATGCCGGTGTTGGTGGCGTAGCCCGCGTAGAAGTACAGCGCACGGGGTAGCTGCACAAAGGCGGCCAGGTCGCGCTCCAGTGCATCGTTCGCGGCGCTGTGGCCGCTGACCAGGGGTGATCCGCCCGAGCCCACGCCAAAGGTGTGCGTGGCGTCGCGAGCGGCCTCGGCCAGCGCGGGGTGGCTGGCCAGGCCCAGGTAGTCGTTGCTGCAAAAGGCCAGCATGGGCTGGCCGTCCACCAGCAGGTGGGCACCGCCCGCGGGTTGCACCACGCGGCGGCGGCGCAGCAGGTGGGCGCGCTCGATGTCGGCCAGGCGCCCCGGGATCTCGTCGAGCCAGGAGGTGGGGTGGGATTCCTGCGTCATAGCCATTCCCCGGGCAGTTCAAACACCAGGCTGCGCGCATCGGGAAGGTCCTGGTACGGCACCTCGGCCAGCAGCGGCACGCCCAGGCGCGCACGCAGGTAGGCGATGTTCTCGTCAGCGGCCTCCATCTCGGGGTCCACACGGTTGGCCACCCAACCCACCAGCACGAGGCCACGCGCCCGGATGGCCTCGGCAGTCAGCAACGCATGGCTGAGGCAGCCCAGCCGTAAACCCACCACCAGCACCACGGGCAGGGCCAGGGCCTGGGCCAGGTCGGCACCGGTCTGGGTGTCGGTCAGCGGCACATGAAAACCGCCCGCGCCCTCCACCACCACGGCATCCGCCTGGGCGGCCAGCGCCTGGTAGCTGCGCACGATGGCCGCGATATCAATCTGCACCCCGGCACGTTCGGCCGCAATGTGGGGCGACAACGGGTCGAGCAGCAGCACGGGGTTGTCCAGCTCGGGTGCGACGGACAGGGTGGAGGCCGAGCGCAGCGCGATCGCGTCCTCGCTGGCCCAGTCCTCGCCCCAGGGCACCACACCGGCCGCCACGGGCTTCATGCCGACCACACGGCGGTGGTGCGGCGCCAGGGCGTGCAACAGGCCGGTGGACACCAGCGTCTTGCCGACGCCGGTGTCGGTGCCGGTGACAAAACATCCAATCATCAATTCTCCTCTTGCAGCGTGGCGTTCAGCGCAGCGAGCGCGCCGCTGGCCAGGCATTGCACGGCTTCGTCGTCGAGCATGTAGGGCGGCATGGCATACAGCGTCTTGCCGATGGGCCGCAGCACCAGCCCCCGCGCCATGGCGTGCTGGTGGTAGCGGCGGGAAAAGTCGGGCAGCGTGGTGTCCACATCCCAGGCCCAGATCATTCCGAGGCTGCGCGCATGGCGCACACGTGGATGCTGTGCCAAGGGTGCGCACGCCGCATCGATGCGTTGCGCCAGCGCCTTGTTGGCATTCAGCGCATCCAGCTGTTCAAACAACTCAAGCGTGGCCAGCGCCGCGCGGCAGGCCAGGGGGTTGCCGGTGTACGAGTGCGAATGCAGAAAGCCGCGCGCCACATCGTCGTCGTAGAACGCGGCGTACACCACATCCGTGGTCAGCACGGCCGACAGCGGCAGCGTGCCGCCAGTCAGGCCTTTGGACAGACAAATGAAATCCGGCCGGATGCCCGCCTGCTGGTGCGCGAACATCGTGCCCGTGCGGCCAAAGCCCACGGCGATCTCGTCCACCACCAGGTGCACCTCGTAGCGGTCGCACAGCGCGCGCGCCAGGCGCAGGTACTCGGGGTCGTGCATCGCCATGCCAGCAGCACATTGCACCAGCGGTTCGACAATGAAGGCGGCGGTGGTGGTGTGGTGGTCCTGCAGCCAGGTCTCCAGCGCGGCGGCGGCGCGCCGGGCCACGTCCTGTGCGGTTTCGCCAGGGGCTGCGCTGCGCGCATCGGGGCTGGGCACGGTGTCGGCCAGGCGCACCAGCGGGGCATAGGCCTCGCGGAAGATCGCGATGTCGGTCACGGCCAGCGCGCCCACGGTTTCGCCGTGGTAGCCACCGGCCAGGCCTACGAAGCGGCTCTTGGCGGGGCGCCCGGTGTTGCGCCAGTAGTGCGCGCTCATCTTGAGTGCAATCTCGGTGGCAGCGGCGCCGTCGCTGCCGTAGAACGCATGGCCCAGGCCAGTGAGGGTGGCCAGGCGCTCGGACAGCTCCACCACCGGCGCATGGGTGAAGCCCGCCAGCATCACGTGGTCGAGCTGGCCCAGCTGGTCCACCAGCGCGGCCTGGATGTGTGGGTGGCTGTGGCCGAACAGGTTGACCCACCAGGAGCTGATGCCGTCCAGGTAACGCTGGCCGTCGGTGCCATAGAGCCACGGGCCCTGGGCGCGCGCAATGGCCACGGGCGGCTGGGCCTCGTGCCGCTTCATCTGCGTGCAGGGGTGCCAGACGGCGGCCAGGCTGCGGGCCACCAGCCCGTCGTGTTGTGGCTGCATGCTTACAGGGCCTGGGTGGGCACGGCGTGGCGCAGTTCGGTCTGGCGGTTGTGCTCGTCCACAAACACCAACTGGGGCTGGTGCGTGGCCACCTGGTCTTCATGCACCTGGGCGAAGGCGGCAATGATGATGAGGTCGCCTGCGGATGCGCGGCGTGCGGCCGATCCGTTCACCGAGATCATGCCGCTGCCGCGCTGGCCCTTGATGGCGTAGGTGACGAAACGCTCGCCGTTGTTGATGTTCCAGATGTGGATCTGCTCGTTCTCGGCGATGTTGGCCGCATCGAGCAGGTCTTCGTCGATGGCGCAGGAGCCTTCGTAGTGCAGCTCGCACTGGGTCACGGCCACGCGGTGGATCTTGGATTTGAGCAGAGTGCGGAACATCGGCTTCCTTCAATGAAGTCTGTGAATGGGGGAGGGCCTGCCGACGGCAGGGCCGTGGTCGGTCAGGGCTGCGGAAAGTCCAGCATGCAGCTGTCGCCCAGCGCTTCGCGCCACACGCGCACACGACTCACGCTGGCGCGCAGGTCGGCGGGCAGCGCCTGGGCGATGAAAACGCACAGGTTCTCCAGCGTCGGCGTGCCCAGGCCAGGCACGTCGTCCAGCATGTGGTGGTCCAGCTGCTCGCGCACCACCTCCAGGCCCCTGCGCAGCAGGCCCAGGTCCAGCACCATGCCGGTGGCGGGGTCGCGTGGGCCGCTCAAAAAGACCTCGGCGTGGTAGGTATGGCCGTGCACGCGGCGGCTGCCTTCGGCCTCGATCTCGCGGCGCAGGGTGTGGGCAGCGTCGAAGAAGAAGCGCTGGGAGATGGTGAACAACATACGGGAACCAAGAAGAGAGCAGCTCAACGGATGCCGGTGAGCTTGTGGGTTTGCAGGCTCAATCGCCATGCGGGGTGGGCCAGGCAGGCGTCAATGCAAGCGGCAGTGTTCTGTCGCTGCAGAAGGCCATCCATGGGCTGCAGAAAGCGGTGGGTGAACTGCGTGTCCTGCTCCAGCGCCTGCAGGTCAAAGCCCGGCTGGGGCCACACGAGCTTCAGTTCCTGCCCGCTGCGCTGCACCCACGGGGCACCCGCCTTGGGGCTGATGCACAGCCAGTCGATGCCCTCGGGCGCAATCACGGTGCCGTTGCTTTCAACCGCAATGCGAAATTGCTGCGCGTGCAGCGCGTCGATGAGTGCCGTATCGACCTGCAGAAGGGGTTCGCCACCCGTCAGCACCACCAGGCGATGGCCCGCGCCTGCAGGCCATTGGGCGGCGATCAATTCCGCCAGTGCCGTGGCCGTTTCGAACTTGCCGCCCAGCGTGCCGTCGGTGCCCACAAAGTCGGTGTCGCAGAACTGGCAGATGGCCTGCGCGCGGTCCTGCTCGCGGCCCGTCCAGAGGTTGCAGCCTGCAAAGCGGCAGAACACCGCGGGTGTGCCCGCCTGGCCGCCTTCGCCTTGCAGGGTGTAGAAAATTTCTTTGACGCTGTAGGTCATCGGGCCACCGGTGGTACGAGAAGGGTGGGGGCCGCAGGCGCGGCCATCTCGGGGTAATCGCGGCTGAAATGCAGGCCCCGGCTTTCGCGGCGCAGCTGGGCGCTTTTCACGATCAGGTCGGCCACCTGCACCAGGTTGCGCAGCTCCAGCAGGTCGCGTGTGACGTGGAAATGGGCGTAGAACTCCTGAATCTCGCCCTGCAGCATGGCAATGCGGTGGGCGGCACGTTCCAGGCGCTTGTTCGTGCGCACGATGCCCACGTAGTCCCACATGAAGCGGCGCAACTCGTCCCAGTTGTGGGAGATGACGACGGATTCATCCGCATCGGTCACGCGGCTGTCGTCCCAGGCGGGAACGGTGGGCAGTTCTGTGGTCGGGGCTGCTGCGATGGCCTGCGCGGCGGCGCGGGCGAACACCATGCATTCGAGCAGCGAGTTGCTGGCCAGGCGGTTGGCGCCATGCAGGCCGGTGCAGGCCACCTCGCCCACGGCGTACAGACCGGGCAGGTCGGTGCGGCCCGCCAGGTCGGTCAGCACGCCGCCGCAGGTGAAGTGGGCCGTGGGCACCACGGGGATGGGCTCCTTGGTGATGTCGATGCCCAGCGACGCGCAGTGCGCGAGGATGTTGGGGAAGTGCTCTTGCAGAAACGCGGGGCTCTGGTGCGAGATGTCCAGGTGTACGCAGTCCAGGCCGTGTTTCTTCATCTCGAAGTCGATGGCGCGGGCCACCACGTCGCGCGGGGCCAGCTCGGCGCGCGGGTCGTGGTCGAGCATGAAGCGCGTGCCGCCGGCCGAGGGGGGCAGCTTGAGTTGCCCGCCCTCGCCGCGCACGGCCTCGCTGATGAGGAAGGACTTTTCGTGCGGGTGGTACAGGCCCGTGGGGTGGAACTGGATGAACTCCATGTTCGCCACGCGGCAGCCCGCGCGCCAGGCGGCGGCAATGCCGTCGCCCGTGGCGGTGTCGGGGTTGGTGGTGTACAGGTACACCTTGCCTGCGCCGCCCGTGGCCAGGATGGTTTGTGGCGCGCGGAAGGTCACGACCTCGTCGGTGTCGCTGTCCAGCGCATACAGGCCCAGGCAGCGGTGACCCGGCAAGCCCAGCTTGCGCGTGGTGATCAGGTCCACCAGCGTGTGCTGCTCAAACAGCGTGATGCCGGGCGTGGCGCGCACCACGTCGATCAGCGTGCGCTGCACGGCCGCGCCGGTGGCGTCGGTCACGTGGGCAATGCGGCGCGCGCTGTGGCCGCCTTCGCGCGTCAGGTGCAGCTGGTCGCCTTCGAGCGTGAAGGGCACACCCAGCTTGCGCAGCCAGGCAATCGAGGCGGGGGCGTTCTCCACCACAAAGCGCGTGGTGGCCAGGTCGCACAGGCCTGCGCCGGCGACCAGCGTGTCTTCAATGTGGGCGGCAAAGCTGTCGTCGTCAGCCAGCACGGCGGCAATGCCGCCCTGGGCCCAGCCGCTGGAGCCATCTTGCAGCGTGCGCTTGGTGATGACGGCCACGCGGTGGGTGGGCGCCAGGTGCAAGGCAGCCGAGAGGCCAGCGAGGCCGCTGCCTACGATGAGAACGTCGAAGTCGTGGGATGCCATGGCTTGCGGGTGAAGAAAGGGGTAACGCCACGGCCACCGGCCAGGGCGGTGAACAGGGGAGCCAGCCTAGACCGGCGTGTAAGCGAGGCGCACGTAAATGGGGGCAAAAGCCTCGGCCTGCGTGATCTCGATCAGCGTCTCTTTGGCCAGCTCCAGCAGGGCGATAAAGGTCACCACCAGCACGGTGCTGCCTTTTTCGGGCTCAAAGAGTTCTTCAAACTCCACAAAGCGGCGGCCTTGCAGGGTCTTGAGCACCATGCTCATGTATTCGCGCACGCTCAGCTCTTCGCGCGTGATCCGGTGGTGCTGTACGAGCTTGGCGCGCTTCAAGATATCGCGCCAGGCCTCCTGCAGCTCCACCACATGCACGTCGGGGAAGCGCGGCTGCAGGCTTTGTTCGATGTAGACCTGGGCTTTGAGGAAGTCACGGCCGTACTGCGGCAGCTGCCCCAGGCGGGCGGCGGCCATCTTCATCTGCTCGTATTCGAGCAGGCGGCGCACCAGCTCGGCGCGCGGGTCTTCGGGCTCCTCGCCGCCTTCCTGCTTCTTGGGCGGCAGCAGCATGCGCGACTTGATCTCGATGAGCATCGCCGCCATCAGCAAATACTCGGCCGCCAGCTCCAGGTTGCGGCTGCGGATCTCGTCCACATACGCCAGGTACTGCTTGGTCACCCCGACCATGGGGATGTCGAGGATGTTGAAGTTCTGCTTGCGGATCAGGTACAGCAGCAGGTCCAGCGGGCCTTCGAAGGCTTCGAGGAAGACTTCGAGCGCGTCGGGCGGGATGTACAGGTCGTTGGGCAGCGCAAACAGCGGCTCGCCATACAGGCGCGCCAGCGCCACCTGGTCCACCACGTCGGGCATGCCTGCCGCATCCAGGGCGGGCATGTCCGGCGAATCGGCCGTGTCGGCTGCGCTCGCGGTGGTCATGGGGTGCTATAAAAATATGAGCTATCAGCGCTTGATGGACAGGCGCAGAAGGCCAATTTGGTGCTTAATCCGCGTTCGTCTGGTAGACGTAGGGCTTCTGGGCCACCTGGCCCTCGCGGTATTCGCCCCAGATCTTGCGGTCTACCTGCTTGTCCCACAGCAGGGCGCGGCCGGCTTGCTGCTGCTGGTCCAGCTCGGGGCGGCTGGACTTGAGCTGGTTGATGAACTGGGTGGCGTCGGACTGGTAGTCGGGGCGGCGGAAAATGGACATGGACTGTGAATCTCTTTCTTGGAACGCATCAGGCACAGTGACGCACCAAAGGTCCAAGATTTTACCGGGACGAATTTATGCGCTTGATATATCGCGCCGCTGCCCTGGCAGCCGCCTCCTTTTCGCTGCTCGCCCTCACCGCCTGCGACCCCCAGCGCATCAGCGAGCTGAAGGAGGGCGTATCGACCGAAGCCGACGTGCGCGACCGCTTTGGCGCCCCCGAAAACGTGTGGGACGAGCCCGGCGGCGCACGCACCTTCGAATACAACCGCCAGCCCGCAGGCCAGGTCAACTATATGATCACCATCGGCGCCGACGGCCGCATGACCACGCTGCGCCAGGTGCTCACGCCCGAAACCTTTGCGCGCGTCGTGCCTGGCATGCGCATGGATGAGGTGCGCCGCCTGCTGGGCAAACCCGCAAAGGCCACGCCCTACGAGCTGAAGAAAGAGACGTGGGTGGACTGGCGCTATCTGGAGGCGCCCAACCAGGCCAAGGTGTTCACGGTGGTCCATGGGGCTGACCTCGTGGTGCTGCGCACGCAGACGGGGGCCGACCTGGACGCGCCGGAGTTCAAGGGCGGCAAGTAAACGGTTGCCCCGCGCCCTGCCGACAACTACACATCCACGCTGGCGCCGCCCTGGGCGGCCAGCCGGTCGGCAAAGCCCGATCGCTCGATCAGCGAGCGTGGCTGCTCGTGCAGGTTCACCACCGACATGCGCCCACCGCGCGCTGCCACGGCTTTCAGGATCTGCTCCAGCGCATCCAGCCCGGTCGTGTCCAGCGCCACCAGCTCGCAGGCGTCCAGCACCACATCCATGCCGGGCGGGCCGGTTTCCACCGCCTGCACGATGGGGTCGATCTTGGCGGCTGCGCCAAAAAACAGCGCGCCGTGCAGGCGCCAGCGGGCCACAGTGCGCTGCCCCGGCGCAGCGCCCGGCGGTGTTGGAATGGGTTCGGGCTGCCGCACCGCGCGAAACAACCCGCTCATGCGCCGCACAAACAGCGCGCAGGCCATGAACAGGCCCACCTCCACCGCCACCGTGAGGTCGAACACCACCGTGAGGAAAAACGTGCCCAGCATCAGCAGCCGGTAGTGGTTGCTGAAATGCTTGAGCCGCACAAACTCGTGCCACTCGCCCATGTTCCAGGCCACAAACAGCAAGATGCCCGCCAGCACCGCCAGCGGAATGTGCAGCGCCAGCGGCGCAGCCACCAGCACGATCGCCAGCAGCGTGAGTGCATGCACCATGCCCGCTACCGGCGACGTGGCGCCCGCGCGGATATTGGTCACCGTGCGCGCAATGGTGCCGGTGGCCGGCATGCCGCCAAAAAACGGCACGATCATGTTGGCCGCGCCCTGGGCCATCAGCTCTTGGTTGGGGTCGTGTTTTTTGTGGTGCGGGTCGGTGGCCAGCTGGTCGGCCACGCGGGCGCACAGCAGCGACTCGATGGCACCCAGCAACGCGATGGTGAGTGTGGGGGTGACCAGCAGCCGCACCGTCTCCCACGAAAAATCGGGCAGCGCAAACACCGGCAGCGCCTGCGGAATGCCTCCAAAGCGCGAGCCGATGGTCTCCACCGGAAACCTGAGCCCCCAGGCCAGCAGGCTCAGCGCCACCAGCGCCACCACGGGTGCGGGCACCCGGGCAAACCGGCGCACCGTGTGCCCCTCCATGAGCCGGATCACCGGCGAGCCCTTGAGGAACAGCCGTGGCCAGAGGAACAGTAGCGCCACACACGCCAGCCCCAGCCCGAACGCATAGGGGTTGAAGGTGCCGATGTGCTGCGCCAGCGTGCTCACCTGCGAGAAGAAGTTGCCCGGCATGCGGTCAATCGACAAGCCCAGCCAGTCTTTCACCTGTGACAGCGCAATCAGCACCGCAATGCCGTTGGTAAAGCCGATCACGATGCTGACCGGCACAAACCGCACCAGCGTGCCCAGGCGAAACAACCCCAGCAGCACCAGAATCACGCCCGCGCAGGCGGTAGAGATCAGCAGATTGGCCACGCCATAGCGCTCCACAATGCCGTAGACGATCACGATGAACGCGCCCGCTGGCCCACCAATCTGCGTGTTGGCGCCCCCAAGGGCAGAGATGAGGAAGCCCGCAATGATGGCCGTCCACAGCCCCGCCTCGGGCTTGAGGCCACTGGCAATCGCAAACGCCATGGCCAGCGGCAGCGCCACAATGCCCACCGTGACCCCCGCACCCACGTCGGCCAGCCAGCGGCTCTTGGTGTAGCCGCGCAGGGCGTCGATCAGGCGGGGGCGAAAGGCGGGCGAAAACGGCATGGAGGCAACCAGTGTAGTGAGCACTTCTTGAAGTGCAACCGATGGCGGTCCCAACCGCCCGATGGCGTCACACCGGCGCTGCAATAGCGCCACAACAGGGCCGCAACAGGGCCACAAACAGAGCCTCCGCAACTTGGGTAGCTTCAGCTCCATGTCGGTGTTGTACTGGATTTGCTCATAATTTGATAGCTTTTGGCGCTTGCTGTATAAGCGCTAGATGCCAAAAAATGCTTGAAATCTGCCAAGGCTGGCAAGGGAAAGCCGCCCCTGCGCACTGGCGCGTTGCTTGCTAGTTGTGGTGCACTGCATCCCCACCTGCTCCCATGCCCGACACCCTTCACCCTCCTGCCATGCCGACGCCCGAAATGTCCCCCCCGCCATCACTGCGCCACGGCCTGTTCGAAGACGCGCAGGCCCTGTTCGCGGGCACCTTGTTTGTGGCCATGGCGCTCATGCTTTTCAACCAGGCGGGCCTGCTGGTGGGCGGCACCGCGGGCGTGGCGTTTTTGCTGCACTACGTCACGGGCATTTCGTTCGGCAAGCTGTTTTTTGTGGTCAACCTGCCGTTCTACTGGTTTGCCTGGACGCGCATGGGCCACGAGTTCACCATCAAGACCTTTGTCTGCGTGGGCCTGCTGTCGCTGCTGACCGAGCTGTTTCCGCACGTGATGCATGTGGACTACCTGAACCCGCTGTTCGCCTCGCTGCTGGGCGGGCTGCTGCTGGGCACGGGCTGTTTGTTTCTGGCGCGCCACCGCTCCAGCCTGGGCGGTGCCACGGTGGTGTCGCTGTATCTGCAAAGCCGCTATGGCATGCGGGCGGGCAAGGTGCAGATGATGATCGACGGCTCCGTGGTACTGCTGGCGCTGTTCGTGGTGCCGGTCGAGCGTGTGGCGTATTCGGTGCTGGCCGTGCTGGTGATGAGCGGGTTCTTGTGGATCAGCCACCGGCCAGGGCGCTACGTGGGGCATTGAGCGAGACAGCCGCCAGCGCGGTGGCTGACAGTCTCGTCGGTTGAGCGCGACCCCGGGGCTCTGAGTCCCGCCAAACAATGCGGGGCCATTCCATTCTCTGCGTCAACCCTGCTTCAGTGGGGTGCGCTTGCGCGTTCTCCCGCCATAGAGTTCCAGGCACCCCGCCTGCACCCGCACGAGGGAGCCGGACCTATTCGTGCCTCCCGAGGGGTTGAAGTGTCCATGCAGTTCACAGACCCGGAGAACCCTTGATGTATCGAAATTTTTCTGCCATGGCTGAGGCCCTGCGTGCGAGGCTTGCCGTTGCGGCATGGGCGTTGCTTGTGGTCATGGCCGGCGCCCTGGCAGCTTGCGGCGGCGGTGGTGGGGACTCTGCCGAGCCACCGCCTCCCCCACCACCGCCCGCCGTGGTGCAGCATCCGGTGGGGGGCACGGTGACGGGGCTGACGGGAACGCTGGTACTCGCCAACGGAACGGGTGCGGAAGTGAGCATCACGGCCAGCGGCAGTTACGTCACCAACGTTGCGCAGGGGCAGGCTTACAACATTGTTGTGCGCACCCAGCCGGTGGGGCAGACCTGCGTGGTGGAAAACGGCTCGGGTGTGGTGACGGGCCCGGTCACCAACATCCTGGTGACCTGTACCACCAACACCTATGTGGTGGGTGGGACCGTCACGGGCCTTGTGGGGGGGCTGAGGCTGCGGCTGAATGGCGCTGCAGATTTGCTGCTGACTGACAACGGCGCTTTCCGGTTTGCATCGCCGGTTTCTCATGGCAGCGCCTATGCGGTCACGGTGTATGCGCAGCCTGTGGATCAGGCCTGTACGGTCGAAGCTGGCACCGGAGTCGCCGTGGCGCCGGTCACCCAGGTGAGGGTGCTTTGCAGCACGATCTATACCCCGCCTCCGCCACCGCCCCCACCGCCGCAAGCTCCTCCGGCGCCGGGTGGCCTGGGCATTGGCTACGGGACGAAGGCGCTGATCTTTTCGTGGACTTCGGCGCCGGGTGCAACCAGCTACACGGTGTATGAGGACCCGGATGGCGCAGGCCCGCTGACACCCGTGCAGATCGGGTCGACCGCGGCCACCGGGCTGACCTACGCAGTTCCGGTGCTGCTGCACCTTCGGGTGAATGCGACGTACACCGTGCAAGCCTGCAACGCGGGCGGGTGCAGTGCCCCATCGACCTCCATGGCGGCAGACATGGTGCGTGCCATTGGCTACTTCAAGGGATCGACTACCACCTCCGAAGGCCGGTTTGGCAACCGCGTGGCCTTGTCCAGCAACGGCACCACCCTGGCCGTGGGGGCGTATGGAGAGGGTGGCAACACGGGGGCGGTATACGTATTCACGAAGAGCGGCGCCACGTGGTCGCAGCAGGCGCGCATTGCGGCCCCCAATGGCGAGGCCAACGATTATTTTGGCAATGCCGTGGCCTTGTCAGCCGACGGCAACACGCTGGCCATTGGCGCGGATGGCGAGAGCGGCGACCAGAAGGGCACGTTCTCGACGATGCCCGCCACCAACAACCTGGTCAGTAACTCAGGTGCCGTCTATGTGTATGCCCGCACGGGCGCCGTCTGGTCGCAGCAGGCATTCATCAAGGCGAGCAATGCGGATGCCGACGATCTTTTCGGTTCGTTCGTTGCCCTCTCGAACGACGGCAACACCCTGGCGGTGGGGGCCTACAACGAGGATGGCGACTTGACTGGCGTGCACGGCAACGCTGCCTATTCCGCGTCCGGGGCCGCCTACGTCTTTGCCCGCACGGGCACCAGCTGGGCACAGCAAAGTTACCTCAAGGCCGCCAACGCCGGTGCGGGAGATTTCTTCGGCATCTACCTCAGCCTGTCTGGCGCGGGCGACACCCTGGCGGTGGGTGCGTTCTTTGAGCGCAGCGCCTTGGCGAGTGATCCTGCGGACGACACCTTGACCAATGCCGGTGCGGCTTATGTGTTCCAGCGCAATGCGGGGGCATGGTCGCAGCAGGCCTATCTGAAGGCCCCCAGTCCCCAAGCGCAGGACCGCTTCGGTGTGTCGGTCATCCTGTCAGGCGACGGCAACACGCTGGCGGTTGGCATGGATGGAGACAGCAGCAACTACACAGGCACCTTCGTCGTGCCGCCACCGCGCAACACCCTGGCACTCAACTCTGGCGCGGTGTTTGTGTTCATTCGCGCAGGTGGCGTCTGGCAGTCGCAGGCGTACCTGAAAGCCTCCAACACCCGCACCCCCCACCGGTTTGGCAACAACTTGGCGATGTCCAGCGACGGCAACACGCTGGTGGTGCCGTCGTACCGCGACGACAGCAATGCGCGCGGATTCAATGGCGACCAGGCCAACACCGCCGCTGCGGATGCGGGCGCTGTCCTGGTGTTCCGCCGCAGCGCGGGCACCTGGGCGCAACAAGCCTACCTGAAGGCACCCAATACGGGCGCTGGGGACCGGTTCGGTGGCCGTGTGGCGATATCGGGTGACGGCACGACCCTGGCCGTGGGGGCATCCACTGAAGACAGTGGATCGACTGGCGTTGGAGGCAATCAGTTGGACGAAAGCAGCACCAACGCGGGCGCGGTGTACCTGTACTGAAAACTGGATGAAGGGTGGCAGTCAACATGCCGCCCCTTCCGCTATCAGCGAATGGCGAGGGGCTCAGCACCGCTCGCATCCTTGACGGTTGCTTTGTCTATGGGCGTTGCACGCCTTACCGCACCCGCATGCCGGGCGTGGCGCCCGGCCAGGGGTTGAGCACGTAGATGCCGGGGTTGGCCTTTTCGTCACCATGGCTGGCGGCCAGCACCATGCCTTCGCTCACGCCAAACTTCATCTTGCGCGGCGCCAGGTTGGCCACCATCACGGTGTGCTTGCCCACCAGATCTTCGGGCTTGTAAGCGCTGGCAATGCCGCTGAACACGTTGCGCGTGCGGCCTTCGCCCACGTCCAGCGTCAGGCGCAGCAGCTTGGTGGAGCCCTCGACCGGCTCGCAGTTCACGATCAGCGCAATGCGCAGGTCGATTTTGGTGAAGTCGTCGATGGTGATGGTGGGGGCCAGTTCCTCGCCACCAGGATGGGAGTTGGCTGCTACGGTTTCAGTAGCTGCTGGCGCTTGTTCTGCTTGCGCTGGGGCCTCAAAAAGTGCTTCAAGCTGTTCTGGGGTCACGCGCTGCATCAGGTGCTGGTAGGGCTGGATGGCCTGCACGTCCCCCGCCGCGTTCCACTGCTGCATGTTCACCCCCACAAAGCCTTGCACTGCTTGGGCCAGGCCCGGGAGCACAGGTGCCAGGTAGCGGGTGAGCGCGGCAAAGGCGTTGACCAGCACCGAGCACACTTGGTGCAGGGCCTCGTTGTTGGCAGCGTCCTTGGCCAGATCCCAGGGCTTGTTCTGGTCCACATAGGCGTTGACCTTGTCGGCCAGCAGCATGATCTCGCGCGTGGCCTTGCTGTATTCTCGCGTTTCGTACATCTGCGCGATGGCGTCGCCCGCGCCGCGCACCTCGGCCAGCAGGGCTGCGCCCGTGGTGCCAAATTGGTCGGTCAGCTTGCCGTCAAAGCGCTTGGTCAAGAAGCCCGCCGCGCGGCTGGCAATGTTCACGTACTTGCCGATCAGATCGCTGTTCACCCGCAGCATGAAGTCTTCGGCATTGAAGTCGATGTCTTCGTTGCGCGCGCTCAGCTTGGCCGCCAGGTAGTAGCGCAGCCACTCGGCGTTCATGTTCAGGCTCAGGTACTTGAGCGGGTCCAGGCCCGTGCCCCGGCTCTTGCTCATCTTCTCGCCGTTGTTGACGGTCAAGAAGCCGTGCACGAACACGTTGTTGGGCGTCTTGCGGCCGCTGAAGTGCAGCATGGCGGGCCAGAACAGCGTGTGGAAGGTGACGATGTCCTTGCCGATGAAGTGGTACTGCTCCATCGCCGGGTCGGCCATGTAGGCGTCGTAGCTTTCGCCGCGCTTTTCCAGCAGGTTCTTGAGTGAGGCGAGGTAGCCTACGGGCGCGTCCAGCCACACGTAGAAGTATTTGCCGGGCGCGTCCGGGATCTCGATGCCGAAGTAGGGCGCGTCGCGGCTGATGTCCCAATCGCCCAGGCCTTCGCTGGTGGTGCCGTCGGGGTTGGTGCGGACGGTGAACCATTCCTTGATCTTGTTGGCCACCTCAGGCTGCAGTTTGCCGTCCTGCGTCCAGCTTTCCAGAAACTCCACGCAGCGCGGGTCCGAGAGCTTGAAGAAGAAGTGCTCCGAATTCTTCAGCTCGGGCTTGGCACCCGACAGGGCCGAGAAGGGGTTGATGAGGTCGGTGGGCGCGTACACCGTGCCGCATACCTCGCAGTTGTCGCCATACTGGTCCTTGGCGTGGCACTTGGGGCATTCGCCCTTGATGTAGCGGTCGGGCAGGAACATGTTCTTCTCGGGATCGAAGAACTGCTCGATGGTGCGTACTTCGATCAGGCTGCCGTCGGCACGGTCGCGCAGGTCGCGGTAGATCTGGCGGGCCAGCTCATGGTTTTCGGGCGCATCGGTGCTGTGCCAGTTGTCAAAGCTGATGTGAAAGCCGTCCAGGTACTGCTTGCGGCCCGCAGCGATGTCGGCCACGAACTGCTGGGGCGTTTTGCCCGCTTTTTCGGCGGCAATCATGATGGGCGCACCGTGGGTGTCGTCCGCACCCACAAAGTTGACAGCGTTGCCCTGCATCCTTTGGTACCGCACCCAGATGTCGGCCTGGATGTATTCCATGATGTGGCCAATGTGGAAGTTGCCGTTGGCATACGGCAGGGCGGTGGTAACGAAGAGTTTGCGGGCGGAGGTCGTCATGGGATGCGGCTTTCTCAGGCGGAACCCGCGATTTTAGGCGGTCGTCAGTATCCCTGGCCATTGCGGGCGCTGCGCTGGCCTGCCCCGGCCGCGCAGGTGCCAATCAGGGCGTGCGTACAGGCCTCCTGTGGCGCCACAATGCCTCGCATTCCAACAATCAACAGGAGACAACACATGGCCAGCACATGGGCAAAACGGGTGGGGTGGGGCGTGGGGGGCGCCGTGGTGGCGGTGGCCGCATACCTGGCGGCATGGCCCGTGCCCATCCAGCCGGTGGCATGGACTGCGCCTGCCGCCCCTGGCTACCAGGGCGTGCACGCCCCCAACCAGCGCCTGGCCCAGCTCAACATGATCGACTTGAAGGGTGAGGTGGGCCCGGAACACATCGCCTTTGGCAAGGACGGCAAGCTCTACACCACCGTGCTCAGTGGCAACATCCTGCGCATGAACGCCGATGGCTCGAGCCAGGAGGTGTTTGCCAATACCGGCGGGCGGGTGCTGGGGTTTGACTTTGATGCGCCGGGCCACCTGATTGCGGCCGATGCGGTCAAGGGGCTGCTGTCCATCGCGCCCGATGGCAAAGTCACCCTGCTGGCCGACAAGGTGGGCAACGACCCCATCCGCTACGCCGACGCCGTGGTGGTGGCCCAGAGCGGCAAGATGTACCTGAGCGACGCCTCCACCCGTTTTGCCCCCAAGGACTGGGGCGGCACGTTTGAAGCGAGCGTGCTCGACATCCTGGTGCAGGCCAGCACGGGCCGGGTGATCGAATACGACCCCGCCAACCGCAGCACGCGCGTGGTGGCACGCGGCATCAGCTTTGCCAACGGCGTCGCGCTGAGCCAGGACGAAAAGCACCTGTTCGTCAACGAAACCGGCAAATACCGGGTGTGGAAGATTGCGGTGGATGCGAATGACCTCGACATCGCCCAGCCCAGTCCCCAGGCCCGCGTGCTGCTCGACAACCTGCCCGGCTACCCCGACAACCTGATGCGCGGGCAGGGCGGCAAGGTGTGGCTGGGCTTTGCCAAGCCGCGTGGGCCGGCCATCGACAACATGGCGGGCAAGCCCTGGCTGCGCAGCCTGACCCTGCGCCTGCCGCGTGCTCTGTGGCCCATCCCCCAGCCCTACGGCCATGTGATTGCGTTCACCGACGATGGCAAGGTGGTGGCCGACCTGCAGGACCCGAGTGGCGCCTACCCCGAGACCACCGCGATCACCGAGACGGCGGACCGGCTGTATGTGCAGAGCCTGCACGCGCATGGCCTGGGATGGATGCCGAAACCCTGAGGCCCAAGTTCAAAGTCCTTCAGGCAGCTTCCCCATGGTGCCGGGTCTTCACCTCGGCACCGGTGTCTGTCCACCCAAAGAACCTGCACACCTCGGCCCGCATGGCCAGGGTGTCGGCCCGGCCCAGGGCCATCAGCTCTTGCGTGTAGCCGGACTCGAACAGCAAGTAACTGGCCAGCGCGGCGCCGCGTACATCGGCCATGTTGGACGTGACGCCCAGGGCGCCCAGCATGGTGCGCACGGGCGTGGGCAGGTCGCCCACATGGCGCGCGGCCACGGCATCCAGGCGCTGCGAGGGGGCAATCACCAGCAGCTCGATGGGGCGCAGCGCGCTGTGCAGGCGCTTTTCTTCGGGGATGAGCGACAGGGTCTGGTTGATGCGCTGCACGCGCTCCACATCCACGGCCAGCGCATCCAGAAAGATGTTGGACAGCGCATGCCCCGCAATCTGCGCCAGCGTGGGGTAGGTGGCCGTGGGGTTGGCAGCGGCATCACCCTTGGGTTCGTGCATGCGGCCTGCGCCGATCACCAGAATGCGCTCGGCCCCCAGGTGAATGGCCGGAGCAATGGGCGCCGACTGGCGCATGGAGCCGTCGCCGAAATATTCGATGTGGTCATCCACCTCGATGCCCTTGGCCGGAAAGATGAACGGAATGGCCGAGGACGCCAGCAGGTGCTCGTGCGTGATGCGGTCGCTGGCGGCCTTGCGCTGCGAGCGCACCCAGGGCTTGACGGGTGTGGCGGCCTCAAAAAAGGTGACATGTTCGCCTGAGCTGTAGCTCGACGCCGTCACTGCCAGCGCGGTGAGGTGGCCCTGGCGGATCAGCCGGGGCAGGCGCACCAGCGGCACCATCTTGACCAGCAGTTTTTCAAGCGGTGTGTTGTCCAGCAGCGAGCGGGGCCGCATGCGCCGCCAGCGTGCCAGCGCCCAGCCCAGCGACACCAGCGTGAGCCAGCGCGCGCCGCTGCGCATCACGCTGAGCGAGTCGGCGCCATACACCTGGCTGGCGTGGAACTGGCGCCACACGCGTGCAATGCGGCGCACGGCGCGGTCAAAGTGGTCGGCCCCGCAGGCCAGGGCTGCTGCGTTGATGGCCCCGGCCGAGGTGCCGGTGATGATGGGGAAGGGGTTGGGTCCGCTCCCCTCGCCACAGGCCTGGCGCAGGTCGGCAATGGCTTCGAGCACGCCCACCTGGTAGGCGGCGCGGGCACCGCCGCCGGTGAGTAGCAGGCCGGTGGCGGGTCTCGCTTCGGCGGGGATATCAGAAGTTACCAAGGGCGGCATGAATGTGTGTGGGGTGGTGTCCCAAGTGTCGGTGGGTGGCTGGGAGCCCTTCATGTGGGAAAACCCGCATGGTTGAGGCGACACTTCGCTTTTTGCTGGGGCGTTCAAGCTTGCCGGGGGAAGTCAATTGTTTGCGCCAGAGGTGGGTTCGTGCTGTTCCCCGGCCTGTGGCATGCTCCAACGCACTTTTTTGGGGAGATGGCTTGAATCCGAGCATCATCGTTTCGCTTGATTTCCCTGCTGCTGCGCCTGCGGCAGATCTGGTCGGGCAGCTGGGCTCTGCTGCTTCTGTCTACAAGGTGGGTTTGCAATTGCTCACGGCGGCTGGACCGTCCTTCGTCCGCGATCTGTTGGATGCTGGCAAGCAGGTCTTTTTGGACCTGAAACTGTTTGAAATCCCGAGCTCGGTGGCTGACGCAGTTGCGGCGGCGGGGCAACTGGGGGCTTCTATGGTGACGGTTCATGCGTCGGCAGGATCTTCTGTGCTGGAGGCTGCAGTGGCGTCGGCAGCACACTTCCCTGAGCTCAAAGTGCTGGCACTCACTGTGATCACCAGCATGGACGACGAGGCGCTGCGCGAAGTGGGCGTGGCATCGACAGTGCCAGAACAGGTGCTGCGTCTTGCGCGCCTTGCACACGCAGCAGGCTGCCACGGTGTGGTCGCGTCGCCGCTAGAAGCCAGGCTTCTGCGCAACGCGCTGCCGCAGGGCGCGCTGATCGTCACGCCTGGTATACAGCCGCTGGAGTTTGCAAAAGGCGACCACGCCCGTTTCACCACCGCCAGCGAGGCCATCAAGGCGGGTGCAACGCACGTCGTGGTGGGGCGGCCGATATCGCGCGCTTTGAACCCTGCCGCTTCCTTTGCTGCCCTGTGCGCAGAACTAGAAGGTTGAAACTTTGGCCCGGGACGGGGCGGATCGCCGTTTTTCTGCAGCGTTACAGCTGTGATTCTGCGGGCCGGAGGCCCTGGCACATCGCTGTCTACGGTTGGCGCAGCAGCAGCTGTGCCACCGCGTCACCCTGCAGCACCACAATGCCGTGCTCCCGGGCAAACGCGTGGGCGTTGTCGCTGACCTGCCCCAGGGCAGCCACATAGACGCCTGCGGGGGTCTCGCTGGCCAGCATGGCCGCGTGCAGCTCGCGCAGGGGCTCTACGCCGTGGGTGGCGGCTTTCCAGCGTTTGGCGCTGACCAGCGTGGTATTGCCACCCTGGGTCAGTCGCATGTCAGCGCCTGCGTTGTTGCCGTGGATCCGCTCTACGGAGTAGCCCGCCCGTGCCCAGGCCGATGCCAGGGTGTCGGCAAAGCTGCGCCAGGGCATGCTGGCCACGGCCTCCAGCATCTCGGCAACCCGGGCGGGGTTGGGGGCGCGCAGCTGCTTCCACGCGGCGATGCAGCCCACCACGAAGATGGGGAAACCGGCCAGCGCACCCACCACGAAATATTCCTTGGGCAGCAGCGCACCTGCCGCCAGAACGATGAGGCCGACCACCACAAAGCTGATCCACCAGGGCGAGCGCAGCAGCATGGCAAACAGGGATTTCTCGGCCATCTTGAATTTCACAGGGGTCCTTTTCGTTCGGTTTCTCAGGGTGTCGGCTGCTGTGGAGCCAGGGGCAAAGCGTGCGCATTGTCCTTCACGCGCCGGGGGAACAGCGCTTGGATAGACTACCGGCCCCACAGGAGTTAATTGAATGGCAGTCACCGAACAGGGCCTTTTGGCCGCACTTTCCAGCGTGCTGGACCCCCACACGGGCAAGGATTTCGTCAGCACCCGCGCCCTGCGCAATGTGCAGATCAGCGGCGGCGACGTGGCCTTCGATGTGGAGTTGGGCTACCCCGCCAAGAGCTTGGTGCCCGAACTGCGCCGCAATCTGGTGGCCGCTGCCAAGGGCTTGGGGGGAGTCGAGAACGTGTCGGTCAACATCACCACCAAGGTGATTGCGCATGCCGTGCAGCGCGGCGTGCAGCTCTTGCCCCAGGTCAAGAACATCATCGCCGTGGCCTCGGGCAAGGGCGGCGTGGGCAAGAGCACCACCGCCGCCAACCTGGCCCTGGCCCTGGCCGCCGAGGGCGCCAGCGTGGGCGTGCTCGACGCCGACATCTACGGCCCCAGCCAGCCCATGATGCTGGGTATCAACCGCCGCCCTGAAAGCGACGACGGCAAGACCATGGAGCCGCTGGAGAACTACGGCGTGCAGGTGATGTCCATCGGTTTCCTGGTGGACCAGGACGAAGCCATGATCTGGCGCGGCCCCATGGCCACGCAGGCGCTGGAGCAACTGCTGCGCCAGACCAACTGGAAAGACCTCGACTACCTCATCATCGACATGCCCCCCGGCACCGGCGACATCCAGCTCACCTTGAGCCAGCGCGTGCCCATGACCGGCGCGGTGATCGTGACCACCCCGCAGGACATCGCCCTGCTGGACGCCAAGAAGGGCATCAAGATGTTTGAGAAGGTGGGCGTGCCCATTCTGGGCATCGTCGAGAACATGGCCGCGCACGTGTGCAGCAACTGCGGTCACGTGGAGCACATCTTTGGCGCCGATGGCGGCAAGAAGATGGCAGCCGAATACAACATGGACTACCTGGGCGCACTGCCGCTCGATATGAGCATCCGCCTGCAGGCCGACAGCGGCAAGCCCACCGTGGTGGCCGACCCCGACGGGGACGTGGCCAAGATCTACAAAAAGGTGGCGCGCGACGTGGCGGTGAAGATCGCGCAGCAGGCCAAGGATTTTTCGAGCAAGTTCCCGACGATTTCGATCAGCAAGAACACCTGATCTTCCTGAGTCGCCCCACCGTGCCATGAACCTGCTCGCGTCCCTGCGCTACCTGGTGGCGCTGCACGAGCACCGGCACTTTGGCCGGGCGGCGCAGGCCTGCCACATCACGCAGCCCGCGCTGTCCAACGCGCTGCGCGCGCTGGAAAAGGAGTTTGGCGTGGTGGTGGTGCGCCGGGGCCGCAGCTTTGAAGGCTTCACCCCCGAGGGCGAACGCGTGCTGGCCACGGCGCAGCGCATGCTGCACGAACACCAGGTGCTGCAGCAGGACCTCTCCAGCGACGCCGCCCACCCGCGCGGCACGCTGCGCCTGGGCGCGGTGCCCACCGCCATGCCCATCCTGGCGCGGTTTGCGGCGCAGCTGCAGGCGCGGCACCCGGGCATTGTGCCGGTGGCGCTGTCGATGAGCTCGCAGGCGCTGGAGGCGGGGCTGGAGTCCATTGCGCTGGACCTGGCGCTGGGCTACACCGAGCGCATGCCTGCACGCGGCGGGCCATTGCGTGCTTGGCCGCAGTATGTGGAGCACTACTTTCTGCTGCGCCGAGCCCCTGCCGCCAACGTGCGCGGCTTGCAGATCGGCGACCCCATGCATTGGGCCGACGCCGCACGCCTGCCACTGTGCTTGCTCACCCCCGAGATGCACAACCGTAGCTTGGTGGATGGTGCCTTCCGCGCTACAGGCGCCACGGTCATGCCCGCCATGGAAACCGATTCGGTACTGACCCTGGCGCTCAGCGTGGTGGCGGGCCATGTGTGCAGCGTCCTGCCCGGAGCGCTGGTGGACGCCGTGCGCGGCCATGATGGACTGGAGGCCCTGCCGTTGACCAGCCCGGTGCTCACCACCCCCATTGGATTCATGTCGCACCGGCAGGTGCAGCCCACCCGGGCGCTGGATGCGGCACTGGCGCTGTCGCAAGATCGTGAGTGGTTGCAGCACGCCGCAGCGCACAGCGGATTGCTGGCGGCGGAGCCGCTGTAGGCGCAGGTTTCTCAGGCCCTACCCACGGGAAATGGGCCGGGCCGCCCCAGTGCTGGTAGCCACGCGCCGCTGCCACGCGATGAAGGCCGGCGCACCCACCAGCTCCAGCACCGTGAACCCGATAAATGGCGCGGGCGGCAGGCCCAAAAAGGCCATCGACAGCGCCCGGCCCACGCCGCCCAGAAACACCGCGCCCCACAACACCGCAAACAACCGGCCCTCGCGCTCGATGCGCGGCACCAGCGACCCCATTGCCAGGCCCAGCGCCAGCCACACGCCGCCAAAAAACCGCAGGTTGCCATCGAGCAGCGCATCGCTCGGAAGGCCGCTGGGGCGGTAGATCGGGTCGTAGATGCCCATCATCGTCAGCACGCCAGTGGCAACTGGGATCAGCGCCATCACGGCGGTAGTGGCTTGGAGCAGGCGTCGGGTCATGGGCTATCTTTACGGTGTCAGGATGGGGTATTGTTGGGGTGTATCTTGACTGTGTCAAGATTGCCGCCATGAACTCAGCTGAAATTCCGCGCGCCACTTACCACCATGGCGACTTGCGCACCGCACTGGTGTCTGCCGCCGAGGGCTTGCTGGCGTCCGGGGCCACGCTCAGCCTCCGCGCGGTGGCCAAAGCGGCGGGGGTGTCGCATGCGGCCCCATACCACCACTTCGCCAATCTGGATGCGTTGCTGGCTGCCGTGGCCACGCGCGGTTTTCACGACCTGGCGGCCGACATGGAGGCCGCACACCCCGGTGTGGACACCGCCGCCAGACTGGTGGGGCACTGCACCGCCTACGTGGCCTTTGCGCTCGCGCGTCCCGCCGCGTTCCGGCTGATGTTCAGCCCGCTGCTGCAACACAAGGCCGACCACCCGGCGTTGCAAGCGGCGGCGGACGGGTCTTTTGAGGTGCTGCGCAAAGCCGCCCATGCCCATGTGGCCGAGGGGGCGGACGAGCTGGCACTGGCGGGGTGGAGCCTGGCCCACGGGCTGGCCAGCCTGGCGATCGATGGCGCCCTGTCCACCGCGCCCGTGCCCATGCCTTCGGCGCAAGACCTGGCGGCGCTGCTGGCGAGCCGGTTGCTGGAGAACCTGCCAACGGGCAGAGCAGGCAGTGCAGGTGGCGGATGAGTTGGCCCCACGCTGTACAGCGCAATGCCACGGTGCGCAGCTCATTTGTTTTTGTGATCGACCCATGTGCATCCGCAATTTGACGCACTGGGGTGCCTCGCCGACACTGCGACCGCCCAGCCGCCTTATGCAGGCGGCTTCATAAGCACCACAACAAGACATCCCACGATTTCGCTCCATGCACCTCGCCCCCGAAGCCCCCACCGCAACCGTCGTGGCCGCCGTGTCGGTCAACGACATGCGCGAGCGTATCCGCCGCAAAAGCCGCCTCAAAGGCCGCCAGCCTGAAGATGCCGCCATGGCCGAAGTGGCGCAGTTGCTGGGCCCGCGCCCGGCCACCGGTTTTCGGCGCGACCTGCTCATCGAATACCTGCACCGCCTGAACGACCACTTTGGCGTGCTGCACGACCGGCACCTGGTTGCTCTCGCCAAGCAGATAAACCTGCCCATGGCCGAGGTGTACGAGGTGGCGAGCTTTTACCACCACTTCGAGATCGTGCGCGGCGAGGATGCCCTGGCCCCGCGCCTGGTGCTGCGGGTGTGCGACAGCCTGAGCTGCAGCCTGGCGGGTGCGCGCGAGCTGCTGGCCGCGCTGCCCGAGCGCCTGCGCGCCGCCGGGCAGGGCGATGTGCAGGTGCAGGCCGTGCCCTGCGTGGGCCGCTGCGAACAAGCGCCCGTGGCGGTGGTGCACCAGTGCCCCGTGCCACACGCCACGGTGGATACCATGCTGAAGGTGGTGAAATCCAGGCCAAATCGGGCTCTAGCGCTTCATCCACAATCGCTAGTAGCTATCAATTTTGATATTTCTGAGCTGTCCGAGAAGAGCGTGCCAACGCAGCCGGACGGGATCAGCCCCGCGCACACCGACCTCGTCACCTACCGTGCCCACGGCGGCTACCAGACCGCCGCCGCGCTGGTCAACGGAGAGATGGACGCCGAGGCCGTGCTCGCTGCCATGGAGGACTCGGGTTTGCGCGGCCTGGGCGGCGCGGGCTTCCCGGCGGGGCGCAAGTGGCACATTGTTCGGGACCAGCCCGCGCCGCGCCTGATGGCCGTCAACATTGATGAAGGCGAGCCCGGCACCTTCAAGGACCGCACCTATCTCGAACGCGACCCGCATCGCTTTCTGGAAGGTGTGCTCATCGCCGCCCAGGTGGTGGGCACCGAGGCTGTCTACATCTACCTGCGCGACGAATACCACGGCTGCCGCGCGCTGCTGCAGCGCGCCCTGGACGACCTGCGTGCCGAGCCGCCATGCCCGCTGCCCCACATCGAGCTGCGGCGCGGCGCGGGTGCCTACATCTGCGGCGAAGAGTCGGCCATGATCGAGAGCATAGAAGGCAAACGCGGCGAACCCCGCATGCGCCCGCCCTACATCGCGCAGGTCGGCCTGTTCGGCCGGCCCACGCTGGAGCACAACTTCGAGACGCTGTACTGGGTGCGCGACATCGTGGAACGTGGCCCGCAGTGGTTTGCCAGCTTTGGTCGCCACGGGCGTAAGGGGCTGCGGTCTTTCAGCGTAAGCGGGCGGGTGAAGCACCCGGGCGTCAAGCTTGCTCCAGCGGGCATCACGGTGCAGGAACTCATCGACGAATACTGCGGCGGCATGCTGGACGGCCACCAGCTCTATGCGTACCTGCCAGGCGGCGCCTCGGGCGGCATCCTGCCTGCCAGCCTGAACCAGATTCCCCTGGACTTCGACACGTTGCAGCCCTACGGCTGCTTTATCGGCTCGGCCGCCGTCATCGTGCTCAGCCAGCACGACCGCGCGCGCGATGCGGTGCTGAACGTGATGCGGTTTTTTGAACACGAAAGCTGCGGCCAGTGCACGCCCTGCCGCGTGGGAACGGCCAAGGCGGCTGCGCTGATGGAGGCGCCGCTGTGGGACGCCGACCTGCTGGACGATCTGGCGCAGGTGATGGCCGATGCGTCCATCTGCGGCCTGGGCCAGGCGGCGCCCAACCCCATCCGTTGCATTCACAAATACTTTCCGCATGAGGTGGGCGAGGGCCCCTGGCCGGGCGATTTGCCCAAGCCGCGCAACAGCCCGCTCACCGAGCAATTGCCCGGAGGGTTGAAGCCATGAGCGCCGTGTTGACATCTACTGCTGCGGCGCAGCCCGCCGTGGCCTTCGAGCTGGACGGCCAGCCCATCACCGCCCGCCCTGGCGAAACCATCTTGAAAGCCGCGCAGCGCCACGGCGTGGAGATTCCGCACCTGTGCTACAGCGACGGCCTGCGCCCCGACGGCAACTGCCGCGCCTGTGTGGTGGAGATCGCGGGCGAGCGCACGCTGGCCCCCAGCTGCTGCCGTGCGCCGACCGAGGGCATGAAGGTGCAGGCCGCCA
This sequence comes from Acidovorax sp. 94, assembly GCF_003634645.1. Classification (NCBI taxonomy): domain Bacteria; kingdom Pseudomonadati; phylum Pseudomonadota; class Betaproteobacteria; order Burkholderiales; family Comamonadaceae; genus Acidovorax; species Acidovorax sp. 94. Next base: position 2,881,975 of record NZ_RBJA01000001.1, on the reverse strand, counting down.
GCCCCCGCGCGCGCAAGAGCCAGCAGATGGTGGTGGAGATGCTGCTGTCCGACATGCCGGACGTGGGATACCGGTGGAACGATCAAAAGGCCAATACTCCTGAATTGATAGCTGGTGGCGCTTATCCATCAAGCGCTAGCGGACAATTTGACTCAAAGAATCCAGAAACGATAGGCCAGCACGGCGAGCTGAGCGCCTGGGCGGACCGCTTGGGCGTGGCCGTGCGCCCCGCGCTCCAGGCCCTGCGCCGCGAGCAGCCCGCGCCCGACCTGAGCCACCCGGCCATGGCCGTGAATCTGGATGCCTGCATCCAGTGCAACCGCTGCGTGCGCGCCTGCCGCGAAGAGCAGGTCAACGACGTGATCGGCTACGCGCTGCGCGGGGCCGACAGCAAGATCGTCTTCGACCTCGACGACCCCATGGCCGAGAGCACCTGCGTGGCCTGCGGCGAATGTGTGCAGGCCTGCCCCACGGGCGCGCTCAGCCCCAAGACCCACGTCGGCTCGCAAAAGGTGGACCGCAAGGTCGATTCGGTCTGCCCCTTCTGCGGCGTGGGCTGCCTCATCACCTACAACGTGCGCGATGAAAAGATCATCAGCGTCGAGGGCCGCGACGGCCCGGCCAACCACGGCCGCCTGTGCGTGAAAGGGCGCTTCGGTTTCGACTACGCCCACCACCCCGACCGCCTCACGGTGCCGCTGATCCGCAAGCCCGGCGTACCCAAGGAGGTGCGGCCCTACGGCGCTGACTGGCGCGACACCTTCCGCGAAGCGACCTGGGACGAGGCGCTGGGCCTGGCTGCCGGCGCGCTCAAAGCCCTGCGCGACACCCACGGCCCCAAGGCGCTGGCGGGCTTTGGCTCCGCCAAGGGCAGCAATGAAGAAGCGTATTTGTTCCAGAAGCTGGTGCGCACCGGCTTTGGCAGCAACAACGTGGACCATTGCACCCGGCTGTGCCACGCGTCCAGTGTGGCAGCGCTGCTCGAAGGTGTGGGCTCGGGTGCGGTGAGCAACCCGGTGAATGACGTGGAGCATGCCGAGCTGATCTTTGTGATCGGCTCCAACCCCACGGCCAACCACCCCGTGGCCGCCACGTGGATGAAAAACGCCGCACAGCGCGGCGCCAGGATCGTGCTGGCCGACCCGCGCGTCACCGACATCGGCCGCCACGCCTGGCGCACCCTGCAGTTCAAGGCCGACACCGACGTGGCCATGCTCAACGCGCTGATCCACACGGTGATTGATGAGGGCTTGGTGGATGAAGCTTTCATCCGCAACCGCGCCAACAACTTCGAGGCCCTCAAGGCCAACGTGATGGGCTGCAGCCCCGAGGCCATGGCTCCGGTGTGCGGCATCCCGGCCGAGACGCTGCGCGAGGTGGCGCGGGCATTTGCCACCGCCAAGTCCTCCATGATCCTCTGGGGCATGGGCGTGAGCCAGCACGTGCACGGCACCGACAACGCGCGCTGCCTCATCGCGCTCTGCGCCGTCACGGGCCAGATCGGCAAGCCCGGCTCCGGCCTGCACCCGCTGCGCGGCCAGAACAATGTGCAGGGCGCGAGTGACGCGGGCCTGATCCCCATGATGTTCCCCAACTACCAGCGTGTGGACAACGCGGGCGCGCATGCGTGGTTTGAACAGTTCTGGGGCACTCCGCTGGACGAGACCCCCGGCTACACCGTGGTCGAAATCATGCACAAGGCCCTGGCCGATGACGCCGACCCGCACAAGGTACGCGGCATGTACATCATGGGCGAGAACCCCGCCATGAGCGACCCCGACCTGAACCACGCGCGCCACGCGCTGGCCAGCCTGTCGCACCTGGTGGTGCAAGACATTTTTCTGACCGAAACCGCCTGGCTGGCCGACGTGGTACTGCCCGCCAGCGCCTGGCCCGAGAAGACCGGCACCGCCAGCAACACCGACCGCATGGTGCAGATGGGGCGCCGCGCGTTGAACCCGCCGGGCGATGCGCAGCCGGACCTGTGGATCATTCAGCAGATCGCCCAGAGGATGGGCCTTGGCTGGAACTACGAAGGCGAAGAGTCGGGCGTAGCTGCCGTGTACGACGAAATGCGGCAGGCCATGCACGCGAGCATCGAGGGCATCACCTGGAACCGGCTGGAGCGCGAGTCCAGCGTGACCTACCCGTGCCTCACAGAGGGCGACCCCGGCCAGCCCATCGTCTTCACCGAGAAATTTCCCACCCCCACGGGTCGCCTGCAACTGGTGCCCGCCGGCGTGATCCCGGCCGCAGAAAAGCCCGATGCCGACTACCCCCTGGTGCTCATCACGGGCCGCCAGCTGGAGCACTGGCACACCGGCAGCATGACGCGGCGCAGCACCGTGCTCGACGCCATCGAGCCTATGGCCACCGCATCGCTGCATGGCGACGAACTTGACCGGCTTGGCGTGGCGCCCGGTGCGCTGGTGGGCATCCGCTCGCGGCGCGGCATGGTGCAGGTGCGCGTGCGGCGCGACGACGGCACGCCGCGCGGCACGGTGTTCATGCCTTTTGCGTACGTGGAGGCGGCAGCCAACCTGCTCACCAACGCGGCGCTGGACCCGTTTGGAAAGATCCCGGAGTTCAAGTACTGCGCGGTGGCGGTGGAGGTGCTGGAGGGGGCTGCAAGCTGACCGTGCGCAGAGGGGCTTTACGGACAAAGCTGCTGGTGGCCTTGCGCCGGGGTAAAGTCTGCGCCCATGACTGAGCGCCCCTACACCGACGTTGCCGTGATCATGCGGTGCGAGCACATCGACAACCGCTGGCAGCCCTGGCGGTGGTCGCTGGCCGAGGTGGTGATCAACGAGCCCGCCTTTGGCTCCGAGCCGCGCCAGATCCTCCGGGACGAGCGCGAGCAGCGCTGGTTGTTCCCGGGGTTTCGGGCAGAGCTGTTCCGCGACGACGCCGAGGGCTACCACCTCAACCTCACTTCGCCCGCCCCGTGCTGGTTTGTGATGTGGCGCCGCGATGACGACCCCGGCACTGGCGAGATCCCGCTGGCCCGCCCCGTGGCTGTGAGCCTGAGCTACCACGACGCTGGCCGCTGGCTGGACGCGCAGGAAACCGTGGAACAGGTGCCAGCCGCACCCGAAGTGGTGGAAGCGCTGCGCGCTTTTGTGGCCGAGCACTACCAGCCCGAACCCAAACGCCGCAAGCGGCCGGACAGTTTCCGCACGCTGCAAGACCGGTTTGGAAACCCAGCATCTGTGTCCACTGAAAAAACGCGTGGTGGAGGTGGCGGTCATGGCTGACGGGTTCCTGGGCCGCTGGTCGCGCCGCAAGCAGGAGGTGCGCGAAGGCAAGCCGGTGGAGGAACCTCCACCACCCGCTCCGTCGTTGCCTCCGGCCGCGTCTTCGTCGTCACCGCCTAACCTGTCCTCCGTGGCAGCCGGCGCCACCCTCACCGCCGCAGAAGGCGCTGCCCCTGCTGCAGAAGCCCCCCCGCCACCCACGCTGGCCGATGCCCAGGCGCTTACGCCCGCGTCCGATTTCAAGGCCTTTGTGGCCCGCGATGTATCGCCCGAGGTGCGCAACCTGGCCATGAAGAAGCTCTTTGCCGACCCGCACTTCAATGTGATGGATGGCCTCGATATCTACATCGGCGACTACACCCAGCCCGACCCGCTGCCCGAAGGCATGCTGCGCAAAATGGCCAGCGCCCATGCGATGGGCTTTTTTGATCATGAAAAGAAGGCTGATGCAGCGCCTGATGTTCCAGTCAATGGCGCCGCCGTAGAAGCCAGTGCAGACGCAGAGGCAATAGCCCCTGCCCTTGCTCAGCCTCGGGATGATGCGGAGGGGCACGCCCCAGCAGACGTGGCACAGTCCGGGGTATGCAACGCTATTCCTAGCGCCCCCTCCAGCGAGCTTGAGATGGCCACCCGCCCCCATAAGGATGCGGTGGCCCTGCCAGCCAGCCACACAGAACATGACCACGACGCTCATCTGCGACTGCAACCAGACGATGCCCCTCAACGCGAAGGCGTTGGGCGCGGCGCTGCATGAAGACCTGACACTCCACTCCACCCTGTGCCGCCGCGAGGCGGGGGCCTTTCAAAAGGCCATCCAGTCGGGTGACGATGTGGTGGTGGCTTGCACCCAGGAGCAGCGCTTGTTTGGCGATCTGGGCCAGCAGACCGAAGGCGCAGTGTCGCCCATCCGGTTTGTGAACATCCGCGAAACCGGTGGCTGGAGCCGCGATGCCGCCAAGGCCAGCCCCAAGATCGCCGCGCTGCTGGCCGCCGCCCGCCTGCCTGATCCACCGCCCGTGCCCACGGTCACTTACAAGAGCACGGGCCGCTTGCTCATCATCGGCCCCCTCGACCAGGCCGAACAGGCTGCCGCCCTGGTGTCGGATGTGCTGGATGTGACCCTGTTCACCCAAGGCCCCGGCAATGCGGGTGGTGCGCAGGCGCGGCGTTTTCCCGTGCTGGGTGGGCGCATTACGGGCCTTACCGGCTGGCTGGGTGCGTTTGAGCTGCAGTGGAAGGCCGACAACCCCATTGACCTGGACCTGTGTACACGCTGCAACGCCTGTGTGGCGGCCTGCCCCGAGAACGCCATCGGCCTCGACTACCAGATCGACCTGGCGGCCTGCAGCTCGCACCGCGACTGTGTGAAGGTGTGCCAGGTGGCGGGTGCCATCGACTTTACCCGTGACGCCACGGCGCAGACCGAGCGTTTTGACCTGGTGCTCGACCTGCGTTCGCCCACCGCCACGCCCACCTTCTTGCAGCACGCGCTGCCGCAGGGTTACCTGCGCTGGGACGGGCGTAGTGATGGGGGCAATATGGCCACGCTGCTGAAGCTGCGCGAGCTGGTGGGCGAGTTCGAAAAGCCCAAGTTTTTTGTCTACAAACAAAAGCTTTGCGCCCACAGCCGCAACGAAACCGTGGGCTGCAATGCCTGCGTGGACATCTGCTCGGCCGAAGCCATTGCCAGCGACAAAAGCCGTCAGCAAATCAAGGTGAACCCCAACCTGTGTGTCGGCTGTGGCGCCTGCACCACCGTGTGCCCCACGGGCGCGCTGACCTATGCCTACCCCAGTGCGACAGAACAGTGCACCAAGCTCAAGACCTTGCTGTCCACTTACACCGCCGCGGGCGGCAAGGACGCCGTGGTGCTGCTGCACGGCCAGGAGCGCGGCCAGGCGCTGGTGGAAGAGCTGGGTCGTGCCGCCCAGTTGAAACTGGCGCAGGGCGTGCCTGCCAACGTGATCCCGGTGGCGCTGTGGCACACCGCCAGCACCGGGGTGGACCTGTGGCTCAGCGCCATTGCCTACGGCGCCTCGCAGGTAGTGTTGCTGACGACACAGGAGGAAGCACCGCAGTACCTCGACGGCCTGCAGGCGCAGATGGATGTGGCGCAAGCCATCTTGCGGGGCCTGGGCTACACGGGCACCCATGTGCAGCTGCTGCGCGCCACCCATCCCACCGAGCTGGACGCCGCCTTGCAGGCCCTGGGCCAGACTCGCCAGAAGACCCCGGCCGTGGCCGCGCGCTTTGCCGTGGCGCAGGAAAAGCGCAGCACGCTGGAGATGGCGCTGGACCACCTCATCGAGCAGGCCCCGATGGCCGTGGCCGAGCGGCCCGCAGCCATCGCTTTGCCCGCAGTGGGTTCGCCCCTGGGCACGATTGAAGTCAACAAGGACCGCTGCACCCTGTGCCTGAGCTGCGTGAGCGCCTGCCCCGCCAGTGCGCTGCAGGACAACCCGCAGCTGCCGCAGCTGCGCTTTATCGAAAAGAACTGCGTGCAGTGTGGCCTGTGTGCCACCACCTGCCCCGAAGACGCCATCACCCTGCAGCCGCGCCTGCTGCTGACGCCGGAGCGTGCGCAACTGCGCGTGCTCAACGAGGCCAAACCTTGGGCCTGTGTGCGCTGCAGCAAGCCCTTTGGCACCGTCAAGGCCATCGAGGCCATGCTGGGCAAACTGTCGGGCCACGCGATGTTCCAGGGCGACGCGCTGGAGCGCCTGAAGATGTGCAGCGACTGCCGCGTGATTGATCTGTATTCCTCCCAAAGCGAAACGAAAGTGACGGACCTGTGAGCGCCCAACCTGCTTCTTTGACCCCCCCTGGCGGCAGTTCTGCGCTGGATGAAGAAACGGCACGCGCCGAACTCTATGGTCTGCTGTCGCAGCTGTACTACGCCGCGCCAAGCGCCGAGTTGTTGTCTGCCTTGCGGGTAGCCGTGACCGAGGCACCCGCCGACGGCGCCTTTTTGCAAGAGCCTTGGCAGGTGCTGGTGGGCGCGGCCCGCGAACTGAGCGATGCCGCCATCGCGCAGGAGTTCGACCGTCTCTTTGGCGGTGTGGGCAAGCCCGAGGTGTTTTTGTATGGTTCGCATTACCTGAGCGGTTTTCTGAATGAAAAACCATTGGCCCGTTTGCGCACCGACCTGGATCGGCTGGGGCTGGCACGCGACGATTCCATGTCCGAAACCGAAGACCACATCGCGTACCTGTGCGAGGTGATGCGCTACCTGATCGCGGGGGATGACGTAGCTGTCTGCAACCTGACGGCACAGCGCGACTTTTTCGCAACGCATGTGCAGCCCTGGGTTTTGCAGTTGTGTGATGCCCTGGCTGCCCAACCGCAGGCGCGCTTTTATGCAGCACTGGCCCAGTTCACACGGGCCTTCGTGTCGGTGGAGGCCCAGGGCTTCGACATGCTCGACTAACCTCTGGGAGGCTCGAAAAGCCTGCTCAGGTTGCTACAAAAGATGAGTGTCTTAGTGGGAGGTGTAAAGCTCGATTGCAGGCTTTTACACACTGACATAGACTGTATGAATTCCGTTTCATAGCTGCCAGCCATTCTGGAGACAAGCATGCAGAACCGCCAGCCCAATTCCTCACGCCGGAGCTTCTTCTCCGGCGCCGCCACCGTAGGGGCTGCAGCCGCAGCCGTCGTGGCACTCCCCCATGTAGTTCCCTCAGATGCCGTCGTGTCTGAACCCGCTCGGGTGGCGCCAGAAAAAGGCGGTGGCTATCACCTGTCTGCGCACGTGAAGCAGTACTACAAGACCACCCAACTCTGAAGCGGGGCGTGCCATGTTGCTAACCAAGAAGTCCTCCCACGCTGCGCAGGTCGCATCGTCTCCTTTTGTGCACAGCTTGCGCCGTGGCCTGTCGCAGGCGCTGCCCACGATGGACCGCCGCTCGTTCCTGCGCCGCTCCGGCCTGGGAGTGGGCGTGGGTATTGCGGCGTCGCAGCTCACGCTGGTCAAAAAATCCAATGCTGCCGAGGGTGCCAAGGTGGGCATCGGCGACAGCAAGATCGAAGTACGCCGCACCATCTGCACCCACTGCTCGGTGGGTTGTGCGGTGGATGCGGTCGTCGAGAACGGCGTGTGGGTGCGGCAAGAGCCTGTGTTCGATTCGCCCATCAACCTGGGCGCCCACTGCGCCAAGGGTGCGGCACTGCGTGAACACGGCCACGGCGAATACCGCCTGCGCTACCCCATGAAGCTCGTCAACGGCAAGTACGAGCGCATCAGCTGGGACACGGCCCTGAACGAAATCACGGCCAAGATGAAAGAGCTGCGTGCCGCCAGCGGCCCGGATAGCGTGTACTTCGTCGGCTCGTCCAAGCACAACAACGAGCAGGCCTATCTGCTGCGCAAGTTTGTGAGCTTCTGGGGCACCAACAACTGCGACCACCAGGCGCGCATCTGCCACTCGACCACCGTGGCGGGCGTGGCCAACACATGGGGCTATGGCGCCATGACCAACTCGTACAACGACATGCAAAACAGCAAGGTCGCTCTGTACATCGGCTCCAACGCGGCCGAGGCCCACCCGGTGAGCATGCTGCACATGCTGCACGCCAAGGAAACCGGCTGCAAGATGATTGTGGTGGACCCACGCTTCACCCGCACCGCAGCCAAGGCCGACGAGTACGTGCGCATCCGCTCGGGCACCGACATCCCGTTCCTCTTCGGCCTGCTGTACCACATCTTCAAGAACGGCTGGGAAGACAAAAAGTACATCAACGACCGTGTCTATGGCATGGAGAAGGTGCGCGAGGATGTGCTGGCCAAGTGGACACCCGACAAGGTGGAAGAGGCCTGCGGCGTCAAGGAAGACCAGATGTTCAAGGTCGCCAAGATGCTGCACGACAACAACCCCGGCACCATCGTATGGTGCATGGGCCAGACCCAGCACACCATCGGCAACGCCATGGTGCGTGCCTCGTGCATTTTGCAACTGGCACTGGGCAATGTGGGCAAAACGGGTGGCGGCACCAACATCTTCCGCGGCCACGACAACGTGCAAGGTGCCACCGATGTCGGCCCCAATCCCGATTCGCTGCCTGGCTACTATGGCCTGGCCGAAGGCTCGTGGAAGCACTTCGCCGCAGTCTGGGGTGTGGACTTCGAGTGGATCAAGAAGCAGTACGCATCGCCCGCGATGATGACCAAGAGCGGCATCACCGTATCGCGCTGGATCGATGGTGTGCTGGAGAAGAATGAGCTGATCGACCAGGACTCCAACCTGCGCGGCGTATTCTTCTGGGGCCACGCGCCCAATTCGCAGACCCGTGGCCTCGAAATGAAGCGGGCCATGGACAAGCTGGATCTGCTCGTGGTGGTGGACCCGTACCCCTCGGCCACCGCCGCCATGGCCGCCATGCCCGGCAAGGCCGAAGACCTGAACCCCAACCGTGCGGTGTACCTGTTGCCAGCCGCCACGCAGTTTGAAACCAGTGGATCGTGCACGGCCTCCAACCGCTCCATCCAGTGGCGCGAGAAGGTGATCGAGCCGCTGTGGGAGAGCCGTTCGGACCACATGATCATGCACCAGTTCGCTGAGAAGCTGGGCTTTGCCGCCGAGCTGTCCAAGAACTACAAGATGCAAAAGGTCAAGGGCATGGACGAGCCCGTGATCGAAGACATCCTGCGCGAAATCAACAAGTCGGTTTGGACCATTGGCTATACGGGCCAGAGCCCCGAGCGCCTGAAGGCCCACATGCGGAACATGCATCTGTTCGATGTGAAAACCCTGAAATCGAAGGGTGGCAAGGACAAGGAAACCGGCTACGACTTTGGGGGTGACTACTTTGGCTTGCCATGGCCCTGCTACGGCACGCCGGAGCTCAAGCACCCTGGCTCGCCCAACCTGTACGACACCTCCAAACACGTGATGGAAGGCGGCGGCAACTTCCGCGCCAACTTCGGCGTCGAGAAGGATGGCGTCAATCTGCTGGCCGAGGACGGCTCGCATTCGGTGGGCAGCGAGATCACCACGGGCTACCCCGAGTTCGACCATGTGCTGCTGAAAAAGCTGGGCTGGTGGGACGACCTGAGTGACGCCGAGAAGGCCAAGGCCGAAGGCAAGAACTGGAAGACCGACCCTACGGGCGCGATCATTCGCGTGGCCATGAAGCATGGCTGCCATCCGTTTGGCAACGCCAAGGCCCGCGCTGTGGTGTGGAATTTCCCCGATGCCATTCCGCAGCACCGCGAACCGCTGTATGGCACCCGGCCCGATCTCATGGCCAAGTACCCCACCCACGACGACAAGAAGGCCTTCTGGCGCCTGCCCACGCTGTACAAGAGCGTGCAGGAGAAAAACGTGGCGGACAAGGTGCACGAGAAATTCCCGCTCATCCTCAGCTCTGGCCGTCTGGTCGAGTACGAAGGCGGTGGCGAGGAAACCCGCTCCAACCCCTGGCTGGCCGAGCTGCAGCAGGAGTCGTTTGTCGAGATCAACCCCAAGACTGCCGCAGACCGGGGCATCCGCAACGGCGAGCGTGTGTGGCTCAGCTCTCCCACTGGAGCACGGATCAACGTGCAGGCCCTGGTCACCGAGCGCGTGGCGCCCGATACGGTGTGGATGCCGTTCCACTTCTCGGGCCGCTGGCAGGGCGCGGACATGCTGGCTTATTACCCCAAGGGCGCGGCGCCTGTGGTGCGCGGTGAGGCCGTGAACACCGCAACGACGTATGGCTACGACAGCGTGACCATGATGCAAGAAACCAAGACCACGATCTGCAACGTGGAACGCGCCTGATCGCGCCACGCAAGGAGACACACATGGCACGAATGAAATTCATCTGTGACGCAGAGCGCTGCATCGAATGCAACGGCTGCGTGACCGCCTGCAAAAACGAACACGAGGTGCCCTGGGGCGTGAACCGCCGCCGCGTGGTCACGCTCAATGACGGTGTACCGGGTGAAAAATCCATCTCGGTCGCGTGCATGCACTGCAGCGATGCACCCTGCATGGCTGTTTGCCCCGTCAATTGCTTTTATCGCACCGAAGAAGGTGTGGTGCTGCACGACAAGGATGTGTGCATTGGTTGCGGCTATTGCAGCTACGCCTGCCCCTTTGGCGCGCCGCAGTTCCCTTCGTCCGGTACCTTCGGCGTGCGTGGCAAGATGGACAAGTGCACCTTCTGCGCCGGTGGCCCCGAGGCCCACGGCAGCCAGGCCGAGTTTGAAAAATACGGCCGCAACCGCCTGGCCGAGGGCAAGCTGCCCGCCTGTGCAGAAATGTGCTCCACCAAGGCCCTGCTGGCCGGTGATGGCGATGTGGTGGCAGATATTTTCCGCAACCGTGTGGTACAGCGTGGCAAGGGCGCCGAAGTGTGGGGCTGGGGCACGGCCTATGGGTCACAACAGGCAGGCCAGCCTGCAGGAGGCAAGTCATGATGATGAAGCGTCTTGTTCATTCGGCCCTGGCCGCCGCTGTGGCGCTGGTGGCGCTGACCGCCTGTGGCGAGAAGCCGCAGACCGGCGCGGGCATCCGCAGCGATGCAGCTCCCTATGCAGGTACGGGCAGCAATTTCATGCAGCCCGGCTGGAAGGCCGGAGACAAAGCCGGTTGGGAAGCGCAGTTGAAGGCGCGTCAGCTGTACGGCCAGAACGAATACACCCGCACTCAGTCCAAGTGAGGCCCGCCATGAAACACATCATGTGGTCCCTGGCTTTGGCGGCGGGATGTGCCTGGGGGCCAGCGGGTGCCCAGGCTCCGGCAGCGCCAGATGCCGCCGCGCCTGCGGTCACGGCATCGGCTGCTCCCGCAGCGACCGGCGGCATTCAAAGCCAAAACATTTTCGAGGTCAAGCCAGACGCCAGCGCAGACCCCAAATACGCCGAGCAGACCAATGGCGAACGCGCCAAGGTGCAGCCCGGCAACAACGCGCCCATGTGGCGCCAGGTGGGGCAGGGCGTGACGGGCTATAGCAGCCTGCCGAAAAGCCAGGCGCCCGAGGCGGGCAACCTGATCCAGCCGTTCGTGCAGTACCCAGGCTCGCGTTTCACCAACGCAGGCGAGGCATGGCGCCAGGTACGCAACCACTGGATCATTCCTTACGGTGCGGCCTTGTTTGCCATCGTGTTGCTGGCGTTGGGCATCTTCTACTTTGTCAAAGGTCCGCTGGGGCATGAGCACCCTGACGGCACCGGCGCCCGCCGCATCGAACGCTTCACACCTTTCGAGCGTGCTGCGCACTGGTCCAATGCCTTTGCGTTCATTGCGTTGGCCATCTCTGGCATCGTCATGGCGTTTGGCAAGTTCTTCCTGCTGCCCATCATGGGGGCCACGCTGTTTGGCTGGCTTACGTATGCGCTCAAGAACGTACACAACTTCATGGGACCGCTGTTTGCTGTCTCATTGCTGGTGATCATCCTTACCTTCGTCAAGGACAACATCGCCAACCGGGCCGACTTTGTGTGGCTGTCCAAGGGCGGCGGCATGCTGGGGGGTGACCACCAGGTTCCTTCCCACCGCTTCAACGCCGGCGAGAAGGGCCTGTTCTGGTGGGGTATCACCATCCCCGGCATCTTTGTGGTGGCCACCGGCTTGGTGCTCGACAAGCTCATTCCTGGCTTTGGTGACGTGCGCGGCGACATGCAGATCGCCCACATGATCCACGCCACCCTGGCGATCTGGATGATGGCGCTGATCTGCGGCCACATCTACATGGGCACGGTGGGCATGCGCGGCGCCTACAAGGCCATGAGGACGGGGTACGTGAGCGAGGGGTGGGCCAAGGAGCACCACGAGCTTTGGTACGACGACGTGCAAGCGGGCAAGATTCCCCGCCAGCGCAGCGCCAACCCATCCGCAGCCGATGCTGCAGCTACACCATCTGCGGGCCAGCCCGCGCAGGTATGAGGTTCCGCACCATGATGCAATTTTCTCGATCTTCCCTGCTGGCGTTGTGCGCGGCCAGCGTCTGTACCCTGGCATCGGCCAAGCTGCCTGCGCCTTCACCGGAGGCTGCCGCCAAAGCTGCAGAGGCGGCGGCCAAAGCCGCCTGGGCCGGCAAGGTGGACAACTACAAGTTGTGCCTGTCACAAGACCGTGTGGCGGCCCACTACCGCAAAACCACGCCAACAGCCAAGCCTGCAACGGCAGCAGGCGCTGCGTGCACCGACCCCGGCCCCTTCGCCTACACACCGCCCGCTGCCAAGCCCATTGAAGCGGCGGGTGCCCATTCGCCACCGGGCACGGCCAGCAGTCCACCCAGCACGCTGGCACCTGCCGCAGCTGCGTCAGCGCCCAAGTCCTGACGCCAACCACTGTCCCTCCGTCAAAAAGAGCCGCGCCCACTTGGTGGAGCGCGGCTTTTTTTTGGTGGTCGCAGTACGTGCTTTTCCCCGATTCAGATGCCCCATGCCCCTCCTTGGGGAGAGGTACTGCGTATATTCGCACCATGTCTCTTTCATCACCGTCCGCCTCCCCGGCTGCGCCCGTGCTGCCGCGCCTGACGCAGGCGCATGCGCCCCTTACCCACAGCGTGGAGGTCGTGAACGAACTGGGCGAGCGCGAGCAGGTACAGATCCCCGCCGAGCGACCGCTCACCATCTATGTCGACAAGCGTGAACTCGTCACCCTCATGACCCTGGGCGCGCACCCGGAACTGCTGGTGCTGGGCTATCTGCGCAACCAGCGGCTGGTGGAGTCCGTGTTCGACATCGAATCCATCACCGTCGATTGGGAGGTGCACGCCGCCGCCGTGCGCACGCGCCACGGCATCGCCCGCATTGAAGAGCGCACCGCGAGCAAGGTCGTCACCACCGGCTGCGGCCAAGGCAGTGTGTTTGGCGGGCTCATGGACGAGGTGGACCGCATCACCTTGCCCGAGGCACGCCTGACACAGGGCGAGCTGTACGGCATCGTCAACGCCATCCGCCTCAAGGAAACCACCTACAAGTCCGCAGGCTCCGTGCATGGTTGCGCCTTGTTCCGGGGGGAGGCGCTGCTCACCTTTGTGGAAGACGTGGGGCGCCACAACGCCATCGACACCATTGCAGGGTGGATGTGGATGAATACAAATGGCAAGGTGCCGCAAGGGGGCGTTTCCTCCACGCTATCCGGCGGCACGCCTGCAGAAAATGCCGCTTCGGAGAGCCGGCACGCGCCCATGTCCGGTGCAGACAAGGTGTTCTACACCACGGGCCGACTCACCAGCGAAATGGTCATCAAATCTGCGCAGATGGGTGTCCCCATCGTGGTGTCCCGCAGCGGCATGACCCAGATGGGACACGCCGTAGCGCAGCAACTGGGCCTGTGCGCCATCGGGCGCGCCACCAATCGCCGGTTTGTCTGCTACAGCGGTACAGATCGGCTGGTGCTGCAGCCGGAGCTGGCGCAGGTACCCGTCGTTCCGGTGGCCAGGGGCGGAGCTGGAACTGCCTCCTGAGGAGGCGGGGCTGTGTGAAGGGGGCGTTACGCGATTTCGGGAATCATCGCAGTCCGAACTGCCGGCTGGTGATTGAAAGAAACCGCTCCCGCAATGGCATGATCGCCCCATGAAAGACCTGAACGCCAAGAGCGCCTGGGCCGATACCCTGCCCAGCCAGTGGGGGCCCGAGTCCGCCAAGATCGAAATTCCCTTGGGGGAGCAGCCGCCCGCGCCGTGTGCTGGCGCCGCATCCACCATGGCCCCGGCTCCCGCCAAGTTGTCCCTGTGGGACTGGATGCGTGAAGGCCTGCGGGCCGCGTTGTTCCTGTCGCCGCGCACTGCTGCTGCAGCGCCTTCACCCTGGCAGGTGCTGGTGCTGTCGCTGCTGGGTGGCGCGTTGCTGGTGGGGGCTGCGCGGTTTCAGGTGGCGGGGCCTGTGCAGTTCAATCTGCGGGGCTGGCTGGCGCCGATGTGGAGCAGCCTGGTGCTGATGTGGCTGGCCTGGTGGGCCATGGCCCCGGCCCAGCGTGCGGCGGCACAAGAGCCCTCGGCGGGTGCTTCGGGGCCTTCGGGCGGGCTGGCGGCCTGGTATGTGTTGTCCGCGTGGGCTCCGCTGGCGCCTTTGTTGCTGCTGTATGCCTTGATGGGGGCCGTGGCGCACAAGCCAGACCTGTGGGGCGGGGCGGTGGCTGGCAATATTTTCTGGGTGGCCTATGGTGTGCTCACGCTGTGGGTGCTGGCCACGCTGGTGGTGGTGAGTGCACGCTTCATCCGCTCGCGGCTGCGCACGGCCATCTTTTCGGTGGCGATGGCAGCCGTGATCGGGGTGGGCATGTGGCAGTTCCAGGACAAGCCCTGGGAGCTGGACGCCTTGGCCGCTGCATCTGCCCAGTCGGGCGAGGAGGGACAGGCACAACCGGAGCCCGCGCACCTTGTGCTCTCGCAAGCAGTCTTTGAAAACCAGCAGGTGCTCTGGGATCGGCAAGTGCAGGCCCTGCCCGCTGGCCGCGATGGCGTGGTGGATGTCTATGGGCTCGTGTTCGCCCCCTACGCCAGCGAAAACGTGTTCCGGCGAGAAAGCACCATGGTCAGCACGCTGCTGCAAGAGCGCTTTGACGCCCAGGGCCGTGTGGTTCACCTGCTCAACCACGCAGAAACCGCCGATACGCATGCCTGGGCCACGCCGCAGAACCTGCAGCGTGCCATCGCTGCGCTGGCCCAGCGCATGGACCGTGACAGCGATGTGCTGGTGATCTACATGACCTCGCACGGTGCGCGCAACCATGAGCTGGCGGCCTCGCACTGGCCGCTGGAGGTGCCCCCCGTCACGCCCGAAATGCTGCGCGCCATGCTGGACGAGGCGGGCATCCGCCACCGCGTGATTGCCGTGTCGGCCTGTTTCTCGGGCGGCTGGATCGAGCCTTTGGCCACCGACAGCAGCCTCATCATGACCGCCGCCGATGCCACGCACACGTCATATGGCTGCGGCACGCGCTCCGAGCTGACCTTCTTTGGCCGGGCGGTGTTCCACGAACAGCTGCGCCAGACACATTCGTTCACCGAAGCCTTTGCCAAGGCCATCCCCGTGATTGCGCAGCGCGAGGTGGAGGCGGGCAAGCAAGACGGCTTCTCCAACCCGCAGATCCATGTTGGCGCGCAGATTGTGCCGGTGCTGCGTGCGCTGGAGCATCGCCTGCAAACGGCAGAGGCAGAAGGCAGCGCAGAGGCCCAGGTGGCCGCAGCGGGCGCAAAGCCCTGAGCTTCGCCAGAGCGTTCCATTTGCGCTAAGGTTCTGCGCCATGAACCTGTCTTTTTTACGCTTGGGCTGGCGCACCCTGGCCCGTGACCTGCGCGCGGGCGAGTTGCGGCTGCTGATCGTGGCCGTTACGCTGGCGGTGGCAGCCCTCACGTCGGTCGGTTTTTTTGCCGACCGCCTGCAAGGTGGCCTGCAGCGCGATGCCTTGCAGCTGCTCGGCGGCGATGCCGTAGTGGCCAGCGACAACCCCACGCCCCCCGCCTTTGTCGAGCAGGCCAAGGCCCTGGGCCTGCAGACCGTGACCACGCTGGGCTTTCCGACCATGGGTCGCGCCAGTGACGCCCAGGGTGGCGCCAGCAAGCTGGTGGCGCTCAAAAGCGTGCCCCCGGGCTACCCGCTGCGTGGCAGCCTCAAGGTGGCAGACGCCCCCGGCGCGCTCGACCAACCCACCCGCGACATCCCGGCGCGCGGCGAGGTGTGGGTGGATGCCCCGCTGCTCGAATCGTTGAACCTGGCCATGGGCGACATGCTGCTGCTGGGCGATTCGCAGCTGCGCATTGCACGCATCATCGTGATCGAGCCCGACCGCGGTGCCGGTTTCATGAGCTTCGCCCCACGGGTGATGGTGAACGAGGCCGACCTGCCTGCCACCGGCCTGGTGCAGCCCGCAAGCCGCCTGACCTACCGCTTCGCTGTCATCGGGTCGGCCCCTGCGGTCAAGGCGTTCAGCGAATGGGCTGTTGCCGAATCGAAAAAGCCCGACGTGCACGGCGTGCGCGTGGAGTCGCTCGAAAGCGGCCGCCCGGAAATGCGCCAGACGCTGGACCGTGCGCAGAAATTCCTGAGCCTGGTGGCCCTGCTGGCAGCGCTGCTGTCGGCCGTGGCCGTGGCCCTGGCCGCGCGCGGCTTTGCGGCCGAGCACCTGGATGCCTCGGCCATGCTGCGGGTGCTGGGCCAGAGCCAGCGCACCATTGCGGGCGCCTACACGGCCGAATTTGCGTTGGTGGGCCTGTTTGCCAGCTCATTGGGCGTGGCGCTGGGCTATCTGGTGCACTACGCCTTTGTGCTGCTGCTGGCGGGCCTGGTCGAGTCGGCCCTGCCGCCGCCCAGCCTGTGGCCCGTGGCGTTTGGGCTGGGCATGGGGCTCACGCTGCTGTTTGCCTTTGGTCTGCCGCCTGTGCTGCAGCTGGCCCAGGTGCCGCCGCTGCGGGTGATCCGGCGCGACGTGGGGGGGCTCAAGCCTGCCTCGCTGGCGGTGCTGGGCATTGGGGTGGCAGGCTTTGCCGCCTTGCTGCTCACGGTCAGCAGCGACATCACGCTGGGCCTGATTGCCGTGGGTGGCTTTGGCGGGGCGGTGGCCCTCTTTGCCGGGCTGTCGTGGGTGGCGGTGAAGCTGCTGCGCAAAAGTGTGAACGAGGCCACCGCGCCCCGCTGGCTGGTACTGGCCACACGGCAGATTTCTGCGCGCCCGGCCTATGCCGTGGTGCAGGTGAGCAGCCTGGCCGTGGGGCTGCTGGCGCTGGTGCTGCTGGTGCTGCTGCGCACCGACCTGGTGGACAGCTGGCGCAAGGCCACCCCGCCCGATGCGCCCAACCGTTTTGTGATCAACGTGATGCCCGACCAGGCCGACGCTTTCCAGCAGACGCTCAAGGACGGTGGCGTGGCCAAGTACGACTGGTACCCCATGATCCGGGGCCGCCTGCTGGCCGTGAACGGCAAACCCGTGGGCCCGGCGGACTACACCGACGACCGCGCCAAGCGCCTGGTGGACCGTGAGTTCAACCTGTCGAACGCCGTGGAGGCACCGCCCCACAACCAGGTGGTGGCCGGTGCTTGGACGCCGGGCGAAGAGGGCGCGATCAGCGTCGAAGAAGGCATTGCCGAAACCCTGGGCCTGAAGATGGGCGACCGCCTGCTGTTCGACATGGGCGGCGTGCAGAACGAGGCACGCATCACCAGCCTGCGCAAGGTGGACTGGGGCTCGATGCGGGCCAACTTCTTCGTGATGTACCCCGTGGCCACCGTCAAGGACGTGCCCGTGACCTACCTGGCGGCCTACCGTGCGCCCGAGACCAACGGCTTTGACAACGGTCTGGTGCGCCAGTTTCCCAACATCACCAACGTGGACATGGGCGCCACCATTGCCCAGGTGCAGCGCGTGCTGGAGCAGGTGATCCGCGCGGTCGAATTCCTGTTCGCCTTCACCCTGGCTGCTGGGCTGGTGGTGCTGTTCGCCGCCGTCACGGCCACGCGCGAAGAGCGTGCTCGCGAATACGCCATCATGCGCGCCGTGGGCGCCCGCGCCAGCCTGCTGCGGCAGGTGCAGCGCGCCGAGCTGATGGGCGTGGGCCTGCTCGCGGGCTTTCTGGCCAGCGCCGTGGCGGTGGGCGTGGGCTGGGCGTTGGCGCGCTTTGTGTTTGACTTCACCTGGACGGCTGCCCCCTGGGTGCCCCTGGCGGGCGCCGTGGCTGGGGCCGTGCTGGCGCTGGCTGCGGGCTGGTGGGGCCTGCGTGAGGTGTTGCTGCGCCCGGTGGTCGATACGCTGCGGCGCTCGGCAGAGTGAGCAGGTGCATGGCCTTGGCCTGTGTTGTAGTTGATTTGCTATATTTTCGATAGCTTGTTGCGCTTTATGGATAAGCGCTAGGGCCTGTTTTGCTATGAATTCTGATACCCCCCAAGCTGGTAGCGAAGGCACCGATGCCGTGGCTGCCGTCATCCCCTTCGAATGGATCGGTGGCGAAAGCCGGGTGCGCGCGTTGGTCGAGCGCTTTTACGACCTGATGGACCTGGAGCCAGGCTACGCGGAGCTGCGGGCCGCCCACGGCAGCGACCTGGGTCAGGCGCGGCAAAAGCTGTTCATGTTCCTCTGCGGCTGGCTTGGCGGTCCCTCGTACTACACCGACCAGTTCGGCCACCCCCGGCTGCGCGCGCGCCACATGCCGTTTTCTATCGGTATCAAGGAGCGCGACCAGTGGGTGGCTTGCATGGACCAGGCCATGGGCGAGACCGGCGTGCCCGCAGACCTGCGCGCGCGCTTGAAGGAGAGCTTCATGGGCACGGCCGACTGGATGCGCAACAAGGGCGTTTGACAACCGCTGGGTTTTGGTGGGCGTGCATCCGATGTGCTGTACGCTGTTTTTTTGAGAAAAGGAGCTGTTTTTTATGTCCCGCGATGCCCGTTTTCAGGAACAGGCCCAGGCCCTGGGCTACAGCTTTGATGGCGAGATCAAGATCGGCGGCAACTACGTGCCCCTGGTACGCGACGGCCATCACATCTACCTGAGCGGGCAGATCCCGCGCGTGGGCGACACCGTGGTGGTCACAGGTGCGGCCGGCGCAGATGCGACGCTGGCCCAGGCGCAGACGGCGGCCAAGGTGTGTGTGATGCGCGCGCTGGCGCTGTTGCAACGCGCGCTGGGCTCGCTTGATGCGGTGCAATCCATCCTGCGCATCACGGTCTACGTGCAGTCGGCGCCGGCATTCACGCAGCAAAGCGAGGTGGCCGACGGTGCGTCGGAAATCCTGTTTACCGTGCTGGGTGAGGCGGGCGCGCACACCCGCACGTCGGTGGGCGTGCTGCAGCTGCCCAAGAACGCGACGGTGGAGGTGGACCTGATCGCTTCAGTGAGCCCCTCTGCCGCAGCTGCTGCACCTTGAGCCTACACGGTCACTGCATCGCATCGCGCCCATCCCCCAAGGAAGAACGGCCATGAACAACCCCGTTGTGCACCATGGAAGCTGTCTGTGTGGCGGCGTCCGCTATGAGACCACCGCGCCCGTCAAGGCCTCGTCGCACTGCCACTGCACCATGTGCCGCAAGGCCCATGGTGCAGCGTTCGCCAGCTATGGCAACGTGCGTCGCGAGCACCACCGCTTCGTCCAGGGCGAGGCGCTGGTGCGCACCTACCACTCGTCACCCCAGGTGACGCGGCAGTTCTGCTCGGTGTGCGGGTCGCCCCTGCTGTGGCACAGCGATGGAGCGTATGCCGACATAGTCGCCGTGCCGCTGGGCACGCTCGACACCCCCTTCCATACGCCGCCGCATAAGCACATCTACGTGGCCTCCAAGGCGCCGTGGGTCGAGATCTGCGACGGCCACCCCCAGATCGACAGGGAATAGCCGGGGCCACGCATGGACAGCGCACCAACCACTCCCCATCCGCGCTTCAATGTGTTCGGCCGCATCGTCGAGGTGCGGCGCGAAGGTGCGCTGTGGCAGGCCTACCGCGTGGGCGCTGATGGTAAACGCACACCCTCAGGCTTTGTGATCCCCGACTTTGTCGAAGAACATGAACTGGCGCAGTTCCTCGAAGACCTGTTCCACGAAAGTGCTTCGCCGCACAACGGCGACGTGCACCGCATCGACTGACATCCTGACGACGGGGTGCCGCGTCACACCGCTGTCAAACCCCTGCCAGACACTCGGTCCCTTCTTTCACCCAGGGACTGTTCATGTCTGCGCGCACTCCAATCCATTCGCTTCTTTCTTCGCACATGTCGCGCCGCGTTGCCGCGCTAGGCATGGTGGCACTGGCGGCTTCGCTGGCTGCTTGCGGTGGCAGCGACGACAGCAGTAACAATGCGGGCGCCACGGCCACGCTGGCCGTGCTGGAGACCACCGACCTGCACTTCAACGTGCGCAGCTACGACTACTTCAAGCTGGCCGAGGACAAGAGCTATGGCTTTGAGCGCACGGCCACGCTGGTGCGCGCCGCGCGCAAGGAGTTTGCCAATACGCTGCTGGTGGACAACGGCGACACCATCCAGGGCACGGCGCTGGCCGACTACGAAGCCACTATCAACCCCATCCCCTGCACGCAGCAGCTGTCGATGTACAAGGCCATGGGCTCCCTGGGCTTTGACGCGGGCACCCTCGGCAACCACGAATTCAACTACGGCTTGCCCTTTCTGAACCAGGTGCTGGGCGGCGGCCTGGATGTGGACGGCGTGGATGGCTCCAAGAAGTGCGCTGGCGCGGGCTTCCCGGTGGTGCTGGCCAATGTGGTCAGCAACAAGACCAAGAAGCCGCTGGTGCAGCCCTACACGCTGCTGGAGCGCACCCTGGTGGCCAAGAGCGCGGATGGCAAGGACGTGAAGCTGCCCATCAAGATCGGCGTGATCGGCTTCACCACGCCGGGCATCATGAACTGGGACAAGCGCTACCTCGAAGGCAAGGTCACTACCGAAGGCGCGGTGGAGGCGGCCAACAAGTACGTGCCCGAACTGCGCGCCAAGGGCGCTGACCTCGTGGTGGCTCTTCTGCACGGCGGGCTGGACGGCGCGGCGTATTCGCCCACCATGGAGAACCCCGGCCTGTACCTGTCGAAGGTGGCTGGCATCGATGCGATGGTGATGGGCCACCAGCACGGCGTGTTCCCCGACACGGCGGCCATCCCCGGCTTCAAGCTGCCGGGGGTGGACCACAAGGCGGGCACCATCAACGGCGTGCCAGCGGTGATGGCCAGCTCCTGGGGCAAGGCCTTGGGTGTGGTGCAGCTCGCGCTGCAGTGGGATGGCACCAAGTGGGTGGTCAACAAATCCGCCAGCAAGAGCGAGTTGCGCAACATCCAGAGCAAGAACGCTGCGGGCACGACGGTGACCGTGGATGCCGACCCTGCCATCGCCCCCCTGATCGAGACGCAGCACCAGGCCGCGATCCAGTACGTGAAGACGCCCATCGGTCAGACCGACTTCCGCATGAGCACGCTGTTTGCGGATGTGGGTGACCCGGGCGCAATCCAGATCGTGAACCAGGCGCAGCAGGCCTATGTGGCGGCCTATGTCAAGGCCAACCTGCCGCAGTATGCGCAGCTGCCCGTGCTGTCGGTGAGTGCGCCGTTCAAGAGCGGCTTCCAGGGCGGCGCCGACTACACCGACGTGGCCGTCGGCCCGCTGGCCATCAACAACGCAGCTGACCTCTACCTGTACCCCAATACGGTGTATGCGGTGAAGGTCAATGGTGGCGACATCAAGAACTGGCTGGAGGCCGCCGCCAAGCGCTTCAACCAGATCGACCCTGCCAAGACCGGCGAGCAGCAGCTCATCAGCACGTTCCCTGGGTACAACTTTGACATGTTCACCTCCGCCGACATGCAGTACGAGATCGACGTGACTCAGCCCGTGGGCAGCCGCATCAAGAACCTCACCTACCTGGGCAAGCCCATCGACGTGGCGCAGGAGTTTGTGATCGCCACCAACAACTACCGCGCCACCAGCGGCAAGAGCTTTATCGACAAGCTCGATGGCTCGGGCACGATCTGGGCCTCACCCGATGCGAACCGGGATGTGGTGATCGACTACATCCGCAAGAACCCGGCGGTGACCCGCATGGCCAACGGCGCGGCCAAGAGCTGGCGCTTTGCCAAGGCCACGGCGGCGGGCCCGGTGGTGTTCAGCTCGGGCGCCAATGCGCTGAGCGTGGCACAGGCGGGCGGGCTGGCCAATGTGTCGCTGCTGGCGGCCGACGATGGGTCGGGCAAGGGCACGTCGAAGTACGCGATCGACCTCTCGAAGTAAGTCTGGACGGACACAAATACCGCTCTTGGAGACAAAGTGTTACGTGTTAGAGTGACCGCCATGGGTGGAGCAGGCTCCTCTATTGGGGCTCATTGCCCGCCATTCTCTTTTTGGAGTCACTATGAACCGAACTGCTATCCGCCGCTGGGCCTGTGCTGGCCTGGGGCTGTTTTCCTCTTTGGCAGCGCTGGCGCAGCCGGCTTCCGGCGGAGTCATCAGCTTTGGACTGAGTTCCTCGATCCCCACGTTGTCTGACTTGGGGATGCTGGCTTTGGTGGGTGCCCTGGGATTGCTGGCTTGGAATGCCTTTCGGCGCCAGGGGCAGAGCGGCAGGTTCTACTCGCTGCTGGCGGCAGTCGTGGGGGTGACCCTGGTGCTGGGCAGCGTCTTTGGTGCACGCAATGCGTACTCGAACGGCAGCATTGATGCGGCCAACTACATCGGGTCCTCGTACAACTTCCCTGCCAATATTGATGAGGTGGTCTACAACTCCGGGGATGAAGATGTGTTGATCCTGGGCATCCAGGCGACCCCCGGTTACACCGTCGTGACGCCAAATACCTTGCCCCAGTGCCAGGTAGGTATGCGGATCCCTGCCCACAGCGCCATCCCCTTCTGCTACGTCAGAGTGCAGGGTGGTCCGGTTTGACGGGAAGCTTCACGGCCAAATTCTGGAAGCGTATCGTGCGGGTGATGTCGTAGTGATTGCTCTGAAATAGATAGCGCCCAGTGCTTTTCTGTCAAGCGCTAGGCCCTATTTCCGCAGCATCTTCTGCGCCGAGCGTAGCAGGACCACCAACGCACCTGCTCCACCTTCATCCCCCCGGGCTTGCACAAAGGCCAGGACTTCGTTCTTCTGCACCAGCCAACTGTGCACCCGGCCTTTGAGGACCGGGCTCTTTCCCGGTGAGCCCAGGCCCTTGCCGTGCACCACGCGCACGCAGCGCAGGCCGGTCTTGTGGGCGTGGCGGATGAAGTCGCCCAGCGCCTCGCGTGCCTCGTCCACGCGCAGGCCGTGCAGGTCCAGCTGGCGCTGGATGCTCCAATGGCCTGCGCGCAGGCGGCTCGTCACTTCCACGCCGATGCCGGGGCGGCGGAAGCTCAACTGGTCGTCCGTGTCCAGCAGCGTGGTCACGTCAAAGTCGTCGCTGATGGATTCGCGCAGCACGCGCTCTTCATCCAACCAGTGCTGCACGGGCAGCGGCGGGGGCTGGTGCTTGCGCAACCGCGCCACGTTGGGGTTGCGCAGTGGCGTGACGGGGCCCACGCTGCGGCTGAAGAGGTGGCGCTCGGCCTCGGCCCGGGCTGCTGCTTCACGCCGGGCTTTGTCTTCGGCCTCGCGGCGCTCCTGGTCCTCGCGCAGGCGGCGGGCCACAGTGGCCAGGTCCTGCAACTGGGTGATGCGTTCGCCTGCCCGGCGAGGGGCAGGTGGTGCACGGCGTCGGGGCGGTGCCGGGTTGTCGCCGATGGAGGGTGGCGCGGGGGCATGACGGACAGGCCGCATCGCCGCCTTGGCCGCAGCCTTCTTGTCGGCCAAACCTGCGCGCCGGGCGGACCGGGGCACGGCGGTGGTGGTGGGGGCAGGGGCAGGCTGGGCGGCGCCCATAGGGCCTTCGGAGCCGCGCGCAGCGCGTGCCAGCGCGGCGTGTAATGCCGTCGTCGGGTGGGCCGGTGCGGGCGCAGGCGCAGTCACACCAGGCCCTTTTCTGCCATCGACAACGCCTGGCCCGGCGCCACGATCACGTGGTCGAGCACGCGCACATCCACCAGCGCCAGCGTGGTCTTCAGGGTCATGGTCAGCGCCTCGTCGGCCCGGCTGGGTTCCACGCTGCCGCTTGGGTGGTTGTGGGCCAGCACCACGGCGGCCGCCTGGTGGTGCAGGGCGCGCAGCACCACCTCGCGCGGGTACACGCTGGTCTGCGTGAGCGTGCCGCGAAACAGCTCCTCCAGCGCCAGCAGGCGGTTTTGCGCATCGAGAAACAGCACCGCAAACACCTCGTGCCCCTTGGCCGCCAGGTGCAGTTGCAGGTAGTGCTTGACGGTGTCGGGCGAGTCGAACACCTCGCGTTCGCGCAGCTGCTGGGCCAGGGCGCGGCGGGCCAGCTCCAGCACCGCCACCAGCTCGGCGCGCTTGGCGGGGCCCAGGCCCTTGATGCGCTCCAGGTCGGCCGCGCTGGTGTGCAGCAGGCCGGCAATGCCGCCAAAGCCGCCGGTGATGGCGCCCGTGTCCGGGTCGATGCCGGGCGGGTCCAGCAGCTCCTGCGCCATCTGCAGCACACCCTTGCCCACGATCCCCGTGCGCAGCAGGATGGCCAGCAGCTCGGCATCGGCCAGGGCGGCGGGGCCTCGCGCCAGCAGTTTTTCGCGGGGCTGGGCGTCGGCGGGCAGGTCTTTGAGGGGCATGGCGCGAGGGTCTTTGACGCCTGTCAGGGAGTGACGGGCGTAGGGCTTTGCCCGGTTTTCTACAATGCAGGCCAGTTTATCGGGACTTTCATGACCTCTATCGATGCCTCCGTTCCCACCGTCCAGCCGGGCTCTTTCCTCACCTTGCATTACCGTCTGGCGGGCCCTGCAGGCGATGTGATCAACACCTTTGCCGACAAACCCGCCACCCTGTCGCTGGGCACGGGCGAGTTGTCGCCCTCCATGGAGCAGCGCCTGCTGGGCCTGGCCGAGGGCACGCGCACCACGTTCGAGCTGCCTGCGGGCGAGGCCTTTGGCGAGCGCAACCCCGACATGCAGCAGTGGGTGGCGCGCAAGCTGATGAACGAGCTGGGCGACCCCGACGAAAAGTACAACGTGGGCGACGTGGTGCAGTTCCCCACGCCCGACGGCCAGGGCAGCTACGCGGGGGCCGTGATGCAGGTGCGTGACGACGGCGCCGTGCTGTTCGACTTCAATCACCCTCTGGCGGGCCAGCCGGTGACCTTTGAAGTGCAGCTGATCGGGATCCTGTGATGCAGGCGCCGCAAGAGATCCTGCTGGCCGAGCCGCGCGGGTTTTGCGCAGGGGTGGACCGCGCCATCGAGATCGTGGAGCGCGCCATCCAGAAGTTTGGCGCCCCCATCTACGTGCGCCACGAGATCGTGCACAACACCTACGTGGTCAACGACCTCAAGGCCAAGGGCGCGATCTTCATCGAAGAGCTGTCGGACGTGCCGCCCGGCGCCACGCTGGTCTTCAGCGCCCACGGCGTGAGCAAGGCCGTGCAGCAAGAGGCCGTGGCGCGTGGCTTCAGCATTTTTGACGCCACCTGCCCGCTGGTGACCAAGGTGCACGTCGAAGTGGCCAAGCTCGCCAAAGAGGGCTACGAGTTCATCATGATCGGCCACAAGGGCCACCCCGAGGTCGAGGGCACCATGGGCCAGCTCGACCACGGCATTCACCTGGTGGAAGACGTGGAAGACGTGGCCCGGGTGCAGCCCGCGCAGACCGAGAAGCTGGCCGTGGTCACGCAGACCACGCTGAGTGTGGACGATGCGGCCGAAATCTCTGCCGCCGTGCGCGCGCGCTTTCCCAGCGTGCGCGAGCCCAAGCAGCAGGACATCTGCTACGCCACGCAGAACCGCCAGGACGCCGTCAAGGTGCTGAGCCCGCAGGTGGACGTGGTGATCGTGGTGGGCAGCCCCACCAGCTCCAACAGCAACCGCCTGCGCGAGCTGGCTGCCAAGCTGGGCACCACCGCCTACATGGTGGACAGCGCCGACGAGCTGAAGGGCGAATGGTTTGATGGCCTCGCCCGCGTGGGGCTGACCGCCGGAGCCTCGGCGCCGGAAATCCTGGTGCAGCAGGTCATCGACCGGATCAAGGCGCTGGGTGCTGTGTCGGTACGCACCATGGCGGGCATCGAGGAAACCATCAAGTTCCCGCTGCCCAAGGGGCTCAAGATCGACGCGACCACCGGCTTGAGCATCACCGAACGCACGCCAGAGACCGGGCCTGCGGGGCATTGATCTGAGGCAGCGGGCGCCTCATGGGAAGGTGTTTGTTGGTTTTTGATTCTTAATTGATAGCTGCTAGCGCTTGATAGATAAGCGCTAGGGCCTGATTTGAATCCTATTTTGTCGCCGTGCAGGATGGGTTGCGCTACAGCGCCATCGCAGGCCCGCTCCACAAATCCAGCGGTGGGTCCGCCGCCACCGCGCGCAGGATGTCGGTGCGGGAGATAAAACCCGACAGCACGCCCGCCTCGTCCGTCACCGGCAGGCCGGGCAGGCCCGTGTCCAGCAGCACGGCGGCCACGCGGCGCAGCTCGGTGTCGGGCGACACGGTGGGCACGGGGCTCACCATCACTTCGGATACCGGGCGGCGCGCCAGGTCAATGGCCTGCTTGACGGCACCGGGCTCGGGCAGCAGGTCCAGCGGCGCCATGTCGGCCCGCAGCAGCAGGCCAATCACGCGGCCCAGCGTATCCACCACCGGCGCCTGTGCGACCTTGTTCTCGGCCAGGGTCTGCCAGGCATCGTTTACGCGCATACCGGGCGCCACACTCACGCCACCGGTGGTCATCACGTCGCTCACCTTGGTCAGCGGCTGGCGGGCGGTGGCCTGGGGGCCTTGTTCGGTTTGCGCATAGGCGCTCACGGCGTCGTGCATGCGCAGGTTGACGATGGCGGCAGGTGCGGCAGCGCTGGCATCGGCCGCCGTGGGACGGGGCGAGGCCGTGAAGATGGGCCCCGGCTGACCATCTTGCGCGTCCATGGCCCGCGTGCGCAGGGCCTGCGGGCGCTGCACGCTGCGCACCGCAGAAATACGCGCCAGGTTTTCGGGGCCACCCCGGTACATCTGGCCCGACGGGCCGAACACAAAGAACATGCTTTTTCTCCTGCGCGCAGGCCGACCACCGCGTTGGGGTGGGGACTGCTCTGCCCATGTTATCGGCAGTTGTGCGGCGCGCGTGCAGTCAGCGTTGTGTCTGCATGTTGCGGGCAACCCCTACACTGCCCCTTCTTCTGACCCCACCAGCTTCACCGGAGCCCCTGCATGATCGACCGCGCCGCCATCGCCGCCGCCCGCCACCAACTGGCCACCCAGCCTGATTTTTTGCGCACCACGCCGCTGATGCGCGTTTCTGGCAAGTCCCTGGGCGTGGATTGCGCCGAGGTCTGGCTCAAGCTGGAGCACCTGCAGGTGGGTGGCAGCTTCAAGGCGCGCGGCATGTTGTACCGCCTCCTGGCCAACCCGGTGCCCGAGAGTGGCGTGATCATTGCCTCAGGCGGCAACGCCGGAATTGCCGTGGCTGCTGCCGCCAAGGCGCTGGGTGTGCGCTGCGAGGTGTTTGTGCCCGAGGTGTCGCCCGAGGCCAAGCGCGCCCGGCTGCGCGCGCTGGGCGCCGAGGTGGTCGTCACCGGCGCTGCCTATTCACAAGCCTTCGAGGCCTGCGTGGCCCGCCAGAAGGCCACCGGCGCGCTGCAGGCCCACGCCTACGACCAGCCCGAGGTGGTGGCCGGTGCAGGCACCTTGGCACTGGAGATGGAAGAGCAGGGTGACCGCCTGCCCGACACGGTGCTGGTCAGTGTGGGCGGCGGTGGCCTCATCGGCGGCGTGGCCGCGTGGGTGGAGAGCCGCGCCCATGTTGTCGCGTTGGAGCCGGAACTTGCGCCCACCCTGCACGCGGCGCGCGCCGCAGGCCAGCCGGTGGATGTGGACGTGGGTGGCGTGGCCGCTGATTCCCTCGGCGCGCGCCGCATCGGCGCCATTGGCTGGGAGGTCAGCCAGCGCCATGTGCACGATGCCCTGCTGCTGCCCGACGACGCCATCCGCGCCGCCCAGCTGTGGCTGTGGAAAGAGTTGAAACTGGCCGTGGAGCCCGCTGCCGCGCTGGGTTTGGCGGCGTTGCAGATCGGTGCCTACAAGCCCCAGCCGCAGGAAACGGTGGCCCTCATTCTCTGCGGCGCCAACTTCGACCCGGCAATCCTTGCCTGAGCCCAGGCCGACCACCCCTTTAAAATCCAGCCATGCTTGACATTCTTCTCCTCCGCAAAGACCTCGACACCGCCATCGCGCGGCTGGAAACCCGCAAAAAGCCCCAGGCCTTCCTGGACGTCTCCGCATTCCAGGCCCTGGAGTCCGAACGCAAGACGCTCCAGACCCGCACCGAAGAGCTGCAGGCCCAGCGCAACCAGCTGTCCAAGCAGGTCGGCATGCTGATGAGCCGGGGCGACAAGGATGGTGCCGAAGCCATCAAGGCCCAGGTGGCCGCAGGCAAGGTGGAACTGGAGCAATCCGCTGCCCGCCTGGAACAGATCCAGGCCGAGCTGCTGGCCATGCTGGTCGCTGTGCCCAACCTGCCACATGAATCCGTGCCTGTGGGCAGCGACGAAGCGGGCAACGTGGAAGTGCGTCGCTGGGGCACCCCCGCCAAGTTCGATTTCGAAGTGAAGGACCATGTGGATGTGGGCACACCGCTGGGCCTGGACTTCGACATGGGCGTCAAGCTCTCGGGCTCGCGCTTCACCGTCATGAAGGGCTCCATCGCCCGCCTGCATCGCGCACTGAGCCAGTTCATGCTGGACGTTCAGACCCAGGAGCATGGCTACACCGAGTGCTATGTGCCCTACGCGGTGAATGCCGATTCCCTCAAGGGCACCGGCCAGCTGCCCAAGTTTGAAGGCGATCTGTTTGCCGCCAAGAAGGGCGGCCAAGACGGCGAGCCTGTGCCGGACAACGCTGCGCTGTACCTGATCCCCACCAGCGAAGTACCCCTGACCAACTTTGTGCGCGACGTGGTAGTGGCCGAATCCGACCTGCCCATCAAGCTCACGGCCCACACGCCGTGCTTCCGTTCTGAGGCTGGCAGCTACGGCCGCGACACGCGTGGCATGATCCGCCAGCACCAGTTCGACAAGGTCGAGATGGTGCAGATCGTGCATCCCGACAAGAGCTACGAAGCGCTGGAAGAAATGACTCGCCACGCAGAGACCGTCCTGCAGAAGCTGGGCCTGCCCTACCGCGTGATGAGCCTGTGCACCGGCGACATGGGCTTTGGCGCCGCCAAGACCTACGACCTGGAAGTGTGGCTGCCCGCGCAGAACACTTACCGCGAAATCAGCTCGGTGAGCAACTGCGAAGCCTTCCAGGCCCGCCGCCTGCAAGCCCGCTTCAAGAACGCGCAAGGCAAGAACGAGCTGCTGCATACCCTGAACGGCTCCGGCCTGGCCGTGGGCCGCACGCTGGTGGCGGTTCTGGAAAACTATCAGCGTGCGGACGGAACCGTCGAGGTTCCGGCCGTTCTCCGCCCCTACATGGGTGGAGTGTCGGAGCTGACACCCGCGGCCTGACCGGCCACGTGTTGCGCCCCGGATCGGCTTTGGCCGGGCGCACCCCGCAGGGCCTGCCCACGCAAATCAAATGCGTGGGCAGGCCCTGGTGTTTTTGCGGCCCCGCAATGGCAGTAGCCCGCCGATTCGGGACAATGCAGCCATGACTTCTCCCGACACCCCTCCTGGCATCGCCTCCCCCAGCACCCCCATCCGTCTCACCCAATACAGCCACGGTGCAGGCTGTGGCTGCAAGATCAGCCCCAAGGTGCTCGACGTGATCCTGGCGGGCAGCGGCGCCCAGAACCTGGACCCGCGCCTGTGGGTGGGCAATGCGTCGCGGGACGACGCTGCCGTGTACGCGCTGGACGACGAACGCGGTGTGGTGTCCACCACCGACTTTTTCATGCCCATCGTGGACGACCCGTTCGACTTCGGGCGTATTGCTGCCACCAATGCCATTAGCGACATCTATGCCATGGGTGCAGACCCCCTGATGGCCATTGCCATCCTGGGTTGGCCGGTGAATGTGCTGCCGCCCGAGGTGGCACGCGAGGTGGTACGTGGCGGACGCGCGGTGTGCGACGCTGCAGGCATTCCGCTGGCCGGCGGGCATTCGATAGATGCGCCGGAGCCCATCTTCGGGCTGGCCGTGACGGGCGTGGTGGAAAAACGCCACCTCAAGCGCAACGACACCGCCACGGCGGGCTGCCGCCTGTACCTGACCAAGCCGCTGGGGATCGGCATCCTCACCACCGCAGAGAAAAAGGCCAAGCTGCTGCCCGAGGACGTAGGCCGCGCGCGCGACTTGATGTGCACCCTCAACCAGCCCGGCAGCCGTTTTGGCAAGTTGCCGGGCGTCATGGCCATGACCGATGTCACGGGCTTTGGCTTGCTGGGCCACCTGGTCGAGATGGCCGAGGGCAGTGGCCTGACGGCGGTCCTTGACTATGCCGCCGTACCGCGCCTGAGCGGCGTGGAGTACTACCTGGCCGAAGGCTGCGTGCCCGGCGGCACCCAGCGCAACTTCGACAGCTATGGCGCCAGGATTGCGCCGCTGGACGACACGCAGAAGCAACTGTTGTGCGACCCACAGACCAGCGGCGGCTTGTTGGTTGCCGTGGCACCCGAAGGCGAGAGCGATTTTCTGCAAGTGGCAGCCGGGTGTGGCTTGGAGCTCGCGCCCATCGGCCACTTGACCGCGCGACAGGCCTTCGCTGTCGTTTTGGGTTGACCATGGAGAACCTGGCCGACTACCGGCACATCTTTCTGAACGATGTGCCCATGATGGATGTGCGTGCACCCGTGGAGTTTGCCCAGGGGGCTTTCCCTGCAGTGGTCAACCTACCCTTGATGGACGATGCCGAGCGCCAGCAGGTGGGCACCTGCTACAAGCAGCGGGGCCAGCAGGCGGCCATTGCGCTGGGGCACACGCTGGTGTCCGGCGACATCAAGCGGGCGCGCATCCAGGCCTGGGCTGAGTTTGCACGGGCCCATCCGCAGGGCGTGCTCTATTGTTTTCGCGGCGGCTTGCGCTCCCAGATCGTCCAGCAGTGGCTGCAGAGCGAAGCGGGCATCGACTACCCCCGCGTGATCGGTGGTTACAAGGCCATGCGCACCTTCCTGCTGCAGACCACGCAGGCTGCTGCCCAGGAATGCCGGTTTGTGGTGCTTGGCGGGCTCACGGGCACCGGCAAGACTGAGTTGATTGAACAGCTGGCCAGCGGACTTGACCTGGAGCGGCACGCAAACCACCGGGGCTCCAGCTTTGGCCAGCGTGTGAGCGGCCAGCCCGCGCAGATTGATTTCGAGAACCAGCTGGCCATCGACATCCTCAAGAAGCGCGCGGCAGGGCTGCGGCTGTTCGTCGTCGAGGACGAGGGCCGGCATGTGGGGCGCTGCGCTGTGCCGCTGGAGCTGAGGCTGTGCCTGGAGCAGGCCCCGATGGTGTATGTCGAGGAGCCCTTTGAAGCCAGGGTCGAGCGCATCCTGCGGGACTACGTGGTCGCTCAGTGCGCCGAGTTTTGTGCTGCGCAGGGCGAGGTGCAGGGGTTTGACGCCTTCTCTGCCCGCCTGCTGGAAAGCCTGGACAAACTGCACAAGCGTCTGGGGGGAGATCGTCACCAGCTTCTGCGGGCGACGATGCTCCGCGCCCTGGTCCAGCAGAAGGCGCAGGGCGATGCTGCGCAGCACCGCGACTGGATCACGGCGCTGCTGCGGTGTTACTACGACCCCATGTACGCCTACCAGCGCGAAAGCAGGGCTGACCGCATTGAGTTTCAAGGGGCATACGGTGAAGTCCTGGCGTATTTGCGGGAACGCGCCGGGCTCTCAAACTGCCAGTCGTAGGGACCCTCTGCACGAATCACCGCGCCGTGTGCATCTGCGGCCTCGGGCGGTCTGCGGCGTTGCCAATGCTCGCAATAGCTACGGCCATTGCTGCGTTTTGCCCCTTGCAGCCCATCCCGATCCGCAGCGCCCACTTGCCGCTCAATTCGTGCAGAGGATCCCTAGGGATGTCCTGCATAACTCCCTGCGGTCTGTGATAGCGCGGTCTCGGGCAGTCCGCTGCGTTGCTTTTCTTGCCAATAGCCCGGCTATTGGCTGCCAAAAGACGCCTTGCGGCCCCACCCGATCCGCACTACCACCGACTCGCGAGGGTTATGCAGGACATCCCTAGCGCAGGCGACACCGAAAAGTCCACCTCTGCCTGCGCCAGGCGTTGCATGGCGGGGATCAGTGCCCGCGCATCACCCCGGCGCCACTGGAAGCTGTATTGCAGCGGCGCTAGTGGCGTGCGTGCGCCCGGGGCGCGCAAACCCAGCGGGCCCACCCACCCCGAGGGCAGAAACCCCACACCCACTCCTGCGCGCAGCATGCCCGCCACGGCCCCCAGGCTGTTGCACAGGATGTGCTCGCGGATGGTGACACCTTGCGCCAGCAACCAGTCGTCCAGCAGCCGCGTGGTGCCAGCGCCTGGCGGCAGCGTGACGAGGGGATGCTGCTGCAGCAACGCTTTGATGCCCAGGCGGCTGGCGCCCGCCAGGCTGGGTGACAGGGCCCAGGCGAAGCGCGCGGCACCCACGGGCTGCGATAGCAGTGTGCTGCGCGACGAGCGCCCCGCGATCACGGCGAAGTCCAGTTCACCGCCGTCCAGGCGGCGCTCCAGCACCCCGCCCACATCCACGCAAGGTTCCAGAGCCAGGCGTGGGTGCGTTCGCCGCACTGCCGCCACAAAGGTGGGCAGCCACGTGAGCGCAGAGAGGTCGCCCACGCCAAAACGGCAGCGGCCCGCAAGCTCCTCGCGGGAGCCTAGCATATGGCCCAGCGCCGCCATGGCGTTGAGTACTTCCAGTGCGGCCGGTAGCAGGCGCTCACCCGCCTCGGTGAGCACGGCACGGTGCCGGCTGCGGTCGAACAGCGACTGGCCCAGCGTGGATTCCAGTTCGCTGATGCGTTTGGACAGCGACGAGACCGACAGGTGCACCCGCTCCGCTGCCGTGGCGAAATTGGCGCAGGTGGCCGCCCACCAGAAGGCTTCAAGTTGTTTGACCGAGGGATGTGGCATGTGCAGAGAGATTGGCAAAAAGCGAACAAAGTCATTCTAAATATTCCGCTTTTATTCACTGATACGGAAATCTACAGTGGCGCTGATCCCTCAACGCAATGACCATCTGCCATGCCCGTCTCCACTGCTACGCCGTCTACCACCGCGCCGCGCTCGCCTGCTGTATTGCGCCGCATGCTGTCGCTGCACGACTTTGAGGACGCCGCGCGCAGGCGTCTGCCTCGGCCCATCTTCGGGTACATCGCCGGTGCGGCGGAGGACAACGCCTCGCTGCGCGACAACCGCGCAGCGTTTGGAGACTTTGCCTTCGTGACGCGGATCCTGCGCGATGTATCGCAACGTTCGCAATCCGTCGAGCTGTTTGGCGAACGCTACAGCAGCCCTTTCGGGATAGCGCCCATGGGCATCAATGCGCTGTCCACCTACCGGGGCGATCTTGTGCTGGCGCGTGCTGCACGGCGCATGGGCATTGCGTCTGTGATGAGCGGTACGTCGCTGATTCCGATGGAGGACGTGGCCTGCGACAGCCCGGGCACCTGGTTCCAGGCCTACCTACCTGGCGATCAGGCACGCATTGATGCGCTCATCGACCGCGTGGAGCGTGCGGGTTTTCACACCCTCGTCGTCACGGTGGATACCCCCATCTCCGCCAACCGTGAGAACAACATCCGCACGGGTTTCTCCACACCCTTGCGCCCCAGCCTGCGTCTGGCATGGGATGGTCTCGTTCGGCCGCGTTGGGTGGCGGGAACCTTTTTGCGCACGTTGCTGCGCCACGGCATGCCGCACTTTGAAAATTCGTTCGCCACGCGCGGTGCGCCCATTGTTTCTTCCACGGTCCTGCGCGACTTCTCGGCGCGCGACCATTTGAGCTGGCGCCACATTGAGGCCATTCGCCGCCGCTGGAAGGGACCCTTGGTCGTGAAAGGCCTGCTCAGCGTGGAGGACGTGCTGCAGGCACAGCGTACGGGTGCGGATGGCGTTGTGTTATCCAACCACGGGGGGCGCCAGCTCGACGGGGCCATATCGCCCATGCGCGTGCTGGAAGACGTGGTCGCGGCCGTGGGCCCGAGTTACCCGGTGCTGGTGGATGGGGGCTTTCGGCGCGGCTCCGACGTGCTCAAGGCCATTGCGCTGGGCGCGCGCCTGGTTCTGGTGGGCCGACCCTTCAACTATGCAGCCGCCGTTGCCGGTGAAGCGGGGGTGCTCCACGCAATCACCCTGCTGCGCGACGAGGTCGATCGCAACCTCGCCATGCTCGGCGCCACGGGTTGCAGCGAACTGGGGCCCCAGCACATCGCGCGCCAGAGAAGCTGAGGGATGGATTGCAAGGGACGGCGGTGGTGTCGCCCTTGTCCGTTCACGATGCGCCAAAGAAAAAGCCCTGCGCTATCGATTAAATAGCATCAGGGCTTTGTCAGTGGCGGAGAGGGTGGGATTCGAACCCACGGTAGTGTTGCCACTACGCCTGATTTCGAGTCAGGTACATTCGACCACTCTGCCACCTCTCCTGTGTGTCGAAGCCTGCGAGTATAGCAAGTTTTTCAGGGACACCAGCGCCTCTCTCTATCTTCCACGCCAAATGCGGTCGCCTGCCGTGGGGCCAGCGCGCGCCGTCTGGTGGAGCTCCTGCCTGTAATTGCCTGTAATCGCTTTGCTTTGCGGGCCTGCCTACAGTCGCATCACTGCTTCAAAAACGCAGTGCCAAGCAACCCAGCGACAGGACATCAGGTAGGAGTCCCCATGGATATCAAGCTGCGATTTGTGAACCAGTCCCGCGACGGCAATAAGTCGGAGGTGGTGATGTATCAGAAGAACCAGCTCACCGGCATGGCCTCGCTGGCAATGGCCTGGAAGGTGATCCGGTTCTGCGGGCGTGACTGCTATCACCCCTTTGCGTTTCCGGCAGGTTTCGAGGTGGGTGTTGCCGATGAGTACGGCAATTTTTCACCCCGCATGGCCGCAGAGAACGGCCAGATGCTCCGGCTGGAGTCCACCGCATCGGGGGGACGGCGCCTGCGGCGTGCAGGGCTGGCCAGCGCATCCTCTGAAATCGATGTGCTCAACGACCTGGGCCAGGGCGCGGTCAATATCTGCGTCTTCAGAGATGGTCGGATGGTGGGCATGAAAACTGCCGTCACACCGGGCCAAAAGGCAGTTTTTCAATACCAGCCGGTGCTGTGGATTGGCGTGGCGTCCCAGGTTGCGCAGGGCTCGGCCATCAGCTCTGCTGTCATGAGCAATGCCAATACCGAGCTGTCGTTATTGGGCATCGCCAGCGCAGACATCGTGATGTCGGGCGGTGGGCCAGGCGAGGGCTCCACCCCCTACGAATTCAATCTTGAAAACATCGTGCAGATCTGACCATCCGGGCAGGTCCGCATCCACAGAGTTCGCTTTTCGGGCTTCAAGGCCGGGGGGCAAACGGGCAACGCATGGCGTGTTGCCACCACTTTCACCAACAGGAGAAACTCATGGGCGTTCAACTCAACTTCATCAACAACTCCAACGACACGAACAACTCGGAGGTCGTGATATTCCAGAAGAATGTCGCCACCAATTTCGACGAGCTGTCGGTGGCCTGGCAGGTCATCAAGTACTGTGGCCAGGGCGACAACCATCCGTTCACGTTTCCCATGGGCATGCAGGTGGGGGCCAGTGACAGCTACGGCAACTACACGCCCCAGCTGGATGCCCAGAACGGCGAACTGTTCCAGATGTCCTTGACCACGTCTGGCGACCGGCTCGTGCGCGCAGGCAGCGGCACCAGTTCCAAGGAAGTGCAGGTGCTCAACGCGCTGCCCAAGGGGGCGATCAACGCCAGTTGCTACAAGGACGGGAAGCTCCTGGCCATCAAGACCTCGATCGCGCCCCAGCAAAAAGCGGTGTTTGAGTTCAAACCCACCATCTGGATTGGTGTGGCCTCCCAGGTCGTGCAGGGCCAGGTCATGAACTCGGCCATCATCTCCAACATCAACACCGAGCTGTCCCTCCTGGGCATTGCCAGCGCGGACATTGTGATGACGGGTGGCGGCCCTGGCGCCAACTCGACGCCGTTCGCGTTCAACCTCGAAAACATTGTGATGTGCTGAAGCGGTGCGTCGGTGCGGGGGGCTGTTCAGCGCCCCCGCGCCGATGCTCCGCAGCTCTCCCCGTCCACCCAGGAAGCATGCCGTGAACGAAATGGTCCAAAGAAGATGGAGCGCCATGGATGGCTGCCTGATCTTCGACATCACCATCAACCGTGCACCCCACGACGATGTCCCTTCCTGTGTCAGCGTTTCCTGCAGTTCGGGGGAGTCGGAGCGCCAGCGGGTCACCGTCACCAGACACTGGCCCGCACAGCCGTTTGAATTCAGATTCTCCTCGGGCTGCTATGTGTCGGGCTACCTGCAGCAGAAAACGCCGGTGCACATCGACGGCGTCCCCAATACGGCCATCTTTGCCGACATCCACTATGGAATGCGGGGGCAGGCGGATGACCACCACTTTGAAGGCCTTATGGCAGCGTGCCCCATGCGTGGGCCCCTTCCGCCCCCCCAGCCTCCCAGTCCATTGCCGCCTGTTCCCACGCCGGTGCCGCCAGCCCCGCCGGTCGATCCCGTCGAGCCTCTGCCTGTCATCAATAGCCATCCGGAGGAGCTGTTTCCTTACGTGTACGTGCGCCGCTGGCCCAAGATCTCATCCTCGGATCTTTTGCATGGCTTTGTCCAGTACGCCAGTGCCAGCCCTCCTTGCTGCAGTTTCTTTGAGGACCTGGTAGCGGCACGCGCCCAAGGCCGTGAAGCCGTGCAGTCACTGGCGCTGCGGTTCATTGACGGAGATGCCCCTTACCAGGGACTCTTCATCGGAGACCTGGACCGCCTTCCCGGGCCCATGGGCCAGTTTGCGTCCTTGCTGGAGCAACTGCCCTCGCCCCATGACAAGCCGTTTGAGTGGCTGGCGACCGCCCGTGCGGAAGTCACGCAGTTGCTGCAGCGGTACGCCCTGACCTGGAGCTGTTTGGAGTCTGGAAACTACCTGCAGACCTTGGACAGGGTCTGGCAGAGTTACTTCGCCCTGGTCATCACCCTGGGGTATGACGCTGCCTTGCTGGATGGGTTGACCCGCACCTTGCAGATGGCCCATCTGATCGCGGTGGCATTGCAGCCCCAATCTCAGGGCATGGCGGCAGTCGGCGCCGCATCAGAGACGCCAGCGCCCTTGCAGCCGGCCCCCATCAGTGCCTCCCAAATTGCATTGCTGCGCGAGGCCACCGTGGTGCTGCCGGCCCAGGTTTTTCCTTTGCCCCCGGCCCGCACTGCAGAAAGATCTCCGCCCGTGGCCCCCGACGGTTGGATCGAGCCCTATGCCATTGGCGACTTGCAGATGGTGCGCCAGCGCCTTCTGCGCTACCAAAGCGGAGAGATCGCACGCATAGAAAACGTGATGCGCGGTGAGCGCCGGGAGGTCACGCACAAACGCACCCACCGGCAAAAGGATGAGCAAAAGCAGACCCTGGCCGAGATGCAGGTCCTGCAGAACGATGCAGCGGACGAACGCAGCAATCTCCAGGAAGAGTCTCGCAAGACCGTGGCCGAGGCGACCGAGACCCACCAGTACAACAAGTTCACCAGCAGCTACGGCCCTCCCACGCAGGCCACCCTGGATGGTTCCTGGACCAAGGCCGTGCAGCAAGGCGCCAACCCGGGGCTGGACGACACCACCCGCTTTGCGCGCGACATTCTGAACAAGACAGTCAATCGCATCAGCCGCAGTGTCAGCCACACGCGCTCCAGCAGCACGATGAGCCAGACCGAAGATGCGGTAGTCAGCCTGATCGACAACACCGCGGGCACCCGGAGCATGCGCGCCGTGTTCCGCTGGGTGAACAAGGTGTACGAGGCGTGCGTTGTGAACTACGGCCAGCGGTTGATGATGGAGTTCATGGTGTGCCAGCCCGCAGCGGGCTTCATTGCGCAGGAGCAGGCGCTGGCGGGGCAGGACTTCGCCAAGCCGCTGTCTCCGCTGCAAATGGGAGTGGCCACCTTCGAGGACATCAAGGTGGACGGCCCTCGCAACTACGCACGGCTCGGGGCCTACTACGGCGTGCTGGATCTGGATCCGCCCCCGCTGGCAGAGCGCTTCGCCTCGGCCACACTGCGCAACGGTGAAGAAAAGCAGATCGCCGTTCCCGCAGGGTACGGCGCTACCCAGGCCTTTGTCAGCTGGGTAGGAGCGTCCCCTGGCCAACAGGCGCCTGTCGTGCTGGTGGGGCGGCAAACCGTGACCCCTGGCGCTGCGGCCAGTCCCGTGGCGCTTCACGGAGAGGACGAAACCGTGCCGGTGTCCGTGATGGACTATCCACCCGGCTTCTCGCCACCCGGCGACCAACCGTTGCAGGTCAACGTGGAGATCGGCTGCGCGCCTTCCAGTCGGTGCATGGACCAGTGGCGCATCCGTACCTACGCCAGCATCGTGCGTGGCTATCAGGAGCGGATGGCGGCATACCATGGCCGCGCCCAAGGCGGCGCGCCATCGTCTCCCGCACCGGCCTGTTCGCCGCTGGCCCGTCGGCAGATCGAGCAGCGTGAGTTGAAGAATGCCTGTCTGCGCCTGTTGCTGGAACGCCTGCTGACCCTGACTGGCATGTCCGCAGGTGCCGCGTGGGGGTCTCCGCCATCGCAATTCATGGTCAATGAGCCCCGCTATCTGCAGTTCTTCGACGAAGTGCTGGAGTGGAATGAAATGGCCTACAGCTTCTATGCCAGCCCTGGCCTGGGCGCTGCGGGCGGGGTGCCGGAGCTGGGGAGCCTTGCGGCCGACGACGATGCCTTGTTCGCCAGTTTCTTGCAGGCTGGTCAGGCGCGCGTGCTGCTGCCCGTGCAGCCAGCGCATGTCCTGGCCTTTCTGTATTTTTATTCGGCGGGCATGCTCTGGAGCGCCCCGGATCGGCTTGCCCCCGTCAATCCGGACGACATCGCACTGGTCAACGACCTCAAGCATGCAGGGCCCCGGCAACAGAGTCCTGCGCACCGCCTGGGGCCGTGCTGGCAGGTGGTGGTGCCTACCTCCATGCAGGTGCTGGATGCGCCGGGCGGCGAAGGGGGTGCGGACCTGCCCGCCCTTGGGGGGGCTGCACCATGATTGTGGTACCGGGGGCAGCCATCCCCTTCTTC
Organism: Acidovorax sp. 94; assembly: GCF_003634645.1. Lineage (NCBI taxonomy): Bacteria > Pseudomonadati > Pseudomonadota > Betaproteobacteria > Burkholderiales > Comamonadaceae > Acidovorax > Acidovorax sp. 94. The sequence goes on along the minus strand of NZ_RBJA01000001.1, from coordinate 2,843,084 downwards.
TGTCGGCCAGCTTTTGGCGACCTCCCCGTGGGTTCGGTGACGGCGTTTGCGGGCACGTTGGGGCCGCCCGACAGCGCGAGCCCTGCTGCTGCGGTGAGCCCAGCCGCATACACCACCAACCCCCTTGAGGCGTGGGGATGGATGGTTTGCGATGGCCGATCGTTGCCCTGTGTGGACTACCCCGAACTGTTTGCCGTGCTGGGCTACGTGTATGGCGGTGCTGACGACAACTTCAACATCCCCGACTACCGTGGTTACTTCCTTCGCGGTATTGGCACGGGCACCCGCAACGACCCCGACATCGGCCAACGCAGCCAGCCGCCTGGGGGCCAGGGTGCGAGCGATGGTGTGGGTTCCATCCAGCCGTTTGCCGTACAGACGCATGAGCACACCTACAGCAGCGCACCAGCCCCTTCGGCCACGTCCCCCAGTGGAACTGCAGCAGGCGCGCCCAGCGTCGCCAGCACGCTGACCACGGGTGGTCCGGTTGCGGGCACGGGCCAGGCGCAGGCGGTGCAGGTGAGCCCGAACGAGACGCGCCCCCTCAATGTGTACGTCAACTACCTCATCAAGTTCACCTACGGACTGCTCCCGCTTTTGAGATGACCGCGCACGTGTCCCCAGAACCCTTTCCAAGGAGAAAATTGCATGGCATACACCAACGTCCAATTCATCGGCTACGTGCTCGACACGGCGCCCCAGGTGAACCCCGACGGATCCAAGACCTATCTGGGGTTGAACGATCCCAAGCTCGACATTGAGGCGCGCTGCGATGTGATGTTGCGCGCCATGCAGGCGGCCCGGGATGCGCTGCCGCAGGCGTCTCCACCGACACCCGAGGGGGAAACCCTGAAGGTCTTCATGGCCCCCGAGTTCTTTTTTCGAGGTGCCTCCGGGGCTTACCAGATGGATGATGTCCAGCTCGCCATCATCGCGCTGCAGCGCATGGCGGCCGATGACCAGTGGGTGGACTGGGTGTTCGTGTTTGGCACCATTTTGGGCGCGTCGTCGGCCACCCAGCAGACGCCACCCTACGACATCGACCCACTCGCGAGCACCGAGATCTACAACTTTGCGCTGGTGCAGCAAGGGGGCGTAGCGTCACATGGCGACGCGGGGGCGCGGATGGTGATGAAGGAGTTGATGTCGGGGGTTGATTTCATCGCCACTGCCGTGAATCCGGGCGGCCTGTTGCTGGGCGACGTGGAATACTGGCCTGCATCGACCGGCGGTGGGCTGGGACGTGAGCAGCAAGAGGTCAACTATGACGGTGCCGGCGTGTTCGAGTTGGCAGGCATCACCTGGGGGCTGGAAGTCTGCCTGGACCACAGCGGCACGGTGCGCCGACTACAGAGGTCGCCGCAATTGCCGGGCCAGAAGCTGATTCAGCTGCAGGTGGTGCCATCGTGTGGCATGGGCATCCAGGCGCCGAGCGTGATCACGCAGGCGGGCGGCTATGTCTTCAATTGCGATGGATCGGGCGCGGCAAGCCACTCCAACCTAGTGCAGCAGGTGCCACCGCTGGCCAATGTGCCCATGCTTTGCAGTGCGCCGGTCAGCGATGCCGATGTCGCGCTGCAAAGCACCTCGCCGGTGGAGGATGTTGCTCTCAGTGCCCTGTACGCCAGGGGACCGGGCGTGGTCAATATCTATCCGGCACAGGCCTTGCCTGCACAGCAGGTGGTGGTGGGCAACACCGTATGCCTCGAGTGGCCCGCCAGCCCCGACTACCGTTTCATCTTCCAGCTGGTCTACAACAGCAGTGGCAATTTCGTGACGCTGGTGTGCGAAATACGCAGCAAGAAGGCCAACTTCTACGGGAACAACTATTTCCTGCCGCTTTCGCTGCAGACGCAGGACTCGTGGAAGCAGGATGTGCGCATCCAGATGACCTTGGCGGCGGGCAGCAGCCCCTACGCTGGTGCCGTGTGGTGCAAGATCAACGTGCCCGGATTCATCTTTGAAGGCAATGCCTTTGAGTTCAGTGCCACGTATGACGGCCCCGCGCCGTTCACCATCTGGCAGTCCACGGACACGGATGGCCTGGCCAATGACAACCTGTGACCCTGGCGCCGAGAGCGCACTGCATGCACTGAGCGTGTCGGTGGGCCCGCAGGCCTTCCTGGTGCGCGCCAATGCGGCCCGGTGCGCGTTCTGGCACCGGGTGCAGGCCGGCGCGTGGGAGCCGCAAACTTTCGAGGTCTTCCGGCGCTTCCTGCAACCAGACCGCTCCTACATTGACCTGGGCGCCTGGATCGGCCCTACGGTGCTCTATGGCGCGACGCTGTCGCGCAGCGTGCATGCCCTGGAGCCTGACCCGGTCGCCTTTGCAGAGCTGGGCCGCAACGTGCAAGCCAACCCTGGGCTGTGCAAAAAAATCCATCTGTACTCCTTCGGCATTGGCCCCGAGTCCGGTCCGCTGCATCTCTATGCCGGTGGCCTTTACTACGCTGGGCACAGTGAGTTCGGGGACAGCATGTCGGGCATGTTGGCCGCGCCGGATGTGCCTGGCCAGCCCTGCCACGAGGCGCGGGGTGTAGACATGGAGCACTTTCTGGACATGTATGCCGGGAAGGACTGCAATTTCATCAAGATGGACATAGAGGGTGGCGAATACGCTGTGATCCCCGGCCTCTGGCGCCGCCTGTGGCGTTGGGGCCCGCCCACCCTTTGTGTGTCTTTCCATGCTCCGGAAATCGCCCGGCGCGAGTCCTTGGTGCGGGCCTGCATCGAAGAGCTGCTGCTGTGTTACCCGCGCTTTTATGCGGCTGCCGACACCAAGGCCGTTGCGCTCGAAGAACTGGCGGACGCGGTGCATGACTGGGGCGACGAAGCCCCTGGCAGCCCCTGGCGCAAGCTGGAAGCGCTGCTCGGAGCCGGTTTGGTGGCGACCAGTGAGGAGTGGTGAATGACTGCTGCACCAGATCGCCAGATCCTGATTGGGGTGCATGTGACAGGGGCGGGCGAAGGCTTGGCCGCCACGCTGTCCAGTGTTTTCGAGAACACGCCGCTGCCCTTCGGGCTGCGGATATTGCCGGACAGTGCCGCCGCATCCCGGGCCCCGGGTTTGCTGCAGTTGCGGCTTGCCCCTGTGTCTATGGTGCAGCGGCCCAGCCCGGCGCAGCCGGGGGCCGCTGCCTGCTTCAACCAGCTGGTGAGCGAGCCTGCCGACATCTATGTGTTTCTGGAAAACGGCGTGCGGGTCTGCCCCGGCTGGCTGGAGCTGCTCTTGGCCGCGCTGGACAGCGACGCCAGCCATGGCTTGGCGGGCCCCTCCACCAACCGGGGGTGGAATGAACAGGCCGTGGCACCAAACTGTGGCAGCACCCAGGAAGCGCTGTGGGACCAAGCGGATGCCTTGCTGGCGCGCTATGGCAATGCCTGGGTACCCCTGGCGCCTCTGCATAGCCTGGCGGACTTCTGCTATACGGTGAAGAACGAGGTGGTGGCCGCCATTGGCGCAGCGGACACGGCGTACACGCAGGGTCCTTGTTGGGAGATGGACTACAACGTGCGCGCCGCCCGCGCCGGCTTCCTGGGTGTCTGGGTGCAGGGCGCCTTTGTGCACCGTGCGCCCCGCTGCGCGGTGCTGGCACCTGTCCACGATGGACTGCTGGAGGCGAACAAACGGCTGTACCAGGACCGGTTCTGTGCCTGGCGCCGCGAGAGCCACCCGCAGGCGCCGCCCTACCACGGCCACTGCGTGGGAGACGATTGCCGCTACTTTGCCGTGCCCGAGCTGATGCGCATCTTCGTGCCACTGCCTGGCAATGTGGCGCCCGCACCGCAGGTGCCTGCGGCCACCGCATCACCTTTGCTGAGCTGTGTCATGCCCACGCGGGGGCGGGCGGCCTTTGTTGCGCAGTCGATCCGCTACTTCCAGCGGCAAGACTATCCCGCGCTGGAACTCATCATCGTCTACGAGGATGAGTCCGACCTCCCTGCTGGCATTGATGACCCGCGCATCCGCTGCATCCGAATGCCGGCCCGCACCAGCATCGGCGCCAAGCGCAATGAAGCGGTCCGCGTGGCGTGGGGCGAACTGATCGCGCATTGGGACGATGACGACTGGTATGGCGCGCAGCGCCTGAGCCGCCAGGCCGCGCCCATTTTGCACAACCTGGCGGATGTCACCGGGCTCAACGACATGCTGTTTATGGCCCGGCCGCTGGCCGAGTTCTGGGCCAGCAGCCGGGCACTGTTTCGCCGGTTGTTTGTAGAAAACGTGAGCGGCGGCACTTTGGTTTTCAGGCGCAGCCTGTGGGAGCATCATGGGCGGTATCCCGATACCTCGCTGCGGGAGGATGCGGATTTCCTGGTGAAGGCCCTGCGGGGCGGTGCGCGGCTGTGCCGCATCTCGGGGCGTTCGCTGTGCATCTATGTGCGCCACGATGGAAACACCTGGAAGTTCAAGGAAGGCCATTACCTGCAGCAGGCCGCCTGGACCCTGGTGCCTGCACCGGTATGCCTGTCGGACGATGATCGCGATTTCTACTTTCCTGCCGCCCCCGGTGGCACAGGCGACACTGTTGGCGCTGTTGGCACAGAGGGCTCGCCGACGCCCGCGATGCCGCTGGTGTCGTGCATCATGCCCACCGCAGACCGGCGTGAGTTTGTGCCCCAGGCCATTCGGAACTTTCTGGCGCAGGACTATGAGCCCCGCGAACTGATCGTGCTGGACGACGGGCGCGACAGCGTCGCCGATCTGATCCCATCGCACGGCAGCATCCGATACCTGCGCCTGGACCGCAAATCCACCCTTGGTGCCAAGCGCAACATGGCCTGCGAGTTGGCGCGCGGCGAGGTGATTGCACACTGGGACGACGACGACTGGATGGCGCCCACCTGGCTCAGTTCGCAGGTCAAGGCCTTGCGCGGCCAGGGGGCCGACATCTGCGGCCTGGACAAGGTGTTCTTCTATGCGCCAGACGCGCGCCGGGCCTGGCAGTATGTGTATGACGGGCGCACACCCTGGGTGTGTGGGGGCACGCTGTGTTACCTGCGCGAGTTCTGGCGCAGTGCGCCGTTCGCCGATATCGATGTGGGGGAGGACAACGCTTTTGTCTGGTCGGTGCGGGACAAGCGCATTGCCACCAACCCGGACCAGCACCTGTATGTGGCCCGCGTCCACGACCGCAACACCAGCCCCAAAGACACATGGAACCGGCGCTGGCACAGTTACCCGGTGGAGCACGTCGAGAGGCTCATTCGCTGACTCTGTTCAGGCCTACTGGAGGGTGACGGGTGCCAGCCGGTACACCGGCTCGGGTTCCGGCGGGTGGGTCTTGCTGGTGCTGGCGTAGGCCTCCATTTTCACGCTGCCAGCCAGCTCATGGTGCGCGCGGTGGCTCAGCAGAACGGTTCCGGGGCCTGCCAGGCTGTTCAGGTGCAGCGTCACGTTGGCCGCGTGGTGGCTGTCCAACGGCTCACCGTGGGCTTGCAGGGTGGCCGTGTGCATGCTCCCTGATATTTCCAGGCGCACGCCATGCTGCACCTCCAGCATGCGGCTTCTTCGTTGCACCCGGATGCACAGGTCCTGTGCCAAGGCTGCTGCCTGCTGCAGGTTCTGTGCGCTGCTGGGGCCCTGCTCGAAGTGGAACAGCATGCAGCCTCCCAGCGTCCCCGCGCCATGGCCCTGGCCCGACTGCACGGCGTTGGCGCACCAGCGCAGCTGCTGCTCGCGAATCTCCTGCAGGTCGGACAGGGCCAGGGAAGCATCGCGGGCGGGGTACAGGCGCAGGGTCAGGCACAGGATGGCGCGCGAAGGAGCATCGACGTTCTGCGACCTGGGACGTTCCAGCGAATCCATGGTGGCCTGCTGCGCCTGGCCGGATGTGGACGGATCTGCAGGGCTTGGCCCTGCTGCATGGCTGGGTGGGCGAAGCTGGCGCACCTGCGCCGCGCACTGGGCAAGGTCACCGTACAGTTGCGCGGCATCGGCGGTACGCCGGCGCACGTCCTTTTGCAAGGCCCGCTGGAGCAGCGCGGCCAGCGGACTGCCCTCTAGTTCCTCTGGCAAGGCGACGATATCTGTGCTCAGCTGGCGCTGCAGCACCTCTGTCAGGCTGGCGCCCTGGATGCTCTGTCGTGCGCTCAGGCACTCCACGAACATCAAGGCCCAGGCATAGATGTCGGTGGCGGGCCCGCACACCTCGCCGCGCAGCTGTTCGGGTGCGCAGTAGGCGGGCGTGCCCTCGGCTCCCGCGGTGAACTGGGGTTCTCCGTGGTGGCTGGCAAGCCCAAAGTCCAGCACCTTGGCGTGCAAGGTGGTGCCGCTGGAGATCACCATCACGTTCTCTGGCTTCAGGTCGCGGTGCACGATATGGTGGGCATGCAGGAAAGCCAGGGCATCGAGCAGCTGCGCCATCAGCCCCACCGTGTCCGGCAATGAGAGCCGGCCCTGGCGCTGCAGGAATTCGCGCAGCGTTTCGCCAGTCACGTACTCCAGCACGGCAAACGGCACGCCCTCCTGGGCCAGGCCTTTATCGATGAGCCGGACCACATGGATGTGGTGCAACAAAGACAGCACCCGGGTTTCCTGGTGCAGCCGCTGCTGCACACGCCGCCGGTTGGCGGGATCGCGCGCGGCTGGGGTGCTCGGAATCTTGATGGCCACGAACTGGCCGGTGCTGCGCTGCCGGGCCTTGAAAACCTGGCCCGATGCGCCCTGGCCCAGCAAACCCAACGATTGATAGCCCGGCACACCCACGGGAAAACCGTGCGTGGGCACTCGTGTCATTGCGATGGGGGGCAGGCTCAGGCCGCAAGCGACTCTTCAGCGTGGATGGGGCTGATCAGGGCCAAGGGGTCGAAATCGGCTTCCCGCTGTGTACCCCGTGTGATGCTGAAACGCAGGCAACCAAAGCGCAATGAGCCACGGCGCCTTTCGATCAGCTCGGGGACATGGGAGTCGCCGGGCATGGCCAGTGCAAGTTGCTTGCGCATGCGGAAGATCTGGATGTTGAGGTGCCCGGGCTCCACACCCAGCATCTTCGCCAGGCGCTCCAGCTCGACCCAGCCATGGGCCTGGCTGTCCCGGTGGCGCTGCGCATCGGCCCATCGCAAACGTGCCAGCGTCAGCAGTGCGTAGTGGTGGGTGCGCTCGCCCAGGTCGAACTGCCGCTCTCCCTCCTGCACCTGCAGGCGCACATGTTCCTCATCCAGGCTGACGTTGAAATGCAGGCTCGTGCGTGGACGAATACACGGCGCTGCGCCAACCATGGCCTCCATGGTCGATGTGACCTCCTGCGCCGCAAGGAAGCACCAGGCCTGGTTGGAAAATCGGACCTCGTCGCCGTCCTCCAGCACCCAGCTGCCCTGGGGCGTGGTGCATATCCACCGGCCTTGCTCGGCGCAGTGGATGGACACTTCGGCATGCTGGCCCTGGGGCAGCAGGTTGGACCGCTCCAGTGGCACGGGAGCGCTGTCGTGCCCCAGCGGCCAGAGCAGATTGGCGGGGGCTGCAAGGTCTTCCACAACCCAGCCAGAGCCGTCGTCACGCCCGAAGCCGATGGTGCTTCCCACGCGGAGTGCAAAGGCTCCGCTATGGGACAGCAGCTCGCCATCGAGCAGGGTTCCGTTGCGGCTGTGGTCGTGCAGTTCCCAGGTGCTGCCTGTCCAGCGGATCGATGCATGCAGTTGCGAGGCATCCGGGTTTTCCAGCAAGGTGTCCGAGGAACGGCCTCGCCCAAACACGTGAAGTGTTCGTAAATGGATCTTGCGCTGTGTTGCGCGGTTTTTCAGGATTGCCATCAGTCAGTCCCTCATTTTTTCTTCGTCACACCTTGCGGCGCGGTTTCCTTTGGCCCCGCGCATGGCTGAATGTGATGCCTCGCAGCCCGTGGCATGCCGCTGTGCAGCGGACGCGGGTTTCCTGTCCGGGCGTTCGCCAAGAATTCCCGATGCAGCCCAATGAGTGTGTTGGCGCTGTCCTCCCCACGCAACTACCAAATCTGGTAGTTAACGTTCTGCTTGCAATTGCGCGGGATATCAACGGCGTGTCGCCCCGTTGCCAGGCATCGCGCAGCCCAGCCATTCACCTGATTTTTGACCCCGCTGTTTGCAGGGCCGGCAGTTTTGGGTTTGACTGCAGCGGCACGACGGTGCAAAGAATCTGCTCCCAGGCTGGCGGCAGACTGGTGTACAGAGCGGTGGGTCAGTACCTGTGATGGCGTGTAATGGGCTGTAATCGCCAAGCGAGAAAAGGGTCTCCACAATGTATCGAGCGAGATGCGCTTGCCATCCGCACCGATCCATTGACGGAGAAACCATGCCTTACCTGTCTGATCCACAACGCAATCTGTTGGCTCCCGCTGGCGGGCCGCATCCTCGCAACGGTGCCACGGTGCCGACCTCGCAGCAGGCGCCCTTTGTGAACGCCGCCTGCTGGGGTTGGGCGTTGAATGGCGAATACGTGAATGCTGATGACCCCTACGCAGCCACCACCATCTATACCTCGGACAACGGCGCCTTCGTGTTCAATGCCGAGCGTGTTCCCACCGGTCTGAGTGCGGATTTTTTTGCGGTCACCGATGTGATTTTTCCGCAGACGATGCCGTATCACACCACACTGGCCGCCAATTTTGCCAACGCACTGGGTGGCAATGTGGCAGCGCAGGACGCCTGCCGTTCTGCCCTGATGAAGCTCACGGCAGAACTCAATGGGCATACGGTGTTGCCCGACAACGGCTCAGCGGTCTACACCATGGTCATGAAGTCGCCGAGCTGGTACGGCTGGTGCCATTGGGGCATTGGCATTCAGGGGGCAGGCGGTGGGGACACGACCTACCAGCAAAAGGTCAACGGCAGCGTCCTGAACCCCAACACCCTGCAATACAACTGCGGCGTTATGTGGGATGAAGGCCAGCCGCTGACCACGACGATCCGCATTGATGGTCTGTTGCAGACCCAGGTCGACATGCTCAACCGCGTGGTGTGACGCCATGACAGTCCAAACCCGTGGCATCGACGTCAGTCACTACCAAGGCAACGTCAACTGGCCCAGCGTGGCTGGCAGCAACGTGGCCTTTTCCTTCATCAAGGCCACCGAAGGCATCGCCTATGTGGACCCGCTTTTCCGTGCCAATTGGTCCGGCAGCGCCGCCGCAGGATTGCGCAGAGGCGCCTACCACTTCGGCCATGCTGGCAGCGATGCCGTCGCCCAGGCACAGTTTTTCTACAACACGGTCAGCGCCGATGGAACGCTCGGGCCCGGGGACTTGCCGCCGGTGCTGGATCTGGAAACCCTGGATGGGCAAAGCCCCGCCGAAGTCCTGCAGTGGGCCCTGGCATTCCTGTCTGAGGCCGATGCGCTGTTCGGGCGCCAGACCATGGTCTACACCGACACGGGCTTCTGGCAGGCGCTTCAGGCGCTGGCCGGTTGCCAGGTGCTGGCCTCCCGCCCGCTGTGGCTGGCCGCGTATTCGGCCTACCCGCACGTGCCACCGCCCTGGTCGTCCTGGACGTTCTGGCAGTACAGCGATGGCTCCTCCAATGGCGGCAGCCCGGTGGCGGGTGTGATGGGTGCCGTGGACCAGAACTGGTTTGCAGGCTCGGAGGCGCAGCTTGCCACGCTGGGCTGATGTCGTTTGTTTGCCAAGAAGGGCAACGGCCCAATTTTTCCAACAGAAGGAGTAGCCATGAACACCGAATCAATCACGATCATGTTGTCCGATAACACGGGTCTTCAGGCGACTGATGGAACAGCCTATGTGGCAGGCTGGATCAACGCAGCGCCGAGCGGGGCGTTTCAGTTTCAATTTCTCGGGAGCGGTGGAGCATTCGTCGCGGCGCCCTCGGTGCTGCCGATTGCCGTGCTCGCGATACAGGCCTGGCAGAGTACCGGTATCGACGTCAATCCATCCGCTACTCCGGTGACGATTGCGTATGTGGGCGGTGGTTGGAGTGCGGACCCCGACACGAATAGCGGACAGCTCTACGATGCGGCCGGTTGTCCTGACCTCAATGTTCCGACCGATCAGACGCAGTACCCCATTGTCGGTGTGCCGATGGGCGGACTCATCGGCAGGATTGGCAGTACAGGTTCACCGTTCTTCATTGGCAGGGGGCCGTATTTGATGCCATCGACCTTTCCCAGTGGCGAGCTCCAACTCTGCATCAACGATGATTTGACGGGTGCATATGGTCCTGGCTTGAAAGACAACAGCGGCAGCGTGAGTGTTGCGGTCTTCAACCAGGGGCTTGCTTTCCTTGAGATGTCCTCGGTTCCGAGCATTGCGCTTACGACGGCAACCAATGGCAACGAACGGCTGGTCTTCGCTGTCGCTCCGACTCAGCCGGCACCTTTGCCAATTTACGCAGCCTCACCACCGATAGCGACTCCACCGCCCGTTGCCCCCACGCAAGCGGTCCCGGCATTTGCCGTGATGCAGTATCCGCCGCCGCCCTACGGCAATCAGCCACAGCCTTCACCTCCCGGACCGTTCGATTTCTTCGAGTTCGGTTACAACGCAGCGGCCGATGTCAGCGCCGTGAATGGCTTTGGCCTCAACCTGTCGTTCAGCTCCGCAGGCGAGAGTTTCGGTGTGGACCCCCGCATCAGCCGCGCGACCATGGCAAGTGCGTACACGGACTTCATTGCCAAAGAGGGCGCGAGCGCAGCAGCCTATGGCGAACTGCTGACGGTCGGTGCGCTTGGCTCCAGCTACACGCCGCCCACGGTGAAGGGCGAGTTCTTCGCTATCTCTGATCCCAGCGACATGCTGATCGCGAAACAGGCGGCAGGGGTGCTCGACTCCGATTCCCTCGCAAGTTACTGGGACGCAACGCTGAACGCTTTCTTTGCGGTGAACAGTTACCTCAGCATTGATCTCAGTGGCGACGGCACGAATATCTATACCGGGCAGTGCACGATGCAGAGCCTCAACACCGTCAGCACAGCGGCCTATACGCTCTCGAATGGCACGAACACCTACACGTTCTACCAACCGCCGCAGGGCCTTCAGAGTGCGCTCTATGTTTTCCAGCAGGCGTTCAGCCAGTACCAGGAGGGAGGATCCGGCGGCGATGCCGGGCTGCTGCAGATGAACATCTGGGAGGCGTTGTGCAGGGGCGTTGCGGTGGCGGGAGTTGCGACCCAGAGTCCCCCTAGCGGCTTCTCCACCACCGCCTGGAATGATTCGGCACAGTGGTACGGTGCAGGTTCAACCTGCAACTACTATGCCAAATTCCTTCATTGCGCGAATGCGCATGGCGAGGATGCACGCATCGCAGGCAATGGCCCCCCCATCTTCCTCGGCGGGGCGGCGTATGGATTCAGCGCCGATGAAAATCCCAACGGGTCGTACAGCGGTCCCAATGTGCCCTCCAAGACACAGGGCAATGTGGCGCCGGGCTCGACCGTCGCGATCACGCTCGGCCCCTGGTAGGGAGATGGCAAGGCCGAACCCACCGCAAGGGGGGGCTTCGCACGGTCGCTGCCAATGAAAGTGGCCCGTGCCCGTCATTGCGAGCGCAGCGCCGTCTTGGTCTGGATCGGTGCGGCCTGTAGGTGGGGTGATTTTCTGTGCGAATTCATGCACGGGAGCGGTCGATTTACCGATTGATTTCGGATAAAAATTGGCTCTAGCGCTTTATGGCCATGAATTAATTGCTATAAAAATAGTAGCAATTCTGGGGTTTGCGAGTTTTGCCTCCTGGAGTCAGGCGCCCAGGGGCAATACCAGCCTGAACTCCGCTCCCCGTCCCACGTCGCTGTCCACTTCCAGCGTTCCGCCGTGCCGGTGGATCACGGTGTGCACCAGGGCCAGCCCCAGGCCGACACCGCCGATGGCGGGGTGGCTGCGGTCGTGCAGTCGCTGGAACGGTGCGAACAGCTGGCCCTGCAGTTCCGGGGCGATGCCGGGGCCTTCGTCGCGTACTGACACGATCCAGTGTGCCCCCCGTTGCACGATGGAGCACTGCACCGTGCCTTCTTCGGGGCTGAACTTGACGGCGTTGTTCAGCACGTTGGCCAGCGCGCGGGACAGCAGGGCGCGGTCGCCCACGGTGGGGGCGGTTTCCGGCGCGGTGGCGATGGTTACCTCCACGCCCCGGTCGCGCGCCAGGGCCCAGATGTCGTCCACGGTTTCGGCCAGCACAGCCACCAGGTCCAGGGGGGCCATGCGGTATTCCTGCGACTCGGCGCTGGCGAGCTTGACGAAGTTCTCGGCCATGCCCAGGGACGTGCGCGCATAACGCTCGATGCGCAGCATCAGCTCATCGTCCGGCATGCGGCCGGGGTAGGCGCGCTGCATCTCCAGCAGCGTGAGGATGGAGGCGTTGGGCGCCCGGATGTCGTGTGAGATGAAGTTCATCGCCTGGTCACGCTGCTGCTGGGCGCGCCGCATGTCCGTCAGGTCTACCAGGGTCAGCAGCCAGCCAGCCTTGGCCAGGTCGGTGAAGGGCTTGCACTGCACCAGCAGGCTGCGGCCTTGGGCATCGCGCCCCTCGCTTTGTTCGGGCATGTGGTGGCCGCGCAGCTTGTCCAGGGTGATGAGGGGTTGGCCGGTGCCGGTGTGCACCAGGTCATGCAGAAGTTCGACCACCGACTGCCCCTGCAGCGGCACCTGGGGGTCTCCGCCCACGTGGCGGCGTGCCGCCATGTTGGTGAGCAGGATGTGCCCCTGCGGGTCGCAGACGATGGTGGGGGAGGGCAGCTGCTGCAGGCTTTCGCTCACGAAGTGGTGCAGGTCGCGCAGCTGGCGCGATGCGCGTTCCACAGCATTGATGCGCTTTTCCAGGAAGTCGCCGGAATCGCCGGGGCGGTGCTGCAGCCGCATCGACAGGCCGTCGCGCTGCAGACGCTCCATCTCCAGCCGCAGAAAGTGCGCGGCGGCGCTCAGGCGTCGCCAGCTCCACAGCGGATAGGCCAGCACCAGCCCGGTCAGCGCTGCAGCGGGCGCGAACTGCAGGCCTATCCACGAAGGAAGGACCACGCTGAGCAGCAGGGTGGCCACGCCCAGCGCCGCGCTGGTGAGCAGGGCCACGAAGGGCCCCAGCAACAGCAGGGCCAGCAGTGCACACACCACGGGGGCCAGGTTGAACAGGGTGTTGAGAGCCGTGGCGGCAGGCTGGATCCGCACACCCGACAGGCGGCCGTCCAGCACCTGGGCCACCACCTCCACGCCAGGCATCAGTCGCGATTGCTGGCTCATGGGCGTGGCAAACATGTCGCCCAGGCCCGAGGCCGCAGCACCCACGAGCACGTATTTGCCGCGAAACGCCTGTGCAGGCACCTGGCCGCGAAGCACGTCGATGTAGGAATAGGTGGGGAAGTGGCCGGGACCACCGGCATACGCAATCAGCGTGCGGTCAGCGCGTTCCCAGGGGCCACTGCCTGGAGGCTGTGTGGCTGCGCCGTCGGCAACCGCCGCAGCGCGCGCGGCGTTGCACTGCGGCAACGTGGCGGGGGTGAGCGGTGCGGACGTGGCCACGCACTGCAGTGCCATGCTGAAGTGCTGCCAGGGTGCAGCGGCGGGCCCTTCCTGCAGGTACAGGCTGCGCACCACGCCGTCGTTGTCGGGAACCACGTGGACATGGCCCAGGCCGGCTGCGGCATCTGCAAATGCGGTCCAGGGCAGGTCGGCCATGTGGGCCGCCGGGCCGTGGCCGCGCCGCAGCACCGGCAGCACCACCCGCCCGCTGCGCCGCATGGCGTCGGCCAGCAGCACGTCGTCCTCGGGGTAGTCCAGGTCTTCTTCGTTGAACAGCACGTCCATGCCGATGGCGCGGGGCTGCTGCGCCGACACGCGCGTGATCAGCTCCGCGTGCAGCGCGCGGCGCCAGGGCCAGCGGCCAATGGCTGCGATGCTGGGGTCGTCGATGGCAACGATGACGATGTCGGGGTGCGCGGGGCGTGAGAGCAAGCGCAGGCCTGCGTCCTGCACGAGGTGGTTGACCCGGCTCAGGCTGTCGGCGGTGCTGAGCCAGGCCACCAGCCCCAGCAGGGCGGCGGCCAGCAGGCTCCATTCCAGGCGCCGCTGCTGGCCCCGGGTGCGTCCGGCGGTGATCATGGGCTTAGAACCTCCGTGCCCGGGCAACGCTGTGTGCGCGCCTCAAGGGCGTCCCACGGGCTGGCCGCTCGAGGTGGAGACCGGCAGTCCCGAACCCGTGTTGATGCCCGAGCCGACCCGGATCTGGCGCGGTGGAGAGAAGTCGCTTTGCAGACCTGTGGGGTCCAGTACCTGGATGCGCACCAGGTAGTCGCCCGCAGGCAGGTTGCCGGCGGTCCATGCAGGGGCGTCGAGCTGGGTGTCGAGCACCACCTTGTCAAATGCCAGATCGTTGGCTGGGGCCAGTTGCAGGCGGAACCGCTGGCCGGGCTGCGCGGGCCAGTGCACCCGCACCGTGGTGTCGCCATCCTGCGCCTGCAACGACTGGGGAGACAGTGTGGCGGGGCGGTCTGCCACCGTGAAGGGCTGGGGCGGGGCAAACGGCCCTTGGTCGACCTGGCCTGCCGTGCCACCCGGGTCGGCCGGCCTCCCTGGATTCGCTGGGCCATGAGGCAGTTGCAGCAGGCTGGCCGCACGCCAGAAATAGTTGCCCACGGGCAGGGTGCTCAGAGGCAGGCGGCATTCGGTGAGGCGTTGTTCGTCCAGCACAGGCTGGGTGAACTGCGCATCGCGGGCCACCTGCAGGCGGTACCAGGCCACACCAGGCACCTGGGTGCACCGCAGTTCGCCCGCGCCGCTGGCCACCACCGCGCCGGGCGCGGGTTGCTGGTACAGCGGGGCCACGGGGCGCGTCTTGACCACAAAAGGCAGCAGGGCGGGTACGCCGGGGATGCCTGCGTCATCGAGGGCGCGTACCGACAGGTAGTAGCGTCCATCTTCCACGGCTTTCCAGCGCAGCTGGCCATCGGCAAAACTGCCGTGGCGCAGCACCTGGGTGAAGTCCGCATCCTGCGCCACCTGGGCCTGGTAGCGCGCAGCGCCCGGCAGCGGCGGTACGTTGATGGCCAGGATGCCCGCATCGCTGAGCATGGCAGGGACGCCTGATGTGTCGGGTGCCGCCAGCAGCGGGCGCGGCGCGCCCACGCTGCCATCGGCCGCCACGGCCAGCCCTTGTCCCGGGGTCAGCATCGCGGCGGCCGCTGCGGAGGAATGGGAGGATTGGCCCGTAGTTTCCGGCTGGCGGGACTGAACGGCCACCGAACCACTGAGCACCGACGCGGTGGTCTGGCCCGATTCTCCCATCGCCACGCCGAAGCGGGTGCCGCGCACACTGGTCACGGCCAGGGGGGTGCGCAGCTCGAAGCGGCGAAAAGCCTCGGCATTGGGTGGAACGCTGGATTCCACCGCACCGCTGCGCATCTCCAGCACCGATTGCAGGCTGCCCGCGCGCCCCCTGCGACGCAGTTGCCGCAGCAGCAGCTCGGACTGCGCCTGCACCCGCACCACGGTGCCATCGGCCAGCTTGACGGCGACGAAGGCGTCTGGCCCCACCTGCAGCGCGGTGCCCTCTTCGAGCTTGCCGCCCTGGGTGACGGGCGCCGGGGTGTCGCCAGCGCGGGTTTGTGCGGTGACCATGCCGTGCACGAACTCCACCGTGGCCGATTCGGCGGGCTGCAGGCGCACCGGAATCCACACCACCGAGCCCGGCACCAGGCGCCGGGGGTCGGCCACCTTGTTGCGGGCCTGCAGCAGCGGCCATTGCCGGGGCGCTGCCAGATAGGCCTTGGCCAGGCCTTCGAGGGTGTCCCCCTCCTGCACGGTGTGGGCAATTTCATCGCCTTGTGGCGTGGTGGCAGCGGCGGGGCGGGCCTG
The DNA here is from genome assembly GCF_003634645.1 of Acidovorax sp. 94. Lineage (NCBI taxonomy): Bacteria > Pseudomonadati > Pseudomonadota > Betaproteobacteria > Burkholderiales > Comamonadaceae > Acidovorax > Acidovorax sp. 94. Next base: position 2,827,320 of record NZ_RBJA01000001.1, on the reverse strand, counting down.
GGCGCAGGTGCTCGCCAGGCTACCGAGAAAACCCAGGGTGAGTGCCGCGCTGGCGCGCAGGGCCCAGCGGGGGCGGCCGGTTTTGGTTGCCAAGTGAAATCTCCTTCGTGCCGATCGGTGCAGGCGGGCTGGCCACGGAATCCCCTAAGGATGCCGCAGCTGGTAGTGGGGGGTCAGGCCCTTCGCTGGGCCTCGACAGCTTCAAAACGGTAACCCACACCGTAGACCGCCGAGACAATGAAACCGTTGGCGGGCCGCAGGTCCAGCAGGGTGCGCAAGCGCGAGATGTGGGTGTCCAGCGAGCGCGACATGACATCCGCCACCTGGCCCCAGACAATGTCCTTGAGGTGGTCGCGCGACAGCAGCCGGCCCATGTTCTGAAACAGAAACAGGGCGAGATCGTACTCGCGGTTCTTGAGCTCCACGGGCACTCCGTCAATTTCGATGGACCGGGTTTCGGACAGGAAGCGGTAGCGCCCGAACTCCACCACGCCACCTACGTTGGCCGGGTAGGCACGGCGCAGCAGGGCCGAGACGCGGGCATTGAGCTCGCCAATGCGCACCGGCTTGACCATGAAGTCGTCGGCGCCGCTGCCCAGGCCTTCGACGATGTCGCGCTCTTCCTGGCGGTGTGTGACGAACAGGATGGGCAATTGGGTGCCCACGTTCTTGCGCACCCAGCGCACCACTTCGGGCCCTGTGGTGTCTGGCAGGTGCCAGTCCACGATCAGCAGGTCAAAGGTCTCGCGGCGCATCTCGCGCAGCAAGTCGGCTCCATTGAGGTGTGTGTGGCAGACGTGGCCCATTGCCTCCGTGGCCTGTTTGATCAGATCCAGCTGGAGCGCATCGTCGTCCAAAGCGGCTATGCGCATGGTGTTTCCCTGTCGAAAATGCAATCGCGGATTATTTGCGATAACCGTCGACCGCGCTGGAACGCTCCGACGCCCCCGCAGTCGGTTGACATTTGTTAACGCTTGGCGGCGCCCCGGGACGGGGGGCGGGGCGTGGGCGCGATTTCCCGCACCAGCCGCATGCCAACCAGGGTGTAGCGTGTCTCCGGGCTGTTCCAGTTGCGGTAGCCGCAACGCGCATAGAACGACCAGGTGTGCCAGGAGCCTCCACGGCGCACGCGCACGGTGCCGTCTGCAGGGCCCTTTGGGTCGCTGCGCGGGGAGTGCGCATAGTAGGTGTCCCCGTGCCAGTCCGACACCCATTCCCAGGCATTGCCCAGCATGTCGTGCAGGCCAAAGGCATTGGGTGCATAGCTGCCCACGGGGGCGGTGAACGCATGGCTGTCGCTGCCGGCCAAGGCGTGCTGCTGCCAGCGGGGCCACAGGGGTGCGGCCTCCTGGTCGAAGGTGTTGGCGCTTTGCAGCAGGCCCTGCGGGTCATCGCCATGGGGGTAGCGGGTGCGGGTGCCTGCGCGGCAGGCGTATTCCCATTCAGCCTCGGTGGGCAGGCGGTAGTGGTGGCCTTCGGTACGGCTCAGCCATCGGGCCAGGGCCTGGGCGTCGTTCCAGGTGATGTTGACCACCGGATGGTCTGGCCCTTGTGCAAAACCCGGGTTGCGCCACGAATAGCGGGGGTCTCGGCCCTCAAAAGCATCGCCGCGCCGCGTGGTGGCGGGGTCGTACTGGGCGTTGTAGCCATAGCCGCCTGTGCCATCGGCTTCCGATTCGGGCTGGTAGCCCGAGGCCTCCAGAAAGCGCTGGAACTGCCCCACGGTGACCTCGTGCCGACCCAGGTAGAACGCCCGCCGGATGTGCACCGTGTGCGCGGGGCCTTCATCGGTCAACTCGGTAAAGCGCCTGGCCTCCAGCGCCGGGTACGCGCGTGCCAGGGTATCGGGCGGCTCCACGCCTCCCATCGTGAAGCGGCCTGCCGGGACCTGCTGGAAGACCATGCCCAGGCTGTTGGTCCAGGTGGCGGGTGCGGTGGTTTGCGCAGGCCCCGCATGGGCGCAGGCGCAGACCAGCGCGGCTGTCAGGCCCACGCCATGCGCCCTGAGGGGGCGCCGCAGAAACCAGACCATGGCAGGGATCAGGGTTGGCGGTCGGGGGCTTCGCTCACGCATTCAAAAATCAGGCGCGAGCCATCGTTGCGCAGCAGCTTGGGGAACAGCGCCAGCCGCTGGCATTCGCGCGTGGCCGCTGCATAGGCGGGGGACGTGTCGGTGCCGTACACGGGCACGCTGAAGGTGCGGTCACGGCCCGATGCCATGGGCCCCGAGGGGTGGTGGGGGCTGGTAGCGTTGCAGCCCGCCAGCACGGCGAGCACGGAGAGGGTGGCAACTGGCAGTTTCATGGGAGTCTCCAAGAACAGAACGGACAGTTTACGCACAAGGCCCACGCCGACAGCGTAGGCGCATTGCGCACACACCACCATCTTCTGTCGCAGCCAGGCGGGTATTCTGCGGATTCACCCTGGAGATGAATATTTGATTAATTTTGGCCGCTAGCGCTTATTGGTAAAGCGCGAGCAGCTATCAAAAAGTGACCGCTTCCCCCAGCGCATTCCGACCTCGGATCCTGTGTTGGACAGGGGCAGAGCGGTTTACGCGGCGGCTGCAGCCTCTGCCAGCGCCTGCAGCGCGGCGGCCACATCGTCGGCGCTCACGCCCTCCACCGGTGCTAGGCGCGGTGCCAGTGTCTGCAGTGCGTCCGGGTCTTTTTGCAACTGGGCAATGGCCTGGCCTGCTTCCTTGGGCGCGTCAAAACCGGTGCTTTGCAGCAGCAGGCGGCCATCGGCATCCACCAGCTTGAAGTAGAACTTGCCGTCGGCTTCGCGGTATTGCTTGAACGAAGGCAGCGCTGTCTTCGCGGCCTTGACGGGCTTGGGCGCCGCAGTGGCCTGGGCCAGACTGCGCAGGCCCACAGCGGCGCGCAGCTCGCGGATGAACGGCGTGGCCAGCGCACGGGCGCGTTCGGCACCGGCCAGCAGGGTCTGCTCGATGCGGGCGGGGTTGTGGATGAGTTCTTCGTACTGCGCACGCATGGGGGCGATCACCTGGTCCACACGTTCGAACAGGGTGTTCTTGGCATCACCCCAGGCAATGCCGTCGGCGTAGGCCTGGCGCAGCGCGGCGGTTTCGTCGGGCGTGGCAAACGCCTGGTAGATCTGGAACAGCGCCGATCCCTCGGTGTCCTTGGGCTCGCCGGGTGCGCGCGAATCGGTCAGGATGCCGCCGATCAGCTTCTTGAGCTGCTCGCGCGAGCTGAACAGCGGGATGGTGTTGTCGTAGCTCTTGCTCATCTTGCGCCCGTCCAGGCCGGGCAGCGTGGCCACATGGTCGTCAATGGCGGCCTCGGGCAGCACAAAGTGTTCGCCATACAGGTGGTTGAAGCTCGCAGCCATGTCACGCGCCATCTCGATGTGCTGGATCTGGTCGCGGCCCACGGGCACCTTGTGCGCCTTGAACATCAGGATGTCGGCGCCCATCAGCACGGGGTACATGAACAGGCCGGCCGTCACGCCGTCGTCGGCATCGCGGTCGGCGGCAGTGTTCTTGTCCACGCTGGCCTTGTAGGCGTGGGCGCGGTTGAGCACGCCCTTGCCCGTCACGCAGGTCAGCAGCCAGGTCAGTTCGGGGATCTCAGGGATGTCGGACTGGCGGTAGAACGTGACCTTCTCGGGGTTCAGCCCTGCGGCCAGCCAGCTGGCGGCGATCTCCAGCGTGGAGCGCTGGATGCGCACCGGGTCTTCGCACTTGATGAGCGCGTGGTAGTCGGCCAGAAAGTAAAAGCTCTGCACGCCGGGCGTGAGGCTGGCGGCCACCGAGGGGCGGATGGAGCCCACGAAGTTGCCCAGGTGGGGTGTGCCCGTGGTGGTAATGCCGGTGAGAAAACGCGTGATGCTCATGGGAAGGATGTCAGCAAGAAACGGGGGTAGAAGAATTAACGCAACAGTGCTGTGAGCGGGGTGAGCAGAAACTGGATGACGCCGTAGCCCAGCGACATCAGCGGGCGTAGCCACAGCGTCCCCACCACCCCAGCGATCACCAGGCCCATCACAATGAAAAAGCCCCAGGGTTCGATGCGAGAGACCATGTGCGCCTGTTTCCAGGGCAGCAGGCCCACCAGGATGCGCCCGCCATCCAGCGGCGGCAGCGGAAACAGGTTGAACGCCCACATCACGAGGTTGACCAGCACGCCAGCGCGGGCCATCTCGATGAAAAAGCGCTCCTCCACGCCAGAGCCCACCAGTGCCACCAGCAAAATGGCCCAGCCAATGGCCTGGATGAAGTTGGACGCGGGGCCCGCCAGCGCCACCCAGACCATGTGTTTCTTGGGATTGCGCAGGTTGCCGAAATTGACCGGCACCGGCTTGGCATAGCCAAACAGGAAGGCTCCCGAGGTCGCAAAGTACAGCAGCAGCGGCATCAGGATGGTGCCCACCGGGTCGATGTGTTTGATCGGGTTGAGGGTGATCCGGCCCATCATGTACGCGGTGTTGTCGCCAAAGTGGCGCGCGGCGTAGCCGTGGGCTGCCTCGTGCACGGTGATGGCAAACAGCACCGGCAGGGCGTAGATCAGAACGGTTTGGATGAGATTGGAGATGTCCACCCGGTGATTGTCTCAGACGCCCGCCACTCCAGCCGTTGCCGGGGCGCCCCGCGCGGAGTACACGGCATGCCGGTAGCGGGATGACTGGCGCACAACAGGACTCGGGCAAGTGGCTCACCCCCAGGCAAGGCGGTTGTTGCATCCCGATTCGCGCAAGTTCTATGTGGGATGTACGTATGCCAAGGGCGCCCGCAGCGCCGTGATCATTGCTAGCATCTGACAGTTGCCCCCGGGGCGACCCAAAAAACCAAAACAACAGCCCTGGAGAGGCACAACATCATGTGGAACAACCTGAAAATTGGAACGCGCCTGGCCCTGGCGTTTGGCGGTATGGCACTGCTGGTGCTGCTGTTGATGGTCATGGCGCTGGCTGGCATCGGCGGGGCCGAGCAGGCACTGCAGGGCGCGCCTGTGACGGCGCCCCAGGCCCAGGCAGCACAGGCGCACCTGCAAAGCGCCCGGGCATGGATCATCGGCTGCAGCTGTGTGGCGTTTGTGCTGGCGCTGCTGGCTGTGTTCAGCCTGCGCATGAGCATCGTGGCTCCGCTCAACCAGGCCATCCTGATTGCAGAAACCGTGGCTTCGGGCGACCTGAGCCAGGAGTTCAGCTCCGATCTGCAGGGCGACTTTGGCCGGCTTCTGAACGCCCTGGGCACCATGGAGGACACGCTGACCGACCTGGTATCGCGCATCAAGCAGGACGCCGATGCCATCAGCGCCTCTGCTGCAGACATCGACCATGGCAACACCGACCTTTCCCGCCATGCGGAAGACCAGGTCTCTTCACTCACCGAAACTGCTGCCAGCATGGAGCAGCTGACCGCCACCGTGCGCCAGAACGCCGAGCGCGCCCATTCCGCCAGCGACCTCGCGGTGAAGGCCTCGGGCATTGCAGAGCAAGGGGGCGCGGTGGTGGGCGATGTGGTGTTGACCATGCAGGCCATCAGTGGCAGCTCGCGCAAGATTGTGGACATCATTCAGGTCATCGAAGGCATTGCCTTCCAGACCAACATCCTGGCGCTCAACGCGGCGGTGGAAGCCGCCCGTGCAGGCGAGCAGGGCCGTGGCTTTGCCGTGGTGGCCAGCGAGGTGCGCAATCTGGCCCAGCGCAGCGCGGTGGCCGCCCGCGAGATCAAGGCGCTGATCAGCGCGTCGGTCGAGCAGGTGGAAAACGGTGCTGGCCAGGTGGGCAAGGCGGGCAAGACCATGCAGGAGATCGTGGCGGCCGTCGGGCAGGTCAGCGCACTGCTTGGCGAAATCTCCCACGCCCTGCGCGAGCAGAGCGATGCCATCAGCCATGTGAACGGCGCCGTTTCGCACATGGACGGCACCACCCAGGAAACGGCTGCGCTGGTTCAGAACGCGGTTTCCACCGCCACCTCGCTCACGGCGCAGGCGCGCGATCTGGAGCAGGCTGTGGGTGCGTTCAAGTTATAGCCCCCTGAGCGGCTGCGCCGCTTCCCCCTCAGGGGGACGCCACCGGTGGCCTGGCAAAGCCAGTTCCACGGTGGCGCTGGGATGGGGCCGCGCCAGTTGTGGAGGCCCCGGGCAAGCGCTATGGCAGTCGAGGTGAGGAGCTGCGGCTACAACCCCAGCGCCTGCAAGCTACCCCGACCTTCGCGCACCACTTCGGGTTCGCCGCCGCTGCCCATGGGCGTCAGGTCCACCACGGTGGTGGGTTCCAGCGGGCAGGCGCCTGCGTCCACGATGGCGTCCACCAGCTTTTCGTAGCGTTCGCGGATTTCCTGCGGGTCGTTCAGGGGCTCGGTCTCGCCGGCCGGGATCAGCGTGGTGGCCAGCAGCGGGGCGCCGTGCAGCTCCAGCAGCAGCTGCAGGCCCTTGCGGTCGGGTACGCGCAGACCGATGGTCTTGCGCGAAGGGTGGCTCACGCGGCGCGGCACTTCCTTGGTCGCTTCGAGGATAAAGGTGTAGGGCCCGGGCGTGCCCAGCTTGAGCAGGCGGTACTGGCGGTTGTCCACGCGGGCATAGTTGGCCAGTTCCGACAGGTCACGGCACAACAGGGTGAGGTGGTGCTTGTCGTCCACCTGGCGGATGCGGCGCATGCGATCGACGGCATCCTTGTCGTCCAGGTGGCAGACCAGCGCATAGCTGGAATCGGTGGGCACGGCCAGAATGCCGCCCTTTTGCAGCAGCATGGCGCCCTGCTTGAGCAAGCGCGGCTGGGGGTTGTCGGGGTGGACTTCGAAATACTGGGCCATGAAATGGTGCGTCTCGTCTCAAACGGCAGCGGGGTGCCGGATGCGTTCAGCCAGCAGTTCCCAGACCGGGGTGAGCTGGCCGGGTAGCAGCGGCAAGGTCCCCAGGTCGGTGTGGGACTCGTCCGGGCTGTGGAAGTCGCTGCCGCGTGAAGCGGCCAGCCCAAACTCCTTCGCCATCGCGGCGTAGGTGACATATTCGGCTGCGCTGTGGCTTCCGGTGACGACTTCCACCCCGCGCCCGCCGTGGGCCTTGAATTCGGAAAACAGCGCAAATTCTTCGTTGGCACTGAACTTGTAGCGCGCCGGGTGGGCAATGATGGCCATGCCGCCTGCCTCGGTGATCCAGCGCACGGCGTTGCCCAGCGACGCCCAACGGTGCGGCACATAACCAGGCTTGCCTTCGATGAGGTATTTGCGAAATACCTCGGAGGTGTCCTTGCAGACCCCGGTCTCCACCAGAAAGCGGGCGAAATGGGTGCGTGAAATCAATGCCGGGTTGCCTACGAACTGCAGCGCGCCCTCGTAAGCGCCCGGAATACCCGCCTGGGCCAGTTGTTCGGCCATGTCCTTGGCGCGTTCGCCGCGCCCACCGCGCGTAGCGGCCAGGCCCTCGGCCAGTCGGGTGTCGTTGGGGTCGAAACCCAGGCCGACGATGTGGACGGTGGTGTCGGCAAAGGTGACCGAGATTTCGACGCCCGTGAGGTAGGCCATGCCCTGCGCATGGGCAGCGGCGGCGGCGCGGTGCTGGCCGCCGATTTCGTCATGGTCGGTGAGCGCCCACAGCTCGACACCGTTGGCTTTCGCGCGGGCGGCCAGATCCTCCGGGGTCAGGGTTCCGTCGGATACCACGGAATGGCAATGCAGGTCGGCGTTCAATATGGATGTCACCGTGCCATTTTAGGGCTTGTACCGATATCGCGCGCCACCGCGCGACCCCTGTGCCGTCGTGGACGGGTTCTCCGGAGTCCTGCCAGGTGCCGCTGGCCCCCGGGTGGGCCGTCCTGTCACCTCCGGCACCTTGGGGGCGGGTTTTTCCCGGGAAAAAGAGGGCAGGGCAGTGCCTGGGCTGGCGTAGGCTTGTGGCCTGCTGTTGACGCAATCGGATGTTGCGTGCCGCGCGTTGGCCGCACACTCACATTTCCAGGTCCACGAGGAAAAAGAACCATGCAAATCGACAATATCCGCGTTTCACGCAAGCTGTGGGGGGCATTCATCCTGCTGATGCTGGCCATGCTGTTGATCTCCGGCTTCCAGCAGTACCGGGCCAACAGCTCCATGTCGGCTGCGATGGACCAGGTGGTCGAGATCGAAGAGCGCATCTCGGCGGCCATACGCTGGCGGGGGGCCACCGAAACCGCCGTCAACATGGTCATGGGTGGTGCCGTCACCACCGACGCGGTGCTGGCCCAACAGTACGACGCCAAGGTCAAGGAAATCATTGGCGGCATCAACAAGATTCAAGAAGGGATCGTGGCCGGTGCCACGGCGCCCGAGGACAAGGCGGCGCTCGACAAGGTGCTGGCCGAACGCAAGCTGGTGCTGGCCGCCACCGCCAAGACCTGGGAGCTCAAGGGCGCGGGCGATGGCGTGGCCACCCAGCAGTTTGCCGACAATGAACTCACCCCCATGGTGGCGCGCTACCTCAAGGCGCAGGACGACTTTGTCGCTGTACTGCAAAAGCGCCGCGAGGAGATCCGGGCCGAGACCACACAGCGGCGCGTTGCCTACGCCATCCAGGGCCTGGTGGTGTCGGCCGTGCTGGTTGTGGTGGTGCTGCTGCTGGCCTGGAAGCTGGTGCGCTCCATCACCGTGCCATTGGACGAGGCGGTGGAAACCATTGACGCCATCGCCGCTGGCGACCTCACGCGCGAGCTGCAATCCACCCGCAAGGACGAGTTCGGCCACATGCTGAGGTCCCTGTCGGCCATGTCCACCCGCTTGCGGGGGGTGGTGAGCGAGGTGCGGGTGGGTGTGGATTCCGTCTCGTCGGCCTCGATCCAGATCGCCAACGGCAACCACGACCTGTCGGCCCGCACCGAGCAGACCGCCTCGAACCTGGAAGAAACCGCTGCCAGCATGGAAGAACTTACGGCCACGGTGAGCCAGTCGGCCGACACCGCGCGCCAGGCCAACCAGCTCGCGGGCACGGCGGCCCAGGCGGCGGCGCGCGGCGGCGAAGTGGTGGGCCAGGTGGTCACCAGCATGCAGCAGATCACCGACAGCAGCCGCAAGATCAGCGACATCATCGGTGTGATCGACGGTATTGCCTTCCAGACCAACATCCTGGCGCTCAACGCTGCTGTGGAAGCCGCCCGCGCGGGCGAGCAGGGCCGGGGCTTTGCGGTGGTGGCCAGCGAAGTGCGCAGCCTGGCTGGGCGCAGCGCCGAGGCCGCCAAGGAGATCAAGAACCTGATCAGTGCCTCGGTGGAAAACGTCGAGTCGGGCTCTGCCCAGGTGGCCCAGGCGGGCCAGACCATGGGCGAGATTGTGGCCAGCGTGCAGCGCGTGAGCGACCTGATTGGAGAAATCACGGCATCCTCCTCCGAGCAGCGCGACGGGATCGCCCAGGTCAACCAGGCCGTGACGCACCTCGACCAGATGACGCAACAGAACGCGGCGCTGGTGGAAGAGTCCACCGCCGCCGCCGCCTCGATGCGCGACCAGGCCCAGCGCCTGGCCGAGGTGGTGGCGGTGTTCAATGTGGGCGCGATGGCGGTTCGCGCACCGGCAGCGCCCCGCCCGGCTCCGTCTGCGGCGCCTCGGCCGGCGCCCGCGGCCAGAACCGCCCTCGGCAACCAACCCGCAGTACCCAAGGCAACCAAGCCTACCAAGGCACCCGCCGCCGCTCGCTTGGCACCACCGGCCCCCGCCGCTGCACGCCCCGCTGCCACCCCTGGCCCATCGGCCGCGCCCGCTGCACCTGCGCCCCGGGCTACAGCCCAAGGCGGGGATGACGACTGGGAAAGCTTCTAAAGGCCGCTGGGTGTGGTGGATTTTGCTATTTAAATGCTAGCTGTTTGCGCTTTTCTATCAAGCGCTGGTGGCAAAAAAACCTCGAGGTTTTTGCACCCCACCCCCGAGGCAGCCCCGGCTGCCTTTGTCTTTGTTTTTTGCGATGGACGAAAGGATCTGCCCATGCCCTTGGTCAACATCCGCCTCGCGCGGCGCGAACTGCCCACCACCGCAGCCCAAAAGGCAGCCCTGATCGCCGGTGTCACCCAACTCATGCAACAGGTGCTGGACAAGCGCCCTGAAAGTGTCACCGTCATCATCGACGAGGTGGACCCTGAGAACTGGGGCCAGGGCGGCGAGCCGGTGACGGTGATCCGCCAGCGCAGCAAGGGCCCTGCGCAGGCGTGAGCGGGGCGGCGACCATGATGTCTAGCCAGAACCGCTGCGCTGAGCTTTGTGGTCCGCTGTGATGCGATGCCTGCACGGGCCACTTCGGTGGCCCGATTGATTTCATTGGCTATGCTTGCCCACCATGCGCCTCTTGCTAGTTGAAGACGACCCCATGATCGGCGAAGCCGTGCAAGACCTGCTGCGCGCTGAGCACTACGCCGTGGACTGGGCGCGTGACGGCGACGCCGCCGACACGGCATTGCGCACCCAGCCCTATGACCTCGTGCTGCTGGACCTGGGTCTGCCCAAGCGCGACGGCCTGGCCGTGCTGCGCGACCTGCGGGCGCGCAAGAACCGCACCCCGGTGCTGGTGGCCACCGCACGTGATGCCGTGGCCCAGCGCATCGAGGGGCTCGACGCGGGTGCGGACGACTACGTGCTCAAGCCTTACGACCTTGATGAACTGCTCGCCCGCATTCGCGCCCTGCTGCGCCGCGCTGCAGGGCGGGCCGAGCCGGTGTATGAACACAAGGGCGTGTGCATCAACCCCGCCACGCGCGAGGCCACGGTGAATGGCGCGCCTGTGGTGCTGTCGGCACGCGAATGGGCGGTGCTGGAGCCGCTGATCGCACGGCCCGGCATGGTGCTGTCGCGCCAGCAGCTGGAAGACAAGCTTTACGGCTGGGGCGACGAGGTGAGCAGCAACGCGGTGGAGGTCTATATCCACGGCCTGCGCAAAAAGCTCGGGGCCGAGGTGCTTTTGAACGTGCGCGGCGTTGGTTATCTCGTTCCCAAGGCATGACGAACAAGCTCACCGAGGCCTTGCGTGGCCTTCTCCCCCGCTCGCTGCGCATGCGCCTGCTGGTGTTTCTGCTCGCAGCCATCGTGCTGGCCGGGGCGCTGCAGGGCGCGCTGGCGTACCGCGGCGCGCTGGACGAGGCCGATGCGCTGTTCGACTACCACATGCAGCAAACCGCCCTGGCCTTGCGCTCGGGCCTGCCGGTGGATGCGCAAGGGCTGGGCCCGGGCCTGGATCCCGAGGACGAAAACCACGAATTCATCGTGCAGGTGTGGACCAACGAAGGCCTGCGCATTTTTGAATCCGCCGTGGGCGCGGCCCTGCCGCAGATCGCCGTGCTGGGCTTTGCCAACGTGCAGGCGCGCGGCGGTACCTACCGGGTGTTCTCGATGCAAACGCGTTCGCAGGTGATCCAGGTGGCGCAGAACATGGCCGCGCGGCGCGACATGGCCCGCAGTCTGGCGTTGCGAACGCTGGCGCCGCTGGCCATCATGGCTCCGCTGCTGGTGCTGGCCGTGTGGTGGGGTGTGAGCCGGTCGCTGGCCCCGGTGGAGCGCGTGCGCCGCCAGTTGGCGCAGCGCCAGGCGGATGACCTCTCGCCCGTGAGCGATGCGCAACTGCCCGACGAAGTGCAGCCGCTGGTCAGTGAACTCAACCTGCTGTTCGAGCGCGTGCAGCGCGCCTTTGACGCGCAGGAGCATTTTGTGGCCGATGCCGCGCACGAACTGCGCTCGCCCCTGGCCGCGCTGCGCCTGCAGCTGCAGGGCCTGCAGCGCGCGGGCGATGATGCCGCGCGTGCCGTCGCCATCGAACGCCTGTCGGCCGGCATCGACCGCGCCACGCGCCTGGTGGAGCAACTGCTCACCCTGGCCCGGCAAGAGGCCAGCACCGCCACCACCGAACCCGTGGACCTGCACGCCGTGGCGCAGCTGGCCCTGGCCGACGTGGCCCCCGCCGCGCAGGCGCGCAGCATGGATGTAGGCCTGCTTCACTCCGACGCCGCCAACGTGCCCGTGACCGTGCGTGGTGATGCCGAAGCCCTGCGCATGCTGGCGCGCAATCTGCTGGACAACGCCATCAAGTACACCCCGCCCGGCGGCCGGGTGGACCTGCAGGTGCGCCGCGAGGGTGATGCTGCCGTGCTCACGGTGGAAGACAGCGGCCCCGGCATCGCCCCCGAGCACCGCGAGCGCGTGATGCAGCGTTTTGTGCGCGAAACCTCGGAAGGTGCCCCTGGCAGTGGCCTGGGCCTGGCCATCGTGCAGGCCATTGCGCAGGGCCATGGCGCCACCGTGCAACTCAGCGCTTCGCCGCGTCTGGGGGGGCTGCTGGTGACGGTGCGGTTTGGCTGAGGTCTGCTGGTGGAAGGCCCGTTGGGCGCAGGTGCTGTTTGTTGATGATGCTTCTATTTTGATAGCTATTGGCGCTTGATGAATAAGCGCCAGGGGCCAAAAAAGCTCAAAATATGCAGGCTGCAGGCTGCAGGCTGCAGGCTGCAGGCTGCAGGCGCCTGCAGATACCGTCGCCTCTGCGCCAGGCCCGGTAGGCGTGTCGCCGCACAATGCGCAGGCGCCGCATCCATCGCGGTGCACCGTCTTCCGTTGATCCAGAAAGCATCTGCATGCACTTCATCGTTCTCGGCGCAGGCGCCATTGGTTGTTATGTGGGTGGGCGCCTGGCCGCGCACGGCCAGCCGGTCTGCCTGGTGGGCCGACCGCATGCGATGGAGCCCATCGCCTTGAACGGCCTGAAGGTGAGCGACCTGGACGGCTTTGACCGCACCGTGCCGGTATCTGCACTGCAACTGGCCCACACACTGGCCGACGCGGCGCCGGGCCCGGACAGCATCATCCTGCTGTGCGTCAAAAGCGGCGCCACCGAATCCGCTGCGCGCGAACTGGCCGACGCCTGCGCGCCGGGAACGCCCGTCATCTCGCTGCAAAACGGCATGGACAACGTGGCCCGCGTCACAGCCCGGGCGCCGGGCCTGAGTGTTCTGGCGGGCATGGTGCCTTACAACGTGGTGCTGCGCGGCGCCCAGGTGCACCGCGCCACCGCGGGCCATTTGCAACTGCAGCGTGATGCCATCACCGAACGTATCGCGCCGGTCTTCAACGCTGCAGGCCTGGCCACCGTATTGCCTGCCGACATCCGTGCGGTGCAGTGGGGCAAGCTGCTGCTCAACCTCAACAACCCGGTCAATGCGCTGTCCGACCTGCCTCTGCGGCAAGAGCTGCTCGACCGCGACTGCCGCCGCGTCTTTGCTGCCCTGCAAACCGAGGCGCTGCGTGTGATGGCGCGTGCAGGCATCAAACCCGCCCAGGTCACCGCCGTGTCGCCCACGCTGCTGCCCCATGTGCTGCGCCTGCCCAACTGGCTCTTCACACGCCTGGCAAAACGCATGCTGCAGATTGACGCCAAGGCGCGCTCGTCGATGTGGGACGACCTGGAAGCCGGGCGTGTGACCGAGATTGATGCACTCAGCGGGGCTGTGGTGAGGCTGGCGGCTCAGCAGGGCATGGAGGCGCCGCTGAATGCGCGCATGTGCGAGCTGCTGGGCGGCCCGCGCCAGCGCCTCACGGGCGCGCAGATGCGCAGGGCGTTGGGGCTGTAGTCAGGCAACTGGAAGTGCGTGGTCCAGCGGCACACGCAGCCCGGTCTTCAGGCTGGCCAGTGCGACCGACGTTCTGAACCGCTTGATGTTGTCATCCCCCTCAAACAGCCGCTGCGTCAGCGCCTCGTAATCGGCCATCGACGCCACGTTCACCACCAGCAGATAGTCCGCCTCGCCCGTCACGCCGTAGCACTGCTGCACGGCGTCCTCGGCAGCAATGCGCGCACGCAGCGGGGCGGTACGGTCGGGGCGTTCGTTTTCGAGGTGCACCTCCAGCACGATGGTCAGCGGTTTGCCCACTTTCACCGGGTCCAGCACGGCCACGTTGGCGCGGATCACGCCGCTGTCTTTCAGCCGCTGGATGCGCCGCTGCACAGCGGGTGCCGACAGATTGACCGCCTGCGCAATCACGCGCTGGGGTGTGATGTTGTCGGTCTGCAGGATGTCCAGGATGGCGATGTCAAAGCGGTCGAGTGCTGGGGTGGCGGGCATGGGGCGTCTCGTGGTGGTGAGCGAAAGTTGCGCGCAGGTCCTGAAAATCGAGCAAAAAGCACGCATGGGTCACACTATATTTTCAACCCATGAGCGCTTCCCTTCTGCACCGTTTTTTCCCCTTTCTGGCCGTCCTGGGCTCCGTCACCGCGTTGGGCATTGGTACCTCCTGGGCCAAGCACTGGCTGTTTCCGGTGGTGGGGGCGCAGGGCACCACTGCCGTGCGCGTGGGCTTTTCGGCGCTGCTGGTGCTGTTGCTGTGGCGGCCGTGGCGCTGGCATCTGTCGCGGGCCGATGCGCGTGCCGTCATGTTGTACGGCGCGGCGCTGGGGGGCATGAACCTTATGTTCTACATGTCGCTGCGCACCCTGCCGTTTGGGCTGGCGGTGGCCATCGAGTTCTCAGGGCCGCTGGCGGTGGCGATCTGGTCTTCGCGGCGCGCCGTGGATTTTGTGTGGGTGGCGCTGGCCATGGCCGGGCTGGGCATGCTGCTGCCGCTGGGTTTGAACGGCAGCACGCTGGACCCGGTGGGAGTTTTGTATGCCTTGGGCGCGGCGGTGTTCTGGGCGCTGTACATCGTGTTCGGCAAGCGCGCCGGGCACCTGCACGCCGGGCACACGGTGTCGCTGGGCCTCCTGGTGGCGGCGCTGGTGGTGGTGCCGGTGGGCGTGGTGCATGCGGGCGCTGCGCTGCTGTCGCCCACCGTGCTGCTCATCGGCTTGGCGGTGGCGGCGGTGTCCAGCGCCATTCCGATCTCGCTGGAGATGATGGCCCTGAAGCGCCTGCCCAAGGAGGCCTTCGGCATCATGATCAGCATGGAGCCTGCGGTGGCTGCTGTGCTCGCCTTGCTGTTGCTGGGCGAGCACCTGAGCGCCATCCAGTGGCTGGCCATTGGCTGCATCGTGGCGGCTTCCATGGGCAGTGCGATGACTGCTGGTCGGCCCTCTGGCGCCGACCGCGCAGCGCCTCAGGCGGCCTGAAATCGCGCACCGCCTGGGCCTGTCCAGACCTCCGGGATGGCCGTCACGCTGACACCCGGCCGTCGGCAAAGGATGACACGCACAGAGCGTGCTCCGTGGCCAGAATGGGTCTATCTCACAGGAGCCGCCCATGATGCGCACTTCGCCGTTGCCACAATCCAAGGTCGCTGAGGCTGAACGCAAGGTCAGCGCCATCCTGGCCGACCTGGAAGAAACGACCCATTCAGAGGTCAAGGACATCGCTTTGGAAGACGTGGTGGAAACCGACGCCGCTAGCGGCCAGCCAGCCGTGCACCAGAGCGTCGACATCACCGTACAGCCGCGCGCGCAGCGCAAGTGGCTCACCAAATAACGCAATAGCCCGACGCCCTTGGCTGGGCTGCCAGCCGGTCAACCGGCGGTAGGTCGGCCGCCTTGGCGCAGCTGCAACACCCGCGCAATGAGGTTGGCATACTCTTCGTCTGCCTGCGCCAGCAGCGGCAAACCTGTCTCGCGCACGGCATGGTCCACCGCGTCGGTCCATGCGGGCGTACCGGGCGCCGCCTGTGCGCTGGCCATGGCACCCAACACCAGTTCTTGCCCCCAGAAGTACACTTGGTCAGCGTGCACGTTGGCCTGCATGCGCTGCACCTCTGCCAGGGTTTGCGGCTCCGCCAGGTACAGCCAGATGTCTGCGTACAGGAAGTCAACGGGCGCGCCCTGGGGTTGCCACTGCAGCGCGTCGGCCTGCACCAGCTCTACCTTGCGCGCTGCAGACTCCGGCAGTCCCTCCAGCACGCGGCAACGGCCAAACAGCTCCAGCACATCACTATCCCGCTCTACCACGGTCACGCGCTCCACCGTGGGCTGCAGCGCGATGTTGGCCGCCACCCAGCCCATGCCCAGGCCCATCACGACTGTGTGGCCCCGCGCATGGCGGCAGGCCAGTTCCTGGCTTTCCACTTCCATCGGCGACAGCGACATCCAGGTTTCCCACCCGCCCGCAGCGCTCTGGCGCATCAGCACCGTCGAGCCCGAGGTGACACACGGGCCGCTGTGGTAACCACGGTCCAGCCCCACCCCAGTGCGCTTCATCTGCCACGGCCCCACGGCCCCATCGGGGTATTGCGGCATGTGCCAGTGCGGGGAAAAAACGGGAATCCCCAGCGCCTGCGCCAGTGCGCTGGCGGAGGGCTGTGGGGCAAAGGGAAGGATGGAGGGGGAAGGGGATGCCGACATGGGGTGATCTTAGAACCTGTTCAAGCTCTTTTCGGGGTCGCACAAGTACTTTGCCGGGATGGGCTGCAAGGCGCGGTGGGCAGCCAATAGCTCGTGCTATTGGCAAGCGCCGCAACGCCGCAGACCTCCCGGCAAGGCACTTGCCCGAAGGGTTGGAGTGAAATCGGGCGATTGGAAGCCCCGGCTGCTTGCATGGGCACAAGCCCATGCAAGCAGCCAATCATCCCGATTGCACTCCAATGCGATCCCCGAAAAGAGCTTGAACAGGTTCTCAGGGGGGGCAAGTGGCGTATTGACTTGAGAATGTGCGCGTCTGCCGGGGGCACCGGGCATTGTCCGACAGCTTCACGGTCTGCAGGATGGCGCCCACGGCGTTGAGTGGACCCTAAAAGAGAGGGAGATGAAACCGTTTTGTTTTGTCACCCACTTCCCAGGAGACGCACATGCATCCATCCACACTCCCTCATCCGGCCACCCCACCGGTGGATGAAGACCTGGCCGACCAAGCCCGCCCCGGCTACGGCATCCCGTCGCAAGACCCACGACCTGGCGCCCAGACCGCCCTGGAGCCCGAAGACGCAGAGCGCGAGGCCCACTCCGTGCTGGTGGGCGGCGGCATGATGGCGGGCGCGGCTGCCGGTGCGGCCGTGGGCGTTGCAGTCGCTGGTCCGGTCGGCGTGGTCGTCGGAGGCACCTTGGGCGGCATTGCGGGCGCGCTGGGCGGCGCGGCAGCGGGTACGGCGGTCAATACCGAAGAAGCTGGTGAGGCAACCAAGGCTACTTCCGACAGCGGCGTGCGCGGAGACGGTTCAAGAAGCTGAGGGCGGCGGGCCTTCGTGTGGCTACAGACTCCACCGCACACACTGCGAGGAGCCTGCCGTGAAAATGCTTCTATTTTGATAGCTTGCAGCGCTTATCTATCAAGCGATAGAGTCCATTCCACCATGAATTTGGTCCCCTCGACAGGAATCGAACCTGTATCTAGCGCTTAGGAGGCACTCGTTCTATCCATTGAACTACGAGGAGCAAGACAGCCGCGCATTGTAGTGGGCGCACGCACGCCCTCTGGTGTGCTCAACCTCAGTCGTACTTCACCGTGTAGATGATGTCCACCGCGCTCTTCTCGCCCGTTTGCCCGCGCAGCGTGAGGCTGCGGGTAAGGTCGTAAAAGATGTACAGCGTGCCCAGCGTGCCCGACAGGCTGCGTTCGTAGGTCAAGTACAAATCCTTGGACAGGCGTTTGCCGAAGGTGAGGGCGGCGGCGCTGGCGTCTTCGCCTGTGGTGGCGCTGCGAAAGCCGATTTCGTCCAGGCCGATGCGGCTGGCGATGTTGGCGGTGGTGTTGCCGCCGCCACGGCGGCCCAGCAGGGCCAGGGCGGCCTGCTGCATCACGGCGGCTTCGGCGCCGCCGGCGGAGGCGTTGCGGCCCAGCACCACCCACGAGAGTTTTTCGGCATCGGGCAGCTCGGGGTCGGAATACAGCTTGACGCGCGGCGCCTGGGCGCTGCCGGTGACCTGCACCCCAGCGCGCACGCTGATGTTGGGCCGCAGTGCCAGGATATCGAGCGAGGGGTTGTTGTAGGGGCCGTTGAAGCGGATGAGCCCCGTCTCCACGTCCAGCATCTGGCCCCAGGCGCGGTAGCGGCCTTCGTCGGTGCGCACTTCGCCGGTCACGCGGGGTGGGGCGCCGGGCACGGCGCTGCTGCGGATGTCCACCTCGCCCGTCAGCCGCGTGGTGATGCCCTGGCCGCTCAGGGCAAAGTCGCGCCCCAGGTTCAGGGTGATCGCGATGTCGGGGGGCTTGGCGGTTTCGGCCTGGGCCGCCACTTGGTTGGCCTTGGCGGCGGCCTGGGCCTTGGCCTGGTCTTCGCGGTCCTTGGCCGCAGAGCGCACCACCACGTCGGAGCCCAGCGTGGGCGCGGTTTCGTCGGGCAGGATGATGGTGGCGCGGTCGGTGGTCAGCTTGCCGCGCAGGCTGATCTGGCCTTGCTGAAGCTGTGCTTGCAGCTGGCCCGACACGCTGATCTGCCGGTCGGCCCGCACCAGCACCTGTAGCGCCTTGGCCTCAGCCTGCAGTGACATGGTGATGCCTGACAGGCCCGTGGCTGCGGTGGCGCTGTCGCCCCAGCTCACGCGGCCAGTGGCGGTGAGCGTGCCGCCGTCTTGCGGTGCGGAAGTGCGGTTGCCGCTGAAGCCCGCAATGCGCGCACCGCTGCCGCGCCCGCCCTGCAGGCGGAACTCGGTGATATTGAGCTGGTTGCCTTGCAGCGTGGCGCGCAGGCGGCCGCCCTGCAGGTCTACGCCATCGACCACCGAGCGCACGGCCATGTCGTCGGCGCCCAGCGTGCCGGCCCAGCGCGGCGCATTGCGGGTGCCTGACAAGGTGGCGCTGGCGTCCAGCGTGCCGCGCACGCGCCAGCCGGGCGGGGCCAGGGCCGACCACACGCCCACGTCGGGCAGGCGCGCGCGCAGGGTGCCGGCCAGGGGTGCATCGGGCGCCCAGGTGAAGGGCGAAGAGGTGGCTGGCGAAGAGTTGACGGGCGAGGAGGGGCTGGCGCCCGCAGCGGCGGAGGCGCCGGGCGCTCCGGGTGTGAGACGGGTGCTGACGTTGGCCTGCACCTCGCCCGCCCGATCGCTCGCCCAGGCGAGTTGGGCCCGCAGGGCTTCCCCTTCGATCTCGACGGTAACTTCGGCCTGGCGCACACCGGCGGCGGTGCCTGCCCCTGCACCGGATGCAGCAGCTGATGCCGAGGGGCTTGCCGAGGCCTCGGTGGCGATCACCGCCGTGGCGCCTGCGCCCGTGCCCTGGCCACTGCTTTGCACGGCGGTGATGGCGGTGGCGTCGCCCGCCAGGATGCGCAGGTCGCCACTGGCGCGGCGCAGGCTGGCGCTGGCACGCAGGGGGCCTTGGGTGTTGTCCACGTTCCATTGCCCGTCCAGCACGATGCTGGTGGCCAGCCCCACGCGGGCCAGCAGCGGCTGGGCAGGACGGCCTGCGGCGACCGGGGTGTTGCCCAGACCCAGCGCATCGACCCAGGCCATGGGCAGGCCCTGCACGGTGCCTTGGGTTTGAAGTTGCACAGGGTTCGCTCCGGTGGCCACGCGCAGGGGCTGCCAGCGCAGCACGGCGGTGCCGGGCAGGGGGCCGGTCAGGCGGGCCTGGCCTGCAGTGGCCAACACGGTGTAGCCCGCTGTTGGCGAGCGTGTACCGGTGGTGGCGCGTGCGGTGATAGATACGGGCTCGGCCAGTTGCAGCGTCCAGGGGCCGGGGCGTGCGGTGTCTTGCGCCACAAGCCGCAGTTCGCTGATCTGCACCTGCGCCCCTTGCGTGGATGTGGTCAGCCCGCCCGTGGCGCGGGTTTGCAGGGCCAGCCGCTGCATCTGCTGGGGCTGGGAGGCGTTCAGGCGGGCTTCGCCGTCCAGTGCCAGCGTGGCCTGCGCCAGGGTGCCGGAGAGTTCGGCCTTCACGGCGCGCAGTTGCACGGCGGTGGAACCGCCGCCCTCATCTTTACCGGGAGGCAGTGACAGGTCCAGCAGCGGGGTGGAGAGCTTGGCTTGTAGCTCGAAGGTGGCTTTGTCCGATGGCGGCGTGCCGCCCGCACGGCTGGCGTTGGGGGATGTGCTGTCGCTGGTGGTTGCGGTGGCGGCTTGCAGTTGCCGGGCCGCTGTCTGCCAGCCACCTTTCCAACGCGCGTTCAGCTGCGCGGCGCCTTTGGCGGTGGCGCCCTGCAAGGCTTCTTGCAAACGGGTGCCCACCAGCGGCAGGCTGGCCAGCCAGCGTTGGGTTTGGTCCACGTCGGTCCATTGGACCTGCAGGTCGCCCGTACCCGCCTGGGGCGCCAGGCTGCCTTGGGCGCGCGCTGTGGCGCCGGGCACGGTCAGCGCAATCTGGCCCTGGCCCGATAGATCGCTGGGGGCCACACGCAGGTTGGTGGCTTCAATGCGGGCCTGCAGAGCGTCCAGCAGCAGGCGTTCCAGCTGCAAGGTGCCGCCGGGCTGGGTGGGTGACGGGGGTTGCCAGCTACCTTGGGTGGTCAGCGTGTTGATGCGCAGCAAGGCGGGGCGGTTGGTGGGGGTTTTGCCGGAGGCGGCGGAGCCGGTGGCGCGGATATCTGCCGTGAAGCGCACCACATCGCCCTGCATTTGCGCGCCCACACGGCCTGCCAGCGGCGCGGCCGCCCAGGCGGTGTGCAGGGCGTCTGGGCGCAGGTTGCGCAGTTCAGCCTGGCCCTCCAGCGCGCCGGTGGCGGGGGTGTAGTTGCCCTGCAGGGTGACTGCGCCGGTGCCTGTATTCACAGTGGCGCTGGGCACCGTCCAGCGGGTGCCGTCGTAGCTGGCATCGGCCTGCAGGGCGGTGATGGGCAGACGGGCCTGGTCCCACGGGCCTGCCAGTTCGTTGCGCAGCTGTGCCTGCAGGGACCAACCAGTGCCGGCCGTTGCTCCGCTCCCGGTGGGCCCGGCCTGCACGGTGCCATGCAGCCGGGTGGTCGGGGCCTGGGGCCACAGAGCTGCCAGGTTGACGGCACGCAGCGTGGCCTGGGCCGATAGCAAGGGCTGTGGGGACCAGGGTGCCAGCGTGGCCTGCAGGTCGGCCTGCATGGGTTCTGCGGCGGGTGGTGGCGGTGCTGCTGGTTTGGCGGTGGGTGGTTTGGCAGGGGCAGGGGGTGGCTGCGTGGGCCCGGCCTGGGCGGCGGTGGGGCTGATGCGCGCCTGCAGCTGTAGCTGCGCTGCCGCTGTGGCCAGCGTGCCTTGCAGGGTAGCGTGTGCACCCACCTGCAGGGCGGTGGTGCCGCCGGGCACGGCGGCGCTCACCGTGCCGTCCACAGTGGCGTTCAGCGCCATGGGGGCCTGGGCCTGCAGCGTCAGCCGCGCGGTGTATTGACCCTGGGCCAGCTCCACGCTGGCGATGTTCAGGCGGTGCTCGCTCCCGTCAAAGCGGTAGTCGCCGGCCAGGCCCTGGGCTTCTACGGCCGGGGCGCCCGCCCATTGCAGCTGGTCTACGCGGAACGGCACGCCGATCTGCAAGGGCAGCACCAGCTGTGTCAGGGGCGTGGGAGCCTCTGCACTGGGCTGGCTGCCCAGTGGCGTGATCTGCACGCGTGCGGCATGCACCTCGCCCAGCTCCAGGCGGCGTTGCAGCAACGGGGCCAGCTGCCAGCCCAGGCGGATGTCGGTCATCTCGACAGACAGGCTGGGGCTGCGCCAGCGCAGCCAGCCAATACGCCCCCCGCTGCGCAGTGATCCGGTGACCTCGCGGCTCTCCAGTTGCTGGTTGGCGGGCAGGTACTGCGCCGCGCGCGCCAGCGCCAGGGCCAGCGACGTGCTGCTGCCAGCCCACCACCACACGGCAGCGGCTGCGGCAATCAGCAGCGCAATCATTGCCACCAACAGCCAGCCCAGTGCACGCAGCGCACGGCGGCCACGGCGTGGCGAAGGGTGCTGGCCACCCTGGTGGTGCGACGCCCCTGCGCTGAAATCGGAGGAGCGTGCGCGGGGTGTCGGGGAGTGTGGGGGCATGGGTGCAGCGCTCATCAGAAGCTGAACCCCAGCCGCAGGTGCAGCCGCACCTCCTTGGTTTTCACGCCATAGGCCAGGTCGGCCTGCAGCGGCCCCACAGGGCTGCGCCAGCGCACGCCAGCGCCAATGCCCACGCGCGGGTCCAGGTCGCCCAGGCGGTCGGCCACCGCGCCAGCATCCACGAACAGCGTGCTCTCCCAGTCGGTCATGGCGCCCTGGTAGACGATGGGGCGCTGCCATTCGACGCTGCCCACGGCCAGGTAGCGGCCGCCGTAGAGCTGGCCGTTGTCGGTGCGGGCGCCGATGCTGCGGTAGCCGTAGCCACGCACGGTGGTGTCACCCCCGGTCAGGAAGAGTTGGGTGACAGGGATCTGCGCGCCATCGCGCGCAAGCACGGCCCCGCCCTCTGCGCGCAAGGCCACGCGGGCGCTGCGCCCCACACCAGCGGCGTCCTGCACGCGGCCTGCGGGAATGAACGACTGCCAGCGCACCAGGGTGCGCACAAACGGGTCGCGCTCAGGCCGCAGCGTGGTGCCCAGCCCCAGCTCCACGGCGATGCCATGGCCGCGCGTGGGGGCGGTGGCGCTGTTGAAGTAGCGGCCCGTCCAGCCGTAGTTCACGCTCAGGGCCGTGCTGGTGTCGGACGGCGACTGCACGTTGGTGGCAAGCCCCTGGCTGTTGGCGTAGTCGTACTGCAGGAAGTAGTTGCGGTCGATGTTCTTGGTGCTTTTGCTGCGGCCATAGCGCACGCGCCCGCTGTTGACGTCGTAGTCGCCCGTCGCCTCGCGCTGCAGCTGGGCGCCTGCAAACCAGCGCCAGCCGTTGTTGTTGGGCAGGTCGGTCCATTCGCTGCTGGCGTGTTTGGTCTCGCGGTCCAGCGAGAGCTTGCTCACCGCGCGCCAACCGATGACGGGCAACTGGTTGTGGATGTGCTCCAGCGACAGGCGCGCGCCGCTGTCCGTCGAGAAGCCGGGGCCGAACACCAGCTTTTGCATCGGTGCCTCACGCACCTGGGCCACCACGGGCGCGGCCTGCGGGTCAGTGCCCTCGGTGTCGAGCGTGAGGAACACCGAATCGTAGTAACCGCTGCTGGCCAGCCGCAGCTGGGCGTCGAGCAGTTCGGCCTCGTCATACACCGCGCCTGTGGGCAGGCGTGCCAGGCGCCGGGCGCCGTCGGGGTCGTAGCGCTGGCTGCCCTCTACCCGCAGCGGCCCGAAGCGGTAGGGCGGGCCGGGCTCGTAGGTCACGCTGAGCTTTGCCGCGTGTTGGTCGGCATCGATCTCGGCCCGGCTGCTGGCGATGCGGGCGGTGGGGTGCCGGCGCGCCTGCAGCTGGCGCAGGCCGTCGTTCTTGGCCGAGTCCCAGGCAGACTGGGTGAACGGCTGGCCCGGCTGCAGGGACCAGTTGCGCTGCACGCGCTGCTGCTGGCGGATGCTGGCGCTGGTACCGGTTTCTTCTGTTGGTCGCTCCGCGCTGGAGCTGTCCGTGCCGCCCGTGTCGCCCGTGAAGTCGATGTCCGCGCTGGCAATGCGGGTCTGCGGGCCGGGCTGCACCGTGACCACCACCGTGCGCGGTGCAGCCTTGCTGTCGGGCGTTTCGGTCAGCTCCACCGTGATGGTGGGTGCAAAGTAGCCCATCGTGCCCAACAGTTCGCGGGCGTTGGCATCGGCTGCGCCCAGCAGGCGCTGCAGCTCGTTGGCGTGGAGATCGGGCAGGTGGCGAAAGCGCTGCAGTTCCAGGTGGCGCTCCAGCGTCTCGCGCACGTTGGCGGGGGCGTTGACCTGAACGGCGAAAGAGGGCGTGCCCGATTCGGCAATGGCCGGGGTGGGCGCCGAGCCTGTGCTCTCGCTATCCTCATCGCGCGGCAGCAGGCTGCAGCCCTGCAGGCACAGCGCGCTGAAAAGCAGCAACGCCGACCATGGGGCCGGCGTTGAGAAAAGGGCAGTGGGGCGCAGGACGCGAAAAGGCACGGCAGGAGAAGGTGGTTTGGGTGGTTGGGGCTGGCTGCAAAACCGGCCCACCGCCACTATGCACCGAAAATCAGCCCGGTCGTGTCAGACAGTTCCGCGCGATGGGCTCCAAAGCGCTGGGGCCCCATCCCGCCTACTTCGACAGCAGCCGCATGGTCTCTTCCAGCCCCTTGAGCGACAGCGGGTACATGCGGTTGCTCACCAGTTGCTGGATGATGCTGATGCTCTGGCGGTACTGCCATACGCCCTGGGGCTCGGGGTTGATCCACGCAAACTTGGGGAAGGCGTGCGTGAGGCGCTGAATCCACTCGGCGCCCGCTTCCTCGTTGTTGTATTCCACACTACCGCCGGGCTGCAGGATTTCGTAGGGGCTCATGGTCGCGTCGCCCACAAAGATCAGCTTGTAGTCCTTGTTGTACTTGCGGATGATGTCCAGGGTCGGAAACTTCTCGGCAAAGCGGCGGCGGTTGTTCTTCCACATGAAGTCGTACACGCAGTTGTGGAAGTAATAGAACTCCAGGTGCTTGAACTCGCTCTTGACCGCGCTGAAAAGCTCTTCCACCCGCTGGATGTGCTCGTCCATGGTGCCGCCCACGTCCATCAGCAGCAGCACCTTCACGTTGTTGTGCCGCTCGGGCACCATCTTGATGTCCAGGTAACCTGCGTTGGCGGCCGTGCTGCGGATGGTGTCTGGCAGGTCCAGCTCCAGCTCATGCCCCTCGCGCGCAAACTTGCGCAGGCGGCGCAGCGCCACCTTGATGTTGCGCGTGCCCAGCTCCTGCTGGTCGTCGTAGTCCTTGTAGGCGCGCTGCTCCCACACCTTCACCGCGCTCTTGTTCTTGCCCGCGCCGCCAATGCGCACGCCCTGCGGGTTGTAGCCGCCGTGGCCGAACGGGCTGGTGCCGCCCGTGCCGATCCACTTGCTGCCGCCCTCGTGGCGCTCCTTTTGTTCTTCGAGGCGCTTCTTCAGCGTCTCCATCAGCTCGTCCCAGCCCATCTTCTCGATGGCGGCCTTTTGCTCGGGCGTCAGCTCGTTCTCCAGGATCTTGCGCAGCCAATCGGCCGGGATCTCCTTGGTGAAGTCGGCCACCATCTCCACGCCCTTGAAGTAGGCGCCAAAGGCCCGGTCGAACTTGTCGTAGTGCTTCTCGTCCTTGACCAGCGTGAGGCGCGAGAGGTTGTAGAAGTCGTCCAGGCTCCATGCGTCATCCGACTTGGGGCCCACCACACCGGCCTGCAGGGCTTCGAGCAGGGTGAGGTATTCCTTGACCGACACGGGCAACTTGGCCGAGCGCAGGGTGTAGAAGAAGTCGATCAGCATGATTTTGGCCTCCAGCGCTTATTTGGTAAGCGTTCGACGCTCTAAAAGATATAGCAACTGCGCCTTGGCCTCAGGCCACTCGCCTGAGCGCATGCTGTACATCACCGTGTCGCGAATGGTGCCGTCGCGGCGCAGCGCGTGGCCGCGCAGCACGCCGTCCTTCTTGGCGCCCAGGCGTTCGATGGCTTTTTGCGATGCAAAGTTGTAGTTGTCGGTGCGCCAGCCCACCACATGGCAGCCCAGCGTGTCGAAGGCGTGGCCCATCATCAAGAGCTTGGCGGTGGTGTTGACGTGGGTGCGCTGCACACTTTGGCAGTACCAGGTCCAGCCGATCTCCACGCGCTTCACGGCCGGCACGATGTCGTGGTAGCTGGTGGAGCCGAGCACCTTGCCGGTGGCGTCATCCACCACAGCAAAGGCAAAGCGGTTCCCGTCTTCGCGCATCTTCAAGGCGGCTTCGATGTACGCGCGGGTGTCCTGGGGCTCGGGTACCGAGGTGATGCGCAGCTTCCACAGTTCGCCATCGGCCGCAGCGGCGGCCAAGCCGTGTTCGTGGGAGAGCGCCAGGGGCTCCAGGCGGATGCCTCGGTCGCGCAGGGTGACTGGTTCTACAAAAGCCATGGGTCTTTTCTCTTCGTCAATCCTTGGAGGGCTTGTTGCGCCGACTGGTCTGCCAGCGCCGCGCAGCGTGCAGGCCCAGGCCGCCGCCCAGTCCCACCAGGGCAATGCCCACCAGGGCCGGGGTGCCGTAGCCTGGCGCAAAGATGTCCATGCCCAGCCACTGACCCAGCCAGAAACCGGCGAGTGCGCCGCCAACAAAACCAATGGCGTCGGCAATGCCGTCTGCCAGCGAAGGGGTAGGGTGTTGGGACATTGCCGGGGAGTCAGCGGTTGCGCTGATTCATGAACACCAGCTTTTCGAACAGGCTCACGTCCTGTTCATTCTTGAGCAGCGCCCCCACCAGCGGGGGTACCGCCACTTTGTTATCGGCGCTTTGCAAGGCGGTGAGGGGAATGTCTTCTGCCACCAGCAGCTTGAGCCAGTCGATCAGTTCGCTGGTCGATGGCTTCTTCTTGAGGCCCGGCAGATTGCGCACGTCATAGAACGTCTTCATCGCCACGCTGAGCAGCTCGCTCTTGAGCGTGGGGAAGTGCACGTTGATGATCTGCCGCATGGTGTCGGCCTCGGGGAACTTGATGAAGTGGAAGAAGCAGCGGCGCAGGAAGGCGTCGGGCAGCTCCTTTTCGTTGTTCGACGTGATGAACACCAGCGGGCGGTGCTTGGCCTTGATGAGTTCGCGCGTTTCGTAGCAGTAGAACTCCATGCGGTCGATCTCGCGCAGCAGGTCGTTCGGGAATTCGATGTCGGCCTTGTCGATCTCGTCGATCAGCAGTGCCACGGGCCGGTCGGCCGTGAAGGCCTGCCACAGCACGCCCTGGATGATGTAGTTGCGGATGTTCTTCACGCGCTCTGCGCTGTCGCCGTCGTTGAGCTGGCTGTCCCGCAAGCGACTCACGGCGTCATATTCATACAGGCCCTGCTGGGCCTTGGTGGTGGACTTGATGTGCCACTGCAACAGCGGCATGTCCAGCGCCTGGGCCACTTCCTCGGCCAGCATCGTCTTGCCCGTGCCGGGCTCGCCCTTGATCAGCAGCGGCCGTTGCAGCGTGATGGCGGCATTGACGGCGAGCATCAGGTCCTGGGTGGCGACGTAGTTCTGGGAGCCTTGGAATTTCATGGGGGAAAACACCGGATCGTTGATGAATGGGCTTGACAGGGCGCTGGCTATAATCGGCGGCTGATCAGAGCCCAGAGCTGAACTTCCACGAGATTGTGCGCGCAAAATGAACAAAACGCTGACCACGCTATTTGCCCTGGCTGTCGCTTCCGTGACCGCCTTGTCCCATGCCCAGGAAGCCAAAGGCGACGTGGAAGCCGGCAAGCAAAAGATTGCCATGTGCATTGGCTGCCACGGCATTGTTGGCTACCAGGCCAGCTTTCCTGAGATCCACAAGGTGCCCATGATCTCGGGCCAAAGCGCCAAGTACATTGCGGCAGCGCTGGTCGCCTACCAGAAGGGCGAGCGCAAGCACCCCACCATGCGTGGCATCGCCGAGTCGTTGTCCGAGAAGGACATCGCTGACGTGTCGGCCTACTACGAACAGCACGGCAAGACGGGGGCCGAACTGCCCGCCAAGCCCGGCCGCGAACCCAGTGTGCAGGTGGCCGAGCTGCTGAAGAAGGGCGCCTGCGTGTCATGCCATGGCGACAACTTCGCCAAGCCCATTGATCCCTCGTACCCCAAGATCGCCGGCCAGCATGCCGACTACCTCTTCGTGGCCCTCAAGTCCTACAAGGTGGAGAAGAACGCCAATGTGGGCCGTGGCAACGCCATCATGGGCGGTGTGGCCAAGCAGTTCACCAACGCTGAGCTGAAGGCGCTGTCCAACTACATCAGCGGCCTCGAAGGCGATCTGCACACGGTGCCCCAGTCGCGTTTCCGTTAAACGACAGACCACCGTTGATAAAAAGCCCGCTTCGGCGGGCTTTTTGCTGGGCCATCGAATCGTCAGCGGCTGGCGGCCATGGCGCCCACGGCCAGGCACACGCAGGCCGTGGTTGTCAGGCGCCAGCGCAGCGGCAAGTACCACGCCGGCAGCGATGTGCGTGCGGCCAGCCGATGGTCTTGCACCAGGTGCGCCACAAAGCCTGTCACCAGCAGCGCTGCCCCTCCCGCTGGGGGTAACAGCGTCGCAGGCCAGGCCATCAGCGATGGCACCACACTCCACACAAAGCAGCGTGTGCGCTCGGCGGTGCTGAGGCCGCTCAGCGCCATGGCGAAGCCCCAGTGCAGCGCTCCCACAAAACTCAGAATCACCGCGCCATAGGCCAGTAGCGCCGCGCTCCACCAGGGCGTGCTGGGTGCCCACAGGCCCCCAGCCGCCAGTGCCACAAACGGCAGCAGGCCACCATAGCCCAGCCAGGCCACGGGACCAGGGATCGGCGCAGGGGGTGGTGAAGTCAAGGGTTGTGCGGATGGGTGACTGTGCATGGTGCCTCCGGGTACGGTGCCCGCATTGTCTGGAAAGCGCGACTCCCGAGTAGGGTGCATGGTTGTGTGTATGCCGTGAGAGGCGTTCCAAGCGCGCTGCGCCTACACGGAGCCGCCGTTGTGCAACGGTAAAATGGAGGCTGGGTGTCGGCGCCATGGTGGCCCGGCAGGTTCATGCGCTGGTCGGGCCGCCACGCGGTTTTTCTGCGACCCATGAACTCCTCTCCCACCCTGATTCAGGTGATCGGTGCCGTCCTGTTCGGCCTGGCCATCCTCCACACCTTCTCCACCAAGTATTTCGAACGCCTGGCGCACACGCAGCCCAAGCATGCGGGCATCTGGCATTTGCTGGGCGAGGTCGAGGTGGTCTTCGGCTTCTGGGCGCTGGTGCTCATGCTGTTCATGTTCTCCATCAGCGGCAAGCAGGAGGCCACGGCCTACCTGGACTCGCGCAATTTCACCGAACCGCTGTTTGTGTTCGCGATCATGGTGATTGCGGCTACGCGGCCGATTCTTCAGATGGCTGGCTCCGCGGTGCGGGTGTTGGCAAGGTGCATGCCTTTTCAGCGCGGTGTGGCGATGTACTTTGTGGTGTTGTCCGCCGTTCCGCTGCTGGGCTCCTTTATCACCGAGCCTGCTGCGATGACGCTGGCGGCACTGATGCTGCGTGACATCCTGTTTTCGCAGCCTTTGTCGAACAAGCTCAAGTATTCGACCATTGGCGTGCTGTTCGTCAACATCTCGATCGGCGGCACCCTCACGCCGTTCGCCGCGCCGCCGGTGCTCATGGTGGCGGCGCAGTGGAACTGGGACCTGTGGTTCATGGTGTCCAACTTTGGCTGGAAGGCGGCCGTCGCGGTGGTGGTCAACGCCGGTATCGCCACGCTGCTGTTTCGCCAACAGGTGGGGCACATGGGACGCAAGATCACGACGCACGAGGCGCCCGTGCCTGTGTCCGTGATGCTGGTGCATCTGGTATTCCTGGGGCTTGTCGTGCTGTTTGCGCACCACCCGGCAGTCTTCATGGGCCTGTTCCTGTTTTTCATGGGGTTCACCACGGCCTACCAACGCCACCAAAACCCGCTGATCCTGCGGGAGGCCTTGCTGGTGGCTTTCTTCCTGGCCGGGCTGGTGGTGCTGGGTGGTTTGCAGCAGTGGTGGCTGCAGCCGGTGCTCATGAAGATGGACGCCAATGCCGTGTTCTTTGGGGCGGCGGCGCTCACTGCCTTCACAGACAACGCTGCGCTGACCTACCTGGGCTCTTTGGTCGAAGGCCTGAGCGACGAGTTCAAGGTCGCGTTGGTGGCGGGTGCAGTAACGGGTGGGGGGCTGACTGTGATTGCCAATGCACCCAACCCCGCAGGCGCGGCAATCCTGAAAGAGAAGTTCGCTGACAACGCCATCCACCCCTTGGGGCTGCTGCTGGGTGCCTTGCCACCTACCATGGTGGCGGTGCTGGCGTTCAAGTTATTGTGACCGGCCAGCGGACGTAGCGTGGGTGGTCAGTCCCGTGTGGCGCGCCGCTGCACGCAGGCGATGTAGGCGTCGCCATCGGGCGGACGGCCTGCGCGCTGGCTCTCCCACAGCATCTCGCCCAGGCAGTCCATGGCGGCATGGTGCGCGTCGTGCAAGGAGTCGAGCCGTGCCGTCAGCAGTTCCACCGCCTGGCGGATGCCGCGCGGCTGGTCGATGCTGCACTGCTCGCTGATGGACAGGTGCATCGAGAGGTGCAGGAAGGGATTGGTCTGCCCCGGTGTTTCGTCGTAGTTGCGGGCCACGGCCGCATCGGCGTCGGACAGGTCGGCGTGGTACTCGGGGTGCTCGGCGATCCACAGGCTGGCCAGCGTCTCGATGGCTTCCATGGGGGCGCCGCTCTGGGTCTTGGCGTGCACACCGCACAGAAAGCGGCGCACATCGGCTTGGGAGGGGCTGAACATGGGGCGTGAGGGTAGCACGCAGGGCAAGAGCCTGGAGCGCACAGGGGAAGGCGGTTCGGATCGCGCCCGCCTGCTACATCGCGCCGGGGCGGCGTCCTACGCTGGCCCTGCGCTGGCGCACCTACATTGGGCTGGCGCAAAGGTCGGGAGCCGGGTCCACTTTGTCGCAGTCCTCCAAACCCGGCATCGGGAGAAGTGTCATGAATGCAATGCGAATCGTTGGTGTGCTGTTGTTGGTGGTGGGGCTGGCCGGGTTTTTGACCGGCGGCTTCAGCTTTACCAAGGACACCACCCAAGCCAAGCTGGGCCCGCTGGAGCTCACCGTGAAGGAAAAAGAATCCGTCAATATCCCCCAGTGGATGAGCCTGGGTGCGATGGTGCTGGGCGGCGTGGTGCTGGTGCTGGGGTTTCGCAAGAACTGATTTCACCTGTCATGGCGAGCGACTGGAGTTACGACTCCGGTTCTTGCCCTCTCCAACTAAGACGGGAGTCGGTGCTTTAGCACGGGCTGCTCGTTGCGGGGGGGGATCATCGGCTTTTCTCGGTGTGCCTTCCTCCCTTCGTCATCCCCTCGGTGCGCCCATCATGCGCGAGATGGTCCGGGCCGCACTCAGCAGTGTGGGCAGCAGGCGCTCCTGCATCACCGCCGCACTTGTGCGATTGGCCTGACCGCTGATGTTGAGCGCCGCCACCGTCTGCCCCGTGCGGTTGGTCAGCGGCGCAGCAATCGATATCAAGCCCTCTTCCAGTTCCTGGTTCACCAGGCACCAGCCCTGCTGCCGCGCCTGGCGTATGTGGGCCAGCAGTGCATCCACATCGGTGGTGGTGTGTTCGGTAAAGCGCTGCATGGGGTGGCCTTGCAGCCGGGCCTGCAGTTCGTCGTCCGGCAACCCCGCCAGCAGCATGCGGCCCATGGACGTCCAGCACGCGGGCAGGCGCGAGCCCACGCCCAGCGTGGTGCGCATGATCTTGTGGGTGGGCACGCGCAGCACATAGACGATGTCCAGGCCGTCGAGCACGGCGGCCGATGACGATTCGCGCACCTCTTCCACCAGGTCTTCCATCACCGGCTCGGCCAGGTTCCAGATGGGCAGCGAAGACAGGTACGCAAACCCCAGGTCCAGGATGCGCGGGCTCAGGCGAAACAGCTTGCCGTCCGTCTCCACATAGCCCAGCGTCTGCAGCGTGAGCAGGATGCGGCGCGCGCCTGCGCGGGTCAGGCCAGTCTGCACGGCGACTTCGCTCAAGGTTTGCTGCGGTGTGGCCGCGCTGAACGAGCGGATCACCTCCAGCCCGCGCGCGAACGACTGCACATAGCTGTCGCTCGGTTTGGGGTCTTTGGCTTCAGGGGTTTGGGAATTCATACGTATGCCAACTATAATTCTTTAAGCGAACATTTGTTCTATATGCGAACAAATTTCAAAGAGACAACAGAGAAACCAAGAAAGCGTTGCAATGATCAACAAACTGGCGGACTCGGTGGCCCAGGCCCTTGCGGGGGTGAAGGATGGTGCCACGGTGTTGATTGGCGGGTTCGGCACGGCCGGCATTCCGGGCGAGCTGATCGATGGCCTCATTGCCCAGGGCGCGCGGGACCTCACGGTGGTCAACAACAACGCAGGCAATGCCGACCAGGGCCTGGCCGCGTTGCTCAAGGCCGGGCAGGTGCGCAAGATCATCTGCAGCTTTCCGCGCCAGGTGGATAGCTATGTGTTCGACGACCTGTACCGCAGTGGCAAGCTGGAGCTGGAACTGGTGCCCCAGGGCAATCTGGCCGAGCGTCTGCGCGCTGCGGGTGCGGGCATCGGCGCCTTTTTCTGCCCCACGGCCTATGGCACCGAATTGGCTGCAGGCAAGGAAACGCGTGAGATCAATGGCAAACACTACGTGCTCGAATACCCCATCCATGGCGATGTGGCCCTGGTCAAGGCCGAGAAGGGCGACCGCTGGGGCAACCTGACCTACCGCATGTCGGCGCGCAACTTTGGCCCTGTGATGGCCACGGCTGCCAAGACCACGATTGCCACCGTGCACGAGGTGGTGGAACTGGGCGCGCTCGACCCCGAGGCCATCGTCACCCCGGGCATCTACGTGAGCCATGTGGTCAAGATCGACCGCACGGCCACGCAGGCGGGTGGATTCAAGAAATCGGCATGAAATCGGCACCTACCGCACAAGGATAAAGCGTGAGCAGCTATCAAAAGCGTAGTAAAGAAGAACTGGCGAAGCGCGTGGCGCAAGACATCCACGACGGCGCCTACGTCAACCTGGGCATCGGCCAGCCCACCCTGGTGGCCAACCACATCCCAGCGGGCCGCGAGGTCATCCTGCAAAGCGAAAACGGCATCCTGGGCATGGGCCCTGCGCCCGCTGCGGGGCTGGAGGACTACGACCTCATCAACGCCGGCAAGCAGCCGGTGACGCTGCTGCCCGGCGGTGCGTATTTTCACCACGCCGACAGCTTCGCGATGATGCGCGGCGGGCACCTCGACATTTGCGTGCTGGGCGCTTTTCAGGTCAGCGCC
Organism: Acidovorax sp. 94; assembly: GCF_003634645.1. Lineage (NCBI taxonomy): Bacteria > Pseudomonadati > Pseudomonadota > Betaproteobacteria > Burkholderiales > Comamonadaceae > Acidovorax > Acidovorax sp. 94. The sequence goes on along the minus strand of NZ_RBJA01000001.1, from coordinate 2,794,771 downwards.
ACGGGCGACCTGGCCAACTGGAGCACGGGCGAGCCCGGCGCCATCCCGGCGGTCGGCGGTGCCATGGACCTGGCCATCGGCGCCAAGCAGACCTGGGTGATGATGGACCTGCTGACCAAGCAGGGCGCGAGCAAGATCGTGACGCAATGCACCTACCCGCTCACCGGTGTCGCGTGCGTGAAGCGCATCTACACCGATCTGTGCACACTGGCCTGCACACCCACCGGGCTGCAGCTCATCGACACCGCGCCCGGCCTGCGGTTGCCTGAGCTGGAGCAACTGGTGGGCCTGCCCATCCGCCCCGCCGCCTGACCGAATCCAACCCCCAGAAACGAGGAGACAAAACCATGAGCCAAGCTCAACGCCAAGCCTTCATCTGCGACGCCATCCGCACCCCCTTCGGGCGCTACGGCGGCGCGCTCTCCAGCGTGCGCACCGACGACCTGGGCGCCATCCCCATCAAGGCGCTGATGGAGCGCAACCCCGGCGTGGACTGGGCCGCCGTCACCGACGTGCTCTATGGCTGCGCCAACCAGGCCGGTGAAGACAACCGCAACGTGGCCCACATGAGCAGCCTGCTGGCGGGCTTGCCGATCGACGTGCCCGGGGCCACCATCAACCGCCTGTGCGGCTCGGGCCTGGACGCCGTGGGCACCGCAGCGCGCGCCATCAAGGCGGGCGAGGCGGGCCTGATGATTGCAGGCGGCGTGGAGAGCATGAGCCGTGCGCCCTTCGTCATGCCCAAAGCAGAGTCGGCCTTCAGCCGCAGCAACGCGGTGTACGACACCACCATCGGCTGGCGCTTCATCAACAAGCTGATGAAGGAAAAGTACGGCGTCGACTCCATGCCCGAAACCGCCGAGAACGTGGCCACCGACTTCAAGATCGAGCGCGAAGCCCAGGACCAGATGGCGCTGCGCAGCCAGCTCAACGCCGTGGCCGCCATCCAGGCCGGGCATCTGGCGCGCGAGATCGTGCCGGTGCACATCCCGCAAAAGAAGGGCGACGCCATCATCGTGAGCCAGGACGAACACCCGCGTGAGACCAGCATCGAAGCGCTGGCCAAGCTCAAGGGCGTGGTGCGGGAGGGTGGCACGGTGACGGCGGGCAATGCTTCCGGCGTGAACGACGGCGCCTGCGCGCTGCTGCTGGCTGATGAAGCCAACGCCGCCAAATATGGCCTCAAGCCCCGCGCCCGCGTGGTGGGCATGGCCGTGGCCGGTGTGGCGCCGCGCATCATGGGCTTCGGCCCCACGCCCGCCACGCTGAAGGTGCTGGCGCAGACGGGCCTGACCATCGACCACATGGACGTGATCGAACTGAACGAAGCCTTTGCCGCGCAAGGCCTGGCCGTGCTGCGTGCCCTGGGCATCAAGGACGACGACGCCCGAGTGAACGCCTGGGGCGGCGCCATTGCGCTGGGCCACCCGCTGGGCGCCAGCGGCGCGCGCCTGGTCACCACTGCCATCAACCGCCTGCACGAACACGCCGGCCAGTACGCGCTGTGCACCATGTGCATCGGCGTGGGGCAGGGTATTGCCATCATCCTGGAGCGCGTGTGACCGCAATTGATAAAAGCACTCCCGTCACGGTCGTCACCGGCGCCAGCAACGGCATCGGCCGCGCCATCGCCGAGGCCGTTCTGGCCCAGGGCCACGCGGTGGTCAACCTGGACTATGTGCTGCCCAGCTGGAGCCACCCGCAACTCACCTCCTACCAGGGAGACCTGACCGACGAAGCATCGACTCGCGAACGCGCGGCCGAGATCTCGGCCAAGCACAACGTGACGGCGCTGGTGAACAACGCGGGCGCCACGCGCCCCGGCACCATCGACACTGCCACCACCGCGCAGCTCGACGACGTGGTGGGCCTGCACCTGCGCGCGCCCATGCTGCTGGTGCAAGCGTTCCTGCCCACGCTGCGCGCCAGCGGGCAGGGCCGCATCGTCAACATGTCGTCGCGCGCAGCGCTGGGCAAGGGCGAGCGCATCGTGTACTCCGCCACCAAGGCTGGAATGATCGGCATGACACGCACGCTCGCCATGGAGCTGGGGCGTGACGGCATCACCGTCAACGCCATCGGCCCCGGCCCGATTGCGACTGAACTCTTCCGACAGAGCAACCCTGAGGGTGCGCCGCAGACGCAGCGCATCCTGAACAGCATTGCCGTGGGCCGCATGGGCACGCCCGACGACGTGGCGCGCGCAGCGCTGTTCTTCCTCTCGCCCGACAACGGATTCGTGACCGGGCAGGTGCTGTACGTGTGCGGCGGCACCACGCTGGGAGTGGCGCCTGTTTAGCAACCTGAACTGATCTTCCCTGCCGCTCCGCGAGGGGCGCACCCCCGTTCTCGCCCGGAGGCTTCGGCGCCCGGTTGAGGCCATGGCGCGGCCAGACGCGGACCAACGCAGCACTGGTGGCACCGACCCATTCATTCATCCACCTTCTTGAAGGAGACAAACCATGACCCGTTCCATCCACACCACCCGCCGCTTCGCGCTGTCGGCCGCTGCCTGCGCCGCTATCGCAGGGGCTGGCCTGCTGGGCAGCAGCGCTGCGCTGGCCCAGACCTACCCCAGCAAGCCCGTCACCATCGTCGTGCCCTTTGCCGCAGGCGGCACCACCGACATCCTGGCGCGCATCATCGGCCAGGCGCTGACCACCGAACTCGGCCAGTCCGTCATCGTCGACAACCGCGCAGGCGCGGGCGGCAACATTGGCGGCTCCATGGCTGCCAAGGCCCCGGCGGACGGCTACACGCTGTTCATGGGAACGGTGGGCACGCACGCCATCAATGCCAGCTTGTACAAGAAGATGCCGTTTGACCCCGTGAAGGACTTCGCGCCGCTGACCCGCGTGGCCAATGTGCCGAACCTGCTGGTGGCCAACCCCGCCCAGCCGTTCAAGACGGTGCCCGAGTTGATTGCCTACGCCAAGGCCAACCCCGGCAAGCTCAACTTCGGTTCGTCGGGCAGCGGCAGCTCCATCCATCTGTCGGGCGAGCTGTTCAAGAGTCTCGCCAAGGTGGACATGGTGCACGTGCCCTACAAGGGCAGCGCACCCGCTGTCACCGACCTGCTGGGCAACCAGATCGGCATCATGTTCGACAACATGCCCTCGGCCATCCAGCATGTTCGCAGCGGCAAACTGGTGCCCATTGCCGTGACCACCGCCAAGCGCTCACCCGAGCTGCCCAACGTGCCCACCATCGCCGAAGCGGGTGTGGCGGGCTACGAAGCCACGTCGTGGTTCGGCATGTTTGCCCCCGCAGGCACGCCCGCGCCAGTGCTGGCCAAGCTGAACACCGCGTTGGTCAAGGTGCTGAACCAGGCCGATGTGAAGAAGAAGATCAATGACCAGGGCGCGGAAGCCATGAGCGAAACGCCCGCGCAGTTCGCCGCCTTCATCCAGGCCGAGTCGGTGAAGTGGGGCAAGGTGGTGAAGGAGTCGGGCGCAAGTCTCGACTGATCTGCGCCTTTGATCACCGCAGCTACCAAGTTGATAGCTGCTGCCGCTTGTTAGACGGGCGGCAGCAGCTATTTTTTCTTTCAAATCCAGGTGGTGTGGCTCACTGAACCCGGTACACCCGCCCCGTCTGCGCCCCTTCCACGCTGCGCTGGTAGCCGCGCGCGGCGCGCTCGGCAGACACCGTGTCGAACCCCGGGAAGAACGGCCCGTACACGCCCACGGATTCGGTGAGGATGGTGGGGCTCACGGCGTTGATGCGCAGGCCGCGCGGCAGCTCAATGGCGGCAGCGGCCACAAAGCCCTCGATGGCCGCGTTCACCGCCGTGGCATTGGCGCCGTTGCGGATGGGCTCGATCGAGAGGATGCCCGCCGTCAGCGTGATGGAGCCGCCATCGTTCAAGTACTTCTGGCCGACCAGCGCCAGTTGCACCTGGCCCAGCAGTTTGTCTTGCAGGCCCAGGTTGAATTGCTCGGCTGTCATCTCGGCCAGCGGGCCAAAGTGCAGGTTGCCTGCAGTGCTCACAATGGCATCGACTTTGCCCACCGCCTCGAAAAGCTTTACGACCGAGCCTGGCTGCGAGAAGTCCGCACGGTGCTCGCCGCTGCTGCGGCCGACGGTGATCACGTCGTGGCGTGCGCCCAGGTTGGCCTGCACGGCCTGGCCGATGGTGCCGCTGGCGCCGATGAGAAGAATCTTGGACATGGTGTTTTCCTTGGGTGTCAAAAAGGGTTGATGAAGAACTGACAGCCCGATTCTTTTGCTAATCAATCAATGCATAAAGTGCCTGCGAGTTATGCTTGTGCTAACTATTGATTAGGAATATCCAGGAGCCATGGACAAGCTGCGCAACATGGAAGTCATGGTGGCCGTGGTGGAGGCGGGCAGCTTTGCGGCCGCCGCGCGGCAGCTGCAGATATCGGCGGTGATGGTGGGCAAGCACATCCAGCAGCTCGAAACCCACCTGGGGGCGCGCCTGTTCCAGCGCAGCACGCGCCAGAACAGCCTGACCGAGGTGGGTGCCGCGTTCTACGAAGACAGCAAACGCGTGCTGGAGCAGGTGCGATGGGCCGAATCGGCCGTGGAGCGCAGCCGCGCCGTGCCACAGGGCCTGCTGCGCGTGAGCGCGCCTTTTACCCTGGGCAGCCATGTCATCGCGCCGCTGGTGGCGGAGTTTCTGCAGCGCCATGAGCAGGTGCGTGTGGACCTGCAGCTCACCGACAGCGTGGTGGACATGGCGGGTGAGGGGTTCGATGCCGCCATCCGCATCGGCCGCATCGTGGACGAAGGCCTGGTGGCCCGCTCACTGCGCCCCTACCGCATGGTGATTGCCGCCACGCCCGCCTATCTGGCGCGCCATGGCACGCCACAGGGCGCGGCCGACCTGGCCCGCCACCAGTGCCTGAGCCACTCGGTGTGGCAGCGCCGTGTGGAATGGACGCTGCGCGATGGCAACGAGGAGTTCTTCTGGCCGGAGAACGCGCGCTTCGTTTGCAACCAGGGCGATGGCCTGCGCCAGGCGGCGCTGCGTGGGCTGGGTCTCGTCATGCAGCCTGAGGTGCTACTGGCCGACGACCTGGCCAGCGGCGCGCTGGTGCCCGTGCTGCAGCGTTGCCTGCCCGCACAGCGCGATGTGCACTTGGTGTACGCGCCCGACCGGCGGCAACTGCCCAAGCTGGCGCGGTTTGTGGAGTACGTGGTGGGGACGCTGGGCGTAGATGGCCACTGACTGAGCTATACGGCAGCAGGCTCAGCAGAATGCTTTGCGCTGGTCCTTGAGTGCATCGCGGTCGATGCTCGCCGCGAGCTGTTCCATGTCGGCCGCGCAGACGCCGTGCTGCGCAAAATGCAGCGGCCATTGCTCTATCGCGTGAGCAACCTCCTGAATCAACCCGATGGCCCGGGAGCGGGTGAGACCGAATTCGCTCAGGTCGGTCAGCGCGTTGTCCAGCGTGGACTGCGCGCCGTGCTGGCCCACCACCATGGCCTGGTAGCCCATGTTCTGCAGCGTGGGCACCACGTCGAACGCGGGGGCCAGGTCGTAGTAGCCGTCAAAACCCAGCCGCAGGCAGTGGTTGCGCTCATGGTCATCGGTGTTGTCCATGAGGATGTTGAACACCATGCGCCGAAACAGCTCTTCGCGCAGGGCTTTTTGCCGGTCGGGGTGCGCCTGGCGCAGCAGCACGGTGGCCAGTGCGCCATAGCTTTCTGCCAAGCCTGCCGCAGCCAGCGCCGTTTTGGCAGAAATGCAATGCACGCGCAGGCTCAGGGCGTCCATCTGCACCCGGTCAAACCTCTGGATGGTCAGCGCATGGCGCTGCGGCCCCCGGCCCCGCCTTGATGGGATGGGCAGCACACCCGTGGTGGCAACGTGGATGCCTGCCAGGGCTGCCAGCGTCATGGTGGCGTGTTCGATGAGAGGCGTATCCACGGTGTCGTCCAGCTCGCTGAACTTGATGACGCAAGGCCCGCTGTCGGTTTGCAGCAGCGCCTTGGGCCGTGCGCCGCCCAGCGTCACGCCGGGCTGCACCAGCCGCTGAATTTCTGGTGTGACCGGGGCTTGCGACTGCACGTCTTCCACCGCCCGCACCATGGCCTCCAGATCGCGCAGTTGCGGATACGGCCCGATGCGGCGCGGGATGTAGTGGTCGGCCGATGTGGAGATGCCCAACGCGCCAAAGCGGTCGTCGCCAGCGAACAGCAGCATCTCCAGAATCGAAAGGCGCGCGGGGCGGTCGATGTGGCGGATGATGCGCTCGCCCCACCGGTCTGGCCGCGCATCGTCGATGGCGCCGGGCGCGCTGTCCTTGTGGCCTGCGCTGAACGTCTGGCCTGCGATGAGGGGCAGGTCTTCGCTCAGCGCAAACTGCCACCAGTCTGTGGCGTAGCTGAAAGTGGCGCAGTTGGGCACCAGCTGCGACAAACCCACCGCCCCGGTCAGCACCGGCTGGGCGGGGTTGACCAGCGTCCAGACATACAGCGTGTCGTGCGGCACATAGGAGCGCGGCGTGACCTGCTGCGCGTGGTGCTGCTGGCTCATGGCCGCGCTTTCTTCTGGCCCGCGATCAGTGCGGCCAGGCCTGCGGCGGTGCTGTTGGGCTGGCGCTTTGGCGCGCCGAGTCCTGTAACTCGAATGGCTTGCCGGATCTGTTCTTCGGGGCCCAGTCCAGCGACCTTCTGCGCGGCCCCAATGGTTGGTTTGGCAGGGCTTGCTTCCTCGAAGGAGCCCTTCATCTCTTCGGCAACGTGCACGGTCCCCAAGTGGGCAGGTGCGTTGGTTTTGGAGACGGACGGCAAGGCGGCAGGCTTTGCGTTGCTTGCTGGCGTCTTTGCGTCTTTCTGCACCGTCTTCTGTGCAGCGCGCCGGGGGCGGGCTTTGGTTACCTCAAGCTCCAGCGATGTGAGGTCGTTCTGCGGCGCAATCAGGTCGGCTAACCCATGGGCCTGGTTGATGAGCCACATGCACATCACATACGACGCCATCGACACCGACGGGTCGCCCCGCTCAATGCGCGCCATGGTCGGCTGGGACACGCCCAGCCGCTGGGCCCACTGGGCTTGTGTTTCCTTGCGGCGCTTGCGAGAAATCACGATGTTCTGCGCGAGCAACGCGATCTGCTGGAGGACCGCCTGGGGGTAGTCAGCGGGCTTGGTGTTTTGAGACGGCATTCATAGATATTAGTTCAAGAAGGATTTTTTAAACATCTATGAATTATTTGCAGGTGACTGAGGGCAAGAGTTGAATGGTATAAATTATTCATAGATGCGCGTGAATGCGAGAAAAAATAACATCTATGAATTAAATGATGCTGAGCTGTCGGCAAGGTCGTGCAACAAGGGGGCAATCAGCACAAGGACGTGCTGCTACGCGCCGCCATGCCGGGCCTACAGGGCTCACTCCACAGCGTCGCTGGGCACCGCAGGCCCGATCTTGAACACCCCGCTCACCCGCGCACAGGGCACGCCATCGGCCGTCACCAGTCCCTGAGCAAACACCAGCGAGCGTGTGACGCGCAGCGGCTCGGCCTCGCCCTGCACCCAGGCGCCCAGCGAGGCAGGGGCCAGGTAGTCGATCTGCAGGCTGATGGTGGGCAGGAAGCGGTCGGCCACCTGATCGCTTTTGCGGTGCACCGACAGCGGCAGCAGCATGTCGCAAAAGCTGGCCATCATGCCGCCGTGCAGGTTGTTCATGGGGTTCACATGGCGGCGTTCCACGCGAAAGCCGAACTGCACCACGCGGCCTTCGTGGCGCAGGTAGAGCGGGCCGTTGTGCTGGATGAACGGGCCGCCGGATTGCAGCGGCGCAAAGCCCGGTGGGATCTCGGCATGGCTGCTCATGCGCGGGACTCCTTCTCCACATCTTGCGCAAAGCTGGCGCCCTGCAGGCTGCTGTGGGTGGCACCGTCCTCGGGCAGCCAGCCGCTGTACACCGTGCGGAAGTCCGCCACGATCTGCGCCAGCGGCATGTCGTCAAACGCGCCGCGCTGATGCACATATTCCATGTGGCGCGCGCCGGATTTGTCGAACGGGTGGTAGATCGAATCGTTCTCGCCATCGAACTCCAGCGGCAGCAGTCCAAAGCGCTCGCACAGCTCGATGTTGAACGCGGGCGTGGCCTTGCGCCAGGCTCCATCGAGCCAGATGTCGGTGTAGCCGTGCCAGATGAAGAGGTCGGTCTTCATCGTCTCTCGCATGCGCTCGGTGCTGAGGTGGTTGCGCACATCGGCAAAGCCCATGCGTGCCGGTATGCCCGCCGCGCGGCATGCGGCGGTGAGCAGCGCGGCCTTGGGCACGCACCAGCCGTGGCCGTTGGCCAGCACCGTGCTGGCTGCCATGCCCTGGTGCGAGAGGTCGATGCGGTAGGGGTCGTAGCGAAAGCCGTCACGCACGGCCAGGTACAGGGCCACGGCACGGTCACGGTCGGTGGCGCCGCGCGCGTATTGGGCGGCAAAGGCCTGGATGGAAGGTGCGTCGCTGTCGATAAGGGCCGTGGCACGCAGGTGGGCGGGCGTGGGTGCGGTGGTCATTATGGTGTGTCTCCTTCAGTCGGACGGAGGCCAGTGTGCGGGCCCCGGGCACCCGATGCTGTCACAGGCGCGCCAGCCAGGCGCGGCTGGGGCTCGATGCCCCCATCACACCCGCCACGCAGGCAGCTCCCAGTTGCGCCACAGCGCCAGCCCGCGCAGCCCGGCCGTGAGCAGCACGCAGGCCAACAGCGGTGCCCAGTCGGGCGCCTGCAGGTGGCGCAGCGCCACGTCGGCCCAGCCACCCGCAAACGCACACAGCGCATAGGGCCGATGGTCGCTGAAGGCCTGGGGCACCTCGTTGCACAGCACATCGCGCAGCACGCCGCCGAACACGCCGGTGGTCACACCCATCATCACGCTGATGATGGGCGGCATGCCGATGGCGGTGGCAATGTCCACGCCCACGGCGGCAAACAGGCCCAGGCCGATGGCGTCGGGCAGCAGCATGGCGCGTTCGGTGGGCTTGAAGTGGCGCTGGCGCATGAACAGCATGGCGCCCACGCACAGGGCCAGGATGCCCCAGACAAAACCCGTGTGGCGCACCCAGAAGAAGGGCCGCTGGTCCAGCAGCAGGTCGCGCAGCGTGCCGCCGCCAAAGGCGGCCACAAAGGCCACCACACACACGCCCACCACGTCGAGCCGCTTGCGCGCGGCGGCGATCACGCCCGACAGCGCAAAGGCCACAGTGGCGGCCACTTCCAGAAGAAAGCGCAGGGTGTGCACCCAGGGGGCGTCGAGCAACTGGTCCATGGGCGCGATTGTGCCGTGGAGCGCAGGCGGCGCCGGGCGAGTCGTTGTGCGTGCAGTTGCTATAAAAAATATAGCTATAAAGGCATACTGATCAGGCGCAAAGGCCTGTTTTTTCTCATATCTCAGGTTGGGTACACCCGCAGAGAGGCGCCCCGGCTTACCCCCGCACCAGCAGCCACCCCAGCGCCACCACACAACCCGCGCCCCCCAGTGCCCCCAGGCGCCGCGCCCAGCGCAGCGCGGCCTGCGGCCACAGATTCATGGCCAACACCAGCAGCCAGCCCAGGGCCATCCAGGCGGCGATGACCAGGGCCACCCCCGCAGTGGGCCCGGCGGCAGTGACCGCCACCACGCCCTGCAGCACCATCGTGCCCAGCGCGATGGCCCAGGCCCGGATGCGGTCCGGGGTGCCGTCGCCCCAGGCGCGGGTGGGCACGGACCGCGCCCAATGGCTCAGGCCGACCAGCGATGCCAGTGCGGCACTGGCGCCGATGAGTTCCTCGGTCATGCGGCCTCCGAAGGGTGGTGGCTGCGGGGCTGCACCGGTTGCCGCCGCAGGGCACGCAGCAGGTGCTGCCGCCGTAGCAGCGGCGCGCCTGCAGCGGCTATGCACAGCACCGCAGCGGCGGCCCACTGCCACAGACCCGCCTTGGCCGCCAGGCCGCCAAAGGCCAGCGCGGCCAGCAGCCACAGCGCGGCCGAGGTGCGGGGTGCCCAATGGCGCAGGGTGGCGGCAGGCAGGGCCACCAGCATGGCGAGCAGCAGGCCCAGCATGCCCGACGAGCGCGCGGGCTCGGTGGCAACGATGTGGGCCAGGCGAAACGACTCCACCGCCAGCACGCCACTCAGCCAGAACGGCCCGTGGGCCAGCACCACACCACGGCCCCAACCGCGCGGATGCCAGCGGCGGCGGTTCGTGGCGGGATGTGTTTTGGTGCCTGCAGTGGTCGCTGCATGGCGCGCTGCCTTGCGCCGGGGCGCCTGCACCCGGCTGGGGCCGATAAAGGCCGCGATGCCTGCGCAGGCCAGGCCCACGGCAACCAGGCTGGCGAACATGGCAGGCGCCAGCGCGCTGCCCAGCCCCAGGCCCGTGATGCCCGCCAGGGCCAGCAACCCGCCCGCGCCGCCCAGCGCCACGCGCCAAAGCGCCAGCGTGCGCAGCGCCCATGCGGCCAGGGCTGACAGCAGCAGCCACACGCCGATGAGGGCCCACACCGCCCACACGGGCCGCTGCGCCAGCGAGGGCAGGCCCGCCGGCCCCCACAGGTGCACGAACACCGCCACGATGAGCGCGGCGGGCGTGGTGGCATGCAGGGCCAGAAAGAAACGTTGCATGGGGAGCGAAGCTGTGAAACTGTGAAGGGGGACGCTTGGCGTTGGTGTCAGCCCGCAGCCGCGATGCCGCCCGCTGTGGCCTGTGTGGCCTCGGCCTCGCGCCTGCGCTGCTGGCGCGCATCCAGCCAGATCAGCGTCCCCGAGATCGACAAAAACGCGGGTGTCATGCCCAGAAAGAAATAGAGCCATTTCAGCGCCAGCCCCCCAAAGTCGCCAAAGTGCAGGGGCTCCATCAGCCCATTGACCAGCGACCAGAAGCCCGCCGTGCGCGGGTCGTGCACCTTCTTCGGCACGCCCGTGGCGGCATGAATGTCCACCCGCGCGGTGCTGGCCAGGTGATCGCGCAGGTTGCCGGTGAAACCCACCTCGGCCGTGCTGCTGCCCCAGCGGCGCAGCGACACATAACGCGCCTCCAGCCCCGGCACGGCCTGCTGCGCGGTGGCGTACAGCGCGTCCAGCGACTGCATGGGCACGGGCTCGCTGGCCTCGGCCTTGCGCGCTGGCTTGGAGGCCGTCATTGCTGCAGGGGTGGTGATGTATTGGTAGCCCTGCTCAAACAGCGGCGCCAGCCCCATCCATGCGCCTGTGGCCGCGATCAGGATGTGAAAGCCCAGCCCCCAGATGCCTGCGGACTTGTGCAGGTCCGACATCACCACCCGAAAGCTGCGGCCCCAGCGCTGGGTGAACAGCTCGGCCAGGATCTTGCGGTGGATGACGATGCCCGTGGCAATCAGCACCAGCATCGCCACCCCGAGGAAACCCACGATCCACCGCGGCCCGAAGAACAGGAACACATGCAGCATGCGCAGGTACTGGCCGAGCTGGCTGTCCACCGGGCCCACCACCGTGCCGGTGTCGGAGCGCAAGGCCACCTTGGTGCGGGTGTTGGCGGGCGCGCCACGCTCGCGCACAAAGGCGAAGTAGCTGGGGTTGACCGCATCGGGCAGCGCGATGGTCTCCACCGTCGCGCTTGGGTAGCGGGTGTGCAGCTGTGCCAGCACCGTGTCGAGCGACGCAGGTTTTTGAGAGCGCGGCAACTGGGCCAGCGACGGATTGGCCCACAGGTCGATCTCGTTCTTGAACACCACCACCGCACCCGAAAAGCACACGATGAACATCAGCAGCCCCGTGACGATGCCCGCCCAGGAGTGCAGGGTGAACAGGCGGTTGAGCGTGCGCTGGCTGGTCATGGCGTGCGGGCGGCTGGGGTGGAGCGCTGCGTCAGAAGAAGTACGTCACGCCCAGGCTGAAGTTGCGTGGCAACGCGGGCGAGACCACGTTGGCGTTGATCGCGCCGTCGTAATACGCCTTGTTGAACACGTTCTTCACGCCCGCCGTCACGCGGTAGTTCTCGCCCATGTAGCTGACGGACGCATCGGCCACAAAGTACGACGGCAGCGTGAACGGGTAGGAGCCGATCTGCTCGCTCACGTAGCGCCCACCCAGGCCCAGCGTCACGCGCTGATACTGCGGCAGCTTGTACGTGGCCCATGCCGTGAGCGTGTGGCGCGGCGTGAGGTTGAGTGGCTTGCCCACGATGGCGGCGTTGTTGTCGCGCGTGACCTTGGACTGCGTGTAGGTGTAGGCGCTGGTCAGCTTCCAGCCGTTCTTCAGGTCTGCACCCAGCTCCAGCTCCAGCCCGCGTGCGCGCTGCTCGCCGGTCTGCACGCTGAAGCCCGTGTTCACCGGGTCGGCGGTGGTCACGTTCTCGCGCACCAGGTCAAACACGGCGAGCGCGCCGGTGACCTGGCCGCCGGGGGCTTCGTACTTCACGCCCGCCTCCCACTGCTTGCCGGTTTCGGGCACAAAGTTCGATCCGCCAAACGTCAGGCCCGACTGGGGCAGAAACGACTCGCCATAGCTGCCATACGCGGCCCAGCCGGGCTTGAACTCGTACACCAGCCCGGCCGACAGCGTGGTGGCGTTGTCCTTCTGGCGCGTCTGCGTGTTGGCCACGCGGTTGTTCGTATCGGTGGTGGACCAGTCGCGGCGCAGGCCCACCAGGGCTGTCCAGCCCTGGCCAAACTTGATCTGGTCCTGCGCATACAGCCCGGCCACGGTGAGTTTGGCGGGCGCATCCTGCGTCAGCGCCTCGGGGCAGGTGGCCTGCATGCCATACACGGGTGCAAACAGGTCCAGCGCACCGATGCGGCAGGTGCGGCTGGCCAGCAGGCTGGTGCCGCTGCGCGCATCGAGGCCCGTCACCAGCTGATGCTTCACGCCCAGCGCTTCAAAGCGCGACAGCAGCGAGGTGTCGGTGGCCAGCAGGTCGTAGTCCATGTACTGGCGCGAGGCCTGGCGGTTCTGCAGCCGCTGGTTGGTTTGCAGCGCCTGGTTGGAGACAAAGTTGCCCGTGCCCTTCTCGGTTTCGTAGCGCACGTTCTGGCGGAAGGTCATGGCCTCCGACATCTTGTGCTCCAGCGTGTAGCCCACGGTATTGCTCTCTACGTCATACCCGCCAAAACTTGGGTCGCCCGTGAACATCGTGACGGGCAACGTGCCGTTGCGGTTGGGTAGCAGCGTGCCATAGGGCGTGATGCCCTGCTGGCGCATCCATTGGCTCTGGCTGTAGGTGGCAAACAGCACCAGGTCGGTCTGCGGGCCCAGGTCGATGGAGAGCGACGGCGCAAACCAGCGGTCCTTGCGGTAAACGAACTGTGTGGGGTCGTCCACGTTGGAGACATGCGCATTGATGCGCAGCGCCGACTTGCCCGATTCGGACAGTGGTCGGTTGATGTCGGCCTGCAGCGTGCGCTGGCCGAAACTGCCCACCTCCACGCCCACCTCGTTGATCGCTTCCTTCTTGGGCCGCTTGCTCACCGCATTGACAATGCCGCCGGGCTGCACCTGGCCATACAGCACCGACGCCGAGCCCTTGAGCACCTCGAAGCGCTCGTAGCCGTAGGGCTGCAACTTGGCCCACATGCCCGGGCTCTGCACCAGGCCATCCACCAAGATGGATTCGGTAGAGCGAAAGCCCCGAATGTTCAGGTCATCAAACCCCCGGCGCCCAAAGTTGACCGGGCTGACCCCCGCCACCGTCTGCAGCGCTTGCTGCACGTTGGTGATCTGCCGCGACTCCATTTGCTCGCGCGTGACCACGCTGACGGACTGTGGGGTTTCCAACCGCCGCATGGGCGCCTTGCTGGCGGTCTGTGCCTCCACGGGCGCAAAACCCATGTCTTTTTCGGTGCTGGCGTTGATGCGGACTTCTTGCAGTTGGGGCGCGGCCGTTGCCGGGTCTGCTGTCGGTGTACTGACCTGTTGCGCCATGGCGGCCTGGGCAAGGCACAGGGCCAGTGGGGTCAGGGCGAAGAAGGTGGCCTGGCGGGTCGATGTGCGTGATGACGAACGAAGGCGGGCGAGCGAGGAGCGTGGCGACACCGCACGCGAGGGCTGAGAAGACATGGGAGTCCCGATGGAAAGAGAGGCGGACAAACGCTGGGGCGCTGGCTCGCGTGACTTTCGGGACGCTGGCTGGCAGGAGGAATGATTGTAATGCGAATGGTTCTTGTTTGATTTGGTGTTTTGGACTCTTTATGCGGATGCTAGTGCGCCAACGTCGGCTGTCTTGCGGCCGCTATAGTTGGGTATCTCTTGAGTAGCAATCCCCATGGATGCAAGTGCTTCATGCACTTTTTCACTACATGTACGGCAGCTTTAAACAAGAGAAATGGTGTCCAAAACATCCCACCTTATTTCGCTTATCCGTTGGAGCTGCGCTGCCAAATGAAAGAAGAATTAGTCGCTGCGAGCGAGAGAGCAGCTCAACTACTCAAATACGCCGAGCAGATGTTTGGGTCAATGACGTCGCAATGGAAGTATGTGGGGGTGACATTCTGCGATCATCCTCCGCATCTTTATTACACGCCTGAGACAAACTCGGTCCAAATCGCACTGAGCATGCGGGCTCTTGATGACGATATGCAACGAGACTTTCAGCTATCTCATGAGGTCTGCCATCTCTTGTATCCGTCAGTTGATCCTGATGATCCCGCTACGCCGCAGACAACCGTGCTCAATGAGGGGATTTCGACTTATTTTTCAGTGATAGTCGTTTCAGCGGACTACGGCGACGAAGCTGCTGAATCTGTCCTCAGGGGCTTGGCGGAGAACTCCCCAAGGTACTTCATGGCTTTCAAGAGCGTTTTTGCCTTGCTGAAGCGTGATGCCGACGCAATAAAGAAGCTGAGGAAAATTCAGCCAATGATCAATGACGTGTCAGTGGAACATCTCATGGCGGCTGAACTAGGATTGACTCAGGACGAAGCCGAAACACTCGCTGCGATATGTTGAGTTCTCGGATCGCGCTGTAATAGCATCTGCCGACTTGGATGCGTTGTCGCAGGAGTAAGCAGATCCGCTGTGCAGCAATGACTTTGTGCCGTCAAATGCACCGGAGAATGGTTCTTTCGAAAGCCGATTTTGGGAGGCATGTCCCAAAATGCATAAAGCGCATTACGCAGTCTCACCTCGATAGTTTCGTTCCCACTCCCCAAACTCCAACGGCCGAATCCCAAACCGCACCGCATTCCCCGCATGCAGCGCGCCAAACTCGGCCAGCGCCAGCTGCACAAAATGCGTGTGGTCGGCCTCTGGGACAGAAGCAGGCATCCTGCGCTTCACCGCCTCCTCCGTAGCCGCCTCCCCCTTCCGCACGATGGCCGCAATCACCTCGGCCAGCGCCTGCCGGTGCCGCAGCCGAAAAATATCCGGCGGCACCAGGTTCTGCTTCACTGCCACGTATTGCTGGCAAGACCGCTCATATGCCCACACGAATACATCGCGCAGCAGGTCCACGCGGTTGAGTTCGTATACGCCCAGCATGGCGTCTACATACGCTTGCTGCGGTACGTCGATGAACGACAGCGGGCACAGGTTGT
This sequence comes from Acidovorax sp. 94, assembly GCF_003634645.1. Lineage (NCBI taxonomy): Bacteria > Pseudomonadati > Pseudomonadota > Betaproteobacteria > Burkholderiales > Comamonadaceae > Acidovorax > Acidovorax sp. 94. The sequence goes on along the minus strand of NZ_RBJA01000001.1, from coordinate 2,779,311 downwards.
GGCGGATGAAGGGGATGTTGGCCGCCAGGCGCGAGACGCGTTTGTTCACGTCCTCGAACGGCTGCAGGTAGGGCAGGTGCACCATCAAGAAGAAGGCTTGCTCGAACGGGTCGGTGATCTCGGCGGCCATCTGGGTGACGATGCCGAAGAGTTCTTCGAGCCGCTGGGGCAGGGCGATGGGCAGGTAGACGCTGCCGCCAATCTCCACCGCGCGGCGGCGGATGCGGCCCACGGCGGCGGGGTCGGCCATCAGGCCGTCGGACAGGAAGGCGTGCAGTGCGATCAGCGTGCCGGTTTGCACCTGCGCGTTTTCAGGCTGGAGCACCAGGTATTCGATGGCCTGCTTGTGGTTCAGGATCATCTGGGTTTCCAGCGCGTTTTTGCCTTCGGCGGCCTGGCCGAATTCGATCAGGCGTTCTGTGTCGAGCCGGCTGTAGGTGTTACCTTCGAGGTGGGATGAGGCCCAGGACAGGTCGATCAGCAGGCGGTTGAGGATGTCTTTGGCGAAGGTGCCTGCGGGCGTTTGGTCGGCGGGGGAGCGGCCCAGGGTGTGCAGTTGCTCGCGCAGGCTCGGCGGCAGGTAGGCCGTGTGGTTGGGGTGGTACTGCGACAAAAAATCCAGTTGGTAGCCCACCGGTTTGCGCAGGTGGCGGGGCTGGGAGATGGCCGCGCGGATTTCCGCGCCCTCTGCCGAGGTGGGCACGTAATCTGCAGTGGTGGCAACAGGGCTGGTTGCCGCCGGATGGGCGGATTCGACAGGCTGCGAGCGTGGGTAGTAGCGGGTGGCGCGGCCCTCTCCGCGCACTTCGATGCGTTGTTGATCCACCAGCTGCGCAAGCCGGCGCTGCAGGGTGCGGCGCTGGTAAGCGTTGCCCAACTGGTGCAGCAGGGCGTCGCTGCCAATGCCTGCAGGGGCAGCGTTGGCGATCAGTACCGCAAGCGTGTTCAACTCCTCGGATGGGGTGATGCGTGGCATGAGGGGCTCCTGTTGTCGCGAGTCGAAATCGCGACAAATAAGTGTCGCGAAACAATTTTAAGCGACAAATAAAGTGTCACGAATCGTGGTTTCGCGTCACGGTGGAGTTAGGTGCAGTTACCCTGGCGGCGCGGGGCGCCATATTCTCTTTTCCAAGGGAGGCTGATTTTGCTATTTAATAGATAGCTATAAGCGCTTGATAAATAAGCGCTAGAGCCTGTTTTTATCCAAATTTTCGCCGCTGGCAACCTCTTTCCCAGCATCCGCTTCCTCCGCCTCGCCATACCCCGGATAGGCGCCGCCCGCCCCACCCAGCGCTGCCCCTTCCTGCCGCTCCCGCGCCATCTGCTCCGCAAACTGGTTGCGCCCTTCTCGCGCCACGGCGATGAACTTGGCGCGGTCCTTGTGGTGCGGGTACATGCGGTCGGCCAGCGCGATGTTGTGGGTGCGAAAGCGCTGGGTGATGGCGGTGGCTTGCGCGGGTGGCAGGCCCATCAGCTCCAGCACGGTGTGAGCGCTTTGCAGGCTGGACTCGAACAGCTCGCGCTGCACCAGTGTCACGCCCAGGTCGCGCAGCTTGTTCCAGTGCGTCACATCGCGCGCGCGGGCCACGATCTGCAGGTGCGGGAAGTGCTCGCGCGCCAGTTTGGCGATCTGCAGGGACTGCTCGGCATCGTCCACGGCCACCACCAGGATGCGCGCGTGTTCTGCCCCGGCGATACGCAGCAGGTCGAGCCGCGTGGCGTCGCCGTAGAACACGCGGTAGCCGAAGGTGCGCGCCACTTCCAGCATGTCCACGCTGTGGTCCAGCACGGTGGTGGGGATGCCTTGGGCCAGCAGCACGCGCGAGACGATCTGCCCATAGCGGCCGAAGCCCGCGATGATGATGGGCGCCTCTTGGGGTTCGGAAATTTCCTCGGCCTGGGGCGTTGTGTTTTTGAGCTGTGCGTAGCGGCGCAGCAGCACGCGGTCCAGCAGCACCAGCAGCAGCGGGCTGATCAGCATCGACAGCGCCACGGCGCCAATCAGCAGCGAGGCGGTCTCGGCCGGGAACACGCTGGCACCGGCTGCGGCCTGGAACACTACAAACGCAAACTCGCCGCCCTGGGCCAGCAGCAGGGTGAATACCGGGCGCTCCTGGTAGGGGATGCCGACGACCTTGGCCAGGGTGTAAATGACGATGGCCTTGGCAGCGAGAAAACCGACCAGGATGGCGGCCATGAGGCCGGGCGAGCGCAGGATCACGCCAAAGTCGATGCTCATGCCCACGGCGATGAAGAACAGGCCGAGCAGCAAGCCCTTGAAGGGCTCGATGTCGGCTTCGAGCTCGCGCCGGTATTCACTGTCGGCCAGCAGCACACCAGCGAGGAAGGCGCCCAGCGCCATCGACAGGCCCACCAGCACCATCAGGTAGGCAATGCCCACCACCAACAGCAGCGCGGCGGCCGTGAAGATCTCGGGGGTGTTGCTCTTGGCGATCCAGCGCAGCACGGGGCGCAGCAGCAGGCGCCCGCCGAGGATGATGGCGGCGATCACGCCGACGATCTTGAGCACCTCCAGCACCATCTCACCTGGCGAGTGGCCCGCGCCTTCGCCGGCGGCTGCGCCCAGCACGGGCAGCAGGGCCAGGATGGGGATGGCGGCCACGTCCTGGAACAGCAGGATCGAAAAACCTGCCTGGCCGCTGCTGGTGCGCATCAGGTTGCGCTCGGCCAGCACCTGCAGCGCAATCGCCGTGGACGACAGCGCCAGGCCTAAAGCGCCCACCAGGCTCACGCGCCAGGGCAGGCCCGCCAGCGCACCCAGCGCAAATAGCACAGCTGCGCAGCCCAGCACCTGTGCGGTGCCGGTGCCAAAGATGGGGCGGCGCAGCGCCCACAGGCGGCTGGGTTGCAGTTCCAGCCCGACCAGGAAGAGCATGAGCACCACGCCAAACTCGGCAAAGTGCAGGATGTCCTGCACGTTGCTGACCAGCCCCAGGCCCCAGGGCCCGATGGCGATGCCCGCCGCCAAGTAGCCAATGATGGCGCCCAGGCCCAGCGCCTTGGCAATGGGCACGGCCAGCACGGCAGCGGTGAGGTACAGGAAACCGTAGGTGAGCCAGGTGGGGGCGTGTTCCATGGAGGCGCGGCAATAGTGATGGCGTTGGGAGGGGCGTCGCAGGGGGCGGACGGGCGGGCGTGGGCGTGTCAGGATTCTGGCATTGCCGTAGCGATGCGGGGGTGCGCGTGGCATAGCATTGAAATGCTTCTATTTTGATAGCAGGTAGCGCTTTATGGTCAAGCGCTAGCAGGCATTTTTATCCAGATCATGGCAGCGACACGGGGGCGTTGTTAAGATGCTCGCCCTTCTTCGCACACGGGCTTGATGATTCATGGACTTTCAGACTTGGCTGGCTTTTTTTGCGGCATCGTGCCTGATTGCGGTGTCGCCGGGGTCGGGGGCCGTGTTGTCGATGAGCCATGGGCTGTCGTACGGCGTGCGCAAGACGGGCGCCACCATCCTGGGCCTGCAGCTGGGCCTGTTGCTGATTTTGCTGATTGCCGGGGCGGGCGTGGGTTCGCTGCTGCTGGCGTCCGAGGTGGCTTTCAGCGTGGTGAAAGTGCTGGGCGCCTGTTATCTGATCTATGTGGGCTTTGCGCAGTGGCGTGCCGGGGACAAATCGCCGGTGCAGGGCGATGAAGCAGAGTCGGCCGGCACCTGGCAAAAACGCTGCCTCACGGGTTTTTTGACCAACGCCACCAACCCCAAGGGCATCATCTTCATGGTGGCGGTGTTGCCCCAGTTCATGACCGACACGCGCCCACTGTGGACCCAGCTGGTGGTGATGGCCGCCACCACGGTGACGGTGGACGTGGTGGTGATGCACGGCTACGCTGCGGGGGCCAGCGCGCTGCGCCGCCTGATGCGCAGCGCGCGTGCGGTGCGGGCGCAAAACCGTGTGTTTGGCGGCTTGCTGATGGCGGTGGGCGCCGGGCTGTTCTTCGTCAAGCGCGGCGGGCAGCACGCTTGATAGGATGGTTGCGCTTCGATTTTAATAGCTGCTTGCGCTTGCCTATAAAGCGCTAGAGGCTGATTTGGCTTGGTTTTTCATGGATACGCAGATTCCAAGGAGGTTGTCATGCCAGTAGTTGTTGTCGCCAACCCGAAGGGTGGTGTGGGCAAGTCCACACTGTCCACCAACATCGCGGGCTACTACGCCAGCCAGGGGCATCCCGTGATCCTGGGCGACACCGACCGGCAGGAATCCGCCAAGCTCTGGCTGGGCCTGCGCCCGCCAGCCGCGCGCCCCATTGGCGCCTGGGATGGCATCAACTCGGACGTGATCAGCCGCCCGCCCAAGGGCACCACGCACGCGGTGCTCGACACCCCTGCCGGGCTGCACGGCTGGCGGCTGAACGATGTGCTCAAGCTGGCCGACAAGATCATCGTGCCGCTGCAGCCCAGCGTGTTCGACATCTTTGCCACACGCAGTTTTCTGGACCAGCTGGCCGAGCATCGCCGTGCTGAAGGGGTGCAGATCGGCATTGTGGGCATGCGCGTGGACGCCCGTACCAAGGCCGCCGAGCAGCTGCACCATTTTGTGGACAGCCTGGGCTTCCCGGTGCTGGGCTACCTGCGCGATACGCAGAACTACATCCACCTGGCGGCGCATGGCCTCACGCTGTTTGACGTGGCGCCCGGCCGCGTGGCGCGCGACCTGGAGCAGTGGCAGGGCATCTGTGCATGGCTCAATTCTTGAAGGACAGCGTGAAGCAGAACGTACAACCAGTCCCTCGGGAAAACACCTGTCACCCGGCAGACAAGGCGCGCCTGGGTGCGGGGCTACATTGCGACGATGAAAATCTTCCGCTCTTATTCCGAAGTCAGCGCCTGCGTGGGCCAGGAGGTCGCCGTGACCGACTGGATCACCATCACGCAGGAACAGGTCAACCTGTTTGCCCAGGCCACGGGCGACCACCAGTGGATCCATGTGGACCCCGAGCGTGCCAAGGCCGGGCCGTTTGGCGCGCCCATTGCGCATGGGTTTCTCACGCTGTCGCTGATCCCGCAGTTTTTCGAGACGGGCCTGACCATCGAGGGTGCGCGCATGGGCGTGAACTACGGGCTGAACAAGGTGCGCTTCACGGCACCGGTGCCGGTGGGCAGCCGCCTGCGCGCGCGTCTCACCTTGCAGGCTGCCGAGCCCGTGGCGCCCGATGGCATGCAGATGACCTGGTTGGTGACGGTGGAACGCGAGGGCAGCGACAAGCCGGTGTGCGTGGCCGAGTCTTTGGCGCGCAATTTCGGCGCTCCGGCCTGAGCCTGGTCGCCACCGGGCAGGAGGTCTGAACCATGGACCGCCTGCAAGCCATGAAAATTTTCGAGCGTGTGGTGGAGGAGGGCGGCTTTGCCGCCGCCGCCCGCGCCATGGACATGTCACCCCCTGTGGTCACCCGCATGGTGGCCGAGCTGGAGCAGCATCTGGGCACGCGGCTGCTGCAGCGCACTACCCGCAAGCTGGCGCTCACCGACGCGGGTGATGCCTATCTGCAGCGCGTACGCACCATCCTGCACGAGATCGACGACGCCGAAGCGGCAGCGGCGGCCAACACGCGCGATCTGCGCGGCACCATCCGCATCGTTGCGGCGCCTGTGCTGGCGACCAACTTTCTGGCGCCCATGGTGGCGCTGTGGCATGCGGAGTTCCCCAAGCTGTTGCTTGACATCGACCTGGACGCCTATGCCTCGGCGAGGGTGGATGAATATGATGTGACCATCATGGTGGCAGGCGAGGATTTTGATGCCAACATCGTGGCACGCCCCCTGTTGAAGGGGGAGGCGATTGTTGTTGCATCACCCGACTACCTGGAGCGCAAGGGCATTCCGCGCGAGCCGCAAGACCTGCTGCAACACGACTATCTGCGCGACTCCGGCATGGCCGCGCGAGCGCAGTTGGGGCCAGCGCGCAAGCTGCGCCTGCAATCGCTCAACGGCAGCATGCCCGCGCAAGAGGTCGATGTGCCGGCAGTGCTGCAGTCGGTCAGCACAGAGCTGCTTCTGCGCGCGGCGGTAGACGGCGCGGGGGTGGCCGTCACATCGCGCCTGCTGGCCGAGGAACACCTGGCCCGTGGCGAACTGGTGCACATCCTGCCTGCGTGGATTTTTTCGCGCTACACCATCTATGCCGCGCTGCCGTCCGGCCGCATGCTGCCCGCGCGCACCAAGGTGTTTCTGGACTTTCTCAGCGAGCAGGTGCCCCTGGCCGTGGCGGACCAACGCGGGCAGCAGGCCAAGTAACCCAAGGCCATCGGCCAGGGCGGCGCACCTACCAACAATCAGCCAAGCATCAACCCAGCTGCGCAAATCCGCTGATGATGGTGCCCTCTGGCTCCACGGCGATTTCGCCGTCGGGCATCGCAAAACTGTTCTGGCGCCAGGCTTCGAACACCGTCACAGCCACGGCGTTGGACAAATTCAGGCTGCGCTGGCCCGCCACCATGGGCAGGCGCAGGCGTTGTGCGGGCGGAAAACTCTCGCGCAGTTCGGGCGGAAGCCCTCGCGTTTCAGCGCCAAACACCATCCAGTCGCCCGGCAGGAAGCAGGTGGAATGCACGGGCTGCGAGCCGTGTGTGGTCATTGCGAACATGCGGGTCGGGTCTGGTTGGGTATCCCGCAGGAAGGCGGTCCAGCCTGCATGCACTTGCACCTGGGCGTATTCGTAATAGTCCAGCCCCGCACGGCGCATCTGGCGGTCTTCCATCGAGAACCCGAGCGGCTCGATGAGGTGCAGAGTGCACCCCGTGTTGGCCGCCAGGCGAATCACATTCCCCGTGTTGGGCGGTATTTCGGGTTCGACGAGGACGATATGGAACATGCCGCCAATTGTCATCGCTGGGCGTGTGAGTTGAGCAACCGCTCGTAATCAAAAGTATCCCGCTGGTACTTCGAGGTTGCGGGGCTCAGTCGAGCCCCGTGCGCGCCAGGACGGCGGCGGTGACATGCGCCACGCCTGCCTCGCGCAGCGCCAGGGTGGCCGCCTGCAGCGTGGCACCGGTGGTCATAACGTCATCGATCAGCACCACCCGCTGGCCGCGCAGGGCTGCCGCGCGGCTGGGTTCAACGGCGAAGGCGCCGCGCAGGTTGCGCAGGCGCTGGGCGCGGGGCAGGCTGCTTTGCGCCTCGGTGGCGTGCATGCGCAGCAGGGTGTGGAGGTCGGTTTTGGGGCCTACCAGGTGCCTTGCCAGCAGGGCCGACTGGTTGAAGCCCCGCTCGCGCAGGCGTTCGGTGGACAGCGGCACTGGAAGCACGCGGTCGGCCGCTTCCAGCGCCGGTTCCATCCACGGCGTGCTGCGCATCAGTGTGGCCAGCGCCTTGGCCCAGCCCGGATCACCGCGAAACTTGAACTGCGCCAGCGCATCGGCCCAGGGGTAGGCGTAGTCCACTGCGGCAATGCAGGCATCAAAGCTGGGCGGGGTCTGGATGCAGGCGCCGCAGACCTCTACCCCTGCGGGCACCCGCAGGGCGCAGCGCTGGCAGCGCGTGGTGGGCTGGGCAAACCGCGCCACGCAGGCGTTGCAGATGCGCTGCGAGGGCCAGGTGTGGCAGAACGCGCACTGGCTGGGCACCTGGTGGGCCCAGGTGTGGAAACGGCGCGAAATCCCTGTCAGGCCCGTAAAAAGCATGAATCAATATACTCGCGCGGCCCATGACGTCCTCCGAGCGCCCCCCCACCATTGATCCCGTTGCTGCGGCCCGCTGGCATGCAGCAGCCCCCGCCGTATCTCCCTGGCTTCATGAAGAAGTGGCCCGCCGCATGGAGGGCCGCTTGCAATGGATTCGCCAGGCCCCTGAATCGTGGTGCCATTGGGACGCAGCGCGTGGCGGCCTGCAGGCGCATGCGCTCGTGAGCGCACGCTATCCCAAAGCGCGTTGCCAGATCTACGAAACGGCAGCCCATTGCGAGGACTCTGCACGGCAAGCGCTGGCCAAGCCGTGGTGGAGTCCTGCGCGCTGGAGCGCAGGCAACCCCCAGCTGGGTATGCCTGCAGATGCGAGTGTGCAGATGCTGTGGGCCAACATGGCGCTGCACACGGCAACCGACCCGCAGGCGCTGATCGCGCAATGGCACCGTGCCCTGGCGGTGGATGGCTACCTGATGTTCTCGTGCCTGGGGCCCGATACCCTGCGAGAACTGCATGCGGTGTATGCCGAGCTGGGCTGGCCCCCGGCAGGGCATGCCTTCACCGACATGCACGATTGGGGTGACATGCTGGTGCACGCCGGTTTTGCCGAACCGGTGATGGACATGGAGCGCATCACGCTCACGTTTGCCACGCCCGAGCGGCTGGTTCAAGAGCTGCGCGAGCTGGGTTGCAATCTGCACCCTGATCGCTTTCCCTCATTGCGCGGTCGGCGCTGGCGCGAGAAGCTCTACCAAGTGCTGTCCGACCGGTTGGCAGATCCGCAACAAGGTGGTCAGTTGGCACTGACTTTCGAAATCATTTATGGCCATGCCTTCAAGCCTGCGCCTCGGGTGCGCGTCAGTTCCAGCAGCGCTGTGTCTCTGCAGGACATGCGCACCATGTTGCGCCAGGGCGGCAAAGAGAACTAGCCTGTAACGGCGTGTCAATGACATGGAACAAGGCACGCTACAATTCCGGGTTATTGAGATTTCGGGCATCTTCCCGCGCAACTTTGCGGGCTGCGCCTGTCTTGCCTTGGGCATGACAGGCACCCAGCTGGCAGTCTTGTGAGCACTTCTGGTGACGGGCTTGGTTTTTCGTTTTGCCACGGTGTCGGGTCAACGCATTGACTGGCGTCTCGTTCGCAACTGTTCGGTCACGCCGGTGCAGTTGGGCTGGATGTATCTGTCCTTGTGTGTGGTGTCCCTGGGTATCGCAACGTGCTTCTGGATACTCGGTGCCCGCCTGGTCATGCCCTTTGCGTGGCTGGAGATGGTGGCGGTAGGAATTGCATTCGCCATGTACGGTCGCCATGCGGCGGATGGCGAGAGGATTTCGCTGCAGGGTTCACGCCTTGTGGTGGAACTGGAGACAGCAGGCAAGCTGGAGCGCGCCGAGTTTGACCGGAGTTGGGTTCGCGTAGAGCCCAAGTCTGGGGACCGTTCGCTGATCATGCTGTCTGCGCAGGGCCGAACGGTCGAAGTGGGGCGCTTCATGCGCCCCGAACTTCGACCGGCTCTGGCATCGGAGATCCGCATGGCCTTGCGCGCAGCCTGACCCCACGCAGGCGCGCGAAAGGGATTGGTTAAATTGAGGCTTAGAAGTAAGTGAGAACTATGAAGAGCATTTCCAACAAGCTGGCTTCTCTGCTGCTGATTGCCGGTGCATGGGTGGGCTCCGCAGCCCATGCCGTTCAGGACCTGCCTGGCGGCCCTGCAGTCAACCAGCTGAACCTGCATCCCCCGGTCACCAAGATCGCAGAAGAGCAACATTTTCTGCACTGGATGATGCTGATCATCTGCACGGTGATCTTTGTTGCAGTGTTCTCCGTGATGTTCTACTCGATTTGGAAACACCGCCGTTCCAAGGGCGCCAAGTCGGCCAATTTCCATGAATCCGTGACGGTGGAAGTGGTCTGGACCATTGTTCCGTTCATCATCGTGATCCTGATGGCCCTGCCTGCCACCAAGGTGCTGGTGGCCCAGAAGGACACCACCAACGCCGACCTCACCATCAAGACCACGGGCTACCAGTGGAAGTGGGGTTATGACTACATCACCGGCGAGGGCGAGGGTCTGGCCTTCATCTCCACGCTGGACAGCAGCCACCGCGTGATGTCTGACAGCGGCAATGTCAAGGATGCGCCGACCGACTACCTGCTCAAGGTGGACAACCCGATGGTGGTGCCGGTGGGCAAGAAGATCCGCATCATTACGACGGCCAACGACGTGATCCACGCCTTCATGGTGCCCGCCTTCGGCATCAAGCAGGATGCGATCCCTGGCTTTGTACGCGACACCTGGTTCCGCGCCGAGAAGATTGGCGATTACTACGGCCAGTGCGCCGAGCTGTGCGGCAAGGAGCACGCTTACATGCCCATCCATGTGAAGGTCGTGTCTGCTGAGGACTACACCGCCTGGGTGGCTGATCAGAAGAAGAAGGCTGCTGCCAAGCTGGACGACCCCACCAAGGTCTGGGCGCTGGACGACATCATGAAGCGGGGCGAGAAGGTGTATGCCGCCAACTGTGCGGCCTGCCACCAGGCCAACGGCAAGGGCGCTGGCCCCATCAAGCCATTGGACGGTTCGGCCATCGTGCTGGACGCGGACCATGTCAAGCAGATCCAGGTTCTGCTCAAGGGCGCAGCCAATGGTGCCATGCCTGCATGGGCGCAACTGAGCGATACCGATATCGCAGCCGTTGCCACCTACACCAAGAATTCGTGGTCCAACAAGACCGGCCAGCTGGTGCAGCCTGCTGAAATCGTGGCCCAGCGCGGCAAGTAATCAGCGCCCTAACGTATTGAGGAATCCAAGATGAGTGCAGTTCTCGACAACCACGGGCATGCGGGCGACCACGCACACGACGACCATGGACACCATGGTCCCACCGGCTGGCGCCGCTGGGTGTATGCCACCAACCACAAGGACATCGGTACCCTGTACCTGCTGTTTGCCTTCGCCATGCTTATGGTGGGCGGCGTCTTGGCGCTGTTGATTCGCGCCGAGCTGTTCCAGCCCGGCCTTCAGCTGGTGAACCCCGAGCTGTTCAACCAGCTGACCACCATGCACGGTCTGATCATGGTGTTCGGCGCCATCATGCCGGCCTTCGTGGGCTTTGCGAACTGGATGATCCCGCTGCAGATCGGCGCATCCGACATGGCTTTTGCCCGCATGAACAACTTCAGCTTCTGGCTGATGATCCCTGCGGCCATCATGCTGGTGGCATCGTTCTTCATGCCCGGTGGCGCTCCTGCTGCGGGCTGGACGCTGTATGCGCCGCTGACGCTGCAGATGGGCCCCTCCATGGATGCCGGCATCTTCGCCATGCACATCCTGGGTGCCTCGTCCATCATGGGTTCGATCAACATCATCGTGACCATCCTGAACATGCGCGCACCCGGCATGACGCTGATGAAGATGCCCATGTTCGCCTGGACCTGGCTCATCACCGCCTACCTGCTGATCGCCGTGATGCCCGTGCTGGCTGGCGCAATCACCATGACGCTGACGGATCGCCACTTCGGCACCAGCTTCTTCAACCCCGCTGGCGGCGGTGACCCGGTGATGTACCAGCACATCTTCTGGTTCTTCGGCCACCCCGAGGTGTACATCATGATCTTGCCGGCCTTCGGCATCATCAGCCAGATCGTGCCTGCCTTTGCCCGCAAGAAGCTGTTCGGCTACGCCTCCATGGTGTACGCCACGTCGTCCATCGCCATCCTGTCGTTCATCGTGTGGGCCCACCACATGTTCACGACGGGCATGCCCGTGACGGGCCAGCTGTTCTTCATGTACGCCACCATGCTGATCTCCGTGCCCACGGCCGTGAAGATCTTCAACTGGATCGCCACCATGTGGCGCGGCTCCATGACCTTTGAGACCCCCATGCTGTTTGCGGTGGGCTTCATCTTCGTGTTCACCATGGGTGGTTTCACCGGCCTGATTCTGGCCATGGCTCCCATCGACATCCAGCTGCAAGACACGTACTACGTAGTGGCCCACTTCCACTACGTGCTGGTGGCGGGCTCCCTGTTCTCCATGTTTGCTGGCGTCTACTACTGGCTGCCCAAGTGGACGGGTGTGATGTACTCTGAAACGCGCGGCCAGATCCACTTCTGGGGCTCGTTGATCACGTTCAACATCACCTTCTTCCCCATGCACTTCCTGGGTCTTGCCGGTATGCCCCGTCGCTACGCCGACTACCCCATGCAATTCGCTGACTTCAACGCGATTGCCTCGGTCGGCGCGCTGGGCTTCGGTCTGATGCAGGTCTACTTCTTCCTGGCGGTGATTGTTCCTGCCATGCGTGGCAAGGGTGAAAAGGCAGCTGCTAAGCCTTGGGACGGTGCTGAAGGTCTGGAATGGGAAGTTCCCTCTCCAGCGCCTTTCCACACTTTTGAGAATCCACCCAAGCTGGATGCCACGGCAACCCGTGTAATCGGCTGAGGGCCACGACGATGACACCCGAGCAGAAAAAGAGCAACCTGCGGATGGCGCTGATCCTGGCGTCGATTGCGGTGGTGTTCTTCGTCGGGTTCATGGCCAAGGTGTTCTTCCTTTCCCGTTGAGTCCACACCTGCCATGAGCCTGCACCGCGAAAACGCCAAGATGGTCGGCAAGCTGGTCGTGATCGCGGCTGGCATGTTCGCCTTCGGCTATGTGCTGATTCCCATCTACAAGCACATCTGCGAGATGACGGGCATCAACATCCTGTCGCTCTCCGAGCGTCAGGTGCCTGGTAACGGCGTGGCGGGCAAGGATGTCAAGGTTCCTGCCAACACGCAGGTGGACAAGACCCGTACGATCACGGTGGAGTTTGATGCCAACGCGCGGGGTCCCTGGGATTTCAAACCTGCCCAGCGATCGGTGCAGGTGCACCCGGGTGAGCTGACCACGGTGATGTACCAGTTTCAGAACATTCAGAACCGCCGCATGGCTGCGCAGGCCATTCCCAGCTACGCGCCCCGCCAGGCTGCTGCACACTTCAACAAGCTGGAGTGCTTCTGCTTTAACCAGTACACGCTGGAGCCCGGCGAGAAAAAGGAATGGCCGGTGGCGTTTGTGATTGACCCCCGTATTTCAAAGGACGTGACGACCATTACGTTGTCCTACACGTTCTTTGAAGTGGGTGGCAAGACACCCGCAGCACCGCAGTCCACAGCAGCCGTGGATGTATCCCTTCCGACCATTTCCTCATTGGAAGGGGCTGGATCATGAATACCCCCCTGGAGCAGCCCGTGGTGAAGCCGCATGCGCGCAAAGGCTCGTTGCTGCGCACCGTGCGCGCCGTGGCCTGGTCGCTCATCGGCCTGCGCAAGGGCAGCGAATACCAGCAGGATGTCGAAAAACTCAACCCACTGCACATCATCGTGGTGGGATTGATCGCGGTCTTTCTGCTGGTCATCGGCCTGATCGGGCTGGTGAACTGGATCGTGTGAGTGAGTGTGTGTTGGTTGGTACGAACAAATACTGAAAACAAAGATTTTGAGAGTCAGGAGCTGAAATGAGTGCATCAACCCACGGCGGAACCCCGTACTACTATGTGCCTGCCGAGTCGCGTCACCCTGTGATGGCGGCTGCAGGCCTGTTCTTCGTCATTCTGGGCGCAGGGCAGTGGATCAACGGCCACGACTGGGGCAAGTATTCCCTGGCGCTGGGCCTGGTGTGGTGGCTATTCACGCTGTACCAATGGTTCGGCGATGCGGTGCGTGAGAGTGAAGGTGGCCTGTATGGCCACAAGATCGATCTGTCGTACCGCTGGAGCATGAGCTGGTTCATCTTCTCGGAGGTGATGTTTTTCGGCGCGTTCTTCACGGCCCTGTGGTGGGCGCGTTCGCACTCTGTACCTGCCCTGGGAAGCCTGGACAATGCACTGCTGTGGCCTGATTTCAAGGCGGTCTGGCCCAGTCTGGCTGCGGGCGTGACCGGTTCGCCGGCTGGCATCGTCGAGCCCTTCCAGACGGTGGGTCCCTTCTGGCTGCCCACCATCAATACGGCTCTGCTGCTGACCTCGGGTGTGACGCTGACCATCGCCCACCATGCACTGCGCGAAAACCATCGCGGCAAGACGATCGGCTTCATGTGGGCCACGGTGCTGCTGGGTTTTGTCTTCCTGCTGGTGCAAGGCTATGAGTACTACCACCTCTACACCGACCTGAACCTCAAGCTCAACTCGGGCGTGTTCGGTTCGACGTTCTTCATGCTGACCGGCTTCCACGGTTTCCACGTGTTCCTGGGCATGCTGATGCTGCTGGTGATCACGCTGCGATTGCAAAAGGGCCATTTCACCGCCGACAAGCACTTCGGTTTCGAGGGCGCTGCCTGGTACTGGCACTTTGTGGACGTGGTGTGGCTGGGTCTGTACGTGCTGGTCTACTGGATGTAAACCGCGCCTGCCATGTAAAAAAAGCGCCTCGCGGCGCTTTTTTTGTTGGCATGCATGCTGTCAGCGCAGAGCCTGGTCCATCGCTGGCGGCGTCCTGCTCGCCACGGTTGGGGGGGGTTAGCGGGCGGTTGCCGGCAGGCCAGTAGGCTGGATGTAGCCCAGCTGCCAGGCGACCAGGATACACAGGAACAGCACGATGGAGATCCCCACCCGCACGGCCAGCGCCTTGGCCATGTGGTTGCCCTTGGACTTGTCATCGCGTCCATTGCGCATCATGAAGAACAGGGCGGATGCCAGGCTGGCCAGAATGGCGATGAACGCCAGCACTACGAGGTATTTCATGGAGCACATTATCCCGTGACCACTTTCCGCCGTCCCGCAGGCTTGCGTTTCTGGTTGATCACACTCGCCGCAGTGGCGGGCATGCTGGTCACGGCATCGCTGGGCCGCTGGCAGCTGTCGCGCGCAGCCGAAAAAGAGGCGCTTCAGGCCGCGCTGGACGAACGGGGTCGCATGCCTGCCATTGACGGCCGCGCCTTGCTTGCTGCTGCGGTGGCAGATCCATCCTCGAAGGACGCCTCTTCGTTGGTGCACCGTGCTGTGGTTCTGGAGGGGCGGTGGCTGTCGGAGCACACGGTGTACCTCGACAACCGCCAGATGCACGGGCGCCCGGGCTTTTTTGTGGTGACGCCTTTGCAGCTGGCAGGGCAAAGTGGCGCGGCGGTTCTGGTGCAGCGTGGCTGGGCGCCGCGCAATTTCCAGGACCGCACGCAATTGCCACAGGTGCAGACGCCACAGGATGTGGCGGTGCGGGTGCAGGGCCGTGTGGCGCCCGCGCCTTCACGTTTGTATGAGTTCCAGGGCGCCGACAGTGCCCAGGGGTCTTCTCGCATCCGGCAAAATCTCGACCTGGCAGCGTTTCGCACCGAAACCGGTCTGGCGCTTGCCCACCTCACGGTGCTGCAGACGGGCGAAGCAGGCGAGGGGCTTCAACGCGACTGGCCCGTGGTCGGCGCAGGCGTCGACAAACACTACGGTTACGCATTTCAATGGTTCGGGCTCTGCGGCCTGATTGCACTTCTCTATGTCTGGTTCCAAATCGTCCGACGGTTCATTCGCCCGCGCAGCCACCCTGCCGCCTGAAGCCCAGGGGGACCATCCCCTGGGGCTCACCGTGCACACGCTGCCCGAAGCGGCGGGCGCCGTGGCCCTGACGCAGCGCACGCGCCATGGGCGTTTGAAGATGCTGGGCGTGCTGCTCATCTGCGCGGCGCCGGTCATCGCCTCGTATTTCACGTACTACGTCATCCGCCCCGAAGGCCGGCGCAACTATGGCGAGTTGATCAACCCGCAGCGCACCCTGCCGGACCTGAGCGCCACGGCACTCGATGGCAAGGCCGTTCCCCTGGCTTCGCTGAAGGGGCAATGGCTTCTGGTCAGCGTTGCGGGCGGGGCCTGTGATGCCGCCTGCCAGAAGCACCTGTACCTGCAGCGGCAACTGCGCGAAAGTGTGGGCAAGGAGAAAGACCGCGTGGACTGGGTCTGGCTGGTGAACGACGCTACCAGCGTGCCCCCGGAGCTCACGCCCGCATTGCAGAAAGCGACGGTGCTGCGCATGGATGCTGCTGCACTCAATGCGTGGCTTGCGCCTGCCGAGGGGCACCAGATCGCGGACCACCTGTATGTGGTGGACCCCATGGGCAACTGGATGATGCGTTTTCCGGCAGCCATGGACGCGGCAGGCGCGGCCAAGGCCAAGCGGGATCTTGAACGCCTGTTGCGTGCGTCCTCGTCATGGGATGAGGCCGGGCGTCCCGGGAAGCCGTGATGGACACCCCACAGCCGCTCTACGATCTGGCGCCCATCGCCCGGCTGATGCTGCTGGGCGTGCTGATTGCGCTCGGGCCGCTCGCCTGGGTGGGCTGGCGCAACCGCAACAACTCCCCCATGCGGCGCTTGCAGGCACTCACGGTGCTCACCCTGTTCCTGACGTTTGATCTGGTGCTTTTTGGCGCCTTCACCCGCCTGACCGACTCGGGTCTGGGCTGCCCCGACTGGCCTGGGTGCTACGGCAGCGCCAGCCCCGTGGGGGCGCGCACCGAGATCGCGGCGGCCCAGGAGGCCATGCCCACGGGCCCTGTGACCCATGGCAAGGCCTGGGTTGAAATGATCCACCGTTACCTGGCCACGGGCGTGGGCGTGCTCATCATCGTGCTCACGGTGTCGGCGTGGGTGCAGCACCGCAAGGCCTTGCGCATGGGGGGCGAACGTCCCCCCATCAGCCCGTGGTGGCCCACCTTCACGCTGTTCTGGGTGTGTCTGCAAGGGGCTTTCGGGGCGCTGACGGTGACGATGAAACTCTTTCCGGCCATCGTCACGCTGCACCTCATCGGGGGGCTGGTGCTGCTGGCGCTGCTGTGTGTGCAGGCAGTGCGCCACACCCAGAGCGCCCAGGGCAAGCTGCCTGTGCGTGTCTCCACCGGGTTGCGCTGGGGCCTGGTGATCACCGGCGTGCTCGTGGCGGTGCAGGTGGTGCTGGGTGGCTGGGTCAGCACCAACTACGCGGTGCTGGCTTGCACCACCTTTCCTACCTGTCAGGGGAGCTGGTGGCCAGCCATGGACTTTGGCCAGGGTTTTCAGGTCTGGCGCGCGCTGGGTATGCTGCAGGACGGCAGCCACATCAGTTTTGCCGGGCTCACAGCCATCCACTATGTACACCGGCTCATGGCTTATGTGGTCCTCTTGGCCCTGGGCATCGTTTGCTGGCGCCTTCGCCAGGCGGGCTTGCTCCGGGTTCAGTCCCGCTGGCTGGCCGCGCTGGCGCTGCTGCAACTGGCCACCGGCCTCTCCAACGTGGTGCTGGACTGGCCGCTGCTGGCCGCCGTGCTGCATACCGGTGGCGCTGCGGCGCTGGTGGTGGTGTTGACCTGGGCCTTGGTGTCCAGCCGCGCGGTGTCCGCGCCGCAAGAGTTTTCCGCGCCTTCGGGTGCATCGAGAGTTTCCGCATGAGTGTTGCTGCCCCCGCCGCTGTTTCTACGCCGTCGCGCATTGCGCAGTTCTATGCGCTGACCAAGCCGCGCGTGGTCCAGCTCATTGTGTTTTGTGCCCTCATTGGCATGGTGCTGGCTGTGCCTGGGCTTCCGTCGGCCTCGCAACTTGGGCTGATGGTCTTGGCCTGTGCCGGGGTGTGGCTGGTGGCGGGCGCTGCCGCCGCCTTCAACTGCATCGTGGAGCAGGGCATCGACGCCAAGATGAAGCGCACCGCCTGGCGTCCCACGGCCAAGGGCCAGCTGTCCAACGCCCAGACGCTGCTGTTTTCTGCCGTGTTGTGTGGTGCGGGGTCCGCACTGTTGTACTTCTGGGTGAACCCTCTCACGATGTGGCTCACGTTCGCCACATTTATGGGCTATGCGGTCATCTACACAGTGATTCTCAAGCCCCTTACGCCGCAGAACATTGTGATTGGTGGTGCGTCAGGCGCCATGCCGCCCGTGCTCGGTTGGGCGGCCATGACCAACGATGTCGGCCCGGAAGCGCTCATCCTGTTCCTCATCATCTTTCTGTGGACGCCTCCTCACTTCTGGGCGCTGGCCCTGTACCGGGTGGAGGACTATCGCAAGTCTGGCCTGCCCATGCTGCCGGTGACCCATGGCAACGAGTTCACCCGCCTGCAGGTGTTTCTGTACACCCTGATCCTGTTTGCCGGGTGCCTGATGCCCTTCGTCTACGGCATGAGCTCGTGGATCTACCTGGCCGCTGCGGTGGTGCTGAGCGCAGGCTTCTGCGGCTACGGTTTTGCCCTGTGGCGCAACTATTCGGACGCGCTCGCGCGCAAGACCTTCCGCTTTTCCCTCATCCACCTGAGCGCCCTGTTTGCCGCCCTCCTGGTGGACCACTACGTGCTGTGAAGACCGCCATGACCATGTTGAAAAGAAGTGCTCTTAAAACGATAGCTGTTGGCGCTTTATCTATAAGCGCTGCGGGGATTTTTAGTGCCTGTTCCGAGAAAAAGGCAGAGTTTCGTGGCGTGGACATCACCGGTGCGGACTATGCCCGTGACATCCCGCTGACCGACCACAACGGCCAGGCGCGACACCTCAAGGACTTTGCGGGCAAGGTAGTGGTGGTGTTCTTCGGCTTCACGCAGTGCCCGGACGTGTGCCCCACCTCCATGCAAGAGCTGGCCGAGGTGAAGAAGATGCTGGGCAAGGACGGCGACCGCCTGCAGGGCATCTTCGTCACGGTAGACCCCGAACGCGATACGCCGGAAGTGCTCAAGGCCTACATGGCCAATTTCGATCCCAGTTTTCTGGCCCTGTATGGCTCGCCAGAGCAACTGGCTGCGGTCGCCAAGGACTTCAAGATCTACTACAAGAAGGTCGATGGCAAAACGCCCACCAGCTACACCATGGACCACTCGGCGGGCAGCTACGTGTATGACACGGCGGGGCGCCTGCGCATCTATAACCGTTATGGCAGTGGCGCGCAGGCCCTGGCGGCAGACGTCAAGGCACTGCTTGCCGAGGCGGGCTGAGGTCTCTGCGGGCCCGCCAGTCCGCCTGCTGGTTTGACAGCACCTGCAACAAAAAAACCCGGGCAGGCGCATCAGCCAGACCCGGGTTGATGTTTGCTAGCAGCAAAGGCGTGCGGCGTTTCCGTCGCGCAGATTTATTCCGCCTTGATGCCGCGCATCGCGATCACGCCGCCCAGCAAGTTGGTGTCGGCCTTCACGCGGTTGGCCAGCCCCTCGGGCGACGAGCCCACCGTCTGCCAGCCCTGCTGGAACAGCTTGCCGCGCACCTCTTCGCTGCGCGCAATCTCGCTGATCAGCGCCGCCAGCTTGGCCTGGATCGGCTTGGGCAGGGTCGAAGGCGCCGCAAAGGCGTTCCAGATTTCCAGGTTGAAGTTGCTGATGCCGGCCTCGGCCAGGCTGGGCACATCGGGCGCCAGCGGGCTGCGCCCGGAAGACGTCACGCCAATCGCGCGCAGCTTGCCCGCACGCACCTGGGCCTGCGCCAGGGCCGGGGGCAGCAAGGCCATCTGCAACTGCCCGCCCAGCATGGCGGTGGCCACCTGCGGGTAGCCCGGGTAGGGCACATGCACCGGGTTGATGTTGCTGCGCGACTTGAGCAACTCGGTGCCAATGTGGCCCACCGTGCCCACGCCGGGCGTGCCATAGCTCCACTTGTCGCCGCCATTGCGGGCTGCCACAAAGAAGTCGCGGGCGCTGCTGTTGGCGGGCACCCCGGGTTGGCTCACGGGTGCTGTCAGGATCAGGGGCGA